>NZ_CBDBNY010000004.1:0-4032359 GCF_965208055.1 Candidatus Palauibacter sp.
GGGCGAACCTCGCGGTGGCCTCCGCGCTGGGTGCGTTCTTCCCGATCCTGCTGGAGCGGTTCGGCGCGGACCCGGCGGTCGCTTCGTCGGTCTTCGTCACGACCTTCACGGACCTGGTCGGGTTCGTGCTGCTGCTGGGGCTCGCGACCCGGTTCCTCCTGTGAGGGTGACATTCGATCCGGGGGGGCTCGCCGACCGCATCGCGGGCGGCGAGCCGCTGGCGCTGGCCCGGGGGATCTCGCACGTGGAGAACGAGAGCGACGGATTCGAGGCGCTTCTCGAGCGGCTGGACGGGCGCGCCGGACGCGCGCGTCGCATCGGCATCACGGGGCCGCCCGGTGCCGGCAAGTCGACGCTCACGGCGGCACTTACGCGGCATTACCTCGATCAGTCTCTCAAGGTAGGCATCGTCGCCGTGGACCCGACGAGTCCGTTCACGGGCGGGGCCCTGCTCGGGGACCGCATCCGCATGGGAGAACTCTCCACCGAGCCCGGCGTCTTCATCCGCTCGATGGCGAGCCGCGGATCGCTCGGCGGCCTCGCGACCGCAACCCGGGAAGCCGCCGACCTCATGGACGCCGCCGGTTACGACCGCGTGATCCTGGAGACGCTCGGCGTGGGCCAGGCGGAACTCGACATCGCCGTCTCCGCCGACACGACCGCCGTCGTCCTTGTCCCGGAGTCGGGAGATGGGGTACAGGCGATGAAGGCCGGGCTCATGGAGGTGGCGGACCTCTTCGTCATCAACAAGTCGGATCGGCCCGGCGCCGATCGCCTCGAGAAGGAGATCGCGATCATCATGTCGATCCGCTTCGCGAACCGGGAGCCGGCCGGCGGGGGCGGCGGTGCCGAAGAAGTCTGGCGCATGCCGATCACGCAGACCGTCGCGTCGGAGTCGCGGGGGGTCGATGAGTTCGCGGCGCACCTGGACCGGCACTTCGACTGGCTGACGGCGACGGGAAGGCTCGAGGCGCGGCGCCGGGCCGCCCGCCTCCGCCGCGCCCACGACGCCCTCGTCCGCCGCTGCCACCGCGACGCGCGGCGGATCTGGCGCGACGCCTCCCCCGAGACGCTGGATTCGGGAGCTTCCCCCTATGCGATCGCGCGCCGGCTGTACGAGGCGTCGCGGAGGCCTCGCACGGGCACCCTCAGGGGAACCTGACCACGAGTCCCGTCCCGCCGAAGAAGCCGGTGGCGGCTTCGCTCAGCCCCACGCCGGCGCGGATGTCCCATTGAAGATCGTCGCCCAGGCTCCAGGTGAATCCGCCGTTGGCGTAGTGTTCCGTCCGGGTCCCGAGCGGCTCGTCGTGGAAGAAGGCGAACCACTCGGCGTAGACCGCCGCCCTCGCGCCCAGGGAAAACCCGGCCACGGCCGACTGCGCCCACTCGCGGTATTCCTCCTCCGCGTCCTCCGCGTCGCGAGACGCCGTCACCGCCCGGTTCAACTGCGTACTGCCCGCCAGCGCGACGTTGTCGGAGAGATCCCAGCCATAGATGAAGTTGACCCCCGGCAGCGTACGGTCGTTCGTGAAGGCGCCACTCCCCGTGGGGACGGTCATCTGAGGCAGGATCGCCAGCGCCGGCCGGAACCCGTCCTGTTCGGCCAGCGCCAGCTTGATCCCCACATAGAGGTCCTCGACGCCGCGCTCGGTGATGTTCCGCCCGTCCGCCCCGGCGCCCATCGACACGGGGTTGAGGCCGAGCCGCAGTTCCAGACCCTCGGCGAGCACGCCGACCCGCAGCAGAGGCTCGCCCAGCGAGTGCGTCCATACTCCGCCGCCGCCGCTGCCTTCCGGCCGGTCGTACTCGTACGTGTACCCGAACTCGAGCTGGAACACGCCACGCCCCACGGTCGCGGCCGCCTCGGTGAAGTCCGGGCGGTCCGCGACCAGCGGCCCCCGCTGCGCGTGCGCGGCCCCGGCGGCCGTCGCGAAGAACGGGCCCGCTCCCAGGACCAGAAGGATCGATGGTCTGCTCATCACGCTGCCTCTCCAAGGTGTTCGTATTGGCCCCACATGGCCCAGAGCGCCCAATCCAGATCCAGCCGGTCCCCTTGCCACATGTTCGTGGCCGTCCAGGGGTTGATCCCCTCCTGACGGTGCCAGGGCCCGAGCCCGGAATCGGCGGTGCGCGGCGCCTTCACGTCCGGCCGCCGCGGCGGCACCGCGGCGACGACTCTGCCGTCGGGACTGTGAAAGCGGGCCGCGCCGGCGGACCCCATCTTCACGCGCCAGCCTCCCTCATGCACGGTCCGGTGATGGAACCGGCAGAGCAGAATGAGATTGTCCAGTGACGTCCGACCTCCCTCGGCCCAGGGTATCGCGTGATGGGCCTGCACATAGCGCGACCCGCAGCCCGGGAAGCGGCACCCCCCGTCGCGCACCTCCAGCGCCTTGCGGAGTCGCCAATTCACGGTCCTGCGCCGCCGCCCCACGTCCAGTATCGAGCCATCCAGTCCCCGGGTCACGCGTACGGTTTCCGCGTCGCAGGTCAACCGCCGGGACGTTCCCGCGGGAACGTGCGAGCCGTCCTCCGTGCTCACCACATCGCCGTTGCCGGCGCTCCCGCCGCTGCCGGCGCTCCCGGCCACGGTGTGGACGACCACCTGTACGTCCGCCTCTGTGCGATCCTCGAGCCACGCTTCGAGCGCGTCATGTCGCCGTTCCCCCTGCGTCGAAGGCGGTCCGGCGGGTGCTCCGGCCTCCCGCACGGCGGCCTGCTGCGCGCGGTGGAGTTCGTCCCCCGCGGCATCCAGCGCCTGCATGAGCAGGGCGCCGACCTCCGGCATGAGCCGGCCCCGGAGTTCGTACATTCCGTCCTCCCCGGGCCGCACCGTGAGATAACGCCGGGCCGACAGTGCCGACTCCTCCCCCTCTGCGGCCGCGGCCGCCGCCTCCGCGCTCCGCTGTGCCCGAACCAGGCGTTCCAGTTGGCTCGCCGTCGCGTGACGCGCGAATTCCAGCCAGCGGCTCTCGTCCTCCGCCGTGGCGATCCGGGTCAGCGCCCGAACCCTCGACCAGGAAAGTTGTCCCTTTCTCATCTCTTCCGATGTCCGGGGGAGCGCAGCGAGGCAGCGGGCCACCCGCACCCGTTCGCGGGCGGGGCCCAGCGTGATCCCGGTGCGCCACGAGAGCCAATGCGCGCAGGAACGCCATCCGTCCCAGAGTTCCTCCCGGTCGTAGCGGTGGATGAGCGTGAGGAGGCGGTATTGGGCCGCGTCGAGGTGCGCGGAGAGTTCGGCGATCTCGTCCCCGAGGGGATCCGTGCCGCGCAGGGTCTCGTGCGGCGTCTCAGACATCGTGTCGTCGGGCATCCTGTCGTCGGGCATCCTGTCGTCGGGCATCGTGTCTCGTTCGAGTCTTCAGGGTTCAACGGGCGCGGGCGGCTTCGTCAATCTTCGGCAAATATTCGGTCTCGGTATCAACGGGGTCTCATCTCCGGGCGCCGCTGCCCGAGATCCTCGTGGGCCCCCCCCCCGGTCCTCGTGGGGCCCTCGTCGGTTCTTCGTCGGGTGAGGGCAACGGGGACACGTTCCCGCGGGAACGTCCGGCCCCTACTTTGAGAGCGGGGGACGGGGGCGGGACCGACGAGCCGGGGGACACGGAGGACACGGACGGGCATGAGCAAGCACGGTGCGCTGAGCGATCAACTCGAGCTTTGGGAGGCGGTCTTCCGCCAGGCCCCGCAGCGTGATGACACCAGCTTCCGGAGCATCTCCGGGCGGGAGGTCAAGCCGCTCTACACCCCCCTCGACGCTGGCGACACGGGGCCGGGCGCATACCTGGACCGGCTCGGCACGCCGGGCGAGTTCCCGTTCACGCGCGGTCCGTACCATTCGATGTACCGGACGAAGCTGTGGACGATGCGGCTCTTCTCCGGCTTCGCCACCGCGCACGAGACGAACGAGCGCTACAAGTACCTCCTCCGGCGCGGACAGACCGGGCTCTCGGTCGCCTTCGACTTTCCCACTCTCATGGGATACGACTCCGACGACCGCCGCTCCGAGGGAGAGGTGGGGAAGTGCGGCGTCGCGATCTCGAGCCTCGCCGACATGGAGACGCTTTTCGACGGGATCCCGCTCGACAGGGTCTCCGTGTCGATGACGATCAACGGGCCCGCGCTCATGCTGTACGCCTTCCTCCTGGTGACGGCGGAGAAGCAGGGCGTGCCGCTCGACCGGGTCCGGGGGACGATCCAGAACGACATCCTCAAGGAATACCAGGCCCAGCACGCGTGGATCTTCCCGCCCGAGCCCGCGCTCAAGATCATCGCCGACATCTTCGAGTGGTCGGCGGACGCGGCGCCGCGCTTCAACACGATCTCCATCTCCGGCTATCACATCCGCGAGGCGGGGGCGACCGCCGCGCAGGAACTCGCCTACACGCTCAAGAACGGCTTCACCTACGTGGAGCGGGGGATCGAACGCGGGCTCGACGTGGACAGCTTCGCGCCGCGGCTCTCCTTCTTCTGGGACGTGCACAACGACTTCTTCGAGGAGATCGCGAAGTTCCGCGCGGGCCGCCGCATCTGGGCCCGGCACATGCGCGACGTGTACGGGGCGCGGGATCCCCGGAGTCTGAGATTGCGGACGCACGCGCAGACGGCCGGCGTCTCGCTCACGGCGCAGCAGCCGCACAACAACATCGTGCGGGTCGCGTACCAGGCGATGGCGGCGGCGCTCGGCGGCACGCAGTCGCTGCACACGAACGCGATGGACGAGACGCTCGCGCTTCCCACGGAGGAGGCGGCGAAGATCGCCCTCCGCACGCAGCAGATCCTTGCCTATGAGACCGGCGTCCCCAACACGATCGATCCCCTCGCGGGTTCCTACTACGTCGAGTCGCTGACGGACGAACTCGAGGCGGAGGCGGAGGAGATTTTCCGCGAGATCGATGACATCGGCGGGGTCGTGTACGGGATCGAGTCCGGCTATTTCCAGGCGCAGATCGCGGCTGCCGCGCGGCGGTTCCAGGACGAGGTGGAGAAGGGGACGCAGACGATCGTGGGCGTGAACCGGTTCGAGGATGCGGAGGAGCCCCCGCTCGAGATTCTGAGGATCGGGGAGGAGGCGGCGGCGAAGCAGGAGGCGCGGCTGGCGGATCTCCGTGCGCGCCGTGATTCCGGGGCGGTCGAGCGCGCGCTCGAGACGCTGGGGCGGGCCGCGCGCGAGGAGGAGAACCTGCTGCCGCCGCTGCTCGACGCCGTGCGCGCCTACGCTACGCTGGGCGAGATCCGGATCGTGCTGGAGAAGGTGTACGGCCGCTTCAAGGAGCCCGTGGCCTTCTAGATGCCCGGGGATCCCTCAGGCCCCGGGACTTCCGACGAGACCCTCCTGGGGATATCCGCGCTGCACCAGGGCCCGCCGCGCGTGCCCGGGAGAGGCGACCTCGACTTCTCTCGCGCGGTGCTCGACCAGCTGTACAGCTACCCGCCGAAGCGCGAGGCCATCGCCTACCCGCTGTGGCTCGTGACAGGTGTCTTCGGCGGCCACCGCTTCTATCTCGACCGTCCGGGAACGGGCCTCCTCATGCTCCTCACCCTCGGAGGCGGGGGGCTGTGGTGGCTCGTCGACGTGCTTCTGATCCCGCGGATGGTGCGGAAGTTCAACGAAGACCAGGCGCGGCGGCAGTTCCTGGGTCAGGCGCCCCGCCAGCTCGCCTTCATGCCGGCCAAGGGGGAGACGCTCCCGCCGGAGCCGCACTGGGCCGCCAAGCGGCGGACACGCGGTCGTCTGGTGGCCGATGCCGTCGTGATGATGCTGGCGGGCGGGTCGATGGGCGCCTTCGCGAGCGGGTTCGGCATCTACGAGCCGATCATCGCGGTGCTCGCGCTCATCGCGATCACGCTGCTGGGCACCCGCTGGGACGCGCTCTCCAAACTGCCGCTGCTGCGGGGGTTCGACCGCTGGGCCCACCGGCTGCGACTGTTCTACTACACGAACGATCCCGGCGGGGCGGTGTCGCTCGCCTTCCGCCAGGTGCTGGCGATGTTCGCCATCCTCCGCCGCCGTCGGCGGGCCGAGGCCAAGCTCTACCTGCAACTGGGCGCCTGGTTCACGATCATCTTCACGGTCTTCGATCTCATCGAGGCGGGCATCGGCGGCCCGGGAGGTCTCGACCTCGGCTCTCTGGCGTTGGACTACTTCCAGACGTTCTTCGCCACCTATGCCTTCGCCGCTCCCATCGGGGCGGTCCTCAACAAGCACGTCCTCCTGCAGCGCAGCGACCGCGTGATCTGGGCGCTGAGCGGCGTTGCCGTAGTGTTCATCGCAACGGGTCTCTTCTGAAAGGTCGGATTCCACATGCGCAGAATCGTCGCCGCGCTCCTTCCCCTGTTGATCGCCGCCCCGCTGATGGGTCAAACGTCGCTCGGAATTCGTGGCGGGTTGAGCCGCGCCACAGTCTCCTCGGACTTGGAGGGCGAAGCGATCCAGGACGCCCGCCAGGGCGTGGTCGCGGGGCTCGACATCGCATTTCCGCTCGCAAGCGCGGTCGAGCTTCGGATCGGGGGAGCGTATTCCCAGAAGGGTACGAGCTATTCCGCGGATCTCGCGTCGGAAGGCTTCGACGATATCGGGGGGTCGGGCAGCATCGAGGCGGACTACGTGCAGTTGTCGGCCCTGGCGCGCATCGGAACGCCGCGAGACGGCGGAATGTCCTTCGGTCTGTTGCTGGGTCCGTGGGCGGCCTCTCTCCTTTCCTGCGACGCGAGCCTGAGTGTCAATCTCGGCGAATTGGGGTCGGTGAATGAATCGGCGTCGTGCGACGATGCGACGAAATCGACCGACTTCGGCATCGCGGCGGGCGCCGGCGTGGAAATGGCGATTTCCGGCGGTCTGCGGCTGGGTGTCGATGTGATATACTCGCTGGGACTCACGAACGTCGATGAAACGTCAACCGAGGACACCAAGACCCGGCATGTGGCGCTTCAGGCCGGGCTCGTGATCCCGTTCGGAGCCTGACGGAGACGCTCCCGCCGCGACCCGCCGGAGAACCCGTCGGAGCTTTCCCCGCGCTCAGGGGACGAGCGCCCTGGGAGGCTCCATCAGTTCCTCGAGGCGGAAGATCTCGCCGTCCTTGACGACGATGCGCGCGCGGCGGAGGTCCGAGATGTCCTCCAGCGGGTTGCCCTCGACGATGAGGATGTCCGCGAGGGCGCCGGCGGACAGGGTTCCGATCTCCCCTTCCATGGCGAGGGCCTCGGCGGCCACCGACGTGGCGGTTCGCAGGGCCTCGACCTCGGTGAGGCCGCCCCAGACGTAGTTCTCGACTTCCGCGATGAGGGCGGCGCCGTAGGGGATGATGGGGGAATCGGTGCCCGCGACGACCTTGCCTCCGCCGCGGACGACGCGGGTCACGGTCTCGCCCGCGTCGGCGAGCATGTCGTCCATGCCGGACAGGCGGCCGCGGGCGGCGGCGCGCGCGGCCATGCTCTCGGCCATCCCCGGCGGGAAGAACGACGCGAAGCGGGGGTCGGAGGTCCAGGACGGGTCCTCGCCCACCACCTTCCACCAGCCGCCCATGAGCGCCATGGTCGGCGTGATCGTCATGCCCGACGCGGTGAGGAGCCGGATCACGTCGTCGTACGTCCGGTACATCGCGGTCACCTTCGGGGAGTAGCCGCGGCGGCTCGTGCCCGAGATGTGTTCGACGTGGTCCATGCCGTGCGCGACGGCGGGATAGATCTCGTGGCTCGACACCGGGATCCCGATCGAGTGCGCGAAGTCGACGATGCGGCGCTGCAAGAGGTCCGGCAGGCGGACGTACGTCTTGATGAGCGAGAAACCGAGTCGGTCGGCGCGGTCCAGTTCGAGGGCGAGGTTGCCGTCGGGCCGCAGCGAGCCGGCCCCGGAGTAGTAGATGCGATTGCCGTCCATGGTCCGTCCCGTGGCGAACTCGCGCGGGCCGGTGCGGCGGCCGGAGTCGATGGATTCGCGGCGCTCCGCGATCTCGTAGGAGTCGGCGGTCGGGTCGCGGATCGTCGTGACCCCGTACGCGAGGAAGGTGCGGCCGAGCGTCTCGCCCATGCCGTAGCCCATGTGCGAGTGCATGTCGACGAGGCCCGGGAGGACGGTGTGATCGCCCGCGTCCACGACCTCCCCTCCGGCGTCCGCGGCCGAGGCGTGGTTGGCGTCGCTGTGGGGGACGACCGAGGCGATCCGGTTGCCCTCGACGATGAGGTCCATGTTGCGGTCGATGTCGTCGGAGACGCCGTCCCAGACGCGGGCGGCGTGGATGACCGCCGAGCCTTCGCGGGCGGGGCGCCGCCATTCGAGCGCGACGGGGATCTCCTCGATGGCGCCGTCGTCGAGTCCGTAGCGGCGCAGGCCGCCGGGCGTCTGGTAGACGATCGAACGCGAGTCGCCCGTCCAGGAAATCGCGTCGGCGTGGTGGTTCGTGAGCCGCATCGGGGGACCGCTCGGCGTCCCCGCGTCGTCGACCTCGACGAGCCACAACACGCCCTCGCTCGTGTACGCCATGCGGCGGCCGTCCGGCGACCACACCGGGCCGTCGAGTCCGCGCACGCCCATCCCCCGGTGCTCGGCGGCCGTCACGCGGCGCCCCGGCCCGCCGTCCACCGGCTGCAGGAGAATCTCGTTCCGCCCCTCGCGGAAGCGCGTCGAGTACTGCGTGAGGACGCCCATGGCGATGGTCTCGCCGTCCGGCGAAAACGAGGGGCGGCCGGGCGCGAACAGGTCGTCGCGGATCGTCCGAACGTCGCCGGTGGTGAGATCGACGATACGGACGTCGCTCTGGAGTCCCTGGACCGAGGTGAAGACGATGTACGCGCCGTCGGGGGAGAACACCGGGCCCACCTCGCCGCCGGGAAGCGTCGTCGCCTGGCGCTCGGCGCCCGTCTCCATGTCGCGCACCCAGATGTCGAGCGTGCCGCCCTTGTCGGAGGCGTAGGCGAGCATGGAACCGTCGCGCGACCAGGCCGGGAGGACGTCGACGAAGGGGTCGTCCGTGAGTTGCCGCGGGGTGGCGTCGCGCGGGGAGGCGCCGCGCGGGGAGCCGTCCGGGTCGAGGTCGAGGAGCCAGAGGTCGCCCAGCGCGGTGAAGGCGATGGAACTGCCGTCCGGCGAGACCGCCGGCGCCACGATCCCGACCACCGGCTCCGGCCCGCCCGCCTCGAAGGAACGCGGCGTGCGCTCGTAGTCCGGCCGCGTGAAGGCGAAGGTGGCCTCGAAGGGGATGACGGACCCCCCGCCCCCGTCTCCGTCTCCGTCCCCGGATCCCGCGTCGCTCGCGGACGCCCGCCGGATCATGCCGTCGGCGGTGTACACGATCTCGTCGGCGGAGACCCAGTGGGGGCGGAACGGGAAGACATCGGCCCCGTCCCCGGTGAGGCGGCTCGGCTGGGAGTCGGCGCCGGCGTCGGGACCCGCGCCGGGACCCGCGTTGGGACCCTGATCGAGAGACGCCACGTAGAGACCGGTCTGTCCCTGGGAGACGGCGGGGAAGGCGATGCGCCGGCCGTCCGGGCTCCACGAGGGAGAGACGGCGCCGCGCGCGCGGGCCACGACGCGCTCGGATCCGTCGGTCCCCCGCACGAGGACCGTCCCGCCGTCCTGGCTGGAGGCGTAGACGAGGGCTTCGCCATCGGCGGACCAGGAGGGCGTGAACTCGTGGCCCGGCGCGTCGGTGACCCGGCTGATGGCGCCGCTGTCGAGATTCAGCGTCCAGATGTCGTAGCTGCCCGAGCGGTCCGAGGCGAAGGCGATCGTGCCCCCGTCCGGCGAGTAGGCGGGCTCCCGCTCGTCGTAGGGCCCGAACGTGTGCTGCGCCGGATCGGAGCCGTCGGCCCGGATCGACCAGATGTGCCAGTTCCCGTCCCGGAACGACTGGAAGACGATCCGGTTCCCGTCCGGCGCCCACTGCGGCTGCCGCGCGTCGTAGTACATGTCCGTGATCGCGCGCGCCTCGCCGCCCCCGGCGTCCATCACCCACAGCGTCCCCTGGAGGTCGAGCACCATTCGGCTGCCGTCCGGGGAGACGGCCGCGGCCATGTTCGTCCCCTCGGACACGGTGACGCGGAGCTCGCGATCCTGGGCATGCGCCGCCGCAGCCAGGAGGCACGGCGCTGCGGGCAGGAGAAACAGCGCCGCCAGCGGGGACAGCTTGCTGCGACGTCGTCGACGCGGGGGGACCGATACCTGGGACATGAGGTCAGCTCCGTTCTCTCGACAATAGGGTGGAGGATGATACGGTGCGCGCGTCACCCCCCGGCAAGACCCCGTCAGCTGTCGCGATAGTGGCGCATGCGCGCGGCGTAGGCGAAACCGAAGAAGTACCTGCGCAGGCCATCCGCCGAGCCGGGCGGGACATCGGGGTCGAAGAAGAGGCGGCAGAACTCGTGGCGGGCCCGCAGGACCTCCTGGCAGCGGTGTCCGTGCCAGCGTGAGTCCGCAGCCGTGAGATCGAACAGTTCCAGCGCCCGTGCGAGAGCGCCCTCGAACCGGTTCGCGCGGCCGGCCTCGTGGGCGCGAATCGCGCGCTCGACCTCGCTGCCGATATTCCCGAGTTGCTCGACCAGATCGAGCCTGGCCCATCCGCCGTCGGCGGCCCGCCGATGGAGAGGACGCCCCATTGTGCGCGCCGCCCCAGCCGCTATTCGGCGACGACGAGGGACTCGACCAGGGCGCGAATGCGCTCTCGCGCCGACGCGTCGTCCACGCCGCGCGAGCGGTTCCCCTGCCCGGGTCGAATGTTGATCAGCGAGTCGAACTCGATCCAGTCCGGTCCGTCTTCCTCCAGATAGAGGTTGATGCCCCAGAGGTCCTGCTGACGCGAGCCGCGCTCGAGCAGCAGCGCTTCATCATCGGCGTGCAAGTCGCCTCCGACGCCCATGATCCCTCGAGAGACATCGACCACGGCCTTGATCCAGTCGCCGAACTGGGCCTCGGCCATGCTCCGCAGATCCGCGCGGGAGATGGATTTCGAGATGATGCGTCCCGCCGTCAAAACCGTCGACTCCCGGAGAAGGTGTAAGCGGGGCAGGTGCGAGCGGTGGACGAGGCAACTTAACCGCCGTCCCCTCGACCCGCAGCCGGTTCTTGACGGGCCGGTCGGGGCGGGCAGATTGATTGCCGGTCAGGTCCAGCCCCTCGCACCCAACGGAGGAACCGATGCAAGCGCCAACGCGTATCCCCGGGAGTTTCGTCGGCTTGGTGCTGCTGTTGCTCATCGGGGCTCAGCAGGGGTGTCGGCCGGAAACCGAAGATCACGCGGAGGGGGAGGGGCAGATGGAGGCGGAGCACGCGGAGGGGATGGGGGAGGCCGAAGTCCACTGGGGGTACGAGGGCGACACGGGACCGGACGGGTGGGGCGGGCTCGATCCCTCGTTCGCGGTCTGCGACACCGGAGTCGAGCAGTCTCCGGTGGACCTGGCCAGCGCGACTCCGGCGGACGCGGCGGGGGCGGCGGACGCGGCGGATGCCGGGAACGGTGGCGGTCTCGACATCCGGTGGCAGGCCACGGAGGCGGAGGTCGTGGACAACGGCCATACGATCCAGATCAACGTGGCGGAGGGGAGTTCCATCGTCCTGGAGGGCCGGCCGTTCGCGCTCGTGCAGTTCCACTTCCACGTGCCGAGCGAACACACCGTCGACGGCGCCGCCTCCCCGATGGAGGTGCATTTCGTGCATGCGGCCGAGGAGGGAGACCTCGCCGTGATCGGGGTCTTCATGGAGGCGGGCGCCGCCGACCCGGCCCTCCAGGGTCTCTGGGACGCCATTCCCGGTCCCGACGAGTCGCCTGCGGCGGTCGGCGCGCTCGATCCCGGCGCGCTGCTGCCCGAGGGGCGCGGCTACTTCCGCTACCAGGGCTCGCTGACCACGCCACCCTGTTCGGAGGTCGTGAGCTGGGTCGTGATGACGGAATCGATCTCCGTCTCACAGGCGCAGATCGATGCCTTCGCGGCGCTCTATCCGATGAACGCGCGCCCCGTGCAGCCGTTGAACGGGCGGGAGATCCGGCTCCGGCCCTAAGCCGCGACTGGAGCCGCGACGCTAGCGGCCGAGCGTCCTCCCGCCGCGGCGGGGGTCAGACCAGCCCGTCCAGGATCCGTCCGGCAGCGCCATGATCAGCTGCAGATCGCCCGACATGCCGCCGGTGAAGTAGGCGTCGGGCGGGCCGGGATCGCGCTCGCGGACCGTGTGTCCGAGCGCCTCCAGCGCGCTCGCCGTGGCCGCACCCAGTCCTCCGTATTCGTGGAAGACGAGGTCCGGGAGGTGCTGGTGATGGATCCGCGGGGCGTGGACCGCCTGCACGACGTTCATCCCGTGATCGACGACGTTGAAGATGGACTGCAGCACGGTGGTGATGATCGTGGCGCCGCCGGGGGTTCCGGCGATGAGGAACAGATCCCCGTTCGCGTCCTCGACGATCGTGGGGCTCATGGCCGACAGCATGCGCTTGCCGGGGCCGATCGCGTTCCGCTCACCCTGCACGAGGCCGAACTGGTTCGGGGTGCCCGGCTTGGCGGCGAAGTCGTCCATCGTGTTGTTGAGGAAGAATCCCGCGCCCTCCACGACGACCTTGCCGCCGTACCACGAGTTGACGCTCGTCGTGACCGCGACCGCGTTGCCCTCGCCGTCGACGACGGAGTAGTGGGTCGTGTGACTCTCGTCCAGGAAGCCGTCGATTCCCGGGGCGACCTCGGCGGAGGGTGTCGCCCGCTCCGTGGAAATCGTCGCCGCGCGGCTGTCGGCGTAGGCGTCCGAGAGGAATTCGTCGACGGGAAGCTCCACGAAGTCCGGATCCGCGAGATACTCGTTGCGGTCGGCGTAGGCGCGCCGGAAGGACTCGGCCATCACGTGGATCGTCTCGGGGCTGTTCCACCCCATCGCGCCCAGGTCCCAGCGCTCCAGGATGTTGGCGATGGCCGCCATGGTGAGGCCGCCCGAGGACGGCGGCGGCATCGAATGCACCGTGTAGCCGCGGTAATCGAAGGCGACCGGATCGCGCCACACCGTTTCGTAGCGGTCGAGGTCCTCGAGCGTGATGATGCCGCCGCCGCGCGCCATCTCCGCCGCGATCAGGGCGGCGGTCTCTCCGCGGTAGAAGTCATCGGGCCCCTGGTCGCGGAGGCGCGTGAGGACGCCGGCGAGATCCGGCTGCGCAAAGGTGTCGCCGATGTCGGGGACGGCGTCGCCGGGGAGGAAGATGCGCGCGCTCTGCGCGAAGGCGCGGATCCCCTCCTGCGCCGCGTCGAGCGTGGACACCAGCCGCGTCGTGACCTCGAACCCGTTCGCGAGGTCGATCGAGGGCTGCACAACTGCGGCCCAGTCGAGGGTGCCGAAGCGCTGGTGGGCCTCCCACAGCCCGGACACCGTCCCGGGCACGCCCGCCGCCAGGTGCCCGCGCACGGAGAGGTCCGTGACGTTGCCGTCCTCGTCGAGGTACATGTCGCGGGTGGCCGCCAGCGGCGCCTTTTCCCGGTGGTCCTGGGCGAAGACGGCGCCGTCGGCGAGGCGGATCATCATGAACCCGCCCCCGCCCAGGTTGCCGGCCTCCGGGTTCACGACGGCGAGCGCGAGTCCCGTGGCGACCGCCGCGTCGACCGCGTTGCCCCCCGCCGCGAGGATCTCCACGCCGACGCGCGACGCGTACTCGTCGGTCGAGGCGACCATGCCCTCGGTGGCCGTGACGGGCGTGTCTTCGGCGGCGAAGGGCCACTCCTGCGGAAAGGCGCCGCCCGCCTCGACGAAGGCGCTGGCTGGGTGGTTCGCTGCACTGCTCCCGGCGCCGGCCCCGGTGTCGCCCGGCTGGCAGCCGCCGACGAGCGGCAGGAACGCGAGGGCCGCGACGAGCGGAAGCGATGCCCTGCGGTGGCTGAACGTCGGCCGACGTGGCTGCGTGGGTTCGATACGGTGTGCGTCTTGCATCTGAGGTGACCCTCGGGGTTGGACAACCGGTCTCCGATCTCGGCGTGCGGCGGCTATTGTGCCGCTCGGTCCGACCGACCGGCAAGCGGCCGAGTATATTGCGAGCCATGATCCATCGACCTCATGTCGGCCGAACCGAGCCGGACCCGGAGATCGGCCGACGCATCCAGGTGATGGGTAACAGCGGGTCGGGCAAGAGCACCCTTGCGGCGAGACTCGCGGAGGCGCTGGATGCGCCGTTCGTCGAACTGGACGCGCTCAACTGGCTGCCGGGCTGGGTCGGTCTGAACCAGACGGACCCCGACCGGTTCGAACGCCGAATTCGAGAGGCGACCCGGGGGGAGCGCTGGGTCGTCGCGGGTTCGTATGAGAAATTCTCCCGGCGGACTCTGTGGCCGCGTCTCGACAGCGTCGTGTGGCTCGACCTGCCGCTGCCTCTGCTCGTGTGGCGCTTCCTCCGCCGCTCATGGCGGCGCTCGCGGTCCGGGGAACTGGTCTGGGGGACGAACCGGGAGTCGTTCCGGCGCCACCTCCTGATCTGGCGGGACGACTCGCTGCTGGGCTGGATCATCACGCAGCACGCACGGAAGCGGCGCAACATGCTCGCGCGCGTTTCCGATCCACGCTGGGCGCACATCCGGTTCGTGCGCCTCAGCTCTCCCCGCGAAGTGGAGGCCTTCGCCGCCTCCGGGGGCCGAAGGATCCGCGCCGCGGATTGACCGGCGTCCGGTGGGAGCGTTCGGGCGCGATTCTGTGTTTGCCATATGGCCGCACTAAATATAAAATACAATTATGGTTCGGCGTCCGATGTGGCTGGAGAGAATCCGGCAGGCGTGGGCCGAGAGGCCCTTGGTGTGGCTGTCCGGAGTGCGACGGGTCGGGAAGACGACCCTCGCCCGGATGTTGCCGGATGCCGTCTACCTGAACTGCGACCTTCCGTCCACTGTCCGGCGGCTCGACGACCCCGAGTTCTTTCTCGGCGGCCTCGCACCGGGGACCGTGCTCATCGTGGACGAGGTTCACCGTCTCAAGGATCCCAGTCTGCTCCTGAAGATCGCGGCGGACGAATATCCGTCACTCAAGATCCTGGCCACGGGATCGTCCACGCTCGCGGCCACGGGGAAGTTCCGGGATTCGCTCGCCGGCAGGAAGCTGGCGGTCCACCTGTGCCCGGCGCTGTGGGAGGAGTGTGCGGAGCCGTTCGGCCGCGCGGACTTCGACCACCGGCTGCTCCACGGCGGGTTGCCGGAACCGCTGCTGGCGGAGACGAAGTCGACGCAGTTGTATGCGGAGTGGATCGACAGCTTCTATGCGCGGGACATCCTGGAACTGTTCCGCGTTCGGAACCGCCAGGGGTTCCTGTCGCTGTTTCGGCTCCTGATGAGATGGAGCGGCGGGCAGGTCGACTACAGCCGTCTGGCCCGTCTGACGGAACTGAGCCGGCCGACGGTCAAAACGTACATCGAGGCTCTGGAGATCGCGCACGCCATCCATCGCCTGCGTCCCTTCCGCGGCGGCGGGAGTGGGGAGATCGTGAGCCGCCCCAAGTGCTACGCTTTCGACACGGGCTTCGTCACCTTCGAGCGGGGTTGGAGCCGCATCAGGGACGACGACCGCGGAGTGCTGTGGGAGCACCTCGTGCTGGACGCGCTCCGTTTCCGCCACCTGGACGAAGATATCTTCTACTGGCGCGACAAGTCGGGCAGGGAAATGGACTTTGTGGTGCGGCGCGAGGACGGTCGCCTGGACGCGTTCGAGTGCAAGATCAACCCGGATGAAGTCGCGCGCGCCGCCATCGAGGCGTTGCGGCGGCGGTATCCGCTGGGCGACAACTACGTGGTCGTCCCGGCCGCTACGGAGCCGTACCGCATCCGCCGCGGCAATCGGGAGTTCACGGTATGCGGAACCCGACACCTTCCCGTGAACCGGGAAAAGGGACGAACGCCCCGGAAGCCGGGCTCGCGACCATGAGTCCGACCGCACTCACGATCGACCGTTCGTCGTCTCCCGCGCGGCTCGCCTACGGGGAGGCGTTCAACGCGGCCTCCTGGTATGTCGACCGGCACGTGGCGGAGGGACGGGGCGGCAAGGTCGCCATCGAGCAGGCCGGCGAGCAGGCCAGCAAGACGGTCACGTACGCGGAACTCGCGGAAGGGGTTGGGCAGGCGGGGCACGCCCTCCTCGGGCTCGGGCTCGCGCCGGGCGACCGCCTTCTCATGGTCGTGAAGGACTGCCCGGAGTTCTTCTTTTTCTTCTGGGGGGCGATCAAGGCGGGGATCGTGCCCGTGCCCGTGAGCTACCTCATGCGGGCGCGGGACCTCGGGTTCATCATCGCCGACTCCGGCTGTCGGGCCGTCGTCTACTCGCCGGAGTTCGCGGGCGAGGTCGTGCCGGCGCTCGCGGGGGCGCGGACGGGGGCGCGGGGGCTCGTGCTCGAGGCCGAGGGCGGGGTGCTCGACGATGTCGCGGCGGCCCGTCCGGCACTGGACGCCGCGCCGGCCCGGCCTGACGACATCGCGTTCTGGCTCTATTCCTCGGGTACGACGGGGCGCCCCAAGGGGGTGCCGCATCGCCACCGCGACATGCCGGCGACCTGCGAGCACTACGCCGTGGGGGTTCTCGGGCTGGGCGAGGACGACCGCTGCTACTCCGCGGCGAAACTCTTCTTCGCGTACGGGCTCGGGAACGCGATGACGTTCCCGCTGTGGGTGGGAGGCACCGCGATCCTCGACGAGCGGCGTCCGACGCCCGCGACCACGTTCGAGACGATCGAGACGCTGCGTCCGACGGCGTACTTCGGAGTGCCGACGCTGTACGCGGCGCAGCTACAGACGCTGGACCAGGTGCGGGACCAGGCGCCGGCGGCTGGCGGCCGGGTGGGCGCGGGCGGTGGCGAGAGGGTCGCCGGCTCCTCGGGAGAGCGCGCCCCCGATCTGGGTTCGCTGAGGCTGTGCGTGTCCGCGGGCGAGGCGCTGCCCCCGGACCTCTTCCGGCGCTGGAAGGCGGCGACCGGGCTCCAGATCCTGGACGGGATCGGCTCCACCGAGGCGCTCCACATCTTCATCTCGAACGCCCCGGGCGACGTGAAACCCGGCAGCACGGGCCGCGTCGTCCCCGGCTACGAGGCGCGGATCGTGGGCGAGGACGGCGTCGAGGCGGGGCCCGGCGAGGCGGGGCAACTCGAGATCCGCGGCGACTCGACAACGCCCGGCTACCGGAACCGTCCGGAGCTCGAGGGGCGCACGATCGTGGACGGGTGGCTGCGCACGGGAGACCAGTACGTGCGCGACGCGGAGGGCTGGTTCCACTACCAGGGCCGCGCCGACGACATGATCAAGGTGGGCGGGATCTGGTGCTCTCCGTTCGACATCGAGGCGCGCCTCATGGAACACCCGGCGGTGCTGGAGGCGGCGGTCGTGGGTCGTGAGAACGACCACGGCCTGGTCAAGCCGGAGGCGCACGTGGTGCTCACCGAGCCACTGAGGGAGACGGTCGGCGCCGAACCGGCCGCCGACGCGCTCACGGCGGAACTCGTCGCGCACTGCCAGGAGGGTCTCCCGCGCTACATGTACCCGCGCTGGATCCGGTTCGTCGCCGAACTCCCGAAGACGGCGACGGGAAAGATCCAGCGCTTCAGGCTCCGTGCCTGATCGTGGACCGCACGCGGTAGGAGGTCGGACGTCGTCGCGCGACGCGTTCGACCGTCAGCCGCCCGCTCGCCTCTGCAGGACGCAGTAGCGGTACAGTTTCAGCGTCTCGCGCCAGTCCTCGGGGTATTCCGCCACCATCTCGCCCAGCCCGTACTCCTCCGCCAGTTCCGCGAATGAGCCCGACTCGGCCACGGCGAACGGCGCCTCCCTCTCGAACACCGTCAGGTCGGGGAAACCGGTGGGGAACGAGGCGTTCATCGCCCGCTCCACGCCTTCGAGCCGCTTGCGGTCCTCGTCGGTCTCGAAGTCGCGGCTCTGCAGGTCCACCGAGAAGTAGTCGAAGGCGATGCGGAGCGACGACACCGCGCTCGCGAGCCGGTTCAGGAACGGCATGATGCTCTCGGGCGGCAGGTACATCGTGTTGCCTTCCCAGACCATCAGCGTGGGGGCCGTGGGATCGAAGCCGAGATCGGCCAGCCCGCCCGGCACATCCGCCTCCAGGTAGTTGGCGAAGAGCGAGGGCGGCTGTTCGATCCCGTTGTCCGACAGGATATGGCGCTTGAATTCGAGCACCGCCTTCTGGTCCACCTCGAAGAAGGCGGCGTCCGTCTTGCGGTAGTGATGGGCGCGCATGTCGAAGCCGCCCCCGAGCAGCACGACCTGGCGAGCCCCGTCCTCGATCCCGCGCTCGACGAACCGGTTGAAGTAGCGGGTACGGAAGCGGACCATCGTGGTCGAGGGCGGGAACACCGCCTCCAGTT
Organism: Candidatus Palauibacter sp.; assembly: GCF_965208055.1. GTDB lineage: Bacteria > Gemmatimonadota > Gemmatimonadetes > Palauibacterales > Palauibacteraceae > Palauibacter. Next base: position 18,300 of record NZ_CBDBNY010000004.1, read on the forward strand.
GCTTGGCGGCCGCGCGCGCGCGGTCGTTCGAGAACCACGGGGCGCAGGGGTCGTTGAAGAGCGGCCGCGGCTTCTCGGGCTCGAGGGCCCGAATGGACGCGATGACGAAGGCGGTCGCACCGATTTCGTTGATATCGATCATGGTTCGCGATCCGGGATATGGAAGAGTGAAGTACGTGGTCGCGGGAGCCACATAGTAGCCATCACGGTAGCCATCACGGTAGCCATCACGGTAGCCATCACGAAGGGGGCACCTCAATGGCGCTCCGGTTCCGGGCCGCGAGAAGGGCGACTGATGACGAACGGGCCCGGCGGGGGTGTCGTTGCGCGCCGGGTCCGGCGCACCGAAGCTCCGTGGTTGTGCGCAGGCTTACTTATCCACATGGAGGAGACGCCATGTCCGCAGGGTCCGCAGGTCGCAGTTCCGCGCAAGCCGCCACGCACGCCGTGGCGCTGGTCCTCGCGCTGGCCGCCGCACCGCTCAGCGCGCAGACGACCATCGGGCTGAGGGCCGGCATCGGTTCCGCAACCCTGTCCGGGGCCAATTTGGGCACGCGGGGCGCCGCCGCGTTCGATGCGCCCAGATACGGGATCGCGGCGGGAGTCGACGCGGGGATCCCGCTGAGCGGCGCCCTGGGCGCCCGCATCGGCCTGGGGCTGGCCCAGAAGGGCGGCGCCGTGGAGGTGCCGTCGTCGATCCTGGCGAGCCGGTCGCTCACCGAGTCGGTGGCTCAGATCGACTACGTGCAGTTCTCCGCGCTCCTTCGCGCGGGCACCGTCGCCGAAGAGGGGCGTCTCAACTTCGGCTTCCTCGCCGGGCCCTGGGTGGCCTTCAACCTCTCGTGCCAGGTGGCCGTGACGACCGTCGAGCCTCCGCCCATCCGTCCCGAGGTCCCGCCGGGCATTCCCAACCGCGTCGGCGCGGCGCGCCTGACGGGTGCGGCGGGGGCGGGGTCCGCGCAGGACACGAACGTCGCGTGCGGAGAGGGCGGGGTGAGCGAGGTCAAGTCGAGCGACTTCGGAGTCGCCTTCGGCGGAGGTTTCCAGGTGAAGCTGACGGATTCGCTCGACCTGGCCTTCGAGGTGATCTACGCCAAGGGCCTCTCCGAAATCGACGATGAGGGGAAGAAGACCAACCACGTCGCCTTCCAGAGCGGCCTCGTCTTCGCCATCGGTTGAGACCGCGCATGGGCTGACCCGTGCATCGGCCTATGCCAATTGCAGGTTCGATCTTCAATTGGCATAGGGCTGCACAGGGAGGTTCAACGCTTTCTCGCGCCCCGGTCGCCCCATTGCTCGGGCGCTTGCTCGGCAGCTTGCTCGGCATCGTCCGTGGAAACCCCCGGGGCACTGCCTGCCACCACCACGTACTCCCGTTCGATCTCTCGGTGGAACCGCTCCGGCAGCCTCGCCCAATCCCTGGCCTCGACCAGAAACGGAATCGTGGATTCTCGCACCGCCTCTTCGAAATCCACCAGATGGTCGGCGGGGATATCCTCAAGCCCCGGCCCCCGCAGCACCAAATCGAGGTCGCTTCCCTCGTGGCCGAGGCCGCTCACGCGGCTGCCGTACGCCCACACCTCGACGTCCGGCAGGTGCTCCCGGAGAAGTGCTTCGAGCACGCGCCGGTGCCTTGCGGACAGGTTCACGCGGTCAGGCATCATCCTCCCGGTCGATCAGGTCGGCGAGCGCCCTGGCGTCAACGATGAAATCCGGCAGCAGCTTCAGCGTGGCTTCCGCGAAGTCCTCGCCGTAATCGTGCGCCGTGTCGCTACGGTTGTCCCGGTAGCGCAGCCACCGTTCGACCGCGTCGCAGTCCATGAGGTCGTGGCGGGCCGCGTGGCGGAACAGATCCTTGAAGTGCAGGCGGTCCGCCTGGCGGTTGCTGGCGAACCAGGCGGCGAGCCGCTTCCGCAGCAACTTTCCGCTCTGCTCGAGTACGAGTTCGAACTCCTTGACGCAGGCTGCGCGGTAGATGTCGTACATGACATCGTCGCGATCCGCCTTCGTTTCGATTCCCTCGACCGCCCGCTCGAGTGAAGCGATGCAGCGGCGCAGGAAGGTGGTGTCGATGCTCACGTCGCGCCGCTATCCGTCTTGGTGTTTGCCATCGTGGTCTTCGGTGGCTTCGCATATCGGCCGGGGCATTCCCCGGTCCCGGGTTGCCGCCAAGATACGATGTGCGCCGTACCCCGGTAACTTGTCCGCCAAAACCAGCGATGGATAACGGGGCTGGACCGGCACGAAGGGGCTCCCCCACGAGAGCGCGGACCGGATAGACGTAACGCTGCCGTCCGCGGCTTCAGGTGTTGGGGCCGTCTTCGAACAGGCTTCCGAGGACCCATAGGCACGCGAAGCACAGGATGACGCCGATGAGGGCCGTGTAGCGTCCCCAGCCCGGCCCGTACCAGGCCAGCGCTCCACCCAGGAGCGCCCCCACGATGCAGGTGCCGAACGTGATGCGGTACCATCTCGGCCAATACTTCGGCCGGAACCTGTCGGACCACCTGCTCATAGCGCCCACGTCCTCCCGCGCGTTTCGCTTCGTTAGAATCGTTTTGCAACGAATTATTGTTCCTACATAAATTCGGGGTCAAGAACGGTTCCCGAGCGGAGAGCGTGTGTACACAACCTGCATCTTCTGCAAGAAACCCCTTCACTCCAACGAGGTCGTGGAGGAGTTTCCGGTCGGACGTCGGCTTGCGTTCGACCCGGCGAAGGGACGGCTGTGGGTGGTGTGCAGGAAGTGCCGCCGATGGAACCTGACCCCCCTCGAGGAGCGCTGGGAGGCGATCGAGACCTGCGAGCGGATCTTCCGCGACACGCGCATGCGCGCCTCGACCGCGAACATCGGCATCGCGCGCCACCGGGAAGGCCTGGATCTGGTCCGGATCGGGGAGCCGCCGCGGGGCGAGTTCGCGGCCTGGCGGTACGGCGCCCGGTTCGGGATACGGAGATGGCGCGCCGGTCTTGGGTCCGTCGCCGCCGGGGTTGCCGGGGGCATGCTGGGGCCGGTCTCGTTGCCGATCGTCGGCACCCTGGGGGTCGCCCTCACCGGGCCGTACATGGCGTGGACCTACCTCCGCCCGATCGCCAAGGTTCGGGTGGGCGGCAAGGCCAGCGCAGACGGCCCCGTTTCCTCGGAGAGCGTCGCGAAGTTCAGACTCCTCGACGTCAAATCGATTCGCATGCTGCCCGACGACGGCGCCCCGGGCTTCGGCGTGCAGATAAACCGGGGACTGCGAAAAGCCTGGTTCGAAGGCGAAGACGCCCGTCGTGTGGCAGCCGCCATCGTTCCTTTCGTGAACCAATGGGGTGGTACCCGCGACACCGTGCGGCGCGCCGTAAACGAAATCGAATCCAGCGGCCACCCCAGCCGATTCCTCACCGAAGTGGCGAACAGGGAACACGGCGGGTTGACGGGCCGGACCGGGTACGTCCGCGCCATGCCGACACCCCTGCAGCTCGCTCTGGAAATGTCTCTGCACGAAGAGCAGGAACGCCGTGCGAATTCTTCGAGCGACACCAGGGTCTCGCCGACCCAGTCCTCCGCCTCTTCGAGATCCCACGTGTAGACGAGCCGCCGGGGGAAGTCGATCTCCCGGTACGTTCCGAACACATGGTAGATCTTCCCGCCGGCCACCTCCATGTGCAGCGTGAACGTCCCGCCCTCCACGAGATCGCGCTCGAACCCGAGGATCCTGCCGCCGCGCGGGCCGTGCCAGCTCGGCACCAGCTCCGGGTCGGTCCAGGCCCGGAACACCGCCTCGGGGGCGGCCGCGATCACTCTCGAGAGCCGGACCGTCCGTGCGTGGTCGATCGTCATGCGGTTTCTCCTGATTCGAAATAAGAGGCCAGGGCGGCGAGTTGGGCCTCCAGAACTCCCGATACGTCGCGACCCAGTCCGCGGCTTCCCGCATCGGTCGGGCGTCGAGCGCGCAGCGGCTCGTGCGTCCGTCCCGCGTCCGGTCCACGAGCCCCGCCCGCTCCAGCACCCGGAGGTGTTTCGAGATCGCCGGTCGCGAAACGTCGAACGGCGTCGCCAGCTCGCCGACCGTGGCGTCGGGGTTGGCGTCGCTCGATCGACCTCGTGCTGCAGCGGGGCGATCGGTAGAACGCCCGAGGGTGGATCTCGTTTCTGCCGGGGTCTATGGTGGAACGAGATTCACGCGAGAAGGAGGAGAGTCGTGGGGAATGCGATCGCGACGATGTTCAGCTCCAAGAAGTTCCTCGCCGCCCTTGGCACGGTGATCCTGATCGTGCTCGAGGATGTCGGCGCCCCGATCCCTGAAGAGGTGGTCGTACCTCTGGTGGCGTACATCGTCGCCCAGGGCATCGCCGACTTCGGGAAAGAGCGAGTCAAGGCGGAGCAGGGAGGCACCTGACAGCGTCGGGACTCTTCGTCGGAGACGAAGGGGTAACTCCGCGTCTGGCATAACGTAGTCCATGTCGACCGCCGCGCCGTCCTCGAAACGGAAGGTCAGGTGACGAGTCGGCTCAGACTACGTCGCGGTTCGTGATCCAGTCGCGCAGGGCGTCATCTATCCGGATCTATCCGGGTCTGCCAAGCTCCGGTCACCGCCATGCGAATCATGAACTTTTCGCGATGCAAACCATGAAGCGATATCGTTGCGAACCGTAATATTTCCGGTTACGATCGGTGTGACGATCTCTCCATGACCCGGTGCCTCCATGAGCTACCTACCTCGAATCGCCGACTCCGAGCTTGACCTCCGGCTGGGGGCCACCGGCGCGGTCCTGATCGAGGGGCCGCGCGCGAGCGGCAAGACGGCGATGGCGACTCAGCGGGCTGCCAGCCACGTCTACTTCGACCGCGAGCGCGGCGTGCGTCAAATGGTCGAGGTCGACCCCGCCATGGTCCTCCGGGGCCCGCCGCCGCGTCTGATCGACGAGTGGCAGATCGTGCCCGAGGTCTGGAATCACGTGAGACGAGCCGTGGACGAGCGGGCGGAGCCGGGGCAGTTCATCCTGACGGGTTCGGCGGTTCCGCCCGACGACGTTACGCGGCACACCGGCGCGGGCCGAATCACTCGGCTGCGGCTGCGTCCCATGTCGCTGTTCGAGTCCGGGCAGTCGTCCGGCGAGGCATCGCTGGCGGACTTGCTCGCGGGCAGATCCGCGCCCACGTGCGCAAGCCCGCTTTCCGCGCCGGATCTCGCCGAGTTGATCTGCCGGGGAGGCTGGCCCGCCCTCCAGGGACGCTCCGCCGAGCACGCGATGATCGCAAACCAGGGCTACGTCGACGAGCTGCGCCGAACCGACATCAGAAGGGTGGACGGAGTGGGCCGGCGGCCCGCGCTGGTTGAGAGGGTGTTGCGCTCGCTCGCCCGCAACGTCGCGACCTGCGCCTCGATAGCCACCGTGGCCCGAGACGCCCGCGGTCCCGACAACGGGATTGCCGAGCGCACGGTCGTGGACTACCTGGAGGCCTTGAAGCGCCTGATGGTCCGCGAGGACCAGCCTCCGTGGGCTCCCCATCTTCGCTCGCGGTCACGACTGCGCGCCAAGCCGAAGCGCCACTTCGTTGATCCATCCCTGGCGGCGGCCTCGCTGCGTGCCGGACCGGGCGCGATCAGAAGGGATCCGGAGTGGTTCGGGTTGCTCTTCGAGTCGCTCGCCGTCCGCGACCTGCGCGTCTATGCCCAGAGCGCCGGCGGTCGCGTGCTCCACTATCGCGACGGCGCGGGTCTGGAGGTCGACGCCGTCATCGAATCGGGCATCGGTCCCTGGGGAGCCTTCGAGATCAAGCTGAGCTCCGCCCGCGCCGACGAGGCCGCCAAATCTCTCCTGAAGTTCGCCGACCGAGTCGACACGGCACGGATGGGCGAGCCTGCGGTGCTGGGCGTCATCGTGGGCGACGGATACGGTTACGCCCGGCCGGACGGAGTGATGGTCGTTCCGCTCGCGACGCTGGGGCCGTGACGCGCCGCCCCGCCCCTGCGCCCGGAGCACCGGTAGGCGGCGTAATGCCGAAAGACCGCCGATTGCGGGAGGAACTCGACTTCCTCCAGCCGTTCTTCCTCGGGCCCTCGGGGGAGAACGACCGTTGGCTCGAGGAGTTGATCGTCGAGTTCGTGCGCGATCACGCCTTCTGGCGCCGCAACTTCCACCCCGAGGACGGCCACCGGATCACCGCGGCGGCCGCCTACCGCCCCGACTTCCTGCAGGCGAAGGCGCGCACCCGGCAGGCCCTGATCCGCCTGTCCGGGGAACTCAAGCAGTCCGTCCCCATCTTCCACCCGCGGTACGTGGGGCACATGAGTTCGGATCTGCTCATCCCCGGTCTCGTGGCGCGGATCCTCACCACCCTCTACAACCCGAACAACGTGAGCGAGGAGGCCGCGCCGGTCACGCTCACCCATGAACTCGAAGCCGGCCGGGACCTCGCCGCCATGTTCGGCTTCAACGTCGACCCTTCGGTCCAGCCCTGCGCCTGGGGTCACCTGACGTCGGGCGGCACGCTGGCCAACTACGAGGCGCTGTGGAACTTCCGCGCCGTGAAGTTCTACGCCGTCGCCCTGCAGGAGGGGGTGAGGCGGACGGCACTCGCGACCGGACCCGTAGGACCCGTCGGACCGCTGCGGAAGGAGTTGGCGGAGTACAGCAAGTGGGAGCTCGTCAACCTCAGCATCGGTCAGACGATCGGCCTGCGGCGCGAGATCGCCGAGGCGCTGCGCGGTCAGGATCCGGCGGTCTTCACGCGGTTCCGGCGCGCCGTGAGACGCGAACGCATCGAGACGGCCGGCATCCAGGAGTTCTTCGACCGGCACCCGGAGCTGCGTCCGCCGAGGGTGCTCGTCGCGGCGTCGGCCCACTACTCCTGGGAGAAGGGGATGAAGGTGATGGGCCTGGGGACCGCGCAGCTGGTCAAGGTGGCGGTGGACGACCACATGCGCCTCGACCCGGACCACCTGGACGCGTGCCTGGCCGACGCCTTCGAGAGCCGCACGCCGGTGCTGGGCGTGGTCGGCGTGCTCGGCACCACGGAGTTCGGCACCGTCGATCCGATCCACGAGATCATCGCGGCCCGCCGGCGCTGGAACGAGCGCGGCGCGGACTTCTTCGTGCACGTCGACGCGGCCTGGGGCGGGTACCTCGCGAGCGTGTTCCGGGACCCGGATGGCGGCTGCCTGCCGCGCGAGGAGATCCGGAAGGACTTCCGGCACTTCCCGTCGCGCATGGTCTACCGGGCCTTCACCTCCGTGAAGCACGCCGACTCGGTGACGATCGATCCCCACAAGCTCGGGTTCCTGCCCTACGCGGCCGGGGCGTTCGTGGCGCGCGACCGCGAGGTGGTGGACTTCATCACGCAGCAGGCCGCCTACGTGTTCGACCTCGGCGACGTCGAGGACGAGGTCCCGCGCGAGCAACAGCTCCGCAACCTGGGCCAGTACATCCTGGAGGGCTCGAAACCGGGGGCGGCGGCCGCCTCGATGGCGGTGGCCCACGAAGTCCTGCCGCTGCACGGCGAGGGCCTGGGGCGCATCCTGCGCCACACCATCCGGGCCTGCGAGTACTTCCACGAGTCGGCTCTCGAAGCCGCCGGGCGGCTGGAAGACCGCGTGCGGCTGATCGTCCCCTTCGAGCCCGATTCCAACCTCGTCTGCCTCGCGCTCAACCGGAACGGCAACCGCAGTCTGGCGCGCATGAACCGCTTCGCCCGCCGGGTGTTCGCCCGCATGAAGGTGGACGCGGATCGGCCGGTGCAGGACGCGCGTTTCATCGGGTCGTACACGTCGCTGCGCCGGGAGGGCGGGGAAGACGAGCAGTGCGGCCGCATCCTGCGCGAGCTGGGCATCGACCCGGCGACGTTCGTCGCGGTCCCGGCCCGGCCCCGGGAGGAGGCGGACCACATCTTCATCCTGCGGCACACGCTGATGAACCCGTTCCTGATGGACGGCCCCGGCGAACGCAGCTACATCGACATGTACTGGGATTTCCTGGAAGACGCCATCGACGCAGCGCTGGCGGAGTGAGCGCAGCGGAACCATGCGGCCTGAGGCGCACCGCAGGCGCACACCCGGAGCCTCTCTCGACAGGCGGTACCGTGAAGCAGTACTTCGAGGGGAAACATGTGGACCAGAACGTCATTGAAGGGTCTCTCTCGCTCGAAGAGGACGCCGAACATCGAGCCTCGGTGGAATTCGAACGGCAATCCACAGCCCCCCCCAAGCTACCGTTTCTGATCGGGAGTCGGCACGGTGAGCCACCGGCCCCGGTAGTCCGCCGGCAGGACGGCTTCCCGCACCACCGTTGAACGCCGCCCGTTTTCCACGAAGGTCACGCGCACGTCCACGCGCTCCACGCCCGGCGGCAGACCGAAGTGGGCCGGCGCGGCGCCCTGGGAGCAGTAGCCTCCACCCGTGTCGAGCAGGCGGGTGCCCAGCAGCTCCCCGCTCGCGGAGTCGAGGAGCTGGACTTCCGCGCCGGGAACCACCGACCGTCCCGTGGCGTCAACGGCCACAACCTGCAGCGAGCGGGCGGCCGCGCCGGCGTCGAGAAGGTTGCGGTAGAGCTGGTGGGTGCCGCCGGTCTCATGGTTGTTGGCGATCGACAGGTCCAGGTCGCCGTCGCCGTCGAAGTCCGCCCAGGCCACGCCGTGGCTCGGTCCGTGCTCGAGGAGGTTGGCCGGAAGCGCGTTGTGGAAGCGGCCGCCGCCGGCGTTCATGAACAGGTGGTCCTCGACCGCGGCGATGCCGGACAGGTAGGACGTCACCACCAGGTCGGGCAGGCCGTTGTGGTCCACGTCGCCCCATACGGCCGAGGTGGAATGGTAGTCGACCCCCAGCGTGGCCGGGTCGGTCACGTCCGTGAAGGTGCCGTCGCCGTTGTTGCTCCACAGGATGTCCGGCCCGTAGGTGGCCACGAATATGTCCAGGTCGCCGTCGTTGTCGTAGTCGGTCACGGCCGCCGCCACGCTGCCGTATTCCGGTCCCCGGCCGGGGCGGTTCATGCCGAGCGCAGGTGCGACGTCCACGAAGGTGCCGTCGCCCTCGTTTCGGTAGAAGGCGTCCTCGTCGCCGTTCTGGTTGGACACGTGGACATCCAGGTCGCCGTCCCGGTCGTAGTCGAACCACGCGACGCCCACGGTGCGGCGGGGATCGCCGATCCCCGACTCCGCGGTCACGTCAGTGAAGGTCCACGCCGGACCGCCATCCCCCCGAGCCCCGTCGTTCCGAAACATCCGGTTGGGCTGATCGCGCAGCGCGACGAACAGGTCGAGGTCGCCGTCTCCGTCGTAGTCGATCCAACTGGGTTGGCGGGTGGTGCCCACCAGATCCACGCCCAATCCGGGCGCAACGTCTACGAAGCTTCCGTCGTCGTTGCGATACAGGCGGTTGGGTGAGCCCGCCGTCGCCGGATACCCCACATAGAGGTCCGGATCGCCGTCTCCGTCGTAGTCTCCCCAGGCACCCGCGCGCGTGTCCTCCAGATCCGCGAGCCCGACCTCCGCCGCCACATCCACGAAGCGCCCTCCGTCGTTGCGATACAGGAGGTTCGGCGTGTAGCGCATCCCCACGAACAGATCCAGGTCGTCGTCCCCGTCGTAGTCGATCCAGGAGTTGGACTGGGCTCCGGGTGTCTCGAAGAGCTCCGGCTGAACCCGGTCGAAGGCTGCGGGGTCGAAGCCGGCGTCCGGCGCGGCGCAGGCCGCGACACAGGCAAGGAGGACGAGGATGGCGCGCAATTCAACCCTGCGTCTTCAGCTTGAGTCTGTACCGCCGCCGCCCCATGTCGACCTCCCTCCGGTCTGCGTCCACGATAACGGTTGGACGGTACACCAATCGACGATTGGACGCACTCTCCTGGGACACCACGTCGTTCGGCGACGGACTCTTCGCCGTGCCGTCCGCGAGTACGTGGAAGTGGTACGGCAGCTGTCGCTTGGCTAGGTTGCTCGCCATGCTCACAACCCCTGACGGCTTTCCGTTCCCGCTCCTGCATGCACCGCCGTCCCCTCGTCGCGGCTCTCGAGTTCGGAGTGCATCCAAGTCCGGAGGCGACCGGCGGCATGGGTGAGGCAGTCGGTGCGGGAATCCCCCGGCTATTTCATCGTCAACGCGTCCTTCTCTCTCTCCTGAGCACCTTCGGAGGAAAGATGGGCGAGAGCGATGTCCAGCGGCTCCTCTTCGACTACGGCCGCCGGTGTCGGGCGCGCCACATCGATCCGCCATATGACTTCATTGCGGACGAGCACGGGCCGCGTTCCTTCACCGCCGTAGCCGACCGGGACAAGCTCGCGTCCCGCGGCATCCTCGTCTCCGGTACGTGGCATCTCACGGCGGAAGGCCATCGGCTCGCCCGTAGTCTCAAGAACCGCGACGTATCCGTTTTCGCAGCTCGTTTCCGGAGCCGAGGCCCGGGCGACCCTGGAACTGGCGGGAATCGCCGACCGCCGGCTGCCCATCGCGACCGCAACGGAGCTGCGCGAGACAATGCCCACTCGAAGGATGGCCTTCTCGCGACGATCGGTTACGAGGGACGAAGCTACGAAGCCTACTTCAGCAAACTTCTCGAGTCTGGAATCTCCCGCCTCTGCGACGTGCGGCGGAACCCGCTCAGTCGCAAATGGGGATTCTCGAAGCGACTCCTCTCGCAAGGCTGTGACGAGCTCGGCATTCGGTATGAGTCCTTCCGGGAACTCGGCATCGAATCCGGGGCGCGCGCGAACCTCGGCGACCGCGCAGCGTACGAGCGCCTCTTTGCCGAGTACGAAGCCACGACCCTGCCTCGATGTCGGGACGCCGTCGGCAGAATCGCCGGATGGATCGACGCTGGAGAACGCGTGGCAATCACCTGCTACGAACGCGATGCCGGAGATTGTCACCGTTCCCGTCTCGCCGGGGCTATCGTCGCGACCGCCGCCGGGCCTCTGCGGCCGAAGCACCTGTAGGCGACATGCTGACGAGAGACCGCATCCTCGTGACCGTCAAGACCTATCCCGAGCTGTCGAAGACATACGGAGAGACCGTGTGCACGGCGGGAATCCGGGAAGATGGTACGTGGGTGCGTCTCTATCCGGTGCCGTTCCGCCGACTGGACGAGGGCGAGCAGTACAAGCTTTACGATTGGATCACATGCCCTCTGGCCAGGCACTCGCGGGACCCGCGTCCGGAATCCTATCGGCCGACCGGTGAGATCGAGCGGATTGACCACGTCGGGACTGCGGATAGTTGGCGGGAGCGCCGGGAGCTTCTCCTCGGGCGTCCACACGTTTACGGGTCGCTGGACGAACTCATCAAAGCCGCGAAGAACAACGTCTCGTCGCTCGCGGTCTTCAAACCCGCAAGGCTCATCGATTTCGAATGGGAAGAAACCGAACGCAAGTGGGATACCGGCAAACTGGAGGCCATGCGTGCGATCGCGAACCAGCCGGACCTGTTCGACGATCAGTCGTGGAGTCGAACGTTTCGGATCGTCGACAAGGTCCCGTACAACTTCTATTACCGCATTCAGGATGCTGACAGACGCGAGAGTCGCATGCGGATCCTTGAGTGGCAACTCGGAGCGCTATATCGGAATTGTCTGCGCTCGGCGGAGGGTGACGAGACCAAGGCTCTCGCGAAGGTGAGGCAGAAGTACTTCGACGAATTCGTGAAGACCGACCTGCACCTCTTCCTCGGTACCACCCTCGCTTGGCACAGGCGGGCGCCGAACCCGTGGACGATCGTCGGCGTCCTCCCCATACCGCATCAGAAGCAGCCAGATCTGTTCGTTCGGGAAGTCGTCAGCGCACCCTGCGTGGGAGACGCAGCGCCGGTTGCTGAGCGCCCGGCGAGGGTCGGCCGCTCCCGCTACGCTGAGCAGCGGCTCCCACAGGCGTTCGTTCAGGGTCTCGAAGCCAGTCTGCGGAACGATCTGCCGGTCGAACCAGAGGTACCGGACCAGTAGTCGGTCAAGCGCCGCCATCTGCTCCGCGGACATGCCCTGGATCCGACCGTCGTTGGAAACCCCGCAAAGGAGCACGCCTCCGCTCGCGTTGGCGAAGGCCCCATCTCATCGGCGAGATCTTCGCGCCGCGGGCTCGTCGGTCGGTTCCCGCTGAACTCGATCTGCTTGAACTCCCACCCGCTGTCCTCGCCCAGGCGCAAGCGCTGGCGGAGTTCCTCGCGCATGGTGGCTGTACCTCGATCGCGTGGCCGGCCCGTACGGCGCCAGCTCACGTATCTTGCAGCGATCACCCGAACCGTCGGTCAAACCGTCACAAAGCGTTCCACCAACATCTCGCTGGTGCGGTCGCGGGCCTGCCAGAGATCGTAGGCCATCTGCATCCCCAGCCAGGTTTCGGGCGTGGATCCGAACGCCTTCGATAGCCGCATGGCCATCTCGACCGAGATGCCCGTTCGGCCGTTCACCAGTTCGGAAAGCGCCTGTCTGGTCACGCCCAGACCCGAAGCGGCTCGGGTCACGGTCAAACCGAGGGGCTCGAGACACTGCCGCCTCACGATGCCGCCCGGATGCGGCGGGTTGTGCATGGTCATGATCCGCACGCTCCTCAGTGATAATCCACGTAATCCACGTCGACCGCCGCGCCGTCCTCGAAACGGAAGGTCACCCGCTAGGGGAGTTGCTCGAGGCTTCGGGTCTGCGGCAGGGCGATCCAGCCCTCCTCCTTTGCCAACTCTTCATCGCCGGGCGGGATCGGTTCGCAGCGGCTGAGCGCGGCCGCCCGAGCGACGAGGGCCGCGACCAGCGCATCGAGCAGGTCATCCGAGGCAGTGCACTGAGCCCAGTCCTCCTCGGAGAGGGTGAGCCAGTCCGCCGTTCGGTCCTTGAGATCACCAACGAGCCGGGCGCGGACCGCCGCTCCCTTGGCGCGCTTGTAGCCGCGCGAGGGAAAGCCCCATACGTGGAGGGCCGCTGCGGGGTAGACTTCGACGAAGCGGCCGCCCCCGCTCCGGTCGATGGATTCGCCGGTGGCCGCCGCCTCGGCGAGCAGGCGGGCGCCTCGCATGGCGGGCACCGCGATCAGATCCGTCGAGACGCTGAGCGGCCATCGACCCAGCTTCTCCCTTACGAACGCATCGGTTCGCCGGAACCGAAGCCGTGGGACTTCGGCGGAAGGCCAGACCGTTTCCGCGGAGTAGGCGGCAACGGCTCGGGTGAAGGGCGCGGGCCAACCGAAGGGGGCGTCGATGCCGATCTTGTCCGCGCGCCGGAACAGTTCATGCAGGTCACGGTCCGTCGCGCCCAGCGAGAGCGACTCGACGCGTGCCGAGCCGAGATCCCAACGAATCAGCCAGGTGGCTGTCCGCTTCGGCTGCGATGCGAGGTCGACTCCGAGCGTGACGGATGCGGGTTCCGTCATCTCGACGGTGCGCCTCCGGCGATGTGCCCGGGAATCACGAGTCCTTCGCGCGGTTTCGGCTGGCCTTCAGGAAATCGTCGATGAGCGCCATCAGCTCGTGGATGGTCGCCGATCCGCCGGCGATCAGGCCGGCCGTGAGGAGGATGTCGGTGAACTGGAACAGACCTTGCTGGAACCCCGACGCGGCAGCGCCGAAGTCGAAGATCGGGCCGAGGAGCCGGACGCCGGACAGCGAAACCATGATGCCCAGCGTCAGGCCGGCAAGCAGCGCCCGCTTCTGGGTGCCCGCCCTGTATTCCTGCAGCTCGCTCTCGGCCGCCGCCCTGCCGCTGTCGTCCGCCGCGCGCGCCTGCTCCTCGAGACGAGTCTTCCCGCCCTGGCGCCACGCCTTGAGGAGCACCTCGAGCGAGCGTTCCACGAACAGGGCGACGATGTAGAGGATGCCCAACTGGACGAGCGCGGTCAGAAACGGTCCCTCTCCCGACGCTACGTCGATCGGCGTCAGGGCATCCCCCTGAATGACGACGACGACCCCCAGCGCCACGACCAGCAGGGCCACCCAGATCCGTCCGATGTTGCGTTCCATGTATGTGCCTCCCGATATGCCCCCGGTTCCTCCGACAAGTCGCGCCGGATCTTAAGGTCGGCTCGGCAGGGCACCAACCATGATGGGGTCGCTGCGCGCTCAGCGATGTTGACAGTCGTCAACGTCGGCGGCGAAGCCGACCGCACCGAAGCCGTCCAGGCGTGCCGGTGATGGCGGATGGCCCGACCGCGGCTAGATTGAACCGTTCGTTGACGGCCACGGATCCGGATGACCTTGGAGGTGGAGGATGAAGTACCGGGTGGCGCTTCAAGAGTCCGAAGAGGGGTTCTCCGTCTGGGTTCCGGGTCTGCCTGGTTGTGCGTCGCAGGGGACGACGGAGGAGGAAGCCCTGGCGAACATCGCGGACGCCGTCCGCGAGTACTTGGACGTGGCGGTCGAGAATGCCGCTGGCATGGTCATCCGTGAGATCGAAGTCGCCGTATAGGCCGTGCCGAGGATTCCCGGTGTCAACCGCCTCCGGGCGGTGCGCTCGAGAAGGCAGGCTTTTGCATCGCTCGCCAAGGCGCTGGTCTGACGGAACGGGAATCGGGGCAAACGACCGTTGGCGAAGGCCCGCACCCGCCAGCCCCTGATCGGTCGTCTACGTGGCGAGAACGCTCCGGTGGCGAGACATTGTCGTGGCCGACAGACGAATCCCAGCCGCAGGGAGAGACGCCGTGTCACGAACCCGTCGTTCGACGCTCGCCGCCGTCCTCGTCATCGCCCCGCTCTCGAGCGCCTGCTCCATGCTCTTCATGACCAGACCGCCCAAGGCCGAGGGACCGGTGGAGCGTGGACACTGCACGCGCAGCGCGGCGGCGCCGATCCTCGATGGCGTCTTCGCTCTGAACGCTCTCGCCCTCGCCGCCGGGGTCTACGGGCCATCGCGCGACGACTTCGACTCGGACGACACCTTCGACAACTACCGATGGGGTAGCGGGATCAACGCAGGCGGGCTCGCCGTCTCCGCGATCCACGGGGTCAAGTGGAGCCGAGAGTGCAGGCGCCGCACCACGCAGAGCGAGCAGGCGATTCGCGATCACCTCCGCGTTCTGGCGGCACAGCAGTCAGGCGACGGTCGGAAACGCCCCTGATCGATCACTCCAGATCCGGGGTCTCCGCGGAAAGTCCTCCGTGAAGTTCAACCTCGCCGCTCCCCGGCGTCCAGCGCGAGCGCTCCATACTCGGCCAGCGAGTCGAGAGCCGCCACGGCGTTGATCCTCTTCTGCGTGTTCAGAGATGTTGGCGGCGTCAATATCGCCGGTTATATCGACGGCGTCAATCAACCCCGGATCGACCAGTCAAGGGAAGAACAGCCAGATGGCTCTCAACGGAGAGATCGCCACCCGACTTCGATGGGTTTGGCGGGTCGCCACCGGCGTTCGTCTCGCGACGGCGGCGGTCCTCGTCGCGATGAGTGGGTTCCCAGCCCCCGTGGCGGCCGCCGCGCAGGGGCGAGACGGCTTCTACCTGCGGGGCGATCTCGGGGACTCGGACGCGCTGACTCTGCGGGGGAGCCTCAAGGGCTTCGATCCGCCGACGCGTTGTGATCGGCTGTTGCATCCCGACCCCGCGAGTGTCCCGCGCGATCCGGGGTGCGCCGGCTTCGGATCCGGGGTGTTCGCGACGGCGCGGTTCGATCGCGGCGCGGAAACCATGACCAGCGCCACCGCTCTCGCGCTGGGGTACTCACGCGGTCGGATCCGGCTGGAAGCCGAACTGAGCAGCACCGCGCTGGGCGGAACCTCGGCGCCGCTCGTGGACGCGGGCCGGCTCGCGGGGGAGACCGCGCGGGAGTGGAGCGCCGTCGAGCCACCCTCGGCCAGGCTGTCCGGGCTCACCGTCACGGACGTGTTCGTGAACGCACACGTCGACTTCGACAATGCGTCGCGTTTCACGCCGTTCGTCGGCGTCGGAGGTGGCGTGTCCACGGTCGTCCTCGCTTTCGAGGCATTACGGGTCCGACGAACGCTCGCCGACGGGTTCGCGCCCGCGGGCGGCGTGGACCCCGCGACGGACGAGGTCATCCCCGCATGGCAGACGCGCGCGGCGGGCACGGCCGATCACACGTCGCTCCTCCTGGCCGAACCGACCCTTGGAACGAATCTGATCGGAGGGGTGGCCTGGGAGGCGAACGAGCGCTTCAGCATTGCGCTTCGAGCGCGCTATGCGCGTTACCGCGATGTCCGGAAGTCCGGAGAATGGGATTTGCTGCGAAGCCATGCACCGGTGCTCGGGGACGGTGGCACGCCCGCAACGTTCGAGCTGACGCTCGGCGACATCGCCTTCTACTCGGTCACCGTCTCGCTGGCCTACGGGCTCTAGCGACCGGCGCGCATCCCGTCCAGGAGTGTCGCGGTGGTCTGCCGGATCAGGCCATCGACATCCACGGCCGTGAGGATCTGTCCCTCGATCAGCAGGGACGCGAGGCCGTGTACGGCGCCCCACGCCACGTAGGCCTGAAGGTGCGGATCCTGTCGCTTGATCGTGCCGCTCTCCTGGTATGACCGGACGATGCTCACGAGTTCGTCGAACAACCCGTTCGCCACCTCGCGGAGTTCGGGGTGGTCCTCGCGAGTGATCGCTTCCTTGCCGTACATCAGGCGATAGTGCCCCGGGTTTTCGAGCGCGAACCGCACGTACGCCCGCCCGACCTGCGGGAGCCGCTCGATCCCTGCGTCCGGGTCGCCCGCACCCACCGCCTCCAGGCGCTCGCGAAGGCGGTCGAAACCGGCGGCGGCGACCGCGACCAGGAGCGCGGACTTGTCCGCGAAGTGGCGATAGGCTGCGGACCGCGACACGCCCAGGCGCCGCCCGATCTCGCGCATCGTCACGCTCGAGGTCCCTTCCTCGTCGATCATCGCGGCGGCTTCGGCGAGCAGTGCCGCCCGCAGGTCTCCGTGGTGATACGCCGTGGCGTTTTGGGTCATGGCGCAAAGGTGATCGGTCCAGGGGTGATCAGCAATGTTGACGGCGTCAACGGAGCGGACTAAGTTGACGGCGTCAACACGCTTGGATCGACCACTCGAAGGAGGGAAGGCAAGATGGCCGGCAACGAGGAGATGACCGGATTCCTGAAGGCGGGCCTGGAGCGAAGCCTGCCCCGCGAGCAGCTCAAGGGGGTGCTGCTCGAGGCGGGCTGGCCGCGGGATCAGGTTCGACGCGCCCTGGACGGTTTCGCCGACGTCGCGTTTCCGATCCCCGTCCCGCGCCCCGCGCCGTACCTGTCAGCTCGTGAAGCTTTCGTCTACCTCGTGCTCTTCGGGACGCTGTACGGGAGCGCGATCAGCTTCGGGAGCCTCCTGTTCGCGTTCATCCACCAGGCGTTTCCCGATCCTTCCCTGGAGCCCGCGGCCGCGCTGCAGATGGCGCGAGAGGAGATCCGGTGGTCGATCTCCTTCCTGGTCGCGACGTTTCCCGTCTTCGCCTTCGTCTTCTGGACGAACGACCGCGCGGTCCGGAAAGACCCGGGCCGACGGCTCTCGCGAGTGCGGCAGTCGCTGACGTACCTGTCCCTGTTCGTGGGTGCGGCCACGCTCATCGGCGTGGTCACGAGCATCGTCTACAACCTCCTCGGCGGCGAACTCACCGTCCGGTTCGCCCTGAAGGTCCTCACCGTCGGCACGATCACCGGCTCGCTGTTCGGCTACTTCCTCCGCGACGTGCGCAAGGAGGAGGTGGCGGAATGACCCTCTCGCCGCGATCCATCGTGCTGGGCGTCTCGGGAGCCGCCGTGGCCGCCGCGGTGGCGCTTGGACTTGTGTTCCTGGGCTCTCCCGCGCAGGAGCGCGAGCGACGGATCGATGACCGGCGACTGTCCGACCTGCACGGAATCACGGCGGCTGCCGATCTCTACTGGACTCGACACGGGCGGCTTCCGGCATCTCTGGACGACCTGGCGGCCGAGCCCAGCGTGCGGATCGGCACCCGCGATCCCACCACCTCGGAGATGTACGAGTACCGGGCGCTCGACGAGGGACGCTACGAGGTGTGCGCCACCTTCGCGGCGGATTCCGGGGAGCCGACGGGAAGCTCTTCGATCGTTCAGAGGAGCTGTCAGGGCTGCCATGGCCCGGGCTCGCCCGTCGCGACCCGGGTCGAGGGTCCAGTGGCTGGGCACGTGGCGTTTCGGGATCTGTGGGCGCACGGCGCGGGGCGGCACTGCTTCCAGATGCGAGTGCGGTGACGCGGCGGCCGGCGCCGTTCGAAGCCCTGGGACTGCGGCGGGAGGCCAGACCGTCTCGACGACACGCCGCCGCCGTTGCGCCCACCGACAAGGATCGCACATTCACTCCTCGGGGATCGCGATGCGCCGGCAGCGGAGGGGGATGATGCGAGGAACAAGGGTCAGTATGGCGCCGTGGTCTATCGTCGCCGCCATGGTCGCCTGGGCCATGGTTGCGCCCGGCCTGCAGGCCCAAGAGGCGGATTCTCTTCCCGTGGTGGCGGCACAGGACGGTTCGCAGGTCAGCGTGCTGGCCGGCATGCGAATCGATTTGGGCGGTGTGCCTTCACCGGGAGCCAGCCTGGAAGTGATGGCGGATTCGCCGATTCGGCATATCTGGATGTCGCTGCAATTCCTGGCTCAGATGACTCGTTGGAACGTTCAGTACGACTCGATGACCAGGCGAGATCACGGATACCTGGGCCGGGTTCGGGCGGGCCTTGGCACGGGCGCAGGGCCGAGTATCTACGTTCTCTTCGAACACGGAATCGGAATCATCAAGGCCGACCGCGAGCGCTTGCTCGGACAAACCTACGAAATGACGGGCGTCGGACTGGGCGTGGGGCTGACCGTCGGCAGAGTCACGGGCTCGCTCGAATTCGTTCTGGGAGGAGCCGACAGAGCCGACCCCGATCTCTACGGAGGCCTGGGCTTGTCGCTGCAATACCGCTTGCCGCGAATCTTCTGACTCGAGTTGCGATCGAGAGTGCCCGTCCTACAACCCGGTGGCGCGCCGCCCGCCTCCTACAACGAGTGGCCGCAGGCCCGTTAGTCAGGCAGGGCGATAGCGTCGGGCTCGATGAGACGGTTTCCTTGGGCCGCCTGCGCAGTCTCTCGGTAGATTGCCCTCGGCGAATGGGCCAACTCCGAACTCGCCCTCTCGTACGTTTAGCGATCCCGGACTACACACCGGGGGATGGGGGGTGAGGTCGCCAGCACGGTCAGTCCAACGCCGGAGGGTATCACATGACGGGGACTGCCCCGGGGATTCCTGAGTTCTTCGCGGAACTGGAGGCGCGCATGCATACGGCACGGCACGCCGAGTCACGCCGACTTCAGCGGTTTTTCGTCGAGCTGAATCCCGTACTGGAGGCGGCCCGAAAGCTGGAGCGAGAGCTTGACCGGCATCTCGCCCATCGCTTCAACGTCTTCGACTACATGGGGGACGGTGGCCCGAGCGAGGTTCTGCTTTCAAGAATCATCGCCGATCTGCTCAACCCCGCGGCGCGGCACGGCCAGGGCACGTCCCTGCTCGGGATTCTGCTGGACGAGCTGACCGCGGAAAGCGGCACACCCATGCCGAGGCCGGACTTCTCGAGGCCGGTTCGCGTGCAGGTGGAGCGCGTGATCACCAAGAAGCGTCGCATCGACATCACGGTGGATATCTCGACCCGCGCCGGGCCTTGGTGCCTGGCCATCGAGAACAAGCCCTTCGCGGACGATCAGCATCACCAGGTGCGGGACTATCTCAGGTATCTCGAGAAGGAGTACGAGGATCGTTTTCTGCTGATCTACCTGTCTCCGCGCGGCAAGGGGCCTACCGCTTACAGCCTGCCGAGAGCAGCAATCCCCAAGTGGCGCGGGCGTTTGGTCGTCATGCCTTATTGGGGGGATCCCGGGGGCGCGACTTCAGAAGGGGAGTACAACGCCGCGGCGGACGAGAGCGGCGTCGACGGCGATGGAGGAACCGACGCGAACGAAGCGAACGCTGACAACGAGGCGGACGACGCGGCCGAAGACGAACGAGTCCTCACGGACGACGTGTTCGCCGACTTCCGGACTCGGTTCTCTCTGGCCGGTTGGTTCGCCGCTTGTCGCACGCAGTGCCACGCGGACCGACTCCGGTGGTTTCTCAGGGATGCCGAAGCATTCTGCCGACAACAATTCGGAGGACATTCGATGGCGACGGACAGCAACACGCAGGCCATACGGGAGTATCTCTTCGCCAACCCGAATCAGCTGGAAACCGCTCAGGCCGTCGGGAATGTCTGGCCGAAGCTCAAGGCAGAGCTGTGCGGAGGGTTTCTGGAGCAACTGCGCGCGGAGGTGCATCGAAGGGTACAGGAGCAACCCGATATCGCTGTGGATCTCCGCGTAGAATGCAGATATGGCGGCGAGAAAAAATGGTCCAACTTCCTCTGGCTGTACCGCGGGTGGTGGCCTCCATGGGAGAAGCACACCAAGGGGCATCCTCCGGTCGAGGGATGTACAGGGGTTGTCCTGCAATCTACCGGGCCGGGACCGAACCGCTGGCGGTGGGGGGTGCTGCATCCGCTCGGTACGGCCCGCATGACCGCCATGGAGAAGGAGCGGCGCCAAGAGCTGAAGGAGAGGCTTCGGAGTCACCTTGAGCCCGGCTGGAGTGACAGCTGGTGGCCCCATGCCCGCAAGGTCAGCGATGAAATGACCCGTTGGGACTCCCTCCTTCCGGACCTGTACCGAGAATGGAAGGCCGGCGGCGGGCCCATCACCGATTACTACGTCGATGGCATGATGGATCTCGCGACGAGTGCGATTCCCGTCATCGACGAGGTCGAAGAGAAGTGGAAACAGGCAAAGCTTGAAGAACAGGACTTGTAGGGACCGCGGCTGAGCAGGCTCGAGATTGCAGTGAACCTCGTCGATCCCCCGAGACGACCCCCAGCGTGACGAGCTCAGGCTCAGTCATCTCCCGGCTGCGGGAAGTGCCGTTTCAAGAAGCACTCAATCTGGTCGAGTCGTTTGTCGAGTTCCGCGTCAGCCAAGTGACCTCCTTCATTACGGCCGTCCGCGGATCCACGCGGCGCTCAGGGCCGAGGGCGAGGCGGCATCGCTCAGCGTGTTTCTCGAGATGTGCGAGGAGGACGGCGCCGAGCCCGGACGCCCGTACTCGGATCCAGCTTTCCATGCGCGCACGGACCGAGTTGGAGTGCCTCGTTCATAGCGTCGGAGTTCGGATTCTGTCGCTGGTGAGATGGTGTTATGGTGCGTTCATTCGAGGACCTCGATCCGGACGAAGACATGCCCCGTCTCACGATCAGCCTGAGTGCTTCCACGCACCGCGCCCTGAAGGAAGCTTCAGCGCGGCAGGGCCGTTCGATGGGCGCGATCATCGAGGAGAGCCTCGACCTTAGAGGCGTCCGGCCGATCGACACGGCCAGGGACATCGTGGCCCGAGCCCGCGCGCAGGCCCGACTGGAAACCGATGAAGCCGCGGCCGTGGCGGTTCGGGAAACGAGACTGCACCGCGAGGGACGGTAGACTGATCCGCTGACCGACGCCGCGACGAGTGCCGGACGCCGCTGGTGACGCCGCCCGTATTCATCGTGGACACGAACGTGATCGTGTCGGCGCTGATCGGGAACGATTCGAAAGCTCCCCCGGCGCAGATTCTGGAGGCCATGCTCGGCGGGAGCCTCCTGTACCTCATGTCCGCCGACCTTCTCACCGAGTACGCGTCGGTGTTGCGCCGTCCCCGCCTCGTTCGGCTCCACGGGCGACCGGAGAAGGAGATCGACCTGTTGCTCGCGGAACTGACGGCGAACGCGATTTGGCGCGACCCGGCCCCGGGCGACCCGGCCCCGGATGCCAACGACCACCACCTCTGGGCTCTACTGGCGAGCTGGGCCGGAAGCCGTCTCCTTACGGGTGATCGCCTCCGGGTCGAGAACGCTCCGGAGGCGGGGCTTGCGGTGACCCCTCGCGACTGGGTGAACCTCAACAAGAGCCGATAGGCGACAGGTGGAGATCGCCCTTCCAAATCGCAGCCACCATCGACCGGAATTCGACCTGCGAGCTTTCCCTCCTGTCTCTCCCTTTATCGCGACCCCGACGGCCGCGAGAGCAGGTCCAGCGGGTTGCTCAGCATGGCATCCGCCGTCTCCTCCACCTCGGCCAGGCGGTCCCGAACCGACTCCGCCACCTCGCGGATACCGTCGAGTTCCGTATCGATCGCGACGTGAATCGCTTCCAGCTCCGACCGGACGGTCTGGACGGCTCCCCGTACACTGCTCGTCACCCACCACGCCGACCCGATGATCGTGACGATCAGGGCAAGGGGAACGATGAGGTTGCTTTTGTTCGATGCGCTCGTGCTCGATGCCATATCTGCCTCCCATTTTCTCGGGTCGGTAGGCTCTTAGCTCTGCAATTGGTGGCTCGATCATACGGCGACGAAGCGCCGAGCGTCACGGATTCGGGTTCAGTCATCCTCCGGCGGCGGGAAGTGCGCATTCAGGAAGCGTTCGATCTGGTCGAGTCGTTTGTCGAGTTCCTCGCCTCCGAAGTGACCTCCTTCATTGTACCTTCCGAGCGCGGCCGTGGCCTCGTCTTCGTCGATGTGAGGGAACCACTCGGCGAAACGCTTTGGCCCGACCCAGATACTCAATCCTTCGCCGCTCGCGCCTGCTCCCGGGCTCGCGTACATGAGGAATCGACGGCGGTCCGACGGCGGCGCGACTCTCACGGAACTCCGCTGCGGCTGCACCGGAAGACCCGCCTGCTCTGACATCTCGACGAAGCGATCGAACTGCTCGCCCACGCCCGCATCAACAGCCCGTGCACGGATCGCATCAACCGTCAACCGGCCTCTTGGACGGGGTGGCCCGACGGGTTCGTCAACCACCTCCCGAATCAGCAGCTGCGGGCCGCCGTCCAGTTCGAACACCTCGAAGCTGACGACCTCGATCGGGAGGCCGAAGCGTCCGAGAAACTCGCTCGTGCGCTCCAATCCCGGGTGAATGCCAGCGCCGACGAGCAGCAGGGCGATCTCCCGATCGTCCCCTTCGTCGGCCAGAAGTTCCCGCACTCTTGGAGACAGCGTCTTCGGATCTCCGACCTTGTTGAATCCACCTTCGAGCTTCCGAAAGAGTTCATCGGCATCGAGACGGGCGAGTGACGCGGCGTAGTAGATGGCCTGTCCCAGTGCGCCCGACCCGACCATCCCCGGCTTGACCTCGATCACCACCCAGCGATCCTGCGAGTCGATCGCCAACAGATCGAGCCGTCCATCGTCGATCGATACCTGGCGGCCGACCAGCATCAATCCCTCGCCGATCAGTGTCACATCGTTCACGATCCAGTCTTCGAGCTGCCGCTCGAGTTGGATGTGGGAACGCCCGACCTTCTGCGGTTCCCGCTGCACCGAGCTGTCGTCGTTTCGCGTTTCCATCGTCCAGACTGCCAGTCTCGTCATGTTTCGATACCCCGTAGCTGCTCCCCTCCGAGGCTTCGATAGCGATCCAACGCGGTTCGCCTCATGCCTGCGGGGAAGTGTTTGGTGACCATTCCGAATGCGTTGTCGAGTCCCCACGCGTATCCGAGATCGATGGTCGCCTCTCCGGACGGTTCGATCTCCCTCCGAGTGGGAATCTTGACCCTGTTCGCCAGCTCCACGACTTCATGGATCGTGGATCTGTCCGAGAGCACGACCGGTGCGCAGCACTCGATGGCTCTTCCCATCAGGAGCGTGGCGAGGCGCCCGGAAGCAGCCGGAAGCTGGTCCCACCGGTTCCAGATGATGGGGTAGGCGTTCGTCCGCTTGGCGTGATCGAGCACCTGGAAGCAGGCGGCCGCATCCAGGATCCGCTCGCTCGGCACCACGCCCACGTAGACCGACCCGTGGTCGGTCTCGACGCAGAAGCCGGCATCGGTGCGGTCGCGGCCGGAACAATCGGGAACGGCGGGCTGGCCGTCGCGCAACGCAACACGAATCGGCTTTAAAGGCGTCCCGTTCCGCGGGCCTCTGGGCTTGTCGGCGGACGGGATCGTCGACCAGTCGAGCGGCTCTCCAACGGCGGCCATGTCGAGGTCGAGCACGTAGATGCTGCCGGCCTCCGTGCACTCGGAGAGAGGCTGTGAGACTCCCCAACCCGCCGACCTTGCCGAGAGCTCGGTGCCGTCGGGAGCGAACGCGAAGGGGTGGGTTCTCTTCCTGGTCGCGTCGTAATGGAGCGTGCAGAGCGCGAAGAAACGGTTCTCCACCGCCCGCAACCGGAGAATGGACGACCACTTGATGTCGGTCACGTTGTCGAAACTCGGATTGACCCAGATGTGTGCGCCGTTCCGCGCGAGATAACGGGGAAGGAGCCCCAGGTAATGGTCGTGACAGATCGTCGCTCCCACCCTGACGCCGCCCAACCGGAACGTCGGAAGCTGGGCGGTCGCCTCCCAGTCCGGCCGCTCGAACGCCACGGCGTCGGCCGTCGAGTGTTTCGCGTACACCCGGGAACGAGACCCGTCGGGATCGAACCGAAGGAGTACCTGCCAGGCGCGGCCGGTGGAGCCGACCGTCGTGTCGATCGCGCCCACGAGCAGCGGGGCGTCCAGGTCTGCGGCGAGCGTCGAGAGCGATTCGCTGCGTTCACGGTCGGACGCCGATACGTAACCTTCGGGAAAGAGCACGAAGTCGACCGCTTCCCCGGCGAAGGAATCGGCGGTGGGCACGTCCGGTTGCTGGGCCCCGGGTCCGCTGGGCGGCACGCCGTTCGAGGACTTCTGCGCGACCGGGGGGAACACCATCGCCACGCGCACAGTGGAATCCGGTCGTGCGGGCGCCGGGGAGATTCCCACGCCAGTTCGACTGGTCCGAAAACCTCCGTCGTGGATCAGGTCCGAGAAGCGCGCCCGGTCCTCCCGGCTATCCGGATCGAGCGAGCACCAGACCTGGTCGCGGGCGTAGAGCCGCACCGTCGGCTGGAGGCCCTGCGTCGGCGGGACGAGGTCCCTCAGCGTGTCGTACCAGGCGCGTTGTTCGTCGCGGAACGCCGGGTCGTTGTCCTTCGCGTCGTGCTGTTCGCAGAGCTCCATCCAACGCTGTGCGGAGAACCCGAGCGTATGCGTGTTTCCGTAGGCGGAGAGGGCGAGCTTACGCGGCCTCGTGAAGTGCTGGCTCTCGTCGAACTCGACGATGAATCCCGGGTCTGGAACCCAGTAGTCGCAGCCCGCCAACACGTTGCTTCGCACGAACCTGTCGATGCCGTTGCCGCGATGACTCTCCAAGATCCCGGCCACGTCTCTCAGGACTGAGGCAATGGGGGTTCCCGCGTAGGCTTCGAAGCGCGTCTTCCATCCGAACTGCTGATTGGGCAGGAACGCCCCGTAGATTCGTTCCAGGAGCTGGCCGACACGGGTCTTGCATGTCCGACACCGCTCGTCGTGCCTCCCAGTGTGGACCCTACGCGTCCTCCTCCCCGGTGCGGGCGATACGGGTGGTTCGCTGCCGTCGCGGACGGTGCCCCGGCAGTGGCACTCGACAACGGCGAAGCCCCGCCGCTGCAGGAACTCGTTGGACTCTTGCCCTCCGGAGAATCGATCCGAGGCCAGGAACTCGCCCGTGGCGATCTTATGAGCCAGCGCAATCGAGTACTTCGGCGGCAGATGCCTGCCCTCCGCGACCAGGCAGTAGCCTCGGCTCCTTCTGCCCGGTGGTACGCCGTCACGGACGATGCGGCGTATGGCTTCCTCGACGTGTGCCCTACTGATGCGCCTTGGGATCACGAGTCCTCAGCGACCCCGTGGGTCGTTTTCGTTTCGCGACTCGTCGAGATAAAGCATGTACAGCGGCACACTCCCAAGGTCGCGCGACTCAGCGAAACGTGTTAGGAATCAGCATGCGACCGGCGCGGTTGCCTGTAGCGACCCGACTGAACGGTTGCCTTCTGGGGCGGCGGCTCTCTCAGCGATGAGAGGCCGCCGCTCCTCTTACATCCGACCGTGAGCGCCGCCACGCCCCGGTCCGGGCAAAGCCTCCCCAAGAAGACAAAGGGGTTCACCGACCCTCTCAAACTGCGTTCTGATTCGGCAATTACAAGTACCCCCGCAAATAGGGGGGGCAGTGGGCTGGCCGGGTGCGCCAAACGGTTGGCATCCGAGTACCGCAGTCAACAAGTTCGTCGAGCGGTTGCCGGGCGTCGACGAGTGGCAGCTCCGCCCGGTGCTCGAGCCCGAAGCGGAGGCGCTGAGAACGGTGCTGGAGCGTTGAGGCGGCGTTCTACCAAGGCACTCCCGCCCGCTCCCGCTTGATCGCCGATGGCGTCTCCGGCAACCTTGCTGCGCGGGAGCCGGCGGCGCCCCGCCGGACGACGATATGGAGGATCACGGATCAACCGAAGGGCTGTGGGAATGACTGAATCGACCTGCTGCGACCAGCTCGGTCGACCTTCCTACGCGGTGGCGGAAGCCGGCCGGCTGGCGGGCCTCACCGCGGGGCGGGTACGCCGCTGGCTGAGGGGGCATGAGTATAGCTACGGTGACGCCGTGCGTGGTCAGCCGCCGGTGCTGCAGGGCAGTGGGACCGAGAGTTCCTACGCGTCCTTCCTGGACCTTGTGGACCTGCTCTTCGTGAAGCGGTTTCTCGATCACGGCGTGTCGCTTCAGAAGGTCCGTCGCGCGCTTGACGAGGCTCGCCAGGTCCTGTGCACGGACCACTTCGCGAGGCAGACGTTCTTCACGGACGGCGGGTCGATCTTTCTCGAACTCCAGGAAGGAGTCCACAAGGGCCGGGGGGAAGCGATCCTCGAACTCATGTCGGGCGGGCAGTGGGTGATCGCGCCCGTTATTCGGGAACTTGCGCACCAGATTGAATTCGAGTCTCCGGAGGGGTTGGCCAGCCGGTGGTATCCGCTCGGTCGGAATAGGCCGGTCGTGCTGGATCCCATGGTGTCGTTCGGCGCTCCCTCGATAGCGGGTCGAGGTGTCAAGACGATCAACATCCACGATCTCTTCGTGGCCGAAAACGAGAGCTTGGAGTCTGTCCGCACCTGGTGGGACCTGACGGACGACGAGATCCAAGCGGCGGTGGAATTCGAGCGTCAGCTGGCGGCATGAGGTTCTTCGTCGATGACACCCCAAACGTGGCTTAGCTGTAATGGGCCGCCGGTTGCCATGCGGTACGGCTGAGGGAGGGGGGAGTGGAGCCGTGAGAAACACGATGGAGATCGGCGGCTACCGGGCCATCATCCAGTTCGACGCCGACATCGAGATGTTCCGGGGCAGGTTCGTCGGCCTGAACGGCGGCGCGGACTTCTACGCCCGCGACGTTTCCGGTCTCAGGAGGGAGGGTGCGGCATCGCTCAAGGTGTTTCTCGAGATGTGCGAGGAGGACGGCGTCGAACGGGACGCCGGTACTCAGGGAGGTTCAATGTGCCCATCCCGTCCGAGCTGCGCGCGAACGTCGCCGCCGCCGCGGCCGCCGAAGGGAAGAGTCTGAAATCAATGGGTCACCGACACGCTTGGCGACCGCGTCGCACCCGGGATGGCCTGACCGCGAACCAGCGCATCGACGTCGACATCGGTTCCCACGCGTCGTCTCGCTCGTCTTATCCTCCGGGCGTCACGCGGACCTCTATGTCGTTTGCCTAGCGCGGAGATGACGAGTCCACGGCTGACCACCGGGATTCAACACTCTGGGAGTTCTACGTCGTTGCCGAGCGCGACCTTCCCGAGCCAAAGTCGATCGCCCTGAAGGTTCTCCAGGATTTGACGTCACCGTGCGGCATCGACACGCTCCCGGCAGCCGTAGACGCCGCTGCGGGGTGTGTCGGTGAACGTGCGGCCCAGATTTCACCGTGCATGAGCAGACCCGTTCAGCAACCCATACCGTTAACACAAGGAGTTCTATCGCGTCGCCCTGCAAGAGGGAGTGAGGAAACCGGATAGCGAACCAGAGATGTCCTTCTCTGCAAGTCGCGAGAACAGCCTCTCAAGTACGTACGACCACATCTTTTCGTGCACTTTTGCTGGAGAGACGTGAACCGTCCGATCTCCCGGATGCGATGTCTGCCGCTTCGACTCCAAGCAGGATTGGCGGGAGTGGCGGCCTCGCCCGCATCATCAAGCCCAGCGGCAAAGGCTGGCACCCGGATGAGGTTGTCCGGCATGATCCCGACCTTGTCGCCTAGCATGATTTCATACCTTCTCGAAAGCAAGGCAATCGGGTCCGGACACAGGAACTACAGCCACCGGCGAAGTAACCGCAGGATCAAGCTCCCTAACGCTTCCTGCACGGTAGCACGCCAGGCCGTGGGGTTGACATGAACGGCTTCGGCGATCATATGTCTAGATTAGGCACCTGATGGACACCAAACGGATATGGTTAGAGTTTCTCGGCAAGAGGAGTTAGACCAAAATGAGAGAACGATGGGAGCATTACGAGGACGTTACTCCTGCGCCGCTCGTTGATCAATTCAGCATACAAACCGCCGACCACAACATTTTCTATATTACATTGGGTCAGCTGTCCGCTTCATCAACCGCACCGACCGAAGAGACGGAGACGGATCCGCTTCTGATACGCCCGATCATAAGATTCGCCATGGGCATTGACGATGTGAGAGCTCTATCTTGGATATTTCAACAGATTACAGCGCATGCAGATGAAATGGAACAAGGGAATAACGATGCTTAGCAACATCACACATGATACGAAGCCAACAACGCAACGACGACAATGGGGCACTCCATCACATCAATTCAAGAAACATTCACCAGGAGCGAAGAGTGTTGAGTTTTGGAACCCAAAAGAATACGCACCTGACGTCGCCCTTATACAACCTACGACTCAGGCTGTGATAGAAGCAAGGTTTAGTAATGTCACGAAACTCAATTGCGTAAGCAAACACACAGCCCCTATCATTGCTAAGCATGCCATGCAAGCCAGTATGGCTCTACTTGATCTTGATCTGCAATCGATGTCGCTGAAATATCAAATATTTCGCGTGAATCTACGTTATGCATTGGGGCCCTACGTAATCATCGATGGTGAGTGGTGTGTGTGGTACAAGGATTCCATTCTCGGAGTGGTCGTCAAGCGAGAACCCTGGAGCCTGATGGGGGCTGGAAATACACTGGAGACTGCAATCGAGGATTTCCGGAGAGAAGCGACGGAGATTGCTGAGATAATGCGACATGAGAGCACCGATGAGTTAACTGAAGAGGCTCGTCGGATGCGGGATTTTGTTCTTCGCTATCTTCCTAAAGATGAATAAAACTTATTCTCGTAGAGATATTATACAAGGCTTAATGCGTAAAGGGTTTGTCGATACAGACAACAAACATAAACACTTCAGATTCATTAGCGATGGTCAGAAGACACATATCACAACAATGGTGTCCCACGGGCGTGGTGGCAAGGACATCGACATCGGCCTACTCAAGCGGATAGCCACGCAATGCGCCCTATCCATTGGGGACTTCTGTGACCTAGTGGATTGCACGCTTACATCAGAAGAATATCGTGATTGTATCAACACCTTATTGGCTTCCCAAGAGCCCCCTTGGCCTGCCGGCACTCGTGTTTCGAGACGAGAGCTTCCGGAACTACCATCGTCCCGATAACCATCGCCGAATCTCTCCCGCTACTAACTACTGAGTGTTGTTCCGCGAATGTGCTCAACTTGTATGTAGATTCGGTTGCCAGCGTGGGTGGGATCGAGGGAGTGTTGGTTGGCCTGATGTACTTTGGGACGCTGGGGAAACGGGTAGGTCCGCACGATGGCGAGGGTTGGTCGCGAGGTCAGGTTCAACCGGTACGTTCACCAGTCCGGGGCTGCGCGGACGCCGGAGTGTCAATGGGCATCGAAGATGTTGCGGGCCGGATTATGTGGCGGACGGTCCGCATCGTCCGGCTGCACATGAGAACTTGCCATATCCCGGCAACATAATTTTCTGATTGGGAGTCGTTCGGCCATGATCCTGTCTCCACCCCACAAGGAGGCACGATCATGTTCGAAGCTCTGTTCATCGACCGCGACACGATAGCCCGCTATCGGCGCGCACCGTTGCTGGAAGAACGGCTGAGCTACCTGAAGCACTGCGCGCGGGAGGGCGCACGGCCGCTCACATTACGAACGGTCGCGGCGGCTCAGATCGCCCTGATTCATCTTCTGGACTTGCGCGAAGGCGAGCGCGTCAGTCTGCCCCGGATCGAGGCGGCGGCCGACCGTCGATCGAGTCGTCCGGCGCAACCGACGGCGCGTCGGAACTTCGTCAGCCGCGCGGTGCGATGGCTACGCTTCGCGGGTCTGCTCGATGAGCCCTGTGGAGTACGGCCACGGCACGCTCAGGTCGCCGAGGTCGCGGTCTTCAGGGAGTGGATGCGCAACGAGCGCGGATGGTCCGAGTCGACGATTTGTAATTGCTGCAATACGATCGACCACTTCTTCGACTGGCTCGGCGAGTGGGACATTGCCTTGGATGCGGTCGTAGTCGCCGATATCGACCGGGCTGTCGTGCGCTGGCACGCCCGCGGCTGCAGTCGGAGCACGATCCGCATGTACGGACACCGTCTGCGCCCTTTTTTCCGGTTCGCCGAACGCCGGGGCTGGTGTTCCCATGGGCTGGCTGACGGGATCATGCCTGTTCGGTTCCATCCGGCTGAGGCGCTCCCGAAGGGGCTCAACCGGGACGAAGTGCTACGCCTGCTCGCGACCTCCGAGGGCAGCCGGCCGGCTGCCCTTCGCGACCGTGCCATCCTGATGGTGCTGATCGCCTATGGCTTACGTGCCGGCGAGGTGGCCGGCCTGCGGCTCGATGATCTGGACTGGGCCAACGAGACTCTGCGGGTGCGGCACCCCAAGCCGGGATGCACGCATCACTACCCGCTCTCCCGCGGTGTGGGGCAGGCGATCGTGCGTTACCTCACCGAGGCTCGTCCCCCACGCCCGGAGAGGGCGCTGTTCCTCACGCTCATCGCCCCGATCCGTCCGGTGACCCGGCAGGCAGTTTCGAACGTCGTCAGGACACGCCTCGACCGGCTCGGCATCACCGGCAAGCGTCGCGGTGCACATGCGCTTCGTCATGCTGTCGCCCAGCGCCTGCTCGACCACGGCCTGTCGTTCAAGGAGGTCGGTGATTACCTCGGCCACCGCTGCACCTCGTCGACCGCGGTATACGCCAAGGTGCAGCTCAGCACCCTCCGCGAAGTCGCCGACATCGACCTGGAGGGCCTGGCATGATGCTCCGGGACGCGGTCCACGACTATATCGACTGGCGTCAGGCTCATGGCGCCAAGTTCCACGCCGGCGCATACCTGTTGCACCGGTTCCTGAAGCATGTCGGCGGGAGCGCCGGGTGCGATGCCGTCTCCCAAGCCGACGTTCTCGACTTCCTTGCCGGTACAGGTCCCCTCACCCGGTACCGGGCCAGCAAGTACGGCGTCCTGGCCGGCTTCTACCGCTACGCGATCAGTCGCGGCTACGTGATCCGCTCACCGCTTCCGGCACGCGATGATGAGCCGGCCCGACCCCGGTCGTCACCACCTTACGTGTACTCCCGTAACGAGTTGCAACGCCTGTTCGACGCCATCGATGTCAGTCGGCAACGTTCGATCCAGATCGACGCCGATACTCTGCGGGCGCTGCTCCTGCTTCTCTACGGCGCGGGCCTGCGATTCGGCGAGGCCCAGCGCCTGACCCTCGACGATGCCGACCTGCCCGATGCGCTGCTGACCATCCGCGACACCAAGTTCCACAAGGCCCGCCTCGTTCCTGTCGCCCCGCAACTTGCCGATGCGCTGAGGGCCTATGCCGCCAGCCGCGCAGAGCGCCCGTTGCCCAAGGACACGGCTTCGACCTTCCTCGCCAACCGGGACGGCACGCCCCTGGCCAGAGGCACAATCCACGGCGCGTTCGCCAAGTTGCTCAAGGCCGCCGGAATCGGTGCCCCCAATGACGGACGGCGAGCTCCGTGCCTTCACTCCCTGCGCCATGCCGCGGCCGTTCACCGGCTGGAGTCCTGGTACCGGCAGGGCGCCGATGTCCAGCGGTTGCTGCCGGTGCTCGCCACCTGGCTCGGCCACGCCGATCTCAACGGCACCCAGGTCTATCTGTCCATGACGCCTGAGCTGCTGCATCAGGCTTCGGTCCGCTTCGACACCTACGTCAACGGAGGAGACCATGAGTTATCCAAGCACCCTCGGCCCCTGGCTCCGCCGCTTCCTGGCCGAATACATCGTCACCGAGCGCAACCTCGCCCGCAACACGCAGAAGAGTTACCGCGACACCTTCGCCCTCCTTCTCCCGTTCGTCCGCGCCAGGACCCGCAAGCCGGTCGAGCGGCTCGCGGTGCACGATCTCACGGCACGGCACTGTGCGGCAGTTCCTCGACCATCTCGAAAGTGACCGCGCCTGTTCCGTGCAGACCCGCAACCAGCGGCTGTCGGCGATCCGCTCCTTCGCGCGCTTCGTCGCCAGCCGTGATCCCGTACATATCGAGTGGAGCGCCAGCATCCGCTCCATTGCCTCGAAGAAGGCGACACCGCAGCCGATCGGCTGGCTCAGCAAAACCCAGTTGAACGATCTGCTCGAGGTCCCGGACCGGCGGACGCCGAGAGGCCGGATCGAACACGCACTCCTGCTGTTCCTCTACAACACCGGGGCGCGCGTCTCCGAAGCTACGAGACTCGTGGCCGGAGACCTGCAGACCGGACAGCACGACGGCGGACACGCGCTCGTCAACATCCATGGCAAGGGCGGAAAACAACGACAGTGTCCGTTGTGGCCGCGAACCGAATCCGTGCTCAACAACCTCGTGCAGGGACGGGAAGCCGGCGATGCCGTATTCCTCAGCCGGCAGCAAAGGCCCCTACACGCGGTTCGGCGTCTACCGGCTCGTCGAGCGCTGTGCGGCCCGCGCCCCGTCGCTCACCGGAAGAAGGATCACGCCACACACGATCCGCCACACGAGTGCCTGCCACCTGCTCCAGGCCGGAGTCGACCTGAACACGATCCGCGCCTGGCTCGGCCACGCCAGCCTCGATACCACCAACATCTACGCCGAAATCGACATGGAGATGAAGGCAAAGGCAATGGCACTCTGCGATGCCGCCGGTGCAGGGCCGGATCGCCCGTGGAAGGCCAACAAGGGGCTGATGGCCTTCCTGGCCGCACTCTGAGTGAAGAAAATTATGTTGCGGAAAATGGAGACTTCTCATGCTTCCATAGGACGGTCCGGGCGCTCCGCCACATAATCCGGGCCGCAACATATAACAAGTTATGTTGAATACCACATAACTTGTTCCTCTTGACGAAGGGCTTCACGTAGATCGGTGGAACCAATCTCACTTCGTGGCCGAGCGCCCCCATCTCACGGCCCCGGTAGTGGGCGCTGGCGCACGCCTCCATCGCCACCGTACACGGCGGCTGTGAGCCGAGAAAGCCCGGCAGCTTCCCGCGGCTCAGCTTCCCGCGGTACGCAACCGACCCGTCCGCCCTCGCCCCGTGTACCTGAAAGCTGCGCTTCGCCAGATCGATCCCGATGATGGCAACCTCTTCCATGCGGATGCCTCCTCTCTCAGATGGTCGACTGAATCGCTTCAGCACCATCCTGGCACATCGCGATGCCGTCGGGAGGGGGCGTCCACTCCATCGTCCTTGTACAGCCAGATCTTACTCTGAGCAGCACGGTGTCCGGAGGTCAAACGTAAACAAGGAGAGAGATCCTGAAGTCCATGTTTGGACGCTACGATTCACAAGTTGGGACCGTTACTATTCTCGGTAGGAACATCAAGACACATGCCGTAAGCGACACGGGGCTTAGCCATGAACACACCACCCAGGGGGCCACTCTCGGATGCGATCATCACCGTCATGGCGAGGCTCGTTGATGACGGTAAAGACGAGGTCAAGCGCCACCCGACACACTCTGAGCTGGAGGCGGAATTCCGTCGCTCGGGAGTCCTTGACGGCGATCCAAATCAAGGGAGTGGCAGACCCGTTGGCAAGGCCAAACGGGTGCGGGGCACGTTGAGTTGGGCGTTGGAGAACAATCCCAGCCGCGGCGAGCGGTTGGTCTATTTGCTGACGGCCATGATTCGAGCGAAGGGAGGGTTCCGTCCAACGTCTCCGAACTTCGTCGGTGAGGAAGCCATTCGTGACGCAAGGGATGTTTTTCGCGAAGAGGGCTACGATCTGGGCAGCGATGGGACCTTAGTGACGCTCTTGCTGGACGGCCTTTCCGGCTCCGAGTTGACAAGAGCATTGCGAACCTATGTTCGTCGTGCGAAGCGAGGTGCGAATGACGCCGCGCTAGTAACTGGAACCGGGAAGGATCTGGTGGAGGCGACGGCGAAACATGTGCTTGCTGATCGCTTCGGCCACGGCGGACGCATAACGAACTTCCCAACGCTGCTGGGTCAGGCATTCGTCGCGGTCGACGTTGCCTTCGAGTGGGCTGAAGGTGACCCCGCTCATCGGAGGGTTGAGGCGGCACTGTTCGAGTTGGCTTGCGCAGTGAACATGCTGCGCAACAAGGAGGGGATCGGTCACGGACGTCCCTTCCCAGCAAGCGTTACAGAAAAGCAGTCCCGCACTGCCATCGAGAGCATGGGGCTCGTGGCCGAACTACTCCTAAACGCACTTGAGGAGAACTCAGATTAACGTCTGGAGCCACCGGGAGACCGCCAGGCTAGGGCCCTCTCTCCCGCAGCACGATCGGTGAGTTCGTGCGGCGGACGCGAGAGGCCGGCGTCTACTGGCGCTGCCGGAGGCGGCGCTGTGTCCACCGCGTCCGCCTTCGCGTGTAGCGCGCTTGGAAGTTGGATTGAAAAAGCGGATGCACCGTGTTCCGGTTCCTCGGTGAACCGGAACACGGTTCCGTCGGGCTTCCGCTTGGGTCCGGAACGAGGTTCGCGTGATCAGCTTTCACTCGCGAGTGGCGAGGAAGCGCTCGCGTAGCGCGCTATCGTACGCGTATCCCATCGAACGTCCACGATGGCCGACCCCCCCTTGAATGTTCGACGTCGACGACTGGTTCACCGGCTGATCCTGTCGAATGCACACAGTCGCCGTGTCCTCCCGGTTGACGAAGCTGCTCTTCAACGTGGCCATTGATGCGGTGAGCGGAACTGGCGGTCCTCCTCGCGCCGGAGCACTCGCCGCCATGCGAAGTTATCGCCCGGGAACCCGTCATCGTCCTCTGGATCCGGCGGCTCGAACAGGTTCGGTAGGTTCAGCAGAAGTTCGAGGGCGTTCATGTCGCGCTCATCATCGTCCGTCAGTTCGTAGAAGCCCAGCTTGGATAGGACTTGCTTCAAGAGTCGGGGGACGGCGAAGGAGGTGAGTAGCAAATGCTCGTCTACCGTCCACCACGACCGAAGTCTGACCTCACGGTGGCCGTGCGCCAGACTCCCGCGACAGATCTTCAGGTCCGATGCCCAGCGGGCCCGGAGGTTCTCTCCCTTCCGTGATTCGTCCGGTGGCCACCGCCGCCACTCGCTCCGGGGCACCTCCCGGCTGGGCCGCCATGCCTCGGCGAACTTCGCAGGGAGCCGCCTCTGATCCTTATTCGACGTGATCCCCAGGATCTGCTCCATGGCCGCGTACGTCAGCACGAGTTCAGTGTTCGGCGACATGTCCGCGGCATCGGTGTTGGCTTGGTTGAAGAGGACGATACCGCGGTGCAACCCCGGCCACGCCTCCTGCTCCCGCAACGCCACCAGCGCGTCGAGCAAGGCGAAGTCGGGCTTAATCGGCTGCCTGCCGAGGCTTACGTGCGTTGGCACTTGGACCCTGTAGTCCTCGGCGGCGATCCACGACGTTACGCTTCCATCGCGTCGGCGCGTCTCCACGACCGCACCGCCGCGCGGATCCTTGAACGCTTGGATCACCAGTCGTAGTTCGTCGCGGTTGATGTAGTCCCAGGTAAAGAACTCGCGCGCCGCCAAGGCGGCGAAGGCGAACAACTCCGCAAACAGAAACAGATCAGCTCTGTCCTCCGCGGACAGGTCATCCGTCAGTCCCCGGCCACGCGCTGCCAGGATGACCGCAGTTTGGACGGGCTCGTCCCGAAGGTCACGGTACGGAGCAAGTACCAAATCGAGCGTCGATTGGCGCTCGACATCGGATCCCGGCCGAGTTCCCGGCGCGAACCGTTTCAGCGAGTAACCCCCGACCTCGATATCGCACTCAAGATCGATCCACGGAAAAAACGCCAGTTGCGGCATGACTGATCCCTTGCCCCTGATGCCTTTCGCGATGCGGCCACTTGGTTCCCGTCCGCAAACTTAACAACTCATCGTCGACCGTGGCGCTTCGTTCGCCGGTTTGCGGCAAGACCAAGGACGAAGATCCATGAGGGCGTGGCAACGGATTCCCCGTGTAGCCGGCCTGCTGCATCCGAGCTTCGGAACTTGACCCCGCCCGGTGACCCCGTGATCGTCCGAGGCTCGCAAGCATCGATGAACAACTCCCTCGGGACACCCTTGAACACGCCTATCGAAGACCTCAGAACCGCTCTCCGTCGGGTATTGACGGAAACCAGGTTCGAGACCAGGCCGGTCGACTTCCCGCCGTTCGTTGGGGGCACCGCGGATGACGCCGACCGGCCACCCGAGAGGCTGAGTCCACGCGACCTGCGCGAGATCTACCATCGTGCGACGTGGGACGACCGGGAATTGCTGCGGGCCAGGCACGCTCGCGTGCAAATGCCGGACAAGCTGACTCCTGCGTTCACGGACAAGCTGCGCGTGGTGCTTGCCGAGTACGTTGATCCGGTCGCCGACACCGTGGGCCACGCCCTCCCGATACCTGCGAATCACCGCAGCTTCAACAGCGTTGGATCCAACGGCTTACCCACACACGCGAGGGTCTCGACGGTGGACCACTTCGGTGCGATGCTCGTCAAGGGCGCCGCATTCGTGGGGGTCGATCGCGTCGTCGATGCACTCGCAGCCTGGACGCGCGGCGAACCTCTGACCTACCGTACATGCAGAGTCGCGGGGTTGTCGATCGCTCGGCCCATGACCGCGGCGAATGGCGTCAGCCTCGTCCCGCTTCCGCTGTCCGACGACCAGCTACCGCCGGGACTGCCCGCGGGCTCCGCGTTCGCGCTCGCGTACTTGGGACGGACCGTGGTCGCCGTCGACACGCTTGCCACTCCAGCGCTGTTCCGGCCCGAATTCGAGCACGTTCTCGATCTCGAGGGCGTCGTCACGGCCCGGCTGGATACGGACTGTACCTTCGACGAGATCCGCGAGGCGCTGTCGCTCGAGTGCAACGCCCGCATCCATATGGGGCTCGAGTGGAGCGACTACGGGGAGCTCGCGGCTCTCACGGGCGGTACGAGGTCTCGGGAATCGCCCGGTCGTCTGGCTCTCCCTGCGGGTGAGACGTATACGGGCCCGGACAGCGATGTGACCAGCCTCGAAATCGACGAGAGTACGGTGCACGCCGTGTCGGAAGACCGCATCCGTTGCTTGCTCGCCGCGCTAAGGGATACCGACGCGTCGACGCGCGTGGCGGTCAAGCGTTGGAACAAGTCGCTGGAGGGCGATCTTACGGATCAGTTCATCGATCTGCGGATTGCCCTTGAGGCGCTGCTGCTGCCCGACAACCCAAACCAGCAGCTGGCGTTCACCTTAGCCACTCGCGGCGCGTGGCTGCTGGGTAGGGATGGCGTTGGTCGTCGTGAGATCTGGGGTGGGCTGCGCGCGGCGTACAAGACAGGCTCCAAGGCCGTCCACCGCGGCGAAGTGAAGGAGGATGATCGCAACGCTGGAGTTCTCGCAGACGCCCGAAACCAGTGCCGGAGTGGGCTCGTCCGCGTGCTGTGCGAGGGCCCCGTGAAGGACTGGGACGGTCTCGTCCTGAACGGCCTCGAGGCAGTGGGAGATTCGCCGTTGAAGCCTTAACGGACATCGCTTGACGTGCCGTAGTCGGTAGAACGGGGGCCCGCGCCATCGAACACGCGCCCCACTCCAAGCCGCCAAGGGTGGTGCTCCCTCAACCCCGAGTACGACAGCTACCAACGCCCGCCGTTGACAAGCCCGGCACGCCCAGGACCAACGGGAAGGTGGAGCGCTTCATCCGCACCTCGCTCGCGGAGTGGGCCTAGGGCCGGTCCTATCCGCACTCTCGCGTGCGTGCGCGAGTGCTCCGCGTCTGGCTCCGCTACTACAATCTGAGGCGACGACACACCGCCATCGGACGGCTCACACCCATGCAAAGGCTCGTCGAGCTAAGGGCCACCAACGGCCTTGGCATCTACATCTAGCTCGCCCGAGGTTGGCCGTCGGCTGGCGGAACAGGGTTACCCGTAGTAATCTCTCCGCGTCACGTTCGGAGCCGTCGCGTGGGTTCAGGCATTGGCGCAATCACCGGCCCAGCGTTCGGCCGCAACTGCGCTACGTAAACGCGGCTAATTCCGAGATCTCGTAGCAAAGCGCCTCACCTCACACTTATGGAGCATCCAATGCCCCGAAGGTCAATGAGCCCTCGCCCGCCTCGTCCGCCCAAACCACCGGATCGCCCTCAGAACCCTCGAACGCCCCGTCCTCCCGGGAAGAACGAATGGGTCAGGGCACATTGGCGCTGGGATTACACACACCGTCAATGGGAATGGGTCCGCGGCCATTGGCGAAAATAACCGTTGGACTCACGGTGCTGTGTACAGAACCATCTTCCGTTGCTTGGGACCCCGTGACTTGAAACAGCTACTTCAAGAACTGTCACCCTACAATCAATGGGACTGCTTCCGAAAGCCACAGGACGCAAGGTCACTGAGGCTCTGATGCACTTCAGGGAGGATTTGGTGATCAGCGAGTCAGACTGGGCTTCTGCGCCGGACCATACGAAGCAACGAGGCGTTGAAGGACGACGTGAAGGTCGTACGGATGAGGAATTTGGAGGGAACGTCGATGCCGAAAGTGTTAGAGGAAATCCTTGAATCGTTCTACGCTGCGCTCTCGAACGTGGATGCTGTGAACGAGCCAACGCTCGACGAATTGCGCACTCTGTTCGCCTCAGAGAGGACGCTGAAGGCTGACGACTTCGTGGCGATCTTCGAGAGGACGACCGAGGAGACGAGCCATGATTCAGATTGAGTCCGTGACGATACGGGAACTTCGGGGGATTCGTGAGCTTGAGATTGAGCTCGGCCGAAAGAATTTCGTTGTATCTGGACCGAACGGCTCGGGGAAGAGCGGCGTGGTGGATGCCGTTCAGTTTGCCCTCACGGGCGAGATATCTCGGCTTACAGGTAAGGGCACCCGTGGACTGAGCGTTAATCGCCACGGTCCTCACGTCGATCGTCGAGATGATCCAGGGTCTGCTGAAGTTTCGCTTAGCTTGTACGTCCCGGACCTCGACAGGTCGGCAGTCCTGACCAGGAACGTGGAGGATGTAAGGAGGTTCGGCCTCGAGCCGGACGATCCCGAAGTTAGGGCCGTCATCGAGGAGGTAGCCAGCCATCCGGAGGTGACGCTCTCGCGGCGTGAGATCATCAAGTACATCCTTGTCGAGGCAGGGCAACGGTCAAAGCAGATTCAGGCGCTCCTGAAGCTAGAAGGGATCGGACAGACCCGTGGTGTGTTAAAAACCACGTCGAACAAGCTCTCCATCGTGGCGCGGCAGGCGCGGAGTGCCGCCGCCGATTCAAGTGAGGCGCTCTGCCGCCACCTCGATGTGCCCACATTGACACAAGAAAGTGTCCTCGGAGCGATCAATCCGCACCGGCGCGCGCTGGGTCTGGCTGAGATCGCCGACCTGGGGTCAGATACTGATCTGAGCGGCGGTATCCTGCAAGGAGTCCGTGACGCAGGCCTCAACAGGTCGGCCGCGCTTCGGGACGTAGGAGCGTTACAGGAGGTTGGGGCGGGATTGCCCACGCTTACTCCACAGGAAGTGGCGAGTGTCCTACGCGACCTCGCCGCGTTGGACAATGACTCGGCGCTCTTCGAAGCGATCACTCGCCACTCCTTCATAGAGCACGGTCTCGAAATGCTCGAAGGGGCGAAGTGTCCACTCTGCGACACCGGCTGGGAGAATGAGGAAGCATTGAGGCAACACCTGAGGGCAAAGCTCGCCAAAGCGGAGGAGGCGGACGTGCTTAGGGAGCAGCTCACGAACAACGCTGCTGAAATCGCCAACGAAGCGCGGCGTATCGCGGGGCTCGTAGATGCCGTGCAACCTCTGGGAAAACAGTACGGTGCTGCGGCACTTGGCGAGGAACTAGAGAGCTGGTCCTCGGATCTGAAGGACTTTGCGGCCGGGCTAACTTCGGTCGAGTCGATCGCCGAGCAGCGAAGTCGACTAGAAGAGGGCTGGAGTATGGCTCCACCGTCGTTCCAAGATCAATTGGAGATCCTCAGACAAGAGATAGAGGATACACCCGACCAGCATGCGTCGATCGCGGCGCAAACCTTCTTGACGCTCGCGCAGGATCGCTTCTTCGCTTGGCAGGATGCGCAGCACGAGAAGAGGCGTACTGAAGCTGCGGTCGAGGCCGGCAGGGTCACTTACAACACGTACTGCGAAGTGACGGACGCTTACCTGCGTGCCCTGTATGAATCCGTGGAGGAAGATTTTGGCTCCTACTACCGACAGATCAACGCAGAGGACGAAGGTCGATTCGAAGCAAAGCTCGAACCTGCCGAAGGGACCCTCGATCTGGAAGTGGCTTTCTATGACCAGGGTATGTACCCGCCGGGTGCCTACCACAGCGAGGGACACCAGGATGCGATGGGGATCTGCCTTTACCTTGCGCTGATAAGGCAACTGCTTGGCGATCAGTTTCGACTTGCGGTGCTTGATGATGTCGTGATGTCGGTTGATCGGGGACACCGAAAGGAATTCTGCCGACTACTGAAGACGCATTTTCCCGACACTCAGTTCATCATCACGACCCACGATAGAGTCTGGGCGAAGCAGCTACAGACCGAGGGGCTCGTCGGGTCTAAGGGAGGCGTGGCCTTCCACAGCTGGAGCGTGCAGACTGGTCCCATCGTGGAGCAGGCCATTGGGATTTGGGACGACATTGAATCAGCGGTGGCTAAGGGTGACACCGATGTTGCGGCGGCCCGGTTGCGTCGGCACATGGAGTACATTGCGGGCGAACTGGCGGACATGCTAGGAGCGAAGCCGCGGTTCCGAGGTGACTTCTCGTACGACCTAGGCGACCTGTTCCCGGCCGTCATCGCCCGCCACGGAGAGCTACTGAGACTTGCTGCGAAGGCAGCGAATAAATGGAAGAATGAGGAAGCTAAGGAGAGCATTGAGGCTCTGAAAAGTGCACGGGCCGAGGCATTAGCTGCCCACCACAGCGAGGAATGGGTCGTCAACAAGGCCGTTCATTTCAATGAATGGGCGAACTTCACGGCGGCTGAACTCCGGGATGTAGTCGATGCGTTCAAGACATTGCTTGCGGAGCTGCGATGTTCGTCATGCGAGTCGTGGCTTTACGTTACGCCTAGGAAGGGCCACCCGGAGGGTCTGAGATGTCGGTGCGCATCTGTAATGTTGAATCTGGGGTAGGGGAGAGCGCCGAAGCGACCCGTGAACCTGTCGAGCTACTGCACAACGAATAGCTCCAGGAGAATGGAACTACAAACCGCAAGAGGAGTGGAGTCCCATGGCGATGAATTTTGAGGAACTAGACGACGCCACACGTCGATGTATGCTGGAGGAATTCGAACTGGAGATGGCCGGCGACAACCCGTATTACGGACAAAACCTGTCTCCGAGGGGTCGTGAAATCTTCCCGGAACTGATGAGTGAGGCGATCCAGCGCGGTAACGAGGAGACGCTTGCGGCGGCCTTGAATCGGGCGGCTCTCTGGAATCCAGCGGAGCAATACGTCAGGCAGGGGGTGATTCACGAACGGAGGATCAATGTTCAGCAACAGTCAGAGCGCCTCGCGCTCACGGAGTTCAACACATGGTACGTTCGGGGGCTGGCGCGACGTCTGCTTAACGAAGGGGAAACTCAATGCCAGGTGTACCGGGCTGCGATACCCAAATGGGGTGAGCCCGCGGCTTGTCAGGAGCACGAAGGGGAGGTGTTCCCGCTAAGGTCAATCTATGAGGGGCACCGCGCACGGTATTGGCCGACTCAGAATCTTGAAGCGCTATCGATCCCGTTCGCCCCCAATTGCCATCACACAATTCGTCGGGTGACATGAGACGGTAGTCGAACGCGGCCGGGTTCGTGCGAATTCGAGGGGTACAAGTACGGGCATCACCTGTCACCGGGGCCTCGCCCGAGGTCAGCGCTTCAACTGGGCCCGACGGTTGCGGGTCGTGTTCCTGGCAGGATCGGCAACGGCTGTGCTCGGAGACCCGTCCGCGACGGGGCGATGTTCGCGCCCCACCCTCTCTTGGGGGTCTTGCGGTGGGTGTGTCCGCTGCCGTACCTGCATCCGCCAACGGGTCCCTGAACGGCTTATGGTGTGGATCCGCACGTCCCAGCACACCCGACGATTCCACGGAGGGGACGAACCGAAACATGACGAACGGCGATCTGGGCTGGATCACGAACTACATCTGGGGGATCGCGGACGACGTGCTCCGCGATGTCTACGTGCGCGGCAAGTACCGCGACGTCATCCTTCCCATGACGGTGCTGCGCCGCCTCGACGCCGTGCTGGAACCCACGAAGCAGGCCGTCCTGGAGATGAAGGATGCGCTGGACGAGATGGGGATCGCCGACCAGAGGGTGGCTCTGAGGGAAGCGGCGGAGCAGCCATTCTTCAACACGTCGAAGTTCACGCTGCACGACCTGCGGGCGCGGGCCAGCCGGCAGCAGCTCAGGGCCGACTTCGAGGACTACCTCGACGGGTTCTCGCCCTCCGTGCAGGACATCCTCGAGAACTTCGAGTTCCGGAATCAGATCCCGCGGCTCTCGAAGGCCGACGCACTGGGCACGTTGATCGAGAAGCTCACCTCGCCGGACATCAACCTGAGTCCGGAGCCGGTCATGGACACCGACGGCACGGTCCGGCATCCCGGGCTCGACAACCACGG
The DNA here is from genome assembly GCF_965208055.1 of Candidatus Palauibacter sp. Lineage (GTDB taxonomy): Bacteria > Gemmatimonadota > Gemmatimonadetes > Palauibacterales > Palauibacteraceae > Palauibacter. The sequence continues at coordinate 61,150 of NZ_CBDBNY010000004.1, forward strand.
CATGGGGACCGTCTTCGAGGAGTTGATCCGCCGCTTCAACGAGGAGAACAACGAGGAGGCGGGCGAGCACTTCACCCCGCGCGACGCGGTGGAGCTCATGGCGAAGCTCGTCTTCCTCCCGGTCGCCGACGACATCGACGACGGCACCTACCTGCTCTACGACGGCGCCTGCGGGACCGGCGGCATGCTGACCGTGGGCGAAGACGTGCTGCAGCAGCTCGCGGAGGAGCGGGACAAGCAGGTGTCCACCCACCTCTTCGGTCAGGAGATCAACGCCGAGACCTACGCCATCTGCAAGGCCGACCTCCTGCTGAAGGGGGAAGGGGAGGCTGCGGACAACATCGTGGGCGGCCCGGAGCACTCCACGCTCTCCAACGACGCCTTCCCGATGCGCGAGGCCCCCGGGGCGCCCGCCATTCTCAGGCTTGTCCGCTCGGTGGTATCCCGAGAAGGCCGGGCCTCATGACGCCCCCCGACGGCCTCCGCCACCTAGTGACGCGATTCGCGCAGAATCTGAATTCGTACACATCCGGAAAATACAACGAGACACAGCTGCGCCGGGAATTCGTCGACCCGCTATTCGAACTGCTCGATTGGGACGTGAGCAACTCCAAGGGTTACGCAGAGGCGTACAAAGAGGTCGTCCATGAAGATGCAATCAAGATCGGTGGTCGAACCAAGGCTCCGGATTATGCATTCCGGGTAGGAGGCGTCCGACGATTCTTCGTCGAGACAAAGGCACCGCATTGGAACCTTGAGCACGACCCCCGGCCCGCGTTTCAACTCCGAAGATATGCCTGGTCCGCTAAGCTCCCTCTCTCCATTCTCACGGACTTCCAAGAGTTCTCCGTGTACGACACCCGCATCCGGCCGTTCAAGATCGATGGAGCCGCGACGGCTCGGGTAATGTACCTACCTTACTCCAACTACATGAGTCATTGGCACGAGATCGCCGAGATCTTCTCTCGTCAAGCAATTCTCCGCGGTTCGTTTGACGAGTACGCCGAGTCGAAGAAGGCAAGGCGAGGCACCACTGAAGTCGATGAATCCTTCCTTCAAGAGATTGAAGCTTGGCGCGAGGCGCTAGCTAGGAATGTCGCGCTGCGGAATCCTGGTCTGGGGTTGCGACTCCTCAATACGGCCGTCCAGAGGACGATCGACCGCATCGTCTTCCTTCGCATCTGCGAGGACCGAGGAATCGAGCCCTATGGCCAGTTACGTGACCTGACAAGCGGGGGCAACGTGTATCGACAACTTGCGTCGCTCTTCGTCGAGGCCGATGCCCGGTATAACTCGGGCTTGTTTCACTTTCAGGAAGAATCGGGTCGTAGCGAGCCGGATACGCAGACGCTGCATCTCACTATCGACGATCGCGTTCTCAAGAAGATCATATCGCATCTCTACTACCCAGATAGCCCATACGAATTCTCAGTCTTTTCCGCTGACATCCTCGGTCAGGTCTACGAGCAGTTTTTGGGGAAGGTGATTCGGTTGACTCCCGGTCATCGCGCAAAGGTGGAAGAGAAACGGGAGGTTCGGAAATCTGGTGGCGTCTATTACACGCCGACCAATGTTGTGGATTACTTGGTTGAGCGCACCGTGGGCACTCTCTTGGAAGAGGCACGAACGCCCAAGAAAGCGGCGTCGTTGAAGGTTATCGACCCAGCCTGCGGCTCGGGATCCTTTTTGATTCGAGCCTACCAGACACTTCTAGATTGGCACCTAGAGCGTTACCATGACGACGGCGTCGCGAAGCACTCCCGGGGACGACACCCCAAGGTATACCAGGGCCCGCGAGGTGAGTGGCGGCTGACTACGGCGGAGCGAAAGCGAATCCTTACCAACAGCATTTACGGCGTTGATCTAGATTCGCAGGCAGTGGAAGTCACCAAACTCTCGTTACTGCTTAAGGTGCTTGAGGGGGAATCCGCGGAGACGCTGGAGCGGCAACTGACCTTGTTTCGTGAGAGAGCTTTACCTGATCTTGCTAACAATATCAAATGTGGCAACGCATTGATTGGTAACGACTTCTACTCCGGACAACAGGCAGTACTGTTCGATGAGGATGAGCTTTATCGTATCAACGCGTTTGATTGGGAAGAGGAGTTCAAGGAAGTGTTTGAAACTGGTGGGTTCAGTGCCGTTATCGGGAACCCGCCATACCTGTCGTTCTCGGGACGGCAAGCGATTCCGTTGTCCGCTGACCAGCGCGAGTACTATGCGCGGCACTACCCGACATCCGGCTGGCAGACCAGTCACGGGTTCTTTATTGTCAAGGCGCATGCCTTGGCGGAGCGAATGGTTGGGTTGATCGTCCCCGATCAGGTCGGGCATCTTGCGGGATATGAACGAATCCGTGCTGCCGTTACGAGCGTTTCATCGCTGGTAACGGTGCGCTACTGGGGCGAGAACGTCTTCCCTGGCGTGGTGACTCCAGCCTTGACACTTGTCACGGACAAGACGTACCGCGGGACCACGGAGATGCGGACTGCCGATGGTCTAAGGGGCGACTGCAACATGCGGTCCGGCAGCGCTTGGGTTCCTCCGTCGCGGCATTCGGAGCTCCTCGCGAAGCTGCGTGCTCAAGCGAAGTCGCTCGACCAATGCTTCGCGGATCCGGGAGTGCACACTGGCAACTGCGCGAAGAAGCTGGTGCTGCCGCTCGATGAGGCCCCGCCGGACTCGGTGCCCGTACTGGAGGGGAAGCAGGTCGCAAGATACCTGTGTCATCCTCCGAAAAAGGTTCTCAGACTCGGTTATGAGGCTTCGAGGGGTGAGTATTTTCGGATCGGATCGATCGATCGCTATCGAAACGCCCCTTTCGTGATTCGCCAGACAGCGAGTCACCCGATCGTGGGGCCGCGGCGGCATGCTGCGTATTTCCGGAATACGCTGCTCGCGTTGTATCCACCTGACGATGGACGTGATGTGCGCTTCGTGGTTGCCATCCTGAATTCTCGCTTGATGCGGTACGTGTACAGCGTTGCAGTGAAGGAGTCTGCCCAGAAAGCCTTTCCACAAGTAAAGGTACGTTCACTCCGATCTCTCCCGATCAGAGCCATAGACCCGGGATCGGAGCGGGACAAAGAGATTCATGATCTTCTGGCAACTCACGTTCAGAGTTTGGTGGACCTTCACGCTCGCGTGGCTACGACGGAGACGGCTCATGACCGGGAGGTTCTGAGCCGTCGGATTCGTGGACTGGACCGAGAAGTGGATCAATTGGTGGAACGCTTATATCACCTATCTGAAGCCGAAATATCTCAGGTCGTACAGTATCTCGCCGACACGGAGGTCGGGTGAGCCTGGAACCGTGTTGGCTCACCAACCACACAGGAACGATCATACGGTTCCGGCCGTTGCAGCTACCCAGACTACCCGACGGCGATGTGGACCTGACGATAGAACTCTTCGATGGCCGAGTGATCCCAGGCCGATTCCGCCGGCATCCGGCGAACCCCTACGTGTCGGGCCAGCGTGTTCGCCAGTTCATTCAATCGCGGGTTCCCGCCAAGTCTCGCGAACAGGTGTTGATCAGTGTGATCGGGCAGCGCTGGCGCCTCTTCGAACCTGATCCGGTAGGTGCGGAGGCGGCACGCTATGGTGTCGACAGACTACGTGCGGTTCACGGAGAGCTGACGGGCAGGGATCTCGATGGCATTCTGAAGCAGATTGACGCGATCAAGAGTCAATCGGGCAGAAGGGAAGCGTACGAGCGGTTGACGCGCCCGGCCGGCCTGAGACACATGATCATTGGCTTGATGGGAGCTTGGTGCCAAGTTGATGGTTGTCACGCTGCTCAGAACACCGCAGCCGAGTGGGATGATGAGGGTGCGGCACGCGCCGTCATCGAGGTTCATCACATCGAAGGGGTCGCCAAGGTGGAAGACCACAGTCCGAGGAATCTCTGTGTCATCTGTGCGAACCACCATCGACTCATCCATGGGTTCGGGCCGTGGGTTGTTGGTCACCAAGGTGATCACGTCGTCTTGACCCGGGGAGACCGACACCTCCGTATCGTACGCGATCTATCAGCGCTTGCGTGAGGGCCTTTGGCCTCTGGTTCGGAAAGTTTGGGTTTTCGGCTGACTACCTCGAGAGCGTCGGCGTGGCGGGAAAGCGCGGCGAGGGTTCGGGCGCGAGCTCCGATGGACCAGGTGTGGACCAAGTGGGGCCGGGGTTGCCGGACGAGAGCGAGCCCGACGGCACGCCCGCGAGATGATCCCTATCATGGCCACCAAGTGGGCACCAAGTGGAGATTCTACGGAAGTCGTTGTCGGCGCGGCCCATCACGGAACTCATGGCGGTGATGGGGAGAAAGGACCGCACCAAGTTCAGGAACCAGATTCTGAGACCGATGATGGATGCAGGGTGGATTGAGATGACCATCCCTGATACGCCTACGAGCAGGAAGCAGCGGTATCGGACCACTGCGGCCGGGAGGGCCGTGCTGGCGACGGTGGAATGAAGACGGAATGACCGTTCGATCGGGTGACCCCGGCTACGCTTGCGTGGCTGCCGGAGCGAGGGTCTTGGAATCCGCTACCAATCTCGTCAACCGTCGCTCGATGACCTTCCACTCGTGCCCCAGATTCACCGAACACACCCGGATCGGCCGGCCCATCAATTCGAACCGGTAATCGAACTCACCGTCGACCGCCGCGTACAGCAGCCATCCCTCCGGCTCAGGCTCACCCGCCTGCGCCCCCTCCGCCCAGTTCATCGCATACGCGAAGATCTGGTAGAGATTCGCAGAGTTCACGCGCTTCCCGCCATGCCAGGTGTTGAGCGGTTCCTTGTAGAATTTGGTGTCCACGATGATCGTGCGCTCCGGCGACCGCAGTACGATATCCGTCTGCATTTTTGGCAGATGATGCAGACTCGTGCCGACCCCCTCCGCTCCGAACCAGTCGATCTTGGGGGCGCTGACCGCGTAGCTCGTCTCCCGTTCGCAGAATCTCCGCACGAACTGCTCGAAGAGGAGCCCCATCTTCTGCTCGTCCTCCCGGAAGTCGTAGAACTCGGCGGTGCCCTCTTCCTGGTTGACCAGGAGGTTGTCGTAGATGATGCGGCACAGGTGCAGCAGGAAGCTGTAGAACTGGTTGTTCCGGTGGATTCTCACGGTGCGGAACAGCCGGGGCCGCAGAGGCACGTCGGATACGGCATCCAGCTTCCGGTACAGTCGCCCCGCGCGCCGCCGCTGCTCCGGGTCCAGGCTGGTCACGAACCCGAGCTGCCGGAGCGTCGCCTTCAGGATCTGGTTCTGCGGCACGTCGTAGCTGAGTTCGTCGAAGGCGCAGTGGGTCTTCCCGGTCAGCAGCAGATTCCGCTTCACCGTGGTCGCCAGGTCGAGCTTCCCCTTGAGGCCTCGGATGTCCTCGCTCACGGCGAGGTAGTCCCGGTCCAGTCCCCGCGAGATGAGCCGCGAGACGCCCTCGTTGAGGACCTTGGCGAAGAGGTCGACCATCCCGCTGAACTCCTCGGAGCCGACATCCACCGTCTCCCCCTCGCGGACGTGATCCCACGCGTAGCACAGGAGGTAGTAGATGTTCCGGACCGGGATGTTCACGCCAGAAGCTGCCTGGTCAGCTTGTCCACGTGCTCGGGGCGGTCGAACCAGTATTCTCGCAAGAGCGGCTCGATCTCTCGCCGCACGACCCCCTCGTACCAGGATTCGTCCAGTTGCTCATCGGCTTCTCGGGGACAGAAGAAGCTGTGGCCGATCTCGAATCCGGGACCGAGGTTCTTGCGCTCCTCGCGAATCTCCCGGTTGAGGGCCGAGAGTCGGTCCACGATCCTGTTTACGAGGGGTTCCTCGACGTCGGCCTCCAGCAGGTGATCGCTGAACTGATCGGTGCCGAACGCCGGCTCGAGGCGGATGAAGGCGAACCGTCGGCGGAGCGCGTAGTCCACCATGGCCAGAGACCGGTCGGCGGTGTTCATCATCCCGATCAGGAAGATGTTCTTTGGGACATGGAAGGGCTCGTCGTCAGGTGAATACGTCAGCGGAACGGCGTACTCGGACTCCCGCTTGTCGGGCTCGATCAGCATCATGATCTCGCCGAAGATCTTGGTCAGGTTCCCGCGATTCACCTCGTCGATGATGAACACGTACCGGTTGTCGGGATCCGCGGCGGCCTCGCGGCAGAACGTGTAGAAGACTCCGTTGCGAAGCTCGAAGCCTCCATCGTCGTGCGGTCGATACCCCTGGATGAAGTCCTCGTACGCGTAGCTCTGATGAAACTGGATCATCCGCACCCGCTCCGGGACCTTGTAACCGATCAGACGATAGGCCAGGCGCTTCGCGATGAAGGTCTTGCCGACCCCCGGCGGCCCCTCGAGCACGATGTTCATCTTGCGCTCCAAGGCGTCGATCATGTAATGGAACTTCGCCTCGTCCATGAAGAGGTCCTTGAGTGCCTCCTCGAGAGAATACGGAGGAGGTATGGGTGGCGGCGGTGGCGGCACGATCGAACCCTCGATCAGGGGCAGCGCGAATCGCAACCAGGGGCGGTATGTGAGTGCGCTATAATCCGTCAGGGTCTTGTTGGTCGTCCATCGATCTCGGGGTAGCGCCCATTCACCCTTCCGTTTCCACTCAACGCGCCGAACATTCTTGAAGTCCGGCCGCGTGGAACGGAACTCGTACTCCGACTTGACGATGCAATGGCCGAGCAGCGCCGAGCGTCCACGCTTGATGATGACGTGGTCACCCGGTTTCATGTCGTGCGCAAATTGGTAGCACGCGAGCGCGTTGTTGATAGGATTTGACTGACCGTAGCTGGCTCGGATCTCTTCGGCGATATTCTCCTTTGTGGCAAGCTCTCGAAGATCGCCCAATTCGTCCCACCCGATCGCGATCATGTTATGGCGCTGGAAATCCCCCCACGCGCGAGCGTTCTGTCCGGCCGACATCACCCAGACCTTGGCCTCACCAAAGCGCTCGGCATACCACTCGTCGGTATCTCCCCCTTCGCCGTTCTCACCACCGTTCGGCGATGGCCCGCGCTGCCACATGCTCCGGAGGGGCTCATCATAGAAGCTCAGATTCTGATGGCTCTCCTGGTTCGACAGACGCTCTCTAACCACCTGAATCTGCCGGTCGACCTCAAGTCTGTCGTTGTAGTCAACCCGCGCCGCATCCGATCGGCCCTTGGTCAGGAATGCCTTAACAATCATGCGTTTATGATTGCTCGTTGCCACCGGTTCGAAGTGTTCCGGAAACAGGAGATAGCAGATGATGTGACGCAGCTGTCGATTGCCGGTGTCGTCGAGACCTAGAAGCCACTCTGCGAACGACCACGGGTCGGCGAGAGGGGCATCGCGCTGCGACCCGGCAAGGTCCTTCCATGCCTCCATACTCCGGACAAGAAACAAGAACTCAAGCCATCTGAGAGTATTGTAAGCGGGTCCAGGAGAGAGGAGACCTTCGTTGAGGGCTTCTTCCAGCTCGAGCGGAGCCTCAGGAAGTTGTTCGCGCGACCATTCCCAGACGGTGCGAATCTGCCGCCGCTTCGTCCCCGGCTGCATCGCGCGGCGACTCAGAGCCAGGTACATGACCCAGAGCATCTCTGCAGCGAGCTGTTTCGCACTTGCCGGTGCGGGTGCTAACTGTCGTTCGAGCTTTTCGAAGAAACCACCCTCACCCTCGTCGAGGTTCTCGGCGAAGTACCGAATCAGGTAGCCGACATTCTCAGCAGTCCATAGCGACTTCTCGGTGAACACGGATCCGTCGTTGCGCAGGCAGCGCTCCCGCCAGCGGGCAGCCGCACGGAGCACGGGATGGTCAGACGAAGGTCGTGGCATCGTTGAACTCGTTGGGTAAGAGGACGCTCGGCCCGAAGACCGTTAGCACGAGAGGATCAGCGCGGCTGGTAACGTTCGAGATCGATCGGGATCCGGCAACCGGTACGTGAAGGATGATCGCTTCGATCACCACCTCGATGACGTTCCGTTGCTCAACGATGCGGGCGGGAGTAGCGTATCGGCTGGTTGTTCCGACCGGGTCCTCAGCACTCAATGCACATTAGGCGGGAGTCACTCAAGCCCATGTCACAACGGTTCGCAGAGGCGATCGAAGATCTCGCGAAGGGTATCGGCGCTGGCAGCTTTCGAAGCGAGGCCGAGATCAGCCAGGGTGTGATAAAGCGTATCCTGCATGAACTGGGATGGCCAGTCTTCAACGTCCAGGTCGTCGCTCCGGAATTCAAAATCGGCACGAGGAAGGTCGACTACGCCCTCTGCCATCCGGCGGGGAAGCCGTCCGTCCTCGTGGAGGTCAAGGACTTGGGGAAGGCCGATAACCGTGGGCAGAAGCAGCTCTTCGAATACTGCTTTCATCAGGGCGTTCCGATCGCGGTGCTCACCGACGGACGCGAGTGGAGTTTCTTCCTTCCTTCCGGCCAGGGAAGCTACGAAGAAAGACGGTTTGCGCGGCTCGATTTCATCGAGGATGACGCCAGGCATGCAGCCGAGACCTGTGAGAAGTACTTGAACTTCGACCGCGTCAAGTCGGGTGAGGCGCGACGACAAGCGGAGCGTGACTACGAGGCGTTTCGGCGTCAGAAGGAAGCCGCGTCGAACTACGCGTCCGTGTGGAGACGGCTACTCGCGGGACCCGACCCGTTGCTGCTGGATCTGTTCTCGGAGGAAGTCGGAAACGAAACCGGCGTTCGACCGGAGCCGGAGAGCGCCGCGAGATTCATCCGCCGTCAGGCTGGGGCCGCGGTCGCGTCGCCCGGAAAGTCGAAGCGGAAGAGAACGACGCGACGGAAGGTGGCGCCCGTACCTGCCCCGGGAGGATCGGACGACCCGCCCTCGCTTACGTTCCGCGGAGAGATCGAGACGTTCAAGACCGGCGCGGAAGTGCTGGTAGCGGTCTTCGAGAAGCTCGCCTCCCTGGACCCGGATTTCTGCAAGCGGTACTCCGAACGGCATCGGGGGAAGGTGCGGCTATACGTGGCGAAGAGCCGAGGCCACCTTTACCCTGGGCGTCATCGTCCCACGAGTTCATCCCACCGTCTCCCCGGTGGTTGGTGGCTCGCCACGCACTACAGCAACCCCGGCAAAGTGCAGCGTGTCAGGGAGGCGTGTGAGGTAGCCGGGCTCAAGTTCGGGCGCGACGTGATCGTCCATATCCCGGTCGGATCGCGGAAGGGAAGAACTCCTTAACGCGTACGCGTGTGATATTATAGCGAGTGCGTTTCGGCCGACCGATGCCGCGCCGTCAGCGGCGAGCGGCATCCGGTTCTATGTGCGAACTCCACTCCTGTGGCTGGCCCTACTGAGGCGGTCCTCGAAGTACCGCCGGAACACTTCATTCTCAGGATAAGTGTCCGCGTCGGCCCAGGCCGCGGCCAGGCGCCCCACCAATCCGGCAATCCAATCCGCTGCCTGGAGCGTCTGATAGCGGTGGCTCTCCAGATGGAAAGGCGGTTCGATAAGATGCCGCCGCGGTTCCTCGCGCGCATACATGCTTCGCGCGGCCTCGGTGATCAGTTCAGATCGTTGATCATGTTCATCGAGGATCAGGACGAAATCCTCGGGCGGCTGGCAGTCCACGTCGCAGCATTCGTCAAGCCGCCGGATGGCTTCGCGAAGGATCGCCTGGAAGAGTCGGTTCGGGTTATGGACACCCGGCGGCTCTGTCTTCCGGATCCCGACATAGAAGACAAAGCCATCGAGCGCCACGATCTTGTTAAGCAGGCGGTTCGTGAACTTCCTGAGTTCTGCGTACCGGGTGACATTCGTGACCGTGTAAAGGCTCGACCCCTTCTTCTCCCATCGGGCCGGGTGTTGCTTGGACCGGTCGATCTCGAATGCGAGAAGCTCGCATTTGCGTTGGAAGAACCAAGTGCCGAAACGGCACACTTCCTCGGAAGGCAGAACGAACCCCGCCAAGCCGAACACGGGGCTGTCGTTGTGAATGGGATCTTGCCGATCGACGTATGGACCGATGTGGCCGAATTCGTCGAGATAGGCGAAGTAGGTCACGGAAGGATCTCCCGGAAACACGAAAGCCCGTGCCGGAGCACGGGCCTCGGAAAGAGGGCAAGCTCAAGAGCTTGCGTCTCAGCGCAACGATACTTCACCGGCCCGAAGACGTCAACCCGGATCAACCGCTCCTCGGGCCGCGCCGACCGTTCATGATTGACCCGTACATGGCGGGTTGGCCGTCTCAAACAGCGCCGGGGCGAACCGTCGGTGCTGGAGCTGGCGAGAGATCGATCCGCAGCAACGGCTCGACCTTCCGCAGCGTCTCGGGGCCGCAGCGCTCCAGGAGAAAGGTCATCAGGTCGTCCTGCCGCGGTTGGCCGAACACCATCCGGTAGACGGCGAGGGATCGCTTGAGGGCTTCGAGCTGCGAGGCGTCCCGGCTCAGCGGAAGCGCCGGCACGTGCCGTTCGATGTACGCGCCATCCGCGAGCGGGAAGAGCCAGTACGGCACCAGCCCGCCCCCCTCCGCCGACTGCTTTCGGGCGGCTTCGAACAGCGTGTGCCACACGTCCTTCGAGGCGTCCGCGAGCACCTCGTCGCCGTGTTTCGTCGCGACGTTCTTGCGCACGGCGTGGCCCTTGTAGCGGTGGACGCGGCCTTCGCGCTGCTCGAGGTCGACCGGGTTCGACGGCAGGTTCCAGTGCATGACGGAATGGCAGTAGGCGTGGAAATCCAGCCCCTCCTGCCCGACGGAGGTCGACGCGAGCACGAAGGGCCAGAAGGGAGAGTTGAACGCCTGCCGCACCTGTCCCTCGCGCGCCCCCGTCTTGCCGTCGTCGCTCTCCTGGGCGCCGAAGCGCATCGCGAAGTGGTTGCGCAACCGGCGGTGGTGGATGCGGACGGTGTCGTCGTCGGGCCGGATTTCGTCCACGCGCGGCGCGCCGGTGCGAAGCGACAGGGCTGCCGTCACGGCCCCGGCCAGCTTCTCCCACGCCTCCTCGTCGTCGGCCGCGAACAGACCCTCGAGATCGCGCAGCGTGTGGATGTACTCGTCCAGCACGGCCTGCAGGTTGCCCGCCGCGCAGTAGTCGACGACCTGCCGCCAGTAGGGCGCGGTCTCATGGTCCCGCCGCCCGCCTCGGATGAGCGCCATCGCCTCCGGCAGGTTGAACAGCGTCCGGAAGCTCCACGCGATCCGGGCGGCGGCATCTCGGGCTGCCAGGGCCGACGCCGTTCCCGGCCCCGAGGCCCGGGTCAGAGCCCTGAGCGCGCTCGTCGCGGGGCCTGCGACGGCTCTGGTCGCGAGGGCTTCCGCGAGATCCTCCGGCGGGCGTCCGAGTTCCAGCGATCCGCGAAGCGCTGCCTCAACCCCCGCTTCGACGAACTTCCTCGCTTCCCGGACATGATCGGCCCACCGTGATCCCTCGTCGTCATCCTCCTGCGCTCCGTTCCAGATTTTCGGAAGATCCCAGCGACCGAACCATTCCTTCGTCGACTCGCCGTACCTCTGGAGATCGAGGAGAATCGGGGCCGCCCAGTACCAGCTTTCGTCTTCGCGCTCGCCGTCGAGATACGGTTTCGTGAGTCTGTCCAGCAGCGGTTCGAGTTGCGTCCGGGCCTGGTCGACGGCATCGGCCAGGGTCACCTCCGCCCCCGACACCGGGACGGGATCGCCCAGTTCCACCAAGGTGGGACTCGGGTAGAGCAGTCCGAGCACGGGCATGCCCGTAAGCCGCTCGTTCGAGTACGCGAAGCGAAGCAGGGCGCGGCGCTTCTTGCGCTCCTCCGCCGTGTTGCGGATCGAGTCGTCGAAACGCTGGAAGAGCCGGCGTTCCACCTCGTAGCTCACCACGCTCGCGACTGCCTTGGGCACGACCGCCCAGGTCGAGAAGATCAAACGCTTGGAGAACTGCTGCTCGCGCGCCGCCTTCCACGGACCGGACTCCGGCCCCGATTCCGCGTAGTAGGGAAGGGCGGGCGGCAGCCAGAGCAGCTTCCACGCCTCGCCGCGCTCCATCCACCCGAGCAGGCTTCGCAGGCGCGCGTTGGCCGGGTCGAGTCTCGCGTAGGCCTCGACATCCTCCCACGAAAGAAACGCCCGTCCGCCCTCGGTCAGCAGCTTGGCGAGCCCGTTCTCCGACGACGCGGCCAGGTTCGCGACCACCTCGGTTTTGAGCTTGTAGTCGTCCATGAAGCTCAGCAGGTACGGTGCGGACTTCCAGTACTCGAGGACCTGCGGCTGCCGCACTTCGCGCCCGATCTTCTGGAGCGCCAGGAAATCCCCCACGTCGGCGGCGGTGAGTTCCAGCCCCGTGCTCGGTACCTGCCGCATCATCCCCTGCGCGTCCCCGGAGATCCGCAGCCGCTCCGTCCGCGACATCACGCGGCGGAGGTGTGCTTCGATCTGTTCCTTGACGCGCACGAGGTCGTCCGTCCCGGACTCGATCCGGTACATCGCCTGGCGGTACTCATCCAGGAGTCGCCGGAGATCGCCGCTTTCCTTGAGCCCGAGATCCAGGAACTCGACGGTCCGCAGGAAATCCCGGTAGTGATCGTCCTCCGCCCTTTCGTGGTGAAGCGTGTACATCTTGTACGGGGTCGCCGACAGGAGGAGCAGGCGAACATCCGAGGTATCGTCGGAGTAGGTGAACAGCTGTTTGGCCAGCTTCGCCGTGGCGTGCTCTCCGTCCAGGAGGTCCTTGAAGCGCTGGAATTCGTCGAGGATCACGAGGTCCGGCTCCAGCGCATCGACGCACACCTCGGCCAGCATCGAACGCAGTTGGCCGATGAAGGTGATTTGCCTCCAGCGGTCGTCCCCCGGGATCCGCGGGCGGCTTCGGCGAAATCGCTGGCAGAGGTCCTCGTACCTTGCCTGGAGTCCCTCCCCCTCGCGTAGGCGGTGCGCGAACGCGTCCGCGATGCCGGGGTCGATCCGGTGCCAGTGCTTGAACTGCTTCAGCTCCCAGCGGAAGTGCCCTGTGTTCTTCACGTCCCCCTGAAACAGGTTCTTGGGACCTGCCCGGGAGTTCGGCCACACGCGCTGGACCATGTGGTAGAGGAGAACGCGCTCCTGCCGGATCCCCATGCTGCTCTTCAGGTCGAACGAGGTTCCCGGTGTGAGGGCGATGTAGTTGACTCTGTTCGCTCTCAGGTTGTGAATCACCTGCGGCAGCAGGGTCAGCCGGGCGGCACGCACGAACTTGCCATCCCCGATCTGGAGTCTGCGCACGTTCTGACGCGCGATCTGGGCGTTGGAACAGATGTAGACGATGTCGATCTGCTCGACGCGACCGGGCCCGTCCCACAGGTGATCGAGCGCCTTCGCGATCACCCCGCGCGCCACGAGCGTCTTCCCGAGACCGACTTCGTCAGCCACCAGGAACCGCCGCGTCGAGTCCGTGGCTGTGTAGAGCCGCTCGAAAGCGTAGTCCACGGTGTCGCGCTGGAAGCCCTTGAGGCCGGCGAGGACGGCGTCGGTGTCGGGGCGCTCGCCCATCCCCCGTCGGTTCATGGGTTGACAGCCTTCCTCGCCTGCCAGACCGGCTTCCATATCTCGTTGAGGCCGTCCGGCAGGAGTTCCTTCCCCTCCTCGGTCTTCTCGAGGTCCGCGATCAACCGGGCGGCCTCGTCGATGCGGTTCGGGTTGCTGCTCAGGCTCTGGAGGAGCGCCTCCAGGAGGGCCGCCTCGCGCCAGCCGCCGAACGACCCGTCGGCAGCCGAGCCGTCCTGGCCTGCCGCATCCACGAATGCGGACACATCGGCCCCCTCGTCCATGAGGATGAGAAGCAGCAGTCTCAAGACCCGGCGGCGATCCTTCAGGAGCGAACGCAGCAGGCGTTCCTTCCGGTTATCGGGCGCCCCGACCAACTCGGCCGTGACCACGAACCGCTGACGGACCGTGTGCTGTCCCTCCCGCAAGGAGACTTCGAACGCGAAGAACCCGGTCAGCGCCTCGAACGACAGCCCGTTGAAGGTCGCGATGCGGTCGGCCCGGTTATCCGGATCGCTTTGCCGGACGGTGGGGCCCGTGACTCCCTGAGCGGCCTCCGAAGAGAGCGTGGCCGGCCAAACCGTGACGGTCGCCCCGCTCGGGATCTCCGGAAGCTGGCCCGAGAGCGTGATATCCCAGCGCTCCTCCGCGTCTGCGTCGCTGACGTTCGCCGTCAACCGTGCCGCCCCGAGAATGCGAGCGAGCCGCTCGGCCTTCCTCTCCAACTCCTGCTTGGGGTCCGGCTCCGGTTCCAGGTCGCTCGGAGGCGTGTACTCCTGAAGCAGCGATCGAAGGGTCTCGAGCTGCGCGTCGTCTTCGGAGCCGAGCAGCGAGGCGATGCCGCAGTCCTTCTTCGTGCCGAAGAGTTCGACCAGCACCTCGACGTTGAGTCCGAAAGCCGCGGCCGTTGCGTTGGCCGAACCGGTAAACAGCCGGGCCTCACGACCGTTCTCGAATAGGAACAGCTTGGCGTGGAGCCCTGCGAGTTCGACCTCGTCGTGGGCTGCCGCGGGCTCCGCCGGCGTGTCCGTCTCCTCATCTCCTTCGTGTGCTTCGCGGGAGTCGAGGTCCGCTCCCGGCGAAAGCACGTAACACGTCTCCGGGAGAGCTTCGCGCCCAGCACTGCGGGTGATTCCTTGGAACGCCTCCGGCCTGGAGATCAGCACGTCGAGACCGTGTTCCCTCACCAGCCTCTGAACCACGGAACCGACGAGATAGGGCGATATCACGAGGCTCCGCGAGGCCGTCGGCAGCGGCCATCCGCGCCTGCGCCACAGTCCGAAGTGATGGATTCGGAAGTCGGTGAACGGTCGGGGCGGCTGGAAGTCCACGCGCCGGATCTCGTGCGCCATCCGTTGGAGATCCTCACGCAAATCGCCCTGGATTGGGCGCGTGGCGAGTTCCGGAAGCGCCAGAAGCAGGTCCGCCAGCGGCTTGTTCTTCGAGTAGCCGCGCTGACGGTCCATCAGTGGCCCCTCGAGGGACAGGCATGTGTCCCACGACCGAGCGAACGTCAGGTTGCGGGAGAGGCACAGCACGCGGTAGACGGTCGGCGCCTCATCCGCCTCGAAGGCAAGCACCCACAGCTTGGGGTGGAAGATCCCTTCCTCGATCGGCGGCTGCACCTCGACGACGGAGCCTTCGAGATAGGCCAGCAGCGTCTGTTCCGGCTTCGGCACCGCAATCGCCCCGGCCTGGCAGAAGAGGGTGACGTTCTCGGCATGCCGCCTCAGCGCTTCGAGCAGGGCAACCGGATCGGTCACCGGCGCCCCGTCCTCGTCGTGCGCGTCAAAGAAGGTGAAGGCGAGTGGAGCCGTCAGGAGGGCGATGAGGTCCAGCGTGTAGCTGGTCCCCACGGCGCGACGCAAGCGGTAGCCGGGCGGTGGACGCAGGCTCTCGAGGAGCAGCGTCCGCTCACGCGTTCCCAGCATCGCCCTCACTCCGCTCCAATCCGTCGAAGATGTCCTTGAGGAGCACCTTCGCCGCGCCCCACCGGTACGCCATGCGCCCCGTGCCCGACCGTCCTCCCCACAGTTCGAGGCGCCGCGGATTGGTCAGCCGCGCACGCCCGCGCTTGAGTTGGACCTCGCGTTCCCGTACCAGCACCCGGGCTACCGAGCCTTGCGGCACCAGAGCTTCGGGTCCATCCCGCTTCAGGTTGTCGATCCAACGCGTCACGAAGGACCGCGTCGGATAGCCCAGCGAGCGGCTCTTGGCCCGCACCACGCTCCACACGCCGTCCAGCCGCCAGTCCGCCAGGTCCGACTCCAGGTCCTGCACCTCGGCAACCCAGTCCGCGAGTTCGGCCTGGTAGGTCTCGATACGTCCGTCATGCGCCTGCTTTTCCGAGAGCATGAGGTTGTAGAGAAGCGCCGCTCCCTGCATGCAGATCGCGAACAGCCTGGCATCGCGAAGGTGTTCCCGCAGGGCCGGCGACACCTCGGGGAGATGAGAGAGTTGCCATGGGCGACCAGCCGCGAGGTCCGGTGGGGAGGCGCGGCCTGCGAGCACGGCCAACAGGCTCTCGGGATGCCGGGCCTGGATCCGGTCCCGCAGGTACTCGGCGTCCTGACGGCGCAGTGCTACGGAGACGTTCTCGTACGGAAATCCGGAAGGAGGCGCCGGGAGGTGCGGGTGCCAGTTCCCCGGCGCTGCGCTCCGGCCTTCCGGGTCTCGCGGAGTGTTCGTGAACTGGGCGCCGCGCCGGTAGAAGGCATCGAGCGACCGAAAGTACGCCCACATGTGGCCCGAGAACGTGCGGATCCCCCAGCTTCCAAGGCCGCCCCAGTACACCTCGCTCGGAAGCCGCTTCAGCGCGTCGCCCGCCTGGGACCCGAAGACCCCCGCGGTATCGCCCCCCCTCAGCATGCGATGGTTGAGGTTGACCTCTGCCTGCCGAGCCCGCGCGACGGCCTTGCTCGATGAGACCCGCAAGCGCTCCAGCCGAAGGAACGTCCACGGCAAGAGGAGGAAGTAGCACGCCCGAGTCTGGATCGTGCTGGTACCGGGGAAGAAGAGATCCGAAAAGCTGTTGCGAACGCCCGCCAGCCCGAGCTCGTCGACCGTCCCGGTCTCCCGAAACAGGTCGATGACGTCAAGCGCCCGACGCCGGTCGCGCTCCGAGTAGTCGAGCCAGGTCAGTGTCGAAGCCATGGTTCGGTCTTTCTGGGGAAACCATAATCCGCCGGCCGCCGCTCGTCGGAAACGGTGTCCCGACGCGCTTCGACTTGGAGTCCCCGTTCGTCACGCTGCAAGGAGTCCAGCTACGACCTCAAGCGAGATCGTTGCCAGCCGGATGGCGAAAAGGGCTTCGACACGGGTGTACTCACGTGCCGCAGGGCGGTGCGCGTTGATGTTACCCATGCCCTTCGCGCGTGCCACGATGCCTCCGTACAGATCGGCATGCTCTTCGTCGATCCGATCGGTCAGGACGGCCTTGAGTTGATCTCCGGACGCTTTCCTGACGGCCCCCTCCATGAGGCTCACGGCCTTTCGCGCCTGCATAACTGCGCCGTTGAAATCGCCTCGGTCTACCGCGTCTCGCGCGCGACGAAGCTCCGAGAGGCTCGTATCATAACGATCCGCGTACATGAGGTGGTAACGGATCTCCAGGACATCGACTTGCTCCCCGGTGGCTGTACGAACGACTTCAAGCCAATCGTCCCGTGGTATCCGAAAACGAATTTCCTCGACTCGGGCATCAGTTGTCACTCCGCCGATCTCGACACGGGGCCAGAGTTGCATTTTCATGATGAGAACGCCACCCGCCCGGCACTCTTCGAGTTGCTCCAGTCGATACCTGCCTAGATCGAGGGCAACGGAGCCTCCTTGAGTATCCACATAGTCGAACGAGCGGAGAGGATACGCTGCTCCGTCCCGCACGAGTTGGCCGACAAAGCGGTCATCTGGCCCCAGCCGTAGTTCACCGCCAAAGTCGACCAGCTGGTATTCGTCCCGCCGATTCCCTTCTCTCGTATGAACGAGATGTCCCAGGGTCCAGGAAAGCCCGAAGCGAATTCGCGGGGTTAGCGCGGGGACGGTCGCAACATTTGTTACAGCTACGCGGCCTACCATGGTGGACCCAATCGTAACGCGCCCATCGCCGTAACCGGTCGTCATGTCAGCATCTCCAATCGAGTTGATGTTCGTGAAGCGTCAGGCCGTCAGCCAGCATCGAGTTCCGCCGTAGAAAGGTGCTGTCGTTATTCGAGGCCGAAAACGTACGCACGGCCCGGGCCAGTTGTATCCAGGTCGAACCGGGCAGAGGCAAGCGCCTTCGCCTGCCGTTGTGGCGAAGCGTCGAAGGCATGTGGAACGTCACGAGCCGGGCGGAGGAAACCGAATCCGTGATCGAGATGGCAACGCCAGCGCGTTTCGTCGTCCCATGTGATCTCGAATTTGCGTTCATGCGGGACACGCTTGCTGTTGCGGAAGACAACCTCAAGCGGTAGTGGCGTGGTGCCGAAGAGATGTTCGATCGCTGGTTTTGCTTCTCGGGTCAACGTCCAGTCGTCCTGAATCCACTGACGCTGCGAGGCACGCTTCGTCGGGGTCGTAGTGAGGATGCGAAAACGTGCGTCGCGCGCCCCGTCTCCCGCGGCCGTTGCCAGCTCGGTCACGACTTCCAGGAGGATACGGGCGACCAGCGGGGAGCGAACGTAGCGATCTTGATACACCACGCGCTGAATAGGTAGACCTCGCTCCAAGCGCTCGGACAGGGCGGGAGACGCGCTCCGGATCGCCTGCCAGAACGCCGTACCGGTCTTGTTGATAGGGACACGGAGATGGTCACCGAGCGCGAGGCTGCTCGCTTGGCCGGGCGGCGGCGCGTCGAGTTGAGACGCTTCTACTGGATCCAGCGCAGCCGGGACTTCCGTCGAGTACCCCCTAACTACGTGGGCGCCTTCTCCAGACACGCCCCATTCGGGGCCGGGGATCAGCGCGTCAGGGGTTCGAGCGGCGAACGTAACGGTTCGGCCCGGAGAGGAGAGTTCCGCAATGACGGATCGTTTGGGGCGGCGTGCGCGACCGCGGAGCAGCCGCAGGCCAAACGTCTGCCCCCAGGCCATGAGTTGCAGCCGTTCTTCGCGCGGAATCGCAGTCACGTCACGCGGAAGAACCAGTTCGACCTGATGACGCTTGTCGGTCCAGCGCAGCAGATCTCGGGCGAGCGTCCAGTCACGAAGAGACCACTGAGATTCGTCGCCGCCCAAGTGCAGGCGCACCGTGTCGGTCGAGCCAAGTTCTCGGCGGATGGCGTCGTCGATCGGCTGGAACTCGAACCGTGTGTCGGGACCGAACAGTTGTTCCTCGACCGGGAGATCGAGTGCCGCCAGGAAGGTGTCGCTCAGGATGTTACGCGCCCGATGGCGGTCCAGGCGGTCCACATCGTGATGTGTGTCGTATGAGAGAAGACACGCGTGACAGGCCTTGTCGCAGCCTCGCGCGCAGTCGAGGGTTCTGCGCGCCTGGCGCAGCAACGCCCGCAGGTGTTCCGGAGCCTGAGCGACGAAGCCTGCGCCACCCGTGGCGTGGTCGTAAAGGAGGATCGACACGTTCTTTTCGCCCGTCTCCTCGACCCTGGCCCTCTTGATAGCCCAGCCGATTTCGCGACTCTCCACGCCGATCCTCTGGGCGAGAGCCTCGCGCAACGCGACGGCGATGGAGGAGGCTGCCACATCGTCGATGCCCTCCCGGGAGTCGGTACCCTCGGCACCATCGCTGCCCGGCGCCAGGTGGGTGGGACGTACCTGAAGTTCGAATACATCGGTCTCGCGGGAGACGCCAAGCCACTCATTGCGACGGATCGTGTAGGTGCCGTCGTTTCCCGAACAAAGGTCGTCCGGTCCAACCGTCGATCCGCCACGGAGCGGCTTGTGCCCTCGCATTCGCTTGGGGACTTCGCCCTCCTTCTCGTGCTCGGCCACAGCGCGACCGCAGTGCAGGCAGATCGCGAATCCGTGCCCGTACTCGCCTGCAGTATGGTGGAACACCTGCCCGGAGGCGCTGTACCTGAAGCGACCCAGTGCGGAGACTGCGAGACTCTGCCACGGTTCGCCGCCCGTGGAGATTTGAGGGGGCTGCGTCGGAACGTGAGAGAAGCGACTCAGGTCGTTGTTGAGCGAGTCGCGGATGTCCACCGCGAAGCCGGCGGGTTCGATGTAACTGTGCACTTCGAGGGGCGATTCACGTCCCGCGCAGTAGCTGGATTCGCACAGCTCTGGTCGTCGGATCCCGGTGCCCACCGCTCCGCAATACCTGCAGCGCCACGAGTGCCGGAGTGCCTGTATCTCTCTCGCAGCCTCGTCGGTCGGAGGGATCTTCCAGTTCAGAGTGAGGCCGGAGGACGTGAGGGCGCGCCCATCGAGGATCACATTCGCACCCGGGCCATACTCGTACAGCGCGGCCGACAGGTGGCGCGTCGGATATTGGCGTACGCGAGAGAAGTTGTCCTCCCGGCCGCTCCGAGTGTCAGTACGTCCTTGTCGCCTCCACTTCAAGTCATCCTTCGTGGTGGTGACAAGTGGAACGACCTGGGTCGGGAATCCATAGCCAGGCAGGAAGTTCCGTACGGCGAGCTCCCGCAACAAGTACTCCCCGCGTAGGCGGCGCAACTGAAGTTCGATCGCTCGGCGAGCTGCGTCAGTGGACGGATGTTCAGCGAAGCCTTCCAACTCGCGGAGCAGCGGTTCGATCTCCGCGGCCCACGCCTTCGCGGCGGCCGCGATGCGATCATCGACCATCGACAACAACCGGTCGATCTCGGTTCCGACCAAGGTGGAGCCGCGCAACAGCCGCTGGAAGCCCGTCTCGAGCCACCGATCAGTGCGGGCGTCATTCTTCAGCCACCTGCGAAACTGGTCGCACACCGACGACGCCTCGTCGCGCTGCTCGAAGAACCAACCGGCGGACAATCGGTGAAACTCCTGTTCATGCAACCGGCTCGCGAAGAAACGCGTGAGCGTGACGGCGTTGACGTGCCGGCTTACGATTCGCTCGCTGTCGAGACCCACACGGGTCACGTGCAGCGGGGTCTTGAACGGCCACAACGGATTTCGAAAGACGTGCTCACCGTGCGCGGACGTGTTGCAGAGGGTGAGACTGATGGCTCGCGACTCGCCACGGCGACCCGCTCGGCCCGCCCTCTGCAAATAGTTGGCCGGACTCGGGGGTGCGTTGTTCATCGCGACGGCCGACAGTCCTCCGATGTCGACTCCCATCTCCATCGTCGTGGAGCAACTGAGCACGTTGACCCGTCCACGCCGGAACCGGTCCTCCAGGTCTCGGAGACGTGCCGCGCTGAGCTGGGCGGAGTGTTCCGCGACCTGAAAGTAGTCGACATGCTCGAAAATGCGGCGACTCCAGCCGCGCCAAACACCGAGCCGTTCGAGCTCTGCGATCTCGGAATCGCCGCGTATCTCTTCGTCGATCTCCTCTCGGCTATAGGAGCCGCCCATGGGCTTACGCCAGAACGGCGTCTTCAGCATGGGCATCCGAATCGGTGTGGCTGTGAGTTCTTCTCGAGGTAGCCCGGGTACGACGTATGGCGTTAGCCCCCGCACGGTGGTATCCAGGACGCGACGGGTGATTGGACAGAGCCACGCATCTCGCACCTCACGCAGAGCCACGCCCGCCCCGAAGTTCAGTCGATGTCCCCGTGCGCCGCTCACCAGGACGGTCCTAACTTGACGCCACGCCAGCCGCAGACACGCGTCGATACCGGCCCGCGCCTCGGTACTCTCCAACGGGTCAACTTCCAGCAGCAACCCAAGAAGCTGGACGAACCGAGACCGGAGGGTGGCGCCCGCGGCGAGGGGCCACCGCACCGCGCCCTCGAAACGCTCCGCGTCCGGCCCAATCAGCACCGTGGGCCTGTGCGGAACCCCAAGCCAGGGGATGAACTCGCCCCTCACCTCGATGCTGCGCCGCCCCCGCACCAAGTGGTCGAGCATCAGCTTCAGGAAATTCCGCCACTCCGTCGGATCCAAGCCGCGACGTCGCCAAGGATTGGGCGGCTCCAGGCGGTCCCGCAGAGCAGGGTATTCCACCGAGACGAAACCGAGGGTCTCGAGTGACGTCTGTCGCTTTGGGCGTCGCGCGAACTCTCGTAAGAGGGCGATCTCGGCAAGCTCGGCCGGGTCCAGATCCGCGAGCGGTAGATGCCGCCAATGGTCCGGCAACCACTTGGATATCTCCGTCTCCTGCGACAGCTTATCAATGGCATCGTTCCATGTCCGACAGCCCAACTTCGGCGCCGTGAGGGTCGCCAAGTCGGCTTTCAGGTTGGTGATCACCCTCTGTACACCGGGGCTCTCCGACTGCTCGGCCTCGAGGTCTGCGATGTCCTTCGTCAGATCAGTGATGCGCGCCGGATCTGGGGCATGATCGGTGCGTGCGGCTGCGGTCAGGTGGTAGATGGCCCCGCGCGTGTAGTTCCGTTCGGAGTCGATCTGCGCTGCGAGCGCGAACCGGGCCGTGCCTTGGCGACTGTCCGTGAACGTGAGGAGCCGGCGTCCACCAAACGGGAGCGACTCGGGCTCCCGATCCGTCAGTTCAGGCGTGTAGTCGAGCATGATGGGCGTCGTATTGCGGAGGATAAGCCGCGCACCCCCACGCAGCGGCCGCAGCAGCCAGTCGGCTCGGCGGCTCGTGCGGCACTCGGGACAGCGAGGGTGTCCCGACGACCCCGGGAGCACTTCTCCAAACTCCAGTGCGGCGTCGGTGTCCGGAGCCACCCAGCGACCGCTTCTCCGATCAAGATGAATCGGCGGCACTTTGGGCGTGGTGGGATGGGCCAGGTACCGGTCGAGCCCGTCTCCGCCTGCATCGTCCTCCTCGTCGTCACCTTCGTCGCCGTCATGATCGACAAGCTCCGGCACCTCATCGGTTTCCTCAACGCTGCCCACGTTGCGCGGCACGAGCGTCCGATCCTCGAGGACCATGCGGCCCGCGAGATACTCCTTCCCGCATTCCGCGCACAGGACCATCGCGAGGACGAGGGAACCGCATTCATTGCATCGTGCCCGCCGCTCGAAGAACAACTTGCCGAAGGCCCACTCGAAGTCGGCCAGCGGCGTCCCGTTCCGCCCGGGGCAGTGCTTCGAGACGCACGCCCACACGCCCCCCTGCGTCCGGTGAAAGAAGTGGCCCCTGACGCGCAGGAACCACTCGCCATCGACCTGCGCGCTCGTCGCGATGTCGATGAATTCGAGAGTCTCTCGGCGTTCCGCCACAGCCGACGACGCCGGCTCTGTCTGGTCCGCGGCATCGCGCCGGATCTTGGTCAACTGGGTCAGGCTGACGACGCCGTCGGATGCAAGGAGTTCGCGCCGGAGTCGCTGTCCTACTGCCGACGACGCCAATCTCGCTCCACGCTCTGTCGGCTCCATGCGGCGGAGTTCGTCCATGGCCGGAAGCGGCTCGTCGAGATCGTCGGGGGTTGTCGCGGCGACATCGGGAGAACTGCGTGAACCACGAACGACGTGGACCGAGTCGCGGTCGATACCTCCCAAGTCTGCGAGGAAATCCCTCAGCCGTCCCTCGCTCTCTTTGCTTTCGTCGCCGATCGTCGCCGAGGTGGCGATGAACCGGACTTGCGACGGGTCGACAGCGAACGCGTGCAGTACACGTCGCAGGAGCAGAGCAATCTCGGCGGAGCGGGAGCCCTGATATGTGTGGGCCTCGTCGAGGACGATCCAGCGCAACAGACCTTTGGACTGGTCGATGATCGGTTTGTCCTCGAGACGCACCAGCATGTACTCCAGCATGGTGGCGTTGGTGACCAGGATAGGAGGCGGATCCTTGCGCAGAGTTGCTCGGTCCTCGACCAGTTCCGGGGCGAGCCGTTTGGCCTCGGCCGCCGACAGCTCGTTCGGCGTGTCACCTTTGTACAGGCAGTAGCGAATGTCGCCCTTGAAGGGGCGCGACCACGCGCTCAGCCGATCGCGCTGGCTGTTGATGAGCGCGTTGAGCGGATAGAGAAACAGCGCCCGCACTCCACGAAGCCGCTCCTGTTCGGCGCGGCGGACGAGGTCGTCCAGGATAGGGACCAGAAACCCTTCAGTCTTCCCCGACCCCGTCCCGCTCGTGATGAGCACGGATCTCGGGTCTTCACGCTTGAGGTGCTCCCACGCCTCGTATTGGTGAGTGAATGGTCGGCGGCTGCGTGGGAAAACGTACTCCTTGAGGCGGTCGTCGTCGGCCTCGGTGTCCATCGCCGTCACCAGCGCCTCGGCGAGGAAGTCCATCTCGGCGAGGTCTGACATGGTGATGTCCGCCGTTTCCCAATCGAAAATCGCCTCGAACACCGGGTCCGCAAGGAAGCTGTGGCGGTGCCCGGCGGGCTGCTGGAGGATCTGCGACAGGTACGTGCGTAGGGGATCGGTGCGGGGTCCGTAGATTCCCAGGAGCGAGCTCGCCGACCGTTCTACGAGGTCACGCGCAAGCGGTTCAAAGAAACGAGTCGAAGTGTCCATACGCAGACTATTCTTCAAGGTGTCCTTGGATTCTATCGGCCTCTCGCAGGCCGAAGCCGATACGTTCGGCGAGTTCCAACGTGCGGTCGAACCAACCCGCGTGGCCCGAGCGCGCTCCCCGGATCCGTCGTGCCAGGTCCTGTTCGACTGCGTCCTCCGCCACCACGAGAACGGCTGTCAGCGCAGGCGCGTACACGAAACTCGCGTGCCTCGAGGCCATCATCGCAGTGTCGTCGGTCGTGCGGAACAGCCGGGCGGACCAGGGGTGAGCCGTCTGCGTACGCTCGATCTCCTCCTGCACGCCCGGCAGATCCGGAGGACCGGCCTGCTCCGAATAGAACGATGGGCCGCCACGGAGTTGTTCAACGTAGTCCCCGAATAGCGCATCCAGTATTGCGGGGTTCACAATGCGCCGCGAGTCCGGAGGGATCAGGCGGCCCGTCGTGCGGCCGTTCAGGAAGCCGAAAGCTGGCGCCAGCCCGCCCAGCTTGACCTTCACGCGATCGAGGCTGCGGTCCATCTCACCGTCGAGGATGTCACACGCCAGATCAGTATCGTCGACTTCCTCCAATTCGTTCTGCCAGTGTTCGGCATAGGCGCAGAATGCTCGCTCCCACCCCTGCACCGGCAGTTGCCACCACGCGAACGGGAAGGTTTCCATCCGCTCCCAGAGGAGCGAGAAATCGGCCGCTCCAGCGTGGGCGGCGGCCATCGCGCAGGCATTGGCGTCGCGAGCCAGCGCCCGGAGCAACGGGAACACCATGAGCGGGAAGGACTCCAATCCGAGATACCGGAAAACCAGCGGCCAGTCCTCGTGCCCCGGATCGGTGGCCAG
Source organism: Candidatus Palauibacter sp. (assembly GCF_965208055.1). Lineage (GTDB taxonomy): Bacteria > Gemmatimonadota > Gemmatimonadetes > Palauibacterales > Palauibacteraceae > Palauibacter. Next base: position 85,886 of record NZ_CBDBNY010000004.1, read on the forward strand.
GGCGCGGACTACGGAGCGGAACGGTTGGTCCCCGAATGCCTGATCCTTCGCGAATGCAGCAGCGTAGGCTTGGGCTACGGTGATCGGGTCCTTCGACGGGGTGCGGGCGACCGTCTCATTTGGCAGCGGGATATTCAGAGGCAGCGGGCTGACCCGCTGTTGATCGCCCTGGCGGCCGCAAATCAAGTAGGGACCGGGCCTAAGGTCCGGCGGTAATCTCCACGCATGCTCAGACGAGGGCCGTAAACGGATAGGGTCTTGGTCGGGTTCAAGGAGGGCGAGCACCTCGACCGCCAGCGAAGTCAGGTCTTCGCTGGAGATCTGCTCCTGGCTCCGCGCGTCCAGCATCACAAGCGGTTTGGATCCGTCTCCAGCGTTCCGAAACCCGAGATCGAAGCGGGTGACGAGAACATCGGCGTCGGGAAGCGTGGCGCCCGACCCTCGATCTGCGATGCGTAGCCTGATCGAGGCATCCAAGTAGTCCGCAAATTCCAGCCGTTCCGCGACATCCTCGCCCACCTGCCCCAGGTCGAGCACATGATGTCCGTAGCTCACCCGCGGAATCTCGCGAGTGAAGACATCGGGACGTGCGGTGGAGTCGTCCCGCCCGTCGGCAGAGCCCCGGCCCTCGCCCCACAGAACGTATTCCGCGCGACCAGGAGCGATGACCTCCGCCCGGACCCCCGCCAGAGATCCCTCCGCGACGCGAGCGCCATCCGGCAATCGGCCGCCATCGGACGTAATGAACGCGGCGCGTCGGGCCGGGAATGGCAAGATCGGCATCATTCTGCCACCCTCGGACCAGTCTACCACAAGCCGGACGTCCCGCGGCGGTTCTCCAGAGGCGCGCAGCTGAAGACCGAAGCCGTCCCGGTCGGGCGACGCCACCGCGTGAAGCCCGGGAGTCTCTGGAACTGCGGCCACAACGTCACCAAACCGCAAGAACCGGATGTCGCCACATGCGGGGTCCGACGAGGGTCGAATCTCGATGTCGGCCTCGGGCGGCAACACGCAAATCGATATCGAATGGTGCACGATGCCGTTCGTGATGTACCTCAGCCGACCTTCGCCAACGATCGCCCCCGCGGCCACCGCCGCACAGGAGTAGTCGACCCAGCGTCCGTCAGGTGCGCTCGATCTCCATTCGAGGTGCCGCTCTGGCACCCGCTCCACGAATTCTCCTCCTCTGCGTTTGTAAACTGCAGGCCCTCCGAGGAAGACGATCACCGCGTCGCCGAACCGTTTCGTGGGGCCCGTCAAGAGATACTCGAAGTTGTCGGTGTCGACGGAAGCGCCGGTTTCCACGATCACGCGGGAATCGTCCGCCTCCGTGATGGTTGCCTTCCCGCGTACTCGGTAGACGCGGCGCGAACCCACGTTTCGGACGGAGCCCACGGGTTCCACCGACCCTTCGTCGCTCGCGATCGACGCTCCTGCCTCGACTGCGAGGAGGGCCCAGGGTGCCCGCACTCTCATCGTCCCCTGTCCGGCTAGGTGGCAGGTTGAACGCGGCGGGTCGGTCGGTTCCATCGGTTCAAATACCCAAGCGAGCTGTCCCAATGCTGCCGCACCGGGGAAACGATCTGTACAGTACTCTGGATCGTATGTACGTGCGATGAGTTTGCGCGGACCCGTCAGGTCCTCGGCTTGGAGCTCGTGAGCAGCCGGAAGCGCCTCCACCCGATAAACGTCTTCGCCATCGAGCCCGGCCTCCGTCACAAGCGCCAAGGCACGGAACGCCCGTCTCTCCGTCTGGACGCCCATGTGCAGACGCGAAGGAACCTCTTCAGGTGATTCAAAGCCGAATAGAACCTGGAGGGCCTCGCGGCTGATGGTCGCTGGCATGTCGAACGATCCCCGCAACTCCCAGTCGCCGTCGGCAACAGGCGCGAGGCACAGGTTCCATCGAACATGGCTGCGTGCGCGACGCGCGACTTCAATGGCATCTTCGATCAAGCCCTTGAGAAGAACGGTCGCTACGTCATCGGTGACCCTGAGAGGAAGTTCGTTGCGCCAATCCGGCCGCCTTCGGTCCAGCTCTTGGACGGGCGTATCGCCGTTCTTGGGGAGTTCCGCCTGCAGCCGCCAGATGGTCTTGATTAGTTCACCCGCCAACTCGTAAACGACGTCTCGGCGCCACGCTGCGGGAAGCAGCTTACGCGGCCCCGAGGCCAGATCGCGCGGCGGAAGGTCCGTGGCGCCGAGGAGACGGAACTCCTCCAGCACTGCCTTCAGATAACGGCGCAGATGTGCGTTTTCACGCAGAATGAGCTTCAAGGGAACCCCACCCTCGCACATGATGGTCACCAAGAAGCCTTTGGCCGGGCCGAATCTGTAGATCGTGCGGCGCCACCCGAGGAGCCCGCGGGTGACGACATCTTTGAGCACATGGTACTGGCCGCCTGAAGGAGCGAATTCGGGCGTTCCGAGCGCGGCAAGAAGCGGTTCCCATTTCCATGGCCCGCCATCGTAGTTTCGATGCCACCACTCGGAAGCCCACAAGCAGAAGGCCCTCGCCGCATCCATCGAGATGCGACCCTGCCCGAACGCTTTCTGGCGGAGCTCCCAATCGAGCACGCGCCCCAAGTCGGCTAACTCTCCGGCGCGGATACGGTATCGGTACAGAGGTCGACCGTCTGCCCCGGAGAGGTCGCGCGCGGCAAAGAAGTCCTCGAGGAAGGCCTTGGCTGTCTTCATGCGTTCAAACGGTGCGTCCGGATTCGTCATCAGTCGGAATCCCTCCTCGCTGGTACTGTCCATTCCTGGAGTTGCGGCACTTGGTCGAGTCTTCAGTCCAATACGCCTTCGGGCAGCTCGCTTTGAGCGCGAAGGAACGCCATGCAGAACTGTGCCAGCTCATCAACGGTCAAGTAACTCTTGCACATGTTCGTCCGCTGGCCGCAGATGGCGAAATCCGCTTTGCCGGTCGAGGGATCGATATGGTCGACTGTTGGCCGCATGGCGAATCTGCGCACATCCTTCGGGGTCGTAAATGACAGCCAGGAGCGACCAATCCAGCTCCTCACCGGTATAAAAGTCGCGCCCGCCCGACTCCAGTACCGCGTCGTGGATGTCGCTGATGTAGCCCGAAACGCTCGTGTCGGAGAATCCTCGCTCCCGATCCCCCACTACGTGCGATTTCGCCTTGCCTTCGAGCCACTTGTTGTAATCACCATAGGAAATCACGCCTCTCAGGAACGTCGGCAGCACCTGCTTGGCCATACCGCTCTCTCCTTACACGGTCTCAACACGAATAAGCGCGCCGTCAGAACTACCTGCCACGTCCGAGAGGAGCAAGCCGAGCCCTTGCTCCGTGCAAGGCAATGGCGAGGCGCAAGGCTAAACGCCGATAGCCCGGCCCGTCTCCGTCACGCGCTCCCAGAACCTGAGGTGCGCCTGGTGGCCGCGCCCCGTCACGTCCGGGCGCCCGACCGGCTGGTCGGCCACCGGGATGTGGTTCTCCAGCGTGGCTCGGATGTGGTCCCGGCTCACCACGATCAGGCCGGACCGGTGGCGGGAGATCATCACGCACAGGCGGCCCGTCTCGAGGTCGAACGATGAGGGCGCCGTGACGCCGGACAGGGGGTGGACGACGATCATGAGTTTGCGCTCCAGACCCTGCCACCGCTCGGGCGTGTCGGCGACCACGTCGGCCCGCAGCGCGGCGGGGAGCGCGTGCTGCATGGCGGAGTTCATCACGCGGTGTGTCGCGGCGAGTCCGATGTCGCGGGGACGAAGCGGCCGTTCCTCGCCGTCGTCGCCGGCCACCACCCGGGCGCCTCGCTCGAGCACCCGCGCGGCCGTCTCCGCGGCCAGGACCGCGATCTCCTCGTCAAGCTCCAGCGGGGGACCCTCGGCCGGCGTCGGCATCGTGAGGGCCACCATGGATCCGGAGCCGAAGAGGTTGAGGGCGGGGTCCACGCGCGAGTGCCAACCTTCGGCGGGCGGGACTCGGACGTACCGTTCGCCCGGGCCCGCCCACGATGCGAACTCGAAATCATAGAACGGACGAACGAGTTCGACGGAGTCGTGGGGGAGCCGCCGGCACGCGGGCAACTCGAGTTCCAGCCGCGGAGGGTGCGGGTCGGCGAGGATGACCTCCGGCGCGGGATGATGCGGCGCGCGGGACGACGTTTCCCACCGCTGCGCCGGGATCGGAACGACGGGCGGAATCTGTCCCGGGTCTCCGATGAGCACGAAGCGCGGCGCCACCTTGGCGCAGAGCATGAAGTCCGCCCACGCCATCTGCCACGCTTCGTCGACGAACAGAATGTCATACGCGTGCTCGAGTTCCGTCAGCGTCCACTTGGCGACCGTCGCGACGACGATGCATGGCCCCCGCGGGAGGGCGCGCTTGTGGTTCGCCCAGGACACGTTGTTGCCGAGATCCACCGCGCTTCGGCCGGCGGCCGCGAACCGGGTGACGCTGAGGTGGGGATACTGGGCGTTCAGTCTGCGGCAGATATCGTCGGCCTGGCTGTTGGTCTGCGCCCCCACGGCGACGCGTAGCCGCTTCCCGCGCGCGTGCGCCACGCCGCGAAGGAGGAGGAACGTCTTCCCGGATCCGGGGGGCGCCCTGACCACCACGAGCCCCGTGTCCGCATCGATGGCGCCCTTGAGCCGCGTCTCGACGAGAGACGACTTCGCGGAGACCCGCGCCCTATTCATTGAGGGCTGCGTGCGTGAGCCAGCTGCCGGGCTCATCGTCGGACCAGATCAGGCTGCTCTTGCGTCGGCTGAGGTGATGGTTCGAACTCTCGACGAACCCGATCGCGCTCCCGACCGTCCTCCTCGGATTCCGGCGGAATTCGACCTCGAACGTGCGGCGACCATCGGACTCGTCCCGCAACGCGAGGAGCGTGCCGCTGGACTCGGGCGAGCCGATCACGCACACCCAGCTTCCCGCCCTGAGCCGGAGCGGCCCCGGGTTCTCGTCCCTCACGGTCAACACCGTGCGCGCCCAGCGCCCCGAGCGCCGTTCCCCGACGCCGGTGACCGTCCCGCGAAAGCCGTCGCCGCGTGCGATGGCCTCATCCTGAAGCTCGGGGTCATCGTGCAGCAGCACGGACTCGACGAGCGAGGCCGAGGCGAGGTGCGCCATGTAGCGCGCTCCAGCCGCGGCCGGGTCCCGGTCCGTCTCGGGCGAGGGCGTGAAGGGCGGGGGATCGTCGCCGGCGGCATGCCCCGACTCGAGGCGCGTGTGCTCGCGCCACTGCTCCGCCAGCGCTTCGTCCACGAGTTCGGCCACGCCCCGGTTCGTCCGCCGCCCGTCCGCGCGCAGAAGCGATATCGCCTGTTCCGTGAGCCGGTATCGGCGTCCGAGTTCCTCCTCCAGGACACGCGTGATTTCCGACGCGTTCGCATGCTCGCGACCCGCGTCGCCCTCGTCCCGGGCGTCATGCCAATCGTCGAGCGGTTTCGCGAGCCGGGTTCGCTCGAGGGTGGGGTCCAGCGCCGTGGAGACCGCAAGCTCCTCCGCCTTTTGGGCCGCCGCGGGGCGCTCGGCGGGCGCCAGCTCCCCGTCGAGCCACGCGAGAAGGAAGCCCAGGTGTTCGAGCCTCGTGGACTGCGCGGGGAACGTGTACGACGTGCGCAGCGCTTCGGTGGCCGTGATCACGTGCTGCTGCCCCGGCCTCTGCGCCTCCCGGAAGAGCCAGCCCGCCGCCCGTCCCAGCGGATTCAGGATCGTCCCGGCCACGGGTCCCCGGCGCGTGAACGTGTAGGCATAGGCGAGGTGGTGGAGCATGTCGGCGTGACTCCCGTTCGGAAGCCACACCTGCCGGAGCGGCCGAAGCTCCTCCTCCTCGGCGGGCGGGAGGCCGGCGAAGCCCGGCGTCCGAAGGTGCCGCAGGAGCACGGGCGCGAAACTCGAACACATCCCGGCGACCAGGTCGCGGTTCCGGCCCTCCGGGACGGTGAGAATCTCGGGGTCCGCGCCGGGGTGCCCGAAGGCGATGCCCCACGGACGCGACTCTCCCCCCATGCGCACGAACGCGACGATCAGCAGGTCCTCATCCGCCGCGATATGGAGTTGCCGGGTCGTGCCGCGCGGCAGCGGTCGCCCCTGCGCGAACGCGATGAGCCGCCGGACGACATCGCGCTCTTTCACGGCGTCGGCCCCGCCGCACCCGCGCGCTGAAGCCTCCGCAACAGATCCTTCTCGCCGCCGGTGCGCGGATCCCCGCCGTCCAGAAGAACGACCGCACGGCCGAGGTCCACCTCACCGAGAAAGCGGCGCACATCATCGCCGAGCACCGCGGGGTTCCCCTCCTCCAGGGCGGCGGCGTGGCACTGGCTCTCTCGGTCGCAGAACCGGAGGCAAGCCTCGGAATACTCGGTGTCCGCCCGCATCACGGCCTCCACCGGGTCGTCGTCGACCGGCATGAAGGGCGGCAGCCCGCGGGCGGCGGCCTCCAGGAGTTCAAAGCCCCGCCGCGCCCGCTCCGCCTGGTAGTGGAGGTCTTCCTCCGCGCGCACCGACGGAAAGTTGGAGCCCGGCCGCGTCAGTACGAGGAACCCTTTCCGCCGCAGCCTGACGCGTTCTCCGCATCCGAGTTCGGCCAGGACGAGTTCGAGCGCGTGGAGGTAGAGACCCGCCTGCGCGCGGGCGACCGCCAGCTTGTGCAGGTCGGTATGTCCCCCGCGATCCGCGTACGTCTTGATCTCGCCGACCATGAGTTCGGGGCGTCCGCGATCGTAGCGAACGGCCAGCACATCCAGGATGAGCACGGCCTCGGGCAGCATGACGCCCCTCGGGATCCGCACCGTGGGGCTGGCGATGATGGCGGGACGCGGGGCGGAGCGGGAATCGGCTTGGCCGGCCAACTCCCGGATCAATGCGTTCGTCCGGGCAATCGCCTCCGGAAGGGAAGGGAGCTGGCCCCCGTTCATCCGGACGCGCAGGTCGGCGAGTCCCTTCGCCCCCTCCGGGAGCACATCCTTCCGCACGAGCGCCGCGAGAAGCCGGTCAGCCTCGTCCGCGAGTATCTGCCGCTCGAAGTTGTTCCCCCGCGTGAGCGCGAACACGGACTGCCCGAAACTGGGACGGGAGCCGAGACGCCGGGCCACGTCGGCCATGGGGACGTTATGCACCGCGGAGAGCGTATTGGCCCGGCAGGCGGGGTTCTTCGCCCACTGCTCGAAGCGCGCGCGCGTGTTCCCCGTAACTGTCCCCGAACCGTTCCCCAAACGACCTCCGTGCAAACGGCGTCGCGCGGCCCCGCCGGGAGACCGTCTCGTCAACCGCGCGAGGTCGCGGTCTCCGCAGCGCGTGCGCGCCCGATCCTACTGCCCGGTTCGAAGCCCGGCGACCTCAAGGTCCCCCGCGGCCCGCGCCGTTCACCGTAGAGTTGACAGCGCTTCGAGTGTGTAATATTTACGACACATGACACAGTTTGGGGGCACGGTTCGAAAACTCCGGGAGCGGCTTCGGCAGGACGATCCCCGCTTCTCGCTGCGGCAGGTGGCGAAGCGCGTCGGGATCGAACCCGCGTACCTGAGCAAGATCGAGCGGGGCGACGTGGCGCCGCCCTCGGAGGCCACGACGGGACGGCTGGCGCAGGAACTCGGCGTCGACCGGGACTGGCTTCTCGCGCTGGCGGGGAAGGTCTCCAGCGATCTCCAGGAGATCATCCGCAAACGGCCGGAACTGTTCGCGGAGCTGATCCGCCAGCTCAAGGGGGCGCCGGAGGATGCGATCCTCCGTGTCGTGCGGGAGGTGAGGGACGGGGAATGGTAGAGATGACGAGAGACACGAGGAGCGACGAGAGATGATCACTCTGGAGAACGACCGCCTGCACTTCCGGTTCCCCGAAGTCCACGAGAGCGCGCACTGCTCGGTCTCATTTCAACGTACGCTGCGCATCCCGGATGACGGGACGCCACATTCCCTCCCGCCGGGCCTGGGCGGCTTCCCTTTGCGGCACGTGGACGACTACAAGTCCCGCCTGCCGGAGGAGTGGCTTCGGCGCGGCGGCGTGCTCATGCCGATGCACCAGGCGGAGGCGATGTGGATCAGCTTCGGCTCCCACTCCGGGACTCCCGATTACCCCTTCGCCGTGAAGATCGCGACCGGCAAGGTGTGCGCCGTCAGCGGGGAAACGTGGACGGAGCATCTCAACCGGGACCCGCAGGACTACGTCGTGCTCCCCGACCAACCCTGGATCGACGGGTACTGCGTCGAGAAGGGCTTGATCCGGCAGTTCGTCGCGATGCCCCTCGGAAAGGGCTACACGGTCGAGGAGCAGATCACGGGCGTGGCCGAGCATGGCGGCATCCAGATCATCGCCTACCCCATGAAGGCCGAGCGCTACGAAGCGATCCTCGCCGCTCGCGAGGCCAGGTTCGCCGATCATTTGGCGGTCTCGGACGTTATGGTCCTATCCGACGTACTGCCGTCGCCATCCTCCCTGCCCAGGCACCGGAGCATGGGGCTCGCCCCGGGCGGCCGCATGCGGCAGGAGATCTACGACGATCCCTACGGTCTCGACGCGTGGGATCAGCGCCACGCGAGCCGGTGTTTCGTCACGATCGCCAATTCCGAGCAGTGGATGGCGATCACGGGCGAAAAGCCCCCCACCACGCCGCCGACAGCGAAGCAGTACGCCGACGCCGGACTGCCGTGGTTCGACTACTACGACGGGGATGCGACGGCCGTGGGGGGCGCGGAGAAGTTCGCGGACCTCGCGAGCGTGGCCGAGATCGGCGCGAAGAAGGGCGAAACGCCGCTGCCCGAGAACGAACCGCTCACCGAAACGCGTGTCGTCAGACTCGGACGTGCCGGCCCGCGGCAGGTCCGTGAGCCCAGCCTGAATTGAGTAACGAGAAACAAAGATGAAGAAGCAAGGATCCACACTCCCGACGTTGTCCAAGCACAGCACGAGAGAACTCCTCGCCATGCACGAGCGCGTAAAGGACAGGATCGAGGCAGACGAAGAATACCACTTGCGGCGAGCGCGCGAACTGGATGACCTGAGAATGTTCGAGACCTTGATCACGGACGAATTGAATCGCCGCAGACATGAGTGATGGTGACCGAGCGTCCTGCACGCAGTGGGATCGGCCATGGCGGTCAGTGGGAATCGCTTCGCGTTGAGGAGATGGCCGTTGCGATCTCCTTAAGACGCTCGACGACGGCATCGAGCACGGCCTCATACTCCCTCCCAACCGGCAAATCGATCGGGACGGCCCTGTCGTCAAAGAGTTCAGGAGGGTTCGCGTTCCGAAGTGGCTCGAGCGCAGTTCGTTGTGGGGCAAACCACAGCCACAGTGGGGTAGGCCGGGTCCGAGCCCAGCGGACGAAACTGACTCCGAACCAGGCCTGCTCATCTGCGAGCCGCAGGTATCGACCGTATCCCCATGACCGAGGCGTCACGTTGAGGCCCTTCACGTCGATAAAGCCCGACCGGACTCCGCGATTGGTTGCGTCGCCCACGAGTCGTTGAAGCCCGAGCATGCGCCGAGGGAACTCCAGTGCGAACTCCTCGGATCGCAACGGTAGGAACGCCTCGCCGTCCTCTCGCTCGCAAAGCCCGCGCAGCTGACGGAGGTCGGCTTCCGTGTGAGAGTCGGCGGCGTGAGCAACTTTGGTCGCCATCCGATCCAGAAGGCTCGTCCAGCTCGTCAACAACATGTGCGCGCCATCGTCGACCGTCGCGCTTCGAAGCCCGTCGGAATCGTCGCGGCTTGAACCCAGCGCCATCTCGGACATCGACACTTGACGGCACAATTCGGCCCACAACGAATCCAATCTCGCCAGGGGCGCCACGAAGAGGAGCGCGGACGGCTTGGCGCCCTGCTGTCGTTCAGGGCCGTTTACGGTCAGGCTCTTCAGGTATGCGACGGGCTGTGATTCGGTCAGTCCGGCCCAGAACTTCGCCTCGATCAGCAGACGTTTCTCCCCATCCCGGTCGAACCCGACCAGGTCCGGCCGCTCGCCCTCCCTGCCGGTGACTTGTGTGTCAACCTGAGCGATGTGACCGAGATCGGCGCCGCCGGAATTCAACACGTCGGCGAGAGCGCTCCGTGCTTCTTTGGATCCGGACAGAATGTGACCGAGCGCCTCAACTGCAACGTTCTCCGTCTGGACACTGAATTGCGGAGCCAGCTTCGCCAGTAGTGTCTTGCGGCTGGCAGTCATGTCGATCCCCCCTGGTTCGGTAACGGCTGGCGCCGGTCCCGCACTTATGTGTTTTTGCCTTGCCTTCGAGTCACCTATTGTAGTCAGCACCGGCCACTACGGCTGCCCAGCAGGATACGGGTGACGCGAATTGAGTCAAACGAGCCAACTCGAGCGGGTCCGCGCGGGAGAGAACCTTGACCGGGAGCCGCAAGCCGCAGGAAGATGGAATGACAATGCAGATCGGTTCGATCGCCCGTCTCGGGAGTGCCGCCTTGCTCCTGCTGTGCAGTCTCGTCGCCTGCAGCGACGGCGATTCGGGCACCCCCCTCGTCGTCCGGCGCGACAGCGCGGGCGTCCGGATCGTCGAGGCGATGCGGCCGCTCTGGGGCGATTCCAGCCTCTGGCGCATCGACCCGGATCCCGTCGTCGACCTCACGCTTTCGGGCACCGGCCCGGCCCACGAGTTCTACCGGGCCGGCAGCATGAAGCAACGCCCGGATGGCTCGCTTGCGATCGCCGACGGGAGTTCGCGGGAAGTGCGGGTTTTCTCCGAGACCGGCGAGTTCCAGGCTTCCTTCGGCGGCGAGGGAGACGGTCCCGGAGAGTTCAGACGTCTGCGGCGTATCGGGAATGCCGGCGACACCCTGCTGGCCTTCGGCGACGGACGGGTCACCGTGGTCGCTCCCGACCTGTCGGTGGTCCGGACCTTCGACGTCGATTTCTTCACGACCGATCTGCACGTCCTGAGCGGGGGCGCGATTCTGCCTGAGATGTCCAGGCCGGTGTTGCCGATGGACGGCCTCGCGGGACGGGTGCGGCGTCCGGAACCCCTCATCCTCTTCGATCTGGAAGGGACGTTGATCGACAGTATCGGCGAGGTGCGCGGACCCGAGCTCTACGTGCTTGTCCGCGACGGCTCGTACGTCGGGAGCGCCGCGCTCTGGTTTGCCGACAGATCTCACGTCGCGGCCCTGGGGCCACACATCCTGCGGGGTTCGTCCGACATGATGCAGGTGGAGGAACTGGACGCGTCCGGGAATCTCGTGCGCATCCTGCGCATTCCCGACTATCCTCTCGACCTGAGCGCCGCGAAGATCGCTACTGAGCGAAGTCACGTTCTCGATGGGTTTCCGCCCGGATCTACCTCGGTCCTAAAGACGGTGTTGGAAGCAGTTCCCGCGTCCGGCAACCGGCCCGCATTTGCAGACATCCTCGTCGATCCTTCCGGGGCGGTCTGGCTCGAACTCTACCGGGGAGAAAGCGAGCAGGACCAGCCGCAGGAATGGCTGGTGCTGCGAGCCGATGGGATCTGGCTCGGAACCGTGCGGATTCCGGACCGCTTCACCCTGTCGGATATCACCATGGACGCGGTACTCGGCGTCTGGCGGGACGAACTGGACGTAGCGCATCCGCAGGTGCTGCAGCTGACGCGCAACTGAAGCGTCCTACGGCATCATCGCGGCCACCGCGCGCATCCGCTGCGCCAGGTTCCGGACGGCGTCGATGTAGACGCGCTCCCACCCGGGCAGGTCCGCGCGGTCGTCCGTCTCGATCTCGTAGCGGAGCCCCGGCAGCATCCACGAGGCGTAGCCACTGAACGGGTCCGGCGAGACGTAGATCGAGCGGCTCCACGGTCGGCCCTGGACTCCCCGGTCGTTGGCGAACCGGAGCGCGCGGACCCCGTCGGCCCGGTCGATCATCTGTTTCGTCACGATCGCCAACTCCGAGCAGTGGATGGCGTTGACCGGCGAGAAACCCCCCACCATGCCGCCGACGGCGAAGCAGTACGCCGACGCCGGACTGCTCCGCCACGTAGAGCAGGATCTCCGCGAGTTCGTTCTCGGCGGTGCGGCCGAGCCGGTAGCCCGCCGACACTCAGCCGCGATCGTCGATTCGCTCTCTCAACCGCTGCATGGCCGCGGGCCCGTCGCTCACACGACCTTCGGCGACGTCGCGAAGGGCGGCGTCCACGAGTTGGCGGAAGTGCGCTCCGACCTTTTCCCGGAGCGCGCGCGGGACCCTGTCACTCTCGTCTTCGCTGAGCCCCTCGTACACCCACTTCTCGAGGAGTCTCCGGTGCTCCGCTTCCTCCAGAAGGCGCAAGCCGTGTCGCACGACCTCGCTCGCCGTGCGGTAGTGCCCCCGCGAGACCAACCGCTCGATGAACGCGTCCTGTTGCGGAGGAAGCGAGATGTTTCGGGTTTGCCGGATAGCCATGCTTCAAGGTCGCACGTCCGACCGTGTGTAGCGATATTTGCCACAGGTGCCAGGAATCGCTCCAAGACGTTCCCGCGGGAACGTGCCGCGTCCTACGGCATCATGCCGGCCACCGCGCGCATCCGCTGCGCCAGGTTCCGGACGGCGCCGATGTAGACGCGCTCCCACCCCGGCAGATCCGCACGGTCGTCCGTCTCGATTTCGTAGCGGAGCCCCGGCAGCATCCACGAGGCGTAGCCGCTGAACGGGTCCGGCGAGACGTAGATCGAGCGGCTCCACGGCCGGCCCTGGAGTCCGCGGTCGTTCAGCCAGGCCTTCTCCAGTCCGATCAGCGCCCGGTTCACCGCCTCGGCCTCCGCCGCGTCCACCGCCCCGGAGCGGAGCCAGCGCTCGCGCGCCGCCACCAGGGCCGCGGCGTCGTCGTCCAGCTCCCGCGTGGTCTCGACGAGCCGCGACAGATCGACCGTCAGGCCGCGCTGGGCCGCGACCGCGTACAGCGTCTCGACATGGGTGCGGGTGTCGGTCGCGTAGCGGACCACGTCGTAGGGGAGCACGTCGGCGTTGGCGAAGCGGAGCGCGAGGATCCCGTCGGCCCGGGCGATCATCGGCCCGTGGGCGAACGTGGTGTCCCCGAAGCGCTCGTACCACGCGAAGTTGTCGTAGTTGGAGTGGTAGACGCCGCCGGGGTTGCCGGACGAGAGCGAGCCCGACGGCACGCCCGCGTGGGTGTAGAAGCCGACATGGTCGGAGCCGCCGCCGAGGTTGCCGAGGCCCGGTTCCGCCGCCCCCTCGCCCGCGCGCGCCAGCCACCAGTCGTACAGCGGTTCGCCGGTGCCGGGGTATGTCACCGCCTTCGTGGCCTCGATGATCTGCCCCTTGAGCGACGGAGAGGAGGAACTCCCGAAGTTGGCGCCCGACACCGCGGCGTCGGCGTTGATGTAGGCGATCGCGTTCGCTTCCAGCGCCTCGCGGAACTCCTCGACCCACTCGGTCGACCCGATGATGCCGTACTCCTCCGCGTCCCAGTGCGCGATCATGATCGAGCGGCGCGGCCGGCACTCGTCGTCCCGCGACAGCTTGCCCAGCGCCTCGGCGAGGGTCAGCAGCATCGCGGTGCCGCCGTTCGGGTCGATGGCGCCGAAGCCCCAGGGGTCGTAGTGGGCGCCCAGGATGAACCACTCGTCCGGGAACTCGCTCCCGCGCACGGTGCCCACGACGTTGGTCGCGCGGGTGAGCTTCATGGGCTGGTTGACGCGCACCCGCACCGTGAGCTCGGGGCCGCCCGTGATGCGGTAGTCCACCTCCATCCCCGCCGCCCAGCCGGGCGGGACCTCGAGGCCGGTCATGCGGGACAGGATCTCGGTGGCGGCCTCGTAGCCGATGGGCAGGACGGGGATGTTGTGCAGCGGCACCTCGGAGGGGTCGAGGCGCTCCACCTGCCGGCCGCCGTTCCGGTCGTCGCCGGCCGCGCCGTCCACGGGCAGCGCGGGCTCGAACGGCGTGAGCGGGTCGCCCGTCCACGGGAGTGTGAGGACGGAGCCGCGCTGGATGGTCTCCCCGTTCATCATCGGGCCCTCGGGGTAGGCGCCGAGTCCCGAGAAACCGGGATCGTTGAACATGATGACGCCCGCCGCCCCGCGCTCCTCGGCGAACTTCACCTTGTAGCCGCGGAAGTTCCCTCCGTAGCGGGCGATCACGACCTTGCCGGCCAGGGACACGCCGATCGAGTCCAGCGCCAGGTAGTCCTCGCGACGGCCGTAGTTGGCGTAGACGACCTCGCCGGTGACGTCGCCCGAGCCCGAATAGGCGTTCCACCCGTTGAGCAGGTCCGCGTGGCCGGAGAAGCGGTCCTCGGGAAGTGCGGGCTCGCGGTTGGAGAGCTGCATCGCGACCGGGGTCACGATGTGCACCTCGACATCGTCGGTCAGCTCCGGCAGGTAGACGTCGTAGGGGTGGCGCGTCACCGCCAGCCCCGCCCGCTCCATCGCCCGGGCGAGGTAATCGCCGACCCGCACCTGGGCCGCCGACCCCGCCGGGTGCGGGTGCTCGGTGATCGTGCGCAGGTGCTCGCGGAACGACTCGGCGCGGGGCAGGTCCAGGAAACGGGCCTCGCAGGCGAGCTGCGTGACGGCGCGGGCCGCGGTGAAGCCGGTCAGCGCGGACTCCTGCGCGAGCTCCCGGGCGGGCTCCCGGGCGGACGCGGCGAGCTCCTGGGCGGACGCGGGCGCGGGGCCGGAGCCGGCCGGAAGCACGACGGCGAGGAGGGGAGCGATGGCGACGAGCACGGGGGCGGCAGCGCGAGCGGAGGCGAGGGACGCTGGCATCTTGCGGATCTCCTGGCTGGTCGACGGACTCGGGATGTCGGGGCGGATCCCCGCCATGATAGGGGCCATCGCGCCCGCGCGCCTCCGCAAGCGCCGGTAGCGTGCCGACTTCCGAGGGCGCCGCCGGGCTCGTTGGCGCTGGTGATCATCGTCGTTGCTTGCGGTGGGTCGACGACGGAAGTTGCCGACCGAATCGAATGGAGGAACACTTGTCGAATCGGCTCGGTGCAGGATCCACCTTCTCCGGCGCGCACGCCGCGGGTCGCCGAAGCCTTGTTGTCGTCCTGGCGTGCGCCGCCTGGATCGCGGGATGCGGTGACGGTTCCACGGATCCGCTCCCGTCCCCCCAGCCGCCCCCTCCGCCGCCCCCGGAGCCGCCGCGGGCGACGACGGTCACGATCACGCCGTCCACGGTCGCGCTGACGGCGCTGGGCGCGACGGCGCAGTTGGCGGCCGAGGTGCGCGACCAGAACGGTCAGGCGATGGCGGGCGTCACGATCACCTGG
The DNA here is from genome assembly GCF_965208055.1 of Candidatus Palauibacter sp. GTDB lineage: Bacteria > Gemmatimonadota > Gemmatimonadetes > Palauibacterales > Palauibacteraceae > Palauibacter. The sequence continues at coordinate 101,053 of NZ_CBDBNY010000004.1, forward strand.
TCGAGCGGCAGCCCCGCGGTGGCGACGGTGGACGCCTCCGGGCTCGTGACGGCGGTGGCCAACGGGACGGCCACGATCTCGGCGGCGGCGGCCGGCGTCTCCGGCACCGCGACGGTGACGGTCGATGCGTCGAGCACGGATCGCGACCGGCTGAGAGACCTGTACGACGCGACCGGGGGCGACGGCTGGACCTATCGCGACAACTGGCTCACGGACGCGCCGCTCGGCGAGTGGTACGGGGTTACGGTCGACGATGAGGGAGCGGTCATCGGGCTGGTCCTCGAGCGAAACAACCTCGCCGGGCCGATCCCCGCGTCGCTCGCCGGCCTGGCCAGTCTCGAGTCGTTGCACCTCGGCGACAACGAACTCACCGGGCCCCTTCCGCCCCAACTCGGCGGCCTCGCCGCCCTGCGGGAACTGGTTCTCGTCCGAAACAGCCTCGAGGGGCCGATCCCTCCCAGCCTCGGCGGCCTGACCGCGCTCACGCGGCTCAATCTCCTTGCCGCGGGTGTGACCGGGCCCATCCCGCCGAGCCTGGGCGGCCTGGAGCACCTGGAGGAACTCTGGCTGCATGGGAATCGTCTGGCGGGTTCCATTCCTCCGGCACTCGGCGACCTCGCCAGCCTGCGACTACTCACGATCGGCGGAGCGCTTCCGAGCGATCTCGTCGGCTCCATCCCGCCCGAACTCGGCCGTCTCGCCAACCTGGAGAGGCTGTCCCTGTTCTGGACCGAGGTGACGGGCCCGATTCCGCCCGAACTCGGTGACCTTCGCAACCTTCAGCTGTTGCACCTGCACTCAAACGAACTGACGGACCCGATCCCCCCGGAGCTGGGTCGCCTGGCCGCACTTGAGGAGCTGCTGCTTTCGGGGAACAGCCTTGCGGGCGCGATCCCGTCCGAACTCGGCGACCTCGCGCGTCTCCGCTCGTTGTCCTTGGACGACAACGCGCTCACGGGTCCGATGCCGCCCGCCCTGGGTGATCTCGCCGCGCTGGAACGGTTGGATTTTTCGACCAACGATCTGACCGGAGCCGTGCCGCCGGAGTTCGGCGGGCTGACGTCCCTGCGCGAACTGCTGCTGCGCGACAACCCCGACATGGCCGGGCCTCTTCCGCCGACGATCACGCAACTCACGGCTCTCGAAGCGTTCCAGACGCACGGGACCGGCCTCTGCGCCCCCTCCGATGCCGGTTTCCGGGCCTGGCTCGAGACCGTGCCCAACCAGCGAGTCGCCGTCTGCGGCAGCCGATCCGGGAGCTTCTATCTCGTTCAGGCGGTCCAGTCGCGGGAGTTCCCGGTGGCGCTCGTCGCCGGCGAGGAAGCGCTGCTGCGCGTCTTCGTCACCGCCGGGCGCGAGAACGACGTGGACCGCCCGCCCGTCCGCGCCTCCTTCTACCTGGATGGTGCGCTCGCCGAGACAGTCGACATCCCGACCGGCGCGGGTCCCGTGCCGACCGCGGCGGACGAGTCTTCGCTGGCGAGCACGGCCAACGCCGTCGTTCGCGCGGGGTTGATCCAGCCGGGGGTGGAGGTGGTGGTCGAGATCGACCCGGATGGCACGCTCCCCGAAGATCTGGGCATTACGAAGCGGATCCCGGAGACCGGGCGGGCGCCGGTGGACGTGCGTGCGGTGCCGCTGTTCGACCTCACGCTGGTGCCGTTCCTGTGGACCGAGGATCCGGATTCGACGGTCCTGACGGCCGTTGACGGGATGGCGGACGACCCCGAGCACCACGAGTTGCTCCGGCCGACCCACGCGCTCCTGCCGGTCGTGGACCTGCGCGTGAGTGGGCACGAGCCCGTGATGAGTTCGAGCCGAGACCCTTCGGACCTGTTGAACCAGGCGGATGCGATTCGCGCGATGGAGGGCGGCGCCGGGCACTACATGGGCCTGATGTCGGGCCTTCCCGAGGAGGGTGGCCAGGGATTTGCCCACATCGCGGGCCGGGCAAGTTTCTCGGTTCCGGACTCGCGCATCATGGCGCACGAACTCGGGCACAATCTCAGTCTCCTCCATACGGCGTTCCCACCTCCCGTGGACCAGACGTACCCCCACGACGAGGGCACGATAGGGGCCTGGGGATACTCGCACGAGGATGAGGAACTGGTCCCGCCGGACTGGTACGACCTCATGTCCTATTCGTCTCCCGGCTGGATAAGCGACTATCACTACAGCAAGGCCCTCCGCTTCCGGCTGGCCGATGAGGGCGCGCCGGGTGCGCAGGGCGCGGCAACCGTGTCGGCGGTTGAGTCGCTGCTGCTCTGGGGAGGGGTGGACGCCGCCGGAGCACCGTACCTGGAGCCGGCCTTCGTCGTCGACGCCCCGGTCGCGCCGCCCCCCGCGGGCGGAGCCTACCGGATCGCGGGTGCGGACTCCGAAGGGCGTGAGCGGTTCTCGCTCCGTTTCGCCATGCCGGAGACCGCCGATGGCGAGGGCGGTGCCTCTTTCGCCTTCGTCGTGCCCGCCGATCCCGCGTGGGCCGGCGCTCTGGCGAGCATCACGCTGTCGGGCCCCGGAGGATCCGCCACGCTGGATCAGGACACGGACCGGCCGATGGCCATCCTGCGGAGCCGGGCCACGGGACAGGTCCGAGCCATGCTGCGCGACCTGCGGGACCCCACCGGGCAGATAGCCGACGCGGCGGCCGCGGTGGCTGATGCGGTGGCCAGGCTGGGGGTCGCGGGCGACGACCTGACGGTGCTGTTCAGCCGCGGAATCCCCGACGCCATCCCCCGGCGCCGCTAAAGGGGCCGGGGGTTTTTCCGAGCACGAACGGCCTTCCCGCGCTCTCTGCTTGATCCCGCGCACTCTTCTGTAGCTTCTCACCGATCTCGCAAGCTCGCTTCGCTCGTTCGATCTTCTCGTACCAATCCGGGTCGTACGACGGCTGGCGCGCGCCAGCGTCCGGCGGTGGCCCCAAAACTGAACCCGCCTCTCCTTGCATCGTTTCTACCCCTGTCCAACGGACGAGAGCGCCTCCGTCCCGAACCGCTCCGCGGCCTCGAGCACCTCCCGCACGTCGTCCCAGGTCGTGTTGTGGTTCACGATGCAGATCCGGAGCGCGAACTTGCCGGACACCTCGGCGGAGGACACGAACGCGGGGTCCTCCCAGAACAGGCGGGCGAGCACCTCGCGGTTCAGTTCGTCGAGGGCTTCCTCGGCCATCTCGCCAGCCATCTCCCCGGCCATCTCGCCGCCGGCCGGGTTCACCCGGAAGCACACGATGCTCAGCGTGGCCGGGCTCAGGCACTCGAGCACCGGGCTCGCGTCGATGTACGCCTCCGCGCGGGCCGCGCAGTCCAGCCCGTTCGCGATGCGCTCCCGGAACGCGGCCATCCCGAACGTCTGCACGGACATCCAGATCTTGAGCGCGCGGGCGGACCGGCTCATCTGCAGTCCCCGGTCCACGAGGTTCGGGTGGCCCGCGCCCCACAGGGAGTCCTGGAGGAAAGTGGGCCGGACCCCGAACGGCTCTTCGAGCGTCGACACGTCCCGCACCATGAGACAGCCGGCTTCGTAGGGCTGGAAGAACCACTTGTGGGCGTCCAGCCCGATGGAATCGGCGCGCTCGATGCCGCTCAGGAGCTTCTTCCCGCGCTCGGTCACGATGGCGAACCCGCCGTACGCGGCGTCCACGTGGAACCAGATGCCCTCCGCCGCGCAGAAATCGGCGAGTTCAGGCAGCGGATCGATGGCGCCGGTCGCGGTGGCGCCGGCGTTTGCGCACACGGCGATGGGGTTCAGTCCGGCCGCGCGGTCCTCCGCCACCATGCGCGCGAACGCGTCGACGTCGATGCGGGAACGGTCGTCGCTCGGCACGATGCGTGCGTGGTCCGGACGGATGCCCGCGATCTTCACGGCTCTGACCTGTGCGGGGTGGCTCTGGTCGCTCATGTACACGGTGGCGCGCTCCGGGTAGCCGGCGGCCTCCCGCGCCGCCACGAGCGCGTCCAGGCTCGCCGCGGACCCTCCGCTCGTGAGCAGCCCGCCCGCCGTCTCCGGCAGTCCGAGCCAGCGCCGGAACCACTCGATGACCACGCACTCGAGCTGGCTGGGTCCGCTCGCCACCAGCCAGTTGCAGGCATTGACGTTGTAGCCGGAGGCCAGGAAGTCCGCGACGATGCCGGGCCAGGTCGGAGAGGACGGAACGAAGCCGAAGCAGCGGGGATGATCGAGGCGAAGCGTGAGCGACAGGACATCGCGCACGGCCCGCTCCATGACGTCGGTCGCCGGCTGTCCGTCCTCCGGCGGATCCTGCAGGAGCCGGTCCTCGAGCGCCTCACGGAACTCCCCGTCCCAGGCGTCCTCCCCGGCCAACTCCCCATGGCGCCGCACGAGGACTTCCGCCGCCTCCCGGGCCAGGTCGAGCATGGCCTCCCGGGACATCTCGAGGCCGTCGGCCGCCGCGGAATCGGAGGTCGTGTCCGGCACCCTGTCCTGTCTCATCACCGTTGTCTTCGCTCCTCGCGGAACTTCGTCTCGTCCGGCGCCAGCCTGATCGCGTTGGCATAGGCTTCGTCCACGGCGGAGGCCGGTTCGCGAAGCCAACGGCGGACCCGGCCGAGTTCACGCCAGGCCCAGGCATGCCGGCGCGGCGTCGCCTCCATTCCCAGAAGACGCTCCAGAAGCGTGCGCGCATCTTCCAGAAGCAAGCGGTTCTCACCGGCGCGTCCCTCGCGATGCGCACTGCCGGCGAGCCACAGCTTGTTCTGGGCACTCTCCAGCAGCGCTCGAGGATCGTCGAGAATAGCGGGTCCGGCGGCGTCAAAAAGTCTGGTAGCCAGATCGGCGTCCCGGAGGCGTCTCGCGACGATCGCGGCCCCGACCGCCTCACGCGCAGAGAGCCTTGACGACTGTCCGTCCAGGAAGCGCTGCGCCCGCTCCCGCTGTCCGTCCGCGACCAGGGCCTCAAGCCATGGCACGACGACGTCAGGACGCTCGATGTCGGTGGCCAGATGCACGTTGGTTCCAACCACGGATTCGGCCCGGTCGAGGTCTCCCGACGCCACGCATTGACGCACGAACTCCTCGGCGAGAACGAGCGATCCGCGATTGGCGCGCCACGCGGTCTCAAGCTTGTCCAACGCCTCTTCGGACCGGCCGACGGCCCTCAGTTCGCCGGCCTCGCGAATCGCCGCGGCGGCGCTCCGCCACGCAGGGGCACGGAGGGTTGCCTGGAAGAAGGTGCGTTCCTCGTCGAAGTAGAACTCCGGGGGCGGCGAGCCGTTGCGTTCCATCGCCTGGTACACCTTGTCCAAGCCCGTTAGGCGCTTCTCCGCCAGTCCGATTTCCTTGAACAGCTCCCCGACGCGCGGGTTCCGTGGCGGCGCCAGTCTCGGGGTCGCACCCCGGACGAGTTCGTCGCGGCCGACTCCCGGCACGGGCCCCGGCGTGCTCCGAATGTCGATCCGGTCCGATGTGATCCGAACCAGTGTCGTGTGGGGTGAGTCCTCATCGTAACCGCGATGATAGAGCGCGTTCACGAGTACTTCACGCAGCGCCTCCTCCGGGTAGCTCGGCCGGCGTGATGCCTGGACTCCGTTCGCCGCCTTGTGGATCGCCGACCCGATGACCTCGCGCCGGAGGTAGGCCAGACACCCGCGGACCTGCTCCGCGAGACCCCCGCGGAAATCCTTTTCCTCCAGAACATCGCCGCCGGCCCCGGCGCGCAGGATGCTGGTCTCGATCCTTGCTCCGGGGAACCATCGCCCGGGCTCACGCGAAAAAAACAGGAGCCCGACGTTGCGAGGCACTTCGTGATCGTTGATGCGCCGGACGATGTCCATCTTTCGGTAGATCGTTCGCCCGTCCGGCTCCTCCACGAGCGCACTGCCGGAAGCCCGCAGGTGCTCCCGAACGAGAGTCTCGCTGAGGTCGTCGAGCGTAGCGGCCTCCGCCGCCCGGGAATCCCAGGGCACGACCGCGGACTGGTTCAGCAGTTGAGTAAGAAGCTCGTTATGCTGAGCATCTACCGTCCTCTGGTCGACTCGCACCCAGTACTTCCTGTCACCCTTTTCTCCGTCGGGAGCCTGGTGTGGCGGCGTCTCGCTCGCGGGCGCCCAGATGACCAGGATGCTCCGGCCCTCCACCTCTTCGCGGGAGATTCTGGGGACGTACCGCGGCACGATCCGGCGGCAGTTTCCGGTGATCCACCTGCCGGCAGCGTCCATTTGCTCGGGACTCAGTCCCCTCGGCGGCAGGTCGGCCCTGCCGTCCTTCTCCGCGACGCCCAAAATCACGTAGCCGCTCCCGTGCCTTCTGAGGTCGTTTGCGAACGCGCAGATGGTCTTCAATACCTGGTAGCCCGTCACCTCCCCGGCCCAGGTCGCCTTGAACTCGATGCGTTCGGACTCGACGCTCCGGGCGTGGAGCAGGTCGTCCAGGTTGATTCGGAGGTCGCTCATCGCCTCGCGGGTCGGGGGTTACCGGTGCCGATGGTCGTGGCGGTCGGGCCAGCGCGCCCGGGAAACTAACGAACCCCGGCGGAGACTGGCAGCCGTGGCGGTTTGGCCCGATCCCGTAGCCAGCCGACGCTCAGCGCTTGCTACGAACAACCGGGCCTCCTAGCCTCGGATTTCAACCGTATCTCTCCGTGACGAATGAACGAGACGCTCAGGGACGAACTGCTGGAGATGGCCCGGCTCGACGGCAAGGTGCGCGCCGAACTCGCCGCCTCGGGCGAACTCTTCGACGCCGGCTACGAGCCTCGGATGGCGCGCGTCCACGAGCGGAACGCGCGGCGCCTTCTCCGGATCATCGAGTCGGCCGGCTGGCCGGGAACGGACCTCGTCGGCCCCGACGGGGCGGAGGCCGCCTGGATGATCCTCCAGCACGCGATCGCGGAACCCGGCCTGCTCCGGCGCGCGCTGCCACTCCTCCAGGCCGCGGCGCGCGAGGGAAGGGCGTCTCCCCGGCACGCGGCGATGCTGGAGGACCGGATCCGATTCTTCGAGGGTCGGCCGCAGCGCTACGGGACGCAGTTCGATTGGGATGCCGAGGGGAAGCTGTCGCCGGGCGAGGTGGAAGACCCGCAGCGGCTGGATGAGCGGCGACTCTCCGTCGGACTCCCGCCGCTGGCCGAGCAGATGGAGGAAGCGCGCATGCGGGCGACCTCCGAGGGAGACCGGCCGCCGGCGGATCACCCGGCGTACGCGAGGGCGCGTGAGGAATGGGCCGCGGCGGTCGGATGGTGGACCGACTGAATCTGACTGAATCTGACTGAATCGGGCTGCGCGTAACGTCCCCGGCCCGGCCCGAACCAGGCCAACGCGCCGCACGCTATTCCGACGGTCGGAGCGATTCACCCAGGTCGCGGCCGAACGGCGTGAGCTTGTAAATGCGTTCGTGGCCGCGCACGCGGAGTACCATGCCGGTGCTGATCAGAGAATGGAGCGCGCGCTCCGCACGTGCCGTACGGCACGTGAGCAGCCGGCGGACGGCAGTGACGCCGAACGATTCCCCGTCGGCGAACTCGTACAGGATCCGCTTCGCGTCCTCGGTCACGGCGCGTCGGCCATGTGCACACGAAAGCACGAGCCGCAGACTTCGTCCGTCGCATGCCGCAGGAGGCGCCCCCCCTCGGGCGGTTCTCGCGGGACAAGGAACCGAGGCTCGTCGGCCGCGAACGTTCTCCGGCAGCGCCGAGACCCGTGGGGGCATCGGGGATTCCCGCAATCGCACGGATCGCGCACCGCTCGAGAAGCCCGGCGGTAAGGCGTGTCCAATCGAATGTTCGTCACTCCTTGCACCGTCAGCTTCGGCGTTACGGGCCTGCCTTCACACCGGTATCGGTTTCGCACTGATGCCGCGCCGCGCGCGTCGCGGATGGCGTGATATGGCGACCATTTCGCGATTTATCGGCTGGGACGCACGAGATTATCGTCGCTTCCGAACGCCTGCAAGGACGAACGTAACCCCGCGCGGCCCGGCCCTGCGGCGCCGCGCACGCGGTCGAACGCCTGAGCGCGGGCCCGTTGTTGCTTGTCGCGTGACAGGTCGGATATAACTTCGTGACAAGTGGGCGATACGATGAGGTCCGCCGCACCGGGGACCGCCGGGGGGCGCCAAGCTCCGCGCGACTCACGGGCGCGGACAGGCGCGGCCAGCGGACAGGAGGGAAAGAGTGACGGACGATTCCAGCGAGTTGCAGAGAGAGATCGAGGCGCTCCGGAAGCGCGTGTCCAGACTGAGCGCGGCCGTGCTGCGCACGAGTGCCAGCCTGGACCTCGACACGGTGCTGAAGGAGGTCGTCGACAGCGCGCGCGCCCTGACCGGGGCGCGCTACGGCGTGATCGCCACCGTCGACGGCGCCGGAGACATCGAGGAGTTCGTGACGTCCGGGTTCGCTCCGGCCGAAGAGGCCGAGTTGGTCGCCTGGCTGGACGGCCCGCAGCTCTTCGAGCACTTCAGGAGTCTTGCCGCGCCGATTCGCGTGGGGGACCTGCCCGCCTACGTGAGCGCGCTAGGCTTCTCGTCGGATCTGATGCCGTCCAGGACGATGTCGGGGGCGCCGCTGCGACACCGCGACATCAACGTCGGCAACTTCTTTCTCGCCGAGAAGGAGGGTGGTCGGGAGTTCACGAACGCCGACGAGGAAGTCCTGACGCTGTTCGCGGCCCAGGCGGCAACCGCGATCGCGAACGCTCGCGCGCACCGCGAGGAGCGCAGGGCACGGGCGGATCTGGAGACGCTCATCGAGACTTCGCCGGTGGGAGTCGTGGTATTCGACGGGCCCACCGGCCAGCCGGTGTCGTTCAACCGGGAGGCGAGCCGGATCGTCGACGCGCTGAACGTACCGGGGACCGCTCCGGCGCAGATCCTGGAAGCGGTCACCTGCCGCCGCGCGGACGGGCGAGAACATGCCTTGGCGGAGTTTCCGCTGGCCCAGCTCCTGGGGACCGCGGAGACCGTGCGCGCCGAGGAGATGACGCTCTCGGTCCCCGACGGCCGGAGCGTGACGACCCTGGTCAACTCGACGCCGATCCAGGCGGACGACGGCAGGGTCGTGTCCGTCGTGGTCACGCTGCAGGACCTGGAGCCGCTGGAGGAACTGGAGCGCATGCGCGCCGAGTTCCTTGGCATCGTGAGCCACGAGTTGCGAACGCCGCTGATCTCGATCAAGGGGTCCACGGCCACCGTTCTGGGCGCCTCGCCGCCGCCGGACCCGGGCGAGATGCTGCAGTTCTTCCGAGTCATCGACGACCAGGCCGACCACATGCGCGGCCTGATCGGCGAGCTGCTCGATCACGGGCGCATGGTGACGGGCACGCTGTCGGTGTCGCCGGAGCCGGCGTCAGTCGCGGCTCTCGCGGACCAGGCGCGGAGCACCTTCGTGACCGGCGCCGGCACGCATGCGCTCGACATCGACCTCCCGGAAGACCTCCCGCGCGTGCTGGTCGACCGGGCCCGCATCGTCCAGGTCCTGTGCAACCTCCTGTCCAACGCCGCGAAGTACTCTCCCGAGTCGTCGCCCATACGGATCGACGCGAAACGGGAAGGCGGGCATGTCGCGATCTCCGTGAGCGACAAGGGTCGTGGGGTGGCGCCGGACCGACTGTCGCACCTGTTTCGCAAGTACGCCGCGCCGGCCGGCACGGAGGGGGAGCGACGCGGAGCGGGAGCCGGGCTCGGCCTCACCATCTGCAAGGGCCTGGTGGAGGCGCACGGGGGCCGGATCCGGGCCGAAAGCGGCGGCGTCGGACAAGGCGCGCGATTCACTTTCACGGTGCCCGTGACCGCGGAGTCGGAAACCGCCTCCGAGGATCTCGCGGTGGCCGGCCCGCGCGCGGCTCGGCAAGGGCAGGAGACGACGCGCATCCTGGCGGTGGACGACGACCCTCAGATGCTCCGGTACCTTCGGGACGTGCTCACCGGAGCAGGCTACACTCCCGTCGTGACCGGGGACCCGGAGGAGGTACCAGACCTCGTCGCGACGCACCGGCCCGGCCTGGTCCTGCTCGACCTGCTGCTGCCCGGAACCGACGGCATCGCGTTGATGGAGCGGGTTCCGGAGCTGAGCGACGTGCCCGTCATCTTCATTTCCGCGTACGGCCGGGACGAAACGATCGTCAGGGCGCTGGATGCGGGCGCGGCCGACTACATCGTCAAGCCGTTCTCTCCCTCGGAGCTGACGGCCAGGGTGCGGGCCGCGCTCCGACGGATAGCCGGGCCCGAGCCTTTCGTCCTGGATGAACTCACGATTCGCTACGACCAGCGCCGGGTCGCCGTCGCGGGCCAGACCGTGCAGCTGACACCCACCGAGTACGAACTGCTGCGCGTGCTGTCGGTCAACGCGGGACGGGTGCTGACGCACGAGTCGTTGCTGCGCCAGGCGTGGCGCGGAGGAGATCGACGCTCGCCGGACCCGAAACTCGTGCGGGCGGTCGTGAAGCGGCTGCGGAGCAAGCTGGGGGACGACGCGGCCAACCCGGCCTATGTCCGCAACGAGCGCGGGGTCGGCTACTTCATGCCCGCCGGTTCTCCCTGACGATCCGGGCCGGGTTCGCCATCATCGGGAACGCTGCCGCGATCCTCCCATTCACGATTCGCGCTCGGGCACGGCGGAAACGCGGAGGGTCAGTATGTCCACGTCGTGGAACTGCTGGTGCCGGACCGAGGAGGCGAGGTGCCGGAGCAGCCGGAGCGAGATCTCCTGCTCCACGTCGACCGCCCGGGTCTCCGCCTCGAGCCACGCCAGGCGGTCCTGAAGGTTGAGTTCGTCGCTGCCCGCGGCGCCCACCCTGAACTCAAGCACGGCCTCGCCGTCCTCCTCGCTCGCCGTCAGGAGCAGTTCGCGTCTCCCGTCGTCTGGTGTTGCCTCCGCCTCAGCCGTCCCATCCGCCTCAGCCGTCCCATCCGCCTCAGCCGTCCCATCCGCCGCGTTCCGCAACTCGAGCAGCGTGAGCAGCGTCTCCTCGCTCGCGGCTTCGAGCCGCTCCGTGACCGCCGTCATCCCGTGCCGGGCCGAGAACGCCTGGATGAACTCCCGGATCCGGGCCAGTTCGGCCACGTCGAGCGCGACTCTGAGCCGGCTCTTCCGCCGCGTCGTCAGCGCCGTGAGCAGCAGCGCCACCAGGCCTCCCGTCGTCAGCCCGTTGCTCAGCAGACCGCCCGCGAACTCCGCGAAGTAGGCGGGAAAGATCAGGTCGAACTCGAAGGCGAGACCCGTCCAGAACGAGACGCCCGCGATCAGGCCGTTGCGGGGATTCGCGCCCATGCTCTGCACGACTTCGCGCGTCCCGACCGTGAACAGCATCGCCATGACCACGGCGATGGAGGCGGCCACGACGGCGTCGGGAATGGCGAGAATGAGGGCGAGCGCCTTGGGGAGGAAGGCGAGGACGCAGAAGGCGAGTCCGGCTGCCGCTCCGACCCTGCGCGCGGCGACGCCCGTGACTTCGATGGCCGCCACGCCGCTCCCGTTGGGCGTGTTGGGCAGCGTTCCCGCGACACCCGCGAGCAGATTTCCGGCGCCTTCCGCGGCCACGGCGCGCTGCACGGCGCGAAAATCGACCGCCCGCGACCGGCGCCACGACACGCGCTGGGCGGAGACCGCGACGGCGACCGACTTGGTCGTGCCGACGAGCGCCACGAACAGGAACGCGGGCAGCAGAGCCCAGAACGCCGGGCCGAAGCCGATGTCGAGCGCGGGCAGCCCGCCGGCCGGGACGCCGATCCACTCGGCGTCGGCCACGCGGCCGGTGTCGTAGATGCCGAAGGCCGCGCCGACCAGGGAGCCGGCGATGATGCCGACCGCCGGGGCCCAGAGGCGCAGGGTCCCTTTCGCGCGGAGCGCGATGCCCAGGATGGCGACGATCGTCACGCCGGCGCTCAGCGGTCCGGCCCGCACGGGGGCGCCCGGCGGCAACTCGTTGAGCATGTCGAACAGGATCGGCATCACCGTGACGGGCATGAGCATGACCACCGTCCCGGTAACGACGGGCGTGAGCACCCGGTGCAGCAGCGAAAGCCGCGCGGAAAACGCCGCCTGGGCGAGCGCCGAGATGACGACCAGGATGGCGAGCAGCCCCGGTCCGCCCCGAATCAGAGCCTCGGCGCAGACGGCGATGAAGATGGCCGAACTGACGTGAGGGAGGGCGTACCCCGCCCCGATCCGTCCCACTCGCAGGCCCTGGAGGATCGTGGCGACGCCGCACGCGAGCACGGAGGCGAACACCGCCCACAGCACGAGGTCCTCGGCGCCGCCCGCCCGAAACGCGATCGTCGGGATCAGCACGACCCCGTTGATGCCCATGGCGGCGAGCTGAAAGCCGAGACCCAGCGCGACCGGGCCCGGAAGCCGGTCCTCGACTTCGTAGCGAAGGTCTTCGTTGGAGCCCGGCCTCATGGGTCGGAGTCTCGTGGGTCCATCTTCCCTCCTGGTCGCGAGGTTTGCTCCAGCCGAATTTGCTCCAATAGCCGCCGCCCGGATACCCGCCGCGGATACCCGCCGGATCACTTGCTGGCCCGCGCGTCGACCGGCATAGTGAGACCGCGTATGTAGACCGGCAACGTGTACCCGCGATCCGGAGGCTGAAATGGCAGCGTACATCGTGATTCGAACGAAGGTTCAGGACCCTGAGGCGCACAGCGCTTTCGCGGAGGCCGCGACGGCGCTACTTGCACAATCCGACGGCGAATTCGTCGTCCGGGCCCGCGAGTGCGCCACACTCGAGGGCGAGGCACCCGATGTCGTTGTCGTCCAGCGCTTTCCCGACGCCGCGTCCGCTCGGGCGTTCTATGACAGCGCCGAGCATCAGCAGGCCCTGAAGGGCGCCGGCGGCGCCTTCACCCGAGAGGTCGTGATCGTCGAGGGAGTCTAAGCCCCGGGCGCGGGCCGCGGCGCGAACGCGGCCCGCACCTCCAAGGCCGATGACGAATCAGCCGATGACCGAGCATCGCAGCAGGTTGAAGGTCGCACTGAGAGTGGCCGGCCATCTTGCAGCCATAGTGCTGATCTATCTCATGTTCTCGTTCTCGCTGTTTCTCGGGCTGCAGATTAATACGGTTTACGGGAACATTGGCATGGTCCTGTCCGCCGGAGCAGCCCTGGCATACGTCCTCCGGTGCATCCGAAACCGTTAGACTATCGGAAGCGGGATTATCCCTCGTTTATTGAATCGCCGCTCCTCAAGATCGCGCCCCCGTCGCGTTCGCCGCACGTTGACGCACAACCCGTTATGCCCGACCGTTCACAGGTACGCTGCGAACACGTGTAGTCGACCGCAGCTCAAACCGGAACGGGCATGGCGAAGAAGACCGGCAAGCCGAAGCCAGGGGACGTCGAGTCCATCCTCGAGTGGGCCGAGGAGGCCATCTCCCTCAAGAGGGACGCCCGCATAGCGGCGGATGAAGCCGTGGCGTACGCGGAGCAGGCCCTCGGATTCCGCCCCCGCGAGAGGAACGCCATCCTCCTCGCGAAGGAGGCTCGTCTGGCGCTCATCGAGTGTGAGAGTCACGCGTCCCGGGCCAAGGACCGTCGGTGGGCCGTCGAGTCGCTGGCGCCGCCGCACCGGCGGGAGGGCGCGGAGAAGGTGGTCGAATCCGTGGGACGGGCGGCCCGCGAGGCCCGGGAGCACGCCAGGCGGGCCAGGGAGGCCGTCACCCGGGCGCGCCGCCGCCGGTAGCCCCTCAAAAACCCCCGACTGTGACGACGACATGCCCCGTCTCACGATCAGCTTGAGTCATACCGGATTTCCGGCTCTGGCCGATGGCGCAGCGTCAGGTACTCCTCCATCGTTCCATGCCCAGCCTGTACCGCTCGTATTATCCCCGCGCCCCACTCAACCAACTCCATCGTGGACGTGCAAAAACTTGCGCCTGCGGCGTTGCGCCCTCGAAGCCCGGCGCTTCGGACGGCACGTCATACTTCGCGGGCAACTCATCCTTCGTCGGCGCGGGCTCGCGGATTTATTGAAGGGATACGCCGAGCGCGCGGTAGGTGGAAACATCGAGATCTTCGATCCGCCCGAGAGCAGGCGGAAGATCACCTCCCCAGTCGCGCAGGATGCCCCGAATCACTCCGCTCGCCGGATCGCGAACGATCGAGATCGTACGTTCATCGTCCGCACCGATCGTCACCGTCCCCTCGGGTCCGGTGAGCGTGATCCGATCCAGGGGCGCGCTCGGGACCGTGAAGAAGAAGTACTTGTTGCCGAACTGATCTTCCCCGGGCGTGAATGAGAGGGAGAATTGCCGGGTACCGGCGGCGAACCCATCGACTCGGTACGGCCCCGGCCCGTCCGGGAGACGCTCCACGGAAGTGACCCGGAACGCAGGCTCAATTCGTAGCTCCCCGTCGACGACCCCGCCCCAGATGACGACCAACTCGGCTTCAGACCGCGATGTCGCAAGCTGGGCATCGGTCGCGACGCTGTCCCGGTAGCTGATCACGTCCTGGAAGAAGTAGTCGCTCAGCCAGCCCTGCGCGTAGCAGTATCCCATGATGTCGCGGCGGGTCTCGGGAGAGACCACCGTGCCGTCCCGGAAGTCGTAACCCCATGCTCCGAGGCCCCCGTCCCGGTGCGGGAAGCTCGGATCGGTATTGAGAGGGTCTCCGCAGGGAGCATGAAGCAAATTCAGGTTGTGACCCACTTCATGGGCGAGTTCGGCCATCGACGGCTTACCCATGCTCACCCGCCCACCCAGCCTCGCAATCCCGCGAACGTAGCCGGACCGAGACGCAGCCGCCCCATACCAATACCCGGAGCCTCCCGAGAGGGCACGAACGCCTTCGAGTTCGAGAACGAGTCTCCACTGCCCTGCCAACTTGGTCAGATCGACGGATGTCGCATACGTCTCTCGGGCGCGCGCGCGAAAGTCGGCGAAGGGAAACGCATACCTTAGAAGGCCAACCTCCGGGCTATCGTCGGCAACCGCGTTCGTCCACGCGTAGATCGAGGAGTCAGGGGCCGCCGCCTCCACCACCGGCACCACGGTAAGCTCCATTGGAGGCACCTCAACCACCTCCACCGCTGCAACACCGGAGTCCGGATACCGAGTCTGGCTACCGTCGGCCAACGGCACCGACCCTTCCGGATCCGCCTCCACAACGAATTCGAGACCCGGTTGAATGAATTCCCCGGGGATGACCGCATTGTAGGATCGCTCGAGATCGCCTTCGTCGGCGAGCGTTGCCATTAGGGCTTCCGCCCGATGCAGGGCGGTCCGGTACACTTCCTCCCCCGAGACGTAAAGCACCACGACGACGCTGGGCGAGTAGTAAGCGTCCGGCGCGTGGCTTGTAAGGAACACCCGCAACAGTGCATCACGACCCGCGACCAGCGGAACATCCCCTGCTGGCCGCTGGATGGCCTGCGTGAAGTAAACCAGCGGGAATCGCAATCGTACATTCTGGATGTTCTCGCACAAGGGCCCGCGCACGACATCGACATCTTCGAGCCAGACCCGAAAGCCCGGAGTTGGAGGTATGCAGAGATCCGTGTCCTCGTACTCCAGAACATCCAGTTGCGTCAGACCGGTCATGCTGAACGGAAAATGCCCCTTCAGTCTTGCGTTCCCGCTGATCCGCAGGGCGGTCAGCGCGGTCATGCCGCCGAAACTGAACGGGAGTTGACCCGCGAGATCGTTATCGGTGAGATCCAGGCTCTGCAGCCCGGCCAGCCCCGCGACCGCACCCGGTATCGAACCCGTCAGGCCGTTGTCCGCCAGCGAGATCGACCGCACACGCCCGTCCTCAACCGTAAGCCCATGCCAATTCTCTCGGTCCATCTCGGAATTCCAGCCATCCGTGCGGGTCCAGGATTCGCCGCCGGCAGCGTCGAAGAACTCCCGCAGCACCAGGCGCTCCACCTGATCCGGACCACATTCATCGATCGCCGAGTCCTCGATGCCATCCAGCCATCGGCTGAACTCCTCGTCGATGGGAGCACAGAGTTGCGTCCCGTACGACGAGAACCCGGACAGTTTCTTCAGCCTCACGAGACCACGAGGAAAGAGTCCGGTGAGACCGGGATTAAATACCAGGCTAAGGGTTTCCAGATTGACGAGATTGCCGATCTCGGCAGGCAGCGCTCCTGAGAAATCATTCTCGCTGAGATACAGGCTGCCCAGGGACAGAAGTCCGCCCAGTTCGGGCACGATGGGGCCGCTCAACCCGGCCCGTTGGACTTCCAGGCGCTCCAGGAGCGAGAGCTTCCCGATCTCGGGAGGGAGGGGCCCGGTGAGCTGATTGTCGCCGAGTAACAACCGCGTCAGATTCCCCAGGTCGCCCAGTTCGGGCGGGAGCGGGCCCGTCAACCCGTTATCTGCAAGTTCGAGGGCGTCAACTCGGCCGTTCGGGCCGACCCATACACCGAACCACTCCGACAGCGGCGCCCCGGTCAGCCATTTCTCGTTCCGCTTCCAGGCATCACCTCCGGTGGCGTGATACAGGCGTTCCAGCACCTCCCGATCCTCCGATGGATCGGCAACGTTGACGGACACGGCCGCGGCCTGGGAATCCAACAGCGCCGTCACGGCCGTGGATCCGTTACGCATGGCCGTCACCAATCCCGTCGAGTCCACCGTGGCGACCGACGTGTCGGCGCTCGACCAGGCCGCGCTGACAGCGCCGGGGATGGCGTGTCCGTTCGCATCCGTGAAGTGGGCGGTGAGCTGAACCGCATCGCCGATCCTGCTGAACGCCAGTGTGCGTGGACTTACTCCAAGACCGGTCGGAACCTGCATCACGGTGACGCGCGCCTCCGCCGATTCGCGCCCGGAACGGGCCCTGACCGTCGTCGTACCGGAACCACCGGCTGTCACCAACCCCGAATCATCCACGCTGGCAACGGACGGATTCCCGCTCGACCAGCGGACGACCGCACTGGTGACGACCTCTCCAGCCTGGTTGCGCACCTCCGCGGAGAGCTGAACCACATCGTCGATGGCGGCAAACGTCACCTCGGCCGGAGTGATCGAGATCGTCAGGGACGGTACCGTCGGCGGAGGCGGTGGCGGCCGCGGAGCACCGGGAGACGTTGCGGAGTCTCCACACGAGAGCAAGAGGAGAATCATGCCGGTGCCGACGCCCGCGCCCACTGGTAAATTTTGGATGCGCTCTTTGGGGCGTTGAGTCCCCTGGCCGAGCATCCGTCTCCGTACCATCTCCCGCACCGCTGCTAAACCTGATCTGGCCATCGACGTCCCGTCCCGTGAGTTCGTAGTCGCCTCCGCCGGGCAGAGGCAGAGCGGGCGGGGCGCGCAACTACGGAACGCCGGCCGCAGCTGCCTGGTGCCCGCTAGCAAGTCATGGAAGCCTCCTTGCGAGTTGGTGAGAGGCGAGAACTCCAAGCGACTACCCCCTCGACCCGCAATATAAGCAACCGGATGCGATCTGTGGGCGACATACCTGGTTATGTTGCCGATAATCTGGCCGCAGCCGCGCCAGAGCGTGCCAAGTGCCCCCGAAGAGGAGTGACCGATGACGGAGGATTCCGCCGCGCTGAGGCAACGGATCGAGGCGCTGCAGGAAGGCATCTCCGGCCTGTGCGGAGCCATTATGCGGATCAGCGAGAGCCTCGATCTCGACGCGGTTCTGCAGGAGATCCTCGACTGCGCGCGCGCGTTGACCGGCGCCGCGTTGGGCGCGATCGCGACCGTCTCGGGAGCTTCTTTCTCGGCGAGAAGGAGGACGGACGGGAGTTCACCGACGGGGACGAAGATGTGCTCGTGCTCTTCGCGTCGCAGGCGGCGACGGCCATCGCCAACGCGCGGGCCTACCGGGACGAGCAGCGGGCCCGGGCCGACCTGCAGGCCCTGGTGGACACCTCGCCGGTCGGCGTGGTGGTCTTTGACGCCGGGACCGGCGGATCATGTCGCTCAACCGTGAGGCAAGACCGATCGTCGAGGGCCTGCGGATGCCGGACCGCTCCTTGGAGCAGTTGCCGGAGGAGATAACGTTCCGGCGGGCGGACGGTCGCGAGGTGGGGTCTGGAGTCCTCCTTCGCCTACTGCGGCGGGATACCTTCGGAGCTTCTGTTCGACCAGATGAAGGCGGCGATCGCCACCGACGGTCGCGCGGCGGGCGGTCGGCTGCTGGAGAACGGAGAGTTCCTGCGCTTCAGCCGCCACTAGGGCTTCCGGATCCGGGCCGGCCGGCCGCACCGGGCGAAGACGAAAGGGAGGAAGGTGGAGCACCCGACCGGCTACATCCGGAAGAGCTTTTTCTACAGCCGGGAGTTCGTGTCCGACGCCGACTTCAAATATGTTACATCGCTGTCGGGAGGAGTCCGCGGGAACGTTCTGGGGAAGGGGGGACGCCCGCTCCCGGCGCGCGGCGCCCGCGAAACCTGGCGGCTTCCCGTTCCGTGGGGAGAGTATCCGAGTCTTTGACGAGCGGGGCCGGGACCAGCGGCTCGAGCTCCGCGGCGTCGAGACCGGCGGCACAGCGAAAGGCGGCCGACGCCATGCTTGAGATCCGGAACCTCGTCAAGGTCTACCCCGGCCCCGTCGCCGCCCTGCAGGGAGTGTCGCTCGATGTGGGGCAGGGGATGTTCGGGCTCCTCGGTCCCAACGGGGCGGGGAAGACCACCCTCATGCGCATCGTGGCCGGGCTGCTCGAGCCCACCTCCGGCACGGTCCACTTCGACGGCGAGGACATCGTCGCCGATCCCCGCCGGATCCGGCGGCAGCTGGGCTACCTGCCGCAGGACTTCGGCTTCTACCCGCACCTCACGGGCGAGTCGATGCTGCGCTTCCTGCTCGTCCTCAAGGGGGTGGAGGCGCCGCAGGGGGTGAAGCGCCTCGCCGCGGAACTGCTCGACCGCGTGAACCTGTCCTACGCCGCGAAGCGCAAGGTGAAGGGCTACTCGGGCGGTATGCGGCAGCGGCTCGGGATCGCGCAGGCGCTGGCCGGCGACCCCCGGATCCTGGTCGTGGACGAGCCGACGGCGGGCCTCGACCCGGAGGAGCGGCTCCGCTTCTACCGCCTGCTCGCGGAACTCGCCGAGGACCGCACGGTCCTCCTCTCCACGCACATCGTGGACGACATCTCGGTGCTCTGCCCGCGCGTCGCGATCATGTACGACGGTCGCTTCGTGGCGGACACGACTCCGGCCGAGGCCCGGGGCCGCCTCGCGGGCACGATCTACCAGGGCGCGGTCGCGAAGGAGGACCTCGCCGCAGTCGACCGCGACTACCGGGTCACGCAGGCGCTCCTCATCGAGGGTCGCAACCAGGTCCGCATCCACCTGCCGGAGGGACCGCCGCCGGCCGGTTTCGAGGCGGCCGCCCCGACGCTCGAGGACGCCTACCTCCTCCTCGCCCGGGAGAAGGGAGCCCGGCCCGAGGGATCCCGGCCCGAGGCAGCCGAAGCCGCGCCGTGAACCGGTGAACACGCTCACGCGCTGGTGGGAGGTCTCCCGGCGGGAATTCAGCGCGACGTTCCGCCGTCCGGCCCACTGGGTGCTGCTCGTGATCCTGGGGCTCATGGCGATGGGGCTGTCCGAGGGGGCCGTCACGGTGTCCACGGGCAGTTTCGTGCCCGGCGCCGAGCGGCCCCACATCACCTCGGTCTACAACCAGAGCATGATCCAGGGCATCGTCATGCTTGCGGTCGCGGCCTGGTTCCTGGCGATCTCGTGCGGCATGGTCGTCATCCGCGACCTCGAACTGCAGGTGACCGAGGTCTTCCACTCCACCCCGCTCACGCCCGGGGAGTACGCGTGGGGCAAGTTCTGCGGGGCCGCGGGAGCGTTCGCGGCCGCGTGGCTGGTCTTCCTCGTCGTCCTGGGCTTCTTCGCGCACGTGGTGCAAGGGGCGGGGGGTTCGGAGACGATCGGCCCCTTCCACCCCTGGAACTACCTCTTCCCGACGCTCCTCTTCGGGGTGCCGCAGATTCTGCTCTTCGGGGGCGTCGCCTTCTTCCTCGGCGCCTGGACGCGCCGTCCGATCATCGTCTTCGCCTTCCCCATGGCGTCGGTCCTCTTCACGCTCACCTTCCTGGCCACCTGGTCGCCGGATTGGCTCTCGCCGGACGTGAACCGGCTGCTCATGCTCATCGACCCCTCCGGATTCCGGTGGCTGGACGAGACCTTCCTCGCCGTCGACCGGGGGGTGGAATTCTATAACACGCAGCCGCTGCGGCCCGACGCGGGATTCGTCATCAGCCGGGCGGTCGTCGCGCTGCTGGGGCTCGCGGCCGTAGCGGGCGCGGTGCGCAGCTACACCCGCAGGATGCTGGTCGGCGGCATTGAACTCCGCTTCCTGCGCTGGCTTCGGCGCCGGAAGGCCCCCGCCGTCGCTTCGGCCGCCGCCGCAGGCGCCGCGGGCATTGCGGGCGCAGGCTCCGCGTTGACCCCGGGCGACGCGGCGGCGACGACCCTGACGGGCCTCGGGATGACGACCCGCCCCCTCGGCTTCTGGAAGGGTGCCGGCGTCATCGCGCGGAGCGAGATTCGGGACCTCATGGTGCGGCCCGGGATGTACCTCTTCGTCCCCCTCATCCTGTTCACGGCGATCAATTCGACGCTGTTCACGATCGGTCCCTTCGCTTCGCGCCTCCTGTACACGCCGGGAGGGATGGCGGAGGCCCAGCTCAGCGATCTCAACGTCCTTCTCTGCTTCCTGCTCCTCTTCTACACCGTCGAGTCGCTGCACAAGGAACGCAGCCGCCGCCTACACGAGATCTTCGGCGCCACGGCGGTCGGCACCGGGGCCGTCATTCTGGGGAAGACGCTGGGGAACAGCGTGATGGCGGGCTTCATCCTGCTCGTAACGCTGCTCGCCAACGCGGCCCTTCTCCTCTACCACCAGTTCATCGGCGGGAGCCCCGTGGGATTCGACCTCTTCCCCTTCGTCGCCATGTGGGGCGCCGTCCTCATCCCCACGTTCGTCTTCTGGACGGCGCTCGTCACCGCCCTCTTTTCCCTGCTCCGGAACCGGTACGCCGTGTACGGACTCGGGTTGGCGCTCATCATCTACACGATCTTCGACGTGCGTGCGGGCGACGGGATGACGTGGGTGACGAACTGGCTCGGCCTGGGCGTGCTGAGCTGGAGCGACATGGGCGCCTTCACCCTCCACGGCACTCCGCTCCTCCTCAACCGCCTCCTCTACCTGAGCCTGGTGCCGCTCCTCGTGGCGCTTTCGGTGAAGTGGTACGGCCGGCAGGACTTCGACGCGGTCGGGATCATCCACCGCCTGCGCCCGAAGCCGCTCCTGCTCGGCGCCCTCCGGCTGCTGCCGCTGGCGATTCCCGCGATCGCCCTCGCGTCGATCCTCGCCATCGGGGGCGAGCGGGGCTACGAGGGGGACGCCGCGCGGGAGTGGGCCGACGACTACTGGGAGCGGAACACCGCCACCTGGACCGACTTCCGCATGCCGTCGGTCTCCCGCGTGGACCTCGGTCTCGACTTCGAGCCGAGCGAGCGCTCCGTCGCCGTGAAGGGGGAATACACCTTCTTCAACCACCGCGACCACGCGTACGAGCGGCTTCCGGTCACGGCCGGGCCGTGGGATCCGATCGCCTGGACGCTGGGCGGCGAAGCGTACGAACCCGAGGACCGCTCCAACCTGTTCATCTTCACTCCCGACGCGCCGCTGGCCCCCGGAGACACGCTGACGATCGGCTTCGAGTACGACCGCGTGATGATGGGGGGCTTGAGCCAGGGACCCGGCGGGTCGGGAGAGTTCATCCTCGAATCGGGGATCGTGCTCACCGCCTTCGGGCCCACGTTCGTCCCGGTGCCGGGCTATCTGTCCGGGATCGGGGTGGACGAGGACAACTCGGCCGAACCCCGCGACCACCCCGACGACTTCTACGAGGGAGAGACGGAGCCGCTGTTCGGCTGGGGCGGCGGGCCCTTCACGGTGCGCACCCGCATCACGACGCCCGAGGCGTTCACCGCCAACGGGGTTGGCCAACTGGTGAGCAGCGAGGTCGCCGCCGGCCGGCGCACGGTGGTCTGGGAGACGGACCATCCCGTGACGCTGTTCAACGTGATCGCCGGCAAGTACGACGTGATCGAGGGGGATGGCACGGCGATCTACCATCACCCGGAGCACGACTACAACATCGAGGAGATGTCGGCCGCGCTCGACGCGGCGCGCAGGTACTACTCCGAGTGGTTCTACCCCTTCCCGTGGGACGTGCTCAAGATCTCGGAGTTCCCCGACTACGCGAGCTACGCCCAGGGGTTCCCCACGAACATCTCGTTCAGCGAGGGGAGCGGATTCCTCGCCAGGAGCAGCCCGGTGTCGCACGTCGCGTTCATGGTCGTCGCGCACGAGGCCGCGCACCAGTGGTGGGGGAACCTGCTCGTGCCGGGCGACGGCCCCGGCGGCAACATCCTCTCCGAGGGCATGGCTCACTACGCCACGATGCTCCTGCACGAACAGGTGTACGGCGACCGCTACCGCATCGAGTTCGGCAAGCGGACGGAATCGGCGTACGGCTTCCGCCGCTTCGTCGACGCGGAGCGCGCGATGGTTAAGACGGACGGCAGCCGCGCCGGCGATGGCACCGTCACTTACGAGAAGGGCGCCTGGGTGATGTGGATGCTGCAGCAGGAGATGGGCCGCGAGAACCTCCTCGCCGGCCTCCGCGCCTTCATCGGAAAGTACAACCCGGACCCGGACTTCCCGGTGCTGCAGGACATGCTCGCCGTGCTGCGCGGCTTCGCTCCGGACACGGCGGCGTTCGAGGCCTTCACCGACCAGTGGTTCCACGATGTGGTCGTCCCGGAATACGAGTTCGAGAACGTGACGAAGACCCCGGAGCCTGGCGGCGCGGAGGGGGCCGGCACCGAAACCTGGGTCGTGCGGGGGACGGTCCGGAACGTCGGAACCGGGCACATGACGGTGCAAGTGGCGGCGACGGCGGGCGACCGCTGGTCGGACGAGGGAGACGACGCCCGGCGAACGGTGGTCGCCGCGGACTACCGCGATGCGCGCACCGAGGTAACGCTGGGCGCCGGGGAGTCCGCCGAGTTCGAGATCCGCGCCGGGTTCGACCCCGAGCGGGTGCTGGTCGACCCGGACGTGCTCGTCCTCCAACTCAACCGCGACGACGCCGTCTTCGACTTCTGAAGCCGGCTCGGGCCGACGCGTTCCCGCGGGAACGTAAATTGGTTGCCAAAACGCACACAATGTGTGACGATTGGACGATGTCCGTGCGCTTCGACTGGAACCTGGAGAAGAACCGACAGCTGGCCGAGCGGCGGGGCGTCTCGTTCGAGCGGGTCATCTCGGCGATCGAGCGTGGCGGCCTGGTGGATGTGACGGAACACCCCAACCAGGAGCGGTATCCGGGGCAGAGGATCTACGTCGTCGACATCGACCGGTACCTCTACCTCGTCCCGTTCGTGACCGCCGCGGACGGCACACGGTTCCTGAAGACGATCATTCCCAGCCGGAAGGCGACGCGGAACTACGAGAGGAGGCGGTCGCCATGAACGATCCACTGAGTCCGGAAGAGCGGGAGATCCTTGACAGGTTCGAAAGGGGCGAGTTGCGCCGCGTTGTCGGTGTCGAAGATGAAATGGAGAGCGCGCGACAGGCGGCCCGCGCCACCTTCAGAAAGACCCGGCGCGTCAATCTTCGGGTCACGGAACGGGATTTCGACCTCGCCCACGCGCGGGCGCGGGAGGAGGGGATCCCGTACCAGACCCTGCTTTCCAGCGTGATCCACAAGTACCTGTCCGGTCGCCTGACCGAGACGAGATAGCTTCGCCTATGTCACTGCCGAAACCGCTATCCACAGCCCCAGGGCGCCGAGAATGAGCGCCAGGATGCGATCGATGTACGCTCTGGCCTCCACATAACGATCGGCGACGGTGGGGGCGCTCATGCACGAGGCCAGCGTCGCGTAGAACAGGATCTCCACCAGGAGATGGTTGGCGGCGATGACAAGGCCGTTGGCCAGACTGAGCCCGGCCGGGAAGACCGCTGCGATGACGGCGGCCGCGAAGAGCACCGACTTGGGATTCGACAGGTTGATGAGGAGGCCCTGGAGGAAGGCGTCGCGGTTGGGCGCGGATCGGACGCGCGGGGGCTTTGCGGCGCTCGTCCACATCCGGTAGGCAAGATAGAAGAGATAGAGCGCCCCCGTGGCCCTCATCGAGGCGTACAGCCACGGCAGCGCCTGGAACACCAATCCCAGTCCGGCCGCGGCCAGAAGCGTCCAGGCCGCGGCCATCAAACCGAGACCGGCTCCGACGGCGATTCCCGCGGCACGTCCGGATCGGAGGGTGGCCTGGACGGCCATGAGCAGGGCGGGGCCCGGGCTCGCAATCGCGAACAACAGAGCGACGTTGAACGCGATGAGTTGTCCCGGCGTCATGCGTCGCGACGCCTCATGAACGATTCCTCCAGCGGGCCTCGTTGGCGCGGATCGCGTCCTGGACGAACACGGCCAGCCCCTCCCCGCGCTGCTCGAAGTACGCCTCGAAGCGCGGATCGGCCGTGTACATGTCGGCGAGGTTCCGGTGCATGCCGTGGCTGCACGGATAGAACCAGCGGTCGATATGAAGCCGGTGCGCCTCGGCCAGGTCCATCGCCGCGCGGCCGGCGGCCGGGGCGCCCTCGGCCATCAGCTCGGCCAGCCCGCCGAATACCGTCTCCCCTTCCTCGGTGATCCGCGTCCAGTCCTCCTTGCCGTACGCACGGGTGCGCCGCATCGACTCCTGGTAGGCATCGCTGTGACCCCAGCGCCGCTCGACCTCCTCCCGGTACTGCTCGTGGTCGAACTCCTCCAGTCCCTCGAACATCTCCGTCCTGTCCATTTCCGTTTCCTCATCAATCGCCCTCAGGGCCCGGTCGACCCCTCGGATGATGCTGTCGGTCCTCCGCTGCCGCAGGATCGCATCCCCCCGTCACGGGCCTTCGCTGCTCCTCCGCAGGTACTCGCGCTCCCGTTCTCGCGGCCTCGTAGCTGGCGGCGGTATCCCGGTTCGGGTAGCTCAACCACCAAACAGCTTGAGAGTTGAGGAATTGCGCCCGGTCGGGCTGGGTCGCAGCTTGCTCGTGCTCCCCTTCCAGTCCCCCCCACGCTGTGGTCTTGGTGCTTGGCCGTCGTGTCGAGTTCCCGGGCACCCTCGACGGCGCGCATTATCGGAATCCAACCTGAGACCGGGCGAATGACGACAAGCAAGACGACAAGCAAAGCGAATCACCGACGCATCGTCATTGCCGCCGCGGTCGGGCTGTGCGCGGCGCTGTGGACCTACGCATGCGGCGACGGTACGACGGAGCCTGGAGATGACCAAGGCACGGCAGATGCCCAAGGCACGGCCGCCGACCGGACGGCGCTGGTGGCGTTCTACGAGGCCACGGACGGGCCGAACTGGGTCCACAGCACCAACTGGTTGACCGACGCTCCGCTGATCCAGTGGTACGGGGTGAACACCGACTTCACCGGACGGGTCTCGGGCCTGTACCTCTCCGAGAACGGCCTGACGGGCCCCATCCCGCCGGAGATCGGCAACCTCGCCAGTCTGGAGAGCCTGTACCTCTCCGCGAACGGCCTGACAGGCCCCGTCCCGCCTGAGCTCGGAAGACTCGCCGGCCTGCGTGAACTGTGGCTCCACAGCAACGACTTGACGGACCCCATCCCGCCGGAACTCGGCAGCCTTGCCAACCTAGAACGCCTGTTCCTCCAACGTAACGACTTGACGGGCCCCGTCCCGCCTGAGCTCGGAAAACTCGCCGGCCTGCGAGAACTGCGGCTCCACAACAACGACTTGACGGGCCCCATCCCGCCCGAACTCGGCAACCTCGCCAACCTGACGTACCTGTCGCTCTTCTCCACCGGCCTGACGGGCTCCATCCCGCCGGAACTCGGCAACCTCGCGAATCTGGAGCATCTGGAGCTCTTCCAAACCGACCTGACGGGCTCCATCCCGCCCGAACTCGGCAACCTCGCTAGTCTGCAGGAGCTGAGGCTCTTCTCCACCGGCCTGACGGGCTCCATCCCGCCGGAACTCGGCAACCTCGCTAGTCTGCAGGAGCTGACGCTCTCCTCCACCGGCCTGACGGGCTCCATCCCGCCGGAACTCGGCAACCTCGCTAGTCTGCAGGAGCTGAGCCTCTCCTCCACCGGCCTGACGGGCTCCATCCCGCCGGAACTCGGCAACCTCGCTAGTCTGCAGAAGCTGAGCCTCGTCCAGGTGAGCCTGACGGGCTCCATCCCGCCGGAACTCGGCAACCTCGCGAACCTCCGAACCCTGCTCATCATTTACACCGATCTGACCGGACGGCTTCCCGCAAGCTTCCTGAATCTTTCGCTCGAAGTGTTCCAGATAGTCGGCAACGCGGGTTTGTGCGTGCCCGACACGCCCGCGTTCCGGGCGTGGCTGCGTGGGAACGGGACCGAAGGGGTGGGACCTTTCTGCTCTCCCGGCGTCACGCGGCTGACGAACAACAACGCTGAGGACCTGAGCCCAGCGTGGTCTCCCGACGGCAATAGAATCGCCTTCTCATCCGATCGCGACGACTCCGGTGGGATCTATGTGATGAGGGCCGACGGGGCCAACGTGGGTCGGCTGACAAATGGCGCCGACGGCGAACCTGCGTGGTCCCCCGACGGACGCAGGATCGCCTTTACATCCCTCCGGGGCTTCGACTTCTGGATCTATGTGATGCAGGCCGACGGAACCGGCGTCGTCCGGCTGACGGACAACGCGGAATGGCACGGTGAAGCCGCGTGGTCTCCCGATGGCTCAAGGATCGCTGCCGCTTCCACTCGTACCGATGGCGGAGGAACCGTCTATGGAGTGGACATCTACACGATGGACTCTGACGGGCGCAACATCGTCTGGCTGACGAACGACTCGACCTACAATACCAATGCCCCGGCGTGGTCTCCCGACGGACGCAGGATCGCCTTCCAGTCGTTCCGCGACGGTGACGACGAGATCTATGTAATGAACGCTGACGGCACCGGCGTGGTGCGCCTCACAGACGACGACGCCAGCGACCAAGCCCCCGCATGGTCTCCCGACGGGCGCAGGATCGCCTTCCAATCCGACCGCGACGGTGACGACGAGATCTACGTAATGAACGCTGACGGCACCGGCGTGGTGCGCCTCACAGACGACGACGCCAGCGATCAGGCCCCCGCGTGGTCTCCCGACGGACACAGGATCGCCTTCCAATCCGACCGCGACGGTTCCTTGGAAATCTACGTGATTGACGTGCCCGGTTCGTCCTCGCCATGAGCCCAATTCTCCTCTTCGCGTCGTGGTGCGCGCTACCGGCGAGAGTTGAACTTGGACGAGTACGCATTCCCGCTACTCAATGCCAATTCCCAGCCATTTCGGCACGTTGGAATCAGACATGAACCTCGGCAAAGAATGGCAGATCGTGCAGCCCTGATTGAACTTACGTTACTTCTTGCCGTGGTTCAGGCCTTCGGTGCTCCGCCGTAACGTCAGGGTCAAGGAAGCGAGATTACCGGCGGTATGCGGGCGGCTTCAGAACGTCTGGACACCACGCTCGCGATCTCTGAGCGGATCAAGGAGCAACTGCTCTCATGGGCTGCCGTCGCAATCCCGCAGTTCGAGTCGTTCCTCGAAAGAGAAACCCGGCAGGGAAGGAGCGCGACAGGGAGGGCCCACGCCAAAACGTTCCCGCGGGAACGTGACTCGCGGCGGTGGAGTCAAACGGCGACGCCGGCCTCGGCCCGCAGCACGAGCTCAAGTACGGTTACCATCCCGGCGGAACCGGAAGTAGCGAGGTCGAGGGGCGACTCGCCGTCGAGCAGTGGATGCGGACGCGTCAGGAAGTCGTCGATCCGTCCCACGTCGCTGCGGAATACGCGCGTCACGGCCTCGACGAGATGTTCCGCATCGTCCGATTGAAGGAGCCCGTCGAGGCTTCCCACCTTCGAGGCGGGCAGTTGGCTACATTTGGCCAGACTCTCAATGGCTTCTCTCGCGGGGATCTGCGTGGGGTATCCTAAGGCGCTCGGGAGCCGCGGGGCAGCGTGCCGGGATCGGGGCCCGGCGCCCCGGCGGACCGTGGCAGCGTGTCGACCTCGACATCGGTCGCGCTGGCGGCGCGCGGGAGGGCGGCCCGTGCCTCGAGCCTCCCGACGGCGGCGGAGATCGCCCGACCCGTGGCGTCCCGCGTTCCGAAGCTCCTCAGGACCTCGCGGAGCCGGGGCAGCGCTTCCACGGCGTGGATCTCGGCGAGCGCGTTCGCCGCATGCTTGCCGGAGGATCCCTCGAGCGCGTGGCCGAGCGCGGCGATGATCCCCGCCCTGTATCCGCCGTCGTACGCCTTGAGACGCACGAAATCGCCGCCGAGCGCCGCCCGTACCGTCTCGACCAGTTCTTCTTCGCCCAGTTGCCTCAACGCGCCGGCGACCCCGTCGCGGAACCGCAGGCCGGCGGCCTTCCGCGCGTCACCGAGCAACGGGACGAGAGATGCGACCGCACCGGGGTGCCGAATCTCGGCGAGCGCCTCGACGGCCCGGGATCCGAGCACCGTGTCCTCGTCCCGGAGCACATCGGCGAGGGCCGGGATCGCCGCGGGGTCCCCCAGGCGCCCGAGTGCGGCTGCCGCGTCGCGTCGCGGTCCGTCGCCTTCCCAGAGGACGTACTTGTCCCGGATCCGGCCCCCGGGCGCGCGCAGGCGCCGGATGTGGACGGGGACGTCGTCCGGCTGCGCCTGTCCGTTGTGACCGTCCCAGCAGATGTGCCGCAGGATCTCGCCGAAGAGGTCGAACAGCGTCCGGAGCTGCGCGAGGTCCTTGATTGCCCTCTCCGCCCGGAAGTGGAGTTCGTCCACCCCGTCGGGGAACTTGCTGAACCACCCGCCACGACCCTTGACGGACAGATGGATCTTCGGTTGGGCCTGGATGCCGGCGCGGATCTTCCGGTTGTCGAAGAGACGCCGCAGGCGGCGCGGCGCATCGCCCTTGATCACGAAGTCCCGGTCGAACCGGGGATGGCCGACCTCGATGTCCTGCAGCCCGATCGCCTTCCCCAGCCCGCTCAGGAGGCCGGCCCGGTAGATCTCGAACCTGAACCCCTCCGGATTGAAGTAGGGGGCGCGGATCCTCGTGAACGTCTGGTTCGTCTTGCCGTCGCCCGATGTGTACGTGTCGAGGGTGATGATCCAGTCGCCGGTTGGGGCCTGGACGGCGAACGGGCTGAAGAGGCCTCCTTCGTGGAACTGCCCGTCCACGTCCTCGGCGAGCTGCCGCCACACGTCTCTCCGGCTCGGTCCGAACAGGGCCTTGAGGAGTTTCATCGCAATCGTACCACCGGGTGCTTGACCTTCAGGTCGGTTTTTCGGTGCAGGTCATGTACGGTTACACACAGCCAGCGATTCTCGTCCACGGAATACGTGACGCGCAGGCGGGGCGCGGCGCCCTTGCCGGCTGGCTCCAGCGGCAGCGCCGGGTCCGCCTCGTTGAGGCACAGGCAGAAGGCCCGTTCGCCGGCGGTCTCCGGCACGAAATAGCGGGAGCCGTTGCTGCGCTCGGTCCAGTCGATCGGACGCCCGGCCACGCGTCCGACCTCGCAGATGAAGAGGTTGATGTGCTGCTGGCCGTCGAAGCCGGGGGCGTAGTAGCGCGTCGCGAAGTTGTCGACCGTCGGGAAGCACGTGCCGCCGGGGATGAGCAGTTCGTACTCGGCGTCGGTCTCGGCGCCGGCGTCGTCGCCACCGGGCAGGACGCGAAGCGCGTAGTCGTGGTAGATGAAGTCCTCGACGTGCGCGCCGCCCGCGAAGATGCACGCGCCGCGGGCGACGGCCGCGAAGGGGAGCCACTCGCGCACCTTGTCCCGGCCGAGCACATCGCCCACGACGTTGCGCACCTCCGGCAGGAGCGTCGACCCGCCCTCGAGGATCACATCATCGATGCCGTCGGGGAGGACGCCGTGCCGGGTCCGCAGCTCGGCGAGCAGCGCGTCGAGCAACTCCCGGATCCGCGCGTACAGGCCGTTGGCGGCGAGCAGGTCGCTCAGGACGGGATAGTCCAGCCTGCCGTACGATTCGTTGCGGAAGGTGAAGTCGCCCTCGTTCCCCGCGCTCGCGAGCAGCTTCACGCGCTCGGCCTCCCAGCGGA
Organism: Candidatus Palauibacter sp.; assembly: GCF_965208055.1. Classification (GTDB taxonomy): domain Bacteria; phylum Gemmatimonadota; class Gemmatimonadetes; order Palauibacterales; family Palauibacteraceae; genus Palauibacter. The sequence continues at coordinate 131,069 of NZ_CBDBNY010000004.1, forward strand.
GCGCGACCTCCCATTCGGGCCAGTCGTGCAGAGCCGAGGGAACGAACCGCTCCAGAATCCAGCGGTCCACGTCGTCTCCGCCGAGTTCCACCGCCTGCTTGGCCAGCACTTCCGCGCGCCCGGTCTCCACGGTGCGCGCGCCGTGGGTCCTCACGACGGCGGCTTCCATCGATCCGCCGCCGAAATCGAAGGCGACGAGGGTGGTGGGGCGCCCGACATCGACGCCGTAGCCGAGCGCCGCCGCGACCGGCTCGTCGAGCGTGCGGAACACGATCCCGGTCGGCCTCCGCCGCAGGCGCGCCCACACGCGCGCCCACCAGCCGCGGTGCTTCAGCCTCCGGATGATCGCCTGCAGCTCGGCCCGGTAGGTCTCGTAGAAGCCGCTCGGCGTGGCGATCGTGATGTCGGTGACTTCTTCGCCGAATCGCGCCTCGAGGGCGCCGATGACCTCCCGCAGGAAGAGCGCCGCGATGTCCTGGGCGGTGAAGATCCTTCCGCCCGCGCGCGCCAGGGCCCGCCCGCTCTCCGTGCCGAGGTAGCGCTTGAAGCCGCGCGCGAAGCCCGTGGCCTGTCCGTCCCAGTTGTAGGTGACGGCCGCCTGCCCGATGAGGACTTCCTCGCCGTCCCGGTCCATGACGCACACGCACGACGGCATGACCGGCGTCTGCGTGACGGGCTCGAGTTTCGCGAGGTCCGGCAGGTTCAGGATGCGCGGCCGGCCGGACCGGTCTTCGCAGATCGTGGTGTTGGACGTGCCGAGATCGATGGCCCAGTGCGTCGACATGGCAGAGATCTTGCGGGCGTCCGGGGGGCGGGGGAAAGGTGGCGTCCCTGCGCCGAGATTTCGCGCCGTTGCCCAAGCGGGCCGCGGCGGCCACACGGTGGCTAGTTCACTCGGAACGTCACCCACTGCGAGACCCAGACCGCGGTCACCTTGTCGCGGTTCTTCGCCGGACTGAACCTCATCGCCGGGACGACCCGGCCCGCCGCCTCGTCGAGCAGCGGGTTACCGGAGGATGTCTTGGTCTCGAACTGCTCGACGATCCCGTCCCCCGACAGGTAGATCCAGAGTTCGACGCGCCCTTCGATCCCGGCGTCCCTCAGCGCCCGCGGGTATTCCCGCTCCAGCACCTGCAGAACTTCGGCTGCGTTCAGGAGGACGGGGGGCGTGTCGTAAGGGATCAGCGTCGGCCGGCCGGACGGGTCGGGGACCCGGGGACGCGGAGGCAGACCCCTGGGAACCCGATCCGGGGTCGTCGGCGCGATCGTGATGTCCGGGGAGATGTCGACGGAGGCGACCCTCGGTCTGGCGGGACGGGCGATCGCTTCCGGCGGAGGCGGAATCCTGACCTCCGGCGGGAGCCTGATCGACTCGATCTCGTTCGTGACGCTCCCCAGGTCCGCGGCCTCGAACGGCTGCACGAGGACGAAGAGTCCCAGGTGAAGAAAGACCGCGGCCACCAAACCGATCCGTGTGCAATGCGGGCTGGCGCGCTTGAACCTGTCGTTCGCGGTGAGCCGAATGCCGGTGTCTTCCATCAGAATCACCTCCCGGTTCCGGGCGGCCTCTTCAGAAGCCCCCGCGCCCGCTTGCCCCTCCGGATTGTCCCCGCCACCACATCTCTGACGGACGTTCCCGCGGGAACGTCACTTTTCGGCTCGATCAGCTCCAGGGGAAGGGGGATTGGCTCGTGGGATGGAGCCGGCCTTCGGCGAACCGTCCGTAGCGGAAGGGTTCGAGCAGCGCCTGCGGGCTGCCCATGAGTTCCTTCGCAACCAGCGCGCCGACGCCGATCATCTTGTAGCCGTGATTGGAGTCGGCGATGAAGTAGACGTTGTCGGCGAAGGTGTCGAACACGGGGAAGCTGTCCGGCGTGAAGCTGCCGATGCCGCCGGACGGCTCCCGCTTCATGAGATGGTTCCGGCCCTCGAAGCGCTTCTGGCAGAAGGCGAGCGCGGCGGTCCACAGGCGGTAGAAGTCCTCGCCGACGACGAAGTCGGGGGAAAGAGGACCGTAGGGGTCGACCGCCACCTCCGAGCCGGGCTTCTCGATCTCATGGGGCATGGCGCCGCCCTGCACGCCGCGGAAATGGAAATCCGGCTTGTAGTAGATCCCCCAGGGGCCTTCGTTCACGAGCCCGCGCTCGTCGCGGAGCGGCTCGTCGGTGTCGACGTGCACGACCGGCGGCAGGCGGCCCGCGTTGTCGGTGAGGGTCCCCGGATCGACGTCCAGCGTGCCCTCCTGCAGCGCCCAGTAGCTCCACGTCGGCACGTCGTGCAGGGCGCCGTCGTGCAGGGCGCCGTCGTGCGGGGCGCCGTCCGGGTGGGCGCCGTCCGGGCGCGCGCCGTCGGGACGCCGAACCCGCGTGACGGCGGGGAGGTCGAGCATGGCCCACTGCCGCTGAACCCATGGACCGGTGGCCACCACGACGCGCTCGCAGGCGATGGAGCCCTGGTCCGTGACCACGGCGGTGACGGCGCCCGACGCATCCCGCTCGAACCCCTCGTGTAGGGCGCCGGTGCGGAGGCGGACGCCCTCGGCGGCGGCCCTGGCCCACAGGCGTCGGAGGGAGGCCATGTTGTTCGCGTACCCGCCGCGGTGCTCGTGCAGCACGCTGGTGATGCCGCGCGCCTGCCAGTCGTCGAAGATGCGCCGCATGTATGCGTGCGATGCCCGGGCGCCCTCGATGAACGTCGAGTCGTAGCCGATGGCCCGCTGCTGCTCGTGGATCGAAGCGACGTCCTCCCGCATCGCCTCGTGGCTGATCTGCAGGTAGCCGACCGGGTGGTACGAGAACCCCGCGGCGTCGCTCTCCCACACGGCCACCGAGTGGGCCATCAGTTCGCGCATGGCGGGCTGGAAGTAGTTATTGCGGATGACGCCGCACGCGATGCCCGACGCTCCGCCCCCGATCCCGGTCTTGTCGATGATCAGGACGTCGCGGCCGCCGCCGCGTCCGGACGCCCGGAGTTCGGAGGCCAGGTGCCAGGCCGTCGAGAGGCCGTGGATGCCCGCGCCGATGATCACGTATTTCGCCTGCGCCTTCGCCGGCCCGTTCGCGTCGCCGTTCGCGTTCCCGCGGGAACGTTTCATCTAGAGTTCGACGACCCGTAGCATCTTCCGCACATTTCCGCCTCCGAGTGCGTAGATCGCCTCGGCATTCGTGTTCATCGGTCGTCTCCCGGCGAAACGCCGTGGCCGCGTCCCGCTTGCCTGAAAGACCCTCGTCGCGTCCTTCTGGTGTTACGCGCACAGACCGCCCGGCGTTCCGCGCGCCGGTCTTCGGCGCTACCGGGAGCGGTCGAAGAACACCCGTTCGGCCAGTCCCCGGAACACGTTCCAGCTCAGGAGTCCGGCCTGCAGCGCGCGCGCCACCGGAAGGCGGTCGAACCCCCAGCGCGCGGCGCGTTTCAGGGCATGGTTCGGATACGCGCGGCGCACGACGTCACCGGGGTGGGGGACGCCGGGCCGGGGGGCCCCGTCGCCCGAGCCGCCCCCGTCGCTCGATCCGTCCACCTCGAGGTGGTCCGCGATCGCGTCGGCGGCGAGCTTGCCGAACCGGTACGCCTGGTGAATGCCGCCGGCGGTGAGCGGCGACACCATGCCCGCCGCGTCTCCGACGAGCAGGACCCGGTCCGCGTGGAAGTTCCTGAGCAGGCCGCCGATCGGGATGACGCCGCCGCGCTTCTCCAGCACCCGCCTCCCGGAAAGCCCGAACAGGCCGTCGATCTTGGCGCTGAAGCGGCGCATGTCCGCGCGGCGGTCGCGATGGAGCGCCAATCCCACCTGCGTGGCCCCGACGCCGGGCACGACCCACCCGATGTAGCCCGGCGCGCACTCGGGATCGATGAAGCAGTGCAGGCAGTCGCCGTCACCCTCGCGCGGTTCGTACTCCCACTCGACGCCCTTGAGGAGCCGGCGGTTGCGGTCCAGGCCGAAGCTCTCGGCCACTCCGGAGCGCGCCCCGTCGGCCCCGACGAGAAACCGGCAGGTCACGCCGGAAGCCGCGCCGGAACCCGCGAGCGTCAGCGGAATTGAGCCTCGCATCGAGCCTCGTGTCGGGCCCGCCGCCGCCGTCGACACGACGCCCTCGTAGGGGGCGCCGAACCGGATCTCGGCCCCGGAGCGGAGGGTCTCGTCGACGAGATGGCGGAGAAGCCCCGCGGTGTCGGTCGCCATGAAGAAGTAGGAATCCCGCTCCAGTTCGACGAAGCGGTGGCTCGGATCGTAGACCCGGACGCGCTGGATGCGGCGGACGAGCGACGCGGGGGCCGCCCATTCCTCCCACGCTTCCCTGACGAGGATCCCGGTCGTGTGGATGCGCTCGCCCGGTTCCGACTGCCGCTCCAGGACGAGAACGGAGAGATCGCGCTCCGCCGCCCGCCGCGCGCAGGCGAGCCCCGCGAACCCGGCCCCCACCACGACAAGATCGTAGTCCGCGGCCCCGCCTGGCGTACCGATGGCCATCAGCGTCTCCCTCGCCGGTCCAGGAGACGTTCCCGCGGGAACGTCGCGGTGGGCTCAGCAGCCGCAGGCGATCTCCGTGCCGGCCCGCGCCTCGTCCCCCTCGGTGGCGTGGCCGTCGCGCTTCCACCAGTCGAGGCCGCCCATGAGTTCGCGCACCTCGAAGCCCAGCGTGAGAAGCTTGAGCGCCGTCTTCGTCGACGCGTTGCAGCCGATCCCGTCGCAGTAACAGATGTAGAGCTTCGACCGGTCGAGCGCCGCCGTCGTCTCGGGGCCGATCGCCCTGTGCGGCAGGTTCACGGCGCCGGGGATGCGCTCGCGGGCGTACGCGTCGGCGGAACGGCCATCGACCACGACGATGGGGTCTCCGCGGTCCAGCGCTTCCTTGACGTCCCACGCGTCGGTCTCGAAGGCGAGCTTCTGCTTGTAGTGGTTCATCTGGTGGTTCATCTAATCGTTGTACCCCGGCGGACGACGCAGTGCAAGTACGGTTCGGTTCCGCGGTCCGGTCTCGACCGTCCGGTCCTCGGGTCCGGTCGCAGATGCCGGGCGGTGGCTACGAGCGGGCGAGGTCGGCCCGCCAGCGGGACAGGCGCTCCGGGCTCAACGCGAACGTCCCGAGGTTCCACTCCGGGCCCCGCTCCGGGGCGCGGTCCGTGCACCAGTCCGCCAGGATGCGCCCGATCACGCCGCAGAACTTGAAGCCGTGTCCGGAGAAGCCCGCCGCGACGTAAACATCCTCGTGGTCCGGGAGCCGGTCGAGGATGAAGTGTTCGTCGGGGGTGTTCGTGAACATGCAGGCCATCATGCGGCGGGTGGGGCCGTTCGCCTCCGGAAACCAGGCCTCGAGCGGCTCGCGCAGGACGGCCTCGTCCTCCGGATGACACTCCCGGTCCAACAGCGTGGGGTCGGCCACCTGCTCCCGCCTGTGGTTGAACCTGCCGATCTTGAACCCCTTGTCGCCGACGTTCGGGAATCCGTAATAGCCGCCGGACGGCGAAATCAGGACGAAAACGGGGAACCGTGCCGGGTCGAAGGGGGCCGCGCGCAGGGGCTCGGTCCACAGCACGACCTGCCGCTCGGGTCGACACAAAGGACGGAGTTCGGGCAGGAGGTGGCCCGCCCACGCGCCGGCGGTGAAGACGAGCTTCTTCGCCCGGTACGAGTCGCTCGCCGTGCGTACCCGGAAGCCGGCGCCGTGCCGCTCCCATGTCCGGACGGCCGAGTGCGTGGCGATCTCCGCGCCGAGCGCCCCGGCCGCCGCGGCGTAGGCCCGGATCGCCGCCTCCGAACGCACGTAGCCGGCGTCGGGCTGAAAGATGGCCCGCATGGAGTCGGGGAGGCGGTAGCCGGGGAACCGGCGGTTCACCTCCGCCGCATCGAGTTCCTCGAAGGGAAGGCCGTGCTCGCGGCACGCCCGCCGCGAGCCCTCGACGATCCAGCTCTCCGGGCGCCCGATGTCGAGGCCGCCCGTGATGCGCAGGATCGACTCGCCCGAAACGTCCTCGAGTTCCCGCCAGCCGCGGTACGCGGCCCGCACGAGCGGCACGTATTCGGCGCCCGCGAAGTAGGCGAGCCGGATCATGCGGGTGAATCCGTGCGAGGAACCGAACGTGTGCGGAATGCCGAACCGCTCCAGCCCCAGCACGCGGCAGCCGCTTCGCGCGAGGTGATAGAGCGCAGCGCTGCCCATTCCCCCCACGCCGATCACGATGACGTCGTACACGGTCTCCCTGTTCATCCGCCACGGGTCTCATGCCACGGGTTCATTCCGCGCAGGCCGTACGCCTCGTAGAAGGGACGGCGAAACATATCCACATCGAGTACACTGTGACTCTCTGCCCGGGCGAGATCCCCGGCAGTGAGGGCACGGCCGCCTGTCGAACCCGGAACCCGGACGCGTCCCATGAACGTCTTCATCAACCTGCCGGTGGAGGATCTTGAGCGCTCCCGCGCCTTCTTCACGGCGCTCAGCTTCGCCTTCGACGACGATTTCTGCGACGAGGCGACCCTCGGCATGGAGATCGGCGGCACCTGCTACGTCATGCTGGTGACGCGAGAGAGGTTCGCCACCTTCACCTTGCGCCCGCCCGCGGACGCGCGCGAGACAACGGAGGTGCTGGTCTCGCTCCAACTCGAGAGCCGCGAGGCGGTGGACGCCTTCATGGAGACAGCCGTCGCGCACGGAGCGGAGGCACTGCGGGACCCGCAGGACTACGGCTTCATGTACAGCCGCGATTTCGCGGACCCGGATGGACACATCTGGGAGCCCTTCTGGCTGGACCTCGACGCCGCCAAACGGGGCGAGGCTGTGTAGCATGGCCGCCGAGATCCAGGAATCCACCTATATCGTACTGCTATCTATGGAACGTGATCGAGGGAACGGATGAAGAAGTCGATCTACAAGGACCTGGTGGCGGCTTCTTCGCGCCCGTTGCTGCTCTCCATCCTGGCGGGCGGCGATTCGTACGGCTACGAGATCATCAAGCAGGTGAAGCGGCTCTCCGCCGGCGACCTGGAGTGGTCCGGCGGGATGCTCTACCCCCTCCTGCACCGGCTGGAAAAGGACGGCCTCATCGAAGGCTACTGGGAGCTCGCCGAGGAAGGACGACCGCGCAAGTACTACAGCCTGACGGCCCGCGGGGAAAAACAGTTGGCGACCGACCGGAAGAGCTGGCGGGCCGTATACGGGACTCTGGAACTGTCCTGGCGAGGCGGCCGTGCACCGGCTGGATGACGGAAATCCGGAGCTGGCGACGGGGCCTTGAGCGCAGGGGATGGTTCTCACGCCGATTGGCGTGTTCAACCTCGTTCGTCCCATCCCGGTCGCGGTCGACGCCGAATTCGTCGTGCACGGGCACCTGGGTCCAGCCTATTGGACATGGTCGGCCTCCTTGGCACTCGCGTCCGTCGCCCTGTGGCTGCGCGACCGCGAGTGGGCCTCTCCCCCACCGAAGCCGTCGCCGAGACCGTCGCCGAGACCGTCGCCGAAGCAATTGCTGGCGTAACCGGGGTTTCTCGAAGAATGATCGGGCTGTCGGCGGTGACGCTCCCCCCGGACCAACTCCTCGCCGCCTTCGCCGCGGAGCATTTCACTCCCCTGCTCGACGCGCCCTCCCACGATGCCGGGAGTTGACCCGGGTCGGCGTCAGTTGTCACCCCTTTGAGCGTGTTCCGCCACCGCCGAAGGTGTGCAGGTCTTGGACCGGGCCGTTCTGTCAGTTCGGCGGTGCGGCGCAGTGGACTGGTCTGCCTGGAGGGTGAAGTCCCGCGTTAGCCTCGCACCCCGTCGCGGGTCAGTCCCGTGACCCGAGGTTATGCTGCACGCCCCGGTCCACCACCTCCACCGAAGGAGAATCGCATAGCGTCGTAACGTGGCCGTCTTGGCTGGTTACGGTCTCGTTCGTGTCGGCGGAGATCCACGAGTTCGAGCGGACGGCCGCGTGTTCCTCGCCCGTCTCATCGATGGCGCGCAGATGGAGAAACTGCATCGAGGACGGTTCCATCTCTTCGCAATGATAGGTCGTGCGGCCGTCGTAGGTGTGCCACCAATGCAGATCCTCGCCCCAGGTCAGCATGTAGGGCCGAAGGGGGTACATCGTCGCGTCTCCGAGGATGCGGCCGACTAGGGTCCCGTTCACGTCGAGACGCCATGCGTAGCCGCCCTCGTGCTCCGTAGCCACGAGAGTAAACCGGTATTCTTCGCCGTCCTCCCACTCGTAAGGCAACATGATGCGCGCGCCGCGCGATTCGTGATTGTCCGTCTCCGCCAGCGCGATGGATGGAACGCTATCGTATCCGGGCGCGTTCCATATGCTGAAGTTCACCACCCGGCCCTGCCGCTCGCCGTAGTAATGCCCGTCAGTCTGGAGGCCGACGTACCCGCCGGCCGGGCCAGCGTCAAACTGGAACGCATAGTAGTGAAGCAATCCCTTATCGTGGAGCGATTCCGGCGGGGATTGAATCGGCTTCATCGTCCACGTCGCACCGGCGTAGGTGCCTTCCGGCATCAAGTAGTCCGAATAGGTGTTCGACGGGGACCACTCCACCGGAGGCGGGGGAGGCGGAGGCGGAGGGGGAGGTGCCACGGGCGGCGGTGGTGGTGGAGACGGCCCAACGCGCGCCGTCTCGCCGCCGCACGCAACCATCAAAAATAACAGCACGAGCGCCGCTCGTCCTCGCCACTGCTCCGGCATCGACCCACCTTACCACATGATTTATGCCCAAAATCATAGGATATGGTCAATCGACAACCGATAGCAACCCGCGCGCCTCCCAAGTTGGGGGGGGGAGCTAGCCGAGCGCAGCATTCACCATCCGCGCCAAATGCACTTGGACGGCGCCTTGTACGGATGGCGCGTCTTCACGCGCGTTGACGCCAAGCAGGAGGTGTGCCTGCGCGTCCCTCTATTCCTACTGTACGGGCTCCTCCTTAACCTGCCGCCGGTTCGCCGCATCGCTGGAGGCGGGGCCGGGGCTCAACGGGGAAGTCCGTGACACCCGAGGGACGGGGACGATGGAGACCACGAACCCAAAGCGCATAGCGCGCCGAGCCTTCCTCGGCGCCGCAGCGGGCCTCGCGCTCGCGGCCACAGGTGTGGCGGGTCGCTTCCGGGCGCCGGCCACGCGGCGCGCCCAGGCCGACCTGTTCGTCATCAACATGCTCGGGGGCATCCGGAACCCGAATCGGCGGGGCTCGCGCGGTCCTCTGGGCGAACATCCCCCGGACGGGCCGCTCACGCTGGACGAACGGGCGCTTGCCGACGCGCTCGTCTCGGGGACGGCCGCCGTCAACACCACGATCGGCTACGTGGCCGGCCCGCAGGACCCGTTCGAATACTCCGTCGGCGACGTCGCGCGCTGGAACCGGATCATCCGAAACCATCCCGATGCCCTCCTCAAGGTCCGGGCTGCGGGCGACATCGAACGGGCCGAGCGGGAAGGCGGGGTCGGCATCATCCAGGGCTTCCAGAACGCGGCCATGATGGGGGACGATGCGGCGCGGGTCGGCGTGTTCGCGGGGCTCGGGGTCAAGATCATCCAGCTCACCTACAACGGCGCGAACCAACTCGGGCACGGATCGATGGTGCCGGAGAACGGCGGGCTGACGGGCTTCGGGCGAGACGTCGTCGCCGAACTCAACGCCACCCGGACGCTCGTGGACCTCAGCCACAGCGGCGAGCGGACCTGCTTCGACGCGATCGCCGCCTCCGCCGCGCCGGTCGCGATCACGCACACGGGCTGCCGGGCGGTGACGGACCTGCCCCGCAACAAGACGGACCGGGAGTTGCGGCTCGTCGCCGAGGGCGGCGGGATCGTCGGGATCTACTTCATGCCCTTCCTCGCGGCGGACGGCATGGCCGTGGCGGAGGATGTGGTGCGGCACATCGAGCACGCGGTGGGGGTGTGCGGCGAGGAACACGTCGGCATCGGCACCGACGGCGGGACGACGGCCGTGGACGATCTCGAGGCGGCCTACGAAGCGACGCGGCGAGAAGTCGAAGCGCGGCGCCGAGCGGGGATCAGCGCCGCCGGCGAGCGTCCCGGCGTCGTGCCCTTCATCCCCGATCTTCAGGGGCCGGACCAGTTCCGGCGGCTTGCCGGCATGCTGCGTGCCCGCGGGCACTCGTCGGAGCGCATCGAGAGAATCCTCGGGCTGAACGCGCTGCGTGTCATGCGCGACGTATGGGGAGAGTGAGAATGTCGGACACGGACACCCGTGGGCGCCGGGGGGCGAAGGCGGCGCTGGGGGCGAAGGCGGCGCTGGCGGCGAAGGCGGCGCTGGCGTCGCTCTGCGCGCTGACCGTTCCCCTCGCTGGCCAGTCCCGGAGCGGGGAACCGCCTCGGAATCCGAACGCGGAGTCCGAGACGACGGTCTATGAAGGCGTGTCCATCCTCGCTGGCACCGGCGCGCCGATCATGCCGGACATGTCCATCGTGGTCCGCGACGGACGGATCGCGGCGGTCGCCCGGACGGACGAACTGTCCCTCGAACACTGGCCCGAGGCCGAAATCGAGGATGCGCGGGGGCTGTTCGTCATCCCGGGACTCATCGAGAGCCATACGCACCTCGCCACGCGCGCGGACCGGGCGGCGGCCGAGTTCGAACTCAACCGCTTCATCTATGGGGGCGTGACGACGGTGCGGGACATGGCGGGCGACGTGCGCGCGCTCGCGGAACTGCAGCGGGCGGCGCTGGTGGGCGAGATCCCGGCTCCGGACATCCACTACGCGGCTCTGGTGGCGGGCGAGTCCTTCTTCGTCGATCCGCGCACGCGGGCCTCCTCGATGGGCGAAGTGCCCGGACGCGTCCCCTGGCTGCAGATCGTCGATGACGCGACCGACCTGGCGGAGACGATCGCGCTGGCCCGGGGCACGTGGGCGACGGGACTCAAGACCTACGCCTCGATCGAAGGTCCCCTCCTCGCGCGGATCGCGGCGGAGGCCCGGCGCCAGGGGATCCCGGTCTGGTCCCACACGCACGTCGGCCCGGCCCTTCCGATGGACGTGGCCCGCGCCGGGGTCGCCTCGATGTCCCACGTGTGCAGTCTGGCGAGCGCCGCGATCCCGGACGAGGTGGTGGCGGAGGCGCTGGCCGGACGCCGTTCCGGCAGGGTCGACGTGGACCTGGACGATCCGCGTATCGACGCGGTGCTCGAGGAGATGAAGCGCCACGGCACGGTGCTCGACGCGACGCTGAAGGTCGGCTTCTTCCGCGAGGAGATGATGGCCGCGGGGGACAGCCTCGCCACGCCACCCGCGCGGACGCCCGACGTCCCGGAAGGGCCGGACGCCCCGCCTCCCGATCCGCGCCGGCGAGGCGTTCGAGCCGCGTGCAGTGCCGAGGAGAGCGTCGAGTTGACCCGCCGCGCCCACGCGGCCGGCGTCCTGATCTCGACCGGAACCGATGCGCCGCCGGCCCCGGGCGCCGAATGGCCGGCGCTACACGATGAGTTGGCCTACCTCCACGACCGCGTGGGCATGCCCATGGAGGATGTGATCCAGGCGGCGACCCGCAACGGCGCGCTGGCGCTGGGCCTCGAGGGGGAGATCGGGACGGTCGAGGCAGGGAAGTACGCCAACCTCGTGTTCCTGGAAGAGGATCCGACCGCGGGGGTCGAGAACCTCAGGTCTGTCAGCTTCACGCTCAAGCGCGGCCACCGCTTCGATCGAGACGAATTCGAACTCGGAACGCAGCCCGACCGCCGGCCGTAGGGCGGGGGCGCAACGCGTGGCCGGTTCGCGATGTCAACGGGTCGGGCGGCCGCAAGAGCACGGAGGGGTCTTGTCATGACGCGATTGCCGAGGCGGATCGGAGTCTGGGGCGCGATCGCCGTGGCGGCCGCAGCCTGCGGCGGCGACGGGCCCGCGACCGACACGAACATTCCCGCTGTCCCCACTTTCGAGGGGACGGTCGATCTCGAGATCGGCGAATTCGAGGGGGATGACGCGTACCTGTTCAGCCGTATCGCTGCCGTGGCGGCGGATCCGCGGGGGCGAATTCTCGTCGTCGACCGGGGCGTGCACGACGTCCGCGTCTTCGATCCGGACGGTGAGTTCCTCTTCCGTGTCGGCGGGGAAGGGGACGGCCCGGAGGAGTTCAGGGGTCCGTGTTGCCTCGGGTTCTCCCCAGAGGGTGAACTGTGGGTGCGGCAGGAGGCGCGCTACACGGCGTTCGAACTGGGCGATGAGGCCGCCACCTACCTCCGCGTCGAGCGGCGACCGTTCGGTGGCCAGGGAGGGGCCGCGCCGGTCACGTTCGACGCCGACGGGAGGCTTGTCGACATCGGCTCCCTGTCGGGTTCCGGCGATGCGTTCGTCCATGGACGCGTCCACGTGAACGCGGACGGGAGCGCGGACACCGTTGTACTGCGGGAGCCGGAAGCCGCGGCGGCAGGCCACCGGACGGTGGTCATCGACATGAGCGGGTTCGCGGAGGGCCTCAGCGGCACCGCCCAGTTGTACCTGTACCAGCCATTCGGGCCGCTGTGGCTGAGGGGCCACGGGCCCGGGGGCGTCTGGGCGAGCGCCTCGCGTTCCGTCTATGAGGTCGAAGTTCACGCCGCCGACGGGTCCGTGATCGAGATTATCGGTCCGTCCGATCCGGGCCCCGGCCTCAGCGCCGAGGAGCGGGACATCGCCCGGAGCCGCCTCGAGCGGGACATGGAGCGGGGTAACCTCGACGAGCCCGCTTTCGGGATCCCGGAGACCAAGGGGCCGCTCGCCGACCTCTTCTTCGACCGGGCGGGCCGACTGTGGGTCGAGAAGGCCGCCGCCGACGGCGCGGAGATGGTCGAGGCGGACGTCTACGAGGGGGCGACCCTCGTCGCCCGCTACCGCTGGCCGAGCCGCGTGAATCCGGGTGCGGCGCCCTGGGCCACGGAAACGGCCCTCTACGGTACGACGACGGACGAACTCGGCATCCAGCGCGCGGCCCGCGTCCGCTTCGAACCCAATCCGTGATCAACCCGGCTTGGGCGTCCGCCGAGCAGGACTACGGCGGCCTGCGAGTGATCGATCCGTTTGCCGAACTCCGCTGAATGAAGGTCGGGCCGGGCGGGCGCATCCTCATCGGCATGCTCGCCGGCGTCGTTCTGGGCGCGGTCCTCGGCGAACGCGTCGCGGCGATCCAGCCGCTCGGCGACCTGTTCATCACTCTCCTCGTGCTGGCCGCGGCCCCCCTCGTCTTCTTCAACCTGCTCGCGGGCCTCACCTCGCTGGTGGACATGCGGACCCTGGGGCGGCTCGCCGGCAAGACCGTCGGCTATTTCCTCACGACGGAACTCGTCGCGCTCTCGCTCGGGCTGGGCGCCATCGCGCTCCTTCGCCCCGGAGACGGGATGCGGCTCGCGGAGCAGGTGCCGGAGACGGTCGCGGAGACGGCGGGCGAGGCTCCGTCCGTGGCGGACGTCCTCCTCGACATGATCCCGACGAACGTCTTTCGCGCGTTCGCCGATGGGAACGTGGTGCAACTCGTCGTCCTCGCGCTGATGCTGGGGATCGCGACCATGGCGCTCGGGGACGGCCCGCGCGCTCGCCTGGCCACGCTGTTCAAGGACCTGGCGGGGCTCTTCCGGCGGCTCGTCCACATGATTCTGTGGATCGCGCCGGTGGGCATCGGCGCCCTCGTCGCGGTCACCGTGGGTCGCTACGGGGCGGAGTTGATCGGCCCGATGGCGCGCTTCCTCGCGGGAGTGTGGGGGGCGCAGATCGTCATCGTGGCCGGGTACATGCTCCTCCTTCGCTTCTTGAGCGACACCCGTCCCTGGCCCTTCCTGCGCGCCACCGGTTCACTGTGGGCCACGACCGCCGCCACGACGTCCAGCCTCGCCTCGCTCTCGGTCGGCCTGGAAACGGCCGGGCGGCTCGGCCTCCCGCGCCGCGTATACTCCTTCGTCCTTCCCCTCGGGGCGCAGCTCAACAAGGACGGGACCTCGGTCATGCTCGCGGCCGTTCTACTCTTCACGGCCCAGGCCGCCGGCGTGACCTTCTCCCCGGCGGACTTCGTCACGATTCTCCTCCTGGGGCTGCTGCTCTCGCACGGCACGGGCGGGGTTCCCGGCGGAGGTTTCGTGGTCGCGCTCATCTACGTGCAGGCGCTCAACCTGCCGATCGAGGTCGCGGCGATCGTCGGCGGCATCTACCGTCTTGTGGACATGAGCAATACGACGGTGAACATCATGGGCGACATGGTCGGCGCGTCTCTCGTCGCCCGTTCCGAGGCGAGGCGGGCATAACGTGAATCCGGAGGCGCCATGAACCCCGACGTGAGAGCGCTCTTCCCGGGGGCGAGCGAGCAGCCCTACTTCGACATCTCGGCGAACTCGCTCATGGCGGAGCCGGTGCGCGCTGCGATCGAGCGGCACCTGGCCGGGAGAACGTCGGGACGTGGCGACAAGACGGCGATGGTCGCGACCGTCAATCGCGCGCGGTCCTCGTTCGCGTCGCTGATCGGCGCGAGTTCCGATGAGGTCGCGATCACGAAGAACGTCTCCGACGGCCTCAACCTGTTCGGCGCGAGCCTTCCGTGGCGGGAAGGGGACAACGTCGTGTTGTGTCCCGCGCTCGATCACCCGAACAACATCTACCTCTGGTACAGCCTCGTCCGCACGCACGGGATCGAGGTGAGGCCGGTCGCGCCGGAGGATGGCCACATCCCGGTGGGGGCGATGGCCGCGGCGATGGACGAACGCACGCGGCTCGTGACGATCCCCAGCATCACGTTCGCCCCGGGGTTCGTGACCGACATGAAGGCGATCGCGGCGGAGGCCCGGAGGGTCGGTGCGCTGACGCTGGTGGACGCGGCGCAATCGGTCGGCGCCCACCACACGGACGTCGGCGATCTGGGCGTCGACGCGCTTGCCGTCGCGGCGCAGAAGGCCCTCCTCTCCGTGTACGGGTTCGGCTTCCTGTATGTGCGGCGCGAGGTGGCCGAGACGCTGACGCCGGTACACGTGGCTCGCTTCGGGATCGAACTCGACGCGCACGAGACCGCGTACTCGGACGACGAACTCCGCTTCCGGGCGGGCGCCCTCCGTTTCGACGTGGGCAACTACAACTATCTGGGCGCGGCGGCGACCGACGCGGCGCTGGACCTCCTCTCGGCCTGGGGCGTCGAGCGCGTCGAGATGCACGTGTGCGGCATGGCGGCCGACCTGGCGAACGGCCTTCTGGACCTCGGCCTGCCGGTCGTCGGGGGGAGGCCGGGACCCCGCCTGGCGCACATCGTGTCGGTCGGCGAGAGCGGCGGCGGACGCCATTACACGGCCGACGACCCCGCCATGAACTCGCTGTACGACCACCTCTCTGCCGCCGGCATCCGCCTCGCGATCCGCACCGGCATGCTCCGCTTCTCCATCGCCGTCTACAACGACGAGACCGACATCAACCGCGTCGTGGAAGCGGCGCGCGAATGGTGTGCGATGACCGGGTATCTTCCAACGCCCGACAAGGCCCCCGGTACTCTTGGGTGAACCGCCCCGCTCGAGTTCCGCACTACAACTGTCGCCACGTCTCGATCCGGTCTCGTAGCGCCCCGACGAACTCGGAAAGAGTCCCGTGTTGCGTTTCAACGCGCCCGGCAATGCGGGCTATTTCAGGCGGGGTCCGGTCGAGAGCTTGCGCCAAGCTCGACAGGGCGGCCCGCGCGGCCTGTGCCGCAACGCTTTGCTGCACGGTTCCTCCAATCGAACGCTGCAGGTGGTCCATCCGATCAACGAGATCAGATTGTGAGATACCGAGGTGGTTTGCGTAGTCTGCGGGGCGCGACCGGATCGCTTCCCACAACCACTGCTCCGGCATTACTTCGCCAGGCAGAAACAACAGCCGGGCCCTCTGCCCGACCTCGTCGCCGGCCGCTCTCAGCGCACCTTCCAAGTCACGGGCGTCACCATCGAGCACAAAGATGAAATCGGCAAGCTTCTTAAACATGCCAAGCGTTCGGATATGACCTGGAAACTCGTCCTTGCCGGTGTCTCGTCCCACTACAACATCTTCGTGTCGCAAGCCGATTTCGACGTTCAGTCGGTCCAGGATCCCGCGGATTATGCCTTCCGCGATGGCGTCCTCGCACAGGATCGAGAGCTGGTTCCGAGACTGTCCGTACAGCGCCTTTTGGAAGATGTCCCGGTGGAGCGGAGCTCGCCGCACCTCACCCGTTACGTCATCTCGCTGGAAGAAAATGCGCGCTTCGGGCGGTACGCTCTCGATGACGACGGAACTGTGAGAGGCCACCACGATCTGTAGATTCTGCCGCAGGGCGCTGCGCTGCAGTTCGAGCATGACCTGCTGCTGCGTGTACGGGTGGAGTCCCGTGTCGATCTCGTCGATCAGGACGAGGGCATTCCGAAGCTCGGAAATATCCTTCGAGATGCGCAGAATTGTGCGCTCGCCTGATGACATGTGGAACTCCGAGTAGCGCGTATCCTCGGTGTCGTCGAGTTCCGCAAAGAGGAGGTCCCGGGTTGGGCGATCGCTGATCACGGCGAGGCTCCGGTAACGCCACGGAAGAATCCGATGCGCAAAGACTAGGAAGTCGGGGGTCAGCGTCTCGGACTCGACCTGCCCTCTGCCGAGCTGGAGGACGCTGCGGACCTCGGACGGGTTGGTGAGGTTGGCCAGCGTCCGCAGGTATACATCCCGCTCCGGCTGTGCACCACCCTTCCGGCCCATGAAGCTCCGATTCCAGCGCTTCCCCCGACGCCACGCCATTGAGAGGCGCTCACTCCTGTGCAGGTAGTAGAACTCGAGCTCCGTCGGCTGAAGCGTATCCGACGAAACTGCGAACTGTCCGCTGGTGAAATTCGGGAACAGGCTGCTGGGAACGAACTCTCTCGCGCCCCGGCCCGGCGGACGGTAGGCACAGGCGCACGAAAAAAGCACAGTCGATTTTCCGCAGCCGTTGGGGCCGGCGAGTACTGACACCGGGTATGAGAACGGAACTCGGAGATCACGCACGTTGCGGAGTCGCTTGATCCGAACTTCCTCCAGAGTATCACTGCGGTCCGCGCTCCTGGCCCGCAGCGCGTCCCATACTTCACGCAATTCTCGGTCGATCAGAGACACCGTCGCCTCGGCTTGGACGCTGCTTGGTTGATCCTGGTCATCTGCCCTCCGCCTGTTCAGCTTGGAACATGTAGGCTGTTCCGCGCCCTCGGGCTAAGATAAGCCTTCCACGGGCGCCTTGCCCGCGCCGGCCGGGGCGGGATGAGCGGCAAGGATGCTATCTTTGGGACGGTGCCGTGCCGGGGAGGTCGAAAGCCAGTATTGGAGACGGAGTCGTTCCATGCCAAGTTGGGAAACCCGTGCGGCGGTTGAGCGTGACCCGGAACGGGTCAGCGGAGCCTGGGTGTTCGCAGGAACAAGAGTCCCCGTACGCGCCCTCTTCGAGAACCTGAAGGAGGGAGCCTCGATCGAGCAGTTTCTCGATTGGTTCCAGGGTGTTGAGCGGTGGATGGTCGAGCGCGTCCTCGAACATGAACTTGAAGCGCTGGCAGACTCTGCGCATGGATAGCGTTTCCCCCGATTTGCCGAAACTCGATCGACGTGCGTTCATGGCCGCGGCCTCGGCGCTGGGGCTGGGAGCCACGGCGCTTCCGGCGGCCCTCTGGGCGCGCACCGGAGATGGGCAGGAGGCGCTGACCAAGGCCGACATCTCCGCCGCCGCGCGGGTCGCCGGGCTGGAGTTCACGGACGAGGAACTCGATCTCATGGTGGAGGACCTCAACGGGACGCGAGAGAGCTACGACGAGTTGCGCACGGTCGAGATCCCGAACTCCGTCGTCCCCGCGCTCCACTTCGAACCCGCGCTGCCGGGTTTCCGCTATCCGGCGGGGTCCAGCGTCTTCCGCTACACGCGCCCACGGGGGCTCGAGCGACCGGCGGACCTCGACGCGCTCGCGTTCGCGCCCGTCACGGAGTTGGCCGAACTCGTCCGCTCCCGCCAGGTGACGTCGGCCGAACTCACGGAGATGTACCTGGGACGGCTGAAGGCGCACGGGGAGACGCTCGAGTGCGTGATCACGCTCACCGAGGAACTCGCCCTGCGGCAGGCGGCGCGCGCGGACGCGGAAATCGCGCGCGGATACTACCGGGGGCCGCTGCACGGGATCCCGTGGGGGGCGAAGGATCTCCTCGCCGAGGATTCCTACCGCACGACCTGGGGCGCCAAGCCGTACGAGGACCAGCACATCCCCGATGACTCCACCGTGGGCCGGCGGCTCGAGGAGGCGGGCGCGGTGCTGGTGGCGAAGCTCACGCTGGGCGCGCTCGCGCAGGGAGATCGCTGGTACGGCGGGCAGACGAGGAATCCGTGGAACCTGGAGCAGGGGTCCAGCGGGTCGTCCGCGGGCTCTGCTTCGGCGGTGGTCGCGGGGCTCGTCGGGTTCACGATCGGGAGCGAGACGCTGGGTTCGATCGTCTCTCCCTCCACCCGCTGCGGCGCCTCCGGGCTCCGGCCCACCTTCGGGCGCGTGAGCCGGGCGGGGGCGATGGCGCTCTCGTGGTCGATGGACAAGCTGGGGCCGATCTGCCGCAGCGTGGAGGACTGCGCCCTCGTCCTGCAGGCGATCCACGGCGCGGACGGGATCGACCCCACGGCGCGCGATGTGGCGTTCGACTGGGACCCGGACCGGCCGCTCACCGACCTCCGCGTCGCCTGGGTGCCCCCGGCCTTCGAGGCGGAACGGGAGGACGAGGAGTGGAAGGCGTTCGACGAGGCCTCGCTGGAAGTCGTGCGCGGGCTCGGGATCGACCCGGTGCCGCTGGAGCTCCCCGACGACATCCCGTATCGGGCGATGCGGATCATACTCAGCGCCGAGGCGGGGGCCGCCTTCGACGAACTCACCCGGAGCGGCCGGGATGACCTGCTCGTGCGGCAGACGCGCGGCGCGTGGCCCAACACCTTCCGCAAGGCGCGCATGATCCCGGCGGTGGAGTACATCCAGGCGAACCGGCTGCGCACGATCGCCATGCACCGCTTCGAGCGGGCGATGGAGGGGATCGATGTCGTCGTCACGCCGAGCTTCGGGGGGTCGATGCTCCTGCTCACGAACCTGACGGGGCACCCGCAGGTCGTGATCCCCAACGGGTATCGCTCGGAAGATGGAACGCCGACGAGCGTCTCGTTCGTCGGCAAGCTGTTCGGCGACGCGGAAGCGCTGCGGCTCGCCAAGGCGGTGCAGGACGCGACGGAACACCACCTGCGGCGTCCGCCACCGTTCTCGTGAGCGCCGCAGCCGCGGACGGGACCGGGGCCGGAGCCGCGAACGGGGCGGGGAGGATGATCGACCTCCGCAGCGACACGGTGACGCGCCCGACGGAGGCCATGCGGGCGGCGATGGCGGCGGCGCCGGTGGGGGACGACTGCTACGGGGACGACCCGACGGTGCTCGAACTGGAGCGGCGCACCGCGGAGATCCTCGGCAAGGAAGCCGCCATGTACGTGCCGACGGGCACGATGAGCAACCAGCTCGCCCTGCGCGCGCACACGGAGCCGGGCGACACCGTGCTCATCGGCCCCGGAGCGCACATCTGGTTCGGCGAGGGGGGCGCGCCGTCGCCGATCTCCGGGGTCGTCATCCGGCCGCTCGAGGGCGACCGCGGCATGTTCGACGCGGCGACGCTGCGGGCGGCGCTCAACCTCGACATGGGGACCGTGCGCGCGCGCATGCAGTCGCCCGTGCGGCTGGTCTGCGCCGAGAACACGCACAACGGGGCAGGCGGCGCCGTGTGGCCCCTCGACCTCCTGCGCGAGATGCTCGCCGCCGCGCGCGAGGCCGGTCTCGCCACCCACCTCGACGGCGCCCGGCTGTGGAACGCGACCGCGGCCAGCGGCATCCCCGAGGCCGAATTCGCGGTGGGCTTCGACACGGTGAACGTCTGCTTCTCCAAGGCGCTCGGCGCCCCGCTGGGTTCAGCCCTCGCCGGCCCGGCGGACCTCATCGAGCGCGCCCGCCGCTTCAAGCAGCTCTATGGCGGAGGCTTCCGGCAGGCGGGGATCGTCGCCGCCGGCGCCCTGTACGCGCTCGAACACCACCGCGAGCGGCTCACACGGGATCACGCCCGGGCGAGGAGGCTGGCCCGCGGACTCGCCGCGATCCGCGGCCTGGAGGTCGACGTCGAAGGCGTGGAGACGAACATCGTCCGCTTCCGGACGACTGCGGTCGACGCGCCGGAGTTCGCCGGGCGCTGCCGGGAGGCGGGAGTCCTGCTGAACGCCTACAACCGGCGGGATCTGCGGGTCATCCCCCACCTCCACACGACGGACGGCGATGTGGCGGACGCACTGGAGGTCTTCCGCCGGGCCGCCGCCTAACAGCCCTCGCCGAGCTGCCCTCGCCAGCAGCCCTCGCCCTAGCTGCCCTTGCCGAGCGCGACGGCGACTTCGGCCTCGATCGCCTGCGTGATCTCGTCCGACCGATCCGAGCCGAGCAGGACCGCGATCCAGCGGGTGGACTCGTTCGTCCCCAGCACGATGCGGAACATCACCGTGAGCGGCACCGACAGCAGCATCCCCACAGGTCCCAGGACCCAGCCCCAGAAGACGAGCGAAGCGAAGACGACGAGCGTCGACAGGCCCACGCTGTACCCCATGACCTTGGGCTCGATGAGGTTGCCCCAGACGACGTTGACGACGAGGAACCCGGCCGCGGCGGCCACCGCCGTCCCGACCCCCATCGTGAGCCACGCCACCACCACCGCGGGCACGGCCGCGATGAAGGACCCGATGTTGGGGACGTAGTTGAGCAGAAACGCGAGCACTCCCCACAGCAACGGGTAGTTGACGCCCAGCACCGCCATGAGCCCCGCGACGCAGAGGCCGGTTCCGATGCTGACGATGGTCTTCAGCACGACGTAGCGCCGGACCGCGGTCCCGACCTTCTCCCAGTTCTCCCGCGCCTCCGTCGCATCGGCCTCGCCGAAGGCGACCCGAACCTTGGTGGGGAATCCCGAGATCTCGAGCAGCATGAAGACCATCGTGAGGATGATCAGGAACCCGTTGGCGAGGATGAACCCCAGGTTCTCGACGAGCTCCCGGATGAGGCCGAGCATCCAACTCGGCGAGATCGAGATGAGTTCGTCGGCATCGAGCACGGGCGATTGGAGCCCGAACCGCACCATGTAGTCGCTCAGCGTGGCCTCCACCGCCTCGATCTGCTCCGCGAAGAGCCTGTCGAGTTGCGCCTCCGTGCGTCCGAGTTCGACGACGGGGGTCGCGATCAGGCCCCCGGCCACCGTCCCGAGGGCGAGGATGACGAGCACCAGGGCGAGGACCGCGACGGACTTGGGAATCCGGTGGTTCGTCATCCATCGGAGCGGCGTGGAGCACAGGATGGTGAGAAAGAGCGCGAGCACGAAGGAGACGATCAGCGGCGCGGCGGCGCGCATCCCGGCCACGATGATGACGAAGGCCGCCAGGTTCAGGAGGATCCGGTGTACTCGTGTCGCGTCGTCGCGCATGGAACGAGGGTGCGGGCCGGAGCGGATCGGGGCAACCCCGAAGATCGCCGCATCGTCGTTGCAGTGCGCGCCTTTCCGCGGATACTTTCGACCGTTCCCTCGTGACCGCGAAAGAGAGAAGCGCTTGATCGAACCGAAGATCCGTGTGCTCGTGGCCAAGCCCGGGCTCGACGGCCACGACCGGGGTGCGAAGGTGATGGCCGCTGCCCTCCAGGACGCGGGGATGGAGGTCATCTACACGGGACTCCACCAGACGCCGGAGATGATCGCCGCCACCGCGCTCCAGGAGGACGTGGATGTCGTGGCGCTCTCGATCCTGTCGGGGGCGCACATGACGCTCTTCCCGCGCGTGAAGGCGCTCCTCGATGGCCAGGGGATGGACGGGGTGCTCCTCACCGGGGGAGGGATCATCCCCGCCGAAGACGTGGAGGCGCTGACCGACCTCGGCGTCGGCCGCCTCTTCGGTCCGGGAACCTCCACCTCCGAAGCGGTCGCCTACATTCGCGCGTGGTTCGAGGAGAGCGGGCGCGAAGCCTCCGGGGCGACAGGCTAGCCGCGGCCGGTGGGCGATAACGACGACAGCCGGATGGGCGCGCTCGTGGCCGAACTGCGCGAGCTCGAAGCCCGGATCCAGCGCGGCGGCGGGGAGGAGCGCGTGGCTCGGCAGCACGCGCAGGGCAAGCTCACGGCCCGCGAGCGGGTCGACCTCCTCATCGATGATGGCGGCGGCTTCCTCGAGATCGGCCTCCTCATCGCGCACGACCGGTACGACGGCAAGGCGCCGGCCGCCGGCGTGGTGACCGGGGTGGGCGAGGTGTGCGGGCGCGAGGTCGTCGTCGTCGCGAACGACCAGACGGTGAAGGCCGGAAGCTGGTGGCCCGAGACGATCACGAAGATCCTGCGGGCGCAGGAGATCGCGATGCGGTGCCGCGTGCCGATCGTCTATCTCGTGGATTCGGCCGGCGTGAACCTGCCGTATCAGGGCGGGGTCTTCCCGGGGCAGTACGGCGCCAGCCGCATCTTCTACTACAACTCGATCATGCGACACTACCTCGAGGTGCCGCAGATCTCCGCCGTGATGGGCCAGTGCATCGCGGGGGGCGCCTATCTTCCCGCCCTTTCGGACGTGATCGTGATGGTGGAGGGGACGAGCTTCATGGGTCTCGGAGGCCCGCACCTCGTGAAGGGGGCGACGGGGCAGGAGGTCGAAGCCGAGGAACTCGGCGGGGCGCTGATGCACAACCGCGTGAGCGGCGTGGCCCACTACCGCGTGGAGGACGACAACGCGTGCATCGAGAAGGTCCGTTCGCTCGTCGCCGGACTCCCCGCCGGCCTCCGTCCGGGCCCCGCCATCGAAGCCCGGGACGCGGCGCGCCCGGCGGAGGAGGCCTACGCGCTCCTGCCCGGCGACCACCGCCAACCCTTCGACATGGAGGCGGTCCTCGAGACGATCCTCGACGAGGGTCCATTCGAGGAGTTCCAGGCGGACCGCGCGCCGGAGATGCTCACGGGAACGGGGCACATCGATGGCTTTCGGGTGGGGGTGATCGCGAACCGGCGGGGCATGTTCCGGGGCGAGGCCGGCGAACCGCCGAAGTTCGGCGGGATCGTGTACACGGAGAGCGCGGAGAAAGTGGCCTACTTCATGGACCTCTGCGACCGGCACGACGCGCCGCTCGTCTTCGTGCAGGACGTGAGCGGGTTCATGGTCGGACCGAAGGCGGAGCAGTCCGGGATCATCCGGGCGGGCGCGCGCATGGTCGAGTCCATGGCGACGGCCCGCGTGCCGAAGATCGTGCTAACGGTCAACCACGCGAGCGGGGCGGGGTACTATGCGATGGCGGCGCAGGGGTTCGATCCCGACTTCATCTTCACGTGGCCGACGGGGCGGATGGCGGTGATGGAGGGGGAGGCCGCCGTCCAGGCCGCGTTCGGACGCAAGCTCGAGGAGGCGGCGGGGGGAGACCTGGATGAGGAAACGGCCGCCGCGGTCGAACGGACGCGGAAGAATTACGAGGAGCAACTCGATGCGAAATACGCGGCGGCGCGCGGGTTCGTGGACGCGATCCTGACGCCGGAGGACACGCGGGCGGTTCTCTCGCTCGCACTGCGCTGTTCCCTCGGCAACCCGGGCCCCCATCTCGGACCCTTCACCCTCCCGGACAGCCTGTGAACGAACGACCTGGGGCGACGGAAGCCCTCGCGCTCGAAGACGCATCCGCCGCGGTGGGACTCGAGGAGCGGCCGCTCCCGGCCCGCGCCGGGCTCCATGGCGACCGCCGGGTGCGCGTCGCCTCCGGGCAGGGGTTCTGGGGAGACTGGCAGGAGGCGCCCAAGCTGCAGGTGCGGCGCGGCGCGATCGACTACCTGATGCTCGACTACCTGGCCGAGATCACGATGTCGATCATGCAGAAGCAGCGGGACCGGGATCCGGCCGCCGGCTACGCGCGCGACTTCGTGCCCCTGATGGACGATCTCATCCCCGACCTCCTCGAGAAGGAGATCCGCGTGGTCTCGAACGCGGGCGGGGTGAACCCGGAGGGGTGCCGGGCCGAACTCGGATTCGCGTTCGCGGACGCGTCGCTGCCGCGCCGGCCCCGGGTGGCGGTGATCACGGGCGACGACCTGATGGACTCGCTCGACGACCTCCTCGCCGCGGGACACGAACTCCGCCACATGGAGACGGGCGAGCCGCTCTCCGCCGTCCGCGACCGGGTGGCCGCCGCGAACGCGTACCTCGGCGCCGAACCGATCATCGAGGCGTTGCGGCAGGAGGCGGACATCGTCGTGGCCGGGCGCTCGACGGATACCGCGCTCACCTACGCGCCGCTCATGCACGAGTTCTCCTGGCCGGCCGACGACTGGGACCGGCTCGCGCACGGGGTCGTCGCCGGACACATCAACGAATGCGGATGCCAGGCCTCCGGCGGGAACTCGCTCGTCGACTGGCGGGAGATCGACCTCACGCTTCCCGGCTATCCCATCATCGAAGCGGAAGCGGACGGGACCTTCGTGGTGACGAAGCACCCGGACCTCGGCGGGCGGGTGACCTGGGCCACCGTCGCGGAGCAGGTCGTGTACGAACTCGGCGACCCGCGGGAATACATCACGCCCGACGTGATCGCGGACTTCTCGACCATCCGTCTCCGCGACCTGGGGAAGGACAGGGTCCGGGTCGAGGGCGTGGCCGGCCGGGCGCGCACGGACAAACTCAAGGTTTCCATCGCCTACCACGATGGCTTCAAGGCCGTGGGCGACCTTACCTACGCCTGGCCCGACGCGGTGGACAAGGCGCGGCGCGCGGACGAGATCCTCCGGGGTCGCCTGCGGCACCTGGGGCTCGAGTTCGACGAGATCCGAACGGAACTCGTCGGCGCCGGCGCGTGTCACGGGCCGCTGGCCGGCGCCCCCTCCGACGACCTGCCCGAGGTCACGCTGCGGGTCGGCGTCCGCAGTCCGGACCGCCACGCCGTGTCACGCTTCAGCCGGGAGATCGCGCCCCTCATCCTCGCGGGTCCGCCCACCGTCACGGGCTTCGCGGGCGGCCGTCCCCGGGTGCAGGAGGTCGTCGCCTACTGGCCCGCGCTCATCGACCGCGGGATCGTGGAATCCAACGTGAAAGTGGAGACGATGGAACTGTGAGGCTGGAACTGTGAGGCTGGAACCGTGAGAGTGCGCCTGAGAGAGATCGCGTTTGCCCGTTCGGGAGACAAGGGAGACACGGCGAACGTGGGTCTTATCGCTTTTCAACCTTCCATTTATCCGTTTTTGGTGAAGGAAGTTACGGCCGAACGTGTGAAGTATCACTTCAAGGGCATCTGCGAGGGCGAAGTCGAGCGTTTCGAGCTTCCCAACCTGCGGGCGCTCAACTTCCTCCTCCACCGCGCGCTGGGAGGGGGCGGGACCGTATCGCTCATGCTCGATGCCCAGGGGAAGACGTTCGCCACCGCCCTTCTGAGGATGGAGATCGACGTGCCGGACCATCTCCTGAACCGGCCGGCGGACTGAGCCACGGTTCGGGGACTCCGAGGCGACCATGTTCGAATACCTCGAGATCGAGATCGACGAACGGACCGGCGTGAACCGGATCCGTCTCGACCGCGCGGACCGCCGCAATGCGCTGAGCGGGGCGCTCGTCGCGGAAATGAAGGGGGCGCTCGCGCTCGCCGAGGCGGACGCCCGGGTGCGCGCGATCGGGATCGGTGGACGCGGCCCGGACTTCTGTGCGGGCGCCGACCTGGCGGAAGTGCAGGCTTCGGTCGAGGAAGGGGTCATGGCTAGCCTGCGGGAGGCGGAAGCGCTGGGCGAACTCTTCACGCTCCTGAGGAAGCTCTCGAAGCCGGTCGTCGCGATCGTGCACGGCCGCGCGCTGGCCGGCGGGTGCGGCCTCGCGACGGCGTGCGACCTCGTGCTCGCGGCGGAGAGCGCCCGCTTCGGCTACCCGGAGGTGCGGCTCGGCTTCGTGCCCGCCATGGTGACGGCGATCCTGCGCCGGAACCTGGGAGAGAAGCGGGCCTTCGAGTTGATGTCGCTCGGGGACACGATCGATGCCGCGGAGGCGTCGCGGCTGGGCCTCGTGAACCGGATCTACGCGGACGCGGAGTTCGAGGCGGAAAGCTCGCGCTTCCTGGCCGAACTCGCCGGGCGCAGCGCCTCCGCGCTCGCGCTCACGAAGAAGCTGCTATACGGCACGGAGGGGCAGAGCTTCGAGGCCGCGGTCGCGACCGGAGCCCGCGTGAACGCCCTCGCCCGCATGACGGACGACTGCCGGGCGGGGATCGACCGGTTCCTCAACCGCGGCGGAACCCGGGAGAACCGGGAGACAGAGGAGACGGCATGAGCGAGCGGCGCGTGGCTTCGGCGGCGGGGTCGGCCTTCCTGTGGCGGGTCGGGGCGCTCGCCGCCGGCGCGTCGGGCATCGTCCTCCTCACGACGGACGGGGCGCCGCTCACGCTCGCCGTCCTCCTGCTGATCGCGGCGCTCGCCGCGGCGGGCGTCCTTCTCGGGAGCGGCGCGCACGAAGCCGCGCACGAAGCCGAAATCGAGGGCCCGCTCGACCTGAGCGCGCGCCTCGGCCTCGGGCTGCTCGGCGGATTGCTCGGCGCCGCGGTCTCCGCCGCGGCGCGCTCGGTGGTGGCGACGTTCGGCTCCATCGGAGCGCTGAGCATGGGACTGACCTCGGGGTGGACCGGGGCGGAGTTCCTGTCGCACCTCGGAAGCGGCGCGGTCTGGGGCCTCATGCTCGGGGTGCTCTACACCCGCCTGTCCGGGTCGCCGGCCTCTCGCGGCGCGCTGTTCGCCCTGGCGCCCACCCTCTACGTCGTCATCCGACTCGCCGTCGGCGAGCCCGCGCTCGACTTTGCGAGGGGGGAACTCCCTCTGGTGTCTGCGCTCGCGCTCTACGCGGGGCGGGGCGTGTTCGCCGTCTTCTCCATCCTTGCGGTCCACGTGCTGTGGGGGGCGATCGCCGGCGCGACGCTGGGCTGGGGAGAAGCGGGCGACGAGACGCCGGTCGCCCGCCCGATCGACGAGTGAACCGCGATTGGTGGCTGCGGCTGCAGATCGGACTCGGCCTGGCCGGGGGCGCCACCTGGTTCATCGGCGCGCTCACGGAGCAGGACTTCGTGGCCGGCGCGGGCTGCGGCCTCCTCGTGGCCGCCGTCGTTCTCCGCCTGGGACGAACGAAAGCCTGACCCGGCCCCCGCCGGCCCCCCGCCCCGCGGGTGCGGCCGGCGGCGCTCGCGCCGACTGACCGTTGATCTCCCGTTGATCTCCCGTTGATCGGACCGCGCATCGAAGGGTGTGAATACCGACGAAAGCACCCGCGCGCGTCGCGCCGCGGGCACCCTCCAGGACGCGCGTGACCTCCTGAAAGACCGGTTCGGCTACGACGACTTCCGTCCCGCGCAGTCGCGCGTGGTGGAAGCCGTCCTCAGCGGCCGGGACACGCTCGCGGTGCTTCCGACCGGCTTCGGCAAGTCCGTGTGCTTCCAGATCCCGGCGCTGCTGCGTCGGCGGACGACGCTCGTCATCTCGCCGCTCATCTCGCTCATCGAGGATCAGGTCGCCGGCGCCGCGCGCCGGGGCATGCGGGTGCTCGGCTGGACGAGCGCCACCCCGCGGGAGGAGGTGAACGCGGCGCTCGAGCGCGCCCGTCGCGGCGAACTCGACCTCCTGTACCTGGCGCCCGAACGCCTGGAGAACCGCGCGGTCTGCGATCGCCTGCGCGAAGTCGGGGTGGGGGGCATCGCCGTCGATGAGGCGCACTGCGTTTCCCAGTGGGGGCACGACTTCCGCCCGTCGTACCTGCGGATCGGGCGCGCGAGGCGGCGGATGGGGAACCCGCCGCTGACGGCTCTCACCACCACCGCGACGCGGCGGACGCGGCGCGAGATCGAGCGGTTCCTGGGGATGGAAGGAGCGATCCGCATCTTCGTGCCCTCGAACCGCCCGAACCTCCGCTACTCCGTTGAGATGGCCCCCGATGCGCGCGAAGCCTATCGGCGCGTGCGGCGCGAGGTGGCGGCGTGCCGGGGGGCGTCGGCGGTCGTCTATGCGCGCACGCGCGGCCTGAGCGCGCAGCTTGCGATCGCGCTCTCGAGGACGGGGGTGCCCAGCGCGCCCTACCATGCGCGTCTGCCGATCGAGCGACGCCAGGCGACGCAGCGGGCCTTCCTGGACGGGAGCATTCGCGTGGTCTGCGCCACGACCGCGTTCGGCATGGGGATCGACCACCCGCATGTGCGTCTCGTCGCGCATCTCGGCGCCCCGGGGTCGCTGGAGGAGTACGTCCAGGAAGCGGGTCGCGCCGGCCGCGACGGCGAACCGGCGCGCTGCGCGATGGTCGCGATCCGCGAGAATCGCCGCCGCGCCCTTCCGTTCGGCCGGCGCGAGCGCCCCCGGCCGGGCCGCCCGCCGCCCGGCTCCGACCGGGCCGCCGTCGACGCCGAACGGCGCGCCGCGATGGGGGCCTACATCGAGACCGCCGCCTGCCGCCGGGCGGCGATCGCCGCCTACTTCGGCGAACGCGCTCCGGTCTGCGACGGCTGTGACAACTGCGACGGCGCCCGGACCGCGTCCGCGCACCCCGCTGAACGGAGCGTCAGAACGACCACGACACGCCGAAGATGGCGATCACGGGGAGGGAAGCGAGCGGAGCGGGGCGCGTGAGGGGCTGGTCGGACGTGGTCTGATAGAAGAGCGCGTCCCGGCGATCCAGCGCGTTGAGCACTCGCACATAAGGGGCGATCACGACGGACGAGCGGCCGATGCTCGCGACCCAGCGTCGCGAGATCTCCGCGTCGAGCCGGAGGTACGAGTCCTCCGGCGCCCCCGAAAGCACCGGCAGGGGATCGTCACCGCTCGGGGCGTCCGTCTCCCCGGGTCCCGCGGTCACGGACGCGAAGGACAGACCGGCTCCGTACGCGAGCCGGATGCCGAAGTCGAACTCGCGGACGTCCGAGGAGAGTCCGCCGCTCAGGAGTTGCCGGCCCACGACCGGCGTCTCTTCATCCGGATCGTTCGTCCACACGAACGCGATCGAGTAGCCGATCCAGCCCCGGACCGGGCCCTCCTTTGCCTGCAACCACAAGTCCCCGCCCCAGGAGTAGAGTTGATTGGCGTCGGGGAGATCGTCGAAGGACTTCGCGTAGGCCTCGATACCGACATCGACGCCGTTCTCGAGCGAGTCCTCGAATCCGAGTACGAAATGGGAGGCTCCGGCGATACTGGACCCGGGCGTCGACGGCGGGAGCTGGCCGGGATCCAGCGTGGGCAGGATCTCGCCGATGGTGGGTCCGGTGAGGTCTCCGGAGAGGATGGATTCGGGTCCGCGCACCACCTGAAAGAACCTCCCGGCGGAGAGGCGGATGTCCGCCGCGTCCGTGATGTGCCAGGTGACGGTGCCCCGCGGCGCGAACTTCGCGCGGCGGGAGGGCGCGAAATAGCTGGCCCGGACCCCTCCCCTCACTTCGACTTCCGGGGCCAGCTCCCAGATGGCCTCGCCCCACCCGGCCACCACGTCGGCGCGCCGCACGGCGTGGGACACGTCGTGCGCCGTTCTGCCGCCGAGGACCGTCCGCCGGTCCACCACGGTCTCGTAGGAGTCGAAGCCGCCGCCCGCGGCCCAGCGAATTTCGCGGCCTCCCGACTCGAACAGCGCCTCGGTGCGCGTGCGAACGGTTCGGGCGATGACGTCCGCGAAGGAGACCTCGAAGTCCAGTTCCTTGTCGCGCGGCAAGGGCAGACCCGTGCCGAACCGTCCGTGAGCGCCTCTCAGCGTGAACGTGCCGTCGGCCAGCGGGAGGCGGTAGCTCGCGGACCCTGCGAGGTTGCCCCAGTAGGCCGACTCCACCGCCCCGGTGTCCTCGAGCCGTCCGATGTCGAGCAGCACGGACTCGCGGTTCCAGAACCCCGTGGCCGCGAACTTTCCGGGCCCCAGACGATAGTCGAGCCGGCCCAGGAGGTCGCCGTACCCGTACGGCATTGCCGGCTCGTTCGTGATGATGGGATAGCCGAGTCCGTGAAGCGCCCGGCCGCTGAGGAGCACGCGCCCCGCCGGTCCGACCGGGCCCTCCGCCCGCAGCGTGCCGCCCAGGAGGTCGGCCGCGCCGGCGACGCGGAAGTTCTCCGCGTCTCCCTCCCGGATCTTGAGGTCGAGGACGTAGGAGAGTCCCCCGTCGTAGCGGGCCGGCGTCCCGCCGATGTAGAGGGATGCCTCGTCCAGCACGCCGTCCGGAAACGCGTCCAGGAGGCCGCTGAGGTGGAACGGCGCGTAGACCGGCGCGCCGTCGAGCAGCACGAGCTTGAGGTCCGACGCGGCGCCCCGCACGTAGAGCACGCTCGTCGGGTCCGCGGGATCGATGCCCGGCTCGTCCAGCGTCAGACCCGCCTCCGCCACGCCGGGGGACGAATCCAGCGCGCGGAGTTCCGTTTCTCCCTCATCGCGGAACCCGGCGCGGGTGAGGCCGGGAGCGGGCAGCCGCCGTGCGACGATGTGTGCGAACAGGCTCGGCATCGCGACGGGCCGCCGCTCCAGGGCCAGATCGAGCGGGACGCCGTCGCCCGCGGGGACTACGACGCTGGTCGCGAGCGGGTCGCGATCCAGCGCCCGCGCGACGAGAAGGATGGGTCCGGGCGGAAGCCCGTCCGCCCGGTAAAAGCCGTCGTCGTCCGTAATCAGGAACCAGGAAAACGCGGGAAAGCGGATTTCCACCGAAGCGGCCGCGATCGGCGTCTGGGTCTCGGCGCGCAGCACACGGCCGAAGACGGCCCCGACGGCCGGCACGTCTTCCGAGGGAGGGGGGGGCGGGGGATCCTGAGCGAGCACCGGCGGGGTGACGAAACCGGTCGAAGCCGCGCCGAGCAGCAGGACGAATCGCCACCGATGGGAGACGGGCCCCGACCTTCGGTACATGGGCTTCGTCATCCCGGATCCACCCCTCGAGGCTCGCTCAGATCGTCAGGTCGCCGTCGTCCGCTCCTGCGGGCGGGCGCTACCTGCGCTGCTACCCGTCGGTGCCGAGAAAGATCTCCACGGGACTCGCAGCCGCCGAATCCGTGCGCCGCAACTCGCCACCCTCGAGGCGGACGACTTCACGCTCATCGATGACTACAGAACCGATCGCGGCGTCCCGCGGCAAGGTTACGCGGATCTCATCCGCCGCTCCCGCGACTTCGATGACGCCCGGCTCCACATGGAAGCTCGCGTCACGGGCCGCCACGGTGGCCGTCTCCCCGTCGGACAGTTCGACCGTCAACCGCGTGCCTTCGTGCCCGCCGACGACCATGATGCGCACGGCGCCCTCGCGGGGGGCCACCGACACGCGGGAAGGTCCGGCGTCCCCGGCGACCTGGGAGTCGTCCGCGATCCAGGCCGCAACCGCATCGAGGCCGTCGTCGACCCAGCCCTTTACCGGCGATCCCGGCACCGCGTAGGCGCCCGCGGCGACGAGAAGCGTGACCCCCGCGGCCACCGCGACCGAGCGCCGGCTCAGCCTGGCCCAGCGTCGCGCCCTTGCGTTCGCGAGAGGCATCGGCGCCCTGCGCGCGGCCTCCCGCAGCGCCGCCGGCATCTCGATCCGCGATTCCGGCACCGCGAGCAGGTCGAGCGCCGCGGTGGCACGCCGCGTCGCAAAGCGCATTTCGTCGCTGCGCGCCGCGCACTCCGGGCACGACGCCAGGTGCGCCTCGACGGGTCTCCGTTCTGCTGTGGTCAGCTCACCGTCGAGCAGAGCGAGCAGCGCTCCGTCGCCGACATGTAGCTGTTCACGCGTAGACATACTCAATCCTCACTATTTTCAACGCAGATTTCCAGTCGCATCCCGACCGGTCACCCATCGTCCCCCCCTCACCGGCCCCGACCGGTCTCGTCCTCCACAGTCCGCGGATCCAGCGCCTCCGTGAACCGGCGCAGCGCCCGCGCGAGCAGCGTTCCCACCGACCCCGGCGCGACTTCGATCGCCTCGGCGATCTCGGCGTACCGGAATCCTTCCTCTCTCATCAACAGCAACCGACGGTCGCGTTCAGGCATCTCCGCCAGCGCGGCGCGCACCGCCGCGACCCGTTCAGCCCGCAAGACCGATTGGTCCGGCAACTCCACCGGATCGTGCGCGAGATCCGCCTGTCGGTAGCGCTGCGACAGCAACCGCCGCCGTCGCGCGCTCATGCGAGCGTCGTCCCGCACCAGGTTCGTCGCCACCGTAAACAGCCAGCGCCGTACCTCCTCGTCCGGAAGAGGCTGCTCCAACAGCCGAATGAACGCCTCTTGTACGACGTCGTCCGCAAGGTCGGCGTCACCCACCATCCGGTTGACATACCGAAGGAGTGGGGTCCAGTGGCTGTTGTATGCCGCCTCGAAGTCCACGGTACTCCCTTCCACACCGTTGCCGGTACGCGAAGAGCGCCGCGGGCTTGCACCCTTGCCATCCATAGGGTCAACGCCTGCCGGGGCCCGATCGTGACGCGTCCGGGGTCACTCGACGTTTGGGCGGGAGGCCCGCCTCCGGTACGTTAGGCGCGCGGCGTCCCGAAGTCACAGCCCGCCCGCCGCCGGGCCACGCACACGACCTTGTCGCGCGTACTTGTCGCGCATACCTGTCGCGCATGCGAGACAGGCCGCTCGCGGCGCCGACCGCACGCCCGAACCGAGGAGTCAATGGGAGACCCGAGTTTCTACCTGGAAGACCACCATGAGATGATCCGCGACATGGTGCGGGAGTTCGCCGAGGCGGAGATCGCTCCCGTCGCCGCCCGCTACGATGAGTCGGAGGATTTTCCGTGGGACACCGGCGCCCTCATGTCGGAACTGGGGCTGTTCGGAATCCCCTTCGAGGAGGGACTGGGCGGCGCCGGCATGGATCTTCTCGCGGCGTCGATCGCCGTGGAGGAACTCGCCCGCGTGGACGCCAGTCATTCAATCATGGTCGGGGCGCACACGAGTCTGGCCGCGACTCCGATCGGGCGCTGGGGCACGGAGGCGCAGAAGGAACGCTTCCTCCGACCCCTCGCGAGCGGCCGCGTGCTGGGCGGATTCGGGCTCACGGAGCCGGGGTCGGGTTCCGACGCGGGGGGCATGCGGACGATGGCCCGGAAGGTCGGCGACCGCTGGGTCATCAACGGGAGCAAGACGTGGATCACGCACGGCGGCGTGGGCGAAGTGTTCGTCGTCGGCGCCCTCACGTCGCCCGACAAGGGCTCGCGCGGCATCACGGCGTTTATCCTCACCAAGGAGACGTGCGATCTCGAAGATGCCGCGCGCGTGGGGTTCGGCCATTCGGCGGACCTCGATCCGATGCCGGGGTTCAGCGCCGGGCAGAAGCTGCGCAAGCTGGGCTGGAACGCGTCCGACACGCGCGAACTCACGCTGGAGGATGTGGAAGTGCCGGAGGAGAACGTGCTCGGCGAGGTGGACCGGGGCTTCCCCATCTTCCTCGACACCCTCGACGGCGGACGGGTCGGGATCGCCGCCCACGCGATCGGGATTGCGCAGGGCGCCCTCGACCAGACCGTCCGCTACACCGGCGAGCGGAAGCAGTTCAAGAAGAAGATCCACGACTTCCAGGGCGTCCGCTTCATGCTTGCCGAGGCGCAGACGCGCATTCACGCGGCGCGGCTCATGATGCACCAGGCCGCGCGCCTCCGGATGGCGGGGGCGAGGCACAAGAAGGAGGCCGCCATGGCCAAGCTCTTCGCCTCGGAGACGGCGATGGACGTGACGACGATGGCGGTGCAGCTGCACGGCGGGTACGGCTATTCGCGCGAGTATCCCGTCGAACGGATGATGCGCGACGCCAAGATCACGGAGATCGGCGAGGGGACGAGCGAGATCCTGAAGATCGTGATTTCGCGGGAGATGCTGCGCGAAGCGGGCTCCCTCGATTAGTTTGGGGGGAGAAGCTTCAGCCGTGCGTCACGATCTGGACACGATCTGTTAGCGGAAACCGGGCAGTAAGAAGAGATACACGGACCCCCGGGCAGTGGCCGGCGGTTCGCAGCGAAGAATCGAGTCTTACAGGATGCCAGCCCTCTGGTAGCACAATCGGGCGCGGCGAACCCGCGCGCGTGCTGACGTAACGTGCGCCGCGAGATCGTCGTAAACGCCACGACCCGCGAGAAACGGGTCGCGATCGTAGAAGACCGCAAGCTCGTCGAACTGATGTACGAGCGGCCCGACGAGCGCCGCATCGTCGGCGATATCTATCTCGGCGTGGTCGAGGCGATCGTGCCCGGACTTCAAGCCGCCTTCGTCGACATCGGCGCCGAGAAGGCCGGCTTCCTGCACGCCTCCGACCTGCAGCCCGACGAAGATCCCGATGATGAGGGCAACGGGGGACGGGAACGAAACGGGGGGCGTCGACGGGCGCGCGGCGAGAACGCTCCCCGCATCGAGGAAGCGATCCGCAAGGACCAGACGCTCCTCGTCCAGGTCGTGAAGGAGCCCATCGGCACGAAGGGGCCCCGCGTCACGACGCAGGTCTCGCTCCCGGGCCGCTTCCTCGTGTATATCCCGGACTCGTCCAACATCGGCGTCAGCCGCAAGATCGGCGACCGGGAGACGCGCGCCCGCCTGAGAAGCATGGTGCGGGACATCCTCGGCGACGACGGCGGCGTCATCGTCCGGACGGTCGGCGAAGAGTTGACGAAGGAGACCTGCGAGCGGGAACTCAAGTCGCTGCGCAAGACGTGGCAGAAGGTGCGCCGCCGGCAGAAGGGGATGAAGGCGCCGGCCCTCGTGTACCAGGACGCGCGCCTGACGTCCGGCATCATCCGCGACCTGTTCAGCGACCGGATCGATGAGCTCACGGTGGATTCGGCAGACCTGTACCACGAGATCCGCTCCTACCTGGGACAGGTGGACCCGGATCTGCTCGAGCGCGTGAGCCGGTACGAGGGCGCGGCGCCCATCTTCGACGAGTTCGGGATCGAGGAGGAGATCCGCCGCGCGTTCCGCCGCACCGTCCACCTGAAATCCGGCGGCCATGTCGTGATCGAGCAGACCGAGGCCCTCGTCTCGATCGACGTGAACACGGGGCGCTACACCGGTCGGCGCGACCCGGCGAAGACCATCCTCAAGACGAACCTCGAGGCGGCGGGAGAGATCGCCCGCCAACTGCGTCTGCGCGACGTGGGCGGGATCATCGTCATCGACTTCATCGACATGAACGAGGAGGAGTCGCGCAACAGGGTCGTGCAGCAGATGAAGACCCTTCTGGGACATGACCGCGCGCGCTCGAAGGTGTTCGGCATCTCCGAGCTTGGCCTGCTGCAACTCAGCCGGCAGCGCGTGAGCCCCAGCCTGCACCAGCGGATGATGGAACCGTGTCCGTACTGCGAGGGCGCGGGGAGAATCCTGGCTTCCGAGACGGTGGTGCGCCGCCTGGAACGGGCGCTGGACCGGGTCGCCGCGGCCGGCCGGGAGAGCGGGATCACGATCCTCACGCATCCGGTGATCGCCCTCCACCTGCTGGAGCGCGAGCGGGAATTCCTGGGCCGAATGAGGGACAGCGGCAAGATCGCGATCGAACTGCGCGACAATCCGCTGCTCGGTCTCGACGAGTTCCGGCTCCTCGCCCACCCGGCCGACTCCGACGTGACGAAGAAGTACATTTCGAGCTAGCCCCGGCGGGCCCCGGCGACGCGTCGAATCCACGCCGTTTTGTTTGACACATCGGCTTGGCTCCGGTAATCTCAGCGGCTCGCAATTCGTGGAATTCCAGTGGTGATCTGACGATATGTACGCGATTTTCAAAGCCCAGGGGAAGCAGTTCCGCGCGGTGGAGGACGCCGTGCTCCGCATCCCCTCCCTCGAGGCGGAGCCCGGGGATACGGTCAAGTTCGATGACGTGCTGCTCGCCGAGCAGGACGGGGACGTCCATGTGGGAGCCCCGTGCGTGGCGGGGGCCTCGGTCGCGGCGGAAGTCGTGAGCCACGGGCGCGGCGACAAGATCATCGTCTACAAGATGAAGCGGCGGAAGGGCTACCGGCGGAAGCAGGGCCACCGCCAGGGTTACACGGAGATCCGCATCGTCGGCATCGATCTGCCCGACGAGCCGCGGGAAGCGGCGGCGAAGCCGGCGGCCGCGGCTCCGAAGGCTGAAGCGGCTCCAAAGGCCGGAGCGGCGCCCGCGCCCGAAGCCGCTCCGGAAGCCGAAGCCGCCCCCGCCGCCGAGTCGTCGCCGGTGGACATCACTCCGATGGCACGGGAGCTGGCGGAAGAGCACGGACTCGACCTGGGCGCGATCGAGGGAACGGGCAAGGACGGCCGCATCCTCAAGGGCGATGTGGACAGGGCCATTGCGGCGAAGGAAGGCGACTGATGGCGCATAAGAAAGGTGTCGGCTCCAGCCGCAACGGACGCGACTCGAACGCGCAGTACCTCGGCGTCAAGAGATACGGGGGCGAGCGGGTCACGGCGGGCCATATCCTCGTTCGGCAGCGGGGAACGCCCTTTCACCCGGGTCGCAACGTCGGCCGGGGGAAGGACGACACGCTGTTCGCGCTCGCCGACGGAGAGGTCGAATTCCACCGCCGGCGAGGCCGCCGCTTCGTCAGCGTCGTGACACCGGGGACGCCGGGAGCATAGCCCGCCGCGCGCTCGCAGCCGCACCGCCACCGGCTGCAGCCGCGCCGGGCGGCCCCGGCGTCCTCAGACTTTTGTCGGACCCCCTCGGCAGCCCCCTTAGGAGCCCCCTCAGGAGCCTCTGAACTCGGGCTTCCGCTTCTCCAGGAAGGCGCCCACGCCCTCCGCCATGTCGTCGGTCGAGAAGAGGAGCGAGAACCAGCTGCGCTCGAACTTGAGCCCCTCATCCAGCGGCATCCGCCGCGCGGCGAGGATCGACTCCTTGGCGGCCTGAAGCGCGACGGGGCTGCGGCTCGCGATGTTCGACGCGAGTTCCATCACATGCTCGTCCAGTGCCTCCGGGGCGACCGCGGCTTCCACGAGCCCGATCTGCTCCGCCTTCTCGCCCGAGATCAGCTCGCCGCTCATCACAAGCCGCATCGCCCAGCCCTCACCCACCAGACGCGGGAGCCGCTGCGTGCCGCCGGCGCCGGGGATGAGTCCGAGGTTGATCTCCGGCTGGCCGAGCCGGGCCGAGGTCGAGGCCACGCGCATGTCGCACGACATGGCGAGTTCGCAGCCGCCGCCGAGGCAGAAGCCGTTGATCATCGCGATGACGGGCTTGGGGAAGGACTCGATCGCGCTGTACATGTCGCCGCGCGTCATGCTGCGGTACTGCTCGACCGGACGCGCGTCCTTGAACTCCGAGATGTCGGCGCCCGCGATGAAGGAGCGGTCGCCGGCCCCGGTGATGACGACGACGCGGACATCGTCGTCGCCCGCGAGGCGGTCGAGCGCGCCGAAGATGGCGCAGCGGACGGCGCCGTTAAGCGCGTTGAGCTTCTCCGGCCGGTTGACCGTGAGCTTGGCGATATGTCCGTCGAGTTTCTCGACGATAAGGACGTCACTCATGACGACTCCGATGCTTCAGGTTGGCTGGTTTTGGACGTTCCCGGCGGCCTGAGACGGTCGCCGATCGAACGGTATCACGCGAGACCCCATGGGGCTATGCGCCGGCGTCCCCCGCGGCTTCACTCCACCAGCGCTTGACGCAGGGCTTCTCTCACGGCGACGCCGTCTTCCTCGGACAGTCTGCCGATCCTGCGGAGAATCAGGTGTTCATCGAGCGTGAAGAGCTTGAGGCGAACCTTGCATGGAACCCGGAGACCGGCTTCGCGCCAACGCCGTATCGATACATCGCTGGCCCACTCCGCATGCGTCGACGTGATCATCGCCAGAATCGATTGCCGATGCCGGGTGTGGAAGCTCGCCGAGGAAACGACGAGTGCGGGCCGTCGCCGGGATGCGTCCTTGTCCGTGAACGGGAAGGGGACTACGACCACATCGAGCGACTCACAGGTCACGCCATGCTTCCTCGTCTTCGGGTGAGGTCCATTCGGTCATGGTTTCCGAGAGACCGCGCAGGTAGCCATCGGGACCCGGCGTCACCTTGCGAACGACCAGGTGTTCACCCGCGA
This sequence comes from Candidatus Palauibacter sp., assembly GCF_965208055.1. Taxonomy (GTDB): domain Bacteria; phylum Gemmatimonadota; class Gemmatimonadetes; order Palauibacterales; family Palauibacteraceae; genus Palauibacter. The sequence continues at coordinate 169,029 of NZ_CBDBNY010000004.1, forward strand.
TCTCGAAGGCGAGTATATCACCCTCGATCAAGCCAGCCTCATCGCGGATCTTCTTGGGAATCGTTGTCTGACCCCGCGCTGTGATCCTGGACAGATTCATCCCGTACTCCTCCGCGGACCTCGCTTACGTTTCTGATTATACCGAAAATAAGTAACTCTGATCCACGATGCACATCCCCCGAGAACGACGGGACTCGGGACCGCCTCCCTCTGGCGGTGCGCAGGCTCAGGCCAAATGCGTGGTGCGGCCGCCGACGACGGTGCGGACGACTTCGATCTCCTTGATCGCGTGTGGGTCGGCCGTGTGGGGATCGTCGCCGAGGATCACGTAGTCCGCGAGCTTCCCCGCGGTGATCGAGCCCTTGATGTGCTCCTCGAAGGAGGCGTGAGCCCCGTTGATCGTGCAGATGCGGAGCGCCTCGGGGACGGAGATCTTCTGGCTCGGCCCCCATTCGCGTCCCTGCATGTCCGTGCGCGTGACCATGCTCTGGATCGCCATCAGCGCCTCGAACGGCCCCGGCGGGTAGTCGGACGCGCCCGCCACCGGGATGTCGTAGTCGAGGAAACGCCGGTGGGCGAACATCCATTCCATCTTCTCGGGTCCGTACTCGCCCCACTTGTTCCCATGAAAGTGGATGTAGGTGTAGAAGGGCGTGGGGATCGCGCCGATGTCCTTGATCCTCTGCAGGAGTTCGTCGTCCACCAGCGAGCAGTGCTCGAGCCGGAAGCGGGGGTCGGCCTGCGGCATCTCGCGCTGGACTCGCTCGTAGGCGTTGAGACACATGTCGATCGTCTTGTCGCCGTTGGCGTGGATCCCGATCTGGAAGCCGGCGCGGACGGCATCGTCCACCGCCTCGTGGATATCCTCCTGACTCATGGTGCTGATGCCGTAGTCGTCCGGGCGCCCGACGTACGGGGTGCGCATCGCCATCGTGCGCTCCGAGGCGGAGCCGTCCGCGCTGTACTTGACGGCCCCGATGCGCAGGTTCTCGTCGCCGAAGCCGGTACGGATCCCCGCCTGCTTGAGCGCCGCGAACAGGCCGCCGCCCCCGGAGGGGAAGTAGTACATGCGGAAGCGGAGGTCCCCCGCGTCGTAGGCGTCCTGCAGCGCGGTCAGGCCCTGGCTGCTGCCGCCCGTCTCGTGCACGGAGGTAATGCCGGCCGCGGACATCAGTTGTCCGATGAGGGCGACGCCGGCCTGGCGGTCTTCCCGCGTGCTGCCGCCGGGGACGAGGCGCTGCAGCGGGCGGCGCGCGAGTGACGCCACCTTGCCCGTCAGTTCGCCGTTCTCGCGGTAGAAGTGCCCGCCGGGCGGGTCGGGCGTGTCCACGGTGATCCCGGCCAGTTCGAACGCCCTCGAGTTGTAGACGCTCGTGTGCCCGCCGCGGTGCGTGACCTGGACCGGGTGGTCGGGGACGGCCTCGTCGATGTCGAGGCGGTTGAGCGGGCGCCCCTCCTCGATCTTGGTGTCGTCGTAAAGGAAGCCGACGACCCACTCGCCCGCAGGCGTGTTCTGCGCGCGCTCGCGGAGCGCGGACTTCATGCCCTCGATCGTGCGGATGTTCATGTCCACTTGCGTGAGGTGGCGCATGCCGGCGGAGGAGGGATGGTTGTGCGCGTCGATGAAGCCGGGGACGACGGTCCCGCCGCCCGCGTCGATGCGCTCGGTGCCGGGGCCGGCGAGGTTCGCGATGTCGTCGTTCGATCCGACGGCGAGGAAGCGGCCGCTCTTCACGGCGAACGCCTCGGCCTCCGGGTTCGCGTCGTCCACCGTGTAGACGGTCGCGTTCGTCACGACCTGGTCCGCGTGCCCTCCGGCGTCTCCCGCGGCCCCTCGGCCGCCTCCGCCCTGCGTCGCGCAGCCCGCCAGCGCCGCGCCTCCGGCCGCGAGCCCGGAAAGGGCCATGAACTCCCGGCGATTGACTTCGCTCATCGTCGTCTCCTCACAGAGTTTCCCGGCAGAGTCTCGTCACAGGGATCGCGCGCGCCGAAACGCGCGCGCCGCCTCAGGCCTCGTATGTGGCGCGGCCGCCGACGACGGTGCGCAGAATCTCGATCTCCTTGATCGCGAAGGGATCGGCCGTGTGCGGGTCCTCCGCGAGGATCACGAAGTCCGCCAGCTTGCCGGCGGTGATCGATCCCTTGATCCCTTCCTCGAACGCGGCGTGGGCCCCGTTGATCGTGCACACGCGGAGCGCCTCTTCGACGGTGATCTTCTGGCTCGGGCCCCACTCGCGCCCCTGCATGTCCGTGCGCGTGACCATGCTCTGGATGCCCATCAGCGCCTCGAACGGCCCGGGCGGATAGTCGGAGGCGCCCGCCACCGGAATCCCGTGGTCGATGAAGCGCCGGTGGGCGAACATCCATTCCATCTTCTCCGGCCCGTACTCGCCCCATTTGTTGCCGTGAAAGTGGACGTAGGTGTAGAAGGGGGTGGGGATCGCGCCCACGTCCCGGATCCTGCGCAGCAGGTCGTCGTTCACGAGCGAGCAGTGCTCGAGGCGGAAGCGGGGGTCGGCCTGCGGCATCTCCCGCTGGGCGCGCTCGAAGGCGTTGAGGCACATCTCGATCGCGAGATCGCCGTTGGCGTGGATGCCGATCTGCCACCCGTGGCGCACCGCGTCGTCCACCGCCTCGTGGATCTCCTCCTGGTCCATCGTGAGGATCCCGTAGTCGTCGGGGCGCCCGACGTACGGCGTGGACATGGCCATCGTGCGCTCGGAGGCGGAACCGTCGGCCCCGTACTTGATCCCGCCCACCTTGGCCCACTCGTCCCCGAAGCCGGTGCGGATGCCCGCCGCCTTGAGGGCGTCGAAGAGGCCGGAAGGGTCGCCGGCGTTGGGGAAGACGTAGGCGCGGAAGTGGAGTTCGCCCGCGGCGTACGCGTCCTGGTAGCTGACGAGGTCGTTGCCGGCCCCGGTCTCGTGGACGGAGGTGAGGCCTGCCGCCGCCATGCGCTCGCCGATGAGGCGGATGCTCTCCTGCCGCTCCGCGCGCGTCGTGCCCGCGGGGATGAGGCTCTCGAGCGGGTCCTTGGCGTGTTCCGCCACGCGCCCCGTGAGTTCGCCGTTCTCCCTGTAGTACCTGCCGCCGGGCGGGTCGGGCGTGTCCGCGGTGATCCCGGCGAGTTCGAACGCCTTCGAGTTGTAGACGCCGGTGTGGCCGCCCCGGTGGGTGACGGAGACGGGATGGTCCGGGACCGCGTCGTCGATGTCGGCTCGCGTCAGCGGACGTCCGTCCTCGAGCTTCGTGTCGTCGTAGAGGAAACCCTGCACCCACTGGCCCGGCGGCGTGTTCTGGGCCCGCTCGCCCAGCGCGCTCTTGATGGCCTCGATCGAGCGCACGTCGAGGGTCACCTGCTTGAGGTGCTTCGTACCGGAGTAGAAGGGATGGTTGTGCGCGTCGATGAAGCCGGGGACGACGGTGTGGCCGGCGGCATCGATGATGTCGGTGCCGGGACCGACGAGGTTCGAGATGTCGTCGCTCGAGCCCACGGCGAGAAAGCGGCCGCTCTTGACCGCGAACGCCTCGGCGCCGGGCAGGTCGTCGTCCACCGTGTAGACGGTGGCGTCGCGGACTACGAGGTCCGCGTGGCCGCCCGCCGCGGCGCCGGCGCCGGAGCGCGATCGGCTTCCGGGGCTGCCGGAGTCTCCCGCGCCGCAGCCCGCCATTGCCGCGCCGCCCGCCGCGAGGCCGGAGACGGCCATGAAGTCACGCCGGGTGATGTCGCTCATACCGTATCTCCTCGGAAGCTTCGGATCCCTGCGAAGCGCAGCACGGTGGCTACTTTAGCTCGACGAGTTGGTCGGGGTCCACGCGCACGACGATGTAGGTGATCGTTTCGGTGATCTCGCTGAAGCCGTGCGGCGAACCGGCCGGGATGATGAGCATGTCGCCGGGGCCGATCTCCTGGCTTTCCCCGCCCGTGATCCCGCCCACGGAACTGGGTCCGGTGAGCGTGCGCACGGTGTTGCCCTCGGGGTCGAGGGCGCGCGCGTCGGAGAGTTCGCCGCCGGTGACGAGCGTGCCGCGGCCGGAGACGACGTAGTAGACCTCGGTCTGATTGTGGTGCTGGATCGCCCCGAGCGACGTGGTCGGCGGACGCTGCACGACGCCGACGCCGGCGTTGTGTCCGCCCGCGTCGATGTGCCGGATCTGCTGGTCGCTGACCCGGCCCTCGGGCGCGTTCGCGATCGTGGCGAGGATGTCGGCGGCGGAGACGTAGGTGGCCGGCGGGTTGTCCGGGTGGTCACCCGGCGCCGCGCTCCAGAGGACACCTGCCGCGAGGGTGGCGACGATCAGCTTCGACATGGTCCGGCTCCCGTTTCGATTCATGGAGAGATGAGACGGTCCGCGGATTCTAGACCGGCCCGCCCATCCGGTCCACGGCTTGCCAGTCGCCGTTGTAGCTTTAGGCCATTGCCTCAACTGGCCATGGAGGATTGGAAGATGGACAAGACGCGGCTCGGGAGGACCGTCGAACTCCTGCGGATCGGCCGCTCCAGGGGGATCCTCCTCTCCCGGAGGTTGTTGAACAAGTACGGCTGGACCGATTCTCTGAGCCTTGAAGAAACCGACCACGGCATCGTGCTCCACCGGGCTGGGGAGGGCAGGCAGTCCTGGGAGCGTACGTATCGCGCCATGGCCGCGACCGATGAGGACTGGAGCGATCTTGAAGCCACCGCTGGCGACGGGCTGGTTCGCTGAAGAACCGGCGCGGGACAACGAGGAGTTGCGGGCGCGCCGCGTTCCTGCGGGAACGTTTTCCGGGCGCGCGACTGTACTGCGGTCGTGTTTCCGGCGTACGTTTCATCGGAGTTTGAGATGAACCGGTGGTCAGAGCACGCAGGAGAAAGTCGGATGAACGGTTGGAGCCGCCGCAACTTCGTCAAGACGACCGCGGCCGCGGGGCTCGCGCTCCCGGCCGCGCCCGCCCTGGCCGCGGCCGGCCCGCGGGCCGCTGAGGCCGGACTCCGCGTGGGTCCGGCGGTCGGCTCTCGTGCCGACGACGATCCGCTGGGGATCCGAGGCCAGTTTCCGGTCACGGAGGAGTTCGCCTACCTGAACACGGCCTCTACGGGGCCGCTCCCGCTTCCCGTGCGCGAAGCGCTCGTCTCCTACGCGGACGAGAAGATGACGTACAAGGATCCGGGGAGCCGCAGGCGCGCCGTCGACCGGGCGCGCAGCCGTTTCGCGTCTCTGTTCGGAGCGGACGAGAGCGAGATCGCCTTCCTCTTCAACACGAGCGACGGCGAGAACATCGTGGCCAACGCGATCGACTGGCGGCCGGGCGACAACGTCGTCATCGACGAACTCCACTTCGTAACGGCCTTCGTCGTCTACCGCGAACTCGAACGGCGGGAGGGCGTCGAACTCCGCATCATCCCCTCACGCGAAGGACGCGCGCGCCCCGAGGACTACGACGCGTACACCGACGACCGCACGCGGCTCGTCAGCGTGGCGTGGGTCTCGAACCGCAACGGGTTCCGTCACGACCTCCCCACGCTGGCCGAGATCGCGCACGCCCGGGGCGGGTACCTGTTCGCCGACGGGATCCAGGCGTTCGGCACCTTCCCGACGAACCTCCACGAGGAGGGCGTCGACTTCGCGTGCGGAAACGGGTACAAGTGGCTCCACGCCGACTTCGGGTGCTCGATCCTGTACGCGCGCAGCGAGCACCACGACTGGATGGAGCCCGACCGCTTCGGCCACGCGCAGGTCGCCGAGACGCTCCCGGAGCACCAGTACCGGCTCAGGACGGACGCCCGGAAGTTCGAGCACGGGAGCCTGGCGTTCGGTCCCGTCGCGGCCATGGACGCCGCGCTCGGCTTCATCGACGAGGTGGGTCTGGCGCGGATCGCCGAGCACACGCACGCGCTCGCCGGCGATCTCCGCGAAGGCGCTGCGGAACTGGGGATGAAACTCTTCACGCCACCGGAGAACCCGTCACCGATCGTGAGCTTCCATCACGGCATGGACCCGGACGAACTCGGGGATGCACTGCGCGAGGAAGGGGTGCTCTTCACCTACCAGGAGGGAGGAGAACTCCTCCGCGCCGCCGTCGCGATGTTCAACAACCGCAATGACATCGACCGCCTGCTCGGAGTGATCGCCGCCCGCGTGTAGGTCTCACTCCGCGGGATCGACCTCTATCCGCGGGAGCCCTGCGCCGGTGAGCCGTCGGTTCAGGCGGGGCAGGTCGTCGCTGAGGAGATCGTCGAGGGCCTGCAGGTGCACTTCGAGTTCGGCGGAGAGCTCGTTGAAGACTGCCTGGTAGGCGTCGATCGGCGTACCGTCGCCCCGCTCCAGGTGGCTGCGCAGTCCGGTCAGGCGATCGTTCAGCTTGATGGGGAAGGCGATCTTGTCCTTCGGGCTCTGGTTGCGGAGCTGGTAGAGTTCTCCCGCGACCGACTCGATTCCCGCCGCGAAGCCGGACACCTCGTCCCGGAGGCCCGCATCGTCCGCCCTGCTGACGATCGCGTCGATCTGGGAGAGGAGATCGCGCACCAGAATGACGCTCTCGTTCGCCCGGCTCTCGGCGTCGCGGATCGCCATCGCGAGGCGGAACTGATCGGTGAGCGCCACGGCGGGGAGGTCTCCGAGTCTCGGGTCGAGGCGCACGTCGAAGCTCGCCTCGCGGGTTACGTCGCCTACGGTGAGGCCCGCGAGGTAGCGTCCCGGCGGCGCCCACGGTCCCACGCTCGGATCGCCACCCTCAAGAACGATCCCGGGGAACGTCACCGCGCCCCGGTAGCGGAGGTCCCAGCGGACCCTGTGGGTGCCCCCCTCTACGATCTCGTCGACGAGGGTGCGGACGTGTTCGCGTTCGTCCGTCAGGATGTCGAGCCGCACGTGCCTCTCGGGGGCGCTCACCCGGAAGTCGATGACCGCGGGAACGGATCGCCGAACTGCGTCGGCCGGCCGGAAGAGGTGTACGTCCGCGCCGGCGAGATCCGCGTCCAGTTGTCGCAGCGTCTCGATGTCGTCGAGCACCCAGAAGGAGCGGCCGTGGGTGCTGATCACGAGGTCGCGCGCCTCCACCGATAGTCCGGTGACGGGCGTATCCGGAAGCTCGAACGACAGGTCGCTCCAACTCGAGCCCGCGTCGAACGACACGAACACGCCGCGCTCGGTCCCCGCGTACATGAGCCCCGCGCGCTCGGGATCCTCCCGGATGACGCGCACGAAGGCGCCATCGGGAATCCCGTCGTCGATCCGGGTCCATCTCGCCCCGTAGTCGTCGGTCCTCCACGCGTACGGCGCCCGGTCGTCCATCTCGTACCGGATCCCGGCCACGTGCGCGCTCGCCGGCCGGTGCGGAGACACGTCGATGGTCATCACGCGCGTGTGCGGCGGCATGTCCGGGGGCGTGACGTCCTGCCAGTTGCCGCCGCCGTCGCGCGACACGTGGACGAGCCCGTCGTCCGACCCCGTCCAGATCGTCTCCGGTTCGTGCGGCGAGAGTCCGATCGAGTAGAGCGTGCCGTAGATCTCGGGCCCGTCCTGGTCCTTGATGATTGGGCCGCCGGAGTCGCCCAGCGTCTCCGGCTCGGCGCGCGTCAGGTCCGGGCTGATCTTCTCCCACGACCGACCCTCGTCGAGCGATCGCCACAGGTGCTGCGATCCGACGTACAGCGCGTGGGGCGGTGCCGGCGCCACCGCGATGGGGTAGGTCCAGTTCCAGCGCTCGGGCATGTCCCGCGCGGGCTCGCCCATGACGATGCGCGGCCACGGCTGGATGTCCGTCGCCATCCCGGTCGTCCGGTCGTAGCGGGTGAGCGTGTTCGTCGCACCCGCGTAGAAGATGTCGGGATCGGCGGGGTGCGGAGCGATGTAGCCGCTCTCGCCTCCGCCCACCGGGTACATCCATTCCGTGCTCACGCCCCGCGGGTCCCTCAGATGGGCCGGCTCGGACGACACGCACACGGTGGAGTTGTCCTGCTGCGCGCCGCACACGTGGTAGGGGAAGTCGGCGGTCGTCGCGAGGCGGTAGATCTGGGCCGTCGGAACCCGCATCGAGGTCCATGTGCGCCCCCCGTTCACCGTGACGACGCCACCCCCGTCGTTGCCGTTGATCATGCGAAGCGGGTTCGTGGGGTCGATCCACAGGTCGTGATGGTCGACGTGGGACTCGGGCACGCTCTCGAGCGTGAGTCCGCCGTCCGTCGAGCGCATGAGCCGGAAGTTGAGGATGTAGAGCGTGTTGCGGTCGACCGGGTCCGCCGCCAGACGCTGGAAGTAGAAGGCGCGCTGCCAGATGTCCCGGTGGCCGTTCACGAATTCCCACGTCCGGCCCGCGTCGTCCGACCGGTACAGCCCGCCCCGCTCGGCCTCGAGGTTCGCCCACACCCGGTTCGGGTCCGCGCCGGACACGGTCATCGTGATCTTGCCGAGCACGCCGTCGGGGAGGCCCGGGTTGCGCGTGATTTCGGTCCACGTGTCGCCGCCGTCGGTGGACTTGAAGATCCCCGATCCCTCGCCGCCGCTCCACAGGCGCCACGGCTTGCGATACACCTGCCACAGCGTCGCGTAGAGGACGTCCGGATCGCTCGGGTCCATGACGAGGTCGACGGCCCCCGTGCGCTCGTCGCGGAAGAGCACCCTCTCCCACGTCTCGCCTCCGTCGGTGGTCCGGAAGACGCCGCGCTCGGGGTTGGGTCCGAAGGGATGGCCGAGGGCGGCCACGTACGCGCGATCGGGGTCCGTCGGATGGATGCGGATCCGGCCGATCGCGTGGGTCTCGGCGAGGCCCAGGTGCCGCCAGTTCTTCCCGGCGTCGTCCGAGCGGTAGACGCCATCGCCCTGGAGGACGTTGGCCCGCAGCTGCACCTCGCCCATGCCGATGTAGACGATGTCCGGATCCGACGGCGCCATCGCCACCGCGCCGACCGAGGCGCTGCCGACCTCCCCATCGGTTACGGGCGTCCAGGTGGTCCCGCCGTCCGTCGTCTTGAACAGCCCTCCGCCCGTCGCGCCGAAGTAGTACTCGAACGGTCGATCCGCATGGCCCGCCACCGCGATCGAGCGTCCGCCCCGGTCCGGTCCGATCGAGCGCCACTCCATGGGAGGGAGGAGCGAGACCGGATCCTGCGCCGCGAGCCCCGGGGACAGCACAGCCAACGACATCGCAACCAGCACCGAGCGCACGAGCATCGGAACCCTACCTGATCTCCTCGCGGATCGCGGCGAGTTCCTCCGCGGCCCCGGGGGGTGGTTGCGTGAACAGGCTCACGCCGATCGTGACGGCGAAGCCCGCCGCGAAGCCCGGGAGCATCTCGTACAGGTCGTAGAAGCCCTCCTTGAAGAGGACGACCCACAACATCGTCACGAGGAAGCCGGCGATCATGCCGGCGAGCGCGCCCGCCCGGGTGGTTCGAGCCCAGAACAGCGAGCACAGCACGACCGGGGCGAAGGCCGCCGCGAGGCCGGACCAGGCGAAGAGGACGAACCAGAAGATCGCCCGCTCCGCGGTGAGCGCGAGCAGCAGACCGGTCACGCCGAGGACGACCGTCACCGCCTTGCCCAGCACTGAGAGCGCCCGCTGCCGGGCGTCCGGGCGGAAGATCTTCTGATAGATGTCCCGCACCGCCGCGGAGGAGGCGAGGATCAGCAGCGAATCGGCGGTCGACATGATGGCGGCGAGGACGACGACGAGGACGAGACCCGTGAACAGGTCGGGCAGCAGCCCCGCGGCCATGGCGGGGAGCGCGGTCTCGGGGTCGGCGAGGGCCGGGTAGAGGACGCGGGCGGCCATCCCGGTGAACACGGCCCCCATGTCGAACACGATGATGCAGCCGACGGCGATCGGCCCCGCCTTGCGGATCTCGCGCTGGTCGCGGGCCGCGAGGAAACGCGCCAGCAGCTGCGGGGCGCCGAGGAACGCGAGTCCGACGCCCACGAACCCGGCGGCGCTCGCGATCCCGAGCGGGGTGAACCCGAGCCCGCCCCCGAGCCGCAGGAGGTCCGAGCCGGACGCCTGCAGCCCTTCGAACACGGCGAGGGGCTCGGCGGCCCGCAGCCCGTCGACGAGCGCGCCCCATCCGCCGACCGCCCCGATGCCGACGAACGGCAGGACGAGGAGGCAGCCGAACATGAGCACGCCCTGGGCGAAATCCGAGTAGGCGACCGCCTTGAAGCCGCCCACGACGGTATAGAAGAGGACCACCGCGAGGCCGAGGCCTACGCCCACGCCGTAGCCGGTGCCGAGGAAGGAGTCGAACGCCTTCCCGGTGGCCGTGAGCTGGGCTCCCACGTAGAAGGCGACCATCGAGAGGACGATGACGGCCCCGACGATGCGGAAACTGTGCGTCTTGTCGCGGAAGCGGTCCTCGAGGTAGTCGGGGACGGTGATCGAACCGTACCGGTCGGTGAACGCCTTGAACGGTCGCGCCACGAAGGCCCAGGCGAGCGCGACGCCGAGCACCTCTCCGAGGACGACCCACAGCGCGTGCATGCCCAGCGCGTACCCGATTCCCGTGAGCCCGAGCAGGAGCCAGGCGCTCTCCCCCGTCGCGTTGGACGAGAAGGCGAGCACCCACGACGGGAGCTTCTTCCCGGCCGCGTAGTAGCCCTCCACGTCGTGCGACTCCCTCCCGCCCCACACCCCGATGACGAGCAGGAAGAGGAGATAGACGACGACGACGCCGATGATCACGGGAGAGGGCATCCATGCCTCCGTTCGCGCGTTGTTGGGGCGACTTCGGGTGACCTACCTTCCGCCACGGGCACGCCGCTGACAACCATCGCCGGAGAATTCGGTGTCGACAGGGTGTCGGCGGTACCGGACCCGCACGGGTCCCGGATGCGCGCAACCATGCTTCGAGGGACATGTCCGGAGGGCCGTATGAGAAGCGAAGCACCGGTGAAACGATCTCGGACTCTCTCCCGGGCCGGTCTCGCGGGCCTCGCGGTTCTCGCAGCGTGCGCCGACCCGCGACCCCACGCGGAGCTGATGGCGGACGCGGCCGCGGACGTCGAGGCGATTCGGCTGGAACGGGCGATGGTCCGCTACGACTCCGCCCGCACCGCCTCTCCGGAGGACGCCGAAGCGCACGGTCGATTCGCTACGGTGGCCAGCTACTTCAGCCTGCACGCGGAAGCCGCGCGGGCGTGGGAGCGGGCGCTCGAACTCGAACCCGGCGATTCCGCAGCCTGGGAAGGCTACATCCACGACCTTCGCTGGGCCGGCATCTTCGAGACGGACCGGCGGTACGGGGAGAAGATCCTGCGCGTGCTGCCGGAGGCGCTCCGCCACGCGCCGGACCGCCCCGTCATCTACGACGAGGCGGAGGAGGCGGCGTCCGATCTCGGACAGCTCGAGGCGTACGGCGCGATCCTCGCCGAAGTCGAGGCCATGCGGCCGGACGACCAGATCCTGCTCCACGCCCTGGGGTCGCTCCGCCTCCAGCTCGCCAACCAGGAAGAGGGCGACCGGAATCAGACCGTGATGGACTCGATCGGGGCCGTCCTCGACGCGCTCGCGGCCGAGGCCGAAGGCGATCCGAACGTCGACGCGCCGCTCCTGTACCGGCTCGCGGCCGGGTACGATTTCGGTCTGCTCCGGCGGGAAGAAGACGCGGACCGCTGGCTGGAACGCCTCGAGGCCGCGCCCGACCACGGGGTCCTGGCCGACGAACTGCGGTACTGGGACCTGGCCTTCGACTGGCAGGACGCCCTGTATGGCGATGGCGGCGATGGCGAGGGAGACCGGTGGGACGAAGTGTCCCGGATCGTCGCCGAGGGACTGAAGTCGAAGCAACTTGGAGAACGGGCCGCATGGTTCGCCCGGCGCTACGCGACCGTCCAAGCGGAGGTGATGGCCTCCCTGGATCCGGAGCCGCCGTCATCCGAAGTGAGCTACCCGCGCATCGCGGCCGAGCCGCCGGGTCCGACGCTCGATCCGGAAGTTGCGGAGTCGCTGTTCACTGCCGTGATGGAGGAGATCCAGTGGCAGGACGGCGTCTACGGTTCCAGGCTCAACACGCTGCTCTACTTCGGCATCCGGCCCGAGATCGTGCTCGAGAAGGCGGTCGCAATGGAGGAGGCGCTCCGCGCGGACCGCCCGGGATACCTTTATGCGGGAGACCGGGGCCAGGAGCGGGAGACGTCACGCAAGAGTTTCATCGATCAGGCCCGCGTGATTCAGGCCCGCGCACTCACCCAGCTTGGCGAGATCGACGCGGCCGGAGCGCTGCTCGACGAGCTCGCCACCGAGTCCCGCCGCAGCTGGACCCTGGCGGAATACGGGCGGCACCTCCTTCGCGAAGATCGGCCGGCCGAGGCGCTCGACGCCTTCGTGGAGGCCACCGCCTTCCGCGGCTGGTATCGCCAGGCGGCCGTGGAAACCGCCGCTGCGATCGGTCTGTCCGAGGAGGACGTCGAAGAGCGGCTCGCGGTGCGGGGCCCCGTCGTCGAACGGGAACTGGAGCAGCGCGAACTCGGCCGGCGCATCGAGCGCGAGGCTCCGGAGTTCGCGATCGCGGACCAGAACGGGATCGAGTGGCGGCTGAGCGACCTCGAGGGGAAGATCGTCGTGCTCAAGTTCTGGGCGACCTGGTGCGGCCCCTGCATCGAGGAGTTCCCGCATTTCGTCGAAATGCTGAAGACGTACGAAGACGACGAAGAGGTCGTGTTCCTCACCGTCGCCACGGCGGGTTCTCCGAGGGACCGGGTCGCCGCGCAGATCGAGGAGGGCGGCTTCACGTTCCCCGTCCTGTTCGACGAGCAGGGCCTCGCCCTGGACTATGAGATCCTCGGCTATCCGACGACGCTGTATCTGGATCAGGCCGGGTTGATCCAGTTCAAGCGCGAACGCTTCGAGGAGTCCGGCTACGAAGAGGGCGTCGCCCGCCGCATCGACGCACTCCGCCGCCAGTAGGCAAACCGGTTCCCCGGCAGGCAGGGGGTTCGACGTTCCCGCGGGAACGTCTACTATCCCTCCTGACCCGGGGATTGCGCGCAGATGGAGATACCGGTTGGCCACGCTCGCACCTGTCACAGCCACGCACGCCTTTGACGAGCGGCGGCTCGCGGACTACCTGCGCGCTTGCGGACTGCCCGAGTTCGCGGGCGGGCTGACGGCGCTCCAGTATCAGGGCGGTCAATCGAACCCCACTTACCGCCTCGAAGCGGGTGGCCGGTACTTCGTCCTGAGGAAGAAGCCGCCGGGCGACCTCCTGCCTTCCGCGCACCTCGTCGAACGCGAATACCGCGTGATGAAGGCGCTCGCGGACACCGACGTTCCGGTGCCGAAGATGATCCACCTGTGCGAGGACACCGGCGTGATCGGGCAGGCGTTCTTCGTGATGGAATACGTCGACGGGAGGGTGCCGACGGCCCCGGGACTGCCCGAGATCGACTCTCCCGACGAGCGGGCGGCGATCTACGACGCGATGAACGAGGCGCTGGCGCGGCTCCACTCCGTCGACTGGAGGGCCATCGGTCTCGGAGACTACGGGAAGCCGTCGGACTACGTCGCGAGGCAAACCTCGGTTTGGACGAGACAGTACGAGGCGGCCCGGACCGACCCGATCCCGGCCATGGAGGCGCTCGTCGAGTGGTTGCCCGCCAACACCCCCGCCGGCGACGCGTCGAAGAAGGAGACGACGATCGCGCACGGCGACTATCGGCTCGACAACATGATCCTGCACCCGACGGAGCCGCGAGTGCTGGCCATCGTGGACTGGGAGCTGTCGACGCTGGGCCATCCGCTGGCCGACCTCGCCTACAACTGCATGACGTATCACCTGCCCGAGGGGCCCCTGTGGAAGGGGTTGGGGGAGATCGACTGTGGGGCGCTGGGGATCCCGTCGGAGGAAGAGTACGTCGCCGCCTACTGTCGGCGGACGGAGCGCGCTGGCGTGCCGGACTGGGAGTTCTTCATGGCGTTCGGCCTCTTCCGGCTCGCGGCCATCTGCCAGGGCGTGTACGCGCGCGCCATCCAGGGCAACGCGAGTTCGCGGAACGCGCTGGAAGTCGGGGCGAAAGCGCCGATGCTGGCCGAGGCCGGCTGGGACTTCGCCCGCCGCGCCCGAGCTTCGCCCGGGGCGCCTGAGCCCGCCCGGGACGCCTGAGAGCCGCCCGTGCGTATCCGAGGTCCGCCGTGAGCGTTACGACTCCAGCGGACCCCGCAGTTCGAGCTTGGCGAGCGCTTCCAGGTGGACCTCGTCCGGGCCGTCGGCCAGGCGCAGCGTCCGCGAGTGCGCGTAGGCGGCCGCGAGCCACGTGTCGGGGCTCACGCCGAGGGCGCCATGGACCTGGATCGCCTGGTCGAGGACGCGGCAGGCCATGCGGGGGGCGACGACCTTGATCATCGAGATCTCGCGCCGCGCCGCCTTGCTGCCGACGGCGTCCATCATGTGGGCGGCGTGCAGGGTGAGGAGCCGGGCCTGATCCACGGCGATGCGGCACTCGGCGAGCGCGTGGCGGAGGGCGCCCTTTTCGGCGAGGGGGCCGGAGAAGGCGACGCGGGTGCTCGCGCGCTCGGCCATGTCCTCGATCGCGCGCTCGGCGACGCCGATGAGGCGCATGCAGTGGTGGATGCGGCCGGGGCCGAGGCGGCCCTGCGCGATCTCGAACCCGCGGCCCGGGCCGAGGAGCATGTTCCCGGCGGGCACGCGGACGTCGGTGAAGCGCACCTCGCCGTGGCCGACCGGGGCGCTGTCGTAGCCGAACACGCCGAGCGGCCGCACGACCTCGATCCCGGCGGCGTCGCGCGGCACGAGGACCATCGACTGCTGCCGGTGGCGCGCCGCGTCGGGGTCGGTTTTGCCCATGAAGATGAACAGCCGGCACTCCGCCCGGGGGGCCTGCGTCGCCCACCACTTGTGCCCGTTGATGACCCACTCGTCTCCGTCCCGCACGATGGACGAGCGGATGTTCGTCGCGTCCGACGACGCGACGTCCGGTTCCGTCATCGCGAAGGAGGAACGGATCTCGCCCGCCAGCAGCGGCTCGAGCCACTCCTTCCGCTGCGCCGGCGTCCCGTAGCGGGCCAGCGTCTCCATGTTGCCGGTGTCGGGCGCGTTGCAGTTGAAGACCTCGGGCGCCCATTCCACGCGTCCCATGATCTCGCAGATGAGCGCGTACTCGAGGTTCGACAACCCCGCCCCGCAGCGTCCGCCGGGATCGTCTCCCGGTAGATCCTCCGGATCGTCCTCCGGACCGTTCCCCCGATCGCCCGGGGGCTCCGCGTCGGGGGGGAGGAAGAGGTTCCACAGTCCCTCGTCGCGTGCCCGCGCCTTCAGCGTCTCGAGGATCGGCGGCGTGGAGAACCGGTTCTCCGCCGCTTCGATCTCGCGGTGGAAGGTCGCCTCGTTGGGGTGAACGTGCGCCTCCATGAACTCGCGCACGCGGGCCTGCAGTTCGAGAGATCGTTTCGAGAAGAGGGCTGGGGCGTTCACTCGCGTTCCACCGGGGTGTCGGGGTCGAGGGTGACATTGTCGGGGTGACATTGTCGGGGTGGGCCCCAAGATTAGCGGGCCCTCCGGCGGAAACAACGGGCACCACCGGCAGCACCGCTACCGACACGGCGGCCGGCAGGGCGGCCGGCACGGGCCGCGTCCACTTCTTGGGGATTCGGGGATGAGCGAACGGCATCTGGGACTCTACGGCGCGACGGCGCTCGGAGTCGGCGCGATCGTGGGCGGCGGGATCCTCGCGCTCGCCGGCGTCGCCTTCGCGACCGCGGGTCCCGCCGCCATCCTTGCCTTCGGCCTCAACGGGGGGATCGCGTTCCTCACCGCGATGAGCTTCGCCCGCCTCGCCCGGCGCTTCCCGGAATCCGGCGGCATTTACACCTACGCGAAGAAGGTGCTCTCGATCGAGGTCGCCTTCGTGGTGGGATGGGTGGTGTGGTTCGCCTCCATCGTGGCCGGCGTCCTCTATGCGCTGGGCTTCGCCGCCTTCCTCATCGAAGGCCTGGAACGTCTGGCCCCCACGCTGGGCATCTCATGGGACTGGATCGGACACGGCCGCACGCAGGTCGGCTTCGCGATCGGCGCCGTGGCCGTCTACGCGCTGATTCTCGTGCAGCGGACCGCGGGAGGGGGCAACGCGGCCACGATCGGCAAAGTCGTCGTCTTCGCGGTGCTCATCGCCGGTGGTTTCGTCGCGTGGATCGTGGGCGACTCCGGGGAGGCGCTGCGGCGGCTGAGCCCGTTCGCTCCCGAGGGTTCGCTCGGCCTGCTGCAGGCCATGGGCTACACCTTCATCGCGCTGCAGGGGTTCGACCTCATCGCCGCCGTGGGCGGAGAAGTCCGGGACTCCCGCCACACCGTGCCCCGTGCGATGTACCTGTCGCTCGGGATCGCGCTCGTCGTCTACATCCCCCTCCTCGTCATCGTCGCGACGGTCGGCGCGCCGCCCGAGGGGATCCAGGCCGCGGCGCAGGCGCACCCGGAGGGGCTCGTGGCCGAGGCGGCCGAGCGCTTCATGGGGCCGGCGGGTTACTGGTTTGTCATCGGCGCCGGACTCCTGTCGATGCTGTCCGCGCTGCAGGCGAACCTGTTCGGCGCCTCGCGCGTCGCGTTCTCGATGGCGCGGGACCGGACGCTGCCGCACCACATCGGGGAGATGCGGGGGCGAACGGGGACGCCCGCCGTCGCCGTCGTCGCGACGGGCGGGATGATGACGCTGATCGCGGTCGCGGTGGGAAACGTCGCCTCCGCGGGTGCCGCGTCCAGCCTCATCTTCCTGATCTCGTTCGCGATGGTCCATTGGGCCGCGATGCTCGCGCGCATGCGCTCCGGCCATGCGCGTCCGGCGGCGCTCCCCGCCGTCGGCGCGGCCCTGTGCCTGGGGCTGGCGATCTTCCAGGCCATCGCCGTGCCCGAGGCGGGGCGGGTGGTGGCGCTGTGGCTCGGCCTGGGCGTGGCGCTCTATCTGATCCTGCTCGCGCCCGGCGCCCGCCTCGCCGATGCGAGCGCCCAGGCGCGGGACCCCGACCTCGCCCGCCTGCGCGGCCGCAGCCCGCTCGTCCTCGTACCCATCGGAAATCCCGCCAGCGCCGCGAGCCTGGTCGATGTGGCCACGACGGTACGCGCCCCGAGCGTCGGCCGGATCCTGCTGCTGTCGGTGATCCCGAGAGAGGGTCGTCCCGCGCTTTCCGGCGACGCGGTGTTGCAGGACGCCAAGGACATCCTCGGCGAGTCGGTGGGGCGCGGCCTCGAGGACTCGATCCTGCCGGAGACGCTGTTCACCATCGCGTCGGACGTGTGGGGGGAGATCGCGCGCGTGGCGAACAGCCAGCCGTGTGAAACGGTGCTCGTGGGGCTGCCGCGACTCACGGAACCGGGGGTCGAGTCACAGCTCGAAGGTCTTATCTCCAGGATCGGCGCGGACGTGGTCATCGTGCGGGCGCCGCCTCGCTGGCGGATCGAGGAAGCGAGGCGCATTCTCGTGCCGGTGAAGGGACGGCGCGACCACAGCGAACTTCGCGCGCGGTTGCTCGGGAGTCTGGCGCGCTCCTCCGAACGGTGGGTCACGTTCATGCGCACGCTCCCGTCCGACGCGTCTCCCGACCAGCGACGAAGAGTCGAGCGCACCGTGCGGCAACTCGCGAGGGATGAGGCCGCGGGTCCGTATGACGTCGCCTTCGAACATACGGACGACCCGGCGGAACCGGTCGCCCGCCTGGGACAGGAGAGCGATCTCGTGGTGATGGGGATGGAACGTCGCGGCCGGGGCGAACCGGCGATCGGCGCCTACGCCCTGGAGATCGCCCGGAGGACGGACATGCCGCTCATCCTCCTCGGCCGGCGGCGTCATGCCGGGACGCTCACCGCGCGAGGGCTGGCGCAGGCGGTGTCGACGATTCAGCGGCCTGGACAGAGGCCGGGGCAGAGGTCGGGACAGTGACGGCCGACGTCATCATCGTCCTCGCCATTGTCGCGGTGGCTGTCGTCCTCTTCGTCACGGAATGGGTACGCTACGACGGCGTGGCGCTCATGGTGCTCCTCTCCCTGGCGATCTCCGGCGTCATCCCGATGGCCCGCGCCATCGATGGGTTCGCCAACCCCGCCGTGGTCACGATCGCGGCCGTGCTCGTGCTGAGCGGCGGGCTTTACAAGACCGGCGTCGCGAACCTCGTCGGCGCCCAAGTGCTGCGGCTGGCGGGCGATTCTCAGGTGCGGGTCACGGCGCTGCTGATGCTCACATCCGGGATCATGTCGGGGGTGATGAACAACACGGCGGCGGTCGCGCTCCTCATCCCCGTCGTGATCGAGATCTCCCGCCGTCTCGGCATGCGTCCCTCCCGGCTGCTGATCCCGCTCTCCTTCGCCGCGCTCCTCGGCGGCATGACGACGCTCATCGGGACGGGGCCCAACATCCTCCTCTCGAGCATACTCGAGCGCATGGGACAGGGGGGGTTCGGCTTCTTCGCCTTCACCCCCGTCGGCGCGACCGCGCTCGCCATGGGGGTCCTGTACGTGGTCCTCGCGGGGAGGCACTTCCTGCCGGACCGCTCCACGGGGGACGAAGAAGGGGGGGGCGAAGGGGGCGACGAGATCGACCTGACCGGCCGCTATCATCTCGCCGAGTCGCTGCTCACGCTCCGGATCCCGTCGCACTCCGCGCTCGACGGGCGTTCTCTCGTCGAGGCGCGGCTCGGACAGGCGCTGGGGTACGACCTGCTGGCGGTGCGTCGCAAGGGGCAGTTGGTGCGGGCTCCGGAGCGGGATTTCCAGCTTCGGAACGACGACGAGCTCATCGTCGAGGGGCGGGTGGAAGCGCTCGACCGCCTGCGCGCCTGGGGTCATCTCGCCCGGCACCGGGAGTCGGAAGATGCCCTGGGGCGTCTCGTGAAGGACTCGACGGTGCTGGCCGAGGTCGAGATCGCCGAGAAGTCGGACCTCGTCGACAGCACGGTTCGCAGTATCGATTTCCGCAACCGTTTCCAGGCCCACGTCGTCGCCATCCGGCGCGGCGACCGGGTCCTGAGGGGCTCATTCCAGACCGCGAAGATCGAGGCGGGGGATGCGCTCCTCCTGCTGGGCCGCGAGGACCAACTCCAGCAACTCCGCTACGCGGCGGAGTTCTCATCCGTCGGATGGACGGACATCGGCTCCGCCACCGAAGAGTACGAACTGTACCGATGGCTGATGCGCCTCCACATTCCCGACGGATCCTGGCTGGACGGACGGACCCTGGAGGCCTCGCGGCTCCGGCGCGCCTTCGACCTCACGGTGCTGGAGATCGAGCGCGAGGACGGCGACATCGCCCTGCCGCACGCGTCGGCGAGGATGCAGGCCGGCGATCACCTCATCGTCGAGGGGGCCCCGGCTTCCTTCGCCGTGCTGGAGGCGCTCCAGGCGCTCGTGCCGGCGGACGAACGATCCTCCGTGGGCGAACTGGAGTCGGAGGACGTGGGGTTCGCCGAGGTCACGCTGGCCCCGAGTTCCGACCTGGTCGGGAAGACGCTGCGCGAGGTCCTCTTCCGGGAATCGTACGGACTGAACCTGATCTCGATCTTCCGGGGGGGACGGGCCTTTCACTCGAACATCCGCATCGCGCGGACGGCGCTCGAGTTCGGGGACGCTCTCCTGGTCTACGGCAACCGGAGGAAGATCGCGCTCCTCGCCCGCGACCCGCGATTCCTGGTCCTCCACGGTCAACTCCATGAGGTCTTCCGCGTCGACAAGGCGTGGATGGCCAGCGCGATCATGGTGGGCTTCATCCTCGCGGCATCCCTCAACCTGCTCCCCGTGTACATCGCGGCGCTGCTCGGCGCGCTCCTGATGGTGTGCGCCGGGTGCGTGAAGGGGAACGAGGTCTACACCTTCGTCGAATGGCGGGTCGTCATGCTCCTCGGGGGGATGCTGGCGCTCGGTCTCGCGATGGAGGACTCCGGCACGGCGGAACTCATCGCCCGCGAAGTCGTGGGGCGGGCGGCGGAGATGGGACCGCGGATCCTCATCGCGAGCATTTTCCTCATCTGCGCGCTTGCGGCGCAGTTCGTCCCCACCTCGGCGGTCGCCGTGCTTGTCGCGCCGATCGCGCTCAGCGCCGCGTCCGAACTGGACCTTTCGGCACGGGCGCTGCTCATGGTGGTGGCGGTGGGCTCCTCCTGCGCGTTCCTGAGCCCCTTCGGCCACCCGGTCAACCTGCTCGTGATGGGCGTGGGCGGCTACAAGGTCGTCGACTACACGAGAGTGGGCGCGCCGCTCTTCCTGCTCCTGCTGCTGATGGTTGTCTTCTTCCTCCCCATCGTCTGGCCTCTCTAGTCGCCGTTCTCCGGCCGGTGGGCGTCTACTCGCGGCGCGCGAGTTCGGTCTCGATCTCCTCCCAGGTTCTCATCAATTCGTCGAGTTCCCCTTGCCGGGACGCGCGCTCGGTCTCGAGCTTGCGGACCTCTTCGCCGGGTGTCTCGGCGTAGAACGCCGAATCGGCGAAGGTCTCGTCGATCTCGTCGAGTCGGGCCTCGGCGGCTTCGATCCGGCGGGTGATGTCGTTCAGCTTCTTCCGCAGCGAGCCGCCCCGGTAGCGGTTCCGGCTTCCCTTCGCGGCGGAGAGGTTGTCGGCGGCGCGAGTTTCGGCGGCGGCGACGCGGGCGGCGCGCTTCTCTTTCCGGGCCCTGAGGACGACGGTGTCGACATCGAGGTGGTCGTCTCCGCAGTAGTGGACGTACTCCTCGTAGCTGCCCTTGAAGTCGCGGATGCCGTCCTCGGAGATCTCGACGATGCGGGTCGCGAGCTGCGAGACGAACCAGCGGTCGTGCGAGACGAGGATGAGGGTGCCGTCGTAGCTCCGGAGCGCCCCGACCAGCGACTCGATGGATTCGAGGTCAAGGTGGTTCGTGGGTTCGTCGAGAACGAGCACGTTGGGCCGCTCGATCGCCATCCGGCAGAAGACGAGGCGGGCGGCCTCGCCCCCGGAAAGGTTGCCCACCCGCTTCTTCGCGTCGTCGCCGGAGAAGAGCACGCGCCCCATCTCACCGCGCACGAAACCGAGGGTCCGGCCGGGGCAGAATCCCGCGATCCAGTCCTCGGCCGTCTGACCCGGCGACTCGAAGCGGGCCTCCTGGTCCTGCGCGAAGTAGCTCGGGTGTGTCTCGTAGCCCCACCTGACGCCGCCGGCGTCGGACTCGAGTTCGCCCATCACGATCTTGAGCAGGGTGGACTTCCCGATCCCGTTGGGGCCCATGATCGCCATGCGGTCCCCGCGCTCGAGCGTGAGATCCACGCCGTGCAGGACTTCATTCAGCTCCTCGCCGCCGCCGAACGCCTTCTTCACGCCCTCCACTCCGAGGACCGTGCGTCCGCTCGGACGGCGGGATTCGAAGCGGAAGTTCGGATAACGGCGGGAGGAAGCCGGGAGGGGCCGCAGGGCCTCGGCCCTCTTCTCTATGAGGCGCAGCTTGCTCTGGGCCTGTCGCGCCTTGCTCGCCTTGGCCCGGAAGCGATCGACGAACTGTTGGTGGTGGGCGATCTCCCGCTCCCGCTTGGCGAGTTCCTTCTCGCGCCTCTCCTGATCCTCTCTCTTGCGGACGAGATAGTCGTCATAGTTGCCTTTGTATGTAGTGACGGTCTCATAGTCGATGTCGATAATGTGCGTGGCGATATTGTCGAGGAACCGGTGGTCGTGGGAGATGACGACGATCGCTCCATTGAACTCCCGCAGGAACTTCTCCAGCCACCGGATGGAGAGGATGTCGAGGTGGTTCGTCGGCTCGTCGAGGAGGAGGACGTCGGGCGCGCCGGCGAGCGCCTGGGCGAGCAGCACGCGGAGCTTGAACCCGCCGGAGAGGGTGGAGAGCGGACGGCGGTGAATGTCGCTCGGGAAGCCGAGGCCCTCGAGGATCTCGCCCGCGCGGGCCTCCGCCGTGTAGCCGTCGTGGCGCTGGAAGATCTCCTCGAGTTCGGAGAAGCGGTCGGCGTCGAAATCTCCGTCCTCCGCCTCGATCAGCGCATCCCGCTCGACCATGGCGCGCCACAGATCGGGGTTCCCCATGAGGGTGGCGCCGAGGATCTCCTCTTCATCATGAAGGAAGTGGTCCTGGCGAAGAACGCCGAGTTGAAGCCGGCGCGGGACGGTGACGGATCCCTCCGTCGGATCCTCGGTGCCCCCGAGGATGTTGAGGAGCGTCGTCTTGCCGGATCCGTTCGCCCCCACGAGGCCGTAGCACTCGCCGGGGTTGAGGAGGAAGGTCGCGTCGCGGAACAGGACCTGGCCGCCGAAGACCTTTCCGAGGCCTGAGACAGTGATCATGGGTCTATCTGCGCGGGGCGCGGCCTGTTGTCATGGGGTTGCGGAAGGGGGACGCGGGTCAGCAGGACACGCAGTTGTGGTTGTTCTTCGAGCCGAGGCTCTCGAGCAGGGCCACCGCTTCCGGGAAGGGCTGCGTGCGCTGGTAGGGGCCGTTCGCCATGTCCGCGGTCGTCTGGCCGACGCGGCTGACAGCGGTCACGTCCGCTCCGTGCTCGACGAGGAAGCGGATGACCTCCACGTCGCCGCGCGAAGCCGCGTTGTGGAGGGGGGTGTAGCCCTCTTCGTCGCGCTGGTTGACGTCCGCGCCGAGTTCCTCGACGAGGTACCGAACCGCGGGCAGCCAGCCGTCCGGGACGTAGCGGTGGGCGTTGCTGGGGAAGCCCTGGCCGTAGCCGATGCCGGTCGCGGCGTGGATCGGGTAATCGGCGGGGCCGCCCACGGGCACGGGGGGAACCCCGGACAGATCGCGCTTCTCGCGGTCCCACGCCGGGAGCCGCCGCGGGGGCACCTTGATGGTGGCGAGGTGGGGGTCGGCGCCGTACTCGACGAGGAGCTTCATCGCCTCCACGTCCAGGGAGTACGCGGCGCGCCAGAAGGGGGTCGCGCCCTTCAGGTCGATCTGCAGGAGATCGAAGTTGTACGACACCCACCACAGGTGCTTCCCGAGACGCGCGTCGGGATCCACGCCCGCGTCGAGCAGGCGGCGCATGACGTCGAGATAGCCGTGCCGCTGCTGCCCGTAGGCGTGTTGCTGCGGGTAGCGCGATTTCGGCGCCCAGTGGGCGTTGAGGGCGGCGAAGAGCGGGGTCGCGCCGGCGGCGGAGGCGAGTTGCGGGTCGGCGCCGGCCTCGAGCAGTTCCATGGCGAGGTCGAAGTGGCCGTTGATCATCGCGATGAGCATGGGGCTCGTGTGGTCGCCGCCGCTCACCTGGTTGACGTCCGCCCCGGCCTCGATGAGCGCGCGCACGGTCCCGGTGTGCCCCTCGCGGGCGGCGTGAAGCAGGGCTGTCAGGCCGCCGTGGCCGCCGATGAGGTCGCCGTAGCCAAGCGGCTCGGGCTCCTCGATCGGACGGTCGTAGTCCTCCTCGTCCTCGGCCGCGGGACGGCCCGCCGGGGCGTCGGGGGCGGCGGCCAGCGGCGCATCGGACGGGGCGGGCTGGGGCGGCACCGGCGGTTCGGGTTCTCCGCGCATCCGTGCCACGCGGGCCCGGCGGTCGGCCTGCGACCACTCGGCGAGGGCCGTGATGTCGGTCACCCAGGTGGCCAGGGCCGGGTTCGCGCCGCCGTCGAGCAGCACCCGCACGGCGCTTTCCCGACCGCGGGCGGCGGCGTACATGAGCGGCGTCTGGCCCCAGCGCGCCTCGCGCGCGTCGGCGTCCCCACCGTGCTCGAGGAGCAGGCGGACGGCCTCCGCGTCGCCGGCGCCGGCGGCGAGGTGCAGGGGGCTCGTACCGCCCACGTCTTCGGTGGTGGCGCTTTGTCCCGCGCCCCCGGCGAGCAGCAGGCGCACGACCTGCGCGCTGCCGACTTCGCTCGCGAGGTGGAGTGCTGTGTAGGCTCCGATGCGGGTGACGGCACCGACGTCCGCCCCCGCATCGAGGAGCAGACGGGCCAGGTCCGCGTTCGCGGACCGCGCGGCCCAGTGGAGCGCCGTCATGCCGTCGCCCTGCGGTGCGTTCACGTCGGCCCCATCGGACAGGAGCGCCCTGACGGCCGCGAGATCGCCCGTCATCGCCGCGTCCGCGACCGGCGAATCGGGGGTGTGCCCCGCCGTGAGGAGCAGGGTCAGAAGCGCTACGGCGACCGGCCGCGCGGCTCCGCGCCTCATGAACCAGCCGCGCTCGTGCCGGGAGCAGAGAGCGGCAAGGCTCCCGTGCTGTCGCCGAACTGTTCGATGTCCTCCAGGCCGAGCGTGTGCATGAGCGACAGCAGCGCGTTGGCCATCGGCGTGCCCGGTGCGGCGCGCACATGGAGTCCGCCGTCCAGCCTTCCGTTCGCCCCGCCCGCCACGAACAGCGGGCAGCGCTTGTGGTTGTGCACGTTCGGGTCGCCCATGGGCGACCCGTAGATGACCATCGTCTTCTCGAGCAGGTCGGTCTCACCGTCCATCGTGTTCCGCAGCCGCTCGAGCAGGTACGGGACCATCGAGACGTGGAATCGGTTGATCTGCGCGAAATCGTCGATGTTCTCCTCGTCGGCTCCATGGTGGGAGGCCGGGTGGAAGGGCTTGTCGACGCCGCTCTCCGGGAAGACCCGGGCCGACGAGTCGCGCCCCAGCTTGAACGAGAACACCCGCGTCATGTCGGACTCGAACGCGAGCGCCTGGAGGTCGAACATCAACCGCACGTGCTCGACGAACGAGTCGGGCACGCCGGCCGGCGCCTCGGGCAGCGACCGCTCCTCGCCGCTCCGGTTCTGCGTTTCGACGCGCTCGATGCGCCGCTCGATCTCCCGCACGTTGTCGAGGTAGCGGTCGAGCCGGCGGACATCGACGGGCCCCAGCTCCCGGCGGAGTTCCCCGATGCGGCCCGAGATGAAGTCGAGGATGCTTCGGTTCGCGCGGCGGCGGGCGGCGCGTTCCTCCGCGCTCCCCCCGGCGCCGAACAACTGGTCGAAGGCCACCCGCGGGTCGCGGATCATGGGGAGCGGTTCCGTGGGCGATTTCCAGCTGATCGTGTCCGTGTAGACGCAGGCGTAGCCGTACGCGCACCCGCCGGACTGGTCCACGTTCTCGATGCAGAGTTGCATGGAGGGGATCGGAGTGTCCTGCCCGAAGCGCTGCGCGTAAATCTGATCCATCGAGGTCCCGGCCAGGATGTCCGAACCCTCGGTCTGGCGCGGGTGGGACTGGGTCAGGAAGGTCGCGCTGGAGCGGAAGTGGTCGCCGCCGATCTCCTTGGGGATCCTCGCCTCAGCCGCCTCGATGTCGGTGTCGCTGATGATCGTGAGATGATCCCGGAACGGCTCGAGGGAGGCGAGCGCGCCCGTACTCAGGTCGAAGTCGCGGCCCGTCTGCAGCGGAGACCAGTAGCCGCGCGACGCTCCGTACGCCGTGGAGCCCGCGGCCCCGTGCACCATCTCGATCGCGATGAGCCGCGTCGGATCCGCGGAACGGATCGAACCCCACAGCCGTCCGGCGGGAACCATGGCGTCCAGCATCGGAAGCGCCACCGTGGCCCCGACCCCTTGGAGGAAGGTGCGGCGTGGAATGTGCTTCCCCGTGATGATGTCCATCTACATCCCCTCGCTGGTCCCCTGGTTTCTCGCCTGGTCGGTCCTCTGCTGGCTTCCCTGGTCCCGGACCCCGGCTTCGTCCTCCTGTTCGACGATGGCGCCCCCACGGCTCATGAGGAAGGCCGGGCTCTCCGCCACGCCGAGGATGAAGGCGGACATGCGGTAGTCCTCCGCCTCCGCGCGGCGCGTGATCCTGCGCACGGTCGGCATGTCGAAGTACTCGACCCGCCGCCCGAGTGCGTAGGCCATGAGGCTCTCGGTGAACGCCCTCGCCAGCGACTCGCGCCGGGAGAGGAGGGCGGTTCGCAGGTCAGCCAGCCCGGACAGCGGCGTCCCGTCGTACAGGTCGCCGCTTGGATCGACCGCCCGCCCCTGGTCGTTGATCCGGTACGCACCGGTCACGTCGAAGTTTTCGAGCGCGAGGCCGAGCGGATCGATGACGCGGTGGCACGAACGGCAGGCCGGACTCGCTCGGTGCATCTCGAGCCGCTCGCGCACGGTGAGGAAGCGACCCTCCTCCGCTTCCTCCGTGGCCTCCAGATCGGGCACGTCCGGGGGCGGCGGTGGGGGGGGCGTCCCGAACAGGACCTCCATGATCCACTTGCCGCGCAGCACCGGCGACGTCCGGTTCGCGTGCGAGGTCGAGGTGAGGATGCTCCCGTGCGTCAACACGCCGCGGCGGGTTTCCTCGGGATAATCGACCTTCCGGAAGTGGGTTCCGGCCACATCGGGAATGCCGTAGTGCCTCGCGAGCCGCTCGTTGACGAAGGTGTAGTCCGCCGTCAGCAACTCGAAGAAGCTCCTGTCCTCCCGCACGAGGTGCTCGAACAGCAACTCCGTCTCGCGCCGCATGTCGCGGGCGAGTTGCTCGTAGAAGTCGGGGAAGCGGAGCGCGTCCGGGTGCACGTTGTCGAGGTCCTGGAGCCTGAGCCACTGCGCGGCGAAGCGCGTGGCCAGCCCCTCGGCGTTCGGGTGCTCGAGCATGCGCCGGACCTGGGTCTCCACCCCGGCTACGTCGTCGAGTCCGCCGGTCCGCGCCGCCTCGACGAGCGCCTCGTCCGGGGGCATCCCCCACAGGAAGAAGGCGAGCCGGGAAGCGAGATCGAGCGGCGCGATGCGGTACGGGCCTTCGGTCCCGGCCCCGGCGGGCGGCTCCTCGAAGCGGAAGATGAAGTCCGGGCTCGCGAGGATGCCCTGGAGCGCCGTCCGGACTCCCACCTCGAAGCCGTCCTCCTCGGCGCCGGCCTCGTACAGGGCGAGGAGGGGGTCGATGTCCGCCTCGTCCACCGGACGCCGGTAGGCCTGCGCCGCAAGCCGTGCCACGATCTCCCTCGCGCAGCGGCGCTCCGCCCCTGTGTCCCCGGCTTCCGGCCGGCACGTCAGCACGCGCGCCCGGGTCGGCGTCTCCGACACGCCGGACACGCCGAATGGACCCCGGATCGTGAGGTCGCGCAGGTGGGCGACGACCGTGATGCCATGCGAGTAACCGATCTTCTTGTCGGCGAGGCTCCACTCGTGCGGAGACACGAGGTCTTCGATCGGTCCGTCGAAGCGCTTGATGAAGGCGGCGGCGACCCGGTGCGGCCCGGCCGTCACATGGATCGGATCGGTCTCGACCTGAACACCGTTGGGATCCTGCCGGTGCATCCAGCGGTCGATGTCGATCAGGGCGCGGCGTTCTCCGTCGATCGAGAGTTCGACCTGTTCATCAAAGGGCGTCGTCTGCCCGAAGAAGTTGCCGGTCGACTCGTGCTGGAACGCGAGCCGGAAGATGTAGTCTCCGTCCGCGGTGAAGTGGTGGACGACGGCGATCCCGCCCCGCGTGCCGATCGGAGTGCCCGGCACATGCTGCCGCTGCTCGGCGTAGCGGGACACCTCGTACTCGGTCTCGCTCGGCGTGACGGTCAGGTCCCCGAGCGCGAGCCGGCTGATCTCGCTCGCCGCCGTCAGGTATCCCTCGAGCAGGGTGGCGGAGAGGTTCTGCACGTCCGCGATGTTGTCGAAGCCCGCGCTGATCGTCTCGTTCGGCAGGTAGGCGGAGGCGTCGATATCGAGTCCGAGCAGCGCGCGGATCGAGCGCTCGTACTCGGCCCGGTTCAGACGCTGGAAGGAGCGGACGCCGGGGTCCGGGCGGTCGGCCGCCACGACGTCGACCCGCGCCTCGAGCGTCATGGCGAGTTCGAGCAGGTCCTCGGGCGGCGGGCGCCGGATCCCCGGCGGTGGCATCATGCCGGCCCGCAGCTTCCGGATCATCTTCTCCGCCGTCTCGGCTTCGAGGTGCGCCGACTCTACGTCGAATCGTTCGAGAGACATATTGCCGAGCAAACGCCGGTCGTTATGACAGTTCGTACAGACCTGGCTCACGATCGCCTGCGGGATCGTGTCCGGGGCGAGCCCGTAGGCCGGCGCAGGGGGAGGGGCGGAGAAGGACGAACCGCCGGGAAGCGCGGAAATCAGCCCCCAACCCGCGATGCAGGGCAGCGCAATCGCGAATCTCTTCATGGAATCGCTCGTCCCCCGACGTGGAAGTGCGACGTCACCCTCGACTTCAACCCCTCAATATAGGGACGCCGACCCGATTTCGCCCTACGCGTTCGCCCTAAACGGATCCTCCGCGCCCCGCCGCTCCGCGCCGGTGCAGCTTGTACATCCCGATGGTCAGCAGCGGGAGAACGAAGATGAACAGGAAGACCCAGCTCAGAGCGCCGAATCCGGTGGCGATGAGATCGATGATTCCGAACCGGGAAAGGGCGGAGGCGAGAATCAGGAGAATGACGGCGACCGCGGGCCGTACGGCGTCCGGCATCCGGGCCCGCCGAGCCGAGAACACGCCTTCGATCCGTTCGTTGAAAGCGTGGATCAAACCCGTCCCCGACTCGATGAGGGTGCCGAAGAGGACGACCTGAAACGCGATCTGGAACCCGCGCGACCCGAGTAGCTCGAGCAGATGGTTGGCGGGCACGGGCCGCTGCAGGATGTCGGGGTACTGCCCCGCCATCGCCACGAGGAAGAGGACACCCGGGATCATCGCGATCGGACCCGTCAACGCGCCGGCCCACAGCGCCTCGCGCCGCCTACGGATGTGTCTGGTCGCGAAGAGCATCGCCGGCACGAGCGAAAGCTGCAGGACCCCGTACCGAAAGCCCGACAGTGCCCAGCCCTCGCGTACGTCACCCGACGCGAGCGCCGTCCCGATGCCATCGCCGAAGCGGGCGATCGACCAGGCAAAGAAGACGATGTAGATGCCGTAAAGAAGGAAGGACCAGCCGGAGAAGAAGCGCTCGATCGTTCCCGTCCCCTTGAAGACGAGGAAGCCGATGGCGGCGAGGAGTCCGATCACGCCCGCGGCGTACGGAAGGCCGAACGTTTCCAGGAGAAATGTCCCCGCCGCCGACCCGATCACGGCCAAAATGAGGAGGACGGCGCACAGGAAGCCGATCTCGTATACGAACCAGGCGCGGCCCAGCAGTCGCTGGAAGAAGCTCCGGTAGTCGTACGTCTGGAAGACGCGCACGAACTCGAAGGAGGCCATCGAAGTCAGGCTCACCATGATGGCCGCGGGAAGGAGCATCCCCAGCAGTCCGCCGAGCGGTCCGAAGCGGAGGAAGAACTCCACCAGTTCGCGCCCCGTCCCGTACCCGCCCGCGATGATGATGGACTGGAACACGAACCCGGGCAGCAGATACCGCCGAAACCACGAAG
The DNA here is from genome assembly GCF_965208055.1 of Candidatus Palauibacter sp. Taxonomy (GTDB): domain Bacteria; phylum Gemmatimonadota; class Gemmatimonadetes; order Palauibacterales; family Palauibacteraceae; genus Palauibacter. Next base: position 198,171 of record NZ_CBDBNY010000004.1, read on the forward strand.
TCATCGGTTCATCCTATCGGTTCATCCTATCGGTTCATCCTGACGCGCGAACCCTGGCCACGGGGACGCGCCGGCGCTTCACGAGGCGACCCGGGCGGTTCGTCGCGATACTCGACCAGAACCGACCGGCCGACGATCTTGAGTACCCGGATCCAGCGCTCGCTCCCAGCGTCGTCCTCCAGGTGAATCAGGGGAGATTCATGGCCCGGCCGAATGTACACCGGCCGCTGCGGCTCGCCGCTCACGTCGCCGCTCATCTCGCCGCTCATCTCGCCATTGATGGCGATATTCTCCGCCCGGATGCGTGCCGTGTCGAACGTCCGGCCGAACGGTGACAGGAAGTCGCCGGCGGCGACGGTCACACGCCCCGCGAGGCCCGGAATGTCACCCCAACCCTGAGGGAAGATCACGCCGCCGCCGCCCGGGAGCCGGGCGAGGTCGATCGCGATCGCCCGCTCCGCCGGGATCCATTCGCGCTCCAGCCATGCCTCGAACCCTGGAGCGGCCACGAATAGCGTCAGAGGCAGCGTCAGAGGCACACTCGGACCCGGTATCGGCCCCGGTAGCCGATGGCGAGGGTCCAGCTCGAGGATCGCCTCGCCCCGCGCGTCGGTCCTCGCGGACTTCCACCTCACATTCGGATGAATCGGAGACGCCACAAGGACATCCGCCGTAGCGACCGGCCGCCCTCCCGAGTGTACTTGCACCACGCCGGCTCCATCACGCAGGGCTGCGGCGCGGACCATCCGCCACGGCAGAAGTTCTCCGTCGGCCCACCGCTGGCGCTCATTGCCGCCGTACACGACGACGGGATCGCTGACGGGCGGCTCCGGGAGGTGACCTCGCACGCGCCGGATGGTGCGTAACATGTCCGACGAGGGCGCACTCCGGGATCTTGCCTCGATCAGGGTCCGTCCCGTCGTTCGTCCGCTCGCGCGGTCGATCACCAGATCCGCCTCTACACCGTGCCGGTCCCGATAGGAGGTCAAGCCCCGCCGTCCCAGACCTCGATTGGCTCGGTTCTTCAGCGCTTCCGACACTACCCAGGTCTCGAAGACGGGGCCCCGCAGCGGATGGGAACGAAGCTGGCGGAGTTCGTGGATGCCCAGAAGCCAGCACACCAGACCGGTGTCCCATAAGTAGAGCTTCGGCGCTTTCACGAGGCGCTTGCGGATGTTGCCGTGGAACGCGGGCAGACGGAAGACAATGAAGCTCGTCTCGAGGACGTCGACCCACTGCTTGGCCGTCGGCTGGGATATCCCGCAGCCGTCCGCAAGCGAGGAGTAGTTGACGAACTGACCGGTGCGGCTGGCGCACAATCCGACGAATCGCTGAAACGTCGCCAGGTTACGGACGTTGACCATCGTTCGAACGTCGCGATCCACATACCTGCCGGCGTAGGTGCGTAGCCAGGCAGTCGGATCGACGGCATGATCGAGAATCTCCGGATAGCCCCCGGTAAGGAGCGCTTCGTCGAGACTGGCTGGGGGCCGGGCGAAGCGCTGGATTTCTCCCCATGCCAGCGGCAGCAGTTTGTGTAGCTCGGAGCGCCCGGCCAGCGATTGGCCGATGGACTCCGGGAGGAGCAGGTCCTGGGAGCCGGCGAGGATCCAGCGGCCGGGCGCCGGGTCGTCGTCCATGATGCCCTGCAGACAGGACAGTAACTCCGGCGCGCGTTGGATCTCGTCGATGATGGCCCCCTCCGCGCCGTCCGGGAGTTCTGCGAGGAAGCTGCGTGGATCGCCGAGCGCGAGAGCGCGCGCGTCCGGCGCTTCCAGCGTCCGGTACACGTGCCGGGGGAACAGTGCCCGGCACAGCGTCGTCTTTCCGCTTTGCCGGGGCCCCATGAGCATCACGACGGGCACCGTCGCTGCGGCGCGTCTGAGCAACGGTGCGAGATCTCGAGCGATCATGGGAGAAGTCTGCGCCCCTGCGTCGGCCCGGGCCAATTCAAAGTTGGATTTTGAATCGGCCCAGGGCTTTGCAGGGAAGTCAATTGCTCCCCACAACCGCGGGACGGGAACCCGATGTCGCGCTTTCTCAGGTCAGCGGACGGGCGGTTGGCCGGAGCCCGGCAGCTCGAGTCCGTCGCGCCAGGTGGCGAGCGGGATCGGACTCGGCCGGCGTTCGCGTATCGAGGAGGACAACAACTCCAGTACACGCATCGAGATGCCCCCCAGGCGCTCGCGCCAGCGCTGGCGGCGCTCCTCCGCCGGCTCTCGGCAGCGCGCGAGATCTGGTTCGAGGATGCGCTTTCCGATCTCGCGGACGAGACCGGGCGCGCTCGTGATGAGCACGACCTCCGGCTGCATGCGGAAGCTCACGTAGTCGAAGTTCGCCGAACCGAGGACGACCGAGTCGTCGATCCGCATGACCTTGGCGTGGGTCATGGGCCCGGGCAGCATGAGAACCTCGAACCCTTCGCGCCGCGCCGCGTCGAGCGTGCCCCATTTCATCACGGCCCGGTTGTGCGCCTCCGGCATCATCACCGTGACGTGCACGCCGCGGCGGTGCGCTCGGCCCAGGGCGCTCCAGAACGGCTCGCTGACATACGGGCACTGGACGACGATCCGGCGCGTGGCCCGGTCGAGCGCGCGGGAGACGGCAGCGCGCAGCCCGGCGTTGCCCCGGCCGTCGCCGACCACGATTTCATCGCCGTCGATTTCGGCCGCGGCCGCCTGGTCGTTCCCCCGCCACGTGTGCTCGAAGTCGTCGCGCAGGAACGCGGTGATCCCCGGGCTCTCGATGCGGACCATGAAGTCGTGCCAGGCGAAGTTGTGGTCGCTGAAGTTGATCCCGCCCAGGTAGGCGATCCGATCGTCGATCGCGATGAGCTTCTTGTGGTTGCGGGCAATGAGCCGGTGAAACCGCCGGCCCACTGGCCAGGCGAACCGCACGGGCACCTTCCCGCGCTCCAGCCGGTCGCACATCTCGCCGGTGGCCGCGACCTCCCGCTGGAGCGCGGCGTCGCGCCGCGCCGCCGGCAGGCCGATGAAGCGGTCGTTGATCAGGTACTTCGTCACCGCGTCCACGACAATGCGCTTCCGGGGCGCTTCGCAGGCCAGCAGGGCCTCGGCCAGGCCGAGCCCGGCCGCGTCGCCCTCGAACGAGAGCGTCTGCACGTAGACGTAATCCCGCGCCCCGCCGATGTCGCGTTCGAGGTGCTCCCAGAACTCCGCTCCGCCGAGGCAGAGTCGCATCGGAGCGGACGCGGGCTGGCGCGTCCGGAGCGTGCGCGCATCCGTCGCGGGCGTCCACGCCCCGGTCCCGTTCACGCCGCCCCACTCCGCGCGTCGCCCCGGACGTCGCCCCCCGCGTCGCCCCCCGCGTCGCCCCGGACGTCGCCGACGTGTCGTCGTGCCTCGGCGAACATGACGAACGCTCCCAGGATCGTCCCGAAGAACGTCGTGAGCAGCCGCCAGCCCACGACCCACAGCACCGTCACCTCGGCGAGCAGCACCCGGTTCATCAGCAGCCCCGTCGAGGCCTCGGCGACGCCGGAGGCGCCCGGCGTCGGCGCGAAGTAGAGGACGATGTGCTGCAGAAGCTGGAGTCCGATGAAGGACAGGTCGACCTGCCCCTGGAGCGCCGCCGCGAGGACGTAGCCCATGAAGTATTTGTTGAGGTAGAGGACGGCGGTCGCGGCGCACATCCAGAGAAGCGTCATCTTTCCGCGCGAGGCCACCGCCCGGACCCCCGAGGCCAGGCGGTCGATCTCGCGGCTCAACAGGCGCCGGCCCGCCGCGGCCCAGCGCCGGACCCGCGTCCCCCGTCTCGATACCGCGTTGAGCAAACGTCGGAGCAGCCGGACGGTGCGCCGCCGGGCCGCGACGGCCGAGATCAGCAGCCCGGCCAGCATCGCGATGACCGCCACCGCGACGGCGAGCGCGACCAGCACGCCCCGGGACAACGCCCCGCCCGGCAGAAACCCCAGGGCGGCGAGGCCGCCCAGCGCGAAGAAAAGCAGCGTGGCCACGAACGTCAGCAGCGAGCAGAGGATCGCCTCGGACAACCGCGCCCCGCGCCGGCACAGCACGTAGAGCTGCGCGGCGCCGCCGCCGGTCTGTGCCGGGGTGATCGCGCCCAGCAGCATGTTCGCCCAGTTCGCCCGCATGCAGTGCCACAGCGAAACGCGCGAGAAGACGCGGCCGTCGAGGAGCAGTCGATAGCGCACGCCGCCCAGCGTGAAGTCGAGCGCGAGCAGCGCCAGCAGGGCGATGGCGAAGGTTGGCGTGATGCGGGCGAGGATGCTGTCGAGTTCCGAAGGGGGGCGCCACTGGATGAGCGTCAGGAGTCCCAGCACGGTGAGCCCGCCGAACGCGAGCGCGCCGATGATGAGCTTGCTTCGCGCGGGTACAGGGGAACTCGGGAGCGAACTCGGTTGGGGACTCGCCACTCGTCCTGTTTTCCTTGGGCCGGAGTACTCGCGCGCACAACGTATCGGCGGGAGAACGAAAGGGTCTACTACACCTCGCCTACGCCTCGCGGCGGCCGGTGAGATTCAGCGAGCCCGCGCGGACCGTGAGCCGCGCGGGGCGCATGGCGGGGCAGTGGGGTGCTACCTGCCGGTGTTGGCGATGGATTCGCGGATCTTCTCTACGGTGAGCGCGGTCCGGTAGGCCTGGAGTTTGCGGCCGATCTCGATCGTCTCCTCCTTCGGGGCGATCGGGACGCCGTTGATCTTCGCCAGCCCCGCCTTCACGCGCTGGTCGTAGCGGACCACGGTGGGGTCGACGGTCATCATCAGGCTCGTGATCCCGAAGCTGTCGTGGATCCCGTCGTTCTCCGTCTCCACGATCCCCAGTTCGGATTCGAGAAAGTCCCCGCCTCCGTAGCGGTAGTACTCGGGGATGTGGTGCGCGTGGGCGTCGTTCCAGCGCTCGTTGAGACGGGCCGCCACGTTCGCCATCCCCTGCACGTTGCCGCCGCTGTCGCCGATGAAGACGATGTGCTCGAAGCCGTGGGCCCGGAGGCTCGAAGCGACGTCATCCAACACGGCCTCGAAGGTCTCCTGGCGCAGCGAGATCGTGCCGGGGTAGCGCATGTGGCCGGAGGGTTCGTCGATGTCGCCCTCGGGAACGAGCTTCATGATCGGCGCGCAGAGCGCAGTGCCGAGTTCGCGGGCGATGGCCTCGCACGTCCCCTGCAGCACGTAGTTGTGCTTGCCCGTAGCGACGTAGGGTCCGTTCTGTTCGATCCCGCCCGTGGAGACGATCGCGATGTCGTATCCGTCGGCCATCATGTCGCGGACTTCCATCCACGTGAGTTCCTCGATCCAGATCGAGTCGAACATCTCGATCGGGCGCTCCGAGACGAGCTCGGCGTCGATCCGGGCCTCGTACTCGGCCATGAGACGGGCGCGCTCCTCGGGTGTCATCTCCTGATTCTGGCCGGCGGCTCCGGCGGGGACCGCGAGGGGGATCGCCACAAACGCGATCAGCGCGGTCAGAGTCGAGCGGGCGTGGGTCATCGTCGTCCTCCTGTTTCCTCGTGCAACCGCGTGGTATTTCACGTCATATTTCAGATGACATTCTTCAGATGACATCGCAGCGGAACAAATGTCCGGTCCGGGGAAGCCGGCCGGCAAGGGGACCATAACCATGGCAGATCGAAACGGGCGGCGGACCGAGCCGATCGCCATCATAGGGATGGCGTGCCGGTTCCCGGGCGCGTCGAGCATCCCGGACTTCTGGCGGTTGCTCGAGGAGGGCGGGAACTCCGTCCAGGAGGGGATCCCCGGTTCCGGCGTGGGGCGCTGGGGCCAGATCTTCGGGGATAGCGCGGTGCAGAGCGACGGCTGCCGTTTCGGCGCCTTCGTCGACGACATCGATCAGTTCGACGACGCGTTCTTCCGGATTTCGCCGGTCGAGGCGGAGCTGCTGGACCCGCAGCAGCGCATGATGCTGGAGACGAGTTGGGAGGCGCTCGAGGACGCGGGGATCGACCCCGATGGGCTGAGGGAGACGCTCACCGGCGTCTACACCGGGATCAGCAACGACGAGTACCGCATGCTCGTGGTGGACTCGAGCAAGCCGGCCGAGGCCGCGAGCTGTCTGTACGCGCTCAGCGGCACGAACCTGAACGGGACGAGCGGACGGGTCTCGTTCGTTCTCGGGCTCCGGGGACCGGCGAAGGCGGTGGACGCCGCCTGCGCGTCCTCTATGGTGTCGGTCCACGACGCCGTGGCGGACCTCCAGCGGGGGAGGGCCGACCTGGCCATCGCGGGCGGCGTGCAGGCGATCCTGAACGGCCGCATCTACGAACTCCGCGCGGACGCGATGATGCTGTCGCCGGACGGGCAGTGCAAAACCTTCGACGCGTCGGCGAACGGATACGTGCGGGGCGAGGGCTGCGGGGTCGTCGTCCTCAAGCGGCTGAGCGAGGCGGCGGCCGACGGCGACCGGATCTGGGCGGTAATTCGCGGCTCGGCGGTAAATCACGGCGGGGCGAGCACGGGGCTCACGGTGCCGCACACGCCGGCACTCGAAGAGGTGATGCACGCGGCGCTGGCGGACGCGGGCGTCTCTCCCCTGGAGGTTGACTACCTGGAGGCCCACGGGACGGGAACGACGGTGGGCGACCCGATCGAGGCCAACGCGGTGGTCGCGGTCTACGGAAAAGGACGGAACGCCGACAACCCGCTTCTCATGGGCTCGGTGAAGACGAACATCGGGCACTTGGAATCGGCCGCCGGCGTGGCGGGCGTGATCAAGGCGGCGCTGGTCCTGAACCGCGGTGTGATCCCGAAGCACCTCCATTTCAACGATCCCAACCCGAGCCTCGACTGGGATCGTCTCCCGCTGCGCGTGACCTCGTCGATGATGGAGTGGCCGGGGGACGCGCGGCATCCGCGGCGCGCGGGGGTCAATTCGTTCGGGATCTCGGGGACGAACGCCCACCTCGTCATGGAGGAATACCGCGCGGCCAGCGGTGCGGCCGACCGTGAGGCCGACGGTGCCGCGGACCGCGCTCGATCCGACGGGGACTGGGCCGCGGGCGCCGGACTTCCGGTGGAGGTTTCCATGCCGGCGACCGTGGCGGATGTGCCGGTCCCGGAGGGGGTCGGCCCGCGTGCGGCGCGCCTGCTTCCGCTGTCGGGCAAATCGGAGGGCGCGCTGCGCGACCTTGCGGGGCGGTACGTGGCCTGGCTGGACGAGCACGGCGAGAACCCTTCGGCCGGGGATGTCGCCTCGGATCTCGCCTCGGATCTCGTCCCGGACCTCGCCTCGAGCCCCCTCCTCGCCGACATGGCGTGGACGGCGGGTGTGGGACGGAGCCACTTCGACCACCGCGCGGGCGTCATCTTCCGCGACGCGGCGTCGCTGCGGGAGCGACTGCTCGCGCTGGCCGCGCGGGGAGATGGCGCGGCCGATGGGGGCGCGCCGGACGGGACGCCAGCTCGGGTGGCCTTTGCCTACACGGGGCAGGGGAGCCAGTGGGCCGGCATGGGAGAGGCGATCTACGAGAGCGAGCCCGTGGCCCGTGCGGTTCTGGACCGCTGCGAGGCGGTCTTCGTCGAGGAGCGGGGCGCCTCGCTGCTCGACGTCATGTTCGGGCGACCCGATAGAGCTGGGGGTCGGACCGGGGCGCGCACCGGTGATCTCGGGGACACGGCGTGGGAGCAGCCGGCGCTCTACGCGCTGGAGTGCGCGCTGACGGCGCTGTGGGCGAGTCTCGGCGTCCGCCCCGACGTCGTGATCGGGCACAGCATCGGCGAACTCGCCGCGTCGCAGGCGGCGGGCGTGTTCTCCCTCGAGGACGGGATGCGTTTCGCCGCGGCGCGGGGCGCGCTGATGTCGCGCATGGAGGAAGGTGGCATGGCGGCCGTGTTCGCGACGCCCGAGCAGGTGGCGTCGGCGGTCGAGGCCGTGAACGAGGCGGCTTCCGGCGTCGGGCTGAGTATCTCGGGCTACAACGGCACTCACCAGGTCGTCAGCGGGCCGGTCGCGGACATCGAGGCCATCTCGAAGCGGTTCGAGGGGGAGGGCGTCCGGGTCCGACGCCTGAACACGAAACGGGCGTTCCACAGCGCCCTGGTCGATCCCATCCTTGACGAACTGGCGGCGTCGCTCGATGGGGCCGCGATCGAGGCTCCGTCCCTCACGGTCGTCAGCAACCTCACGGGCCGGGCGGTGGAAGCCGGTCAGGCGCTGGACGGGACCTACTGGCGGGGGCACGCGCGCGAGCCGGTGGCCTTCGCCCAGGGAGTACAGACGTTGGCGGACCTTGGCGTCGATCTCGTGCTGGAGATCGGCCCTCGGTCGCTGCTGGCCCCGATGGCGGCCTCCGCTTGGCCGGAATCGCCGCAGCCGCCGGCTCCGGCGGTCCTGTCGAGCCTCACTGCGCCCGCGGCCGATGGGTCCGCCGCCGGGGGGTCCGGGTCCGAGGACGCGCCCGGGTTCACGGAGGCGGTCGCCGCGGCCTACGAGGCGGGCCTCCCGGTTCGCTTCGCCGGACTCTTCGCGGGGGAGACGCGTCGACGGATCGCGCTCCCCAGCTATCCGTTCCAGCGCGTCCGCCACTGGGTCGCGCCGCCGAAGCGCCGTCGTGGAAGCGACGGCCACCCGCTGCTCGGCGCCCGCCACGAGTCCGCCCGCGGCGAGATCACTTTCGAGACGGAGGTGTTCCCATCGGATCCGGCCTGGATGGACGACCACCGTGTGTTCGGCCGTGTCGTGGCGCCCGGCGCACTGTACGGGGCCATGACCATCGCGGCGTCCGTCCTCGAGGAGGGGGGATCGGTCGTCGTGGAGGAGATGCAGTTGCACAACCCGCTCGTCTTCGACGCGGACGGGGACGAGACCGAGGGCGAGACCGATGCGGCGGGGCGGACGCTGCAGGTCGTGCTCGATGCGCCCGACCCGACGGCGCCGCGCGGCGTCCAGATCTTCAGCCGCGGCAGCGAGGGCGTCTGGACGGTCCACGTGGAGGGCCGTCTGGCGGTCGGCGTCTCCGATCCTGAAGACGGCGGCCGCATCGACCTCGAAAGCCTGAGGGCCGATCTCTCGCCCGTGGAAGTGGCGGACTACTACCGCCACCGGGCGAGCACCGGCGTCGATCTCGGCCCGCCCTTCCGCACGCTCGGGAGGGCATGGTTCGGGCCCGGGGAGGCTGTGGCCGAGGTGTCGCTGCCGGAAACCATGGCCGGTCACGGGCTGGACGTGCATCCGCTCGTGCTGGATGGCTGCTTCCAGGCCGTGGGCGTGGCCCGCAACGTGTCGGAAACCGAAGGAGGCGCGACGTATCTACCGTTCGGCTGGGAGCGGCTGTGGCTGGCGGGGCAACTGCCGGACCGCGTGGTGTGCCACGTGCGCCTCAGCGAAGCCTCGCGCGACGCGGAGGCCGCAGGCGGCGAGCCGGCCGAGGTTCTGAGCTGCGAACTCCGCATCTATGACCCGGACGGCGCGCCGCTCGGCCGGCTGAGCGGCTACACGGTGAAGCGGGCCACGCGGCAGGCGCTGCTCTCGGCGGTCGAGGGGATCAAGGATCTGCTGTACGAGGTCGCATGGCGCGAGCGCGCCCTTCCGAAGGGCGTCGATCCCGCCGATTTCTTCCCGAGCCCCGCCGCCGTCGCGGAGGGCGCGCAGTTGTTCGCCGGCTACCTGACGGACGCGGGCGTCGATCCGGACAACAGAAACGCCCTCCTCGCGGACCTGGAGCGCTGGTCGCACGCGCGCGCCCTTCAGACGCTCGAGGACCTGGGCTGGCGGAGGACGGCCGGGGAGACGGTGGACCCGGAGCGGCTGCGGCAGGAACTGGATGTCCTTCCGGAACACGGGCGTCTCTTCCGCCGCATGTTCGAGATGCTCGCCTGGTCGGGCGTTGCCGAGGAGACGGCGGACGGCTTCCGCGTCCTCGTGGGGCCGGACGACCCGCTGCCGGAGCACCTGCTGCGGGATCTCGACGAGTTCGCGATCGAAATGACAAGCCTTTATTCCCACGGACTCACGGAAGTCGGCCTGTTTCGGCGCTCCGGCCTCGCGCTGGCCGACGTGCTCCGCGGCGGCGAGGACCCCCTCACGCTCCTGTTCAGCAGCGGAGAGCCGACGGCGGCCGACCTGTACCTGAAGGCGCCCGTCGCGCGGGCGGCGAACGAGATGCTGACGGAGGCGGTGCGGACCCTGGTAGCTGCGCTCCCCGAGGGACGGCGGCTGCGGGTGATCGAGGTCGGCGCGGGAACGGGGTCGGCGACGGCGTCGGTCCTGCCCGAGCTTCCGGCCGGCCGGTTCGAGTACATGTATACCGACATCTCCGCCGGTTTCTTCGCGGAGGCCGAGGCGCGCTTCGGCGACGGCGGCGGGTGCATCGAGTACCGTCCCCTGGATATCGAGAAGGACCCCATCGCACAGGGCTTCGACGCGCACGGCTACGACCTCATGATCGCCTCGAACGTGCTGCACGCGACGCGATACCTGGAGGAGACGCTCGGACACTGCCGGGAACTGATGGCGCCGTCCGGGCAGTTGGTCGCGCTCGAAAACCTCACCGGCCTCGGGTGGATGGACCTCACGTTCGGGCAGCTAGACGGATGGTGGCGCTTCGCCGACGACTACCGGCCGCACCACGCGCTGGCCGGACCCTCAGTGTGGCGGCAGGCCCTGGGCGACGCGGGCTTCGAGGCGGTCGAAGTCCTCGGCGTGGACGAGTCGGACCCCGACACGAAGCTCGACAAAGGCGTGATCGTGGCGCAGGGTCCGGCGCGGGTGACGGAGCCCGCGGGCGCCTGGGTTCTTGCGGCGGACGACGGGGGAACGGCGGAGAAGCTGGCGGCCGAGATGAGGGAGCGGAACCAGACCGTCGTCCTGGCGAGCGCGAAGGATGCGGGCGAACGCGAGGCGTGGCGGTCGCTGATCGCGAGTCTGCCGGAGGAGATCCCGTTCAACGGCGCCGTGCACCTCGCGGCGCTGGATGGCCACGGGGAGCGCGCCACGACCGATCAGATGGCGTCGGACATCGAGGGTGCGGTGGCGAGCGCGCTCGCGCTCGTACAGGGCGTGGGCGATTCGGATCTGACCCCCGAGAAGGGCGTGTGGTTCATCACGCGCGGGGCGCAGATCCTCGAGCGGGAGCGGGGGGGGGAACTCGCCGGGGCGGCCCTGTGGGGCTTCGGCAAGGGCGTAGCCCGGGAGGCGGCGCACCTGCAGCCGCGGCTGCTCGACCTCGACCCCGCCTCAATGGCGCCGGAACCCGACCTCGTCAACGAACTCCTCTATCCCGACCCCGAGAACCACATCGCGTACCGCCGCGGCAGCCGCCAGGTGGCGCGCCTCGTGCGGATGGGCTCCGGCGCCGAGCGCCTCGAGTTCCCGGACGAGACGGAATGGGTGCTGGCGCCGGACCCGGAGGGTGTGTTCGACCGGCCGTACGTGCAGCCCCTGCCGGCGCGGCTGCTGGAACCGCGTGAAGTTCGCGTCGCGGTCGAGGCCTCCGGCCTCAACTTCTGGGACGTGTTCCGGTCGCTCGGCTTCATCGAAGAAGGACTGCTGGGGCGGGAGATGTGCGGCCACATCCTCGAGGTGGGTTCCGACGTGACCTCCGTCGCGGTCGGCGATCACATCGTGGGGCTGGGGTTCGGCGCCTTCGGGCCACAGATGATCACCCACGAGGAACTCGTCGCCTCCGCGCCGGAGGGTTTCTCCGTCAGCGGTCTGGCGACGATACCCAGCGCCTATGTGTCCGCGGCGCTGTCCTTCGAGTTGTCGGGGCTGGAAGCGGGCGAACGGGTACTTGTCCATGCCGGCGCGGGGGGCGTGGGGCTGGCGGCCATCCAGCTCGTGCAGGCAGCGGGCGCGGAAGTCTTCGCCACCGCGAGCGCTCCCAAACAGGCGTATCTGCGCTCGCTCGGCGTCGAGCACGTGTTCGACAGCCGCACGACCGACTTCGGGGAGGAGATCCTTGAGGCGACGGGCGGCGAGGGCGTGGACGTCGTCCTGAACAGCCTTACGAGCGAGGGTTTCATCGACGCGAGCCTCGACTGCCTCCGGCAGGGCGGCCGCTTCGTCGAGATGGCCCGGCGCGACATCCTCACCGAGGAGGAGATGGCGGCCGTTCGTCCGGACGTCGGCTACTGGATCCTCGAACTGGACGTGCTCAAGAAGACGGATCCGGCATGGGTGGGGCGGGTTCTGCGGGACCTGCTGGCTCGTCTCTCGACCGGAGAACTCGAGCCCATCATTCACAGCCGGTGGCCGCTGGCCGAAGCGGGGGCCGCGCTGTCGTTCATGCGCTCGGCCCGCCACCTCGGGAAGATCGTCGTGACGACGCCTCCGCTCGTGCGGGGCGGGTTGCGCGGGGACCGGAGCTACCTGGTGACGGGCGGCCTGGGCGGGATCGGAATCGCCGTGGCCGACTGGCTCGCCGAGCGGGGCGCGGGCGCGATCGTGCTGAACGGACGGCGGAACCCGGACCCCGAAGCCGCGGAGGCCATCCGGGCGCTCCGGCAACGCGGCGTGACGGTCCAGGTCGAGCTGGCCGACATGACGGACCAGGGGGCCATCGACGGCATGATGGAGCGCATCGAGCGCGATCTGCCGCCCCTCGGAGGCGTGATCCACAGCGTGGGCGTGCTGTCGGACGGCGCGCTGCCCAATCAGAACTGGGAGTGCTTCGAGCGGGTGCTGTGGCCCAAGATCCTCGGCGCCTGGCACCTGCACCGCGCCACGATCGACCGCGACCTGGATTTCTTCACGCTCTTCTCGAGCCGCGTCGGCGTCATGGGCAATCCGGGCCAGGCGAACCACGCCTCGGCGAACGCCTTCCTGGACCAGCTGGCCGGCCACCGCCGCGCGCTGGGGCTCCCGGGGCAGGCCATCGCCTGGGGCGCCTGGTCGGACATCGGCGAAGCTGCGGAACAGCGCGACCGGATCGACCGGCAGCGGTCGGCGCTCGGCGGCCGCTGGTTCACGCCGCAGCAGGGGATGCGGGCGTTCGACCGGCTCGTGCGGCAGGACGCCACGACGTCCGTCGTGATGTCGATGGACTGGGATGTGTTCGAGGAGGCCGTCGAAGATCCCCCACCGATGCTCGAAGATCTGCTCTCCGCGGCGTCCGAGGCCCGGGCGGCCGACGACGCATCCTCCGAAGATGTTCTCACCCGGCTGCGGGGAACGCTGGCGGCGGAGCGCGAGAACCTCCTGGTGTCGTACGTGCAGGGGGAAGTGCAGGCCGTCCTGCGGCTGTCTTCGGCTCCGGCCCCCACCGTGGGATTCTTCGATCTCGGAATGGACTCGCTGATGGCCGTGGAACTGCGCAACCGGATGAATCGGGCGTTCTCGGGGACGTACACGGCGCCGAACACGCTCGTGTTCGACTATCCCAACATCGCCGAACTCGCCGCCCACCTGGCCGAGGAACTCGGCGAAGGGGGCGAGGCACCGGCCCCGGCGCCCGAGCCCGCACCGGAGGCCCGGGTCCAGCCGCCGGAGCGCGAGCCGGACGGCGGCGTCGCGGACGATGGCATGGTGGACGATCGCACGGTGGACGATGGCGTCGCGATCATCGGCATGGCGTGCCGGTTCCCCGGCGCGCCGGACCTCGCCGCCTTCTGGCGCCAACTCGAAGCCGGGATCGATGCGGTCACCGACGGGCGCCGGGACGCGGGTCCCTGGCACGGCGTGGCCGGAGATCCCGCCTCCGAGGATCACTACTCGCGTCGCGGCGCCTTCCTTGAGGACATCGACAAGTTCGACGCGCGCTTCTTCGGGATCACCCCGATCGAAGCGCGCATGATGGACCCTCGGCAGCGGCTCCTTCTGGAGACGACGTGGCACGCGCTGGAGGATGCGGGTCTGGATTCGGCGCGGTTGAAGGGCACGAATACCGGGGTCTACGCCGGCGTCACCACGGGAGACTACCGGGATCTCGCGGCGGCGATGGGCCACGGGCACGGATACCTGGGGACGACGATGAGCGTGACCGCGGGCCGGATCTCCTTCGCCCTCGGTCTCACAGGTCCCGCGGTGCCGCTCGACATGGCGTGCGCTTCCTCGCTCGTGGCCGTCCACCAGGCCGCCGCCGCAGTCCGGCAGGGAGAGGTGGAACTGGCCCTCGTCGGAGGGGTCAATGCAATCGTGTGGCCGGAGACGACGACCTTCATGAAGGACGTCGGGATGCTCTCCTCGAGCGGCCTCTGCCACACCTTCGACGCGGCGGCGGACGGGTTCGTGCGGGGCGAGGGCTGCGGGATGGTCGTCCTGAAGCGGCTCGCCGACGCGAAGGCGGACGGCGACCGGATCTGGGGCGTCGTCCGCGGATCCTCGGTCAACCAGAACGGGGCCAGCGCGGGACTCACAGTCCCGAACGGGCCGGCCCAGGAACGCGTCATCGAGCAGGCGCTCGCGCAGGCGGGCGTCCCGGCGGCGTCGGTGGACTACCTCGAGGCGCACGGGGCGGGATCCGATCTCGGCGACCCGATCGAGGTGCAGGCGGCCGCGGCCGTCTACGGCCGGGGACGCGACGAGGAGCGGCCTCTCCTGATCGGTTCGGTGAAGACGAACATCGGCCATCTCGAGTGTGCCGCCGGCGTCGCGAGCCTGATCAAGGCCGTTTTCGCCATGAACGAGGGCCGGATCCCGAAGCAGCTGCACTTCCACAACCCGAACCCGCATCTGGCCTGGGATGAGCTCCCGGTGCGGGTCACCGACGAGACCGTCGAGTGGCCGTCGAACGGTGATCGGCCGCCCCGCGCGGGGGTGAGTTCGTTCGGGATATCGGGGACGAACGCGCACGTGGTCGTCGAGGGGAACGGAGGGCCGGGTCGTGCTTCGATCCTGCACGGCGCCCCGATGCCCGCGGGTCCCGCGGTCGCGGTTCCCATCGCTCTGCCCGAGTCGGAGGTATGGTCGCCGCCCGCCGTCGACGTCGCTTCCCGGGAGACTCGCCTGCTGCCTCTCTCGGCGAAGTCGCCCCGGGCGTTGCGGGAGCTGGCGCGGCGGTACCTCGAGTGGCTGGACGGACACGGCGGCGAAGCGTCGGAAGAGACGCCGGAGGAGAGTGACGCCGGATCCTCGGTGCTCGCGGACATGGCGTGGACCGCGGGCGTCGGCCGGACTCACCTCGCGCACCGCGCCGGCCTCGTGTTCCGCGACGTGACGTCGCTTCGAGGTGAACTGAACGTCCTCGCCGCGCGGACCGTCAAAGACGAATGGCGTCGCGACGCCGGGCCGGGCACCGCTCCGAAGGTGGCCTTCTTCTTCGCGGGAGAGGATGGCGTCAGGGACGGATCCGGCGATGGATCGGACGAGGATCTGTACAAGCGGGAGCCGGTCGTCCGCGCCGTCCTGGATCGCTGCGACGCGGTGCTCAAGGAGGAACGCGACGGGGTGTCGCTCCTCGACGTGATGTTCGGTCCGGGGGGTGCGCAGGGGGCGCTGCGGGATCCCGAGTGGGCGCAGCCGGCCGCCTACGCCCTGGGCTGCGCGCTCACGTCGCTCTGGGCGAGCGCGGGCATCCGCCCCGGCGCGGTAGCGGGACACGGCGCCGGCGAGCTGGCTGCGGGCTGGGCCGCCGGCGTCTTCGGCCTGGACGACGGGCTGCGGCTCGCCGCGGCGAGAGGAGCCGCCATGGCCCGGCCGAGACAGCGTCTGGCGGCCGCCGTGCCTGGCGAAGGTGCGGGCGACACGCCACGCGACCCGCTGGAAGGCCTGGAAGCCGCGGCGGAGGAGATGGAGCTTTCCCCGCCATCCGTGGCGATCGTCAGCCAGGTGACGGGCCGGCGGATGGACCCAGCCCGGGCACCGGACGGAGCCTATTGGCGCGAGCAGGCCCGCGCGCACGGGGACCCCGGCCGCACCTCCCGGGCGCTGGCCGAGTTCGGCGCGGACCTTGTGGTCGACATCGGAACGGCCGAGATGCCGTTCGCGGAGTCCGTGGCGAGAGCGTACGAGGCCGGGTTTCCCGTCTCCTTCGCAGGGCTGTTCGCGGGTGAGACGAGGCGCAGGATCGCGCTCCCCGGCTATCCGTTCCAGCGCAGGCGCCACTGGATCGAGACAAGGACTTGAACGCCACCGCGGCGGATGGCCGGGCCGGCGTCCGCTATCAGCCCGACGAGAGGCCTCCGACGCCCCTGGCGCTCGGCGTCGGGCTCCAGCTCGCGGTGCTCAACGTCGCGGCCATCGTACTGATCCCGGTGGTCGTCATGCGGGCCGCCGGGATGAACGAGGAGTATCTCTCCTGGGCAGTCCTGGCGTCCGTCACGGCCTGCGGTCTGGCGACGATGGTGCAGGCGGTCCGGGCGGGGCGCTTCGGCGCGGGACACGTCCTTCTGATGGGTACTTCCGGCGCCTTCATCCCGGCGAGCATCATGGCGCTCACCGAGGGCGGTCCGGCTCTTCTCGCCACCCTGGTCGTGGTCGCCGCCGTCATCCCGCTCCTGCTCGCCTGGCGGCTGTCTCTCTTCGAGCGGGTGCTGACCCCCTCCGTCTCCGGGACAGTGATTATGCTGATCCCCGTGACGGTGCTGCCGTTCGTGTCGGGGCTCCTTGCCACCGGGCCCGACGGAGGCGCGCTCCCGGGCGCTCCCCTCAGCTTCTTCGCCACCCTGATCCTGATCGGATGTCTCGCCCTGCGCGGGACAGGGGCGCTCCGCCTGTGGGCCCCGGTAATCGGCGTGGTCGCCGGTACCGCGATCGCCGCCTCTTACGGCCTCTACGATGTGGAACGCATAGCGGACGCGGCCTGGATCGCCCTGCCACGCCCGCGCCCGCCGGGTTTCGACCTGGAATTCGGGCCGGCCTTCTGGACCCTCCTGCCCTCGTTCCTGCTCGTGGCGGTGATCGCGAGCATCCGCACGATGAGCAGCGCCGTGGCGATCCAGCGGGTGTCGTGGCGGCGCTCGAGTCGCGCGACCGATTTCCGGGCCGTGCAGGGCGCGGTGGCCGTGGACGGCGTGGGCAACCTCCTCGCCGGCCTCGCTGGTACCGTGCCGGGTAGCGCGACGACGACGAGCGTCCCGTTTACTCAACTGACGGGGGTCGCGGCGCGGGGTGTGGGCCTGGCGGCCGGCGCCGCCTTCATCGCCTTCGCCTTCCTTCCCAAGGCGTTCGCCGTCGTTCTCGCGATTCCGGATCCGGTTTTCGCGGGTTACCTGGGCGTCCTTCTCGCGATGCTGTTCGCGATCGGCCTCAAGATCGTCCTGCAGGGCGGACTTGGCTATCGCGATGGCATCGTCGTCGGCCTTGCCTTCCTCACCGGCGTCAGCTTTCAGTACGGGCTCATCCTGCCCGAGCAGGTGTCCGCGTTCGCAGGCGGCCTGCTGGCAAACGGGATGAACGCCGGCGGCTTCACCGCCATCGGGCTGACTCTCTTCCTGCGCCTGACCGAACCCCGCCGCGCCCGCATCGAAACGGAGTTCGGCCCATCGGCGCTGCCGAAGATCCGGGAATTTCTCGGGACTTTCGCAGCGAAGGTCGGCCTGGACGCGGAGGTCGCGGACCGTCTGGCCGCCGCCGCCGAGGAGGCGCTCCTCTCACTGACCCGGCCGGAGGGTTCCGGCGACGATCCCTCCCGGCGGCTCGCCATGGCCGCGCACCGCGACAAGGGCGAGGTGGCGCTCGAATTCCTGGTCGCCCCGCGCGACGAGAACCTCCAGGATCGCCTCGCGCTGCTGAGCGGAGAGGTCGAGGAGACCTCCCCGGAGCGCGAGGTGTCGCTGCGCCTCCTGCGGCACCTCGCTTCGTCGGTTCGCCATCAGCAGTACTACGACACCGACATCGTCACCGTGCGGGTAGCCGTCTCCGCCGCGGCGGGCGGGGGCATCTGACGACGGTCTCGCGAGGCGGGAGGTCGGAGCCTACAGCAGACCGCGACCCTCGAGGAACTCGCACATCCGTTGGACGCACTCCGCCGGGTACTCCACCTGCAGGAAGTGCGTGGAGTCCGGTATGAAGTCGTAGTCGACCGTGTTGATGTGACTGAGGTTGAAGGACGGCATGTACGCGAAGGTCATCGTGGGGTCCGACCCGATCACCTTCGTCGGACACCGAAGATTCCCCAGGTCCACAAGGAAGGCGTAGGTGCGCGCGTAAGAGAAGATTTGCGCCTCGTATTCGCGGGGACACCGAAGCTCGACGCCCCTCCCGTCCGCTGATTTGCGCAGCACGGTGCTGGCCATCAGGTCGGCGGCGCCGGGAACCGCCCGGGACAGCACCAGGTGATGCAGGAGTTCCGAGAACTCGGACTCCCCGCGGAACCGGTCCGTGCGGCGGCGCGCGAGTTCCGCCGACCGGTCGGCGGACTTGTCGAACTCGGCCTCGCCCATTCGCGGCTTGTAGAGAGGTGGATCGAAGAGGATCCAGGCGGAGAGATCGCCCGTGCGACCGGTGCCGAGCGAATCCGAGAGGAGCGCCGTCAGCGCCGAAAGGGAGTGGAAGACCCCGATCGTGGGCAGCCGGCCGTAACGGGCGGAGACGGCCTCGACGACCTGTTCTTGGTCCCGGATCATGTTTGGGACATTGTGCCCGCCACGCGGGCCGACCGCGTTCCACCCGTGATTCCTCAGGTCGTACACGAACACATCGAAATCGTCGAGGAACCGCGACCAGAACGGATAATAAAGGTCGACCGCGAGGCCGTTGCCGTGGCCCATGAGCAAACGACGCCCACGGGGGTTCCCATGTCGCCGTACTCTGGTGACGCTGCCGTCATCGTGCCGGACGTCGTCTACCGAATGGGGTTCCGGTACCTCCCAAACGGCGCGGGGCGTCACGTCATGCGGCTCCCCCGAAGCCGAACGAGTCGGCTCGGGGGAGCGCGGTCAAAACCGGTGAGGTGCGTTCAGCCCGAGTGGGAGTCGATGTAGGCAGCCAGCTTGCGGAGCGTGTCGAAGCACTCGGGGGGGACGGTGACGCCGAACTCCTGCTCGACGACCTTCTTGAAGGCGACGGCGTCGAGCGAGGAAATGCCTGAATCCGCGATCCCCCCATCCCACTGGGGTGCACGGCCCAGATCCAGATGCTCGGCGACCAGTTCTCTGAGGCGAGCTTCAGCGGCCATTAGGGTAGCCTTTCGCAAAGAGGATGAAGATGAAAGAGGATGAAGATGATGAAAATGAAGATACGTACGCGCGCGAGGACGCGCGGGCGACGCCTTCGCCCGCCGTGTCCGATACTCTATCGCCGATGCCGGAATCGTCAAGCGGCGGTGCGGCAGCTAACCCTCCTTCCCCGGCCGACCTCAGCCGAGGATCAGGTCGAAGGGGCTGAGGGGAGTGACGAACCGGTCCGCCAGCGCGTCGCCGAGCGCCGATGGCGTGAAGTCGTGCTCCGAACGGGTCTCGGACGCGATGCGCGGGACCTCCAGGACGCGGATTCGCCGCCCGGACACATGGAAGATCTGGTCACGAGCCGGGCAGTCGGCCTCCGCGAGCCACGCCGCGAGGACGGCGACGTGCCCGGGCCCGAAGGGGTCGTAGCCGGTCTCGTCCGGCGCGCCCAGTTGATCGGCCCCCGTCATGCCGGCGACCATGCGGGTCCTCGCCGAGGGAGAGATCACGTTCGAGCGGACGCCGTAGGGAGCTCCCTCGATGGACAGCACCTTCGAGAGGCCGATGATGCCCATCTTCGCGGCCCCGTAGTTCGCCTGCCCGAAGTTGCCGCACAGACCAGAGGAAGATGTCGTGTGGATGACGGAGGCGGCGCGGGGGCGGCCGGCCTTCGCCTCGGTGCGCCACCAGGCGAGCGCGTGGCGGCTGGGAGCGGCGTGGCCCTTGAGGTGGACGGCCACGACCGCGTCCCACTCGCCCTCGGACATGTTGAAGAAGGCGCGGTCGCGGAGGATGCCGGCGTTGTTCACGAGGATGTCGAGCCCGCCGAAAGCGTCGACGGCGTGCGCGATCAGCTGCCTGGCTTCGTTCCAGTTCGAGACGTCGTGTCCGCTCGGGACGGCTTGGCCGCCGCCGGCCCGGATCTCGGCGCAGACGGATTCGGCGGGCCCGGCATCGGCGCCGTCGCCGCGAACGCCCGTGCCGAGGTCGTTGACGACAACGCTCGCCCCGCCGGCCGCCAGGGTGAGCGCGTGGGCCCGGCCGATGCCCCGGCCGGCGCCCGTCACAATCGCAACGCGTCCGGCGAGGCGGCTCACGTCCGGACGCCCTCGCCCGCGGCCAGTCGGATCAGCCGTCGATCCGCCGGCAGGCGGCCGCGAGGCGGCGGATGCCCTCCTCCAGCTCGTCTTCCGTGATGAGGAGCGACGGTCCGATCCGGATCACGTGCCCGTGCAGCCCGCCGCGCCCGATGAGCAGGCGCTCCTCGCGCGCCGCCTCGAGCAGCGCCCCGGCCCGCGCGCCGTCCGGCGCTCTCCCGTCGCGGTTCTCGACCATCTCGATGCCCTGCATCAGTCCCATGCCGCGCACGTCGCCGATCCAGTCGTGCGCGCTCTTCAACTCTTCGAGCCCGGCGCGAAGCTGCGCGCCCCGCTCGGCGGCGCGGGCCGGCACGTTCTCGCCCTTCATCACGCCCAGCGTGGCCCCCATCGCCGCCATGGAGATCGAGTTGCCTCCGTACGTGGAGATCGACGGCCCCTGCCAGGCCTCGGCGATCTCCGGCCGCGTGACGGTCGCCCCCACGGGGAATCCGTTCGCAATCCCCTTGGCCATCACCATGATGTCCGGCTCGACGCCCCAGTGTTCGATCCCGAACCAGCGGTCCCCCGTCCGTCCGAATCCCGCCTGGACCTCGTCGATGATGAACAGGCCGCCGTAACTCCGGATCACCTCCGCCGCGCGCCGGAAGTAGTCCGGAGGCGGCACGATGACGCCGGCCACGCCCTGGATCGTCTCCGCGAAGAAGGCGGCCGGCTTCCCGCCCGTCGTCGTCTCGATGACTTCCACGAGGTCGTCGATGAAGAAGTCCGTCGCCTCGGGCCCCGCGCCGACTGGGGAGCGGTAGAGGTACGGCGACCGGGCGTGGACGATCCCGTCGACGCCCCCGCCGGGCAGACGCCAGGCGCCCTGCGCCGTCATGTGGCTCGTGAGCGTGCTCCTGCCGGAATAGGAGAGTCGCAGCGCCACGATCTCGTGCCGCCCGGTGTACAGGCGCGCCGTCGCCACCGCGGATTCCACCGCCTCCGTGCCGCTGTTCGTGAAGCAGGTCGTGCGGAGGGCGCCGGGCGTGATCTCCGCCAGGGAGCGTGCGGCCTCGATCTGGCCTTCCGTCAGGTAGAGGGCCGACGTGTGCCCGAGCCGCTCCATCTGAGTGCGCGCCGCCTCGACGACCGCCGGATTGCAGTGGCCGACCGAGGTCGTGAGGATGCCCGCGAACAGATCCAGGTACTCCTCGCCGTCGACATCACTGAGCCAGACGCCCTCGCCCCGGGCGAGCGCGAGAGGCTCGCCGTAGTAGGGCCGGACCCAGGGGTAGAGGTAGTCGCTCTGAGCCGCGGTCAGCGTCCGCGTGCGTGATTCGGCCGCCGGCGCGGCGCCCGCGGCGGGCGGCGAGGATGTCTGCGGAGCGGTCTGTATGTTGCTCACGAGTGTCTCCTGATTCCGGGCGTCAGTCCCAGCGGTAGAAGCCGCGTCCGCTCTTCCGGCCGAGGCGGCCCGCCGCCACCATCCGCTCGAGCAGGGCGGGGGGTTCGAACACCGGCGATCCCAGCGCCTCGTGCAGGTAGCGGGCGATGTCGAGCCGGACGTCGAGTCCGACGAGATCTCCCAGTTTCAACGGCCCCATGGGGTGGCGATAGCCGAGCATCATCGCGGTGTCGATGTCCTCGGGGCTCGCGACGCCTTCCTCCACCATGCGGATCGCCTCCAGCCCGAGGGCAAGTCCGAGCCGCGAGGAGGCGAACCCGGGCGAATCGGCGATGACGATCGGCGTCTTGCCCAGCCGTTCAGCGACCTCGCGGGTCCTCGCCACGGTTTCGTCGGACGTCTCGGCCCCGCGCACGATCTCGACGAGCGCCATGATGTGGACGGGGTTGAAGAAGTGCATCCCGATCACCCGGTCGCGCGCCGGAAGCCCCTCCGCGAGCGCGGTGATGGACAGGGAAGAGGTGTTGGTGGCGAGCAGGGCGCGGTCGGCGGCCGCTTCTCCGCACCTTGCGAGGATCTTCTGCTTGAGATCGAGCTTCTCGGGCACGGCTTCGATCGCGATCCCGACGCCGTCGGCCGCCTCGCCCAGGTACCGGCTGTAGGACAACCCGTCGAGCGCACGGTCGCGCTCTTCGGACGTGACCTTCCCGCGCTGGATCCCCTTGCGGAGGTTGGCTTCGATGCGCTCGCGCGCCGTCTCCAGCGCCTCGGGCATGGCGTCGAAGAGCCGGGTGTCGTACCCGGCCATCGCCGCGACCTGGGCGATCCCGTGTCCCATCGTGCCGGCTCCGAGCACCGCGAGAGGCGGACGAGCCGTCATTCGATCCAGTCCTCAGGGGTCGTTTCCGGCTCGGGGCGGAGCGAGTACCGGCGCACGACCTCGATGGCCTCGAAGCCGAGGTCGTCGGCGAGCGCGTTCGCGATCAGGTTGTCCGCCCCGGTGAAGAGGCGCACCTCGTGGATTTCCCAGTCCGCCGCCCACTCGAAGGCGGCGCGCAGCAGGCGACGCAGGTTCCCCTTGCGCCGCTCCTCCCGCCGCACGAACGGCGTCTGGATGCGCACGTAGCGCGGCGGGTCGAACAGGGGTTCGTTCTCCTCCACGAAGCAGACGAGCATGCCGTCGAGGCCGCCGTCATCCGCCTCCAGCACGAAGACGGCGCTCGTGGCCTCTTCGATGTGACGGCGGAACATGCCGGCGCGCGTCTCGATCGCGTCCGTGCGCAGGCGTCGGTAGGCGGGATTGAGGGCGTGAATCCGCATGTACCGCGTCCACATCGCGACGAGTTCATCGATATCGCCGACGTCGGCCTGTCGGACCGTGACTGTCTCAGGCATGCGGACCCGCCTCCGTCGCTGCCGGGTTTTCGGTTTCGCCGCGCCTCCCGAACCGGGGCGGGCGCTTCTCGACAAACGCCCGGACGCCTTCGAGCGCGTCGGCGGACTCGAAGCAGGCCTTCTGCGCCGCCTTCTCGTAGTCGAGCATCTCCTCGAAACTGGAGGAGAGGGAGCGCTGCACCGCTTCCTTCGCGAGCCGGAGGGGCAGCGTCGGCTTGCGCGCCAGCGTGCGCGCCCAGTCGCGGGCGAGCGGAATCAGTTCGTCCGCGGCGACCACGCGGTTCACGAGGCCGATCCGCTCGCACTCGGCGGCCGGAATCATCTCCGCGAAGAAGAAAAGCTCCGCGGCGCGCGCCGGACCCACGAGGCGGGGCACGGCGTAGGTCCCGCCCCAGTCCGGGTGGAGGCCGATGCGGTTGAAGGTCTGGCCGATGGACGCCGTGTCGGAGGCGAGCCGGAGGTCGCAGGCGAGGGCGAGGTTCGCTCCGCCTCCCGCCGCCGGCCCGTTGATCGCGGCGATCACCGGTTTGGGCATCCCCCGGATGGCACCCGCGACCCGGCGCCCCGCTTCGACCAGCGCGACGGCCTCCTCGATGGCCTGCGTTTCGATGAGGCGGGTGAGGTAGTTGACGTCCGCGCCGGCGCAGAACGCGCGCCCGGTTCCGGTGACGATGACGGCGCGCACCCCGTCGTCCGCGCCGAGCGCGTCGATCCCGCGCGCGATCTCGCTCCGCATCTTCCCGATGAAGGCGTTGAGCTTTTCCGGCCGATTGAGCGTGAGCGTGCCCACGCCGTCCTCGATTTCGATCAGGACGTGGGCCTCGCTCCTGCCCGAACCTGTCCGCCTCATGCCGCCTCCGCGCCGCGGTGCACGAGCAGCGCGATCCCCTGGCCGACGCCGATGCACATCGTGACGAGCCCATGGGACGCGTCACGCCGCCGCATCTCGTGGACGAGCGTCGTGAGGATCTTGGCGCCGGTGCAACCGAGGGGATGGCCGAGCGCGATCGCGCCGCCGTTCACGTTCACGCGGTCCGGATCGAGGCCAAGCTCGGCGATGCAGGGCAGCGCCTGCGCCGCGAACGCCTCGTTGAGTTCAATCAGGTCGAGGTCATCGACCGTAAGTCCCGCTCTTCGAAGGGCTTTGCGGGTGGCGGGCACAGGTCCGATGCCCATCCGCTGCGGCTCCACACCGGCGACCGCGGAGGCTCCCACGGTCGCCAGAGGCTCGAGGCCGAGTTCGTCCGCGACGGCTTGGCTCGCGATGAGGACGGCCGCCGCCCCGTCGTTGATGCCGGAGGCGTTCCCCGCCGTCACCGTGCCGCCGGCCCGGAAGGCGGCGCGCAGGCGGGCGAGTTGCTCCGCCGTCGTCCCCGGCCTCGGGTGCTCATCTCCCTCCACGCGCACCGGGTCGCCCTTCCGCCGGGGAACTTCGAAGGGAACGATCTCGCCGGCGAAACGGCCCGCCTCGATGGCGGCGGCGGCGCGACGCTGGCTCTCCACCGCGAAGGCGTCCTGCTCCGCTCGCCCGACGCCGTGGTCTTCCGCCACTACTTCGGCGGTCTCGGCGAGCGGGATCGTCCACGGCTCGGGCATGGCCGGGTTGGCGAAGCGCCAGCCGACCGTCGTGTCCGCGACCCGCGGCGGGACGCGCGAGAAGGCCTGGTCCGTCTTGAGCATGACCCACGGCGCCCGGGACATGCTCTCGACTCCGCCCGCGATGAAGGCGTCGCCTTCGCCGGCCCGGATCGCGTGCGCCGCCGTGACGACCGCCTGCAGCCCCGATCCGCACAGCCGGTTCACCGTCTGGCCCGCGACCTCGACGGGGAGCCCGGCCAGGAGCCCGGCCATCCGGGCCACGTTGCGGTTGTCCTCGCCCGCCTGGTTCGTGCATCCCGCGATCACGTCCTCGACGCGGCCGGGCGGCACCCCGGTCCGCTCGACGAGGGCGCGGATCGCGTGCGCCAGGAGGTCGTCGGCCCGGATCGACGAGAGCGCGCCGCCCGCGCGTCCCACCGGCGTCCGGACGGCGTCGATGATGACCGGGGTGCGATCCGCCCCGCTCACTGCGTCTCTCCCCGTGCCCGTCGTCTCGGCACGATCCGCCCGCGTCCTAGCGGCCGGCGAACTCGGGCGCCCGCCGCTCGACGTAGGCCGCGAGACCCTCGCGCGCATCGTCGCCCTGGAAGAGGAGCTGCTGCAGTTCGCGCTCGATCGCGAGACCCTCGGAGAAGGGCACCTCGACCCCGCTGCACACCGACCGCTTGATGCGCCCCACGGCGCGCGACGCCTTGTGAGGTGGCGTGAACTGACGCGCGTACTCCATCACCTGGGCGTGGAATTCCGCGTCATCCCCCTCGAACACCTTGTTCACGAGCCCCAGTCCAAGCGCCTCCTCGAACCCGAAGGTGCGCCCCTCCGCCATCAACTCGATCGCCTTCGGCTTGCCGAGCAGCCGGCCGAGCCGCTGTGTGCCGCCCGTCCCCGGGAGGACACCCAGGTTCACCTCGGGCAGCCCGACCTTCCCCGCGTCCTTGCGGGCGATCCGGATGTCGCAGGCGAGCGCGATCTCGAGTCCGCCGCCGACCGTGTGTCCGTTGAGGGCGCCGATCACGAGCTTCGGCGTCTGCTCGAGCCGCGTCAGCGTCTCGTTCGCGTGGAGACAGAAGAAGTACTTGAAGTAGGGGTCCGAGGTCTGGAGCATCTTGATGTTCGCCCCGGCGGAGAAGAACCTGTCTCCCTCGCCCCGGATGACGATGACGTGGACGTTCTCGTCAAACCGCGCGCGCAGGATCGCGTCGTCCAGGTCTCGCATCATCTCGTACGTGTACGTGTTCGCGGGCGGGTCGTCGATCGTGAAGACCGCGACGCCGTCCTCGGCCGCATATCGAATCAGCGTGTCAGGTCGTGTATCAGCCATGGGAGTCCTTCCTCTTGAGAACCGCTCGAAAGATGACGTGCGAGAGGCCGCCGCGCCGGGGCTTTCCCCAGCCTCCGGCGGACGGTCAAACTATCCCGGTCCGCGCGCGGCGTACAGTGAGTTATCGCCGGGTTGTCCCGCGTCACGCGGGCGCGATTCGGAGCGCAACGCGGAGTTGGCCCGGGGTGTCGTGACCAGAGTGTTCTCGTGACGACGGGAAGACGACGGGAGGGAGAGGAGTCCGGCTTGGAGCACAGGATGAAGACCTTGCCCGCATGCTGAGGCCCGCATGCTGAGACGCGCCGGGCTCGGCGTCCTGTTCGGGACGGTGATGGTGGACATGATGGGCTTCGGTATCGTCCTCCCGCTGCTCCCGTTCTACGCCGAGGAAATGGGCGCCTCGCCGCGCTGGGTCACCCTCATCATCGCCTCGTTCTCGATCACGCAGCTCCTGTCGGCACCGATCTGGGGACGGTTCTCCGACCGGCTGGGACGCCGGCGCCTCCTCCTCATCGGGCTCTTCGCCTCGGCGCTCTCGTACCTCCTGTTTGCGCTCGCCGACAACCTGTGGCTGCTGCTCGTCTCGCGCGCGACGGCGGGCGCCGCGGGAGGGACGCTCGGCATCGCCCAGGCCTATGTCGCCGACTCCACGGAAGGCGAGGAACGGGCCCGCGGGCTCGGTTTCATCGGGGCGGCGTCCGGTCTGGGCATCATGCTCGGCCCCGCGATCGGCGGGTTCTTCAGCCGCTTCGGGCTGGGCGTGCCGGGCTACGTGGCCGCGGGGTTGTGCCTGCTCAACCTGATGGCGGCCGTGGTGTTCCTCCCGGAATCGCGGCACTTCCGCTCCGGCAAGGCCGATGCGTCGAAGGGGGAGGCGGCGACGATCCTCCTCTGGGCGAAGTCCCTCTTCAGGTTCCCGCTGCGCGTGCTCCTCCTCGTATACGTGCTGACCATCGGTTGCTTCACCTCGATGACATCGGTCCTGGCACTGTATGCCGAGCGCGTGTTTGCGATGACGGCGGCCGACATGGGCCTCGTGTTCACGCTCGCGGGAGGCGTCACCGTCATCGTCCGCGGCGGACTGGTGGGCCGGATCGTGAAGCGGTTCGGCGAACCGAACACCGTGCGTGCCGGGTGCGCGTTGCTTGCCCTGGGCGTCGGCGCCATCCCGTTCCTGGCCGACCGCTGGCAACTCTGGCTCCTCGTGCCGAGTTGGGCGGCGGCGACGGGACTCATCTTCCCATCGCTCCACGCGCTGATCTCGCGGAACACGGACGAGCACTCACAGGGTTCGGTGCTCGGCGGAAGCCAGGTGGCCGGGGGGCTGGGCCGCGTGGTTGCGCCGCTGGCGGCGGGTTGGCTGTTCGAGTTGTACTCGATCAAGAGCCCGTTCCTGGTCGGGGCCGCGGCATCCGCCGTCGCCCTCTGGCTGGCGCTCCGGATCCCGGCGCCGCGCGATCCCAAGGCGGAAGAACTCGATCCCACCGACCGGTGGACGGGCCCGGTCGCTGCGCACGAACCCCGCGACCTGCCGGACACGAAGTCGCCATGACCCCGGCGGCGGCGTGAGCCCGCGGCCCCCCCGCGCCGCCGCCAAGGTGGGAGCGACGGACCGGTTCGCCGAACAGGCGCAGTTCGTGTCGCTGCGGTGGGGCGAGGTGTCGGCCCTGCTCGTCCGTCCTCCCGAGCCGCGGGCGATGCTCGCCTTCGCGCACGGAGCGGGGGCGGGAATCGAACACCCGTTCATGTCGGACATGGCGCAGCGGCTGGCGGGGAAGGGGATCGCATCGTTCCGCTACCACTTTCCCTACATGGAGGCGCGGGCGCTTTCCGGGCGCCGCCGTCCTCCCGACCGTCCGCCGGTCCTCGTCGAAACGGTCCGGGCCGCGGTCGCGAAGGCTGCCGCTCTGGCAGATGGACTGCCCCTGTTCGCAGGCGGCAAGTCGATGGGTGGGCGCATGACGTCGACCGCCGCCGCCGAGGCGCCTCTCCCAGGCGTCGCCGGCCTCGTCTTCTTCGGGTTCCCGCTGCACGCCCCCGGCCGCCCGGAGCGCGCCGCCGAACGATCGGCTCACCTGAATGATGTCTCCGTCCCCATGCTCTTCCTGCAGGGAACCCGCGACGCGCTCGCCCGGTGGGACCTGATCGAAGAGACGTGCGCCTCGCTCGGGCCGCTCGCCACGCTCGACGAGCTGGAGGGCGCCGACCACTCGTTCCGCGTACTCAAGCGCAGCGGTCTCACGAACGAGGAGGTCGCCGACGGCGCCGCGGCCCGCATGTTCGCCTGGGCTTGCGAGGTCGGCCCGCAGGAATAGGGGAGTCGTCAACGGTTCGGCGGGGAAGCGGTGTGGTGCCGCGCACATGGGCGAGCACTTCGCCAAGGGCGGCTTCCACCTCGCGCCCGACCGCCGTTCGCCGGGTCGACATCGTTGTGGATCCTCCTCCTCCTCCTTGATCGCGACAGCGGCGGCGGTCGCCAGATTCTTTCGAGGTATACGTAAACATCATAAGATAATACGTATACGTGTACAGGGGGATCGCCAAATGAAAACCAAGCTCACGATCACGGTGGACTCCGATGTGGTCCCGGCCGCCAAGCGATACGCGCGTGGCCGGGGCGTGTCTCTCTCGTCACTCATCGAGACGTCGCTAAAGGACATGCTCGAGGACGAGGGTCCCTCGTTCACGGAGCGGTGGAGAGGCCGGTTTCGGGCCGCGGGTCGCGACGATCCGCGGTACGACGCGCTGGCCCGAAAGTATCTCTGATGCTCCTGGACACGGACATCCTGATCGATGTCGCCCTCGACCGCCGTCCGCATTCGGAGGAAGCGACAGAGGTGCTGGATCGGCTTCAGCGGGGGCCGAAGAAGGCATTCGTCGCGTGGCATACGCTGTCGAACTTCTATTACCTCGTGGCCCCGCGGCGCACCGGCATTGGTGCCCGCGAATTCGTCGAACACCTGATTCGGTTCGTGGCGGTGATCCCCTCCGGCACCGACGCCATCAAGTACGCCGCCGAACTCCCGATGGCCGACTTCGAGGACGCCATGCAGGTGGCCGCTGCGCGCGCTTGCGGCGCCCGGTACATCATCACCAGGAACGTGTCGGACTTCCGGCGCTCACCGATTCCGGCCCTGACACCGAGAGACGCGCTCGACACGCTCTTCTGAGACCCGTGCCCGCCGGCTGGACCGCATGCAGGATCTGACCGAACACGGCATCGCGCCCGTCGGGATGGACCTCACGAAGGAAGACGACAACGAGCGGGTCGTGAGCCGGATCATCGACACGACACCGCGTACAAGCCCCAGGTTGACCGGTTCCGGAAGAGGCTGGACTGCCCAAGCTTCGAGGAGCGCGGCACCGACGCCCGGGTCCTCCCCGAGGTGTTATTGGAGACCGCGACCACGGCCAGACCCCGCCGGAGAAACGTCAAGGGAGCGACGGCGCGGCCCGTGATGTTCCTCCGGAAGTGGTTCGGGGACGGGATCTACGAATTCGTCCTGCGGCGGGCGTTCCGATGACCGATCCGGCGCCGACGGAGCCTAACCGATTCCCGGGTTGACGAACTCGAGTACGCCCCATCCCTCGCCGCCCGAGTCGACACACCTCCTCAGCAATGATACTATATTATCATGTTACTTGATACTACAGCGGAGAAGCCCGATCCTTCAGGCCGCTTTGTGCTTCGCATCGATCCCGGCCTGCACGGTGCGCTGCGCTCGGCTGCGCATGCCGCGGCCACGTCACTCAACGAGTACTGCGCACGCAAGCTGGCGTCTCCGGGTGCGTGGCTGGACGAAGAGGCCTGCGGCCTGATCGGGCGAGCGGCGGCGCTTCTCGGCGAGTCGCTGGTCGGCGTCGTCGCCTTCGGATCCTGGACGCGCGGCGAGAGCCGAGCGGCGTCGGACTTCGATGTCCTGCTGATCGCGGAAGACGGTGTCCCGATAACAAGGGAACTGTACCGGCGGTGGGACAGCGAGCCCGCCCTTCATTGGCGCGGCCACGAGGTCGAGCCGCACTTCGTCCACCTCCCGTCCGAGGGAGCCGTGCCCTCCGGCACATGGGCGGAGGTGGCGACCGACGGTATCGTGCTACATGAGCGGGGCCTGGAGGTATCGGAACGGCTCGCGGGTATCCGCGGCATGATCTCGACGGGCCGGATCTCCCGCCGCCTCGTCCACGGGCAGTCGTATTGGGTGCGGACCGGTTGATGCGGAACGTCGGGCTGGCCGCGGACTATGTCCGGCGTGCAAGGATCCGGCTTGGGGCCCTGGACGTGCTGTTCAAGGAAGAAAGCTGGCCGGATGTCGTTCGGGAATCGCAGGAGATTGTGGAACTGGCGCTGAAGGGGCTGCTTCGCTGGTGCGGAGTCGACCCGCCCCGGATCCACGACGTCTCGGACGTGCTGCTCGCGGAGAAGGACCGGTTACCCCCGGAGGTGGCCCGTGAAGCCCGGGCCCTTGCAGACTCGTCGCGCCACCTGCGCCGGGACCGCGAACTCGCGTTCTACGGGGCCGAGGATCTGACGCCGACCGGATTCTACTCAAGGGCGGACGCGGTGAGCGCTCGCGACGCCGCACGCCGAACCGTGGAGGTAGTGTATCCGCATGTCATGGAAGAAGTGGGAGAAGAAGGTTGACGGCGCCACGGTCCCGGCGGTGGGGCGCTCCGTGACTTTGCCCCGGCTGGCGGCCTGCACGGCGGCCGCGGCCGTCCTCGCGGCGTGTAACGGCGCCGCGCCCCCCGGCGATGCGTTTCTCACGCGGGCGGAGCGCACCGAGTATCGCGAGACCAGTTCCTATGCCGACGTCGTGGACTTCCTCGAGCGCGCGGCGGCGAGCGATGCGTCGGTCCACTACACGACGTACGGCTACACGAACGAGGGACGGGCGCTTCCCCTGGCCGTGGTGGGCGACGTCGGCGACGCGAGTCCGGCGTCCGTCCGGGCTTCCGGCAAGACGGTCGTCTACCTGCAGGGCAACATCCACGGCGGCGAGGTGTGCGGGAAAGAGGCGCTGCAGATGCTGCTCCGCGACCTCCTCGGCGGCCGCCACGGCGAATGGCGGGAGTCGATGGTCCTGCTCATCGCGCCGATCTACAACGCGGACGGCAACGAACGGGTGAACCTCGTGAACCGCGGCCGCCAGCACGGGCCGGTCGGAGGGATGGGCCAGCGGCCGAACGCCCAGGGCTACGACCTGAACCGCGATCACATGAAGCTCGACTCGCCCGAGGCGCGGTCGGTGGCGCGGCTGTTCGGCGAGTACGATCCGCACGTCGCCGTCGACCTGCACACGACGAACGGGACGCAGCACGCGTACCACCTCACCTACTCGCCCCCGCTCCACCCCAACACGCCGGCCGAGATCGACGACTTCCTGCGGGAGGGACTCTTCCCTCACGTGACCGGGGAGGTCCGTGAAAAGTACGACTGGGAGTACTACTACTACGGGAACGCGTCCTCGCGGGGTGGGGACGCCCTCGGCTGGTACACCTTCGACCACCGCCCCCGCTTCAACAACAACTACATCGGTCTCCGCAACCGGATCGCGATCCTGAGCGAGGCCTACTCGTACGCGACGTTCGAGGAGCGGGTGCTCGCCACGCTCTACTTCGTGGTGGAGATCCTCGACTACGTGCATGAACACGCGGCCGACGTGCGGCGCATCGTGGCGGATGCCGATGCCGCCGGCGTGACGGGCGATTCGCTCGCGCTGCGCGCCGTCCCCGAACGCTCGGCCGCCCCCGTCGACATCCTCATGGGGGCCACCGTCGAGGAGGCCCACCCTCTCACCGGGCGTCCGCTGCTCCTGCGCGCCGATACGCAGTACGTCGAGACGATGTACGAATACGGGACGTTCGCGCCGACGCTGCGCGGGCGCGTGCCCGAGGCCTACCTGATCCCTGCCGGCCTGGGTGATGTCCTGACCCGGCTCGCGGCACACGGCGTCGCGCTCGAGCCCGCGGGGTCGGTGCCCCTCGAGGTGGAGGCGTTCCGGGTCGATTCGGTGGGCACGGCCGAGCGGCCGTTCCAGGGACGCAACGAGCAGACGCTCTTCGGCGGCTACGAGGCGGATCGCGTGACCCCCGCCCCCGGCGACGTGCTGGCGCGGACCGACCAGCCGCTGGGACGCCTCCTGTTCAGTCTGCTCGAACCGCAGTCGGACGACGGTTTCGCGAACTGGGGGTTCCTGGCCGACCGGCTGCGCCCCGGCGAGGCGTATCCCATCCGGCGCGTCCCGGGAAACTGACCCGCTGGCAGCCCCTCCGAACACCTCCGTCTGGCGGCGACGGTCTCTCTCCGCGGAACTTCCGCCGCGGTGATCGCGTTGATCGTGCAGCCGATCAGCGAACCATCAGCGGACCATCAACGAAAGGACGCAGCGTGCAAAACGTTCAGGGTTTCGGCGGATTCTTCTTTCGGGCGAAGGATCCGGAAGGACTTACGAAATGGTATCAGGATCACCTCGGCATCAATCCCGCTCCGAGGGACATGGAGATGGCGCCCTGGGTGACCGAGTCCGGGGTCACGGTCTTTGCACCCTTCAAGGCCGACACGGACTATTTCGCGGCGGAGAAGACGTTCATGCTGAATTTCCGCGTGGCCGACCTGGACGCGATGGTCGCACAACTGAAGTCCGCGGATATCGACGTCAGCCACGAAAGCGAGATGGAGGGCGTCGGCCGCTTCGCCCGCATCCACGACCCCGAAGGCAACCCCATCGAGCTGTGGGAACCCGCGTCGTAAGCCGAACGCTTCAGGGAACGAGTTCGGGTCGGCGATACTTCAGGAAGAACACGCCCTCCTTGCCGCTCGACACGACGATCGTCCCGCTCGCGAAGAACGGGTAGTTCGACCACGAGCCGTCGAAGGTGACGGACTCATCCCACGGCACCGTGTCGAAGAAGCCGACCTCGCGCGGGTTCTCGCGGTCGCTGATGTCGAGCACGCGCAGCCCGCTCACGTAGTTCGACTGGTACATGAGATCGCCCACGATGTAGAGGTTGTGGTCGATCGTGAACGTCTCGCCGAAGTGCTCCTTGACGAGGATCGGATCGTCCAGATCCGACACGTCCCAGATGAGCGTGCGGCTGGCTTCCATGTCGGGTTCGGTCCCCGCCTCCTGAGCCGCGTTGACGGAGGACACCTCGTCGAGTTCGTCGTTCTGGTAGAAGTAGCGGTGGTCTTCGGTGAGCCAGCCCTGGTGCGTGTAGGCGACCGCGGGGTAGTCGGCCGTGGAGAGCGTGACGGGGTTG
The DNA here is from genome assembly GCF_965208055.1 of Candidatus Palauibacter sp. Lineage (GTDB taxonomy): Bacteria > Gemmatimonadota > Gemmatimonadetes > Palauibacterales > Palauibacteraceae > Palauibacter. Next base: position 231,209 of record NZ_CBDBNY010000004.1, read on the forward strand.
TCGCGGTCCGTGACATCGGCGATCACGACCGCGGTCTCGTTGGTGCCGAAGCAGATCTCCCGGCCGGCGTGCTCGGCATCCGGTCCGTGGTAGTTCACGCACTGCGCGTCGTGCGTGTAGCCGGTCCGCCTCCGGCCGGTGCCCGCCTCCGCGTGGCAGCCGAGGAAGCTCGGCGCCTTCGGATCGCTGATGTCGATCATGTGGAGCCCGCCGCCGCACGTCTCGCCGCCGCCGCTCGATCCGACGGCGTAGGCCGTCGCTGTCGCCTCGTTGATGACGACGTTGTGGGCGCTTGCGATGCCCTCGTACACCGTTTCGGGGTCGAATTCGACCGGAGACTCCTGCACGTCGCGGAGCCGCGTGAGATCGAACACCTGCATCCCGTGCCGGCCCGCGTTGTCCGCCACCACGAAGGCGTGGTTTGCGTAGACCTTGATATCGCGCCACGACTGGGTCCGCGAACCCGGCGTCTTCGGCAGATTGCCGAGATAGACGGGCGCCGACGGCTCGGAGATGTCGATGAACGCCGTGCCGTCCGTACGCCCGACGATCGCGTACTCGCGCCCCGTCTGCGGGTCGGTCCAGCCCCAGACGTCGTTCGTCTCGATGCGGCGGTCGGTGCCGCCGATCTCGTCCAGCGGCAGGAACGAGAGCACGTCCACCTGGTCGCAGGTGAACTGGTCCGCCATTCCGTCCTCGCCGCACTCCACCCCGGCCAGCGTCGAGAGGGAACGGCGTTCCTCCGGGATGAACAGCTTCGCCGTCTCGGTCCACCTTCCGTCGCGGTTCTCGAGCACGACGGCCGACCCCAGCGACTGATCATCCCACAGCTGGCCGATGACGGCCATGTCGCCCGCGGCCGACATGGAAACACCGAACCCATCCCCGGCGTCCGTGCCGGGACCCGCGCCGATCTTCGTCGCCGCGCTGAAGCTCCCGGACTCGGCATCCTGTGAGAACGCATAGATGGCGCCGAACCTGTCGGCTCCGGGGGCCGCGATCCACAGGTCGTCGTCGTGCGCCGCGAAGGAGGCTCCGAAGCCGGCGCCGCGCTGTCGGTCGAACGCGGCCAGGGAACCCTTTCGCACCCATTCACCGGAGGGTCGCCGCTCATGGAGGAGCACTGTGCCCGCCCCGCCGTCGGCGCCGGGCAGGCCGAGCAGTGCGTGGCCGCCTTCGATGCGGACGGGAACGTAGGGCGCTCCATTGAACGTGAGGGTCGCCGCCCGCGACTGGGTCTCGCCCGTGAACCCGAGCCGCGCCTCCTGTACCCACGCCCCGGTCGCATCACGTCCGAATACGTACCCGGCGCCGACGAACTGCGGTCCCCCCATCGCACCGACGATCACGCGTTCGCCATCGGTGTGGACGCTCCAGCCGAACAATTCCAGCACCGGGTCCGGATCGAGCGGGGCAAGGATGCCGTCCTCGGTCCATTCGCCATCCGACCCGCGCTCGAACACCCACACCGAATCGCCCGCTGCGACGACGAGGAGGTCGCCCGAGAGAGAGGCGGCGACCCCGAAGGGTGTGTCGAGAGGGACGCTCTCCGGTCTCAGGTACCGATCGAACTCCCAGCTGTCGGCCGCGCGCCGGTAGATCAGCACGCGGCCGTCATTCCTGCCGTTATTGTTCTCATCGACGCCTGGCGCTCCGACCAACAGCCGGTCACCGTCGACGATGACGAACCGGCCGATAAGGTCCGGTCCCTCCCGGTCGGGTACGCGAAGGATCCCGGCCTGTTGCCAGCCGCCTTCGCCCCGTTCGTACACATACAGCGCGCCGGGCCCCGCGTTCGTGCCGTCCCCAGTGCGTGCGACGGATTCGCTGACGATGATCCGGCCCTCGTCCAGCAGGACCGTGCCGCCGAACTCGAACTCCTGCGCTTCCGCGGCCGCAGCCATGAGGAGGCCGCAGAGGGCGGTGGCGAGGCGGCTTCGCGTTTGCTTCATGGAGGACATGGTATCCGATCCCGCTACCAGTTCAGGACGTGGAGTTCCATCATTTCGTCCGCGAGCGAGCGTCTGATCTCTTCCACGCGCCCGCGAGCCGCGCGGCCGTCGGCGTCGAGTCTCTCGGTCATCCGGTCGATCTCGGCCTGGATGGCCGCGACCTTTCCGTCCACATCGTAGTCTTCGATCTGGCGCTCCAGCTCGCGGATCTTCCCCTCAAGATCGTATGCGGCGATCTCGTCCTCGATCTGTCGGATGCGCTCTCTCAATTCCCCTACCTCGGCTCCCAGGGCTTCCCGAGCTTCGGCTGTCCTCGCCCACCGCATGACATCCTCGAGCGGAGAGAGCCGGCCCCGGTACGAGGAGAGCCGGCCGCGCAGACTGCCGATGTGACGCCGGTGGATCGAAATCCGGTCGCGCAGCGCGCCATGGTGACCCCAGTGAGCCGAGATCCGGCGACGCGCACTGTTGATCTCACGCAGGCCGGCATGTTCCGCGCGTATCCCGTCCACCTCCAGATAGCCGTGCAGTACCGCAAGCACCTGGTTCTGCCACTGACGTGCCTCGTCGTCGAACGTCTGGCGAACCCCGTCAACGCTCCACTCGTGTTCGATTCCGGTCGGGCCCTCGGTGACCAGGAGCCGGTGCGTCTTCTCGAACGCGGACTCGAGAAGAAGCCGGCTGTCGGCCCCCATGGCGAGGACTTCGGTGCCAGCGTCGTTAAGCACGACGCTTCCGTGTGTCCGCATGCACAGGTATATGCCCCAAACCGCGGTCTCGAGGATACGATCTTCGTCCTCCCGACCCGTGACCCACACGCGCCGGCTTGAAATCATCGACCGGATCGAATCGCTGGCGGCCGACCGGCACTCCATCGCCTGCCGGGCGAGAGGTGCCGGCTGCATCGGGCGGACGGCAGCAGTGGAGAGGCCCGCTACTCCGACGACGGCCACCGTAACGGCAGTCCGGGCGACGCTTGAACGCGGCGGCTGGCGCCGCAGGATGGACACAATTCTTCTCTCCAATTGTGAGGGTCTCACGATCGGGAGTGCGAGTACATTCCGACGTCGACCGTGCGCCGACGCCAGCAAAAAAAGAAGCCGTGCGTATTGGGAGGGACGCGCTCCGAGAGCCAGGACCTCTTCATCGCAGGCCTCCTCGCTGGCCAAATCCGCGCGTCGCGCCGCGAGCCAGCCGAGGGGATGGAACCAGTAGAGGGCGAGAACGACGCGCCGCATGAGTTGCCGCAGCCCGTCACGTCGGCGCACATGGACGAGTTCATGGGCCAGCACGACATCACGCTGAGTCGGGCTCCATTCCAGCGCCGACTCGGGAAGCAGGATCACCGGCTTCCACAGCCCGCCCGTCATCGGCGTCGCCACCGTCGCACTCGACAGGAGGCGTACGTTTCTCCGGATCCCGATTCGTCCTGCGGTCGAGGCGGCCTGCCTTAGCCAGTCAGGATCTCGGAGTGGGCGGGCCGTACGCACCAGCGTGCGCAGGCGAAGAGCTCCCGCTGCCAGAGAGGTCAGCGAAACCGCGCAGCCCAGCACCCATCCAACGAAGACGATGCGGACGGGGCCTGGAAGGGAGGGCCTCGGCTGGCCTACCTCGGCTGGGCCGGGAACGGCGCCGGGGTTCACAATTTCGGGGCCCCGCACTTCGACCGCCGCAACCGCCGGCCGCGTGGCGGCGACGGCCGTTTCGACGGCGGGCAAATGAGGATCGCTATGGGGGGCGGAGAGGATCGGTACGTTCCACGACGGGACCAGGAAGCTCAGCAGGGGAAGTGCGAGGACGAGGGCGAACGTCGTAGTCCACAACAGATGAAGCGTCCCCGGCGATCCGCGCCGCCCGAGCCATGCCAGGGCGAGGGCCAGCAGCAGCAGGAGCGTGACCCTTCCCGTCAAGCCGGCCGCGCCCGGAGCGGCGGCGACCAGTAGTCCGGTCACCGTCCCTCCCTCGCGGCCTGTTCGATCATCTCCGTGATGCGGGCTTGGTCCTCCTGCGTCAGATTGCCCTCGCGGAGCTCGAGCAGCATGGCCACGGCTCCTGCCACTGAACCGCCGAAGAAGGTGCGCAGGACGTGGCGCATGGCCGACCGCCGGGCGCGCACGGCCGGCGTTCTGGGCGAATAGAGATAGCGGCGTCCGTCCCGCTCGCTTACCAGGTGTCCTTTTTCTATCAGAATCCGCAGCGTCGAACGGACGGCGGAATACGTCGGCGGGTCGGCCATGTTCTCCCGGATCCGGGCGGCACTGGCGTTCCCCAGCTCGTAGACGAGGTCCATGACTTCGCGCTCTCGTCTGCTCAGCGGCGGGAGTGGACTCACTTCGACTGCCTCCTACGATTCCGGGACACGGGTTGCGGAGGGGAGCTGACCGAGCTTCAGATGCCCCAAGGCCCGTCAAGACGGACCGAGGCGCCCCTCTCTCGAAGACACCGTATCACCGTAGTGCTGAAGAATCAACACTTGGCCGCGGACCGCCATGTCGCGCCCTCGGTGGAGCGTCCGGAAGTGCTGCACGGCCTGACCGGCGTGCGCCGATTATTCCGCTAAGGATCGCGCGCCAGGGACTTGAGTAGTCCGGCGATCATGAACAACAGCACGACGCTCACGGGCAGGGCGGCGGCTATGGCGGCCGTCTGCAGGGCCTGGAGACCGTCGGCGAGCAGCAGCACGGCGGCCACCGCTCCCACCCCGAGCCCCCAGACGATGCGGAAACGCCGCGGGGGGTGCGGGTCGCCCATGCTGAGGAAGGTGGTGATGACCAGCGTGCCCGAATCCGAAGACGTGATGAACCACGTCGCGAGCAGGAGGGTGGCCATGGCGGACATGGTCCAGGCGAGCCAGTCGGCGTCGCTCATGCGGTCGATCGTCGCGTAGAGCGCGGCTTCGTAATTTCCGCCCCGCACCAGGTCGATGATCCCCGCCGTCCCCACGCCGCCCGCGGCGTTGAGCTCCAGGTGGATGGCGCTGCCGCCGAAGATTCCGAACCACACCAGCGCCAGGCCGGTCGGGACCACCAGCACGCCCAGGATGAACTCGCGCAGCGTGCGCCCGCGGGAGATGCGGGCGATGAACGTGCCGACGAAGGGCGCCCAGGAAATCCACCATCCCCAGTAGAAGATCGTCCAGGCGTTCTGCCAGGCCGTCTCCCCCGGGCCATCGGCGATCCAGAATCCCATGGGCAACACGCGCCACAGGTACTCGCCGGCGGAGGTGGCAATGAACTTGACGAGCCATGTGAGGGGGCCCAGCAACAGGAAGCACCCCAGGAGGATCACGCTCAGGCCGATATTCCACTCGGAGATGATGCGGATCCCGCGCCTCACACCGGACACCGCCGACAATGTCGCCGCCAGCGAGATACCGGCGATGAGGGCGACCTGCGTGACCAGACCCGGATCGACGCCGAACAGCACGTCGAGTCCGGTCGCCATCTGGCTGGCCCCGAGCCCGAGGGACGTGGCGATGCCGAAGACCCCGCCGAACACCGCGAGCAGGTCCACCAAGTCGCCGACCGGGCCATAGATCCGGTCGCCGATGAGCGGGTAGAGCGCGGAGCGCAGCGTCAGCGGCAGCTTCTTGCGGAACCCGAAGTAGGCCAGGCACAGCCCCACCAGCACGTACGCGGACCAGCCGTGGATGCCCCAGTGAAAGTAGGTGACGCGCATGGCGTGTACGGCCCGCCGCTCGTCCATCGACACGTCGCCCGCAAGGTCGGCGATCGGGTTGTTCGGGTAACCCGCGGCCCGGCTGTTGTCGAAATAGAACAGCGGCTCGGCGATGGAGAAGAACAGCAGTCCGATCCCAACGGCTGCCGAGAACAACATGGCGAGCCAGGAGAACCTGCTGAACTCGGGCGAGGCGTCCTCATCGCCGAGCCGGATCCGGCCGAACCGGCTGCACACGAGGAACAGGCAGGTGAACAGGCAGGCGCAGACGGTCAGGACATAGAACCAGTCGAGGGTGCCCTCGACCCAGGCGCGGACGCGTTCGAACACGGCGCCGGCGGCCTCCACGTCCCAGACCGTGGCGAGGACGAAGGCCAGCACGACCCCCTTGGCGGCCAGCGCCATCCCGGGATTCAGCCCCTTCCACAGCCCGCCCTGCGCCGTGGTGCGCCGGCGCCGCCCGCTCAACGACCGAGTGGCTTGTAGGCCCAGGGGGTTCGGATCATCGCTTGCGCCCCTCCGTGTCCGAGTCGTTCCGGAGTTCCCTCCATGCTAACATCGTGTCCGCCCTCGAAGCCTCACCCGGACGTTCCCGCGGGAACGTCTTCACCCCCCCGAGAGAAGACGATGGGGGAAGGAAGAGTGCCATGCGCAAAGTGATACTGGTCACCGGAGCCTCGGCCGGCATCGGCCGGGAAGCCGCGATCCTCCTGGCCCGGAAGGGCCACACCGTTCATGCCGGCGCACGCCGCCTGGATCGCCTGGAGGAGCTGACCGAACACGGCATCACGCCGGTGGAGATGGATGTCACGCGCAGTGACGACAACGAGCGGGCCGTGAGCCGGATCATCGAGGAAGAGGGACGCATCGACGTCCTCATCAACAACGCGGGCTTCGGCCTCTACGGGCCCGTCGAGGAGATCCCGCTCGACGACGCGCGGTACCAGTTCGAGGTGAATCTCTTCGGCCTCGCCCACCTCACCCAACTCGCCCTGCCGCACATGCGGGCGCAGCGCTCGGGCCGGATCATCAACGTCTCGTCAGTAGTAGGGAAGATCTTCGTGCCTCTCGGGGCCTGGTACGTGGCGACCAAGCACGCGCTGGAGGGCTGGTCGGACTGCCTCCGCCTCGAGGTCGCGCCGTTCAACATCCACGTCGCCCTCGTCGAACCGGGGGCGATCAGGACCGAGTTCTTCGATGTGACCAGGGGGCGGTTGGAGGAGTACTTCGCCGACACCGCGTACAAGGCGCAGTTAGAACCGTTCCTCAAGATGTTCAAAGATCCGAAAGCCAGGGATCGGAGCACCGAGGCCCAGGTACTCGGAGAGGTGTTGGTCGAAGCGGCAACGACCCCCAAACCCCGCCGCAGATACGTCAAGGGCCACATGGCGCGGCCCGCGCTCTTCATCAGGAAGTGGCTCGGCGACGGGATCTACGAGTTCCTGCTCCGCCGCGCCTTCCACTGACGTTGACGTTCCCGCGGGAACGTCTTCGCACGACATCACACGACCCACCGTCCGGCGCGCGCCGCTCAACTCGCGATGCGCCGCCGCCGTCGGACCGGGGTCGCCGTACGGTGTACGTACCGGGCTACCTCGCCCATGCCGTCGACGCCGATTTGCGCGCCCAGCGTCTGGTTGTAGTTCGTCGTCCCGTTGATGTCGTACGTGTAGCGGTGGCCCCACGCGTCCCGCACGTATTCGATGCCGGCGATCTCGATCCCCTCCTCGTTGCAGAGCCGGATGTACCGCTGCACCAGCGGGTCGTCCTCCGTGACCGGCGAGGGGCTGAAGAGACCGGGGCCGGTCGGACACACCTGCGGCGCCTCTTCTTCGTTTCTCTCGGAGGGCATCGGATTGCACGCATCCGAGGGGCAGAGTTCGAACCCGTCGGCCGTGGAACTCCGCATGGCGAAGGCGAAGCGGCCGCCCACGATCTCCACACGCGTGATGAACGGCTCCGGGGCATCGATGTACTGCTGGAGGATCATCCGGGCGCCGGGCCCGGCGTCGAACCCGTCGCCGTCGAGATGCCCCTCGAGTGCACCGGCGTTGTGGAAGAGATGGATCCCCAATCCCTTGCCGCCCTGGTCGTGCTTCGTGATGAACGGGCCATCGAAGGCGGCGGCCGCGGCGAGCAGGTGCTTCCTCCCCACCGCCAACACGGTGCGCGGCGTGCGGATCCCGTGCCGGCGCAGGACGAGGTCCTGCCGGAGCTTGCTCATCTCCAGCTCGAAGGCGCCGAGCCCGTTGATCACGCGGCGGCCGTGGGACTCCAGCCAGTAGAGGAGTTGGCGGGCGAGTTCCACCGTGTGGACGTGGCCGCGCGTGTGCGACGAGGGGCTGATGCGGTTGATCCAGACGCCCTCGGGCGGCGGAGTCGACGGGTCGACGAGCCCCTCGTTCACATGCACGAGGCGGACCCGGAAGCCCTCCCTCGCGAGTGCCTCCTGAAGGGGCGGAATCCAGGCCGGGTTCTCGTACAGGACGTGTATCTTCGGCAAGACGGGACGGATCATCGGTTTACTCCCAGGTTGAACCGGTTGAACGGTGTTCGGGACGAGGCGGAAGACGACGGCGGGCGGCGGATCGGGGCACAAAAAAACCGCCCGGGTCGGCGGACCGGGGCGGCTCGAAAACGGTTTGAGCTAGAGGCTCAGCGCATCAACACACCCGGATCCACGCGTCGTGGCGACACGAACACATACAAGCGCAGGTCGTGCGGGCGCAGGTCGCGCCGCGGGCGCGGAGGGGTCGGATGTCAAGCGCGTGGATCATGGCGCGAGAAGATGCGTGGGTGGGCATCGCGGAGCAACTTTGCCCGCAGGAGGACGAGCCACGGTCCCGTGCCGCGCCTTCCGCTGACCGACGCTTTCAGCCCGCGCGGGTGCCATTCGGGACCGGACGCTCCGGGGTCAGCAACGCCGGCTGAAGGTCGTCCTCGTAGCCGATGTCGAACAGTATGCCCTCGGAGACTTCTCCCATCATCTTCCTCGGCTCGAGGTTGACGATGAACAACGCCTGTCGACCCGGGCGTCGACTCGATCAACGACAGCGATGTTGATGGCGGGCTTCGTCGGTGCGGGCTTCATTTCTTCCAATCGATTCTCCCCTGATGCTCGCAGGTCACATCGATCCGTGCCGAAATAGACACGGACGGGACAGGACCAAGTGTCAGGAATCCCCGATTGTTGGCTTGGACCCGAACGGTCCCAGGCAGTTGAGCAGGTCTCGACAGGCGCTCAGCGTTGCAGAGGCCGTTCCGGGGCCCGGGTCACGGTCAACCCCAGAGGTTCGAGGCACTACCGCTTTACGATGCCGACCGGATGCGATGGGTTGTGCGCGTCAGGCGATGCGATAGGAACGCAGCGGCAGCGCGTTGGCTTCCAGCGTGGAGAGGTCCAGACGGGTCGAGGCGCGATCGATATCGAACCCGACGATGTGACCGCGGGCATCCAGGTCGAGCTGGACTCCGTCGGCGACCTCGCGCGTTTCGGTGCCCGGACCGTCCTGGAACTCGACGTAAAGGCTGTCGGTTTCGGGATAGTAGTGCAGTTTCATCGTGTTCCCCTTCTGAAGCCGCGATCGAAGAAAGCGTTGTGGATGGTCTCGCCGTCTCAAGCGTCACAACCCGAAGGATGCGCGGAACAGTTTCGCCAGGCCGCGCGATCTCGCCCCAGTAGCGGACGCGCCCATCCACCTGCACCTCCCGCCGGATTGGCGCGGCGATCACCCGAAGGCACCACTCCGGACGGATGTAGGGCCTCTTGCGGCGGACCTGTTCTTCGAAGGCGGCCAGGATCTCGTGGTTTCGTCAACGGAGCTGTTGACAACGAATCTGTTGACGAGCAGCGGTCGACGGCGGGTTCGAGCCGTTCCACCTGTACAGCATGCGGCAGGCGATCGAGGAGGGCTTCATCCTCGATGTTCTCGCCAACTACACCACATACTCGGCCTACTGGCGCCTCTTCAAGACGATCGAGGACGACTCGCGCTACGAGAAGGGCAAGGCCGCCTACCTGCTCAAGTCCTTCGTCGAACTGCACCCGCACGCGATCGGTCGGAAGGTCAAGATCATGGTCGACCACTTCGCCGAACGGGTGCAGGACAGGATCGGCGGCAGGGCCAAGGCGATGATCGTCACCCGCTCCCGCCTGCACGCCGCGCGCTACAAGCTCGCCGTGGACGCCTATCTGGCGGAGAAGGGGTATTCCTGGAAGTGCCTGGTCGCCTTCTCCGGCAAGGTGAACGAAGAGGGGAAGGAATACACCGAACCGGCATGAACTCGGCCGAGGGACCGCACCTGATCGGAGAGCAGCAGACGGCGGCCGAGTTCGCCAAGCCCGAGTACCGGTTCCTCGTCGTGGCAAACAAGTTCCAGACGGGCTTCGACCAGCCACTCCTCCACACCATGTACGTGGACAAGAAGCTTGGCGGCGTGAACGCCGTGCAGACGCTCTCGCGCCTCAACCGGACCCATCCCGGCAAGGACGAGACGGCCGTCCTCGATTTCGCCAACGAAGCCGACCACATCCGCGAGGCGTTCGAACCCTACGAGGCATCATCTCTTGCCAGCCAGTGCCCGACAGTGCCGAGGCGCTCGAAGGGAGGGCTCCGTAACTCGACGAAGTCCGGCTGGCCGCCGGAATCCGGACCTTTAGCGAGCGCGAGGTCGAACCAGCGGTCCTTGTTCTCGTCGAAGAAGCGTTCGGCAGCGGACATAACCAGAGGTGAGTGGGTGGTCACGACCACCTGCATGTCGAGTTGTACGCCGAGTTCGGACACGGCATCGACCGCGGCTGCGAGCGAATGGATAATCATCCGCTGCCAGCGCGGGTGCAGATGGCTTTCGATCTCGTCCACGAGGAGAACGATCCCCTCGCAGGCGTCGCGACCGAGGCGCCGGGCAGCCAGGCGGTGCTCTCGCCAAGTCAAAGCGAGCATGTAGGCGAGGCTCGCGACCCGACGCATCCCCGCCGACGCGTGGAGGATGGGCACGGGACCGGCATACCGGGTGATGATCGTCGGGATGTCGCGCGAGTCCGAGAGCGAGATCCTCGTCGGCTCGCCAACCTGGACCGGACCGAGAAAGGCTTCCTCAGCAACTGCGTTGAGCACGGCCATCATCCGGTCGTGATCGCGGTTTCGGGCCGCGGACCATTTTACCCAGTCGCTGATCAGGCCGTTGCACAAATGCACCGTCTTGCCCCGGTCCTTGACCGAGGATCCGTTGTACACCTCGTCCGGGGTGAGGACCAAGGCCGGTCGTCGCTTTGGGCGGCCGTCCTGGCGCGGCGGACCGTGCCGCAACGGGTCCCACGAGGAGAACGACCCGTCGGCGTGGGCGTAGACCACCAGGTTGGTGGCGAAGGGCTCCTTGAAATCAACGTGGAACGGATCGACCGATTGGTCCGGCCGCACCTCAATGGTGCCCTCGCTCGAGGCCGGTATCCAAGCCTCCTCCGAGGGTTTGTACGTTACCTCGAACGCCGCACCCCGTTCGGGCTCTCGAACCCACGCCGTGATGCTCGCGGTCTCGGTCGGATCGCGCGGCTCGGCCATGTACCCGGTACCCATCCCGCTGTTGACCTGCTGCGGCCAAGTGCGGGTCAGCACCCACCAGATCACGTCGAGAAGGAAGCTCTTCCCCAGACCGTTGTCACCGGTGACGATGTTGAACCGAGGAGCCAGCTCCATCACCATCCGGGGAGCGGGCCCGACGTTTTCGAGGCGGAGCTTGCCAACCAACCGCGGGCTCTTTGCTCCGTTGGGGCTGTGCAAGGTCTGGACTCCTCATGGCTGCGGGACGCGGGTGCCGCCGTTTCCGTCCACGCGTCGACGGGCCCGATGTCCTCGATGTTGGTCAGCACGTCGGCGCTCGTCGCGGTCTCCTACGCCGCGAGATCGAGCTCCCCCTCCTCCGGCCCGATCCGTCTCCGCCGCTCGACCGAGAGGAGCCGCCTCCCTCACAGCTCGCCGGAGGCGGTCCTCAGCTCCCGGTGCCCGGCCCCGTCGGCGGCGGCCGTCTCCCAAGCGCCCCGGAAGCCGCCGAGCCAGCCGTACCGCGGCACCTTGAGCAGATAGGAGGCGCCGAGCGACTCCAGGCACCGCGCGGTGGACTTGGAGAAGCACCCCTTGTCCAGCCGCACGGCGATGTCCCGCACCCCCGCCTCCCTCAGGCGGGCCACCAGCGCGGTCAGCCACGCCTCGGCCCCCCGGCCGTGTGCGCGCTACCCGGCCGCCAGCGCACCCCGAGGCAGTCGCCCGTCTCCAGGACGTAGGCCAGCAACGGATGGTGCGAGGGACGGCCCGGCTTCTTCGGGTTGTAGCCCTTCTCCGCCCCGGCCTGTCTCAGCCCGTAGCGCACCACCACGGTCGAGTCCATGACGATCGTCGCCCACCGGGGCGCCCCGCCGGCCATCTCCCAGCGCCGCCGCACCATCCGCCACAGCAGCTCGTCGAGAAGAGGGGACAGCACCGGAGCCGCGCCCCGCAGCCAGCGCCCGAACGTGGCCGGGTGCGGCACCCGCGTCTAGCTGAAGATGCGGCGCACGCCCCGCCGCCCGAGAAGCGGCAGGTCGTCCATCACCCCGCCGCCGTACAGGAGCAGCGCCACCCACAGCTCGACCATCAGCGACGGCCGGTAGCGGGCCGGGGACGTTCCCGGTCCGGTCGTCGATCCAACGGCCCATCCCCAGCGCGTCCCACAGCCTCCGCACCACGACCCGGCCGCCCGCGTCGGTGATCCGTCCGCCGCCGCCGCGGACCCTCAGCGCCGCCGCCGATCCTTGCACGTGCGGGCGCCGTCCGGTATAGTCGTTTCCACGCACCATTCGGGTGTCCTCCGTGACGCGGTGAACCTTCCTCAGTCCACCATGAACGTAAGGCCCCGGATGGTGCTTTTCCATAGTCCGACACTATGATCTCGCTACCGTCAAGGCTTCCGCGGCCCGGCCGCGGGTGCCCCGCCGGACGAGATCCAAGCCCATGATTGCAGGATCCGGGGTAAAGCTCCCCCAACTGTGGGTGTCACTCCAAGCCTGCTAACGGAGGAATGATGGCGCAGGACAATAACGACCACGACCTGTTTTACTTCATGCAGCAAGTAAGCGCAGAGATTGCCTCTGAGTACGAACGCATCCGGAGAAGCGCTTCCGAGGATCCCGGAACAGCAGGAGACCAAGGGGAAGAAAACTGGGCTGCGATACTGCGCGATTGGCTTCCTCGCACATACGAAGTAGTTACCAAAGGTCGTATCATCAACGAACATGGCCAAACCAGCCGTCAAGTGGACGTTCTCGTTCTGGAGGATTTTTACCCCAGAAAGCTGCTCGACAAAAAACGCTACCTCGCCTGCGGCGTGGCTGCGGCGTTTGAGTGCAAGACTACAGTCAGACCGGAACACATCACTGAAGCGGTTAAGACCGGCGTCGCAATCAAACGATTGTTGCCGGAACGGCACGGAACGCCTTACCGGGAGCTTCACGCCCCGATCCTGTACGGTATACTCGCCCACTCCCACGATTGGAAAAGTCCACACTCTCGTCCAGCAGACAATGTATCTAAGCATCTCATTGGAGCGGAGCGCAGGTACGTCGCACACCCCCGGGAGCACATGGATCTACTTTGCATCGCCGATCTTGGAACATGGTCTACTTTGAAGACAAGTTTCATACACCCGGATACCCTCAAAATCATTGCTGAAGACAACGCGAACGGCCCCGACCCGAGATCAAATCTACCTGACCCGAGCCAGGATCCGCGATACGCAAAAGGCGTCACACAGACCAGCTACGTTCAATTCCCGACAAACCAAGAACCACAAAACCACACGCCGATAGGCAGCCTAATAGCGCTTCTATCCGCAAAGCTGGCGTGGACAAACCCTGCGTTGCGCGAACTCGCCAGTTACTACGAGGCAATCAGCATGATGGGGTCAGGATTTGGTTTTACTCGCTGGTGGCCCTCAGTTGAAGTGTACAGCGCGAACCTACTCGCGGAATTACATGCCGGAATGCGGAACCCTTTGACGATGGCGGAACCTTTCAATCGCGAGACGATGTTCTTCTGAAGAGCCACGCAAGACGGAACTGACCGTCGTGATCTCCTCGCTCGTGGCAAGCCGCGCAAGACCGTGCTGACCACCGTCATGCGCATGCTGATCGTGCTCGCCAACACGTTGATGAAGGAGGACCGAGAGGGGATGCCATCGGCCCTCTGCTCGAGCGCCAGGACATGACGGGCAGGCACCGCGCGCAGTCACCCGCCGAAGGCGCGGATCGCACGTCCGTGCCGACGCAGCACGCGCTGCGGCCCCCGGCACCGGACCACCGCCGTCACGCCACAGCCCGGTGCGGCCGCACCGAAACGCCAAGCCGGCAGGCTGCACACCTGTGCGCGTCTGTGCCCCGATCCGCACCCCTGCCAACATGGAGCTCCATGTCCGGGTACTCCGCACCGTTGACATAGCGGGCGCATACGCCTTCCAACCATTCACCCCGGATCCTGCGTTGGCGCATAGTCGGGCGGCCTGAGGGCGATTATGGTCGGCGATTGCGGCGACTTGGCGCGGCCGGTGTCGTTTTTGGGACCGAACCGGACCTCGGCGGGGTGTCGGCGGGGCTCGGGATGGGTCCGGGGCGGCTCGCGGAGACACGGGGAGCCGGCGCCGCGGCGCCTTCGGGTGGCAATCCCTGTTCGAGACGGCGAAGAAACACCTGGGTTACGTTGGGAATGTCAAGAGGGATGCTAACGTTCTGGCCGGGAATAAAAGCTTGGAAGAGTTAACCGACATCCTTGCGGCGGTAGCTACCTGTCAGCCGTCTCCGGGAGTCGGCATCCAGCTTGTAGCTCCGACCTTGCGGGTCAAGGATCTCCCATCCCCGTCCTTCATCTCTCAAGTGCTCCTCACATTCCTTCAGGGACGGGGCGGGACGGCTTCGGCCACGGTCTCGCCCTCGTGAGCGGGCTTCGCCTCCATGGCGAAAGGTAGTCCGCGACTTCGCGGGATCGGGCGGACCGTTCAACGGTCTTCGGTGGATGATCGCCACCGAGTTCTGAAGTCAAGTCGGCGCGTGAGTTCGAACGTGTTGCACGTCTCTATGCCCAGTCGATGGGCGGCGTCCGGAAGATGACGATTCGCCCGGGTCTTCCTCGGTTTGGAAACCTCCGTGGTGACGATGCAGTGATTTCTCGCGTCACGGAGCGCGTATGCGATCAGGAAGGGATCTCTCCCAAGCTGGTCGATCTCCGTATCGGTGAGGTCAGCGGCATATCCGCGCCGGATCGCCCGCCGTACATCGGCGGGACGGGCCTCCGCGTCGAGCATCAAGGCGCCCTTGACCTCGCGCTCCTTGACCCATTGCGCGAGGTCGTCGTTCCCTCGCTTCACTTCGTCATGAATCTCGGCCGGGATCTTCACGCTACCGCTCTGGGCGTGGCGCAGCAGCCATTGCCAGAACTCGGGCACGCGCTCGATGGGATAGTAGTCGCGATTCGCATCGATCAGGACGTTGGCGTCGAGAAGGTACAGCAAGGGTACGCTATTCCCTGTTCCGCTACGGTCCGGCCACGAGCATGTGTACGGTCTTGGGCCGCACGCCCAGTACGCGCCCGGCCTTGGTGGTCGTGAGCGCGCCCGACGCCATGAGCTGGCCCGTCAGCGCGACGAGGCTCGAGCCCAACTGATGCTTCATCTGCCGGTAGTACCCGGGACCGCCCGTCTGCGTCTTCATTCTGCCGCGGCGGCGTTTCCGGCCCCTCAGCCATTGGGTTCGAAAAAGTCCGCTGACCTCGTTCCAGAGCGTTTCATCGATCCTGCCTGCGCGAAACAGTCTGTACGCCAGCATCGAGGAGCTGACGTTGAACTCCGCCGCGCGCGCGCTGATGGCGCTCGCCCAGGCCGATACGTCGGTTTCGTCCGCCACTCGGAAATCGGTGAAGTCCGCATCGGGAAGCAGATACTCCGACGCCACGTCGTTGCAGAACCGCTCGACGGGGCTCCCGGGAAGACCACCGCTGACACCCGTCTGTCCGAGCCACAGGTGCGCCAGTTCGTGGAGCAGAGTGAAGCACCGGGCGCCGGATGAGTCGTGAGGGTTGACGACAACGAAGGGAGCGATCTCGTCCGCCAGCGCCATGCCCCGGAAGACCTCGACTTCGATGTTGGTGTGATGGCTGCCCAGATTCCCCGCCAGCAACACGAAAACACCCGTTTCCTCCACCCGGGCGCGCAGCAGGCGGAACGCTGCGTCCCGGCCTTGCGCCGCCCGGAACGCGTCTGTCGGCAACCCCAGCGTTTCCCTCAGCGAGGCGAGGACGGCCGGGACTCCATCGTCGAGCGACACCGAGCCGATGAACGGGAGGGGTTCGGCGTCCTCGTCCAGAAGGGCCGACTTCAGCAACTCCTGGCGAGCCAGAAGTCGCCGCGCCAGAGCATCGAGCAGCGCCTCCTCCCCGCTCGACCGACGGGCCGACACCGTGCGGAAGTCCGTTCCCCTCTCACCCTTCGGAGGGGGTTGCTTAAGGTAGAAGGTTACGAGCGGGCGCCGGTACTGTGCGGCCATCTTCGACAGCATGGCCCGCGTGGGCGCATCCGCGCCTTCCTCAAGAGCTCGGAGACGATCGGCCGGCGAAGTCCCGCGGGCGGCTTTCAGTCCGAGCTTCGCGATGGCCTCCGCCGGACCGAGACCCGCGGATTCCCTCGCCCATCGGAGCACTTCCGGATTGACTTGCGGCAATGGCGTCTTCCCGATCAAAGGTGGCCCGCTGCGTTATCGCCGCGCCGGATCGGCTGGCGGAGGCGCATCACAGTCTACGGCCGGACGTCACCTGACGCTCAACCGGCGACGCCGTTGGTTCTACTCGGCGACGCCCTTCTCGTTCAGGACCTCCCACACCCGGTCGGGGGTGATCGGGATGTCCAGGTGCGTCACGCCGAGGTGCGCCAGCGCGTCCACCACGGCGTTGGCGATCGCCGGCGGCGCGCCCACCGTGGCCGATTCGCCGACGCCCTTGGCGCCGAGCGGGTGGTGGGGTGACGGCGTGATCGTGTGGCCCGTCTCCCAGGCCGGGGTCTCCATGGAGGTCGGGATGAGGTAGTCCATGAACGAGCCGGCAAGGTTGTTGCCGTCCTCGTCGTAGGTCATCTCCTCGAACAGGGCGGGGCCGATGCCCTGGGTGAGGCCGCCGTGGATCTGGCCCTGCACGATCATGGGGTTGATGATGTTGCCGCAGTCGTCGACCGCCACGAAGCGGCGTACCGTCACCTCGCCCGTGCCGCGGTCGATGTCCACCACGCAGATGTACGTCCCGAAGGGGAAGGTGAGGTTGGGCGGGTCGTAGTAGTTCGTCGCCTCCATCCCCGGCTCCATCCCTTCGGGCAGGTTCGTGTAGGCGGCGAAGGCGCAGTCCTGGATCGTCACGGACCGGTCGGGGGCGCCCTTTACGGAGAACTTCCCGGGCTCCCACTCGAGGTCCTCCTCGCTCACCTCCATCAGGTGGGCGGCGATCTTCGCGGCCTTGGCGCGGATCTGGCGGGCGGCCATCGCTCCCGCGGCGCCGGCGGTCGGGGTCGAGCGGCTGGCGTAGGTGCCCAGTCCGTACGGGGCGGTGTCGGTGTCGCCCTCCTCGACCTGGACGTGGGCGGCGGGGAGTCCGAGTTCCTCGGCGATGATCTGCGCGTAGGTGGTCTCGTGGCCCTGGCCCTGCGACTTGGTGCCGAAGCGGGCGATCGCCTTCCCGGTGGGGTGCACGCGCACCTCGGCGGAGTCGAACATCTTGATGCCGAGGATGTCGAAGTCCTTCGACGGTCCCGCGCCCAGCACCTCGGTGAAGCTGCACACGCCGATCCCCATCAATTCGCCGCGCTCGCGCTTCTCCGCCTGCTCCCGGCGCAGGTCGTCGTAGCCGATCATCTCCTTCGCCTTGTCCATCGCGGCCTGGTAGTCTCCGCTGTCGTACTCCCAGCCCAGCGGCGACTGGTAGGGGAAGGCCTCCTTCGGGATGAAGTTCTCCTCGCGCAGTTGCGCCGGATCCTTCCCGATCTTGTGCGCCAGCGTGTCCACGACGCGCTCCATGCAGTGCACGGCCTCGGTCACGCGGAAGGAGCAGCGGTAGGCGACGCCGCCCGGCGGCTTGTTCGTGTAGACCGCGTCCACCTCGGCGTAGGCCTGCTCCATGTCGTACGAGCCGGTGCAGATGGAGAAGAGGCCGGCCGGAAACTTGGACGGCGCGGCCTGGGCGTCGGCGTAGCCGTGGTCCGCGAGCGTCTTGATGCGGAGGCCCCGGATCTTCCCGTCGGCGTCGGCCGCGAGTTCGGCATCCATGTGGTAGTCGCGCGCGAACGAGTCGGCCTGGAGGTTCTCCATCCGGTCCTCGATCCACTTGACGGGCTTGCCGAGCACGACGGAGGCCGCGATCGCGATCACGTAGCCCGGATAGACCGGCACCTTGCCGCCGAAGCCGCCCCCGATGTCGGGCGACACGACGCGGATCTTCTCCTCGGAAAGCCCGACGTGTCCGGCCACGAGCGCGAGCACGGTGCGGATGGCGTGCGGCGCCTGCGTCGTCATGTAGACGGTGAGGTGGCCCTCGACGGGGTTGAAGTCGGCCACGCAGCCGCACGTCTCGATCGAGGCCACGTGGATGCGCGGCACGTGCATGCGCTCGCGCACGACGACGTCCGCGTCCTCGAACACCTTGTCGGTGGCGGCTTTGTCGCCGGCCTCCCAGTGCCAGATGCGGTTGTCGGTCTGGCCCTCCTTGTCGGTCCGGAGGACGGGGGCGTTTTCATCGAGTGCCTTGAAGGGGTCGATGACGGGCTTCATGGGCTCGTAGTCGACCTCGACCGCGGCGACCCCGTCGGCGGCCGCGTAGCGCGACGTCGCGATGACGGCCGCGACCTCCTGCGCCTGGTACATGACGGTGTCCGTGGGGAGCACCATCTGGGTGTCCGACATCAGCGTCGGCATCCAGTGCAGGTTGTAGGCCTCGAGGTCCTTGCCGGTGAGGACGGCGAGCACGCCGGGGACCTCCAGCGCCTTGCTCGAGTCGATGCCGTTGATCTTCCCGTAGGCGACCGGGCTGCGGACGATGTCGAGCCACAGCATGTCCGGGAGGACGATGTCGTCGATGTAGTTGCCCTTGCCCTGCAGGAAGCGCGGATCCTCCTTGCGCTTCATGGAGTGCCCCATGCCGCAGATGTCGGCGGAAGTCTTCGGTGCCATCAGCTGTCCTCCCCGTCGGTCGCGGCGTTCGCGGTTTCGGCGGCGGCCGCGCCCAGCTTCTCGGCGGCGTACTGAACCGCCTTCACGATGTTCACGTAGCCGGTGCAGCGGCAGAGATTGCCGGAGATCGCCTCGCGGATCTCCCCTTCGCTCGGGTTCGGGTTCCCCTCGAGGAGAGCCGCGCCGGTCATGAGCATGCCCGGCGTGCAGAAGCCGCACTGGAGTCCGTGCTTCTCCCAGAAGCCCTCCTGGAGCGCGTGCATGCCGTCGGCGCCGGCGAGTCCTTCCACGGTCCCGATCTCGGCGCCGTCGGCCTGCACGGCGAGGACGGTGCACGACTTGGTCGGCTGCCCGTCGAGCAGCACGGTACAGGCGCCGCAGTGGGTCGTGTCGCAGCCGATGTGGGTGCCCGTGAGCCGCAACTCGTCGCGGATCAGGTGGACGAGGAGCGTGCGCGATTCGACCTCCGCCGCGTGCGCCTCGCCGTTCACGGTGACGCTGATCTGATGTGTCGCCATCGCTCTATCCTCCCGCTCGCGCGAGCGCTTGACGTATGGCTCTCGCCGTCAGCACGCGGGCCATGTTCCTCTTGTATTGGACGGAACCGCGACGGTCCTCGACCGGCTCCGTGACGTCGGCGGCGGCCTGGGCGGCGGCCGCGATGACATCGTCCGCGTCGGGCGCCTTCGTGATCGCGTCGCGGACCCGGCCGATGGCGCCCCGGAGCCCGCCCGGCGGTGCGAGGGTCGCGCCGGTGAGCGTCTCCTCGGCGGCGGTCGCCCGAAGGGGGGCGAAGCCGAGGTTCGTGAGCCCGACGCCGGCCTTCGTCACCTTCCCGTCGTCGTCCAGCGTGAGCTGTACCGCGACCCCCGCCACCGCGTAGTCGCCCACCTTGCGCTCCAGCTTGACGTAGGCGCCGCCGCTGCCGGCCGGCGGCACGGGGATGTGGAGTTCGGTGAGGATCTCGTCTTCCCCCAGGGCCGTCATGAACAGGCCGTGGAAGAAGTCATCGATGTCGATCGTGCGTTCCCCGCCCGGTCCCGTTGCGACGACATGGGCGCGCAGCGCGAGCATCGTCGCCGGGTGGTCGTTCGCGGGGTCGCCGTGGGCGATGTTGCCGCACACCGTGGCGCGGTTGCGCACGAGCGGGTCCGCGATCACGCGGGCGGTGTCGAGCAGGATCGGATAGCGCTCCGCCACCGTCCGGGACTCCTCGAGTTGCGTCTCGGTCACGAGCGCCCCGATGCGCAGGCAGCCGTCCCGCTCCTCGATCGTGTCGAGTCCGGGGATGCCTCCGATGTCGATGATGTTCGCGGGAGAGGCGAGACGAAGCTTCATCATCGGGAGGAGGCTCTGGCCGCCCGACATCACCTTCGCGTCGTCCAGTTCACCGAGGAGGCCGAGCGCCTCGTCCAGTCCGCCCGGCGCATGGTAGTCGAACTGCGGGGGAATCATGCCTCTGCCTCCTTCGCCTGACTTTCAATCGCCCTGGTGAGTCTTCCGACGAACTCCTGCAGCATCCGTTTGGAGACGACCTGGGTCATGCCGCGGCCGAGCTGCGCGAGGATCCCGGAGACGGTCACGTCCGAGTCCATCGTCACCTCGGCCCCGCCATCGGGAAGCGCCACGACCCGGCTGTTCATCGTCATGTCTGCCGTACCCATGCCGGCCTTGCCCTGGCCCCGCGCGCGGATGACTGCGGAGCGCTCGTCTTCGTTCAACAAGAAGGATACGGTGCCGGTATACGCCGCCACGAGGGGGCCCACCTTGACGGTCATGCCGCCCTCCCACGTCGTGTCGTCGATCTGCTCCGTGATTTCCGCCCCCGGCAGCAGTTCCGAGAGCTGTCGCGGGTCGGAGAGAATCGCCCACACGTCGGCGGCGGGCGCGTCGATCGTGAACCCTTCCTCGATCTTCATCCGGCTTCCTCGGTTGTCCTCAATGGATTGATTCAGCCCGTCGGCTGAGGCTGGTACCGCTGGATGTTGATCCGATCTTCGCCCTTGCGCGCCTGCACGAGGTCGTAGCTGCTCTGCCGCCGCAGCCAGAACTCGGCGTTCGACCAGCCCGCCTTCTCCAGCCGGATGGCCATCTCGGGCGAAATCGCCGCGTGGCCGTTCAGGACGCGAGAAAGCGTGTGGCGGGCGACGCCGAGCACCCGGGCCGCTTCGGTGACGTTCAGGCCGAGCGGGTCCAGGCAGTTCTCCCGGATGCTGCGACCGGGATGTGGGGGATTCTCCATCGCCATGTTCGCTGCCTCCGTCAGTGGTAGTCGACCAGTACCCCGTAGCGGTACGCGGATCAACCCGAAGGTCCGGCCACGCCGAGGCCTCACGAGTGATCTGCTGCGGGGCGCGGGAGATAAGCCTCGGGTGTGGCGTCGAAGCGGCTGCGACAGCCCTCGCAGCAGAAGTAGACGGGTTCCCCCCCGAAGAACGAGGAGGGAGAGCCCGATACCGAGACGGTCATCCCGCACACAGGATCGGTCGCCCGCGCCTCGCTCGCCTCTTGATCCCCCGAGTCTGCCCACGCGTGACCGGGTCCGGCCACCCCTGACTCCCTCGGTTGCGCCTCGAGTTGGACGATCTCCGCCAGAATGCTGACGGCGATCTCCTCGGGGCTCTCGGCCCCGATATCGAGGCCGGCGGGGCCCCGCACGCGGGAGATCTCGTCGGAGTCGGCTCCGTGCGCGGCCAGCACGCGGCGTACCTCCTCCATGCGGGTGGGGGAGGCGATCACGCCGAGATAGTTCGGCGCGGCGGCCGCCAACTCCGCGAGCGAGCGCTCGTCACGCCGTCCCATGGTGGCGACGACCCCGTACAGCTTCCATCCGCGGGGGCGTTCGGCGTAGCGTGCCGCCGTCTCCGCGAGGTCGTCCACGACCTCATCGGCCGCCTCCGCCAGAGCCTCGTCCCCGGCGCCCTCGGCCACGGTCGCGTATCCCATCGCGCCGCCAAGGCGCACGAGCGCGAGGGCGACGGGCGAACTTCCCGCCACGATCAGGACGGGAGCCGGCAGAACCGGATTCACGTGCACTTCCACCTTCCCTCCGCTGCTGCAGGACATGGGCACGGGGACCAGGTCGTCCGGGCGCCCGGGACCCGAACCGAAGGCGAGGAGCCTCGGCTCACCCCGGTCCAGGGTCTCCAGCGCGTGGCGGATCACCTCCGACCGGGTGCAACTGCCGCCGATCCAGCCGTGCATGACGCCGTCCGCCGAGACCAGCGCCATGTTGCCCGGCTTGCCGCTCGTGGGGCGCTCGCTGCGCACCACCGTCGCGAGCGCATACGGCTGGCGCTCGGCCGTCAGCCGCCCCGCGAGATCGAGCAGGTCGCGATTCACGAGACCTCGCCGGAGCGGGAGCCGACCCCGGCGAACGCCCGCCGCGCGGATTCGTAATCGTCAGGCCGGTCGAGGTCTCGCAGCCGGTCGACCGGCCACTCCACGTGGACCGCCCGCTCGTGGTGCCGCCGGACGACCTCGCGCCCGCACCCCGCCTTCATGCGCGACACCTCGCCGAAGAGGCCGCGGCCGTAGAGGATCGGCGGCGCATTGACCTCGCCCCCGTAGCGCGATGCGACGAGCGGCGCGCCGGTCTCAGCGTGGCGTTCCACCAGCGTGCGCACCATGCGCGCCGTGACGAACGGCATGTCGCACAGCATGACGACAGCCGCCCCGCAAGCCGCCGGCGCCGCAGCGACTCCGCAGGCCACGGAAGTCTGGATGCCGGTCGCGTGATCGGGGTTGAAGACCGGTGTGCAGGCGAGATCCTCGACCTCCCGTTCGATGGCCTCCCGGAATTGTCCCATGACGAGGATGACGGGGTCGAGGCCGGCTTCGGTCGCGAGGCGGACGGCTCGGCGCACGAGCGTCTCCCCGCCGATCTCCAGCAGGAGCTTGTTGTGGCCCATGCGGGTGGAAGACCCGGCGGCCAGCACGATCCCCGCGATTCCGGTTTCAGCGATCCTGGGTTCAGCTATCCTGCGCTCGTCGGACATGGGCTCCAGAATAGGCTGCCGCCGGACACCCCCGCGAGACCGGCCGCCCACGGCGAAAGCCCGGCAGCTCACGCAACAAAACTCCGGAGGGACTGCTATGCCTCGTAGAGTCCGCAGGCGAAGATGCCGGGGATCTCGAAGGGCAGCGGCCCGAGTTCTCTCGTGAAGCGTTCGCCGAGGTCCATCATCGTGATGCTCTCCAGCGTGCGGAAGCCCGCCTCCGCCATCAGTTCGCTCATCTCCTCCGGACTGTAGTCGGAGTGCATCGGCTCGCCCCGCTTCGCGACGTACGCCTTGAGAGCCGCGCGCTTCTCGCGGTGCTCGGGCCCGGCGGTTGCGTCGTCGAGCATGTGGTCGAGCACGAAGCGCGAACCGGGGGCGACCGCTTGCGAGATCGAGCGCGCGGTGGCGGCGATGACCTCGGTGGGCAGGTAGTAGGTGACGCCGAGCAGCGAGAGGAACGCAGGCCGGCCGGCGTCGAAGGAGGAAGTCGCGAGCGCCTCCATCACGGGCACCTCCCCGAGATCCGCCGCGACGAAGTGCAGTCCCGGCGGCGGTTCCACCCCCATCCGCCGCAGCCGCTCCCGCTTCAAGGCCTGCATGGCGGGCAGGTCGATCTCGAACACCTGGAGGCGCCGCATCAGGTCGGCCCGGCGGAGCGCGAACGAGTCCAGGCCGGCTCCGATGATCGCGTACTGCGCGATCCCGTCGCGGAGGGCCGCTTCCAGCGCCTGCTCCGCGTAACGCGCCCGGATCAGCACCCCCAGCATGCTCGGCCGCAGGTCCCGCAGCGCGTGGTTGATCAGGAACCAGGAGACGGGCCGCAGCCTGGCGAGGAGACGCAGATGCCACCCGCACAGGCCGAGAGCATGGGGATCCTCGACGAGACGCACGCGGTCCCGCTGGTGGAGCGCTCGCATCGCGGCGACGAGTTCGGCGGTCGTGGCTCGCGTCTTCATCCGTTCCGATCACTCCGGGCGCCGCGACGGCGTCGGCGTCCGGCGAGGCCGCGCGCCACGGCGACGCCCGAGAGAATGACGGCGGCGCCGGCGAGTTGCTGCACCGTGGGCGTTTCGTCCAGCCACATCCACGCCGTGGCGAGCGCGATCACGGGGACGAGGTTCTGATACACCGCCGTCCGGCTCTGTCCGATCGTGCGTACGCCGCGCGACCACAGCAGGTAGGCGATCGCGATCCCGAAGATCCCCGTGTAGGCCGTCCCGAACCAGATCCCCACCGGGACCGCACTCCAGTCCACCCGCGTCAGATCCGGGATCCCGGCGACGACGATGAAGGGAAGGGCGGCCCAGATCGTCCACGCCGTCACCTCCAGCGCCCCGCGCCGCTTCGTCAGGCGCCGCCCGAACACCGTGAAGGCCGCCCATGAGAGCGCGGCTGCGAGGACGAGCAGATCCCCGAGACCGGCCCCGCCGACTTCCTGGGTGCCGCCGGTGATCAGGATCGCCATGCCGGCCAGCGTCGCGACGACGCCGAACAGGATCGCGAAGCTGAAGCGCTCACGCCCCAGCGCGGAGGCGATGAGGAGCACCCACACGGGACTCGTGGAGAGGAGGAGCGCCGCGTTCCCGGTCAGCGTGAGGTCGATCCCGTAGATGAAGGCGGCCTGGAAGACCACGTGTCCCACCAGGCCGAGCCCCAGCACCCGCGGCCACTCGCTCCGCGGCGGGAGGACCGGGCGCCCCGTAGCCCGGAGCAGGACCAGGACCGCCAGCGCCGCGAACGGGAAGCGCAGCGCGTTGAACGCGAGCGGATCGAACCAGCGCAGGATGATCTTCACGACGGAGAAGTTGATGCCCCAGATGATCGCCGTGAGCAGGAGCCCGAGATCCACCGTGAGATCGCGCCCGCGCCGCCGCTCGCTCCGGCCGCCCTTCGAGTTCGTCAATCCGCAAGGCCGTGGGGTGAGGACAAAGTGTCCCCGGCAGGAACCCGGGGATGGGACGGGATGGAGTATATTCCGGCCGGAAGGACTGCGGGAGTCGAACGCACACGCCCCGGCGAAGCGAGCGTCGCGATGAATAACGAGTTCATGGAGCGGGCCATAAGCCTGTCGGAGCGCAGCATGGAAGAGGGCGGCGGGCCGTTCGGCGCCGTCGTGGTGAAGGACGGCGAGATCGTGGCGGAGGGGACCAACCGCGTCACGCCGGACAACGATCCCACCGCCCACGCCGAAGTCCAGGCGATCCGACAGGCCTGCGACCGTCTGAACAGCTTCGACCTCGGCGGCTGCGAGATCTACGCGAGCTGCGAGCCGTGCCCGATGTGTCTGGGAGCGATCTACTGGAGCCGGATCCGCCGCGTGTACTACTCCAACACCCGAGAGGACGCGGCGCGCATCCGGTTCAGCGATGAGGACATCTACGACGAAATGGCCAGACCCCTGAGCGAGCGCAGGATCGTCTCACTCGTCCGGATCCCCTCCGACCGAGCGCGGAAAGCCTTCGAGCGCTGGACCCGCAAGCAGGACAAGACCGCATATTAGTTGACTTTCGCTGGTCACCCCGGTAGAACTGCCTGCACGACAACTCATCGAGACCGGTTGAGGGACAGGCCCGTTGACGCCGGGGCAACCTGTGGGAAGTGGCATTCCCACAAAGGTGCCAACTCCTGCGGTGGATTCGCGTCCGCCGTGAAGATGAACCGCCCGCCGCCCTTCAGGTGGCAGCCAGCAGCATCAGGGTGTCGAATCTCCGGAGTCCGATGAGGTAAACTCGAGACTCGGGGAAGTCATCATGGCCAGCCGCTCTTCCGCTCGCGTTGCCTCGCATGCCGCGTCCGCCTCGCACGGTGCGTCCGCCTCGCCTGCCGCGCCCGCTCCGCATGCCGCGCCGCCATCTCCCGTCACCCGCACCGTGCGTGCCGGGATCGGAGCCGACACGACCCATCGGGCGGTCATGCCGCCGATCCATCTCTCAACGAACTTCGTCTTCGACGCTCCGGGTGTGTACGCGAAGTACGACTACACCCGCACTGCCAACCCGACGCGCGATCTCGCGGCCGAAGCCATCGCCGCACTCGAGGGAGGGTGCGGCGCGGTGGTGACCTCTTCCGGGATGTCGGCGATCGCCGTGGCGACGCGCCTGCTCTCGGCGGGCGATCTGCTCCTGGCGCCCCGCGACTGCTACGGCGGCAGCTACCGCCTCTTCTCCGCCGAGGCGGACCGTGGCACGTATCGCGTCCGGTTCGTCGACCCGTGGGACCCGGAGTCGCGCAGGCTCGCCCGCCGACTCCGGCCGCGGATGATCTGGATCGAGACCCCCAGCAATCCACACCTGCGCATCACGGACATCGCCGCGTGGGCGCGGGTGGCGCGCGACATCGGGGCGATCTGCGTGGCCGACAACACCTTTCTCTCGCCCGTCAACCAGCGTCCGCTGGAGTTCGGCGCCGATCTCGTCGTGCACTCGACGACGAAGTTCCTGAACGGGCACGGCGATGTGGTGGGCGGCGCGGTGGTCGCGGCCGACGCGGACCTGCTCGAAGATGTCGCCTGGTGGACGAACGCCATGGGCGCCTCGGGGGCTCCGTTCGACGCGTATCTCACGCTCAGGGGCATGCGGACCCTCCACGCGCGCAGCCGCGTCCACGAGGCGAACGCGCTCCGCGTCGTGGATCTGCTGGACCGCAGCGACACCGTCATCCGCGTCCATCATCCGAGCCTGCCGGATCATCCCGGGCACGATATCGCGCGGCGGCAGCAGACGGGGTGGGGCAGTCTTGTTTCGTTCGAACTGCGCGGAGGACGGGAGGCGGTGGAGGCGTTCGTGGACGGGATCGAGCACTTCGCGCTGGCGGAGTCTCTGGGCGGCGTGGAGAGCCTGGTCACGCACCCGTGGACGATGACGCACGCGTCGATGGATGAACCGGCGCGCGTGGCGGCGGGGATCGGCGAGGGGCTGCTTCGGTTGTCGGTAGGGATCGAGGCCTTTGAGGACCTGGAAGCCGATCTGAAGCGGGCGCTCTCCCGCGCGGAGGCGGTGGCCGTGCCCACCGGCGAAGCAGCGGCCCGGACAATGTAGGGGCGCGGACCTCCGGGGCGCCCGCTGGCTAACGCGCGGCGCCTACCAGCGTCTCGATCACCACGCCGGCCAGCCTCGGCAGGTGGTCGCGCATCCGCGAATCGTCGGAGTTGACCTGGATCGAGACGGCCACGCCGTGTTCCGGGTAGTACGCGAGGAGCGAATTGTAGCCGGGCCAGAAGCCCCCGTGGCCGTACGTGAGCCCGTGTTCGCTCTCGGCGACGGACACCGCGAGGCCGTATCCCAGGTGCGGTTGCGTGCTGTCCGTTGGAAAGCCGACCTCGAGCAACTGCGGAAGGTCGTCTCCCTCGATCGCCTCGCCCTCGTACAAGAGCTTCGCCCAGCGCACCATCGCCTGCGGATTGTTCACGAGGCCGCCGCCCGTCCACTCCTGAAGGGGATGGAGGATGAGCTGGCCGTCCACCACGACCTCGAGCGGCGTGTCGTAAAGCTCTGAGCTCCGGTGCGCGTAGCCCTGGGCGAGGCCGGGCAGGTCGCGCCGGTCCGCCGCAAGCGTAAGATCGAGACGGAGCGGTTCGAGGAAGAACTCGTCGAGCAGATCGTAGTACGCGCGGCCCGTCGCCTCTTCGATCGCGAGGCCCGCCAGCGTGTAGTGCACGTCGCTGTAGTGGTATCCCCCGCCGGCGGGGAAGAGCGGCTCGGCGTCGAGCACAGTCTCGGCGATGAACTCCTCCGGGGTCATGTAGGCGTCGGGATCCCGGAACACCTCGCTCAGCCGCACGGCGAAGTCCGGATCCTCGAAGTACGGCTGGATCATGCCGGCCGTGTGGTTGAGGAGGTTGCGCACCGTGAGGTCCGCGTGATTCGGCACCCGGGGGAACCACTCCTCGTCACCGAGCCAGGTCGACACCGGCGCGTCGAGATCCAGCTCTCCGTTCATCGCCAACTGCAGGGCGACGGCCGCGACGTAGGTCTTCCCGATGCTGCCCGAGCCCATGCGCATGTCCGGCGTCATCGGGATGTCGTCGTCCACGTCCGACTCACCGGTGGCGAAGCCGAACACGCGCCCGTCCGGGAGGATGAACGCGGCGGTCGCCCCCGGGAAGTTCTCGTCGGTCTCCTGGGCCTGCGTCCACGCCGCGTCGAGTTCGGCCTGAAAGGCTTCGACCAGCGCCGCCGTCGCTTCCGGCGACAGCGAGGGCTGAGCCTCGAGCGCGCCCTCCTGGACCGAATCCGGCGCCGTCCCGCAGGCCAGCGTGAGGCAGACCCCCAGGACGGTCAGACGCGGATCGAGGACTTGGGCAGCGTTCATCATGGAAGGATCTCCCGTGCCTATGTGTCGGGTTTACGGGCCGAGTGCCCCCAGCGGGATCACGCTCACGCCGTCCGGACGAACGTATCCGAAGCCGCGCTCGACGATCACGCCGAGGGCGGCGGGTTCGCCGCATCGGCTCGTATCGACTCGGTCGACGAACTTCAGAAGTGAGCGCGCCGCATCGTCGATCCGGCCCAGGCCGAGCTTGATCTCGAACGCCGCCCACCGACCGGGGCCGGCGTCAACGATGGCATCTACCTCGAGATGCGTGTCATCGCGGTAGTGGCGTACGCGCGCGCCCATGGCTTGCGCATAGACCCGCAGATCCCGGACCACCAGCGATTCGAAGAGGAGGCCGAACCAGGAAAAGTCGCGGAAGAGTTGTTCCGGTCCCGCGTCGAGCGCCGCCACGGCGATGGAGGGATCCACGAAGTGCCGTTTCGGGCGGACTTGAATCCGCGAACGGGACCTCGAGTGAGACGCCCACGCCGGCTGGTCCTCCACCACCATGAGGCGTTCGAGGCCGGTGAGGTAGGAACGCGCCGTGTGGCCCGTCATCCGCGGATCGTCCGGGCCGGCGACATCGCGTGTGATCGTCGCGAGGGATGCATGGGTCGCGACGTTTCGAGCCAGCGAGTGCAGGAAGCGGCGGACTCGTTCCGGATCCCGCCGCACTCCGTCCACGCGCTTGAGATCGGCACGGCAGATGTCTTCTACGTAGCTTCGGTTCACGCGCATCGCCTCGTCAGGCGATGAATGGAGGTGCCCCGGCCAGCCACCCACGCAAACCATTTCTGCCAGATCGTTTACGGTCAGGTCGGTCGAGGGACTCTGTGACGGCGCGCCTCCGATCATGTGCGCGAGCGACACGCGGCCCGTGCTGCGCCCGAGTTCGAACAACGACATGGGACGCAGACGCAGGCGGATGATGCGTCCGGCACCGGTGTGGCGTGTGATGTCGTCAGGTGGAACCGCCGATCCGGTAAGGATGAAGTGCCCCTTTCCGGGATGCGCATCTACGGCGCGGCGAATGTGATTCCAGACCACCGGAGCGGTTTGCCATTCATCGATCAGGCGGGGAGTCGTGCCTTCGAGCACGAGGTCGGGGTTGACCGCGATCATGTCCTGGGCGGCTCGGTCCACATCCAGAAAGACTTCGCTCTCGGCCATCTGCTGGGCGGTCGCCGTCTTCCCGCAGGCTCGCGGACCCTCGATCAGAACCGCTCCGGCCGCCGCCAGGCACTCTCCCAGTTCCCGGTCTGCCACGCGAGGCCGGTATCCGGCGGCTCCGGCTCGCTCCTCGTCAGATTTTGGTTCCATGCCCGGCCGCTCCCGGATTCCATGGTTCAACGGACCGGCGATGGTTGCAGAATAGCGGTTCGGAAACATGTTTTCAACGTTTCAGTAGGCATGTTTTCGGTGTTTTCGGAGACATGTTTTCGATGGCTTGGGAGACAGATTTCCAGAGCTGTCGGCGCATTCCTTCGCAAAGAAACAAAAGCAATTCGGAACAGGGTGCCCGGCGTCGTCTTGCGCGGGCATTTGCGCGGCGCAGTTTGCGGCGGAAGCCCGTCATCTCCCCGTCTCCGAGGCAGTACCATGAAGACAGCCCGAGTTGTTGCGCTCTCCGCGGCAGGCCTCCTCTTCGGCGCCACGACCGGCGCGTCGGCCGGCGCCGCCCAGTCCGCGCTCGAGACGGCGATCTCCCACCTCGAGTACCGGGAGCTCGGCCCGGCCCTCATGGGGGGGCGCATCGCCGACATCGCCGTGGTCGAAGCCAAGCCGCAGATCTTCTATCTCGGCACCGCCAGCGGCGGGCTGTGGAAGACGGAGAACCACGGCACGTCCTGGACCCCGCTCTTCGACGACCAGCCGACGAGTTCGATCGGGGACGTGACCCTGCACCAGGCGAACCCGAACCTCGTCTGGGTGGGGACGGGCGAGCCGCAGAACCGTCAGTCCTCCCCGTGGGGGAACGGCGCCTACAAGTCGACGGACGGCGGAAACACGTGGCTGCACATGGGGCTCGAGGCGACGAAGCACATCGCCCGCATCCTCATTCACCCGCGGAACCCGGACATCGTCCATGTGGCCGCGATGGGAGACCTCTGGGGTTCGAACCCCGAGCGCGGCGTCTTCCGGACGCAGGACGGCGGCGAGACGTGGGAGAAGGTCCTCTACGTCGACGATCACACGGGGGCGATCGATCTGGCCATGGATCCCGCCGACCCGAACACGATCTTCGCGGCCATGTACCAGCGGCAGCGGACGGGCTGGGGATTCAACGGCGGAGGCCCGGGGAGCGGTCTCTACCGGACGGTGGACGGCGGCGACACCTGGACGGAACTCACCGAGGGCCTTCCGGAGGGTGACAAGGGCCGCATCGGGATCGACATCTACCGGCAGGACGGGAACCTCGTCTACGCCCTCGTCGAGGCCGACCCGCGGCGGCCGGGGCAGGGCTTCGGGGGCGGGGGCGGCGGCCCGCGCCGGGGCGGGATCTTCCGCTCCACGGACCGCGGCGAGACGTGGGAGAAGATGTCGGACACCAACCCGCGTCCCATGTACTACTCCCAGGTCCGCATCGACCCGAGCAACCCCGACCGCATCTACGTGCTGGGGACGCAGCTCGCGATCTCCGATGACGGGGGCCGGACGTTCCGGAACGACGGGGCCGTGCAGATCCACGTCGACCATCACCAGCTCTGGATCAACCCGGAGGATCCCGACCACCTGATCCTGGGGAGCGACGGCGGGGTGGCCGCGTCGTGGGACGGGGCCGCGCACTGGCGCATGTTCGACAACATCGCGCTGGGCCAGTTCTACGCCATCGGGTTCGACATGCGCACGCCCTACGCGGTGTGCGGCGGGCTTCAGGACAACGACGCGTGGTGCGGACCGTCGAACACGCGTTCCTTCCACGGCATCCGGAACCAGGACTGGTACGAGACGGCGTACGGCGACGGCTTCTTCACGATCGTCGACCCCACCGACTCCACCATCGTGTACTCCGAGTCGCAGGGCGGGAACATGAACCGCTACGACCTGACGACGGGGGAGAAGATCCCCATGCGTCCCATCGTCGGACCGCGCGCGGACGGGGACACGACGAAGGCTTACCGCTACAACTGGAACTCGCCGCTCCTCCTCTCGCCGCACGACCCGGCCACGGTCTACCTGGGCGCGAACTACCTGCTGCGCTCGCGGGACTACGGGATGTCGTGGGAGGAGGTCGGCGGCCTCGACCTCACGAAGCAGATCGACCGCGAGGAACTCGAGATCATGGGCGTCCCCGGCTCCGAGCCGCAGATGTCGCTCAACGACGGGATATCGAACTACGGGAACCTCACTGCCGTGGAGGAGTCGCCCCTTGTGCCGGGGCTCATCTACGCGGGGACGGACGACGGGAACCTGCAGGTGTCGCGCGATGACGGGGAGACGTGGGAGAACGTCGTCGACCGCATCCCGGGCCTGCCCGAGCGGACATACGTGAGCCGGGTGGAGCCGTCCAACCACGCCGAGGGCCGGGTGTACGCGACCTTCGACGGGCACCGCAACGGCGACTACGCGGCCTACGCCTACGTGAGCGAGGACTACGGGCAGAGCTGGCGGGCGATCGCGAACGGGCTGCCGGACGGATGGTCCGTGAACGTGATCGTCGAGCACCACCGCGCGCCGAATCTCCTCTTCACCGGGAACGAGGTCGGCGTCTTCGTCTCCGTGGACCGCGGCGAGAGCTGGGTGCAGCTTAAGAACAACCTGCCGACCGTGCCGGTGGACGACATCCTCATCCATCCGCGCGAGAACGACCTCATTGTGGGCACGCACGGCCGCAGCCTCTACATCCTCGCCGACGTGGCGCCGCTCGAAGCGCTGTCGGAGGGCATGCTGGCCGAGGCGGGAGGCGTGTTCGGCGACCATTCGATCATGTGGACGGAAAAGGGGGACTGGCCCTTCTACGGCGCCACCTACAGTGCGCCGAACCCGCCGCGCGGGGCTCGGATCCGCTACTACCTGCGCGACGCTCCCGAAGAGACCATGGTGGAGGACGACGAGGAAGACGACGAGGAGGGCGAACACGAGGACGGCGATGACGACGGTGACGGCGACGGCGACGAAGGCGAGCAGGAGGCCGACGACGCGGACGACGACGGAGACGGTGACGCGTTCGCGCTGAAGATCGCCGACGCCTCGGGGGTACACGTACGTACGCTGGAGGCGCCCTCGGAGGTCGGCATCAACGAGGTGATCTGGGACTGGCGTCACGACGCGCCGTACGAGCGTGAGGGCGGCGGCGGTCCGGGCGGCGGTGGCGGCTTCTTCTTCGGCGGCGCGCCGCCGGGTCCGATCGTCCTCCCGGGCACGTACACGGTGAGCATGGAGGCGGGCGGCGAGACGTTCTCGGCCGAGGTCGAAGTCGTCGCGGAACCGCGCCGGCCGATGAGCCGCGCGGACCGCATGGCGCGGCAGGAGGCGCTTATGAGCCTCCACGCCATGGCGGGCCCGATCTACGAGGCGGGGCAAACCCTCGACGCGCTCGAGGAGCAGTTGTCCGCGGCGGAGGAACTGATCGAGGGCGCGGATGAGGCGCCGGAGGGACTGGAAGAGGAGCTTGAGGCGATCGAGGAGGAGATCGAGGAGATCCGCGACGAACTGGCGGAGGCGCGCCGGAACGCGG
Organism: Candidatus Palauibacter sp.; assembly: GCF_965208055.1. Lineage (GTDB taxonomy): Bacteria > Gemmatimonadota > Gemmatimonadetes > Palauibacterales > Palauibacteraceae > Palauibacter. Next base: position 264,056 of record NZ_CBDBNY010000004.1, read on the forward strand.
GCGTCGCGAACGCGATCCAGGGTTCCTCCACGGTCCCGACCGCGGACCACCTGTGGCAGGTGGACGAGGTCTGGAACGTGATGCCGGAGTTGCTGGATCGGCTCAACGTGCTCATCGAGACGCGCGTGCCGGCGCTGAACGCCCAGTTGTACGCGGAAGGCGTGCGGCCGTCCGCGCGTGAACCGATCGCCCTGCCGGACCGGCCGGGCGGCTGACGAGCGGCCGACGGGCGGCCGAACCACGGCACCGATAGATTGCGGCCCATGCAACACATGACGAGACGAGACATGAACTCACGCATCACGGGGCTGCCCGCGCCGTTGCTCGCCCTCGGGCTGGCCGTTGTCGCGCTGTCCGCGTCGGACGGACCCGTGCCGCCGGGACTCGGTACCGCCCTCGCGCCATTTGCGCCGGTTGCCAGCTCCGCGCAGTCCGCGGCCACGGTGGTCCGGGTGCCGATCTCCGGCACCATCGAACTCGGCGTGGCCCCGTTCGTGGCGCGCGCTCTCTCGGAAGCCGCGGAGTCCGGGGCGCCCGCCGTGATCATCGAACTCGACACGCCCGGGGGCCGGGTCGACGCGGCGTGGAAGATCATCGACGATCTGCGCGACGCGGAGGTCCCGACCTACGCCTACGTGAACCGCCGCGCCCTCTCGGCCGGCGCGATGATCGCGCTCGCCACCGACCGGATCTACATGCGGCCGGGCTCGACGCTGGGAGCCGCCACGCCGGTCACGGGCGATGGCGAGAAGGCCTCGGAAAAGATGGTGAGCGCGATGCGCTCCGAGTTCCGGGCGCTGGCCGAGGAACGGGGACTCGATCCGCTGCTCGCGGAGGCGATGGTCGACGAGAGCATTGAGGTCCCCGGCGTGAGCGAAGCCGGCAGGCTGCTCACGCTCACGACGGCTGAAGCCACGGCGCTCGGGGTCGCGGACGCCGAGGTCCGGGATCTCATCGAACTCCTTGAGATCACGCGGCTCCCGGCCGCCCCCGTGCGGGAAATCCAGCCCAACTGGGCGGAAGCGATCGTGCGCTTCCTGACGAACCCGGCGGTGGCGCCACTGCTGCTCAGCCTGGGTTTCCTCGGACTCATCGTGGAGGTCCGGACGCCGAGCTTCGGCGTGGCGGGGGCGGTCGGACTCGCCTCGCTGGCCGCGTTCTTCGGCGCGCACCACCTCGTGCACCTCGCCGGGATCGAGGAGATCCTCATCTTCGGCGCGGGGGTCGTGCTCATCGGGCTCGAGGTCCTCGTCATTCCCGGGTTCGGGATCGCGGGGATCCTGGGGGCGGGCGCGATCCTCGGGGCGACCGTCATGGGGATGGTGGGCCAGGTCCCGACCTTCGACCAGGTGTTCAACGCGGCGGGTCTCGTCTCTCTCTCCATCATTCTCGTCGGGGTCGCCACATGGGCGCTCGTGCGGCACCTGCCCCGAAGCAACCGATTCTCCGGGCTTTTCCTGCGTGCCTCGACGAGCCGCGAGACCGGCTACCTGTCGATGCCCCCGCGCGAAGATCTGATCGGCGCACTCGGCGTCACGTCGACCGACTTGCGGCCCACCGGGGTCGCGATCGTGAAGGATGAACGCATTCATGTCGTAACGGAGGGTCCGTGGCTCGAGGCCGGGACCCCGATACGCGTACTCGAGGTGGCGAGCGGCCGGATTCTCGTGCGCCGCGCCAAAGAGACGCCCGAATCCGAAAACAGGAACGAGGTCTGATATGCTCCAGGATCTTGCCGGAAGCGGCATCATTGCCCTCATTGTCGCCGCACTCGGCCTTCTCATTCTTTCGTGGATCGTGCCGATCCGACTCTGGATTACGGCGATGGCGTCGGGAGTTCGGGTGGGTCTCGGCAGTCTGGTGGGGATGCGCCTGAGAAAGATCCCTCCGCCGCGGATCGTCTATCCGCTCATCAGCTCGTACAAGGCGGGGCTTCCGCTCAATACGAACGAACTGGAGTCGCACTTCCTGGCCGGCGGCGATGTCGAGCGGGTCGTGAACGCGCTCATTTCGGCGGACAAGGCGAGCATCGAGCTGCCGTTTCGGCAGGCTGCCGCGATCGACCTCGCGGGACGGGACGTGCTCGACGCGGTGCAGGTTTCCGTCAACCCGCGCGTGATCCAGACGCCGAAGGTCGCCGCGATGGCGAAGGACGGGATCCAGCTTATCGCCACGGCGCGCGTGACGGTGCGGGCGAACATCAACCGCCTCGTCGGAGGCGCGGGGGAGGAGACGATCCTGGCCCGTGTCGGCGAGGGCATCGTGTCGACGATCGGGTCGGCCGCCTCTCACAAGGCGGTGCTCGAAAACCCGGACAACATCTCGAAGACGGTGCTCGCCAAGGGGCTCGACTCCGGGACCGCGTTCGAGATCCTCTCCATCGACATCGCCGATGTCGACGTCGGGAAGAACATCGGGGCCGAGCTGCAGACGGACCAGGCCGAGGCGGACAAGCGGATCGCGCAGGCCAAGGCGGAGGAGCGGCGGGCGATGGCGGTCGCGTCGGAGCAGGAGAACCGGGCGCTCGTCGAGCAGATGCAGGCCGAGGTCGTGAAGGCGGAGGCGGAGGTGCCCCTCGCGATGGCCGAAGCGTTCCGCGAGGGCAACCTCGGGATCATGGATTACATGAAGTACCGCAACATCCAGAGCGACACGCAGATGCGGAGATCCATCGCGAAGCCGCCGGAGAGCGATAAGGACGGCTGATGCCTGATCTCGAGGGCGCGCTGCCCATCATCCTGCTGATGATTTTCCTCTGGGTGCGGAGCATCGGCGGCGCGATGAAGAAGAATCGTCAGCGCCAGGAACAGGCGCTCGAACAGGCCGGGGCGGAGCCCGGGTTCGAAGCCGAGCCGGCCCGCGTTCAGGCCACCGATCCCGCCGGGGGGGAGGCGCCGCCTCCGGGGACGCGTCCGACGTTGCGCGAACAACTGCGCGACATGGGCCGCCAACTGGAGCAACAGATGCAGCAGGCGGCGGAGGAGGGACGGCCGGGGAGTCTCGTCGGGCATGTGGAGCCGGAGGAGGCTCCCGAGACTCCCCCCTTCCTGCGGCCGACCCCGGCAGTGCCGCCCCGGACCCCGTCCCCGGCGCCGGCTGCCGCCCCCCGGACCGCCCGCACTCCGGGGCGGCGCACGCCTCCCCCCAAGTCGCCGATCGCCGGCGCGCAGTCCCCGAGCGCCGGCGCCGGTCGCAACGACCCGCTGGAGCGCCTCGAACGCTATCCCGCGCTTGCGCGGGCCGTGATCCTGTCCGAGATCCTCGGGACCCCGCCGGGCCTGACCGACCGCGAAGGACCGCCGGCGCCACGGGGGTAGCGGGCACCGGCGGCCGGACGGGCGGACCCGCTACATGCCGTGCTACATGCTGTGCAGGGCGAATCCCGCGCCCTGCGGGTCGATCCCGTGGAGGATGTGTCCGCTCTCGCCCGGGATCTTGAGCGGCGGCGTCACGATCGTGCCCCCGAGGTCCTCGATCACCTTCACGGAAGCGTGTACGTCGGGGACGGACATGTAGAGGAACCAGCACGGGGGCGGCATGTCTTCGGTCCGCGTCATCATCCCCCCGAATTCCTTCCCCTCGCGGCCGTACATCTGGTAGGTGCCGTGCTCTCCCATGTCCATCTGCGTCGTCTTCTCCCAGCCGAAGAGGTCGGAGTAGAACGACCAGGCGGCCTCCCAGTCGGCCGAGATCAGTTCGTGCCAGGAGCATTCGCCGACTGCCGGCGGGCCGTCGTGTCCGGGGGTGGCGTCGGATGGCTCATACGCCGTGAACACCGCGCCTCCGGGATCGGCCAGCACCGCGAGGCGTCCGACTTCGGGGATCTCCATCCGGTGGTGGACGGCGCCCCCGAGTCGGGCGGCCTTCTCCGCCGTCGCGTCGACATCGGGTGTCGAGATGTAGGGCAGCCAGTGGGGCGGCGCCCCGCCGGCCCGGGCGTCGGCGGGCAACTCCATCACGCCGCCGATGGGAGTGCCGTCGTTGTTCCAGGTGATGTACGGCGGCCCCTCTCCCTGCCACGCGCCGGTTTCCCAGCCGACGACGCTCCGGTAGAAGTCCTGCGCGCCTTCGAGGTCGGTGGTGAGCAACTCGTACCAGCAGAAGCGGCCGAGCGGTGTGTCGGACATGCTTGCCTCCTGAGAAACGTCGGGTGGGACTGCGGCCGGGTCATGCCCGGCGGGAGAAAGATGCCGGCTCGTACGGCGGAATCCCGATGCCGGTTTCGCGGTCGCCGGGACGGGACGCCGTCGGCGGTCGATGGTCAGTCATCGTCGGCGAGGTCGTCGAGGAAGGGCGACTTCTTCCTGCGCGGTTCGTAAACCTCCCCGAAGGGCGAGGCACCCGAAGTCCCGCGATCCGTCCTCGCTTCCGGCGTCGCGTCGCCGAGTATGGCTTGCAGTTCCTGTTCGCTGAGTTCGAACGGGTCGTCTCCGGCGTAGAGCGGGGGGCGGACGCGCTGCGGTGGATCCGGGTTCCCCCGCAGCGGCTCGAACCGCCATTCGGATCGGGAGGTCACGCGTACCTCCCAGCGCCGTCCCCGGCGGTCGGAGAACTTTCGATGGTTCAACGTCGCTTCCTTTCGGATGAGGGCTTCCCGTCGGATGAGGAGCGGAGCAGGATCACCGTCCCGCCCAGCCCGATGATGGCGAACGCGAACCACTGGATCGCATACGACAGGTGCGGGCCGGAGTCGGTCTCGATCGCGCGGGCGGGACGCAGGGCGCCGCCCGGGGGCGGGTCGTCCGCGCGCAGGACGTGGGGCGTGGGCTCGAGTGCGGTCTGGTCGCGGATGAGGGCCAGGTCGAGCCCCGCGATGGCGAGGTGGTCCGCCCCGGCGATCTCGGTTCGGAGCGGCTGGCCGCCACGACCATCGCGCGAGGAGACGAGCACGCCCTCGACCTGTACCGGGTGCCCGGCATCCGCGGCGGCTCCCCGCGGGCCGGCCCACCCGGACGCGAGGTCGGGACGGAGACCATCGGGCGCGGGCAGCCAGCCGCGGAGGACCATCACGACCTGCGCGGAGTCGCCGCCGACCAGGAACGGGGTCAGCACCTCCGCGCCCGCCCGCCCGTCCAGAGTGCGGCTCCTGATGACGACTTCGCGGGCCCGGTCCCACCGCCCGCTGAGCCGCGCGCGGCGCCCGATGAGCCCGGCTGTGTCCGGCGGCACGTCGCGGGGGCCGCTCCACTCGAGCCGCGGGGCTTCGGCGCGGACCGCGCGCTCGCGCACCCCGGCGCTTCGCTCGCCATGCCGGTCGAGTTGCCAGAACCCGAGGCGCACGAAGAGCGCGCCCAGGGCGAGGGCGACGGCGCACAGCAGGATCTTGCGGTTGAATGTCACTTCGTGCCCCGGTCTTCGCTGCTGTTGCGGCGGCCCTCCGCCGCGGTCGAGAAGCTGGTCGTTCACCCGGCACACGAGTCTATTCGCTTGAGGCGGCGGACGCAGCCGCGCCCCGGGTCGCCGCCGCCCGCCACGCGGCTGACTTGCCGCGCCGCCACCTTGCCGCGCCGCGGCCGGTTCGCCGATCTTCCCGCTTCCGTTTCGGACGGCGGCAGCCGTCCACGACGTCGACCGCAAGGACCCCGCGATGATCTTTCAGAGTCCGCATCCCCCGGTCACCGTGCCGGAACAGACGTTTTCCGACTATCTCCTGGGTTCCCTCGGCGGTCGCCGGGACAAGCCCGCGTTCATCGAAGGACCGAGCGGCCGGGTGGTGACATACGGACAATTGCGCGATCAGGCGCACGCCGCGGCGCGGGGACTCGCTGCCCGAGGACTGGGGCGCGGAGGCGTGGTGGCCATCTGCAGCCCGAACCTGCCCGAGTACGCGACGGCGTTCCTCGCGGTCGGCATGGCCGGTGGCTGCAGCACGACGCTGAACCCGCTCAGTACCGACGACGAACTCGTCTCGCAGTTGAACGATTCGGGCGCCCGCTGGTTCATCACCGTCCCCCCGCTCCTCGATCGCGCGCGAGCCGTCGCGGCACGGACCGGGATCGAAGAGATCTTCGTGTTCGGAGAGGCCGAGGGCGCCACCGCCTTCGCCGACCTCATCGGCGACGGAATGGGGACGGATGCGGAATCGGCGGACATCCCCAATCCCGGAGAGGATCTCCTCACGCTCCCTTATTCGAGCGGAACGACGGGTGTTTCCAAGGGAGTGATGCTCACGCACCGGAATCTCGTCGCGAACATCGAGCAGTTCAGCGCCATCGGCCTCGTGGACGCCGATGATGTCGTGCTCGCCGTCCTCCCCTTCTTCCACATCTATGGGATGGTCGTCGTCATGAGCGGCGCCCTGAAGGCGGGCGCGACCGTCGTCACCATGCCCCGCTTCGATCTCGAGGAGTTCCTGGGGGCGATTCAGCAATATCGGGCCACCTGTCTCTACCTCGTTCCGCCCATCGTGCTCGGACTCGCCAAGCACCCCGCGGTCGATGGCTTCGACCTCTCGTCCGTCAACTGGATCATGTCCGGGGCGGCCCCGCTGGGAGAGGAAATCGCCGTCGCCTGCCAGGAGCGGATCGGCTGCCGCGTGTTCCAGGGCTACGGCCTCACGGAGGCGAGTCCAGTGACTCACGTCTGTTTCGGGGAGAACGTCGATGCGGACAAGGTCGGGACGATCGGTCCCGTGATCCCGAGCACCGAGATGATGATCGTCGACCTCGAGTCGGGCGCGCCGCTGGGACCCGGCGAGGAGGGAGAGGTGTGGGTCCGCGGGCCGCAGGTGATGAAAGGCTACCTCAACAATCCGGAGGCCACCGCCGACACCATCGACGCCGACGGATGGCTTCATACGGGGGACGTGGGACGGGCGGACGAGGATGGCTACGTCACGATCGTCGACCGGGCCAAGGAACTCATCAAGTACAAGGGTTACCAGGTGGCGCCCGCCGAACTCGAAGACCTCCTGCTCGCGCACCCGGCGGTGGCCGATGTCGCGGTCATCCCCGTCACGGATGAGGTGGCGGGGGAGATTCCCAAGGCGTGCGTCGTGCGATCGGGCGACGTGACGGGCGAGGACATCATGCAGTACGTGGCCGCGCGGGTGGCGCCGCAGAAGAAGATCCGCGCCGTCGAGTTCCTGGACGAGATCCCGAAGTCCGCTTCCGGGAAGATCCTGCGTCGCTTCCTCGTGGAGCGGGAGCGGGCCCGGGCGGCGACCGAACAGGGACCGGCCGGCGGGGGCGGGTGACGTGAGCGAGGCGCTTCAGGAGAGGTACGCCCCCGAGTCCATCTGCTTTGGGTGCGGCCACGCGAACCCGGAAGGGCTCCGGCTGCGCAGCTTTCCCTCCGGAGACCGAGGGTACGAGGTAGTGGCGGAATGGACGCCCGGGCCGAATCACCGGTCGTTCCCGGGAATCCTGAACGGCGGCATCATCGGGACGCTCCTCGACTGCCAGTGCAACTGGTGCGCGGCGCACTACTTCATGCGGACGCGCGGGGTGGATCATCCGCCCGTCACGGTGACGGCCGAGTACACGGTCCGGCTCATGAAGCCGACGCCCTCCGACGCGCCCGTTGAACTCCGCGCCCGGATCGCCGAAGCGGGCGAACGGAAGGTCCGCGTCGAAGCGGAGTTGCTTTCCGGAGGCGAGCGGACGGCCACGTGCACAGGGACATTCGTCGCCATTGCGGAAGGACATCCGGCTCATGGAACGAGGTAACGCGCGACGCGACGGACAGGATCATGGACCGGATCACGGACGAGATCACGCGAACGTGCGCCGGCGGGCCGCCCCGGCCCTGCTGGCCCTCGGCCTCGCACTCGGTCCCGCGCTCGGCCCGGCTCTTGGTCACCCAGCCGGCGCGGGGTGGGTCGCGCCGCTGGTGGCCCAGACTCCGGTCCAGGCTCCAGCCCAGACTCCGGGCCAGACTCCCTTCGAAGTGTCTGAGGCCTCGATCCCGGAACTCCAGGAGGCCCTGTCGTCGGGCCGGGTGACCTCCGCTCAACTGGTGGACGCCTACCTGGACCGCATCGCCGCCTATGACCTGGCGGGTCCTCGTCTCAACGCGATCGTGCGCGTGCACCCGGAGGCGCGGGAGCAGGCGGAGAGGCTGGACGCGGAGCGGGCGGCGGGACAGGTGAGGGGGCCGCTGCACGGGATCCCGATCCTCCTCAAGGACAATTACGACACCTTCGACATGCCGACGACGGGCTCGACGCTCGCGCTCGCGGGATCCGTGCCGCCGGACGACGCCTTCCAGGTGCGGAAGCTGCGCGAGGCGGGGGCGATCATCCTGGCCAAGACGAACCTGCACGAACTCGCGGCCGGGATCACGAGCATCAGTTCGCTCGGGGGACAGACTCTGAATCCGTACGACCCGGCGCGGAACCCCGGCGGCTCGTCGGGCGGCACGGGGGCGGCCGTGGCCGCAAGTTTCGGGGCCGTGGGATGGGGGTCCGACACGTGCGGTTCGATACGGATTCCCTCGTCCGTCCACAACCTCGTGGGGCTGCGGCCGACCAAGGGGCTGTCGAGCATCGACGGGATCGTGCCGCTCTCGCACACGCAGGACACGGGCGGGCCGCTGGCGCGGTCGGTCGTGGACCTGGCGCTCGCCCTCGACGCGACGATCGGGGCGGACGCGGCGGATCCGGCGACGGCCGCGATGGAGGGCCGTCCGCCCATCGAGTTCGCGGCATCGCTCGATGCGGGTGCGCTGGAGGGGGCCCGCATCGGCGCGCTGGAGACGTGGCTCTCCGATTCGGGCGCGGAGGCTCCGGTCACGGCCGCGGTGCGCGCGGGGCTGGACGCGATGGTTGCCGCGGGGGCGGAGGTCGTCGAGGTGACGATCCCGGAGATGGACTCGCTCGTGGCCCGCACCAGCGTCATCGGCCACGAATTCGCGCTGGATCTGGTCGCCTATCTGGAGAGCGTGGGCGGTACGCCGGTCGCGTCGCTGGCCGATATCGTGGCGCTGGGGCTGCACAGCGAGCAGTTGGACGGCACGTTCAGGCGGAGGAGCCAACCCGGCGGGCGCGATGAGGCCGCCTACGCCGAGGCGCTCGAGCGGCAGTCGGCGCTGCGGGAAGCGATCGTGGCCTTCATGGACGAAGAGCGGCTCGACGCGATGGCCTACCCGACGCTGAGGCGAGACCCCGCGCTCATCGGCTCGCCGCCGGTCGGGGGGACGTGTCAGCTCGCCGCGCACAGCGGGCTTCCGGCGATCAGCGCGCCCGCGGGCTTCACGCGGACCGGCATGCCGACCGGCATTGAGCTGATCGGCCGCCCGTTCGACGATGCCCGGCTGGTCTCGCTGGCGTACGCGCTCGAACGGGCGATCGAGCCGCGCCGCGCGCCGCCCCGCACGCCCGCGCTCGTGGACGGCCGCGCGCCGGACCCGCTCCGGTTCAGCGTCGCCGGCGACGGCGGGTGGGCCGGGCGGCCCGCCGTCCCTCGCCTGACCGGCAGCTTCAGCCTCGACCTCCCGCGCGGCGCCCTGCGCTACGTCATCTCCACCGCCGGAGTCGGGCCGGCGGACGTCCACGCGATCGTGCTTCAGCGTCGCGGCAGCGGGACGCGGCCGAACGCGGTCGTGCACCGTCTCTCAGGCCCGGGCCTCGCGTCGGCCGAGGGCACGCTGCCCCTGAGCGCCGCCGCCTTGGCCGACCTGCTCGACGGACGCCTTGAACTCGCACTCTACACGGCCGACCGCCCACTCGGCGCCGTTCGTCTCGCCCTCACTCCGGAGGGCTGAGGGGCAAGTTTCGAAGCGTCGGTTACCGGAAGGCCGCCTGACCGCCGTCTCGGGTCAGCGAACCTCGGCCGGGAGCCTCCGCACGACCACGCGTGCCACATCGAGTTCGTCCTGCTCGATGAATGCCGCGAGTCCATCCGGCCCGAAGGCGTCCGGCATCTCGGTCGCCCCGGTCGCGTAGGTGCCGACGTACGCGCCTTCCGGCGTCAGGACATCGATGGGCCCGTCGCTTTGCGGCTCTTCGCCCCGGCGTTGCACCCAGATGCGGCCCTCCCAAGTGGTGGCGAGGCCGCGCAGCACGGGAATCTCGTGGTAATAGCGGTCCTCCAGCTCGAAGGTGGCCTCCGGTGCAGGATTGCTGCCCTCCGCGCGCCCCACGAACATGAGCCTCCTCGACCCCCCGGTTCCGCCGAGCGCTCTCCGGGCGGCTGCCGTCCTCTCCTCGCGCTCCCTGCGGACCTCCGGCGTCACCGGCTCGGGCTCGAAGGGCCGCCGGATGATGCGCCCGACCTCCCGCGCACCTGGCGGAGTGACCTTGAGCGCGTACGCTGACGAGTCGGAGTGAACGATGCCGCCATCCGGAAGGATGCCCACGAGAAGCCGAGGCTCGAACACGGTGGGCATGGCCATGCCGCGAAGCGCGCCTCGAAGCTCGCCGGGCACATCGTTCGACGCGAGATCATCCAGGTCGGTGCGTGGGGGCAGCCATCCGTCCGCCACCGTGTCAGCGCGCGCGACCTCGCCGTCGAGTGCGACCCGCAGCACCGGACGGGAGGTGGGCGGAGCCATCGCGCCGCCCGCGCTCATGACGGTGAGACCCACGCTCCCACCGGCAAAGACGGCGCCGCCGCGCGGGTCGGGCTGAATGTCGTGAGCCGGGATCGACACGGCGTCAGGCCCGTCGTCCGCCCGGACCATGCGCTGAAACTCGCCGGAGGCGTCGAAGAGCTGGTAGGCGCGGTGGCCGACATCGCTCACGACCACGGTGCCGTCCCGCAGCACCGCGAACCCCATCGGCTGGCTGAACTCGCCCGGGCCTCCACCCGAGGAGCCGAACTCGCGCACGAAGCGCCCTGCCGTGTCGAACACGAGGACCCTCACGTCCCCGGCACGCATCAGAGTCATCCCTCCGAAACGCGTTGGACTGGACGTCCCGTCGAAGACGTAGAGGTTGCCCTCCGCGTCGAAGGATACGCGGCCTACCTGGGCAAACATCTCCCAGGATTCGCCGTCCAGGACGCCGACCCGGTAGACCTCCTCGAACTCGGGATCGATCCGCCGGTCCCCGCCCGTGACGTCGATCACCTCCTGGGCCAAGAGGAAGGGCGCGGCAAACGAGGAGTTGGCGAGACCGCACACGATCCCGAGGGCGAGACGGTTCAGTCGAGTCTTCATCGTTCCGGATTCTCCTCAAAGGGGGATTCTCCTCACAGAACCGAGGTGTCACGCGTGTGACAGCCACAACTATGCCAGTAGTTGCCCGCCGGGTCCCGGATCTCCGGAGCCATCGTGGGCGTGTCGATGCCCCTGCGTCGGCCTAAGGCTTCACAGGGACGCCCCCACCGCCTATCGGTCCGAGACGCCCGGGAGACCCTCCGGCTCGTCGTCCCACCACCAGAGCGGTGCCAGCGGCCGCTGCCGGGGATGGATCTCGTCCAGCGTCTCCCCGTCGTACAGGCGCCCGTTCAGCATCACTCGCTCGATTGCGTTCGTGTTGCGCAGGTCGTCCAGCGGATTCGCCGTCAGGATCACGAGGTCGGCGAGCTTGCCCGCCTCGATCGAGCCGAGGTCCCGGTCGAGCCCGATCGCCTCGGCGCCGTAGATCGTCGCCATGCGCAGCGCGTCGTGCTCGTCCATGTCGTCGGCGGCCATCGCCCACAGCTCCCAGTGGTACCCGAGCCCCTGCAGCTGGCCGTGGCTCCCCACACCCGCCTTGCCGCCCGCGTCGACGAGGTTCCTGACGAACTCCCCGTGCCGCGAGAACACGTGCTGGTCCTCGCGGAACCACTGCGGCCGGCGCAGCGTGCGCGAATCCACCTCATCGTGCGGGACGAAGCGGCGCAACTTCGGATCGTCGTGCGGGTTCTCGCGCGAATAGAAGTAGTTCTCCGCCCACGGTCCCCCGTACGAGACGAGCAGCGTCGGCGTGTAGACCCGGCCCGTCTCCGCGAAGAGCCGCACGTAGTCGTCGTACACCGGGAAGATGGGGATCGAGTGCTCGAGCCCCGGATATCCGTCCACCGTCTCCGTGAGGTTCTGCCGGAGGTTCAGCGACCCCTCCGTCGTCGGCATGAGTCCCAGTTCGCGGGCCGCCATGATGATGTGCTGCCGCCCCTTACGCGCGGCGGCCACGTACATCTTGATCGTCTTCGTATCGAAGTAGTCGGAGTAGCGGGAGAGGACATCCATCGCCTCCTCCTCCGTGTCGATGCCGTCCTGCCAGAAGACGCCCGGCCCCGTCGAGTAGACCCGCGGTCCGAGAACGCTCCCGGTGCGGACCATGTCCGCGTAGGAGAGGACCTCCGTGTTCCCGGTCTGCGGGTCCCGCGTCGTCGTCACTCCGTATGCGAGGTTGGCGAGATAGGGCCACACGTCCGTCCGGTGGAGCTGGTCGCGCGCTCGCAGGTGCGCGTGTGTATCAACGTACCCGGGGACGACCGTCCGTCCGCCGATGTCCAAGACGACGGCATCTTCCGGAACGGCGACCGAGCCGCTCGCTCCCACCGCCTCGATCCGGTTGTTCCGGACCACGATATCCGCGTTCTCGATGACCTCGTCACCGTTCATGGTGATCGCACGTCCGCCGCGCAGTACCGCGACGCCCGCGGGGATGTCGCGCGGCGCCTCGATCAGGATCCGGTGCTCGACGGCGCGGTAACCCTCGTCCTCCTCCTCTTCCTCGGTTTCCTCTTCCCCGGTTTCCTCTTCCCCCTCAGCCTCCGCCCCGGCCTCCTCATCCGTCTCCTCATCGGCCTCCTCATCGGCTTCGGCCGCTTCGACGCTGTCCTCGTACGCCTGCGCGGCGTCGAGGTCGTAGGAGAAGTGCGCGTTGCCGAGCGAGAAGTGCACCGTGCGGCCGTCGCCGCTCCAGGCCGGGAACTCCCCGCCGATATCGGTGACGCGGCGCGCGGGGAAGGCGGCATTGTCCGGGTTCGAAACGTTGATCGTCGGCGTCACGCCGACGCGGGGCACCGTTACCGTATAGATCTCGCGCTGGACCTCCGCGAGCGCCTGGTCGCCGCGCGGCGCCATCTCGATGGTCGAGGGAGACAGGCCCTGGGTCGAACCCTGAGGCGTGGGTCCGCGCACCTTGACGTGCTCCTTCTCGTCCGTCCCATCCCAGCGGATCGAGACGAGCGCGTCCGGGAACCGGAAGAGGTGGATGCGGTCGTTTTCCTCCACGAAATGGGGGTTCGCGCGTCCGTCCGTGGGTGCGATGAGCGTCGCCGGCCCGCCGCCGGAGCCGTCCGGATCCGCGGGCACCCAGATGATCTCGGTGCCCGGAGCGCCGCCCTCTCCCTGCGTCTCGTAGGCTCGGACGAGTCCCCTCACGGCGACGATCCGGTCGCCCGGCCCCCAGGCGGGGGCGAAGTACGTCGCCGCGTCGCGCGTGAGCCGCACCGGATCCCCGCCGCCGTCCGCGCGCGCCTTGTACAGGTGCCCTTCGGTCCCGTCCCACGTCGAGTACGCGAGCCACTCGCCGTTCGCCGACCAGGTCGCGAAGTGCTCCGACATGTCCGCGTCCGTGAGGCGTTCGGGGTTCGAACCGTCGGCGTCCGACACCCAGAGGCGGTCCAGCGCCGTGAAGGCGAGCCGGTCGCCGGAGGGGGAGGGCGCCGCGTCGCGGATCTGGCGCACGGTGAAGGTCGGCGTGTCCTCGATCGGATAGTCGAAGTCGACCCTTGGCCCCAGCGCGAGCTCGAACCGGACGCGGAAGGGAATCTCCTCCGCGTCACCGCCGTCGACCGGCAGCTTCCAGATCTTTCCGCCGTAGGAGGCGACGAGGTGCCGGGAGTCCGGCGTGAACGACATGCCGGGGAGCACGTCCAGCGTGGCGCGCGATTCCTGGTCGTCGTGCTGGACGGGATAGGCGAGCCAGCGCTCGTCGCCGCTCTCGAGGTCCCGGATCATGAGCCCCGTATGCTCCTCGTGACGGGTCCCGAACACGAGCCAGCGGCCATCGGGGGAGAGCACGGGCCGGATCGCCGAGCCGTAGCGGGACGACCGCGTATAGCGTTCTCCCGATTCCCGGTCGTACGCCTCGAGCTGGTACTGCGGGAACTGCGCGTTGTAGGTCCAGTCTCCGGTGCGCCGCGCGTACCAGATGTAGCGGCCGTCCGAGGAGACCGCGGCCCCGAGCATCTTCAGGTTGTCCGGCTCCGAGACGAGCTGGATGCCGCTCCCGCCGTCCACGTGGAACATCTTGAGCTTCGGCAGCCCGCCCCCGCGGAAGCCGCCCATCGACGCGACAACGTAATCCCCGTCCGGCAGCCACTCGGGAGACTCGGCGCGATTGGCCGAACCCTTCGAGATCTGGGTGGTGTCGGAGCCATCGAGGGAGCGGATCCAGATGTTCTGCCCGCCGTCGTAATCGGACGTGTAGACGATCCGTGCGCCATCGGGGGAGAAGCGGGGCTGGGCGTCGAAGGCCATCCCCGACGTGAGCTGCGTCGCATCCCCGCCGCCGATCGGGATTGTGAAGAGGTCCCCGAGGTAGTCGAAGACGATCGTCTCGCCGTCCGGGCTCACGTCGAGAGAGATCCAGCTCCCCTCCGTCATGTCCATTGGGACAAGGCGATCGACGGGAAGCGGCAGATCCTCGTTCTCGGGCTCGCCGTCTCCGTTCGAGCCCTCCTGCGCGGCCGCCCCGCCAGCGAGCCCGGGCAGGAGCCCGAGTGCGACGAGGCTTGCGGAGCGGATACACGGGATGTTGGAAAAGAGCTGACTCATGGGTGACTCCTTCAGATGTTCCTTATGGCTTGGCTGATGCTCCTGAACGTGCGTATTCCATCTGACACCCAAAACATCGGGACCCCGCCACGCCGGGCGCCAGTATGCAGACCGGCTCAAAGGCCGAGGAAGATGACGCGGCGTGGCTGAACTTTGGGGCGTGGCACCTGCGCTCAGCCCGGCCTTGGAAGGCCGCCCAGTACTCCCACGCGATACTTCGGATAGAGACGCACATCGCGGCGCAGCCCCTGAACATCCTGGAGGCCGTATACTCGAGTGGCGCCGCCGCTGTCCTTCTCAACAATGAGGACTTCCTCTTTTTCGAGACCATCGAGCAGGCCCACATGATGGGACGAGACGACGAGTTGTGCGTTCAACGGGTTGCTCTCGCGAGACCTGAACAGGCGAAGCAGTTCGTCCACGATGTCCACATGCAGATCGCCGTCGATTTCGTCGAGGATGGCCAGTCCGGTCCGGTCGAGTGCGAGTTTGATCGAGGGCAGTAAGTGAAACAGGCGCCGAGTACCTGCGGATTCGTAATCTAACAGGACGGGGTCGGTAAGCCCATCATGAGTGAACCGAACGTACTTGCCGAAGCCGGCGAGTCTGGAGTCGAAGAGCTCGAGGTCGGCGATGCCCAGATCGCTGGACCTGATCCGGGCTTCAACCCAGCGC
The DNA here is from genome assembly GCF_965208055.1 of Candidatus Palauibacter sp. Lineage (GTDB taxonomy): Bacteria > Gemmatimonadota > Gemmatimonadetes > Palauibacterales > Palauibacteraceae > Palauibacter. Next base: position 279,383 of record NZ_CBDBNY010000004.1, read on the forward strand.
CGCGATTCCGGGTGTCTTTCCAACCAGTCGACCACCGTCGATGTCTTGGTCTCCAGCGTGTCGGGCCCGGAAATGTTCGTCGCGACGAGCCAGCTTCTCATCTTGTCCGCGATCTGAACGGCCAGAGGAACGTTGAGCCATGCGAGGGTCGCGATGACCGAGGCACCCGGTCGAACCGCCTTGAGCCGGTCGTCCCGGGGTTTGATCTCAAACTCGGGAGAGACGTAGACGGGTGTTCCGTCCTCCCATCGTTCGAACAATCTGCGACGGCGTCCCTTCGGGAATTGGAGCAACGCCTCGTGGCGAACGAACAAGTCTGCCGTCTCGTCCGCATCACCGCTCCGACCGAGCGTGAGCTCATAGCGGAACAGGCTGGGCGATCCGCCGGGCAGCACGTCCCATTCACCCTCGAGCACGAATTGCGTGTCCTTCCGCCGGGTGTCTTCCGAGAGAAACGGAACAAGCGTCACGGAATCGTCGAGTCGGGAGGCGATGCGAAGGAGGTCGACCAGCGCGCGCAGCAGGGTGGATTTGCCCGACGCGTTCGGCCCCACAAGGACGGCTACCGCGGGGAGCCGCACGCCCGGCTTGGCGGCGCTCCGGCGGAAGCGGGCGAGGTCAGGTGCCGTCCCCGCAATCCGGAGATCCACGGTCGCCGTATCGCGTATCGATCCGTAGTTGGATACTGAGAATTCATGTATCATACGCAAATCATAACATATTTTCGTGGCCGTTGGAAGATGACGCTCGTGATCAGGTGAGAATCGGGCCTCCTTTGGCGGGCATCGCGTCGCGGTGCCGTCGCGTTCCCGCGGGAACGTCGCTGGTGCGGGAAGACGTTGACGTTTGCGTGGCGTCGCCTTACTGCGCACTCTCCGGCCCATGACACACGACCCGGACGGCCTCTCCATGCTTGCCATGGCGGGCAGCCAGCGTCGGCGGTCCCTTAACCGGGCGCTCATGCGCGCCGCGCTGGCCCGCGTGCCGGCTGGCGTCGAGGTTCGCGAGTTCGATCCCTCGTGCCTTCCGTTCTACGATGGCGACGTGGAAGCGACGGGCGACCCTGGCGCGGTTGCCGAACTGAAGGCGGCGACGCATGCGGCGGACCTGGTGCTGCTCGCGACGCCCGAGTACAACGGAGGTCTGCCGGCCGTGCTCAAGAACGCCGTGGATTGGGGATCGCGACCACCCCGCCCGCAGGCGTGGGACGCGAAGCCCGTCGCGATCATTGGGGCGACGCCCGGCCGGCTGGGGACCGCGCTGGCGCAGCGCTCCCTGCGCGAGTCGCTCGTGGGGCTGAACGCCCACGTGATGCCACAGCCGCGGATCCTGCTCTCGGGGGCGGGCGCCGTGTTCGATGAGGATCTCGAGTTGGCGGACGAAACGATCGCCAAGCGTCTCGACAGATTCATGGCCGCCGCCGCAGAATGGGCGTACCGGTTCCGATAGACCTTCAGGAAGACGGGAGCAAGGGTTCTTGTCAGACGCCAACGGCGCCCGCGTCATCTTCGAGAGGCTGGCGGACGGTGTCCGCGTGCCGACACGGGCGACGGAACAGTCGGCCGGCTACGACATCCGCGCGCACCTGACGTGCGGTCCCGTGCGAGTCCACCGAAGCACGAACGGCGAAACCATCCCGGTGGACCCGACCCGCGGCGAGGGGGGGCGGCTATGGATCGTCCTCGAACCCGGCGATCGCGCGCTCGTGCCCACGGGCTTCCGCGCCCGCCTGCCCGATGGTTATGAAGCGCAGATCCGCATGCGCTCGTCCCTCGCCTGGAAGCGGGGGCTCACCGTCCCCAACGCGCCCGGCACCGTCGACGCCGACTATCCGGATGAGTGGTTCGTCCTCGTCCTCAACTCGGCGCCGCACCCCATACGGATCGAACACGGCGAACGGATCGCGCAGGTCGTCCTCCACAAGTACCGGGTCGCGCGCTGGGAGGAGGGGCCGGTCGCGATCTCCACGGATCGCGCCGGCGGGCTCGGCAGCACCGGCGAACGGTAACCGGCAAACGATAAGGAGAAGACACGATGCCCGAACTGCAGGAATGGCTCCTCGCCATCCCCGTCCTGATCACGCTGCTCGTCATCTTCCTCGTCGAAGTCACCCGCTCGTCCAGGCGCTGAGCGCCGGCGTCGGCGAGAAGGCTACCGCGGCACTACCCGAACGGGTCCGGGTGGGGGCGGTCGACCGGTTCCGTTTCCTCCGCGCGGTCGACCTCTATCGTGTCCGCGTACGGGCAGGCGACGGAGCGCGACGCCGTCCCCTCGACGATGAGGTGATCCCCGGTCGTCGCGTCTCCCAGGTCGCCGGCAAGCGTGTAGAAGTACCCGTCCCGGTCCTCGAACGTCACGCAGCCGTTCTCCTGCCCCGCGATCGTGCCGGCACGCTGAATCCGGCCGTTCTCATCCGTCACGTGGAACGGATCGGAGAGCCCCGTGGGCGCGAAGTTCCCGTTGAAGATGATGAAGACGACCGCGCGGTCCCACGTCGCGCTCGCCGGCACGCTCACGGTGGCTCCGATCTCGCCGAACTCGCCCTGATCGCCGGTCCCCAGTTCCTCGAAGCCCGTCCCGATGGCCCCGAGGCCGACGACGACCCTCGCCTGCAGCGGGATATTCTCGGTGTAGAGGCTGACCTCGGTGCCCGGCGGCCCCATGCGGGGCTCCATCGTCTGGATCTGGCGCAGCGAGTCGGGAGTGGCCGGGTTCGGATGCGCCTGGGCGAGTACGGCGCCGGGCGCGCAGAGCAGGATCGCCAGCGCGCCGGCGGCTGAGACGGCGCGGGCGGCAACGGGTCGCTTCAGGAAACGATTCATGCTGGCCTCCGGGCAGAATCCTCAAGTCCATGCTGCGCCCCCAGCCGCCTCACCCGCAAGCCGAAGCGTTCTCCTGCCACGAACGGAGCCGAGGCATTAGCTTCCGAATCCGCGTGCGCCGGGTGGCGAACGCGTTGCGCCGGGGTGGCGGAATTGGCAGACGCATCGGACTTAAAATCCGAAGGGGTCCATCCCCGTGTGGGTTCGAGCCCCACCCCCGGCATCCACAATCGGGCGCGCCTCGGGTCAGGTGCGGGATCGCCGACCCAGAAGGAACCCGAGACCCAGGAACGCGCCCGCTGAGATCGCGTCCCGCGCGAGCGCCGTTGCGAGATCCCGTTGACTGTCGCCTCCCCAGAACGCCATGGACAGGATCACCCCTACCACGAGGACGACGATGCCAGCGACGACCCAGGTTAGTTGAATCCTATGCGTAAGGTGTTCCCCTTGGCACCACGTTCCCACCGGTATCGTCCGTCACCGATAGGCCGCCGTCTTCCCATAGCCTGAGGCCGGGACGCTAGCTGATTCAGAAGAAAGCCCCGAATCCACCATGTCCACGAACACCTCCATCGCGGTTTCGAGCGACACCGTGTAGACGCGATAGCCTCCGTACGGCGACTCGTCAAAACGAGTTACGGCATCGTGGACGACGGGCGACGCCCGTCGCCGGGCCACTTCCGCAATGGCCTCTTGGCGGGTTTCGCAGTGCGAATCCGGGATTAGGCGCGGAAGGATGTCCAAGCGCAGCATAGGTCTCCTACGTGTCGGTTTTGGGTGGCCGGAGGGGTCACGCTCATGGGTACGATACGCCCGCCGCCGGCAGCTTGCATCTCTTCCATCCTAAAAGATCATCGCGCCCGGAGTTAGAACGGGCTGAAGTCCCAGCGCATCCGGGCGAGCACCACGCGGCCGATCGCCGGCGCCCCCACCATGCTCTGGTAGGCCTTGTCGAAGACGTTGGACACGTCCACCTGGAACCAGAGGTCCTCGTACCCGGGGATACGGAAGCCGAAGTTCGCGTCCAGCGTGGCGATGGCGTCGAGATCGCCCACCCACGGGCCGGAGTTGAACGGAAAGCCGTTCTGCGCCCGGAACCGGAGGCCCCCGTTGACTCCTGAATCGTCGTTCCGGTACGTGAGCGACGCGGTCCCGCGGACCGTCGGCGAATTCAGCGACACCTCGCTCAGGAGTTCGCCTGCGGACTCGAACGTGTTGCGGTTGATGAAGGAGAGGGATGTGGCCATCTCCAGTTGATCGCTGAGGAGGAAACCGGCGCCTAACTCGCCCCCCATCACGTCGAACCCGCCCGCATCCTGGTATCCGAGGGCCATCGCCGCGGCGGTGCCGCCGACGCTCGTCGGAGTCACGGCGCCCAGCGGAATCTGCGCTGCCTCGTTCGCAATAAGCTGCGCCGTCGCCAAAGCTGCCGCCTCGTTCGGGAACGCCACGCCGACGAGCTGTCGGAACACTCCCGACAGATACGTCCCCAGTTGCGGGCCGTTGAGGAAGACGTGCGGCGAGATCAGCCGGAGGGGCGCGATGTAGCTGTCGTAGCGCGTGAACCACGCGTTGGCCCCGACGGTAACGTTGTCTCCGAATACTCCCTTGTACCCGAGCTCGAAGGTGTTGCTGACGGTCGGCCCCAGCGCCTCGATATCCTGGAGATTCGCGAGGTCGACGGCCTCGCAGAACGGGGGCGCCACGCAGCCCGGCGGCGGCGCGCCACCGCCGGCGACCTCGGTATCGAGCAGCAGCGCCAGGACGCCCACCTGGTCCCCCGACGGGACGGGGATCAGAGGCGCCAGCGGAGCCAGCTGCGGGTAGGCGACGCCGAGAAGATTCACCGCCGTGGCCCACAACTGCGCCGTGGTCGTCGGCAGGAACTCGCGAGGGGTTCCGCCCCGCAGCACGTTGAACGGCGACATGTGCATGGGGATCCCGTTGTCCCGCATGTACGAGTAACCGTGTCCGCCCGAGCCCGTGGCGCGCAGGTCGTAGAAGAACGGCGTGCCCGTGATGGGGATCGTTCCTCCCGAGATGTCCAGGAACTGGTTCGTCGAGGTGGGCGTCGAGAACGCCCGGTTGAAGGTCAGCCGGAACGAGTTCGAAGCGTCCGGCTTGAAGACGACAGCGGCGCGCGGCGAGAAGACCGGATCCGCGAGATTGCTGTTGTAGTCGTACCTGAAGGCGCCGGTGAAATCGAACTTCCGGCTCAGCGCCCAATCCCACTGGACGTAGCCGCCGACCTCCGTCGTCTCATCGTCGTCCTCGAACCGTCCGTTGATCGTCCCCTTGCTGTCCGGGTTCGTCCCGAGGTAGTCGACTCCGTAGATGAGCCGGTGCGCCGAGCCGATCCGCGACTGGTACTGCAACTGTCCCACCAGCAGGGAGGAATTGTCGAACAGCGGACGACCGTTTCGGAGGAGGAAGGTCTCGTCGTTCGTGTTGTAGTTGTAGAAGAGTTGCGCGAACAGGTCCTTGTGCCGGAGCCGCGCCTGCCCGTAGGTGACGCTCCAGTTGGTCACGTTGGACGCGCCCAGCCCCGTGAGTTCCGTCGCCTGCGCGGCCGTGTTTCGCCCGCCCGCGAGGATGAGCGAAGTCCCCGGCGACGGCTCGAAGTCCATGCGCGCGTCCACGCCCCAGTTCCTGTGCCCGTCGTCGCGGCCCGCCGCCACGTTGCGGGCGGACTGCGCCAGCACGCCCTGATCGGCCGGATTCGTCAGGTCGAGGCCCGAGGCGAACGGCTGGCACGCGGGGGAGGCCGGATCGAATCCGGCCCCGATGCAGGCTTGTCCCGCGACCGCCGCCTGCGCTTCGACCAGATCGTTGAAGACGTACTCGGTCGCGTCGAAGTACTGGCCCGAGATCTTGAACCCGAACTTGTCGCTCGGGGCGACCGCGATGCGCCCGTCGAACTGGAAGAGCCCCGCGTCTCCACCCTGGATGGGACCGCTGCCGAGTCCCGCGTCGTCACCCTGCTGACGGAGACCGCCACCGACGGAGAACGTCGCTCCGGGCGAGCGGATTGGCGATTTCGTGATGTAGTGGACGACGCCGCCCGCCGCGTTCGGTCCGTAGAGGGCCGATCCCGGGCCCAGCACGGTCTCGACGTGATCCGTGTCGAGGTCCGACACCGGGTTCAGGTAGAAGATGTTCACGCGCAGCGATGGCACGCGTGCGATCCGGTTGTCCGTCATGAACAGCGTGCGGCTGGAGAAGATGTTGTTGAATCCCCGCAATACGGCGGTGCGGCCGCGGATCCCGGTGCGGGCCACGTCCACGCCGGGCTGGTGCTCCACATGCTCGATCGGACTTGTCACCTGGCGTTCTTCGAGATCGCGCGTCGAGACGACCTCGACCGCCGCCGGCGCCTCGAGCACCTTCTCGTGCGTGCGGGAGGCGGTGATGGTCAGCGGGTTGAGTTCGAACGACTGTTGCGTCATGGTCGCCGACACGAACGTCATCGCGTCGGCCGGAACGGACCGCGCCTCCGTGACCACCGTCTCCCAGCCGGGGGAGGTGAAGCGGACCGAAAACGTCCCGGCCGGCACGCCGGTGATCTCGTATTCCCCGCCAGTCCCCGTTATCGCCTCCGCCACGACGGCGCCGCCCTCGCCCAGCACTTCGACCCGCACGGCGGCGAGCGTCGCGCCCGTCACCTCGTCCGTCACCAACCCGGCGATCCGGACCTGGGCCCACGCGGCGCCCGGGAGGGCCCCGAACGCAATCGCGGCCGCCAGTACCAAGGCTCCCCGCCTCCCGATGCGACCGAAATGAATCCCGAATCCCGTCATCGCGCGCGCCTCCTCTTCGGTTGAAACCGTCGTCGTCCCCTCGAGTACAAACTAAGCCGAACCCTGGTTGCTGTCAGCCGGGACCCGGGCGCGAGACGGCCGCGTCCACTTCGGGACACCCGGCTCGTCAGCGCACCCGGCCGAAGCGAACGTCGCGCGTGCGACCGTTGGCGACATAGAAGCCGATGACCTGACCGTTGCGGTCCCGCTCGAAGGCGAACGACAGGCCGCCGCCCGAGAACTGATCCTCTTCTCCGGGTTCGAGTTCCTCGCGGTCGAGCCTGCGCTGGTGCAGGACGAGAGCTCCGTCCTCCACCGCGAAGGTGTAGAACGTCTCCAGCTCCTCGCTGAAGAAGCGACCGGCGAAGTCGGCGAGATCCTCCGCCGTCGGCTCCCATGCCTCGGCCTCATCGCCCTCGAGGCGCGTAGCGTGGTTGTCCCCGTTCTGGTGCAGCGTGAGCCCTTCGACGTCGCCCTCCGCATCCCGCAGGAAGGTGACGGAAGCCTCGACCGCGAGCAGGCGGAAGGTCGAGTCGGACGTGGGGACGATCTCGAGCCGCTGCTGGCCCGTGGCCTGCGTGTAGAAAGTGTCGTCTTCGCGCGTGAAGGCGAGGATGAAGTTCGGCGCCGCGTCGAGCGCGTACCGGCCGGCGAACTCGTCGAAGGCCTCGGGGTCGAAGTCCTCGGGATCGAACTCCTCGTCTCCTCCCGCGGCGGCGTCTTCCTCCGCTTCCATCGCGTCCTTGAAGAAGGCCGCCGCGAGTTCGTACGCGACGCCGCTGTTGAACTGCGCGTGGTTGCTCTGGGTGGTGAGGCCGGCGTTGATCTCGGGGAAGAAGACGAACATCGAGCGGTGCGCGACATCGGCCCCCCCGTGGCTCACCCGCTTCAGCCCGCGCTGCTCGTCGACGGAGAGACCGTACCCGTACCCCGTCTCCTCGCCGTCGTTGAGCACGAACGAGGTCATCATCTCATCGATGCTCTCCCGCGTGCCGACCCGCGGGTTCGCGTAGTTCTCGGCCCACGTCTGCAAATCGCCGATCGTGCTGTAGATCGCGCCCGCGCCGACCGCGCCGCCGAGGTCGCCGATTTGGCGGTATCCATCCGGGCCCGGGGTGTAGCCTTCGGACATGTTCGAAACGATGTGCCGCGTGGAGGGGCGCACCATGGTCCCGCTCATCCCCAGCGGCCCGAACACGTTCTCCCGCATGAAGACGGGGAAGTCCTGCCCGGAGGTCCGCTCGACGATCACGGCCGCGAGGCCGAACGCCGTGTTGTTGTAGTTCCACTCGGCGCCGGGCTCGTTCTGGAGGGCGGGCTGCCGCTGGACGATGTCGATGAGTTCCGAGCGGTCGATCCAGTCGCCGTGGTCGAGGCGGCGGCCCGTCATCCGCAGCAGGTTCAGGAACTCGCGCAGTCCCGACGTGTGGGTGATCAGGTGCTTCACCCGAATGGTGTGCTCGAACTCCGGAAGTTCGGGGATGTGCTCGCGGATGTCGTCGTCGAGCGAGAGGAGTCCGCGCTCCGCCTGCAGCATGATCGCGAAGGCGGTGAACTGCTTCGAGGTCGAACCGATGTTCGTCCGCGTGTCCTCCTCGAAGGGGAGGTCGTAGGCGAGGTTCGCCATCCCGTAGGTCTTCGAAAAGAGCGTGCGGCCATCGCGCCACACGCGGACCGCGCCCCCCGGAGAATGCGGTCCGTCAAAGCGGGACATGACCTGGTCCGCCAGTTCCTCCGGGTCCGTCGCGACCGGTTCGCGCCGCAGCAGCGTGATCTCGTAGCGCCCGCCGGCCTTGGCATCGTCTCCCGCGACGAACAGTTCCAGCGTGTGGATGCCCGCGCCGGCCGTCCGCCCGCCGAAGCGTTCGACGCCGCGCCCCAGCCCGCCGAAGCGTCCGGCCTGCGTCCCCTCCGGGTCGAGGACGCGCGCGGTCACGTCGACGGAAATCTGGTTCACCTCGCCGAGGACGAAGTCGTTCTCGGCCGTCTCGATCGTGTAGCGCGCCGTGTCGCCCGCGGCCAGCGTGCCCGCCAACGTCCGGCCGACCTCGAGTTCCGTGTTCTGAGCCGCGATCCCTCCGGCCGAGAGAAGGGCGAGAAGCCCGGCGCAGAGCGCGGAACCAGCGTAACCAAGCGGGTGACGAGGGCGGCGACGGCGACGCGTGTTCAAATGCGTGTTCATCTGGGTAACTCCGGGGGCGGGTTCGATGGAGCGCGCGACAGACGGTAAGGAAGCCGGACTCGAGCGGGCAACCGCAGGACAGGGTCAATGACCTCTCACCGGCGTCACGACGGGCATGGTTCCGCCGCGGCCCGCCTGAGCAACGGCGCGAGATCTCAAGCACTCGTGGGAAGAGTCAGCGCCCCTGCATCGGCTTGGGCCAATTGAAAGTTCAATCTTGAATCGGCTCAACGCTTCACACGGACTCCCAGGAACCCACGGGCACCTCAGGTTTCTCCCTCGGGTGGTGCCGGGTGGTGCCCGGGCGGCGGCAATGGGCGGCGGCAATGGTCGGCGGCAATGGGCGGCGGCACACGCGCATTGGACGCCGTACTCCCTTCCAGCGTCTCGTTGAGCTACCGGTCGCCAACGTCCTTGTTACGCACAGCAGGATCGGATTGCGACCAACCTTCGCCCGCGATCGTGAACAGCCTGAGGCTCGCCGGGTACATCTGCCAGGCCGTATCGTCCAGCACGCGGCTGCTCCACGCCTCCTCGTGGAGTGGGTCGCGCCACAGCACCGTGGTCCGGCCCCCCTCCTCGTAGGGCAGGAACAGGCCGTCAACCGGCTCGATCGCCGGAACGAGCCACACTCCCCGCTCTCCGGCCCGCATGTCCTTGAACCCGGGAGCCCTGACGCCGGGGCGCCCCTCGACGATCCGCGCCATCTCGGCCCGCGTGCTCTCGACCAGCCACCGGGGTACCGGGATGCGGGAGATGCCGACGATCCTGGGCGGCTCGTACTCCAGCTCGATTCGCCACAGGATCGTCTCCATCGCGTCGAGGAGGACGACCTCGCCCTTCCGCCCGCCCGACACCACCAGATTAAAGGCGCCTATTCGGCTCCTCCAGGACGCCTCATACGCCAGCTCCGCGGGAAGCGGGACCTCGCTCGGGATGTTCGGGGGCCGGTCCCCGGCCGCGTACGCCGTGAGCAGGAAGCCCGGCTCAAGGCTCGGTCCGACCGGACCGAGCACATGGTCGACGCCGAATCCGATCGCGGTCGAGATCACTGGAAGCCGCACGGTCTGCGGCTCGCCCTCTCCGGGAGGGAACCGCACCAGCGCTCCGAGGCCGGCGTCGCCTACCCACAACGCGCCGTCCGGTGCGAACTCGACGCGCGACGGGGACGCGACGGGGACTGTAGAACGTCGGGGTCCCCCGGTCCCGAGGGCCCGCCCAGGGTCGCGATATGCTCCCCGTCGGAGCGAAACAATTGGACCCGCCCCGCCCCGCGGTCCGCGATCGCGACCGTGTCCCCGAACAGATCGAACCCGTCAGCCAACTCCAGGAAGAGGTCGTCCGAGAGGACGCCGCCCGGCGGCTCAACATTCGTTCAACGTATCACAGGGATCGGGAGCGGGACCGTAAATCGTAATCGCCGAACTGCAACCGCCGAAGGTCGAAAATTCCTCGATTCGACCATCGGCCATCTTATAAGCGCAGACGGGATCGACCGGCGGCGGGGCGGGCTCCACCGTCCGGGAGCCCGCCCCCGTCGGCGGGATCAGGTGCAGGTGGAGGGATCGACCGTGATCGTGACCGCCTCGGCGGTCAGCGAGTTACGGCTCATCCGCCAGTTGATGAGCGCGTTCGCCCCCAGCCGGCGCGTCTCGACGATGACCTTCTCGAGCGCTTCCCGGAACGTCCCGACCCCGGCGCCGGTGATCGTCGCCTGAACCTGGCCGTGTTCCGCTTCCTTGGGGCAGCGCTCGAGTTCCTGCCAGTTGGTTTCGCAGCGGACGAGGCGCGAGTTCTGCATGTTGATCTGGTTGTCGTCGGCGCCGAAGCAGGCCCATATGCGGTCGTCATCTCCACCGCCGCCGCCGACGCCGGCGAGAGAGAACACCAGGTCCAGGCGGGTGATCTCCTCGGTGAGATTGGCCGTTGTGGCGGCTCCTCCCGTGCCCATGAACGCAGGCTGAACCGAGATCTCGACGCCGAGCGGCACGTAGCACAGCGTGTAGCCGCCGTCCAGCGCGGTCTGGCCCTCCATCTGCCCCTCCTCGCCGTCCTTCTCCCAACTGGCGACGACGGTGGCGCTGGGCAGCCCCATCTGCGTGTCCGGGTCGGAGACGAGTCCCCACAGCGCGCCGGTCATGTCCGGCGAGTCCGGACACACCTCGTTGAGTTCCTGGGCGATGGCGGCGGACCCCGTGAAGGCCAGCGCCGACGCACCCACCGCCATCCCCGAAGCGAATCTTCTCAGCGTCATCGTTTTTCCTCCCCTGCAGCAGCTCTGCGTCAGTTGCGCGCTGCGCGTCAAATCGCGCATCGAATCGCGCGTCAATTGCTCGTGTACTTCGTGAGTCCGCCCTCGGCGGCGGCCCTCGAATTCGGTCCCTCCGCAGCATAAACGTTTCCGTCCGCATCGACCGCGACACCCTCGCCGGCCTCGCCCTGCGGATCGTCGGACTCGTGCGGCGGGATGAAGGCCGTGACCCGGTCCTCCGACGCGTGGCCGATCCGGACGCCGGTCAGCCAGTCCGAGTGCTGGTTGGGGTTCGACTCCGAGTCGATCGCATACACGTTGTCCTCGGCGTCGATGAAGAGTCCGCTCACGCGGCCGTACTGGTAGTGGGTGTCGAGCAGGTTCCCTTCCTGATCGAAGATCTGGACGCGGTGGTTACCGCGATCCGCGACGAAGAGGCGGCCCTGCGAGTCGAACTCCAGCGCGTGCGGCGTCCGGAATTCGCCCGGGCCGTCGCCGATCACGCCCCACTCCATGATGTACTCGCCGTCGGACGAGAACTTGATGATGCGGCCGGTAGAGCCCTCGGGCGGGTTCGCGTTCTGTCCGCTGTGGCCGTCCGAAACGAAGATCGAGCCGTCGGCCGCCGTGATCACGTCGCAGGGTTCGTTGAAGAAGGTACCGGGCTCGCTGCTGCGAACGCCCGTCTGCCCCAGCGTCATGAGCACCTCGCCCTCGGGCGAGAACTTCACGACGGTGTGCCCCTTGTCCTCCGTCCCCTGGGAATCGGTGATCCACACGTTCCCGTCATCATCCACGTGGATCCCGTGCGGAAGAACGAAAAGGCCGGCCCCGAAGCTGGCCAGGATTTCGCCCGTCTCGCGGTGGAACTTGAAGACCGGGTCGACGATGTTCTCGGCGCATCCGCCCGCGAGCGCGATCCCGCCGCAGCGGTCGTACGCCCAGACGTGCCCATCGGTGGGGTCGATGTCGATGCCCGCCGTGGAGCCCCACTCGCGGCCATCCGGAAGCTGGGCCCAATCCTTGATCACGTTGGGCGTGGGGTTCGGGAGACCCGCCGCCGCCGGATCCGCGACCTCGGCCGAATCCATCATCTCGTCTACCGCAGCATCCTCCGCTCCGCAGGCCGCGATGCCAAGGAACGCAGCCCCCAGTGCGGTGAGGTGCGCCAGTCCGGTTACGCGCAGGTTCTTCATGTTTCCTCCCAGCCGTTCAGTGTTGCGCAACCCGTACCCCGCCCCTGCGTCGCCCACATCTCGAAATGTGCCCCCGAACCGTCGATCTGGCCAGAGAATGGGCCGGGTCGCACTTTCGACTCGACGCACGCGGAACGATCAACCCGGAGGCCGGTGCCGATGGCGAACTTCCTGAAGAGACGCGAGCATCGTCGCGCGGAGCGGAATCCCCGTCGCGGGAGCCGTGTCTTGAACGCCCTTCTCGCCCTGGGGCTGGGAACGGTGGCTGCCTGCGCGCCGAACGACGGCATCCCGCGAACGGCCTCGGGACATCCCGACTTCAACGGCATCTGGGCCGCACTCGGAAACGCGTATTGGGACATCGAGCCGCACATGGCGCGTCCCGCACTCGCCATGCGGGAAGGCCCCGTCGTGCCCGTCCCCGCCAACGAGGTCGTCGCGCTCGGCGCCGTGGGGTCCGTGCCGTCGGGGCAGGGCATCGTGGTCGGCGGGAGCATCCCCTACCTGCCGGAAGCCCTGGAGCGGCGCGACGAGAACCGCGAGCGCTGGCTCGAGCGCGACCCCGAGATCCGCTGCTACCTGCCCGGCGTCCCGCGCGCGAACTACATGCATCTCCCGTTCCAGATCTTCCAGAGCGAATCGAAGTTCTTCATCGCCTACGAGTACGCCGGCGCGGTGCGCGACATCTATCTCGAGGATCCCGGTCCGCCACAGGTGGACTCCTGGATGGGCCAGTCGGTGGGGCGCTGGGAGGAGGACACCTTCGTCGTCACCGTGAACGGGTTCAACGGCCAGACGTGGTTCGACCGGGCCGGGAACCACCACGGCTACCGGCTCACGGTCACGGAACGGTGGACGATGCTCGGGCCCGACCATCTCATGTACGAGGCCACGATGGAGGACCCCGAGACGTTCTCGGAGCCGTGGACGATCCGCCTGCCGCTGTACCGGAACGTGGATCCCGACGCGCGGCTGGGGCAGTTCAAGTGCGTCCCCTTCGTGGAGGAGTTGATGTACGGACACCTCCGGAAGACCCCGATCCGGTAGCCGGGGCCTGCGCGCACCGATGAGATTCGCGAATCGTCGACGGCGCCCGCGAGGATTTTCCGCGGTGCTGCTGCTCGGAGCCGGACTCGGGGGCGGATTCGGAGGTGTCTTTCTTGCGGCCTGCGGCGGGACCGGCGGCGTCCCCGCGGGAGACGGGGATGGGTGGATCGTCCCGCGGACTCCGGAGGGGCATCCCGACCTGCAGGGCGACTGGACGAACGGGACCATGACGCCGCTGGAGCGCCCCGAGGGCGAGGCGCTCGTGCTGACGGCGGAAGAGGTCGCGGTCCGCGAGGGCCGGCGCCGGGAGCACATCGACGAACGAAACGCGCCGAGCGACCCGGACCGCGAAGCCCCGCCGGTCGGAGGCGACGGGTCCACGGGCGCGGCCGGGGGCGTGGGCGGCTACAACTACTTCTGGATCGACGCGGGCGACCGGGTCGCCGTGTTCGGCGGCGAGCCCCGAAGCTCTCTCCTCACATACCCGGACGACGGTCGCATCCCCGAACTCACGCCGGAGGGCCAGCGGCGGCGATTGCGGGCCTACGGGCGGCTGGCGGGCGAGTACGACAACCCCGAGAACCGCCCCGTCGGCGAGCGCTGCATCCTCTCCTTCGGTTCCAACGCCGGCCCGCCGATGCTGCCGAACTACTTCTACAACAACAACTACACGATCGTGCAGACGCCCGACCACATCATGATCCTGACCGAGATGGTGCACGATGTCCGCATCATCCGGCTGGGCGAGCCGAAGCCGGCCGCCGACGGGGTGCACCCGTGGTTCGGGGAATCGTGGGGCCGCTGGGCGGGCGACACGCTGGTCGTGCGGACGACGAACCTGAACCCGGACCAGATGGCGGCTTACGTCTACCTGTTCGGCCCCGGCTCCGGGAACATGACCGTGACCGAGCGCTTCACGCGCGCCGACGAACACACGATCCACTACGAGTTCACCGTCGAGGACCCCGACACCTTCACCGACAACTGGGGCGGGGAAGTGCCCTTCACACGACTCGACGGCGCGTTGTACGAGTACGCGTGCCACGAGGGCAACTACGCCCTCTCCAACGTCCTCAGCGGCGCCCGCGCCCAGGAGCGCCGGACGGCTGGCGGATAGTTGGCGAACGTCGCGGAGCGTGATTACTTTGTACCTACGGCGACGAGCTACTCGAGCGGCAACGGTGACGGAGCGAAGCGGAATGGAAACGCGGCTCATTCAGATCGGAAACTCCCGCGGGATCCGAATCCCGAAAGCCTTGATCGAAGCGGCCGGGCTCGATACGCCGCTGCGGCTGAAGGTTGTGGATTCGGGTCTGCTCATCGAACGCGCGGGCAACCCCAGGGATGGTTGGGCGGAGGCGGCGAGAGAGCTTCGCGACCGTGGTGAGAGCGGACTCCTGGATGACCCGTCGCCAACGGTCTTCGATGCTTCCGAATGGGAGTGGGAGTGACGGAACCGCGACGCGGTGACGTGTATCTGGTTGCCCTCGACCCTACCCTCGGCTCGGAAATCAAGAAGACCCGCCCATGCGTCATCGTCTCTCCCGATGACCTGAATCCGACGCTCGGCGCCTATCTCGCGGCGCCGATGACCACGGGCGGCCGTGCCTATGCCTTCCGTATCGCTTGCCGGTTCCGGAACAGAGACGGCTTCGTCGTGGCCGATCAGTTGCGCACCGTCGACCGCGTCCGCCTGACCCGACGAATCGGCCGGTTATCTCACGACGCCATGACCGAGGTTCTCGACGTGCTTCAGCGCATGTTCGCCCCTTGAACCGGGCGCGGTCGCGCAAGGTCGGGCGATCCTGTTATTCTGGATGGAATCGTGGAAGAGCCGGCGTCCCGGAGCCGGGTCGTGCACGTAAGAGACAGGGGTGAGATCGATGCGGAAGCTGCCTCTTTATCTCCTGGCGGGCGGGGTCGCGCTGGCGGCGGCGGCGCCGCTGATCGCGCACCACGCCTTCGGCGCCGAGTTCGACCGGAACGCCCCCATCCGGCTCCAGGGCGCCGTCGTGCGGCTCGAGTGGGTGAACCCCCACACGTGGATTCACCTCGAGGTCGACACCGATGACGGATCGGAGGTCTGGATGGTCGAGGGCGGGACGCCGAACACGCTCCTGCGCCGCGGCCTGCAGCGGGACTGCCTCGCCCCCGGCACCGAACTCATCGTGGACGGCTACCAGGCCAAGGACCACTCGCTCAAGCGCGCCAACGGACGCGACGTCACCTTCACCGACGGCAGCAAGTTCTTCATGGGCTCGTCCGGCGCCGGCGCTCCTCCCGGGGGCGCGCCGAGGCCGAACGATCCCGGCTACGAAGGCAACCCCTGCCAGCCGCCCCCGGGTTGGGAAGGCGAGGTCGTGGAGGTCACGAGCCACAGCATCCTCGAGGAGCACGACTAGCGCACGGATCCCGTCCGCGCGCGAGATCCGTAGGGACGCGGTTCAGGCCGAGAAACCGATCCAGCGCCCGGCGGCGGCCACCGTGAACCAGAGACCCAGCGAAATGAAGGCGATGAGCCGCGTGCGCCAGTCCGCCCGTTCCGGGGCCGCGGCCACGATCCACTTCCGGGCTCCGAAGGTGAACGAGAGCGCGACCGGCAGCGAGATCATCTTCACCCAGAAGGACGTGTTGTAGTAGCACTTCACGGCTTCCGACAGGAACAGCGGGATTCCGGTCAGGAACATCAGCGCCACCCCGCCTACGAGCCACGGATGCGCGTGCCGCACGACGCTCGCGATCGGCTGGCGCGTGAGCCCCGCCCCCCAGAGCCGGAGGTCGGCGAGGAGCAGCGCCCCGCCGAGCAGACCCAGCCCCAGCAGGTGGACGGCCTCGATGACCGGGAACGCCCAGATCGACTCGCGCACGACCGTCCCGAGCCCCGTGTTCTCAAGCCGCTCGAAGAAGGGGAGCCACGCTTCCGGCGCGAACTGACGCCCGCCCATCAGTCGCCCGCCACGGCGCAGCCCGCCAACCGGTTGACCCAACCCGGCTGTCCGGGGATGTCGCAGTCGAACCAGTTGTAGGCGATGAGCCGGCCCGCCACGATGATGAGCGCCCACGCTGCGAGCGAGACGGCGCCCGCCGCCCGCGCCCGCCCCGGGAGGACGGGGAGGCGTTCCCACTCGACGACGCGGCGGTGGATCCCCCGGTGGAAGAGGAAAGCGTTGAGTCCGGCCACCACGAACAGCAGCACTTTCAATCGAAAGAAGATGTTGTGGTAGTAACGGACCGGGTTGGAGTAGAAGATGAGAGACCCCGTGACGACCATGACCGTGAATCCGATCCGGGTCCACGGGAGGAGGCGGCCGGTGACCTCGGAGACGGGCACGCGCCGCATCGTCCAGCCCAGCAGCCGGAGGTCGTTCATCATCACGGTGCCGAAGAAGAGGGCCACCGCCAGGACATGGGAGGATTCGATGAGCGGCCACGCGAGCGTGGATTCCAGCAGGGCGATGCTCCAGGGGGTGCTCCCCAGCCACTCGAGGAATCGTTCCATGGGCCGGCGGGGCTAGCGCCCGCCTCCGCCGCGTGGGTCGCTCGGTCGGAGGGTCTCCGTCGCGTACCGGGCATGGCAGTCGCGGCAGGCGTAGTAGACCTCCGCGCCGGCGTCGAACACCGCGTCGGCGTTTCGGCGGTCCACGGCGTCGAGCGCCAGACGGCCGGTTTCGACCATCGTCCGCGAGTGGGCCATCCAGTCGCCTCGGTCGCGCGCGCGTCCGTCCATCATCAGCAGGTTGCCGGATTCGGCGAGGACGAAGGCCGCGTTGCGGAGCGAGGTCCAGTCCTCCTCGGTCAGCGGCCGGAACTGGTGCACGCCCTCCTCGGTGAGGACCTCGCCCACGCCGTCCCAGTAGGCCTCGGCGGCGGGTTCGAGCACGGCGACCATCAATTTCTGCATGTCCGCGACCGGGATCGGGCGCTCCGGCGCTTCCCCGGTGCACCCGGCGGCGACCCAGAGGGCGAGGAGCGGCAGCCTGGAGTTCTTCATGGGCCGGGAACCTATTCGCGCCGCTGCGGCCCGCGCTACGAACCCGGCCAGCGGCCGACGTCCGTTTCACGTTCCGAATGGTTGCGATTCTCCCGCGCACGAACCTACGGTGCGCCACACGGGCTGTCCCCTCATTCCCGGAAGGTGGTTCATGCGTACACGTTCATACGCCCTCGCGGCCGTCGCGCTTTCGCTGGGCATCCTCGCACCGGCACTGCAGGCGCAGGAGCCCGTCGGCGAAGCGGAGGATCCGGTCGCGACCCTCGTCGCCCGACTGACGCTCGACGATTACAAGACGACGCTCAAGGGGTTGACGCAGTTCGGCGACCGGCGCCAGGGAACGCAGCGCAACCGTGACGCCGTGGACTGGATCGAAGCGCAACTGCAGGCGTTCGGCTGCACGAACACGGAGCGGGTCTTCTACACCTATCCGCCCCCGCCCCCACCCGATGCGGCCCCCCGCGGCACGCCGCCCCGCCGCGGCGCCCGCCAGCGTCCGCCGCCGAACGCGGGAGACCTGACGACGCAGACCGGGGGTCGCGTGGGACGGCGCGGTCCCGGCTCGGGCGGGAGCACGATCTTCGGCTACCGCGGCCCGACCGGCGTGAACCGTGACCTCATGGCGCAGCCCGACGAGCGCATCCGCGAACTCAACCGCGAGGAGCCCGTCGACGGCGACCGGTCCCAGGTCTACTGCACGAAGGTGGGGACGACGCGCCCGGACGAGATGTACATCATCGGCGCCCACATGGACGGCCACGGCGTGAACGAGGCGGTGAACGACGACGGCTCCGGCACCGCCCTCGTCATGGAACTCGCCCGAATCTTCAGCGCCCCGGACGTACAGACGGAGCGCTCGATCCGTTTCGTCCTCTGGAACAACGAAGAGACGGGCCTCAACGGAGCCCGCGCCTACGTCGCCCAGCGCCAGGCACTGCAGGGGATCGAGGACCCGCCCGGTTCCGGCCAATACCCCGAGCCGCGCTGGTTGGGGATGGTGCAGCACGACATGATGCTGTGGGATCACGGCGCCCCCGGGGCCGATGGCCTGGTGAGCCGGGACCAGCGGCCCGAGGCGGACGTCAACATCGAGTTCCAGTCCAACTCCGAGCGGGCGGACGACTCGATGAAGCTCGCCTTCTTCTTCAAGGCCGCGAACGAAGACTACGCGACCGACTATCCGGCCGCGGTCGGGCCCCACATGACGAACACCGATTCCACGCCGTTCATGGACATCGTGCCGGCGATCAGCCTGCGCGAGAACGAGCGGGGCGCGCAGGTCGGCGCCGGGTGGGACCCGAACTGGCACCAGCCGACCGACGTGTGGACGACCTACACGGACGACGACTTCCGGCTCGGCCTCAACGCCGCGCAAACCACGCTCGCCGCGATCGCCCAGCTGACCGGCGCCAGGCTCGACAACTGATGCGGCCGGCTGCGATCAAGTGGCTTCCGATGCCTGGAGCTAAGCGCGGGCCCGGCGCCACCTCGCGCGAAGACCCGGAGCTACGCCGGGATGATTCGCGGGTTGCTAATGCAGCACTCTCAGCGACCGCAGGTGCGCCGCCACCGGCCCGTTCATGAGCGGCCGAATGCGGTATCCGGCTTCCGGCGCGGGCGGGCTTCCCGGCACTGCCTCGATCACTCTCAGGTCGGCCATCGTCCGGAAGAGGTGCCGCCCCTCCGGCGGCGACCCGCGCGCTACCTCGCAATACTCCGCTACCGTGAGGGCGCCGTGATCGAGGATGGCCTTGAGCGCGAAGCTCTGCTCGACATCGATCGCGTCCACGAAGGGGGGCGGCACGTCGAGCGGCTGCACCAGCAGGCTCCCCTCGACCGTGCGGAAGTCCGCGGAGCGCAGCCAATGAAAGAGTGCCAGGCGGATCGACCCGAGCGACGCCCGGTGCAGCTTCTGGAAGTAGTCGGCCTCGATGAGCCGCCGGTGCCTATCGGTCCCCCGCAGGCTGCGGGTCCGGCGGAGCAGCATCTCGTGCCCGGTGCGCGACTCGACGTACTTCAGCGGGAGTCCGCTGAGACGGTGACGGGCCAGGATCGCGCGCTTCAATTCGTCGGGAGAGAGGGCGTTCAGTACGACGCGCTCGATGTCGGCCACCCACGCGGGAGACCGTTTCTCGGCCAGCTGCCAGGCGGAGGCCGCCATCGAAAGCACCCAGAAGACCCTGGATTCCGTGAGGGCGGTCAAGGTCAGGAAGCGCTCGAAGAGCCGGCCGCCGCCCGGGACGCGCATGTGAAGCTGCTCGGCCCCCTCCAGAACAACCGCCTGCGGCAACGAGCCCTCGGGAGCGTCGAGCACGCGGCCTGCGAGTGAATCCAGATCCGGTGCGCCCTCGATCCCGAGCCGGCCCGCCAGCCAGCCCGCGAGTCCGGACTCCTCGCGCACCCGCTCGCGCAGCGTGTGCCGCACGATGCCCGAGCGATCGCCGCCCGGCGGGCCTTCCCCGCCTTCCCCGCCCAGCTTCCGGGCCACGACATTCAGAAAGCTCGTGACGCCGGCGCTCTGAGGCGCGATGACCATCATCGACCGAGCGTCCCCGGTCCCCCTGCGGTGCCACGCCGCCAGGACTGCTGCCACCGCGCCGTCCCTCCCCGCCAGTAGCCGCGGGTCGTCCAGCGGCTCGAAGGAGAACAGCCGTCGGTAGACGACGGGGAGGTTGCCCGGGACCTCGTCCGCGAACGCCAGTGTGCGCGCCCGGCGCTCCGCGCGGCTCTGGACATCCGTCCCGATTCCCAGGGCGCGCCGGACGGGCCACAGGCGGCCCATAACGGTGCGGAGCACGCCCGACACGCCGCTCCCCGCGCGGGAGACCCGCGCCTGCCAGCGCTCACGGAACCCCGCCGCCTCCGTCGCAGCGCGCGTGCGCGCGGCAAGGTAGTGGGCGGTCACCGGATCCGCCGTGGCCCTCCGGAGGAGGTATTCCAGCCCCCGGGCGACCTCCGTGTTGGCCTGGGCGATGGCATCGGTCAGGGCGTCGAAGAGAAGCCCCCGCGCCGCTTCCACCTTCTCTCCGGCGCGATCGAGTCCGTCCGTGACCATTTGAACCGGGTCGGCGGCCGCACTTCCGCGCTCGGACAGCTCCGCGACCGCCGCTTCGTAGCCGTACGCGGACACCTCCCGCAGCTCCGCAACCATCAGATGCGCGCGCGCCACCGCCTCCGATACAGCCGATGGGGCCGAGCGGATCCGCAGGCTCCGGCGCGCATCGAACGCCTGCAGCGCCGCGTCGCGCAGCCGAACGGCGCGGCCGCCGCCGCCCGGGCGCCGAACCGGTACCCCCGACGGCGGGATCCGGCGCAGGATCAGGGACTCCGGCATTCGCGATGCGGCCGCCTCCACCCGCTTCAGCGCCTCGTCGGCGTCGCGCGTCAGTGCTGCGAGCAGACGCGCCGGATCCTGAAGGCGGCCCTCGACCGCGCCCAGGTCGTCCACCGTCTGCTTCCCCGCGCGCTTCAAGTCCCTCGCGAGCCCGGGCCCGCGGCCGGCCAGTCGCACTGTGCGTTTGCGCCCCCTGTCGAGACAGGCCTCGATCTCGGAGAGAACCGCGTCGATTCCCCGCACGGCGTCCCTCCATCCGGCGGTGAGATCGCGGCGAATCCCCCGGATGTCGTCCCAGGCGTCGAGGAGCGTCCCGCAGAGTTCCAGGCGCGCCGCGCTCTCGCCCGCCCGCCGGTCCCAGCGCCTGGCCTTCTCGGCGGCCCGGGGGGTCCGGCCCGCGCCCGCGGGGCTGACGCTTTCCCCCCCGACAAAGGTCCCGGCGATGGCCACGGCAGCGCGGAGGGTGGCCTCCGAAGGGTCCAGGTCCTCGCCCTTCGCGCGTCCCGGGGAGAGCGGCACGCCTTCGGTCAGGGCACGGACCCTCCGCTCAAGTCGCTCGCCAGCCTTCGGGACCCCCGAGCCGGCTCCGGCGACCTCCCCCCCCGCCGACGCGAGCACGACCAACAACCACTCCGACCACGCGCGT
This sequence comes from Candidatus Palauibacter sp., assembly GCF_965208055.1. Taxonomy (GTDB): domain Bacteria; phylum Gemmatimonadota; class Gemmatimonadetes; order Palauibacterales; family Palauibacteraceae; genus Palauibacter. Next base: position 300,649 of record NZ_CBDBNY010000004.1, read on the forward strand.
TCGAGATCCGCCAGCCAGACCGCGCGCAGGCGTTGACTGTCGCGCAAGGCCCGCGCCTGGTGGGGCAGCACGACCCGGTCCAGGTGGCGGCGCGCGACCCGGGCCACCGGAACCTTGCGTTCCTCGCGCCGCCAAACGATCGGCCGCAGCGCTCGGGCGCAGACCCGCTTGAGGGTCGTCCAGAGCCCCAGCCCCAGGCCGGGGCCCCCACGCAGCGCCGTGGGCGAGAGTGGCGCCTCAGCTTGCGCCGGGAGCTGGTCCGCTGCTGCCGCGGCATCGGCAGCGGCACGCGCGATGGACGCCTCCAGACTTGCGGCCACGCCGGGGTCGCCGAGCGCCGCGCGGACGGGGCTGAGCACGCCTTCGGCGACGGCCCGGAGATAATGGGCAACGGCCTCGGCGGCATCTCGGTCTCCGGACGCCGCCGCGGCCACGTCCGCCAGCGCCGGCTCGTGCGCGGCCAGTCCCGCTTCCAGCGCCCGCCGCACCGGGAGCCAAAACTCGCGCTCATGACGCCGCCAGACCTCCCGGAAGGGAGCGTGCGCAACAGCGGAGATCTGCTCGACGATCTCGCGGTCCGTGGAGCGGGCCGGGCCCACCCGGTCACCCGCCGCGTCCGCGGTACTCCGCGTGCCCTCGCTCACCCCGCCCCTGCTTCCGCACGGGCCCCGGCCGTGCCCGGCTCCACCCGCGGGTACCATTCGTCCTCCGGCATCAGCCCGGCCGCGCGGAAGCCCTCCCGCGCGCGCTCGGTCACGTCGCTCTGGAAGATGAATTCGAAGCGTGGGTCGAGCACGTAGGCGCGAACCTTCACCCGTGTCACGAAGGTGGTCCGGAAGTCGTCCCGCACCAGGACCACGATGGGCTTGCCAAGGAAGACGTACTTCGAAATCACCGCCGCCTCGAAGGCGATCTCCTTCGCCTTGCGCTCGTCCACCCGCCCGGGCAGGTGCAGATTCGTCTCCACCTGGCAGTTGAGCCGCCCCGCATTGGCATTTGCCACCTGCTCCTCGACCACCTGCGAATTCGGGATGGACACCAGGTTGTCGTCGTCGGTCAAGACCCGCGTGGAGCGGAGCCCGATCGAGACCACTTCGCCGTAGGTGCCGCCGACCGAGATCTTGTCGCCCACCTGGAAGGGCTGGTCGAAGACGACGGTCAGGCCGCCGATCACGTTCTTGAGCACGTCCTGGACCGCGACCGCGATCCCCACGCCCAGCGCGGCACCGGCCGCGATGATCCCCTGGGCGTCGACCCGGAAGATGTTGTTGACGATCAGGTACACGGCGATCGCCCAAAGCACCAGGCGGGTGATCGGAATCATCCACTTGAAGGAAAGCCGCCGCGCGGCACTGCGTTCGGCAAGCGTGTCCAGCACCCAGATCGCCGCGCGGATCAGGAAGTGAAAGAAGAGGATGACGATCAGCGAGAGCGCGATGCCGAGCCCGATGCTGCGCACGTCCTCGGTGGCTTCCTCGAGGTCCGGCAGTTCGAGTCCCAGGGGAGGGTCGGGAGGCTCCTGCGTGTCGGCGGCGGGGGACTCGCCGGGCACCTGAAGGGCGGCTGCGGACGAGGCGGCGCCCAGTGAATCGAGGCGCGAAAGGATGAGCTGCTGGGCGGTGGCGATCTCGGCGAGCCGCGCCGCCAGGGAGTCGATGGCGGTGGGGGAGGGGGGCTGTTGGACGGGCTCGATGGACTCTGCCGGGGCGGACTGCGCCGAGGCCGTGTCGATGAGAGCCGGGACAGTCGCGGCTGGGGCCGCCTGGCCCGGGTCGACCTCGACCTCGGGCGGTGGAGCCTCGGTGCAGGCTGCCAGCGTGAGGAGGAGGACGGGCGGCAGGGAGGAGGGGCGGCGTGGGGTGGAGCCTCGTTCGGTCACGTGGGGGTGGTCTCGTGGCGCCATGTTGGTTGGTCCCGGCAATCGGTCGGTCGCTGGCCAGGGAATAGAGTCCCGGGCTGGCCTCAGGGCCATGGTCGGAGACGCCGTGCTCTGCCGCTTCGAAGCAGTCACTCGTTGCGGTAGACCCTCAGAATCCGCACCGGCGGGGTCAGTTGCTGCTCCTCGTACGGTGCCCGGTGGATCGCGAGCACCACATCCATCCCGTCCACCACGCGCCCGAAAGCCGCGAAGCCTTGTCCGTCGGGGTTCCGCATGCCGCCGAAATCGAGCGACGGCTGGTCGCCGATGCAGATGAAGAAGCTCTGCGTCGCGGTGTCGGGGCCGCCGCGGGCCATCGAGATCGTCCCGTCCTCGTGCGGGATCCCTGTTTCGGAAGTGCGTTCCAGCGCGATGGGCGGAAACGATTCGGTCTCCGTCTCCGGGTTCCGCCCACCCTGGACGACCGCGATCCGGATCGAATCCTCCGGCTGGTTCTCCGCGTGTACGGTCCGGAAGAAGGTGCCGTCGTCGTAGAGCCCGCCGTCCGCGTAGCGCAGGAAGTTGGTCGCGGTGACGGGAGCCCGCTCGATGTCGACCTCCAGTTCGAACGCACCCAGCTCCGTCTCGACGACGACCCGGACGGGGTCCTCCGCCGGGGGCGGATCGGCGCGGCAGCCCGCGGACCCGAAGCAGAGCGCCAGAAGAACCGCGGTTGGCACGCATCGAGTTCGCACGCTTTGTCCCTCCTTTTTGCTGACCTGATCGGCACAACCTTACATTTTCGAACCCACCCGGGGCGACCTCACCCGCGAACCGGCGGCCTGCATGCACTCCCAGCGTGAGCGACAGCGATGAGCGAAACGAAGCCCGGTCCGACGTCACCCACCGCCGGTAGCCGGCGGAAATTCGTCAAATCCGTAGCGGCCGGCTCGCTGCTCGCGGCCGGCGTGCCATCGCGCCTGGCCGCGTCGGATTCGGCGATCCGCCGGACGATGGGCCGCCGCGTCCGGGAGCGTCGGGTCGCGCCCTCCGACCGCATCGGACTCGGCATCATCGGGGCCGGGGGCATGGGCATGGCCGATGTCCAGACCGCGCTCCGCATCCCGGACGTGGAACTCGTGGCCGCCTGCGACGTGTTCGACGGAAGGCTCGAGGCCGCCCGCGAGCGTCACGGAGACATCTTCACCACCCGCGACTACCGGGAAATCCTCGCCCGAGACGACGTGGATGCCATCATTGTGGGCACGCCCGACCACTGGCACCAGCCGGTCTCCGTTGACGCGCTCCGCGCCGGGAAGGCCGTCTACTGCGAGAAGCCGATGGTCCACCGGATCGAGGAGGGGCACGACCTCATCCGCGCCGAGCGGGAGTCCGGGTGCGTCTTCCAGGTCGGAAGCCAGGGGATGAGTTCGCTCGGCAACGAGAAGGCGAAGGAACTGTACGAGGAAGGGGCGATCGGCGAACTCAACTATGCCGAAGGCTTCTGGGCCCGCAACGACCCCATCGGAGCGTGGCAGTACCCGATTCCGGCGGCGGCCTCCGAGGAGACCGTCGACTGGAAGGGCTTCCTCGGACCCGCCCCCGACCGGCCGTACGACCCGCTGCGGATCTTCCGCTGGCGCAACTACCGGGACTACGGGACCGGCGTGGCTGGCGACCTCTTCGTCCACCTCTTCTCGAGCCTCCACTTCGTCGTGAGTTCCCGCGGCCCGACGCGGATCCAGGCCGCCGGAGGGCTCCGCTACTGGAAGGACGGGCGCGAGGTGCCGGACGTCCTCCTGGGCGTCTTCGATTATCCCGAGACCGAGACGCACCCCGGGTTCAACCTCTCTCTGCGCGTCAACTTCGTGGACGGGACCTCGGGCAGCACCTTCCTGAGACTGGTGGGGAGCGAGGGCGCGATGGACGTGACGTGGACCGAGGTCATCCTCCGCAAGAACGTGGCGGTGGATCCGATGGACGCCTTCTCGCAGGAGAAGATGGCCGAGGCGTCCGCGTCGGCGGACGGGCTCCCGCCGCGGGTCCGCATGCGCCCGCCGGCCGAGGCTCGGTACGAGGTCGAGCGCGGGTATCGCGGGGCCCACGTCGACCACTTCTTCAACTGGTGCGAGGCGATACGCGGCGGACCGCCCGTGCGGGAAGACGCAACGTTCGGCCTCCGCGCGGCGGCGCCGGCGCTCGCCTGCAACCTGTCCTACTTCGAGGACCGTATCATGCGCTGGGACCCCGACGCCATGAGGCTCGTCTGATGCGCGCCCCGCGACGATTCCGGCGCCCGGCGCCCGGCCTCGGCGGGCGCTCCGGCCCCGCACTCGCCGGGACGCTGACCTTGGCCCTCGCCGCCCTCGGCTGCGCCCAGGCCCCCGAGACTCCGTCGGACATGGGGGAGACGGACGCGGCGGAGACGCCGCCCAACGCCCTCACGGACGCGGAGCGCGAGGCCGGCTGGCGCCTCCTCTTCGACGGGGAGACGACGAGCGGATGGCGCGGCTACAACCGCGAGGCCTTCCCCGACACCGGCTGGGCGGTGATCGACGGTGCGCTCGTCGTGGGCGCGACCGCGACGGACCCCGACGTGGCGGTGGGCGGGGACATCGTCACCACCGAATCCTTCTCCGACTTCGATCTCAAGTTCGAGTTCATGCTCTCCGAAGTGGCCAACAGCGGCGTCCTCTACCGGGTGATCGAAGAGGAGGGCGCCGCGATCTGGTTCAACGCGCCCGAATACCAGGTGCTCGACGACACCGCGTACATCGAGATGGGCACGATGGACATGCGCACGCACCTGACCGGCGACAACTACGACCTCCACGCCTCGGGCGAGAAGACGCTCCGGGGACCCGGCGAGTGGAACGAAGGCCGGATCCGCATCCAGAACCACCTCGTCGAGCACTGGCTGAACGGAACGAAGACGGTCGAATACGAACTGGGGTCGCGCGAGTGGGAGGCGCTCGTCGCGGCGAGCAAGTTCGCGCCGTATCCCCGGTACGGCCGGGCCGCCTCCGGACCGATCGGCCTCCAGGACCACGGGCGCAACGTCTGGTACCGGAGCATCCGGATCCTCCCTCTTGAACCCGTCTCTCTCTTCAACGGCGAAGATCTCGAGGGATGGCGCGTGCACGGGACGGAGCGCTGGTACGTGGAAGACGGAGAGGAGGGCGGGGAACTCGTGTGCGAGAGCGGCCCGGACGCGGAGTACGGTTATCTGGTCACCGAGGAGACGTACCGCGACTTCGACCTCACGGTCGAGTTCAGGCAGGAGGCGGATGGCAACAGCGGCGTCTTCCTGCGCTCGAGCGTGGAGGGGACGACCGTCAGCGGCTGGCAGGCCGAGGTCGCGCCCCCCGGGCTGTTCACCGGCGGCATCTACGAGTCGTACGGCCGCGGCTGGCTCGTGCAGCCCGACCCGGAACTGGACGCCGCGCTCCGCATGGGCGATTGGAACACGATGCGGATCCGGGCGGAGGGCGACCGCGTCGCCACCTGGCTGAACGGCACGAGGATGGTCGACTTCGAGGACGAGGCGATCGGCGCGGCCGAGGGCTCCATCGCGCTCCAGATCCACGACGGCGGCGGCATCAAGGTCCGCTGGCGCAACCTGCGCCTCACGGAACTGGTAACGCCCCCATGATCCGAGGAGATGAGATCCGAGTTCCCTGCGTTGCGTTCGTGACGCTGTTGGCGGCTTGCGGCGGCGAAACCGGCGCGGCGTCGGCTCCGCCGCCGGAGGAGGACCGTCCGCTCGAGGCCGGTTTCGAGGAGGTGTACCGGATCGGCGGGATCGCGGCGGAGGGATGGGAAGCGTTCACCGAGATCGCGGACCTGGATTTCGACGCGAGCGGCCGGCTCTACATCCGCGACGAAACCGGATCCTCCACCCGCATCGCGGTCGTGGACGGGATCGGAGGTCTGGTGGCGGAATTCGGGCGCATGGGCGACGGTCCGGGCGAGCTTCGCGACGTGGAACACATGGTGGCACGGCCCGGGGGCGGGGTCGTCATCGTCGACGACAGGCACCGCGCGTATCTCCTGTTCGGCCCCGAAGGGTCGTTCGAGCGCGCGATCCGTTTCGCGATCGAGGGCGCCTCCGAGACCGCCTCCGCGGAGACCGTGCGCTCTGCCCGGGAGGGGGAAACGCTGTTCCTGACGCGAAGTCCGGCCGCGAGCTTCAGCGGCGGGGAGGTGTCCGTCGAGACCGGTGACCGCACCATCTACCGCGTGTCGCTCGACGAGGCGGACGAGGCCGTCGCGGGGCCGTTCGCGGAAGGGTGGGAGGCGCGCCCGGAGCGCGAGGTCACGATGGAGGCCGCGGATCCGTCGGACATGTTCGGTGCTCTCGGCGACGCGTTCGCCGGTTTCGTGCCCGGCCTCGTGTTCGATGTCCTCCCCGGCGGGGGCGTGGCGTATTCGGATTCCTCCGCGTACGCAATCAAGATGCAGTCGGCCTCCGGTGCTCCGGAGCGCGTTGCGAGCCGCCCCCTCCGCCCCGAGCCCGTCACGGAGCCGCTCCGGGAGCGCGCCCGGGCCCGGATGGTGGAAGCCATGGAGTCCTCGGCTACGGGAGAGGTAAACGGCCGGTCGCTGGACGATCTTCCGCCGGCCCTTCGCGCGGAAGTGGCGGCCATGTTGGAGGAGATGATGGCCGGCATGCGCGACGCGGTGGCGAATGCGGGGTTCATGCCGGAAGTGCCCATCGTGCGGGACCTGAGGACGACCTGGGAGGGGATGATCTGGGTGCAGCGCTGGGGGAGCGATCCCCTGGACCAGATCGATGCGCAGGTCGCGACCGCGCGCGGAAACCCGGAGGGGGAGCCGGGGGCCGCGGGCTGGATCGATGTCCTGACCCCGGAGGGTGAGTACGTCGGCACTGGTCGCTCGATGAGACTCCCATGCCCGACGCGTTCGGGCCCGGAGGCCTCGTCGCCTTCGTCGAAACGGATGAGTTCGACGTCCCGACCATCATCGTGAAGCGGCTCCCGGGGGCTGTCCACCTGGAACTGGGGTCGTCGGCTCGGGGCGCCGCGGGCGGCGGTCGTTAGCGGAGCGTTTGACCCGGCCTTTGCCCGTCGCGTACCCTTTTTGCGAGAGAGCCCTCCCGCAAGGAGCCATGTGATGCCGCACACGATGCGCACTCTTTCCTTCGTCCGGAGATCTTCCGTCCCGGCAGGCCTCATGTTGCTCTCCGCCGGGGCCTTGGCGGCGCAGAATGGCGGGCCCGCCGGGACGGCGCGCCACGTCGCAACGGATGCGCGGGGCGCCGGGGCTGCCGATGTGACGTTCAGCCGGGACATCGCGCCGATCCTGCAGCGGGCCTGCGTTCGCTGCCACCGCGACAACGGCGTGGCTCCGATGCCGCTCGTCACGTACGACGACGTCCAGCCTTATGCGAGCATGATCGCGCGCCGGACCCAGATTCGGGACCGGGCCGGCGCCATGCCGCCGTGGTACGTCGAGAAAGACATCGGGATCCAGCATTTCAAGGACGACATGTCGCTCGACGAACGGGAGATCGCGGCGCTCGACGCGTGGCGACGCGCCGGTGCCCCCGAAGGAGACCCCGCCGACCTGCCTCCTCCGCTCGAGTTCAATGACGACGTGCTGTGGGCCGCGGGCGAGCCGGACCTGATCGTCCGCCTGCCCGAGGTACTGGTGAAGGGCGACGCACCGGACTGGTGGGGGGACATCGAGAGCGTGCCCACGGGTCTCACCGAGGACCGCTACGTGAAGTCCGTCGAGATCCGCGAGGTGAACGACGTGCCGCAGCGCAGGGACGGGGAACACGGCGGGCGCCACACGGTCGGCGGCCGCTTCGTCGTCCACCACATGATCTGGAGCACGCGCGTGCTCCAGGGCCAGGAGACGGGTTCCGGCTCGCGGCGCGCCTCCAGCGACACCGGCTGGCCGGTGCACGAAGTCGGCCGCGAACCCGACCTCTTCGACGACGACGCGGGCCGGCTGCTCAGGGCGGGTTCCTCGGTGGTGTCGAATTCCGTCCACCTCCACTCCAATGGCCGCGACACGCGTGCCCACCTCGAGATCGGGTTCCGCTTCCATCCGGACGATTACGAGCCGAAATACCGGCGGACCATCCTCGGCCTCGGCAACGGCAGCGACATCGACATCCGGCCGGCCGTGGCGGGACAGGAACTCCACGCCTACAAGGTGCTGAACCAGCACACCAAGATCGTCACCTTCGAGCCGCACCTGCACGCCCCGGGCATGCGCATGTGCCTCGAGGCGATCTGGGGCTTCAACGTCGAAACGCTGAACTGCGTCGGCTACGATCACAACTGGGTCCGGGGCTACACCTACGCGCAGGACCACCAGCCGCTCCTCCCGAAGGGGACCGTCCTCCACATCATCGGCTACATGGACACCTCGGAGGCGAACCGGAACGTCCCGGACACCCGCAACTGGCAGGGCTCGGGGAACCGTTCGGTGGCGAACATGTTCATCGATCTCGGCATGCGCGTGGAGATGTCGGACGAACAGTTCGTGGAGGAGATGGCGATGCGCCGGCACCGGCTCGCGCTCGGCCCCAACGACCACGTCGTCGGCTGCCCGCTGTGCATGGTGATCCCCGCCAACGGCGACATGAGCTACTTCGCGGGCGCCGAGTGGGCCCGGCCCGATGCCGCCGTCGAAGCCGAGTCCGAGTCCTCCGGCGCCGGCGAGTCGGGGTCCGGGGACGGCCGCGACCCCGGCGGCGACCGCCGGGAACGGTAATCGTGGCCGAACCGGTTTCCATGCCCCGGGTCGCGCGGCCCGGGGCGCCGGCCGCGCCGCTCCTTGCGCTGGTCCTCGCCGTGTCCGCGCTTCCCGCCGACTCCGCCGCCCAGACCTACGCGCGCGGTCGGAACGTGGCCCCGGCGTTCGAGGGATGGGAGCAGAACGAGGACGGGTCGTTCAACTTCCTGTTCGGGTACATGAACCGGAACTGGCTCGAGGAGCTGGACGTCCCCGTGGGCGAGCACAACATGTTCTCGCCGGGTCCCGCCGACCGTGGGCAGCCGACGCACTTTCTCCCGCGCCGCAACCGCTTCGTGTTCAAGGTTCGCGTCCCCGCCGACTGGGGCGACCGGGAACTCGTGTGGACGCTGACGAGCCACGGGGTCACCGAGCACGCCTACGCATCGCTAAGGCCCGACTACATCGTGGACAACACGGTGGTCATGTCCGAGACCGGCGCGCTCGGCGCGGGGTCCAGCAACGCCGAGATGCGGGCCAACGAGCCGCCGAAGATCACGCTCGAGGGTGAGCGCACCCGGGAGGCGATCGTCGGCCAGCCGGTGACGGTGAGCGTCATCGTGGAGGACGACGGCCTGCTGCGAGCGTTCCGCCAGGGGCCGCCCGATCCGCCGGAGACGGCGGAGGACTCCGCGCGGGTCGACTCGATCGCGAACGCCCACCCGAGCTTCAGCGGCCGGCAACTGCGGCCCCCGTCGCGAGTGACGGTGCAGAAGGTCAACGGCCTCTTCATGTCGTGGTTCGTCTATCGCGGGGAGGGGGAGGTGACGTTCGATCCGCCGCAGGTGAAGGTGTGGGAGGACACGCGCACGGGCGCGAACTCGCCCTGGGCGCCACTGTGGCGCCCCCCGGACCTGCCGGAAGACGACCGCTGGACGGTGACCGTGACGTTCTCCCGGCCCGGGACCTACATCCTCCGCGGCCGCGCCGACGACGGCGGCCTGTTCGCCGACGAGGAAATCACCGTGGTGGTGCGCCCCGCCGCCAGCTGAATCTGCCGGACGGAAGTAGGCTGGGCGGAGCCGGGGCCGGGTCTTCCCGCTGCGGCTCTCCACCGCTTCCGCGAGGACCTTGATGCGCACGGAGGAATCCGTTCCTGATGGGAGGGAACCATTCCCCGACGGGGGGGGGTACATATCTATGTGATCGGGGTCGGAAACCACCATAACCAAAGGAGTGTGCCTCGATGATCAGCCTGCGAAGGACTCTTCAAGCTCTCCTCCTCGCCGCCTGCATGGCGGCCACCGGTATCGCGAGCAATGCGTCTGCGGCGATTAGCGGCGATTGCGACGACGACTGCCCTTGGGATAGCAGCGGCTATCTGTCCAGTTGTAACGACGACGATGTCGGCGGGATCTGGTGCGACTATTCGGACGGTCACTACTATTATAGTCTCGGAGGTAGTTGCTGAACCGAGGCGAACCGGTCGGTTCGGTGAGGATGCGCCCCTTGGGTTTCGTGCATCGTCCACGGCAGCATGTGCGGCGCGGCTTGGCGTTCGCCCAGTCTGATCGATCCCTCTCCGTTGCGGGCATCTGCGTGCTCCTGTCCTCGTGCTCTAGTGCGGAGCCGGAGCCGCTGGGGCGTGCGGTGACGCTTGAGCGCGTTCGAACGGTCGTGCGCCAGGACGCGACTGCGGAGACTGCCTGGCTCAGTCGACCCTCGGGATTGCACTACGACGCCAGCAGGGACCGACTCTTCGCTTTGGATCGCGATGACCAGCGCGTGCTTGAATTCACAACCTCCGGGGAGTTCGTTGGCGCTTTCGGCCGGCACGGTGAGGGTCCGGGCGAATTACGCAACATCAAGGCGGTTGGGATCGCGGCCGGGAGTGTCGTTGTGCTGGACCAGGGGAACAGCAAACTCCTCGTCTTCGACCGTAAGACGCGCGAGCTAGCGACCGAGGTCCGGCTGACGGGACGTGTTCCGAACAACATGGCCACGGTCGGCGACACTCTCGTCGCCGTGGTTCCCGGCCCTGACGGAAACCTGTTCGAGTTGTTTTCTCCGGACGGGCGCAGCCTGGGCGCGTTCGGCGATGGCGGCTTTCTTGGCGGGTATCCGGGCTATCTCATCGCGGACATTGGGAGCGGTCTGATCGTCGTCGTCAGGCCTGAACTCCCCGAAGGTCGGATCTATCGGTTGGATGGATCACCGGTTGAGATCTTCGTGTTCTCGGAGTTGAGTCATGTGCTGGCGGAATGGCGGGACACCTTTGCCGAAAACGTCTGGCGCCGAATGGGTGCGCTTGCCTCGGCCGACGCCGGACGCATCTCTGCGGGGAAGCGGTACGTGACAAGCCTTGGTGCGGCAGGAGATGGTTTGTTCTTCGTCGTGGCCGTGCCGGAGAACCTTGACGTTACTCCCAAGGAGATGTGGATTCTCGACAGTAGAGGCCGAGTCAAGCAGCGATACGCGTTCGACCGGCCGTGGGTCGGTGGCCTGACCGCCTCGTTTCCGCGCATTTTCGCGGCAGGGCAGGAAGACGAATACGGGATCCACGAATACCGGATCCCCTGACTTCTTGTCGCGGGGCTTGCGCGGCGCGTACTGGCCTCGCGCCGCCGCTACTTCGAGCGCTGCCCGTACTCCACGGCTTCGAGCGCCTGGAACACGTGGACGGCCGCGCAGACGATAAAGCACATGAAGTCCAGCGCCTCGCCATCCGCGAACCAGTGGGCTCCCGTGTAGGCGCCCATGGCGGCGTTGGCCAGCGAGACGCCCGCCGCGCGGAGTCGACCCTGCAGAAGTTGACCGAGACCGGGGACGAGAAGGCTCGCGAACCCGGCGGCATGCGGCGTCAGCTTCATGTGGCTTCGGCTCGCTTGCGCCAGTAGCGGGCGAGGCCCCACCACGAATCGCGCGCGCCGAAGGCGTTGATGTAGGTGTCGATCGGCTCCGCCGGCATGCGCCCGCGCAGGTCTTCCTCGACCCAGGCCGCGAACGTCCCGGCCCGCGCGGGATCGGCGGACGTGTCCGGGTCCGCCGGGTCCTCGTTCCCCAGCGATTCGCGCACGGTGCGGGCCCAGCGCGCGAGTTCGTCGCGGAGTTCGGCGAAGTGGGCGGCCGGGTCCTCGACCGCTCCGAAGTGGGTCGGGATGATGCGGGCGGGATCCCACTCCATGACCCGTTCCATGCTCGCGTTCCAGGCTTCGACGTCGATGTCGGGCACCGGCGTGACCGGGATCACGCCCCCCGGCGGGATGCGGATCCCGCCCACATCGCCTACCCACGCGGTCCCCCCGTCCTCCTCGAAATAGGCGACGTGGTGCTTCGCATGGCCGGGTACGTAGGCGACGCGAAGCGTCCGGCCGCCGAGCCGCACCGTATGCCCTTCGTCCACTGCGGTGACGGACTCCGCGGGAACCGAAAGGAACTCTCCCCACAGCGTCTCCATCCGGTCGCCGTAAATGCGGCCGGCGGAGGCGAGAAGACGCTCGGGCCGGATCATGTGGATCGCCCCCACGGGATGGACGTAAACCCGCGCTTCGGGCACCTGGCTCACGATCGTCCCGGCGGCCGTGGCGTGATCGAGGTGGATGTGCGTGAGCAGGATGGCGCGTACGTCGGCGAGGCCGAACCCGGCTTCCCCGAGCCCGGCCTCCAGCGCCGCGAGACAGGTCGTGGGCCCGGGGTCGACGAGCGCGACCCCGTCCCCGGTTTCCAGGACGCCGGTCCCGATGGCGAGATCGAAACCCTGGAACTTCAGGTCGACGATGGAGGTTCGTCGATCAAGAGTGTGAAGCGTCATCTATTCTCCCTTATTCTCCCTGGGGGCGGGGCGGGGCGCAGTTCGATCCAGAGCCCGCCGGCGTTTCCGAGGACGATGTTGTCGGAGACGGACTCGGGCCCGCCGCGTACGGTCAGCGACACGACCGGCGCCGAGCCGGGGTCGGCCATCCAGAGGCGTGCGTCGACGACGTACACGGTGCCGCCCCGGATGCCGACGGCGTGGCCATACAGGTGCTCGGGGTGTCGAGACGGGCCGCAGTCGCGGGCCCCGAAGGCGAGCAGGAACCGCGTGAGGCGCTCCGGATCCTCCACCATGATCCAGACGGCTTGCAGACCCCGGGCTCCGTTCGCGTGCTCGGGCGCCCCGGGCAGGTTCGGCGGCTCTCGTGCACCCGGATCGGAGTCGACGAGGAACACCGGGTGCAGCGGATGGTCCGGCGGGAAGGACGCCGTTCGACCCGCGCCGGAACCGGCGACCGCGAGATCCGGTTCGACGTCCCGGGCAACGGCGACGAGTTCATCCAGGCCGGTCGCAGCGGCCCCAGCGGCCACGTCGGCCCCATCCGCCCCGGAGAGAGCCAGGTACGCCCCACCTCCGCCATCGGCGATCAGGTCGGCATAGCGCCGCACCTCGGTGATGCCGGAGGCGTCCGGATCAGCCGAGCCCCCGACGGTCCTGAGTTCGAGCCGGGTCCCGTCCGCGAACCCGATCTCCGCCGTCTCCATTCCGTTCGCGTCGCCTCGCCCGTCCTGGACGTGGAAGCCGAACTCGTCGGTGAGCCGGTTCGACAGGGCCTCGAGGTCGCCGACGGCGACGGGTACGTGGTCGATGCGCAGCGAGGAGCCCGGCGCCACGCAGGCCGCCGGCGTGTCCTGGGCGAGGGCGTCCGCAGCCGTGCCGAGCAGGGCACAGGCGATGATCGCGATGATGCGTCGCTGGTATGTCATGCGTACAAGATGTCGCCGGGACGGCAAGGTCGATAGTTTGCCCGCCATGAAACGACCTGGACCCGACGAACACGCCGACTACTACTCCACCTACATCGACCGCGTGCCGACGGACCGACCCCTGGCGGATGTCCTCGGCGAAGCGCCCGACGCGCTGGAGGCGCTTCTCTCCGGCCTCCCCGTCGAACGCGAGACGTTCGCATACGAGCCGGGCAAGTGGACGTGCCGCGAGGTGCTGGGCCATGTGATCGACACCGAGCGGCTCTTCTCCTACCGAGCGCTCCACATCGCCCGCGCGGATTCGGCGGAGCTGCCGGGAATGGATCAGGATGAATGGGCCGCGGCTTCCAACGCGGCCGGTCGCCCCATCGCGGAACTGCTACCGGAATTCCGGGGACTGCGCGCCGCGAATGCGGCCTTCTTCGCCTCGCTCGACGAAGACGCGCTCTCGCGCCGGGGCGTCGCGAGCGGCAGCGAGTGCACGGTGCGGGCGATCATCCACATCATCGCCGGTCACGAACTTCACCACCGGGAGATGCTCAGGGCACGATACCTGGCTGCCCCTCCCGCGAACTGAGGAGATCGAGATGACCGAGATCGCGCTCTTCTACCAGCGCCCGGGCTGAACGAGCTGCAAACGCACCCGTGCGGTGTTCGACGAGACCGGCGCGACGATCGCGGAGGAACGATCCGCCACGAAGGCTCCGCTCACGGACGACGACGTGCGCGAACTCCTCGCGACCGCCGAGCGGGTGGTCGTCGCCAGAGGGAGGAGCCGGCGCGATCTGAGTCCCGGGGAAACCGAACTCGACGCGCTGAAGGGGCCTACGGGGAAGTACCGCGCGCCGATCGTGCTGGCGGGAGGCACGCTTCTGGTCGGCTTCAGCGCCGAGGCGCTCGCCGAACTCTGAAGCCGAAGTCGCCGCGGATCGTGTGGCCGTCCTGCGCCATGGCCCGCCACATGACCTCGTAGTCGCCGTCCGCGAGCCCCTCGCCCACGTCCAGCACGACGACGCTCGGGTCGTCCTCTTTCGCGGTCGCCGGTTCCAGGTCGAGGGGTTCGCCCCCCTTCGGCAGGAGCCGGACCGACGTCCCGGCCATCTGCGGGGCCTGCGTGAACCACAGCGTGACCGTCTCGGGGCTGGCCGCCACCGTCTCATCCTTCTTCGGAGACGACTCCCTGAGGGCGAGGTGGGCGCAGACGTAGATGCCCGCCGTCGCCAGCACGGCGGTCGCTACGACGACTGCCCCCTTTCGGATCCACCTGGTCATAGGACTCTTCATTGAACTCTGGTCATTGAACTTCGCTCCGGTCCTCGTGCGCTCCTGAGTTGTTCGGCGAGCCCGGGGAGCCCGTCCGGGGCTTCCGCGGCCTCAAGCTGCCGGGGCGTCAATTCGTGCGGGTGCATCCGTCCAATCTACCTCGCATCTACTCCGTGGACAGCTTTCCGTAACGCAGAAACAGGGCCGGGACGACGATCATGTTGAGGAAGGTGGAGGTCAGCAGGCCGCCGAGGACGACGACCGCCAGCGGAGCCTGTATCTCCTTCCCCGGCTCACCGATCCCCAGCGCAAGCGGGATGAGGGCGAGTCCCGCCGTGAGCGCCGTCATCAGGATGGGACTCAGGCGCTCGACCGAACCGCGGCGGATGCTGTCGGGGAGCGAGACTCCGCTATCGTGCAGATCCTGGTATCGGCTTACCAAGAGCATCCCGTTCCGCACCGCGATGCCGAAGAGCGTGATGAAGCCGACCAGCGTCGCGACGTTCACGGTTCCGCCGATCAGCAGCACGGCGAGCACGCCCCCCGTCAGCGCAAGCGGCAGGTTCACCATGAGGAACATCGCCGTCCTGAAACTCCCGAAGGCGCGGAACATGATGAGGAAGATCGCGCCGATCGAGAACAGCGAGAGAATGATTAGCCGGCGCGTGGCGGTCTGGCCGCTCTCGAACTGGCCACCGTACTGAAGGTAGTACTCCGGCGGCAGATCCAGCTCCTCGGCGACGCGGCCCCGCAGTTCCGTCACGGCCCCGATGACATCGCGCTCCGCCACGTTGGCGCTGATGACGATCTTCCGCTGGACGTTTTCGCGGGTGATCATGTTCGGACCCCTCGTCTCCACGATCGAACCGAGTTGCGACAGAGGGACCATCGGCCCGGCCGGGGTTGCGATGAGGGCGCCGGCGATGGCGTCCGTATCCGCCCGGTACTCGTCCGCGTAACGCACGACGAGATCGAAGGTTCGCTCCCCCTCCCGCACAATGGACACCGCTTCGCCCTGCATCGCGATGTGGACAGCTTCGCCCAGCGTGCCCGGCGTAACTCCGTAACGGGCCATGGCCCGGCGGTTCGCGCGGACCTGGAGCTGCGGCACTTCCGCCTGCTGCTCCACGGCGACGTCCACGAGCCCCTCGACCTCCTCGGCAATCGTCGCGAGCTGACCCGCGACGTTGCGCAGCTCCCCGAGGTCCGGTCCGAAGAGGTTGATCGCGATCGCGGCTCGCGTACCGGAGAGCATGTGATCGATGCGATGGCTGATCGGCTGGCCGACCGTGATGCTGGTTCCCGCGATTCCCGCGAGATTCCCGCGCGTCCCGCTGAGCACCTCCGCGAGTTCGTGGTCCGTCAGGTCGAGTCGCGCTTCGATTTCCGAGACGTTGACGCCCTGTGCGTGTTCGTCCAGTTCGGCACGGCCCGTGCGTCGCGATGTCGAGACCACCCCCGGGGTCTGAAGCAATTGGCGCTCGACCCTCCTGCCGATTTCGTCGGATTCCTCCAGCGAAGTGCCCGGGACGCTCACGACCGTCACGGTCAGCGAACCCTCCTGAAACTCCGGCAGGAATTCGCGGCCCAGGGTCGGGACCACCGCGACTGTGCCCGCAAGAAGGAGCGCCGACCCGATCAGCATCGTCCCCGAACGACGCAGAGCCCAGTCCAGGACACGGCTGTAGAGGGATTCGAGATGCCGAACCAGCCACGGATCCCGCCGCTGTCGCAGGGAATGGTCCGCCGGGAGCAGCAGATAACACAGCGCGGGAGTCACCGTCACGGCAATGACAAGAGATGCGAGGATGCTCACAATGTAGGCCTGCCCGAGCGGCTGGAGCATCCGCCCTTCGACGCCGGAAAGAAAAAACAGCGGCACGAAGACGATCGTGATGATCAGGGTGGCGTTGAGGATCGGATCCCGGATCTCGCGCGCGGCGCCCCGAATGAGGGGCAGGACGGCGATCCGTTCGCCACGCGGCCGCCGGACGTTGTCCCGGTGCCGGCGGTGCACGTTCTCGACGAAGATGATCGCGTCGTCGACGAGGGCGCCGATGGCGATCGCCATCCCGCCCAGCGTCATGGTGTTCACCGTGCCTCCCAACGCGCGCATTACGATGATCGCCAGCGCGAGCGAGAGGGGGATCGCGAGGACGGATATCAGCGTGGTTCGGACGTTCCACAGGAACAACAGCAGGATGGCGATGACGAACAATGCGCCGTCGCGCAGGGCGAGGATCACATTGTCGATGGCGAGCGAGATGAAGTCGGCCTGTCGGAAGATCTCTCTTTCGAAGCTGATCCCCGCAGGGAGTTCGGTCTCGATCCGGTCCAGCTCGACGTCGACCCTCCGCGTCAGCTCCAGAGTGTTGGCATCGGCCTGTTTCTGGATCGACAGGATGACCGCGGGCTCGGCGTTCACGGATCCGGTCCCGAAAGTGATGCCGGGTCCGACCCGTACCTCGGCGACGTCTTCGATCAGGACCGGAACCCCCTCGCGGGTGGCCACGACCGTGACGCCGATGTCGTCGACGTCGGCTGGCCGGACGATTCCGCGAATCAGAATCTCGCGCCCGCTCGACCAGAAGACTCCCCCGGACACGTTCTCGCTGGAACCCGCGGTCGCGGCAAGCACGTCCTCGAGTCCCACCCGATAGGCCAGCAACCGCTCCGGATCGACGAGAATCTGGTATTCGCGCACATCGCCGCCCTGCGCGACCACCTGGGAGACGCCGGGCACCGCGAGCAGCCGGCGCCGCACGATCCAGTCCGCGAAGGTGCGCGCCTCCATGAGTTGCGATGGGGAAGCCCTGATGCCGACCAGCATGATCTCCCCCATGATCGAGCTGATGGGGGCCAGCACCGGCGCCTCCACCCCCTCCGGGAGGTCGAGCGCCTGGGACTGCAGCCGGGCGCCGACGATCTGCCGAGCGAGGAAGATGTCCGTACCCCATTCGAAGTCGACCCAGACGATGCTGATCCCGTGGGCGGATTTCGAGCGGACCCTGCGAACTCCCAGCGCCCCGTTCAGGGCGGTTTCGATCGGGAAGGTGATTGCCGTCTCGACATCCTCGGGCGCCAGTCCGTGAGCGTCCGTGAGCACCGTGACGGTGGGAGCGGTCAGGTCGGGGAAGACATCGACGGGGAAAGTGGCGGCGATCCAGCTGCCGCCCACGAAGAGTCCCATGGCGAAGATGAGCGCCAGGAAGGGATTCTTGAGGGAGAAGCCGACGAAGTGGTCCAGGATGCCCCGCCGCTTGGATGCGCTCATCCCGGCTCCGTTAGTGACCGTGACCGTCGGACGGCGCGCTCGTGCCGAGAGAGGCCAGGCTCACCTGATACGCACCGGCGGTGACCACCTCCTCACCGAGATCGACGCCCGAGGAGACGAGCGTCCAGGATCCGTCGGACGCACCCGCATCGACGACGCGGCGCTCGAAGGTGCTCCCGGTGACCTTGACGTAGATGACGGAGAGACCGTTCTCGTTCTGGATGGCCGCGGTCGGAACCGCCACGCCCCGCTGCGGGTCGCCGAGCAGGATCCGCCCTTCGGCCAGCATTCCGACCTTGAGCGTCCGGTCCGGGTTCGGGACCGCGAACCTGACCGGGAGCGTGCGGTTGTCCGGGTCGATGACGCTTCCAACCGACAGCACCCGGCTCGCCGTGTAGGCGCTCGCGTCTCCTTCGACGGTGAACCAGGCGCCGCGGATCCGGTTCGCCTCCGGCGCGTAGCGCGCGGGAACCCGCGCGACGAACCAGAGCGTCGCCGCGTTTACGATCGTGAACGCATGTCCTCCGATGTCGATCTGCTGGCCGAGCGCCACCTCTCTCGCCGTAATCACACCGCTGATCGGGCTGCGCAGGCGGTATAGACCGGAATCGAGGTCGCCGCCGCCGACACTGTCACCCACGCTGCCCGGTGTGCCGCCGATCGCTTCGAATGCCGCCTCGGCGACGTTCAGGTCGCGTCGAGCCTCCTCCAACCGGCGCGCGGAGATGGCGCCCGCCTCGAAGAGTCCCTCGGCCCGCTCGGCCTCGCGTTCGGCCGCCACGACATCGGCGCGGGTCCGCGCGTACGAGTTGTCCAGGCTGATGGGCGCGATTAGCGCCAGCGTCTGTCCGGCCCGGACGAAATCCCCCGGCCCGAAGGAGGGTCCCTCCACCCGGACGAGTCCCGCCACCGGGGCGGAGACCTGGACGAGCCCGCCCGGGGGCGCCACCAACTCGCCGGCGGCCGGGATCGAGGCCGGTATCTCGCGCTCCTCGGCGACCGCGACCCCGAAGGGGAACGACCACTGTTCCTGCTTGGAGAGTGCGATCGGTCCGGTGGTCGCGGGCGCCGCTTCCACATCCTCCTCGCTCGCGAAGACGACGAACGGCCCCGCCAGGATCGTGTATTCGCGTCCCTCGACCCGCAGACTGAATTCGGCTTGCCAGATTCCCGCCGCCGTCGGGGTCGGCACCGCTTCGTAGATGCCCGGCGCCTCGTCCTCCGCCGAGACGTTCCGGCGGGCGCCGGACGGCCCGATCATCGTCAACGTCACCGCATCGGCTTCGACCGGCCGCCAGCCTTCCTGCCGCGTCAGATGGATCTCCCAGGGCTCCTCGCTCTCCAGTCCCTCGACCTGGTGCGGGTATTCCACGAAAAGCTCGATGCCGTCCGCGAGCCGCGTCAGCGACCCCCCGCCCTCGAGGACGTCGTGCGCCTCCTGCCCCACATCGGCCGCTTCCCCGCACGCCCAGGATCCGAGTGCGGCCAGCGAGCCGAGGATCCAAATCTGGACGAGATTTCGTGTCATCGTTCCTCCTCCGGGGCCCGTCCCATGGCGCGAAGCAAATCGTAGTAGTCGATCCAGGCGGCGGATCGCATGGACAGGGCACTGAGCCGAGCGTTCCGGAAGGCGCTCGCCGCGTCGAGCAGCTCCAGAAGCGCCATTTCATTCTCGCCGTAAGCCGCCATCGCGGCCGCCAGCAGCGCCTCGCTGTCCGCCAGCAGGCCGTCGGCCACGCTTTCGAGACGGGCGCGACTGGAGGCGTACCGATCCGACGCGATCAGAAGATCGTTCTCCGCCAGCCGTCGCTGAAGATCGAGACGATACGCGGCGGCGGAACTTCGGGCGTCGGCCTCCTCGCGGGCGCCTCCTCCGCGATCGAACAACGGCAGCGGGAGATCGAGGCCCAGGCTGAGCCCGTGGAATCCGTCCTCCTGGTGCCGGTATCCGAAGCCGATCGTCGGAATCGGCACCCAGCCGGACCTCGCGATGGAGAGTTCGGCCTGTGCGGCGTCAAGGTCCCGAGCCGCGGCCTCCAGATCCGGCCGCCCCGGCAGGGCGCCGAGCGCGTCCTCCCGAGTCACCCGCGGCGGCACGCCCTCAAGCTCCGCGGACGGTCCGACCTCCTCGCTGCCGGCCCCGGGAAAGATCAGCGCGGCCAAATGCCTGCGGGCGGCACGGCCCCGGAGTTCCGCCTCGGCCACATCCTGCTCGGCCTGCACCCGCTCCAGCCGCAGGCGCCGGGCCTGGAAGGCGGAAATGTCCCCCGCTTCCAGCCGGATTTCCGCATCCTCGGCCACTTCTTGGATCACCGACGCGGCGTGGCGCGCGGTGAGTTCCGCCGCCTCGGCGAACCACGCCAGCGCCCAGGTCTCGCGAACCTCGAAGGCGAGCCGAATGGAGTCACCGCGAAAGCGCGCTACGCCGGCCCCGACAATGTGCCCGGCGGCGCGGCGCCGGGCCGCGGTACGGCCGGGCCATTCCAGCGTCTGGGAGAGCCGCACAATCTCTTCCCAGTGCTGTTCCAGCTCGTGGTCGAGATCGTCGCGGCTGATGGAAAACGACGGGTTGAAGTAGGCACGAGACTGGCGGGCCGCTCCCGCGATCTCGGCCGCCTCGGACCGCGCGATCTTCAGCGCGAGGCTGTTCTCGGCGAACGCTTCGAGAGCCTCCGCCAGCGAGACCCGGCGTACCGCCTCCCGGCTTGGCATGTCCTGAGCGGCGGTCGCGCACGGCACGGCGAGGAGCGCGCCAAGCCCGAGGAGCATTCGTAAACCCGGAGAGGGCCGCGACACGTTCATCATGGGTTTCGGGCGGTGGCCAGCAGGTGGTCGACATGATGCGACTCAATGCAGCGACCGACCCTGGTCTCAACCTGAATCGTGATGTGGTGAATGTTGAATTCGTCGTACGCGATGTCCCGGATCCGGTCCAGCAGGGGTTCGACCCGCCGATCCGATTCGTAACCGGGCTCCACCAGGAGGTGCGCCGTCAGCGCATCGTATCCGGGAGAAATGGCCCAGCAATGCACATCGTGAATCGTCGTCACGCCCTCGAGTTCCTCGATCTGGTGGCAGAGGGCGTAGACATCGATGTGTTCCGGCGTGCTCCCCAGAAGCACCTGCACGACCCCCGACAGCAGGCGCCAGGTGCTCGCCAGGATCGCAATGCCGATCAGCACGCTGAGTGCCGAGTCGGCAACGTGCTGGCCGAACGCCCACACCAGCACGCCCGCCACGACGACGGCCACGGCCCCGAGCAGGTCGGTCATCATGTGCTGCAGCACGCCGGCGACGTTGGTGTTCGTCTGAGCCGGCCCGTGCAGGATCGCGAGGGCCGAAATGTTCACGACCAGGCCGACCGCCCCCACGATGAGCATGAGTTCGCCCTGAACCTCGGACGCCCCGGAGAAACGGCGGTATGCCTCGAAGAACACCGCGATGGAAATGCCCCAGAGCAGCAGCGCATTGACGAGGGCTGCGAGGATTTCCGTGCGCTGCAGACCGTACGTCCGTTCCGCCGAGGCCGACTGGCCCACGAAACGGGTAGCCCCCAGCGCGAGCGCGAGGGACACCGCGTCCGCGAGCATGTGTCCGGCGTGGGCGAGAAGGGCCAGGCTGCCGGCGAGATAGCCGCCGATGACGGCCGCGAGCATGTACCCGACGATCAGCACGAGCGCCGCGATGAGGCTCTGCTTGCTCGCGCTGAGCGAATCCTGAGCGTCGGAGGCTTCCGGGTAAGACTGCGGCATGGCGACTACCGGATCTTGTTGGGGTTTGTGCTGGTCCCGGGTTCGTCGTCCCTCTCCGTCCTCGGCGCCCCGGGCCTACGACCTTCGCGTACTCTCCCGGGGACCGCTTCCTGCAGCGCTTCGGACTCAGCGGCGATCCTCGACCCGTGAGGTTTGAACCTACCGGGAATCGCAAAAAACGTACATGGCGAGTCTTGTCCAGCGGGGCATGAGCCTGAACGAGGAACGGGTTTCCACCGGGAGGTGAGCCTGAAGCGCGGGGCGATGAGATCATGGAGGCATGATCGTGACGCTTCGCACCGAACGGATTCGGACGCTCGATGAGGTTCGCGCCTTCCTCGAGGGCGGCGAGCGGGTGGGTTTCACCCGCAACGACCGGGGCTCGGCCTACGTGTTCGTGAGACGGTCGCTGGAGAAGCTCCGCCACCACCGCCTCCGCAAGCCGGACAAGGGCCTCGTCAAGGCCTATCTGGCCAAGGTGACCGGGCTCTCGAGAGCGCAGCTTACCCGGCTCATCGCCCGGCACAGGAGAACCGGCCACATCCGCGACCGCCGCAGGAAGCCCCGTCCAACGCCTTCCAGCGCCGTTACACGCCCGGGGACGCCGCCCTCCCGGCCGAGGTCGACGACGCCTGCGACCGGCTCTCGGGACCCGCCACCAAGGAGATCCTCCGTCGACAGGGCCGCATCAAGAAGCGCTACCGCCAGCGGGTCGTCGCCACCCCCTACGACAAGCTCAAGTCCCTCGACGGCGCCGAAGACTTCCTCCGGCCCGGCGTCACCTTCGAGGACCTCGACCGCCTCGCCGCCCGAGGCTTCCTGCGGATACCCGCTCCGCGGGTGGCGGCGAGGAAGGCCGTCGCGCACATCGCCGAGGCGGTGAGCCGGCCCGCGAGCGCGCCGGGCGTATTCAGTCGTGAATGTGGTCGTGGCGCCCCTGGTGGAACACGACGTGAAGCAGCGATCCCGCGACGAACGCCTGGTAGATTTCAAGCGCGGCGTGCTCATCCGGGAGTATTCCCGTGCCCGCCGCGAACCCGATCACCGTCGCCAGGAGGATCGCTCCGATTCCCGCGATGGCGACGGCGACGCCGTGCCGAGGCTCGAGCAGCCACCAGATCAGCAGCCCGACGGCGACCCGATGCAGGACGACGGCGAAGGCGAACGGAGCGCTCGCCGTGGCCGGCATCAGCGCGCCGCCCTCCAGCAGCGCGTGCAGGACCATCGAGCACACGCCCAGGAGGATGGTGAGGTTGTCCGTGTGCCGCGCCACCGAATGGGAGATCTTTTCGATGAGATAGAGGACGCCGCCTCCCAGCACGACAGCGATGAGGGGTCCGATCTCGCGATGGATCCAGACGTGCGGGAGAACCTGCACGGCGACCAGCACGGGGAGGACCACGAGAACGACGGTGTCGATGACACGGATCGTCTTCGGGCGATTGTGCAGCCAAACGTAGAGTAGGACTCCGGCGACCGGCGCCAGCAGCGCAGCTATGAGCGGACCCATTCAGAATCTGTCAGGGCTTTCGGTGCCGGGTTTCGCGACGGAGGCAATGTGGGAACAGCCGCCGGGCCAGGCCGGCGGCTGTTCCCGGGGCAGATTATACGGACCGTTACGCCGGACCGTGATCGTCGCAGTGCCCGGCGTGCGAGTGATGCAGGTGGCCGGCGACCACGTAGTCCGTGTGCCCATCGTGCTCCACGGCTTCGTGGCCGCATCCGTCGCCGTGCGTGTGATCGCTGTCGTGCCCGTCGCAGTCGTGGCCATGACCCTCGGCCGGGCCGTGGTCGTCGCAGTGGTCCCCGTGCACATGGTGGAGATGGCCATCGACCACATAGTCCGTATGGCCGTCGTGCTCCACGGCTTCGTGGCCGCAGTCGTCTCCGTGCTGATGGCTGCTGTCGTGGCTCTCGCAGCTGTGGTCGTGCTCGCCCATCGCTTTCCTCCTTGTGGTTTCGATTTCCCCTTCAGGGTTTCGGGTTCCGGAACTTCGGTTCCTACATCGTCCTCCGCGCCATCGGCAAAGCTAATGCGACCGCGCGGTGGCGATGAGGTGATCGACGTGGTGGTCTTCGTTGCAATGCTTGGCAGTGGCCTCCACCTGCACCGTGACGTGCTGCAGGTTGAACTCGTTATAGGCGATCTCCCGGATCTTGCCGAGAAGACTCGTTGTGTCGTCCTCGTGCTCCGGATCCACCAGGACATGGGCCGTGAGCGCGTCGTAACCCGGCGCGAGCGTCCACACATGGACGTCGTGGATCACCGTGACTCCGTCGATATCCTCGATCTGGTGGCAGAGCTTGTACACGTCGACGTGTTCCGGCGTCCCCTCGAGCAGCACGTGCACGACCTTGGCCAGCAGGCGCCACGTGCTGAGCAGGATCAGAATCCCGATGAGGACGCTGAGGATCGGGTCGGAGATGTACCAGTCGAAGGCCCACACGAGCACCCCGGAGACGATGACCGCCACCGAGCCCAGAATGTCGGCGATCACGTGGGCCAGGGCGCCTTCGACGTTCACACTGTGTTTCGCGGACCGGTGCAGCACCCAGGCGGCGGCGAGATTGGCGAGGAGCCCGAGCGTTCCGACGATCAGCATCAGGCCGCCCTCGACCTCGGGTATGTCGCGAAAGCGGTGGTAGGCCTCGAAGATCACCCAGGCCGAGATCAGCCACAGTGTGAGGGCGTTGATGAGGGCCGCGAGGATCTCCAGCCGATGGTAGCCGAAGGTGCGCTCCACCGAGGCGGCGCGCGTGGCGAAATGCACGGCGAACAGCGCCAGGCCGATCGAGGCCGCATCGGTGAGCATGTGTCCCGCGTCGGCGATGAGCGCCAAGCTTCCGGACAGGACGCCCCCGACCACCTCGACGAACATGAAGCTTGCGATGATCAGCAGGGCGACGGTCAGGTCGCGCTTGCTGGCGTTCCTCAGTTCCTCCGAATGATCGTGGGCGCCGAAAATCCCGTGGTGGTGGTGATGGTGGTCGTGATCGTGACCGTGGTGATGGTGGCCATGCCCGTGATGATCATGCCCGTGATCGTGCGCGTGATCGTGGTCATGCCCATGATCGTGGTCGTGATCGTCGGCATGGCGGTCATCATGATCGTGTCCGCGCCCGTCACGACCACCGCTGAGGTTCATGGGAAACCACCGCCATCCGAGATGGTTGACCTGATTAGCTGCCGGCGCAACAAGCTAGCGCCCGCCGCGAGTCTTGTCCAAGTACGGAGCCGTCGTCCGCAAGTCCACGACCACCTCCGCCCCTTCCTCAACTTCCACCCGCCGTGCCTCTTCCCCTCCGAGGTCGAGGGATCCCGGGGCCGCATCAAGAAGCGCTACCGTCGCGGGACGTCGCCACCCCCTACGACAGGCTCAAGTCCGTCGACGGCGCCGAAGACTTCCTCCGGCCCGGCGTCACCTTCGAGGAACTCGACCGCCTCGCCGCCTCCACATCCGGTCTCCAGGCAGCCAAGGCCGTCCGCGAGGCCCGCCGCGTCCTCTTCCGCTCTCTCGACCCCGCCACGCCGGTCGCCTGAGTCCCGGGTCCGCACACCGACTCGCGTCCCCGTTGCGCGACCCTCGCTCCGCCAAGGATTAGCCGGAAGAGAATCGAACGCCAACGGCCCCGCGGCCACGGCTCACGACTCCTCGTTCAGCCTCATCTCCGCATCGGAAAACACTCTGCCGCGGGGCGTAACTGGCGCATGGGCGCGGCTACCTTGACTCGTTCCGCCCCCGAACGCAGCTTGAGTTAACGATCCGGACTGCCCTGTGACGGCACCCGGAAACACTCTGGCGGCATAGCCGTGAAGCTCATTTCTCCTCGACAGCCGCGGGATCTTCGCCGGTTCGGCGTCTTGGCCATCGTCCTCCTTCAGGCGATGGCTTTCGCCGTCCTGCCGGCGATGGATGCGGTGCTCGAAGCCGGAGCGTCGAGCACCGTCGCGCACGTCGAAGGGGAGCACAGCGAGCACTGCGACCCCGGACACAGCCACCTGCTGTGCCAGTTGTCTCGCACCGTGTCGCTGGGGTTCCCCCTCCTGATTCCGATCAATCTGCAGCTGGTACTCGAAACCGGCCCCGACACCCCGATCGCGAACGCCTGGCAACGCCGCCCGATGCCGCCCGGCGGGAGCGGTCCAAGAGCCCCTCCTCCAGCCTGACCCACTCCCGGGCAGATCGTCCCGGAAGCCCCCCGACCGCCCCATGGGCGGCGGATCGCAAATCTCCCGAAACACACGTTACCCGCTGATGCACTTCAGCGAGACGGCGCCGAGCTTCTCGAGCATGAGCGGTGACTGGCGCGTCTCGAAAAAGGCTGACCATGGTGACAAGGCGTCTGGCCGGTCTCATCACGGCCGTATTGGCAATGGCGATTGGTGCCATCGGCTTGTCCGCGCAGGTTGAGCATGCGGGCGAGATCGAGGGCGTCGTGCGCGCGGCCGACTCCGACGAGCCTCTCGCCGGCGCGGTGGTCTCCATCGCTGCGTCTGGGGGCCGGGCGGTCTCGCATGGCGACGGCACATTCCACCTTGCCGTGCCGGGCCTGCGCATCTACACGGTGCGCGTCGAACGCCTGGGCTACCGTACGGTCACGCTGGAAGTGGATGCGTCGGCGGAAGAGATCGTGGTCGTGGAGATGGAAGCCAATCCCATCTCCCTGCCGGACCTCGTGGTCACGGGATCCGTGGTCGCGCGCGCGGCGAACGAAGTGTTGCGCCCAACCAGCGTATTCGCTGGGGAGGAGCTTCAGCGTCGCCTGGCCGGGACCCTGGCGGAGACGCTAGCCTCCGAGCCGGGACTGGCGGTGAGCAGCATGGGGCCGGGCTCGGCGCACCCGGTGATCCGGGGGCTCAGCGGAGACCGCATCCTGATGCTCGAGGACGGAGAACGGGTCGGCGACGAATTTGCGAGCGGTCCAGACCACGCCACGGCGCTCGACGCATCGTCGGCGCGCCGCGTCGAGGTCATCCGCGGACCGGGTGCGATTCTGTACGGAAGCAACGCCCTGGGGGGCGTCATCAACGTCGTCCGCGACGACGTGCCCCCATCGGTGCCGCACCACCTGACGGGCGCGCTGACGGGTGCGTTCACTCTTCAGGGACAGAGCGTCAGCAACGCCGTGGGCGGAAGCCTGAATCTCACGCAGCGCCTGACGAGTCACATTCCCGTTCGGCTTGAACTCTCGCGTCGCAGCAGCGGCGATCTGACGACCCCGGTCGGACTCCTGCAGAACACGAACACGGATATCCGGGAGGTTTCCGGCGGAACATCGTGGGTGGACGACTGGGGCCATGCCGGCGCGACCTTCCGCTACTACGGCAACGACTACGGCATCCCCGGCGGCTTCGTGGGAGGTCACGAGGCCGGGGTTCGCGTCGAGATGCAGCGCACGGCGGCCAGGTTGCGCGGTGTGCTCCGGCCTCCCGGGGCCTTCGAGAGCATCGAGATCGACGCGGGGCACACCTGGTACGAGCACAGGGAGATCGAACCCCCGGACATTCTGGGCACGCTCTACGAGCGCCAGACGGTGAGCGGCGAGATCCTGGCCCGCCACGGCGGCTGGGGCCCCGTTTCTTCGGGGGCGATGGGGACGCGGGCTTCCTGGGAGGACTTCGGGTTCGGAGGCGCGCTCTTCACGCCGAACTCCACGCAGACCTCGCTCGCCGTATTCGCGCTGGAGGAGGTCGATCTGAATCCGATACGCCTGGAGGCGGGCCTCCGCTACGACTGGGTACGCGTGCGGCCCGACCGGGAGGACCCCTCATCCGACATCGGCCACATTCGCGCGAGGTCGTTCGGTGCGGCATCCGGGTCCCTGGGGGCTTTGGCAAAGCTCACGCGGAGCTTCACGGTGGGCGCTTCCGTCGCACGGGCCTTCCGCACGCCCAGCGTCAACGAACTGTTCTCGGAAGGTCCTCATCTGGCCGCCTACGCCTTCGAGGTTGGGAACCCGTCGCTCGAGACGGAGCGCGGGACCGGCATCGACCTGTTCGTCCGGATCACCGGCGACCGGCTGAACGCCGAGGTGACGTGGTTCCACAACGCCATCGCGGACTACGTTTTCCCGCTCGAAACCGGAGAGCTGAGCCGCGTGCGGCTGCCGATCTTCCAGTTCCAGGGCGAAGACGCGGTGCTCACCGGATTCGAGAGCGCGCTCGAGTGGGCGCCGATCGGGGATCTGACCGTGGAGGCGGTGGCTTCGTACGTCCAGGGCAGGATCAAGGCGACGGACGAACCGCTTCCCCTGATCCCGCCGCTGCAGGCGCGCTTCGCGGTTGGCTACGCGCCTCGCGACTGGTTCGTCGAAGCCGAAACCCGGGTTGCGGCCCGCCAGGACCGGACGGGACCGTTCGAGACCGCAACGGATGGATATGCTGTTTTGGATCTCGCCGCCGGAGTACGGATCACGTTCATGGGGCGGCTGAACGTGATCACGCTGCGGGGGGAGAACCTTGGCAACGCCGTATACAGAAATCACTTGTCGCGCGTGAAGGAGATCATGCCCGAAGCGGGCAGGTCCATCAGCGTGGCATATCGCGTCGTCTTCTAGAGCGAGCCATCCGGAGCCGCACGCGGAAGTGCTCGGTAACGGGAGCGACCTGGACATCAAGACAAACAAGGAAAAAAAATGAGACATTTTCAGCCGAAACTGCCATTCGCCCTGCTGACCGCGGGACTGCTCGTTCTTTCCGCCTGCGGCGACAGCGCCATGGAACCTGATGACGATCACGACGAGCACGCCGGAGAGGTGGAGGGCGTGACTCTCACGGTCAGCGGCCAGACCGTCGCGTCGTACGATGGGCACGATGGAGAGTGGACCGGACAGCTGGAGGTTGGGGCCGGCGAGCAAACGGCGCCCATTTCCGTGCAGTTCGTGGACGAAGAGGGGGACGCGGTGGAACTGGACGACGACTTCAATCTGCGGGTGGAGACCGCGGATGCGTCCGTAGCGGAGTTCCGGCAGGACACGCCCGGCGGGTACGGCGGAATCCTGCGCGGCGTGGCGACCGGCGAAACCGAGATTACGTTCAGTCTGGTGCACGGCGCGGTCGATACGGGACATGCGGACTTCGTAACCGAACCGCTGCCGGTGCGCGTGCGGTAAGCACCGGCCCGGCGACGGCCGACAGGGCTCGGCCGTTCGCAGGAGTCCCGCAAGCCCTCCCCGGAGCGATTCCCGGGGAGGGCTTGTCTCTTATTGCGCTTGACCGCCGGATCGGGTGCGGCTCAGGTTCACGACCCGTGTCCCGCTGCCCGTATGCGGCCGCGTCGACTGTCTACCGTGAACCGAGGTCTCGATGAGAACAGCACGCGCCACAGCCCCCGCGCCGCCGTCCGTGTTCCGCCGTTTCCCCCTCCTGCTCGTGCTCGGCTTCGCCGTTGCAGGCTGCGCGGAAGGCGGCGGCCGCGAGGCGGACAACGCCGACTGGAAACACATTGCCGGCAACGACATGGGGCAGCGCTACTCGTCCCTCGACCAGATCGACCCGGAGAACTTCGAGAACCTCGAGGTGGCCTGGGTCTGGGAGGGATCGGACTACCCGGCCGTGAACGCGCGCGCCACGCCGATCTACGTGGACGGGATGCTGATCTCGGTGGCGGGCGAGAAGCGGCACACCTATGCCATCGACGCGGGCACCGGGGAGAAGGTCTGGGAGTACGTCGAGCCCGAGACCTTCCGCTGGGAGTACTCGATGCGGAAGAACCACGGGAAGGGCGTCGCGTACGGCGAGATCGACGGTCGCGCGGTCGTCTACATGGCGAGTCCCGCCTTCTTCCTGCACGCGCTGTGGGCCGACACGGGCGAGCACGTGGAGGGCTTCGGCGGGCCCGTCGGCGTCCCGGGCTTCCCGGAGTCGGGGGTTGTCGACCTGCTCGCGGGACTCGGGCACGAGTTCGACCCGTACCACGGCATTCCGCTCGAGACCGGCTACATCACGAGTTCGTCCCCCCCGATCGTCGTCAACGGGGTCATCGTGATCGGGAACTCCGCCGAGCAGGGCTACAACCAGTCGCGGCGCGAAAACGTGCCGGGCGACATCCTCGGCTACGACGCCCGCACGGGCGACTTCATGTGGAAGTTCAACGTCCTCCCGGGACCGGGTGAGTTCGGCCACGAGACGTGGGAGAACGACGCGTGGGAATGGACGGGCGACATCTCGTCGTGGGCGCCGCTCTCGGCGGACGAGGAGCGGGGCATCGTCTACATCCCGACCAACGGGGCCACGATGGACTTCTGGGGCGGCTTCCGGCCGGGAGACAACCTGTTCTCGACGAGCCTGATCGCGCTCGATGTGCAGACGGGAGAACGGGTTTGGCACTATCAGCTCGTGCACCACGACATCTGGAACTACGACACGCCGCAGATCCCCGTGCTGATGGACGTGACGGTGGATGGCGAGGACGTTCCGGCGGTCGTGCAGGTCACGAAGCAGGCCTTCGCGTACACCTTCAACCGGGAGACGGGCGAGCCGGTCTGGCCGATCGAGGAGCGGCCGGTGCCGGAGGGGCTCATGCCGGGCGAGGCGCTCTCGCCGACGCAGCCGTTCCCGACCAGGCCGGCGCCGTACGACATGCAGGGGCTGACGCACGACGACCTGATCGATTTCACGCCGGAGCTGCGGGAAGCCGCGATCGAAGCGCTCGATGACTACGTGATCGGTCCGCTGTTCACGCCGCCGCTGCACCGCGACAACGACCTCGGCAAGGTGGCGTCGATGTGGTGTCCGGGAGATGTCGGAGGGACGAACATCGACGGGACGCCGGCGGCGGATCCGGAGACGGGGATCCTGTACGTGACGTCGCAGAAGGGGTGCGGGTCGCGGATCATGGTGCCGGGTGAGGAGCGCGACGCGCGGGAGCCGGCGCAGACGGGGACGACGATCACGAAGTTCGCGGTCGGGGGGTTCGCGGGGGTCCGCCGGGTGCAGGGTCTTCCGCTGTTCAAGCCGCCGTACAGCCGGATCACGGCGATCGACATGAACACGGGCGAGCACCTGTGGTGGATTCCGGTGGGCGACACGCCGAACAGCGTGCTCGAGCATGACGCGCTGCAGGGCATGGATATCCCGAACACGGGCACGGGACGGCAGGCGGCGCAGATCGTCACGAGCACCCTGCTCATGTACACGGGGGAGGGCGGCGACGGGACCTCCTACCTGTTCGCCGTGAACAAGGCGACGGGCGAGCGGCTGGGGCAGGTCGAGCTTCCGGCGCAGCCGCGGTACGGGATGATGACGTACATGCACGAAGGCAGGCAGCACGTCGTGATCCAGGCTCCCAACACGCTGATGGCGCTGCGTCTCGCCGACTGATCGCGGGCCTCCGGCGGCCCGGGTTGGCGCCGATGGCGGCGCCTCGCGACATTTTGGCATGAGTTATCGCTTCTTCGCGGGAATCCGGCCGTCCGGGGTCTGGCTCGCCGCCGCCCTGCTCGTCGTGCCGGCCTCCTGGCTGTGGACCGCAGCGCCCGCCGCGGCCCAGACGATCAGCGGCACCGTGCGGGAGACCGGCGGCGGCCGACCCATCGCGGGCGGCTTCATCAGCCTGCTGAACAGCGAGGGCGAGGCCATCGAGGCCGATTTTACGGCGGCCGACGGGATCTTCTCCCTCAGGGCGCCCGGCCCGGGCCGGTACCGGATTCGGGTGGAGCGAATCGGATACGCCAACTGGGTCACGGAGCCCTACGACGTGACGGCCGGGCAGTCGCTCACGATTACGGTGGAAGTCCCGCCGGAACCCGTCCGGCTCGGCGACCTGCGCGTCGAAGTCAGCGGATCCTGCCTGGACGATCCGAGCGAAGGGGCCGCCCTCGCCACGGTTTGGGAGGAGGCGCGCAAGGCGCTCGAAACCGCGGTGTGGGCCGAGGGCCGGGGTGAGCTCACGTTTACCCTCCGGGAGTACCAACGCACGCTCGATCCGCGCCATCTCACGACGCTGGAGGTGGAGAGCCGCACGCGGCGGCACGTTCGACTGCCCCCGTTCCGGAGCCTGCCGGCCCGCCAGCTCACGACGTCGGGCTACGCGCTCGTGGAGGCGGACTCGGCCATCTTCTACGCGCCGGACGCGACGGTGCTGCTGTCGCCGGAGTTCCGGGACACCCAGTGTTTCGGCTTGGAGCGCGCCGAAGTCGACGACGAAGCGATGCTCGGGATCACGTTCCGCCCGCGGCGAGGGCGCGACGTGATCGACATCGAGGGCACGCTCTGGCTCGCCGAGGAGAGCGCGGAACTGCGCCGCGTGCAGATCCGGTACCGCAACGTCCCGATGCCGCGAAACGCGCAGCGTCGGCACATCGGCGCGGATCTCACGTTCGACCGCCTGCCGGACGGCCCCTTCTATGTCCGCGACTGGTGGGTGCGGTTCCCGATCGGGAGCCGGAGCTCGCGCTTCAGGGCAGGTCTGTCCGGCCGTCTGGATCCGGTACTCGTGGCGTACCGCCAGGCGGGCGGCACGGTGACGGACGCCTTCGCGGGCGGCGTCTCGTTCGAGGTGGGCGAGGGTGCGGTCACGGGCGTGCTTCGAGACAGCGTGAGCGGCGAGCCGCTCGCGGGCGCGGAGATCGTCGTCCGGGACTGGGACGACGCGGCGGCCTTCCTGCCCCGGCCGCAAGCCGCGGACGTCCCGTTCAGCGCGGTCACGGATGAAGCCGGAGGCTTCGAGGTGGCGGGACTGCCGGATGGCGTCTACGCGTTGGGCGTGGATCACCCGAAGCTTCAGGCCGCGGGAGTGCGGCTCAACGAGACCCGCGTGGTCATCGAGGATCGAACCAGCGACCCGCTGGAACTGTGGACGCCGTCCGCCGACGCTCTCTTCGCGCGCGTCTGTCCCCGGTCGTCACCTTATGGGAGTACGGGCGCCGTGGTCGGGTTCGCGCGCGATGCCGACACGGGGCTACCGCTGCCGAATATCGACGTCGAGGCCGTGTGGCGGGTGCAGCGGCTTCAGGGCACGCCGCGAAACGCCGTCACGTCCGAACAGTCGGAGTACGCCGGGGGCGCGTCCGACGAGCGCGGCCGGTTCACGATCTGCGGCGTCCCGCTCGGCGAGCCGGTCCTGCTGCGGCCTCGGGGCGTCGACGAGGCCGTGGAACTCGAACTCGTCACGCGCATCGCGTGGCGCGACGTGTTCGTCCAGCCGTAACGATCCGCCGCTCCCCGGCCTCCCGCGTCGCCGAGCCTCAGTCCGTGGATGGGCGCCGCGACTTCAGGTAGTCGAGCAGCAGGTTCGACATCGCGCGCATCCCGATCGAAATCGAGGCGTCGTCCGCGCGGAAGTCCGGCGTGTGGTGGCCCCCGGAGCCCAGCTCGGGATTCACGGAACCCAGCCGGTAGAAGAAGCCGGGCACCTCGTTCGCGAAGTAGGCGAAATCCTCGCCGCCCATCGTGGGTTCGATGACGAGGAGGTTTTCGTCGCCCACGATCTTCGCCAGCGTCGGGGCCATCTGTGCGGTCAGCGCGCGGTCGTTGATCGTCGCCGGCGTGCCCCGGTCGTAGTCGAGGACGTAGCTGCCGCCGCCGGCCCGCGTGATCCCGTCGAGAATCTCGTCCATGCGCCGTTCGACGGCGTCCCGCACGTCGGGGTTGTAGGTCCGGACCGTGCCCTCGAGCCACATTTCCTGAGGGATGATGTTGAAGCGCTCGCCGCCCCGCATGACGCCGACCGTGATCACGCTGGGCTCGAGCGGAGAGAGGTTGCGCGACCGGATGGTCTGGAAGGCGGTCACGGCCTGCGAGGCCATCACGACGGGATCGATGCTCGTGTGAGGCTGGGCTCCGTGCGCCTGCCTGCCGACGATCCGGATCTTGAAGTGATCGACCGCCGCCAGCGCGGGGCCGGGCGTATAGCCGAGCGTCCCGACGTCCATCGAAGAGAAGGTGTGGAGTCCGAAAATGGCGGAGGGGACGACGCCTTCCAGCGCGCCTTCCCGGACCATGAGTTCGGCGCCGCCTTCCTCGCCCGGGGGTGGTCCTTCTTCGGCTGGCTGGAAGATGAACTTGATCGTGCCGGGGATCCGGTCGCGCATCGAGGCGAGGACCGAGGCCACGCCGAGCTGCACGGCGGTATGCACGTCGTGGCCGCACGCGTGCATCACGCCGACTTCCTGGCCGCCGTACTCGGTGCGGACCGTGGAGGCGAAGGAATACCCGGTGTTCTCGGTGACGGGGAGCGCGTCCATGTCCGCCCGAACCGCGACCACGTCGCCGGGCAGGCCGCCTTTCAGGATCCCGATGACTCCGGTGTGCGCGACCCCCTCGATGACTTCGTCGAAGCCCAGTTCACGCAGATGGGCCGCGACCATGGCCGCGGTCTCGAACTCGCGGTTGCCGAGTTCGGGGAACTGGTGGATCCGGTGGCGCATCTCGACGATCCGGTCGAGCACGCCGTCGATCGCCGCGTCCACGGCGGGATCCTGCCCCGCCAGCGGAGTCACGAGCGTTCCGGCAAGCGTTCCGGCGAGGAGCGCGAGGGAAAACGGAGTTCGGGGAGTACCCATGCTTCTTCCTGGTCGCGGATTCACACGAAAGACCGTTGCGGCGACGGTCTCGACTGGCGCACGGAAGGTGGGCCGGCGGGGCCCGCGCGGGCAACGGTGAGAGACCGGCGGCGACGGCCGGTGACCGTGGCTGGCGGCGGCGGGAGGTGGAGGCGAGACTTCGACCTGTTGCGTCCTTTCGCCGTCTCGTTCGTCTCACGGGATGAGAAGACGAAGTAGAGGACGACAACGAGCCACGAAACCGGGAGAAGCGAACCATGCGACTGCAACTCGCCCTCAACGTCAGAGATATCGACGAGGCGGTGGACTACTACGCGAAGTTCTTCGGCGCGACCCCGCACAAGCGCCGTCCCGGCTACGCCAACTTCGCGATCGACGAGCCGCCCCTGAAACTCGTCCTGTTCGAGAACCCGGACGCGTCGGAGCGCATCAACCACCTGGGTGTGGAGGTGTTCGACGATGCATCGGTGCGGAGCGCCGGGGCGAGGCTGGAGGCGGCGGACATCCTGACGGCGGTGGAGGAAGAGGCGGTGTGCTGTCACGCGGCCCAGACGAAGGTGTGGTCTCACGAGCCGCAGGGTCTCCGGTGGGAATGGTACGTGGTCACGGACGACGCACCGGACGAGGAGGCGCTGGCCGCATCGTGCCCGCCCGACGCCGGGTGCGAAACCGATGCCGCCACCGATGCCGCCACCGAGACCTGCTGTGCCGGTTGAGTCAGGCGCCGCACACGCCGTGCCCGCGTGGTCCGACTTCCAGAGTCGCCTGGGGCGCTACGTTGCCGGGCGCGTGGACCCTGCCTGGGCGGATGATGTCACGGGCGACATCCTCGTTCGCCTGCTCGAGCGCCAGGGCGACCTCGCGCGAGCGCGGGATCCGCTCGCCTGGGCCTATCGCGTCGCCACGAACGTCATCACCGATCACTACCGGCGCCGGGCCGTCGAATCGCGAACACTGACCCGGGTGGGACAGGAGGCCGGCGGACGTGAGCGGACCCCGGACTCGGAGGATCACGAAGCCGTGCGGAGGGACCTGGAAGCGTGTCTGCTTCCATTCGCCCGCGAACTACCTCCGAAGTACTCGGAGGCGTTGATGCTCACCACCTTTGGCGGACTCACGCAGGTGGAAGCCGCGCGCCGACTCGGACTCGGCACGTCGGGGATGAAGTCGCGGGTGCAGCGGGCGCGGGCGCTGCTGAAGCGGCGGCTCCTGGAGTGCTGCGACTTCGAGATGGACCGTCGCGGGGGCGTGATCGACATGCGGCCACGGCGGGCGCGCTCCACCGACGCCCCGCAACCGGCGGCGCGTGCGTGAGAGTCGCGGTGGTCGGTGGCGGTATCATCGGGCTGTGTGCCGCCCACTATCTTGAACGTCGCGGAGCCGAGGTCGTCCTCCTCGAGCGAGGCGAGGTCGGCGGCGGGTGCTCGAAGGGAAACGGCGGTTGGGTCTGTCCGTCGATCTCCCGCCCGCTGCCGGCGCCGGGGCTGACGCTCACCTCGCTGCGCTGGATGCTCCGCTCCGACAGCCCGCTCTACATCAAGCCGTCGGCCATGCCCGGGCTCATGGGCTGGCTGTGGGCCTTTCGTCGTCACTGTAATGCCGGGAGCTACGGGGCGGGGGTTGCCGCGCTCGCGGCCCTGAACGCGGCGACGGACCGGTTGTACCGCGGACTCGCGGATGACGGCGTGGAGTTCGAACACGCCGAGAGCGGGACCATTCTCGCCTACGACGACGAGGGCGAACGCGGGCAGGCCGCGGAATTGCTCGCCCGGCTGGGCGAGGAGCGGGTCGGGCCGGTCGACATGCTCGACCGCGAGGCTCTCAGGGAGGCGGAGCCGGACCTGGGCGGGAATTTGATCGGCTTGCGGATGCGCGGGGACACGCACGTGCGCCCCGAGTCGCTCTGTGCCGGGCTTGCCGCGAGCCTGGAGGCCCGCGGCGCCGAGATCAGGACGGGAGTGCGTGTCGTCGGCTTCACGCGGGTCGGCCGTCGGGTCCGGGCCATGGTCGCCCGGAACCCCGGAACCGGGGGGGCGGACGTCGGGAGGGCGGAGGAGATCGGCGCGGATGTCGTCGTGCTCGCCGCGGGGGCCGAGACGGCCGCCCTGGTGGCGACCCTGGGTCGGAGGCTTCCCGTGCAGGCGGGGAAGGGCTACAGCATCACCGTCAGGAACGCGCGGGTCCAGCTCTCACAGCCTTTGCACGTGACGCCGGCCAGGATCGGCTTCACGCCATTTCGAGGGGCCGTGCGCACGATCGGGACCATGGAGTTCTCCGGCATCAACCTGCGCCTCGACCCGCGCCGCGTCGCCATCCTGGAGCGGGCCGCGCGCCGCTACCTGCCCGGCGCGCTCGATGGGTCCGAGCGCGTCGATTGGGTGGGCATGCGGCCGGTGACGCCGGACGGCCTCCCCGCCATCGGCTGGTTGCCCGGTCTCCCCAACGTGTGCGTGGCCACGGGCCACCAGATGCTCGGCGTCACGCTGGCCCCGTCGACCGGCCACGCGCTCGCCCAACTCGTCCTCGATGGACGCTCGGAACTCGATCTCGCGCCCTTCGATCCCGCGCGCTTCACGTGATGTCGCCGGCCTCGAACCTCGCGTGACCGTGCCGATCCGCGATCCGGGTTGACCGTTCGGGTCGCGCCACGGACACTGTGGGCACCCGAATTCCCCGTACCGAAGGCCAGCCGAGTGAGCAAATTCGACGATCTGCGCACCCACCTGCGGGCGATCCGCACGCTCACCAGGGGAGTGACGCAGGGTCTGCCGGTCCTTGAGGCGGCGGAGGACCCCTACGATCTCTTCAACGACTGGTTCCGGGATGCCGAGGCGTCAGGGCTGCTGCTGCCGGAGTCGATGGCGCTCGCCACGGCGACCGGCGACGGGCGGCCCTCGGTGCGGATGGTCCTCCTGAAGGGATTCG
Source organism: Candidatus Palauibacter sp. (assembly GCF_965208055.1). Taxonomy (GTDB): domain Bacteria; phylum Gemmatimonadota; class Gemmatimonadetes; order Palauibacterales; family Palauibacteraceae; genus Palauibacter. The sequence continues at coordinate 337,673 of NZ_CBDBNY010000004.1, forward strand.
GGCCCGGCGGCTTCCGTTTCTACACCAACTACGGCAGTCGCAAGGCCACGGAACTGGACGACAATCCGCAGGCTTCGCTCTGTTTCCACTGGTCGGTGCTGGAGCGGCAGGTGCGCATTGAAGGGCGTGTCGAGCGCCTCTCCGCGGAGGACTCGGCGGCGTACTTCGCGACGCGCGACCGGGGGAGCCGGATCGGTGCATGGGCTTCCGCGCAGAGCCGTCCGATCGCCGACCGCGCCGGGCTCGAAGCGCAGGTGGCGGAGGCGGAGGCCCGGTTCGAGGGGAGAGACGTGCCCCTGCCCGACTTCTGGGGCGGATACGTCCTCGTTCCCGACCGGATCGAGTTTTGGCAGGGCCGGGCGAACCGGCTGCACGACCGTCTCGAATACACGCCGCGCCACACACCCCACGACGGAAGCTGGAAGATCACCCGCCTCCAACCGTAGTGAGCGCCTCCAGCCGCGGGTCAGCGGCCTGGCGCGGGCATCGGTCCGCGGGCCGCTTAGCCCAGGAGACCGAGTCCGGCGAGCACGACGAGCCCCACGGCGGCCGGCACGATGAAGCGCATGACCGGACCCCACGCCGCGGTGACCCTGAAGCGCCCCGCCCCCTGGTTCGTCTCCGCCCGGTACCGTTCGAAGCCCCAGACGAAGGCCACATAGAGGGAGATCGCGAGCCCGCCGACCGTGAGGAAGATGTTCCCGGACACATAGTCGGCGAGTTCGAACAGACCGCGGCCTCCAAGCTGTATCGCGGCCCAGGGCCCGCCGCCGAGCGCGAGCGGGACTCCCGAGAGGAGGATGACGCCGAGCACGGTCCAGAGCGATCGACGGCGGCTCCAGCCCAGCGAGTCCATGGCGCTCGACGTGAGGGCTTCGAGCAGCGCGAGACATGAGGTGAGTCCCGCGATGAACACGAAGAAGAAGAAGAACGCCGCGGCCACCTCGCCCGCCGGCAGGCGGCCGAAGAGACCCGCCATCGTGATGAAGAGCAGGCCCGCCCCCTGGTCGGGCTCCATGCCGAAGGCGAAGAGGGCGGGGAACATGACGAACCCCGCGAGGACGGCGGCGAGCGTGTCGCAGGCCACGATCGCGGCGGCGCTCCCGGGGATGTCGCTGTGGCGCGGATGCAGAAAGCTCCCGAACACGAACGCGCCCATCATCCCGACCCCGATGGAATAGAAGGCCTGTCCGAGCGCCGCGAGCCACGTCTCCGGACCGATGGCCGAGAAGTCGGGCGCGAGATACCAGCGGACGCCCTCCCACGCCCCGTCGAACCGGAGCGAGACGATCCCGAGTCCGATGAGGAAAAAGAAGAGGACGGGCATCAGGAATCGCGCCGCGCGCTCGATCCCCCGCCGCAACCCTCGGGTGATGATGAGTCCCGCCAGCAGCATCACGGGGATCGTGTAGGCGAGCACCTCTCCCGGGCGCGCGGTGAAGGCCGCGAACGACTCCGCCGCAGCCTGTACGCTTCCGGTATCGTAACCCCCCCGGAAGGCACGGACGAAGTAGGCCGCGATCCAGCCCATGATGAGCTGGTAGTAGGACATGATGAGGAACGCGGCACCCATGCCGAGCCAGCCGATCGCCCGGAACGGGCTTCGTCCCGCGAGCTTTCGCATCCCGGCCAGCGGCGTCGCCTGCGCGCGGCGTCCGAGGCTGATCTCGGCGGTGAACAGCGGAATCCCGATCAGCAACGCGAGCAGGACGTAGATGAGGAGAAAGGCGCCTCCCCCGTTCTCGCCGGCCAGGTACGGGAATCTCCAGATGTTCCCGAGCCCCACCGAGAACCCGGTGGTGGCGAGAATGAAGCCCAGCGGGCTACCCCATCGTTCGCGCGGCGTACTCATCTTCCAACAGTTGCCAGAGGTCGCAGATCCGTCCAGAGTAGGGCACCCGAGAGGAGGTGCCGGATGCCCGAAACGGGCCGCTCGTGAAATACGATCTGCGGGTGCTCCGCGGCGATCTTTTCGGAGGCGCCACGTCGGCGGTGGTGGCGCTCCCGGTGTCGCTCGCCTTCGGCGTCGCGTCGGGCCTCGGCGCGGTCGCCGGGCTCTACGGCGCGATCGCCGTCGGCTTCTTCGCGGCCGTCTTCGGCGGCAACCGGTTCCAAATGTCCGGTCCCACCCCTTCAATGACCGTCGCCATGGCGGTCGTAGTGACCACGCATGCGTCGACGCTGAGCGAGGCCTTCACCGTGGTGGTGCTGGCGGGGCTGATCCAGATTGCGCTGGGTCTCTTGAAGGCCGGGCGCTTCGTCGTCTACACGCCGCACGCCGTCATCTCGGGGTTCATGTCCGGGATCGGCGTCATCGTCATGCTCATCCAGACGCTGCCGTTCCTCGGCGCCGCTCCGGCGGAGGGCGGTCCCATCGGCGCCATGCGGGCGCTGCCGGCGGTCGTGGCCAACATGAACGCGAGCGCGTTGGCCATCGGCGCGGTCACGCTCACGGCCGGCATCTGCTGGCCTCGGCGGTGGTCACGCCTGCTGCCGGGTCCGCTCGTCGCCCTCATCGTCGGAACGGCGCTTGGCCTGTTTTGGCTGACCGACGTCCCCGTCATCGGCGCCATCCCGACCAGCCTGCCGGAGATCCAATTCGGTCTGCCGTCCTTCGGTTTTCTGGCCCAGGCCTTTCATGCGGCGCTCATCCTGGCCCTCCTCGGTTCGGTCGACAGTCTTCTCACGTCGCTCGTGGCCGACTCGCTGACCGGCACGCAGCACGACTCGAACCGCGAACTCGTCGGCCAGGGCATCGGCAACGTCGTCTCCGGCCTGTTCGGAGGGTTGCCGGGCGCGGGCGCGACGATGGGGACGGTCGTCAACATCCGCGCCGGCGGTCTCACGCGGATGTCCGGCGCCCTGCGCGCCATCTTCCTGCTGGGGGTTCTGCTGGGCCTGGGGCCGTTTCTGGAACCCATTCCGCACGCCGTGCTGGCCGGCATCCTGATCAAGGTCGGGTGGGACATCATCGACTGGCCCCTTCTGGTCCGCATCCACCGCCTCCGCCGCGACCAGCTCTTCGTCATGGTGCTGACGCTCGGCCTGACCGTGTTCGTCGACCTCGTGACCGCGGTCGCGATCGGTCTCATCGTCGCGGGGATGGCTCACGCACGGCAGCTGGAGGGCCTTGAACTCGACAACGTCCTTTCCGTCCCGCTGCTCGACCGCACGTTCTTCGCCGGACTCGAGGGCGCGGACGCGATGGGCGAATACTCCGCCAGGGTGGGCCTGGTGCAGCTGCGGGGCGCCTTCACCGTCGCGTCGTCCCACAAGCTGGTCGGCGTCATTGGGAAGGACATCAAGGACCACGAGATCGTCATCTTCGACTTCTCCGCCGCCACTTATGTGGATGACAGCGCCGCCATGCTCATTCGGCAGCTTTTGGACGTGGGGGAGAGCGAAGACACCGAGGTCATCGTCCTGTCGGTCTCCGGAGCCGTAGACAAGACGCTGCGCGCGCTCGACATCCTGTCGGGCGTGCCCGAGGAGCATATCGTCGAGACGAGGGATGAGGCTCGCGTGGTGGCGCTGGACCTGCTCAACGCCGGAAACTGAGACGGTGGAGAGGTCGCAACCCTCCTCGGAAGGAGGACTTTGGCATGCGCAGGGTCCCCCGTCGAGGCACGCGGTTCTCTGGCGGTCTCTGGCGCCGCGTGGTTAGCTTCCTCCCCCCGCCGGGGATCGGTGTTCCCTCACGCGGTAAGCCACGCGATCAATACCGAAGGGGGATCCACGGTGCCCAGGAGACCTTGTCCGCCAACGTTCAGTGCCCCTGTCGCGTTAGCTTGTGGACTGGTCCTTTCGGGTTGTTCGGAGAGGGACCTCGACTCGCTGGGTCCCGCACCTCCTCCCAGCAATGGGGAAGTCTACATGGACGGCTTCTCCCCGGGCCTTGAGTACCAGGCCTTCGGCGGCTCCAAGGTCGATGCGCTCGACATCGATGAGACCGGCGGACGCGCCGGAACGCCGAGCCTGAAGTTCACGATTCCGCTGCCGAACGATCCCGCCGGCAGCTACGCGGGCGGCGTATTCGTCGGCAGGCCGCCCCGCGACCTCTCCGGCTTCACGGCGCTCACTTTCTGGACCCGGGCGAGGCAGGCGGCCACGCTAAACACCGTGGGCTTCGGAAACGACAACAGCGGCAACTCGAGATTCCCCGCCGAAGCGGGGGATGTGACCGTGTCGACGACATGGAGCAAGGTCATTCTTCCCATTCCGGACCCCTCGAAACTGAGTAGCGAAGGTGGCCTGTTCTTCCTCGCCGAAGGGGCGGAGAACAACCAGGGCAACGAGATCTGGTTCGACGAAGTCCAGTTCGAGGATGTGCGTACGATCGCGAATCCGCGTCCCGCCATCGCGACCGCGACGGTCGCGGGCGAACCCGGGGGCACGGCCCGGGTGATGGGGACGCAGGTCACGTACGACGTGGGCGGATTCGACCGGGTCATGAAGGCGAGTCCGGCCTACTTCAGCTTCGGTTCCTCGGATCCGGGCGTCGTCACGGTCGACGCCGATGGCCAGATGACGTTCGTCGGGTTGGGCACGGCGACGGTCACCGCCTCCCTCGGTGGCGCGCAGGCGGACGGTGCGGTCACGGTCACCGTGGCGGCGTCGCCCGACGGCGGACCTCCCGCTCCGACGCGGTCCGCCGAGAACGTGATCTCACTCTTCAGCGACGCGTACGACGACGTCACCGTGGACACCTGGTCGGCCGAATGGGACCAGGCCGATGCCGAGGACGTCCAGTTCGCGGGCGACAACGTCAAGAAGTATTCGAATCTCAACTTCGCGGGAATCGAATTCATCTCCGCGCCGATCGATGCCTCGGCGATGAGCCACTTACACTTCGATTTGTGGACCGGCGATGAAACGGCTCCGCCGGCAGCTTTCCGGGTGAAGCTCGTAGACTTCGGCCCCAATGGCGCCTTCGGCGGGGACGACGACAGCGAGCACGAAATCGCCCTGACTGCGGAATCGGGTCTGGCCTCCCGAACGTGGGTGAGTTTCGACGTGCCGCTGACGGACTTCGCGGGCCTCGCGGCCACATCCAGCCTGGCGCAGCTCATCATCTCGGGCGACCCGAATACGGTCTATCTTGACAACATCTACTTCTGGGGTGAGGGGATGCCACCTCCGCCGCCTCCTCCCCCACCGGCGCCGATGGAGCCATCGGAACCGGCGCCCACGCCGGAGCAGGATGCCGGAGACGTGATCTCGCTGTTCAGCGACGCGTACGAGGATGTGGCCGTAGAGACCTGGTCGGCGGAGTGGGACCAGGCCGACGTGGAGGACGTCCAGGTTGCGGGCGACAACATGAAGAAATACACCAATCTGGTCTTTGCCGGCGTGACGTTCACGTCGGCGCCGGTCGATGCCTCGGGAATGACGCACTTCCACGTGGATGCGTGGACGCCCGACCCGACGGCGGAGCCGGCCGCGCTGCGGCTGAAGCTGGTCGACTTCGGTCCGAACGGGGTCCACGACGGCGGGGGAGACGACAGCGAGCACGAGGTCTCGCTCACGGCGGCCTCGACCCCGGCGCTCGCGACCGGGATGTGGCTGAGCTACGACCTTGCGTTCGAGGAACTGTCAGGGCTCGCGGGCAGGACGAGCTTGGCGCAGTTCATCATCTCCGGCGACCCGAACACGTTGTTCGTCGACAACGTCTACTTCTACGGGGAGAGCGCACCGGCGCCGACCGAGCCGCCAATAGCCGCGCCGACACCGGCTGCGGCCGCGGCCGACGTGATTTCGCTGTTCAGCGACGCGTACGAAGACGTGACGGTGGATACCTGGTCTGCGGACTGGGACCAGGGAGACGTCGCGGATGTCGAGATCGACGGGAACGCGGCGAAAATGTACTCCAACGTCGTTTTCGTCGGCGTGGAGTTCACCTCGGCGACGGTCGACGCCTCGGAAATGACCCACTTTCACATCGACCTCTGGACCGCGGACGAGACCGCCGATCCGGCGGCGTTCAGGGTGAAGCTCGTTGACTTCGGCGCAAACGGCGTGCACGACGGCGGGGGCGATGACAGCGAGCACGAATTGTCGCTGACGGCGGCCTCGGATCCGTCCCTCGCTTCCGGAGTCTGGCTCAGCTACGACGTCTCCCTGTCGGACTTCTCCGGTCTCGCGGAGACGGGCCATCTGGCGCAGCTCATCTTTTCGGGCGATCTCGGCACGTTCTGGATCGATAACGTCTACTTACGACGCGACCAGTGAACGGCGGGCACGCGCCGCCGCGGTTCCGACTGATCGTGAAGGTCTGTTCTCTAATGGGCCCCCTGGCGGCTCTCGTCATCATCGCGGCGGCGTGCGGCGGCGAGGGTGAACCCACGGCCCCGAGTCGGGCGCAGCTGATCTGGGAGGACGAATTCGATGGGCCGGCCGGCCAGCTGCCGGATCCGTCGCGCTGGACGTTCGACATCGGCACCGACTGGGGGAACCGGCAACTGGAGTTCGACACGGACCGTCCCGAGAACGTCTCGCTCGACGGAAACGGGAACCTGGCCATCACGGCGCGCCGCGAGGCGTTCAGCGGCAGCCAGTTCACCTCCGGCCGGATCAAGACCCAGGGGCTGTTCGAGCAGGCATACGGACGCTTCGAGGCCCGAATCGACCTCCCCTCCGGGCGGGGCATCTGGCCCGCCTTCTGGCTGTTGGGCGCCGACATCGACGCGGTCGGCTGGCCGGAGTGCGGCGAGATCGACGTCATGGAATTCCGCGGTCAGGAACCGTCCATCGTGCACGGCAGCCTGCACGGGCCGGGCTACTCGGCCGGCAACGCCGTGACGGCGCGGTACACGCTGAACAACGACCGCTTCGACACGGGTTTTCACACCTTCGCCGTCGAGTGGACTGAAGACCGGATCGAGTGGTTCGTGGACGGAGAGCGCTACCAGTCGATCGGGCGTGACGAAGTGCCCGGGCGGTGGGCGTACGATCATCCTTTTTTCGTCATCCTCAACGTCGCGGTGGGTGGCGGTTTCGTCGGCCCGCCGGGTGAGAGCACGGCCTTCCCGCAGACGATGCTTGTCGATTGGGTGCGAGTGTACGGTATCGACGACTCGTGACCCACCGCACGGCCCCTGAAGACCGGATCTCCTTCCCGCACAAGATCGCCTACGGGGTCGGCGGCTTCGTAAACAACCTGCTCGCACAGGGCATCGGCGGCATGACCGTCGTACTCACGCTGGCCCTCGGCATGGATTTCCGGCTCGTGGGCCTGCTCGGCATGCTGCCGAGGTTCTTCGATGCGATCACCGACCCACTCGTCGGTTTCATCTCCGACCGGTCGCGTTCCCGCTGGGGCCGGCGCCGACCGTTCCTTTTCGTCGGGGCCATCGCCTCGGGGGTCATCTTCGCGCTCCTGTGGCAGATGCCTGCGCCCACGCAGTTCCGGCTGAAGTTGGTGGACTACGGCGCGGACGGGGTGTACAGCGGCGGCGTCACCGGCGAGCCGGTCAGCATATTCGAGGCCATCGGGGAGTCGCTGCGCGACATCGTGACCGTTGAAGTCATGGACGATGTCGAGGACGAGGTCACGATCCTTCCCCCGACGCTCGTCACCGGTGCCTGGGTCGGCATCGACGTGCCGCTCTCCGACTTCGACGAACTCACCACGCGCGAGCACCTGTCCCAGATCCTGATTTCGGGCGACCTCACCGAAGTGTACGTCGACAACGTGTATCTCTACCGGACGGACGACACGACGAGGATCGCGACGTCGGGGGAGGACCGGGAGGGCTTGGCGGCGCCCGACGCGCCAGCGCGGCTGCCCGCGGTCCCGGCAGAGGATGTGATTTCGTTCTTCAGCGACGCGTATGACGACGTTGGGGTGGATTTCTGGTCCGCCGACTGGGACGAGGCCGATGTGGCGGACGCCCGGGCCGCCGGCGACGACGTCAAGCACTACACGAACCTCAGGTTCGCCGGCATCGACTTCGGCGAGCAGCCCGTGGACGCGAGCGCGATGACGCACGTACACATGGACATCTGGACCCCGGAGACCACGGGCGAGGGCCGGAGCCAGGCGTACTATTTCTGGTACTTCCTGGTCGGCTCGCTGATCTTCTTCCTCGCCTACACCATCTTCGCCACGCCCTGGGTCGCGCTGGGGTACGAACTTACGCCCGACTTCCACGAGCGCACACGGCTGATGGGCGTGCAGAACTTCGTCGGCAACGTCGCCTTCGTCATGGCGCCCTGGTTCCTCGTCGTGATGACGAATCCGGCGTGGTTCCGGAACCAGATGGCCGGAGCGAGGTTCCTGGCGCTCGCCATCTGCGTCACGGTAATCCTGCTCGGAGTGCTGCCGGCGATTTTCCTCCGCGAACGAGTGCCCGGGGCGGCTGGAGACCAGGAGCAGAGTAGCGGCCGGGAGGCCGTGGGCGAGTTCTTCGGAGGCCTCTGGCAGACGGTCAGGACCGGCCCCTTCCTTCTGCTTTGCATCGCGACTTTCCTGATCTTCAACAGCTTCATCATGATTTCGGCGTTCCAGTTCTGGGTGTTCGTGTATTACGTGTCCGGCGGCAACGTCGCGGATGGGGCGTCGCTCGCCGGACTCGTCGGCACGCTCGGCATCGCAGGCGGATTCGCGGTGATCGCGATCGTGACCTGGCTGGGCACGAAGATCGGTAAGCGGAACGCCTTCTTCGTCTCCACCGGGATCTCGATGTTCGGCTATGCGCTGAAGTGGTTCTGCTACCACCCCGAGTATCCGATGCTCGCCCTGCTTCCGGCTCCCTTCCTGGCCTTCGGGCTGGGCGGCTTGTTCACGCTGATGGGATCCATGATCGCGGACGTGGTGGACCTCGATGAACTAAGCACGGGCGAGCGGCGCGAGGGGATGTTCGGATCGGTGTACTGGTGGGTCGTAAAGGTGGGGCAGAGCATCGCGCTGGGCGCGGGAGGCTTCCTGCTCGCCTCGACGGGACTCGACATCGACCTCGGCGCCAACCAGGCCGCGCGGACCATCACCTTGCTACGCGTCTACGACGCTGTCGTCCCTCTCGTCGCATCCGCGATCGCGATCCTCGCGATCTACAAGTACCCGATCACTGAGACGACGGCTCTGAAGGTGCGGGCCGAACTGGAGCAGCGGAGAGGTGGCGGCGCGGAAGCCACCGCCTAGCCCGTTTCTTTTCCCAGCCGTGCACTGAACTCGAAGTCCGTCCTTAGTCCGTAGCCCACGGGGAACAGCGGCTCGGCGGGCTCTCCCCGGGCGACATCGTTCGCGGGCCAGGCATGTGCGAGCCGGCCCCGAAAGTCGTGGTCGCCGAACAACACCTGGGCGACGCCGGCCCCCTCGGAGCCCGGCAGCCATGCGGCCACGAACGCGTCCGCCGCCTCCAGTTCCTCCGTGACGACCAGCGGCCGCCCGGAGACCAGCACGGCCACGACCGGGAGATCTCGCGCTCTCAGCGAACGAATGGTGGCGAGATCCTCGGGGTGCAGCCGCGACAGCCGCAGGGTGTCGCCGTAGGGGCGGAGAAGGCCGGGCCCCGGTGCGGGGGCCTGGGCCTCGTCCACGCTCGGAGTCTCCGGAGGGCTTCCAGTCCAGTCTCGGATGTCGCCCATGCCCTCGGCGTAAGGCTTCTCCCCAATCACGACGATGGCCGCTTCAAGATGTCCGTCGTCCTCCGCCCCATCGCTCTCGCCGAACAGGTGCGCGCGCGGTGCGATCTGCCTGATGCCCTCCCACACGGATGCGCCCCCCTCGATCCGGTCGTTCCCCCGTACGCCCTGCCATTCGACTGTGAAGCCCCCACACAGCGCCCCCCGGTCATGCGCGATGCGCCCCGCGACGAGTATCCGCGCGTCACGGTCGAGCGGAAGGACATTCCCTTCATTCTTCAGCAACACCAGCGACTTTCGTACGGCCTCCCTCGCCACGTTGCGGTGGTCCGCTGACCCGAAGCTGGCGTGGTTCGACCACTTGCGGGCGGCTGGACGCGGCTGGTCGAAGAGCCCGCAGGCCTCCTTCACGGCGAGGATCCGCCCCACCGCATCATCGATGCGCGCTTCCTCGACGTTTCCGGCCTTCACCTGTCTCACGACTTCCGAGATGAAGCGCTGCCATTGCGCCGGAACCATGAAGAGGTCGATCCCCGCGTTGACCGACCTCGCGACGGCCTCGCCAAAATCGTCCGAGATGGCGAAGATGCCGTTCCAGTCCGACACGACGAGCCCGGAGAAGCCCAGCTCGCCCTTGAGCACCTCCGTGATGAGATACCGGTGCTCATGACAGAGAGTCCCGTTCCAGCTGCTGAGCGAGACCATGACCGCGAGTGCGCCGACCTCCAGCGCCGGACCATATGGAGACACGTGCGTTCTCCGCAGCTCCGCCTCCTCCGCCAGGGTCTCCCCCTGATCCACGCCGTCCATCGTGCCGCCGTCGCCGACCCAGTGCTTCGGACAAGCGAGGACTCCGCCGGCGCCGAGACCTGCCTGCAGACCCCGTACGATCCGGGGAGCGTATTCGGCGACCAGATCCGGTACTTCGGCGAAGCTCTCGTAGGTTCGGCCCCAGCGGCAGTCACCGGCGACGGCCAGCGTGGGCGCCAGGTTCCAGTCCAGCCCGGTCGCCAGTACCTCGCGGGCGGTCACGCGGGCGACGCGTTCCACGAGTGCCGGGTCGTGGGCCGCGCCGAGCCCGATATTGTGTGGGAAGACGGTGGCGCCGAGCACATTGTTGTGCCCGTGGATGGCGTCTACCGCGTACAGGAGGGGGATCCCGGGCTGCCCGTCCGAGCCTTCCGCGGAGGCCGCCCAGTAGGCGTCGTTCATCGCCACCCAGTCGGCCGGGCGGTTCCGGCCGGGGAACGAGCCGCCTCCGCTGAGCACCGAACCCACGCCGAAGTCCCGCACCTGTTCCGGCGTGATGTGCAGCCTCTCGGCCTGCACCATCTGCGCCGCCTTGCGGTGGAGGCTCAGCCGGGAGAGCAGGCCCGCCATCCTGGGTGATGGCTTCATGTACGTCGCAGAAACCTCGCCGCCGTCACATCGCGATGTGGACGTACGTCCGGAGCTCCCACTCGCTCCCGCTGTCGCCGGAGCGCCCCGGCTCGCACATCGCGAAACCGTTGGCGTCGATGGTCGGGGCGGGGCAGTACCGCGGCGAGTTCATGTCCAGCGAACGCCATGTGGCGCGAACCCCGAACCGCGTGCCCGGCATATCGAACCACCCCGGCCGACCCAGCGAGTACGACAGATCGCCCATCAACTGGAACGGGAAGGTGTGGTTGAAGTCGCGGTGGTAGTCGTACGGTCCCCAGTCGTTCACCCGGGCGAAGGTCTCCAGCTTGAGAGGTCCGCGGATCACGCGCAGATCCACGCCGTGCCGGCGGATCAGGCGCGGGCTGTCGCCATTGGGTTCGCCGGTGCCCGTATAGACGTTCGCGATGAACCCGGAGCCGCCCGAACTCTTCGAGACGAGGCGGGCCTTCAACTCCCACACGTCGCGCGCCGGCGGAGCGCCGGGGAAGGCGAAGATGGACCGTCCGTCGGCCAGGATCCCGATCCCGGCGTCCTGCGTGGTCCCGAAACTCTTGTAGGTGAACCCGATGGTTGTCGCGAACGAAGCGTCCTCGCGAATGTCGCTGTCCCACGAATGCATCCAGGTCGCGGGCGTGGGGTCGTACGTGAGGAGGAACTCCATCGCCTTCGTTTCCCGGCTCCAGCCGCGGACGGCGAACGGGTCGTCGACGACGTTGCGCGGACGCGCGGGCGCGGGCGCGCCGGCCGGAATCGGGCCCACGACCGGCTTCTGCCAGAGGAAATTGGGTGCGATCTGCCAGTTGCCCGCATTCAGCGCCACGCCGGTGAGAACGTTGTACTGGTTCCCCATCCCGCTGTCGCGGAGCCACCAGCCGGTGAAGGTCTGCGTTGCGGTGGGGCCACCTTCGGCAACCAGGCCCATGGCCGCACCCTGCACGTACCAGTTCCACCGGCCCTTGGTGAGGGTGAGCTTCGCCTTGGCGCCGAACGCGTCCTTCGCCTCGATCCGGTCCCCGAGCACCTCGTAGCTGCCGGGCTCGCCGCGCACGATCTGGAACTCTTCACCCTCCTTGGTGGAGCCGGACCAGATACCGCCCACCTCGAACACCGCGTCGCCGCGCGTGGCGGCCAGGTGCACGGTGGCTTTGCGCGTCGGCGGCAGCGGGACCGCGAACGAACTTGCCACGGCCCCCTGTTCCGCGAGGTCTTCCTGGTAGACGAACGTAGTCTGGAACGGCCCCACGCTCTTCGTCAGCTTGCCGAGTACGGTGGGATTCGCGCCCCACCACAGCTCCGGCCCGAAGGCCACGGAGAGGCCGTTGAACAGCCGCTTGCCGTCGATCTCCACCCCAAGCGGCGCCATGCCATTATAGATGTCGATATTCGGGCCATAGTTGGCTTCGCGGTACAGTCCGAAGAAATCGCCCTCGTACCCCCAGTGATAATGTCCGGTACGATAGAAGCCGTTCAGACGGAACCATGAATCGTCCCACGAGATGTTGGCCTGGTAGATCTTCAAACGCTCGAGGTCGCCGAGGACGAACTGCTCGCCGTCGGCCTCCACTCGGCGCGGACGGCCACGGTTCTCGTAGAAGATCTCGTCGACCGGATTGTTGGGGACCGCGCCGAGGACGTTGACGATGACTTCGCCCTCGATGCCCCCCGCCGGCCTCGCCTTGATACCGCCGTAAAATGATTGCATCTGATCGAAGCCGCGGAACGACGGCCGCCCGCGCGAGACGGTCGGCGCGTCCTCCGGCGTACTGATGACCGTCCCGCCCGTGCTGAATGTCTCGAACTCGGCCCGCAGGGTGCTCACCTGGAAGCGATCGAGGATCGAGGAGGTGAACGCCGCGCGGTCACCTCGCGCCTGCAGTTCGGCCGTTTCGGGCATGATCGCGGAGAAATGCCGTGCGATCGTCTCCATCGTCGTCCCCGGACCGTAGGGGTCGAGTTCGTACGCGTCGCGGAGGGCATAGAACGCGGCGCGGGGGAACAGTTCGTAGAGGCCCTGGTTGTCGGTCGGCCCCTTGGCGACGATGCCCCACCATTCCTCGTTCATGTTGTTCCGGCCGGGCACGTAGTCGTCCGGATACGCGCTGTTGGCCCAGGAGGCGTTGATGTCCTGAACGTCGAGGTTGTCCTCCTGCCCGAACTTCCACCAGCCGTCCGTCCACTGGAAGGTCATCCCGCCGATGGAATTGCCCACGCCTCCCTTGCCCGCGGATTCCGCGTAGATCTCCTGCCACTGGTCGAGGAGATAACGGGTCTGCATGAGCTGGTCCTCGCGCATCGTGCGCGCGTTCCAGACGTCGGCCCCGAACTCGGTGAACAGCACGGCCATCCCGAGCTTCTCGTCCACCTCCTCGAAGAAGTCGTTGAAGGACCGGCCGCGGTACACGTTGGAGCCGAGCACGTCGAGGTTACCCGCCTCTTCGGCGATGAGGTCGATGTACTGCAGGTCCCCGTTCGCGTAGGCGACTGGGCGCGTGGGGTCCATCTCCTTGATGAGTTCCGTCGCGTCCCCGACCAGCGAATACAGGTAGCGGGCGCGGCCGGTGTCGCGCTCGCCCTCGGGCATGTCCTCGGTCTCCGCCGAACTCCAGAAGAGACCGTAGTTGTTCTCGTTGCCGAGCAGCCACATGAGCACACCCGGCGTGTCCTTGAATTCTCGCACCATGTCCTCGACCTCGGCGAGGACGACCGCGCGCGACTCGGGGTCCGCGTAGTTGGTGTTCGCGTCGAACACCCCGTTCACGGTGACACCGTAGCGGCCGAGGGCGTGGTTGAGAACCGTGTAGATCCCGTAGTTCTTCCAGATGTACTCGACCCACTGCGGCGTGATCCCGACGTAGGCCCGGATCGCATTCACGCCCATGGCCCGGGCGAGGCCCATCTCCCGGTCGAGCGCCGCCTTGATCAGGTCGTCGGACTCGGTCCAGAAGTTGTAGTTGTAGGTCGTTCCGCGCGGAAAGTAGTCCCAGTTAATGCCGAGGACCATGAAGTCGTCGCCGTCCACCTGCAGCCTGATCCCGCTATCGTCCGCGATCAGTTCGATCTCGGGAAGGGGCGGATCGCCGGATTGCTGCGCGGCGAGGCCGGGGGTGCCCCCAAGGCAAATGAGAACCGCGACCGAGACAACGCTGAGGCGGAACCGGCGCGGCCGGAGTTGCGTGGAAATGACGCTTGGCATGACCGCCTCTGCTTCCCGAGACTCGTGATGGTCCAATTCGACTTTCCAACGTAGGACGTGCAGCCGAGAAACCGCCAGAATCAGCGGGGCGGGCCGATCCCCGCGGAGAGCGTCACCGCGCTGGCCGAATAGCCGTAGTCGAGCAGGACATCGGGAATCTCCCGCGTCCACTCGGTCACCGAGCGCGAGTAGCCGAGGCGCACATCGACCAGCCAACCCCTGTCGAGCAGCAACCCGAGCCCGATCGTCGCCGGCAGGCGGGCGCGCTGCTCTCGCCGCTCTCCCCGTTCTCCGTTCTCCGGGTTGACGCCGCTCGTCGCGAATTCGCTCCACATCCGACGGATCCCGCCGAACACATAGCCCTGCGTCGAGTTGCCCCCGGCACCGAGTCCGAGGAGTACGTTGACCCCGACTCCGAACCGGTCGTGGAGGTCCCACTCGCCGGGCCACACATCGTGCGGTTCGCCGTTCGGCGTGGGTTCGATCGTCCCCTCGATCTTTCCCCGGCCGGCAAGCACTCCCTCGAATTCCAGGCCCGCGAGCAGTCCCCCGAGGACCCGCGTGCGGAGCCCGATGGAGGGGTTGATCGCGAAGGTCGGACCCGAGGCCGCCGTGGCGCTCTCGCTCGACCCGCCGCCCGCCGTCACGCGCTTGGAGTGTTCCGCGGAGAGCCAGCCGGCCTCGGGCGCCAGCCGAAGGAACATCTCGGACTGGGCGCGGACCGACGGCGCGGTCAGCATGGAGACGCAGACAGCGAGCGTGGCGGGTCCGGCGAGCCGGATTACTGAGGCGAAGATTGCCCGGTCACGGCGACGACGCCGCAGTTGGTGAGGAGGCGCTGCGCGTCCGCTCTTCCGGAGTCCGAGGGTCCGAGCTGATTCTCGCCCTGCTCCTCCTCGTCGTCGAGCCCGCTGACGAAGCCGATGTCATGGTCCGCGACCCGCGAGGCGACGACGCGAATGTGGGTGTTCCCCGTGGCGGGATTGTCGAACACGCTCGCCGTGAGGACATCGTGCTCGGCGGCTCCGGTGAAGAGTTCCTGCACGGCGCCGGACGTCTGCCTGCGGCCCCGGACGAAGCCGGCCTCGAGGTTGCCGTCCTCGATCGTGTAATCCATGAGGTTCAGTTGGGCGACCGCGCAACGATAAGCGGTCTCCAGTCCGGGCGGGGCGACGCCCTGGAAGGAGACGGGCGCGGTGGAACAGCCCGCGAGCAGCAGCACAAGGAACGGGACGACACGACGGGTGGCTCGTTTCATGGTGCTCCAATCTTCATGATGGCCGTCCGGCGCGCCAGCGGAATGCACGTTCGCGGGTTGCAGAAGGTCCGGAGCCGGGGCGACCATGGGAGCATGGCGCCTCGAACCCACCCCCCGACGCTCCGCGCCGCCGCCACGATTGCGGTGACGCTCGCGGGCCTGCTCGCCGCGGGCGCCTGCGGGCCGCGGGCCGAAACGGTCCCGGCCGGGAGATCTCCAAAGGTTCTGCTCATCGGTATCGACGGCGTCCGCCCGGATGTGCTCGCGGAGGTGCCGACCCCGGCGATGGACTCCCTCGCCGCGAGCGGATGGTACACCCCGGACGCGCGCACGACGACCCCATCGGTGAGCGGCCCGGCCTGGTCTTCGATCCTCACCGGCGTGTGGCCGGAGAAACACGGTGTGCTGGATAACGGTTTCGAGGGGCGGCGATACCGGGAGTATCCGGGTTTTCTCGCGCGCATCGAGCAGGATCGTCCGACCCTCGGCACGTTCGCGGCCCTCGACTGGATGCCGCTCGCATCACTCGAAGGCGGTGGCCCGGTACTCTCCGGCGCGGTCGACACGCTGTTCGCCGTGGACGGGTACGACCTCGGGTGGGCGGAGGCGGACAGCGTCGTCGCGGCGCGCGCGGCGGAACATCTTGCGGCGGCAGATCCCGATGCAGCCTTCGTATACCTGGGCAATCCGGATGAGACGAGTCACCGGCACGGATCGATCGGCGCCGAGTACCGCGAGGCGATTGCCCTCTCGGATCGCCACGTCGGCTGGCTGATGGAGGCGCTCCGAGCCCGGCCCACGTACGGGGAGGAAGACTGGCTCGTGCTCATCAGCACGGACCACGGCCGGCGCGAAGACGGCGGCCACGGCGGGGACTCGCCGGAAGAGATGACGATCTTCATCCTAGCCAGCGGCGTGGCGACGCAAAGCTGGCCTGCGGCGGGATCCGGCCCCACCTACATCGTCGATGTACCGGTCACGGCGCTCGATCACCTCGGCATGGAGTTCGACCCCGACGCCGGACTCGACGGGAAACCGCTCTCCCGGGGCCCCAGCGGCCCGTAGCCGCGAGCTGCCGGGCCTACGCGTCGTCCTCCGGCTCAGCGGAAAGCAGTTCGTAGAGGACCACGCTCTCGACGCCCAGTTCGTCCCTGAACACGCCGAGTGCGCGGCCTCCCGCAACGTCGAGAATCCGTACCCGCTCCGGCACCTGGACTTCGCCGAGCCAGCGCCCGTCGTCCGCGAGAATCGAATAGTGGGTTACGCCGTTGAGTGCGGCATCGGCGGTCCAGCGCCCGAGCCAGACGCGGCCTTCCCGGTCGCCGAAGAGCTGGCTGACCAGGGGAAGAGGCTCGTCCGGTACCAGTTCGTAGTCGGCGAAGACGCGCGCCACCATCTCTTCGAACTCCGTCTCGGACTGGATCTGCGGGTTCACCCTGCGGAGTTGGGTCCTCAGCGAGGTGGTGAACGCCCGCCAGTCCTCTTCGGCGGGGTAGGCTGGTGCCCGGCGCCACCGCACGATCTGGTGGATCGTCCCGTTGGAGTTGCGCCACACGATCTCGGGCGTGTCGTCCCGCAGGTACACGAACCTTCCCCGCGAGACAGTCACCACCCCGCCCGGCATGAAGGGATTCCTCGGTCCATCTTCCGGCGATGACGGAACCCAGTCGTATGCCGCGACCGTGTCGAGCACACCGGCGTCCATGTCGAAGCGGACCATGTGCCCCTGAAGCCACGGCTCCCGGAAGCCGCGCCGGTAACTCCCGCTCGTCATCAGCGCCTGCCCTTCGGCGTTCAGGCCCTCCACCCTCAGACTCCGGTTCAGGAAGCGCGTATCCACTTCGCGGACCGCTGCGCCGCCGGCGAACAGCGTAAGGCGGGCATGTCCGAGATCCTCGATGAGCAGGGTGTCGCCCCCGGCGGGCAGGAGTCCGACGATCATGTCGATTTCGCCGGGTCCGTCTCCGGGACCCGCGAGAAGTCCCCGGAAGGTCCCGTCCGATTCGAGCAGGACGATTTCCCGGTTGAACGCGTCGGCCACGGCGGCGCTGCCGTCCGAGAGCAGCACACCCCTCCAGATGCTCTGAAAGGCGTAGTCTTCGAGTCCGGCGCCGTACCTGTAGAGCGGCGGCGACGAGAAGGCGAAGGGGCTGGCGGGCTCCGGCGCCGTCTCGTATTCGACGATTCGGATCCCGGCACTGTCGTGGACGGACGGTCCCGATGCGGGCGGTGAATCCGCCTCGCACGCGGTCGCGGCGCCGGCCAGAATGCAGGACAGCAGCCCCGCTGTGGCGCGGCGGTTCATGCGGCCTCCTCAAGCCAATCGAACGGTCGTCTGAGGGGTCGACACGCTGAAGTCCCCGAACGGTTGCGCGCACGCCGGCGCGGCCTTCGCCCGAACGCTGGCGGGAGATGCCGATGTCGCGCCAGTTTGGGGCAGGGAAGATTTTACACCAGGAACGGGGGATGAGATGTCCGAGATGAATCGTCGTGGTTTCATCGGTCGGGGTCTGAGCCTTGGCGCCGCGGCGGCGGTCGCGGGGGCCGTTCCCGCGCGCGCTTCGGTCCGCGAGGGGCGGCCGGCGCTGGCGTCGAGCGGACGCGCGCAGACGCCGGTGATGATTACCAGCCACACGAACGACACGGGCCGACGCGCGGCCACGGCGTCGTGGCAGGTCCTGTCGGCCGGCGGCGCGGCGATGGACGCCGTCGAGCGCGGCGCGAACATCGTGGAACTCGACCCCGACGGGACCGGGGTCGGCTGGGGCGGCCTCCCGAACGCGGACGGGGTCGTGCAGCTCGACGCGTCCGTCATGGACGGGGCCACGTACAACGCCGGTTCCGTGGCCGGCATCGAGGGGATCCGCACTCCCGCCTCGGTGGCCCGGCTCGTCATGGAGCGCACGGATCACGTCATGCTGATCGGCGAGTACGCGCAGCGCTTCGCGGTCGGTTTCGGCTTCAAGGTTCAGGACCTGATGACGCCGAAATCCCGCGAGGTCTGGCTCCGCTGGCGCGAGCGGATGTCCGACACAGACGACTGGGGTCCCCCGGACCACCTGAGGCGCCCGGGCGGGGGATCCGGCGGTGGCGGGCTCGCCCGCGCCGGGTTCGGCGAGGATGCCGCGAGGCGCGAAGCGGAAGAATGGGCGGAACTGCTCAACCTGCCCGGCCGCGACGGCCCGGACCGGGACTACGTGCTGGCCGAGGCCCTCATCCACCGCTACGGGACGACGAACGTGCTCGCCGTCGACGCGCAGGGGAACGTCTCCGGCATCACGACGACGAGCGGCCTGGCGTGGAAAGTTCCGGGCCGCGTGGGCGACTCGCCGATCATCGGCGCCGGCCTTTACGTCGACAACGACATCGGCGCCGCCGCCGTCACCGGGCGGGGCGAAGACGTGATCAAGTCGTGCGCCGGATACTACATCGTCTCGCGGATGGGTGCGGGCCGCACGCCGCAGCAGGCGTGTGAGGACGCCGTGGCGATGATCCGCCACAAGTACCGGAACGTGGCGCCGGACTTCATCCCGTCCGAGAAGTTCGTCGCGATCAACAAGGACGGGGACCATGGCTGCGCGTGGATGCCCTTCCGCGACACGCCGCCCCGCATGACGGTGGCGAACGCGGACGGGATCCAGACGTACGAGGGGGTGAGCGTCGCCGACTGACGAGGCGCCCGACCCGGACCCCGAGTCCGACGCGTCCGAGGTGACCGTGGTCGTCAGGGAAGCGGGACTCGAGGATGTGGACCGCCTCGCGCCGCTGTTCGACGGGTACCGCCAGTTCTACCGCCAGCCGGCGGACCTGGAGGGTGCCCGCCGGTTCCTGGCGGAGCGTCTGGCGGCGGGTGAGTCGCGCGTGTTCGTGGCCGAGACGGCGGACGGCTGGCCGCTGGGGTTCGTGCAACTCTTCCCGTCCTTCTCGTCCGTGTCGATGAAGCGGCTCTGGATCCTCAACGACCTCTTCGTCGCGCCGGACGCGCGCCGGTCCGGGGTCGCGCGCGCCCTCATGGACCGGGCGCGGGCCCTCGCCGTCGAGACCGGGGCCAAGGGCCTCATCCTCGAGACGGAGTCCCACAACGCCCCCGCGAAGAGGCTGTACGAAGAGCTGGGCTGGGCGCTCGACGGCACCGACCACTACGAGTTGCCGGTGTGAGCCCCCGGGTGAACACGTCGGTGCGCGCGGCGGCCTCGGCAGTGCTGCTGCCACTGCTGGCCTCCTTCGCATGCGCTGCCGGATCGGCGGCGGGACCCGCGGATGGGGATGGAGAGTCCGGACATGAGTTGCGACTGTCGCTCTCGACCGGCGACGAGTCGCCGAGGGCCGCCACGCCCATCGTCCTCGAACTGGCCGGTGTCAACGAAGGCCAGGCCGCACTCATCCTCGATTTCCCGGACGGCCAGCGCTACGACTTCGAGGTGATCTCGGAGGATGGGGCCGTCGTCTGGCGCTGGGCGGAGGGCAGGTTCTTCGCCCAGGTACTGGGGCGCGAAACGCTCGAACCCGGCGCCTCGCTGAACTGGACCGCGACAATCGAGGCCGGGCTGCCGGCCGGTGTCTACCGCGTCCTCGCCACACTCACCACGGTGGAGCCTCACACCATCGAGGCCACCCTCACCGTCCTTCCCCGGAGATAGCGACCATTGAACGACAACACGACGTCGGCAGGGCTCGCCACGGGCCCCGACGCCCTCGAGACCGACCTCCTGCGGGCCGTTTCCTTCGACGCGGGGTGGTCCCTGCTCGAGCGCTTCTCGACCCTGGTACGAGAGTCGGGGAGCGAGGA
The DNA here is from genome assembly GCF_965208055.1 of Candidatus Palauibacter sp. Lineage (GTDB taxonomy): Bacteria > Gemmatimonadota > Gemmatimonadetes > Palauibacterales > Palauibacteraceae > Palauibacter. The sequence continues at coordinate 357,917 of NZ_CBDBNY010000004.1, forward strand.
GGAGCACATCGCCGCGGAGTACATCGCCGCCGAACTGAGTCGGCTGGGCGTGCCCTTCGAGATGCACGAGCCCGATCTCTACCTCTCGCTTCCCCGCGAATCCTCGGTGGAGTGGAGCGGCGGGTCGATACGGGCCAAGCCGCCGTCCTTCGCGGTACCGACGCAGGGTGGCGGGCTCGAAGGGGAACTCGTCTTCGTCCCGGCCGCGGCCGCGACGGGGCAGCGAGACCTGTTCGCGAAACGGCTCGGCGACGACCTGCCCGACGTGGCCGGCAAGATCGTGCTCAGCGAGGGATTCGCGATGCCGGGCATGGTCTCCGCTTTCGAGGCGGCGGGAGCGGTGGGACAGGTCTTCATCAACCCCGGGCAGAAGATCCACTGGGGGATCTGCACGTCGATATGGGGCACGCCGACGACCCGGAACCTCGCCACGAAGCCCGGGACGCCCGTGGTCGCGGTCAACAACCCCGATGGAGAGCGGCTGAAGGAGGCCGTGGGCGAAACCGTCCGGCTGGAGGTCCGTCTGGAGGAGGGCTGGTATCCGTGCAAGCTGCCCGTGGCGCACATCGCCGGCGCGTCGGACGAGTTCATGCTCGTGCACGGGCACTACGACTCGTGGGACATCGGGATCGGCGACAACGCGGTGGGGGACGCGACGCTGCTCGAACTGGCGCGCATCTTTCACGCCGAGGCGGGGCGGTTGAAGCGCTCGCTGCGTATCGCGTGGTGGCCGGCGCACTCGACCGGGCGCTACGGCGGCTCGACCTGGTATGCCGACACGCACGCGCTGGAACTGCGTAAGCGCTGCGTGGGCGCGATCAACATCGACTCGCCGGGCTGCTGGCACGCGACGGAGTACGACGACGTGATGTGGATGGCCGAGGCGGGGCCGCTGTGTGCCCGCGCGATCGCCGACGTCACGGGGAAGACGGCGAAGCGGCTGCGGCCGCTGCGGGCCGGTGACTATTCCTTCAATCAGATCGGTCTCACCTCGTTCTACATGCTGCTCTCGAACATCCCGGCGGAGGAGCGCGCGGCGCTCGGCTTCTATCCCACCGGCGGGTGCGGGGGCAATATCGCGTGGCACACCGAAGACGATGTCATGGCCGTCGCCGAGCGGGAGAACCTCGAGCGCGACCTGGGCGTTTACGTCGCCTCGATCGCGCGCGTGCTCAACGCGCGGATCCTCCCGTACGACTTCCGCGAGACCGTCTCGGAGCTGACGGGGTTCGTCGAGGACTACGTGGAGGCGGCCGGGGATCTGCTGGACCTCGGCGCGGTCCGGGCAGAACTCGCAGCGCTGGGCGCCGCGCTGGACGACCTGTACGCCGCCATCGGCGAGGGACGACCGGGTGGGGCGGCGGCCGGGGCCGTGAACGAGTTGTTCCTCGAGTTGTCCCGCATCCTGGTGCCGATCGGCTACGCGGAGGGAGGGCCGTTCGACCACGATCCGGCCCTGCCGCGGATACCGATCCCGCGGCTGGCGAGGGTGGCCGAATTGTCGAGCCTCGCGGCATCCGGCTCCGACGCGCTGCCCTTCCTCGTGAACGAAGTGCGTCGGGAGGCGAACCACGTGGCGAACGGCTTCCACGAGGCGGCCCGGGCGGTGCGGCGCGTGCTCGCCCGGTTGACGGCTTCGGCGCCGGCGGGCTGACGCGGGTGCGAGGCACGAGGGGAGGATCGGCGCGCGCGGCTGCGGCGGCGGCACTGGCGCTGGTGGCGGCACCGGCGCTGGCGGGCCTGTCCGTGGCGGCGTCGGCGGCGGCGCAGACGACGGACACGGTATTCGTCCGGCTGGATGCCGATGGCGCCGCCCACGTTCGGCAGGGCCTCCCGCCGGATAGCGGCGCGGTGCGGGCATTCGCGATTCGGATCGAGCACCAGACCCTGTCGCTGACGGAGGCGGCGCCGGACGGCGGGCCTCCGCCCGACGTCGATGCCGCGCTGACCCCGGTCGACGGCGCGTACCGCATCGACGTGGTCTCCGACGCGCCGGTCGTCGTGTCCTACACCGTGCGGAATCCGGTGCGCGGACGGCTGGACCGGATCCCCCTCTTCGTCGCCGGCCGCGAGGCCGAGGAGACCGTCGTACAGGAGGTCACGGCGCCGTGGCTGATTCGGCTGGAGGGAGATCCGGACGTACTCGATGCGCTGGACCTGTCGACCAGCCTGCCGCGCTTCGTCCGCACCGGCGATGACGTCGTGACGGCCACCCTGTCGAGCGTGCCGGGGCTGTTGCGGCTGTCCCGCGGGGGCGCGCTCTCGTTCGCGCGCATCGCCGACTTCGCGGTCCTCGCCCTGCTGCTGACCGGCGCGATCTGGACGTGGCGCAACGCGCGAGTCCGCCGCCACGGCGCTGGAGCCGCCCGGTGACGATCATCCTGATCGCGGCGGGCTTCTTCGCCCTCGGCCTCACCGTGATCCTTCTCTTCCGGAGGACCATCCGCGCCGACGACGAGTTGGACCGCCGCTGGGCGGAGGTCGTCGCACAGCGCTCCCGACGCGGCGACTCGCCCTCCGCGCCCTCCGCGCTCGGCGAGACCGCGGAACCCGAGGGGCCCGAACCACCCGGCGCGCCGACATGAGCGACGTCTTTTTCGTCGTCCTCGGCGTCTACGTGGCCATCATCATGGGCATCGCGATCTGGAGCTACTTCCAGACCGAGACCGAAGTCGACTTCCTCGCCGCCGGCCGCTCGATCGGCCCCATCGTCGGCGGCGCCGTCCTCGCCGCCACGCAGATCTCCGCCGGCACCTTCGTGGGCACCGCCGGCCGCCACTACCTGGCCGGCGTCTCCTGGGTCTTCCCCTGGCTCGGCCTCTGGACGGGGTGGCTCGTGTGCGCCTTCTTCGTCGCCCCGAAACTGCGGCGGCTCGGCGCGCTCACCGTCCCCGACTACATCTCCGCCCGCTACGGCAGCCCGAAGGCCGGAGCGCTCGCCGGCGTCCTCATCGTCGTGGCCTACACGATCTACCTCGTGGCGCAGTTCCAGGCGGGCGGCGAGATCGCGGAAGTGGTGTTCGGCATCCGCCCGCTCACCGCGATGCTCATCATCGTGGCATCGACCGCGCTCTACACGCTCCTCGGCGGGGTCCGGTCCAGTTCCTACATCGATTTCCTGCAGACGCTGATCATGGTCTCGGCGCTCATCGTGGCCGTCCCCGTCCTCCTCAACCAGGTCGGCGGCGGCAGCCCCGTCGCGGCGGTCGAGCGGTCGCTCGACTTCCTGGACACGCTCGATGACCGTCTCGTGGGCTGGTACTACTCACCGCGGGAACTCCTCGCGTTCGCGATCGCGTTCGGACTCTCGATCGCGGCGGCGCCATACGAACTCACCCGCTTCTACTCGATGCGGGATGAGCGCACGGTGCGGAAGGCCATCTTCGTGGCGATCGGCTTCCAGGTCGTGATCGCGACCAGCATCATGTCGATCGGCATGCTCATGCGGGTACTGTTCCCGAACCTCCCCTCCCAGGACCAGGCGACGGCGACGATGGCGCTCCACGTGCTGCCTCCCGTCGTCGGCGCGCTGCTGCTGGTCGCCATGCTGTCGGCGATCATGTCGACCGTGAACTCGATCCTCCTCGTGACCGGCGCGGGTGTCGCGCACGATCTGTACGGGAAGTTCATCCGGCCCGACGCGAGCCAGAAGCACCTCGTGAACGCGAACCGGGTGGCGATCGTCGTCCTCGCGATCATCCCCCTCTTCTTCGCGCTGCAGAAGCTGGGGGATGTCCAGGGCATCGTTCTGGAACAGGCGAAGTTCATCGCCTCCTTCTTCTTCGTCCCCATCGTCATCGGTCTCAACTGGCGGCGGGGGACGGCGAAGGGCGCGGTCGCCTCGATGATCGGGGGCTTCCTGGCCTGCCTGGTGTGGACGCTCTGGTTCCAGGAACACTACTTCGATCTGTACGGGATCGACTCCGTCGAACTGGGTGTCGGTGCGAGCCTGATCCTGTTCATCATGGTTTCGCTGATGACGAAACCGAATCCCGGCCAGACGCTGGAGCCGTTTTTCGGAAACAAGTGACGTTAGGGGGGCTTCGAATGTCGGACGTACTGATGCGCCTGGTGGAGGAACTGAACGCGGGCACGGTCCGGGTGGTGGATCTCACGATCCCTCTCGGTCCCGATACCGTCGTCATCGATCTGCCTCCGATGTTCGCGCCATCGAAGGGCGTGACGATCGAGCGGATCTCGATGTATGACGACGACGGGCCGGCCTGGTACTGGAACAACCTCACGCTCGGCGAACACACGGGGACGCACTTCGACGCCCCGATCCACTGGGTGACGGGGAAGGATGTGCCCGATGGGACGACGGACACGATCCCGCCGCGGAAGTTCGTCGGCCCGGCGTGCGTCATCGACGTGGAGGCGGCGGTCGACGCGGACCCCGACTTCCTCCTCGCTCCGGCGGGGCTCGAGGCGTGGGAGGCGGAGCATGGACGCGTGCCCGAGGGCGCCTGGGTTTTTCTGCGCACCGGGTGGAGCCGGAGGGAAGGGAAGGAGGCGTTTCTCAACGTGTCGGAAGATGGCCCGCACTCGCCGGGCTTTCACCAGGAGACCTCGGCCCTGCTGGCCCATGACCGCGGGGTGCTCGGCGTCGGAGTGGAGACGGTCGGCACCGACGCGGGCCAGGCGGGAGGGTTCGATCCGCCGTTCCCGAACCACGGGATCATGCACGGGGCGGGGAAGTTCGGCCTCGCGAGCCTGTGCAACCTCGACCGGTTGCCCCCGACGGGCGCCGTGGCGGTCGCCGCCCCGCTCAAGATCGTGGACGGGAGCGGGAGCCCGCTGCGCGTGATCGCGCTGGTCCCGGCGTAGAGGGCGGGGAAGGGGGCGCGGGATGGAGCGCAGGGAGCGGCGGGGATCCGCCTACCGGAAGGTCTTGAGGGCGCTGGACGAGGCCATCTTCTGCCTGGAGCGGGAGCCCTTGGGGGATCCGGATGACCATGGCGCGGAGCAGCAGGGAATCTTCCGCCTCGGAGAAGCGGGCGGAATCGCCTTCGCCAGCCGGTTCGCGGGAACCGGCCCCGGGGCCCTCTTCGACGAGATCTCCGATGCGGCCGAGACGGAGGATCTGGATCGGATCCGCCAGATACGGAGCCTGGTGGAATCGAGGCTGCGGTCGGGCGACGGCGCGACCGCCGGAGCCTCGGGAGGGGATGCGCTCGACTGGGATGCCGGCTACCTGCAGCTCCTCGCGGTCCTGAACGAGTCGCGGCGAGCCCGGGACGACGGAGACGCGCATCGATACTGGATCATGGCGGGTTTCCTCGCCGGCTTCCTTCGGCGGGACGCGAGACCGGGGGAATACGAGCCCGAATCCCTGCGCGACGAGGTCATCGCCGCCTGCAACGAGGGATGGGGCGAGACCCTGTGGACGGAATGGGAGGCGATTCGGGACGAGTGGCTGGCCGGCGATTCGCCGGGAGCCCCGGAGGACCCGGACCTTCTCCTCAGGTGGCTCGGTCTGCGACTGGCCGCCGCGGAATCCGTGAGCGGTTCGCTCGTTCCGAGCCAGGTCGGCGGAACGGACGACCATCGAAGCGGGGGGCAGTCGGACGATGGGGCGCGCTTCCTGTGCTGCGAACGCTCGACTCGCCGCGCGCAGAACTTCGGCGCCAGAATCGCGCGCCGCGACGAATATGGGGGATAATCGCTCCGAGTGGGAGCAGTCCATTCGCCGGAAAGTGCTGAAGGCGCTGGATGACGCCCTCTTCCAGTTCGAGCGGGTTCCCACGGGGGGTCGCGATGAAGACGATGCCGGACGGTCGGCAACGTTCCATCTCGGGATGGCCGGTGGGTTTGCTTTCCTGGGCCGTCTGCCGGGGATTGAGTCGGATGCCCTGTTCGACGACATCTCCGATGCCGCCGAGGAGGGGGATTTCGGTCGTGTCGGCCGGATCCGGCGGCGTGTCCAGGCCAACTTGAGCTCCGATCGGCCCTGCGATAAGAGTGACCCGGGCGAGGGATCTCTCGACTTGGCAACCGGTTTCCTTCAGATGATCCCCGCCCTGGGCGAGGCGCGCCGGGCGTGGAGGGAGGGGGACAGATCCCGCCACTCGCTGATGCTGGGCTTTCTCGTCGGCCTCCTCCACTCGCATCCGATGCCGTACAGGCTCGGCACGCTGTCCGACGCGGTGATCGCCATCCATGCCCGCGACGCCACGTGCGCTCGCAAGTGGGTGGAGGCCGAGTCGATTGAGGCGCGTGAGTACCGGGGACGCCCGGCGAACACCGACCCGCGGGCCCTTCTCATGAGGTGGCTGGGCGACCGCTTGGCCGCCGGCCATCGGTTCAGCGAACCGTTGTGGTGTCACTCCGTCGATGAGACGGAGGACGAGCGTCGGGAGCGGGAAGCCGGGGAGAGGGCGTACTTCAAGAGACAGGAGACCTCCAGCCGGCGCGCGCAGAACTTCGGAAAGAGGCTTGCCGCCAGGGACACGGAGGGCATCTGGATCCCGGTCAGCTACTCGATAAACCGGGCTCTGGTGCTCGGACCTCACGAGGAGGAGCGCCGGGCTGACGGCGAGCACGAGACCTGACGGCCAGACAGGCAGTGGCCGGGCGGGGGTGGCCTCGAGCCGGAGTCGGACCAAGGTTCAGAGGCGGAGTCCGGGTGGGGGTCGATCATGTACTCCAGGCAAGAGGAGCGTCCAGTGAGGGATGACGGAAACGCAGGCAAGACCGTGAAGGTGGCGTCGATTCTGCTCGCGCTGCTCTTCCTCCTCAACGGAGGGATGAAGGTCTTCGGGATGATGGTCGACGAGTTTGCGCTGTGGGGCTATCCGGCGTGGTTCCAGTACCTGATCGGCGTCGTGGAGGTGCTGGCGGGGGTCGGTTTCCTGAGGCGTCCGACGCGGTTTCTCGCGTCGGCCGTGGTCATCGTGATCATGGCGGGCGCCATCTTCACCCTCGTGAGGGCGGGTGCGGCGGCGCAGGCCGCGGTTCCGGCCGTGGCGCTGATCCTGGCCCTGTTCGTGGGCAAGAACTCGCGCTAAAGGCCGGGCTCCGGCGCCGGGCCCGGGCGTTCCCGCGGGAACGCCGGCCGGTCAGCCGCCTTCGGCGGTCTCCAGCATCTGGTCGCCGACGAGCCGCACCACGCGGACGCGCTGAATGTCGAGTTCGTCCCGATCGATGTAGGCCAGCAGGCCGTCCGGCCCGAACGCGGCCGGGATCCGGAGTCCGTCGGCGGCGATGGTGCCGAAGTACTGCCCGTCCGGCGTGAGAATGTCCGTGGGCCCGGGCTCTCCCATCAGAGCCGAGCGCTGAACCCAGATGCGGTCGCTCCAGTCCACGGCCAGTATCGAGATGACCGGCACTTCCTCGGGGAAGGTCATGCTTTCGACCCGGTCTTCCCGCATGCGGCGCATCGCCTCCGGGTCGGGACCGCTGGGGCGTCCGCCGCCCGCTCCCGCCGACACCGTGGCCGAGATGATCATGGCGGTTGCGCCTCCGCCCCCTCCGCCTCCGCTCCCGCCCTCGGCCAGGGCGGCGAGCCGGCGTTCGCGCTCCCCATCCCGGATCTCGTCGGTCACGGCGACCGGCGCGATGGGCCGCTCGAGCGTGCCCGTCACCTGACCCGAGGCATCGAGGATCTTGATCCGATAGCCGACCGAATCGGCCAGAACTACGCGGCCGTCTCCGAGGACACCGAAACTCAGGGGAAGGGGGAAGGCCTCCATCCCGGACATAATGATCCGCATGTCTCCGGTCTGAGTGTCGGTGTCCTCGACGGGTGGCCCCGCCCAGGCCGAATGGAATTCGTCCTGCGTCCCGTCGAGCCGGAACTGCCCGATGGGTCGGCCTTCCGGCTCCTCCTCTTCCTCCCCTCCTCCCATGAACGCGCCGAATGATCGGCTGATCATCCCTGCGGAGAGGAGGCTGTGGTCCGGCATGGGGTACATCCGCGGGCCGGGCATCCCGGTTTGGAAAGTGAAGCTGGCCTCCTGGAGGGATTCACCCTCGCGGCTGAAGACCTTTATCCCCCGATTCATGTCGTTGACGGCGATGCGGCCATCGCCGAGCACCGCCAAGCCTACCGCCTGGTTGAGTTCCCCGGGTCCCTCTCCCTTGTTGGAGATGGTACGCACGAACTGGCCGGCCCGATCGACGACGACGACGTGGCCGGCGTCATTATCGAGGATGAAGAGCGAGCCATCGTCACCGAAGGCAACGCCCCTCACGCTGCCGAACATCTCCCACGCGGCCCCGTCGAGCACGCCAACGGTGTAGACCTCCTCCACGCCGGGCTGGAGGGGGATGTCGGGGCTGTCGAGCCCCGCGGTGGCGGGATTTCCGTCCCCGCCGCAACCAGCGGCCGCAAGCGGGGAGGCAATAAGGACGACGTGACGCGTGTGGATGCGGATGCTGCGCATGCGGCTTCCTTCCATGTGACAGGGGCGGCGCCGGTGACGGCGACGCATCCGGGCGTAGGCCGGATACCGGGTGCGACAGTGGAGGCCACGGCAACCGTTGCCCGCGGCCGGAATCATGGGGCATCCTCCAGCAGTTCATCCGCTGCGAGCCGCACCACGCGGATGCGCTGAATGTCGAGTTCGTCCCGATCGATGTAGGCCAGCAGGCCGTCCGGCCCGAACGCGGCCGGGATCCGCGGGCCCTCGGGCGCGATCGTCCCGAGGTAGCGTCCATCCGCGGTGAGAATGTCGGTGGGGCCTGGTTCGCCGGGAAGCGCCGTGCGCTGGACCCAGATCCGGTCGCTCCGGTCCACCGCGATGCTCGCGATGACCGGAATCACGTCGAGAAAGTTCATTTGGCGGATGCGATCTTCCGCCCGGCGAATGGCCTCTCGCATCGCGTTCCGCCTGACCTCCGGGCTGACGTCGCCGGGGTGCCCGCCGGCCTGTTGCACGGACACCGTCCCGCCACCGGTTCGAAGCGCCTCGATGCGGCGCTGGCGCTCCGTCTCCCGTATCGCACCGGTCACCGGGGCCGGAGTCAGGCGCCGTTCAAGGATGTCCGATACGCGACCCGACGAATCCAGGACCTTCAGGCGATAACCAATCGAATCGGCCAGGACCGTGCGGCCGTCGCGAAGCACGCCAAGGCTCAACGGAAGACCGAAGGCTTGCACGGGACTCGTCACGATCCTGGTATCCTGTGACCCGGCGCCGCTCTCAAGCGCCATCGGAGAAGGGTAATCCCAGGCGGCATGGAAGACCTCACGAGTCCCGTCGAGCCGAAACCGCGTGATCGGCCGACCCTCGTCCGCTCCAATCATGGTGGAAACCGAGCCCCCGATAAGTTCGGGCGAGAGGAGGCTGTGGTCCGGCAGGGCGTAGATCGGCGATCCGGGCATGCCCTCGGCGACGCTGAACGGGACGGCATCCAGGAACTCACCGTCACGGCTGAAGAGCTGCAGCCCCGGCTTCGCGAGATCGTTGACGCCGATCCTGCCGTCGCCGAAGACGACAAGCGCAATCGGCTGGCCAAGCTCGCCGGGCCCGTCGCCGCGGCGCGAGATCGTGCGGACGAACTCGCCGGCGGAATCGATGACTACGATGTGACCGGCGAGGTCATCGAGGATGAACAGCGTGCCGTCGGCGTCGAATGCGACATCCGACACGTAGCCGAACATCTCCCACGCAGCGCCTTCGACCACGCCGACCGTGAAGACTGCTTCGACAGCGGAGGAGATGGGCCTGTCATCATCGGCGACCTGGGCAGCGACGGGGCTACCGCTCCGGGCCGCGACGGCGAGCGACGGGGCTACCGCTCCGGGCCGCGACGGCGAGCGACAGGGCGACCAGAGCCTCCCGACTGATGTGGTCGTGAGCACGCATGGTACCACCTCACCATGAAGGGTCCGCCCCGACGTCCGAAAGGATCTCCCGGCACCGGTCGGACGCTGCTGGGACAGGTGCGCGTACCCGGAGGGTTGTCCGCGACCCGCTATGTCGGGGGTCGCCGCGTGCTTGCGAGGCGGAGTCCCGGGATGAGCGCCGGGGTACTTCGCCGCGGAAATCCGCTCGGCGAGGCGCATCGACCCGAGGCCGGTCCAGTGCGGCCACTGCCCGGAGGCCGCGACCCCCAACAGGTAGAAGACCGCCCACATGGACATCTCGCACAGATAGTTGGGATGGCGGGAATAGCGGAACAGGCCGGAGGTCGTGAACAGGCGTTCGACCTCCTCGCCGGCTCAGGTCGCGGTCAGCCGCCGCACCAGCGCCTGCAGCCATTCGCTCACCTCCCGGACCTCCTCCCGGAGTTCCTCGTGCCGCTCGTAGGCGTCGGCGCCCGGCGCCTGGTCGGCCCGCCCGGTCATGCCGGCGAGATAGTTGAGCTGGCTCAGGAGCATGGGGCGCGGATAGCTGCCCTCCGCGTCGTTTACGCGCGCGTCGAGTTCGGCGAGTTCCTCGGCCACATCGTCGAGCGTCTCGTTGCGGCCGCCGCCGGCGTCCGCGCGCGCCTCCGCGATTTGCTCGCGCAGATCGTCGATGCCGTCCGCGACCTCACGGGCCTCCGCCTGCGTCTCCCGCACGGCGAGGTTGAACCGGTACTGTTCCTCGAGGTCGGCGACGGTGACTCCCTCCGCCGCCACCCGCGGGTCGATCCGCAGTTCGAGCCCCGCCTCGGCCGTCACGCCGCCCGCCGAGAGGCGAACCGTGTAGTCGCCCGGCGGCACGATCGGCCCGCCGCGCCCCTGGCCCTGCGAGCGCAGATCCCAGCGCAGCCGGTGCATGCCCGGCGCTGACGAGACCCCACGCGAGGGCCCGCCGCGCGGCGCCATGCGCTGCATCGCCGGTCCTCCCGCCCGGGCCGCCCCGCCGCCTCCGCCGCCGGCGTAGGAGCGGATCACCTCGCCGTCCGCGTCGAGAATCTCGATCTCCACCGTTTCGTCGGGTCCCAGGTCCGGCGAGATCCAGTAGTTGATGTCCGCGCCCGCTCCGCGATAGTTCGGCCGCGCCGTATTCGAGGCCCATTCGAAGCCCGAGTTCCGTCCGGGGCGCGTGCGGTACTGCGGCCGTCCCTCGAACAGGTGCGCCCCGCCTCCCGCCGCGACCGATCCGTCGGCGCCGATCTCGTGCAACGGCGTGAGATCGTCCAGCACCCAGAATCCCCGGCCCATGGTCGAGAGCGCCAGGTCCTGCCGGTACACCTCGATGTCCGTCACGGGCGTCAACGGGAGGTCGAGCTGGAACGGCTGCCATGTCGCCCCGTCGTCGAAGGAGATGAAGAGCCCGAACTCCGTCCCCGCGTACAGCAGGCCCGCGCGGTCCGGATCCTCGCGCACGACCCGCACGGGCACATCCGCGGGAATCCCGTTCGTCCCATCGGTGAGCGGCGTCCACGTCTCCCCCGCGTCGTCCGTCCGGTAGACGTAGGGGCTGAAGTCGCCGAGCAGGAAGCGGTACCCGGCCACGTACACCTTGTCCGGATCGTGCCGGGAGATGTCGATCGAGTTGATGCGGCCCTCGGGCGGCATGTCCGCCGGCGTCACGTTTTCCCACGACTCCCCGCCATCCGGCGTCACGTACACCGGGCCGTCGTTCGCCCCCGTCCAGATGACGTCGGGGTCGTGCGGCGAGGCCTCGATCACGTAGAGCGTGGAATAGTGCTCCTCTCCGGTCGCGTCGCGCGTGATCGGCCCGCCCGACACCATCTGCCGCTCCGGGCGAAACGCGGTCAGGTCCGGCGAGATCCGCTCCCACGTGCGCCCCCCATCGCGGGTGCGGTGCACGTACTGCGAGCCGTGATAGACGAGGTTCGGGTCGTGCGGCGACACCTCGATGGGCACGACCCGCTGGAAGCGGTAGGGGAGGTTGGCGGGGTTCGTGCCGTACATGTTCACCGCGCCGACGTAGTACTGCTGCTCCTGGCCGGTGCGCTGGTTGTAGACCCCGAAACGCCCCTTGCAGTTCGCGTACACGATGTCCGGGTCGCCCGGCTTCGGCACCGCGGGACCCGTCTCGCACCCGCCCGGCGAGCGCCAGTACGCGTCGGGACCGCCCGGCGCCGAGAGCGAAGGCTGCCGACTCGGCACCGCGACCGTATACGCGTCATCCTGCTGCCCCGCGTAGAGCCAGTAGGGGAAGCGGTCGTCCACATCGACCTGGTACAGTTCCGCGGTGGGCTGGTTGTTGACCGGCGACCACGTCTGCCCCCCATCCAGCGTCACGACCCCGCCGCCGTCGCTGCCGTGGACCATGATCCGCGGGTCGTCCGGGTTGATCCACAGGTCGTGGTCGTCCCCGTGCACGTTCGGGATCGTCCGGAAGGTCTCTCCCCCGTCCGTCGACTTCCATGTGGACAGGTTGAGGACATAGACGACGTTCCCGTCCGTCGGATCCGCGGTGATGTTCGTGAAGTAGAAAGGCCGGTGCATGAGCTGGTTCCGCGGGTCGTCGTTGATCAACTCCCACGTCTCCCCGGCGTCGTCCGAGCGGTACAGGCCTTCGATCGGTTCGGGCGCCTCCACGAGCGCGTAGACGCGGTCGGGCATGTCCGCCGAGACGGAGAAGTCGACCTTGCCGATGAGGCCGTCCGGGAGCCCCGCCGTGATTCGTCGCCAGGTCTCGCCCCCGTCCGTCGTCTTCCAGATGCCGTCCTCGTCGCTCGCCCCGGAGATGATCGACCACGGATGACGCTGCGCCCGCCACATCCCGGCATAGATGACGTCCGGGTCCGCCGGATGAAACTCGAGATCGACCGCGCCGACGGAGTCCGAGGTGAAGAGGATGCGCTCCCAGTCGAGACCGCCGTTCGACGAGCGATAGACGCCCCGCGTCTCATTGTTGATGAACGGGTTTCCCATCGCGGCCGCATAGACGAGATCCGGGTTGTCCGGGTGGGCCTTCACGGATGCGATCTGGCCCGCATCCTCCAGTCCGACGTGTTCCCAGGTCTCGCCGGCGTCCGTCGACTTATGGATGCCCTTGCCGATGATGATATTCGAGCGGATGCCGTCCGAGCCCGTCCCGACATAGAGGATATTCGGGTCCGAGTCGGCCACTTCGATATGGCCGATGGAGGGAGACCGAAAATACCCGTCGGAGATATTCTCCCACGTCATCCCGTAGTTCGTCGTTTTCCACACGCCGCCGCCGGTCGCCCCCTGGTAGAAGGTGTGGGGATGGGAGCGGTGGCCCTCGACCGCCGTGACGCGGCCGCCGCGCGAGGGGCCGACGAAGCGGAAGGAGAGGCCGCCGAAGAGACTCGGGTCGACCGTCTCCGCGGCCGGGGGCGGGTTTCGGAGGCCGGCCGGACGTTGACCCACGATCGCGCCGTCCTGTGCGGCGAGGGGCCACGCGAGGGCGCCGACGGCGACCAGAGGCATGAGGACCGTTCGTGTTCCGGAAATCGGGGCGGGGAATCGCATGTCTACTCCTGGGTTATCGCGTCTTGACGAGCGCTTGGCCGGCGAGCGCGTCCGTGAAGCGGCCCTCGTCGATCGCGAGCGTGCCGTTGACGAGGCAGTACTCGACCCCCTCGGCGAGACCGTGCGGGTCGTCGTACCCGGCGGTGTCGCGGAACCGCGCGAGGTCCACGACGATCACGTCGGCGACCCCGCCCGCCTCGAGCACCCCGCGGCCCTCGATCCCGTACACGCGGGCCGGGAGCGCCGTCATGGCGTGAATCGCCTGTTCGAGCGTGGTGACGCCTTCCTCCATCACGTACTTGCGGATCCGGCGCGGGAAGGCGCCGAAGCCGCGCGGGTGCGGGTGTCCTTCGCCCGGCGCCCAGAGCGAACCGTCGGACGAAGTCATCATCCAGGGCTGCGCCATGAAGCGCTCGATGTCCTCGTCGTTCATGTTGAAGGAGGTAAGGCCGGTGCCGCCGCCTCCCTCACGCGCCTCCACGAGCAGGGAGAGCGCGGTTTCGATCGCGTCCATCCCGCGCTCCTCCGCGACATCGGCCAGCGTCCGGCCCCCGTGCGGACCGCCCTGGAGCATGAGCCGGTCGGCGCCGCCCCGGCGGTCGAGGTTCTCCCACATGTCCGCCACGAGCCGCGCGCGTTCGCCCGCGTTCTCCATGCGCGCGTAGAGGGCGCCATCGTCGCCGGCGAGCGCCCAGCGCGGGACCAGGGCCCCGACGATGCTCGTGCCGGAGGCCTCGTAGGGATACTGGTCCGCGTAGACCGCGAGACCTTCCGCCCGGGCGGCCTCGATGTGGCGGACGACCTCGGCGGACTCGCCCCAGACGCGGGGACCGAGCGCCTTGATGTGCGTGACCACGCCGGTGATGCCGGAGCCCCGCGAGATCTCGATGACCTCGTCCACGGCGCCGAGCAGGCCGATCGAATAGTCCGACTCGTCGCGGATGTGACTCTGGTACACGCCGCCGAACCCGGCGGCCACCTTCGCGAGTTCGACGACCTCGCCGGTGGGGGCGTACGACCCCGGAGAGTAGTAGAGGCCGGAGGAAAGCCCGAAGGCGCCCCCGCTCATGCCGTCGCGAACGATGGTCCGCATGCGGTCGAGTTCCTCGGGCGTGGCTTCGCGCGCCTGCATCCCGAGTACCGCGCGGCGCACGCTGCCGTGCCCGACGAGTTGCCCCACGTTCACTCCGACGCCGGGGTCCCGGATCCGCGCCCGCTGGTCGGCGAGGTCGATCGTGCCGCCGCCATCGGGGTTCGCGAAGATCGTCGTGATCCCCTGTGCGAGGAGCGGGTGCGCCGTCCGCAGTTCACCGCGCAACAGCGCCGGCATGGCGTGGGAATGCGTGTCGATGAAGCCGGGGAAGATGTGCAGGCCGTTCGCGTCGATGACCCGGTCGGCGGTCGCCGCGCCCAGGTCGCCCAGGGCGGCGATCCGCCCGCCGTCGATCGCGAGGTCTCCGGTGCGGGCCGCGCTCCCGGAGCCGTCGACGAGCGTGCCGCCCCGGATGATCAGGTCGTAGCTCTGCGCGTCGGCGGGTCCGGCGGTCCACCAGCCGCCGGTGAGGAGCGCCGCGGCAGCGATGAGGGTCCGGGCGGCCCGTAGCGCCGGCACGGAATTTCGCCGCAAGCTGCCGGGCGTCCGCGGGGCGTGGCGGGGCGCAGTCGGGAAAAGCATGTTGTAGGTCATAGGGTCGAATCTGTCGGCCCGGATGGGAACCGCACAAGCAACGCGCACACAGGCAAGCTCACGCAGACAAGGCTCCCACACGAACGCTCATCGGAGGCACTCATGCGCCGGAATCGTGTTCCGCTGTCGTCCCTCACGCTCGCCGGAATCGCGGCCGGCCTCGCCGTCGCGGCCGGAACCGCCCTCGCCACGCCGACATCGCTCGAGGCCCAGGCCTTCGAGGACGCGCGCGGGAACATGTCCATCGCCCTCGCCGGCGACGCGATCATCTCCCGGAAGATGTCACCGTACCGAGAGCCCGAGTTCCTCGCCCTGCGGGACATCATCCAGAGCGCGACCACCGCGTTCGTGAACCTCGAGATCCTCTTCCACGACTACGAGGACGACGTGATCCCGGCGGCGGCGAGCGGCGGCACGTACATGCGGGCGGAGCCCGAAATCGCGCATGAACTCGCCTGGTTCGGCTTCGACATGGTGAGCCTGGCGAACAACCACACGATGGACTTCGGGGCGGGCGGGGCGCGGCGCACGGTGGCGGCGGCAGAGGCGGCGGGACTCGCGGTCGCCGGATTCGGCGAGAACCTCGCGCGGGCGCGGGCCCCGGCCTACGTGGACACGCCCGGCGGCCGGGTCGCGCTGATCTCGATCGCCTCGACCTTCGCCGATGCGATGCGGGCCGGCCACCAGCGGCCGGATGTACGGGGTCGCCCGGGGCTGAGCCCGATCCGCTACGAACGGCAGGTGACGGTGACCGCCGAGCAACTGGCGGGTCTCCGGAGCGCCCTCGCCGTCGCGGGGCGGGGCGGCGGCTCCGGCCCTCGGGTGAGCTTCGGGGGCAGCACGTTCATGGAGGGATCGAAGCCCGGCGTGAAGACGGTGCCGCACGCCGGAGATCTGGCGGAGATCATCGAAGTCGTGAAGGAGGCGCAACGCCAGGCCGAGTGGGTCATCGTCACGAGCCACTCGCATGAAGGCGCGGATCGCCGCGAGGTGCCGGCGGACTTCCTCGTCGACGTCGCCCGGGCGGTCGTCGACGCGGGCGCGGACATGTTCGTGGGCCACGGCCCCCACATCCTGCGCGCGATCGAGATGTACCAGGGCAAGCCGATCTTCTACTCGCTGGCGAACTTCGCCATGCAGAACGAGACGATCGAGTTCCAGCCGCAGGACAACTACGAGGCCCAGGGACTCGGGTACGACGACCTTCCGGGCAAGTTCCAGGATGTGCGGATCGAGCGGGCCGGGGCTTCCTCCTTCCCGGCCGGGAAGGGCTTCTGGGAGAGCGTCGTCCCCGTCGTCGAGTACGAGGGCGGGATGCTGAGGGAGATCCGGCTCCACCCCATCACCATGGGCTGGCAGCTGCCGCGGCCGGTGCGCGGGCGCCCGATGATGGCGGACGATGCGCACGGGCAGGAGATCCTCGATGGCCTGGCGAAACTCTCCGCCGAGTTCGGAACGACGATGACGATCGAGGAC
Organism: Candidatus Palauibacter sp.; assembly: GCF_965208055.1. Lineage (GTDB taxonomy): Bacteria > Gemmatimonadota > Gemmatimonadetes > Palauibacterales > Palauibacteraceae > Palauibacter. The sequence continues at coordinate 374,425 of NZ_CBDBNY010000004.1, forward strand.
GGCGTCGGCGTCATCCGGCCCTGACCGGCTCCGTCGGCGTCAGACGGGGGCGGGCGAGATCTTCTTGCGGGGCGGGGGATAGGCGCGCGCGGACGGCTTGACGCCGGTGGCGGCGAACGATTCCGCCGCCTTGAGCGCAGCGAGCACCGGGTTGATGACGGGCACGCCGAGGCGCTCGCCGAGCTTCCGCGCCACGTCGAGAAACCCCATCGTCATGCAGCCGAGGACGAGCGTGTCCGCGCCGGCGCGCAGCGCCGCGTGAGCCTCCGTCTCGAGCGTCTCGAGCACCTGCCCCGCGCGCTGTCTGAGTTCGAGCACCGGGACGTCCACCGCCCTGATGTCCGCCACGAGGCCTTCGAGGCCGTAGCCCCGCACCTGGCGGCGGATCGCCGGTATGACCTCCTCGACGACCGTGATGATCGCGAAGCGCTGCCCCATCTGCGCGGCGGCGAGCGCTCCGGCCTGGCCCGGGCCGATGACGGGGAAGTCCACGAGTTCCCGCGCCGGGGCGAGGCCGGGATCGCCGAAGCAACCGATGATCATCGCGTCGAACCCTTCCGCCTCCAGGCGGGGCGCGGCGTCGAGGATGCCGGGAACCGAGAGATACTCCTCGGCGGACGATTCGACCGAGGCGGGACCGTCGTCCGTCTCGCGAACGACGGCCTCCGTCCCATGAAAGGCATGCTCGTTGAGGAAGGCTTGGCGCCGGACGAGTTCCTCCGGCCCGAGGGGGCCGCGGGACATCGGTCCGGGAAGGAAGTAGACGATGCGCATGGTTTCGTGATTCCCTTCGAGCTTTTCATCAGTTCGAGGATTGCGGTTCCCGTATCCCGGATATCGAACCGGCCATACGTTACGGAGTTGGCGGCCGCCACTCCCGCGCGCCCAAGGCCAACATAGCCTGACGGCTGAGAATTCGATGATCAAGTCGCTTCGTCTCGTCAACTTCAAGAATTTCGCGGACGAAACCCTTCGCATGGGGCCGTTCACGGTCGTCGCGGGTGCAAACGCTAGCGGCAAGAGCAACATTCGAGACGCCTTCCGCATCCTTCATGGGATCGGCCGCGGCTACGGCCTCGCCGAAATCCTCGGGGGCAGGTACGGTCCCGGAGGGGAACTTCAGTGGAACCCGATCCGCGGCGCGCCAGGTGAGATCGCCCGCCTCGGCTCAGCTTCCTTCACGTTGCAAGTCGAAATGAACCTTACCGGCCAGGCGCGAGCGTGGCCGCCGCTGATGAAGTACGGCATCAAGATTGCCGTAGAGCAGGGAGCCTCACGGGAGTTCCGCGTCGTTTCCGAGAACCTGACCGTGAGGAACAAACCCATCTATACGAGTCACCCGCCGGCACCTGATCCTGTTGCGAAACAAGATGACGAGACAAACTTCCTGCTGCGTATGGCCAAGACCGGCGATCAGAGGAAATACGGGCACCGCGTGATGGTGAGACCGGATCAGCCCGCGCTCACACAGATTCGAGAACACAAGAAGGTAGTGCGGCCGCACAAGGATTATGCGCAGCAGGTCATCGAGACGTTGGCGAACATGCGGTTCCTCGACCTCCTCCCCGACAGAATGCGTCGGCCGGCATTCCCTGGGCAGAGCACTTTAGGGGACAGAGGGGAGAACCTGCCCACGGTGCTCAAGGAGATCTGTGAGGACCCTTCTCGCCGCAGTGCCCTGGTGTCATGGATCCGAGAACTGACCCCAATGGATGTAGAGGATCTCAAATTCGTCAGCGACCCGACGACGGGATTGATCCAACTCGTATTCCGTGAGACGGATGGAAGCGATATCTCAGCCTATTCCGCTTCTGACGGGACGCTCCGGTTCCTCGCTGTACTGGCGGCTCTTCTGGCGAAGAATCCTGTGGGTCTGCATGTATTCGAAGAGATCGATAACGGCATTCACCCGTCGCGCCTGCGGTTGCTACTCGATCTGATCGAAAGTCAGACCAAGAAGGGGCGGACGCAGGTTGTAACCACAACTCACTCCCCAGGCCTCCTCTCGATGGTTGGCGACGAGACCTTCGACAGCACGGGTGTGGTCGTCCGGCGACCGCATGCGAACGATAGTGTCATTGCCTCGGTGGCAAACCTTCCCGACGCCAAGAACCTGAGAGGATCCACGGGCCTCGGCAGCCTGCTCGAGTCGAACTGGCTGGAGGATGCCGTGATCTTTACGCTCCCGGACGACGGCACTTGAGGATCCTGAATTGAACGTGCTCATCATCCCGGAGGACTTTCGCAACGATCAGTACATCCTGCGGCCGCTCTTCCAACGGCTCTTTCGGCGTCTCGGAAAGCCAACTGCGAGGATCCGAGTCTGTCAGAATCCACGATTGGGAGGAATCGATCAGGCTCTGAGAGTCGAGCGCCTTGCCGCGATCGTCGAGCAGTATCGCGGGATGACCGACCTATTCATTCTCTGCGTTGATCGCGATGGGCAGGTTGGCCGACGGAGTCGACTCGACAGCATCGAACGGCAGTTGGCCGGTCCGCCCGTATTCCTGGCCGAGAATGCTTGGGAGGAGTTGGAGACTTGGCTTCTGGCCGGCGTGCAGCTTCCAGCCGGTTGGCATTGGTCGCACGTCCGAGCCGAAGTACACGTCAAGGAGGCGTACTTCGAAAGGCTCGCACGGCGCCGGGGTCTGGAGGACCATCCGGGAGGAGGACGCAAGCCGCTCGGGGAGGAAGCGGCGCGGAGCGTGGAACGTATTCGGACAAAGTGCCAGGAGGACTTCGACGCGTTGGCCCGACGGATTGAGGACTGGCTGGCTCTACCAATAGGGACGTGACTGACATCCATCTTGGAGACCGCGACCTCGCCCTACTGCAAGGGGGGGCGGGGGAGGGCACGCAGCTGGCCATGTCGATCCTCGCGCGCATGGCCGATGTGGTCGGGGCGCGGGAACTGCTCGACATCACGGCGGCGCACATCGATTCGTCGCTCTACCAGGGGCCGGCGACCCTCGAGTTCGCGGAGCGCCTGGCGGACGGCGGCGCACGGGTGCGGGTGCCGACGACGCTCAACGTCTCCGGGGTCGACGAACACGGCTGGCGCGAGTGGGACGTGTCCGAATCCTGGGCCGAACCGGCGCGCCGCCAGATGGAGGCGTACGAGGCGATGGGCTGCGAGCCCACCTGGACGTGCGCGCCGTACCAGACACAGCCGCGTCCGGGGGTCGGGGAGCAGGTCGCGTGGGGCGAGTCGAGCGCGATCGTGTTCGCGAATTCGGTGCTGGGCGTGCGCACCGAGCGCTACCCGGACCTGCTGGACATCTGTTGCGCGGTCACGGGCCGGGCCCCGGCTGCGGGGCTGCACCTCACGGAGAATCGAGCGGGGCAGGTGCTCGTCGATCTCTCGGGCGTCCCGGGGCGGCTCGCCGAGGAGCCCGCGCTGTATCCGGTGCTGGGACACTGGATCGGGTTGCGCGTGGAGGGGCGGATCCCGGTGCTCGACGGACTTCGGGCCCGGCCGGGAGAGGACGACCTGAAGGCGCTGGGCGCCGCCATGGCGTCTTCGGGCGCCGTGGGCCTGTTCCACTGGGTCGGCCTCACGCCGGAAGCGGCGGACCTGGACGCGGCGTTTCAGGGCGGGGGACCGGCGACTCGGCTGCGTCCGGGGCCCGCGGCGCTGCGAGCGGCGCGGGATGAACTCGGCTCGGGGCTGTCCGACGCGGACGGGCTCGACCTCGTCGTGCTGGGGAGCCCGCACTTTTCCCTCTCGGAGTTCGCGACCCTCGCGCGGCTCGTCGATGGTCGACGACGCCACGCCGGAGTGCGGCTGTTGATCACGACCGGGCGAGCCGTCCGTGAACTGGCGGCGAAAGCGGGCTACCTCGACGCGATCGAAGCGTTCGGCGGGGAGCTGACTGTCGACACGTGCATCCTCACGACGCCGATGCTGCCGGACGGGATCCGGCGGCTCATGACCAACTCGGCCAAGTACGCCTGGTACACGCCGAGCCTGCTCGATCGCGCCGTCGCCTTCGGGAGCCTGGCGGACTGCGTGGATTCCGCCGTCGCCGGGCGCGTCACGCGGGACGACGGCGCATGGACCGCCGAACCGTGAGCGATCGACGGGCCGCATCGGGCTCCGGTCCGCTGACCGGCCGAGCGCTCGTCCCGGGCGCCGCGGAAGGCGCCGTGCTCTACTCCTCCGAGCCGCTCAGCTTCTGGGGGGGCTACGACGCCGAGACCGGGGAGATCATCGACCGGCGCCATCCGCTGGCCGGCCGAACCGGCGCCGGCCGCATCCTGGCCATTCCCGCGACCCGCGGGTCCAGTACCACGACCGCCGTGCTCCTCGAGGCCATCCGGCGCGGCACGGCCCCGGCGGCGTTTCTGACCCGCGGCCCCGACACCTTCCTCGCGCTCGCCGCCATAGTCGCCGCCCAGCTCTACGGCCGCGCCCCACCGGTCATCGCCCTATCCCCCGAGGACTACGAAACCCTGCGTCGGATCCCCCGCGCCCGCGTCGATGCCACGGGCGCGGTCAGACTCCTCCAAACTGCGGATCAGCGGCGGTAGTCGAGCGGCGGCGGGCGGTCGCCCAGCAGCGCCTCGTACGCGAAGTCCGTCCCGCGACGCTCCGTCAGTTCCTCCCACGCGGCCGCGATCACATCCGGCGACTGGAAGAGTTCGATTGTCGTCAGCGCCAGCGTCTTGGCCGCGACCATCATCCCCTTCGTGCCGATGTCCGTGCCGCCGGCCGCGACCGCCTGCCAGCTGTGCGCGGAGGTGCCCGGCACCCAGGTCGCCGTCGACAGGCCAGTCGTCGGCACGACCCAGCTGATGTCGCCCACGTCCGTCGAGCCGCCGCCCACGCCCTCGACCCCGAACTCCTCGATCTCCTCCTCGGAGCCCAGCGGCCGGGAGGAGCCGCCCTCGAACGTGGCTTGGATCTGCCGGGCGAAGGCGCGTTCCGCCTCGGTGTACTCGACGCCGCCGACCTTGCGCAGGTTCGCGTCCATCACCTGCCCCAGGGCGACGTTGGGCACGAGGTCGTACAGCCCGTGGATGACCTCGTACTCCATCTCCGTCCCGGTCCCGAGCGCCGCGCCCTCGGCCGCGCGCGCCACGCGCTCGAACAACTCGAGCACGGTGGGGGCGTTCGGGTGCCGCACGTAGTAGTAGACCTCGGCGAAGTCCGGCACGACGTTGGGCGCGAACCCACCGTGCGTGATCACGTAGTGGATGCGCGTCTCCTGCGGCACGTGCTCGCGCAGGAGGTTCACCATGTGGTTCATCGCCTCCACCCCGTCGAGCGCGCTCCGGCCCCGCTCCGGCGCCCCGGCGGCGTGCGCGGAGTAGCCGCTGAAGCGGAACTTCGCCGACTTGTTGGCCAGCGAGCGTCCCGCCCGGGCGCTGTTCTGCGAACCTGGGTGCCAGTGCAGCGCCACGTCCACATCATCGAACAGGCCGTCGCGCACCATGTACACCTTGCCCGCGCCGCCTTCCTCGGCCGGCGTGCCGTAGAGCCGGATCGTCCCTGCGTGGCCGGACTCGTCGAGCCATTCCTTGACCGCGATGGCCGCCGCCACCGATCCCGCGCCGAACAGGTGGTGGCCGCACGCGTGACCCGCGCCCCCCTCGATGATGGGCGCGCGTTCGGGCACCGCGTCCTGCGAGATCCCCGGCAACGCATCGTACTCCGCCAGAATCCCGATGATCGGTCCTCCCGAGCCGTAGCTCGCGACGAAGGCGGTGGGCATGCCCGCGACCCCGGATTCAACGGAGAACCCGGCCGCGTCGAGTTCGGCCTTCAGCAGCTCCGAACTCTGCTCCTCCTGGTAGCCGACCTCGGCCCACTCCCAGATCTGCCGCGCGACGCCTGCGTAGTGGTCCCGGCGCGCCTCGATCCCCGCGATCTGCGCGTCCTGAGCCGCCGCCACGAGGGGCAGCGGAAATACGGCCACGAAGGCGCCGGCGAGGAGCCGACGACGGCGGACGTTCCTGTTCACGACGGAACACTTGGCTGACATGGACATGCTTCTGGAACTCCTCGAAGGGGGACGGATAGAACGGTCTGGAGAAGCTGGCCCGCAGAAGCGCGTCTGGCTAGCCTTTGTCGCCGTTTCCTGTATCGATCACGGGGGGTTGGGGGTGGAGATAACGAAGTTTCCGGGGATCCTGTGCGTGCTGGCCGCGGCCCTCACGGCCGTTCCGGCGGAGTCCCTGCAGGAAGCACAGGAAGAAACGGACCCGAGTTGGGAGTACAACGCCGAGTTGAGCCTGCTTTTTACCTCGGGTAACTCGACCGTTCGCACCTTCGGGATCGGCGGGGGAGCCCGGCGTGAGTGGGCGGGCGGTGAGCTGTCCCTGCGCGCGGGCGGCCTTCGGACCGAGTCCGGCACGACCCGCCGCATCGCCGTCGGCACGGCGGACAACTTCGCGGTGAGGAGCGAGTCCGATCCCGAGCCGACGGCCGAGAACTACTTCGCGCGGGGCGAATTCGAGCGTTCGTTCTCGGACCGCGTCCACCTCACGACGGGCGCCGGCTGGGAGCGGAACACCTTCGCGGGGTACGAGAGCAAGCTCTCCCTGGTCGGCGGCATCGGAAACGTGTGGATCGACAACGAGAGGACCCGGCTCAAGAGCGACTACGGGTTGACCCTCACCGCCCAGAACGACGTCATCGAGGATCCCGACAAGAGCTCGACCTTCGGCGGAGTCCGCGTCTCCACCAGCTTTCGGCGCCAATTGACGGAGACGGCCAACCTCGAGAGCACGCTGACGCTGGACGAGAACCTCACGGATGCCGCGGACCTCCGCGCCGATCTTGCCAACTCCCTGGCGGTCGACATCAACAGCTCCCTGGCCGTGAAGACGGGCCTCCGCCTCGTGTGGGACAACGCGCCGGCCCTGACGCGGGCGCCGCTGGAAGATGGCGCAGGGGTCTCGACCGGCGAAATGGTCCTCGTTCCGCGCCACAAGCTGGACTCCACGCTGACGATCGCGCTCGTCGCCAACTTCTGACCCGCGAGCCGCCCGTCCCGCGCCCGGGACCGGGGCGCTCTAGTCCGGGACGGGAAGCTCCGCGAGCCCCTCGGTGACTTGCTGGCCGGCGGTCATGCCTCCGACGATGAAGGTTCGGTCGCCCGCCAGTGCGATGCCGCGGTGGTCCATCGTGGACGTGCCCGGCGCCTCGGCCGCGATCCAGCTCTCGGTCGCGACATCGAAGGCGAACGCACCCGCCCAGGGCTCGGCCGGCCGTCCGTCGTACCCGATCCCGTTGTAGTTGTAGGGATTAGCCGACCCGCCGGCGAAGAGGATGCGGGACCCGATGCCGGCGGCTGCGGCGCGGTAGAGTCCCGGTCCGGGATGGTCGGGGAGGCGCTCCCAGGCGATACGGGCGGGCTCGAGCGGGTCGATTCGCCCCAGCCACGATGAAGCTTCGAGGACGAAAGTTCGGGGATCCGCCTGCACACGCGCGCCATCGATGTACACGATCGCGTCTCCCGCGATGCCGCCCGCGTGTCCGAAGACGGGCGGACCCGGGATCGGCGTCGCCTGCTCCCAGGCGTTCCGCTCCGGATCGTAGATCTGGACGGCGGCCACGTTGTCCGAGTCGTGCCAGCCCGAGACGAGGAAGATCAGCGAGTCGCGCCACACGCCCGAGACGGCGTCGTCCACGGGTACGGGCATGGGAGCGGCTCGCCCCCACCGTCCCGTCTCCGGGTCGAGGATGTCGACCTGGGGGACGGACTGTTCCGCGCCGTCTTCCGCGACGGTGTAGCCGCCGAAGAGGAAGATCCTGCCGTCGAACGCCTGGGCGGTCGCGGCGAGGCGGCCGGGTCCGGGCGGAGGCTCGATAGCCTGCCACGCCGGGCTCCCGATGTCCCACCGGAAGGAGGCCGTCGTCACGCCCGACCAGAGCTTCGTCGAGTCGATCCCGAGGAAGGAGAAGACGGACCAGCCCGTGGATGTCTCGAGCGCCGCCACGGCGTTGTTGGCCACGGGCATCGGGAGCGGCGGCGGGGCATCCGGGCCGGAGTCCCCGCTGTTCCCGGGCGTCCCGCACCCGGTTCCCGCGAGCGCCGCCCCCAGGCTTAAGGCGCGAAGCCCGGCACGCACCGGGGTCGGCGCCCCGTGCAGCAGGACCGACCTCACGGCCTGCATGTCATCCGCACGTCAGAAGAACCCGAGCTGGTCCGGGGGCGTGTCGCCGGCAGCGGGGCGCTCTCGCCAGCCCGCTGCCTCCCGGATCGGGGCGCTCCGCGGCTTCGCGCAGGCCGCATCGTCCGCGGCCACGCCGTTGACCCGGCGGCTGACCGCGAACACCTCCAGCGTCTCCGCGTCGAACGGCTGCAGCGGCTCCATGGTGCGCTCCGAGATGTCGAGATCGAGCCACATCTGCGCGCCCTCGCCCTCGAGGATGACCGGCATGCGGCCGTGCAGCGGTTCGAGCAACTCGTTCGCGTCCGTCGTGACGATCGTGCAGGAGGGGACCGGGCCGTTCGGCCCCCGCCACACGTCGCACAGGCCCGCGAGCGCCATCGGCCCCCGATCCCGCCGCCGGATGAAGTAGGGCTGCTTCAGACCGCTCTCCTTTCGCCACTCGTAGAAGCCGTCGGCGAGGATCGCGCAGCGCCGGTCGATGACGAGGTCGCGAAACGCCCGGCGGGTCTCCAACGACTCGGAGCGGGCGTTGATCATGAGCGGGAGCGAAGCGGGGTCCTCCGCCCAGTGCGGGATCAGCCCCCAGCGCAGCGAGACGAGTTCGCGCCCCGCCTCGCCTCGCCGCAGCGCGATGACTTCGTCGGTGGGCGCCACGTTGAACCGCGCCCCCCGGTCGCCGAGTCGCGACGGGTCGGCCTCGAAGAGTTCGGCCAGGTCCGGCACCGGGGTCTGAAGGCTGAATCGTCCGCACATGCCGCCAAGGTAACGTGCGGCACGGCCGGCGGCCCCGTTGCGGGTCCCGGCGCGCGCGCCGACAATCCTCCGGCCCGGTGACCGAGCCGGGCCTTGTTCCCCGAACCGCAAACCAGCCACTCGAAGGGCATAGATCAGATGAAGATCGCACTCGTTCAGCAGTCTGCCGGACCCGATCGCACCCGGAACCTCGAGCGGGCGCTCGACGCGATGGGGCGCGCCGCGTCGGAGGGCGCCGATCTCGTCGCGTTCCCCGAACTCGCGATCGACCGCTTCTTTCCGCAGCGGCCGGACGACCCCGGCGCCGCGGAGATCGCGGAGCCGATCCCCGGTCCCACCTGCGACCGAATCGCCGCCCGCGCCGGCGAACTCGGACTCGTGACCGTGTTCAACCAGTACGAACTCGGGCCCGACGGGCGATGCTACGACAGCACGCCCGTCTTCGACGCGGACGGCTCGCCGCTCGGCGTGACGCGCATGATGCACATCACCGAGTACGCGTGCTTCCACGAACAGCACTACTACGCGAAGGGCGACACGGACGCGCTCGTCTACGACACCGCCGTGGGACGCGTGGGCGTCGCGATCTGCTACGACCGCCACTATCCGGAGTACATGCGGCGGCTGGGAGAACAGGGGGCGCAACTCGTCGTCATCCCGCAGGCCGGGGCGGTCGGAGAGTGGCCCGAAGGGCTATTCGAGGCCGAGTTGCGCGTGGCGGCCTTCCAGAACGGCTACTTCGCCGCGCTGGCCAACCGGGTCGGCGCGGAGCCCCGCCTCACGTTTGCCGGAGAGTCCTTCGTCGTCGATCCCGAGGGCGTCGTCCTTGCACGGGCGCCGGAAGGGGAAGAGACGATTCTCTACGCCGACGTAGACCTCTCGCGGTGCGCGGCCTCCACCGCGCGGCGGCTGTTCTGGCGCGACCGGCGCCCGGACGTGTATGCACGGTGGCCCGAGCGCCTCGCCACGGCGTCGGCCGTGCCCGGCCGCTGACTCCGGCCGTCCGCCGCCGGCTCCCGCTCGTGGAACTCCTCATCGTCGTGGTCGTCCTCGTCGGCCTCCTGGCCGTCGTTCGGCTCTTCATGCCCCGGATCGTCCCCTTCTTCGTCTTCTATCCGGAAACGCTGGAACCGCACGAGACCGACCCGAGATATTGGGGGTTCCCCCAGGCCACGGAAGTGCGGATTCCCACCGAGGACGGGCTCGAACTGCACGCCTGGTGGTTTCCCGCGAACCCGCCGGAGTCCAGGCTCGGGACGGCGATCTACTTCCATGGAAACGCCGGCCACCTGGGAGATCGCGGAGCGGTGGCGGCGGCGCTCTCCAACCTCGGACTCGACATCCTCCTGCCCGACTATCGAGGCTACGGAGCGAGCGAGGGGAAGCCCTCCGAGGAAGGTCTCTACGCGGACGCGAGAGCCGCATACCGCTGGCTGGTGGACGGGCAGGGCGTCGATCCGGAGCGGCTCCTTCCCCTGGGGAACTCTCTCGGAAGCTCCGTGGCGGCGGAAATGGCCGTGAGTCGGCCCGTAGCCGGCGTCGTCCTCCTCGGGCCGTTCACCGATACCGCGGCCATCGCCCGGCACCGCCTGTCGTGGCTCCCCGACTGGTACCTGGACTGGCTGCACAACCGCTTCGACACACTGGAGCGCGCGCCCCGCATCGAGGTGCCGACGTTCGTCGCGGCGGGCGAGGAGGATGAAGTGATTCCGCCCGGTCAGAGCCGGGAGGTGTTCGAGGCGCTACGGGGACCGCGCCGCTGGCTCGAGATCCCGGGGGCGGGGCACAACGACATATTCTCGCACGAACTTCTTTGGCGGGAACTCCACCGCTTCACCCGCGATGTACTGGCTGGAGGCGCCGCAGACCTCGCCCCGGGGGGTCAGCGGGACTGAAGGGCCGCGGGTCTATCGAGGTCGGAGGATCGTGGCCCCGGCCGTCTCGCTCGCCCGGAGAAGCCGACGGTCGAGCGAGGCCAGCGGCAGCGAGCGCCTCAGGGAGGTCTCGAGGTAGGCGGCGTCGTAGGCGGAGAGTCCGTGCCTCGCCGCCAGGTCAAGGATCGCTCCGTCGCCGTGATCATCGTCGACCAGTATCCGCATTCCCTTGAGGTCCGCGAGCGTGGCCGAGGCATCAGCCTCGTTCAGGCGTCCCCTGCGTCGATTGACCGCGAGGCCGTTCAGGATGTCGTACCACCAGATCCGAGGAACGACGGCAAAGTGTTCCAGCGTCAGGCGCATCGCCGACTCCGCCAACGGATCATCCTCATCCGCAAGACACCAGGAAAGCGCGACCGATGCATCGATCACAAGCGACATCAATACCTGTGCCCCTCGTGGATCGTTTCGATGAGTTCGGCGATGGGTACGCGGTGCGGTAAGCGCTTCCGGCGCTCGCGAATGCGGCGGGCCGCCGCGTGGGCGCGAGCGCGATCGTCCTCGTCTACGGGAACCAGCCGGGCGACCGGGCGGCCGTGGCGGGTGATCGTGAGGCTCTCCCCGGCCGCGACGCGGTCCAGCAGCCGCGGAAGGTGGGTCTTCGCTTCATACGCCCCGACGCTGTCCATCACACCTCTTCCGGTTAGACCAGACGATACGACCAGTCTAATCTCGTCAGTTCGGTGACGAAAGGAGCCACGCGGCTGCGGCGGCCAGATCGGGTGCGACATGGACAGGGTCAGCGTTGTGCGGTAGGGACTCGCCCTTTCGGTTGACCCATAGCACGGGGACGCCGAGCGAGGTCGCGGGCACGACATCGTGGAAGAGGCTCTGCGCTACGTGCAGCCAGCGGTCGAAGTGGGCCGCCCACGCCCGGCCCCGCGCAAAGTGCGGTGCGGCCGGCTTGTAGCTGCGCAGCCTCTGGGCCGTGCCGAGGAAGCCGAACTCGACCTCGAAGTGCTTCAGGGTGCCGACGAGCAGGTCGTCGTCGATGTTCGAGAGAATGCCCAGCGTGACCCCCGCCTCCGCGAGGCGTGAGAGCGCCTGATTCGTGTCCGGGAACGGCTGCCAGGAGGGGATGCTGGCGGGGACGCCGGCCGCAGTTTCCTCCGACGTATTCCATCCGTTCGTGCGCGCGACTTCCACCGAGGTCTCGGTGAGCAACTGCCGGTAGGGACGGTACTCGCTCGTCTTCAGACGGTTCTGGGCCGCGTGGAATTCGCCCAGCAGGCCCTCATCCTCGACCGCCGACGCTTCCGGATACGCGCTCCGGAGCGCCGCGAGAATTCCGCCCTCCCAGTCGATCAACGTGCCGTAACAGTCGAACGTGAGAAGGGTGCCCCGGCCCGCCGTCCCCTCGAAACTGTGCATGTTCTCCCTCGAGGCTGCTACGTTCCACCCATGTCGGACGGCGAGATCTTATCGGACGTGGCGCGGGACAGCCACCACAGACCGAGGGTCGCCAACCCGTTCGCGGGCGGCGGCCTCGACCGCGCGACGCACCTTCGCGCCGATCCCCGGTGGATCTCGGAGCGGGTGTCCGATCCCTCCTCACGCATCGTCCCCGTGTGGCGCTCACGCAGCCTCGTTGCCGAAACGACGCGGGGGCTCGCGCAAGCGGACGGCATGGCCTACGAGCCGGTATTCCTTCCGCCCGCAGCCGTGGCCCCCCTATCGGAGCCGCCGGAGGAATGGATCTTCCTCGGACTCGAAGGTGGAGGGAAGGACGGCCGCGCACTGTTCGCCGCGGACATGTCCGGAAGAAGCGGGGAAGAGGAGCCGCCGTCAGATGGCTCGCTCGATGGGGCGGGAGAGTTCCTCGATCTCCGCGGGGTGGGGGCCATGCTGGGGCAGCCCGAGGGATCCCTCCTGGCATATGCCCGCGCGCTCCTCACATGGAGTCGCGGGCACCGCTTCTGCGGCAGGTGCGGATCCCCGACCCGGCCGGGCCAGGGAGGCCACGTGCGGCGGTGTTCGAGTGACCCTTGCGGGACCGAGAATTTCCCCCGCACCGACCCGGCCATCATCGTCCTCGTGACCGATGGCGACCGCTGTCTACTGGGTCGGAAGGACATCTGGCCGGAGGGTGTCTACTCCACGCTGGCCGGTTTCGTGGAACCGGGCGAGAGTCTCTCCGAAGCGGTCGTCCGCGAGGTTCGCGAGGAGTCGGGGATCGAGGTAGGCTCCATCCGCTACCGTTCGTCGCAGCCCTGGCCCTTCCCGGCATCGCTCATGCTCGGATTCCGGGCCGAACGCGTGGGCGGCGAACTGACCGTCGCGCGGCAGGAACTTGTCGATGCGCGCTGGTTCGAGCGCGCCGACTTCGTCCGCCGCCGCGAGATCGGCCTCCGGCTCCCGGGTCGCGTCTCGATCTCGCGCCGCCTGATCGAGGAATGGCTCGCCGGATAGCGTTGTTCAGGGCCCTCCGTCCGAGTTGGTATCTGTGCTGCCCGCGCCCGCGGCCAGCGCGACGACCTCGATGGCAGCTTCACGCATCGTAACCGCGAGCGTCCGTCCGTCGGGGCTCACGCTCGGCTGGAGTGTGCCGCGCACGCCGGTCGTCACCTGTTCCGTCGCGCCGGTGGCGATGTCCACCCGCCACACCTGGAAGGGCCCGAAGCCGTCGTTACGCGAGTAGAAGAGCGACGCGCCGTCGGCGCTCCACTCGGGCGCGCTGTACGGTTCGCCATTGGCAAAGGAGACAACGGCCGTGGGGGTTCCTCCCGCGGCCGCCACGGTGTAGACGGTGACGCGTCCGTCCTCGAGCGAGCGTCCGTAGAAAGCCATCCGCTCGCCGTCCGGCGAAAAACGGGCTCCCATGGCGGAGCCCCGGAACCCGTCGAGCGGGACTCGGACAGGGTCGGCGACCGGAAGCCCTGTAGCGGGATCCACGGCGACCGAGTACACGGAGCCGGGATTTTCCTCGAGAGGCGGGCCGTAACTGCTGAAGGCGAGCGCCCGCCCGTCCGGGCTCCAATCCGGCTCGCCGGTATCCGCGCCCGGTCCGAACCGCGTAAGTCGTGTGGGTCGCTCACTCCCGCCGACCGGGACGAGCCATATGTCGTCGCTCTGCTCCAGGTGTCCGTGGAAGGCGAGCCACCGGCCATCGGGCGACCACGCGGCTCCGTAGTCTTCGTCCGCCTCCGAGAGGAGCGCTCGGGCTGCGCCGGTCGGCCCCCCCTCCGCGTCGAGGTCAAGGACGCCCAGGTCGAAGTCGACGGCCATGCGGACGCGCCGCCAGGAGGTCGTGATGAAGCCCAGCGCCCCGCCGCCGGGGTGCCAGGAAGGCAGAAAAGCGCTCGTGGAACCTGCCGGTATCACATCGGCGGGTTCGCCTCCGGTCACCGGCACGAGACCCACCGTGGTGCGCGTATGGTATACGCTGAGAGCGACGCGACCATCGGCGAGCGGCGTGACCGCGAGCACGTCGCGGCCGGCCCGCTCCAGCCGTTCGGCCGGGCCTCCGTCCAGTGGCACGCGCCAGCCGACCATGAGCGAGTCGTGGATCCCCGCAGCCGCGAGATGGAGCGCTCTTCCCGCGGGGGACCAATCCACACGGCGGTCCCATCCGAGCTGGAGGTCGGCGGCGAGCGTGCGCGTCTCGCCCGTCGCGATCTCCGTCACGGCCAGCGCCGCGCGTCCGTCCGCGACGCGAAGGTATGCGACTGCGCGCCCGTCGGGAGATCGAACAGGCGCGACCCATCCCCCGGCGCGGTCGACGACCACGGATGTCGAACGGCCGGGTCCCGGCGCATACGCGACCCACGCGGTATCGGCACCCGCGTATCGAAGCGCGGTCACGGTCCCGTCGGGCAGCAGTCGCGGATAGTCGATGCGTGCGTCCCCGGGGTCCACGATGCGCGACTCCCGGCCGGTGGTCGGGTCCAGGGTCCAGACTCCGTGACGATCGGCCTGGCGGTCGATGTAAACGACGCGCGAACCGTCGGGCGACCAGGTCACCCGCGACCGTCCCCCTTGCGTCCTCGTCACCACGCGGTCGCCGGTCGCTACGTCGTAGACCGTCAGCGATCTCCTGTCCGCGGCATAGTCGGTGAATGCGACTCGATCGCCGGCAGGCGACGGAATGCCCGGGTAGGCGTCGTAGATGTCTGTGTGAACGTGTCGTGCGAGCACGACCTCCGAGGCCTCCTCGACGTTGCTTCCGCACGCCGCCGCCGTGAGGAGCGGCACAGCTACGAGGCCGCGGCACACAGCCTGCAGCGGCCCACTGAGGGTGAAGCTCATCTGATCTCCTTCCGGTCATGTGATCGCACATGCACCAGATGTGCGCGGCCTGAGCGCGCGCGGTGTGACAGGGGCGGTGGAGTGCAATGCGCACCCGCACCGATGACATACCTGTCGGGGGGAGAGGTCAGATCCGGGGTGGAGCCCGGGGAAGCGCCGGCGACGCGGGTGCGTCGGGCAGATCGACGGCGGATGCCGGAGATGTCGAGGCCGCAAGGGTCGAAGAGTGAGGTGACCACGACGTGGCGCTGGCGAGCATGGCCGGAACAGACCCGAGTCCGAGGAGGGGGCAGTCCGCCCCAGGTCTCTCGTGCTCGCACTCGCCGTCGGCGCGGTGAAGCTCTGCGACCGTGACTGCGTGGTGGTCGTGGAGAACGTCCATCATGGGCAGGATGCCCACCAGGAGGAGGTGCACCAGCAGCAGCCATCCGCCACGCCGTCGGCTCGACGGAGGTCTCATCATCGTCTCATCATCGTCTTCACCAGGCGAGGACGATATTCGTCGTGAAGCGCGACCGTCAACGGAGCCGAGGAATTCGCGGTGGCCAACTTCCACCAACTCACGCCGGTCCTCGGATCCGCGTGTGAAACGCACCCCATCGCCGACGACGTATACTGACTGACCGAGCTGAAGGCATCGATCCACGAGTCTTCGGCTGAAACGGGATTGAGGAGGTCGGATGCAGCAGGCCGCGCGATGTCGCATCCTCTCGGTCCTGGTCCTCGCAGGGTTGGGGTGCCGGGACGCATCTCAAGAGACGGACCGGCTCGACCCCGGGGCCGATTCCGCGACCAGTTCGACGACCGATTCCGCAGGCGTGACGATCGTCCACATCTCGGATTTGCAGGATCTCGACCTTCCGGAACTGAACAGGCGGCTGCTCTACTCCACCTCGATCGACGTCGAGCTCTACCAGGTGGCGGGCGCCGTGTTCCTTCCGGATTCGTCACTCGCAGTCGGAAACAAGGGGTCGTCTCAGATCCTCGTCCTCGATCAGCAGGGGAACCTTCTGGAACGAAGAGGCCGCCGCGGAGAGGGGCCCGGAGAGTATGTCGACATTGCCTGGATCGGGGTCGACACGGACGGCACTCTCACCGTGTTCGACGATCGCGTGCGGCGAATCACCTTCCTGGACGCGCAGGGAAGCGCGGCAGGGATCCAGCGTGTCGTGGTGACGGAGGCTCTTGTCCCGTTGGTTGGCCTCCCTGGCGGAGAGTTTCTCGCCGTGGTCGAGACGCGTCCCTTCCGTCCCCTGGGGTTGCAGCGGGCCCCCCTCTTTCTCGTGGTGGTTGACGCTGCGGGCGCGGTTGTGGACACGCTGGGTCAGTGGGCTGGCAAGCAACGCTATGCGACGCCCGATCGGCTGATCCAGGTCGGGTTCGCCGCCACCGCGCTCTATGCGGGACGCGGCCCCTACTCGGTGATTGCCACGACGGATTCGCTCGACGTGACCCTGTACGAAGCATCGACGCCGCTGACCCGGATCCATGGTAACCATTCTTCACGCCCGGTCACTGCCCGGGAGAAGGAGGCCTGGACCGAACTCTTTCTCGACCTCTACCCGGAAGCGGTGCGTCCGGCTCAGCGCCGAACGCTGGAGCAGTCGACCGTGCGGGACACTTATCCTGCCTTCGGCGCGCTGAAGGTGGCTGCCGATGGGGCGATATGGCTCGGCGGCTACGCGGAACTCGACGATGTGGAGCGGAACTGGACGGTCCTTCGGCGCGACGGCGTCCCGCTCGGTCGCCTCAGCCTTCCCGTTTATCGTCCGGAGTTGCTGAAGGTCAGAGAGAGCGGAATCACGGGCTGGGCTCCAGTCGAGCTGGAGTCAACGATTCCCAGCGCCAGCCACGAGCTGCTCGACGTAACTGCGGACCGCATCGCCGTCCTCCGCACGAGCGAACTGGATGAAGAGTTCATCGAAGTGTACGCGATTGATCTGCCCCGGTAGCGGGGCCGCAATCCGGACCATGAGGTGCCTCAGCCGAACCTTTCATCGTATTCCCGGCATGCGGCAAGAAGGGATGCGGGGGCCGGCTCGCGCAACTCCCGCCGCCGGCACATTTCGGCCAGCTCGTTGACACATGGTTGGCAATCGCTAGCTCTGGCGAGCTTGGGATAGTTCTTCGCCCGTTCGTCCACGCTCTCCCCGCCGAGGTAGGCAATCCAGGTTTCGATGTTCCAGGTCGGTACGAAGATCGCCACCTTGTCTGCGGCAGACCTCGCCTCTACTCCCAGTTGCTTGCATGCCTCGCTCAATTGGCGCAGTCGCTCCTCAACACCGTATCTGTCTCCGTCAACGATAACGAGCAGGGTCCGGTCGACGTGGACGCTGCGGCCCGCAGCCAGCTCCCTCACGTAGGTATCCCGGACGAACGCGTCGGCAGCGCCGATGCCGCGGGATGACGACTCGATCCGAAGTTGGTGATTGTTCGTCACGAAACCCGAGCGCCTCAGGAACCTTCGCGCGAACACCTCATGCTGCTGGTCCTCGCACACCAGCACGTACTGCACTCTGCGCTGCGGCGTCACCGCTCCCAGCCTCGAGCCATCAATTGGGAGAGCTTCAGCGGACCGTCCCCCGTCGGCTTCTCCAAGCCCTCGGCCAGCGGCTCCACTCTGGCCGGACCGACTCCGTCGCGGTATAGCAGAATCCCTCGGTCCGCCCCCAGATAATCGATGGCCTCCGGGTGGTGCGAGCACAGTACGGCCTGCGGGAAAGCGCTTCCACAGGCGTCTGCGAGCGTGATCAACCACGGCTGGATTTCGCGGAGCCCGACATAGTTGAAGGGTTCATCGATCAGGAGAACCCGCCCTTGGCCGACCGTAAGGAACGTGAGGGCGTACAGAACGATCAGCGCCCGTTGGCCATCGGACAACTCCGAGAACCTGTACTCCCACGGTTCATCCGCCTCGCCAAATACCCCGACCAAGGCCCTCGTCTCGGCGCCGACCCTCTCCAGACGAAATCCCCGGAGGCCGTCCAGCACTTCCTTCATCGCTTGGACGTATTCCGCGTTGAGGTGTTGCCGCTCCTGCAGAAGGTGGCGATAAAACCGGACGAAGTTTGTTCCGTCCCGCGCCAGCGTTTGGTCCTCATCGTCCGCCTCGGCTGCGAACGCCGGAGGGTTGAGCCGGCAAACGACCGTGTCCCGCATGAATCTCAGAAACCGGGTGAGGCGTGCGTTCTTATCCATCTCCACCACGCGAGCCAGAGCAGATTCCGTCCAGTCGGCGAGGAACTCGGGACCCTCGGAATGATCGTCGCGGTAAAGCTGTACCTTCCCACGCTCGAAACGGAAAAGCGGGCCTCCATTCCCCGTAAGCGCCTCCAGATTTATCCGTGCGCGGCGTTCCACGGGGTCTTGCTCCACCTCCATGCGGTAGACGAACTCGTCTCCGTTCAGCTCTACGTCGGTCTCGAACACCTGAACGGCGCGATCCTGCCAGCGGGTCCGCGACGAAGGTGGGAAGATGTCTCTGTCGGTCACCCTCGACGTGCCCTCGAGCAACCTGCGCAAGGCGTAGAGCGCATCCAGCACGGACGTCTTACCCGCGCCGTTTCGCCCGACGAGAAGCGTCAGCTCATGAAGACGCAACTCGAAGTTGACGAAGCACTTGTAGTTATCAATGTAGATGCGCTTGATCATTTTCCGGATGCCTCATCTCACTCTGCGTGTCCTGGCTTCGGGAAGCTAACGCCGGTCCCACGGAGCCACCACCGAACGCAGGCACATCGCACGTCGTGTATCTTCGGTCCGTCTTTCAGGAATCCAGCCTCCGCCGCGGGAGCGTCACATCTCATGAGCAACGATACGATCCCACGGGGACCGATCGAACGGACGATCGAACTCGACGCCTCGCCCGCGCGCGCGTGGGTGGCGCTGGCCGACCCCGAGGGGCTGGCCTCGTGGTTCCCGGACCGGGTGGAGGGACTCGCGCCGGAAGAGGGGTCGACGGGCTGGCTCGTGTGGGACAAGCACGGGCGGTACGCGATCGCGATCGAGTGGATGGAGGCCGGGCGCCGGCTCGTGTGGCGCTGGGCCCGGAAGCCGGAGACCCCGCTCGACGGCGGCTACAACACGACGGTGCAGTGGACGCTCACCGAACGGGAGGGCGGCGGGACGATCCTGCGCCTGGTCGAGAGCGGCTTCCGGACCGAGAGCGACCGCCAGGACAACGTCGGCGGCTGGGAGCACGAACTCGGCGAACTCGCCGACCACCTCGCGACCGCCTGACCCGAAGCCGCCTGACGCGGTTCCTCCGGCCGTCTGCGGCTACGACTTCGGGATGTCCTTGCCGGGATCCACGAAGGGGCGGGGGACGACCGTCGCGTCGCGTTCTCCGTCGGGCGTGCCCACGCTCAACCGCGTGCCCAGCTCTCCGGAGGCGGCGGGCACGAGCGCGTAGCCGATGTTCCGCCCGAGACGCGGCGAGTGGACGGCGGAGGTCACGAAGCCGATCTCCGCTCCGTCCCGGCGCACCGGCCAGCGGTCCACGTTCAGGTCGAGCGGGGCGCCCGAGATTTCGATGCCGGCGAGGAGTCGCCGCGGACCCTCCTCGGCGATCCGAGCCAGCGCTTCGCGACCGATGAAGTCGCCCTCCTGATCGAAATCCACCTGCCAGCCGAGCCCGACCTCGTACGGGTTCGTGTCCAGCGTCATGTCGATGCCGTAGTTGAGGATGCCGGCTTCGATGCGGCGGATGTCCGACGGGCCCGTGGGTGAGATGCCCAGGTCGCGTCCCGCCTCCATCACGCGGTCCCAGAGTTCGACCCCCCGGCTTCCGTCCCTGAGGTAGATCTCGTAGCCGACTTCGCCGCTCCAGCCGGTGCGGGTCACGACCACCGGGATGCCGTCCAGGTCGGTCTCGAGGAACCAGTAGTAGCGCAGCCCGAGGACGTCCTCCCCGAACAGCCGGCGCACGACGTCCTTCGACTTCGGGCCCTGCACCTGCATCGGCGACACATCCGGCTCGCAGATGTCGACATCGAGGCCGGAGTTCAGCGCGATGCCCTTCGCGTACAGCAGCACATCGCTGTCCGCCAAGGCGAGCCAGAAGTGGTTCTCGGCCAGGCGCAGCAGCACGGGGTCGTTCACGATCCCGCCGTCCTCGGCGCCGATGAGGACGTATTTGCCCTGCCCGACGGCGCACGTCGACAGATCCCTCGGGGTGAGCAGGTTCGTGAACTCGAAGGCGTCCGGCCCCGTGATCTCGACCTGCCGCTCGACGCTCACGTCCCACACCGTGACGCCGGTCAGGAGCTTCTCGTACTCCGCGTGCAGGTCGTCGTAGCGGGTGGGGAGAAACATGTGGTTGTAGACCGTGTAGCTCCGGCATCCGTCGCGGAGGGTGGCCTCGAAGTAGGGCGAGCGGCGGAGCCGGGCCCCGCGCTGGATCAAGGCCATGTCGAAGGTCTCGGTCATGAGGTTTCCCCTCCGGGTCTACGGGTTGGGTCGGTGTCACGGGACGGAATCGGTTCCGGCGAATGCCGCAGCGTAAGGTGCGCGGATCATATGCGCCGACCCGAACGGACGGCCAGCCCGAGCGGAGTGGTCGTGAACTTCGGCCGCAGCTCCGCCGCTGCGGATTCCCGATGTCGAGGCCTTTCGGTCGACTACGACAACGAAATCGTTGGCAACGATCTTGTTGGAAAACCCTGTCGTCAGTCACCCCATGGGCTCTTGCTCGCGAACGACGCAGCCTGTACCCGGAAGTGATGGGTAGGCCAGCTCTTGCCGTCGGGACACACGATATGAATCGTCGCACGAACAACGTTGCCAGCGTGGACAACACCATCCCCCGTCCGGGGATGCTGGCCACCGTGCGGAACCGACGCGGCACAGTGACGTCGGTCTCCCCCTTCGACGGCGAGACGGGACGGCTACATCTCGTTCATCTCGAATACCGTGACGGCGGCTCGCCGTCCGACGAGCGTCTGCTGTGGGAACTCGAGCCGCGCAAGACCCTCCTTGAGCCGACCGCATTACCGGACGCTTCCCGCTCCGATCCCATGCCTCCGGCCGATTTCGACGCTCTGCTACGGGCCGCGCGATGGACCGCGCTGTCGCCGTACCTGGGTCTCGATGGCAAGGGTCGCGAGGAGGGTGAGGAGGTAGTCGCGAGCCCCTTCCACGGCGGCGTGCGCGTCGAGGACTTCCAGCTTGCCCCTCTCCTGCAGGCACTGCGGATGCCTCGCGTCAGCCTGCTCATTGCCGATGATGTAGGGCTGGGGAAGACGATCGAGGCGAGCCTGATCCTCACGGAACTCCTCCTCCGGCGTCGCATCCGGCGGGTCCTCGTGCTCACGCCCGCCACGCTGCGCGACCAATGGAGGGAGGAGTTGTGGGAGAAGTTCTCGCTGTCCTTTCAGGTGGTCGACCGCCAGACGACGGAAGACCTACGGCGTAATCTCGGCATCGACGCAAACCCATGGCGGTCGTTCAGCCGGATCATCGCCTCGTACCATTACCTGCGGCAGCCGGATGTGTGCGAGCAGTTTCTGTCGGCATGCGTGACGCCGGAAGGGACACCCCACCTGCCGTGGGATCTGTTGATCGTGGACGAGTGTCACAACCTCATGCCGGCGGCATTCGGGGAGGACAGCCAGCTTTGCCGTACGCTCGGTCTCGTGGCGCCCCGCTTCGAGCACCGCGTGTTTCTCTCGGCCACCCCTCACAACGGCCATACGCGTTCGTTTACGGGGCTGCTTGAAATGCTCGATCCCGTTCGCTTCACGCGCACGAGCCGTATGGGGCCCGCCATGCACCAGCGGGTCAATGATGTGTTCATTCGCAGGCTGAAGCGGGACATCAACGCCGGTGCCTCGGGGCCGCGCTTTTGCACTCGAAACCCGCCTCGCGCCCTGTCCCTCGCGACCAACCCGCGCGAAGCCGAACTGGCGGCCGCCTTTGACGCGTTTCGCGCCGCGGTCGGGCGGCTTGTCGCCGCCGGGACAAAGGGCCGCCGCCGTGCCGGCACGTTCGCCGTGGAGGTGCTGAATAAGCGGCTGCTCTCCTGCCCCGCCGCGTTCGCGGATTCCTGGCAGCGCACGATGCGGGGGATGTCCGAGGAAGCCGTCACGGATACCGATGTCGCGGTGGCGGAGCGCGTCGTGAGGCGCAGGACCGGAGACGACAGGGAAGCGCAACAGCGCCAAGCGACGGCGGCCGCCGTCGTCGGCGGCTGGCTGAGGAACTATCGAGACGATCTGGAGCACGAAATCCGGCGCATCCAACGCGCTGTTGAAGCCCTCGGATTCGACGACGACGAGCCACCGCCCACGGAACGGACGCCCACCGAAGACGCGCGCTTCGACAAGCTGGTGGAGTTGGTCGAGGA
Source organism: Candidatus Palauibacter sp. (assembly GCF_965208055.1). Taxonomy (GTDB): domain Bacteria; phylum Gemmatimonadota; class Gemmatimonadetes; order Palauibacterales; family Palauibacteraceae; genus Palauibacter. The sequence goes on from NZ_CBDBNY010000004.1 coordinate 396,820, forward strand.
GTTGTTGAGGCGGGAGAGCGGATTCCGGGAAGACGAACGACTGATCATCTTCACGGAGTACAAGACGACGCTCGACTACTTGGCGAACCGGCTGCGGCGGCAGTATCGGGAGGACCGGGTGTTGACGCTGTTCGGAATGGGCGGTCCGGGCGGCATGGGCACGACCGAGCGCGACAGCGTCAAGGCCGCGTTCAACGATCCGGACGCAGATGTGCGCATCCTCGTCGCGACGGATGCTGCTTCGGAGGGCCTCAACCTCCACCGCACCGCCCGCTATCTTCTGCACTACGACTGCCCGTGGAATCCGTCCCGTCTGGAACAGCGGAACGGACGCCTCGACCGCTACGGGCAGGCCCGCGACGTCACGGTGCATCATTTCGACAGCGCCGCCGACGCCGACGTTCGCTTCCTCGGCCATGTGATCCGCAAGGCGGACGAAATCCGTGAGGATCTGGGTTCCGCAAACGAGGTCTTCGATCGCGCCGTCCGGCGCCGGCTCATCCGGGGGGAGGATTCGAGCCTTGTACAGAACGCTCTCGATTTGGGCATTGGCGCGGTACGAGACGACGGGCTGAGCGGGTTCGACGCATCGCTTGCCGTGCGCGACGGACATGAGCATCTGGTCGACCTGCCGGAAGCGCTGGCTGACGCCATCGAGCTGAGCGGCCCTGCGATGGCGGAGACGCTGGAGGCCGCGATGGCGTCGGGTCCGCCGCCGCAGCTTGAGCCCTGCGGGGAGCCCGAGCTGTACAGGCTTCGGCAGCCCGACCTTCCCGGGTGGCGGAACGTGATCGATCGCTCCGTGCGCAGACCTCCGGCAAGCCCGATGGGCGCGTTGGAACCCGTCCGCAAGCTCGCGTTCGGCCCGAGTCCGTTCATCGAGCGGCTCGGCGACTTCGATGTGTTCCAGACCCGACCGGACGCGCTCCTGCTGCACTTGGCGCACCCGATGATGAAGCGCGCCCTCGGCTCGCTCACCCGGCGGCGCTATCCGGGCGAGAGCGGTGTGTCGCGTTGGACGGTGCGGCGCGGTGGCGTGAAGCCCGGCGATGAAGCCCTCATCCTCCTCAGCTTCGAGGAACTCGGCGTGAACGAACTCCGGGAAACGTTTCACCGCTGGGTGGGGACCGTCGCCTTTCCGGTCCGGGACGGACGGATCGGGAGTCCGTCCCCGGCTGTGTCGCGAGCCTTGCTCGGGAACGGGTGCGCCACGAACGATTCCGGGGACCGGGACCTCGCGCGCGAGCTGCTCGGCGATGCGAGTTCGCTCCTGCGGAAGTGGCTGCTGAAGCACGAGAGCGACCTTACGCGGAGGCTGCGGATCCAGATGGAGGCCGATGAGGCGGCGGCCAGGAGCCGGGAGGACGAGCGTTACCGGAGTCAGGAGGGCGAGGTGTCGGCGCTGATCGAGCGCTCCACCGTCGAGCGGCTCACGCGCGAAATCGGCGACCTAAGGACCAAGCGCCAGCAGGTCCAGTTGTTCGAGGATGCGGCCGACCTCGAGAGGCTGGAGCAGTCGATCGAAGAGAAGCGGGAGGAAATCGAACGGCGTCGCACACATTACGAGGAAATCCGCGAGCAACTTCGCCGGGAACGGGTGCGTATCCTCGATCGTCTGCTCCCGGCGCGCTTCGCCTTGGCGGGCCAGGCGAAAGTGTTCCCCATTACGGTCGAGGTTCGCCTCGCCGAGCCGGTCGTTGACGGGAGCGGGACGAGATGAGCGCCGGGAGCGCCCAGGACCGTGAACCCATCCCCGGATGGAACGAACTCCGCCACGCCGGCTTGCTGCTGGACGGCCCACGCCTGCATTCCCTCGCCCATCTCGCACCGGGACGACTCGACGAACATGTCGAGGGGCGGCTCCGGCGGCGCGCCGCCGCCGTGCTGGCCGGTGTGGACGGTGATGCCGCGACCGTCGGCGTGTCCGAGTTCGTTTCTTTCGTCTTCGAGGAGGTCTGCGGCTTTTCCTCCGACTCCGGCGACTGGCTGCGCGGCAGCCGCATTCCCGCTTCCTGGGGCAGGCGCACGGTAACGGGCGACACCGTTAAGCCACGCCATGTGTGGACGGGCCCTCACGGAGTCTCGCTACCCATCTTCATCGATGATGCCGCTCGCATCGGCGTCGGCCGGGGACGACGCGCCGTGGGCCGTGTGCTGGGGTGGCTGCGGGCGGGCAGCGAGCACCTCGCGCTGGTGACCAACGGTCGGCAGTGGCGGCTGGTTTTCGCCGGCCTCGACTACGACGCCTCGTGCGAGTGGGACGCGGAACTCTGGTTCGAGGAGGGTGGGCTCGCCCCCCAGGTGACGGCGCTGAGGACGCTCCTGCGGCCGGAACTTTGGACGCCGGCGGAGGAAGGCGTCGCGCCGCAACTCCTCCAAGCCATCCGGGAGACCCGCAAGGGACAGGCCGACCTGTCGGAAGTGCTCGGCGAACGGCTGCGGGAGGCGGTGGAGATTCTGGTTCGGAGCCACGGGGAAGCTTTGAAGGAGCTTGCCGACGGCGACGATGGCGTCGCGCCCGCCGACATCTATCGTGCGGCCTGCCGGGTCGCCATGCGCGCCGTTGTCATCCTGTTCGCGGAATCGCGTGATCTACTCCCCCGAAGCAACACGGTCTACCACGAGGGCTACGGCCTGAACGGTCTCTTCGACCAGCTTGAACGGCGTGGGGCGCGCGGGGACGCAATGCGAGATGCCTTCGGCGCATGGCCCCGGGTACTGTCGCTCTTCCGGCTGGTGTCGGAGGGTTCGCACCACCCCGACCTGCCCGTGACCGCGTACGGCGGCGAGCTGTTCGCCCCGGGGCACGGCGACGCCCGGGACGGGGTTTCTCGCGCGCTACATGTGTTCGAAACCGCATGCTTCCGCGGCGATGTGCTCGCGGACCGCGATGTCTACGCCATGCTGCGCCTCCTCACTCGCACGAAGGCGAGGATCCGGCAGGGCCGCGGCGGCATGTGGGTGACCGTGCCGGTCGATTTCTCCGATCTCTCCTCCGAGTACATCGGCATCGTGTACGAGGGCTTGCTGGACTACGAACTGAAGACCGCGCCGGATGGAGATCCGGTCGTATTTCTGGCCGTCGGAGATCGTCCCGCGCTGCCTCTGTCCCGCTTGGAGGAGATGGATGACAGGGCGCTTCGCGACCTGTTCGAGAAACTCAGGAAGGGCGCTGCCGACGACGAGCCCGAGACGGACGAAGGGGAAGCCCTCCAGTCGGACGAGGCTCCGACGGTGGAGGACGTTTCGGACGAGACAGGGCCACCCGGAGACGATGCGGACATGCGCCGGAGCAACCGGACGCGCGCCGAGACGTGGGCACGGCGAGCGGCCGAAGTGGCCGGATTGGTCAGGAAGCCTCGCGGTCGGCTCACGCCGGAACGCCGGTTGGCCCATGAGCGCAAGGTCGGGGAGACAGCTCGCAAGTTGGTCCGCGAAGTCGTGCTGCCCGGCGAGTGGTACTTGGCCCGGTGGGGCGGGACCCGGAAGGGTTCCGGCAGCTTCTATACGCGCCCTGGACTGGCCGTGCCGATCGTCCACCGCGCGCTGCGGCCGCTGGCGTACGATGCACCCTCCGACTTGGCGCCCGAGGAAGCCAGGCATGCCCCTCCGGTCGAGTGGACTCCGAAGCTCCCCGAGGACATTCTCGCGCTCACGGTCTGCGATCCCGCGTGCGGGTCCGGCTCGTTCGTTTTGGCCGCCCTGCGGTTTCTCACCGGGGCCCTCTACGAATCGCTGCAGTTCCATGCGCGTATCGAGCGCGATGGCGAGCGGTCTCTCGTCCGGATATTGGGGATACGAGGCGGGGAAGGCGACGATCCCGAGCGCCTGAGCGACGAGCAGATCCCCTGTGCCCCCGATCACGAAGACTTCGAGCCGCGCCTGAAGGCCTGCCTGCGCCGCCATGTGGTCGAGCGCTGCCTCTATGCCGTGGACTTGGATCCGCTGGCCGTCGAGTTGTGCCGTATCTCGCTGTGGATCGAGACCATGGACCGCGAGCTGCCGTTCGGCTTCCTGGACCACAAGGTGAAGTGCGGCAACGCACTGATCGGTGCCTGGTTCGACCAGTTCCAGCATTACCCGGTGATGGCCTGGAAGAACCGGGAAGGGGGAGACAAGACCCACTCGAACGGTGTCCACTTCGAGAAGAACGCGCGGGGCAAGGCGATCAAAGCCTTCCACAGGGACCGCCTGACGCCCGACATGAACCGGTTCCTCGAAGGTGCGACCCTGTTTCAAGAGGATCAGCTGGAGAAGGCAGCGACCGTCCACGACGACGCGATCGAGGTGCTGGCCTACATGCACGACCTGCCGATTCACGATGCGTCGGAACGGGCGGATGTCTACCGCAAGGAACTGCTGGGCTCAACAGCATGGCGGTCTCTCAAGGAAGCGATGGACCTATGGTGCGCCTGCTGGTTCTGGCCTGCGGACGACATTGAGCACGCGCCGCTTCCAACAAGCTTCGCGGACCTGCCGCGGGAGACGCGGACGGTGGCGAAGGAGGTTGCCGCGCGGCACCGGTTCTTCCACTGGGAACTGGAGTTTCCAGACGTGTTCGACGAGGAGGGGGCCGGGTTCGATGCGATAGTGGGGAATCCTCCGTGGGACATCGCGAAGCCGGTCTCGATGGAGTTCTTCTCCAACATCGACCCACTCTACCGTTCATACGGTAAGCAGGAAGCGCTGCGGAAGCAGACGGAGTACTTCGGAGACGAGGCCGTCGAGCGGGGCTGGCTCGACTACTGCGCCGACTTCCGAGCCCAATCCAATTTTGTGGGCCGGGCTCGCAACCCGTTCGGCGATCCAGAGAAGACCGAAAAGAGCCAGAACAGGCTTTTTCTGGGGAAGGGCAACCTGGAGAAGCACCGACGCTGGCGAAATGCTCGGCGTGGCTCGACTGGTTTCGTCGATCCGAAGCACCCGTTTCGGCATCAAGGATCGGCGGACCTGAACCTCTACAAGCTCTTCCTCGAAGCTGCCCACGCGTTGGCCAGGAAGGGTGGCCGGATCGGATTCCTGGTTCCTTCGGGGCTCTATTCGGACAACGGCACCGGTGCTCTCAGGACCCTGTTTCTGGAGTCCTGCCGCTGGAAATGGCTGTTCGGCATCGAGAACCGGGCCAAGATCTTTCCCATCGATAGCCGCGCGAAGTTCAACCCCGTCATCATCGAGAAAGGCGGCACGACGGAGGCGATACAGACCGCCTTCATGCGCCGCAGCCTTGACGATTAGGAGCGCGCCGAGGATGTCGGCACGGCCTACACGCGCGCGCAGGTGGAGCGGTTCAGCCCCAAGAGCCGCGCCATCCTCGAAATCCAGTCCGCGCGCGATCTGGAGATCCTTGAGAAGATCTACGCGAACTCCGTGCTGCTCGGCGATGACGGGCCCGACGGGTGGGGTATCCGCTACGCCACCGAGTTCCACATGACCAACGACTCCAAGCTCTTCCCGCCGCGCCCCAAGTGGGAGGAGAAGGGCTACCGCCCGGACGAGTACAGCCGCTGGCTGAAAGGCGACTGGCGTCCCATCGAGGAGCTGTGGGCGGAACTGGGCATCGATCCCGACCGGCCCGAGCCCGCGGAGATCGAGCTGGATGACTGGCTCTTCGACACGAGCGCCGATCCCGAGCGGCGGGAGGCCGAAGCTCGGTTCGTGCATGGCCACCTCCTGAGGCCGGGTGATGTGGCGCGGACGGATTGGGCCGTTCGGTGCGCGCAACCGCCGTATGATCGGCTGCCGGTGCCGCGCGTGGCGATTCCGCCCGGCGTCATCCTCTCACGCGACGGGACGGAGTGGATAAGGGAAGAACCGGGCGTCGAGGATGTGGCCTTGCCGTTGTACGAAGGCCGCATGATCGGCCAGTTCGACTTCAGCGAGAAGGGATGGGTAAGCGGGACGGGTAGGAGCGCGGTGTGGCGGGAAATTCCGTGGGAAAAGAAGCAGATCGAGCCGCAGTACTTGATGGGAGCGGCGGATTACGGGGCAGAGGTTCCGCTTCCGTGGCGACCGAAGTTGGCACATATGCGAATCGGGTCCGCCACAAACGCGCGGACGGCAGTCGGATCTTTCCTCTGCGGAATGCCTGCCGGCGACACTGCTGCAACACTATTTGGTGCGGGCGTGGAGCGGTCTCTCGCCTTGGCCGCCGTATTCGGATCATTCTCCTTCGATTTCGTGACGCGGTGCCGGGTTTCGGGACTCCATATCGACTACCACGTAGTCGAGCAAAACCCGCTTTGCTCAAATCATCGAGAGATTGAGAATTTCGCAGGTATCTGGAGAGTGGCGGGAGCACTCTGTTTGACGGCTCGAGGGTTTTCTCCGGCCGCAATTGAACTGCTTGGAACCGGCGTCGCAGCAACGGCCACCGCGACGGCTTTCACAGTTTCGGAACGGCTTCGCCTATGCGCTGTCTTGGATGCCACGGTCGCTGTGCTATTCGGGTTGGACTACTCCGATCTCCAGAGAATCCTGACTTCCTGCGACCTGTCCTCAGAGGACATCGCAGCTGGCGGGCTGGATCCAAAGGGCTTCTGGCGGATTGACAGGAATCGAGATCCCGCACTCCGCCAGACGGTGCTCACGCTGGTCGCTTTCCACGACCTCGAGACAAGGATCGACGCCGCGAACGGCGACCGCGACAAGGGAATCGGAGCCTTCTTTGCCCAGAACAGCGGCGAAGGCTGGTTGCTTCCCGAAACCCTTCGCTTGGCCGATTACGGACTGGGCCATGACGACCGCGCCCAGCACCACCAGCCCGTCGCCAGCCGTCTCGGTCCACGATTCTACGATTGGCAGCTCGCCCAGAGCGCCGAGGAGGATCGACGAGAGTGCCACCTGCATGCGCGCAACCTTCTGGGGCGGGTCGAGTACGTTCAGCTGCTCGACCGGTTGGTCCGACACCGCAGACGGCACGGACAGGGGCACCACGACCTCCTCTTCAACGGTTTTACGCACGACTTGATCGGCGACACCTCGTCGATCGATGGCAAGGAGTTTGTTTACCCGGAGGCGGACCAGATTCTCGAGGAAGAAGGAGCGGCTCGGCGCGTCGCCGAAGGGGGGCCGGTGGACTCAACCGCGCCCTTCCGCAGGCCGGGTCAGACCGAGATGTTCCCAAGGCCTCAGACCGAGCTTCCCCTGTAGGAGACAGCACCGTGTTCGACACGCCCGACCAGATCCTCCGGCAGTTGCGAGCCGGGGAGGACAGCCGCGCCGAGTTCAAGGAAATCCGTTTCGGCGAACGAGGCGTGATCTCCCCGAACACGGAGGATTTCGCGGCGGAGATGGTGTCGTTCGCCAACGCGGAGGGCGGGACGATCTTCCTTGGCGTGGATGACGACGGGGACATCGTCGGCGTGCCTCGGGAGAAGTCGCAGCTCGTGGAGCAATGGGTGCTCAACGTGGCAACCCAGAACTGCGATCCGCCCCTCCGGCCGCAGGTCAGGCGGGAGGCCCTTCCGGTCCCGGGGGAGAACGGCATGTCCATCATCATCGTGACCGTGCCGCGGGGACTTTTTGCCCACTGTACCTCGGGCGGCCGCTATTATGCCCGCCTCGGCTCGACCAAGCGACGTCTCGCTCCCCCGGAGCTGGCCCGCCTTTTTCAGGAGCGTGGCCGAGGGTATGTGTTCGACGAGCAGCAGGTCTTCTCCGGCGCGGTGGAGGACTTGGACTGGAACCGGTTGGAGGCGTTCTTCGGCCGCTCGCCGAGAATTCCATGGCTTGACCTCCTACGGAACACGCGGGTGACCACCCGCGACGAAAGCGGCGTGGACCGGCCTACGGTTGCCGGGTTGCTCGCCTTCTCGTCGGATCCCGCCCGCCTGCTGCCATCCGCGTACATAGAGGCGGCTTGCTACGGCGGAACCCGGCTCTCATCCGATGACCTCGTGCATGCCGAGCGCCTCGCGGGCCCGGTTTCCGACCAGGTCGACGCGGGCATCGCCTTCGTCATGCACTTCATGAATGCCGGGCGCCCCGCCGAGGGCAAGGACGTGTACGACATCGATGTGGTGGACGAGGCCATCGTCAACGCCGTGGCCCACCGGGACTACTCGGTCTCCGGCTCGAAGATCCGCCTGTTCCTTTATGCCGACCGGCTGGAGCTGTACAGCCCCGGAAAGCTTCCCAACGGCCTGACGATCGAGGAGATGCCCTACCGCACCTTCACGCGCAACCAGCTTCTGGTCAGCTTCCTCTCGAAGATGCGCAGCAAGCGCACCGGCCAGGTCTTCCTGGAGTCACGAGGTGAGGGCGTGCGGAAGATCCTCGATGACGGCGAGGCCCACGCGGGCCGCCGCCCGGAATACGAGCTGTTCGGCAACGAGCTCCGCCTGACGATTTGGGCGCTGAGGCGGTAGCCGTGGGCACGACCGCCGTCAAGGCGAGAACGGTCACCGCTTGCGAAGGTCGACGCCGCAGCCGAGGCAGGGTCGAGGAAACGGGGCTTCGCGTGACGCCGAGATGTGGACGGGACGATTCCAGATCACCGGTTAGTATGATATGACAATCGGAGGCACGATGGCGTTACCGCAAATCAGCAAAGCCAGCCGCAACGAGTTTCGAGAGGTTCTCAGCGGCCATTTTGTTCTGCGAGATATCAGCGATATCTTCACGGGTGCCGGTTTCTCGGATGACGTCACTTGGGAGAAGTGGGGCAATCGTCGCAAACTCGCTGAAGATTATTTCGCAACCCTGAACCCGGCGAGGCAACGCGATATCGCCATGCTATTGGCGGCCGTCAATGAAACAGCGGTTCGGTTAACGGCAGACGGTATCCCTGAGGGCATTAGCGATTTCATCCGACTGATGAGGGAAGATGGCTACAGCTATGAGGATGGTACCTTCACGGCAGTGCAGCAGGAGGGGGCGGTAACGGAGGAGCTAATGATGTGGTCATTGTCTACCTACAATTTCATTTGCTACGGTAGTCCCGATGCTCTCGTGTTTCGGGACCATACGGGTTCCAGTACATTCCCGAGGGATCGGTTGTTCGAGTACACGAGTGAGGTGCTGAAGCTCCGGTATGAGACGGACGTGTCTTCGCTCGCCAAGCTGCCTGCTCTTATTGTCGCGGAGGCCATGCCTGACGGGAAACCCGAGACACCTGCTTTCCTTGCACAGATTGGCGATGTCCACATTGACGGTGACGATGTCCGGTTCCGGTTTCGACGGATCGAGACGGAGCAGTTCAGTTCTGAGGAGATATTTGAATCACGACGGTTCGACACAGGACGCTGGGAGCACTCACGGACGCACTGGGCGGTCAAGGAAGGCGATGTGCTTGAGGGGCTCTTTCTTTTTTTCGCTGATCGCGCGAGCGCGCAAGAAGCGCTGTTCCCGAGTATTGCAAAACCACGATTTGTTCGCCTCGACGATTGGCCTGCACCGGTCTTGGGACACGTCGCCGTCATGATGCCGTTCGATCGTGAGTATGACGTCGTCTATGACCGGATTCGGAAAGCTTGCGATATCCACAAACTTGACGCCGTACGAGTTGACGACATCTATGGGCCCAGTAGCATCATCGACGATGTTTTCAAGCTTATTGTGCAAAGCAGATTTGTGATCAGCGATCTGACTAACAAGAACCCAAATGTCTTATACGAGACTGGTATCGCCCACGCACGCAACAGCGAAGTCATAATGATCGTGCAGAATGATGCGGATATACCGTTTGATCTCCGGCACATTAGATATATCAAATATCTCCCCAATGATGAAGGATATAGTCAACTCGAAACGGATCTGGTGAAAGCGATCGCTGCGATTGTTGAATGATTGCAGTGGAGGCATAACCGGAGGTGGCGCGGAGATACTGTGGCGGTCGAGGAGGACCGGGAGACGAGGCGGTCGTTGTGGGTGGAGTTACGATATGGATGGCGAGGGTTGAGTCGTGCCGGCAGGCATGCGCAGCCGCTTGCCCTCGCTTTCAGCCTCGTCGGGATCCAGGAAGGCATGGCACGCTTCCAGCTCCCGTTGCGTCTCTCGAAGCGAGGTCCAGCCGACGGCAAGGGTCCAGCGCTGGGCGTAGTTGAGCATGTCGATCAGAGGCTGGGGCCGCCGGTCCGTCCGGGACAGCGCACGGAGTGCGGCGAGGTAGTTGTTTCGGTACGCGGTCGGGATGATGATCCGCTCTTCGCCGGCCGTCACGAGTTCCGCATTCATCATCACGCGGGCGACGCGTCCGTTTCCGTCCGCGAAGGGATGCACCTCGGCCACGAGGAACATCATGTAGACCGCCCGGGCAAAAGGCGACTCGAGGCTTCGATACAGGGAGAAACCTCGTTCCAGCGTCCCTGATACCAGATCGGGGAGGACGAAGTGGGTGCCGCCGGCCTTGTTCGCAGCGTCCTTGAACTCGCCGGGGCGCATTTCGGGACGCCCGGACATGATATGCCGGTGGCGGCTCCGCAGTAGATTGGTAAGCTCCGCTGGATCTCGCGGTGTGCGCGTCATCTCCTGTGGATCGGAGACGAGACGCCACGTTCCGACCACATCGCGAGCATCCGCGGGTCTGCGCTGTGGAATCTCGCCGTCGAAAACGATTCGCACGGCCTCGTCGACCAGGAACTCGGTGCCCTCGACGAAGTTCGAGAAGTATGCCTCGAAGAACGCCAGCGTGGCGCGGCCCTGCCCATCCCGGTGAGGTGCGGATCGTACGGTCGGAGGATGATCGCGGAGCGCCCGATGCAGCTTGTGAAACAATTCCATGCGGTCGGGATCGTAGGCGTTCCCCCGGCTGCGGGCCCGCGCAAGCGGAGAATCGAGTTCACTGCGGCGCGTGCCGAGGAGAGTGCCGATGAGAGCGTCGAGGCGGGCCGCCTCCTCCTCCAGACCGAGTTCGGCGGCCACGGCGCGGGCCTCGTCCCGCAGCTGCTTGACGGTCGGTTCGCCGGAGCGACGGATGAGGCGATCAAGTTCTTCCTCGATCTGAGCTTGGGGGAGCGTGCGCGGCACGCGGCCGCCCCGGGCCCGCGACGGGCGCAGGTTCTGCAGGTAGGCCCGGGTCCTCGAACTGAGGTATAGTCCTTCAACGAAGGGCATATCGGACGTGGTCGGCCCGGAACCGCGTCTCGGACGGAGTACGATGCCGGGTATCTCGATGGTCCTGCCGCGCTCGCTGATGAGGCATACCGAGCCATCGGACGCGGGGGCCGCCTCGAAGGCCGTGCGGTCGGCGACCAGAGCGCCCGGGAAATACCCGGCGACGATCGTCCACAGGTTGCGTCTCACAACATCCTCGGGCGCATCGTCCAGGTTCTTCGTGTAGAGGCGGGACGCGAGCTTGCGCAGCGTCCCGGCCTTCACGGCCCGCGACACTTCGCCGCTGATCGCCGTATGCGACACGAAGGCTTCGGGCAGTTCGTCCAGCGTGCGGTTCATCGAATTTTTCCGGGGATAACGACACGAGAATCGCGCAAAACGCAAATTATCTTAACATAAGAAGCCCGAAATGCGAAAAAAGTGCACTTATCCTTATCCGGGAGACTGATCCTACGTCACCCCTCGACCGAACACCCCACTTGAGCGAGCCCGGCCGGCGACGGTTTCACACGCCGGGAAGCGTTTCGTAGGTTGCGGATAACCGACAACTCAACCACTTGGCTTCCATGGCCCTGAATCCCGTCGCCTACATCGAGAAGGTCGCGAAGAGCTTCCTCCGCTACCAGCTCACGGCCTACCCCTTCTCCGACCCTCACCTCCTGGGGCAGATGCGGGAACTGCTCTCGCTGGACCACACCCGCGCATCCCCGCTTCTCAGGGGGCCCTATGTGAGTCTTTCGCGCCCCTTCCGGGCCGGGGCATCGGTCGAGCAAATGGTCGACGAGGGCTTGCTTCATACGCATTTGGCGACCCGAATCCCCTCGCGGATCACGCACTTCTACAGCCATCAGGAGCAGGCGATCCGGGCCATCGCGGAAGGTCGGACGACGCTCATCTCCACCGGGACCGGATCGGGGAAGACGGAGTGTTTCCTCTACCCCGTCGTGAGTCAGGCCCTGAGCTTGAGGGACGAGTCCGCAGCCCCAGGCGTCAGCGCCGTGATCGTGTATCCGATGAACGCGCTGGCCGAGGACCAGCTCATGCGGATTCGCGGCCTCCTGGCCGGTACCGGCGTCCCGTTCGGGATTTACGTCGGCAAGACCCCGGAACGCGAGTCCGATGTCGTCGGCGCCAAGCTTCGGCCCGGGTCGTCGCGGGAGGACTACTTGGCGCGCCTCGAGAAAGCCAGGCGAGACGGGACGGGCGAGTCCGTGTACCCGAGCGAGGAGGTCTGCTCGCGCCAAGCCATGAGGACACCGGGGAAACAGCCCAGAATCCTCCTGACCAACGTCAAGCAGCTGGAGCTGCTTCTTACGCGGCAAAAGGACATCGAGCTGTTCGAGGACGCGCGCCTCGACCACCTGGTGTTCGACGAGGCGCACACCTTCACGGGCGCCATGGGCGCCGAGACGGCTTGTCTCATCCGCCGCTTGCGGTCGTTCTGCAACATCGATCCGGGCCACACGACGTGCATCGCCACCTCGGCGACCATCGCCGACTCGCGGGAGCCGGGTGCGGCCCGCGATTTCGCCGCGCGGTTTTTCGGCGTCCCGGCGGGCGAGGTCTTGACGGTGGGGGAAGACTACGAAGCCGAGACCTGGGGGGAGCCGCGTGTGGTGCCGCCGACGCCGGACGGAGATCCCTCGCGGATTCTGGACCGGAGCGTCCGGGCGGTTGAGGACGCGACGGGTGCCGATGTGGCACGAGCCTATCGTTCGCTGTCCGGCGGCGATCTGCCAGCGCAGGATGATGGCGACTGGCCCGGAGCGCTGCACGCGGCGCTCGCCCGCAACGAACTGGTCTACCGTCTCAACGAGCAACTCGCCGGGCCGCGCGCGCTTGATGAACTGCCGAAGGCGTTGGAGAGGCACGTCGGGCGGCCGGTCACCGAAGCCGAAATTCTCACTTGGCTGACCCTCGGGGCGGCCGCGCGCCGCGCGGGACGTCCCCTGCTGCGGCCCGTGATCCACGGATTTGTGCGCGGCATCGGCGGTTCGGTGGTCTCGTTCCCGGAGGACCGGGAACGTGCGCGGCTGTGGCTCACGGCACGGGACGACGCTCCCTCCGACGTGTTCGAGGGCGGGCCTGAGCCCCGCGGCGACGAGTACGCCCATTTGCCCGTCACTACCTGCACGGTGTGCGGGCAACATTACTATATCGCGTTCCTCAAGGATTTCTCGTTCACCGGAAAGCGTCCCGGCGGCGGGGAAGCGGACCGGGACGGCATGCACTGGGCACCGCTGGACGAGACGAACGGGGGCAAGCGCGTTGTGCTCGTGGATCGCCTGATCGGCGAGACGGAGCGCGATGGTGAGGCGTCCGCCCCGAGGCGTACGGCCCCGATACACCTGTGCCGCCGCTGCGGCGCGGCGCACGGGGATCACGCCGACCGGTGTCGCGCCTGCGGCCGGGTTGGCGCGACGGTGGCGCTGCACGCGATCCGGCAGAATGCGGACAACCCCGGCCGGTTAACAAGTTGCCTCTCCTGCGGGTCCAACGGCCGCCGCGTGATGGGGCGCTACCGCGAACCGGCGCGGCCGGTGCGGGCGGTGACCGTGGCCGATGTCCACGTTCTGACGCAGGACATGGTGCATCACGCCGAGCGCCCCCGGCTGCTCGTGTTCTGCGACAACCGCCAGGATGCGGCGTTCCAGGCGGGCTGGATGAAGGACCACGCCCGCCGCTTCCGCCTTCGGGCCCTCATGGCGGAAGGAATCAGGGAGCACCCGGGCGGCTCGGTCGGCGACTTGGCGGCCTTTCTCGATGATCGCCTGGAACGCGAGGAAACGCTTTCGCGGGCGCTCGCTCCCGAGGTCTGGCAGGTGGCTCGGCGGGAAGGATCGGGCGGACGCCACGCCCGGGAGCGGCGGAAGTACCTTCGCATCCAGGTGCTGCGCGAGGTCGCGCTGTCCGCCCGCCAAGCGCTCGGGCTCGAGCCGTGGGGGCGGCTGAAGGTCGAATACGCCGGCCTGTCCGCGTCGCTCCCGTGGATACAGGAACAAGCGAACCGCTTGGGCATCCCCGCGGACCGCCTCCGAGACGGAGTGGCGAGCGTCCTCGACTACTTTCGCCGGCGAGGCGCTCTGTTGGACCCCGAATACAATCTCTTCACGAGGTATTGGGACGAGGGTTCCGCCGAAGTGCAGCAGGGATTCCTGCCGGGATTCATAAAGCCGCTTGGCTTGAAGCTCCGCCGCGGGCCGGAGGAGAAGTCCGAGTGGGTCATGCAGTGGCTGAGTAGTGCCGGGGACACGACCATGCGCCAGATCGCGCGGAAGTGGGGGGAGCCGACCGATTCGGTCGAGCCCTTCCTGGAAGGCCTCTTCGCCTTCCTGGTCCGCCGTAAACTCGTCAAGCCGGTCCGCCTGCTGGGTGCCCGGGGCAGGCCGCTGCCCAACCTCGAGAACGTGCATCAGGTGAATGGCGATGCCCTTAGGCTGGATCCGAACAAAGGCGTGTACCGCTGCGCGAAGTGCCGGCGGACGACCACGCGTGAACTGCCCCACCGCCTCTGCCCTGCGTGGCGCTGCGATGGAGCACTGAAGTGGATCCCCGAGAATCCGGACGACTACAACCTGCAACTGCTCGACCAGGCTTATTCGATGCTCCGTCCCGAAGAGCACACGGCCATGGTTCCGAATGACCACCGCGAGCGGCTGGAGAACTGGTTCAAGGGGGAGTCGAACGCCGTCAACTGCCTGGTCTGCACGCCCACGCTCGAACTCGGGATCGACATCGGTCGCCTCGATTCGGTCCTGATGCGTAACGTTCCGCCGCTGCCCGCCAACTACTGGCAACGCGCCGGCAGGGCAGGGCGCCGGCACCGCATGGCGGTCAACATGACCTATTGCCGCCCGGTCTCCCACGACCGGGCCTACTTCGCCGAGCCCCCGAAGCTGCTGGACGGCCGCATCGACCCGCCGGCCTTCAATCTCCGCAACGAAGTGATGGTGGCCAAGCATGTCCACGCCACCGTCATCGCCGCTCTCCACCGCCATGGCCGCGACCCTCGACGGCCCGAGGCTGAGCGCAGGAGGACGCGGGAAGTATTGGCCGCCTGCCTTCCGCAGCGGGTCAAGCCGTACTTGTTCGACCACGGTGTCGTCCGGCGTGAACCCTTCGACTTCGATCTGCTGCGCGAACTCGTCCGCGACAACAGATCGGACCTGGTGGACCGGGTTTGCGGGGTCTTCAGCGGGGGCTGGCCCGAGGAGGATTCGGACGTCGTGACGCCCGACGCCCTCCGAATGCATGTGGATGAGTTCGCCGATGAATTGGAGACGGTCGTGACGCGCCTGCGCCGCCGTCTGCGGTGGGCGATGGACCAGATTCGGCGGCTGAACGCGCTGCGAGAGAAGCACGGCACCCTTGAGGGAGAAGACGAAGCTCTGTTCAGGCGCTGCGGCCGGCTCGTCGCGCGGCTGAAAGGCGAGGATCGCGGACGTCGCCACGCCGAAGGGCACGACTCCTCGATCACGTTCAGCGTTCTAGCGGCGGAGGGCTTCCTTCCCGGCTACGGTCTGGAGACCGGCTACGTGATGGCATGGGCGGAGATACCGTTCTGGCTGGACGGCGCCATGGACTTCGTCCTGCCCAGGGCGCCGGCGACCGCGCTCCGCGAATACGTCCCCGGCAACCTTATCTACGCCAACGGACACCGCTTCGTTGCCCGGCGCTTCCATCGTGACTTCGCAGACGAACGCGTCGAGATGCCTGTGTACGAGGTGTCCTCCGCGCACCAGGCCGTCAGGGAGACCTCGGTCGGTGCATCGTCGTCGCTCGCCGGTGAGACGCTCCAGGCCATGGCGGTGTGCGATGTCGACCTGAGCCACACATCCCATATCTCCGACGACGAGGAATTGCGCTTCCAGTTGGGTGTCGCCGTGTACGGACTCGAACTCGGGCAGCACAGCGGCGGGAGGGCCTACGGTTGGGGCGAGAGGCCGCTCCTCATGCGGCGGGGCGTACGCATGCGCCTCGTCAACGTCGGGGCTTCGGAGCCGATCAGGGCAAGAGACAGCTTCGGCTATCCCGTCTGCACGATCTGCGGCCAGAGCGTGTCGCCGCTGTCATCGCAACCACAGCGTCGAAGCTTCCGCGAATCGCACGGTCAACGTTGCGGCCGCGAGCCGAGGCGGATCGGGTTCTACGCCGATATTGCGGCAGACGCGTTGTCGCTCCCCGAGTGCGTCAATGCTACCCAAGCCGACAGCGTGCTCGAGGCGTTGCGAATCGGCGCGACCCGTGTCCTCGACATGCACATGGAGGATCTGCAGATCCTCGTCATCGGAGAGATGGGACGGGACGAGGTGCTGGGACTCCTGTGGGATCCGATGGCCGGAGGCTCGGGGCTGCTCGACCGCCTGTGCGAGCGCTTCGCGGAGATCGTAGCTGTCGCCCGCGAGGTCGTAGAGGGTTGCCCGAGCGTCTGCGGGTCGTCGTGTATCGATTGTCTGCAGACCTTCCGCAACGCGTACTACCACTCCAGCCTGGACCGGAGGGCCGCTCTGGACGCGCTCGGGGAGTGGGGAGAGCAACTCGCGTTCCGGCACGATGTCCCGCCGCGGCAACCTGCATCCACGCCCGCCGATGATGCGGTGCCCGTCAATCTGGCCGAGAGGAAGCTGCGCCATCTCCTCCTCCGGGCGGGATTCGGGGAGGGCACGCGCGGAGAACAGATCCGGCTCGACAGCGCCCTTGGCACGACTACGCCCGACGTCATCTACCGCGAGGATGATGACGGTTTCTGCAAGGGCGTGTGCATCTACCTTGACGGAATGAGCGCGCACCTGCACGGCAGCCCCGAGACCGCCGCGAGGGATCGGGAGATTCGCCACTGGCTGCGGGGCAGCGGCTACGAAGTCCTGGAGATTCCGGCTAACGAACTCGACGACGAGGGCGCAATGACGGGCCATTTCCGTCGCCTCGCGAACTATCTGGGCCAACCTAATCGCGGGCGAGATCTTTCCGACGATCGGAGTTGGTTCGCGGATCCCGATCCATCGGGTAAAACAGACGATCCAGCAGACATCCCGCGTTTGCGCCTGGTTACTCCCACTCCCGAGAGTCGCTACCGAACATGCGTCCCGCTGGTGCCGCTGCGAGCGGCGGCGGGAGCCTTTGGCGATCCGAACGAGACGCTTGACGAGTGGGACCGAGACTGGGTAGCCGTCAACACGGTTCGTCGGCTCCGGGACGGAATGTTCGTGGCTCGCGTGACCGGCCGCTCGATGGAGCCGCGTATTCCGGATGGTTCGTATTGCCTCTTCGCAAGTCCTGTAACCGGCTCGCGCCAGGGGCGCACGGTGCTGGTGATCATGCGGGACGATGTGGACCCGGAGACGGGCGCCCGGTTCACCGTGAAGCGATACCGAAGCGAGAAGACGGAGGATGAGAATGGCTGGCGACACGCCAAGATCAGCCTGGAGCCAACCAACCCGGATTTCGACCCGATCATCCTCAGAGTGGATGACGAGGCGGCGGTGGGCGTCGTGGCGGAACTCGTTGAAGTCATCGGGCTCACCCCCCCCCTGAACTGTAGTCGCGTGTGGTCCCGGGGCTGATCCGAGATTCAAAGAAAGCGAGATTAACCGCACGGTAAGGGTTCCGCAGGGCTCGAAAATGATAATTTTCTCAACATAAGAAGCCCTAAACGCGAAAAAAGTAGCTTTACCCTGTGGCGTGACGCCGACTCCGGATTGGAATCAGGGGCTTCTACCGGCCGTCCATGACCTGGGCCCACTGGCCGGGGATGCTGTTCCACTTCTCGGGCGCCGTAGCCCTGACGATCGGGGAGGGGTGGGGGGATTCCATCAGACGCAGGTCCCTTGCCAGGTCCGCCACCTTCGCCTTCGCCTTGGCGGCCTTCTGGCCGACGAACACGACGCAGTCGAGCCGCGGCAAGAGTCGGATAAGCTGTTCGACGCGTTGGATCCCCGCGTTGTGTTCCGCTTTGGTAACCTTCCGGGTGCCGTTCCACCACGGGATCACATTCCAGAGTACGGCCTCGTAACGCGGCACCCCCGCGTCGCGCATGAACCGGAAGGTCGCCTCCGCCGTGCGGTCGTCGTTGTCCCGGCTGATGAAGCCGGATCCGCCTTCGTCGAGGCTCGTCTTGGGTCCGGGCTTCTCGAACAGGAAGAGAACCCGGGCGGCAGTGCCTCCGTCCAACGGGTCGAAGCAGGGGACAAACGTTTCCGGTTTCTCGGCCCGCAACTCCCTCGTGAAGTCGGTCAGCGGCCGAACGTGCGGCAGGTCGAGAAGGCCTTGCCGCCGCCTACACTCCTCGGGGTCGCCGAGCGTGCGCGGCGTCGTTGAGGCAAACCCGCATGCCCGATCGCTCAGGCGGGGATACCGTGCTTCACCGCGTGGGTCATCGCGTCCACGAAGCGGTCGAGTTCCTCCATCGTCGTGTAGGTCGAGGGGGAGATCCTGAGGCCCGTGAACTCGGCGTGGTTGATGCCAACCGTGAAGATCCGGTGCTTGTTCCACAGCCAGTTGCGGAGCGCGCTCGTGTCGATGCCCTCGACCTGGACGTTCGCGATCCCGCACGCGAAGCCCGGCTTGAGGCTCGTGTTGAGCCGCACCCGGTCGTGCTCGAGGAGCTGGTCCGCCCAGTAGTTCCGCAGGTGGACGAGGCGGGCTTCCTTGCGCTCTCCGCCGACCAGCTGGTGGAAGGTGAGCGCCTCGCCGATGGCGAGGAAGTTGGCCTCGGGGTGCGTGCCGATCGCCTCGAACTTCCGGATGTCGTCGTTGCTGCTCTCGGGCGCGGCCTGCAGCGGCCAGATCTCCGGGATCTTCTCCTTCCTCACATACAGGAGGCCGGTGCCGACCGGGGCGTGCAGCCACTTGTGCAGGCTCACCGCGTAGTTGTCGCAGTTGAGATCGGAGAGGGTAAAGTCATGGTGCGCCATGGAATGCGCGCCGTCGACGAGGACCGGGACGTCGTAGCCGCGCGCCATCTCCACGACCTCGCGCACGGGAAGGATCTGCCCGGTGATGTTGATCATGTGACACATGAGGATGAGCCGCGTGCGGTCGGTGATCTGCTCCTCGAACAGCCGCACGATCTCGGCCGGATCCTCGGCGGGGATCGGGATCTTGAACTGCTTGAGGACGATCCCCTCGCGCCGCTCGCGCTGCTTGAAGGTCGTGATCATGCGCCCGTAATCCTGCGTCGTCGTCACCACTTCGTCGCCGCGCTCGAGGTCGTATCCGTTCTGGAGGATCTGGAGACCCTCCGACGCGTTGCGCGTGATCGCGACCTCCTCGGGGTCCACATCCCACTGGCGGGCGAGCCGGGCGCGGACGCCCTCCCGCTGCGGCTCCAGGATCTGCCACCCGTTGTAGACCGGGATCTGGTTCGCGAAGTCGAGATCCCGCTTCATTGCCTCGAGCACGTGGGCGGGCGTCGGGCTCACGCCCCCGTTGTTGAGGTTGACGAGGGAACGGTCGGTGGTGAACGCCTTCTGGATCTCGAGCCAGAATTCCTCGTCGCGCGCGATCTCCTCGGGGGAGCCGGGGGTGCGGGACAAGTCACGGGCCGCCGCCATGGCGGTGTTCCACTTCGTGGGCACGGCGGTCATGACTCCGGCGGCTGCGGCGGAGCCCCCGAGGCGGGCGAGGAATCGTCGTCGGGTGGGCATGCGGCCTCCTGGCTGGTTCGATACCGGTCCGGCTACTGCCAAATAGACCGTTTTCGAAGCCGCGAGCAAGTCTGACGCCCGCTGCCTCCCGGGTGCGACAGGTCAGTCCGTTGCCGTGATCATGGCCAGGATCGGTTCGATCGCGGCCTCCGCCAGTTCCTCGAGTTCGCGGGCCGTGCGGTTCTGGATGGGGTGCGGGACCCAGACGATGGCGGGCTCGAAGCCGAGCGAGCGCGACTGGCTGCGCGCGGCCTGCTCGAACTCGGTCGTGACGACGAAGCAGCCGGGGATCCCGCGTTCATCGAGGTCTCTGAGGTCGTGCAGACCGCACGACGTGCATGACCCTCAATCGGCCAGCGCCTGCACGACGACATCGGCCTCGGTGGCGATCCGCTGCAGCAACTCGGTCGGCGCCCGCCGCGCGTTGGTCGGCTTGTCCGTGCGGATCGTCTCGACGCCGAGCGCGTCCAGGCGCGTCTTCACGTGGTCGAGGAATTCGTCGCTGCGCAGCTTGCCGATTCCCTGAAGCGCCACGACCCGCCCCTCCAGCGACGAGGGCGGTGCACGCCGCGGGCGCATCTCGGGGGCGAGTTCGGAGGTGGGATCGTGAAGAATCGTCGTTGGGGTCGTTGGGGCAGCCGGAGTCGCCGGGGTCGGAGCCGTCATGTCTCGATCTCTCTGGTGATGGGGTGTGAGTGCCGCCAGGCGCGGCCGCCGGGCCAGCCGGCCAGGATCGCGGAGTACAACCCGGCCGCGCCGCCGGCCCGGGCGAGGAGCAGTCCGCCGGGCGGGAATTTTGGCACGTGGCGGCGCGTTTCCGAGTCCGGCACGCCCTCCGCCAAGCCTCCCGCGCCGCGCGCGACCTCGCCCAACGGCCGCGCCGTCGCCTCCAGCAGCGCTTCGGTGATCCGCGCCCGGTCCCAGCCGGCTTCCCGGTAGATGGCGTAGTGCTCGGGCGAGAGGAGCAGCACGGCGTGCGCCCACTCGCAGATCTTCGGGTGGCAGACGGCCAGCAGGCACGCGGCGAGCGACGCGGTCAGTTCATCGGGCGTGCGGGAGCGCTGGTCCATGATCCCCTGCACGCCTTCCCCCTGGAAGAGGGTGACCGCGCTGGCCCCGCGCGGGAGGCCGCGTGAAACCGAAAGGGGCTCCCACTCCTCGTCCGATTCGTCCTCCGCGAAACAGAACGTGTACTTGCTGGGCGCCCCGAAGGTCGAGCGGTCGATCTCGCCCGGGCGCCCGCCGCCCACGTTGCGCACGATGAGGTTGAGCGCCCGTCCGATGGTCGCGTTGGCGCGGTTCCCCTGGCCGAGGACGTTGAGTCCCGAGTTCATCCCGATACGACGCGCGATGGGACCGTTCACGATGACGAGGGGCGCCGTGAAGCATGTGCTGCACAGGATCCCGTGCAGCGTGAAGTCGGGGTCGAGCGCCGCCTCGAGCGTCGCGAGCACGACCGGCATGTACTCCGGCTTGCACCCTGCGAGCACGGCGTTGATCGCGACCTTCTCGACCGTGCACTCGGCGTAATCCGGCGGCACCGCGCCCACGACCTCGTCCGGATCCCGAGTCGTGCCCGCGAGCATGCGCAATATCCGCTCCGGCGTCGGCGGGACGACGGGCAGCCCATCCGTCCACCCGCGCTCGAAGCACGCCTCCGCGGCGTCCGCATGCGGTTCCAGCGCCACCTGTCGCGCTTCGATGCCGGTCTCGCCGAAGCGTGCGCGCAGGCGTTCCGCCGCGCCGGGTTCGACGGACCGGGAACCGCAGCCCGGCTGGAACTCGGGCAATTCCGCGCCCAGATCCGGAGTCGACGTCAGGTCGCGCCACTCCGCCCGGTTCCAGCCCACCGCGCGGCCCGTCTCTTTTCCATCCTCGAAGCGTACGAGCGTGGGGACCGTCTCGATGTCGAGGCGGAAGGAGTGTTCGAGTTCCGTATCGTCAACCACGCCTGAAAGCGACGCGGGAAAGTCCGGGTCGTCCTGGCTGAAGACGGCGAGACCGTCGCGGCCGCCAGCAAGCCGCTCCAGAACCGGCTCGACGAGATGACATGTGGGACAGTCCCGCTTCACGACGGCCGCGAGACTGTCGCTCGGCACCAAAGGGCGTTCCATGCTGCAACGGTAACGCCCCGCGAACGTCCGAACAAAACCGGGATATTCGTTCTGAAGCCAAGATCGATGCGCCTCCCGGCCCGCCGCTCGAGATCCAAGTTGCGGCGGCGGGTGCGGCGGCACCGGGGCTGGAGGTGCCGAGCGCCGGGAGCGGTTGCGTCAGCGCGAAACACTTACATTATTGCAATTAGTAAGGCGGTGCTGCACACTGCAATGCGAACGGAGGTGCGGTCATGCTCGAATCCGCGGTAACGAAAAAAGGACAGACCACGCTCCCCAAGCCCGTCCGGGACACGCTGGGCGTGCAGGCCGGTGACCGCGTGCGCTACATCGTTCTGGACGGCGAGGTGCGCATACTGCCCGTGCGCCCTATCCATCGGCTGTTTGGCGTGTTGAAGCACGATGGCTCCCCCGTCACCGTGGAGGAAATGAAGCGAGCCGTAGCCGACGGGGCGTCTGAGGAATGATTGCCCTCGACACCAACGTCCTCGTCCGCTACCTGGTGCGCGACAACGAGCAGCAGGCGGAGGCCGCTCGCGCTTTGTTGGAATCGCTCACGACCGAACGTCCAGGCTATGCCTGCCGCGAGGTTGTCGTGGAACTCGTCTGGGTTCTGGAGCGGGCCTACGGGGTTTCCCGCGAACGCATCGCGACCATCCTGCAGGAACTCGTCGCGACGCAGAGTCTCGTTATCGAGGCCGCGGACGATGTGGCCCGAGCCGCGTTTCGCTACCAGGCAGGTGGCCCGGGATTCTCGGATCAAATGGTCCTTGCCGCGGCGGAGCGGTCCGGAGCGCGGCCGCTCTACACCTTCGATCGGAAGGCGGCGCGACTGGAGGGTGTCGAATTGTTGCGGTGAGGACCGGCGGCGTCACGCTCCGCCGCCTACACTCCGTACAAATCGAGCCCGAGCCGGAGACATTCCTCCTTCACGCCGCGCCGGACTCGGACGGCCCGGCCGTTGACCGCGCGCGGGACTGAACGGACATTCACCCAGGCGTGTTGTGAAGGGATGTGAAGGGATGTGAAGGGGTTTTGTTTCACCGTGATGGACCCACTCGGAAGGATGTATCTCTCATGAACCGAACCGCACTCGCGCGCCGGCTGGCGGGCGGGGTGGTCCCGGGGCTGCTCCTCGCATCGCTGTCCGGCCTCGCCGCTCCGACGCCCGCCGACGCACAGTACATGCCGAGCCAGACCCCGGTGCCTCCCCCGTTCTTCGCGCTCCGGAACGCGCGCATCGTGACCGGCACGGGCGCCGTGATCGAGAACGGCACCGTCGTCATCGCGAACGGCCTCATCGAGGCGGTCGGAGCCGACGTCGAGGTCCCCGGCGATGCCTGGGCGATCGACGTCTCGGGCCTGACCGTCTACCCCGGCCTGTTCGACGGGCTGTCCCAGGTTGGGATGGCCTCGCAGGCAGGCAGTCCGGGAGGCGGCGGGGGAGGCAACCCCTTCGCCGTCTTTGCCGAGCAGGCGAACCAGCCCCGCACCGTGGGGCCCGAGGATCGTCCGGCGACGAACTCCTGGGTCAACGCGGCGGACATGCTGGATCCGGACTCCGACGCGATCGAGACGTGGCGCAGCGGCGGGTTCACGAACGCGCTCGTGGCGCCCGATGACGGGATCGTGACGGGACAGGGCGTCGTGGTGAACCTCGCCGGCGACGAGCAGGAGATGGTCGTGAAGGCGCCCGCCGCGCTGCGGGTGACGATGAGCGGGGCCGGCGGATTCCGGAGCTTCCCGGGTTCACTCATGGGCGTCATCGCCTACGTCCGGCAACTCTACCTGGACGCGGACCACAGCCGGCAGTACGAGGCGCGCTACATGGCCAACCCGAGCGGCCAGCCCAGGCCCACCTACGACCGGGCGCTCGGTCCGATCCAGGACGCGATCGCCGGAGGGTGGCCGACGGTCATGCCGGCGAACGAGGTGCGGCAGATCCGGCGGGCGATCAAGCTGGGGCGCGACACCGGTGCACGACCGCTCCTCCAGGGCGCGCACGAGGCGTACGAACTGGCCGACGAGATCGCGGCCGCGGGCGTCCAGGTGCTCGTCAACGTGGACTGGCCCGAGCGGAACCGCGATGCGGATCCGGAGGCCGACGAGTCGCTCGCGTCGCTGAAGCGCCGCGCCTATGCGCCTACGACCCCGGCCCGGCTCGAGGAGGCGGGCGTCGAATGGGCCTTCTACAGCGGCTCGGCCGGCAACCCCCGCGCCATGATGGACAACGTGCGGGCCGCGATCGAGAACGGGCTCTCGGAGGAAGCGGCTCTGGAAGCGCTCACCGCCGCCCCGGCGCGGATCTACGGCGTGGACGCGATGCTGGGCTCCGTCGAGGCGGGGAAGATTGCGAACCTCGTCGTCACGGACGGCCCGCTGTTCGACGAGGACACGGACATTCGGATGGTGTTCGTCGACGGCCACAAGTTCGAGGAGGAGGCGCCCGAGCCCAGGCCGACCGAACCGCCGGCCGTCGACATGAACGGCACCTGGCTCCTCTCCCTGAACAACGATTCGCAGGAGGCGACGGCCGAACTCGAGGTGTCGGAGGACGGCACGATCTCCGGCACGATCCAGGGCGAGCGGGGCGAGCAGCAGATCACGGACGGCTGGGTGAGCGGCAACGAGTTCAGCATCACCGCCTCCGCCACGATGGGACCGGGCATGGAAGTGGAGATCGTCTATACCGGCACGGTCGAGGACGATTCGATCGAAGGGAACGCTTCCTTCGGCGGCATGCGCAACATGGACTTCACGGGCGCGAGGCCCGGGGGAGGCGTCCGATGAGACAGGCCATGAGACAGGCCATGAGACACGGTACGGGGCGGGTGGGGGCTGGCTGGCTGGCGCTCGCGGTCGCGCTCGGGATTCCGGGCGGGGTCGCCGCGCAGGACCAGCCGATCCTGATCCGCGGTGCGACGATCCTCACCGCGGCGGAAGCCGGCCGGATCGAAGACGGCGCCGTCCTGTTCCAGAACGGGCGCATCGTCGCGGTCGGCCCGACTTCCGAAGTGGAAGCGCCGTCCGATGCGATGGTCATCGACGGCACGGGCAAGTTCGTGACCCCCGGAATCGTCGACGCCCACTCCCACATCGCGGCGGACGCGATCAACGAGGGGGCGGTCTCCGTCTCCTCCATGGTCTCGATCCACGACGTGATCGACCCGACGGACATCGCGATCTACCGCGAGGCTGCGGGCGGCACGACGACATCGCACGTCATGCACGGAAGCGCGAACCCGATCGGCGGGAACAACGCCGTCATCAAGCACCGCTGGGGCGCCGATGCGCAGGGCCTCCTCTTCCAGGGCGCCCCGCCGACGATCAAGTTCGCGCTCGGCGAGAACCCGAAGCGGGCCGGCAGTCCCACCCTCCCCGGCCAGGAAGCGCGCTATCCCGCCTCCCGCATGGGCGTGATGGACGTGATCCGGCAGGCCTTCATCGAGGCCGCCGAGTACAAGGCCGAGTGGGACGCCTACCGCGCCCGGATGGCCGATGGCGACCGCGACGCGATCCCGCCGCGGCGCAACCTGACCATGGATCCGCTGGTCGAGGTCCTCGAAGGCGCGCGCTATGTGCACGCGCATAGCTACCGCGCGGACGAGATCCTGCAGCTCATGAGGGTGGCCGAGGAGTTCGGCTTCCGCATCCACACCTTCCAGCACGTGCTCGAGGGCTACCGCGTCGCCGACGAGATGGCGGAGCACGGGGCCCACGCCTCCACGTTCTCCGACTGGTGGGCCTACAAAATGGAGGCCTACGAGGCGATCCCGTACAACGCCGCGATCATGACCCAACGCGGAGTCAACGTCTCCATCAATTCCGACAGCGGAGAAGAAGGACGGCACCTCAATCAGGAAGCCGCCAAGACGATGAAGTGGGGCGGTCTGAGCGAGGCGGAGGCCCTCGCCACCGTCACGATCAATCCGGCGATCCAGCTCATGATCGACGACCGGGTGGGCTCGCTGGAGGCAGGGAAGGACGCGGACATCGTCCTGTGGGAGAACTATCCGCTTTCCTCCTACGCCATGGTCCGGACCACGTATATCGACGGCGAGGCGGTGTTCGATGTCGACGCGGACATGGCGATGCGGGCCGGGATCGAGGCCGAGAAGGCGGAGTTGAGAGAGCTGCTCGGAGAGGCCGACGACCCGGAGGACTCCGGCGACGAGCGGGATCCGGGCACGCGGTCGGGAGGCGGACGATGACGCGCAGATCCGGAAACACTCCCGTGAACATCCTTGCCAACACTACGAACCACAGGATCGACACCATGGTGAAGTCGATAGTCGCGACGGCGGCAGTCCTCGGGACCCTCGGAGTCGCCGTGCCGGTTCAGGCGGCGGCGCAGGAGGGCGGGACGTTCGCCGTGCAGGGGGCCACGATCCACACGGTGTCCGACGGCGTCATCGACGAGGGGACGATCGTGATCAGGGACGGCCGCATCATCGCCGTCGGAAGCGATGTCGAGGTCCCGGCGGACGCCGAGATCATCGACGGAGAGGGGAAGCACGTCTTTCCCGGCATGATCGATTCCTTCAGCTCGCTCGGGCTCACGGAGATCGGGGCCGTCGCGGTGACGAACGACGCGAGCGAATTGGGCCGCTGGAACCCGCATCTCAACGCGCATACGGCGATCCACCCCGCCAGCGAGCACATCCCGGTCGCGCGCGCGAACGGGATCACGCACACGATGACGGCGCCCGGCGGCGGTGGAGGCTCCGGCATCCAGGGCCAGGCCACGCTCATCCATCTCGATGGCTGGACGGTGGAGGAGATGGAGATCGAGAAGACCGCGGCCATGGTCCTCGGCTGGCCCACGCTCTCGACGAGTTTCCGCGCCTTCGCCGGTTTCGGCCGTCCGGCAGGCGGCCGTTCCTTCCGCCAGGCGCAGGAGCGCTTCGACGAGCAGGTGGCGGAGATGGACGAGTGGTTTGTCGCCGCGGATCACTACCGGCAGGCGGTGGCCTCCGGGTCGAGCCGCGTGCCCCGCAACATCCAGCTCGAGCACCTGTCGCGCGTCCTCGACCGGGGAATGAAGGTCATCGTGCGTGCGAACGGCTGGCGCGAGATCGAGTCGGCCATCGAGTTCGCGGAGAAGTGGAACCTGGACCTCGTCATCGCGGGCGGGACCGGCGCGCGCGAGATCGCGGGCACGCTGGCCGAAAAGAACGTCCCCGTCATCCTGGGCCCGGTGCAGCGGCTGCCGCAGGGCGAGGACACCGCGTACGACGACCCGAACACGCTGCCCGGCGTGCTGCACGACGCGGGGGTCGAAATCGCGTTCGCCACCTTCAACTCCGCCGACTCGCGGACGCTGCCCTACGAGGCGGCGAACTCCGTGTCGTGGGGGCTCACGAAGGATGCGGCACTGGAGGCCGTGACGCTGGCGCCCGCGCGGGTGCTGGGCGTCGACGACCGGCTCGGGTCGCTGGAGGTCGGAAAGGTGGGGAACCTGATCGTGACCGACGGGGATCCGCTCGAGATCACGACGGAGATCGAGTGGGTGTTCATCAAGGGCGTGCCGTCCGACCTGGACAACAAGCACCGCAGCCTGTGGGAGAAGTATGACAACCGTCCCGCACGGCGAGTGACCACGACGACGACCTGACGGCCGGAGCCGGACCGGGAGTTTGTCGACCTGCGCCGGCTACTCGTCGGATTCGGGACGGCGCCGCTGCCTCTTCGTGAGGGAGCGGCGCCGTTTCTGTTCCAGGCGCTTCTCGCGCGCGGCCCGCGTGGGTTTCGACGGGCGGCGCGGTGCGGGCGTGTACTCGCGCTCCTTGAGGGCCGTTCGCAGGCGACCGAGGGCGCGGGAGCGGTTACGGTACTGGCTGCGGGATTCGCGCGCGGTCACGACGATGCCCGTGGGGCGGTGCGTGAGCCGGACGGCCGACTCGGTCTTGTTCTGGTGCTGGCCGCCCGGACCGCCGGCCCTGAACGTCTCGACGGAACACTCGGCGAGCAGTTCCTCGTCGCTGCGTGACTCCGCGCTACTCACGGTTTCCTCCCATCGGATCGCAGGCCGGTCCCCGCCGTCCCGGGGCACCGACACGAAGACCGGTCCATCACCGTAACTTGTCCACATGAACGAGTCGACGCACAACTTCGAGACACAGCGGGACCTGGAGCGGGAGACGGCGGATCCGGCGGCCGTCGCCATCGCGGACGGAGTCCGTCACGGCCTGGACCCGCGCTCGATCCCGCTGCAGCGGGTCGTCGGCCGCATCGTCACGGCGTGCGTCTCCCTCGCGCTGGCGGCGGGCGTCGCCGTGGCGTGGGCCGCGGGCGGGCCGCCACCGGGCGTCGTGGCGGCGATCGTG
Source organism: Candidatus Palauibacter sp. (assembly GCF_965208055.1). Taxonomy (GTDB): domain Bacteria; phylum Gemmatimonadota; class Gemmatimonadetes; order Palauibacterales; family Palauibacteraceae; genus Palauibacter. The sequence continues at coordinate 424,957 of NZ_CBDBNY010000004.1, forward strand.
AGCGGCTGGGCCGTCATCACCGGCGGGCTCGGCTGGTGGCTGCACCGCTGGGCGGCCCTCCATTACCGCTACGCGTCGTACACCGTCAACGAGGAGGACATCGAGATCCGGAGCGGGGTCGTGTGGCGGAAGGCGATCAGCGTACCGCGCTCCCGCGTCCAGCACACCGACGTGTCGCAGGGGCCGCTCGAGCGTCGCTACGGCCTCGGCACGCTGGGCATCTACACTGCGGGTACCGACTACGCCAAGGTTTCCGTCGACGGACTCGAGCATGAAACGGCGCTCCGAATTCGGGATCATCTCCTGCCGCCCGCGGGGGCCGATGCCGTCTGAGCCGACCGGACTCGATCGGGCCACCGAGCCTTCGGAGGCGTCCGATTCCTCCCGGGCGACCGAGCACCGGCTTCACCCGCTGTCGATCGGTTTCTCGCTAGCGGGCCAGGTCCGGCGCGCGATCCTCCCTTTGATCGTCGGAGGCGCGTCGGCCAACTTCCTGGGCGGCGTGGAGATGCGTTTCGTCCTCCTTATCGGGCTCATCCCGCTCGTCGTGGGGTCCGTCGTCCGCTATCTGACGTTCCGGTACCGGTACGAGGAGGCGGAACTCGTGATCCGGAGCGGACTCCTGTTTCGGCGCGAGCGGCACGTTCCCTACGCCCGGATCCAGAACCTCGACGCGGTGCAGGGCGTCTTCCATCGCGTGCTGGGGGTCGTCGAGGTGAAGCTCCAGACGGGCGGGGGACAGGAACCCGAGGCGACGCTGACCGTTCTGCCGCTGCCGGCCCTCGACGCGTTGCGACAGCGAGTCCGGGAAGGAAAGCGGGAGGCGGCCGGCGAGATGGCGGCGGCAGAGGAGGGGACGGCTGGGGAGGCGGCGACGGCCAGATCCGCCGAGCCGCCGGCGGATCTCACGCTGGCCGGTGCGGGAGAGGGTCGAACGCTGCTGCATCTTCCCGCGCGCGAACTCCTGCTCCACGGCCTGCTTCAGAACCGTGGCATGGTGCTGATCGCGGCCGCCTTCGGCATTGCGTGGGAAACGGGACTTTTCGAACGGGCCTCCGACTGGGTCGCCGGGGAGCAGTCGTGGATCGGCCCGGCGGTCGAGGGCGCGGCCTCGGACGTGGTGGCAGCCGGCGTTCTGGCGACCGTGGCCGCCGTGGGAGCGCTGATCGCCGCCTTCGTGATCCTTGCGCGGGTGCTTTCCATCGCCTGGACGCTCGTACGCCTCCACGATTACCGCGTCGTGCGGTCAGAGGAGGGGCTGCGCGCCACGTTCGGCATGCTGACGCAGGTCGCCGCCACCATCCCGCTGCGCCGCGTGCAGACGGTGACCATCCACGAGGGACCGCTCCAGCGCTGGGCGGGCCGCGTCGCCGTCGGCGTCCAGACCGCCGGAGGAAGCCAGGGCGGGCAGCCCGGGAACGCGGACCCGCACCGGCACCGACTCGCGCCGATCCTGCGGCGGGAACGTCTGCGCGAGTTCCTCCGGGAGGTGATCCCCGAGCTGGACGCCCCCGAGGTCGGTTGGGAGCCCGTGTCTTCCCTCGCCTTCCGGCGCGTGGTGAGGGGGACATGCTTCGTCGCCACGCTCGCGTCGGTTCCGCTCTACTTCACGCTCGGCGCCTGGGGCGTGACCTTCCACGCCGCCTTTCTGGCCTGGGCCGTGTTCTACGCGCGGCGCTACGTCGACTGTCTCGGGTGGGCGCTGAAGGACGACATGATCTGGTTCCGAAGCGGCTGGCTGTGGCGGCGCACGACGATCGCCCGCTACACCCGCATCCAGGTCGTGGCGCTGCGCGCGTCGCCGCTCGACCGCTGGCGCGGCATGGCGCGCCTCCGGGTGGACACCGCGGGCGCGGGCGCCGCCTCCCACAAAGTCGACATCCCCTACCTGCCCGTGGACACCGCCCGGGATCTGCGGAAACACCTCGCCGCCGAAGCCGCCCGCACCGCCTTCCGCTGGTGACATCTTTCCGATACGCCCCCGTTGTCCGGCACATCGAAGCCGTGGGCGTCATGATCTACCAACGCCCTATCCCCTGAGCCGAGTCCGGCCGGCACTCCCACCAGCGCGGCGGCCCGATCAGGGACCGTCCGTGTCGTCGCGAATCGCCTCGACGCGCCATGAGAACTCCTCTTCCAGCTTCGAGGTGTTGCCGGTCTTGACGAATCGCACGTAGCCGTTCCGGTCCACGAACCAGGTCGTCGGCCAGGCCGGTATCCCGGCCCGCCGGACGTAGCCGTCGTCCATCAGCACGTCGAAGTCGAAGGCGTTTCGCCTCAGATAGTCTTCCACCACATCGCGTGACGTGTCGTTGCTGATCGAGACCACACGGACATCGGGGTCGTTCCGGTAACGGAGGTCGAACTTCTGGTACTCGGGCATCTCGACGATGCACGGGCCGCACCAGGTCCCCCAGAAATGCACCACGGCGATCTTGCCCCCAAGGTCGGCAGAGTCGACCAGCGCACCGTCGAGCCTTGGGAGCCGGAAGGGCTCATACGTACCCGCGGCCTCGACCCGCGACTCCAGGATGCGTTGGCGCCGTCGGGTCTGGTCGCGTTCGCTGAGCGTGGCGAGGTATTCCTCGATCCCGCTGCGGTCGCCGTTGCGGCGCTCGTAGAGCACTTCGATCGCGGCCTGACTGGGGTTCTCCCCAATGCGCGTACTTCCGAGACCCGCGATGTAGGAATCTTCGGCCCGGTCCAGCCACTCGACGGCCGCCTCGGCGTCTCCGCTCTTCTCCATCTCGCGGGCGAAATGCTCATACACCTGCCCAAGGTGGTACCGGGTCTCCCGGTTTCGTCCTTCCAGCACCAGCGCACGCTCAAGGAGATGTTGCCCATCCGCCGCGCGCCCCGCCTTGAAGTAACCCCACCCCATGGCGTCATAGACGATGCTGAGGTAGTAGCGTACCTGCTCTTCCCACTCTCCTTCGGTATCGGCGGAGCTTCGTTGCATTTGAACGCGGTCGAGGGCGGCCTGGAGCCCGCGGTCTCGCGCGATCTCGGCCGCCTCGAGCGCATACGGGGTGGATTCGGCCATGGCCAGCAGGGCCGTACCGTACGTGATGTGCGGGTTCAGGCGGTCGTACCTGACAAGCCCGCGGACCGCCTCCGCGAGTTCCTCCTCCGGGACGGGCTTCATGTCTGCGAGCGCATGAACGAGGTCGGTATAGACGCGTTCTCGGTACCGATCCGTGTACAGCGGCCGTTCGAGATAGCGATAGACGGCATCGCGCACGACTTCAAGCTGAGCCACATACCTGGGAGAGTTTCGCCCCTCTTCACGACCGAGCCGGTAGAGTTCACTGCTCGCCGCACTGGGCTCCCGGCCATAGATCAACGTCGCGTGGCGGCTGCGCGGGGCACGCTCGACGATCCGCGCTTCCAATTCCATCGCTCGCGCTTCGTCGCCCATATCCCGATAGATGTCAGCCAGTCCGTACAGTCCCCGAACGGACTCCGGAGCGGTCTCCCGGAACGTGGCGATACCCGCCTCGACGGCTGCGCGTCGCTCGTCGACCGGAAGAACATCCGACAGGAAGAGAATCCACCAGTGCCACTGCCGCACGTCCACCGAGCCCGGGGCGAGCGCCAGTGCCTGCTCGATGAGGGGCACAGCCTCCCGCGCCCGGTTGGCCCGGAACAGGTCCTCGGCTGGCCTGAGATAGCCGTCCACCTGACCGGGCCAACGCTCTCGCACCTCCGCGTATGTAGCCAGACTGGAGTCAGCCCAGGTCGGATCGTTCAGTTCGTACTGAGCCTGGGCCTCGATCTGCGCCTCCATGACCAGGATCTCCGGCGACTGGCGCGTCGCGGGGTCCAGAGAGGAGAGCACCTCGAAGAGGTGTTCCGCTCCACGGGACCGCAGCGATTCGAGGTACGCGGCTGCGACTCCGGGGTGCGGCAGGGCCTCCCATGCCCGTCGGGCAGGATCGATGGCCGGTTCATATTCCATCTCGGCGATGTAGGCGAGAGCCCGGACGTAATGTCCCCAGGGATCGTCTCCATCGCGGGAGAGAATCGCGTCCGCCTGCTCGTGGATTTCCCTCGACAGCCGCCAGCCCGCGAGTTGCCGGGCGTAGAGCGCTCGCAGTTCGGCGTCGTGCGGCGCGCGGGCGACCCATTCCTCGCCGAACAGCCGACCGGCTTCGAACGTGCGGAGGCGCACATGGTCCAGTAGCTCGGCCTTCGCCGCTTCCAATTCTTCGGGCGTGTAGTCCGGGGGCGGGCCGCAACCCGCGAGGGCGGCGCAGATGAGGAGGATCCCGACCCGAAAGCCGGGTCCAACGGTGCGGAGCGTCACGATGTGCCTCCGGGGTTCGTGGATCCTCGTCGCATGAGGCGACCGGTCAGGGGCTGCCGGCCTCCTCGCGGAGGGCCTCGACGCGCCAGGAGAACTCCTCGTCCAGCTTCAGAGCGGTGCCGATCTTCACGAACTGGATGTAGCCCTCCCGGTCGACGAACCACGTGGTCGGCCAGGCGGACACGCCGGCGCGTTCGACGTAGTTGTCGTCGACCAGCACCGTGAAGTCGAAGTCGTTCTTCGCGAGGTATTCCTCGATGACGTCGTTCGTGCGATCGTTGCTGATCGAGAGGATCGCGACGTCGGCGTCATCGCGGTAGCGCTCGTCGAACTTCTGGTACTCGGGCATCTCGACGACGCACGGGCCGCACCACGTCCCCCAGAAGTGCAGCACCGCGATCTTCCCCTCGAGATCTGCCGAGTCGATCATCTCGCCGTCGAGCCGCGCAAGCGTGAACGGTTCATACGTCCCCGCCGCCTCGACCCGGGATTCGAGGATGCGGTCGCGCCGCCGGATCCGGTCCCGTTCGTCGAGTGTGGCGAGGTACTCCTCGATCCCCTCGCGGCTCCCGTTTCGGCTCTCGTAGAGCGCTTCGAGCGCCGCCTCGTTGGGGTTCGTACCCCGGCTGGCGCCGAATCCGGCGATATAGGAATCCTCGGCCTGATCCAGCCAGCGCGACGCTTCTTCCTCGTCCTGCCGCTCGGCTGCTTCGGCGGCCCGCTGCTCATACAGTTGTCCCATGTGGTAGAGGGCCGAGGGGTTCTCCCCCCACAGGACGAGTGCACGTTCGAGCGTGTGGCGCGCGTCTTCGCTTCGTCCCCCCTTGGCGAGGGCCCACCCCATCGCGTCATAACCCTGGCTGAGTGCGGCGCGGATGGCTTGGTCGAACTCCCCTTCGGTATCGAAGAAACTCCGCGTTCCCCGGTAGTAATCGAGCGAAGCCTGAAATCCTTCGCGCGCAATCTCGGCGGCCTCGAGCGCGTAGGGCGTGTGCTCGGCCATGGCGAGTGGCGCCTGCAGATAGGTGATCCAGGGAGGCGTACCCCTCGCGTTACCGACGAGGCCGCGGATCGCCTCGGCCAACTCCTCCGCCGGTACGGGGTCCATCTGCCGCAGGGCGTTGAAGAGATCGATGTATGCTCCGCCGGTGTACCTGTCGTTGTAGTGGGGACGATCGAGGAATTGGTGGACCGCATCGCGGACGACTTCGAGTTGAGCCCGGTATTCGGGCGAATCGCGGCCGTGAACCTCCAGAATCCGGCGTCGTTCCTCCTCCGCCGCGCGCTGCCTCCCGATGTAGACCAGGAGGGCGTGGCGGCTCTCCGGCTCCCGCTCGACGACCATGGCCTCCAGTTCTTCCGCACGATCATCGTCTTCCAGGTCACGGTACATGCTCGCCATCGCGGAGAGACTGCGAAGGGATTCGGGCGCCGCGTCCAGAAATTCCTCGATGCTGGCTTCCACGACGGGTCGGCGCTCGTCGGTGGGCAGCACATCCGACTCGAACAGAATCCACCAGTGCCACTGCCGGACGTCCACGGAGCTGGGCGCGAGCTCGATCGCCTGCTCGATCAGCGGCAGAGCTTCCTCCGGCCGATTGGCCCGGAAGAGAGCCTCGGCCGCGTGGAGATAGCCGTCGACATGGTCCGGCCACCGGTCCCTCAGCTCCGAGTAGGTGGCGAGGCTCGAGTCTGCCCACGTCGGATCTTCGCGCTCGTACCGCGCCAGGTTCTCCAGTTCGGCCCGTGCGGCGAGCACCGCCGGCGAGCCCCCGATCTCCGTGTCCAAAGTCCCGAGGAACTCGAGTGCCGCATCGAAGTCATCGGCCCGCATGGCCCTGGCGTACGCGGCGGCAACCTCGGGGCGCGGAAGGGCCTCCCAGGCCCGGCGGGCGGGCTCGAGCGCGAGATCGGACTCGTACGCCGCAAGATGTCCCAGCGCCCGGATGTAAGAGCCCCAGGGGTTGTCGGGATCATCGTCGAGGAGGGCGTCCGCTTGCTCCAGTAGCTCCTTCGACAGCCGCCAGCCCGCGAGTTGCTCCGCGTAGAGGCCTCGGAGTTCCGCGTCGTCCGGAACGCGCTCGACCCACGCCTCCCCGAACAGCTTGCCGGCCTCGAAGGTGCGCAGCCTGGCGTGGTCCCGCAGCTGGGTCTTCGCCGCCTCGAGTTCTTCTGCCGTGTAGTCCGCCGGCGCGCTGCCACCTCCGCACGAGCCACAGACGAGAAGGATCCCGGTGAGAAGGCACCCGGCGCTCAAGCCGGAACGGTCGGAACGCGTCGACATCGCACACCTCCGGGGCAGGGAATCCCGGGCCTCGCACGCCCGGGCCACTCAACCTCTACTGACGTCGGGATGAGAGAAAGGGTTTTCTCGCCAGTTGAGGTTACGTTGAGCCCGGGGCGGACATCCGTCGTATGTTGCCTGCGATGATCGAGCCCCGCGCCCCTCACCCGGCATCCGTCCTCCGCGACGTCTTCGGCTACGACGAATTCCGGCCGGGACAGGCGCACATCATCGATTCGGTCCTGGCGGGACGCGACTGCATCGCCGTCATGCCCACCGGAGCGGGGAAGTCGCTCACCTTCCAGATCCCCGCGCGTCTCATGCCGGGAACCGTGCTCGTCCTCTCCCCGCTCATCAGCCTGATGAAGGATCAGGTCGACGCGCTCCGCGACGTCGGGTTCCGGGCCACGGCGATCAACTCCTCGCTCGCGCCCGGCGAGCGCCGGCGCCGGCTGCGGGGATTCGAGCGCGGGGACTACGAACTCGTCTACCTGGCTCCGGAAGCCCTGGGGCCGCACATGCGGGAACGCCTTCGTTACGCGCCGCTTTCCCTGATCGTCGTCGATGAGGCGCACTGCATTTCGCAATGGGGACACGACTTTCGTCCTTCCTACCGGGCGCTTCAGGGACTGCGCGCCGAGATTCGCGACGAGGGCGCGGGAGCGAACGGACTGCCGATCCTCGCGCTCACCGCCACCGCCACCCGCCGGGTCGCCGCCGACATCGTTCGACAGTTGGGCATGACGAAACCCGAGGGATACAAGGGTTCCTTCTTTCGCTCGAACCTCCGCGTGATCTGCCGAAAGAAAGGGGAGGGAAACACGCGGGCCGAGATCCTCGGGCTCATCCGCCGGCACAGGGGCGAGAGCGGGATCGTCTACTGTCTGTCTCGAAAGTCCGTGGAACAGATGGCCGAGTTTCTGCGGCGCGAGGGCGTCGATGCCGTCCCGTACCACGCGGGACTCGACGACGACGCGCGGGCCGAGCACCAGGATGCGTTCGCTCGCGACGAGGTCGACGTGGTCGTGGCGACGATCGCTTTCGGGATGGGGATCGACAAGTCGAACGTGCGCTTCGTCATCCACCGGGACATGCCGTCGGACATCGAGTCCTGGTACCAGGAGATCGGACGGGCGGGGCGGGACGGGCTCCCCAGCGACTGCGTGCTCTTCTACTCGTGGGCGGATGTGAAGGTGCGCGAGCGGTTCCTCGCCGAGATCGACGATCCGACCGTGCGCGAGGCGAAACGCCGGGCGGCCGTCGACCTGTTCCGGCTCGCGGACCGCGAAGCGTGCCGCCACCGCGGCCTGCTCGCCTACTTCGGGGAGGACTTCGACGGGTGCGGCGAATCGTGCGACGTGTGCACGGGACTCGGCGTGACGGATATCGTGGACGTGCTTCCCGTCCTCAAGCGGAAGGCGCGCGCGGCGGACTCCCGGCGGCGGACCGCGGCGGCCGGGATCGGCCGGTCGCCGTCGGACCCCACCTTCGAGCGTCTCCGCATCCTGCGGAAGCAACTGGCGGACGCGCGTGGGGTCCCCGCCTACATCGTGTTCAGCGACCAGGTGCTGTGGGATCTCATCGACCTGCGTCCCGGCTCGCCCGAGGAGATGCTACGGGTGCCGGGCATCGGCCCCGCCAAGCTCGAGCAGTACGGCGAAGTGTTCCTGGCAGCGCTGCGCGAGATCTGACCTCACGATTTCGTCCAGATCACGACGACCCCGCACCGCGACTCCAGCCCCGCGAACTCGGCCGGGAGTTCGGAGGGGCCCCGATACACTTCGACGCCCGCGATCTCGACCGGAATGACGAAATCGTTGATATTATCGGCGGGGCCGCGGGCGATCCGACCCCTGCGGACGACGAGGCTGCCGTCGAGATAGACGTTCATCAGGCAGCCTTCACTCGAGGAAATGTCCGGTATCCGAGTATTGTACAGTTTGCAGCTGTTCAGTTGCGCTCCGCAGTTACGGAGGCGTATCCCCGGGATATCGGCGACCATGTGCGTGATCCGGCCGGGATTGCGGCGCTCGATGTCCTCCGCCGTGAAGAAGACGCCGCCGCTGACGAGTTCACCCCAGTATTTCCGCTCGTAGAAGCCCTTGGTCTCCAGTCGGCGAGCCCGCACAATCGTCGCCACCAGCGGCTCCATCGCCACAGGTTCGCGGACGAGACCGATCTCGATTTCCGTCGTGTGGCCGCGGGCCACGGCGATCGGATGTCGAAGCGGCGCATACCCGATGTGGCGCACGATAATCTCGCGCCGGCCGACGGGGACGCCGCTGAGGACGAAGCGGCCCCTCCGGTTGCTCGAGACCTCGCCGGGATCTCCGGCGATGGACACGGCCGCCGTGGCGACGGGCTCATCCGTACCGGCGTCGCGGACATGCCCCACAAGCCTTCCCGTGCCCGTCTCGGACAGGAGAAGCCGAAGCTCCACGTCATGCGGCATCCCGGCCTCGAGGGCTACCACCAACTCCTCGCTGGACGCGTCTCCGAACTCGGCCCAGAGCGTGGCTTCCCCCGCGTCTCGTGGAGCGCAGATGAGCAGTCGGCCGTTGGGACCGGCGGCTTCGCGCACGGGTCGCCGCACCGCGTCCGTCCACCGCAACACGACGGTGGCCCCGGGTATCGAAATGAAACCGGACTCGTCCACGACCGAGATCCGGAGGGCGGCCCGGTCGTCGCAGTCCTCCGCTGACTGGCCCGCGACCGTGTCGGTGCCGCCGATGACCTGCAGGGCGGCGAGCACTCCCGCCGCGACTCCTCGTCGGCAACTCATGGCACACTCTCCCGCAAGGTCGATAACAAGGTCCCGGTGTCGACGCAGCCCACGTAGATTCGGACGGTCCAACCACAAGACGCGGAATACCTCTTCCGCGTCACGAGGAGAACAACCTGATGAAGCCGTCACAAGCCGCCGTCTTGAGGACCGCGCTCGCCGCGGTCGTTCTGCACGGGGTCTTCACGGTCGGCATTCCGGCCCTGATCCTTCGGCGCACAGGCGGAATCCCGCTGCTCGCCGTCGACATCGGGCAGGGCCGCTGGCTTGGGGCTGCAGCGGGGGGCTTCGGCGTCTACCTCTATCTCTGGTCGGTCGCGCGCCTGCTACGCAAGCGAACATCGGCGGTTCCCGGTACGGCGCCGAGCGTGCTTGTGACGGACGGCTGGTACGCGCATACCCGCCATCCGCTCCTGCTCGGGGTCGTGCTGATCCTCCTCGGGGAAGCCGTGTTCTTCTCGTCCCCCTGGTTGCTCGCATACGCTCTTGCCTACTGGCTGTGGCTGACCGTCTTCGTCGTCGTCAGGGAGGAGCCGGATCTGAGGCGGACGTTCGGCGCGGCCTTCGCCGACTACTGCCGGGACGTGCCCCGCTGGATTCCACGACCGCGGCGCCCGGGGCAACGCCGATGAGTCCGAGGGTCTTCTTCCACGTGGGGGCGGGAAGGGCCGCCTCGCGCTGGCTGCAGGAGCGTGTGTTCCCGCGCTTCCGCGACGTCCGCTACGTGCCGCGGACGGGGTTCGGGCAGAGCGCGAGGATCATCGCCCAGGGCGGAGATCTCCCCGTTCTCGTGTCGCGGCAGCTGGGGTACGGGGAGTTCACGCCATCGGTGGCGGCGTTCGCGCGCGAGGCGCCGCACGCCCGGCCCATCCTCGTCCTCCGGCGCCACGACGAATGGCTGCGGTCCGTCTATCTCCGCGAGATCAAGGAACTCCGGTACGTCCCGTTCGAGCGCTTCATCGACTTCGAGCGGGACGAGGGCGTCCGGCCACAGTCCTCGGCCCTGTTCCGGGAGCGGATACGCGTCCTCGAGGATCACTTCCGGCACCGGCCCCTGGTGCTCTTCTTCGACCAACTCGTCGCGGACCCGCAGCGCTTCGTCCGTACGATCGCCGACTATGTGGGCGCGTCCTATGAGGAGGGGGATATTTGCTTCCGCCCGACCAACCGCTCGTATCGCGACAGGCAGTATCGATTCCTCCGCGCGGTGGGGCGGCGCCGAAGGGTGAGGGCAGGATCGCGATCCGGTCATCCCGCGGTTCGCTGGCTGCGGGTGCGATCCCTCCGGTTCGCGTGGCACGTCGGCGTTGCGCTCGGCCGGGCGGTGCCGGCGCGGTTGCTGAGTTCGGAGCCCCTCATCACCGAAGCGCAACTCGCTCGCGCCCGGGCGTTCTACCAGGCGGACTGGCAGGCCTGCCTCGATTACGCCGCGACGCACAACCCCGGGTGGACGATGATGCGCTGACCCTGCTACTCGTGAACGGTCCCGGACTCGCCGCATCCGGTCGCGCTCCCCAAGTTCCCGCTTCTGTGATCCGTTGCCGACGACTTTCCGGAGGACGCATGCCCCGACTACGGTTCGTTATGCCCCGTGTTGCCCCAGCCCTGCTGGCCCTCGGGTGGCTGGCGATCGGCCCGATACCCGCCGCCGCGCAGGAGCGCTTTCCCGACCCTCCTCCGGAACACGGTCTGTATTCGGATGCGGTGCGGGTGGGGGATCTCGTCTTTCTCGCGGGCGTGGTGAACCGCGATCCCGATCCCGCCACCCAGTTCCGCAACACATTCCGCCGGATCGGCCAGATTCTCGAGGATGCCGGGTCGAGCCTCGAGCGAGTGATCGACATCACGACCTATCACCTCGACATGCACGTCCACATCGATGCCTTCATCGAGGTCAAGGACGAGTTTCTGCCCGAGCTCCCGTCATGGACGGCCGTGGGGGTGACGGAACTGTACAGCCCCGGCGTGCTGATAGAGGTCAAGGTGATTGCCGCGGTGGATGACGATGGCTGACCGCCGGCCCGTGGTTGCGCCTCGCGTCCGCTGGCTTGTGCTCTGCCTGGGATTTGGCCTCGGGTCCACGCTCCCGGGCTGCGGCAGAGACGAAGCCGACAGCCGTGCCGCCGAGGGGGCGGAGCCGACAGCCGTGTACGCGGGCGACGACTGGCCGGTGTACGGCGGCGACCCGGGCGGTCTCAAGTATTCCTCCCTCACGGAGATCGACCGCTCGAACGTGGCCGAACTCGAGGCGGCCTGGGTCTGGGAGACGGGAGAAGAGCCGATTCCCGACGCGGCGAGCCCCATCCAGGGCGAACGCGTGGCGCCGGGGGCCTTCGAGGCGACGCCGATCGTCATCAACGACACCATGTGGCTCTCGACCCCCTACAGCCGCGTCGTCGCGCTTGACGCCGAGACGGGCGAGGAGTTCTGGAGCTACGACCCCAAGGCGTGGGAGTGGGGGAACCTCCACCGCGGCTGCCGCTTCTGTCACCGCGGCATCGCGCAGTGGAGCGATGGAAGCGAGCGGCGGATCTTTCTCAACTCGCGCTGGCGGCTGATCGCGCTCGACGCCTCGACCGGCGAGCCGATTCCCGGTTTCGGGGACGGGGGTGAGGTGGATCTCACCGAGGGGCTCGCGTGGGACGCGAACCGGCTCCACATCTCCAATACGTCTCCCGCCGTCGTGTTCGACGACATCGTCATCGTGGGCAGCGGCGTTCCGGACACCCGGATCTACCGCAACAACCCGCCCGGCGACGTGCAGGCGTTCGACGCGCGCACGGGTGAAGCGCTTTGGACCTTCCACACCATCCCCAAGGAGGGCGAGTTCGGGGTCGAGACGTGGGAGGACGAGTCGTGGTCCTACACCGGCTCGGCGAACGTGTGGGCGCCGTTCTCGCTCGACCCCGAGCGGGGACTCCTTTACCTGCCCGTCTCCACGCCGAACAACGATTTCTACGGCGGGCACCGGCGGGGCCAGAACCTGTTCGCGGAGTCGCTCGTGTGCCTCGATGCGCGGACGGGCGAGCGCGTGTGGCACTTCCAGACCGTACACCACGGGCTGTGGGACTATGACCTGCCCGCGCCGCCCGGTCTTGTGACGATCGAGGTCGGCGGGCGCGAGATCGACGCGGTCGTGGCGGTGGGGAAGACGGCCTTCACGTACGTGCTGGACCGCGAGACCGGCGAGCCGGTGTGGCCCGTCGAGGAGCGCGCGGTGCCGGAGAGCACGGTTCCCGGCGAGGTGCCGTGGCCGACCCAGCCGTTCCCGACGCGGCCCGCCCCGTTCTCCCGGCAGGGGATCACGGAAGACGACCTCATCGACTTCACGCCCGAACTGAGGGCGGAGGCGCTGGAAGTTTTCCGTCGTCACCGGACCGGGCCGATCTTCACCCCACCCTCCGTCGACGGGACGATCATGATGCCGGGCCTCATCGGCGGGGCGGGGTGGGGCGGCGCGGCCATCGACCCCGAAAGCGGCCATATGTTCGTGAAGGCGTATGACGATCCCTTCCTCGCGCGCGTCGCCGAGGTGGAGCCGGGATCCGGGGACGCCGATTATCTGCCGAACTTCGCGAGCAGCCTCTCGGTGGCCGGCAGTCTTCCGATCCTCAAGCCGCCCTACGGAACGATCACGGCGATCGATCTCAACACGGGAGACCACCTGTGGCAGCGTCCGTTCGGGGATGACTCCGCGATCCGGGCCCATCCGGCGTTGGCGGGACTCGACCTCCCGCCCATGGGGGGCACGCCGCAGAGCCACGGCACGACATCGGGGCCGCTGGCGACGGCGGGCGGTGTCGTGTTCCTCGCGGGTGGAACGCCGTGGCTCGAGGCGATGGACGTGAGCGACGGCGAGACGTTGTGGCGAGGCGACCTCGCCGGCGGGTTGGGGCGCGGCAACCCGATGACCTATCGCACCCGGTCCGGGCGCCAGTTCGTGGTCGTAGCGACCTCCGCCGCCGGCCAGGTCGACTCCAAACTGCAGGCGTTCGCCCTGCCGACCCGATGAGCGCGCACCCGTGGGGCGGAGCCGCCCGCGCCGCGGTGCTGGCCATCGCCGTTGCTCCTCTGGTCGCGACCTTGGCGCCCGCCCGCGGTTTGAGCGGGGCGCAGGAGCGAACATTCCGGCCGCTCCGACCCCTCGGCGCCGCAACGCACCTCACGGCGTCCGTCCACCTGGGCGATGTGGACGGCGACGGCGCGCTCGACGTCGTGGTGGCCAACGGCCGGCACTGGCCCGAGCAGAACCGGATCTTCCTCAACGACGGGCGTGGCGGCTTCACGCTGGCCCGGCGACTGGGGGACGAGGAGGACGGCACGTACGCGGCTCCGCTGGCGGATTTCGACGGGGACGGCGACCTCGACATCGCCACGGGGAACGACCGGACTCGGAACCTCATCTTCTTCAACGATGGCGCCGGCCACTTCGAGCGGGGCCCGACCTTCGGCGCTCCGAGTTCGACGCGCAGCCTCACGCTCGCGGACCTGGACGGGGACGGGCACACGGACATCCTCGTCGTCAATCGAGGTCGCCGGAACTTCATCTTCCGGGGAGATGGGACGGGCGCTTTCGATGAGGGCACGCCGTTCGGGGCAGGGGACGATTCCACCATCGATGTCGCCGCGGCGGACCTGGACGGGGACGGCGACCTCGATCTCGTGCTCGCGAACCGCGACGGAGGGGCGAACGCGATCCACTGGAACGACGAGGGAGCGTTCGACCGGCAAACGCCCTACGGCACAGGCGCCGACGAGACGCGAGGCGTAGCCGTGGGCGATGTGAACGGCGATGGCCTGCCCGACATCGTCGTGGCCAACATCGGCGAGGAGAACGCCGTGTACCTGGGCACCGGCGGCGGCTCCTTCGCCCGCCGGCGTCCGTTCGGGCGCGAGGGCGACCAGAGCTTCGCGGTGCGCCTCGCCGACCTGGACCTCGATGGAGATCTCGACATCGTCGTCGCCAACGCCGGCGCGCCGAACGCCGTCTACTTCAACCTGGGCGGTGAACTCGAGGAGTTCCGCTTCGGCTGCGACGATTGCGCCACCTACGGGGTCGCGGTCGGCGACCTGAATGGAGACGGTTTCCCGGAGATCGTCACGGCGAACTCCGGAGCACCGAACGGCATCTTCGCCAACGTCCCGTCCGGCACAGGCGGTCCCCGCTAACTGCGGTCGCGATCCAGCTTGCGATCCCCCCCTCGTGCCGGCATCTTCAACTGACCTTCCTAGTTGAGAATGATTCTCATTATCATTATTGTCGAGGTTGAGCCGATGTCGAACGGATTGCGGGCGCCCGTCGCGGCCCTGGGATTGTTCTGGATGGTGAGCGCGTGCGCCTCCGCGGGAGGGCCGCAGCCCGCCATCGAACTCACCGCCGGTCCGGAAGGGCGGGGGGGTGTTCCCGCGCCGGGGTCTCATGCCGGGATCCTCGTCATGGCGCACGGGGGCGGGGCGGAGTGGAACGGACGCGTGGAGGACGCCCTGCGGCCGCTGCGCGACCGGATCCCCGTGTCCCTGGCGCTGGGGATGGCCAACCCCGAGACCATGCAGGCCGCGCTCGACGCCCTGGCGGACCGGGGCGTGAGCACGGTGGCGGTCGTGAGGCTGTTCGTATCCGGGGCGTCGTTCCTGCATCCGACGGAGTTCCTGCTCGGCCTTCGCTCCGACCCGCCGGAGCGCTCGATGGTGGGGCACCGGATGGTGAGCGGGGCGGAACTCGAGCCACTCGCGAGTAGCGGCCGGATCCTGCTGGAGCGGGATGGACTGGGGGGATCCGGTCAGGCGGCTCGCATCCTGGTCGACAGGGCCGCGACCGCCGGGACAGCCCCCGCCGAGAGCGGCGTGCTGCTCCTCGCGCATGGCATGGGGGATGAAGGCGAGGATCGACAGGTGCTCCGCTCCATGGAGGATGCGGCCCGGGCATTGCGGACCGGCGGGTACGCGGAAGTCCACGTCGGCACCCTCCGGGAAGACTGGGCCGGCGCGAGGGAAGAGGCGGAGGAGCGGATCAGGGCGCTGGTCGCCGGAATGGCGGAGCGTCACCGGAACGTCCTCGTGATCCCGTACCGTGTGTCCGGCTTCGGCCCCTACGCCGACGTGCTCGAAGGGCTCGAATACGTCGCCACCGAGGGCTTCCTGCCGCATCCGCTGATCACCGACTGGATCGCGGAACGGGCGACGGCGCGTTTCTGTGCCGCCGGTCTCGTCACACCGCTGGGACCCTGTGTTACTGCCGCGGGAGGGCGAGCGCCGTCCCCCATCCGCGCGCAGCCCTGAAACCCCGAACGGCGCGAGTTCTCGATACGGACTCGATACGGAGATGAATCCCATGCACGGAAGCCCTCTGGTCTCGCCGCGGATTCCCTTCCGCGCACTGACGATTCCACTCATGCTCGCGGTCGCTACGGCATGCGAGTCGGAAGTCGCCGCTCCCGAGGAAACGTTCGAGGAAGGCGTGATCACGATCGACGCCTCCTCACCCGTCTCCTTCGCCTATGTGAGTCTGACCGGCGGCGGGGCGCTCCGGAACCCGGCGGACCCCGGGACTTCCACGTCGTGGGACATCGCCTTCCGCAGGTTTTCCGTGCGGTTGAACGGCGGCGTTGCGGGCCCTGGCTCCGTGTCGGCCGTCGGTCTGGGCAATAACGCGGGCCTGACCGCGGATCAGGTCGCCGCGCTGACCCCGGAAGATGGGGAAGCGGCGTTCGCGGCGGTCACCGCCGCCGATATCCCCGCCGGGGGATTCGCGGAGGATGCCCTGGCGCCGGAGACGGGTCCGTCGTGGTTCCGCTTTGACCGCCAGTCGGGCTCGATCGTGGCGAACCCCGGCGCGGCCTGGAAGCTGCGCGAGGGTTCGGGGCGCGGGTACGGGGTGATTCGCGTGGTGGACATCGCGATGCAGGGAGAGAGGCCCGTGGGCGCGACCATCCAGTTCCGCCGTCACGATCCGGGCGGCAGCCTCGGGGCCCCGGAAACCCTCGCGCTGGATCTCACCCGCGGTCCCGCGCACGTGAGCCTGTCGAACGGAATCGTGCCCGACCCCGCCGGTTGCGGCTGGGACGTCGCGACGTCGCCCGAATTCACGATACAGGTGAACGAAGCCTGCGGGGCGGGGACCTTCCCGCTCGACCCGACGGACGACTTCACCGCGCTGGCCCGGGCCGACGACGCGCCGGACTACGCCGGCTTCCTGTCGACGATCGCCGGCGCGTTTCCGGCCACGACGGGCGATGCGCGGGGTACATTCTGGTACAGCATCCGGCAGAACAATCGAATGTGGCCGACCTACAACGTCTTCCTGGTGCGGGTGGCCGAGGAGGTCTACAAGGTGCAGCTCTTCGACTACTACAACGCCACCGGGGATTCGGGCTTTCCCTCCGTGAGATTCCAGCGGCTCCGGTGAGGATGCGCCGGGTCCGGCTGGCGCTCTGCGTCACCATCGGGTTTGTCGGCGTCCTCCGGCCGGACGCCGCGCGAGCCCAGTCGCAGGGACGCGTCTACGATCTGGAGTCGGGAGCGGGGATTCCGGATGCCGACGTGGTGTGGATCCCCGCTCCCGATGCGGGAATCCCCGCGGATCCCGTCGCCGGTCAGGCTGCTGCCGACTCCGGCCGGGCCGCGGTGCGCACGAACGCCGCCGGTTTTTTCGTGCCGGACCCCGATTGGGGTCCGGGAGGCGCCGTCACGGTCGCGGCGCTTGGATACCGCTCTCGCTCCATCGCTCGAGAGGACGCGACCGCCGCCGGATGGCGGATCGGGCTCGAGCGCGACCCGCTGGCTGTCGACGAGATCGTGGTCACGGCGAGTTCGCTCCCTCGGCTCCGCTCGCAGATCGCCGTGCCGGTCGAGACGGTGGAAGCTGCGGAGATCGACGCGGCCGGCGTCGCTTCCGCGGACCGGCTGCTCGCGGAGCTTCCCGGCGTCCAGGTGACGGCCGCCACGCCGGTCGGTTCGAATCTCATGATCCGGGGCGTGGGCGGCGCGCGCGTCCTCGTGCTGCTCGATGGTCAGCCGACCGCGGGCGCGCTGCTCGAGAACCGCGACCTGAGCCGCATGTCGCTGGCCGGCGTGGAGCGCGTGGAGATCGTTAAAGGACCCCTTTCGTCCCTGTACGGCTCCGATGCGCTGGGCGGCGTCGTGAACGTCATCACGCAGCTTCCCGCGTCGGGGTTCCGGGTCGATGCGCGCGCGCTGGCGGGCGGGGCCGGACGTCGCGAGGCGGAGGCGACGGCAAGCGGCGGAGGCCGTCTCCGGTATCGAGTCACGGGCGGCTGGCGCCAGGAAGACCGGATCCCGGGGCTCGCCGATGGGGGCCCGAGCGCCTTCGCCCGCGTCTGGGACTTCCGGTCCCGCTTACGGTTCAAGGCATCGGACGCCTGGGACATACGCGCCGCCGCCACCTACCTGCGCGAGCGGCAGCGCTGGCCCGTGGGCGGCGCGTTCTCGGGATTCAACGACAACGCGGGATTCTCGGGGTGGGTCGAGGCGCGACGGCCGTTGGGTCCTGGCACGTGGAGCGGAAGTCTCTTTCTTCAGGAATACGAGCACCTGTTCCGCAGCGCCCGCGGAGAAGCGCCCATCGCCGATGCTGGCGCAGCCACTCAGTGGGAACGCCTCGCGAAGGGCGCCGCGGGTTATTCGGTCGCCCTGGGCGGACATTCCGCCGACATCGGCCTCGAGGTCGCAAGTCGCGCCATCCAGTCGCCGGACAAGTTGATCGAGGATCGGGCGGCCGATCGGCAGCTCGCCCTCTTCGCGCAGGACGCCTGGCGTCTCGGGGGGACCGTGGTGAGCGGTGGCGCCCGCCTCACCTGGAACGATCGTTGGGGCTCCAACCTCTCGCCGACCGTGGGGGTGACCCGTCGCGCCGGAGCGCACGTGCATCTCCGGGCGGCGGTGGCGCGCGGGTTTCGGGCGCCCTCCTTCAAGGAACTCGCCTGGAACTTCGTCAACGTGGGCGGTGGCTATGTCCTTCAGGGGTTCCCGGATCTTGATCCGGAGCGCTCATGGAACGTATCCGGCGGAGTGGAATGGCAACCGGCGTCGTCCGCCCGGATTGAAGTCGAGGTCTTTTCCAATCGGATTCGGAACCTCATCGAGCCGGGGTTCGTCGGTAATGCCGAGAGCGGTCTTCTCATCTTCTCCCCCCGGAATGTCGCGGACGCGATCACGCGCGGGTTCGAGTTCAGCCTCCGCGCCGTCCTGGACCGCGCGGAGTTCACTGCGGGCTACGTCTACCTGGACGCTCACGCCGTCGATTCCGGGCTCCCCCTGGATCGACGCGCCGCACATTCCGCGCGCGCCCGGGCGACGTGGACCGCCGAGGCGCTTTCCGGGTTTCGGCTGGATGCCACGGCACATCTCACGGGGGCCGCGGCGATCATTGGCGCCGGTCCCGACGGGAGCGACGCGAGGATAGGCACACAGGAACGGTTCGTGGCCATCGACCTGCAGACCTCTATCGATCTCGGGCGAAGACTCAAGCTCATGGCGGGCGTCGACAACCTGTTCGATGCTCGTCCGGCGGGCTGGCAGGGGGCGATAGAACGGAAGCTGCGGATGGGGCTGGCCTTCGAGGACCTGTTCGCGCGCTGAGTCGACGCGGGCGGCCCTCGCTCAGCCGCAGTAGTCGGCCGCCGCCTCGGCGAGGATTTCGGCCAGCCTCGCGCACGACTCGATGTCCACCCACTCCACGTCGGCGTGCGCGCCCGCGCCATGCGGGCCGATGACGACGCTGTCGACGCCGGCGGCCTGTGTCAGTGCGGAGTCCATCCAGGGGGAGTCACCGATGACCTCCGGGGCGCGGCCCCGCACGCGGCGGGCGGCGCGCGATACGCAGGCCGCGATCGGCGCCTCCGACGTGGTCTCGAAGGGCTCGCGGTGGAAGAAGGTCGACCAGGCGACCTCGAGCGACGGGTCCTCCGCCCGGAGATCCTCGAGCATGGCTGCGATCTCCTCTTCGACGGACTCGCGGGTCTCGGGCGGCACGGTGCGCCGCTCGACTTGAAGCGTACAGCGCGCGGAGTAGGTGCTGATCCCGCTTCCGCCCTCCAGCAGCGCCGCGTGCATCGAGGGGGGACCGAGGAGGGGGTGCCCCGGCCGGGACTGGAGTTCCTCGCCCAGCGCCTCCAGCCGGTGCAGCACGCGTCCCATGCGCAGGTTCGCGTCGACCCCCTCCCGGTACCGGCTCCCGTGGGCCGCCTGCCCGCGAGTTGTGATCTCGATCCACGTGAAGCCGCGGTGGGCCACGCACAGGTCCAGTGAGGTGGGCTCGGTGACGATCGCGGCGTTGAAGGCGAGTTCCCCGCGCGCGCGCCGGTCGAGCAGATCCGCGGTGCCCAGGCTTGCGTATTCCTCGTCGGCCACCGCGGCCACGAGGACATCCCCGGCCAGACGCGTGCCCGATCGGCCGACGAGCCGGGCGGCCTCGATGCAGGCGGCGAGCGCCCCCTTCATGTCGTAGGCCCCCCGTCCGTAGAGCCGCCCGTCCCGGATGCTCGGCGAAAACGGCGCTTCCATGCCCTCCACGCCCACCGTGTCGTAGTGGGCGTTCAGCATCAGCGCCGGCCCGTCCCCGGCGCCCGCGAGGCGCCCGACGACGCTCGGCCGGCCCGCCTCGGGCTCATACCGGGCCACTTCGAGACCCGCCTCGCGCATGTGCCGCGATGTCAGGCGGGCAATCTCCGTTTCACCCGGCGCCCCTTCCACGAGGGTCGGGTTCACGGAGTCGATGGCGACGAGGTCCGCGAGGGTGGTCGTGAGGCGCAGAGGATCGGCGGAGAAGCTCATCCCGGAAAATGTCCTGCCGAGAACTCAGGACAAGTGCCGGGACACGTGCATCGCGCCTCGCCTCAGGGGCTCGGGAGGCGCTTGATCTCCCTTCGGCCCGCCGCCACGCCGGTACCGACCCCGATCCCGAACAGAACGGCCGTCAGGGGAGTGACGAATGGCAGGATCGCGGCCAGCAATCCAACGCCCAAGCCCGCGACTCCGGCCACGAGCGGGACACCGCGCCGGTGAACACCGTCCACGAAGCGCAGCCGTCCGCGCACGAACCTCTTCATCGTTATGTAGCCGCCGACCGAGCCGGCGCCGGCGATGGCGAGCCAGAGAAAATTCCCGATGAACTCGAACATGTAAGCACCTCCCGCACAGCCTGTACGCCCTCTATCCCGGGGCGGTTTCAGCAGCCTGACCGCCTTGTACTATGTTGCCGACGTTCGAACCCAGCCACGGAGATGGAGATGAACGCGAGATGAACACGGACGGAATCCAGGTCCGGTGGGACGGCGGGCTCAAGTTCAGCGCCGACCGAGCCGACCACGAGACGCGAATCGACGGAGACGAGGGCATCGCCCCCAGCCCGGTCGCCCTGATGGTGGAGTCCGTCGCCGCCTGTGCCGCGATCGACGTGGTCGTCATCCTGCAGAAGGGGCGCCAGGAACTCACCGGGCTCTCGGTGCGGGCGAGGGCGCGGAGGGCGGAGGCCGCGCCGCGCTACGTGAAGGGTCTCCGGTTCGATTTTCATATTTCCGGCAACGTGGACGAAGCCAAGGCTCGGCGGGCCGTCATGCTCTCGTTCGAACGCTACTGCTCCGTGTACCATTCGCTCCGGCAGGACATGGAACTCGAATGGACGCTGACCCTCGACGACGAGTCCGCGGGCGGGCAGGACTGACTATTGGAAGGGGTCGGGAAGTTCCCCGGCCCAGTCCAGGAAGCCCGGGCCGTCCGGCGTCCAGACCACGATCGCGCCGCAGGTCGAGCCCGTGCGCATGAACTCCATCGGCGTCTCGACGTCCCGCCTGTAGACTTCGACCGCGCCGAGAACGTCCCTCTCGAGATCGTCGAACTGCATCCCCGCCTGGTACATCCCGTCCAGGTAGAGCGCCGGCGGACACTGGAGCCGAGCGCCTTCGCCGAGGAAGACCTCCGCTCTCCCGTACTCGATGCGGCCCACGGACACGTTCGGCAGGCCGCGCAGGAGGTCGCTGGGAAGACGCGGGTTCCGGTTGATGATGTCCCGCGGAGTGAAGAAGGTCCCGAACCCCTTATCCATGCGCTGCACGAAGCCGGCCAGGTTCCGCGCGCGCCGGGTCTGCCGCACCTCGACCGTGAGATCCGCAATGCGAATGACCGTGCGCGACAGGGTGAGCGTGACGCGCGTCGTCTGGTCCGGCGCGAGGTCGATGAGCGTGTGGCCGGCCTCATAGCCGATGAACCGCACCTCGATCGAGTCCCTGCCGGCCCACGTCCGAGGGATGCGGAAATTGCCCTCGGCGTCCGTGGTCGCCCCGTAGCCGGATCCCATGAGGATGACGACGGCGCCTTCGATCGGGAGTCCGGTCGAAGCGCTGGCGACATGGCCTACCAGTTCCGCCGTGCGGCGGTCCTCCGTCTCCTGCTCCTCCTGCGCCAGAGTCGAACCCGGCGAACCCGCCAGCACGGCTCCCGCGACGAGGGTCAGCGCCGCCAAGCGGGCGCATCGACTTCCCGACTCCAATGCACTCATGTGGCCCCCTGGTCGAATCCGGCTCTCCCCTTGGTTAACGCTTTCCATCGTTCGAAAGATACGGCTTCATCGCCTCGTCATCGACAGGACGGTCGGGTCCCCGCCTCCGCTGCCATGAATGGTGACGAGCAATTCGTCGCCTGCGGGGCTTTCATACGTGAACCACCAGGGCGCGTTCGGCGGCGGCGCCTCCGCTGTGCTTCGGAAGGTGGCCTGCCGGCCTTCCAGGGCCGTGAGACGGTATTCGAGTCGCGTCTCCTCCCAGGGCACCCACCCTCGCGAGACGTGCTTGAACCGGTAGTAGATCTCGCCATCGTCGTCCTGCTCGAGGAGCAGAAGTTCGTACATGACCGCGAGGTCATCGCGGACGAGGCGGAAGGAGCCGGACATCGAACGCCCCGCGGGGCTGAACCACGCCTCTTCGATCTGTCCACCGAAGGCGTCCCCGCCCCAGTGACCGGCGATCCATGCCAGGTCCTCGAGGTCGATGGCCCGCGTGGGCGCGGCCGGCGCCGCCCGGCCCGCCGGATCCGCGTCCTGACCCATCGCCCCCCCGGCGCCCGCCAGGTGGGCGATGACGGAAAGCGCGATGGCGACCGCGGCCGCGTGGCGGCGCATGGCCGGCGCCCGGGAGGTTTGAGAAACCGCGGATCGCGCCGCATCTTCGCAGGCCATGAAACACGCCATGAAAGCGGTTCTGAAGGTCCTCGTCTCGATCATCGTTTGCCTCCTCGCCGGCCTTGCGGGGCTGGCGCTCGTGTTCAGAGACCTGCCTGTCGGGCCCGGTCCCGGGCTCATCGCCCTCGGCGGTCTCCTGTACTTCTCCGCGGGCTTCGGCCTCACGCGGTGGCACCGCGGCGCGCGTCCCCTCCTCTGGGGCCTGGCGCCGGGCTGGAGTCTCGCCCTGCTGGGCGTCATCGGCATCTGGGTGACGGTGACGGATCCTCCGTCCGGCCACTGGGGCCTGGCGCTTCTCTTCCTGCTCGGCCCGGCCGCCGCGGGCTCGGCGGGCGCCGTGCTCGCCGCGAGGATTCCCAGGGGCTGAACACCGCTTACGGCCCTAACCGCCGCCGTCACGATCGTCAGTCGGGTCGGGATCCGATCCTGCCCGGTCTCATGGCCGTCAGCACCCGAAACGGCTCGAGTGCGTCCCTGTCGCATCGTTACATCAAGCCGTCGGAGTATAGGTGGAGCCGCCAGAGGCTGCCGCCGCGGACGGCGCGTGCGATGTCGATGCGAAACAGCCCGTCCATGAGCGACACGCCGACCCCCACGCTCGACCGCCAGCCCTCGGTACCGAAGGCGTCCACCGGTCCCGCCCAGCCCGCGTCCCAGAACCCCGTGATTCGGATCGGGCTGCCCCCGACGTCGTACGCCGGATCGCCGATCCGGAATCCGCGCCCCAGTTCGAGCCGGCCGAACCAGAAGCTCGCGCCTCCGGTCGACACCGGATCGAAGGCACGCAACGTGTACGATCCGCCGAGGTGGAAGTGGCGCTGCGGAGGCGGTTCCCCGAACACCCTCCCGACCCCGCCCTCCAACGCCAGGGACCACCGGCTCACGGGGACTTGCAGCGCCGCCGAGACCGCGGCGCGCCCGTAGAGATCGAAGTCGCCCGCGGCGGCCTCCCCCCAAACGGACCCGCTCAGGACCGGCGTGCCCGGATCCACCGACGAAAAGGCGCGCAGGCGACCCGAGATGCCGGCGATGTCACCGCGCGCGGCCGCGATGTTGTCGGAGAAAACCGCGTCGCCGAAGAGGTTCGGGAGCGAGGCATCGCTCTGCTTCGGTGCGTTCTGGTGGCGCTCCGCGAAGAGCGCGCCTTCCACCCGGGTCCGCCTCCCCTGGCGGCTCGCCGCGATCTCGAAGCCGGTCTCACGGAAGTAGAGGCCTTCGTCATACCCCGCGATCAGGCTGTTGAAGGAGTTGCCGAAGGAGAGCGGGCGGCCCCAGTCCCCGAGGTCCGCGAGGCGCCGGTAGGCCGTGACCCCGAAACCGCCTCTGGCCGTCTGGCGCCGCCACCCGACCTCGATGCCCGGCTCCCACTCCGGGATGCCGACCCGCGGCGTGACCGAGAACTCCGATGTGACCCCCGTGGGCACGGCGAACCGGGCGCTGACCGAGACCCCTTCGACCCGATTGTAACGGAGCCGGCGCAGGCCCGGAGCGATGTCCAGTCGGGGACCCAGGCCCGCTGCGGCGGGGATGCGCAACGAGGACAGCCGATCCTTCAGGTCGTCGAGTTCCGCGGCCGCGAAGGCGTCGACCGTGGCGGAGAAGAGCGGTTCGGGCAGCTCCGGAGATGAGGGGAGCTCCTCGACGGGCGGCACGATCACCATGATGCGGCGAGCTTCGGCGGGGAGCGAGTCCGCCTCCGCCGTCAGCGGGTCGTCGCGGATGCCCTCGGTCCCACCCTCCTCTGCCTCGCTCGCCTCGGTCCCACCCTCCTCGGTGTCGACCGTCTCGTCGACCCACCGCGTCCAGCCGTCCGGCACGTCCTCTCCGGGATCGAGCGTTGGTTCCCGATCCACCAGGTAGTCCTCGAATGTCCATTCATAGCGCACGGGCATGCTCGCGAGGTCCGCCATCGAGGCGACCGCATCGAAGGCCATGCGATTGGGGAGCCACCAGCGCAGTTCCTGGAGTCCGTAGTCGATCGTGATGAAGTCGACCCTCGCGCGGATCGGCTTCACGAACCCGGGCACTTCGTCCGCATCCTCCGGTTCTTCGCGTTCGAAGTCGTATTCGATCGCGGGACGGTAGGCGGCGCGCGTGAGGACGCCTTCGTCGGCGTCGAACCAGAACGAGCCCGCGATGCGGTCGAAACGGGCCTCCCGCGGCTCGACGATCGCCTCGATCAGCGTCACTTCCCGGTTGTCCCCCGGGAAGCGAATGCGCAGCGTATCGCCGGAGCGGTAGCGGTAGTGATACGCTGCGGTATCCGCCAGAGGGTGCAGGGCCCAGTCCTCGCCGATCGCCACATGCTCGCTGGCCGGATCGATGATGTCGAAGTCGAAGTCGAACGCATCGTCGTCGCGCAGGTCGTCTTCGAACTCGACTCCCAGGCCGACGATGGGCACCCCGCGGCGGACTCCCAGCCAGCGGACGATGTGTTCGCCCTCCGCGGTCCAGCGCAGGCGCGCGGCGCGTTCCTGGTGGAACATCGCCCGCTCGCGTCGCAGGACGGCGCCGCCCAGTCCGGCGTAGATGCGTTCGCGGAAGGTGGCCTCGAAGCTCGTCAGCCCCTCGGCCCGAGCCCTGCGCTGCTCCAGGGCGCGCTCGATCAGCCCCGCGATCCCGTCATCCGCGTAGGCGTCGGCCGGAATCGGCCGCGAGACGGCGTCGGGCGGATCCTGGAGGGCGCGCGCGTCGAATGCGGCGCCCGCGACGGCGCCCATGCACACCGCCAGCATGAGGGCGCGCGCGGCAGCAAGCGTTCGGTCCAAAAGTACTCTCCGGTCTGGAGCTGGCTCCCCGCCGTCGACGCGCGGGGCCTGCAGCGGATGGCGAGACGCGGCCGCCCGGGCGGGCGATACATCCCGACGGGAGCCGCTACGTCTATCTTTGGGTAGACGTTTCAACCTTTGCCCGCGTCACCCGGGAGGAAAGCGAGTGGGGCTGTACTCCGAACACATCTTCCCGCGCCTCATGGAGAGCGGGCTCGGGAGCGACGTGCATCGCAGGTACCGGCGCCGGGTGCTCTCCCGCGCACGGGGGAACGTACTCGAGGTCGGCTTCGGCACCGGCCTCAATCTCGAATGCTACCCGACATCGGTTCACCGCGTCACCGGAATCGACCCCGCAGCCGTGCTCGAACGCCGCGTGCGCGCTCGCGTCGCTCGGGCCCCCTTCCGCGTCGAGCGCATGATCCACGATGCCGCCGACCGACTCCCTTTTCCGGACGCGCATTTCGACACGGCGACGAGCACCTGGACGCTGTGTTCGATCGCACGGGTCCGGGAGGCCCTCCTGGAACTGAGGCGTGTGCTGAAGCCTTCAGGCGAACTCCTCTTCCTCGAGCACGGACGGAACGAGAAAGGCTGGGTTTCGCGCCTGCAGGACACCTGGAACCCGGTCCAGAACTTCGTGGCCTGCGGCTGCAACGTTAACCGGAAGATCGACGCCGAGATCGAGCGCGGCGGATTCCGGATCATCGAACTCGACCGCTTCACGATGCCCGGGGTGCCCCGGGTGCTGGGCTCCGTCTACCTTGGCGTGGCCAGGCCGCACGGCGGTAGACGACTCGCGTGAGGCTCGCGGCGCCGGCCGGGCCTGCCCGCCGGCCGCCGGACGTTTGCGCGGCGGCTGACTTGGCCACAGAGTAGCGTCCGCCGCAACCGACGATGACGCCCGGCGCCCGGCGCGCCGGCGATCCCCATAACAGGCGTCCCGATACATGGCACGAGGTCGCAAGGCAAAGGACAGCAAGGAAGAGGCGGACGAAGCCGCGGAAGGCAAGCGGGAACGTTCCCCATCTCCACCGGCGTTCAGCGCCGCGTGGTTCCGCGACTGGATGCGTACTCTTGCGGTCGCGGCCCTCATCTTCGTTTTCTTCCGGACGTTTCTACTCGCGACGTTCGTAATCACTTCGGGGTCGATGGAGGGGACCCTCCTCGTCGGCGATTTCCTGCTCGTGAACAAGACGTCGCTCGGCGCGCCGATCCCGTTTACGAACGCCCGCTTGCCGGGATACGCCGAGCCGGAGTACCGGGACATCATCGTGTTCAGGGCGGACCATTCTCCGGGGCTGGATATCGTCAAGCGTACGGTGGGACTGCCCGGCGACACGCTCCGAATGGAGAGAGGCGTTCTCTACCGGAACGGCGTCGCGGTCGACGAACCCTACATCCGCCGGAATCCGCGACAGCTGGATGAGGGGGATCCCCGGATGCGGTGGCAACTGGATCACCTGATCCCGGACCCGGAGCGAGGCGAGTACAAACCCACGCGGGACAACTGGGGGCCGCTCGTGGTTCCGCCGGAACGCTACTTCATGTTGGGGGACAACCGGGACCAGAGTCTCGATTCGCGGTTCTGGGGCTTCGTCGAGCGCGGGAAGATGCGGGGCAGACCCTTCTTCATCTACTTCTCGTATGACCGGAAGGCGCTGCGGCCGCTGCCGGCCCTCACGGCGATGAGGCCGGGAAGGATCGGACCCTCGCCGGACTAGCGTGGTGTCGCGGAGATCCGCGAGTCACCGAGGGTGACGTCCGCCGTCAGAGCTTCTTGAGCAGCTTCCGAATGACGATCACGGCGACGGCGATGGCGATCTTTTTCATGAGGTTTCCTCTTCCGCGCATGGCATACGCTGCAAGGTGGCGCGTCCACGCTCTGCCGAACAGTACGGGCCGCTCCCGGGTCGAGGTTTCGGGCGCTCTGGCCTGCGGCCGAGCGCCGGGCAACGTTCAACGGGTGGAACAGGTTTGCGGTCCAGGAGGTGTCATGCGCGTGACCCGGGCGGTCTCCCTTGTGACGATGCTCTTTTGTGTGGGGTGTGATGCGCCGTCTACCGGCGAGGCGGTGGCGGCCGATCATTCCCATGCCGGCGGCGGCGTCGTGACGCACTGGACCGAGTCGCTCGAACTCTTCGTCGAGTACCCTCCGCACGTGCGGGGGGTCGCGAGCGAGCCGTGGGCGATCCACCTCACCTGGCTGGCGGACTGGAAACCGGTGCGGGAGGGGCGCCTCGTGCTCCTGCTCCGGGGACCGGGCGGCGCCCGCGAAGAGATTGTACTGCCGGCCCCGGCGAGCCCGGGCATCTACAGTGCGAGCCCGACCCTCTCGGAGACCGGGACCTGGCGCGCGGACATGACGCTCACGGCCGGCGGCGCGGACCATGCGATTCCGGTGGGGCAGTTGCGCGTGTTCGAGAGCGAAGACGCGCTCCCGCACGACGTGGAGCAGCCGCTACCGGGGCTGATCGCGCTCCCGAAGGAAGAGCAGTGGGCGATGCCGTTCCAGGTGGCGGTCGCGGAGAGGCGCCGGATTCCGAACTCGATCCCGGTGACCGGGGAGGTCGCGGCCCCCGCCCGCGGCCTCGCGCACGTCTCGACCCCCGTGGAAGGTCTCGTGCTCGTCCAGGGACCGTCGCCCGCACCCGGCGAGGTCGTGCAGAAGGGAGAGACGCTGGCGTTGATCGCCCCGACGAGCCTCGACGATTCGTACGCTCGCATGCGGGCCGACGTGGAGGAGGCCGGGCGCGAGGCGAACCGGATGGAGCGTCTCTTCGCGGCCGGGGCGATTGCCGAGAGCCGCCTCGAGGGGGCGCGGCACGACCTCGCGGTGGCGCGGGCGGCCTTCGAGGTAGTGGCCGGCGGCGGCTCCGGCGAGGAGGACGGCGGTCCCGAACCCTACGTCTACCGGCTTCGGAGTCCGATCGGGGGCGTGATCGCCGAGCGCCATGTGGCCCCCGGGGAGCACGTCGCCACGGGGACGCACGCCTTCACGGTCGTGCGCCCCGACACCCTGTGGTTCGTCGCGCGGGTTCCGGCCCGCTACGCCGAAGCGGCCAGCGACGCCCGCGGCGCGTGGTTCACCGTCGAAGGCACGACCCACACGCACGCTGCCGATCGCGTGGTATCGGTGGGGAGCATCATCGATGCCGGGAGCCGTACGCTGCCGGTCCGGTTCGCGGTCGCGAACGCAGGCGGGGAGCTCAAGGTGGGGATGCTGGCCGAGGGACACCTGCTCCTCGGTACCCCTGTGGAAGGCGTGGCCGTCCCGACCGGCGCGATCCTGGACGAGGACGGCCTCCCCGTCGTCTACGCCAAGGTCGGCGGAGAAGCGTTTCAGAGGCGGGTCGTGGAGACCGGCCCCTCGGACGGAACGTGGACCATCGTCCACTCCGGGGTCTCCGACGGGGAAGAAGTGGTCGTCGTCGGCGCCTACCAGGTGAGACTTGCCTCCCTCGGCGACGTGGAGGTCTCGGACCACGGGCACCCGCACTGAGGACCCCGGGATGAGCATTCCCGGACCCGCGGGAGACCGGCCGGGCCTCCTGCACGGACTGCTGGACGGGCTCGTCCAGGCCTCGCTGGAGAACCGCTTCCTCGTCGTGGCCGCCGGGGTCCTTCTCCTGGCGGGCGGGGGATGGGTGGGGGCCACGCTGCCCGTCGATGTCTTTCCCGACCTCACCGCTCCCACCGTGACGGTGCTCAGCGACGCCCACGGGTTGGCCCCGGAAGAGGTCGAGAGTCTCGTCACCTTCCCGATCGAAACGGCGGTGAACGGCGCGGCCGGCGTGCGCCGGGTCCGGTCGAGTTCGGCTCAGGGGATCAGCATCGTCTGGGTGGATTTCGACTGGGGGACGGACATCCTCCGCGCCCGGCAGGTCGTGAACGAGCGGCTTCAACTCGCCGCGGCCCAACTGCCCGACGACGTGAGCGCGCCTGTCCTCGCGCCCGTGAGTTCGATCATGGGCGAGATCCTGCTCGTCGGCATGAGCGCCCCCGCCCCGCGACTCATGGAGGCGCGGACGGTCGCCGACTGGACCGTGCGGCGAAGGCTGCTGGCCGTGCCCGGGGTGTCGCAGGTGGTCTCCATCGGCGGACAGGTTCGCCAGTACCAGATCCTGATCCACCCCGAGCGCCTGCTCGCGTACGGGGTCGGGCTCGATCAGGTACTGGAGGCGGCGGCGGGCTCGAACCGGAACGCGTCGGGAGGCGTCTATCGCTCGGGCGGGCGCGAGGTCCTGATCCGCGGCATCGGCCGCGCGCGCGGCCTGGAGGAGATCGGGCTGACCGTCGTCGCCGTGAGGGAGGGTGTGCCCGTCCTCATCGAGGATCTGGCCGAGGTTCGAATCGGTCCGCGCGTCCGGCTCGGCACCGCTTCCGTGAACGCGGAGCCCGCCGTCGTTCTCTCGATTCAGAAACAGCCCGGCGCCAACACGCTGGAGCTGACGGAGCGGATCGATGCCGAACTGAACGAGATCGAGGCGGAACTCCCGACGGGCGTGGCCTTCGAGAGGGCCGTGTTCCGGCAGGCCGACTTCATATCGCTCGCCGTGGAAAACGTGATCGAAGCCCTGCGCGACGGTGCGTTGCTCGTCATCGCCGTGCTCCTGCTCTTCCTGTGGAACCTCCGGACGACGGCGATTTCCGTGCTCGCGATTCCGCTCTCGCTGGCCCTGGCCGTCATCGTGCTGCGGCTCCTCGGAGGCACGATCAACACGATGACGCTGGGCGGCATGGCCATCGCGATCGGCGCCCTCGTCGATGACGCGATCATCGTCGTCGAAAACGTACACCGCCGCCTGCGCGAAGACCGCCGTCGCCCGCCGGATCGCCGGCGCCGGCCGCTGTCGCTCGTCCGGGATGCGGCCCGGGAGATCCGGACCCCGATCCTGAGCGCGACCCTCATCATCTCCATCGTCTTCGTCCCGCTCTTCTTCCTGTCCGGCGTGGAAGGGCGCATGCTCCGGCCGCTAGGACTGGCCTACATCGTGAGCATCCTCTCATCACTGCTCGTCGCCGTCACGGTCACGCCGGCCCTCTGCCACATGCTCATGCCGCGAGATCGCGCGATCTCCCGCCCGCGCGAGCCGTGGCTGATGCGTGGGCTCGAACGGGCGTACGGGCGCGTCCTCGACGGGGCGCTTCGACGTTCCGGGGCCGTGCTTGGCGGAGCGGCGCTCCTGCTTCTCGGCACTCTGGCTCTCGTGCCCGCGCTGGGACGCGGATTCCTGCCCGAATTCCAGGAGGGGACGCTGACCATCTCCGTCGTGAGTCTGCCCGGGACGTCGTTGGTGGAGTCCGACGCGATCGGGGCCCGCGTGGAGCGCCAACTCCTGGCCCACCCCGCCGTCGTCTCCACCTCGCGGCGGACCGGCCGGGCCGAACTGGACGAGCACGCCCAGGGCGCGAACGCCTCCGAGGTCGACGCGCGGCTGGACCTTTCGGAGCACGGCATCGAGGAGGTCATGGCCGCGCTCCGCGACGACCTGGCGGGGCTCCCCGGGACGAACGTCACGATCGGGCAGCCGATCGGCCACCGGATCGATCACATGCTCTCGGGTACGCGGGCGGCCATCGCGGCGAGTCTGTTCGGTCCCGATCTCCGGCAACTGCGGGAGATCGCCGGTGAGATCGAGACCGTCGCGGGAACGGTGGAGGGTCTGGTGGACCTCTCCGTCGAGAGGCAGGCGGACATCCCCCAGCTTCAGATCCGCGCCGACCGCCGCGCGATGGCCCGTCACGGTGTCACGCCGGCGGCGATGGCGGCGGCCGTGGATGTCGCGTTTCAGGGGGAGGAGGTGTCGCTCATCCGGGAAGGGGAGCGCGCCTTCGACCTCGTGGTTCGCTACGCGGACGAACACCGCACGGACCCCGAGGCGATCGGCGGCACGCTGATGACGACGCCGGCGGGCGCTACCGTGCCGCTGTCGCAACTCGCTTCGATCGTGCCGTCGCTGGGCCCCAACGCGATCAGCCGCGAGAACGTGCAACGCAAGATCGTCGTGAGCGCGAACGTCGCGGGGCGCGACGTGGGCGGAGCCGCGGAGGAGCTTCAGGCGCGGGTCGCGGCCGAGGTCGAACTTCCGCCGGGATACTACGTGCAGTACGGGGGCCAGTTCGAGAGCGGGCGGCAGGCGACGCGGCGGATCACGCTGCTCTCGCTGTTCTCGATCGCCGCCATCTTCCTCATCATGTTCAGAGCCTTCGGGAGCGCCCGGATCGCGGCCCTGCTCATGGTGAACCTGCCTCTGGCGCTGGCCGGAGGCGTGCTCGCGGTCCTGCTCATCGGCGGCACCGTGAACATCGCGACGCTGGTCGGGTTCATCACGCTGTTCGGCATCGCGGTGCGAAACGGGATCCTTCTCGTGAGCCGCTATCAGGATCTGCGTGGCGCGGGCGCCGGCCTCGGCGCGAGCATCCGGCGCGGCTCCATGGAGCGTCTCAGCCCCATCCTCATGACGGCGCTCACGGCGGGCCTCGCGCTCGTTCCGCTCGCCCTGGGCATCGGCGAACCGGGCAAGGAGATTCAGGCCCCGCTCGCCGTCGTCGTACTCGGGGGGCTCGTGACCTCCACCACGCTCAACATGGTCGTCGTACCGGCCCTCTTCCTGCGTTTTGCCGGGCCCCTCAGCGGAAGCGGTCGAGGGAGAACGGGGACAGGTCCCGGGACGGCGGCTCGTCCGTGAGAAGGTCCGCCATGAGCCCGCCGAGGACCGGCAGAAACTTGAACGCGTGACCCGAGCCCCCCGCGAAGATGGCGACGCGGGAGAGCCTCGGATGGCGGTCCAGAATGAAGTTCTCGTCGGGCGTGTTCGTGTAGAGACAGACGGACGCGTGAGTCGGCGCGCCCGCCGCGCCCGGCGCATACCGGTCGAACAGGTTTCGCAGTGCCTCCGTCTCGGCGCTGCCGACCTCGCGGTCGACCTGCTCGACATCGGTCCGGCGTCCGGCTTGGAAGTGCATCCCCGCCTTGAGGCCTCGTGCCGTCGGGGGGAAGCCGTACCAGGTCCCCTCCCGTTCGAGTTCCCACACCCAGGCGGGACCCTCCGCGAGCGCGTTCGCATGCTCCCCGGCAGGTTCCAGCCAGTACTGCACCGTGCGTTCCACTTCGAGCGGGAGAGACAGCCGGGGAAGCAGTTGCGGAGTCCAGGCTCCCGCCGCGATGGCGAGCCTCCGCGCCGCGTATTCCCCTCGTGCGGTCCGGATCCGGACGCCGGAGGCCGACGTGGACCACGCGGTCGCGGGCTCGTCGAAGCGCAGATCCGCGCCCTCCGCCGCCTCCAGCGTCACCTCGAGGCAGGCCTCCAGCGAGAGAATCGCGGCGCGCGGTTCGTAGATGGTGACGGTCCCGGGATCCGGCCGGAGCCAGGGGAAGCGGTCGACGACCTCGTCAGCGGAGAGAAAGATGTAGTCGGTGTCCGGCTGCGCGACGCCGCGCAGCGGGCTCCCCGCGAACACGCGGCCATCTGACGGCCCCATCATGAGGGCGCCCGCCGTCCGCAGCAGCCTCCTGCCGGACGCGCGCTCGAGGTTCGCCCAGCCGCGGTAGGCATCGCGAACCAGCGGCATGTAGGGAGACCCCCGGTACCAGGCCTCGCGGATCATCCGCGTGTCGCTGTGCGCCGATCCCATCGTGTGTGGAGGCGTGTAACGGTCGAATCCCACCACCGAGTGTCCGCGCCGGATGAGTTCGGCCGCGGTCGCGCCTCCGATGGCTCCGAGCCCGATGACCGCGAAGTCGTGCATGCCGATGCGGACCCGCTCAGTTCCCGATTCTGGGGAAGACGAGCCGCCGTTCCGCCTCCACCACCGACACGCCGCCCGCGACGCCGTCCGCGACTTCGAACACGAACTGCACGGCCGAACCGTGCATCAGGAAGGTGGTCGGGGACTGGGGGAGCAGCGGGAACGCGTCCTCGCCCGTGCGCGCGGCCATGAGCACGCCCTCCTCGAGCGTGACGGTCAGCGTCGTGGTGGGGTCGATCCGGTATTCGCCCACCACGGAGGACAGATCCCCGGGATCCACGCGCACGATGGGGAGCCGCAGCGCCAGATCGGGTTCGACGCCCAGATCGGACAGGCGCTCAAGAAGGCGGGGCATGCCGGGGTTGTACGTCAGCGCGTCCCGGATGTGGGCGGATGCCGCTTCCAGGGCCCCGACTTCCTCGTGAAGTTCGGACAGCGCGAAGCGGACGCGAGGGGTCTCGGGCGTTCCGGCCGCGTAGGCCTCGAGGATCGCAATGGCCGTATCAGGGTCGTCCTCCCGGAAATGGCCCGCGAGCCGCAGGATCTGACCGGAGGAGTAGTCGTATTCCTCCGGTCGCGTCCGCCGCCAGTTGTCGTACCTCGACATCGCCGCCTCGACCCCGCCCGCCTGGACGATCGGCAGCAGCCGCTCCGCGATCGACGGTTTCGGCCGCACGGCTTCGGCGCCCCACAGCACATTCGTCAGACCCTGCACGAGCGGTCCCAGGTCGGAGGACGTGTTGTCCAGCAGCACGATGAGGCGTCCGTGGTCCGGGAAGACGCGCAGGTAGGAGGAGAAGCCGAAGATCCCTCCCGAGTGTTCGATCGCGCGCACGCCGAGATCGCGCTCGATATCCCGCCTCCGCACGCCCACGCCGTACCCGTACGACCCGGATTCGAGGCCCGGGGTCGTCATCCGCGCCAGCGTCTCCGTATCCCGGAACAGACTCCCTTCAACGAAGAGGCCCGTGGCCCAGCGAGCGAGGTCGCCGACGGTGGAGTACAGCATGCCGGCGGCGTAGGGCACGGACGGGTCGATGAGACGCGCCGGCCGATAGCCGACGAGATCGCGGGTGTGTCCGCGGGCGTGGCCCTCCGGCGGCCAAAGCCCGTGATCGTATCCGGTATCGCGCAGTTCCAGCGGGTCGAGCACGTACGTGCGGAGCGCTTCGTCGTAGCTCAAGCCCGTGACCCGTTCCGCGATCCAGCCGAGGAGCACATAGCCCGAGTTCGAATACTCGAAGTCGGTCCCCGGTTCGAACGAAAGCGGATCTTCCCATGTGAGGGCGATGATCTCGTCCGGCGAGAACGGGGTCGCGGCCTCCCACTCCATGAACCCCGGCATGTTCGTGTAGCTCGGCAGCCCCGATGTGTGGGTGAGCAGGTGGTGGAGCGTGATCCGTTCCGCGTTTTCCGGCGGATATTCCTCGATGTACCGGCCCACGGGATCCTCGACCCGCAGCAGTTGCTCCTCCTCGAGTCTGAGGATCAGCGCGGCCGTGAACTGCTTCGTCAGCGAAGCGATGCGGAACCGCGTGCCCGGCGCGTTCGCCCCGCCGCCCGCGAAATCGGACCGGCCGAACGCCCCCTCGAACAGGACCTCGCCGTCGTCGACGATCAGGGCCGCGCCGTTGAAGAGTCTCAGATCATGGAAGGATCGGAGGTAGCCTTCCGCACGGCCGGCACGCGACTGCGCCTCGACGGCGGACGCGAGCCCCAGGGCGAGCACCGCGGCAACGCCGTACTTCCAGGCGGATTTTCTGTGCCGATACAAGCGGGATCCTCCCGTAGAGCGGCAAGGAGCCGGAAAGGAGCCGGAAAGCTCGCGTCCCCCGAACGAAAGAGATAGGATCGCATCATGCGCTCGAACTCAAGTCGGCAGCGGTCCCGGATCCTGGAACTGGAGGAGGCTGCGCGGCCGCTCGACCCCGACGCGGGCGAGCGCGATCGCCTCATGGCCGAAGTACACGCCTACGCGCAGGGGTTCCTGAGCGGGCTTCCCGAACGACCCGCCTACCAGCACGACAAGTCGGCCGTCGCGAAGATCCGGGAACTCGGCGTCGGGAGCGACGCGCGGTCCGTCGAGCGGTCCCTCGAGCGGCTCATCGACCGGATCGATGAATCCGTCGTGGGGGCGGGGCTCGTGCCCTCCCACGCCGGGCACCTCGGGTACATCCCCGGCGGCGGCATCTACGCCTCTTCGCTCGCCGACTACCTCGCGGCCGTCACGAACGAATACGCCGGCGTGCGCTTTACGGGCCCCGGCGCCGTCGAGATGGAGAATGTCGTGCTCGGCTGGATGGCGCGTTTCACGGGGTATCCGGCCACATGCGCGGGGAACCTTGCCTCGGGAGGCTCGATCGCGAGCCTGATCGCCGTCGTCACCGCCCGCGAGGCGGCCGGACTTCGCGCCCGCGACTACGAGCGGGCGGTCGTCTATTCCTCGTCCCACCTGCACCACTGCCTGCACAAGGCGCTCAGAATGGCCGGCGTGGGAGAGGCGGTGCGGCGCGATGTCCCGCTGGACGGGGACTTTCGGATGCGGGCGAACGCGCTCGCCGAACTCGTGGCGGAGGACCGCGCGCGCGGACTCCGCCCCTGGCTCGTATTCGCATCGGCCGGCACGGTGGACATCGGCGCCATCGACCCGCTCGCCGCGATCGCGGACGTTGCCGAGCGCGAGGATCTCTGGTTCCACGTGGACGGCGCCTACGGCGGCTTCTTCGGCCTGCTCGAGGAGATCAGGCCCGCGCTGGCGGGGCTGGAACGCTCGGATTCCCTCGTCCTCGATCCGCACAAGGGCATGTTCCTCCCCTACGGAACGGGCGCCGTGCTGGTGCGCGACGGAAAGGCCCTGGCCGAGGCGCACGCGTCGGGCGCCAGCTATCTGCAGGACACGGTCGAGGCCGAGCGCCGGGGACCCTCTCCCGCCGCCGTGTCGCCCGAGCTCACGAAGCACTTTCGCGGACTGCGGGTCTGGCTGCCCCTTCTTCTTCACGGGGAGGGGCCGTTCAGGGCCTGCCTCCGGGAGAAGCTCGAGCTCGCGCGGTACTTCCACGGCAGGATCGAGGCGCTCCGGTTCGAGGTGGGGCCGGAGCCGCAACTCTCCGTGGTGACCTATCGCTGGGTGCCGGAGTTCGGCGACGCGAACGCATTCAACCGGGCCCTCGTGGAAGAGACGCACCGCGATGGCCGGATCTTCCTCTCCTCGACGACGATCGATGGGACGGTCTGGCTGCGGATGGCGGCGCTCGCCTTCCGCACGCACCTCCATACCATCGACCTGGCGCTCGAAGTCCTTGCGGAGGCCGTGGAGCGGCTCGCGGCCCACCCCGAGCGCTGGCGCTCCGCGGCACGCGCCGAAGCTCTCGCCGGAGGAAGCGGCGGCTGATGGCGGACTCCAGCCCCGCGCTCGCCCGCCAGGACGTGCGCTTCGAGCCGGACGAGCGCCCCCCGCTGCCCATCGCCGCCGGACTCGGCCTCCAGTACGCCCTCATCTGCCTCGCCAGCATCGTGCTCACGCCGACGGTGATGATCACGGTTGCGGGCGGCAGCGACGCCTACCTGTCGTGGGCGGTGTTCGCGGCCCTCCTCATCAGCGGGCTCACGACGGCGATCCAGGCGCGCAGCGTGGGGCGGATCGGCGCGGGCTACATCCTCGTCATGGGGAGCACGAGCGCCTTTCTCGCGGTGAGCGTATCCGCCCTCGAGCAGGGAGGGCCGGGGATGCTCGCGCTCCTGATCATCGCGTCCTCGCTGATTCAGTTCGTTCTCGCCTCCAGGATGGCGTTGTTGCGGCGGATCTTCACGCCCACCGTGGCGGGCACCGTCCTCATGCTCATCCCGGTGACGCTCGCCCCGATGATCCTGCAGAAGCTGGGTGAGGTGCCGATGGGGGCATCGCCGGCCGCCGGGCCGGTCACGGCAATCGTGACGTTGGCGGTCATGGTGCTGGTCCCGCTCAGGTTTTCCGGCGCGCTCCGGCTCTGGGCGCCGGCCCTGGGGATCGTCGCCGGGTGTCTCGTCGCCGGCCTCGGGTTCGGGATCTACGACCTGTCCACCGTCTCCGCGGCCCGCTGGATCGGCCTGCCGGACCTGGCATATCCCGGGCTCGACCTGAGTTTCCGGCCCGAGTTCTGGGCCCTGCTGCCGTCCTTCGTGATGGTGACGCTCGTGGGCGCCATGGACACGCTCGGGGACGCGATCGCGATTCAGAGGGTCTCATGGCGTCGGCCGCGCGCGATCGACTTCCGCTCCATCCAGGGCGCGATCTCCGCCGACGGCGTGGGAAATCTCCTCTCGGGTCTCGCGGGAACCGTGCCGAATACGACCTACGGCATGAGCATCGCCGTCGCCGAACTCACCGGCGTCGCCTCCCGAGCCATCGGGATCTGCGTCGGCATCGTCTTCATGGCGTTCGCCTTTCTGCCGAAACTCCTCTCCCTCATCATCGCGATCCCGGGCCCGGTCGTGGCGGCCTACTTCGTCGTGATCGTGGCGCTGATCTTCGTCTTCGGGATGAAGATCCTGCTCCAGGAGGGGCTGGATTATCGCAACGGCCTCGTGGTCGGCGTCGCGTTCTGGATGGGGATCGCCTTCCAGTTCGACTGGATCTACCCCGAATACTTCCAGGGGGCATGGGCGGAACTCCTCGGCAACGGCATGACCGTCGGCGGTTTCACGGTGATCCTCCTCACGATCGTCGGGACCGGCGGCCGTCGGGCGCGATTGAAGACGGGGCTGTCGGACGATACCTGGTCGGAGGTCGACGCCTTCCTGGTGAAGTTCGCCGCGCGCAACGGCTGGGACGAGGACATGGAAACGCGTCTGCGCGCGGTGGGCGAAGAGACGGTGCATATCCTCGCCCGCGAGAAGGCGCAGGATGCGCGCGATGCGCCGGAAGTGACGCGCAATCTGTTGGTCATCGCGCGCGGCGATGGTCCCTCGGCGGATATCGAGTTCATTGCGACGTCGGACGAGAAGAACGTCGAGGATCAGTTGGCGATGCTCAGCGAGGCGGCCGTGGGCGTCCCCGTCGAGGCGGAGACGCCGCTGCGGCTGCTGAGGCACTACGCTTCCTCGATCCGCCACCAGCAGTACCACGACATCGATATCCTCACGGTCCGCGTCGAGTCCGCCCGCCAGGTGGCCAGGGATTTCTAGCCCGGAACGATAATCGCCTTCGTGACGGCGAGCCGCTCGACATCGGCGAGCGCCTGAGCGGTGTCCTCGAGGTCGTATTCTCCCCCGATCACGCGGGCGAAGGGGAGGCGGTGTCGGGCGAGCAGGTCCAGCGCGCGTGAGACATGCGGCAGTTCGGTTCCCCAGCGTCCCTTAACGGTCGCGTGCTTCCGGTTGATGTCGAGGTGCGGGTTGATGGAGACGGGTCCGACGTCCGTGTAGTGGCCCGCCACGACGTAGGTGCCTCCGTCGCGGAGGAGGGCGAAGCCCTCCGGGATCGCGGCCGGGTTGCCGCTCGCCTCGATGACGACGTCGGCACCCCGGCCCTCCGTGAGGTCGGCCACGCTTGCCGACCGGTCGGGGCCCGACGTTCGGCTCAGGGAGAGGGTGACGTCGGCGCCCATCGCGGTGGCGAGGTCGAGGCGATCGTCGGGGTCGCCGATGACCGCGAGGAGGCCGCAGCCCCGGACCCGGGCGAAGGCGGCTGCCGCGAGGCCGACGGGGCCGGAGCCCTGGACGACGACCGTGTCGCCCGGCCGCAGGTCCGATCGCTCGACAGCTCCGAAACCGGTGAAGAGCCCGCAGCCGCCTCCGATGACGTCCGCTGTCGCGAGTCCCTCGGGCAGCTTGAAGATGGACGTGTCGGCGGTGAGCCGCATGGAGGTCGCCCACCCTCCGAGCAGTCCGTCGCGGGCGCTGAACGTGATGCCGTAGACGCGGCGGTGCGGGCACAGGTTCGGCTGCCGCGCGGCGGAACAGTAGAAACAGCGGTGGCATGTGCCCACCACGTCGAAGAAGGTGACGGTGTCCCCTTCCGCCAGCGGCCGCCCGGCGGCGTCGACGCCCGGTCCGCGGGTCTCCCTCACGCGTCCGACGCTCACGTGCCCGGGGATGATGGGCCAGGGCACCCCCGCGAGACGCCCGTGGAAGAGGTGGACATCGGTTCCGCACACCTCGCTCGCCTCGATCTCCAGCCACGTCTCGCCCGGTCCGAGGTCGGGGTCATCGAAGTCCCGAATCTCGAGCGGCTGTCCCGGTCCCGTCATCACCGATGCGCGTTGTGGCACTTCGCCTCCTGTCCGCGGAGTTCTCAGGTCGGCTTCCGTCGCGTATCATACGGCCTCACGCGCGGGAGATGAGAATGTTCGGAGGCCACATGCGAAACCGTAAGCGAGCCCGTCCCGGCCGGCGGATCCGTTCCGTCGCCGTCGCCGCAGTCCTGTGCGGGTGCGCCGGCGAGGCGGAACGCCAGATGTCGCTGCAGTCGGGAGATGTCGAGTTCGAGCGGCCGTCTCCGAGCGGCGAGCCGTCCCTGGCCCTGGGGGCGGAGGGGCGTACGATCCTCACATGGATCGAGCCGGAGGACGGCGTGCCCGCGCTGCGTCTGGCGATTCGCGATGGAGGCGGCTGGTCTGCCCCGCGTACCGTGTGGGCGTCGGAGGCGATGTTCGTGAACTGGGCCGACTTCCCCTCGTCGGTCGAGATGCCCGACGGCACGCTCGCGGTACACTGGCTGGAGAAGGTCGCCGACGCGCCGTACGCGTACCACGTCATGCTGGCGCTTTCTTCGGATGACGGGATGACGTGGACGGAGCCGTTCCGCGCCCACGACGACGAGTCTCCGACCGAGCACGGCTTCGTGTCGATGGTCCCGTGGCGGGACGGCGCGGGGCTCACGTGGCTCGATGCCCGCGCGATGGCGGGCGAGTCCGGCGGGGGCGAGCACGTGGGGGGCGAGGGCGGAGTGGAGCGTGGAGCCATGTCCGTCCGCTTCCGGACGCTCGCGCCGGACGGCCGGTTGGGCCCCGAAGTGCTGCTCGACGACCGGACGTGCGAGTGCTGCCAGACCGCCCTGGCCCGGGTCGGGGACGGGTTGGTCGCCGCCTACCGAGACCGGAGCGAGTCCGAAGTCCGCGACATCGCCGTGGTGCGCGGGGCAGGGGAGCGCTGGACGGAGCCCGCTCCGCTGTCGACCGACGGCTGGGTCATCCCCGGCTGCCCCGTGAACGGGCCGCAGTTGAGCGGCGACGAAAGGGCGCTCGTCTCGGCCTGGTACACGGGCGTCGGCGGCACGCCGCAGGTGTACGTCACCTTCTCCGGAGACGGCGGTGCGACCTTCGGCGCCCGCATCCGAATCGACGAGGGGCTGCCGCTGGGCCGCGTGGACATCGAGAGCCTCCACGACGGTTCGGCGGTCGTCGTGTGGCTCGAAGCCTCGAGCGACACGCCGCGCGTCCTCGCCCGTCGCGTCCATCCCGATGGGTCGCTGGAGGCCCCGCTCCTGATTTCGGAGACCGCCGGCGAACGCTCGAGCGGGTTCCCGCGCATGGTGCGGACGCCGAACGAACTCCTGTTCGCGTGGACGATTCCCGGCGAGGGAGGCGGCGTCCGCGTCCGCGCCGTGGGACTCTCCGACTGAATCGCGCCGGGGTCGATGCAGGCCGCGGTCACCCGCGGCGGCGCTCGAGGATCGTGCGGAAGGAGCGGGTCTCGAGTTCCGCCCTCGTGAGACCGGAGCGCGCCGCTTCCTCCGCCGTCAGGGCGCCGCTCGCGAGCCCGCGCAGGAAGAAGTTCAGGAGGCCCTGGCCCGAGGCTTCGTCGTCGAACACGGATCCCGTGAGGACGGCCTGTCCGGCGGCGGACACGAAGCGGTTGAGGCGGCTCGCGGCCGCGTCCAGGCCCTCGAGGAAGAAGGAGAAGACGGCCGCGTAGCGGGAGACGAGTTGTGCGGGGTGCAGGTCCCAGCTCTGATAGAAGCCCTGGCTCAGAGACCGCCGAACATCGGAGTAGTGCAGGCGCCATGCGTCGTGGACGACCGCCGCGTTCTCCGCCCGCTCGGCCGGCGAGGTCGCGGCCGTTCCTCGATGCGGTTCGACGGGCAGCACATTCGTCGCCCCGTCCGAAAGCTCTATGCCGGTCCCGCCGAGAGAGAGCTGAAGGATCTGCCTCGCCATGTCGCACAACGGGTGCCCCAGCGTCTGCGCTTCCGCCGCCACCGCCACGGCGCCCGTGAGGTCGTACGCTCCGAGATGTACGGTGCGGCACCGCCCCCCCGCCGCCGCGACAAGCTCGGGCACGGCGATCCGTCCATCCGGCGCCACGAGCGACTGCGGCGTCTCGATCATGAGGTCGATGGCCACCCGCCTCTCCGGCAGGTCGAGCGCCGCCTCGAGCCGATCCAGAGTCTCGGAGAGGCGTTCCACCTGCCGTGCCGCGGCGATCTTGGGAAGAAGCACGGCGAAACCGTCCGGCAGGTCGCGCCGGGTCCGGGCGAACGCGGTGAGGAAGAGTTCCAGCGTGCGGAGCGCCCGCCCGCCCGTGACTTCGGACAGGGATTTGATGCGGATTCCGAGCGAGGGCGGGAGACTGTCGGCCGCGACCGCCGCCGCGACCTCCGCCGCCGCCGTCGCCGCCGCCTCGTCTTCTTCCGGCTCGGACCGAGCGCCGAAGCCGTCCTCGAAGTCGATGAGGAAGCTCTCGACGGGCTCGCGCTGGAGCTTGGCGCGCACGCGCGCGTGCACCGTCTCCGCGATCCCGGAAGGAAGGCGATTACCGAGCGCCTCCGCGAGAGCGGCGGGGTCCGTCGCGTACCGGTCGAGATAGCGCCCCGCGATCCGTCCGAGCTTCGCCGCCGTATCTCGCCGGAAGAGGTGAGCCCCGCCGGCCACCGTGTGCACGGGCTGTCTCATCATGGGCTCAACTTCCGCGGCGCCGGGCGCCGCAGCAACGATCCGCTCGCCATCGCCCGACGATCCGGCCGCAGCCACCCGAAAAACTGGCGACAAGCCGGTTCGTCCCCTACGATTGCGGGCGGTTGTTTCACCACGCGACTCACGGGCCGGGGAACGCAGTGCCTGTCGGGCGGGGTAAGCCCGAGGAGAAACGGTGGAGCCAACAAACGTCGGGAATCCCGACTACTACCATAAGGTCGTGGATTGTCAGTGGGCCTGCCCGGCCCACACGAACGTACCGGGTTACATCCGCCTCATCGCGCAGGAACGGTACGACGACGCCTACATGCTCAACTGGGAGTCGAACGTTTTCCCGGGCATCCTCGGCCGGACGTGCGACCGCCCCTGCGAACCCGCCTGCCGGCGCGTAAGGGTCGAGGAGAAGCCGGTCGCGATCTGCCGCCTCAAGCGCGTCGCCGCCGATCTCCGGGGCGACATCACCCCCCGCTTCCCGGATATCCCGAAGAAGAAGAACGGAAAAAGGATTGCATGCGTGGGCTCGGGTCCCGCGTCGCTGACCGTCGCCCGCGACCTCATGCCGCTCGGCTACGAGGTCACGATCTTCGAGAAGAACGACCGGCCGGGCGGCCTCATGTGGACGAACATCCCGCAGTTCCGCCTGCCCCCCGAAGTGCTGTGGGAGGAGATCGACTACATCCTCGACATGGGCGTGGACATCCGCTACAACGCGCCCGTCGAAAGCATGAAGTGGCTCCTGGAGCAGGATTTCGACGCCGTTTTCGTCGGCTCCGGCGCCCCGCGCGGCAAGGAGCTGCGCCTGCCGGGCCGGTACGATACGGACCACATCTATATCGGCATCGACTGGCTGGAATCCGTCGCCTTCGGGCA
This sequence comes from Candidatus Palauibacter sp., assembly GCF_965208055.1. Lineage (GTDB taxonomy): Bacteria > Gemmatimonadota > Gemmatimonadetes > Palauibacterales > Palauibacteraceae > Palauibacter. The sequence continues at coordinate 467,802 of NZ_CBDBNY010000004.1, forward strand.
CACGAACTCCATCGAGGAGAACGTGCTCGTCATCGGGGTCGGGAACACGGCCATGGACTGCTGCCGCACCTCGAAGCGGATCGGCGGCACGAACGTCAAGGTGATGGCCCGCAAGTCGAAGCCGTACTTCAAGGCTTCCCCCTGGGAACTGGAGGACGCCGAGGAAGAGCGGGTGGACATCGTCGAGAACCACTCGCCCACCGAGTTCGTCGTCGAGGACGGCGTCCTCAGGGGGATGAACTTCGACATCGTGGAGTGGCACGAGAACGACCAGGGCCGGCTCGTCTCCACGAAACTCGACGAGGCCTTCTTCCCCGCGGAAGCCGTGATTCTCGCCATCGGGCAGGAGACGGCCTTCCCCTGGATCGAGGACGACGCGGGAATCGAGTTCAACAAGTGGCGCGAGGCTGTCGTCGACCGCGCGACGTTCATGTCGACGCGCGACGGCGTCTTCTTCGGCGGCGACGCGGCGTGGGGCCCGGAGAACATCATCTGGGCGGCCGAGCACGGGCACCAGGCGGCGATCTCCATCCACGCCTACTGCAACGGCGAAGATCTCCGGAAGCGTCCACCGGAGCGCATGAACCTCGTGAGCGCCAAGATGGGCCTTCACGAGTGGAGCTACTCGAACGACTACGAGTACGCCGCACGGCGGAAGATGCGGCACGTCCGCCTGGAGGAGCGTCTCAAGAGCATCGAGACGGAAGTGGAGGAGGGGTTCGACCTCGAGCAGACGCTGACGGAGGTCGAGCGCTGCCTGAACTGCGACATCCAGACGCACTTCACGGGGAGTCTGTGCATCGAATGCGACGCCTGCATCGACATCTGTCCGCTCAGCTGTCTCACGATCACGCACAACGGGGAAGAAGCGGAACTCCGCACGCGGCTCACCGCGCCCGCCGCGAACGCGGACCAGGACATCTACGTTTCGGAGTCGCTGCCGCAGACGGCCCGCGTCATGGTGAAGGACGAGGACCTCTGCATTCACTGCGGGCTGTGCGCGGAGCGCTGTCCGACGGCGGCCTGGGACATGCGGACCTTCGATCTGCTCAAGCCGTACGCGGGGCAGGACGCGGAGCACCCCTACTCCGGGATGGGAATCGAGGAGATGTCGCCGGGCGGCTCCGTTTCAGTGACTCCCTGACGGAATGGCCGACATGAAGACGGTCCGCGTGAACGACTTCGCGCTCAAGATCGGCACCGTGAACGGCACGGGCTCCGCGAGCGCCAACGGCCTCATCATGCAGTCGATTTTCCGAATGGGGGTCCCCGTGTCGGGGAAGAACGTCTTCCCCTCGAACATCCAGGGCCTCCCCACCTGGTACGAGATCCGCGTGAACCGGTCGGGCCACGTGGCGCGCACGCCGGACTTCGACCTCATCGTGGCGATGAACCCGGAGACCTACGCCCGGGACATCGAGGAACTCGTTCCCGGCGGCTGGCTGCTGTACGACTCGAGTTGGCCCATGGCGGATACGCTGCGGCGTGAGGACGTGAACTTCCTCGGCATCCCGCTGGCAGAGATGTGCGTGAGGACTTTCGACGGCGGCCGCACGCGCATCCTGATGAAGAACATCGCCTATACCGGCGCCCTCGCCGCCCTCCTCGACATGGACATGGCGGTGATCCGCGGACTGCTCGAGGAGACCTTCGGCGAAAGGAAGCGGCACCTGCTCGACGCGAACTTCGAGGCGATCCGACTCGGCTACGACCACGCGGCCGAGAATTTCGAGTGCCCCCTGCCGATCCGGCTCGAGGAGATGGATGCCACGCGCGACTCGATTCTGATCGACGGCAACACGGCGGCGGCCCTGGGCTGCGTGTACGCGGGCGCGACGGTCGCGGCCTGGTATCCGATCACGCCCTCGACCTCGCTCGTCGACGCCTTCACGGCCTATTGCCGGCGTCTGCGCGTCGAGAAGGAAACCGGACGGAGCGCGGCGGCGATCCTGCAGGCGGAGGACGAACTCGCGGCGGCCGGCATCACGATCGGCGCTGGGTGGGCCGGAGCCCGGGCCTTCACGGCGACGAGCGGGGCCGGGATCTCGCTCATGACGGAGTTTATCGGACTCGCCTACTACGCCGAAGTCCCGTGCGTCTTCTTCGACATCGAGCGGGTCGGCCCATCGACCGGGATGCCGACGCGCACGCAGCAGGGCGACATCCTCCTCTGCGCCTACGCCTCGCACGGGGACACGAAGCACGTGTGCCTCTACCCGAGGGACCCGGCGGAGTGTTTCGAGTTCAGCGTGCAGGCGTTCGATCTTGCGGAGCGCTTCCAGACGCCCGTCTTCGTGCTCTCCGACCTCGACATCGGGATGAACGACTGGGTCGTGCCCCGCTTCCAGTGGGATGACGAGTACACGCCGGATCGCGGGAAGGTGCTCGACGCGGAGGCGCTCGCGGAGATCGAGACCTTCTATCGCTACCTGGACGTGGACGGCGACGGGATTCCGTATCGCACGATCCCGGGCGAGGATCCGAAGGGGGCCTACTTCACGCGCGGCTCCGGCCACACGAAGTACGGCAAGTACACGGAGGATCCGGACGAATACCAGGAGGTCATCGACCGCATCGCCGTGAAGATCGACAGCGCGGCGGAGGCGGTGCCTCCCCCGGAGATCCGCTCGCGGCCGGATGCGCGATACGGACTCATCACGGTGGGCGCCTGCGACGGCGCGGTGCGCGAGGCCATCGAGCGCATGGAGGCGGAGGACGGGCTCCGGCTCGACTACATGCGCATCCGCGGGTTTCCCTTCGCGCCCGAGGTCGCGCGCTTCATCGAGGCCCACGATCTCAACATCGTCATCGAACAGAACCGGGATGCGCAGTTGAAGTCGCTGCTCACGCTGGAGACGCCGGCCTCGAAGGAACGGCTGGCCTCGGTCCTCCGTTACGGAGGGCTTCCGCTGAGCGCGCGCCACGTCATCGCGGGCGTGAAGGATCGCCTCGGTCTCGCGGCGGAGACCGCGGAAGGAGTGGGAGCATGACGTACATCGCCAAGCCGCGGGTCTTCCACCCGAGTCTGGAGAAGAACGAACTGGGACTCACGCGCCGCGACTACGAGGGCGTGATGTCGACGCTCTGCGCGGGCTGCGGCCACGATTCCGTCACGGCGGCGCTGATCGAGGCGGCGTGGGAACTCGCGATCCCCACGCACCGGGCCGCCAAGATGAGCGGGATCGGCTGCTCGTCGAAGACGACCGCGTACTTCATGTCCGAATCGCACGGCTTCAACAGCGTGCACGGGCGGATGCCGTCGGTGGCGAGCGGAGCGAACGCGGCGAACCGCGACCTCGTGTACATCGGCGTCTCCGGGGACGGGGACTCGCTCTCGATCGGGCTCGGACAGTTGTGCCACGCGGTGCGGCGCAATCTCAACCTCCTCTACATCATCGAGAACAACGGGGTCTACGGCCTGACGAAGGGCCAGTTCTCGGCCTCGGCCGACATGGGCTCGAAGTCGAAGCGGGGCGTGCCGAACGAACAGCCCCCCATCGATCCCGCCCTGCTCGGGCTCTCGATCGGCGCCACCTTCGTGGCCCGGGGCTTTTCCGGCGACAAGGACCAGCTCGTCCCCATCATCAAGGCGGGGATCCGGCACCCGGGTCTGGCTCTGGTCGATGTCATCTCTCCGTGCGTGACCTTCAACGACCACGTGGGTTCGACCAAGAGCTACGCCTACACGCGCGAGCACTTCCGCGAGGCGGTCGAGGCCGCGTTCGTGGCCCCGAAGGACTTCGTCCCCCCGGCGGACGAGATCACGGCCGACATCGGATCCGCCGATGTGCGCGATGTCCGCATGCACGACGGCAGCGTGATCCGCTTCCGCCAGGTGGAGGGCGACTACGACGCGACCGACAGGGACACCGTGTACGGCTACCTGCGCGAGCGGCAGAACGCGGGCGAGGTGCCGACCGGGCTCCTCTACGTGGACCCCGAGTCAAGGGATCTGCACGACGTGCTGGGGACGGTCGATCGGCCGCTGTGGAACCTCCCCTTCGAGGAGTTGTGCCCGGGAGCGGACGCGCTGGACGCCCTGATGGAGAATTACCGATAGCGGCCGAGGAGCGGGCGGCCCGCCTCGAGGCGGTACAGCCCGTGCTTCCGTCGCGGGATGTCGCTGCCGCGATCGGCTTCTACGTCGGACGGCTCGGCTTCGAACTCGCCTTCGCCGATTCCACCCGCGATCCGGGGTACGCCGGCGTGAGGCGGGACGGGATCGAGTTGCACATCCAGTGGCACGACGCGGAGGAGTGGTCCCGCGTCGAGCGGCCCATGCTTCGCTTCGTCGTGCCCGCGGTCGAGGATCTGTTCGAGGAATACCGGAACCAGGGGGTCTTCCACGAGCGCACGGCTTTGCGGCGGACACCCTGGGGAACGCGCGAGTTCGCCTTCTACGACCTCGACATGAACGGACTCACCTTCTATCGCGACCTCGCGGCAGGGGAGGCGCCGGACGAAGACGCGCCGTCGTGATCGACGTCATCCTGCGGCGGTTCGAGGAGCCGGACGAGGTCCGCGAACTCGAACTCGGCCGCTTCGAGGTCGTCCGGATCGGAGGCCTCACGATCGGGCGCGCGACGTACCAGCCAGGCTGGAAATGGTCCGAGCACGTGCCGTCGGAGGAACCGCTCTGTCCGGTCGAGCATGTGGGTCTCGTGCTCCAGGGAACGGCCACCGCGGCGTTCCCGGACGGCCGCGTCGTCGAGCTCCGGGCCGGCCACCTGTTCCATATCCCGCCCGAACCGCACGACTCCTGGGTCGTCGGCGACGAGCCCTACGTCTCGCTGCACTTCATGGGTGCCGACCGCTACGCGACGGACGTCTAGTCAGCCCTGGTCGCCCGGGTCGCACACGTAGCGGGACAGGTGCGCGCCGATCAGGGCGCCGACGACCGGTCCCCAGACGTAGGCCAGCGAGAAGGATCCGATCCCGAGGGCGACCGCGGGGTTGAGCACGCCGTTCGATCCGTGCGCCGCCCATGAAATCGACACGACCAGGGCCACCCCGATGACGGCGCCGGTCAGCCGGGCGGGGACGCGCCCCATGAAGACGGCCGCGATCGTGAAGGCGAGGAGCGCGGCGCCCAGCATCTCGGCGATGCCGGTGCCGGCGGAAGCGTCTACAGGAAGCGGGACCGGATCGGGGAACAGGAGGCCTCCGATGGAGAGGGCCAGTCCGGCGCCGGCAAACTGCGCCACGATGAACGAGCCGGCGTCCCTGGCAGCGAGCTTGCCGACGGACCAGATGGCGATCGTCACCGCCGGGTTGAGCAGGCAGCCGGACACCGGCCCGAGCAGGTGGACCAGGACCCCCAGGGTGAGCGCCGCCATCGCCGGCGTCGGGATCGGAAAACCGACATGGTTGATGGAAATCAGCGTGGAGAACGCCAGCGCGAACGTGCCCACGAGTTCGGCGGCAAAAGCCCTCGGCCTCATGCTTTCTCCTCGAGCAGGGGATCGTCGCGGGGGCGAACGGCCGCCGGAGCGGATCTCGGCGACATGGCGTAGAATCACAGGCGCCAGCATACGACGATTTCGCTGCCGCCGGCCACCGTCCCACCGAGGAGTCACATGACCTGGACAGCTCCCGAGCACTGGCTTCGCATCGAGACGATCGATGCCCACACGGAGGGAGAGCCGCTACGCGTCATCGTGGCGGGCTTCCCGGAGTTGGAGGGGGATAGCGTCCTCGCGCGGCGTCGCGTCGCGCGAGCGGACCATGACGAACTCCGCCGCGCCCTCATGTGGGAACCGCGCGGGCACGCGGACATGTACGGCTGCCTCGTGATGCCCCCGGTGCGGCCCGGATCGGACTTCTCCGTCCTCTTCATGCACAACGAGGGCTACTCGACGATGTGCGGCCACGGGATCATCGGCGTCGCGAAGATCGCCGTCGAAGCCGGCTGGATCGACGGCTCAGGCGACGAGAGGCCGGTAACGATCGACACGCCCGCGGGCCTCGTACGGGCCACCGCAATCCTGGACGGCGAACGGGTCCGCGAGGTCCGGTTCCTCAACGTGCCTTCCTTCGCTGCCACTCTCGACCGGGTCGTGGAGGTCGAAGGCCTTGGAACGGTTCCCTACGATCTGGCGTTCGGAGGCGCCTTCTATGCATACGTCGACGCGGACGCGCTGGGGTTGCCGCTCACGCCCGCCGGCGCCACCGGCCTGATCGATGCGGGGCGTCGCATCACGCACGCGGTGTCCTCATCCGCGGGGGCCGACGTCTCGCATCCGGACGACGCCGATCTCGGATTCCTTTACGGCACCGTGTTCACTGGCAAGGCTGCGGATCCCGCGCACCACTCGCGGCACGTCTGCATCTTCGCGGAGGGGGAACTCGACCGGAGCCCCACGGGGACCGCCGTCAGCGGGCGCCTCGCCATCCTTCGCGCCCGCCGGGAGCTCTCCGGGGATGCGGAAATCATCGTCGAGAGCATCATCGGCGGCCGGTTCGGCGGGCGGATCGTCGACACGACGACCGTCGGCGGACATCCGGCGGTCGTGCCGGAGGTCGGGGGCCGAGCCTGGGTGACGGGCCGGCACGAGTTCCTCGTCGATCCGGAAGACCCGTGGCGGGACGGTTTCCTCGTACGCTGAGGAGCCGGTAGGGCCGATGAGTCCATGCACGCCCCCGATCCGTTGCCGACAGGAGGCGAAATGCCGCATATCGAGACGGTAGCTCCCGACGAAGCGAAGGGGCTCGTCGCCCGCGAGTACGAGAAGGCCGTCCGCCGCGCGGGGCGTGTCTTCAACGTGATCGGAATCCAGAGCCTGAACCCGCCCGTCATGCGGGCCTCGATTCAGCTCTACGAGGCGTTGATGCTGGCGCCCGGACCGCTGGGGCGCGACGTGCGGGAGATGCTCGCGACCGTGACCTCGCGCGAACTCGAGTGCTTCTACTGAACGGAGGCGCACGGAGAGGATCTCCGTCAGGCCACCGGAGACGACGATCTGGCCCGCGCGATCCGCACCGACTACCGAACGGCGGAGCTCGACGAGAAGACGCGCCGGCTGATGGACTATGCCGTGGCGATCACGCGCGAGCCGAGCTCCACCGCTCGGCGCGACATCGACGAGCTCCGCGAGGTCGGCTGGACCGACGCGCAGATCCTGACCGCAACCGAGGTCATCGGCTTCTTCAACTACTACGTGCGCATGGTCGAGGCGCTCGGCGTCGAACCGGAGCCCGAGATGGAGCGGGATGCGGAGGTGTGGCCGAACCCCTGACTCCGACGGTGGCTTAGCCTCGGGACCGGCCCCGTGCCCGCGCAACGCCTGTCGACCGCGTGCCACCGCCGCGGCGGACCGCGCCCCCGGACCTGGAGGTTCCGCCGGACCGTCTGACGCTGCCGCTCGACCTTGACGGTCCGGGAGGCCGCACGGCCGGGCGCGGCGACCGCGGGGCGGACTGCCGGGCCTCGGGTCGCCTCGAGGACGCTGGACGGCGAAGGACGGGCCGGGACGGCCACGCTGTCGTGGGCCGCACCGCCGGCCGCGACGGCGTGGACCGCGCCGTCGGCCTCGCCGGATTCGACCGTGCCGTAGCGCCCCCCGTCCGTCGAATGGCCGGCCACTCCCGCGCCGTGCGTGGACGGATGATCCGGCGACCGCTTTTGTCACTTGTCCGCGGAGACGCGCGCTGCACGCCGCCGGAGCCCGACCGTGTCGTGGGCCGCACGACCGGACGTCTCGCGGCTCCCGCAACGTCCCGCGCGGCAGGCCGCCGGATCGCCGGGCGAGCGCCGTTCCCGGACGCCGCCGGCGACGCTCGCTGCACACCTGGTCGCTCCAGCCGCGGCGTGCGGCCCTCCGTCGACCGCGTGGTGACGCGGACGGGTGGCGCGCCCGCCGTCCGCGAGGGGTCGCTCCGCGCTCCGACCCTCGCGTCGCGCGGGCGGGCCGACCGGCCATCGCGGCTCCGCAGCACGACGCGCTCGACTTCCCGCGGCAGGCTCGTGCCGCGATCGATGAACCCGTTCGCATCGATCGCCGTTCTTCCGTCACGCGAGACCGCGCGCCGCAGGCTCGCCAGCGTCTGCGCGGGTCGCCGCCGTGCCTCGCGCCCTAGCAGGCGGGAGTCCGTCAGCAGCACGCCGCGCTCGACCGCCTTCCGTCCGCGACCGAAGTCCGAACCGCTCACCGAGTAGAAGTGCTGCCGCCGGTGTCCCAGCCGTCCGTGCGGCAGGAACGTCCAGTGCCGATACCGCCCGAAGCTCCCCCCGATGTGTCCGTAGACCCCGAAATGGAAGTCCCAGCGGCTTCCGTAATAGTTCCTGTAGTGGCGCCAGTAGTATCCCGATGGAATCCAGCCCGCGTAGCTCGGGCCCCAGTACCAGTAGACGTGTGCCGCCGCGAAACGCTGGCCCGGGAACCAGATCCACCCCCAGTCGGGGTCGAGGTCCCAATACCCATAGTGGTAGGGCACCCAGCCCCACGGTTCGTACGAGACCCAGAACATCCCGCTGGGCGTGTGGCGCCAGCGCCCGTGGCGGTACGGGGCCCAGCCCGTGGACACCCGCGGACGCCACGCGGCCCCCGCTCCAACCTGCACCCACGAACCGTGCCCCCTGAGCGAAGACGCGGCGTAGCGGAGGTCCGGGTCCACATGAGCCGCGTACTCGCCGTCCGCGTAGTCGCCGATCCCCTGACCCCACGCCTCCAGACGGTCGAGGCTTGGGGCCGCCGCGAAGCGGAGCCGGTCACCCTGCGCCCCCTCGACGAAGAGACTCTCGCCCGGGCGAACCTCGGCGAGTTCCGACGGTGTCGTGACTTCCGCCACCCCTTCGCGCACGACGACCTCGCTGCGGCGCTCGTCGTCGACGACGACCAGAAAGGAACCCGCGCCCCGTGGCCGAATCGTCGCGTTCGGCGTGATGACGGAGGGCCACTCGGGGCCAGGCGGGTTCGCGGCCACCACGAGTTGCAGCGATCCGCGCACGAGTTCGAGGATGGAGGCGGGGTCGCTCGTGTCCGCCGAGTTGGCCAGCGCGCGGAAGAGAAGTTCCGCCCGATTCCCGATCCGAACGAGGGTTCCGTCGGCAAGCGAAATCTCGATACGCGATTCATCGGACGCGAAGATCCGATCCCCGACGAGGACGGGTTCGTTCACCGCGAGCTGGACGCGCTCCCGGGTGTCGCCCTGAATGAGCGTCGCGGACCCGTCCAGCGCGCGCAGGTACCCGTAGCTGCCCTCGATCCCGCTCTGCGCGATGGCGGCGTCATAGTCGATCGGAGGCCCCGCCTCCTGAGCGGAGACCGGGGGCGCGACGAACGAGACGCCCCACGCCATCCCAACCACCCACCCCCGCCGCCGGCCCCGCAACCGCCCGGGGGCTCCAGATTTTCCTGTCGCCTTTGCGAACCCCATCCCAAGCTCCCGTGTTCTCCGGTCCCCGCCCCGGGCGGCCGGCTCGCCGCCGGGGCTGTCTTCAGAGGCTAGACGGCCCGCGGGGGAAGTCGGTCACTCGCGCGGCCGTCCGTGGCAGGACCCCGCGTCAGCGCCGGGAGCTAGGAGCCTGCGCCGCAGGAGCGCGGCGGAAGCGATCGGATGCCGCCCGCGGGGTCCCGCGAGCCGAAGTATCGGTCGTTTTCCGGGCGGGAACGCGTTGTTGGCGGGGAGACGGCCCGGCGGGCGGCGTTCGGGCGGGGTCGCGGACCCCTTCTTGTGCCCCGGGGAACGCCCGACACGGGTTTCCGGCCCCTCACGCGGCCCGAAGGATGTGGAGGCGCCGCACGTTGAGCGCCAGACACACGAGATCCCACTCGCCGCGCACGTTCTCCAGGCCCCTCATGCTGAACCGCCGGAACCCCATCGCCTCCTTGATCCACCCGATGGGAGCCTCCGCGATCCACTTGCGCTTCGCGTACACCGCCCGGCCCTCCGGAGTCTTCAGCCTCTTCGCCATGCGCGCCCTCGCCGGGCACGTCTCCGGGTCGGGCTCCGCGGCCGCCCCGCCCTCCCGGCCCAGCGCCACGTAGCCGTCGATCCCCCGCGCATCCAGAGCCGCCAGGTCCTCCTCGTTCGAGTAGCCCGCGTCGGCCAGCACCTCGCCCGGCGTCTCCCCCAACCGCCCGGACACCTCGTCAACCCGTTCCACCAACTGCCCCTGGTCGCTCGCGTTGTCGGTCACCTCCGCCCCCAACACCAGCTGGCTCTCGCCGTCGACCACCGCCTGCGCGTTGTAGCACTGCTGGTAGCCCTCCGTGCTCGTCCGCATGATCCGGCTCTCCGGATCCGTGAAGTTCGTCTGCGAGTCCGCCTCCGGCTCCCCGTAGTCCAGCTTGTACGGACTCCCCCCCTTCGGGTTGCGATCCCACTCCGGCTCCCGGCCCCGCGCGTCGTCGCGCTCGCGGGCCTCCGCCTCCAGACGAGCCTGCGCCGCCCGGATCGCCGCCAGCCGGTCCTCCCGCCGCTTCAACTCCTTCGGCAGCTCGTCGCCCCGAACGTCCTCCCCGTGCCGCTCGTCCTCCTCCGCGTCGGCCGCCTCCGCACGCGCCAGCAACTCCGCGATCTCCGCCTCCAGGCGCGCCTCCTCCGGACCCATCCGCCCGTAGCTCATCGCCTTCCGCTTGCTCGCGTTCGCCCGAACCTTCGTCCCGTCCACCGCCACCCGGCCCAACCCCGCCAGACCCAGTTCCCGCGCCAGAAGCACCACCTCCGCGAACAACGCACCGAACGCCTTCAGGTTCCTCTTCCGGAACTCGCACAGCGTCCGGTGCGCCGGAAAGTTCCCCGCCGCCAGCATCCTGAGCGGCACGTCCTCCTCCAGCTTCCGCGCCAGCTTCCGAGACGAAAACACCCCCGTCGCGTACCCGTACACCAGCACCTTCACCATCATCCGCGGATCGTACGGACTCCGCCGCCGCCCGTCCCCCTCGTAACGCGCGTAGAAAGCCGACAGGTCCGCCGCGTCCACCAGATCGCTCACATGATGCGCCAAGTGCCCCGCCGGCACCCACTCACGAAGATCCTGAGGCAGCAGCAACTGCTGGTCCGGATCGTACGGACGGAACCTCGTCCTCATCCTCTCCGGATCGTACGGTAGAGACCTCGCACTCATCGCCAACTCCCCGCGCCGAACGTGAACCCGTCACAGCACGGCATCACCATAGCCAGCCGAACCGCGCCGCACCATCGGCTTCTACGGCGCAAGCTCCTAGGGCAGCTCGTCGATCCACTCGGCGATGAAGAGGTTCGTGTTGCCCTCGTGCGAGCCGTGCCGGTTCGATCCGAACACGAGATAACGGCCGTCCGCGGTGAACATGGGGAAGCTCTCGAACTCCTCGCTGAACGTCACCTGCTCGAGCCCCGTCCCGTCCAGGTTTATCAGGAAGAGATCGAAATTGCGGCTGCTCGGGTCGTTCAGGTTCGAGGCGAAGATCACCTTCTCGCCGCTCGGGTGGAAGAAGGGGGCGAAGTTCGCGGCCTCGTTGTTTGTGAGACGCACCCGGTTCGACCCGTCCGCGTCCATCACGTAGATGTCGAGCACGCCGGGCCGAACGAGACCCTCCGCCAGCAGCGCCTGGTAGTCCGCGAGTTCTTCCTCGCTCTCGGGGTATCTGGCCCGGTAGACGATCTTCGACCCGTCGGGAGAGAAGAAGGGACCGCCATCGTACCCCGGCTCATTCGTGAGTTGCCGGACGTCGGAGCCATCGGGATTCATCGAGTAGATGTCCAGATCTCCGTCGCGCGTGGAGGTGAACACGATCCGCGAGCCGTCGGGCGCGATGGTCGCCTCCGCGTCGTAGCCGGGGCTTGAGAAGATGGACTGGACGTCGGAGCCGTCGGGGTTGGCCGTGTAGATGTCGAAGTCGTAGAGCGCCCACACGTATCCGCGGCGCATGTCCGGCGGCGGTGGACACTCGGGGGCCGCGTGATGCGTGGAACTGTAGACGATCCGCGAGTCGTCCGGGAAGAAGTACGCGCATGTGGTCCGGCCGAGTCCCGTCGAAACGAGCTGCGGATCGCCGCCCTCGACGCCGATGGTGAAGATCTGATCGCACTCGTATTCGCCCTCGTGCCGGCGCTGGAAGATCAGCCGCTGCCCGTCCGACGAGTAGTAGGCCTCGGCGTTCTCTCCCTCGAAGGTGAGTTGGGCCAGCCTGGCGAAGCGCCGCTCTTCCGGCAGTGGAGCGCGGGTCACGGCGCCGCTCGCGGCATCGTTCTGGCCGGTCACGGCGCCGTTCTGTTCTCCGGTGTCGCCGGTGCAGGCTGCCGCAACGAAGGCGGCCGCGAGCGCCAACGCGACGCGAGTCGGCGCGGGTGCGGGATATGCTGAATTCAAGAGAGCCTCGGTTGTCCCGGTTGGATGTCCGGCGACGCGCTGGCCGCCGCTGTACGCTTCAAGCCTCCGGTGGGGGCTGCGGGCCCACACGGTACGGTTCACGCGCTCGCGAGGCCAGTTCCCGGCGTGGCCCGTTTCACGGATTCCGAAACGATACGTTCCAGGGGGTGAGAACGAAGGAGAATGTGAATGGAGGGGTGGAGCCGAGGCGGATGACCACAGCGGCGGAGCCGGAACGGCGGTTGACCGACTGGTCCGAACGTTACGGCCGGGAATTGCAGCGTCACGTGGCCGCGATGCTGGGAAACGCGGAAGAGGCGCGCGATATCGTGCAGGACCTGTGGGTGACGGCGCTCCGCAGGCGGCCGGAGGCGGGCGAGGCCGTGAACATCCGCGCATGGCTGTACCGGGTCGCGACCCGCCGGGCGCTCGACCGCCTCTCGATGCGCCGCCGACGCTCGGAGTTGCTCGCGGCCCACTCCGGGGAACTGGAATCCGCCTCTCTTCCGGCGGTCGACGCGGCGTTGAACCGGCTCTCCGAAGCCGCCGCGGCGCGCGTCCGGGAGGGCGTGGCCGGACTCCCGCCCGCACAGCGGAACGCCGTCTGGCTCCGCTGGATCGAAGAGTTGGACTATGCGGCGATCGCCCGCCGGCTGGGCTCCTCTCCCGACGCCGCGAGAGCCAATGTCTACCAGGGGATGAAAAAGCTGCGCCGCGATCTCGCCGACGTGTGGCGCGAGGAGGGACCGATATGACTCGAAGCTGCGCGATCTATCAGGAGGAAGACCTGCTCGCCTGGATCCTGGGCGACCCGGATCCCGTCGCCGGTCAGGCGCTGACCGAGCACATGGCGGTGTGCTCCGCCTGTCGGGAGCGGGCGGCGGAATACCGGATCCTGCATCGTTCCGCGAAGGGCCTCCGGGGCGGTCCGGTCGTCCGCTGGCGTCGCTTCGACTCGCCGTTCGGCGTCATGCGCGTCGCCGCGAGCGGCGCGGGCCTGGTCGCGCTTTCGTGGCAGGACGAGAGCGACGATGCGTTCGTGGCCGGCCTCGAGCGCCGGTACCCGTCGACACCCGTGGTTTGCGATACCGACCGGCTCGCTTCCGCGGAAGAGCAACTGACGGAGTACTTCGGCCGCCGCCGCCCGCGCTTCGACCTGTTCGTCGACCTCGCGGCACTGGGCGACTTCCAGCGCGCCGTGCTGGGCGCCGCCTCCGGACTCGATTTCGGCGAAACGGTGACGTACACGGAGATCGCCCGGCGAATCGGCCGCCCGAAGGCCTCGCGCGCGGTGGGCAACGCGCTCGGGCGGAACCCGGTGCCGATCATCGTGCCGTGCCACCGGGTGGTCCGGACCGACCGGACGCTGGGCGGATACACCGGCGGACTCCGTTACAAGCGTGCGCTCCTGGACATCGAGGGCCGGACCGATCTTCTCCGCTCTCCGGGCTAGCCGGACTCCTCGACGAGTTGGATCAGGCGGCGCAGGCCGAGACCTTCGGGACCGCCCACGCGGACCCGGAGCGTCCGGCGTTCGCATCGGCCGAGAGCCTCGACATCCCCCAGCCCCTGGGCCCGGATCAGTCGGCGGAAGGTGAAGTCCGTCTCGGGGACGTGTACGTGCTCGCCGGCGTCGTCGACGAGTTGCAGGAAGACGCCGTTGTCCGCCCCCCCCTTGTGCAGTTGTCCGGTCGAATGCAGGAAGCGCGGGCCATAGCCCAGCGTGGTCGTCGCCCCCGTGGCTCCGGCGAGGGCCGCGCGCAGCGTCCCGAGCAGCCCTTCCTCCTCCTCGCCACCCCCGAGGAACGCCTGTACGGCGATGTAGTCCGTCGGGGCCACCGCGGCCAGGAAACCCTCCAGCCGCTCGCGGATTCCGTCCACGTCCGGCGGCACGGGCGTACGGGGCGGGGCGTGTCCGAACCGCGGCAACTCCCAGACGAGGTCGATCTCATCTGCCTCCGGCGCGCCTTCGCCCGCCATCGCCCGGCGCGCGAGACGCTTTGCGAGCTGGACGTCCGGCTGGTTGAAGGGGTGGATGCCGAGGGCGGCTCCGGCCATCGCAACGCCCACCTCCCAGACGAAGAAGAGAGAGCCGAGTTCCTCGGGCTGTTCGAGCCGGATGCGCAGCGTAGGGTGACCGGCCGCCTCGAGCGCGTTGAGGAGGTCCGGCGTGTCGTCGGCGTCTCCCCACTGCTCCGCTTCGCGCGCCGCGTCCCCGCCGAGGAGGAGGCCGACGAAGACCCGGTCCTCGCCGTATTCGTCCGGCGCTCGCGGGGGCTCGCCGATGACCGGGACGATGCCTCGACCCTCCTTGCCGGTGCTCTCGGCCAGGAGTTGCTCCGCCCAGTCCGGGAAAGCGTCCCAGTCGGAGGCCGCGACGAAGGTAACCCTGTCGCGCCCCGCGAGCGCGAGTTCTGCCAGAGCCGCCCCGAGGAGGAAGCCCGGGTTGTGGTGGGCCTCGTCCTTGCAGGCGTCCGCGGCCTCGGCCGCCTCCGCGAGAAGGGCCGGGACATCGGCGCCCCCGAGCGCCGCCGGCACCAGACCGAAGGGGCTCAGCGCCGAGAAGCGGCCTCCCACCTCGGACGGCGCCTCGAACACGGCACGGAATCCCCGCTCGCGGCCGAGTTCGGCGAGGGGAGATCCGGGGTCCGTGATCGCGATGAAGTGCGCCCCGGGGTCCTCCACCACTTCCGCGGTCCGCGACCAGAAGTGCCGGAAGAGCGAGAGCGTCTCGACGGTCGAGCCGGACTTGCTGGAGACGACGAAGATCGCGTTCGCCGGACGCAGCCACTCGAGGTCGCGGAGCGCCCCGGGGTGCGTGGTGTCCACGAGCGTGAGCGGCAGTCCCTCGCCCGCCATCGTGCGCGCGATGACCTCGGGCGCGAGGCTGGAGCCTCCCATGCCGAGCAGCACGAGATCGGTGAACCAGAAGGGCACGTCCGCGCGCAACGCCTCGATCGGGCCGAGCGCGGCGGGAGACGTCTCCGGCAGGTCGAGCCACCCGAGCCGGTCGGCCAGTTCCGGCGTGTCCGGATCCGCGCTCCAGAGCGTCGGATCCCGCCGCCAGAGCCGCGCCACGGCGTCCTCGGCGGCCCATTCCCGTAGCCGGCGCTCCACGCCCTCCATGTGGGGGCCGGCGGAAAGATCGATCTCGATCATCGTCTCAAACGTCTCATGCGGTTCAGAAGAGCCCGACCACGCTTCCGTCCTCGACGATCCGGATCCCCTCCGCGGCGGGCACGCGCGGGAGTCCCGGCATCGTCATGACGGTGCCGGCCCGGGCCACGACAAAGCCCGCCCCCGCCGAGGGACGCACGTCCTGGACCGTGATGCGGAAGCCGGTCGGCCGTCCCAGACGCGCAGGATCGTCGCTCAGGCTGTTCGGCGTCTTCGCGATGCACACCGGCGTATTGCCGAGCCCCGCCGCCTCGAGTTGTCCGATGTCCTTCGTGGCGCGCGCCGTGTAGTCGACCCCGTCCGCGCCGTACACCTTGCGCGCGATGGCCTCGATCTTGTCCCGGATCGAAGCCTCCGCATCGTATTTGGGCTTGAAGGCGGCCCCTCCTTCGTCGAGCGCCGCCAGGACCGCGCGGGCCAGGTCCTCGCAACCGGCGCCGCCCTGCGCGTGGCCGTCGGAGCGGGCCCAGGGCACACCCAGTTCCTCGCACGCCTCCGCCACGGCCTCGATCTCTTCGTCCGAGTCCGTGCCGAACACGTTGATCGCCACCACCGGCTCGATGCCGAAGCCCCGGATGTTTTCGACGTGCGCGCCGAGGTTCGCGAGTCCTCCTCGGACGGCGTCGGGATCCGGCGTCGAGAGCGCCGTGCGGTCGCCCCCGCCGTGCAGCTTGAGGGCGCGGATCGTGGCCACGAGCACGGTGGCCTCCGGGTTCAGGCCTCCGATGCGGCATTTGATGTCGAAGAACTTCTCGGCCCCGAGGTCCGAGCCGAACCCGGCCTCCGTGATCACGACGTCGCCGAAGGCCAACCCGGCCCGCGTCGCCATGAGCGAATTGCAGCCGTGGGCGATGTTCGCGAAGGGGCCCCCGTGCACGAAAGCCGGCGTCCCCTCGAGCGTCTGAACGAGGTTCGGCCCGATCGCCTCACGCAGGAGGAGTGTCATGGCGCCCGCCACCTTCAGTTCGCGCGCCCGCACCGGCTCCCCGCCGTAGTCGTAGCCCAAGATGATGCTGCTCAGCCGCTCCTCGAGGTCCTCGAGGCTGGCGGCGAGGCAAAAGATGGCCATCACCTCGGAAGCGGCCGTGATCATGAAGCCGTCCTCGCGCGGCACCCCGTTGATCCGGCCCCCGAGCCCGACGACGATGTTCCGCAGTGCCCGGTCGTTCATGTCCACGGCGCGCCGCCAGGTGATCTGGCGCGGGTCGATCCCGAGCCCGTTCCCCTGTTGCAGGTGGTTGTCCAGCGCCGCTGAGAGGAGCGCGTGCGCCGAGGTGATCGCGTGCAGGTCTCCCGTGAAGTGCAGGTTGATGTCCGCCATCGGGATCACCTGCGAGTATCCTCCGCCGGCGGCGCCGCCCTTGACCCCGAACACCGGGCCGAGACTCGGCTCGCGAATGCAGAGCACCGAGTTCGCTCCCACGCGGCGCAGGCCGTCGGCGAGGCCCACGGAGACGGTCGTCTTGCCCTCGCCCGCGGCCGTCGGAGTGATGCCCGTGACGAGGACGAGGCGGCCCGATCCGGGCTCGCGCCCGAAGATGGACTCCGGGCTGACCTTGGCCTTGTAGTGGCCGTAGGGCACGAGTTCCTCGATGCCCAGCCCGATCTTCTCGCCGATCTCCTTTATTGGCCGGGGCGTCGCGGCCTCGGCGATCTGTACGTCCGTGAGCATACGTATCATCCCGATGAGGTTGCTGGGAGCCGCCCCCCTTGAGGGACCAGGGGATTGCGCGCGGCGTTTTTCCGAGCGGAGACTCTACCGCCCGCGCCGGCGGAGTGCGAGGCCGACCAGGAGAACGGCGACGGTCCCGACGACGTTGTACCACAGCCACGCGATCTCCGTGAACCGCGACACGGCGAGCACCGCGAGCATCGAAAAGATGAGCCCGTAGAAGGCGCCCGCGGCCGTCGCCCGCTTCACGAGAAAGGCGAGGAGGAAGACGCCCAGCAGCGCGCCGTAGAAGATCGAACCCACTTCATTGACCGCTTCCACGAGCGACCCCAGTTGGCCCGCGTAGAGGGCGAAGAGAACGGCGAAGCCGCCCCAGCCCAGCGTGGCGAGCCGGGAGACGAGCAGATAGTGGGCGTCCGTCCCCTCCGGTTTCACGTGCCTCCGGTAGAAGTCGATCACGGTGGCGCTTGACAGGGCCGTGAGTTCGGAGTCCAGCGAGGACATCGCGGCTGCGAAGATGACGGCGATCAGCAGTCCGAGGATACCCGCGGGCACATAGGAAACGAGATAGGACGGGAAGACATAGTTCACATCGTTCGACGATGACCCTCGCACCTCGGCAACGAGCGACTTCGACGCCTCCCTCAACCGCTCAAGTTCGTCATCGTACTCGGCGATCCGGCCCTGCAGCACCGCGGGAGATCCACCGGACCGGCGAGCCTCCAGCAGCGCAAGGGTGCTCTCGCGGCGCAATTCGTGCGCTCGTTCCTGCTCGGCCTCCAGCGCCGCGAAGTCGCCTGCGCGGGGACTCTCCCGGACCATGGCCGCCTCGGCCGAATTGAAGACGAGGGGCGGGCGCTCGAAGTGATAGAAAACGTAGAGGAGAACACCGATGGCGAGGATGAAGATCTGCATCGGGACTTTGACGAAGGCGTTGAAGATGAGGGAGAGGCGGCTCTGGCGGAGCGAACTCGCCGTGAGATAACGCTGGACCTGGCTCTGGTCGGTCCCGAAGTAGCCCAGAGCGAGAAAGAGACCTCCAATGAGTCCGGACCAGAGGGTATAACGATTCGTCGGGTCCCAGGAGAGGTCGATGCTGCGCCACATCTCATGGATTCCGCCGATATACGCCACGTCGCCGACGCCCACTCCCTCCGGCAGCGTCGCGAACAGTACCGCGATGGCGATCCCGATGCCGGCGAACATGACGATCATCTGCAGTACGTCCGTCCAGATAACCGCCGTGATGCCCCCCATGATCGTGTAGGCCACGGTGATCAGTCCCATGACGAGAATCGTCACGCGCTCGTCCCAGCCCATGATGACGGAGAGCACGATGGCCGGGGCGTAGAGGACGATCCCCGCCGAGAGGCCGCGGGACACGAGAAAGAGGAAACTCGTCAGCGACCGGGTTCTGGAGTCGAAGCGGCGTTCCAGATACTCGTAGGCGGTGAAAACCTTCGAGCGATAGAAGAAGGGGATGAACACGACGCAGAGGATGACCATGGCGATCGGCTGGCCCAGGTAGAACTGGACGAACTCCATGCCGTCGTCGAAGGCCTGTCCGGTGGTGCCGATATAGGTGATCGCGCTCGCCTGCGTCGCCATGACGGAAAGGCCGATGGCGCCCCAGCCCAGCTGGCGGTTGGCGAGAAAGAAGCCCTCGACGCCTCGGTTCCCGCGACTCTGGCGCCAGGCGAAGGCGACGACGGCGCCGAAATAGACGGCGAAGACGAGCCAGTCGAGGCCGCTCACGGCACTCCGAAGTCGAGCAGGCGCGTGGCGAGATAGAGGAGGAAGATGAGTCCCACCGTATACACGATCACCGACACATAGAGCGCGCGCCAGCTACGGAAGGGCCCGATCCGGTCCTCGGTCTCGTCCCGGTGTTGCGTCACGGGGCGGTGATCTCGCGCCAGCGGCCGCCGTCGAGAGAGAGCAGGTTCGCCCACAGACGAAAGGCGCCGGGCACGCCCGCGCGCAGTTGCCGGAAGAAGGAGAGCGAGGTGTGGATGTAGAGTCCGCGACCCACCGGGGCTGCGAGCAGGCTGCCGCGGCGCGGCGGCTCTCCCGTGTCGGCCATCTCCAGCGGCGCCCGGTATCGCTCGTCCCACTCATCGGGGAAGTAGAGGCCGCGCTCCTGAACCCAGCCCTCGAAGTCGGTCGGGCCGAGACGGTTGGGCTCCGCGAGAACGGGCGCCTGCGGGTCGACGAGCGTGACGGGGGCGTCCTCCTCCGTGACGCGGGGCGCGGGGCGGCCGATGGCGATCGGGTACGGTGCGTAGACCCCCTCGTTGAACTCGTAGCGGTTGTACTGGACGACGACCGTACCTCCGCGCTCCGCCCACGCGAGCAGTTCCCCGTTTGCCGCGATGATGTCCTCGCGCACCTCGTAGGCCCGGATCCCGAGCACGATCGTGTCGAACCGGTCGAGCCTCTCCGCGTCCCAGTCTGCCGGTTCGATGAGTTCGACATCGAGTCCGAGCTGCCGAATGGCTTCGGGTCCGTCGTCACCGGAACCCATCACGTAGCCGATGTGCTTGTCCGCGACTCGCACGGGGAAACGGACGATCCGTACCGCCGCATCGTCCGCCATGAGGTGCGGCTCGATGTGCGGATAGTCGATGATCGTCGCGCGCGTGGCGGGGACTGCGGCCCCGGCGATCCGGATCCACGGCCGTACGTAGAACTCCCCCTCCGCTTCTCCCGCCGGGGGCTCGACCGTGAAGCCGACCGTCCGAACCGCTCCCTCTCCCGCAAGTTCGAACGCCGTCGCCTCGGGCGTCGCGCGCCATCCGGGCGGCAGGTCGAGCCCGATCTCTCCGTCCGTCGCGTCCCGGGCGAAACTCGAGATGCGGAAGGTGATGACACGCGAATCCGGGCGGCCGGCCGGCCAGATCATCGCAGGCGCCGCCGCCGCGACGGATATGCGCGGCGCCACGTGCAGGGGTCGCCAGCTCTCTCCCGTCGCGCCATCGACGGCCCGATAACGCACCGGATCCCCGACCTCGATGTCGAGCCGCTCGCCTGCCGCCGACACCACCGCGGCCACGCGTCCGTGAAGGGTGGGAGGACGGAACGGGAGCGCCCGAAGCTCGGGCGCATCGGGCCATTGGTACACATCGCCGTCGCGAGGGAGTTCCAGGAACCAGGGGGAGGTAGGCGGCGCGTCCACGGGCACTGTGACGGCATAACGCCACAGCGCGAGTTCGCCCGGCGCGATGCGCGCCCGGGCCGACGGGTGGAAGACCGTGTCCTCCTGACGGAAAAAGCGGGCGAACGACCCGAGATCGTCGGGCTCCATCTCGACGTCCGGCCCGATGCCCGCCACCGCCCACCCCGGAGGGGTCTCGATGGTCGGCGGGTCGAGTTCGAGCGTGGCGTCGCCGCCGCTCCAGACGCGCGCCTCGACGAGTACGGTCTGTCCGGGCACCAGGACATCGTCCCGCGCCCGCAGTTCGACGCGCACTCCGGCCACCGCGAGGATGGCCCGCGTGAGCAGGCGCGCGCGACGGTCGAGTTCGCGTCGCAGTTCGCTCTCCGGTCCGGTGAGTGCGGCGGCGCGGAGCCGCTCCAATGACCGCGACGCCTTGCCGAGGAAGGGCAGGGCGGTCTCCGGCCTCGTCGCGTTCAGCGCGCCGCCGGCGCGCGCGATGGCTTCGCGGTAGGCGCGAACGTCCGCCTGTGCGGTCTCTCCGAGGTCGATAGCCAGACTTGCCAGGGTCGTGTCGACCCCCGCAAACAGCGGTTCCGTCGAAGATCCGCCGACTCGCGAGGACACGAGCGAAAGGCGCGTGACGCGCGGGCCGGGCGGCCGCGCGGTGCCGAAGTCCTGCGAGCGGTGCTGGCTGCGGCTGTCCATCGCGACCTGGTGGTGGGTGAGGCCGAGCAGAGGGTCGAGGGCGCCCGTCTCGATGTCGATTGCGGTGGCTCCCAGCTCGAAGAGGGGGCGGCGGTACAGCTTCGGCGGCGCCCATGGCTCCGCTCCCGCCGCCACCTGCTCCGGGAAGCGAGTCGGGTCTCCCGCGGCGTCGAAAGCCTCTTGCGTGAGAAGGCCGGATACCTGGTGGTGCCCGTGACCGTCCCGCTCCGTTCCGCTCCACATCGTGATGAGCACATGGGGACGGAAGCGCCGGATCGTCCACACCAGGTCGGACAGGACGCGCTCGCGCGGCCACTTCGCGAAGGTTTCCTCCGCCGTCTTCGAGTAGCCGAAGTCGAAGGCGCGGCCGAAGAACTGCTGCGCGCCGTCGATCGTCCGAGCGGCCAGCAGTTCGCCCGAGCGGATGATGCCGAGTCCCTCGCCGAGTTCCGTGCCGATGAGGTTCTGGCCTCCCTCGCCTCGCGTGAACGAGAAGTAGGCCGCTTCCACACCCCATCCGCGCGCGAGCGTGGTCAGCAGAGCGGTATCTTCGTCGTCCGGGTGCGCCGCCACGACGAGTACCCTCTTCACTCCATCGAGCTGCCGGAGGATGAGTCCCGCTTCGATCGCGCCGGGAAGGCGCGACCCCTGTGCGTGTACGAGCGCCGGGAGCAGGCTCCACGCCGCGATGGCGATCAGGGTGGACGTCATTCGAGGTTGCATGGGCGGGAAGCTACGTCCGCGCGGTGGCCCCAGAAAGCGAGACGTGCGCAACGCATGCCTCGGTCGCGGACGCATGCCCCCCGCCTCCTTTCGGGACAGGGTCGTACATCTATTACATGCCCTACAGTTGACTCGCGGTGCATCGGGTTGGATCATGGTGCATTCCACACCGCAAGCACGCGCCATCGGCATCTATCGTCGAGCGCACAGGTCCGCACGAGGAGGCACAATGAACGAACACGTGATGAGATTCATAGAGAAGGAATTGGCAAGGGATCCCGGGGTCTCGAACGCGACGCTCTTTGAGGGGGCGAAACTCATAGACAAGGCCATCGCGGATCTGAACCCGAGGCAGTTCCACGCCAAGTATCCGCTGCAGGTCAAGCGACGTCTGGGCGGCGCGGGCTCCGGGAGGGCGGCTCCGGCGCGTGCGAGGGCCAAGCCGGCGCGGCGGCCGCGCGTCTCGACGGGTGATGCGGGCGCGGCAGTTCTGGCCTATGTGACGCGCGTCCTCAAGAGGAATCCCGAGGTCAAGAACGCGGAGTTGTTCAAGGGCGCCTGTGAGATCGACGCATCGGTTGCCGATCTGTCGGCCCGACAATTCCACGCGAAGTACCCGCTTCAGGTGAAGCGGCGCCTGGCCGCCACGGAGGCTCCGAAGCCCGCCGCACCGGCTCCGAAGCCCGCCGCACCGGCCGTGGCGGAGCCCCCGCCGCCCCCGGCCCCCGAGGTGCCATCGATCGGGGATGGGGACGCGGCCGCCGTCCGCGGGCTGCTTTTCAGTCTGGCGAGAGAGCTGGCCAACGCCGGGACGCAGGCCGAGACGATCGAGGTCATGGTGCGGCTGGATGGCTACGTGGACGACATCATGCAGGCGGCTCGAAACTGAGTCGCGCCGGCCGGCCGGCTCCCGGCCGGCGGTCCGCTTCGCCGCAGTTTCCGAGAGCCCGGCGTACATGCGCCGGGCTCTCGTTGTTTCTTGCCGCGGCGCTCGGCGTCGCCCTCGCCGGGCCGGCGGCGGCGCAACTGAAGCGGGACGCGCTCGTGCAGCCCGTGGGTGTGGGAGACGGCGAAGCCATCATGGGTGTCGGTTTCACCCGCACGACGAACGGCGCCTTCCCGCTGGCCGGACTCAGAGGAGATCTGAACGCCTTCCCGGTGCTCCACGCCGCCTGGGCGATCGGGCCGCACGCTGTGCTCGAACTGAAGGGGGCGGCGCGGAAGATCCTCGAGATCGAAGCGAGAGATCCGGCTGCCGCCATCGAGCTTGATCCCTCCGTTCGAGACGGAACGACGCGCGACGTGGGCGATTTCGAACTCGCCATCTCCCTCGCGCCTCTCGGAGGACCCAGGGGCTTCTCGGCCGGGGGACACGTGGGAGTCAAGCTGCCGAACTCCGACGAAACGAGGGGAATCGGCACGAACACGACGGATGTCACGATCGCGGCCCTGTTTTCCTGGGCCTCCGCCCGCTGGCGCGTGACCGGCTGGTTCGGTGTCGGCATCCTGGAAGTGCCGGCGGAGCCCTTCGAGCAGAACGATGCGTTCGCCTACGCGTTCGAAGCTCTGTGGGACGTGGCCGCGACCTGGCGGCTATCCGTCGGGACCCGAGGGCGGTCCAGTACAAGAAGGGTGTCGCCGCCCGGGACCGGCGACACCGGCGAACTCCGGGCCACGGTGGAGTGGAGACGGGGACCGGTGGCCATCGACGGGGCGGTCGGGCACGGAACCACCGAAATGAGCGGAGATTGGAATATGCGCGCGGGCGTCGCCTGGACGCTTGCCGGGAATCGGTAGGCGGCTCATCGTCCGCCGACCGGATCCGGAATACACGAATCAGGGAGGAACGTCATGAGCGAAGCGAAGCCCCGGCATTTCCGCTGGGAGGAGTTGCCGTGGGAGCGCGTAACCGAGCAGTTGGGCCGGCGCATGGTGACGGGAGACCGGGCCATGATCGCCCAGGTCCTGCTCGAGGAGGGCGCGGTCGTTCCCACACACTCGCACGAGAATGAGCAGTTCACATACATCCTCGAGGGCGCGCTGCACTTCTGGCTCGGCGCAGACGGGAGCGAGGAGGTCGTCGTGCGGGCAGGCGAGATCCTTCACATTCCTTCTCACGTCCCCCACAAGGCCATAGCGCTCGAGAAGACGCTGGACCTCGACATCTTCTGTCCTCCCCGCACGGACTGGCTCGATGGGACGGACTCCTACTTTCACGACACGGACGCCTGATGGATATGGGGATTGCGGGCCGTGTCGCCCTGGTCGCCGCCTCCTCGAAGGGCCTCGGCCGGGCGGTGGCGGAGGAACTGGCGGCGGAAGGGGCTCACCTGGTGATGTGCGCGCGCGGGCAGGCGGCGCTCGCGGAAGCCGTGGCCTCCGCGGATGCACGCGGGCCGGGCGATGTCGTCGGTATCGCGGCCGATCTGTCGGATCCCGCGGACGTGACCGGCCTCGTCGAAGCGGCGATGAGCCGTTTCGGACGCGTGGATATCCTCGTGAACAACGCGGGCGGGCCGCCGGCCGGGAAGTTCGAGGACCACGACCGGGGGGCGTGGAAGGCGGTCGTGCGCCTCAACCTCGAGAGCGCCCTCGACCTGACGCGCGCGGTGCTGCCCGGCATGAAGGAGCGCGGATGGGGACGGATCCTGAACATCACGTCGGTCGCGGTGAAGGAACCGGTGGATGGCCTGATCCTCTCCAACAGCGTGCGCGCCGCCGTGACCGGCTTCGCGAAGACCCTCTCGAACGAGGTCGCGTCGTTCGGCATCACCGTGAACAACGTGCTTCCGGGCTTCACGCGCACCGCGAGGCTGGAGGAACTGGCCGCCGTGCACGCCGAAGCCGGTGGGATCTCGATGGAAGAGGTGGAGGCGGGATGGAACGCCGCGATTCCCGCGAGCCGGCTCGGTGAGCCGCGCGAGTTCGCCGCGGTCGTGGCATTCCTCGCCTCCGAGCGCGCCAGCTACGTGACGGGCGTGTCCATCGCCGTCGACGGGGGCCGCACCAGGGCCCTGCAATGACCCTCGCGGCCCGGCGCTCGGCCGGGAGGCGGGGCGCCAGCCCGGCCGCCGCCGCGCTGGGCGCCGTCGGGGTGCTGGGCGGGGGACTCTGGCTGTGGATGGGCGCGGCGCCCCCGGGGATGCCGCCCGGGCAGGAAGCGCCTCCATGCACGCCGGGCGCGGCGCAGGGGGCCGCGGCGAGCCCCGACCTGTACTGCATGGCCCTGTTTCCGACGCCCCGCGTGCCCGGCGCGGCCGGCACGGTCGAACTGCGCCGCCCGCCGGGACCGTTCTCCATGGGAGTGACGCCGGACGGGCGGCTCCTGTACGACGCGGTGATCTCGACGGACCTTCCGCCGCCCTCCACGCTCGGGCCGTACGACCGTTATGTCGCCTGGGCCTCGACACAGGTGCTGTCGCCCATCGAACGGCTCGGGGAGGTCCCGGCCCGCGGACGCGTCGACGTGGGGCAGGTCGGGTTCAACAAGTTCCTCATCCTGATTACGGCGGAATCCGGCACCGCGCCCGGAGCCGAAGCTGGAGCGGAACCCGGAGCCGAGCCTGGGGCGGCCGAGGGGGCGGGCGCGGAGCCGGCGGGTCCGTACGTGCTGCGGGCCCAGTCGCCTTCCAGTCGCATGCAGCCCGCCGACTTCCTCGAGTTTGCGCTCGGCGCTTCCCGGATGGATCCCGGCGAGATGGCGATGGACGACGCGTGGAGCGGGGTGCCGATGCCTGACGGGGTCATGATGCTTCCGGCGCTCATGGAGCTTCGGCCGGACGTACAGCCTTGGCTGCCGGGCGACGGCTGGGAGGGCGAAATCGTCGACGCCCGCCCCCGCGAATTGATCGAACTGGCCGATGGCGACTCGCTCGCGCTCGACGCGGTCTACGTGCGCCGTCGCATCGGGAGCCGCGAACTCCTCGGCTACGGCTTCAACGGACAGATCCCGGGGCCCCTCCTCTGGGTCCCCGAGGACGCGACCGTCACGATCGATTTCACGAACCGCATCGACTGGCCGACCGCGATCCACTGGCACGGCCTCCGTCTCGACAACCGCTTCGACGGCGTCCCCGGCGTGACGCAGGATCCTGTCGCCCCCGGCGAGAGCTTCCGTTACACGGTGCATTTCCCCGACCCCGGCCTCTACTGGTACCACCCCCACCACCGCGAGGACATCCAGCAGGATCTGGGACTGGCGGGCAACCTCATGGTCCGCTCCGGGGACCCCGACTACTACGGTCCGGTCCACCGCGAGGAGGTCGTCATGCTCGACGACCTGCTCGTGGGCGAGCACGGGATCGTCCCCTTCGGACTGGAGCGCGCCACGCATGCGCTGATGGGCCGGTTCGGCAACACCATGCTCGTGAACGGGGAGCCCGACTACGCGCTGGACGTGGAGCGCGGGTCCGTCGTCCGTTTCTACTTCACGAACGCGTCGAACACGCGGACGTTCAACCTCTCCTTCGGCGGAGCGCCGATGAAGCTCGTGGGCGCCGATGTGGGCAACTTCGAGCGGGAGGCGTGGGTCGAGAGCGTGATCATCGCGCCGGCGGAGCGCTACATCGTGCATGTCGCCTTCCCCGAGAGCGGGAGCTACGCCCTCCTGAACCGGGTCCAGGGGATCGACCACATCGGCGGCAGTTTCTTCCCCGAACAGGACACGCTGGGCGTCGTCCGGGTCGGCGCCGGGGCGGCGATGCCGGATCTGCACGCGGCCTTCGAGACGCTGCGGGAGAACGGACGCGCAAGCGAGGAGATCGCACCCTACCGCCCGCTGTTCGACCGCCCGGTCGACCTCACGCTGGAACTCGACATGACGACCCGCGGCCTCCCGCTCGTCGTCGAGCGTCTCATGCAGGTGGATTCGTCGTACTTCCACCCGATCGAGTGGTCGGGAACGATGCCAATGATGAACTTGATGTCGACGCCGGAGAACGTGTCGTGGACGCTGCGCGAACCCTCGACGGGGCTCGAGAACGAGGCGATCCAATGGACGTTTCGCGTGGGCGACGTCGTCAGACTGAGGCTCCGGAGCCGCCGCGAGACGCTGCACCAGATGCAGCACCCGATCCACATCCACGGCCAGCGCTTTCTCGTCCTCGCCACGAACGGCGTCGCGCACGACAACCTCGCCTGGAAGGACACCGCCGTCGTTCCCGTGGGCGGTGCGCTCGACATTCTGCTCGAACTCTCGAACCCGGGCCGCTGGATGCTCCACTGCCACATCGCCGAACACCTGGAGGCGGGCATGAAGATGGTGTTCACGGTGGAGCCGTGACGCGGTAGGTTTTCGGGCCCCTGAACGGCTCAAGTCACAGGAGTTTCCCATGAGGAAGTTCATCGCGGCCCCCGTCGCGCTCGCGGCCCTGCTCGCCCCGGCCCACCTGCCCGCGCAGTCGGCGGCGGAACTGAGCGCCGAGACCTCCGAGTTCGTGTCCGTCGCCGGCCCGACCGTCGCTCTCACCGGCGTCAAGGTCATCGACGGGACCGGCGCCGGCGCCCGGACGAACCAGACCGTCGTGATCGAAGGGAACCGGATCGCCGCTGTCGGCCCGGCGGGCACGGTCGAGATCCCGTCCGGCGCCGAGGTCCGTGAACTGCCGGGACACACCGTGATCCCGGGAATGATCGGGCTCCACAACCACATGTTCTTCATGGGGGCCGGGGGCCGGATGGCCCAGGGCAACATCTCCTCCCCGCGCCTCTATCTCGCGGCGGGGGTCACGACGATCCGCACGACGGGCAGCGTCTCGCCCTACGCCGATCTCAACGTCAAGTCGAACATCGAGCGCGGACTGGCGCCGGGACCCCGCATGCACGTGACGGCGCCGTACGTGACCGGACCCAACCCGGCCCTCGGGGACATGGCTCAGGTGAACTCGCCCGAGGAAGCGCGCCGCTTCGTTCGCTACTGGGCCGGGGAGGGCGCGTCCTGGATCAAGGCGTACACGACGATCCGCCGCGCGGAACTCGCCGCCGTCGTCGAAGAGGCGCACGCGCACGGCCTCCGGGTCACGGGGCATATCTGCTCGATCACCTTCCAGGAAGCCGTCGACCTGGGGATGGACAACATCGAGCACGGCTTCGGGACCGCGACGGACTTCGATCCGCGCAAGCGGCCCGACGAGTGTCCGCCCAATTCCATGATCCGGGTCGGAGAACAGGGCGATCCGACGGGGGAGACGGCCCGGGCGCTGATCCTCTCCATGGTCGAGAACGACGTGGGGATGACGTCGACGATGGCCGTGATCGAGCCCATGACGAAGGGGCGGGCCGTGCTGGACGAGCGGACGCTCGAGGCGATGGCTCCCGAGGTGCGGGAGGACTACCTCGAGATGGTGGACAGGATCGAGGCGGATCCCGACTGGTCCATGACGGAGACGCACCTCCAGAAGCACATGGCGTTCGAGCGCGGCTTCGTCGAGGCCGGGGGCGTGCTGGCGGCCGGCGTGGACCCGACCGGGATCGGGGGGGCGATCGCCGGCTTCGGGGACCAGCGCAACTACGAGCTTCTCATCGAGGCGGGGTTCGACGCCTCGACGGTGGTCCGGATCGTGAGCGCGAACGGCGCCCGCATCATGGGCGTGGACGACGAGGTCGGGACGATCGAGCCCGGGAAGCTCGCGGATCTGGTCGTGCTCGAGGGCGATCTCGAGTCGGACTCCGCGATCATCAGGAATGTGACGGTCGTGTTCAAGGACGGCGTCGGTTACGACTCGGAGAAGCTCATCGACTCCGTAAAGGGGATGGTCGGGATTCGGTAACGGAGGGCCCCGCCGAGAATGGACCGGGCAGGGACCCGTCGAGAGAGGTCGAGAGAGGTCGAGAGAGGAATGAAGATGGTCAGCCAGTATCATCGCGCCGGAAGCAGGATCTCCGCGGCTCGCGCCGCGCCCGCAGTGCTCGCCACCCTCGCGGTCACGGCGGCCGCGTTCGCCGATGCGCTGGCCGCGCAGAGCTATGATCGGCTGTCCGAGGAAACCCGCGCCTACGTTGCCGTGCGGGGGCCGACCGTGGCGCTCGAACACGTCCGCGTGATCGACGGCACCGGCGGCCCGGCGCTCGAGGATCAGACGGTGCTGCTCCGCGACGGGCGGATCGCCGCCGTGGGCCCCGCCTCGTCCGTCTCGGTACCGGAGGACGCGGATCGTCACGACCTGGGCGGCCACACGGTGATCCCCGGGATGGTCGGCATGCACGACCATCTGTTCTACACCTCCGTCGGGGGACGGCGCGTGCAGCTCGGCTACAGCGCGCCGCGGCTCTACCTGGGTTCCGGCGTCACGACGATCCGCACGACCGGGAGCTTCACGCCCTATGCGGATGTCCACCTGAAGGACGCGGTCGACCGCGGCGACTCGCCGGGCCCCCGCATCCACATCACGGCGCCGTACATCACCGGCTCGACGGGCTCGCCCCACCAGGCCCGCATGGGCTCCCCCGAACAGGCGCGGCGCTTCGTCGAATACTGGGCGGAGGAGGGGGCCACGTGGGTGAAGGCGTACACGTCGATCGGGAGCGCCGAACTCGGGGCGGCGATCGAGGAGGCGCACCGTCTGGGCCTCCGCGTCACCGGACACCTGTGTTCGGTGAGCTTCCAGGAGGCCGTTGCGCTCGGAATCGACAACCTCGAGCACGGCATGCTCACGGCGTCCGATTTTGTGCCGGAGAAGGAGCCCGACCGCTGTCCCGGCAACATCATGCAGCGGGCCGGGGGCTCGGATCCCACGGGACCCATCGCGCGGGAGACGATCGAGGCGATGGTGGAGGCCGGCGTCGGGCTCACCGCCACGCTCGCGGTCTACGAGGCTTTCTTCCCCGACCGCGACGTCGTGGATGAGCGAACACTCGAGCTGATGGCTCCGGACCTTCGGGAAGCGTACCTCGACGAGCGCGGGCGCATCCAGGAAATCGGGCCGGATCCTGAGAATTTCCGGAACGAGCTGCGCTTCGAGAAAGCGTTCGTGGACGCGGGCGGGCTGCTCGCCGCGGGCGTCGATCCCACGGGCAACGGCGGCGCGCTCCCGGGCTTCGGCAATCAGCGGAACTTCGAGCTTCTGCTGGAGGCCGGACTCTCGGCGGTGCAGGCGGTACAGGTGGTGAGCGCCAACGGCGCGAAGATCCTCGGCATGGACAACGAACTCGGCACCGTGGAGGCCGGGAAGGTGGCCGATCTCGTCGTCCTGAACGGCGATCCCGGGAGCGACCCGAGTGCGATTCGCGCGGTCCGCTGGGTGTTCAAGGGCGGCGTCGGATACGATTCCCGCGCGCTGATTCAGGCGACACGGGGCCTCGTCGGGATCCGATGACGGAGGGCGGTGCGTATCGTCCGGTGCCGCTGGCGACGTTCACGCGGCTCGAGGATGAGGAGATGGTGTGTCGCGCGCGGGCCTTCCGCGATGAGATGCGACGTCGCCGGACGGTCCGCGAGTATTCCGGCGAACCCGTCGCCGCGGAGGTCATCGACGCCTGCATCGAAGCGGCGGGAACGGCCCCCAACGGCGCGAACCGACAACCGTGGCACTTCGTCGTCGTGCGCGACCCCGAGGTGAAGCGCCGGATCCGGGTGGAAGCGGAGAAGGAAGAGCGGGATTTCTACGAACATCGTGCGCCGGCGGCGTGGCTGGAGGCGCTCTCCCACCTCGGCACGGACGAACGGAAGCCGTTCCTGGAGACGGCGCCCGTCCTCATCGCGATTTTCGCGGAGAGTTACGAAGTGCGCGGCGAGGAGAAACTCAAGAACTACTACGTGACGGAATCCGTCGGCATCGCCACGGGAATTCTCATCACGGCGCTACACCACGCGGGGCTTGCCACGCTCACCCACACGCCGAGCCCGATGGGCTTCCTGAACAAGGTCCTCGACCGCCCCGCCAACGAGCGGCCCTTCTTGCTGCTCGTCGTGGGCTATCCGGCGGACGACGCGCTCGTCCCCGACATCACGAAGAAGCCGCTGGACCGCATCGCCTCCCGCCGTTAGTTGCCACGGCCCGCTAACCGGCGCCGTGGGATGGTCCGCCGGGAGCGCCGCCATGGGGGCCGCCATGGGCGCCGCCATGGGCGCCGAGGAACCGTCGAGCTCTCCGGCGGGCTGCGTGAAGCGGCGATTCTCCGGCGGTGGCCGCCTCCTCGAACATCTCTCGCAGTGACGACCCGATCGCGTCGACGCGGGCTTGGAGCCGCTTCTCGTCCCGCTCGCCCTGATGGATGGCGGTGAAGGCGACCGCCCCGCCCGCGTTGATCACGTAGTCGGGGGCGTAGAGGACGCCGCGCTCGTGCAGCCTCTCCGCGTCGGCCTCCGAGAGGAGCTGGTTGTTCGCGGAACCGGCGACGATCCGACAGCGCAGACGCGGGATCGTGTCGGGGTTCAGGGTCGCCCCCACCGCACACGGCGCGTACACGTCGACGTTCAGGTCCCACATGTCATCGAGGGGGACGACCTTCCCCCCGAATCGTGCCCGGGCGTGCCGCGCGGCGGCCTCGCGGAGATCCGTCAGGTAGAGCGTCGCCCCGGCCTCGGCCAGCAGCCCGGCGAGCGGGAGACCGACGCCGCCAAGCCCCTCGATGAGCACGGAACGCTCGTTGAAGTTTGCGTCGCCGAGCCGGTGTTCGAGCGCAGCTCGCATTCCGGCGAACACGCCGCGCGCGGTATGCGGCCCCGGATCGCCGGGTTCTCCGTCGATGAGGCCGACGGCGTACCCCGAGATGGCTCCGACTCGGGCCATGTCGTCGGGTGTCGTGCCGAGATCCACGCCGGTCTGGAAGGCGCCGCGTAGCGAGACGAGATGCGCCGCGTAGCGGTCGACCAGGCCTGCGCGGGCTTCGTCGCCCAGGTCGTCCGGGACGGCGATGACCGCCTTGCCGCCGCCGAAGCGGATGCCGACGCTCGCCCACTTCCATGTCATGCCCTCGGCAAGGCGCATGGCGTCGACCAGGCCGTCGACCGGCTCCGGATAGGCGGCCATTCGGGTGCCTCCGGCAGCCGGGCCCAGCCGCGTATCGTGCAGGGCGACGAATATCCAGGCCCCCGTGGCGGAGTCGAACGCGGTGACGACGGACTCGCCGTCCCACGCCTCCGTGACGTCGAGAAAGCTGCGGGTCATGCATTCTCCGGTTTCGATTCGTACGCCAGCGGGTGCACCGGCGGGTGCGCGAGCGCGGTCAGACTATCGCGCGCCGCCCGCCCGGGCGACATTGGAACATGTGGGGCGCGATCGCGTATCGGTGCTCGGGAGGAAAGACGGCGACGACCGACCGGGAGATGATGGGATGACGACACTGTTCTTCGGAGATATGCTGCCCCCGTCGCCTGCAGCCGAGAGTCGCCGCGAACACGTCCTCGTCGGTACCGCCACTCCCCTCAAACTCGATGTCCGGCCGATCAAGCACCACCTGACGCCCCGAGGCAGTATCTGCATCGGGACCTTTCACGAGGAGAAGCCGATCGGGCGCTGCGCCA
The DNA here is from genome assembly GCF_965208055.1 of Candidatus Palauibacter sp. Lineage (GTDB taxonomy): Bacteria > Gemmatimonadota > Gemmatimonadetes > Palauibacterales > Palauibacteraceae > Palauibacter. The sequence goes on from NZ_CBDBNY010000004.1 coordinate 499,990, forward strand.
TCCCCGGCGACAGCGTGAAGGACTTCCTCGAGATGGATCTCTTCGACAGGCCGGTCGCGCTTGCGCTGAACGTCCGCAAGGGCGGGCCGGGCGTGGAAGGCAGCATCCTCGCGCTTGTGCCGATGGACCGGGCGTCGCCGGGGGGGTCGGAGCGGGATGAGCCGTGGAGGGCCAGCGTCCCCGGGGCAGCGTACGACGACGTGATCAAGGCGGGCGGCGGCGACTCCGGGTCCACTCAGCTGGTCGGGATCTTCCTCGGCGAGGTCGTGCGGTTCGAGGGCGACCGGCGCGAGCCGGCGTCGATGCTCCGCGAAGCCGCCGACATGCTGGCGTGCGTCATCCGCGGGCAGGTGGACAGCGTCGGCGGCCGTGTGATCGAAGACCTGACGGCGCGCCCCGAGGGTTGAACGAATGACCGGCGGCCGGCCGCGCTGCGGCTGGGCGGGGTCCGAAGCGGGGATGGTCGCGTATCACGACACGGAGTGGGGCGTGCCGGTCTTCGATGACCGGCGCCACTTCGAATTCCTCGTCCTCGATGGGTTCCAGGCCGGTCTCTCATGGGCGGTGATCCTGCGCAAGCGGGAAGCGTTTCGCGCCGCGTTCAGCGATTTCGATCCAGTTGCCGTGTCGTCATTTGCGGAAGATGACATAAGGCGGCTTCAAGCCGATGCCTCGATCGTCCGAAACCGCCTCAAGATCGAGGCCACGATCGCGAATGCGGCTCGCCTGCTCGACGTCCAGAAGGCATTCGGCACCTTCGACGCCTTCATCTGGTCGTTCACCGGGGGGCGTACGATCCGGAACCGCTGGTCGTCGATGGCTGAAGTTCCCGCGCGCACCCGAGAGTCGGAGCGCATGTCGAAAGAGTTGCGCAGGCGGGGTTTTCGCTTCGTGGGACCGACGATCTGCTACGCGTACATGCAGGCGGCCGGGATGGTCAACGACCACACGACGTCGTGCTTCCGGCACGCGGAAGTCAGGACAATGGCTCGCCGCTGAAGCAGACCGCCGTCCCGGGGCGACACCGGCACGAGGTCCGCCGAGGCAGGGCCGGGAAGTCGATACCGAGCGCCGCCAACGCCAGGTCGGCCAGCACCTCGGCGAACGCTTCATCGTCGTGCGGCACGGCGACGCGGCGAAACTCGAGGCCGAGTGCGGCGGCGCGCCCGGCGAGATCCACGTCCAGTTCCATCAACGTCTCGGACTGTTCGTGCATGAAGCTGACCGGGTCGACGAGGACCCTTGCGACGCCCGGGAGGTCCTCCAGCGCCGTCTCGATGTCCGGCGGGGTCCATTCGATCCCTCGGTTCGTGTGGTTCTGGTAGCCGAGGGTCCACGTGTCCACGCCCAGGGCGTGGGCCTGCGTCGCGCACCACTCCTCGACGTATTCGACGTAGCGGCTGCCTTCCGCGATGTACCGCAGCGGGGTGCCATGCGCGCTGAACACGACGCGGAGGCCCGGGTCGGTCAGGCTCCAGCCCGCTTCCGCGGCGGCGCGGCGGATCGCGTCGGCTCGAAGGCGGGTGTAGCCGGGATGGCGATGCCACCCGGTCACGCCGCGCACCTCGGGCCGCCATCCGATTCGCTCAAGGGCATCCTCCACCTCGGCCAGCGCCGCTACGGTGGTCGAAGGACCGCAGAGCGGGTACACGGGCAGGGGGACGAGCGCGGGGGCGCCAGTCGCGCGCAGGCGGCGCAGCGCCTCCTCGATCGACGGTTCGGTGAACTGCATCCCCACGACCACGCGCATCGGGCGGCCTCGGGCCTGCAGCGCCCGGTCGAGCGCCTTCGCCTGCGCCTTCGCCTGCGCGTCGAGCGGTGAGCCGCCAATCCGTTCGTAGACCTCGAGCAGGCCGGGCGTCCGCCGCCGCGCGAGTTCGCGGCTTCGCGCACGGGCCGCCGCCCGGTCCGCGTGCGGCTCCAGTCGCGCGTTGGCGAGGAAGATCCGCTCCAGGAAGCGGGTGACGGCGCTCGGATCCGCTCCTCCCGGCTCACCGAAGTTCAGGAGGAGGACGGCGGGTGGGGGGGTGGAGTTCGGCATCGCTCGAACCTATCGCGGCGGTCCCCGGCTTGCCCGTGCCGGAAGGGTTCGGAACGTTGCCGCCTCGTGGCGGGAGCCCGGAAGGGGGGAGGCATGCGGGTCGGAATCATCGGCGGAGGGATCACCGGGCTGGCGCTCACGCACGCGCTGGCGCGGCGCGGCGTCGACTCGATCCTGTTCGAGGCGTCCGATGACGTCGGAGGGGTGATCCGCACCGCGGTTCACGACGGCCGGATCGTCGAACTCGGCCCGCAGCGGACGCGACTTGCGCCCACAGTGCGCCGGCTCGTCGACGAACTGGAGCTTCACGAGGAGGTCCTGGAGGCGCGGCCCGGGGCGCGGCTGTTCATCTGGGCCCGCGGCCGCCTGCGGACCGTGCCGCACCGACCGCGCGGCCTCCTGACGGGCGATCTGCTCTCGCCGGCGGGGCGCGCCCGGGCCGCGCTCGAGCCCTTCACCCGCCGGCTTCGGCCTCGGGAGTCCGTGGCCCGCTACTTCCGCCGCAAGGCCGGCCGCGAGGCGTACGAGCGGCTCTTCGGCCCCCTCGTTTCCGCGACCTTCGGGTCGGATCCGGAGACGATGCCGGCTGGACGGGTCCTTCCGATGCTCCTCGAACCGCTGGGCGTGAAACGCAGCCTGCTCGCGGCGGCTCGGCGCCGGGAGCCTGCCGCCGCGCCGCCCGCGTTCACCTTTCGGGGGGGCATGGCCACGCTCCCGCGCGCCATCGCGAGGCGACACGCGAGCCGGATTCGGATCGCGGCGCCGGTCACGGAGCTTCGACGCTCCGGCGGTCGGTTCGAGATCGCCCACGGGGGTCGGCGCCCGGATTCCCACACCGTGGACCAAGTGGCGATCACGACGCCGGCGCCGGCCGCGGCGGTCCTCTTGAGGGGCATCGCGCCCGAGGCTGCCGACCGTCTCGCGGGGCTGCGGTATCACCGCGTGGCCGTCGTGCCGCTGGAAGTGGAGAGCGCGCCGGAGGGGTTCGGGTTCCAGGTCGCGCTGGGAGAACGGTGGCGTACGCGCGGTGTGACGTGGAACGCCTCGCTGTTCGGGCGCGACGGTCTCTGCACGGCCTATCTGGGCGGCGGTCTCGATCCCGATGTCGCCGCTTGGGACGCAGTCCGACTCGAGCGGACCGCAGCCGAGGAGTACAGCGCGATCCATGGAGTGGCGGCGACCCCGATCTGTACGGCGCGGCCGCGGCTTCCGGCGTATGACGGCTCGTGGACGGCGCTGGACGGACTCGATCTTCCCTCCGGCGTCACGCTCGCCGCTGGCTACACCGGACGGCTGGGCATCTCGAGTCGAATCGCCGAAGCCGAATCCGTGGCGGAACGTCTCGCCGCGCCCGCATAGCGCCGTCCCGGCTGCCGACGTTCCCGCGGGAACGTCCTCAGCGGTCTTCGCCGGTCGGATCCCAGCGCCGCACCTCGTCGACGACGGCGGCGATGACCTGCGGGTCGGAGTGGGGCTGGAGCCCGTGCCCGAGGTTGAAGACATGGCCGGGTCTGCCGCCCGCCCGGCGCAGCACGTCAAGCGCCCCGGCGCGCGCCGCCTCCTCGCCCGCGAGGATGCACGCGGGGTCGAGATTCCCCTGTATCGCGCGCTCCCGGCCGATGATGTCCCATGCCTCGTCGAGGGGTGTGCGCCAGTCGACGCTGATCGCATCGCCCCCCGCCTCCGCCACCGCGGCGTGCGTGGCCCCGTAGTGCACGGTGGGGATGCCCCTCTCGCGGAGTCGCGCCAGCAGGCGGCGTGAGTACGGGAGCACACGCGCCCTGTAGGTGTGAGGATCGAGGATGCCGCACCAGGAATCGAACACCTGGATCGCGCCGGCGCCGGCCTCGTACTGAGCGACCGCGAACTCCGCCAGGTGCTCGGCCCAGAACCCCGCGAGCCGGTCCCAGAGTTCGGGGGACCGCAGCATGAAGGCCCGAATCTGAGCGAGCCGGCTGTCGCGCGTGCCGCGCGCGAGGTACGAGCAGAGGGTGAAAGGGGCGCCCACGAAGCCGACGATCGGGCGTTCCTCGTTCGCGGCGAGGACGCGGATCGCCTCGAGCACGAAATCGAGGCGCTCCCGCGGCTCGAAGGGGCGCAGGCGTTCCACGTCCTCGAGGCCGCCCCAGGGGGGCAGGGGAACGGGTCCGACGCCGGCCCGCAGTTCGATCTCGATCCCGGCGGCCTCGAACGGCGTCGACAGATCCATGAAGAGGACGAGCGCGTCCACGTCGAAGTACTCGAGCGGGAGTCGTGTGACCTGCGCGGCCGCCTCCGGGTCGCGCACGATCTCGAGGAACCCGCGCTCCCGGCGAAGTTCACGATAGGCGGGGAGGGAGCGTCCCGCCTGCCGCATGAACCACACGGGCGTTCGCTCCACAGGTTCGCGCGCGAGTGCGCGCAGAAGGAGATCGTTCATGGCCCGCCGATGTTACCCCGTCGCCCGCCGCTCGCCAAACCGCCCGGTTGGACCGGTGTGCGACCTGTCGTAGCTTTCGGCCCACGACTTCGGATCTCTCACAGGGGAAGCGATCATGAACCGCCGTGACCTTCGCACGCTCCTTGTCGCCGCCGTCCTCGGGTTTGTGCACGTCGCGACCGTGGCCGCCCAGGAACCCGCATTCGATATCCTGCTGCGCGGCGGACGCGTCCTGGACGGCACCGGGAATCCGTGGTTCCGCGCCGATGTCGGGATCCGCGGCGGGCGCATCGTCCGGGTCGGAGACCTGGCCGGCGCCGGCGCCGACCGCGTCATCGAACTCGATGGCCGGTACGTCGTCCCCGGCTTCATCGACATTCATTCCCACGCGGACCAGGGACTCGACGCGGCGGGAGACGCCGGCAGCGAGGGCGCGCGCCGGCGAGCCGCGCCCAACCTCGTGAGCCAGGGCGTGACGACGGTCGTCGTGAACCAGGACGGCCGGTCTCCCTGGCCCATCGCCGATCAGCGCGCCAGGCTCGAGGCGCGCGGCCACGGGCCCAACGCGGCGCTCATGGTCGGGCACAACACGATCCGTGCGATGGCGCTCGGCGACGATGTCATGCGCCCCTCGACACCCGCCGAGATCGAGCGCATGACGGAGCTGGTGGAGCAGGGGATGGCCGAGGGAGCCTACGGCCTCAGCGCCGGTCTCGAGTACTTCCCGGGGATCTGGAGTGAAACCTCCGAACTCTTCCCTCTGGTCGAGGCGGCGGGTCGCGGGGGCGGCCTCTACATCGTCCACGAACGCAGTTCCGGGATGACGCCGATGTGGTTCTGGCCGAGCCAGGACGACCCCGGTCCGCCGACCATGATCGAGACCATCATCGAGGACATCGAAGTCGCGGAGCGGACGGGCGTGACGACGGTGGCGACGCACATCAAGGCCCGCGGCTCCGATTTCTGGGGGGCGGGAAGGGCGCTCGTCGACCTGATCGAGCGGGCCCGGGCGCGCGGCGTCCCGATCTGGGCGGACCAGTACCCGTACAACACGACGGGCAGCGACGGGAACACCGTCCTGCTGCCGCGCTGGATCTTCCCCGGCGGCGGGCCCGGCGGCGGCGGACCCGGCGGACCGCGCGCGGACGTCGATTATGCGGCGGCGCTTGGGGCGGCGCTCGCCGACCCCGAACGCGGCGAGCAGGTGCGCCTCGACATCGAGCACGAGATCGGGCGTCGCGGGGGACCGGAGAACCTCGTCGTCATGGACCACCCGGATGAGAGTCTGGTCGGCAAGACGGTGGCCGATCTGGCGGCGGAGTGGAACGCGTTCCCCGTCGACGTGGCGATCCGCCTGCAACTCGAAGGGGACCGCATGAGAGCGGGTGGCGCCCGCGTGCGCGGCTTCTCCCTCTCCGAGATCGATGTCGAGGAGTTCTCGGCTCATCCGTGGCTGGTGACGGCCTCCGACGCCGGGATCGCGCTCCCGGACGACGGACCCGTGCATGCCCGCTTCTACGGCACGTTCCCGCGAAAGATCAAACGCTATGCGATGGACCTGGGCGTGCTGTCGGTCGAGAGCGCGGTCCGCTCGATGACGACGCTCCCGGCCCAGCTCATGGGCCTCCGCGACCGCGGTCTCATACGGGAGGGGCTCATCGCGGATATCGCGGTGCTGGACCTGGACGAGTTGCAGGACAACGCGACCTTCTTCGAGCCGCACCAGTATCCGTCGGGCGTCGATTACGTACTCGTGAACGGCGCCTTCGCGGTCGACGATGGCGAGCTGACATGGGCGCTCCCCGGCGTGGTCCTCACGCCGCCCGGCGGTGGGGGCTCGAACGCCGACGGGACGTCGGGATGCTGACCGGGCGGGGCGCCGTCGCCCTCGTCGCGCTGATCGGACTCGGTTGCGGGGGGGCGGATGAGGCGGCGGATCGCGGCACCACAGTGAGCTACACGGACGCGGTGCCCTCGGGTGCGAAACCGGCGCCCGAAGACGTCTTCCGCACCCTGGACGGCGGCGAGGCAAGCCTCCGCGACCTGCGGGGCAGCGTGGTCGTCGCGAACCTGTGGGGCACCTGGTGCCTCCCGTGCCGCGACGAATTGCCGGAACTCGTGGAGTTGGCCCATATCTACGCCGACCGCCCCGTCGTCATCCTCGGACTCGCCGTCGATTCCGGCGACATCGATGAGATCCGTGCCTTCCTCGAGGACTTCGGCGTCGAGTATCCGAACTGGATGATGGGGATGGATGACGCGGTCGCCACCTTCGGAGCCGTGGGATTCCCGACCACGGTGATGGTGGACCCGGAGGGCTGGATCCGGAAGGAACTCCTCGGCCCCCAGACCGCCGCATCGCTGACGGAGGAAATCGAAGCCCTCCTCCGTTAGCCGTCCGTGCTAGGCGAGTTGCTGACCCTCGTAGAGGCGGGCGTAGAGTTCGCAGCGACCGATCAGCGTGTCGTGAGGGCCGCTGTCGACGAGGCGTCCCCGGTCGAGGACGAAGAGCCGGTCGGCGCGCCGCACCGTGCGCAGGCGGTGGGCGATGATCACGGTCGTCCGCCCCTCGGCGGCGAGTTGCAGCGCCTCCTCGACCAGCGCCTCGCTCTCGGCGTCCAGACCACTCGTCGCCTCGTCGAGGATGAGGATCTCGGGTTCCTTGAGGAGGACACGGGCGATCGCGATCCGCTGGCGCTGCCCCCCGGAGAGCCGGACGCCCCGCTCGCCGACCCGCGTCTCATAGCCGTCCGGAAGCCGCTCGATGAACTCGCGCGCGTGCGCGGCCTCCGCCGCCGCTTCGACCGCCGCGCGGTCCGCGTCCGGCCGCCCGTACGCGATGTTCTCCCCGATCGTGCCCGCGAAGAGCGGGTGGTCCTGCGGCACGATGCCGACCCGCGATCTCAGGTCCGCGACGCCGCAGGCCCGGACATCGATCCCGCGCACGCGCAGGCTCCCCTCGGTCACATCCCAGAAGCGGGGGATGAGTGACGCGAACGTTGTCTTCCCGGCGCCGCTCGGACCCACGAGCGCGACGACCTCCCCGGACTCGATCGTCGCCTCGATGCCCTCCAGGGCCCACGGTTCGTCCTCGCCGTAGCGGAACGAGACGCCCTCGAAGGCGATCTCCGGCGGCTCCGCCCCCTCCAGCGATTCCGGGGCTTCCGGATCCACGATCTCGTCCTCGCGGTCGAGCAGGTCGAACACGCGGCGCGCGGCGCCCTGCGCCTCCTGGTACGAACCCCACAGCGACGCGAGCGCCATGATCGCCGCCGCGACGGAGAAGGCATAGAGGAGGAACGACACCAGTTGCCCGGCCGTGATCTGGGCCGCGAGCACGAGCCGCCCGCCCTGCCACAGGACGGCGACGATCCCGCCGAAGGCGACGACGGTGAGCACGCCGAAGAGGAGCGCCCGCACGACCGCCCGCGAGAGCGCCGCCTCAAGCGCCGTTGCGATTCCGGCCCGGTAGCGCCCGGCCTCCCACTCCTCGCGCACGAACCCCTGCACGACCTCGATCTGGCCGAAGGCCTCGTCCGCGACCGCGTGCGCGGCGGCGAGGCGGTCCTGCACCTCGGTGCTCCGCCGACGGAGCAGACGGCCGAGGGCGAAGCCCGCCAGCACGACGACGGGGGCTACCGTCAGCGTCGTGAGCATCAACTGCCAGTGCAGGAGCGTGAGCAGGACCGCCGCACCCACCAGAAAGAGCACCTGCCGCACGAGTTCGGCGATCTGGTGCCCCATGATCTGCTGGAGCGTCGAGCAGTCGGAGGCCAGCCTCGAGGTGAGTTCGCCGCTGGTTCGGCCCGCGTGGAAGCCGGGAGAGAGCCCGACCAGTTTGGAGAAGAGTTCGTCGCGCAACTGCGTCACGACCCGCTCGCCCGTCGCCCCCAGCCAGTAGGTCTCGCCGAAGTTGAACACGCCCTGAAGCGCGAAGAGGCCCAGCAGTCCGAGCGCGATCGCGCCCAGCAGGGCGGGGTCGCCCTCGCCGAAGGCCGCGTCCATCAGGTAGCGGACGATGAGGGGGAAGGCGAGCCCGATCGCGGTGCTCAGAAGCAGGCAGACGCCGGCCCCGGCGAGCGCCGGGCGGTGGGCCCGCAATCTCGGAGCAAGCCGCTGGAGAGCGAACATGGAAATGCGTGCTCCGGAGTCCGACATCGCGCCTGGCCTCTCCACCCGCCTATCTTCCGCTATCTTCCGCGCCCCGGTGACTCCGGGAGGGACCGAAGTTCGCACGGGTCACGAAACCGGCGCAAACGCGCACCGGAACCCCCCATGCCATCACCTCCTCTTCAGATCGGATCGCGGCGCCACGCGCGAATCATCGCGGCCTGGCTCCTGGTCGGCTGCGCGCTCGTCGCGGCGACGCTCGTCGTCGGAGGCGTGACCCGCCTGACCGGATCCGGCCTCTCGATGGTCGACTGGGAGCCGGTGAGCGGCGTGGTCCCTCCGATGAGCGCCGAGGGGTGGGAGCGCGAGTTCGCCGCCTATCGCGACTCTCCGGAGTACCGGCTCGTGAATCGGGGTATGTCGCTGGCCGAGTTCAAGCGCATCTTCTGGTTCGAGTACGCGCACCGGCTCCTGGGGCGCGTGATCGGCCTCGTCTTCATCATCCCCTTCGCCGTCTTCCTCCTGCGGCGCATGATTCCGCGCTCCCTCATCCCCCGTCTGCTGCTCCTGCTCGCGCTGGGCGGCGCCCAGGGGCTGCTGGGTTGGTGGATGGTCCGGAGCGGACTCGTCGACATCCCTCGCGTGAGCCCCTACCGCCTGACCGCGCATCTCGCCCTCGCCGTCCTCGTCTACGCCCTCACGCTCTGGACCGCGCTCTCGCTGCTGCGCCCCCCGGCGGAAGACGGGGACCCGGAGCCCGCGCGGGGTGCCGGCCTCGCCCGCGGATCCGCCATCGTACTCGGCCTTGCCGCGCTCACGCTGCTCTCGGGTGGCTTCGTGGCGGGCCTGGACGCCGGACTCGTCTACAACACGTTTCCCCGGATGGGGGTCGGCTGGATCCCGCCCGACCTCCTCGGGGCGAACCCGTGGTGGCTCAGCCCCTTCGAGGACCGCACGACCGTGCAGTTCAACCACCGCATGCTCGCGATGCTCCTGCTCGGGAGCGTGACGGCTCTCTGGTGGGTGTGCGCGCGACGGGCCTCGGGAGCGGCGAGAACGTGGGCCCACGCGGGCTTCGCGGCCGTCTGGGTGCAGGCGGCGCTGGGGGTCGCGACGCTGTTGCTCTTCGTCCCCATCCCCCTGGCGGCGCTCCACCAGGCGAACGCGCTCGTGCTCGTCACCGCGCTCCTGGGTCTGACCTTCGAACTCCACCGCCTGGAAGGCTGCGGCGGCCGACGGGGCTGAGGCCCGCTACACCGCCTCGAGGAGCGCCACGTGGCCGAGACCTCCCGCGGCGCAGACGCTGACGATCGCGCGCGTGCCGACGGGGCGATCCGCGAGTTCAAGCACCGTCTGGGAGAGGATGCGGGCTCCGGTGGCGCCGAAGGGGTGCCCGAGGGCGACGCTCCCTCCGTTGGGGTTGACGCGGTCCCGTGGGAAAGCGCCGAGACCGTCCTTGACCGGCGAGCGCGCCGCGAGCCAATCCGCATCCTCCAGCGCCGCGATCGTGCACAGGACCTGGGCCGCGAACGCCTCGTGAAACTCCCACAGCCCGATGTCGTCGAGCGAAAGTCCGTGGCCGTGGAGCAGTTCGGCGATCGCGATGGCCGGCGCGATGAGGAGCCCCTGGCGGTCCGGGTCGATGGCGGCCTGCCGCCAGTCGAGGAGGCGCGCTCGGGGCAGGGAATCGGGGAGCGAGGAGAGCCCTGCCTCGGACGCGATCCAGCACGCCGCCGCCCCGTCCGTGAGCGGAGTGGAGTTGCCCGCGGTGAGCGTTCCCTCGGAGCGGGAGAAGGCGGGGCGGAGGCCGGCGAGCTTCTCCAGCGAAGTACCGGCCCGGGGAAGTGTGTCGCGGTCGACGGGGAAGGTGCCGGGGGTCACGAGGAGCGGCCGGAAAAAGGCGCCCGCGTCGCGCGTCGCGCCCTCGTGGCTCGCGAGCGCGAGACGGTCCTGCGCCTCGCGCGGGATGTCCCACTTCCGGGCCATTTCCTCGGCGTGCTGCCCCATCGTCTTCCCGGTCGTACGCTCCTTGATGGCCGGCGCCGATATCCTGAGATCGCGGGGGCGGATCCCGGCCAGCGTTCGTACCATGCGGGGGACGCTGCCCGCGCTCCCGACGCGCCGGAGACTCCGGCTGAGTCCGGGGGAGAGTCCGATCTGCGTGTGGCTCATCGCCTCTACGCCGCCGCAAAGGGCGAGGTCCGCCCGCCCCGCGGCGACCTGACCCGCCGCGTGAGTGGCGGCGGCGATCGAAGTGGCGCACGCCTGGACGATGCCCTGGGCCGGGACGCTCGCCTCGAGCCCCGCGTCGAACCAGGCCTCCCGGCCCCAGTTGCTCACCGTGAGCGAAGGGATGACCGCGCCCCACAGGAAGAGGTCGATCCGGCCCGCGTCGTTCCGGCCCGGGCCCCCGTCTCCCGCCACCGTCTGCTGGATGACCGGGGCGGACAGCGCGAGAGCGTCGAAACGCGAAAGCTCGCGGTCGATCTTCGCGAAGGGGCTGCGCAGGCCCGGGAGAACGAACGCCGATCCGGGATTCATGCGTGGCATCCTATCGGCCGCCCATACAAGATGGAACAATCCACGTCCCGGTCCCGACTGTAGTCCCCGGCGCAAGAGAAGTCTCGAACGAAAGAGGAGCGTTCATGGCGGTACGGGTGAGGTTCGCCCCCAGCCCCACCGGTTTCCTGCATGTGGGCGGCGCGCGCACGGCGCTGTTCAACTGGCTGTTCGCGCGGCGCGCGGGCGGGACATTTCTCCTGCGCGTGGAGGACACGGACCGGGCGCGTTCCAGGCCCGAGCACACGCAGGCCATCCTGGACGGGCTCGCGTGGCTGGGTCTGGAGCTTGACGAAGGTCCCGCGTTCCAGGCGGACGGGGTCGAGCGCCACCGGCGGGACGCCCTGAGCCTGCTCCGCCAGGGTGCCGCCTACAGGTGTTTCTGCACTGCCGAGGAACTCGCGGCCCGACGCGAGGAGGCGAAACGGGTGGGGTCGGGATACGGGTACGACGGCCGCTGCGGGCGGCTGGACGCTGCCATCTCGAGCGCGCGGGCCGCTGCGGAGGAGGCATTCGCCCTCCGGGTTCGGGTGCCGAGGGAGGCGATCGAGTGGGAGGACATGGTCCACGGGCCGATGTCGTTCCCCGCCGGATCGATCGATGACTTCATCGTCCTCCGTTCCGATGGGACGCCCGTGTACAATCTCGCCGTGGTCTCCGACGACGCCGAGGCAGCGATCACCCATGTGATCCGCGGCGATGACCATCTCTCGAACACGCCGAAGCAGATCCTCCTCTATCGCGCCCTCGGCCGGCCGCTCCCGGCCTTCGGGCACGTGCCCCTCATCCTCGGACCGGACGGCAAACGGCTCTCCAAGCGCCATGGCGCGATGTCCGTTCTCGCGTATCGCGAGGAGGGCTACCTGCCCCGGGGCATGCTGAACTTCCTCGCCCTCCTGGGCTGGTCTCCGGGAGACGACCGCGAGGTGTTCGATGTCGGCGGGCTGACCGAGGCGTTCTCCGTCGACCGCGTACTGAAGAAGAGCGCGGTGTTCGACCTGGAGAAGCTCGGCTGGTTGAACGGGCGCCACATCGCCGACGCTCCGGCGGACGATCTGGCCGGCGCCGTCGTCGAGATCCTCGGCCGGGAGGCGCGGGAGGAGGGCCGGGACCTGGCCGGAACCCACCCCGGACTCGAGACCTCCCCCGAGCGCCTGGCGCGAATCATCGATCTCGTGAAGGGGCGTCCCCGGACGCTCCCCGCGCTGGCGCGGCAGGTTTCTCCCTTCTTCGCCGCGACCGTCCGCTACGACGACGGTGCGGTGAAGCGTTTCTGGAAGCGGCCGGAGGAGACGGCATTCCACCTGCGGCGGCTGGCGGAGCGTCTCGGCGGGGAGGCCGCGTTCAGCGACGTGGAGAGGCTGGAGTCCGAGGTGCGGGGTCTCGCGGCGGAACTCGAGGTCGGAGCGGGGCGGATCATCAACCCCCTGCGCGTCGCCCTCATGGGTCAGGGCGTGAGTCCCGGCATCTTCGAGGTGCTCGAGGCGATGGGACGGGAGCGGGCGCTGGCCCGGATCCGCGCGGCGGCCGGTTTCCTCGACGCCCGGGTGGCGACGGCGTGAACGGGACGTGGCCGGCCGAGCACGAGGCGCCGATGCGGCGGGCGCTCGAACTCGCGGCCCTCGGCGGCGAGAGCGGGGAGGTGCCCGTCGCCGCCCTCGTCACGGATCCGGACGGCGAAGTCGTTGCGGAAGCGCACAACCGTACGCGCGCGGACTCCGACCCGACCGCCCACGCGGAGGTTCTGGCGTTGCGCGCCGCCGCCGCCCGCCTCGGGGACTGGCGCCTCGAAGGGCACACCCTGTACGCGACCCTCGAACCGTGCGCCATGTGCGCGGGCGCTGCGGTCCTGTCCCGCGTTCGCACCGTCGTGTTCGCGGCCGCGGATCCCAAGGCGGGGATGTGCGGATCGATCGAGAACCTGGTCTGCGACCCGCGGCTCAATCATCGCGCCGAACTTGTGCCCGGGGTGCTCGCCGAGGAGTCCGCTCGCCTCCTGCGCGACTTCTTCCGCCAGCGCCGCTGACCCACAGCCGCCGGTCGCGCGCCATCTGCGGCGGCGCGGTCAGGTTCCTGCGGGCACGGGCCTTCCGACGAAGCGCAGCACGACGACGACGACACCGATTCCGAGGACGTGGGCGATCCACGGCGAGAGCCCGTAGGACGTGCCCACATGGCCGAACAGCATCGCGGCCACGGCCACGACGAGCGCGTAGGGGAGCTGCGTCCGCACGTGGTCCATGTGATCGCACGCCGAAGCCATGGAACTCAGGACGGTCGTGTCGGAGATCGGCGAGCAGTGGTCGCCGAAGATGGATCCGGCGAGGACCGAACTGATCGAACTCACCAGAAGCGCGCCGCCGTCCCCCGTCTCGAAGCCGGTCGCTCCGCCCAGGGCGACGATGAGCGGGACCACGAGCGGGAGCAGGATGGTCATCGTGGCCCATGAAGTCCCGGTGCAGAAGCTGACGATCGCGGCCGTCACGAAGGTGAGGACCGGCACGAGTTCCGGTGCGAGGTTGCCTTCGAGGATCTGGGTCAGATACTGCGCCGTCGCGAGCTGGCTCGTCACCTCGCCCAGCGACCAGGCCAGGGTCAGGATCACGAACCCCATCGTCATGGCGCGGATCCCGGCAAGCCAGCCTTCGAGCGCCTCGCTCAGGGAGAGGATGCGCTGGGTCGTCGCCAGCCCGATCGCGACGAGGCAGCCGGCGAGCGAGCCCCACAGGATCGCCTTGAATGGATCCGCCGCGCCGAACGTGTCCCAGAGGGAGGCGCCGCGGCCCACCTCGCTGGCGCCGTTGAAGTACAACCCGAGAAGGACCACGATCACGACCGTCAGCACGGGGATCGCCGCATTGTACCAGCGCAGGGGCGCCCCTTCCGGCGCGTCCAGTCCGGTCTCGTCCGAATTCACCATCAACTGCGACCCCGGCCGGAAGACGCCGCCGCCGGTGCGCGCCCTCATCTCCGCGCCGTGCATGGGGCCGAAATCCCGCTGTGTCACGATGACCGCCGCGACCATGAACAGGGCGAGGATGGGATAGAAGAGGTACGGGATGCTGCTCAGGAACACGGTGAAAGGACTCGCGGAGGCGAGGGCCCCGGCCAGCGCGGGGTCGGCGGTCTGCTCGGCGGCGATCCGGAGTCCGTCGCGGATCAGGGAGATCTCGAACCCGACCCAGGTCGAGACGAACGCGATCGTGACGACGGGAGCGGCGGTGGAATCGACCAGGTAGGCCAGCTTCTCCCGCGACACCTTCAGTTTGTCCGTGATCGGGCGGAAGGTGTTTCCGACGATGAGCGTGTTCGCGTAGTCGTCGAAGAAGATGCCGACGCCGGCGAAGAAAGTCGCCAGTTGAGCGCGGCGCGGTGTCGTTGCGAGCGGACGGACGGCTTCGACGATGCCGCGGGTGCCCCCGGAGCGCGAGATCACGCCCACCATGGCGCTCAGCAGGGCGGAGAACATGAGAATCGATGCGTTGTCCGGGTCCGCCAGCGAGGGAACGATGAAGGTGTCCACGGTCCGCCAGAGCCCCGCCACGGGGTTGAGTCCCGCGATGAAGAAGCCGCCCAGCCAGATGCCGAAGAAGAGCGAGACCACGACATGCCGGAAGATCAGCGCGAGGGCGATGGCGATGATCGGCGGCAACAGACTGATCCAGCCGGGGAACCGCGGAGGATCCACCGTCTCGCTCGCCGTGCCCTGATCCGATGCCACTTCCACGGTAAGCGGGAGGTCGCCCCGCTCGGCCCGCAGGCCGTTGACCGTTGTCTCCGATCGAAGCGGCAGGGGGCCCGCGGCGAGTTCCCGGCCCGAGGCGGATGTTACGCGATAGCGGGCGTTCTCCCCATCCTCCGTGTGGAGCGTGAGCGTAAAGGGAACGCCGGTCAGGACGACGGCGGGCCCATCCACGGTGAGCGCGGGGGTGTCCTGCGCGGCGGCGGGGCCGGGCGAAAACGCGAGCGCGGCACAGGCAAGGACCGGCAGCGATACCCCGGCGCGCCGCGGTAGAGTGGATCGGGAGCGGGATGGGGAGCGCGATCTCATTCGCATGCCCGAACCTACCGGGACGGTCTCGCGAGGGTCAACGCCGGACTCGAACGCCGGATCGAAGGCAGGACCCGGACGTTGATCGCGGCGGGGGCGCGATCTATACTCCCGCCCGACCGGGGCCGCGCAAGCGCCGAGCCGCCCGCGACGGATCGAGCGAAGCCGAGACGAAACTGACGCACAACGTCCTCGACGAGGCCGCTGCCCGAGGGCTCCTTGCCGAGCTTTCCGCGCAGCTTGACCGGGCGATCGAGCCCGACGCCCGCCTCATCCTCATCGGTATCCACCGTCGCGGCGATTCGATCGCCGCCGAGATCGGCCGTCACCTCGAGCCGACCCGCGGCCGCGTTCCCATCGGTTCGCTCGACATCACGCTCTATCGCGACGATTTCGGGCAGGTCGGCGCGCTCCCCCTGGTCGGCACCACCCGCATTCCGGAGTCCATCGAAGGCGCGCACATCGTCATCGTCGATGACGTGCTCCACACCGGACGAACGATCCGCGCCGCGCTCCAGGAGCTGTCCGATTTCGGTCGTGCCCGCCGAATCCAGCTCTGCGTCCTCGTGGATCGCGGGGGCCGCCAGCTCCCGATCCAGCCCGACTACGTGGGCCGCGTGATCGAAGTCGGACCCAACCAGGACGTGGCGGTGCGCGTCGCGGACACGGACGGCGACTGGAGTGTCGACATCGTCGCCGTCCCCGCCGCTCCGGAGGAGGGAGGATGACGACCCAGGGCCGGGAACTCGGGCTCGGCAAGGACCTCATCGGGCTCGAATCCCTCACCGGCAGGCAAATCGAGGCGATTCTCGATACCGCCGAACCCTTCAAGGAGATCAGCGAGCGCAAGATCAAGAAGGTGCCGGTCCTCCGCGGCCAGACCATCGTCAACCTCTTTCTCGAACCCTCGACCCGGACCCGCATCAGCTTCGAGTTCGCGGAGAAGCGGCTCTCGGCCGATACGGTGAACATCTCCTCCGCGGGCTCCTCGGTGCAGAAGGGCGAGACGCTCGTCGACACGGCGCGCAACCTCGAGGCGATGAGGATTCACATGGTCGTCGTGCGTCACGGATCGTCCGGGGCGGCGAAGTTCCTCGCGGACCGGATTCCCTCCAACGTCATCAACGCGGGCGACGGCCAGCACGAGCATCCCACGCAGGCCCTCCTGGACCTGCTGACGATCCGGGACCGGTTCGGGGCCATCGCGGGCCGGCGCGTCTGCATCGTCGGCGACATCCTGCACTCGCGCGTCGCGCGCTCGAACATCTGGGGCCTCCTGAAATGCGGGGCCGAGGTCGCCGTGTGCGGGCCGCACACCCTGATTCCGGCCGGGATCGAGGAGCTGGGCGTGCAACGGCTGGACTCGATCGAGGAAGCGATCGAGTGGTGCGATGTGCTCTACGTGCTGCGGCTTCAGCTGGAGCGGATGGAGGGCGGCTACGTCCCTTCGCTGCGCGAGTACAACCGCGTGTTCGGCGTCAGCTCCAAGCGCCTCGGCCGCGCCGGCGACGAGATGATCGTCCTCCACCCCGGGCCGATGAACCGGGGCGTCGAGATCGACTCCGATGTGGCCGACGGTCCGCGCTCGGTGATCCTCCCGCAGGTGACGAACGGGGTCGCCGTGCGCATGGCCGTCCTCTATCTGCTCGCGGGCGGGCGCCCGGAGTTGGCCGAAGACGCCAAGGCGGCGGGACCGTGAGCCGGTCGCTGCTCCTCGCCGGAGGCCGGGTGATCGATCCCTCCACGGGGACGGACGACGTGCGGGACGTTCTCGTGCGGGATGGACGGATCGAGACGGTCGGGCAGGGCGTCGCGGGGCCGGACGGCATCCCCCGGATCGATGCGCGGGGACTCGTCGTCGCCCCGGGATTGATCGACGTGCACGTTCACCTGAGGGAACCGGGAGCCGAGCACAAGGAGACGATCCGCACGGGGGCGCAGTCCGCGGCGGCGGGCGGCTTCACGACGATCTGGGCGATGCCGAACACGGATCCGCCCCTCGACGACCCCGCCGCGGTCGGCTTCGTGCGGGAAGAGGCGCGTCGCTGGGCCCGGAAGGGGGAGGGCGGGGCGCGCGTGAGTCCCGTGGCGGCCGCCTCGCTCGGCCTCGCCGGCAGGCAGATGACCGAGATCGGCGGCCTGGTCGAGGCGGGCGCGGTCGCGGTCACCGACGACGGACATCCGATCCACGATCCGGCGCTCATGCGGCGCCTGCTCGAGTACACGCAGTCCTTCGGGATCCCCGTCCTTCAGCACGCGGAGGACATGGCGCTCTCGGCCGGGGGGGTCATGAACGAAGGCGCCGTGGCCACGGCGCTCGGTCTCCGCGGGATCCCGAACGCTTCGGAGGCCACGATCGTGGCGCGGGACATCTATCTCGCGGAACTCACGGGCGGGCACGTACACGTCCAGCACGTCTCGACCCGTGAAGCGGTCGAACTCATCCGCCTCGCGCGCGAACGCGGTGCGCGGGTGAGCGGCGAGGCTTCACCTCACCACCTCGCGCTGACGGAAGAGGCGGTGCGCGGCTACCGGACCGAGGCCAAGATGAACCCGCCGCTTCGCTCCGAGGCCGACCGCCTCGCGGTGCGGCAGGGGCTCATCGACGGCGTGCTGGAGTGCGTGGCCACGGACCACGCGCCGCACCACTACGAGGAGAAGGAACGCGAGTTCGACGACGCGCCCTTCGGCATCGTCGGTCTTGAGACGGCCCTCTCCGTGTGCATCGGCGAACTCGTGAAGCCGGGGGACCTCACGCTCTTCGATCTCATCGAGCGGATGTCCACGGCGCCGGCCCGGCTGATGGGGATCGAAGGCGGCACGCTGCGCGCCGGCAGCCGGGCGGATCTCGTCCTCTTCGATCCGGAGGAGGCGTGGACGGTCGACCCCGCGAGCTTCCGCTCGAAGAGCCGGAACACCCCGTTCAGCGGGTGGGAGGTGACGGGACGCGTGAAGCGTACGATCGTCGGCGGCGAGACCCGGTTCCGAAGCTCATCCGCCCCGGCCTGAGCTGTCCCGGCCTCTTACGCCAGGCCGTTGAGATGACGCGCCGCCCGGGCCTTCTGGCGGGCCGCGGTGTTCGCCTTGATGACGTTGCGGCGGGTGGCTCGATCCAGAACGCGGTACAAGTCGGACAGCGCCGACGTCGCCTCTTCGCGCGATTCGGTCGCGAGGATCTGCTTGGTCCTGGTCCGGATCTCGGACCTCACGCGGCGGTTCCGGAGCCGCCGCGCGCGCGACTGTCGCAGTCGCTTCTTCTGACTCTCGTTATTCGGCATTCGCTTCCTTCTTTTTCCTCTTCCTCGGGCAGCGGTGGGTGCGGGCCACAGGCGGACCCTTCCATCCGTCCGAAAATCAACAAAGAAACATACCAGACTTACCGGATACGTCCAACCCGGCGTGAGTGGAACGCGTGTGGCGGGGGTACTCGCTGCGGGTACGCCCGTGCTACATTGCGGGCCGAACCACGCACCGACTGGCCGGCGATCCCCGGTTTCCGCCGGCCCGAGCGCGCAGGGAGGTTTCTTGACGGCGGTTCCCAACCGACTTCCGAGCCAACTGGCGGCGCAGCCCTTCGTCGTGGAACTCGACCGGTTCCAGGGTCCCCTGGATCTCCTTCTGCACCTCATCCGGTCGCAGGACATCGACATTTTCGATATCCCGATCTCCACGATCACCCGGCAGTTCCAGGAAGCTCTCAGCGACGGTCTCGACCGTCTGGAACTCGATCGCGCCGGGGAGTTTCTCGAGCTGGCCGCGACCCTCGTCCACATCAAGGCCCAGCTCCTGCTGCCGGGGCGCAGCGACGCGGAATGGGAAGATGATCCGCGGGCCGAACTCGTCCGGCGTCTTCTGGAATACGAGTTGTTTCAGGAGATCGCGCGGACTCTGGGCTCGGCGGAACTGGAACGGCGGCGGCACATGTCCAAGGGGTTCCTGCCTCCGCAACCCCCGCGCGAGGCCGACGACCGGGAATTGTCGACGACGCTCGACGACTTCCTTGCGGTTCTCGGCGATATCCGGGGTCCGGACCCCGTGACGATGCATGTCGCCCCCATCCGCATCGTCCCGGTCGAGGACAAGATCGTCGTCATCCGGCGCCTGCTGGGCGAGAGCCGACGGGTGCCGTTCAATCGGCTGTTCGATTCGTGGCAGGAACGTCAACACGTCGTCGCGGCCTTGCTCGCCTGTCTGGAGCTCGCCAGGCAGCAGCTCCTGAAGCTCGAGCAGGTGAAGCGGTTCGGTGCGATCTGGCTGTTCGGACGCCGCTCGCGGGGCGAGGGCGGAGAGGGAACCGGGTGAGCCCCGAGCAGATCGTGGAAGCCGCGTTGTTCGCCAGTCAGACGCCGCTCACCGCGCGCGAACTGGCCCGGGCCGACGATACGCTCGACGTGCGGCGCGTCCGGGAAGCGCTCGCCGCCTTGCGCGAGCACTATGACACGGACGAACGGGCTTTCCAGGTCTACCAGCTGGGGGACGGATTCCAGATTCTCACGCGTCCGGAATTCGTGCCGTACCTCGAGCGGTTCGACTCGGTGCCCCGGCCTCCGACGCTTTCTCGCGCCGCACTCGAGACGCTCGCGATCATCGCGTACCGGCAGCCCATCGGGCGCATCGAGGTCGAGGAGATCCGGGGCGTGGCGTCCACTTCGGTGCTGCGGACCCTCCAGGACTGGGAGTTGATCGAGATCGTGGGGCGGGGAGAGGGGCTCGGGCGGCCGCTTCTCTACGGGACGACGTCCCGTTTCCTGGACCACTTCGCCCTGCAGTCGCTGGACGATCTCCCGGCGCCGGAGGACCTCTCCGTCGCGCTCGTGCGCGCCGAGCCGGAGGCGTTCGCCGACGGCGCGCCGCGGGAAGAACCCGCGGCGGACTGAGGCGCGGACGGCTCATGCGACTGCAGAAATACCTTTCCAGGGCGGGCGTGGCTTCCCGGCGCAAGAGCGAAGAACTCATCGCCGGCGGTCGCGTCCGCGTGAACGGCGAAGTCGTGACGAAGCTCGGAACCACGGTGGACCCGGATGCCGAGAGGGTCGAGGTGGACCGCCGCCGCATCCGCCTGAAGCCGGTGCTTTGGCTGGTGCTCCACAAGCCGCCGGGGTACACGTGCACCCGGCGCGATCCCGGCGGGCGTCCGATCATCTACGATCTGCTCCCCGCCGATACCCGGCACCTGCCTCACGTCGGCCGGCTCGACTTCATGAGCGAGGGCCTCCTCCTCCTGTCGAATGAAGGGGACGTCGTCCATCGGCTCCTCCACCCGCGGACCGGAATCGAGCGGGTCTACCACGCGAAACTCCGCGGGCCCGTGCCGGCGGAGCTTCCGGATCGGCTGCGGGCCGGCGTGGCGCTCGAAGACGGGCCCGCGCGAGCCCGCCGCGCAGGCTGGATCACGCCGCCGCATACGTCGTCGCCCACCGTCGAGATCGTCCTGGCCGAAGGAAGAAACCGGGAGATCCGCCGCATGCTCGACGCAATCGGCGTCACGTTGCGGAGGCTGCGCAGGACATCGTTCGGGCCGATTCAACTGGGTACTCTCGCAGCGGGAGAGACCCGTGAGCTGTCTGCGAAGGAACGGGCGGCGCTCAGACGGGCGGCGGGTCCCGCTTGCTCCACGGCGGTTCGGGAGTGAACATCGGGCGGCTGGCAGACCGACCATCACCGCGACAGCGAGAAGACGCATGAATGGAGAAGCCGGGACGGCCCAACGGATCTCGGGGGAGGATCTCGAGACCCAGCAGGCTGCAATCCGGGAGGCGGGGACCTTCGTGGCCGAGGTTCGAAACGAACTGGCCAAGCGGATCGTCGGACAGCATGCCCTCCTCGACCGCGTTCTGATGAGCCTCCTCACGGGTGGCCATATCCTGCTCGAAGGCGTGCCCGGGCTCGCGAAGACGCTCACCGTCAGCACGCTCGCCGAGGCGATCCACACCACCTTCCGGCGCATCCAGTTCACGCCGGACCTGCTGCCCGCCGATGTCGTGGGCACGCTCGTGTGGGAGGAGAAGACGGGCGCCTTCACTCCGAAGCGTGGGCCCATCTTCGCGAACATCGTCCTCGCCGACGAGATCAACCGCGCCCCCGCCAAGGTCCAGTCCGCGCTCCTGGAGGCGATGCAGGAACGTCAGGTGACGATCGGAGAAGCAACCCATCCGCTCCCCGTGCCGTTCCTCGTCATGGCCACGCAGAACCCCATCGAGCACGAGGGCACGTACCCGCTTCCCGAAGCGCAGGTGGACCGGTTCATGTTCAAGACCCGGGTCGGCTACCCCACGCCCGAGGAGGAGCGGTCCATCATGCAGCTCATGGCGGGCGAGGATCCGCCGCCCGTCGAGGCCGTCGTGGAGCCCGGCCGCATCCTCGCCGCGCGCGCCATGCTTCCGGCCATCTACCTGGACCGGCGGCTCGAGGACTACATCCTCCAACTCGTGCTCGCGACGCGGGAGCCCGCGGCCCGCGGCCTGGCGCAACTCGTGGACTGGATCGAGTTCGGGGCCTCGCCGCGCGCCACCATATTCCTCGCGAGAGCGGCCCGCGCACATGCGTTCATCGAAGATCGAGCCTTCGTGGTTCCGGAGGACGTGAAGGCGATCGCCCGCGATGTCCTTCGGCATCGGCTCGTCCTGACCTTCCAGGCGCAGGCGGAACAGATCGATGCCGATCACATCCTCGACCATCTCCTGGAGACCGTGCCGGTGCCGTGAGGCTGCCCGACTTCCTCTGGCGCCCGCGGCGGCCGGCGCCGACGGCCGATTCCGCCGCCGCGTCGAGAGAGGTTCGGCGGCTGGAGTTGAAGAGCCGGCGGTTCATGGACAACCCGGCTCTCGGGCCATATCCGTCGCTCTTCCGCGGACACGGCATCGAGTTCTCCGAGGTCCGCGAGTATCAGCCGGGCGACCCTTTCCAGGCGATCGACTGGAAGGTGACCGCCCGCATGCGGCGCCCGTACGTGAAGCGTTTCGTGGAGGAACGGGAATTGGCCGTCCTCCTCATCGTCGATGTCTCCGCATCGAACGAGTTCGGTACGCGGAAGGCCCTGAAGCGCGATCTCGTCGCGGAGGTCGCGAGCACTCTCGCCCTCGCGGCGATGCGCGCCGGAGATCCGGTGGGCATGCTCCTCTTCAGCGACCGGATCGAGCAGTACGTTCGGCCGGCCCGGGGCCGCAACCGCAACCTTCGCCTCCTGCATGAACTCGTGTCCGTCCAGCCGGAGGGGAAGGGAACGGACCTTGATCTGGCCCTCGCCACCGCCGCGCGCATGCTCACGGTCCGCTCCCTCGTGTTCGTCATCTCGGACTTCGTGGGCGCCGGGGACCTGGCCCGACCGTTGCTGGGACTGTCGGGCCGCCACGATGTCGTCGCGCTCGCAGTCGATGACCCCGCGGAAACGACGATCCCCGCATCGGGCTGGGTGGAGGTCATGGACCCCGAGACGGGGGATCGCGCCATCGTTGACCTCGGAGATGCGACGGTTCGGCAGCGGCTCGCGGAGCACTCGACCACGGGGGCGCGGGCGCTGGAACGGCTGTGTGCGCACTGCCACGTCGACCTCATGCGGCTGCGCACCGACACCCCGTACGAATCCCGGCTCTCCGCCTTCTTCGCCGCTCGCGGCCGACGGAGGCTCCGGTGAGAGGGCGCCGATGGACGGTCCGGGCCGCCCTCGGCCTGGGGTTGGGGCTGGGGGTGGGGCTCGCCCCGGGCCTCGCCGCCCAGTCCGCGGTCGACCTCGAGGCGACGGTCCTCCCGGAGTCCGTGCGGGTCGGCGAGGAGTTCACGGTCCGCCTCATCGTCGGGCAGGAGAGAGCCGGAGAGGTCCGCTTCCCCGCGCTCATCGACGGGCCGGAGTCGATGGAGCAGACGGGACCGGTCCAGATCCGGTCCGTTGAGGAGGGTCGCCGCTGGGAAGCGGAGTACACGATTCGCGCGTGGCGCACGGATACGCTCGTCATCCCGCCCGTGGAGGTGGAGCTTGCCGCGGCGGGCGGCGTCGTCCGCCGGCTGCAGCCGCCCGCGGTCCCCGTCGTGAGCGTGCTCCCGGCCGCGGAAGATCCGCTCGAGTTGAGGGATGCACGGCCTCTCCTGAGCCTGCGGGCCTTGCCCTGGTGGCTGCTCGTGCTCGCTGCGGCGCTCGCCGGACTCGCCTGGTGGACCTGGGGACGCGGCCGCGGCGCCGCGGCGGCCGCCGACGTCCCCCTCGGCCCCGGCGACCTCGCGCTTCGCGACCTCGCCCGCCTCCGCGAGGGGTGGATCGGGCAGCGGGTGAGCGGCGACCGATTCTACGATGGCTACGAGGAGACGCTTCGGCGCTACGCACATGTGACGCGCGGATGGGCGCCCTCGAAGGGACTCCTCGGGCTCGGCGGCTCCGACGCGGGGCTCGTCGCGGCTCTGCGCCATTCGATTCTGGCCCGTTTCGCGCGCACGCGGACGGAGTGGGAAGGTCCGCTCGGCGACCTGGACGTCGGCGAGGCGTTTGTGCGCGCGGACATGGCTGAGGCTGAGGGGGACGGTGTCGGCGAGGCCGACCCGGACGGGAACGGAGGCGGTCCGTGAGCGAATTCGCGCTCCCCGGCTGGCCGTTCCTCCTCCTGCTCGCGCTGCTGCCGCTGGGATGGGCCCTGATGAGTTCGGGCAGGATCCGTCTCCCGTATCCCGACATCGCCCGTCTGACCGGATCCCGGGGGCGCGGGCGCGGGCGGTTCTGGTGGTGGTTCCCGGCCGCCCTTCGCTCTCTCGCCCTCGCGCTCGTCATCATCACCCTCGTCAACCCGGTGCGGGTGTGGGAGCGCGTGGAGTCGGAGCGCGAGGGCGTGGCGATCATGCTGGCGGTCGATATCTCGAGTTCGATGCTGGCGGAGGATTTTCGGCCCGATAACCGCATCGAAGTCGCGAAGCGGGAGGTCATTCGCTTCGTGGAGGGACGGGAGTCGGACTGGATCGGCCTCGTCGCCTTCGCCGGCGAGGCCCTCACCATGGTCCCGGGGACCCTGGATCACGCGGTCGTGGGGAGTGCGGTGGAACGGCTGGAGGCCGGACAACTCCGCGACGGGACGGCCATCGGCGTCGCGCTTGCCACGGCGGCGAACCGGCTCCGCGATCTGGAGCCCGAATCCCGCATCGTCGTTCTGCTCACCGACGGAGACAACAACAGCGGCGGCATCTCGCCGGAAGAGGCGACGGCCGCGGCCGCCTCCCTCGGCATCCGCGTCTACACGATCGGCGTCGGCCGCGACGGGGTCGCCCCGGTGCCCGTGGCCCGGACCGCCTTCGGATACCAGTACGCAAATATCCGCGTGCACGTGAACGACGAACTCCTGGATCGCATGGCGACCCGCACGGGGGGGCTCTATTTCCGCGCCACGGATCCCGAGGGACTGACGCGGATCTACGAACGGATCAACGAGCTCGAGACCACCCCGATCAAGGAGGTGCGGACGGAGGAGCGGGTCGGGATGCGGCGGGAACTTCTCATCGCGGCGCTCGCGCTCGTCATGCTCGAACTCCTCGTGGCGGCGACGCGCTCTCGCCGAGTCTGGGCCTGACCGTGGCTCCGCTCCCGATCGCCCTCCTGCTCGGAGCCCTGGCCGTAGCGCTCAGGCTGCTCGCGTCGCGCCGGTCGAGCGCGGACCGCGAGAGACTTGCCGAAACGTCGCTGCTGGAGCGCTACGTGCGGCTGCCGGCCCACGCCCTGTCGCCCGTTCGCCTGGCGCTGCTCGGCGCAGGCGTCGTCGCGATCGCGCTCGCCTCCGGTTCCGGCGGGACCGAGGCCCGGCGTCTCGATGAGGGAGGGGCGGAAACGATCCTCATGCTCGACGCGTCGAACTCGATGCTGGCAGGCGACGTCGAGCCGAGCCGGCTGCAGGTGCAGCGGCAGTTGGCCGCCCGCCTGGCGACGCGCACGGAGGGTCGCATGGGCGTGGTCTACTTCGCGGGCCGCGCGTACGTGCTCTCACCGCTGACGACGGACATGAGCGCGATCGAGATGCTGGCGGAGGGCGTGCGGCCCGCGGCGGTGGGGCTGGGCGGATCCTCGCTCGCCTCCGGCCTCACGCAGGCGATCGACCTCCTCGCCGGCGGAGAGGACGGCGCCCGCAAGTCGATCGTCGTGTTTTCCGATGGCGAGGAAACCGCCGGCGCCCCCTTCGGCGAGGCGATCGGGAGGGCCCGGGAAGCGGGGATCGTCATCCATGCGGTGGGGATCGGAACCGAACTCGGAGGACAGATTCCCCTGACGCGCGAGGCGTCGCTGGACCCGACGATGGCCGCGCGACGGCGGGGCGGCGCTTCGGTGCTTCAGGGACCCGACGGCAGCCCTGTCATCACACGTTTGAACGCCGCGTCGCTGCGGCAGATGTCTCTCGGCACCGGCGGTCGCTATGTTGACGGTTCGGACGGTATCGACGCGATCGAACGGGAACTGGCCCAGGGTGGCCGGGAACCCCTGACGTCGACCGAGGATGCCGCCGTAGCGGCGTTGCTTCTGCTCGCCTTCGTCAGCCTCTGGGGAGAAGGGTTCCTGCTGCCACGTGGTTGAGTCGACACGGATGCGTACGATCTTCGGTCTGGCGGCCGCGGCGGCCTCACTCGCGGCGTTCGCCGCGGGCGACCCGCACGCTGCGCCGGGGCGGGCGGCAGGTCAGGCCGGGGCCGGCGACCCGCAGGCGTCCGAATCCGAGGCCGTCGCACGCCACCGGGAGCGAGCCGCTTCCTCCGACCGGCCGATCGACCACTACAACTACGGGACCGCCCTCCTCCATGACGGGCAGGTGGCGGAGGCGCAGGCGCCCCTTGAACTCTCGATCGGCAGCGAGCGGGACGAGGTACGCGAGAGCGCCTTCTACAACCTCGGACTCAGCACGGCTCTCGACGGCCGGCTCGCCCAGAGCGACCCCTCCGCGCGCCGGGCCGCCCTCCAGTCGGCGCGCGAAGCCTTCCGCGAAGTCCTCCGCCGTCGCGTGGACGATGAGGATGCGCGCTGGAACCTCGAACTCGTCGAGCGCTGGCTCGAGGAAGAAGGGGAGAGCGGCGGCGACGAGCAGCAGGGCGGGGAGGGACAGTCTCCACAGGGGGCGGGCGCCGGCGCGGCGGCGGCGGCCGGCTCGGGCGAGATGGAGATGCTGTCGCCCGAACAGGCGGCCGCGCTTCTCGAACAGGCGGGGGACGCGGAGGCGGCGATCCGAGACCGCGTGATGGGCCGCAACCGTTTCCAGGATCCCGTTGTGGAGCGGAACTGGTAGGAACGCCTGCGAGACGCCTCACCTTGCCGTAGCTTCGGTCGCCATGAATTCGCCTTCGGCCGAAGCGGCCCGCCTGACCCAGTATTCGCACGGAGCCGGCTGAGCCTGCAAGCTCGGCCCGGAGGATCTGGGCCGCATCCTGCAGCACGTTCCGCACGTTCCGGATGACCGGCTCCTCGTAGGACTCGAGGGTCCGGACGACGCCGCGGTGTACCTGCTCGACGATGGGGGAGCCATCGTCGCGAGCCTCGACTTTTTCACGCCGCTCGTCGACGATCCGGCGGACTTCGGCGCCATCGCCGCCGCGAACGCGCTGGGAGATCTGTACGCGATGCGGGCCCGTCCCCTCTTCGCGCTCAACATCCTGGCCGTTCCCGCCGGGACCCTCTCCGATGAAACGGTGGGGGCGATCCTCCGCGGCGCGGGTGAAGTGTGCCGCGAGGCCGGCATCGCCGTGGCGGGGGGACACTCGATCGACGACGCGGAACCGAAGTTCGGCCTGGTGGCCATCGGCCTCGGCGATCCCGACCGCCTGTGGAGAAAGGGTGGCGCGCGACCGGGGGATGCCCTCGTGCTCGGCAAGGCGCTCGGCACGGGCGTCGTCACGACCGGGCTCAAGCGCGGCGTGACCGACCCGGCCGACCTCCTCGTCGCCGTCGATTCCATGCGGCAACTCAACCGCGAGGCGGCGGCGGTCCTTTCCGGTTTCGACGTTCACGCGGCGACGGACGTCACCGGCTTCGGGCTCCTTGGCCACTTGCTCGAGATGTGCGAGGCCTCGGACGCGAGCGCCCGCATCCGGGCGTCGGCGCCGGAACTCCTCCCCGGAGCACGACACCTTGCGGGGGAGGGGTGCGTGCCGGGCGGCACGACCCGGAACCGGGACGCGTACGCGTCACAGGTGCGGTGGGATGACGCCGTCCCCGAGGACCTGCGGACCCTGTTGTTCGACCCGCAGACGTCGGGCGGGCTGCTGGCGGCCGTGCCCGCGCGCGAGGCGTCGGCCGCGTCGTCCGCGCTGGCCGCGGCGGGCTATGCGGCTACCGTGATCGGAGAGGTCATCGAGTCGGACGGGCCGTCCGGCGCCGTCGAGGTCGCACCGTGATCGCACAGTGATCGCACGGTGAGCGCGGCGCGGTAGCGTGGCGATCCCGCGACGATGCGGCGGCGGCTGCTGCGGCGTTGGTGCGGAGCGTCGCGGCGCGTACGTTTCAAGCTCCGCCGGGCCCGTAGCTCAGCCGGTTAGAGCAGGGGACTCATAATCCCAAGGTCGCAGGTTCGAATCCTGCCGGGCCCATCTTCGACAGCTTCAGCAGCCCCGAATCCCGACGCCTGTATCCACCACCAAGAGAAGGAGTTGTCCATGCGGTCATGCCGGGTTCCGGCCTCCCGACGCGGGTCCACCCTCCTGTTCGCCGTGCTCGCACTGGGCTGCGCCGCCGCGGCGGACGCGGCCGCGCAGGCCCAGGCGACCACCGGCGTCATCCGCGGGGTCGTCCGCGATCCCGTGGGAGCGCCCGTGGCCGGCGCCGCCGTGGTCATCGAGCACCGCGCGACCGGCTTCACGACGACCGTGGTGACGGGCTCGAACGGGGCCTTTGCGCGGACGCTCCTTCCACTGGGAATCTACGACGTCACCGTCCGGGCGCTGGGTCAGTTCGGCGACGAGCGGACCGAGGGGCTCGTGCTCCGCGTGGGAGAGGTCCTCGATCTCGTGCTCGCGTTCAGGCCTGTCGCGGTGTCCGAGATCACCGTGACCGCGGACCGGACGCCGCTCGTCGACACCGAGGACCCGTCGAGTACCCATCGGCTCGCCGAGGAGGTCGTCGACAATCTGCCCAACAACGGCCGCAACTTCCTCGACTACACGCTCCTCACTCCGGGCGTGTCGGTGTCGCAGGGTCCGGACGGGCAAGTCCTCAACATCGGAGGACAGCGGGGGATCTTCAACAACGTGTCCGTGGATGGCGCCGACTTCAACAACCCCTTCTTCGGCGAGCAACGGGGCGGCCAGCGTCCCGCCTTCACCTTCAACCAGGACGCGATCGAGGAACTCGTCGTCGTGAACCAGGGGGCGTCGGCGGAGTTCGGACGATCCGCCGGAGGCTTCGTGAACGTCATCACGAAGTCCGGCACGAACGAGTTCACCGGCTCCGCGCACTATTTCGGCCAGTGGGACGCGATCTCCACCGCCTACCCGAGCGAGCGCGGGGGCGGCAAGCCCGAGTTCGGACGCGGCCAGTTCGGCTTCACCTTCGGCGGCCCGATCGCGCGCGACAAGGCGTTTTTCTTCGTCGCCTACGACCAGCAGGAAGCGAGCGAGACGAAGCAGTTCGCGCGCAACGTCGTGAACCGCTCGGAACTGGCGAAGCTGGAGAACTTCCTGCAAACGCAGTGGCCCGGCCTGTTCGATGACGAGTTCGGCCCGATCCACCGCACCGACGACAACCGGGCGCTCGTCGCGAAGCTCGACTTCAATCTCAGCGACCGCCACCAGGCATCCTTCAAGTACAACTACACCTGGTCCCAGCAGGCGAACGGGACGTTCGACGTGGATTCCTGGGGGCTCAGCGCCAACGGCCTCGAGGAGGATTTCTCCCACGCGATCAACGCGAGCCTCCGGTCGCAGCTCTCCAACACCATCTCCAACGAGTTTCGCGTCCAGTACGCGCGCGAGGACCGGCCCCGGGGATACGACGGACCCCTGATTCCGGGCTCCGCCCCGCCGCCGCAGCCGGCCTTCGGCGCGATCGGCGGCCGCCCTTTCCCGGACATCGCGATGGACTTCGCGGACGGGTTCCGCATCGGGATGCCCTTCTTCCTCCCCATCGACCCGGGCTACGACCACCGGATCCAGCTCGTCGACAACCTCTCCTTCCTGGCGGGGGACCACCTGCTCAAGGTCGGGGCGGAGTACAATCGGACAGGGGTCGGCCAGCAGTTCATCGGGTTCGCGAACGGCCTCTACAAGTTCTCCTCCGTCGACGGATTCATGAACTTCGTCACGCAGGGGAACCGATACGTCACCTGCTCCGACGGTTCCGACAGCACGGAAGGCGTCTGTCCGCCGGGAACCGTGATCACCGGCCCCGTGCTGCTCTACCTGCAGGCCCTCACACTGGGGAATACGCCCGCCGATCAGCTGGGACTGCAGGACTTCTCGATGCACGAACTCGGACTCTTCATCCAGGATACGTGGCGCCCGCGCGACAACCTGACGCTGAACCTCGGCGTGCGCTGGGAAGGGTCGTGGCACCCCGGGATGTTCATCGATCCGGCGGACACCTTCTACGGACCGTGGATCGGGACGTCGGGCTTTCCGTCGGACGGGACGATTCCGGACGACCTCGACAACTTCCAGCCGCGTTTCGGGCTCGCGTGGGATCCGGGGGATGATGGGCGCACCCTCGTCCGGCTGAACGCGGGCTCCTACTTCTCGCGCATTCCGATGCTCGTGTTCGCGCAGCACCGCACGACGAACGGCGCCTTCCAGGGGACGCAGTTTGCGGCCAGCGACGCGACCTTCCTTCCGCCGCCGCCGCAGATCGGCAAATTCCTGACGCCGCCCCCGCCGGGGACGCCCCCCTTCCAGCCCGGCGTCAACATTGCGGACCGCAACCTCGAACTGCCGCGGACCTGGTCCTTCAACGTCGCCGTCGAGCGGGCGCTGAGCGAGAACACGGCTGTGACGGTTTCGCTGCAGCACGCCCGCACGGACAACCTGTTCCGCTTCGTCGACCGCAACGCGGCGGAACTCGGCGCGCCCTTCGCGGAGGGAGCGAACGGACTGGGGACGGTCACCGTGACCGAGAGCAGCGCGCGCTCCCGTTACAACGCCATCACGCTGGGACTGCACGGGGACGCCGCGCTCGACGGGAGGCTGAGTTTCGAAGCGAACTACACGCTGGGGTTCGACCGGTCCGATGATGATAACGAACGCGATCCCTTCAACTTCTTCTACGCGACCGCAACCGATTTCGAGCCGGAATACCACTGGTCGATCCGGGACCGAAGGCACCAGATGACCGGGTTCCTGCTCTTCAACCTGGGTCGCGGAGTCGTCCTCAACCACGTCTTCAGGTATCTCTCCGCCTCGCCGATGTCGGAGAGTTGCGGCCCGACCGCGGCGAACCCGCTGGCTGCCCCGGCGGGCCAGCGCGCGGGCGCCCCGGCGGACCGCGTGTGCGCCGATGGTTCCGTCCTCAGGCGCAACACGCTCCGGCGGGAGAACGACTTCTTCACGTGGGACCTGCGACTCTCGAAGGCCTTCGACATCGGAGGCGGACGCACGCTCGAGCCGATTCTCGAGGTCTTCAACCTGACCGGCGCCGACAACTTCCTGGACACGGCGCAGACCGGACTCCTGTTCAACTTCGACGGCACGATCCGCAGCGGCCTCGGCGACACCCGCCGCGCCCAACTCGGCGTCCGCGTCCGCTTCTGA
This sequence comes from Candidatus Palauibacter sp., assembly GCF_965208055.1. GTDB lineage: Bacteria > Gemmatimonadota > Gemmatimonadetes > Palauibacterales > Palauibacteraceae > Palauibacter. The sequence continues at coordinate 530,854 of NZ_CBDBNY010000004.1, forward strand.
CGTCGTGTCGGCGACAACGCGCCGAGTTGACGGACCGTCGTCCACCAAACTGTCCTCGAAGGGTCAGGTCGTCATTCCGGAGCCGATCCGGCGACGTCTCGGACTGGAGGCCGGAACCGAGTTCGTCGTCCTGGGCGAAGACGGCACCGTAGTGCTCAAGGTGGTCGACCCACCTTCCATGCGTGAATTCGATGGCATCGTAGCGCGCGCCCGTGAAGACGCGCGCCGCGTCGGGCTCCGCCGCTCGGATATTTCCGCTGCGATCGAGGCCGTGCGATCGGCGTGAGGGTCGTCCTGGACACAAACGTTTTCGTGTCCGGTGTGTTCTTCGGTGGCCATCCCGGCAGCGTCCTGGAAGCGTGGCGGGACGGTCGCGTCGAAGTCGTGATTTCCGGGTCGTCGTTCCTCCCCGCGTCCTGATCGAAGCGCTCGCACAGGATTGACGCTGCCGATTTGGCAGGCCACGGAGAAACCTCCGGCAGGTTCGGTCCGGGCGGCAGTATCCGCGATCGCGGTCCTGCAACGATGGCAGCCATCGCCCCGATGATCGGACTCGCGAGCGGGCACGGCGGTTGCAGTTCCTCTCCAGTGCCGCGGTCCGGCATCCAGGCGCCGCCGCGGCGAGTCACGGAAGACTGTTCCACAGAACACGGAAGAACACGGAGGAAGATCGCCATGCTACCGACCATCATTCATCGCGCCCCGAGCCGGCGTCGCGGAGACTTCGACTTCGACCGCCTGTTCAACGGCCTGCTCGACCTCGACCGCGCAAACCGCTCCGTGGCGGCCGCGGATCTGTACGAGACCGAGGAGGGCTACGGTCTCGAACTCGAACTGCCCGGGTTCACGGAGGCCGAGATCGACGTCACGGTCGACCGCGGTGTGCTCACGATCTCGGGGGCGCGTTCCGAGGAGGAAGAGGAGGAAGGGCGTACGTACCACGTGCGCGAGCGCCGCAACGAGCGGTTCACGCGCAGCTTCTCGCTGCCGGCCTCCATCCGCGGCGAGGATGTCGAGGCGCGTCTCGACGCGGGCGTGCTCACGGTCGAGTTGCCGAAGTCGCCGGAGGCGAAGCCGCACCGAGTCGCGGTAGGCCGCGCAAAGTAGAAGCCTCCGCTCGGCGCCCTCCACCGGGGCGCCACGGCGCGGGAAGAGGGCCGGGGACACCCCCCGGCCCTTTTTCTTGTTCTGCTTTCGTGCCGTCGAAGGTCCACCAACCCGAGTAACTCCCCTGTCCGCAGTGTGATGTGCGCTTCATTCATCTCCCCCTAAAACAGGGGGTAATCTCCCCAAAAATGAAGCTTGCGATACGGGGAATGGATTCGTAAGTGACGCGACCAGCGGAGTTGACTATCAGGAAGAGCTGACGGATCGGAAGCGGCTCGTCTGGCCGTTTCCGCCCATCCAGCCGAAGGAGCGCCGCATGAAACGCATCGGTTTTCGCACCATTGGAGCATGGGGAGCGGCCGCGGTCGCGCTCGCCTGCCTTGCACCGGGCCTGAGCGGCCAGGGCGCGGGCAGTATCGCGGGCCGAGTGACGGAAGAAGGCTCCCTCCGACCCCTGTCGTCCGTCCAGGTGTTCATCGAAGGCATCGGCGTCGGGACCTTCACCAACGCCAGCGGAGACTTCGTGCTGCTCAACGTACCCGTCGGCGAGCAGACGGTCGTCGCCCGCCTCGTCGGTTACCGCGAGGCCTCCGAAACCGTGACCGTCGCGGCCGGGGAGACCCTGACGCTCGACTTTGCCCTCAACGTCACCGCGGTCCAAATGGACGAAATCGTCGTGACGGGGACCGGCGTCGCAACCGAGAAACGCAAGCTCGGCCACACGATCGCGACCCTGAACACCGCGGAGCTCGAGAACGCGCCCATCTCCGACTTCAGCCAGCTCATCGCGGGCCGCGAACCCGGAGTGGTGGCGCTGCCCTCGTCGGGTTACACGGGCGAAGGCGCCCGCATCCGCATCCGCGGGTCGGCGTCGCTGTCGCAGCTGAACGAACCCATCGTCTACGTTGACGGAATCCGCGTGGATCGCTCAGCCGTGCAGAGCTTCAACGGGCAGGGCAGCCCCTCCCGCCTCGACGACATCCCGCCCGAGTCCATCGAGCGCGTCGAGATCGCGAAGGGCGCCGCGGCCGCGACCCTGTACGGGACGGAGGCCTCGAACGGCGTGATCCAGATCTTCACGAAGCGCGGCAGTGCGGGAGCCCCGCGCTTCACGTTTCGCACCGACCTGACCGCGATCTCCGTGCCGACCAACCGCATCCTGCCGGTCGCCGACTTCGCCGGCCGAGTCTGCTCCAGTCCCGGATGCACGGGAGAAGGCGACGCGCAGCGGCTGGCGGACGCCGTCAACGTGATGTCGACGCGCTGGGGACAGCCTGTGTCGCCCTGGGATCCGGTCGAGCGCGACCTGATTCCCGATCTGCTCACCACCGGATTCGGCCAGACCTACTCCGGATCCCTGCAGGGTGGGTCGAGCGTGTTCCAGTACTTCGCCTCCGGGCGCCTCGCCACCGAGGACGGGCCCTACGACGCGGCGCGGAACTTCGAGGCGGTGGAAGGGCTGGACCCCGAGAACGACACGAACCGCCGCGCGTCGCTCCACACCAACTTCACGCTGATTCCGAGCAGCGATCTGCGCATCGGCGTGACCACGCTCTATTCGGACATGGAGCACCACACGCCCGACAACTCGAACAACATCTACGGCGTGTTCTCATCGGCGCTCATGTCGCAGCTTCGGCTCGCCAACGCCGACCCGGAACTCGGGCAGATCAACTACTACGGCCAGCCGGCGTTCGCCACTCTGCGCGAGAACGCCTACCAGCTGAACTTCGTGAACTCGCAGCACTTCGCGGGATCCACGAACATCGACTTCTCGCCGTCCGACGCGTTCACCCTCGCCGGAACCTTCGGAATCGACTTCACGTCCGACGACGCGGTCAGCTTCCGGCCCTACCGGTGGAACGTGGACGGTTTTTCGGGCTCGACCCCCGACGGGAACAGGAACGTCAACGAGAACCGCAGCCGGGAGATCACGGCCGACATCAGAGGGTCGTACCTCTTCAACACCGACCGGCTCGAGAACACGCTCCTGTTCGGCGGTCAGGGATTCCTGCGCCAGGCGCAGTCGGCGGGGGGCAGCGGACGCGACTTCCCCGGTCCCGGCCTGGAGACCCTTTCGGCGCTGGGCTCCGAGTCCTCGTTCGAAAACTGGCTCCGGGTGACGCAGATCGGCGGCTACGTGCAGGACCAGATCGGATGGGACAACTGGCTCTTCCTGACCGTGGGCGCTCGCTGGGACGCCAACTCGGCGTTCGGCGAGGCGTTCAACACCGCCCTCTACCCCAAGGCCAACTTCGCCATCGTGCCGAGCGAACGCTGGGACAGCGAGCTCTTCTCGTCGATGCGGATCAAGGGGGCCTACGGCACGTCCGGGTTGCAGCCGGGCGCCTTCGACAAGTTCACGACCTTCTCGTCGCTGGGCACCGAGGTGGGTCCCGGCGTCCAGCCGTCGAATCTCGGCAACGAACAGTTGAAGCCCGAGGTGTCCACGGAATTGGAGTTCGGAATCGACCTCGGCCTCTTCAACGACCGGTGGTCGGTCGAGGCGACCTGGTGGGACCGGGTGGTCACCGACGCCATGGTGGCGCGCCAGTTCCCGGTGACGGGCGGCTTCACGCAGACGCAGCTCGACAACATCGGCGAGGTCACGGCCCGCGGGCTCGAGTTGGGTATCCGCGGCAACCTGATCCAGGCGCGGGACATCTCGCTCAACGTCTTCGCGAACACCGCCTTCCTGTCCGAGGAGATCACGGACATGGGAGGCGCGCCTCCCCTCAAGACCGGCGGCAGCTATCCGCGCTACCGCAACTATCTGGTGGAGGGCTTCACGCCGGGCGCCTTCTTCGGTGCACAGGTCGCCGATGTGGCGATCCCGCTGAACATCCTCGATCCGGTTGACGGCCAGTGCGTCGTGCCGACGCGCGATCAGGCTCTCGCGTACTTCAGCCAGCCGCGCAACCCCAACAGCTTCAAGCCGCTTGCGATCGGAAACGAGGATTTCGGAACGCCCAACGGCGAGCTGGCGTCGCACAACTGCGGGACCGGATTGCTCGACACCCACCTCGGCAATCCCACCCCGGACTACGCGGGCTCCTTCGGCTTCGACCTCGCGTTCCTGGGCAACTTCCAGCTGACGTCGCTCATGGAGTACAAGATCGGTCACCAGGTGCAGGATCTTTCGGGCATGTTCCGGCGCGCCAACAACTTCATCGGGCGCAACACGCCGCGCTCCGCCGAGCTGTACTCCGCGATGCTGAACCCGGGGTCCACGGCGGAGCAGCGGCTCGATGCGGCGGTCGCGTGGGCCCACGAGGTCGAGGGTCTCTCGCCGATGTCCGGCATGAACGGGGTCTACGACGCCGACTCGATCCATTGGCGCGAGCTGTCGCTCAGCTATCGGGTACCGTCGTCCGTCATCGAGCGCTGGGGTTTCTCGGCCGCCACGGTGAACATGGGCGTGCGCAACCTGATGCTGTTCATGCTGGGCGACTATCCCGGCATGGACCCGGAGGGCAACGTCCTCGGGCGCTGCAACGGAGGCCTCAACTGCAACTTCCTGAATTCGACGGAAGGCTGGGGCATTCCGATCCCGCGGCGCTTCACGATGTCCGTCCGGCTCACCCTCTAGATCCAAGCGGGAGACCATACCATGAGGAATCGAAATATGAAGGCCCGGTTGGCCACACCTCTTCTGGCTGCTTTCGCGCTCGGGTGCGGCGACCTGCTGGACGTCAACAACCCCAACGATCTGGTCGAGGAGGACATCCGCAAGGAAGCCGCCGCCGCCGCCGTCGTGAACGGCACGCTCACGCTCGTGGCGTCTTCCGTCTCGCAATCCTGGCAGCCGTACCTGGTGGCGTCCGACGAGATGCGCTGGATCGGCTCCAGGGATGCCTGGCTCTCGCTCGATCTCGGATTCGTGGATGATCCGCTGAACGAGTTCATCGATGGTCCGTTCCCGGCCATGGGACAGGCCCGGTGGATGAGCGACGAAGCCATCGAGATCCTGCAGGGGCATCACGACAACAACCCATCCAATTCGATCAAGACCGATCTGGCGCGCGCCTACATGTACTCCGGCATCATCTACATGGTGATCGGGGAGATCCAGGAGGATTACGCGTTCTCGGACAAGACGGAGAGCGGACCTCCGGTCGGGCCGGCCAACATGGCTCAGGTCCTGGACGGTGCGATCGACAGGTTCTCCTCGGCCATCTCCGGCTTCAACGAGGTCGGCGCCACCGACATGGCGACACGGGCCAGGGCTCTCCGCGCCCGCGCCCGACAGTCGCGCGCGATATGGGATGCGATCAACCCATCGCCATCCGGGAATGGGCTAGTGTCCTCCGCCGAGGCCGGGGCGGACGCCAGTGCGGTCCTGGCGAGCGTCAGCGGGGACTGGACCCACAACCTGACGTTCTCGAGCGCCAGCGTCGCCAACTCGATGGCGTCCTGGGTCAACGACCGCAAGGAGAACCAGATCGACCTCTCGATCGCCACGGTGGACGACCAGAACGACATCAACGGGATCGCGCTCAAGGATCCCATCGATGGCGTCGACGACCCGGCCGTCATCAAGTGGCTGAATCAGTGGAAGGGCGGCGACTATCTCGACAAGGGCGGGATCTATCCGCCCCTGACGCTTGCCTCGGCCCGGATGATGCACCTGATTCTGGCCGAGAACGCGCTGGCGGGCGGGGATTCCAATGGCTTCGCCATGCACATCAATCACATCCGCGCGCTGGACGGCGTGACCCCGTACGATGGTCAGATCCCCGAGATGGAGATGCTCCAGCACACGCGCCGGGTGAACGTGCTGCTGCAGGGCCTGCGGCTGGCGGACATGTACAGGTGGGGACTCACGGATCCCCAGTGGCAGGGCGCTGCGGCCGCGATGTCCGCGCCGGGCACGATGCTCCCGATTTCGATCATCGAGCTGCGGGCGAACTGCCACCTGAACGGCTTGGGTTGCGGAGGTTGATCCGGCGGGGAAGGCGGCGGTTCCCAGCCGCCGCCTCCCCCCCCGTTACGGGGCTCTCGCTCCTGCTGGCGGCGGTCTCCCTTGGCGGCTGCTCGGCGGTTTTCGATGACCCCACGCCCGAAAACATCTATTTCGAGATGCGGGGCGATGCGGGCGACCGGGTAAGGGTGATCTACTCCACGCAGTTCGTGGCCGGCCTCAACGAGTTCGGCGTGACGCGGGTGCAGGTCGTCCGGTCGGATACGGTCGTGCACGAGATCCCCTTCGAGCGAACGACGGATATCTCCATCGACCGGCGGTGGTTCGTGCAGGCGGAGCCACTGGGCGCGGATACTCTTTCCGTCCAGGTCATCGTGAACGTGGACGACCGGGGTCTTGTGAACGAATCCGGGGGGATCTTTCCTGACGAGCCCTGGCACTTCGTCTACTCGTTCAACCAACTCCTGACGCGAGATCTCGATGTTGCCTTCTGAGTCGCCTTCCGAGTTGCATTCCGACTCCCCGCCGGCGGGCGGATCGCGGCGCCGCCGGGCCGTGGCCTTTCTGCTGGTCGGGCTCACGGCCTCGGGGTGCTACTCCTACCGGTTCGCCGAAGACGCTCCCGTGGGCGCCGTGGCCAGGCTGCGCGTGCCGATCCGGTCCGCCATCGTCGATCCCAACTCCCCTTCCGAGACGGTTGCGGTCGAGGGGAAGATCGTCAGCGTGGGAGATACGATCTGGTTCGAGGCGAGCACGCGGCATACTCTCGGCCTGTTCCGCGACGTGGTGCAGTACGACACGCTGCGCGTGGCCCGGGATGGAATCGCAAGCATCGAGGTGCGCGAATTCTCGACGACGAAGAGCGTCCTGCTCGGGGCCGGACTCGTGGCGGGAACGGCGGCCCTGGCTGCCGCTGCGGCGGGGGCCGGCGGAGGTCAGGCCGGCGCGGGGCCGGGCGGAGACGCCCCCCAGACCTCCACCGCAGTGATCGTTTCGGTGCCGGCGGGCGGGATCGGACAATGGCTCGGGCGCGTGCTACCCTCCATCCTGGGACTGAGGCCCTGACGGCGCCCGCCCGCTGAGACGCTGAGACCTTGAGGCGGCCGGCCCGCTGAGACCCTGACGGGCCGGCCCGCACGGCTCAGTCGGGGTCGAGGATGTCGTCGATCCTGGCCAGGGCGTCGCGAAGGTGCAGTTCCGTCGTGCGGTCGAGCCGCCGCCGGAGCACGCGTTCGATCGCATCCCGGAGCCCGTGGAGTTCGCCCCGCACGAAGGCGCGGATGTCCGACTGGGACACGTCCACCGAGGTGAAGAAGTCGGAGAGGCCGGCGAAAAAGAAGATCGGGAGCGACAGTTCCTGCGTCATCAGATACTCGAGCCTCTCCAGGTGTCCCCGCTGGAGATTCCGCCGGTAGACCCCGATCGGGGCGCCGGTGTCCAGTTCGCCCCAGATGGAGCCGCGCAGGTCCTCGAACAACTCGCCGAGGCTGTAGTGGTCCCCCCCGTTCCGGACTTCCGCTTCGATCAACCGCTGCATGCGGCCCGGGTCGAGGATCATGTTCACGACCCGAACCTGAATGCTCCGCATCCGGTCCACGGTTGACGGGTTTTCGATCTTCGCGAGGATGTCCTCGTCGACCATCCACGTCGGCGGGTCGAAGGCCTGCCGCGCGAAGAAGTCCATCGCCCGCCGCTGCGTGGCCTCGTCCACGAACTCGTAGACGGCGCCCTCCTGGCCGACCCGCTTCCGCGTGCGCGTCACGCCGCCGACCACGGTCCCGACGTGGCCCATGTAGCGGTTCCACTGGCCGATGAGGTTGTTGTAGAGTTCCGCCAGCTCCTCGTAGTTCTCTCCCTCACGCCCGTCGCTGCTCCACTCGACGAGTTGGGGGAGAATCCGCTTCAGGTTCTCGATCCCGAGGTCGCTCGCCTCCATGGCGTCGGAGCCGATGGCTTCCGTCTGGGCGCTCGGGTCGATCGGCGTCGCGCTGCCGAAATAGTAGACCGGGTCGTCCTCGACCTCACGGATCCACGCGTCGAGCGTCGGGCGCTCCTCGTCCGCGTCCGCACCGAGGATCGGGCGGTAGGCCCAGTTGATCGCGAAGCGGTCGTATTCGCCGATCCGCGGGTCCACGCACGCGCCCTCGTCCTCCGGTTGCGCGACGTAGTTGAAGCGCGCGTAGTCCATGATCGAAGGCGCGACCCCTTGCCGGCACACGAAGCCCGGGGCCCGCAGCGAGTCCACGGGGAAGGCGGAACTCGACTTCATGTTGTGCTGGAGTCCGATGGTGTGTCCGACCTCGTGCGCGGCGACGAAACGGATCAGCCGGCCCATCACCTCGTCGTCGAAGAGCGCGCGGCGCGCCGCCGGATTTACGGCCGCCGTCTGAATCAGGTACCAGTTCCGCAGCAGGTTCGCGACGTTGTGGTACCACTGGATGTCGCTCTCGAGGATCTCTCCCGTTCGCGGGTCGTGTACATGCGGCCCGGACGCGTTCTGAACCTCCGACGGGAGCCAGCGGATCACGGAATAGCGCACGTCCTCCGGGCTGAACTCGGGATCCTCCTCGAAGGAGGGCGGCATCCGCCCCTGGATCGCGTTGCTGAAGCCTGCCGCCTCGAAGGCTTCCTGCCAGTCCTCGATCCCCTGGATCAGGTACGGGCGCCACTTCTCCGGCGTGGCGGGATCGAGGTAGTAGATGATGGGCTTGACCGGGTCGACGAGTTCGCCGCGCCGGAAGGCCGCGGTGTCGCTGGGCTCGAGCCGCCACCGCGTCACGTAGGTGCGCGTGACGACCTTCTGGTCGCTGCGGCCGTAGTCGACCTGGCTCACGTTGAAGAAGCCCACCCGCTCGTCGAAGATCCGCGGCTCCATCGGCTCGTCCGGCAGCAGGATCATCGACTGGTTCATCTCGATGGAGATCGAGTTCGTGCTCGCGTTCGACGGGGGCGTCTGCGCGTTGTAGGTGAGGACATGCCGCACTTCGACATTGCGGGGGAAGCTCTTGACCCAGTCGACGTAGGTGCGGTTCGAGTCCAGCGAGCGCACCCGGTACGCGTCGCGGCGTCCCTGGCTCAGCCCGAACATGGGGATGTCGGACTCGAACAGCGGCGTGGCGTCGATGACGACGCTCGTCGAGTCGTCGTTCAGCGCTTCGATGTCGAAGGCGCGCAGGATCGGCTCGAAGTTCGCGCCCCGCACGGCCCGCGCCACCGGAAGGGCCTCGTCCGCCACGTTCGTGTGTCTCACGACGCGAAGGAAGATCCGCTCGTCGTCGGGCCCGTTCTTCTCCCAGCGAATGACCTGCGTATTCGCCTTCTGGCCGCCGTAGCCCATCCCCTCGGGAACCGACGCCAGCCGGCTCACGAGCAGGATCTCGCGTCCCAGAATCTCCTCCGGAATCTCGAACAGCCATCTGTCGTCCACCCGGTGGACGTGGACCATCCCCGAGTCCGTGACCGCCTCCTCCGTGACGACTTCGGAATAGGGCTCCGGCCCGTCTTCGTCATCCCCGCCGCCGCGGGGGCCGGATTCGGCCTCGCCCGAAGCGGACGGGGCGGGAGTCGGCCGGGCAAAGGGCCGGATGCAGCCGGTGACCGCGATCAGGAGCGAGAGCGAAAGGATGAGGGCGAGAGGACGTGTGCGACGCACGATCTGGACCATGCTGTTGGCTTCCCGGTTCGGAGGTGGTGTGTGCGGGTCTCGGCGGCCGTCGACCCGGGCGCCCAACGTAAGCGGGGGCGGAATGACGGGCCAACCTCGGCGGTCCATCCGTTGCCGCGGACCGCTGGCCCGCCGCATTGACGGATCCGCCTTGAAACGCGTAGCGTTCCGACAGTTACGCCTTGTCTCGTCGACGATCCCCGCAGTGAAAGGCACGCGTGCGGAGGGCGCGACGTTTTATTTCCGAAGGAGGTACCCGATGCGCATCCGCACCCTGGCTCCCTTTGCCCTGGCTCTGACCATCGCCTGCGGCGGGGCGGAAACGGAAGAAGCCGCAATGACGGAGGAAATGGCGGAGGAGATGACGGAGGCGATGGACGCCCCCGCCATGCCCGACGCCGATGCGGCGATGGCGACGATCACGGACTATTGGCAGACCCACTACAACATGGGTCACGGCAGCATGGTCGCGAGCAAGTTCGCCGAGGACGGAGTCCTCTGGGGCAGCTCGGGGGCCATGCTCTACGGGAGGGACGCGATCGGCGAAGGTCTCCAGTCGCGGATGGACGCGGGGAGTTCGGAGATCGCGATCCACCCCGGCGCGGCGATGGCGTTCGGCGACCAGGTCGTCGCGCGCGGACACTACGTGCTGACCGGCGGAGATGCGCGCAACTCCGGCTACTACATGGCCGTGGCCGAGGACGCCGACGGAGAGTGGGCGCTGAAGGGCATGGTGGCCAATCTCGACACGCCCGATCAGACCATGTCGGCCGGCGCGATGATGGACATGCCGGAGGGAATGGGCGGCGATCTCATCCAGGCGAGTGGCGACTACTTCGTCACGCACTACAACATGGGGCACGCCTCGATGGTGGCGAACACGTTCACCGAGGACGCCGTGGCCATGCTGCCCGGAGAGGGGGCCCGTGAGGGCCGCGCGGCCGTCGAGGAGGGACTGCAGGCGCTGTTCGACGCCGGCGTCACGTTCAGCGGCATGTCGGCATGGTCCGCGCACGACCTGGACGATGGACACGCGGTGGGCATCGGCACGTACGGCACCGAGGGCACGGACGGGGCCGGCGGGGGGCACTACGCGGCGCTCTACTCGCGCGGCGAGGACGGGAGCCTGATGATGCACTGGTTCCTGATGGGCGCACACCAGGGGATGTAACCGCCTGCGGACCGGTCGGGTCGTCTCCGCGGGCGACGCGACCGGATCCCCTCTTCCCGGCCCCCTCGGCGGCCTGCGCGCGGGGTTCGTACGGCCTTCGCTAGGGGGTCGGCGCCGCCCAGTCGGGGAGGACGCCCGGTTCGATCCCGAACAGCAGCGGCCCGAGGGCACGGAAGATCAGCGTGATCACGACCGCGCCGATGAGGTTGAGGAAGAGTCCCGCCCGCGCCATCTCCGCGATCCTCACGCGGTTGCTCCCGAACACCACGGCGTTGGGCGGGGTCGCCACCGGCATCATGAAGGCGCAGGACGCGGAGAGCGTCGCCGGGACCATCAGCAGGAGCGGGTGAACGCCTGTCGCGACGGCCACGGCCGCGAAGATGGGGAGCACCATCTCGGTCGTGGCCGTATTCGACGTGAGTTCGGTCAGAAACGTCATCGCGAGGCAGATGACGAGGATCAGCACGAGCGGCGGCACCGCCGACAGCCCGCTGAACCCCTCGCCGATGAACCGCGCGAGTCCCGTGGCCTGGAAGCCGTGGGCGAGGGCGAAGCCTCCCCCGAACAGGAGCACGATGTTCCACGGCAGCCGGCGGACCACGTCGGGTCCCATGATGGTGGCGGACTTCGCGCCGGCCGACCTCGTCGGGATCAGGAAGAGGATAGAGGCCATCGTGATCGCGACGGTCCCGTCATCGAGCAGGTCGCCGTACGGCAGGAGCGCGGACCAGCCCGGCACCGTGAGCGGACCGATCTCGATCGGCGCGCGAAACACCCACAGCACGGCCGTCGTGGCGAAGACGGCGAGGATCGCCCGTTCCTCGAAGCCGACGGGACCGAGCTTCCGCATCTCCGACTCCACCACTTCACGGTCGACGGAGACGTCCTCCGGCACGCGGAAGAAGACACGCGTGATCAGTATCCACGCGAAACCGAGCATGAGCGCCGCGATGGGCAGCGCCATGACGAACCACACCCCGAACGAAATGTGCGGCGCGTCCGGGAACGTGATCGCGAAGATCCGCTGGAGCGAAAGGTTCGGCGGCGTGCCGACCAGCGTCGCGATCCCGCCGGCGGAACAGGCGTAGGCGATGCCCAGCATGATCGCCACGGAGAAGGCGCGCGTCCGGTCGCGCCCGAACTGCTCCTCCATGCGCAGGATCACGGCGAGTCCCACCGGGACCATCATGATCGCGGTCGCCGTGTTCGAGATCCACATGGAGAGGAAGGCCGCCGCCAGCATGAAGCCGAGCACGATGCGGGCGGGGCCGCCGCCCACCGCGCGGATGACCCAGAGCGCGATCCGCCGGTGTACGTCCCACTTCTCCATCGTGAGCGCGATCATGAAGCCGCCGAGGAAGAGGACGATCGTGCTGTTGAAGTAGATGGGCGCCGTCTCCCCGGTCCGTCCGATCCCGAGGATCGGAAACAGGAGCAGCGGGAGCAGCGCGGTCGCGAAGAGCGGAATCGCGTCGGTGATCCACCATGTGGCCATGAGGACGGCGACCGCCGCCATGCGCGTGACCTCGGGCCGGCCCGGCTCGAGGTCGAGCAGCAGCATCAGCAGGAAGAGGAGCGGTCCGAGCCACAGCCCGATGCGCTGGCCGCGCGAGCGCGTCTCGGATCGGTTCTCCGAACGGTCATGTGCCATGCGTTTCCTCGCCGCTCCGGGCCCCGGATTTCGGCCCCGCCCGCGCGGGCCCGGCGCGCGTCGCCCGAGATGGCGCGGCGCGGCGGAGGAACGTACCATCCGGCGCGAGACGCCGCGTAGACGCCGCGTAGTTTCCTCTCGCGCGCCGCTGGGCTAGTTTTGCGTCCCTTTGCCACTTCGCAGCGACGGTCCCCGGCTCGGCCGGCGTCGCTCGGGCCCCGACGCGGGCCGCGATCACGAGACCCACGAAGAACGGTGACAATCTAGATGTTCGGTTCGGTACGATGGCGATTGATCTGGATCGCCGTTCTGGTAGCTGTTTGCGGTTTCGCCCTGGTGCCCGAGACCATCGTGGACGAAGTGACGGGCGAATCCGAGCGGGTCTGGCCGCTCAAGCTCGGCCTGGACCTGCAGGGCGGCATGCACCTCGCGGTCGAGATCTACGATCCCGAGAACACCCTGAGCGGGCAGGACCTCGACGACGCGGTCGAACGCACGCTCACCACGATTCGGAACCGGATCGACGAGTTCGGCGTCCGCGAGCCGACGATCCAGCGCTCGGGCAACCGCATCATCATCGAACTCGCGGGGGTCGACGATCCGGAGCAGGCGAAGCGGATCGCCACGGAGACCGCGTTCATGGAGTTCAAGATCGTCACCGACGGTCAGGAGTTCGTGGACGCTCTGGAACGGATCGACCGCGCGATCGTGAACGAGGTGGGCATCGAGAACCTTCGGGTCACGACGCTCGAGACCGAGCCGGAAGTCGACCTCAGCGACATCCTCGGTGGCGCCGCCGATTCCGCCGCCGCGGCGGATCCGGTCGAAGAAGGGGACGCGGCCGAAGAAGCGGACCCGGCCGCCGATTCCCTCGCGACCGAAGAAGACGACGCGGCGGACGGGGTGGACGAGACCACTGCGCGGCCGCTCTCGGCCCTTCTGGGGCAGGGACGGATCCTCGGCGAGTATCTCGTCCCGCAGGAGGATCAGCCCACCGTGGCGGCGTGGCTGGCACTCGAGAGCGTCCGGGACGCGCTCCCCAGGGGCGTTACGCTGCACTGGGGCGTGGAGCAGGTCGGAGCCGGCGCGGGATCCTACGTGCCGCTCTATGTGCTCGAGTCGGAGCCGCTCATCACGGGCGACATGCTTCAGGACGCGGGGCCGGCGAACCGCGACCCGACGTTCAACCAGCCGATCGTTCCCTTCGAGACGACCCGGCGCGGCTCGCGGGTCTTCGAGCGCGGTACGGCGCGGAACATCGGCGAGAACATGGCCATCGTCCTCGACGGCCGGGTCCAGAGCTACGCCGTCATCCGCAGCGTCCTGAGCCGCCGCGCCCAGATCGAGCTTACGCCCGGAGCCTCCTTCCAGGAGGCGCAGGAACTCGCGCTCGTCCTGCGGGCCGGCGCGCTGCCGATGCCGATCGAGGTGGTCGAGGAGCGCAACGTGAGCGCCTCGCTCGGCGAAGACTCGATCCGCCAGGGCCGCACCGCCTTCATCATCGGGATCGTCGGCGTGATCATCCTGATGATGATCTACTATCGGGCGGCGGGAGTACTCGCCGTCGGGGCGCTGCTCACGTACGTCGTTTTCATGCTCGGGGGCCTGGCCGGCCTCGACGCGACGCTCACCCTGCCGGGCATCGCGGGTCTCATCCTCTCCATCGGGATGGCGGTGGACGCGAACGTCCTCATCTTCGAACGGGTGCGCGAGGAACTCGCGGCCGGGAAGACGCCGCGCACGGCGGTGGACGCGGGATTCGGCAACGCGCTGTCGGCGATCGTGGATGCGAACCTCACGACGCTCATCACCGGGATCATCCTCTTCCAGTTCGGGACCGGCGCGGTGCGGGGCTTCGCGGTCACGCTCTGCATCGGGATTCTCGCGTCGTTCTTCTCCGCGATCTACGTGACGCGGACGCTCTTCACCATGTACCTGAACCGACGAGGCTCCCGGGAGTCCGTGAGCATATAGGAACGAAGTCATCATGAGGGTCTTCCAGAACGCGAGCTACAAGTTCCTTTCCATGCGCCGGCCGGCGTACTTCGCGTCGGCCGCGATCATCACGATCGGTCTCCTGTCGATCATCTTTCGCGGCGGGCTGCGGACGGGCGTGGAGTTCACCGGCGGCGTGCTCCTCGAGGTCCAGTTCTCGCAGACGACCGACGTGGGCCAGATCCGCGACGCACTGACGACCGGCGGCACGACGGGCGTCCAGATTCAGCAGCTGCGGACGGTCGGAGCGGAGACATTCGACTTTCTGCTGCGCGTTCCGGTCGGGGAGGATGAGGACCAGAACGCGATCCGGGACCAGATCCGGGCGAGCCTCGAGACGCAGTACTCCGCGGGAAGCTTCGAGATTGCGCGCGGCGATACGCTGAGCGCCAAGGTGGGCGACGAGTTCCAGCGCACCGCGGTCATCGCCGTGCTGCTTTCCTTCCTCCTGACCCTGATCTACCTCGCCTTCCGCTTCGAGTGGCGGTTCGGCGTGGCCGCCGTCATCGCGACGGTGCACGACATGTTCATCACGTTCGGGTTCATCTCGCTGCTGGATATCGAGATCAACCTCGCCACGGTAGCCGCGATTCTCACGATCATCGGGTATTCGCTCAATGACACGATCGTCGTCTTCGACCGCGTGCGGGAGAACCTGAGGAAGAAGCGGAAGGAAGCGTACGACACGACGCTCAACCGCAGCCTGAACGAGACGCTGCCGCGAACGGTCCTCACCAGCGGCACGACGCTGATGGCGCTGCTGTCGCTGGTCGTGATCGGGGGCGCCGTGATTCGGCCCTTCGCCGGCGTGCTCATCATCGGAGTGCTCGTGGGGACGTATTCCTCGATCTTCGTGGCATCGCCCGTTCTCGTCGAGATTCACGACCGGGCGCGCAAGCGCGCCGCGATCGCCGCCCGCGGCTAGCCGCGGCTCGCCACGGGTGGCCGGGACCGAGCCCACGCTCTTCGATTCGCACCTCCATCTGACGGCGGCACGCTTCGGCCCCGACCTCGATGAGGTGGTGGACCGAGCCCACGCGCGGGGCGTGCGCGGCATGGTCACGGTCGCCTCGGACCCCGAGGACGCGGAGAAGGCTTCGGCGCTGGCCGCGCGGACGCCCGGCCTGTGGGCGACGGCCGGGCTCCATCCCCACTCGGCGGACCGGACCTCGGCCTCCCTCATGGGCGAGATCGAGCGCCTCGCCGAGGCCCCCGAAGTCGTCGCGATCGGCGAGACGGGTCTCGACTTTCATTACGACAACGCGGCCCGGTCGGCCCAGCTGGAGAACTTCGAGGCGCACCTCGGGATGGCGGCGCGGCTCGGCCTGCCGATCGTCGTGCATTCGCGCTCGGCGGAGGCCGAGACGGCGGAGCGGGTGAGGGAGTACGGCGACGGCGCCGCCGGCGTGCTGCACTGCTTCACGGGAGGTGAAGCACTCCTCGATGCCGCCCTGGCTGCGGACTGGTACGTCTCCTTTTCGGGGCTCATCACGTTTGTCGCCGAACTGGCCGAATGGGCCCGCGCCGTGCCGGCCCACCGGCTCCTCATCGAGACGGACGCTCCCTACCTGGCGCCCGTCCCACGCCGCGGACGCCGAAACGAACCCGCCTACCTCACGCACACGTGCGAGCGGCTGGCGAAAGTGCGCGGCACGTCCTTCGAGGAAGCGGCGGCGCTCACGGCCCGCAACGCGCGCCGCTTCTACGGTCTGGAGGACGCGGCATGAGCCCCTCTGCGGCCGGTGGCGTGCGGATCCTGCCCGACCATGTCGCGAACCAGATCGCGGCCGGCGAGGTCGTGGAGCGTCCCGCCTCCGTCGTCAAGGAACTCGCCGAGAACGCGGTCGATGCGGGGGCGCGGCGCGTCGAGGTCGCGCTCCGCAACGGAGGGAAGACCGAGATCCGGGTCTCGGACGACGGGAGCGGGATGAATCGCGAGGACGCGGTGCTCGCTCTGGACCGGCACGCGACGAGCAAGATCCGCAGCGTGGATGATCTGCGGAGCGTCCGCTCCTTCGGCTTCCGGGGCGAGGCGCTGCCCTCCATCGCGGCGGTCAGCCGTTTCGAACTGCATACGGCGCTGAGCCCGGAAGAGGGCGTGCGGGCGCGGGTCGATTTCGGGCGCATCCGCAGCGTCGATGACGTGCCGCGCCGGCGCGGCACGACGGTGACGGTCCGCGCGCTGTTCCACGATCTGCCGGCGCGCGCAAAGTTCCTCGGGAGTTCGGCCGCCGAGTCCCGGGCCGCGGGCGAAGCGCTCGTGCTCCTCGCGCTTGCGAACCCTGCCGTCGGCTTCCGGCTCGAGTCGAACCGCCGCGCCTCCATGGATCTCACCCCCGCGCGGGACTGGCTCGAACGGATCGGCCAGCTTTGGGGAGACCTCGCCCCCACGCTCATTCCCGTGGAAGATGCGGGCGGCCCCGTGCGGGTCCGAGGCTTCGTCCAGCGGCCCGATGCGGCGCGCGCGAGGGGAGGGCGCCGCTACACGTTCGTGAACGGCCGCCCCTTTCGGGATCCCGCGCTCCTGCGGCTGGTGGATGACGCGTTCCGGACGACGGTCGTGGAGGGCGTTCGGCCGAGTCTCTTCCTGCGGATCGAACCGCCGCCCGCATCGGTGGATGTCAACGTCCACCCGGCCAAGGCGGAGGTGCGGTTCCGTGACCGCGAGAGCGTCGAGACCGCCGTGCACGATGCGGTACGGGCGGCGCTGGCGCGGCTCGATTCGACGAAACCGATGGGAGTCCCCGGCGACGCGCCCGACCCGGAGCGAGCCGATCGAACGTCCTCCCGCGGCCGTGCCCGGACACCCCGCGGCGAGCCGCCCGCGGAGATGCCGCAGTTCGCGCTCTTCGTCTCGGGGCGCGACGACGCGGGCGCGCCGCCCGAGCCGGGGGGCGAAGCCGGCGCGAGCGGGGAGGGGGGCGCGGCGGAGGCTCCGTTCGTCGGCCCGGAACTGTGGCAACTCCACGACCGTTACATTCTCGCGGCGACCCGCGACGGGCTCCTCATCGTCGACCAGCACTCGGCGCACGAACGCGTGCTCTACGAGGAGATCATGGCGCGGTTCGAGGCGGGGGGCGGCACCTCCCAGGCGCTCCTCTTTCCGGTCACGATGCAGTTCTCGCCTCCGGAAGCCGAGGCGCTCGAGGATCTCGCCGGATTGCTCGTCCGGCAGGGCTTCGAGCTGGAGCCGTTCGGCGAGCGGACCTGGATTCTGACGGCGGCCCCGCAGCCCCACGCCCGCTTCGACGCGGAACGCTGCCTGCGCGAGATGGTGCGCGAACTGGCGGAGGGATCCCCGCTGGTGAATACGGCGCGCAGCCAGCACGAGCGCCTCGCGATGAGCATGGCGTGCAAGGGCGCGATCAAGGCGGGCGCGCACATCTCGCCGGAAGAGGCGAGGGAACTCTTCGACCGGTTGTTCGCGACCCCGCTGCCCGGACACGACGTCCATGGCCGCCCGACGATCGTGCGCCTGAGCGTCGAGGAGCTCGACCGGCGGTTCGGCCGCGGGTAGGCGCCGGGCCCGTGGGGAGTTCACCCGTGCCGGCCATCGCGGGCCCTACCGCCTCGGGCAAGACGTCCGTCGCCATCGAGGTGGCGCGCCGGCTGGACGGCGAGATCATCTCCATGGACAGCCGCCAGGCGTACCGCGGCTTCGTCATCGGGACCGCGGCCCCCTCCGCCGGGGAACTCGCCGCCGCGCCGCACCACGGCGTCGGCTTCCTCGACCCGCGCGAGCGCTACGGCGCGGGTCGCTTCGCGCGCCTGGCGGCTCGCTGGCTGTCCGAGATCCGGGCTCGGGGGCGCGTCCCCATCCTTGCCGGCGGCACCGGGCTGTTCCTTCGTGCGCTCACGCACCCGATGTTCGAGGAGCCTCCGCTCGACCCGGCGCGCCGCGCGGCGCTGCACGCCCGGCTGGACCGGCTCGAACGCGAGGAACTGGTGCGCTGGGCGGCCCGCCTCGATCCGGTGCTGGCTGCGCGGCGCCGCCCGCTCGACCGGCAGCGAGCGGCGCGCGCGGTGGAACTGGCGCTCCTGACGGGTGTGCCGCTGACCCGCTGGATGACGAGCGCGCCGACCGAGCGTCCGCCGCTGCGGACCGCGACCTATGTGCTGGATTGGCCCGCGCCGCTGCTCCGAGAGCGGATCGCCCGCCGCGCCGAGGCGTTGATCCGGGGCGGCGCCTGGCCGGAGGAGGTGCGCGACCTCCTGGCACGCGGCCTCGATGGCTCGCGCGCCTTCGACGCGCTGGGCTACGCGGATGTCGCGTCGCTCGTCCGGGGCGAGGCCGGCGTGGACGAGACGGTCGATCGCGTGTCGAGGGCCACCTGGCGCTACGCGCGCCGGCAGCGGACGTGGTTCAGGCACCAGATCCCCGAGGACGCGGTCGTGCTCGATTCGCTGGACGGGTCGACGACACCGGGGCAACTTGCGCGCCGCATCGCAAACGACTGGCGCGAATCAGGATGAAGATGGGACGGTGAAGACGATGACGAGGGGACGATGAAGATCGGGATCACGTGCTATCCGACATACGGAGGCTCCGGGGCGGTCGCCACCGAGCTGGGGCTGGGCCTCGCCCGAAGGGGGCACGAGGTACACTTCATCTCCTATGCGCAGCCGTTCCGTCTCATTCACTTCATCGACGGCGTCTACTTCCACGAAGTCGAGGTCAACCGCTACCCGCTGTTCGAATACCCCCCCTATTCGCTCGCGCTTGCCGTCACGATGCACGAAGTCGCACGGCGCGAGGCACTCGACCTCCTCCATGTGCACTACGCGATCCCCCACGCCACGGCTGGATGGATCGCGCGCGACATGCTCCGGGACGGAGGCCGCGACGTGAAGCTCGTCACGACCCTGCACGGCACGGACATCACGCTCGTCGGCCAGGATCCGTCCTACTGGTCGATCACCCGCTTCTCGATCGAGAAGTCCGACCGGATCACGGCCGTCTCCGACTGGTTGCGCGAGCGGACGCACCGCGACTTCGACTGCGAACGCTGCGCGATCGAGGTCATCCCGAACTTCGTCGACCCGAAGATCTACGACCGCGACCGCTACCGGGGCCGGCACCTGCTCGCGCGGGCCGGAGAAAAGGTCGTGATGCACATCTCCAATTTCCGGGCCGTGAAGCGGATTCCGGACCTCATGCAGGTGTTTGCCCGGGTCGCGCACGCCGTGCCGGCTCGCCTCATCCTCGTGGGAGACGGTCCGGAGCGGCAGCGCGCAGCGGAGATTGCCGCGGACCTGGGTATCGCGGAGCGCGTCGTCTTCCTGGGCAAGATCGATTCCGTCGCCGAACTCCTCGCCAGCGCCGACCTCTTTCTTCTCCCGAGCGAGCAGGAATCCTTCGGTCTCGTGGCGCTGGAAGCGCAGGCGTCCGGCGTTCCCGTGGTGGGGTCCGCCGGGACGGGTCTCGACGAAGTCGTGGAGCACGGCGTGACCGGCTACCTGCATCCGGTCGGAGCGGTCGAAGCGATGGCGACATCGGCGATCTCGGTGCTGAGCGATGAGGCGCGCTGGGACGCGTTCTCCGGCGCGTCGCGGGATCGGGCCCTCGAGCGCTTCACGATCGACCGCATCATCCCCCGCTACGAGTCGCTCTACCGCAGAGTCCTCGCCGAAGGGGATGACGACCCGGGGGAGCCGACGGCGTGAACCCGTTCGAAGCCCTTGTCCTCGGCGTCGTCCAGGGCCTCACGGAGTTCCTGCCCGTGTCGAGTTCCGGGCATCTCGTGCTCGGGCAGGCGCTGTTCGGGGTCGAGCTCCCCGGGGTGGTGTTCGAGGTCACCGTCCACGTCGCGACGTTGTGCGCCGTGTGCTGGGTCTATCGCGGACGCCTCGCTGCGCTGGTGCGGGGCGCGTGCACGGCGGATCGTGCGAGCATGAGGGATGTCGGACTCCTGGCCGTGGCCACGCTCCCGGCCGCCGCCGTCGGGGTCGGCCTGCGGGACGCGCTGGAGCCCATGTTCGAGCGGCCGGTGCTCGCGGCGACGATGCTTCTGGTCACGGGCGCCGTCGTCTGGTCGATCCGGCGCCTGTCTCGCCGGGCAACTGGCGCGCGGCCGACGGCCGGCGGGGCGCTGGCGATTGGTCTCGCGCAGGCCGCCGCCATCCTGCCCGGCATTTCGCGTTCGGGGAGTACCGTGGCTGCGGCGGCCGCCGCCGGCGTCGAACCCCGCCGCGCGGCCGAGTTCTCCTTTCTCCTCTCCATCCCCGCGATCGGAGGGGCGGCGGTGTTGCAGGCGCCGGATCTCGGGGAGGCGGGACTCGCGGTCGGGGTTCTGCCCCTCGCGGTCGCCTTCGCAGCTTCGGCCCTGTCAGGGGTCTTCGCCATTCGTATCTTCCTGAGGATGCTTGAGCGGCGCGTATTCCACCGCTTCGCCTGGTACTGCTGGTTCATCGGCGGGGGGTACCTTGCGGCGGCCGCGATCTGGCCGGCGCTTCGCGGATGACCGCTGAATGACTGACGTCGGAGCGACGATGCTCGCAGAAGAGGCAGAAGGCTGGGCCGGGGAGCCCGTCGCCGCGCTGCGTGAGCGCTGGGACCGGGAGTCGGTCTTCGCCTTCGACCGCATCCCTTCGACGAACGATCTCGCCCGTGAACTGGCGGAAGCCGGGACGCCGTCCGGCACGATCGTGCTCTGCCACGAGCAGACGGCCGGGCGGGGAAGGGCGGGCCGGAATTGGAGGTCACCGGCGGGAGCGGGCCTCTATCTCAGCATGGTGTTTCGCCTGAGCGCGGCCGCGGTGCCGCCGCTCGTCACGGTCGTGGCCGGCGTCGATCTCGCGCGCGAACTGAACCGGCGCTTCCCGGGCCTCGGCTCGGCCGTGAAGTGGCCCAATGACCTCATGGCGCGGGAGCGGAAGCTCGGCGGCATCCTGGCGGAGACGACCCGGGACGGCGGCAGGGATGTGTTCCTCGTCGTCGGCGTCGGCGTCAACGTCGAGGCCGGCCGGCTGCCGGACGATGTCGACGGAGCGGTGGCCCTGGCCGACTGCGTGGATCCGGCGCCTCTCGTCGACGTCGCGGATGCGGTCGTGGCGGGACTCGAGCGGCGGCTCCCGCGCGTGCCGACTTCGCTCGACGCGGCGTCGCTCGATGAACTCGACCGTCTCGACTGGTTGAAGAATCGCTGGGTCGAGCACCGGCTCTCGGACCGCGAACCCGCCATCGGCCTCGCAGCCGGGATCGCCCCGGACGGCGCCCTCCTGCTGCGGCCGCGCGGGGGCGCCCTGCGCCGCGTCGTCGCGGGCTCCATCGCTCTTGGCGGAAGCTGATCTCATGCTCCTCACCGTAGACATCGGGAATACCGAATCCGTCCTCGGGTGGTTCGAGGATCTCAGCCCCGTGCACACGTGGCGGATCTCGACGGACCGGCGTCGAACGGCCGATGAGATCGGCTTCCAACTCCGGGGGCTCCTCGGAGCGCGGGAACTCCCGGCTCCGGAGCGGATCGTCGTCGCTTCCGTCGTCCCCGCGCTGCACCGGGTCTGGCTGGCGGCGGGAAAAAGCCTCGACGCGCCGCTGCGCTTCCTCAACGGCGGATCTCCGATCCCCGTCCGGCTGGATGTCGACCACCCGCTCGAAGTCGGCGCCGACCGCATCGCGAACACGCTCGCCGCGGCGGAACTCTACCGTCGCGACACCGTCGTCGTGGATCTCGGGACGGCGACGACGTTCGATTGCATTACGGCCGATGGCGTCTTCGTGGGCGGAGTCATCGCGCCCGGTCCCACGGCCGGCACGGACCAGCTCGCGCGCGCGACGGCGCAACTCCCCCAGATCCATGTGGAGAAGCCGGCCCGGGTCATCGGCCGCAACACGCAGGACTGTCTGTTGAGCGGCGGGTTCTACTCGGTGGTGGAAGGGATCGACGGCATCGTGGCGCGGATCGTCGAGGAATGGGAGCGCGAGCCGCTCATCGTCGCGACGGGCGGACTCGCGCGGGTCGTGGGGCCGCACTGCCGCACGGTGGACCGCATCGAGCCGGCGCTGACGATCACCGGCCTCGCGATCGCGGACCGATACCTGTTCGGGCCGCCCGCCGGCTAGCGGCTAGCTTCCGGATCCGCGGAAGAAAGCGGCGCCTCCGCAGCACTTCTCCTTCATCTTTTCCGCGAACTCAGGGTTGATCATCCGCACGATCAGGTAGAAGATCGCGACGAAGAGCGCGACCTTCACGACCATCCACACGAGGGGCAGGACGACGGAGAAGAGGATTCCCGTCACCCACAGACCCACCGCGCCCGCGGCCACAAGCACTGCTGCTGTACGAAACATGTCGACCTCCCTTTCTGGCCCGCACGTACGATAGGTGTACGGGGCGGGTTTCATAACCCCCGAACCGGTTCCGCGGCCGGCCCGCCGCCCGATGCCGCCGCCGCTCTTGCCGCCGCTCCCGCCGACCGGTCGCAGCCTCTTGATCGGAACGGTGGCCCCGCATATGTTCGGCTCGCCTTAGCACTCGTTGCGCCAGAGTGCTAACAGCCGCGGGATCCCTCGCGGCTTTCATCGGAAGGATCACCCAATACCGAAGGTCCAAGGAGGGACAGGCAAGATGGCAACCGCCTCGAACACGAAACTGAACATCTCCCCCATGGCCGACCGCATCGTCGTCGCGCCGCTCGAAGAGACCGAGGAGATGCGCGGTGGTCTGTACATTCCGGACACCGCCAAGGAAAAGCCGCAGCAGGGCACCGTCGTCGCCGTGGGTCCCGGCCGCATGAACGACGACGGCGAACGCATCCCGATGGAAGTCGGCACCGGAGACCGGGTTCTCTACGGCAAGTACGCCGGGACCGAGGTTTCGCTGGATGGCGACGACTACCTGATCGTGAAGGAAAGCGACGTTCTGGCCGTCCTCTAGCCGCTGAAGCGGGAGACGGCGGGTCAAACCCGTTGACTGATGTGCCCGAATAACCGGGCGAAGGAGACGAAATGGCGAAGGAACTTGAATTCGATACCGCGGCACGGCAGCGCCTGAAGGCGGGCGTGGACAAGCTCGCGCGCGCGGTCAAGGTCACGCTCGGCCCCAAGGGGCGGAACGTGGTCCTCGAGAAGAAGTTCGGCAGTCCGACGATCACGAAGGACGGCGTCACGGTCGCGAAGGAAATCGAGCTGGATGACCCGGTCGAGGATCTCGGCGCGAAGATGGTGAAGGAAGTCGCGACCAAGACGTCCGACGCGGCGGGCGACGGCACGACGACGGCGACGGTGCTCGCGCAGTCGATCTTCACCGAGGGCCTCAAGAGCGTGACGGCGGGCGCGAACCCGATGGCGCTCAAGCGCGGCATCGACAAGTCCGTCGAAGCGATCGTCGCGAACCTCCACGCGATCTCCGTCGAAACCTCGGGCAAGACGGAAATCGCCCAGGTCGCCGCCATCTCGGCGAACAGCGACCAGGAGATCGGCGAACTGATCGCCGACGCGATGGAGAAGGTCGGGAAGGACGGCGTCATCACGGTCGAGGAGGCCCGCGGCCTCGAGACCGATCTGGAGACGGTGGAGGGGATGCAGTTCGACCGCGGCTATCTGTCGCCCTACTTCGTCACGGATCCGGACAAGATGGAGGTCGTCCTCGACGAGCCGATCATCCTGATCCACGACAAGAAGATCTCGGCCATGAAAGACCTGCTGCCGGTCCTCGAGAAGGTCGCCCAGATGGGCAAGCCTCTCCTGATCGTGGCCGAGGACATCGAGGGCGAGGCGCTGGCCACGCTCGTCGTCAACAAGCTGCGTGGAACGCTCAAGGTCGCGGCCGTCAAGGCTCCGGGCTTCGGCGACCGCCGCAAGCAGATGCTGCAGGACATCGCGATCCTCACGGGCGGCCAGGTGATCTCCGAGGAACTCGGCTTCAAGCTCGAGAACACGGTGGTCGGCGATCTTGGCCAGGCCAAGCGGATCGTCATCGACAAGGACAATACGACGGTCGTCGACGGCGCCGGTGACACCGACCGGATCCAGGGCCGCATCAGCGAGATCAAGGTCGCGATCGACAAGTCCACGTCCGACTACGACCGCGAGAAGCTGCAGGAGCGGCTGGCGAAGCTGGCCGGCGGCGTGGCGGTCATCAACGTGGGCGCCGCGACCGAGACCGAGATGAAGGAGAAGAAGGCTCGCGTCGAGGACGCGCTGCACGCGACCCGCGCGGCCGTCGAGGAGGGCATCGTGCCCGGCGGCGGCGTGGCGCTGCTGCGGAGCCAGGCGGTGCTGGACGGCGTCGAGGGCTCGGACGCCGACGAGACGATCGGCATCCGCATCGTGCGCCGCGCGGTCGAGGAGCCGGTTCGCACGATCGCCTCGAACGCCGGGGCCGAGGGTTCGATCATCGTCGAGAAGGTGCGCGAGGCCGAGGGCCGGAACACCGGCTACAACGCGGCCACCGACGAGTACGAGGACATGGTGAAGGCCGGCGTGATCGACCCGACCAAGGTCACGCGGACCGCGCTCCAGAACGCGGCCTCGATCGCGGGTCTGCTTCTGACGACCGAGGCGGTCGTGGTGGAGCGTCCCGAGGCGGAGGATGCCGCGGCGGCGGCCGCCGGCGGGATGCCGGGCGGCGGCATGGGCGGGATGTACTAGCAAGCCCGTGATGGGGACGGGAAGCCGTCCCCGCCGTTTCCGGCGTTGGAAAGCACGAAAGGCCCGGCTTCGGCCGGGCCTTCGCGCATCCGCCCCCCGCGGTTAGGATGTCGCGATGCTGTTGCCCAGATTCGACTCCGGACCTCCCATGGCTCGCGCGGGTGTCGCGCGGAGGGCGCTGTGGATCGTCGCCCTGGCGCCGCTGGCCTGCACGGATGCGACGGGCCCCGACGGAGACCTCTGTCCCGCCGTGGCGGGGCGCGGCGCCACCCGCGTCACGCTGGCTCTCGCGGCGGGGGAGATGTGCGTGCTGCCGGCGGCAGGCGTCCAGGTCATGGAGATCGGGGCAGCCAACGCCTCGGCGCGGTATGTGATGGTCGTGCAGAGCGGCCTGCGCACGCCGGGGGCGACGACGCGCCTCCGGCTCGACGCCCGGGCGAGGGCGGCGGCGGCCGCACGGGTCCCCCCGCTCATCGCTCCGGCACGGGCGCTGCCGGTCGACCTGCTGGGCTTCGATGACGACAGACTCGGCCTCGCGGAGGCGTCGCGGGCCGAACTCGCCTTCCGGGCGAATGCCCGCCGCGCCGTGCTCGGCGCGCGCCCGCTCCGCCAGGTGCCCGCCGGGGCGCGGGACCCGGGCATGGCGCGCGCGAACGCGGCCCTCGCCGCCCCGACGGCCCCCTCGGTCGGCGACACGGTGATCTTCAGCAACGCGGTGCATCCGAATCTCGACGTGGACTGCGATGGGATCCACGACGTGACGGCGGTCGTCCGCGCGGTGGGCCCGACCTTCGCGGTCGTCGAGGATCTCGATGGGGCCGGCGTCTTGAGCGGCGACGGTTACGATGCCGTTCTCGAATCGCTCGAACGATCGGTCTTCCCCGTGCTCTCGGCGTATTTCGGCGAACCTGCGGATATCGACGGGAACGGCGTCGTCTGGGTCCTGTTCACGCCGGTCGTGAACCGGACCACGCCTCGCGGCAGCGACACCAGGATCCTGGGGTTCTTCAATCCGGCCGATCTGGCCGATCCCGAGGACTGCCCGGCGTCCAACGGCGGGGAGATCCTCTACCTGCTTGCCGCCGATCCCGACGGCCGGTTCTCGAAGCCCGTACCCGCGAGTTTCGCGACGACCGGGGCGATCGGCGTGGCCGCGCATGAACTGGCGCACCTCGTCTCGGCCGAACGCCGCACGGTGCTCGCCTCGGGATCGTTCGCATCCCTCGAGGTCACCTGGCTGAGCGAGGCGCTCGCTCATTCGGCGGAGACGTTCGTCGGGATGTCGGGCGCGTCCCTGCGCCCCGGCGGCAACTACGGCTTCGCGCGACTCTCCGCCAATTCCGACCGCTTCAAAGCCTACCACTTCCCGAACTTCCGACGCTCCGCAATCTACCTGCTCGGTCCGCACCGGACCCCCGCGCTGGGTGACGCCAGGGCGCGCGACCCCGCAGGAGTGTCCTCGCTCGCGATGCGAGGCTTCGGGTGGCTCTTTCTGCGCTGGCTCGCGGATCAGTACGCGACGGAGGGCGGCGGACTGCTCGGCGGAGCGGCGGAGGAGGCCATCTTCCACGACCTGGCGGGAGGGGGGAACGGACGCGCGCGGGGCGTGGAGAACGTCGAGCGGGTCGCGTCGGCGCACGGCGGGCCGGCCACGTGGGAAGACTTGCTGGCGGCCTGGGCCGTGGCCCCGATCGCCGACGATCAGCCCGGCGCTCCCCCTTCGGCCCAGGTGAAGACATTGCATCTTCGGGATGTGTTCGCCGCCCTGCACCGGGAACTGGACGGGAAGGCTCCCTTTGCGAGCGCCTTTCCGCTCCGGGCGATGGACGTTCCGCTCGCCGCCGGGACGGATGCCCGGATCGACTTCGAACTCGGCGCCTCGACGGGATATTATCTGCAGCTTGAGAGCGAGGGGCCACACCCGGAGATCCGCCTGGAGCTCACGACCCGGGCCGGGCTTTCCATCCCCTCTTCCGAGGCCGTCCGCATCGTCGTGCTCCGAACTCGTTGACCTCCCGGCGGCTGCAGGGGGCGGACGGGAACTTCGGCCGCCTTGCCGGGCACGGATCCTGAAGGGCGGGTATCTTGGCTTCGGGAGGCCGACCGGTCCCGGGAGTCGGCCGTCGCATGGACCGTGGCAGGGAGACCGACTGTGAGACACGCATGCTGAAACTGCGCGGCAGGGCACCGCGTCCGGGTGTCGCGATCTCCGGTCTCGCGCTCGCGGCTTGCGGCGGCGGCACGACGGACCCGCCACCGCCTCCCCCTCCTCCTCCGCTCGCCACGGGGTGCGGAGGGGCGGCCACGCCGTCCGTATCCGTCACGCTGGACCTGGCCCCCGGCCAGCACGCCACGCTCGACAACCCCGGGGATGTGCGCGCCTTCAGGCTGGCGGGCGGCGACTCGCCCCGCGACTACCAGGTCATCGTGCAGAGCGCTTCCGAAGCGCCCGGTCAGCGCGTGGACGGCTGCATACGGGTTCGCGCCGAGCGCGCCTCCGGGAACGTGACCCCGCCCCGAGCGCCCCGTCTCGCGCCTGCGAGCGGAGACTTGAGCCGCGACCTTCGCCGACGGGCGTCCTGGTTCGCGCGAGAGCGCATTCTTCGGGAGCGGGATCTCCAGGAACTCGCCGCGGTCGGCGCCCAGCCCGTCAGGCCCGGAACTCGGGGGCTCGATCCTCTGAAGCTGGCCGATGCGCTACAGCCGCCGGGACTCGGAGACACCCTGTCCTTCAGAGTCGGGGTAGGGGCGGACCTGGTCGTGAACTGCCGCAATCCGACGATGGTCACGGGCGAGGTCAGGTACGCCGGAGAGCACTTCACCATCGTCGAAGACCTCCAGTTCCACGATCAGCCGGACAGCGACCGGTTCTCGCCGGACGAGTTCGAGGCGATTGGCCGGCAGCTGGACGACGTCGTGTATCCGATGGACGTCGCCTACTTCGGCGAACCCGCGGACATCGACGACAACGGCACCGTCTTCGCCCTCATCACGGCCGAGGTGAACAAGCTCACCCCCGCCGGAGAGGCGAGCGTCGTCGCCGGTTTCTTCCTGGCGCGCGATCTCACGGCGAGATCCAGCTGCGAGGCCTCGAACGAGGGGGAGATCTTCTATCTCGTGGGTCCGGATCCGGACGAGGACTTCGGCGCGGACATCAGCCTCAGCTTCGCGAACGCGCTCGCGCGGTCGACCGTTGCGCACGAGTTCGCGCACCTCCTCAACACCCAGCAGCGCGTCACGCTCGGGGGCGGGAACATCTTCGGCGATCGAGAGGTGGCATGGCTCGATGAAGGCATGGCCCACCTTGCCGAGGAGATCGCCGGCCTCCGCGCCGCGGGCCTCGGGACGAGGGCGAACCTCGATCTCGACATGATCACGACGAGCGAGGAACAACTCGCCATCTACAACCATTATCACGTCGTGAATCAGATTCGCCTCGGCCGCTTTCTGCGAGGCGGCTGTCCGACGCCGGATCCCAACGGTCCGGCGGCGACCCGGGTGCTCGGGGACGCCGCCGGCGAAGATCCGGGAGGAGTGGAATCCCTCGCCTTCCGTGGCTTCGGGTACGGCTTCGCACGCTGGCTGGGCGACCAGTTCGGGGCGTCCGGGAGTGGGGGAGCGCTGCCCGGCGGCAGGGAGGAGGAACTGTTTCGGTATCTGGCCTCGGGCGGGCCCGCGCACTTCAAGGGCATCACCAACGTCGAGCGTGCGCTCCAGGCCGTGGCCGGCGTGGAGATGGAGTGGGACGAACTCCTCTCGCTGTACCTCACGTCTCTCATCGCGGACGACCGCGCGCCGGCCGCCGCGGATCCCCGGACGCAGTGGAGGACCTGGAATCTCCCGGCGCTGTACCGGCAGCTGAGCGAATCCAATCTCGGAGACAGCTGCCCGTTCACCCGCGACTTCCCGCTCACGCCCTCGAGGGTGAATGTCCATGTGTCGACGAGCAGCTCGACCGAGTTCACCGTGAACTCCTCCACCGGGCGCTACTTCTCGCTCGTGAGCTCGGGCGCGACGCCCGGCCTGGTCGTCGAGGTCATGGACCCGGCCGGAGCCAACCTCCCCGGACGTGCGCGGGCGCAGGTCACCGTACTGAGGACGCGCTGATGGTCTGTCGCGTATCTGGAATCCTCCTCGCCGTGGCCTCCGCGGCGGCGGTCGGGGGCTGCGGCGGCGAAGGGGGACCCACGTCTCCTCCACCGCCCGGACCGCCGCCTCCGCCGCCCGGACCGACGATCGGAGCCTCGCTCAACCTGCGGCCGGGAGAGGTCCACGTACTCTCCGAACGCGACGCGATCCGTGCATTCGAGATTCAGGGGGCGGCGGAAGGGCGCGAGTACCAGGTGATCGTGATGAGCGCGTCGCTTTCGGAGGGACGCACGACTCCCCTGCGCGTCAGAGCCCGAGCGGACGACGTGAGCCCGAACGTCGTCCCGAACGCGCGGACGAACCGCAGCGGAAGGGATGCCGCGATCCCGCCGGCTCGCGGGCTTGCCGGCGAATTGCGCCCCGACCGGGACTGGCATCTGCGGCAGATGATCGAGACCGAACGCGAGTTGCGCCGCCTCCGCGCCCGCCCCGCCGAGGGGATCGGCCGGGCTTCGCGCGGGCTCGCGGCGGCCGTCTCCGACGTCCCCCGGGTGGGTGACACGCTCACGGTCAGATCCGCCATCGTGCCCGGAGGGGGCGTCCAGTGCACGGCGAACACGCCCATCAAGTCGACGGTGCGGACCGTCGGCGAGCACTTCATCATCGTCGAGGACGATCGACTCGCCGGTCGATTCACGGAGGAGGACTACGCCGACCTCGACCGGGAACTCGATGAATTCATCGCCCCGGTGAGCCACGAATACTTCGGCGAGCCGGACGATCTGGACGGCAACCAGCGCGTCATCGCCTTCTTCACCGGAGAGGTGAACCGTCTCAGCGAGCCCGAGAGCGGGAGCGTCGTCATCGGCTTCCACTGGATCGGGAATCTCTTCGAGCGCGAGAACTGCCCGGCGAGCAACGAGGCCGAGATCGTCTGGCTGATCGGTCCGGACCCGGATGCCGAGTTCGGCATCGAGATCGGCGTGGATTTCGTGAAGCGAGTCGCCCGCAGCCTGGTCGCGCACGAATACCAGCACCTTCTCAACGCCTCGCAGCGCCTGGGGGGGCAGCGCGGCCAGGACACGTGGGGTAACGCCGACCTGTGGATCAACGAGGGCCTGTCGCACGTGGCGGAGGAAGTCACCGGCTTCTACCGGCAGGGACTGCGCGTACGCGGGAACTACGGGTACACGGAACTGATCGCCGGCGATCCCGACCTTGTGGCGTTCCGCGATTTCTTCGAAGGCAATCTGGAAAACGCTCGCGAATACCTCTCCGCCACGACCGAATTCAACCCGCTCGCGCTGAACAACAACACGCTCGACTTCGCGACGCGCGGCTGGGGATATGTCTTCGTGCGCTGGTTCGGCGACCGTTACGGGCCGGCCGGACCGGGCGGGATCGTCGCCGGGTCGGGCGAGGCGGCCCTCTACCGGGAACTCGCGGTCGGCGGCCCCGGCTATCTGTTCGGATACGAGAACTTCCTCCGCGCGGCGGAGGTGGTCGCAGGCGAGACGACGACTTGGGGCGACGTTCTGGCCGAGCACTTCGCGGCTTCGGCGGCGGACGACGCACACGAGGCGCTCCCGGACGGGGCCCAGTTCTCGACATGGAACTGGCCGCGACTGTGGGAGGAACTGCGGACTGCGGGGGTCCGGGGATTGACCGGAGGCGACCCGCTCCGGCGCCGCATCATCCAGATGGGGGCGGGCGTGTCGTCGACGGACGAGTTCGACCTCGGTTCCTCGACGGCCCGTTACTACCATCTGCGGGCGGCGGGGGGCCATCCCTCGATGATCGTGGAGACGACCATCGCCTCCGGCGGCAACGTTCCCAACAGCGCGGAGGCGCGCATCATCGTCGTGCGTACGCGTTGATCCGCCCGGACCGGCGCGGCGTCCGTCATCTCCTGGCCTGTGCGGTCGCGAGCGGGGTGATCGGGGCCTGTGCGCCCGGCGCACGTTTGGCCAAAGCCGTGGACCGGGTGGGCGAGGTCGGTCCCGAGTCGTTCGTGGGGACGGTGCGCGTCGTGGGGAGCGAACCCTTCCCGAATACGATCGTTCAGGCGGAGGACGGCCGTTCCCTGATCGCGTTGGGTGTCTTGCGGGACGATATCCGGAGGCTCTCCGGTGCGAGGGTCCGGATCACGGGCCACTTGCGGCAGGGCGAGCAGCCCGCGGCGGCTCTCGACGTGTCTTCATGGGAGGTCGTGTCGGTAGACGGAGAGCGGCCTCTGGTCGGGAGACTCGAGGGGGAGGCGGAACAGTTCCGCCTCGTGCGTCCCGGAGGCGCAGAGGTCCCGCTGAACTTCGTTTCGGGCCCGCTCGCCGAGGGCGTGGGTTCGCTCGTCTGGATCCTGCTGGACGAGCGCGGGGGCGTGGCCGGTTACGGCATCATCCGCGAACCCGACGGAGGCCCGTCCGGCTGAGACTCCGGTACGCAGCCGGATCGCCCGCAAGCTCGCGTTTGGCGATCCGCGGACCCCACCCTAGCTTCCGCGTCCACCGAGAGTCAGAGTCCAACCGAATCGTGCATCGACGGGTAGGCCGATGAACGAACCCCAGATTTCCATCACGCTCCCCGACGGTTCCTCGAAGCGGCTCCCCCGCGGATCGAGCGCCGCCGATCTTGCCGCGGCGATCGGTCCGGGGCTGGCCCGGGCGGCCGTGGCCGCGCGCGTGAGCGGCGTCCTCACGGATCTTTCGGCCCCCCTTCCGGATGGGGCGGAAGTCGCGATCGTGACGCGCAGCGACGAAGACCCCGACGCGCTCTACGTCCTTCGGCACTCCGCGGCGCACGCGCTCGCCACCGCCGTACGCGAACGGTATCCGGGCGCGGGGATCGGCTTCGGCCCTCCGATCGACGATGGCTTCTACTACGACTTCGAGGTTCCGGCGCCCTTCACGCCGGAGGACCTGGAAGAGATCGAGCGCGCGATGGCCGAGGTCGCGGGGGCGGACGATCCGTTCGAGCGCCGCGAGGTCACGCGCGATGAAGCTCTGGAACTCTTCTCGGACGACCCGCTCAAGCTGGAGCGGCTGGCCGAAATTCCCGAGGGCGAGGCGATTTCCGTCTATCGAAACGGGCCGTTCCTCGACCTGTGCCGCGGGCCGCACGCTCCCCGCACGGGTGAGATCCGACACTTCCGGATTCTCAGTGCGGCGGGGGCCTATTGGCGCGGCGACGAGCGGCGGCAGATGCTCCAGCGCATCTATGGCACGGCCTTCTACTCCCGGGAAGCGCTCGAGGCCTACATCACCCGCGTCGAGGAGGCGCGCAAGCGCGACCACAGGAAGCTGGGCAGGGAACTGGACCTGTTCTCGATCCAGGACGAGATCGGGCCCGGGCTCGTGTGCTGGCACCCCAAGGGCGCGCGCGTGCAACTCGAGCTGAGGCGCTGGATCGAGGACTTGCAGGAGGCGCACGGCTACGAATTCGTCTACACGCCGCACGTCTCCAGCGAGGCGCTCTTCCGGCGCTCCGGGCACCTTCCGAACTACGCGGAGAACATGTACCCCCGGATGGAGGGCGAGGACGGCGAAGCGTTCCGCGTGAAGCCGATGAACTGTCCGGGACACATCACGATCTACGCGGCGCAACCCCGCAGCTACCGCGACCTTCCCGTGCGGTTGTCCGAGGTCGCGAACGTGTACCGCTACGAGCGGTCCGGGACGCTCCACGGCCTGCTGCGCGTGCGCATGCTCACCATGGACGACGGGCACGTCTTCTGCACGCCGGATCAGATCGAGGACGAGATCTTCATCTGTCTGAAGCTGGTCGACATCGTGATGACGACGCTGGGCCTCGACTACCGGTTCGATCTCTCGACGCGACCCGATGGGGACAAGCGGATCGGCGGCGACGAGGTGTGGGATGTGGCCGAGGGCGCCCTGCGCGACGCGCTGGAGCGCGGAGGACTCGACTACGAATTGGACGAGGGCGGGGGCGCGTTCTACGGTCCCAAGATCGACATCAAGTACAGGGACGCGATCGGTCGCGAGTGGCAGGGCGCCACCATCCAGCTCGACTTCAACCTGCCTGACCGCTTCGAACTCGAGTACATGGGGACGGACAACAAGCCGCACCGCCCCGTGATGATCCACCGCGCGATCTTCGGCACCCTGGAGCGCTTCACGGGCGTGCTCATCGAGCACTTCGCGGGCGCCTTCCCGCCCTGGCTCGCGCCCGTACAGGTGCGAGTCCTGCCGATCACGGACGCCCACGCGCCGGCGGCAGGGGACATCCGGGACTGCCTCGCCGCCGAAGGCCTGCGCGTGGAACTCGACGCCCGCTCCGACACCCTCGGCTACCGCATCCGCGACGGCGAACTGCAGAAGGTCCCCTACCTGCTCGTCGTCGGCGACCGCGAAATCGAGGCCGGCACCGTCGCCGTCCGCGCCCGCGGCGCCGACCGGAAGCAGGAGGTCGTCCCCCTCGACGACTTCGTATCCCGCGCTCGAACCCGAGTGGAAGGAAAAGCCCTCACCGCCTGATGGGGGGCGGGGCGAGGCCGGAGACTCGCTCGGCAGCGGCCTGGCAGGTGATTGCCGTGGGCCTCCGGGGGCACGCCGCCCCCCAAATTGGAGGCATATCTTCCCGAGAGTCCAACGGGTATCATCGCGGCCGCCCCCCATAGATCCCGCCGTATGATAGGCAACCGAGGAGCGTCGAGTTGGCCAAGGCTCATCATTCAGACGGTCTCCGCCCGGTGTGCGGCAGCGATTACCCGAGCCGCGGATGGACGGACGGCGAATCACGGATTCGCCGGACGCTTGCCTACGTAGGAGTGATCCTCATCGGCGGTTCGCTTTCGACGTGCGGCGGCGGGGAACCGACCTCACCGAGCCGGCCGCCTCCGCCTCCGCCTCCCCCGCCGAACCGGGCTCCGGTGGCGGTTGGAACCATACAGGCGTTGGAGCTGGCCGTGGGTGATTCCGCGGCTGTGCAGCTATCGGGCTTCTTCCGTGATCCCGATGGCGACGCTTTGGACTATTCCGCCAGCACATCGAACGCCGGAGTGGTTACGGCTGCAATCTCGGGCACGGTGGTGACGGTCGTTGGCATGGGCGCCGGAACGGCAACGGTAACCGTAACGGCTACGGATCCCGGTGGTCTCGCGGCACAGCAGAGTTTCGCGGCAACCGTGCCCAACCGGGCACCGGAGGTGACGGACACGATTGCCGACCTGGAACTCGCGGCGGGTGATTCTGCCACCTTCAACTTGGAGGAGTACTTCCGCGATCCCGATGGGGACACGCTCAGCTACGCGCCGGAGTCATCGGACGAAAGGGTGGCCGCCGTTTCGGTGTCGGGCTCGACGTTGACCGTCCGCGCGCTTGCCAAGGGTCGCGCCACGATCTCGGTGACGGTGGCGGACCGCAGCGGACTTTCGGTCGGTGACAGCTTTGACGTGACCGTACCCAACCGGGCGCCGATCGTCACCAATACGATCCCGACCCAGCGGCTGACCGTGGGAGAAGCGAGCGAATGGATGGGATCAGAGTACTTCGCTGACCCGGACGGGGATGCCTTGACCTACGCGGCGGGCACGACGGACGCGTCCATCGCCCTCGCCATCGTGTCGGGCGGCGACTTCGGCATCGTCGCCGTGGCGCCCGGAACGGCAACGGTCACGGTCACGGCCACCGACGGCGACGGTCTAAGCGCCAGTCAGGGCTTCCAGGTGACGGTGCAGGCGCAGGGGGCGGTCATCATCACGCAGGTTGAACCCACGGTGTTGCTCGAGGGCGCGCCCGCCACCATCCGCGGCTCCGGTTTCTCCAGTATCCCCGGCAACAACACCGTGTTGATCGATGGCCTGGCCGCGACCGTGACCGCGGCGAGTTCCACGAGCCTCTCCGTCACCGTCCCCCACGCCGACTGCCTGCCGCCCCGGCAAGCCGAGCTGCGCGTGACGGCATCCGGCAGCAGCGCTGCGGTCTCTGTCGGCGTGACCCCGGCGCGCGAGGAGGATCTCGCGCTGCCGGCCCACTGGTATCGCTACACGTTTTCCGGGAACGGGTGTCTCCACCTGCCGCGTTCCGCGACCGGTGGCGAGTACCT
The DNA here is from genome assembly GCF_965208055.1 of Candidatus Palauibacter sp. Classification (GTDB taxonomy): domain Bacteria; phylum Gemmatimonadota; class Gemmatimonadetes; order Palauibacterales; family Palauibacteraceae; genus Palauibacter. The sequence goes on from NZ_CBDBNY010000004.1 coordinate 566,106, forward strand.
GATCGGCGTCGTGTCGACCTCGGAGGCACCGTCCTCGCTGACCCGGGTCACAATGACGAGCGTGCCGGGCGATCCAACCGTGGCCGCCGAGGGCCGCGGCGGGACGACCGACCTCGTCGCTGCCTCGATGGCGCTCGCCCCTGCGGAGCCTGGTGCAACCCGCATGCCGCGACCGGCGGCACCCGTCGGAGGTGTGTCGTCGGGTCTCGCCCAAGAGGCTCTCGACCCACTGCGCGACCGGCGGCGGCACGACGAGATCATGGAGCGCAATCGCAGTCTGGTGCGACAGTTGGGGCGATCCGATTGGCCGGCTAGAACGGTGGACGCGCTTGCCGACACCGTCAATTACGCACGCGGCGACACGGTGACCCTCTACGCCGACCTCGACCGCACCTGCCAGCAGTCCGGCCAGGTTCGTGCCGTCGTCCGGCTCGTGGGAGATAACGGCATCTGGCTGGACGATGTCGCCAATCCCAGCGGGACGTTCACCGACGCCGAACTTACCGGTTTTGACGCGTTCCTGACTCGGCACACGCGACCGGTGCATGACAGCTACTTTGGCCGTCTGTCAGATGTCGACGCAAACGAACGGTTGCTCATCCTCATGACCCGGGAGGTGAATCGCATCGACAATCTGGCCGGCTGGGTTTCATGGTATGATCTCTACCCGGCCTCCCAGTGCGCGACCAGCAACGAGGCGGAGATCACGTACCTCTATGTACCCGATCCGGTGGGTACGGTTGGAGAAGCGAGGACAAAGCAGCGCTTGCTTGATTACTACCCGCTCCTGCTGACCCACGAGATAACCCACTTGGTGCAGGCAAATGCCGAAGTGCTCGGCTCGGCCGACTTCAAGACGAGTTGGGAGCATGAAGGCGGAGCCAGCTTGGCGGAACAGCTGGTCGCCTACCAGCTGTTCGGGCACGGATCGAACCGGGATCTGGGCTATGAGGAGTATCGGGCCGGGAGCTACTGGTATTGGAATGCGTGGGTCTTCGACATGGCCGCCTTCTTCGGGTGGGACGGGAGCGGCGACGGTAGGGGTCGCATCGCAGGTGCCCCCGAACAGTGCACCTGGATCGGCCTGGCCAGCGAGGGGAACGAAGGCCCATGTCTGGGGAACCCGGCGTACGGCGTGTCCTCCATGGTGTTCCGCTATGCCATGGACCGCTGGGGTAGCGACTATCCCGGTGGCGAGATGGCGTTGATGAGACGGCTTACTCAGTCTCCCCACAGGGGGTTCTCGTCTCTTGAGGATGTCAGCGGCTGGCGCATCGAGGCGATCCTAGCGGATTTCTACTCGATGCTGTGGGCCGATGGTCGCATTTATGACGCGAATGGTATGACATCTTGGAACCTTTACGAGACATTCAGCCGATTCGACACCAGCCGCCATCTCCTGCCGTGGACATCCTCGCACGCCGCCTTCGAGGGTTCGTTGAACGTCCGTGCCGGTTCTTCCGTCTACCTCCACTGGACGCCGAGGGGCGGCGTAGCGCCGACCAGTCTCAAGGTGGCGTCCGTCGGCGGAGGACGCGTTCCGGACCACATCTCAGTCTGGGCGCTCAGAATCCGCTGACCGGTCCCGGGGGCTAGGGGGCTGATCGCCTCCCGGTCCGGCCTGGCCGGTGGGACTTGGCCCCCCAGACCGCTTTGGCGGGCAGTGTCAATCCATGGAAAACCTCGCAAGCCTTCGCAGGGAGTGCTCAGATGAAAAAGATCGTCGGCCTCGCCCTCCTGGCGGTCGCCTGCGGCGGTGAGACGACCGCGCCGGTCGCGCCTCCCCCTCCACCTCCGCCTCCGAACCCGGTGGGGACATACAATCTCACGACGATCAACGCCGTCCGCCTGCCGGTCACGGTTACACTCGAAGGGGTAACCATCGTGATTACGTCGTCCGTCCTGAACATCCGCAGCGGCAACACCTACTCGGGCAACGTGACCGGCCACGATCCGATTACGGGGATTGGCGTGACGGTTGGGGCAACGGGTACATGGACACAAGCGGGGAGCACCATCACCATGCGTGGCGACTCCGGTGGCTGCACCGACCTCGCCATTATCGAAGGCCGAACCCTGCGAATCGCGCGCGATTGTGCGTACGGGTGGGAGATGGTGTACCAGCGGTGACCGGCTCGACTACGCGGCGGCGTCCGCTGTGCCGAATGGAGGCGAACGACTTGAGAACGACCGGATGGCCACGCCGGTGGTAGCGCCGACGGTGGCGGCGGGATCTGGATCTTCGGTCGAGAAGATTCGCGGCGCGCGCAGTGCGGGATGGGCAACGGTTGCCGGGAAACGCCTCGGCATGGGTGCCGAGGATCCGATGAGGCGGTACGCCGACCCGTTCGAGGCGCTGCACGCGGGGCTCACGGTCGAGCTGATCCAGACTCCGCGCGGCGATCTCGAAACGTGTGGTCCCCAGGAGAAAGCCGCCGATGTTCTGGATCGCAACAAGGCCGGAAACGGTGCACGAGGAGAGACCTACGACTACCTGCCGGTGGTGGACAGTAACGAGATCGTCGGACTCTTCCGCACGACGTGCCGGGACAAGAATCCGCCAACGGAGGGGCAGATCGTCGAAACGCTCATGGATCCACTCTCGCCGCGGAATCTGATCGGCAGCGATGGCACCATCCTCGACTTCCTGAGGGAGGTCGACGACAAACCCTATCGTCTCGTGGTTTCGGGTAACGGAATCTCCGGACTCGTCACGTGGTCCGACCTTCAGAAACTCCCCGTTCGAACCGCGCTTTTCGGATTGATCACCGGACTTGAACTGGAAATGACCCATGCGATCAGACGCAGCTATCCTCAGGCCGATGACTGGCTGAGATACCTGCCACATCGGGCCAAGAAGCGCGTCAAGTCCTTGATCAGTAAGGCCGCCAAAAACGACAGCGCGGTAGATTCGTTGCTCTTCACGATGTTCTGGGACAAAGCGTCGATCCTGCGAGGGGTCGATTGTCCCGGTTCTTGGGCCAGATCGGAGCATGAGGAGGAGTTCAAGACGATCCGGCAACTCCGAAACGCGGTCGCTCACGCCCGAGATTATGTCGCTTCACGAGAGGATGTGAGGCAGCTCCAAGGGACGATCCACAGCCTGCTGTCGCTCCGGGACAAGGTGGCGGCATGGCCACCCGGGGACGGGAACGAGATGGGCGCGTAGACACCGCCCGGCCCGCGCTCCAACGCCGTAGCAATCCGACGTGCGCTTCCACCCCGCCACTTCGGCGACTGGTCGTCGTTGACAGGAGGGCCTCCCGGGGGCACTTTCCACGACGTTGAAAAAACAGGCAAGCGGGGCCGCGATGCCCCCACCCTATCGGCGCACGGAATCGTGCTGCTGCCGGGTCGATGGCGCACTTCCCGAGAGGGATGTGCCTTCGCGCCCGGTCGGCCATCGCCGATGCGGGCTTTCTTATTTCTTATGAGGTGCAGTGAACGGAGATCCCAGAGTCAACGACAAGATCCGGATCAGCCCGATCCGGCTCATCGACGAGGAGGGCAACCAGCTCGGCATCGTCGCGACGGACGAAGCTCGCGCCCTCGCGACCGAACGCGGGCTCGACCTCGTGGAGGTGGCGCCGGGCGCGCGACCGCCCGTCTGCCGGCTCATGGACTTCGGAAAGTACAAGTACGCGCAGGCGAGGAAGGCGCGGGAGGCGAAGAAGAAACAGCACATCATCCACGTCAAGGAAGTGAAGCTGCGGCCGAAGATCGAGGCGCACGACATCGACTTCAAGATGCGGCACGCGCGCAGGTTCCTGAACGATGGCGACAAGGTGAAGTTCACGCTCATGTTCCGGGGACGAGAGGTCACCCACCCGGAGCGGGGAAGGCGGATCCTTGAGATGGTGAAGGAAGAGTTGGAGGACCTCGCGGTGGTGGAGTCGGACATCTCCCATGAGGGTCGCACGATGACCATGCTGATGGGACCGCACCGCACGTAGCAGACTCCAGAACGACGACTCCGTCCCGGACGGCCGCGGACGGAGCTGAACCGGAGCATACGCAAGATGCCGAAAATGAAGACGAACCGGTCCGCCGCGAAGCGGTTTCGAAAGACCGGCAGCGGGAAATACCGCCGCCGGCGTGCCTACCACAGCCACATCCTGACGAAGAAGAGCCCCAAGCGTAAGCGTCGGCTCCGTCAGGGGACCCTTGTGGCGAAGGCGGACGAGAAGCGGGTGAAACGACTCCTGGGCGAATAGCCGCCCACTCCCCCACAGTACCCCCGGACAGTCCCGGTATCAGGAATCAGGAGGTGCGGTCATGCCACGCGCGACGAGCAGCGTTGCACGTAACCGTCGAAAGAAGAAGGTCCTCAAGGAAGCCCGCGGCCAATTCGGAGCCCGGTCGAAGCTCTATCGCACAGCGAAGAACTCCGTCGAGCGCGGCTGGGCCTATGCATACGTCGATCGGCGCAAGAAGAAGCGCGACTTTCGCCGACTGTGGATCGCCCGCATCAACGCTGCGGCCCGGCAGAACGGAATGTCCTATTCCCGCTTCGTCAGCGGGCTGAAGGGCGCCGGCGTCGACCTGAACCGCAAGGTGCTCGCGGACCTCGCCATTCGGGATCCGGCCGCCTTTACCAAGCTTGTCGAGGTGGCCAAAGCGCACGGCCCATGACCCCGGCCGGAGCTTCTCTCCTCGATCGGCTCGCCGCGATCGAGGGGCAGGGGCTCGCCGCGATCCGGGAGGCGGCGGACTCCGCCGCGCTCGAGTCCGCCCGCGTCGAATACCTGGGCCGGAACGGCCAATTGGCCGATGTCATGTCCCTGATCGGCACCGTCGAGGCCCCGGCCCGACGCGACGTCGGACAGCGCGCCAACGCCGTGAAGACGGTGCTGCGCGGAGCCCTCGAAGAGCGCGCGAAGGCGCTGGAGAGCGCGACCCGCGGGCCGCGCGCCCGCATCGACCTGACCCTTCCCGCCCGCGCGCGCTGGGTCGGCGGCGTGCATCCCGTTACACGGGTCATCGACGAGATCTGCGACATCTTCGCGGAACTCGGCTTCACGCGCGTGCTCGGCCGCGAGATCGAGTCCACGTGGTACAACTTCACCGCCCTCAACATCCCGCTCGATCACCCCGCCGCGGACATGATGGACACGTTTTACCTGGATGAGGATGTCGTGTTGAGGACGCACACCTCGCCGGCCCAGGCGCGCGTCATGGAAGCCTTCCAGCCGCCCGTCCGCGTCGTCGTGCCGGGGCTTGTGTACCGGCGTGACTCCTTCGATCCCTCGCACGCGCCCGCCTTCGAGCAGGTCGAGGGTCTCGCGGTCGACGAAGGCGTGGATTTTGTCGAGTTCCGCGCCGCGATCGAACACTTCGTGCGCCATTTCTTCGGTCAGGGGACGAAGAGCCGGTTTCGACCGTCCTTCTATCCCTTCACCGAGCCTTCGGCGGAGGTGGACGTGGCGTGCACGGTGTGCGGCGGGGGCGGGTGCTCCACCTGCAAGCGCACGGGGTGGGTCACGATCATGGGAAGCGGGATGGTGGACCCCGCCGTCTTCGAGGCCCTGGGGTACGATTCCGAGCGCTATACGGGCTATGCATTCGGGATGGGATCGGCGCGCATCGCGATGGTGCGGCACGGCATCCCGGACATGCGGCTCCTCTACGAGGGGGAGATGAGCTTTCTGCAGCAGTTCGCATGAACATCTCGTTCAACTGGATCGACGAACTCGCCGGACTGCGCGGGGCGTTGCGCGACCCGCGGGTTCTGGCCGAGCGCCTGACCATGACCGCCGCCGCGGTGGAGAAGATCGAAACCGTGGGCGCGGGGCTGGACGGGATCGTCGTGTCCCGCGTGCTCGAGACCCGTCCGCACCCGAACGCGGACCGCCTTACCCTGTGCAGGGTGGACAGGGGCGCCGGCGAGGCGCTCGACGTCGTGTGCGGGGCTCCCGTCATCGCCACCGGGGGGTTCTATCCGCATGTCGCGCCGGGGGGCAAACTCCCCGCCGGCTTCCGCATCGAGAGCCGGAAGATCCGCGGCGAGTTGAGCCACGGCATGCTGTGCTCGGAGGCCGAACTCGAGCTGGGCCGCGACAAGGGGGGCATCATGCGCCTCGCCGACGGGCTCGAGCCGGGAACGCCGCTCGCGGCGGCGCTGGGCCTGCCCGACACGCGTCTCACGCTGGACCTGAACCCGAACCGGGTCGATCTCGCCTGCCATGTGGGGGTCGCGCGGGAAGTGGGGGGGCCTCCGGCGCCGCGCGACTTCGGAGGGCCGGGATGGTCGCCCGAGTGGCGGGACGGCGAGTCCGAAGCGAGCGGAGCCGGGGTCACCGTCCGTATCGAGGACCTCCACCGATGTCCGCGATACATGGCCGCCGTCATCCGGGGGGTCAGGGTCGGACCGTCGCCGGCGTGGCTCGCGGGCCGGCTGCTCGCGGTGGGCGCACGTCCGATCAGCAACGTCGTCGACGCGACGAACTACGTCCTCCAGGAATACAACCAGCCTCTCCACGCCTTCGATCTCTCGCGGCTGTCCGGAGCGGAGATCCGCGTGCGCGCGGCCGTGGAGGGCGAACGGCTGACGACGCTCGATGGCCAGGAGCACAAGCTCACGCCGGCCCAGACGGTGATCGCGGACCGCGATCGCGCGATCGCCTTCGCGGGTGTCATGGGAGGACTCGACACGGAGGTGGTCGGGGACACGGTCGATGTGCTCATCGAGTGCGCGTCGTTCGACCCGGCCGGCGTACGGCGGACCCGGACCGGCGCGGGGCTCTCCACCGACGCCTCCTACCGCTTCGAGCGCGGGATCGATGTCCACGCCCAGGAGCGGGCGCTCGCGCGGTGCGTGGAACTCATCCTCGCGACGGCCGGCGGCGAGGCGGATCTCGTCGCCCTCCGCGCGGGTCCGGCGCCGGCTCCCATGCCGTCGATAGACGTCCGCGTACGTCGCGTGGATCAGGTGCTCGGCTTCGGGCTCGACCGGGCGGAGGTCCTCGCGGCGCTCGAGCCGATCGGCTTCGAGGCCCTTCCCGGCGTGAAGGGTGACCTGCTGCGCGTCTCCGTGCCCGGATGGCGCACCGACGTCACGCGGGAGATCGATCTCGTCGAGGAAATCGCGCGTCGCGTCGGGTACGACGCCGGGGCAGGCCAGGACCGCAGATTCCGGCCCAGCGCGGTGCCCGCGGATCCACGGGTCGAAAAGGCGGCCAGAGTGCGGAAGATGCTCACCGGACGCGGACTCCTCGAAGCTCGCAGCCTGAGCTTCATGCCGAAGGATTACCGGGGGAATCGCGCCGTCGTCGCGGTGCCGAACCCGCTCTCGGCCGAGGAGAGCTGCCTTCGCTCCGCCATGGTCCCGGTGCTGCTTCGGCGGCTGGAACACAATTATGCGCGCGGCAACCGCAACGTGCGCCTGTTCGAACTCGGCACTGTGTTCGGGTACGCGGCCGGCCCGAGCCCGGGAGAGGAACCGGAAGGGAAAGCGGACGCAACCCGTCGTTTCGAGGAGTCCGGACGAGTGGGGGCCGTCATCGCCGGGACCCGGCGTCCGGATCACTGGTCGGGGCCGGCGCTCGACTTCGACCTGTGGGATCTCAAGGAGATCGCCGGGTCGTTCGCGGATCATCTTTGCGGGGCGACGCTGGAGCCGCTCGAGGGCGCCGTGGCTGCGGATTCGCCGGAGAGCGGAGCGTCTCTCGCGGGGCCATGGCTCTCCCCCGGCGGGTTCCGCGCCGTGAAGGACGGTCGCGTGGTCGGCGTCGCGGGCGCCGTGGACGAGGCGTCTCTCGACGGTCCGCCGTGGGCCGCGCCCGCGTTCGGGCTCGAGTTCGATCTCGCCGCCGTCGAGGGGCGGACCGCGCCCGCCTATCGGAAGACGTCGCCGTTCCCGGCCGTGCGCCGGGATCTCTCGATGACGGTGCCGCGAGGCGTTCCCGCCGCGGACATCGAACAGGCGGTGCGGGAAGCGACGTCCGATCTCCTGCGCGACGTACGCCTCTTCGACGTTTACTCGGGCGACGAGATCGAAGGCGGCCGCCTCGGACTCGCATGGACGTTTCGCTTCCGGGCTCCCGACCGTACGCTCACGGACCGGGACGTCGAGTCGGAGATGTCCGCGCTCTCTACCGCCCTGGAGGAACGGTTCGGTGCCAGAATCCGAAAGTCCTGACCGGCAACGGGAAGTTGAGCGACTGCTCGACCGCCTCTCCCGGGCGGCCGGCAGGATCGAGACTCGCTGGGAGAAACCCCGGATCGCGGGCGCGCGCGGACCGGCGATTCCCGGTATCGAGGAGCGGCTCGAGGCGGTGACGGCCGAGAACCGTCGGCTGCGGGAGACGCTGGCCGAGGCCAGGGCAAAGGCCGTGCGACTCCGAAACCGACTCGCTCATGTGGAGGATGAGGTATGACTTCAACGGATGATTCGCCTCCGGTCGGCGTGACGATCTTCGGCGATCGATACCGGATCCGGACCGACCGGGGCGACGCGTACACGCGGGCTTGCGCGAAGTACGTGGACGACGCGGTTCAGCGTGCGCACATGACGGGCGTGGCCGAGCCCCATCGCGCCGCGATCCTCGCCGCGCTCGAGATCACCGACGAACTCCTCCAGGCCCGCCGCGAGGTCGAGCAACTCACGGCCGCCGTCGAGGCGCGAGTCACGGAAGTGACCGAACGGCTCGAGTCCATCGGGGGCAACACCGCGCGATAAGGTCTCGCCGTCCGCTTGCGGCGTTCAAACTCCCGAGCAACGTTTCCGGGCGCAGGTTGGATGGATGCAGGGTGGAGGGATCAGGAGCAATCGGTGTTGTGCTGTCCGTAAGGTGGCTTCGCACGAGCGCGGCCCCAGCTTCAGATAGATGATCGAACGGCGCGCATCGTTCCGTTCGATCTGAGCGGCATGCACCGGTGGACGAGTCCGCCGGTTTTTTTGTTCATAGATGGTTCGAGGATCGGAGTCTGGCCGTGCTGGAATCCATCACCGTGCCGACGATGCTGTTGGCGATCGCGGGTCTCGTGGCGGGGGGCCTTGCAGGGATTCTGATCGAGCGACGCGGTCTGCGCCGGGCGCGCAGCCGCCTCGAGATCGACGGGCGGGACATCGTCGAGTCCGCCCGGCTCGAGGCGGGCAGCCTCCGCAAGGCGGCGGAACTGGCGGGGCGCGAAGAGGCACAGCGTCTCCGGGAGGAATCGGCCAGAGAGGCGGAGCGCCGGCGCGCCGAGTTGGAGCGGCTGGAGCAGCGCACGCTCGAGCGGAGCGAGACGCTCGAGCAGAAGCTCGAAAAGATCGATCAGCGGCAGGAGCGGCTGGATCGTCGCCGCGAGCAGATCGAGGCGGAGCGCGGCCAACTCGACACGCGGGCGAAGGAACTCGTCGACCGCGAGCGGAAACTCGGAAAACGCCTCGAGGAAATCGCGGGCATCAGCCGGGAAGCCGCGCGCCGCGAGCTGATCGGCCAGATTCGCGACCAGGCGCGGGCGGACGCCGCCCAGCACGTGCGGGAGGTGGCCGAGCGTGCCCGAAACGAGGCCGAACGGGAAGCCCGCAAGATCATCTCCCAGGCGATCGAGAAGCTCTCCGTAGATCATTCCTCCGAAGCGGCCGTCTCGGTCGTCACCCTTCCCAGCGATGACATGAAGGGCCGAATCATCGGTCGCGAAGGCCGGAACATCCGATCCTTCGAGGCGGCCACCGGCGTCGACGTGGTCGTGGATGATACGCCCGAGGCCGTGATCCTCTCCTGCTTCGATCCCGTCCGGCGCGAAGTCGCCCGGCTGGCCATGGATCGCCTCGTCGGCGATGGCCGGATCCACCCGGGCCGCATCGAGGAGGTCGTGGAGAAGGCACGGGAAGACGTTCAGGCCACGATGCGACAGGCCGCTGACGAGGTTCTGTACGAACTCGGCATCCACGACCTGCACCCGAAACTCCGCGAAGTCCTCGGTGTCCTCCGCTTCCGGACCAGCTACGGGCAGAATCAGTTGCAGCACGCGCACGAGGTCGCGCTCATCGGAGCGACGATGGCGGCGGAGTTGTCGCTCGATGCGCAGTTGGTGAAGCGGATGGGTCTGCTGCACGACATCGGCAAGGGACTCACGCACGAGAAAGAGGGGAGCCACGTCGAGATCGGTTACGATCTGTGCAAAAAATGTGGAGAGAAGGACGGTGTGCTGAACGCGATCCGCGCGCACCATGGCGAAGAACCCGCCCGTTATCCGGAAACCTTCCTCGTGACCGCGGCGGACGCGATCTCGGGCGCCCGTCCCGGGGCGCGGCGGGAGTCGTTTGAGCACTACGTGAAGCGACTGGAGAAATTGGAGGAGATCGCGAGTTCCTGGGATGGGGTCGAGAAGGTCTATGCGATCCAGGCAGGGCGGGAGATCCGGATCATGGTGACGCCCGACAAGATCTCGGACGAAGAGATGGCGCGGCTGTCGGAACGGACGGCCCGCCGCATCGAGAACGAGTTGCAGTATCCGGGCCAGATCAAGGTCGTCGTCGTGCGCGAGTCCCGAACCGTGGATTTCGCACGCTGACAACCACGCGTACCACCATGCGTAGCACCATGCGTAGCACCATGCGTAGCACCATGCGTAGAACGGAGAGAAACGGATGACGGCACAGCTCATCGATGGGAAGCGGATCGCGGCCGAGATCCGGGCGGAAGTGGCGGAACGGACGCGGCGCCTTGCCGAGCGGGGGATCCGGCCCGGCCTCGGCGTCGTCCTCGTCGGCGATGATCCCGCCTCGCACGTTTACGTGCGGATGAAGACGCGGGCCTGTGACGAGGCCGGAATCCATGCCCGCGACATCACGCCGCCCGCCGACATCGGCCGCGAGGAACTCCTCGGCATCGTCGATGAGCTGAACGCCGATCCGGCCATCCACGGGATTCTCGTACAGCTCCCCCTGCCTCGACACCTCGATGAGCGCGAGGTGACGGAGAGGATCGATCCGGCCAAGGATGTCGACGGATTCCACCCCGTGAACCAGGGCCGCATGTCCCAGGGGGACGCGAACGCGTTCCGGCCCGCCACGCCCGCCGGCGTGCAGGAACTCATCCGGAGGACGGGCGTCGAGACCTCCGGCGCGCACGTCGTCATCGTCGGCCGCTCGAACATCGTCGGCATGCCGATGTCGCAGATCATGCTCCAGAAGGAACCCGGGGCGAACGCCACCGTGACGGTGGCCCACAGCCGGACGGCGGACCTCGGCGCCGTGACGCGCCAGGGCGAGATCCTCATCGTCGCCGTCGGCGTCCCCGGCATCGTTCGCGGCGACATGGTGCGCGAGGGGGCCGTGGTGATCGACGTGGGAGTGAACCGGGTCGAGGATCCGACGACCGAGCGCGGCTACCGGCTCGTGGGCGATGTGGCGTTCGACGAGGCGGTGGAGCGGGCAAGCTGGATCACTCCGGTTCCGGGCGGCGTGGGGCCCATGACGATCGCCATGCTGCTCCGGAACACGGTGACTTCGGCGGAGCGGACCGCCAGCCTCGTGGCGGCGGGGGCGGTGGCGGCGTCGGGTTGAACGTGACGCGTCAGGCCTCGCTGTTCGGCGCTGCGGAGGTCCGCGATGGCCGCTCCCCGGAGGGCGCGATCACCGTGTCCGATCTGAACGCAGCGGCGCGCGGCACGCTGGAGAAGCGGTTCGGCGACCTGTGGGTCCGCGGCGAAGTGACGAACTGGACCCGTTCCTCCGCCGGGCACCGCTATTTTTCGCTTCGGGACCAGGAGCGGGACGCCAGCGTCGCGTGTGTGTTCTTCCGGGGAGATGCATGGCGCCTGCCGGCGGATCCGGAGGACGGCATGGAAGTCTTCGTCCACGGCCGTCCGACCCTCTACGCCCGGCAGGGACGGTTCCAGTTGCGCGTGCGCGCCATTGAAGCGGCGGGCGAGGGGCTGTGGAGGATCGCCTTCGAGCGGCTCCGCCGGGAGCTGGCGGCGGAGGGCATGCTGGACCCGGAGCGCAAGCGCGCGTTGCCCGCGTTCCCGCGCCGCGTGGGCGTCGTCACGTCGCGCAAGGGCGCGGCCCTTCACGACATCATCACGGTGCTCAAGCGGCGGGCCCCCTGGGTCGGGATCGTGGTTAGCCACTGCCGCGTGCAGGGCGAAGGCGCGGCCGGCGAAGTGAGGGCGGCCCTCCAGCGCCTCGCGGATTGGGGCGCGGGCAGTCCGGACCGGAAACTCGACGCGATCATCCTCAGCCGGGGCGGTGGGTCCATGGAGGATCTGTGGTGCTTCAACGAGGAGATGGCGGTTCGAGCGGTGGCGTCGAGCCCGGTCCCCGTGATCTGCGCCATCGGGCATGAAGTCGACGTGACGCTGTGCGAGTTGGTTGCCGACGTTCGGGCGCCGACGCCGTCCGCGGCGGCGGAACTCGCCGTGCCGGATGTCCGCAGCGTCCGCGTCTCGCTCGACACGGCGGGAAGAGGTCTGGCTCGCGGGTTGCGCCGGCTCATCACGCGCGGGAGCGATCGCGTGGAAGCGGTGGCGCAACGCCTGCCCGTTTCCGCGGGACACGCGCGCGATGTCGCGAAGCTGCGCCTCGCCACCATGGCGGCCCGCCTCCCGGCGGGAATGGAGCGCGTTCTGGCCCGCTCGCGCACGCGGCTCGCCGGACTGGCCGCCGCGCTCGACGCGCTGAGCCCGCTCGAGACGGTGGCTCGCGGCTACGCCGTCGCGACCGACCTCGAAGGACGCCGGCTCACGCGGATCGACGACTTCACGCCGAGACAGCGCTTCCGCCTGCGGGTCGAGGGAGGGCAGGTCGCGGCGACGGCGGACGCCGTGGAACGTGACGCGGTGGAACCCGCCGCCGTACAGCCGGACGCAGGGCAACCGGACGCAGTGGAGCGGGGCCCGTGAGCGAGCCTTCGACGGAGTTCGAATTCGAGGAGGCGATGCGGGAGCTGGAACGGATCGTCGCACGCCTCGACCGGGAGGGCGTCGGCCTGGACGAGGCGGTCGCGCTCTTCGAGCAGGGGATCGAGCGTCTCGGCAAGGCTCGGCACTGGCTCGAGACGGCGAGCGGCCGGGTCGAGGCACTCATCGCGTCGTCCACGGGAAAGCTGGAAGCGACGCCGTTGGAAGGGGTGGAAAACTCGGGCGGCAAGCCAGAGGACCAGTCGGACGGCGAACCGTGACCCCGACGCTCGATGAGCTGCGCGCCGCCATCGACGCGGAGCTGGAGGGCTGGCTGTCCGAGACGTTGCAGGGGACGGGCCCGATCGCGGAACCCATTCGGTACGCCGTCCTCGCAAAGGGGAAGAGGATCCGGCCCCTCCTGTTCGTCGGGGCCTGGGAAGCCGCAGGCGGCGTCAGGGGGCCGATCGCGGCGAACGGCGCCTCCGCGCTCCATCGCACGGCGCTGGGGCCCGAACTCGTCCACACGTATTCCCTGGTCCACGACGATCTCCCGTGCATGGATGACGACGACCTTCGCCGGGGGCGGCCGACGGTGCATGTCCGGTATGGGGAGCGCGCCGCGGTCATGACGGGAGCGGCGCTGCTTCCGCTCGCGATCCGTGCCGTAGCCGAAGGGGCTGCGGGTCTGGGGCTGCCGGACCCCGTTGCGGGCCGACTCATCGGGATTCTCACCGCGGCGGCCGGCAGCGACGGAATGGTCGGAGGCCAACTCCTCGACCTCCTCGCCGAGAAGAAGCGCGTGAGCTTCGAAGCGCTCGCGCGGATCCATCTCGGCAAGACGGCTCGCCTCATCGCGGCCTGCTGCACCATGGGCGGCGTCGCGGCCCGCGCGCCCGAGGAGACCGTCGATCGACTGACCCGCTTCGGGATCGCGATCGGGCTCGCATTCCAGACGGTGGACGATATCCTCGACGTGACGGGCTCCTCGAGCCGCATGGGGAAGATCGGCGGACGGGATGAAGCCCTGGGAAAGGCGACGACGCCATCGATCCTCGGCCTGGAGGGTGCAAGAGCACGCGCGGAACAGTTCGGCCGGGAGGCGCTCGGCGAGATCGCTCCGCTCGCCGAACCGGGCCGGCTGCGCGAAATCGGACGCCTCGTCCTCGACCGCGACCGTTGAGCGGCCGGTGACGTTCTTCATCATCGGCAACGCCGATCACCCGGAACTGGAGCCGCTCCTCCACCGCGTCGAGCGGAGAGCGGACGAACTCGGCGTCTCTCTCGTCTTCGAGCGGTCGCTCGCGCTGAAGGCCGGACGCGACTCCGCCTCGCTGGAGGAGATTGAAGGCGAGGTCGCACTCGTGCTGGTCCTCGGCGGGGATGGGACGTTGCTGCGGGCGGCTCGTCTGGCGGCGCCCCGCGGGATTCCCGTGCTGGGTTGCAACCTGGGCCGGCTGGGGTTTCTCACGATGGTGTCGGAGGATGAACTCGAGGCGGCGATGTCGATGGTGGCGAGCGGGGACTACGCGCTCGAGAAGCGGATCGCCCTCCGCATCCGGGTGGTTCCGAACGGATCCAACGGGCCGGACGAGCGGAGCTTCTACGCGATCAACGACGCGGTCATTCACAAGAGCGGCTTCGCCCGCCTGATCGGGCTGCGCGTGCTGGCCGACGACGATGAAGTGGGACACTACAGCGCGGATGGCATCATCCTCGCCACAGCCACGGGCTCGACCGCCTACAGCCTCTCCGCGGGCGGCCCCATCGTCTCCCCGACGATGGATGGCATCGTCGCGACGCCGATTTCGCCGCACACGCTCGCCGTGCGCCCGGTCGTGTTTTCGGGAGACACGAGGATCTCCGTCGAACTCCTCTCGGGCGACCACGACCTGCAACTGACCGTCGACGGACAGCCGGGTTGTCTTCTTTCGGTCGGGGACTGCGTGGAAGTCTCCCGCTCGCGGCACGCCGTGGGTCTGGTCCGGCTGCCCTGCCATTCGTTCTTCACCGTACTCAGGCGGAAGCTGCGGTGGGGCGATGTCCGCCAACACCCAACGCCCCCGTCCGGGGAGGAAGAGGAATAGCAGGGTGTTGAGGGAGCTTCGGGTTCGGAACTTCGCCGTCGTCGAGGAAGCCACGCTTGAATTCGGACCGGGCCTCAGCGTGCTCAGTGGCGAGACCGGGGCGGGGAAATCCATCCTCGTCGAAGCGCTCGCGCTCCTCGTCGGGGGGCGACCGTCCCAGGACATGATCCGGGCGGGAGCCGGAACCGCCCGCATCGAGGGCCGCTTCGAGATCGAGGACGTCGACGGACTGCGGGCGCTGTGCGAGGACGCAGGTGTTGACCGGGAAGATGGCTGGCTCATTCTGTCTCGCGAGTTGCGTCGCGAGGGGCGGCATCGGGCATGGGTCAACGGCTCACCGTCCACCACAGGAAGGCTGCGTGAGTTCGGGGTTCGGCTTCTCGACCTCCACGGACAGCACGATCACCAGCGGCTCCTGGACCGCGCGTGGCAGCGGCGAATTCTGGACGCCCATGGCCGGCACGAGGCGCTGGCCGAGCAGACGGTGGCCGCCTACGGAGGTTTGCGGGCCATCGAGGGACGCCTCGAGGACACGCGCCGCGCCGCGCGCGAGGGGCGTGAACGCGCGGACTACCTGCGCTTCAAGCGGGACGAGATCGCCGGGGCCGGGCTCGATCCGCACGAAGATGAGGCGCTCGAATCGGAAGCCCGCCGCCTCTCGCATTCCGAAGGGTTGATCGAACTCTCGGGTTCGCTCCACCACGGGCTGTACGAAGGCGAGGGGTCGATCGTCGACCAGTTGGGCGAGTTCGCGGCCCGGCTCGAGGCGCTCGTCGCGATCGACCGCGAGGCGGGTCCCTTCCGCGACCTGATCGAGGCCGCGCTCCGCAACGTCGAGGAACTCGGGCGGAACCTGGCTCCGTACCGGGACTCGATCGAGCACGACCCTCGACGGCTCGACGAGATCCGCGTCCGGCAGGATCTCCTCTACCGGCTCAAGCGCAAGTACGGCGGCACGCTGGAAGAGGTGATTGGCGCGGGCGAGGAAGCCCGGCGTGAGTTGGAGACCGTGCGGGGAGCCGATGATGAGATCGAGCGCCTCGAAGCGGTGCGGGAGGCCGCGTCCGTCGAACTGGCCGCGCTGGCGTCCGAACTCTCCGAACGGCGCCGCGAATCGGCCCGCGCGCTCGCCGAAGCGGTGACGGCCGCGCTCCCGGAACTCGGGCTCCGGGGGGGCCGACTCGAGATCAGGCTCGACGCCTATGGCGAGATCAGGGGGACCGGCGCCGAACGGGTGGAGTTTCTCGTCTCCCTGAATCCGGGTTTCCCTCCGGCGCCGCTGCGGCGCGTCGCCTCCGGGGGCGAGATGAGCCGCCTCATGCTCGCGCTCGAGACCGCCCTCATCGAAGTGGACGACTTGCCGGTGCTCGTGTTCGACGAGATCGATGCGGGGATCGGGGGCGAGGTGGCGCACCGCGTGGCGGCCCGGCTCGTGCGGCTTTCGGCCGCGCACCAGGTGCTCGTCGTCACGCACCTCGCGCAGATCGCGGCGCGCGCCGATGCCCACTACTCCATCGGCAAGGTCACGGAAGCCGACAGCGCGCGGACGTCGGTCCGGGTGCTCACCGGCGGGGAACGCGTCCACGAAGTCGCCCGCATGCTCGGAGGCGACCCCGCCAGCCGCGCCTCACGCGCCCATGCGGAGGAGTTGCTCGCGGGCCAGTTGTGACGGCAGCCCGGCCCGGGCCCTGCCCGACCGGGATGGCGGGAAGGTGCTGGCTAGAAGATGTTGATCGGGAAGCGGAGTTCGGCCCCGTAGCGGAATGAGGCCGGCGTTCGCCCCCCGGAGCCCGAGATCGCGCGGCGCAACGAGATGCCGAACTGCCATGCTCCGCGCACAGGTTTTGCCCCCTCATGCAGTTCCTCGACGCCCCCCGCTTCGGACAGGTCGATGAGGAACCCGATTCCCAGCCGATGGCGGGTTTGCGCTCCCTCCGCCGCTACCGTGTTCGGGTCCAGCCCCTCGATCGGCCCGACGAACTGGTAGGTCGGCGCCTGCAGCCGGAAGTAGTCGTACTCGATCCCCACGCTGAGGGCGGCGTTGAAGCGAAGGGAAGGGCGAACCAGAACCGCGAGGTAGTCTCCCAGATCGCGCCGCATCAGCGCTACCAGGTCTTCCTGGCCGTAGGGGCGATCCGGAGGGTTGAAGCGGATCACCGCCTCGTCGGGGCGCTGCAGCCCGTAGCGGGCGGAAGCGCGGATCATTAAGAGGCTCCCGAGGGCGATGTCCTGGTACAGCGCCAGTTCGATGTCGGTTTGGCCGTCCCCGATCGGCAGGTCCGACGAGTTCGACGGGTCTCCGAAGATCGTGAGGTTGCGGTTTCGGATAGGGAGTCGGGCGAGTCCGCCCACGCTCGTGCGGAACCGAATGCCGCGTTCCGAAGCCGCGCCGGGATCGGACCCCGCTTCCGCACCCCCGGCCGGCCCCGGGATCGGCGTTCGGCGCGTGATGCCGTCGATCAGGTTCACGCGCACGAAGACTTCGACCTCTCCCAGATCGAGTTCGTTTCTGCTGTCTCGCGGCAGTCGATCGGCGAGGCCCTGACTCAGGAACAACGTGTTGAAGTCGTCCTCGGTCGCGAACTCGGGCAGGGAAAGCTCCGGCAGAGCCAGGCCGAGGGCGTCGAACGCCGCCGCGAAGTCCGAGAATCGCCGCGCCATCTGGGTCCCCGCCACGCTGGAAGCGGTGGGAATCAGGCTTCCGGCTGCGGCCCGCTGCCGCAGCGTGTTGATGAAGTTCCGCGTCGCCTCCCGGAGCGCGATCGCTTCATCGAGGGCGGTCCCCGTCAGAGAGCCGCCGTCGATCAGCGAACCGAGACCGTCGAGCGCCGACCGCGAATCCAGGACAAAGGGCGCACCGGACTCGAAGGCCGCGCCGTTACCGGTCACCGTCGCGGTGGAATCGAAGGCGAAGCCCACGGTCATGTCCGTGAGAGTGAAGGGAACCCGGGCTCCCACGCTGACCCAGTCGAGGACACCCACCTCGACGCCGAGCCCGAGCCGGCGCACCTGCGCCCGCATCGCGGAAAAGCCCAGCCCGCCGAACGAGAAGTCGTCCTCGGTCACGGGGTCGAAACCGAGCGCCTCCGCATCGTCGTTGAGTCCCTGGATGAGAGCGAAGGGGGGAGGGAACATGCGGCGGGCGAGCGGACCGTCGAAGTGGGCGGCAAGCGGCTCGCGCTCGCCGTCGACGATCCCCGCGCTTGAGTCGAGGGCGAACTGCTCGGACCAGTTCAGCAGGGTCGGCTGAACGGTGAGCCACAGATTCCCCTTCCGCGGCAGTCGCGCGTCGCTGAACTGCCCGGCCAGATGGACGGGAGCCATGGCCGTGGCGACGAGGGCGAGAAGGACCGGAAGGGCGCGTCGGATCTGCGGGAGCATCGCGCGAGTATAGCAGTCCGGGGCGCGATGGAGAACCTTCACTTTCCCCCATGTGGTCGCTCCATTAGGCTGTGCGAACTCCGGCGCCGTGGCCGAGTGGTTAGGCAGGGGCCTGCAAAGCCCCCTACTCCGGTTCGAATCCGGACGGCGCCTTTTTCCTGGCGGCTTTGCCGGCTGCCATGCTCTCCGGCGAGAACGGGAGGAGAATGGGTTGGCTCTCAAGCTGAAAGCGGACCAGGCTCTCCTGCTCCTTTTGGTCTTCGTTCCCATCACGCTCGTTCTCGAGTACGTCTTCCACGCGTCGGGGACCACGCTCTTTCTTACCTCCGCGGTCGCGATCGTTCCCCTCGCCGGGATCATGGGGAAATCCACCGAGATGCTTGCCGAGCACGTGGGTGCCGGTCTCGGAGGGCTGCTGAACGCGACGTTCGGGAACGCCGCGGAACTCATCATCGCGATCTTCGCCCTCAGGGCGGGCCTGTACGACCTGGTGAAGGCGTCGCTCACGGGCTCGATCATCGGGAACATCCTCCTCATCTTCGGGCTGAGCGCGCTGCTCGGCGGCCTGAAATTCCGCAAGCAGGTCTTCAACCGGACGGCGGCCAAGCTGGGCTCCACGCTCCTTCTCCTGAGCGCGGTCGGACTCGTCATTCCGTCGCTGCTTCACTTTCTCCGGGACGGGGCGGAATCGGGGGCGGCAGCGGGCGCGGCAGCGGCGACGGGGGCGGGAGCCGGATCGGGCTCGCTGAGCCTCGAGATCTCCGTCGTCCTCATCGTCTGCTACGTCCTCTCGCTCGTCTTCGCGCTGCGGACGCACGCGGAACTCTACCAGGGGACGGCGCACGCCGACGGCGAGACGCACGCGGCGGCCGCGTGGTCGAAGCGCAAGTCGTTCGCGGTCCTCGTCGGGGCGGCCGCCCTCGTGGGCTGGATGAGCGAGATCCTCGTCGGCGGGGCGGAGGAGGCGGCCCACGCCCTGGGGATGACCGAGGTCTTCGTCGGCGTGATCGTCGTCGCCCTCGTCGGCAACGCGGCGGAACACTCGACCGCGGTGCTCGTCGCGCTTCGGAACAAGATGGACCTGTCGATTCAGATCGCGGTGGGGTCGTCCCTCCAGATCGCCCTCTTCATCGCTCCGCTCCTCGTCTTCCTTTCCTACGCGATCGGGCCGGCGCCGATGGACCTCGTCTTCTCCCCGCTCGAAGTCGTGGCCGTCGCGGTCTCCGTCCTCGTGGTTGGACAGATCGCCGATGACGGCCAGACGCACTGGATGGAGGGCGTGCTCCTCCTCGCCGTGTACGTCGTGCTCGGGTTCGCCTTCTTCAACCTCCCCGGCTAGCACCCGCGGCCTCGGCCTCGCCGCCGGGCCTGACGCAAAGCAACGATTCTCCAACCTGTCGCGTCTCAGTGTTGCGGAACCGCGGAACTTTCGACCGTTCCGCGGGGTCGGGTATGACGGGAGCACTGAAGCCGGGGCGGCGGATCACCCTCCTGTGGCAGGGACGACGTAGGGATGAAGCGGTAGTACCGAAGTGGTCGCGCGCGCCCCGGCTTCACTCCACGACGGGAACGAGTTCCAGCTGGTCGCCGAAGTGTCGAAAGTCCCTTTCGTTCAGCGTGAGGAGCCTCCGCTCCCCATAGGCCAGCATGGTCGCCGCGATGTTGGCGTCATGGACCTGCTTGCCGGCCAGGGACACCTCACGGCACAGCTCCTCCAGAAGAGCCATGACTCGCGGACCATCTTCGAGGATCTCGAACTGTTGCAACATCCGCTCCGCGTCGCGCAAAGCCACCGCCATATCGAGGGGCGAGGACCAGTTCTGCGGTCGAGTCACGGCTGCCAGGTATTCGCGGACCACCTGACGGCTGATCCGGAGCCGCTCGCCGCTGGCGAACGCTCTGGTGATCGCGGTGCGGGCGACATCGAATTGGGGCGCTTCCGGCACGCGGACGGCGACGAGCACGTTGGTGTCTATGAACAAGAGTGAGTTCTATCGCCCGTCGTTGCCGTAGATCTCCTCACGGCTGCATCGGAATCCTTCGGGCCATGGCCCGAAGTCGTGCGGCGTGAAGATGTCGTCGATGGACACGGGCAAGACCGGTTCCGTCTCGATCGCGGCACGGGTGGTGTCGCCGTCCGCCGGCTCCGAATCTCGCACGAAGGTCAGGGTTTCTGCTTCCAGATTCACGGATTTCGTCCTCCATCCCGCTGCCGTCCAGGCAAGGGCGTGGCTGTCACAAGCGATCGTGCGTCGCGGGATTACTCCCCCATGCGGCCCGAAGTGCCCTCGGGGTCTCCCTGACGGTGCTCGAGGAGTTGTTCGGTGAACGCCTGTCGCTCGGCAATCTGTCCCACCTGGTCCTGCAGGTCGGAAAGCGTCTGGAGGAGACGGTCGTTCGCCGCCGCACCCGGCAAGGCCCCCTTCACCCCGCTGGCGAGCCGGTCCGCCCGCTCTCGCGTGGCCTGTTCGAGGAAGTAGCCCAGCTTGCGAGAGATCGGGAAGAGTACGATGCCCCCGGTGATGATCAGCACGATCGTGGAGACGAACGCGAAGACGACGACCAGGTCCAAGTCCATGCCAGGTCTCCTGGATCTCGGGTGAAGGTTCGGGCCGGTATCCGCCCGCGATGCAACATGTGACGTGGACGGATACGGTGCTGACGGGAGAACGACGGTCGGAGTTTCGCGGGAGCGGCCCGTAATGGCCAGGCGTTACGGACTCGGGAGGTGTGGGTATGGCTTGTCGGCCCGTGAATCACCCCGCAGTGTGATCCTCTGACGTGAACCCGGCCAGGAGGCGAGCGTGTCGGACGACTTCGGAAGGACCGGAAGGAAAGGCGCGGGGGCGGAGGGCGGGATGCGGCGACGAGGCTTTCTGAAGGCCGCGGCGGCGGCGACCGCGGCGGGGGCTCTGAATCCCCGGACGCTCGTCGCCGATCCCACACGGACCTCCCCCGCCCCCGGCGCGACGGGGCTGCGGGAACTGCGTGAAGCCGCTCAGGAGGAGGTCATCCCCCTCGGCAACGGGGAGCCGCCGGCCCTCCAGTTCCAGGCGTATCCGGGCGGAACGGGCGCGCTGCTGGAGAAGTACTGGCGCGCCGGGATGAATCCTTTCGAGAAGACATCGATCGATGTCGAACCTTGGGAGGGACCCGTACCCTCGACGGAGGAGGAGATCGCCTTCCTCCCGGTGCACCGGCTGTCGGCTCTCGTGAAGGAGCGCCGGGTCTCGCCGACGGAACTGTTCGACATCTACATGGAGCGCATGAAGCGGTACGACCCCGTGCTGCTGTGCGCGGTGACGATCCTCGAGGACCGGGGCAGGGAAGAGGCGGAGCAGGCGGAAGCCGAGATCCGCGCGGGCGAGTGGCGCGGCCCCCTGCACGGGATCCCCTACGGCGTGAAGGACCTCTTCTCGACTGTCGGGGCGCGGACGACATGGGGCTCGGCGGCCTTCCAGACGCAGATGATCGAGGAGGATGCGGAGGTCGTGCGCCGGTTGAACGCCGCGGGCGCGGTGCTCATCGCCAAGCTCGCGACGGGAGAGTTCGCGCGGGGCGACCGCTGGTACCGCGGCCGGACGCTGAATCCGTGGAACCTGGCGTGGGGTTCGAGCGGGTCTTCGGCCGGGCCGGGGTCGGCGACGGCGGCGGGCTGCGTCGCGTTCTCGATCGGGACCGAGACGCGCGGTTCCATCGTCTCCCCGAGCCGCCGCAATGGGCTGAGCGCCCTCCGTCCCACCTTCGGGCGCGTGAGCCGCTACGGGGGCATGGTGCTCTCGTGGAGCATGGACAAGACGGGCCCCATGTGCCGCACGATCGAGGACTGCGCGCTCGTGTTCAACGAGATCCACGGCGCGGACGAGAAGGACCCCGCCTCCCTCACGACGCCGTTCCGTTTCGAGCGGAACCCGGACCTGGGCGCGCTCTCGATCGGGTACACGGAGGACGCGCCGCACTCCTTCATCGAGAAGCTGGAGGAGCTCGGGGCGCGGCCGCGGCTCATGCGCGAACTGCCCGCCCAGTCGGCGAGTGCGCTGGGCGCCGAGTCGTCGTCGGCCTTCGACTTCCACGTGGCCCCGGGCGGGGAACTGCCCCCGGTGCCGGAGGGGCTCAGCGAGGCGGAGGAGCGTGACTTCACGCGCTTCCGGCGGGGGCGTGAGGGTCTGGCGATGGACTACGTGCACGCGCAGCGGCGGCGCCACATCGTGATGAAGCGCATGGCCGAGGCGATGGAGGGCTTCGACATGTTCGCCACCGGGTCGGGGGAGGTGGGACTCACGAACGAGACGGGACACCCCGCGGCGGTCGTCCAGTACGGCTTCGGCCCGCTCGGGCCCGAGGGCGAGGAGGCGGAACAACCCCTGACGACGACCCTGATCGGCGACCTGTTCGCCGACGACAGGATTCTCAGCGTCGCGCACGCCTTCCAGGCGGCGACGGACTGGCACACGCGCCACCCGGCACTCGACTGAGCCCCGGAGGCGGATGTCCGTTATCTTTCGTTCGCTTGCGTTCACCGGCGTTCTGGAGACACCGACACGTTACGGATGCCTGACCACACATACTTCTCAAGCCTGATCTGGCAGATTGCGGACCTGCTGCGGGGCCCCTACCGGCCGCCGCAGTACGAGCGCGTCATGCTGCCTATGACCGTGCTGCGTCGCTTCGACTGCGTACTCGCTCCAACGAAACCCGCGGTGTTGGCCGAATACCGGCGGCTCCGGGGGAGCAAGATCAAGGGCGACGCGTTAGACCGCCGGCTGAACCGTATCGCCGGGGAGCGGTTCCACAACCATTCCGATCTCGACTTCGAGAAGCTCAAGGGCGACCCGGACAACGTCCACGACCACGTCGCGAGCTACATCCAGGGTTTCTCGCGAAACGTACGCGAGATCTTCGAGTTTTTTGAGTTCGAGAACGAGATCGACCGCATGCGCGAGTCGAACATCCTCTATCTCATCGTCTCGAAGTTCTGCGATGTCGACCTGCATCCGAACGCCGTTCCCAATGAGCAGATGGGACTCGTCTTCGAAAACCTGATCCGGCGCTTCAACGAACTGGCTAACGAGACTGCGGGCGATCATTTCACGCCGCGCGAGGTCATCAGGCTAATGGTGAACATCCTGTTCATCGAAGACGACGAGCTGCTTGCGACCCCGGGCACCGTTCGCAAGCTGCTCGACCCCGCCTGCGGCACCGGAGGAATGATGGCGGAGGCGCAGAACTATCTGCGCGACCACCACCCCGCCGCGAAGCTCTTCGTCTACGGACAGGACTACAATCGGCGCGCCTTCGCCACCGCCGCATCCGACATGCTGATGAAGGATGTTGATCACAACGGAACCGACGACAGCGTCCAGTTCGGCGACTGCCTTACCGACGACCAGTTCGGCGATGAGACCTACGACTACTTCCTCACGAACCCGCCGTTTGGCGTGGATTGGAAAAAGCAACGGAGAAAGGTGAAACAGGAGCACGACAAGCAGGGGTTCGAGGGACGCTTCGGTGCAGGGCTGCCACGCGTGAACGATGGCTCGCTTCTCTTCCTGCTGCACATGTGGGACAAACGGGAACCCGTGCGGCCAGCGGAGCACAAGCATGGCTCACGGCTCGCCATTGTCTTAAGTGGTTCGCCGCTCTTCACCGGCGGCGCAGGTTCCGGCGAGAGCAACATCCGCAGGTGGATCATCGAGAATGACTGGCTCGAGGCCATCATCGCCCTGCCCGAACAGATGTTCTACAACACGGGTATCGGCACGTACATCTGGATCGTCACGAACCGGAAGGCCGAGCGGCGGCGGGGGAAGATTCAACTCTTGGATGCGCGCGACATGTGGACTGCAGGTGGGAGCGAAGAGAGCAAGAGGAGTCTCGGCGACAAGCGCCGCCACCTCACAGGCAGCCAGATCGACGATATCGTGAAGCTATACGGCCAGGAGGCCGGCGGCGAGAGGTCCAAGGTCTTCGACAACGCCGATTTTGGCTACACGCGTGTGACCGTTGAGCGCCCGCTGCGCCTGCGTTACCAGATGACTCCAAACGAGAAAGTTCGCTTCCTCGATGCTTGTCCGTACCTGCTGGATGACGTAGAAGCTATCGACACGGCGTTGGGGCGCGAGCCCATGAACGATTGGAATGCCGTGTGGGGCCGCATCGGCACGCTGCTGCACTCGCGCAAGTCCCGTTGGACCGCTCGCGAAAAGAAGATCTTCCGCAGCGTTTTCACTAGCACCGACCCTGAAGGTCGCCCAGTCGCTCGGAGTGGGCGCGCTACCGGATATGAGCCAGATCCCGCCCTGCGGGATTTTGAGAGTGTGGCCCTTACGGACGACATCGACGCGTACCTTGAACGCGAGGTATTTCCCACATGCCCGATGCATGGGTGGACCATACCAAGGATAGGGTGGGGTACGAGATCAACTTCCACCGCCACTTCTACAAGTACACGCCGCCACGTCCGTTGGAGGTGATCGATGCGGAGCTGAAGCAGGCCGAAGAAAGGATCATGCGTCTCTTTCGGGAGGTGACGGAGTGATTTCCGGAACAAAACCTGAACGTCGCCGGCTCAAGTACGTCGCAACAATTAACGACGAGACCTTGGGCGAAGAAACGGATCCTTATTATGAACTGAAATATGTAGACATCGGCAATGTTGACTCTTCGGGTAAGATAAACGTGATCACAACGTACCGCTTCGGAGAGGCTCCAAGTCGAGCGCGCCGACGCGTGCGCGATGGCGACGTGATCATATCGTGTGTCCGCACTTATCTTCAAGCAATTGCAGCTATCCAGAATCCGCCGGACAACCTTGTCGTGTCTACCGGCTTTGCGGTGATACGGCCACGTCCCAGCGTCATGGACAGCAGCTTCGTCAAGTATGCCCTACGTGAACCTTCGTTCTTGGCTGAGGTGGAAATCAGGTCGCTTGGCGTTAGCTATCCGGCCATCACCGCTTCGGCCCTCCGTGACATGCCGATCTGTGTACCGCGGCATCAGCATCAAGGCCACCTAGCTGAATACTTGGACCGCCAGATGGCACGGCTGGACACCTTGACCGCCGAGAAGGAGCGGGTGCTCAGCCTCTTGGCGGAAAAGCGCCAGACGCTCATCAGCCACGCCGTCATGCGCGGTCTTGATCCGGGTGCATCCCTCCGAGATTCGGAGCTGCCATGGATCGGTGAGATACCGGACAACTGGGAAACGCGGCGCATCGCTTGGTTGTTTCGGGAACGTGACGAGCGCGGAGATCCGGACCTTCCGCTGCTGGAAGTTTCCATCAAGTATGGTGTATCGGTGCGTGAGTTCTCCGGTGACCGAATCGAGACTACGGCCGCTGACTTCAATACGTACAAGATTGCCCGGCGGGGCGACGTTGTGTTCAACAAGATGCGGATGTGGCAGGGTGCGGTTGGCGTCGCCCCGCAAGATGGCCTCGTCAGCCCGGACTATGTTGTGGCAGCTCCGACAGGTTCGTTGTTACCTCAATATGCTGGCTTGCTCTTCCGAACGGACAGATTCAGCGCTGAGTGCGCACGGAGGTCGCACGGTATCGTTTGGGATCGCTTGCGGCTCTATTGGGGAGGTTTCCGAGACATCGAGGTGCCTCTCCCACCCGTTAGGGTCCAGCAGTTGATCACCGATCACGTGGTAGAGGCTACTAGGAGGATCGATGAGCTTGTTGGCGCCGCTAAGGCCGCCATCGCTTTGCTTCGGGAGCGTCGGGCGGCTCTCATAGCGGCGGCGGTGACGGGCAGCATCGCTGTGGGAGGTGCGCCATGAGAGTCACGCTGCTAACGCTCGTAAACGTCCGTGCCATCGGAGTAGCTGAGTTTCGATTCCAGCCGGGATTCAATCTTGTTGTCGGCGAAAACGGTGTGGGTAAGACGAGCGTGTTGCACGCGCTAAGAGTGAGCCTTTCGGCAGTCGTAAAGCATGCGAACACGCACCGGTCAGCTGTTTGGAACTTCGCTTCTGACGATATCCGAGTTGGGGCAAACGCGTTGACGGTGGAGTGCTCCACGCGTTTAGGAGGTGCCGAGTATCGATATCTGATCCACAAACCTCGCGAGGAGAGCGCGATTCGAGCGGAGAAGGCCGGTTCGCCCCGAGAGCAGATGCACGAGACGCCGGGCCGTGCCGGTTTTCTGGGAGAATCGCCAATGCGGATGGGCGGAAGGGAAGGCGAGGGACGGCCGTTGGCAGTCCTGTTTTCGACGCTCCGGTCTAGACTGCACGCCCGCGCACCGAGTAAGCGGGCGGCTGCTGGTGGACCGGCAGCGGCTTTCGCAGATGCATTGTCGCGGCGCGCGTTCCGGTTTGGAGAACTTGCAGCGTGGATGCGGAGCCAAGAGGCCTTACGACCAACACACGCTTCGGCGGGGCGGGCGCTTGCTGCCTTTGAAACTGCGGTTTCCCGGTTTCTCCCAGGGTATTCGAATCTACGGCCGCACGGCACGGAGGAGCATGACCTGCTGATAGACCGGGACCGCAGCAGCTTGGCCGTGAGGCACATGTCGTCGGGTGAACGCGGTGTCTTGGCCTTGGTGCTCGATCTTACCCGGCGTCTCGTCCAAGCCAACCCAGATATGGCGGACCCGATCGCCGAGTCGGAGGCGGTCGTGCTGATTGACGAGTTGGAGCTTCATCTGCATCCCAAGTGGCAGCGACAGATTGTCCGGAAGCTCGAGAAGACGTTCCCGCGCTGCCAGTTCATCGCCACGACCCACTCTCCACAGATAATTGGGGAGGTGCCGCATGATCGGATCCAGATCATGACGGATCGCGTAGTCTACTCCCCGACGCACGCTTTCGGTGTGGATTCCAGCCGTGTGCTTGAAGAGATCATGGACGCCTCCCCACGAAACCAGGAAGTTGAGGAATTGCTGGCTAAGACGTCAGGTGAAATCGGCGGGCAGCGATACGAGTTGGCCAGGAAATCGCTAGCGAAACTCGCAGGCCGTCTGGGCGAAAACGACCCCGAGGTGACTCGAATCAGAACGCTTCTCGATTTCGTGGAGGGTGATGATTGAGAGCGATCACTAAGGGGCGGGAGCCAGAGAGCCTGACACTGCACCGCAAGAGCCCATACAGCAGCTACGACAACTACGGAGAGAAGCAGGACCTGCGAGAGGCGCTTGTCGCGGAGCAGCGCGGCCTGTGTTGTTACTGTATGGGTCGCATCAGACCAACGCGGCAATCCGTCAAGATCGAACACTGGCGGTGCCAGTCGAACTACCCGGATCGCCAACTCGACTACCGAAACCTGCTCGCTGCTTGTCAGGGGCGTATAGGTTATCTAGGCGGCCAACCGACTCACCTCCAACACTGCGATACGAAGAAGGGCGATAGCGATCTACAGTGGAACCCTGCGGACCCCGCCCATCGTGTAGAGACGCGGATCCGGTACCGAGTGGATGGTTCGATCTGCTCCGATGATGTGACCTTCAACGACGAACTAAACGAAGTGTTAAATCTCAATCTTCCTCTGCTCAAGAACAATCGTGTGGGGGTGCTCGATGGCGTTCTTGGTTGGTGGAAGAAGACGAAGGCAGAAATCCGTGGCCCGGTGCCACGCGATCGATTCATTCGCGAGCGAGACAGGCAGGTTGG
This sequence comes from Candidatus Palauibacter sp., assembly GCF_965208055.1. Lineage (GTDB taxonomy): Bacteria > Gemmatimonadota > Gemmatimonadetes > Palauibacterales > Palauibacteraceae > Palauibacter. Next base: position 594,017 of record NZ_CBDBNY010000004.1, read on the forward strand.
TGGCGACGGGGATCTAGCGGAGTACTGCCAGGTCGCCGTGTGGTGGCTCGAACAAAGGTTGGCCAGGATGGAGGCATGAGCGTGGCTCCGCGCTTTGAGGTCGACTTCGAGTCCGTCATCGAGGCTGATCTGCTCGGGCACGGGTTCACGTCCGTCGCGGGCAAGGGCTTCGATCGAGAGCGTGCGATTTTCCCGGAGATGGTTCTTGCCTTCATCTCCAAGACCCAGCGGACGGAGTGGGCGCGGCTCAAGACGCTTCTGGGCGCCAGAACGGTAGAGCAGGTCCTCGGGGACCTGTGCAAATGGATGGATGTGCACGGCTCGCTCGCGACGCTGCGACATGGATTCAAGTGCTACGGCCGAACGCTACGGGTGGCGTATTTCAAGGCGGCGCACGGGCTGAACCCCGAGCTTGAGAGCCGTTACGCAGCCAACTGCCTGGGGTTCACGCGGCAGCTTCACTACTCGCCACGCTCGGAAAAGTCTGTCGATGTTACGCTTAGCCTGAACGGCATTCCCGTCGTCACCGTGGAGTTAAAGAACTCCCTCACTGGCCAGTGGGCCGAGGATGCGGTCCAGCAGTATAAGGGTCGGGATCCGCGCGAGCCGATCTTCGAGTTCAAGCGGCGTGCGCTGGTTCACTTCGCTGTAGACACCGAGTCCGTGCTCATGACGACGCGCCTTGCGGGCAAGGCGACGCACTTCCTTCCCTTCAACCAGGGATGCGACGGAGCCGCCGGCAACCCACCGGATCCCGAGGGTCGGACCTACCGCACGGCCTACCTGTGGGAAGAGGTACTGGAGCGTGACAGCCTGCTCGACATCCTCGCCCGCTTCATCCACCTGCAGATCGACGAGAAGCGAGACGACCGCGGGCGGAGGGTCAAGACGGAAACCATGATCTTCCCGCGCTACCACCAGCTGGAGGCCGTACGCGTCTTGGTGGACGCCGCCCGCAGCGAAGGCGTGGGGAACAATTACCTCGTCGAACATTCTGCGGGAAGCGGCAAAAGCAACACGATCGGTTGGCTGACCCACCGGCTTGCTTCCCTGCACGATGCCAGGAACGCGCGCGTCTTCGACAGCGTCGTCGTGGTCACGGACCGGATCGTGCTCGATCAGCAGCTTCAGGACACCATCTACCAGTTCGAGCACAAGCGCGGCGTCGTGCAGCGCATCGACAAGAGTTCGAAGCAGCTTGCCGCGGCGCTCGAGAATGCCGTACCGGTGATCATCACGACCCTCCAGAAGTTCCCCTTCGTTACGCGGCGGCTGCTCAAGATGGCAGAAGAGCGCGGCGCTACGAGTACGGGTACGCTCCCTACCCGGCGCTGCGCCGTCATCATTGACGAAGCACACAGCTCGCAGGGCGGGGAAACTGCGACCGATCTGAAGGAGGTGCTTGGCGGAGAGGAGCTTCGCGAACAAGCCCGGAAGCGTGCGGCCGAGGAAGGGCGAGAAGACATGGCGGAACTCTTCCGCAGCATGGCTAAGCGCGGCAGGCAGGCGAATCTGAGCTTTTTTGCCTTCACGGCCACGCCCAAGCACAAGACGTTCGCCGTGTTCGGGCGCGATGGACGGCCGGCGCACCGCTATACCATGCGGCAGGCGATCGAAGAGGAGTTCATCCTTGATGTGTTGAAGCACTACACCACGTACGGAGCGTACTTCAAGCTGCTCAAGGCCTGCGAGGACGATCCTAACGTCGAGCGCAAGAAGGCCGCGCTGGCGCTGGCGAGATTCATGAAGCTCCACCCACACAATATCGCGCAGAAGACTGAGGTCATGGTCGAGCACTTCCAGGCCGCGACGCGACACAAGATCGGCGGTCGCGCCAAGGCGATGGTGGTGACCGGATCGCGCTTGGAGGCCGTGCGCTACAAGCAGGGTTTCGACCGCTACATTCGCGAGAAGGGCTACGCCATCAAATCGTTGGTGGCCTTTTCGGGCACCGTAACCGACGACCAACTCCCGGATACGACCTACACCGAACCGGGCATGAACGACGGGATCTCCGAGAAGGAACTGCCCGAGAAGTTCGCAACGCAAGAGTATCAGGTGCTACTCGTCGCGGAGAAGTATCAAACCGGTTTCGATCAACCGCTCTTACACACGATGTTCGTCGACAAGAGGCTTGCGGGCATTCAAGCTGTCCAGACCCTCTCCCGCCTGAACCGCACGCATCCGCTCAAGGAGGATTCGTTTGTCCTTGATTTCGTGAACGACCGGGAGGGAATCCGAGAGGCGTTCAAGACTTATTATGAGGGTGCCGAAATGGGCGAGGAGGTCGATCCCGTCCGCATGTACGCGATCAAGAGCGAGTTGGATGCCTCCGGCGTCTATCTCGACGAGGAAGTCGAGCGCTTCAGCGCCGTCTATTTCACGCCGAAGCGACGCCAGAGCGCGCTCGATCACCGAACGATGAACGCCGCGCTCGATCCTGCGGTATCCCGGTTCGAGGTTCGTCGGGACGACGAAGAGGAGGAAGCGGAACATTGGCGCGGCAAGCTGCACGCGTTTCTGAACCTCTACGGGTTCCTGAGTCAGGTCATTCCGTACCAGGACTCGGACCTGGAGCGGTTGTATGTGTTTCTCCGCCATCTCGCAACAAAGCTGCCGCGTCGCAAGAGTGGCCCAGCGTACCAGTTCGATGACGACGTGCGACTTGAGTACTACCGACTGCAGAAGATCAGCGAGGGGTCCATCTCGCTTCAAGACGGTGAGGCACGACCGCTCGACGGCCCAGCAGAGGTGGGGAGTGGCTTGGTGCGATCAGACCCCGTGCCGCTCTCGCAGCTCATCGACATCGTCAACGACCGTTTCGGTACGGACTTCAACCAGGCCGACCAGCTCTTTTTCGACCAGATCGTGGAAGCCGCCATGACCGACGACGGCTTGCGGCAGGCGGCCGCGGTGAATCCCGGCGAAAAGTTCGAGTTGGTGTTCAAGAATCTCTTGGAGAACCTGTTCGTCGAACGCATGGACCAGAACGAAGAGATATTCGTCCGGTTCATGAACGACGCGGCGTTCCAGAAGATCGTAACGACTTGGATGGCATCGGAAGCCTATCGGCGGCTGAGGAGAAACCAGGAGGGGAGCGCGATGCCTACGGGGTCTGGCGCGCTGCCTCCCCGCCTGCGGATCGTCGAGCCTACTCCGGAAGACCGCTATGTAACCTGCGTGCCGCTCGTTCCTCTCAAAGCTGCGGCGGGTGCCTTCAGCGACCCGCAGCACGTCGATGACGATGACTTCGAGTGGGTGGCGGTGGAGACGAAGCGCCGACTCCGACGCGGCATGTTCGTCGCGCAGGTGGTGGGCAAGTCCATGGAGCCTGCCATCCGCGACGGCTCATATTGTCTGTTCTCAACACCCGTCGCGGGCACGCGTCAGGGGAAGACCGTGCTCGTGCAGATGCGTGACGCGGCCGACCCGGAGAGCGGCGAGCGCTACACCGTCAAGCGATACGAGAGCGAGAAGACGGGTGACGGAGACTCATGGCGGCATACTAGGATCCTGCTGAAACCGGCCAACCCTGGTTTCGAGCCGATCGTTCTCACCGGCACCGAGGATGGGCCGTTGCAGATCATCGCAGAGGTCGTCGAGGTGTTTCGCGGCCACGGTACCTGACCTCGGCGAGGCCGGGTGTCAGGTGATTATCGTGCATCTAAACACGGACGGGCATCTGTTTGTAACCGTTGTGCTTAGCATTTTTGCGGCGGCCACCACGCGGACGACGACAGGATTCTGGACGTGGCCATCGCGCGGGACCAGATGTACGAGTTGGACTTCAACACGGGTTTCGAGGTGGCACGCGCATCGGCTATCAAGCTGATTGTGCAGGGGCCTCCGCGGAATTGGAACGAAATGGTGATGGAGGGGGGAACGAGGAATCCGGGTCGCGGCTGACTAGACACCGTCGGCATACCCGCCATCCCTGGCATGCTCGGTTCATTCCGCAGGCTTGGCTGGCTATCCGTTCTCTCGCTTCGTACTCTCATGCGTGAAGCACCTTCACCGTTACACCATCGCCCCGTAGTACGCTGACCAACTTGAGACACGAAGAAACGCGTCAACGCCCGGAGCGCCCGACCGATCTTCCCTCCGCCTGGACCGTCGAAGGACGATGGACGGAGAGTGGCCAAGCCATCACCGTCCCCGTCCGGCACGAAGACGGTCGCCGCGGCGTCTATCGAGAGCTGCGGACTCCGCTCGACGACGTAGCCATACGCCGGTTCGAGAGAGAGCTCCGGCTGCTCTCACAAGTGGTTCAACACAGGTGCATCGTGACGCTCTTTGACTGGGCTGCCGGCGCGGATGCCCATTGGTACATCAGCGAGCGCGGCGACCCCTTCCCCCGCTGGTGGCGGCGGAAGAAATCGGAGTTGTTCGGAGATCCACCCGCGCTGGTCGCTGGCGCCGTGTCGGTACTGCATGATCTGTCATCGGCGCTTTCCCTCTGTCACGCGAACGGGATCGTCCACCGCGACATCAAGTCGAAGAACATCGTCGTCAAGGCGATGGAATCCGACTCGTGGCCCGTCCTGATCGATTTTGGTGTGGCGCACGTCGAGGACGACGAGCGTCTAACGCCTGTCAACGAAGCGGTGGGCAACGCACGATTCAGCCCGGACGTCATGAGACGCCGGATCTCGGACGTCGTGCCCTGGCTGGACGTCTTCAGTCTGAGTCAATTGCTCACTTGGATGTTGGATGAGGATGCTCCGAAGAGACACTGGCAGCGTCCCGTCCATTGGCAGTATGTGCAATACCCTGCCGGATTGCCGAGTGACGTGTTGTTGTCCCTCAGAGCGGTGACGGCCGCCTGTTCAAATCCGGCTGTCGCTCCCGCAGACGGCACGGAGTTGGTCGAACTCCTGGAACGTCTGTTCCCCAGCCGCGGTCGTGGCTCGGCCGGCCAAGTCGATACGGAAGCACTGGTCGCCGCGAAGATACGTGGTGAAGCGAGCGCCTTGCGTACCGAAGCGGCGCTTGAGGAGGAGATCCAGTCCTCCGCCCCACTTGCCGAGCGGGTATATGCCGAGCTGCGAGCCGTTGTGTTAGGGATCCTCGGTGACATCTCCTCGGATGAGGTCGCGACCAGAGTCATCTTGGACGCACCGTTCACCTACAGGGCCGTGGGTGCTACCGATCTTCTCTGGGTCGCCGTGGGTCCCGAAGCCTGTAGCATTCAACTGCGGCTTAAGGCGAAGATCGTGCCCTGGAGCGATCCGCTGCCGTCAGAAAGGGGGAATCGCGATTTCTGGCAGAAGCACATGCCCGAGGAGGCGATTTGCTTCACGTTTGCGCTAGAGGGCGGAGTAGTTGAAGCGTACGATACACGGTACTTGATGGGGAAGTGGATTACCGTTCAGCGGAATGGCTCGATTCGGTTGCATCCGTTGTCGGCGGCGTTCGGGAACTTCGGGAACAACGACTTGGGAGGATCAGCCGAGGGACCGGGCTTGAGCGCTTCGATGGAGGATGCCGGGAGTTTCGTAGCTTCCTTGGTGAGTCATGAGACCTATTGGGAGTACGTGGGTGCTCACGGATGAAGCGAGGGTGCCTTCGAGGCGGTAGGAAGTAGTTCGCTCCACTGCTTGGAGCACGGTAGTGCGGCGCGCCAGTAGGCCGAACCGCTTATATGCCTGGACGAGCGCGCTCCGTAGCAAGCGGCCAAGGCATGCCTCTGCGACTTCCGCCGGGACACGCGGTCGATCAGCGTGTACGCTGCCGTGACGTAACCCCAAGCGCTGGCGGACACGAACTGCGGCACCAGATCCCCCTCAACCGGGACTGCGGCGTATTTCAGACGCTCCATCTTTAGAGCGCGCTCCAGCCAAGTGAGCGCGTCGTCGGGCTGCTGTAATCCTGGTTTACTTCGGTTCTTCTCGATCACGTCACGCTCCGGCCGGGTAGGGACAAGCACGGTTCGCGCGGAAAACGTCTCGGGCGAGCCTCGATCACCGGAACTCGGCACTCATGCCTGCTCCCGGAAGTTCCGCAGCTCCTTTTCGCTCTTCGGATGGCAGTGCGGATGTACGGCCGCAAGGTTTTCAGGGATTGTCTTCCCGCCTCGCGAGTGCAAATCGATGTGATGAAGCTCAATCTGGCCTGGCCGCAGCTGCCCGGCGCACACTGCGCACTTCCCGTCTTGGCTTCGGAAGACCGTATCCTTCATGACAGGATCTGCCGTCCGCTGTGGATCCTTCGATTCCGGGGCAACGATCTCCGTCATCTTCTCCCGGAAGAAATCATACCGTGCCCGGATTGTCTCCCCCTGATCACTCGCCGTCTGCGTATGGACTCCGTAGCTCAACCAGTACGGATCCGTAGCGTCCCCCTCTCTCTTCTTCTTCCGCGCGACCGCGAAGGCATCGCGAAAATCAAGGAACGCACCGGCCAAGTTCTGCTGCCATCCCGTCACGGAATTGTCGAGCCATTCGTCCACCAGCAGCATTAGGGAGATGGCCTCGTGCGCGACGAGCCTGAATGTGAAGTGACCGTAGAGACTCCCTACCAGCGTGTTGAGAATCTTTCGGAACCGTTTCACATGCGGGTCATCGTCCGTGATCGACAGATGATCGTAGTAGAACTGATCGATCTGTCGGCGGGCGATGCCCCGATACTGCTTGGTGTCACGCCTTGCCACGAGCAACGAGAGCATCTGCGCAGCCATCTGACGACCTTCGGGCCGGCCCGGATTTCGGGCGAGCTCCCGGAAGAAGTCGTGACCCGGACAACGGTCCAGCCCCTGCTTGCCCCCGATCTGCAGGATGACCTCCGTCATTCCACCGGGCCATGCATCCCGGATCTCCTGCGGTTTCAATGGCGTGCCTCCTTGTTGCCGGATGAAAAGGTCACGCACAGCCTCCTTACTCGCGTCGGTCACCTTGACGACGATGAGCTCGGTGCCAAGGAATCGGTCACGATCTCCCTCGTCCAGATCGGCGAACGTCTTGTCTGCCCACGCACACCGTTCCTTCTTGGCCTCGTTCGTGAACAGCACACCAGGTGGCAGATCCTCCGCCGTGGGGTTGAGGAGCTTGAAGGATCCCTCGCGGAATCGGGACAGCGCCCGCAGCCGCTGTTGTCCGTCGATGACCTCAAATCTCTGGGCGATGATGCTCCCCTCCCGGTCCTCAATGAAGTGCAAATGGAAGCTTGGGATTGAGTACCCGCGGAGAACGGAGTCGATAAGTAGTTGCTGCTGTACCGGCGTCCAGACCTTCCCTCTCTGGTACTCGGTGTTCTCAAACATCATGTTCTTTTTTCGGAGGCCGAGTAGTTCCTCGACCCGCATGAACTCGGTTTCCGTCTTCACCCGGTGTACCTTCTTGTGGTGGAGGACTTCTTCTGGACGTACTCGATTGGCGGATGACCGATAGGAGACCCGCTAGAGCTAGAACGCGGGCAGGAGTATACGAGAGATGAACAGAATGCCCAAACGCCTGCTGTGGGGCGTGCTCCCGGTGGTGGTGGTCGGCGGCGCCCTCGCGGTGGGGGGCGTCCCGGGGTCGCCGGCGGCCGAGGCGGACGCGGGCCGCCTCGAGCGGCTCGGCGGCGCCCTGGCGTCCTACGTGGAGGAAGGGGAACTGGCCGGCGCCGTGGCTCTGGTCGCGCACGAGGGTGAGGTCGCCTACCTGGAGGCGGTCGGCCACCGCGATGTGGCGGCCGGCGATCCGATGGAGGCGGACGACATCTTCCGCATCGCCTCGCAGACCAAGGCCATCGTGAGCGTCGGCGTCATGATCCTGCAGGAGGAGGGCGACCTTCTCATCTCCGATCCGCTCGGCCGCTACCTGCCCGAATACATGGAGACGACGGTCGCCATCGCCGACGGAGCGGGCGGATACGAGATCGTGCCCGCGAACCGGCCGATCACGATCCGGGATCTGCTCACGCACACGGCCGGGATCGGCTACGGGGGCGGTCCCGGGGCGGAGTTGTGGGCGGAGGCGGGCATCCAGGGGTGGTACTTTGCCCACCGCGACGAGCCGATCCGGGAGACGGTGCGGCGCATGGCCGCGCTCCCCATGGACGCGCAGCCGGGCGAGCGTTTTGTGTACGGCTATTCCACGGACATCCTCGGCGCCCTCGTGGAGGAGGTGTCGGGCGAGCCGCTGGACGATTTCCTCCGCTCGCGGATCTTCGAGCCGCTGGGCATGGTGGACACGCACTTCTACCTGCCCGAGGAAAAGCGCGACCGGCTCAGCGTGGTGTATTCGGCCGGCGAGGGCGGACTCGTACCGGCCCCCGATCCGGGCGGCATGGTCGGCCAGGGCGCGTACGTCGACGGCCCGCGAACCAGCTTTTCCGGCGGCGCGGGGCTCCTTTCCACGGCCCACGACTACGCCCGCTTCCTGCAGATGATGCTGAACGGCGGCGAACTCGACGGCGCCCGCGTCCTGTCGAGCAAGAGCGTCGACCTGATGACGGTCAACCACGTCGGGGGCCGGTTCAACTGGGACGGCGGGGTCGGCTTCGGACTCGGGTTCAGCGTGCTGGCCGATCTCGGCGCGCGCGGAACCCCGGGCTCGGTCGGCGAGTACGGGTGGGGCGGGGCGTACCACTCGACGTACTGGGTGGATCCCGCCGAGGATCTCGTCGTCGTCTACTTCACGCAGCTTATCCCGACCGACGGCGTGGACGATCACGCGAAGCTGCGCACGCTGGTGTACCAGGCGCTCGACGAGATGCAATAGCCGCACGCGGCCCTCTGTTGTAGATCTGAGGGCCGCGCTCGCGAGCCGGAGTGGCGGAACTGGCAGACGCGCCGGACTCAAAATCCGGTGGGAGCAATCCCTTGAGGGTTCGAGTCCCTCCTCCGGCATGACCCCTCGGTCCGCTACGCTGAGCCCGCGCCCTCAAACGCCGGACGACGCGCGGGTGTCTTTCGTATCGTCGGGCGTGACCCTCACTTTCGACCGTGTTGCCGCGCCGAGCGCCACCATCGCCAGGAGCCCCGAACCATGCTGAAGCGCGTCGCAGTACCTCTCATCCTCACCTCCCTCCTCCTCCCGGCCCGGACGGCCGCGCAGGAGGCGGTGGCCGATGAAGACTTCATGGCCGAGATGGCATGGCGTTCCATCGGTCCGGCGAACATGGCCGGACGGGTCACGGACATCGAAGGGATTCCCGGCACCGGGACCTTCTTCATCGCCGGCGCCACGAGCGGGATCTGGAAGACGACGAACAACGGGACGACCTACCGGCCCGTGTTCGACAACGAGCGCGTCGTCTCGATGGGCGACCTCGCGATCGCGCCGAGCAACCCCGACATCGTGTGGGCGGGAACCGGCGAGGAGGACTCGCGCAACTCGATCTCGCCCGGAGGCGGCATCTACAAGTCCGTCGACGGCGGGCTCACGTGGGAGTTGAAGGGGCTCGAGGGGACACAGGCGATCGGCCGCATCGTCGTCCACCCGACGAAGGCGGACTGGGTGTACGTCGCCGCGCTCGGCCACCCCTGGGGCGCCAACGAGGAGCGCGGCCTGTATCGCACAAAGGACGGCGGCGATACCTGGGAGCGCGTGAACTTCGTGTCGGAGGACGCCGGGTTCGTCGACATAGACATGCACCCGCGGAACCCGGACATCCTCTGGGCCACGAGTTGGGAGCGCGTGCGCGGCCCGTACTTCCTGCAGAGCGGCGGCCCCGGCAGCGCGATCTGGAAGTCGACCGACGCGGGCGACACGTGGGAGAAGGTGGAGGGCAACGGCCTCCCGGAGACCATGCTGGGACGGCTCGAGATCGCCATCGCCCCGAGCTATCCCCAGGTCATGTACGCGATGGTCGAGGCGGAGGCTCCGGAGGAGGCCGATGAGGATGGCAACCGCCACGCCTCGGGACTCTACCGCTCCGCGGACGGCGGCGAGTCGTGGGAGTTCATGAACTCGAACAACTCACGGCCCTTCTACTATTCCGGCGTCTGGGTGTCGCCGGACGATCCCGATTTCATCTACTGGTCTTCTCTCTTTTTCTCGCGGGACGGGGGCCGCACGGTGGGGAACCCGGCCCAGGGCGTGCACGTGGACTATCATGCACTGTGGTGGGACTCGTCCGATCCGGACCACTTCATACTGGGCAACGACGGCGGCATCGCGATCACGTGGGACCGGGGCGGCAACTTCGAATTCCCGAACCGGATCCCGATGGGGCAGTTTTATGCGGTCAGCTACAACATGGACACGCCCTATCGCGTCTGCGGCGGACTGCAGGACAACTATACGTGGTGCGGCCCCAGCAGCCGCGCCGGCGGGTCCATCGACAATCACATGTGGTATTCGATCGGGGGCGGCGACGGCTTCTACGCGCCACAGGACCCGACGAACCCGGACATCGTGTTCGGGGAATCGCAGCAGGGACGGATCTACTGGCGGAACACGCGCACGGGCGAGCGGCACCAGTTGCAGCAGCCCGACTGGCGCGAGCGCACGCAGACGCTGCGCGATTCGGTCGCGATCCTGACGGGCGATGACCCGGACAATCCCCCGGCGGCGAACGTGGCGCAGATCGAGGAGCTGCAGGCTCTGGTCGCGCAGGACTCGGCGCTGTACGACATGCGCTTCAACTGGAACACGCCGCTCGAACTGTCGCCGCACGATCCGCAGACGCTGTACATCGGGGCGAACCGGGTCCTGAAGTGGACGTACGACACGGATGAGATGACGCCGATCTCCGACGACCTCACCTACGCCGATCCGGAGAAGATCGAGATCGCCTACAACACGACGGGCGGCATCACCCCGGACGTCACGGGAGCGGAGAACTTCGCCACGATCGTCTCGCTCGCCGAGTCGAAGCTGAACGAGGGCGAACTCTATGCGGGGACGGACGACGGACGCGTCTGGAGGACGCCGGAGGGGGCGGAGTGGATCGAACTCACGGATCGCTTCGAGGGCGTTCCGGAGGGCACGTACGTGAGCCGGATCGAGCCGTCGAGCCACGATCCGAACCGCTTCTACGTGACCTTCGACAACCACCGGCGCGACGACTACACGCCGTACGTCTACGCCACGGATGACGCCGGGGAGAGCTTCCGCTCGATCTCGTCGAACCTCCCGACCGGCGCGCCGGACTTCGTGCATGTGGTCCGGGAAGACCCGGTGAACCCGGACCTCCTCTTCGTGGGGACGGACGTGGGGGCCTATGTCTCCACGGACCGGGGCGGGTCCTGGACGCGCTTCATGAACGGGCTGCCCACGGTGCCGGTCCACGACCTGAAGATACATCCGCGGGAGAGCGAGATCATCGCGGGCACGCACGGGCGCTCGATTTTCGTGGCGGACATCTCCCTCCTGCAGCAGCTCGAGGGCGGGCGCCTGCCCGAGGCAGTGACGGTGTTCCAGCCGAAGACGGCGATCCAGTTCGGAGATTCGCCGGTCGGCGGCGAATTCGTCGCGCAGAGCAACTTCCAGGCGGACGCGGGCGACTACGGGGCGCAGATCTCCTACTACGTCCCGGAGGATGTCGCGGAAGGGCTGGCCGAGGCGGCCGCGGCAGAAGCGGAAGCGGAGGCAGAAGCAGAGGCTGAAGAGGCCGAGGAAGGAGCCGAGGAAGAAGCCGAAGAAGAGGAAGCCGCGGAGGCGCCTCGCGGGCCGCGGGGTGGAAGCGCCCGCCCGCAGGCCTCGATCGCGATCCTCAACGCCGCGGGGGATACCGTGCAGACGATGAACGGCCCGGCCACCGCCGGCGTACAGCGGGTGCGGTGGACGTTCAACCGGCGATCGGCGCCTCGGGAGCCGTCGCCGGCGGATCGGCTGGACAGCCTTCGCACCGCGCGCATGTACGAGGCGGTCGGGGACTCGCTCGTCGAGCACGAAGGGGTCGCGCGGGAGACGATGGACCAGGTGCTGTCGATGATGCAGGGCGGCAACCAGGGCGCGATCATCCGCATGTTCGGCGGCGGAGGAGGAGGAGGAGGCGGTGCCGGTGACGACTGGCAGGAGCGGCCGGCCGAGCGCTATCCGCCGCCTGGACAGGCGGGGCGGGGCGGAGGCCGGGGAGGGGGCCGCACCGCGGCCATGGCTGCCGCCGCGGCCGCCGCGAGCGGCGCCGACCCCGCGGCCATGCGCACCGTCTTCCAGCAAGTGGCCGAAGCCGTGCGCGAGCGCGGCGGCATGTCGACCTTCCGCCGCTTCTTCGGCGGCGGCGGTGGCGGGGGCGGCCTGGCCGATCCCGGCGCCTACACCGTGGCGATCACGATCGGCGACGAAACCCATACGATCCCGCTGGACGTCGTACGGAAGGAAGGCTTCGGGTTCTGGGACGAGCCCGACGGAGAGGACGACCGTTAGGAGGCCGTGGCTCCGGTGGCCCGCCGGAGCGGCAAACGTTCGCCGCTCCGGCGGTGTCGCACGACGCGGTAGCCTTCAGCGGCGGACCAGCGGACCCCCGGAGACCGGGACGGGCGGATGATGACGAACAGAGAGGGGAACAGCGCGTCGATCCTGGAGAGGATCCGGAAGCGGCGCATGGTGCAGATCGCGCTCGTGTATGTGGGCGCGGCCTGGCTCGGCGTGGAGATCACCGACTTCATCGTCGGCACCTACGCGTTCTCGAGGAAGGTCCTCGACACCGTCGTCTTCCTCGCGATCCTGGGTTTCCCCGCGTTTCTCGTCATCGGCTGGTTTCACGGCGAACGGGGACCGCAGCGCGTCCGCCGGGCGGAAGCCTGGCTCCTGGTCACGCTGGTCACGTTGGGCGCGATCGGCACCTACCGGATCGCGACCGCCGAACCGGGAGCCGGGGGCGGCGCGGAGATGGCAACGCCAGCCACCGTCGCGGATGGCGTGGACGGCCGCGGGGACGGGCTGGATTTCGCGGGTGCGACGCCCGACCTGGGGCGGAACTCGCTCGCGGTCCTGCCCTTCCGCAACAACGTGCCCGACCCGGAACTCGAGTGGCTCGGCTCCGGGCTCGCGGACCTGCTCACGACGAACCTGGCGCAACTCCCCGATTTGCTCGTGGTCGGCCGGCAGAGCCTCTACGACCTCATCACCGAAGGCGGGCTCTCCGAGGAAGACGAAATACCGGAGTCGCTGGCGCTGACCGTCGCGCGCGGGGCCGGCGCCAGGCTGCTGCTGTGGGGAAGCGTGACGGGAACCGCCGACGACATGCGCATCGACGCGCAACTGATCGAACTCGAGAACGGCACGGTCGCCTCGGCCGACTTCGCCCGGGGCAGCGACGTGTTCGAACTCGTGGACACGCTGACCGTGCGTCTCGCTTCCCACCTCTCGGATCTCTCGGGTGCGCCGCTGCCGGCCGAGGTCGCTCGCATCAGCCACCTGGGGACGCGGGACCTGGAGGCGTGGGCCGCGTTCCACCGCGGCAACTCCCTCGCGAGGGCCGGCGACCTGGAGGAGGCCGAAGCCCACTACGAGCGGGCGGCCGAGATCGACACCGCCTTCGCGCTCCCGCTACTGGCCTCGCGCGAGGAGGCCGAGTCGTGGCGGCAGTTCGGTCCGGAGTGGCGGGAGGCATGGTTCGATTTCAACCCAGAGGACGTGGATCCCGCGACGGTGGATCCGGTCGATCTCGGGCGTGCATTCGCCGCCGGCCTCGTGGACGGCGAGGCCTTCAACGTCATCGTGCAAGCGGCGGAATTCGACGAGGACGGCCTCGCCGACCTGGCGCGGGGCCGCTCGGAGGCCGAACGCCGACGCGCCGACTGGCGTGAACGGCGCACCGTCCAGCTTCTCCACCGCTTGCCGGAGGACTTGAAGCGGCAATTGGAAGGACTGAGCGGGGAAGAGTTGCGCGTCACACTCGACTCCCTCACGGGCCGCACGCGGTCTGCCGTCCGCCTCCTGTTCGGCGAACCGCCGCCCGCCGCCAGCCCGACCGACCGGCCCCCGGACCCACCGCAGCGCCGCGAACCCGGGAGACGCCGATAGCGGCGAAACGCCCGGCGTTTCGGATCGCCATGCTGGACGAATTCCGGGACAACGGCCATGTTCCAGGGGTCATTGTGGGACATGTCGTAATCGCATGCGCAGGATGGACGCGCGCCGCCTCGCGGCGGTGGCGTCCTCGACACATCAGGGAGGCCACATGAAGCGAAGGGCGTTTCTCCGAACGGGACTCACGGGCGCCGGCGTGGCCGGCATCGCCGCCGCACCCCTTGCCGCACCCCTCGCGGGCGCTACGGCGGCGCACGGCCTCGACACCATCTTCAACCCCCGCCGACCGGGACGTGACTACAACGGCCCCGTCCGGCTGAGTTCGAATGAGAACCCGCTCGGCATCGCTCCATCGGCGCGGCAGGCGATCGTCGACGGACTCGACGAGGCGAACCGCTATCCCGGCGCGACCGGCGAACTCGTGCGCGAGGCGCTCGTCGCGCGCCTCGGCGTCAAGCCCGGCCAGCTCTTCTTCGGCTCCGGCTCGACCGAGATCCTGCGCATCGCCGCGGCGGCGTGGGCAGCGCCCGGCGGACGCCTCATCTACGCCGAGCCGACGTACGAGGATGTCCCCAGGTACTCGCAGCCGTTCGCCTACGATCACGTCACGGTTCCGCTCACGAGCGACTACGCCCACGACATCGACCGCATGCGCGAAGAGGCCGCCAAGTCGTCGGCGCCGAGCGTGATCTACTTCTGCAACCCGAACAACCCCACCGGCACGCTCACCTCGACCGGGCCGATCATGGACTGGATCCGGGACGAGAGCGAGCAGCACCTCTTCCTCGTCGACGAGGCCTACTTCGAACTCGCGGACGATCCCGGCTACGAGACCTTCGTCCCGCTCATCGAGCGCCATCCGAACCTGATCGTGGCCCGCACCTTCTCCAAGGTGTACGCCATGGCCGGGATTCGGCTCGGCTACGGGATCGCGCACGAGGCCACCGTTCAGCGCGTCCTCCCGTTCGCGACGCGGAACGCGCCCAACCACGTCGCGGGCGTGGCGGCCGTCGCCTCGCTCGCCGACGAGGAGTTCTTCGCGAAGAGCGTGAAGACGAATGACGAGGCGAAGGCGATGATGTACGATGCCCTTGGCCAACTCGACATCGAGGTGCTGCCGAGCCACACGAACTTCATCATGCACCGGATCAAGGGAGAACTCGCGACCTACAACGAGCGCATGTACGAGGCCGGGTTCAACGTGGGCCGCCCGTTCCCGCCGATGACCGACTGGAGCCGGCTCTCGATGGGCCTCCCGTCGGACATGGAGAAGCTCGCCGAGGTCATGATGGACTTCCGCAAGAAAGACTGGATCTAGCTGGACTACCCCAGGTGTGAGCAACGACGTGGACGTGTGGGCGAAGGACCAGACCGCACGCGGTGTGGGATGGTGTCACGGGCAATCAATGGCGGGGGCATGCCTCCCCGGCCAGCGATGGCGTAAAGAGTACGGCCCGCGGAACGAGGCCGTCTTCCCGGATCGCGTACAATAGAGATTTGTCGCCGGTCCACCACAGCACTTCATCATGCACGGTTCGGGCAACGAGATGACCCGTGTGGACGTCGATAACCTCGATCACTCCATCCATCATCTTCTTTGAATCCAGCGGTACGAACGGCACGGGATCGGCCACGGCATCCCTCCACTCCTCGTCCGCTACCGTCGTCGTAATCCACAGAAGTCCGTCCGCGTGCTTCAAGTCGATGATGACCGACGGTGCCGGAGCCTCCAGCGGATATCCCTCCATCGGCGGGCTTGGCGTAAACCAGTCAGGCTGCCCCTCCAACCGAATGACGCCGCCCGGATCTTGGGGATCCCACGCCTCGACGGCGTACTCCGTGGGCAGTGCCCGCCACACTTTCCGTCCTCATCCGGTTGCCAGCGGCGAAGGGAAGAAGCGACGCATCGCATCGTCCTTGGGTATCGCGGCGATCATCTCGAGCGCGTTCCCATCCAGATCGATGGCTTGAGTGATCTCGGCGCGCTCCGAGTCGTCGGTGCGACCCCAGCCCGCCAACACGAACCCCGAACCGGAAGCCAGCGGCACGAAGTTAGTCGCGAACCTCGCACCGATGTCTGTCAACCGAACCGGCTCCCATGCCGCCGACAGATGTGTAATCCGCCGAATGTACGGATCCAGCACCAGTACGCCGCCGTCGGGCAGGGGCCGCAGCATGCCGTGGCCCGGCTCGAAGAACTCGCCCAGCCCCTCTCCGCCCCGCCCGAACCCCTCTCGGTAGCGGCCTTAGCCATCGTATACGAGCCTCTCCGCACCGTCCTCCGGCGTGGCAAGCACGAAATCGCCGGAACTCCCCTGATCCATCAATCTGGCGGTGGTGACTTATTCAGCCCATCCCTAGTCAACGGCGGCGCCCTGGCACGTCTACGCTCCGGGAACGACGCCGCGCTCGGCTTCCCGCCGCTTCGACTACGGGCCGACCGCTGGGGGTGGCGACGCTGACGGTTCGGGACGCAAGGACGGATCTCTTGAGAGCAAGTTCACCGCGCGGGAACTCGACCTCATGACCGTGCTGTGGGAGAGAGGGGCCTCGGCCGTCGCGGAGGTTGGCGAATCAACGCGGATTCGATTGCGACCGACACACCGGTGTTGTACGGTGCTTGATCTCCTCTGGGCCTGAGCGGGAACGATACGAATATGTTCGGACGGGCAATGCGCTCCAGCTAACGGTTGCGCAAGGGTGCGGGCGGACGGGTGTCGGAAGTAGAGGTACAAGGTAGCAAAGGAGCCACAGATGAGTCCGGGTGAAATGATGGGATGGGTGGTCGTCGTCGGTTTCGTCCTGACGATGATCGTCACCATCCTCGCGCTCGTAGGAATCTTGAACGTGCGGGAGACGTACCTGAAGCGGCTTTTTGCCGTCTTGGTGGTCGAGATGGTTGGTGCCGGGTTCTTCTTGTTCTACCAGTCGTTTGGCCGCGAGCTCGACGCCGGATTCGATCCCGAACCTTCCAGTGAAGTATACCTTTTCGACCGGTTGGGTGAACCGTTCGAGTCCGTGCTGTTGACCGGCGAGGACACAGTCAAGGCGTTTCCAGGCATCGACAGGGACGCGCTCCGTGACGTGGTTCGCAGCATCGACGTCGATGGCGACAATTTGGTGATTCGCTCGCGGGAAGGAGTGCTGCTGGGGAGGGTGCCGGAGGCGGCCGACGCCATCGGAACAGCGTTTTTTACGCCCGAGCAGCTGTTGGCGCTCGGACTACACTACGCCGAATGTGCGGTTCGAGAAGAAGGGGCTTGCGTTTCACGCCGTAGCGCCCCGCAGGCTGTGGATTACTTGCTGAAAGCCATCGCCGCGGGGGCCGAAACGTCAGTACAGGAATCAGCGGCGACGCAACTGGTGTTTCTCTTAGGATACATCAACCAATGCAGCGACTTCCGCCAGCTCGCCGACGCGATCACGCGAACACGCATGCCCCCCAGGCGATATCATGAGCTTGGGGAGATTTATCTCGCGTCTTCACGCAGCCTCGGAGTCGAGGGGGATTCGGATCGGCGGCTTGAGGCTAGGAAAGCCGCGCTGAAATACTACTTGGCATACCTTACGGAGCTTGATCCGACCGCGGCTTCGGATACCACCGGTGTGGCGATGGGCGCACGTGCCCGTGTCCGGGAATTATGGGGGCCGCTGGCAGACCACCTCCCTCAGGTGGGCGACAACGAAGCTCCAGCCTTCGAGCGGGGCGCCCGTAACGCTGCAGATCCGACGGGAATGTCCCGTACGTTGATGAGGCAGTATAGCGATGGCATTGTGCCTAACTTCACGTGCGACAATCAGTGAGTTCGTTGTTGCGAGTAAATCATCTGGATGTGATGGTGGTGCGACGCAACCGAATAGATTGTTCCGTGCATACGGTCACACACAACCTTGCCCACAAGCATGCATGATCCAAACGGTCCGCCCGTGGAGGATGGCAACGACCGGGACGCCACCGATGCCGGGGTGCACGGACCGGACTCGCTGGTCTTCAAGTCGGACCGGCCGTGGCCGAACGCCCGTCTGCGCGTGGGCGCGATCGTGGGGCACGCGACACCCGATTCGGTGCGGCTGTGGCTGCGCGCGGGCGGTCCGGGACGCTTCACGCTGCTGCTCTACGATTGCGGCGAGGCGATCGAGTCTTCTTCCGTGCGGGCGGAGCTTCGGGCCGCGCTCGGCAGGGTGCCGGTGTCGGCGGAGGAGACCGGCGACATCCTGAACGCAACGCACACCCTTCCCTTCGAGGTGGCCGGGTACGCCGACGACACCACGCGCGTGCTGGACATCGGCGATCTGCGGCCGGACACGCGCTACGGCTACGCGCTGCATTCGGCCGGCGACGGCGGCAAGGTGATCCTGGGACACAACCGCCTGCGCAGCTTTCGCACCCCGCCGCGGGAAGACGAACGGCGCCGGTTCCAGATCGCGCTCTTCTCCTGCCACATGCCGTACCGCGTGAGCGGGCTGTTCCGGAAGCGGACCGATGTGGGCGACATCGATGCCTGGGACTTCCTCGGCGCGACGCTCGAACGGCACCGCGACGACGTCGACGTGGTGATCGCCGGCGGCGACCAGTGCTACAGCGACGGGGTGGCGACGCTGGACATCTGGAAGATGCTGAACCGCGGCATGCGCCGGGAGGCGGGCGAGCTGCTGCCCGACGAGCGGTCCATGCGGAGCTGGTACCGCGACATCCACCGGGGATACTGGGGCTTCGAGGGCGTGCGCCGCGTCTTCGACGCCTACCCGACCTACATGATCTGGGACGACCACGAGATCGGCGACGGCTGGGGGTCGCACTATCTCGC
Source organism: Candidatus Palauibacter sp. (assembly GCF_965208055.1). Classification (GTDB taxonomy): domain Bacteria; phylum Gemmatimonadota; class Gemmatimonadetes; order Palauibacterales; family Palauibacteraceae; genus Palauibacter. Next base: position 612,729 of record NZ_CBDBNY010000004.1, read on the forward strand.
CGACGATGGCCCGGACGACGGCTTGGCGCGCATTCTCCCGGACCTCGAGGAAAAGGGGCTGACCCGCGACGACGGGAGGCGCCTGGTTCGCCGCATGTTCCGCGCGGCGTGCGATGTGTACCGGGAGTATCAGCACAGCCACAACCCCCCGACCGATGCCGGCGTGTGGGACTACTCGTTCACCCGGGGCGGCGCGGCCTTCTACGTGCTGGATGGCCGCGGCCACCGCGACATCGAGCGCGACGGCTTCCGCATCCTGGGCGAGGCCCAGTTTCGCCGCTTCGAGGCGTGGGCGGAGGCGCTCGATCCGGAGGAGACCCCGTTCATGTTCGTGGTTTCGGCCGTGCCCGTGCTGCACGCGAGGTCGGCCCTGGCCAACGCGGACCTCAGGTTCCCGCTCCGCGAGGCGGGACTCGGAGACGACCTGCGCGACTCGTGGGAGCACAGCCTGCACGACGAGGAGCGGGCCGCGCTCATGGAGGTGCTGTTTCGGGCGGCGCGACGCGGCGTGCGGCCCTGCATTCTGAGCGGCGACGTGCACGTGTCGGCCGTCTTCGACATCGCCGACGATGACGGACACCGCGTCTGGCAACTGACCTCGAGCGCCGTGACCTACCACGTGCCCCGCGCGCTGGGCTGGGCGCTGCGGTTCGGAGCGGCCGACGACGGAGAGACCCCGGAGGGATACGCGTTCAGCCGGCTCGCCCTCTACACGGGCACCTCCTACGCTCTCATAGAGGTGGATCCCGACGCGGGCGAGGCATGGTTCAAGCTGTACGGCAAGCAGATCGTAGAGGAACCGACCCCGGAGCGGGGCAGGCAAGCCGTGCCCCTCAGCCACTCCGTCGCCAAGATCAGACTGTTCTGACCTATGACCGGAAGGAAGCCGATGGCCGGGAAGCGCCTCATGCACGGGGTAAACCGCCGTTGCCGTGCCGTGCCTCGTGCAAACCCAAGCATTCATAAGGATAGGTTCACCCATTCGGACAAGTATCCACACGAGGTCCGAGGCGGACACGATCTTCTCTTCTTCGTGTTGTTACATCGTCTGGAGCATTTTCTCCGCTAACTTTGGTGGCACACAGGCCACTTGGCGGCGCGCCCACGCGTGCCCAAGAGTCGCAAGAATCTTTCAACGACGGGGTATGATGATGAGCACGAGCGCGCACTTCTTCGATGATTCGGGCGCACCGTCTACGGTCCAAGCCCGCTCAAACGGATCTGCCTTTCGCCGCTTCGCTTTGATCGTTTTGGTTCTGTTCACCGGCGCTTGCTACAACTATCGATCGATCGCAGCTCAACCAGCCGGTCCAGAAGCTGTGGGCGGTAGCCGCGGTGCGGCGACGGATCCGCAACGCGACGTGGTGTGGGCAAGATGGTGGGGGCTCGTGCAGGAGTCACCACAGATAGACAACTGTAACGGGCAGCCCCTTCACGAGGTGACGGTGCGTCGCAACTTCCTTCACGCGTTGGTCACCGTGATCTCGCTGGGGAGTTTTTCGCCCGCTGTCGTCGAATGGACCTGCGCCAAACCCGCCGGTTCAGGCGTTATCCCCGACGGAAACAGCCGGACGCATACGCTTGACGTCCGGTTGTCAGGGTTGGAGTCATGAGGGCGCCCCGCGCCCACGACACCGGCCTAGACAAGTTCCAAAACTGGCACAACAACGTCAGTCAGGAGCTCCGCCGGATCGTAGACGTTTGGAACGCCCAGCCGAGTCGTCACACGTTACCGGGGTACAATCGCACCACGCGGGCGCTTCAATCGCTGATCGGCGAGTCCCTCGACGCGGGCGAAGAGATCCGAGCTCTCGGCGGCGCGTGGTCGTTCTTGCCTGTTGCCGCAACCAGTGGCACACTGATTAACACCAAGCCGCTCAACTATAAGTTCGCGATCCCCGGGAGCGCGGTGATGACCGGCTTTCAAGGGGAACGAGACAACCTCTACTTCGTGCAGGCGGGCAACTCAGTCGCCGAACTTAACTGGTATCTGTTCGACCAGGGGAAGTCCCTCCCGACTAGCGGCGCCAGCAACGGACAGACGATCTCGGGTGCGCTCTCGACTGGCACCCACGGGTCGGCCATCGATTTTGGTGCGATTCCCGAGTTCGTGAAGGCGATTCACCTCATCGTGAGTCCAACGCGGCATGTCTGGCTGGAGCCAGCGTCGAACCCCGTCGTGCGCAACAGCAGGCTCCCCGACCGGCTCGAAACGGAGGTGATCCGTGACGACGATCTCTTCCACGCCGCGCTCGTGAGCTTCGGGAGCTTTGGCATCATTCACGGCATCGTCATCGAGGCCGACGACCGGTATTTTCTGAATATGTTTCGCACGAAGCTCAAGCGAACGCCCGGTCTCAGGCGGTTCATGGAGAACCTCGATTTCACGGCCTTCCACGCGCCGGGGCCCGCGCGAGGCGCGCGGGCCCACCACTTGAGCGCGATCATTAACCCATTCGATCCCGGTCACGTGTACGTGACCGCGATGTATCGCCACCGGACGATGCCGCCGGGCTCCCGTCTTCCAGATCAGCCGTCCGGGGTCACACCGGGTGACGACGCGCTTAGTGTGATCGCCGTCCTCACGGATCGCTTCGACATCGCGCCCCTCCTCATGCGGCGCCTCCTCGACTCAGAACTGTACAACCTCAAGAACGTGGCGGGCACTCCCGGCCAGATCTTCCGCGACACGACAACGCGAGGGCGCGCGGCATCGAGCGCAGTCGGGGTCCCTCTTTCAACAGTCAATAGGGTGATCGATCTGTTTCTTGAGGCACATAGGGCCACTGAGGCACCGGCGCTTATTGCGACCCGATATGTCAAATCCACTCGCGCGACTCTTGGATTCACCAGCTTCGATGACCGCACGGCAATCGTGGAGATTGACGGACCCGATAGCGAGCGTGTTCGCGACATGCACAGGCAAGCATGGAATGCCTTGAGATCCAACGAGATCCCACACCGGTTCCACTGGGGAAAGCAGCACGATCTCACCGCCGATACATTCCGGATTGCTTACGGCGACGCCCGAGTAAGATCCTGGGTCGCATCTCGACAAGCGCTGCTCGAAAACGGGGAGTTGCGCGACGCATTCCTAAACGACACGGTTCGGGGCATTCTGGCGTAGCTTCCGGCGAGGGAGATGCTACGGGCGGCGGCGTACGCGCCTCGCGGGCGCCGGCGGAGAGGGCGCGCGACGCGTTCGATGGCCGCTACGGGGAGGCCCACCCGAAGACCGTGGAGAGTGCTCGAGGGCGACTGGGACCGGACGGCCTTCCACGATTTCTCGGAGCAGCACTGGCGGCACTTTTGCGGACAACCAACGCGGTGGAGAGCCCGTTCGCCTCGGTCCGGTGGCGCACGACCGCGGCCCCGCCCGCTCGACGCCTTCATGCTCCAGCCCTTCGCCGCTCGGTTGTGGTCCTGCAGCCGGAACGCCTCCGGCCCCAGCCGCTTCCGCGCCCGCCTGAGCAGCCGCGTCAGAACCCGCACCCCGTCGCACAGCAGCTGGCTGTCGGTGGGCGGACGGATGTGCGTCTCCGTTACCGTGCTGTCGATGCGCACCTTGCAGCCCCCGTCTCCACCTTCCCGCCGCCGGCCGTGTCCACCAGCCTTCGGCTGATCCGCTCCCATACCTCCGCCTACACCGATCCGATCGACTTCTGGAGCGCCGACTTCTTCGGCGGCCGCAGAGGATCGACCCGCGCGAAGTGCCGCGCCGAGGCCGAGTCCAGGAGCGCGAACTCCAGATTCCGGTAGTGCGATTGCCACAACTGCTTCAGGATCCCACACCTGAGAACCACTTCGCACCGAGGCCCCGACCGACCGCGTCGCGATCTCCGGCCTCGGTTCAACTCTGTCGAGATCCAGTCCAAAAACTCCGGGTGAAGATCCAGGATCGCCGATACCCGCTGTCGGTAGGGGGTGAAAAAGTGACAGGTATGGCGGCCGAAAAAGTGACACATCGGTCGTTCCCGTAGGCCGGGTGGAGCAGCCGCTCCGTCCGGGAACGCGGAACTTGGCGTCTTCCACTTCGGGATGGAGGCGCCGGTGATCGGATGGGAGCGACGCGTGCTTTTGCGACACTACCTGGACGAAGGACTGACGGTGACGGAGATCTCCCGCGAATTGGGGATCAGCCGTCAGACGATCTATCGCTGGATCAACGAAGGGGAGCTGGACCGGGACCTCGAGGAGGTCCGCTACGGTCCGCGGCCCCCGGTGCCCACGAAGCTGGATCCGTACAAGGCGATCGTGCGGGAGCGGCTGGAGGAGTACCCGGAACTGACGGCGGTCCGGCTGCTGGCGGAGATCCGTGCAGCGGGACACCCCGGCGGCTACACGCAGCCGAGGGAGTACGTCCGGAAGGTCCGGCCCCGTGCTCCGGCCGACCCTCTCGTGCGGTTCGAGACGGACCCGGGAGTGCAGGGCCAGGTGGACTTCGCCCACTTCCGCTTCCCGTGGGGCCGCCGCTACCTGCTTCTGGTCGTGCTCGGCTACTCGCGGCTGTTGTGGCTCCGGTTCTACCCGCGGCAGGACATGCCGACGCTGCTCAAGGGTCTGGAGGCGGCCTTCGGCTTCTTCGGAGGCGTGCCGCGGGACCTCCTGTTCGACCAGATGAAGAGCGTGATCGTCCGGGATCTGAGGGGCGAGGGCGGCCGCGTGACCGAGAACGCCGAGTTCCTCCGCTTCGCCGCGCACTGGGGCTTTCGGCCCAAGGCCTGCCGGCCCTACCGGGCGAAGACCAAGGGGAAGGTCGAGCGCCCCATCGGCTACGTTCGCAAGAGCTTCGCCTACGGCCGCAGCTTCGCCGGCTCGCCTCGGTGCCCCGGGTCACCATCGAACGGCGTCCCCTGGCCGAGTACGACCGCCTCGCCGCGGGGATCTCGTGACGCCCGCCAAGCGGCCAGGCCGCCGCGACCGATCGGCGCCTAGCTCGCCGACCTCAAGCTCCCCGGTGCGCTCGAGGCCCTCGACCCCATCCTATCCGGCGTCGACGGAGGCCGCTTCACCGCCGCCGAGGCGATCGAGAAGCTTCTCGCCGCCCAGATCGACCTGCGCAACAACCGCAGGCTCCAGGCCGCCATGTGCGCCTCCCGGCTCCCGGCCGTGAAGACCCTGGCCGACTTCGACTTCAGCTTCCAGCCCTCGATCAAGCGCGAGCAGATCGACTCCCTGCGCGAACTCTCCTTCCTCGACCGCAAGGAGAACGTCGTCTTCCTCGGGCCCCGGGCGTCGGGAAGACCCATCTGGCCATCTCGCTCGCCGTCGCCACCGCCGAGCGCGGACGGCGCATCTACTACGGCGCCCTGGCCGACCTCATCACCTCTCTCGAGGAGGCACAGGCCGCAGGCCGACTCCAGCAACGGCTCAAGGTCCTTACCCACCCGGCCTGTTGATCGTCGACGAGATCGGATACGTCCCCATCTCGCGCACCGGAGCCACGCTCTTCTTCCAGCTCGTCAACCGGCGCTACGAGACCGGCTCCACCATCCTCACCTCCAACCAGAGCTTCGAGGAGTGGGGGCGCATCTTCGGCGACGAGGTCATGGCGACCGCACTGATCGACCGGCTGCTCCACCACTGCCACATCGTCAACATCCGCGGTAACAGCTACCGCATGAGGCAGCACGCCGATGTCTTCAACACCCTCCGCAACAACCCCGCGACCACGGAGACCGAGACGTCACCTTGAGGCTCGTCCCCTCCGGCCGGGTGTCACCTTTTTCGGCCGCCATTGACACCCGCTCCAGCGTCCGCCCCATCTCGTGGTCTGGGTATCCCGTCTCGAACAGACTCCGCTGCGCCGCCCGCCTCCGCTGACCGTGGGAACGCTCTGCTCCCACCCATCATACTGCCGGGCATCCCGTCGGTTCAAGCCGAAAGCGATCCCCGTGGGACGACGCATCTATCATCACAGCAAATACTTGTGAGTTTACGGACAAGAACTAGCTAAGCCAACCGGCGTACATTAGGAGGATTCACCGTCGAAGCGAACCTCGTGCGACGCCTCTCTCGGATGAACTTGCAGCACCCTTGACAGAGGCCCTTCCATATCAGAACTCGCCAAGAGCTGAACAACGTCTCGAAGGCATGCCGGATCGCGGGCTACAGCAGGCAGCACTCTACGAGATCCGAAGGAACTCCAGATGTACGGGGCCGAGGGGCTGCTGGACCGCATGCCGGGGGGCTCGGGGTCCTCACCCGAAGCGCGTCGCCTCGGAGGGTGGAGGGGGCGATCCTGGCACACGCCCTCACGCACCCGACGCACGGGGGGCTCAGTGGGTGGCCGACGAGCTCATGCTGAGTACTCCGGTCGGGAGGACCGGCACCCCTACGAGCTGTTCCTCCAGATCGAGGAAATCGAGCACCGGAAGACGAAGGTGGGCCGACCGCAGTCCAACGGCTTAATCGGGCGGTTCCACCGCACGCTGCTGGACGAGCACCTCAGGGTGAAGGGACGGACGACCTGGTACGAGTCGATCGAGGAGATGCAGACGGATCTGGACGCCTAACTCGAGACCTACAACCGCAACCGTCCGCACTGCGGCCGCGGCATGGAGGGGAAGACCCCGTATCAGGTCTTCAAGAAGGGGATCCGGAAGCCCCGGAGCCCGAAGAAGTTAACCAGGAAGGAGGTGACGACCGCAGCCTGAAGCGCCGACCTCGGCGAGCCCGGGTGTCAGGTGGATACCGTATGTGGACGCCCCCATGGTGGGCAAGCGGGATTCGGAACCGAGTCGGTGGCAGTATGGTCAGGTACTGTCGTATGTCCGGCCTCTTGATGCAGCCCTTTTTTTTGGCCGCGGGCCCGTATGGTGTTCGTGAGATCGGATCCAAATCGTACTTGCGGGCTCTCAGGCCCTCCGGTAATCACTGGTTTTTCCGACCCCGTCTTGCTGACTGTGTGCCCTTACCCGTTTCTCGCGTCCTGTTGCCCACACCTCCCGGCAGCGCCTCTTGCTTCGCTTCTTCTTTCGCCGCCCGCTCAGGCGGCAGCTCGAACTCGGTAAGCCTCCTTTCTTGTGGCCAGCGCCCAGACCCTCCGCGCCGTCCTGTTGGCGAGCGCCACCGCGACCACCTTCCTTGGCTTGCGCGCCAACATCCCGGCCAGCCACGGATCCGTGATCTCGCTGCGTCGGCTCGCGTGCTGAACGACCGCCATGGCTCCCGTGACCAGGAGTCGTCTCAGGTCTCTCTGGCCCATCTTCGATATCCTGCCCAGCCTCGGCTTGCCGCCGGTGCTGTGCTGCCGCGGCACGAGGCCGAGCCAAGCCGAGAAGTCGCGGCCGCGCCGGAAGCTCTCCATCGGCGGTGCGAAGGCCTGCAACGCCATCGCGGTGACCGGTCCCACTCCGGGGATCGTCATCAGCCGCGCTGTCTCTTCGTTCTGCCGCGCGCTCGTCTGGAGTTCGCGGTCGAGCCCATCGATCTTCTCATCGAGTTCACCGATCCGCCCAAGCAGCAGCCAGCCCAGTTCGGCGACCGCCTCCGGCAGGCCACAGTCCCCGTCTTCGAGCACCGCGGCCAACTGCCTGATCCTGGCCCTGCCCTGGGGAGCGACAACGCCGTACTCGGCGAGGTGGCCCCGCAGCGCGTTGATCGTCTGCGTCCGCTGGCGCACCAGCAGGTCACGCGTGTGAAAGAGCATCCCCTGCGCTTGCTGCGCTTCGGTCTTGACCGCCACGAAGTGCATGGTCGGACGCTGCGCGGCCTCCGTGATCGCCTCTGCGTCGGCCGCCTCGTTCTTGTTCCTCTTGACGAAGGGCTTCACGTAGATCGGTGGAACCAGTCTCACTTCGTGGCCGAGCGCCCCGATCTCACGGCCCCAGTAGTGGGCGCTGGCGCACGCCTCCATCGCCACCGTACACGGCGGCTGTGAGCCGAGAAAGCCCAGCAGCTTCCCGCGGCTCAGCTTCCTGCGGTACGCAACCGACCCGTCCGCCCTCGCCCCGTGTACCTGAAAGCTGCGCTTCGCCAGATCGATCCCGATGATGGCAACCTCTTCCATGTGGATGCCTCCTCTCTCAGATGGTCGACTGCATCGCTTCAGCACCATCTTGGCACATCGCGATGCCGTCGGGAGGGGGCGTCCACTCCATCGTACTTGTACACCCCGTGTACCTGAAAGCTGCGCTTCGCCAGATCGATCCCGATGATGGCAACCTCTTCCATGCGGCTGCCTCCTCTCTCAGGTGGTCGACTGAATCGCTTCAGCACCATCCTGGCACATCGCGATGCCGTCGGGAGGGGCGTCCACTCCATCGTACTTTGTACAGGCGGCTTGCGGCGGACTTGACCGCTACACGGCACGAGCTTATCCTTCCACACTTCCACATCGTTCGCTAGCTGCAAGCACCCGTTCACGCACATGCCGCAAGGAGAGATCCACCATGAACTTCCGAATCAAATGGTCCACCCTCCTCCCGACCACCTTGACGGCTTCCGTTATTGCCCTGTTCGCGATATCCTCCGCCGCAACGCAAGGTAGCGCAACAAACACCGCAGTCTGCGGTCCTCACGAAGGCCCTTTGTGCCGTGAGTGGTGCGCGTCATTCTGCTCACCGCCAAACCAAGATATGTGTTGCACGTGGAAGTACATATACTTCGACAAAATCCAGTAACCATAATTTCCTTGCTTGTCCACGCCTAGCGTCGCCGATTACGAACTCCATTCCAATCGGAGGATTACTCGTGTCTCAATCGATAAGTGTCGGCGCCAAAATACTCTGGGTGCTCTCCTTGGGCGCGCTCCTTGCTTGGTATGGGTGGACGCGCTTAGGCGGGAGATCTGCGTCCTTCATCGTTGAGCCAGTATCCAACGAGGTGGCCAGAGTTATTCACGAGAACAATGACAGCATGTTTGCGGTGAGTACAGGCCATAGACCGGTCGTTGTTTATTCTCACTATTTTTGTCCCTTTTGCCGTGAGCTGTGGGACAGCGTAGAAAGTCTTGTGTACGACGGGACAGATCTAATATCCGTCGCCGTTTACGTGCGACATCTTGTGGAGCCAGATGATCCGACATATTATGCTGCTTTGGCTGCCGAATGTGCGGCGGAACAGGGTGAGTTTCGAAGCTACAATCGCGAGATATACGCTCAAGTGGACACCGGACAACGTCAGTTCACGCCCGAGCTGCTTCAGGAGTTGGCCGATGGCATCGTCACGGACCTGACAAAGTTCTCCACGTGCCTCAACGAAGAAGTATACAACTCACACCTCGTTACGGCAGGCGAAGAAGCGCGGTTGCTAGCCGTCCGGGGCACTCCCGTCACAGTAGTGGGCAAGCAAGCAATAACGGGGACCCCGGCGCGAAGTGCGTTGCGCAGTATGTTCGAACAAGGGAAAGAGGAGCCCTAGGCGAATGGCGACACGGCTTGGATTTCGGGCGATCGTAACCGGTCGGTCGGCGGAAGGGATTCTGCTGCTCGCCTTGACTGGAGCGATTGGCTGCGGCGAAGCGGACCTAGATGACGGGGGCGCGGGGCCTCCCGTCGGGGGGGCACGGGATCTGGATCGGGGACAAGAACAGGTCGGAGGCCTGACGGGAAATTCTGTGTGGACCCGCTCCGTACGTATCGGTCAAGCCGTAGGTCCAGATCACGATGTACTTTACCGAGTAAGCGCGGGTTTTCGCGATAGTGACGGTCGCGTGTTCGTGGCGAACGGCGGCACGAACGAGATTCGGGTATATGCCAGGAGCGGTGAGTTTCTTAATGCTTTTGGGGGTGACGGTGATGGTCCGGGAGAGTTCAGGAACCTAAGAGATGTCGTGGCATTTGGTGTAGATTCAATCCTTGCCTTGGATTCTCGTGGCGGGCGCTTAACGGTATTCGCAAAGGACGGGGGGTACGGTCGCTCATTCAGCGTGTCATTACCTGATCAGCATGCCAACATCCGACGCGTCTGGGTTGTTGGCGAGAGGAACAATATACTGCTCGCGATCAATGCCGGCGTAGACCCACGACGGATTGCCTTCGCGCGCGATTCGATACGCATCTTGAGAATCCCCAATGACTCTTCGGAGGTGCGAGAGGTACTCACCGTGGCTGACCGATGGTGGGAAAGTTATCGTACTGCGACAGCATTTGGCCTTCGCGCTGCCGCCGCCGGTCCAGCGGGGGTTGTGTCTGTGGGGGAGACCCGGATTGCGTCAACCTCTAATGACGAAGCAAGAATTGACCTCTGGACGATTGCGGGGGGGTACCTAGGACGCTGGGATGATCGTGACCATCCTCGTTGGGGTCGACACTTCGGCAGTTCGGTACAATCTAGGGAGGACGCTGATCGTCGCGGTCGTTTCTATGCGCAGTTGCTGTGGAGTGACGCAGAGGAGCTGTGGATGGGCGATCAATCGGACGACGGGACTGGTCTGCGTATTTGGACTATCGTCGACGTCAACGGGGCGGTGACGGGGACGGCTGCTCTGCCGTCGAATGCGCGTTTGTTGCACGTGGGAGAAGACTTCCTGCTCCTCCGCAGCATTGACGCCGCCGACGTGGAACGAGTAGAAGTATGGCGGCGAGCGCCACCTTCACCGTGAAAGGGCTACAGGCGATCTTGGATGTGAGGGGTAGGGGTGTGTTTGCCGACGACGCCCCGCCTGTTGTAGGGTGTCGACGACGCCCCACCGTAACGTAGTGCGTGGTCTTAGGGGATTTGCAAAGCAGAAAGGAGATGCGCTGTCAGTTTGCTAACGTTAGTCGTCAGTGCCAGTCGGAGGGGCAAACAAGTAGGATAATGAGCTCTGTGAGTGTGTTGCGATGACACCAGAGCGGAACCAAAGGAGCGAGACCTGATGATGTCCTGGAAGAGATTGGTAGTTCGATCAGTCTTTCTCGCGATCGTTGCGGGGGTGTTTATCAACGTGTTCGCAAGCCGGGCGGCTGCCTCGTCAACGTGCGGCTGGGGTAATGGGCAGCTGTGCCAAACTTACTGTGCGAAGCCTTGCCCGGACGGTGAACAGTGTTGTGACAAGTATTACTTTTATTACTACACGGCCACGGAGTAGAGGTATAGCGCATCCGGTGTTTCGGGAGACTTGTTTAGCGCGAATCAACTCTATGGGGTCGCGGAGAGAGGGGAGGCGAAGATGTCGGAGAGGCCGACGGAGCCCCAAGGCCCGCCGAAGCGCTTGATCGCGCCGGAAGTTGGAGGTTGGGTTCCGCGGTCTGTTTGGGGGAGGAGACAGCGGTGAGGTGAGCGAAGTCGAGTCAATAGGTGTGTAAACGTCATCAGTCGGCGATCCTCTCCTGACCCTCGGGGACGGGCTTTCCGTCCTCGAACCTTCTTCCCTCGTACACGTCCCGCATCAACTCCGGGGTGTTGAGCTTCCGGAAACCGCTTCTCGGCCACGATCAGGAGCCGCCAGAGCAGGGCGGTAGCGTTGTCGCCCCGCTTGAACCGCTTCGCCGCGGTCGTAGGCAGCGGGACCGAGGCGAACGGGCTTTCCACGACGTTGGTCGTCCTCATGTGCAGCCGGTGCGACTCGCGGTAGCCGGGCGTGACCGCCAGGGATCTCCTTCGTTTTGTCCCTCATGGCCCCGATGACGACCAGCAGCGCCGCCTTGTCCTTCTCGAGACCCGCCTTCACGTAGATCCCGTCGGCCCACGCGTACACCGGTTCGCGGTGGTCCAGCGGCCGACGGCTCCACGCCTCGTGCTCCGCCGTCCACTTCGCTCTGAGCCGCCCCACCGAGGACTTCGACAACGGTGCCCCGTCGCCAGGAAGGCCCCGCAAGGCCAGCTCGAAGTCGCCCTCGGCCAGCCCACGCAGGTACGGCTCCGGGATCAACTTCCCCACCTCACGCGTCCGGCGCTGGAACAAGGGCAGCACCGGCTCTCGCACCGCTCCTCCAGACCCCGCACCCGGGGCCGGCGCACCTCGATCGTCCCCGAACTCATCGCCAGCCGGGGCGACTTGCCGTAGCCGGTCCGGTAGCCCGGAGGCGCGTCCACCGCCGCTCGCCGCTCCGACTTCATCCGGCCCGGAAGTTCCGCGACCTCCTCCTCCAGCGCCTGCTGGATCATGTCAGCGCCTGATCCCGGACCCACGCCTCCAGGGTATCCCACGCTGGCCCGGCGTACCTCTCCCGCGTATCGTTGCCCATGAGGCGACGTCTTTTCTCCGGGTCTCACCCCGGATCCGCAGTTAGTGGTCAGCTGAAGGGTACGTCGCCTCCCTTATACCCCGGATCCTGCGTTGGCGCATAGTCGGGCGGCCGGAGGCGCGATTATGACCGGCGGTTGTAGCGACGTGGCGCGGGCGTTGAGGTTTTCGGGGTCGCGCCGGGTCTCGGCGGAGGGCCGGCGGGGCTCGGGAGGGGTTCCAAGGGGCTCGCGGAGACACGGGGAGTGGGCGCCGCGGCGCGGCGCCTCCGGAAGGCCGGGTCCGGGACCGTTCAGGCGGGCGCGGGCGGGGAGACCGGTCCCGATGGTCCGGAGCGTCCGCCGCAGGAGAGCCGAGGGCGGGTTCGCCACGCGCGAACTGGAGCGAGGTTCGGCGGACGTGGGAGGTGATCCTGGCAGGGGCGCGCAGCAGGCGCAGCCGGATTCCGCGCGGCTGCACGGAGCGCCAGCGGCCGCCGAGGCAGTTCGCGCGCAAGACGTGAAGAAGCTGGTAGGCGAGCGCGGCGAGGTCCCACGGAAGGGCGTTGCCGCGGTGCGCCCGACCGAGAGCCGACCCAACTCGCAGATCCGCTGCTCGACGACCGCGCCCGCGTTGTAGGCGGGCCACGCCTCGACGGGGCCGGTGTCCTCGATGTCGGCCAGCACGTCGGCGCTCATCATGGTCTCCCACGCCGCGAGGTCGAGCTCCCCCTCCTCCGGCCCGGTCCGTCTCCGCCCTCTCGACCGAGAGAAGCCGCGTCCCCCACAGCTCGCAGGAGGCGGTCCTCAGCTCCCGGTCCCCGGCCCCGTCGGCGGCGGCGGTCTCCCAGGCGCCCCGGAAGCCGCCGAGCCACGCGTACCGCGGCACCTTGAGCAGGTAGGACACGCCGAGCTCCTCCATGCGCGCGACGATGGACTTCGAGAAGAACCCCTTGTCGAGGCGCACGGTGATCCGCCGCACCCCCGCCCCTCTCAGGCGGGCCACCAGCCCGGCCAGCCACGCCTCCGCTCCCCGGGCCGTGTGGGCGTTGCCCGGCCGCCAGCGCACACCGAGGCAGTCGCCCGTCTCCACGACGTAGGCCAGAAGCGGGTAGTGCGAGGGACGGCCCGGCTTCTTCGGATTGTAGCCCCGCTCCGCCCGGCCTGCCTCAGCCCGTAGCGCACCACGATGGTCGAGTCCATCACGACCGTCGCACTCCGGGGCGCCCCGCCCGCCATCTCCCAGCGCCGCCGCACCATCCGCCACAGCAGATCGTCGAGCAGGGGGGACATCACCGGGCCAAGCACCGCAGCCAGCGCCCGAACGTGGCCGGGTGCGGCACCCGCGTCCAGGCGAAGATGCGGCGCACGCCCCGCCGTTCCAGAAGCGGCAGGTCGTCCATCGCCCCGCCGCCGTACAGGAGCAGCACGACCTACAACTCGACCATCAGCGATGGCCGGTAGCGGCCGGGGACGCTCCGGGCCCGGCCATCGATCCACCGGCCCAGCCCCAGCGCGTCCCACAGCTTCCGGACCACGACCAGGCCGCCCGCGTCGGTCAGCCGCCCGTCGCCGCCGCCGATCCTTGCACGTGCGGGCGCCGTCCGGTATAGTCGCTTCCACGCACCATTCGGGTGTCCTCCGTGACGCGGTGAACCTTCGTCAGTCCACCCTGAACGTAGGACCCCGGATGGTGCTTTTCCCATAGTCCGAAACTATGATCACACTATCGTCCAGGCTTCCCCGGCCCGGCTACGGCCGCTCTCCCGGACGAGCCCCGCGCCCACGATCGCAGGATCCGGGTTTACACACCCTTTGGTCCTACCTCAGGTGAGCCGGGATATCCGGTTGCCGCGGTCGGCGTGGGAGCACCGGCGTCCCACGTCGGCGTATGTGGGCGTACTTACAAACTGCGGCTCGCTCCGCCAACGGTAACGGGTACCGAACTCTTGGCCCGCGCCCGGGAAAATCTCAGCAGCGGGGCGGCGTGACGGGTTGAGCGGTCCCGCTGTTCAGAAAGTCGGCACCACTAACTAAAGCTGCTAGAACTTGTCCAGGAACTGGGCAGCGCCGGACCTCGGGCTGCAGGCGGCCGCAGTTACTACGACGTCCGGAACTTCCAGATGTACGGAGCGGGGGGGGGGCTGCCGGAGCGCATTTCAGGAGTTCGTGGCCTTCAACCGACCGGTGTCGCCTCGGAGGTCGAGGAGGCGATCCTGGCCCCGGCGCCGCGGCCCACCCGACGGACGGAGCGCAGCGGACGGCCGAGGAGTTCATGCTCAGAGGCGTACAGGTGAGGTCGGGCGGCGTGCGGGGTTATGGATCCGGAACGGGCTGAAGACGAGGCACGAAGCGCTCCTTAGGCTGGAGAAGCCGGTCCGGGAGCGCGAGTTCGAGTTGACCGAGGAGCAGATCCTGCCGCTGGAGCGCTTCGACCCGGAGTTACTGGCAGATCCCGGAGCGGGAGGCCGACAGCATCGCCCCGTCCGACGAGGTCGTCGTCGAGCGCCGCCTCGACGGCGAGGTCCGATTCCGCTTCGGCGACCGCTACCTCGACGTGCGGCCCGCGGACGAGCGACCCGCCCCGGCGACGCCGCCCCCGCCAAGCCCCCCAAGCCGAAACCGGCGCCCCCGAAGCCCGGCCCGGACCACCTATGGCGAAAGCACTTCGAGGCGAGCATCCGGCGGGCCATCCCCCCGGTGGGATCACCGCCGTGAGAAGGAAGCGATGTCTAACGGAAACGAACCGTCCCGCTCCCCCGAACCGGCCCGGGGGCGGGGCAAAACCCGAGCCGCCGGGGAGGACATTTCTATTGCGGTTTGACAGCACAGAGGAAGAACCCTTGATCTTCAATTGAGATTGCCGCATGTTGCTCAACGTGCCCGGAGAAACCGCTCCTACCTCGCCTCCCCTTTCGACGAGGAGACAACATGAACGTGCGGATCAAGTGGTCCACCCTACTCCCGACGACCTTGGCAGCGTCCATCGTCGCTCTGCTCGCGATATCTTTCGCAGCGACGCAAAGTAGTGCAACTAGCACCGAAATTTGCGGTGCCTACCCTGGCCCTTTGTGTTCTAAGTCGTGCACCCAACCTTGCCCGGTTCCACACCGGGACTACCCTTGCTGTGCGTGGGAGTATCAGTACTATGACATAATCCATTAGGAACCCGTTCGGTCGAACCTCTAGGGAAGATCTGAACAGGCCCACAGATCGGCCGGTGTTGGGCTGAATGACGCCGATTTGGTCGTCTGCCGGTCCCTGGAGGGGCTCCGAGAGGCCGAGAACGGGAGTTTTGGGCCCTGCGACCCCCCGCTTCCGTCCGACCGGGACGGATGTCTCCCGCCGCGGCCCTACGCCGTCGCATAGCGACCCGCGATCAGCAGGTTCGAGAAGCCGAGCAACAGCGCGATCCGCTCGGTGTTCTTCGCCAGCCCCCGGTAGCGGACCTTCCGGTAGCCGAAGTGACGCTTCAGGTACAGGAACGGGTGCTCCCCCTTGGCTCTGACCGAGGCCTTCGCCCGCTCCCGCCGCCACTTGGCGCCGTCCGGGTCCAGGAGGCGCCGCCGCCCCGGGGCCATCGCCACCGTCCACTTCACGTCCCGGCCGCCCGTATCCACCCAGCGCTCGATCCCACGGTAGCCCGAGTCCCCCCACACCTCCGTCTCACCCCCGTGCAGCAGAGCCCCCGCCTCCCTGAGGTCGTGCGTGTTCGCCGGCGTCGTCCGCACGCTGTGCGTCAGACCCGTCTCCGCGTCCACTCCGATGTGCGCTTTCATCCCGAAGTGCCACTCGTTGCCCTTCTTCGTCTGGTGCATCTCCGGATCCCGCGCTCCCTCACGGTTCCGCGTCGACGACGGCGCCGCGATGATCGTCGCGTCCACGATCGTTCCACGCCGTACCCGGTAGCCCCGGCCCGCCAGGTGCGCGTTGATCTCCTCGAACAGACCCCGTCCCAGACCGTGACGCTCCACAAGGTGACGGAAGTTCAGGATCGTCGTCTCGTCCGGGATCGGTCCCGACAGCCTCAGGCCCGCGAACCGGCGCACCGACTCCACCTCGTAGAGCAGATCCTCCATGCCCGGATCGCTCATGTCGTAGAACAGCTGCACGCAGTGGATCCGTAGCATCACCGACAGCGGATACGGCCGCCGGCCACGGCCCGCCTTCGGATAGAACGGTTCGATGCGCGCCTCCAGACGCTTCCAGGGGATCAGCCCGTCCATCCGCTCCAGGAACACCTCCCGCCGCGTCTTCCGCTTCTTCCCCTCGTACTCCACGTCCGAAAACGTCACCTGATCCATCGCCCCACCCCCGAGCCGACTGGTCCGAACCGCCCCATCAACTCCCCTGGCCCATCAATCTGGCCGTGGTGACTTGTTCGTGCGACGGGGGTGAGGGTTCTAACTCGGCTGCTGTTGCGGGCGCGGAAGCAACTGGGGGCGGGAGCGTTCCGGCTCCACGACCACAACCGTGCGGCGAAGCGCTGGAGCATGAAAGCGTCGAGTCACGGGGCCGCGGGCGGGAGGAGTCCTACCGGAAGCTGCTGGCGGTGGTACGGAAGACGCTTCGGTACGTACCGAGGGCTCTGGCGGCGGCCGATGAGTCCGGCGAGCCGTGGGTGCGGGCGTGGCGCGAGGACATGGTCGGCTACCGGGAGCTCGTTGAACGGGTCATCGATCAGACGGAGCGGCGTGTGCTCAAGGGCGAGAAGGTGCCGGCCGGGGAGAAGGTGCTGAGCCTGTTCGAGCCCCATACCGACATCATCAGCAAGCGGGGCCGCGTCAGTACGGGCACAAGCTCAACCTGAGCGCAGGTGCGAGCGGCCTGGTCCTGGACGCGGTCATCGGGCGCGGGAACCCGACCGACAGCGGGCGTCTGATCCCGATGATCGAGCGCCACCGCGAGTTCTACGGCTCGGTGCCGGAGAGCAGGCGGCGGACGATGCGGCGGTATACGTGAGCACGCCGCCATCGGGATCGCGGAAATGGACTTACCCCGTTTCAGTGGACAGGTGAAAGTGGTGGTTTCCTCCTTTCTCGCCACCTCGCGGGAGAGAAGGGCGGTCGCCGCGCCGAAGGCGTGGCGGACCGTGGGAGAGGGACGCGGCCCGGGGGTCACGCCGCCTCTCCCTTCTCGCGCGCCTCGAAGCTGGCGGGCGACTCGTAGCCGAGGCTCGAGTGCCGCCGGCGCGGGTTGTACCAGCCCTCGATGAACCGGAACACCTCCCGCCGGGCCTCGCCGGGCGTCCGGAACGAGCGCCGCCAGATCAGTTCGCACTCAAGCGTGGCGAAGAACGACTCGCACATGGCGTTGTCGTAGGCGTCGCCCACCGAGCCCATCGAGGGCCTGACCCCGGCCCTCCGGCAGCGGCCGCCGAAGGCGTAGGACGTGTACTGGCTGCCTTGGTCGCTGTGGTGGATCACCCCCTCGGGGCGCCGCTGCGCCAGCGCCATGTCGAAGGCGTCCAGCACCAGCGACGTCCTCAGGTGCGTCGCCATCGACCAGCCCACGATGCGGCGGCTCCAGGCGTCGAGCACGACGGCCAGATACAGCCAGCCGGCCCAGGTGGGCACGTACGTGATGTCGGCCACCCACAGCTCGTCGGGCCCGGAGGCCGAGAAGTCGCGCTCCACCAGATCCGGCGCGGGCTTGGACTTCGCGGCCCGCTTCGTCGTCCCGCCCTTCCGGCGCCGACTTACCCCTTCGATCTCCGCCGCCCGCATCAGCCGCGCCACCCGGCCCACGCTCGCCTCGCGGCCTCGCGCCTTGAGTTCCGCATGGACCCGCGGCGCCCCGTACGTCCCCCCGCTCATGGCGTGGATCTCGACGATCTCCGCACTGAGCGCCTCGTTCTCCCGCGCCCGCCGAGACGGCTCCCGCGTCCGCCACGCATAGTACCCGTCTATGGACGCCCCCGTTGATGCAAGCCGTCTGTAGACCGGCTCGGGTGCGGGTTGGTCGGGTGCTGTCGTCTATCCGGCCTGTTCATGCGGCCTGCCGCCGCCGGCCCGTATGGAGGTACGCGGATCAGGTCCATATCGCTCGGACAAGCTTGCGAGCTTTCGGGTACTAACTGGTTTTCCCGATCCCGTCTCATCGACCGTCTGCCCCTACCCGTTCTTACGTCCCGCTCACATCCCCGACTGCTGCCCGCCCTTAGGCCCGGTGGCCGTCAGGTTAACGAAGGGCGATAACTCTCCTTGTGCGTCGTCACGGCCCAGGCGGTGCGCGCCATCTTGTTGGCCAGCGCCACCGCGACCAGCATTCTCGGCTTCCGCGCCAACATCCCGGCCAGCCAGGGATCGGTCGTTCCGCCGCCCCGGCTCGCGTGACGGATGACCGCCATGGCGCCGGTGATCAACAGCCGCCCGAGATCGCGCTGGCCCATCTTCGATATCCGGCCAAGCCTCGGCTTGCCCCCGGTCGTGTGTTGCCGCGGCACCAGGCCAAGCCACGCGGAGAAGTCGCGCCCCCGCCGGAAGCTCTCCATCGGTGGCGCGAAGGCCTGGATCGCCAGCGCGGTGATCGGTCCGATCCCCGGGATCGTCATCAGCCGAGCCGCCTCCTCGTCCTCCCGCGCGCTTGCCCCGACCTTCCCGTCCAGTCCGCGGATCTTCTCATCGAGCTCACCGATCCGCTCGAGCAGCAGCCCGCCCAGCTCGACGACCGCCTCCGGCAGGCCGGAGTCCGGATCCCCGACCACCCGGGCCAGGCACCCGACCCGGGCCGTGCCCTGAGGAGCCACGACGCCGAACTCCGCCAAGTGGCCCCGAAGCGCGTTGATCGTCTGCGTGCGCTGGCGCACCAGAAGGTCGCGTGTGCGAAAGAGCATCCCCCGCGCCTGCCGCGCTTCCGTCTTCACCGCCACGAAACGCATGGTCGGCCGTTGCGCCGCTTCCGAGATCGCCTCCGCGTCCGCCGCGTCGTTCTTGTGCCTCTTGACGAACGGCTTCACGTAGACCGGCGGCACCAGCCTCACGTCGTGACCCAACCCCATGATTTCCCGAGCCCAGTAGTGGGCGCTGCCGCACGCCTCCATCGCCACCGCACAGCCCGGCTGCGACGCGAGAAAACTCAGCAGCTTCCCCCGGCTCAGCTTCTTCCGGTACGCCACCGACCCGTCCGCCCGCGCGCCATGTACCTGAAAGCTGCGCTTTGCCAGATCGATTCCGATCACGCCAACCTCTTCCATTGGATGCCTCCTCCCTCGGATGGTTCGGAACTGCTCGGAACCATCGTGGCACACTGCGATGCCGTCGGGAGGGGGCGTCCACTCCATCGCTCGGGGAGAGACCCAGCAGGCGGCACATCACGCGCACGGGATACATGGCCTGGTGATCGCTCACGAACCGGAACCCCCTCGGGGGATCGATCCGCTCTCCTTGGCGAACCAGGCCGTGGCTTTTGCGAGGATATCGCGCTCGATCTTCACCCGGCGAAGTTCGCGCTTCAGTTCCCGGACTTCCCTGCGCTCGGCCGTCGTCGGACCGTCGGTGCGAAGTCCCTCGTCCAGGTCGGCCTGCTCCACCCAGCGCCGGATCGCCGTCGCCGAGGGCTCGAACTCACGAGCCAGCTGGTCCGCGCTCCGTCCCGCACGGACCAGTTCCACCATCCGCGCCTTGTACTCCGGCGCGTATCTCCGTCCCGACATGCGACACCTCCTCGTTGTGACCAACGCTCAAAGGTGTCCACCAACTCGGGGTAACTCCAAGGCGAACCTGAGCGGGGCGAAGGCGCTGGGCGTCCGTGACATGGTGTTCCACAAGAAGCAGGGGCTGAAGACGCTGGACATGGCATCCTCGGCGGGCGCCTACGGCCGGCTGCGGAGATTCCGGGCCGGGATGGAGGCGGCCATCTCGTATCTGAAGCGCTGCTTCGGCCTCAGGCGGTGTAACTGGCGGGGCCTGGAGCACTTCCGGGCGTGTGTGGTCGGCCATCGTCACGCACAACCTGGTCGTGCTCGCCCGGAGCGAGCTGAGACTGAAACCCGCCTAGCGGCAGGATGGGCCCGGACGGGACCGCTGCGAGGCCGGCTCACGGGAGCCGGGAGCTTGCTGGTCGCCGCAGGTCACGCGGACGTCGGTCAGAACTCCCGGCGAGCCCAAGAACGCGATCACGGGCCAAGATACTGGCCTCATATCGAGGAAGACATCGCATTAAACCACTGCTGAAACGCGATTTATGGACGGGAACTAGCTAGGGGTTGCGATGTTCTACCGCTCCATGTACCATTTGCTTCGTTCCGATTCAACCGTAGTCCACCGTTCGGAGGCGTCGATGCTCGCCGGGAATCGTGGCGGCCGTTTACGTAGGATGGGGTGAGTGTGGCGATGAAACAGCTGGAAATCGACATTGAACCTCGGCCTCCGTTTTGCTCCAGCGTGGCGGCGGGACATTCGCGAACTCGGCGAGCCGTCGGAACCAGCAGCCATCTCCCGGCTTCTCGTTGATGCGGACGGGCGGATTTGGGTACAGCGCGACCGCCCGTTACCTGGTGCAGACGACGCTTCGGGACGATCAGAGGTTGCTCGAAGCGAGAGGCCGCAGGGTATGGACGCTCCATGTCGGCGGCCTTGACGAGTCCTCGATCGTAGCACTCGAAATCCAAGGGATTTGAGGATGATAATGGACACCCGCATGGTTGGACTTTACTTCGGGTTAGGTGTGATGTTGACGCTGACGGGCTCTCAATCGGCTTACGGACAAGCTTTGGGGGACCCCCGCGAACCGGACCCGTCCCGTGGCGTCACCGGAATAGCCTACAATCCCTTTCCTGGCGGGTTGCTTCTTGACGACAAGGGCAACTCCGTCATTGTTCCGCCATCCGAGCGACCTTATCCGATAATCGTCAGGATCCATCCCTGTTCCCCGGCCGAGGAGGCCGGCCTCTTGGTCGGAGACAGACTCGTTCGTATCAATGGACGGGATGCACGGGAACTCCCGACTCCGTGGCACGGGGGAAAGCCCGGCGCGATAGAGGAAATCGAAGTTCACCGGGGTGAAAAGTTAATCGAAGTATCTGTTGCACGAGTCGCCTTGGCGGAGTTGAGCACGGGATGCCCGAATGCCAGATCTCGTAATCGCTTCAAACGCGACCTGTCAACGGGCAGTGCTGAGGCATCGGACCTCTGGGTCCATCGCCCCTTCGGCGCCGTGATACGGGGTCTATCCTTGGCGCGACATGCGAATTTACTACTAGGTTGAGGAGAGAAACGATGCTTCATTTGTCGAGACGTAACATTTTGCTGGGGACGGTGCTTGCCATAACTCTGGCGGCACCCAGCCATATTGTGGCCGCGAATCAAGATGTGGTCTCACGTGCAGTCCATTTGACTGCCACTCAGGTATCAGGACTGTCGATAGCGGAGGGCTTCAAAAATTACGAATCCATCGACATGGAGATGTCCTTGCCCCTCGGTGCATTCGGTTGTGATACATCGGCGAGCAGCGTCAATGAGTGCCCGGGTTGGGCCGTAGATATGGCATGGGACGTTGCCATGGACAATTGCGACTACTCTGTGGCCATGAATTGGATCACTTGTACTGAGCACCTCGGGGTATGGTATATCAACTTTGATTTCCTGTGCTACGTTTGAAGTGGCTGTGCTGGAAGGTGATTGAGAAGTGTGGCGTGGCGCCCTCGTGCGGCAGTGTAGCAGTGTAGTTGTCGCCTGAAGAACGATGTAGAGCATTGTGGACGACGTACTAACCCTTTGGTGCAGGATAGACCCCAGATCTTGGACCATGGCCCTTTGTGACGTCTGACCGCCCGGGGCCATTACTGGCTCGAGGGTAGGCGCACTTGGCAGATCGGAATGGAGGATGTGGGCCCATGGTCTGGCGGTACGCACTGCGACAGTTCAAGGTGGAGTATGCCGGCGATCTCAGCCGGTGCACGCATCTATTACCGGCGAGGATTTCAGATGGTTTCGGCAAGTCGAAGGTTGCCGGCCTCGCCGAGGTTGACTTCTTCGGGGTCTTGGGCTTTCGGATAACCTTCTTGAACCCGTGATAGGGGGTCCGCTGCTCCATGCCGCGCGTGCCCCCGGTGCGGGTGGTTCCGGGGTGTAGGGATCTAGATTCTGCTGCTGAGGCGGCACGCCGATGTCTTCAGCACCCTCCGCAACAACCCCTCGACCACGGAGGCGGAGACGTCACCCTGAGGTCCCCTCCGGCCGGGTGTCACTGTTTCACTCGCTGCATATGTCACATTTTCGCCCGCCATTCACACGGACCACCTGGTACCGAGTCAGTCAGCGAGCACATGTGGTAGCTGTTACCGCGGATGTTGAGGATGTGGCAGTCGTGGAGCAGCCGGCCGATCAGTGCGGTGGCCATGACCTCGGCGCCGAAGATGCGGCCCCACTCCTCGAGGCTCTGGTTGGATGTGAGGATGGTGGAGCCGGTCTCGTAGCGCCGGTTGACGAGCTGGAAGAAGACGGTGGCTCCGCCGCGCGAGATGGGGATGTATCCGATGTCGTCGACGATCAACAGGGCCCGGTGGGTGAGGACCTTGAGCCGTTGCTGGAGTCGAAGGACAACAGCGCGACACGACGGACCGCAAGGTCGTGGACATCGTACGCGAACTCGCAGCCATGGTCCGGGACGGATAGATCGCCCGGATCCTGAACCGCCTCGGACTCAAGACGGGCCGAAACAACAACTGGACGGCGGGGCGGGTCACCAGCCTGCGCCACTATCACGGCGTCCCCGTCCATGACCCCGCGACCTACCAGCGCGGGAGGAGCTGCTCACCCTGCAGGAGGCAGCCGCGTCCCTGGACGTCAGCCCACCGGTCGTTGGCAGGCTCCTCTGCAGGGGCATCCTTCCGGGACGGCAGGTTGTACCATATGCCCCGTGGACCATCCGGCTCCGCGAACTCTGGACCCGGATCAGCTAACTATTGACACCGTAGTCACATAGAAAGGTGGTGCAGTATGTCACTGGATCGGTGGGCCCGAGGAAGACGACGTTCTCCTTGCGGTCGAGGAAGGAGGGTTCGTGCAGGGAGTCGATCTGCTCGCGCTTGTTCGAGGGCTGGAAGCTGAAGTCGAAGTTGGCCAGGATCTTTCACGGTCGGCAGCCGGGAGGCGCGCATGGCGGCCTGGAGTCTGCGGTTGTTGCGCAGGTCGATCTGGGCGGCGAGGAGCTTCTCGATCGCCTCGGCGGCGGTGAAGCGGCCTCCGTCGACGCCGGAGAGGATGGGGTCGAGGGCCTCGAGCGCACGGGGGAGCTTGAGGTCGGCGAGCTGGGCGCGGATCGGGTCGCGGCGGCCTGGCCGCTTGGCGGGCCTCACGAGACCCCCGCGGCGAGGCGGTCGTACTCGGCCAGGGGACGCCGTTCGATGGTGACCCGGGGCACCGAGGCGAGCCGGCGAACCGTCTCGGCCTCCCGCTCGGCGGGCAGCGCGAGCGAGTGGTAGGGCCTGTGAGCGAGCGGCCTGAGCACATGGCGCTCGTCGCGTTCGAACCGTTCGGCGGGCAGCTCTCGCGTGGTGCCGTGGATCCGGACCTTGGCCACGCTCCCGAGCCACCACTCGGCCTGCGCGTTCAGGTCCGCGTCGCCGGCGAAGCTGCGACCGTAGGTGAAGCTCTTGCGAACGTAGCCGATGGGGCGCTCGACCTTCCCCTTCGCCTTCGCCCGGCAGGCAGCCCCGGGGCCGGAAGCCCCAGTGCGCGGCGAAGCGGAGGAACTCGGCGTTCTCGGTCACGCGGCCGCCCTCGCCCCTCAGATCCCGGACGATCACGCTCTTCATCTGGTCGAACAGGAGGTCCCGCGGCACGCCGCCAAAGAAGCCGAAGGCCGCCTCCAGACCCTTGAGCAGCGTCGGCATGTCCTGCCGCGGGTAGAACCGGAGCCACAGCAGCCGCGAGTAGCCGAGCACGACCAGAAGCAGGTAGCGGCGGCCCCACGGGAAGCGGAAGTGGGCGAAGTCCACCTGGCCCTGCACTCCCGGGTCCGTCTCGAACCGCACGAGAGGGTCGGCCGGAGCACGGGGCCGGACCTTCCGGACGTACTCCCTCGGCTGCGTGTAGCCGCCGGGGTGTCCCGCTGCACGGATCTCCGCCAGCAGCCGGACCGCCGTCAGTTCCGGGTACTCCTCCAGCCGCTCCCGCACGATCGCCTTGTACGGATCCAGCTTCGTGGGCACCGGGGGCCGCGGACCGTAGCGGACCTCCTCGAGGTCCCGGTCCAGCTCCCCTTCGTTGATCCAGCGATAGATCGTCTGACGGCTGATCCCCAGTTCGCGGGAGATCTCCGTCACCGTTAGTCCTTCGTCCAGGTAGTGGGGCCGTATCCTTGGGGATTCGCGACAGGGAGGGGTTTGCCCGTTGCTTGCAAGACCCGGATACAGTCCGCCGCATCGAGGAAGACATGCGGCTGGCAGCCCGGTTGGGCGTTACCGGTACGCCTGCGTTCGTGGTCTTGAACGGCGTGTTCTCCGGGGAACTTCGAGGGCGCGATGGAGAGCCTTGCCCAAACCGTCGGTTAGGATACCACAGAGCAAGAAAGACGATCCTCTGAGTTGGACGGGCGCGACGTCGATCCCTTGCAGCCGCCGCGTCTTCGGGACGGCTCTCCTTTGGCCCGCGGAGACGTACGCGAAGCGCAAGTGGATCGCGGAGGTTCCGAGGGGCTGGATCAAGGAGGCGATGGGGTTCAGGAGGTTCAGCCTGAGAGGCTTGGAGAACGTGCGCGGCGAGTGGGATCTGGTGTGTCTGGCGCTCAACGCGCGGCGCCTCCACATCCTTCTGGCCGCGTGAGGGGCGAAATCTTCGCGCCGGAGGGCTCCCGGGCCCGAAAGGCGGTCGGATCCACGCGCAAACGGCGCCTGCGCGGCGGCTTCGCCCGCGCGACGGCGGCTCCCGCCGACAACCGGCGCCCCTCAGCTCCCGGGCGGCCGCGCTTCCCGGGATCCGCCGCCCTTCGCGACCGTTCTACCGCGCAAGCTCCTAGCCCGGATTTCTCAGTGCGCCGTGGAAAGGCGCGCTTTCCTGGTGGGTGCGAATCCCACCCAGCGACTGTCGCTCCAGCTGGTAGCGGCCAGAGCGGTTCGCGGAGGTAACGACATGGACTGAAGCACTCTGGCGAAAGGGTCGCCTTGGGCGGCTCAGCGACCACGCGGGCCGGAACGCGAGTGAACGCCGAGCAGGCCTCGAAACGGGCGTTGCGGAAGCCGACCCTCCTGAGAATAGGGGAAGGCCGCCGGCTGGCCGGGAAGAGAGCGACGAGGGCACCGGCCGGCTTCCGCCGGGGTAGTGGCGCCGGCACGTATGGAAAGATGGAAGGCGCAGCAACACGGGAAGCCCTGCCGGTGCCGGGCACATGGCAACCGGAACCCCGCGAGGGGCAGGCCGGGCCGGGCAGGGTGGCGGATGGGCCCGTAGTACCGGGGACGCGGGGTAACGCCCGCCGAGGGAAGGGGCCCTGAGTTGGGAGCGGTACGGAAAGGGGGCAGGGACATGACCACTGGCGAGAGCCTAAGAGGGTCGGCAAG
The DNA here is from genome assembly GCF_965208055.1 of Candidatus Palauibacter sp. Classification (GTDB taxonomy): domain Bacteria; phylum Gemmatimonadota; class Gemmatimonadetes; order Palauibacterales; family Palauibacteraceae; genus Palauibacter. The sequence continues at coordinate 638,320 of NZ_CBDBNY010000004.1, forward strand.
CGTTCGGAAACTCCGGACCGTGCTACATGCGAAAGCGAAGGAGGAACCCGGACGGCGCTTTCACGCCCTTGCCGACAAGGTATGGCGGGAGGACTTCCTGCTGGCGGCGTGGGGGATGGTCCGACGCAACGGCGGAGCGGCCGGAGTCGATGGTGAGACGGTCGCGGATGTCGAGGCTCGCGGAGTGGAGCGCTGGGTCGGGGAACTGTCGCGGGACCTGAGGGAGGGCACCTACGAGCCGCGTGCGGTGCGACGGGTGCTCATCCCGAAGAAGCAGCCGGGGAAGTTCCGTCCCCTGGGCATCCCGTGCCTGAGGGACCGGGTCGCGCAGACGTCGGCGATGATGGTGCTGTCGCCGATCTTCGAGGCGGACCTGGAGCCGGAGCAGTACGGATACCGGCCGGGACGAAGCGCCAAGGACGCGGTCAGGCGGATCCACCGTCTGCTGCGCGGGGGCCGCAACGAAGTGGTCGATGCGGACCTTTCGAACTACTTCGGCGAGATACCGCACGCCGAGTTGATGAAGAGCATCGCGCGGCGCGTGAGCGACGGACGGATGCTTGGACTCGTCAAGGCGTGGCTGGAAATGCCGGTGGTCGAGGAGGACGGGAAGGGCGGCACACGCCGCACGAACCGGGCGCGGAAGGAACGAAAGGGGACGCCGCAAGGCGCTCCGATCTCGCCGCTGTTGAGCAACATCTACATGCGGCGGTTCATCCTTAGCTGGAAGGCGCTGGGCCATGCCCGGCGCTTCGGTGCGGAGATCGTGAACTACGCGGACGACTTCTGTGTGCTCGGCAAGGCCCCGGCGGCGGAGATGCTGGCGGCGGTCAACCGGCTCATGGAACGACTGAAGCTACCGGTCAACGCGCGGAAGACCCGCTGCCTCCGATGCCCCGAGGAGTCCTTCGAGTTCCTTGGATACCGCATCGGCTGGAACCATCGCCCCACGGACGGGGGCCGGTACATCGGTACACGACCGAGCAAGGCGAGCGTTCAGAGCATCTGCCGCCGGATCAGCGAAGAGACGAACCGCGGACGCGGATGGCTGGAAGCCGAGGAAGTCGTGGGACGCCTGAACCGGATGATATCGGGGTGGGCGAACTACTTCGATCTCGGGCAGGTCAGCCCGGCCTACGCGGCTGTGGACCGACACGCGATCCGGCGGCTGCGACAGTGGCTCCGGCGGAAGCACAAGGTGCGGTCGGGAAGATACGTGCGCTTCTCCGACGAACGGCTGTGGCGCCGCTACGGCCTGACGCGCCTCGAGCCGACGACCGGAGACCTTCCGTGGGCGAAGGCATGATCCCGGCTGAGAGCCGGATGCGGGAAACCCGCACGTCCGGTTCGATGAGCAGGGGAGTGGAAACGGACCTAAGGGAGCCGGACTGAGTACCGAAGCGAAAGCGACGGACAACGCACCGGACCCTACGGGCACCGCGCCACCCCCTGACTCTACCAGGATGAAGTAGGCACCGGCCTCCAGTAGTCGCTAAATTGTTATTCCCCAATAACATGGCGGCTACACAAAAGGAGGACCGGTGCCGACACAGCGTAAGCCCATCTCGTTCGCCTTTCAAGGCTGTCAGGGTCGCAAGGTCACGGCCGCATTCAACGGCGGCACGATCACCTCCCACGCCGGGGCGCTGCTGCTCAGGGAGAGCGGGCGAGCGATCGGCCTGTTCGACCGCGTCGCCGCCTGCTTCACCGACCACCGCGATCCGCGGCTCACGGAGCACTCCGTCTCCACGCTGGTGGCCCAACGCATCGTGGCCCTCGCCCTCGGCTACGAGGATCTGAACGACCACGACCAGTTGCGGCACGATCCCGTGCTGGGCCTTCTCGGCGACAAGACCGGGGCCACCCGGAAGGACTGCGCCGCCCTGGCCGGCAAGAGCACGCTCAACCGGCTCGAACACGCGCCCCGAGGTGGAGAGCCGGGCCGGTACCACAGGATCAGCCACGACCCGCAGGCGATGCAGGCCCTCCTCACCGAGTTGTTCATCGAGTCACGGACCGGCCCGCCCCCCGCACGCCTGGTCCTCGACATCGACTGCACCGACGACGAGACGCACGGAAGGCAACAGGGCCGCTTCCTCCACGGCTACTACGGCCACTACTGCTTCCTGCCGCTGTACGTCTTCTGCGGACACCACCCGCTCGCCGCCGTCCTCCGGCCCGGCAACAGCGAGTAGGGCCGGCGGGGCGTCACTGTGACTTCGGGTCGCGGATTTATGGCTCTGAGAGCCGGTCGGGAAGCCGTTTTGGAGGCGCCGGGGCGGGATGCGGGATCCTTTCGTCCGGGTGGGTGGAGGGGTGTGGGGCCGGTGCATGGAGCGGGGAGACACTGGTCCCGGCGGAGTCGGAGTCGGCGTTGAGGGAGCGGGAGCACCGGGAACGGCGTCAGCCGAAGCCGGTCCGCTCGATGGTGCGCCAGATGCTGAACAGGCGGTCGGTGGCGGGTTGCCAGCCGATGATCCTGAGCGTGGTGCGCCGTGCCCGGCGGATGACCTGGCAGGGCAGGAGGATCATCTCGCGGACGAAGCGCCGGAACTCCATGGCGGCGTACTTCCGGCGGTCGGTCTTGAGGTGCATCATCATGGCCAGGAAGCTCTTCAGGTTCCACGCCAGGGCCGCCATCACCATGTAGGCCAATTGCTCACCAGGTCGTAGACCGGCACCCGGAGCGCGTTCACCCCGTTCTTGAGTTGCGCGATCACGTTCTCCTGGTCGGCGCGGGCGTTGGCCAGCCGGACGACCTCGGCCGCGCTCAGGTCCCTCCGGGTGGTGACGTAGAAGAAGTGGCGGATCTCGTCGACCAGGGTGAGTTCGCCCTTCATCCGGCTGATGTTCTTGCGCACGACCACCATCCGGTACGTCCGGCGGCACTTGGCCGGCCGGTAGTCGTACTCGGCCACGTCCTCGAAGTTGAGCCGCTTGTTCACGTAACCGCGCTCGCGCACGATCCGTCCCTTCTCGTCGGGCCGCTTGCTCCGCGTCTTCCCCGTCCGGGACACGTGGCGCGGCTTGCGCTCCAGAGGCTTCCACTCCTCCGCCCCCAGCGCCTCGGCCTGCTCGATGATCGCCGGCTGCGCGTCATAGCCGAAGATGAAGTCAGCCCGCTCGCTCCAGCGGTCGCAGTTGACCGTCAGCGAGAAGTCGGTGTCCCCGCGCACGCACACCCGCTCCGCGTGCGGCGCCACCAGGTCGAGGGCCCGGTCGACCCCTCCGCCGCCCCCTAGTGGCTCACCGCGTTGCCCGGCCGGTTGACCACGTAGAGCACCTCGGCCGTGTTGGCCAGCGACACGACCAGCGGGTGATAGCCCCACACCTTCTTGTAGGACATGTCCATGCCCGCCTTCTTGCGGCCCAGCGTGGGTGCCAGCGTCCCGTCCATGTCCACGTACGCCACCGGCCCCGGCAGATCCCGGCCCCGGCCCCGCCACAGCTTGGGCCTGACCGCGTTGACGCACTCCATGAGCTCGATCACGTCCGACTAGGAGAAGCGTCGCGTGAAGTCGCCCGCCGCCGTCGGACTCGGGATCGTCTCCGCGCCCAGCGCGTCCATGTAGGCCGCGTCGTGGCGCAGGCCGTTCAGATCCTCCAGCCGCGCGCCCCCGCGCAGCAGGTTGTAGGCGATGTTCGGCACATGGTCCGACTCGTGGTACGGCAGGTGCCGCTTCAGAAGCTCCAGGCGCCGGTCGACCTCCCGCGCCAGCCCCAGCCTCGACACCAGCCGCCGCACGGCGCCGATGCCCCCGAAGCTCTTGGCGCTCGTCCGCGCCCCGATCTCGTAGTGGAGCCCGCCCGCCGAAAACACCGGCTTCGGTCGGGAGCCCCGCCGCCGCGCCCTCGCCTCCCGCTTCCGCCGGGCACTGTTCATCCTGCTCTTGTGATGCGATATTCCGTTCACCGCAAAGGCCTCCTGGTTGGGACCGGGCGTCCATCGCTCGAATCCGCTATCGACAATCAGGATAGGCCTTTCCGGTATTCTTTAGCAGAGCCCCGCGCGTGGATCGCGCTTGCCTTAGGTCTAGCGCCGAGAGCCGGCGCCCGTTCCACGAAGCAACTTGCGCTTCTTCTACACGGCGTCGGTCTCCTGTCCGTCCCGATCTCATGCCTTGCATGTGGCTCTGGCAACGCCGAACTCCGGGGTGCTAACCCACGGTATCCGGGGTGTCCGCCGAACGGCCCTCCCGTGTCTTCCGTCGGTGCGCCGTCGAGGAGCGGCCCAGCGTCCGCTGCAGGTAGCCCCGGATGTGTTCGAGCGTGTCGTCCGCGGCCCAGATCGACCGGAGTTCCGGCTCCAGATCGATGGCATCACCCGCGGCGGACGCGAACTGCCGCTTCGTCAGGCTGTAGGCGGCGGCCGGGATCGAGGCCAGGTCAAGCGCGATCTCCCGCGCCCGCCCGAGCAGTTCGGCCGCCGGCACGATCTCGTCCACGAGGCCGCGTTCCGCCGCGCCTTCGGGACCGTAGAGGCGGCCGAGCAGCATGACCTCCCGCTGATGTCGCTGCGGGATGGCGCTTCGCACGATGTCGGAGGCGATCGCGGGGAAGGGGACTCCGACCTTCAGTTCCGGCAGCCCGACGCGTCCTCCGCCCGCCGCCATGATGCGGTAGTCGCAGGCGCAGGCGATGACGCCGCCGCCCGCGACCGCGTGGCCGTTCACGGCCGCGACGAGCGGCTTCGGGAAGGCGCGCAGCATCGAGAACAACGCCCCGAGGCCGTCCAGTAGCGCCTCGACGTACGCGGGGCCCTCATCGACGACGCGAAAGAGTTCGACACCCGCCGAGAAGGCGGACCCCGTGCCCGTCAGCACGACGGCCCGCACCGAGTCGTCCCTCCGGGGACCTTCGAACTCCGTGGCCAGCGCGTCGGAGAACTCGACGGTGAGGACGTTCGCCGGTTCGTGCGCCATTCGGATCTCGGTCGTGCCGTTCTCATGCCTGCTCTGGATCATGTTTTCTCCTCACCGCTCTCGCTTTGGTTCTACTAGCAAATTAGTTGACCGGGCGTCCTCGCCCGCCTAGGCTCCGCCCCCGGGTTGTGACCGTCGGTCCGCGGGACCGTACAACGGTTCGGGTGCGTCCCGGTGTCAAAGCCGCGATCCCTGATGTTGATAGACGGTTGACAGTCTTGCGATAGATTCAGCTTGCCGCGACCACTCGGACCGACGTTCGGTGACGGATACCCGGCGGTCGACGACCTCGGGAGACGCTCGAGGGGACGGCTTGAACATCGACGGGCGAAGAACGCGCCCCGAACACAGCGGTGCGAAGCTTATGAAGGCACGTCATTGGGTCACGTTGATCGTCATGCTCATCGCGGGTGCGGCTGTCGTCGGCATCTTCATGCGGCTGAGCGAGGACGAGGAAGAGGGGCCGGAGACCTTCGGCGACCCCGCCGCGGACTCGGTGGCGGAGGCGGTGCGGGGGACGGCCTCCGCCGCTGCCTTCGCCACGGATATCTTCCTTCCCGTCGAAGGGGCCGTCATCCAGCGCGATACCTTCGTGCTCTGGGTTACGGCGAGCGGGCGCGCCGCGTCTCTCCGCCGCGCGCCGCTCCATGCCGACGTCCAGGGGCCCGTGACGGCGGTGCCGGTGCAGGAAGGGGAGCATGTGCGCGCAGGACAGCTCCTGGCGCGGATCGACCCGACGCTCTACGAACTCCGGGCGCAGCGGGCGGAGGCCGGAGTGGCGCGCGCGCAGGCGGAATATCTGGACCGGGTGCTTTTCGATGAGGAACTGCCCGACTCGGTCCGGCTGGCTCGTGCCGAGCAGGCTCGCATTCGGGTGAGCCTCCCCGATCAGGAGGCGCAACTCGCGGAAGCGCGCTACGAACTGGAGAAGACCCGCATCGTCGCTCCCTTCGCCGGCCTGGTCGCGAACCTCGCGGTGGCGCAGGGGAGCCGGGTCCGGGCGAACGACTCGATCGCGACCATCGTGGACCTGTCCGAGATCGACATCGACGCCGGAGTCCTCCACTCCGAACTCCCCCTCATTGAAGTGGGACGGGAGGCGACCGCGACCTTCCCGGCGCTTCGCGGAGAGGTTTTTCAGGGGCGCGTCGTGAGCGTGAACCCGCTGGTCGATCCCGAGACGCAGACGGCGCGGGTCACCGTGCGCCTGTCGAACCCAGAAACCCGCATCGTCCCGGGCATGCCGGGGAATGTGCGGATCGCCGGCCGTCAACTCGCGGACCGGACGTTCGTGCCGAAAGAAGCCGTCGTCGAACGGAGCCGGCGCCAGGTCGTGTTCGTCTTCGAGCCGGGGGCGCCGGGTTCGGAGACGGGTCGCGCGCAGTGGGAGTACGTGACGCTGGGCCTCGAGAACGACACGCAGTTCGAGATCATCCCCAACCCGGACGGCGACGACACCTTCGTGCCGGCGGGGGGCGAAATCGTGCTCGTCGACGGCCACGCCACGCTCACGCACGACGCCCAGGTGCGGATTGACAACCACAGCGAACTCGATACCGCTCCGGAGCCGCCCGCCGACAGCGCCGAGAACGGCTCGACGGACGGCTCGCGGTGAGGCGCGGAGCCGGAGGCTGCTCGCCGCAGGTCCGCGGTGTGGTCGCCCTCGTACCCCTGCTGATGGCCGGAGGACTTGGGGTCGCGGTGCCGGCGGAGGCGCAGGGGCCGACACTGCCGGACACGCTCGATATTACGAGGGCGATCCGGATCGCCATGAGCGAGAGTCCCGTGCTGCGGGTGTCCCGGACGCAAGCGGATCGAGCGGGTGCCGATCAGCTGGCGGCGTGGGGGGCGTTCCTCCCGAGGGCTGGCGTTGACGCCAGTCTCAGCCGGTCAAGTTTCTCTCGGACCACGTTCGTTGGCGAGGAGGGGCTGTCCGAGACGCTCCCGCAGACCCTCAGCTCTTCGAGTCAGGGAGCGAGTCAGGGGATCAACCTCAATTGGACCCTGCTCGACGGCGGACGGCGGTTCTCCGAGATCTCGCGGTCTGCCGCAAGCCTGCGGGCCGCACACCGGCGATATGACGACCAACAGCGCACTGTGGTTCTGGCGGTGCGCCGGGAATTCCTGGAAGCACTGCGGCGCCAGGACCTGCTGGAGCTTACCCGAGATCAGATCACCGACCGGGAACTCGAACTTGATATCGCTCGCCGGCGATACGAGATCGCGGCTGTGGAACGCACCGATGTTCTGGCCGCCCAGTCGCAGCTTCTCGATGCCCGAATCAGGCTGCTCTCGGAAGAAAACCAGCTGCGAAATGGCCTGAGGCAGTTGGTCGTATCGATGGGCCTCCCACCGGAAGCCGGCGATGGTCTCGTACTTGCGGGCGACGACGGGATGCCCCAGGGGGTGCCGAATATCGACGTGATCGTGGAGACGGCTGTCACCTCCGATCCCGGATTGCTGGCCCTCGACGCCGAGCGGTCCGCTGCCGCGGCATCGTTGTGGTCCGCGCGCCTGAACTACCTGCCCACCATCACCCTCGGGCTGGGCTGGGGGCGCGGGGAGAACTTCGGTCCCGAGGATTCGTTCTGGCAGTTCGACCCGGGAGACACGAGTCACAGATTCAGTATCAGCGCCTCCTGGAATCTCTTCGATGGCTTTCGCCGGGAAGTGCAGAACGCCCAGGCGTCGGCCGCCAAGCGACAGGCCGAGGAGGATCTGCGGAGCCGGCGGCTGGAAATCGAACGCGATGTCCGTCGCTTCGGATCGGAAATCGAGGAGTGGGCGCAGACGCTGGATCTGCTGCGGCAGCAATACGCGATCTCCCGTGAACGCCTCGACATGGAACAGGAGCGCTATCGGCTCGGCACCGCGAGTTTCCTTCAGCTTCAGAGCGCGATCGATGCGGTTCAGCGTGCCGAGACGTCGCTGATCCAGAACCAGTACAATTACCTGATCGCCTGGGCGAACCTTTCCGAGTACATGGAGGGCAGGCCCGGCAGCCCATGACGAAACCTCGCTAATGGCGCTTCCCGACGTCTCCCTTCGGCGGCCGGTGGCTACGGCGATGCTCTATGTGGGCATCGGCGTGCTGGGCGTGGTGTCGTTCCTCCGTCTGCCCATCGATCTGTTGCCGGATGTCGCCTTTCCGACCCTCTCCGTTTGGACGACGTATTCGGACGCGGGACCCGCCGAAGTCGAACGCTTCATCACGGAACCCATCGAGCAGCGCTTGTACTCGATCCCGGGGGCGCGCCGCATATCCTCACGGTCGCGGGAGGGACAGTCGCTCGTGCAGCTCCAGTTCGCGTGGGGCACGGACATGGAGTTCGCGACCCTCCACACCCGCGAGAAGCTGGACAACCTGTCCGACCGGCTCCCGGAGGGCTCGGAGCGGCCCACGATTCTGAGATCGGATCCGACCAGCGATCCGATCATGACGCTGGCGGTGAGCGGGACCGACCTGCGCAGCCTGCGCGATATCTCCGAAGTCGTCTTCAAGCGCCGTCTGGAGCAGTTGGACGGGGTCTCGCTCGCCGGGCTGACGGGCGGACCCGAGCGGGAGCTGCGGGTCATCGTGGACCCGGAGTACCTGGACGTGCACGAGGTCTCGATCAACGAGATCTCGAACGCGCTCGACCAGGCGAACTTCAACGCCCCCGGGGGCACGATCCAGCGGGGCCGTTTCGAGTACAGCCTGCGCACGCTGGGCCAGTTCCGGGAGGTGGGGGAACTGCTCGACGTCGTCATTTCCCGCCCGACGGGGCCCGGAGCCCGTCCGGTGCGGCTGAGCGACGTCGCCACCGTCGCCGACACGATCGCGGATCTCGAGACGATCGCCCGCTTCAACGGAGAGCCGGCGGTCGGGCTGCAGGTGTTCAAGGAGGCGGGGACGAACACGGTCCGCGTGGCGGATGGGGTGCACGAAACGCTGGCTCAGCTGGGCGAGGAGTTCCCCGAGGTATCGATCGAGGTCGCCTCCAGCCAGGCGGCCTTCATCCGGGACGCGATCTCGAATGTCGTTTCCGCGCTGCTGCTCGGCGGCGCGCTGGCGTTCCTCGTGCTCTTCCTCTTCCTGCGCGATCCGAGGTATCCGCTCGCGATCGGGCTCGCCATTCCCATTTCGGTCATGGCGGCGTTCGCCCTCTGCTACGCCTTCGATGTCAGTCTCAACATCATGTCCCTCGGCGGTCTCGCGCTCGGGGTCGGCCTGCTCGTCGACAACTCCATCGTGGTGCTCGAGAACATCTTCCGGCACCGCGAGGAGTCGGGCGGGAGCGCGAGGGAATCGGCCGGGCGGGGCGCCCGGGAAGTGGCGGCCGCGATCACGGCCTCCACGCTCACCACGATCGCGGTGTTCGGTCCGGTGCTGTACGTGGAGGGCGTGGCGGGCGCGCTGTTCGGCGATCTCTCGCTCGCGGTGACCTTCTCGCTGCTTGCCTCGCTGCTCGTCGCGCTCACGCTGCTTCCGGTGTTGGCGGCTCAGGTGGCCCGGGGGAAGCGGGGAGAGCCAGCGGCCGACGTCGAGAGCGAGACTTCCGCGTCAGAGCAGCTCGAGGCTGCGCAGACCGAGCGGCCGGGCCGCGTGCGTCGGGCCGGCCGAGCCGTTCGGGCAGGCGCCGTCGCGTCCGTGCGAGGCGTCGGGGGCGGGGTCGCCTACGTGGGGCGCTCCGTCCGGCTCACCGGCGTCGATGTCGCGACGGGCGGCGGCAGGTTTCTGGGCCGGGTCTTCGGTCCCTTCCTGCGGGCCTTCGAACGCGGGTTCGTCCGTTTCGCGGGCCGGTACGAGCGGACGCTCGAATGGGCACTGGAACACCGGCTGCGGGTGGTCGCGATCGCCGTCATCGCGCTCGCCGGCGCGGTCGTGCTCGCGGCGTCGCTTCCGCGCGGACTCATGCCGAACGTCGACGAGCGGCAGTTCTGGGTCGAGCTCAACCTTCCGCAGGGGACGCCGATCCGCACCACGGACGAGGCGGCCCGGAATGTGGAGCGGCTCCTCCTCGACATGCCGGATGTCTCGGGCATTTTCACCCGGGTGGGCCGCAGCCGAGGCAGCGAACTCGCGGCGCGCGACCTGACCGGACTCAACAACGCGGCCCTCGATGTGCAGCTCGCCGGATCGTCCCGGCCGACGCCCGAAGCCATCGCGGAACTCCGCGAGCGGCTCCCGGGAAGCGGACTCGATCCGGCCTTCGTGACGATCGAGACCGGGCGGGCCACGTCGCTCGGCAGGGCGCTGGCGATCGGGGAGGCCGATCTCGCGGTGAAGGCGCAGAGCGGGGAACTGGATGAACTCGTGCCGGTCGCCGAAGCGATCGAGACCCGGCTCGAGGGCATCTCGACGCTGGCGGATGTTCGGCTCGACTTCCTGCGCACGCAGCCGGAACTCGTCATCGAGGTCAACCGGGAGGTGGCGGCCCGGCACCAGATCACCGTGACGTCCGTCGCGACCGCGATCGAGGACTACCTGCGCGGTTCTGAAACGAGGAACGCGTACTCGGTATTCGCCGACAAGATCGACATCCGGGTGACGATCCCGGAGGCGGCGCGGCGCGAACTCGACCGCGTGCTCGCGCTTCGGCTTCAGGGCGTGCCGATCGGTGAACTCGTGACGGTTCGGCAGGGGTTCGGGCCGGTGGAGATCCGGCGGGAGGACCAGAATCGCACGATTCAGGTGCTCGCGGACGTGGCCGACGGCGGACTGCGGACGGCGGTGCAGGAGGTGGAAGCCGCCATCGCGGATATCCCCCGTCCGGCGCTCACGACCGTACGCGTGGGCGGCGAGAACGAGGAGATGCAGGACAGCTTCCGCTCGCTCACCTTTGCCTTCGCCCTCGCCCTCGCGCTCGTCTTCCTCATCATGGCTGCGCAGTTCGAGTCGCTCGTGCAGCCGCTCGTCGTCCTCACCGCGGTACCGCTGGCCGCCATCGGGGCGGTGACGGCGCTCTGGATCGCCGGGGACGGCGTCAACGCGATGAGCGGGATCGGACTTGTGATCCTCATCGGCATCGTCGTCAACGACGCGATCGTGAAGGTCGACTTCATCAATCAGCGGAGAAGATCCGGCCTGACGAAACGGAATGCGATCCTTGAAGCGGGCCGGCTCAGGCTCCGTCCCATCGTGATGACGACCATCACGACCGTGGTCGGACTCCTCCCGCTCGCCGCCGGGCTGGGAGCCGGGGCCGACCTCCGCGCGCCGCTGGCCATCGCGGTGATCGGCGGTCTCATCTCCGCGACGTTCCTCACGCTCATCGTCGTGCCCGTGGTATACTCGATCATGGTCGAACCATCCGTGTCGGTGGGACGGGACCCGGACCCGCGGCCCGAGCGCCGCGATCCGGCTGCGCCCCAGCCGCAGCCGGCGTACGGCCTCGGCGGCCGCTCGGGACCGGCCGCTCCGGGCATGGCGAGAGGGAGCGTGGAACCATGATCGATCTGGCCATCCGCCGACCGGTGGCGACCGCGGCGATCTACGTCGCCCTCTTCGCGCTCGGCGTGACGAGCTTCCGGCTCATTCCGGTCGAGGACCTGCCCGAAGTCGAGTTCCCCCGCCTCACGGTCACCGCCATTTGGAACGGCGCCTCGCCCGAGGCGTTGGAGGCGTTCGTGACGGCGCCGCTGGAGACGGTCATTCAGCAGGTCGGCGGGGTGGAAAAGGTCGTTTCGGAGTCCGCCGCCGATGCGCGCGGGACGGGTTCCAGCGTCCGGATCGACATCGATTTCGAGCGCGAGACGCGGATGGAGTTTGCCCGCCTCGAGCTGAGCGAGCGGATCAACTCGATCCGGGATGAGTTGCCCGAGGGCGTGATGCCCGGCATCTCCGAGTACGTGCCGCAGGAATTCGCGGAGGAAGAGGAGCAACTCCTCACCTTTTCGCTGACAGGCCCCTATACGTTCGCGCGCCTCGGGGAGATCGCCGAGGAGGAGATCGAGCCGTTCGTGCGGGGACTGCCGGGCGTGTCCGCGGTGGAGGTCTACGGGGCCGAACGCCGCGAGATCGCCGTCGAACTCGACCGGGGCCGGCTGGAGGCGCTCGGGCTGCGGCCGGAGCAGGTCAGCGACCGGATCGTCGAGCTTTCCGAGCCGAAAGCTCCGGGTTCGGTCGAACTCGACGGACGGCAGTTCGCCATCGCCGTCCGCACCCGGGCGCTCGAGGTGTCCGACATCGCGGAGATGATCGTCCTCACGCGGCCGGATGGACCCATCCGCGTCGGGGATCTGGGACAGGTGCGCGACCAGACCGAAGATCCGATGTTCTTCTGGCGCATCAACTCCCAGCCCACGATCTCGATCAACGTGTACCGCCAGTCGGGCACGAACGTGATCCAGGTCGCGGACGACGTGAAGGCCGAGATGACCGAACTGGCGTCCGCCCTCCCGGCGGGCGTGGCCCTCGAGTTGCTGCGCGATCAGAGCGAGAACATCCGGGAGCAGATCACGGAGCTTCGGCTCCGGGCCATCGCGGCCGCGATCGTAATCTTCATCGTACTCACGATCTTCCTGCGGTCGCTCGGCGCCGTCCTCGTCGTGTTTGCGACGATCGGCTTCAGCATCCTGACCGCGGTAAACTTCCTCTACATCGGCGGTTTCTCGCTGAACCTGCTCACGCTGTGGGGCCTCGCGTGGGGGTTCGGCCTCGTTGTCGACAACGGGATCGTCGTGCTCGAGAACGTCGAGCGTCACCGTCGGGGGGGTGCGGGTCCATCCGATGCGGCGCGCCGCGGGGCGCGCCAGGTCGTCCTGCCGGTCCTCGCCGCGACGATGACGACCGCGATCGTGCTCGTACCCTTCCTCTTCCTGCAGGGCGAGTTGCGCGTCTACTACCTCCCGCTCTCGTTCGCCGTGGGCTTTTCGATCATCGCGAGCCTTTTCGTCGCGTTCACCTTCGTCCCGGCCCTCGCCTCGCGGGTCGCCCGCATGCGGGACTCCGCCGGGGCCGTGGTCGATCCGGCCGTGACGACCGGGGAGGCCGCGTCGGCGCCGACGCGACGGTCCGAACCGTTCTACATCGCGGGATATCGGTCGCTCCTCGGGTTCGCGCTGCGGCACCCCGTCGTCATCGCGGCCATCTGCCTCGGGAGTCTCGCCGGGAGTTGGTATCTGTTCGACGAGCACGTGAACACGGGGAGCTACTGGAGCGGATTCGGCGGGCGTGGCAGCGGCATCACGATCACGATCAGCTTCCCGCGCGGCGCCGGACTGGAGCGCACGGACGAACTCGCGCGCTCCTTCGAGGCGAAGCTCGCCACGATCGATGAAGTGGAACGCTTCGAGGCGCGGGTCCAGCCGAACTACGCCCGCATGCGCGCGGAATTCACGGAGGAGATCGAGCATACGTCGATCCCGGTGGCCATCAAGGACCAGATGGTGGCCTACAGTTACGGGTTCTCGGGTGTCGACGTCTTTGTCCGGGGATACGGTCCCAGCTTCTACGGCGGCGGCTCGAGTCCGCCCAACTACAGTCTCCAGGTGCTCGGGTACAACTACCTCACGGTGCAGGAGATCGCCGAGGAGATCGCGTCGCGGCTGACGCGATTCTCCCGCATCCGCGACGTGGACCCGAACGCGAACAGCTCTTGGTACCAGAACGACAAGGAATTCGAGTACTACGTGGAGCCGGACCGGGAGGCGCTGGCCGCCTACGATCTCCCCGTTGAGCAGCTGCTCGATTACGTGTCGCGCAACATTGAGGGCCGTCCGTCCGGGAGCCGGATCCGGGTGGGCGGAGAGGAGGTCCAGTACGCCGTCAAGGTGGACGGGTATCGCGAGTTCGACTTCTACGATCTGAGCGACCTGCGGGTGCCGATCTCCTCCCGCGAGGAACTCCGGCTCGCCAGCGTGGCCGAGGTGGGGCGCCGGCAGGTCCTGGCCAGCATCCGGCGTGAAGACCAGCAGTACGAGAGGACCGTGGCCTGGGAGTTCAGGGGGCCGGCAAAGCTCGGCGACGTGGTGCGCGACGCGGTGGTGGACGCGATGGAACTGCCGCCGGGATACAGGATCGAGGAGTCCCGTTTCGGGGGCTGGACGACGGAGGAGACGACGCAGATGTGGGTCGTCCTCGCCTTCTCCATCCTCCTCATCTACATGGTGACCGCGGGGCTGTTCGAGTCGCTCGCGGCGCCGTTCGTCGTGCTCTTCTCGCTGCCGTTCGCCCTCATCGGCGTCTTCCTCATCTTCTTCTATACCGACGCCACCTTCACCCGCACCGCGTTCATCGGCACGATCATGATGGGCGGCATCGTCGTGAACAACGCCATCCTCGTGGTCTACCACATCGGCGAGGTGCGCAAACGCATGCCGACGGGCGCGGCGATCGTGCAGGGGACGCTGGAGCGCGTGCGCCCCATCCTCATGACGACGCTGACGACGGTGTTCGGACTCCTGCCTCTCGTCCTCTTCGCTCCCTCCCAGGATCAGAACATCTGGAACGCGCTCGCGCTGGCGACCATCGGTGGGCTGATCTCGAGTACGTTGTTCGTACTCGTCGCAATTCCGGTCGCATATCGTTACATCGTGGCACGCCGTATCTGACGGCACGCCCGGCGGCAGGCCTCGGTCTGCCGGGGCGCACAAGACACACAAAAGCTGACGGGGGTCGAGATGGTACGGTCGCGTCTATCCAGGTCCGGTTTCAGGCCGGGTTGGTTGCTCCTCGGGTGTCTGGTGGCGGGAGTCGCCTGTGAGGGGGGTGGAGGGCCGAGCGAATTCCTGCGGAACCCGGCTTTGGCAGAGGTGAACATGACGGCTCCGGAGACTTTTCAGGCTCGTTTCGAGACTTCGAAGGGAACGTTCGTGGTGGAGGCGCACCGCCAGTGGGCCCCCAACGGCGTGGACCGCTTCTACAACCTGGTGGAGAACGGGTTCTTCGACGACGTGAGGTTCTTCCGCGTGATCGCCGGTTTCATGGCGCAGTTCGGGATCAACGGAGACCCGGAGATCCAGAGCGCGTGGCGGGAGGCGAACATCCAGGATGACCCGGTGGTAACGGGGAATACGCGCGGGCGGGTGAGCTTTGCCCAGACGTCGATGCCGAACAGCCGGAGCACGCAGCTCTTCATCAACTTCGGCGACAACTCGCGTCTCGACGGGATGGGGTTCGCGGCCATCGGCGAGGTGATTTCGGGTATGGATGTCGTCGACGCGCTGTATTCCGGGTACGGCGAGGGGGCGCCGGGCGGGAGCGGGCCGAGCCAGGGGCGGATTCAGGAGGAAGGGAACGCCTACCTGGAGGCGGAGTTCGCCGAACTGGACTACATCGAGCGGGCGACGATCAGCGGTGGGAATTAGCAGGACGGGCAGCAGGACGGGCAGCCGGACGGGGTCGGCGGCGCTCGTCCTCGCGGCCATGACGGTGCTGCCGCCCACGGACGCCAGCGGTCAGGAGGCGGGGCAGGTCGGCGGGGAGCGGCCGCGCGCGCGGGATGCGGGCGTGCTCATCGGGAGGCTGCCGGCGGGACCGCTGAACGCGATCACGGACGTGCCCGGGGTGCGGGTGGGCCACCGCACGGTGTGGGTGGGCGACTCGATCCGCACCGGAGTCACCGCGATTCTCCCGCACGGGGACAATGTCTTCGAGCGGCGGGTGCGGGCGGCGATCGCGGTCGGGAACGGCTTCGGCAAGCTCGTGGGGCTGAGCCAGGTCAACGAACTGGGCGAACTCGAGACGCCGATCCTTCTCACGGGGACGCTGAGCGTGTTCCGCGCGGCGGATGCGCTCCTGGACACGCTCCTCTCGCTCCCGGCGAACCGCGACGTGCGGTCGATGAATCCGGTCGTCGGGGAGACGAACGACGGATACCTGAGCGACATCCGCGTGCGCCCGATCCGGCCCGAGCATGTGCGCGAGGCGCTGCGGACCGCGGCGAGCGGCCCCGTGGAGGAGGGGTCGGTCGGGGCCGGGACGGGGACGATCGCATTCGGCTGGAAGGGCGGCATCGGGACCTCGTCGCGCCGGTTCGAGATCGGCGGGCGGATCGTGAACGTCGGCGTGCTCGTGCAGAGCAACTTCGGCGGCTCGCTGCGGATCGATGGCGTGCGCGTGGGAGAGAAGCTCGCCGCGGCCGGCCTGCGCGGAGGGCGCGACCAGGGGGATGGCGACGGTTCCGTGATGATCGTGATCGCGACGGACCTGCCGCTGGCGCACCGCGAACTGGACCGGGTGGCCGACCGCGCGTTCATGGGGATCGCCCGCACGGGGTCGTACATGTCGCACGGCTCGGGCGACTACGCGATCGCCTTCTCGACTGACGAGGGGGCTGCGATCCGGGACGGCCGCTCGTTGTCCCGCGTCTTCGAGGCGGTGGTCGAGGCGACGGACGAAGCCGTCATCAACTCCCTGTTCGGGGCGACGTCGGTGACGGGGCATCGGGGGCGGACGGTCGAATCGCTCCCGCTCGAACCCGCGCTGCGGCTGCTCCGCGAGGCGGGCGTCCTCGGGACGCCGCGGTGAAACCGCTGATTCCCGCATCCGAGCAGCCGCCGCTGCCGCGGGGGCGCCTCATCGTCGAAGGGGACCCCGACTCGGAGGCCGTGCCGCTTGATGTCCTGTTCGTAGGTGGAGGTCCCGCCGGGCTGGCTGGCGCGATCCGGCTAGCTCAGCTGGCGACGCGCGACCGCGCGGAGGGCGGGCCCCTCGCCGACCTCGAGATCGGCGTGCTCGAGAAGTCGCGTGAACTCGGGGAACACTGTCTCTCCGGGGCGGTCGTGAACCCGGAAGCCTTTCAGATGCTCTTTCCGGACCTCGGCGAGGCGGATCTTCCGCTCCGGGGCCGCGTGGCGGGCGACCGGGTGCTGCTCCTCACTCAACGCGGAAAGGTCCGGGTCCCGACCCCGCCGTCGATGCGGAACCACGGCCATCATGTGGGCTCGATCTGCGAGATCGTGCGCTGGCTGGGTGCGAAGGCGGAGGAGCTCGGGGTCAACGTATTCACGGGGTTCCCCGCCGAGGCGCTCCTCATGCGCGGAGGGCACGTCCTGGGCGTCCGCACGACGCCGGCCGGCCTTGACCGGGAGGGGAATCCGGCGGGCGGCTACATGCCGGCCACGGACCTCTCCGCGCGGGCCACCGTTCTCGCCGAGGGGACTCGCGGGCCTCTGAGCCAGGCCTGGCTCGAGCGAGAGGGCGTCGGCTCGGCCAACCCGCAGATCTTCGCGCTCGGAGTCAAGGAACTGTGGGAGGTCGCGCAGCCGCCCGATGCGGTCACACATACGATGGGCTGGCCGCTTCCGCGGGATGCCTTCGGGGGCAGTTTCATCTACCCCATGGGTGGAAATCTCGTGTCGCTCGGTCTCGTCGTGGGTCTGGACGCGCCCTACGTCGACCTCGACGTGCACGCGCTGTTGCAGCGCTTCAAGCAGCACCCGTTCGTGCGCAGTATCCTGGATGGCGGCGAACTCGTGGAGTGGGGAGCGAAGACGATTCCGGAGGGCGGATACCACGCCATCCCCGACCGCCTGAGCGGGGATGGGTTGCTCATTGCGGGAGATGCCGCGGGACTCGTGGATGTCGCGTCTCTGAAGGGCATCCACTACGCGATGCGGTCGGGAATTCTCGCGGCGGATGCCATCGGCCGGGCCTTGTCGGACGGGCACGACGGAGCGGAGAGCGCGCAGGGCGCTGTCTCCGCGGCTCGACTGGCGTCCTACGACGCGGCACTGAGGGAGAGCCTCATCCGGGACCCGCTGTACCGCAACCGAAACCAGCGGCTCGCCTTCAAGTCCGGATTCTTCTCGGGCGGCGTCAAGGCAGGGATCATGCAGGCCACGGGTGGCACGTTCCCCGGCGCCCGCATCCGGAGCGAGCCCGATGCGGCGCGCCCTCGCCGCAAGCGACTGGACCTCAAGTCGGTGTACGAAGGGGAGCACGCCGTCGCCAAGGTCGACGCGGTCTTCCGCTCCGGCAACGCGACCCGGGATGACATCCCCTCGCACCTCGTCATGGGGGAAGAAGAGGGGGAAGAAGCGGGAGAAGCCGTATCGCCGGAGATGGCGGAGTTGTACGAGAGCCTTTGCCCGGCGGCCGTGTACGAGCGCGATGGCGACCGCCTGGTCGTGAACGCGCCGAACTGCATCGACTGCAAGGCGACGGATGTCCTGGGTCCGCGCTGGACGCCGCGGGAGGGCGGCAGCGGACCGGTCTACAAGAGGATGTGAGCCCGGCGGGCCGACACGGCCTGCCGGGTCAGCGCGTCCCGGTCGCCCGCGCGGCGTTCCAGCCGAGGAGCGAGAACGCGTCGGCGACCTGCTCGTACCCCGTCCGCATCAGGAAGGCGGAGTTCTTGCCGAAGCTCTTCGCGCCCAGGATGAAGAAGCCCGGTTCGGGATTCCTCAAGGTCTCGGGTCCGAGCGTGCCCTCGGCGATGCAGCAGTCGGCGGGCGCGCCGTCCGGCGCGCCCTGAGCGGCGAGAAGCGCGGCGGAGACGCCCATGGGGCCGAGGGACGCGTAGCAGGCGTGCATCTGGAGTTGGCGATAGAGGCGGTCGTCGGGCTCGTAACCCACGTTCGCCACGATCCGGTCGAAACGGTCGCGCCGTATCTGCCCGGCGATCTCCAGGTCGACCTCGAGTCCGCTCGAATCGATTTGCGTCACGGCGAGCAGCCGACTTCGGGAGAGCCACTCGCAACCGGGCGGCGGTTCGGCGGCGATCGCGTTGGCGCGGCGCGTGAGCTTCACGCGCTCGGGAAGCGGGTCGTCCGCGATCGCCTGCAGCGGGGCGCTGCGAGCCTCGCGGCTGGCCCAGGTGAACCGCGTCCCCGGGACGGCGCGGGCCAGGGCCCCGAGGGCGCAGGCCGTGGTGGCGGCGGAATGTCCGCTGCCGAGGAGCAGCGTGCGCCGTGCCGCGTAGCGCTCGCGGTGGGCGCCGAGCGCATCCGGGACGTGGTATTCGATCGCCTGTCGCGCGGACCGCTCGCCGATGGCGGGGGCGCCGCCCGGGCCCGCCCGGTTGGGCTGCCCGTAGGTCCCCGAGCAGTCGAACACGGTCCCGGCGAACACCTCGGTCTCCGCGCCGTTCTCCTCGAGAAGAAGCCGGAAGGGCTGGTCGGCCCGGGCTGCGTCGCCGAGCGCCTCGCCCTTCAGCCAGTCCGCCCGGGCCACGTCACGCACGCGCGCACCCTTGCGGACCTCCACGCGCGGCTGCAGGGCCGCGGCCAGGGGCAGGAGATAGTGCGCCCGCAACTCCGAGCCCGTGAGCAGCGCCCCCGCCGCCGGCAGGTCGACCCCGCGGCCGCGCAGAATCTCCAGCCCGACCGGCCCCGCGTTCCACTCGAAGGGGGAGAAGAGTCGCAGCCAACCCCAGGCGCGGACGTGATCCGCCACCGTCCCGGCGTCGACCAGGACCGCCCGGAGTCCGCTGCGGGCCGCGCGGGCCGCGGCCTCGAGCCCGATCGGTCCGGCTCCGATGATCGCAAGATCCATCGCTTGCACGGGTGCTGGCTCCAAATCCTCTGGTTCGCTGACGTCTCGACCGCCCGGTCTTCCCGCTGATTCCGTGGCAACCTACTCTCAGGCGATGATGGATCGCGAGAACCCGAAGCGGGCGAGCGCATCGCCTCCGGATTGGGCCCCGGGCCCCATCACGCGATGGCTGACACCGGTCACTCGCTGGATCATCACGAATCTCGTGGCTCCGCCCTGCGTCTTCCTTCTCTTCGGTGTCCTCAATCGAACGCGAGTCTACGGGCGCCGACGAATGTCCCACGTCCCGAACACGCTCATCCTCTCGAATCACCAATCGATGATCGACTCGTTTCCGATCGCCTACTACCTGTTTTTCCCCGAGAAGACGTTCAGACCCCACCTCGCGCCCTGGAATGCGGCCGCGGCGGAGAACTTCTTCAAGAACCCGCTGTTCGCATGGGTGTTCCACCAGTTCAAGTGCATTCCGGTGCGGCGCGGCCGCCGCGATCTGAGGGCGATGATTCGCTCGGCAAGCGTGCTTCGAACGGGGACGCTCACGCTCTTCCCGGAGGGTACGCGTTCGCGGAACGGCAAGGTCGGACGGGGTCGGGCCGGCGCGGGCATGGTCATTCTCCAGAACCGCCCACAGGTGGTCCCGATCACGCTGGAGGGGCTGGACCGCGTCCTTCCCATAGGCGCCCGCCTGCCGCGGGTCGGGCAGCGCGTTTCGATCTACGTGGGTCGGCCCGTTCCGTACGACGACCTGGCCGCCGAAGGCCGTTCGCGAAAGAGCGCCCAACAGATCGTCAATCGCGTGATGGAACGGATCGCCTTCCAGCAACGCGTTCTCCGGCGGCTGCGCCGCGCCCGCGCGTAACAGGCCAAGGCGCGCCGGGCGCTGGACATCCGCGGTCGGATCCGACATTCTTCCCACATGACCATCACACTTTATTACGTCCTCGTGACGATTATGCTCGGACTGCTCGTGGGTCTGCTCATGGGCGGTGGTTTCGCGTTCGCATGCCGGCTCCGTGAGCTCGATGCGCCGGACGGGGAGGTCCCGCCGGGCTGACCGCACCAGACCGCATTCGCCGATCCCTCCGAACCGCGCACCTTCTTCCCGATTTCGTGATCGCGCGCTACTTTACTTGGCTGCGAAGAGTGCGTATTCAGGCCGGAAACGTCGCGCTGCCCGTTTGCGAGCGGAGCGTCCCGGCCGTCAGAGGTGGAAATGACAAAGACCTTCCAGGATGACGACGGGCGCCGGTGGAAAGCATGGCTCGCTTCGCGCGAGGTTTTCTGGCCGGACCCGAACGAAAAGGCTCCGCCCGACGATTTCGAGGCGGTCGTGTTCGTTTGTTTCTCCGACCCCCACCAGACCCAGCGGCGGCTTCGGCTCCCGCAGGGTTCGTTCGAGCAGCTCAGTCTCGATGATCTCAAGAAGCACTTCAAGAAGGCGAAACTCGATCCTGCCATCCGGTAGCCGTCCGTACGCACCCCCGCGTCCCGGCCGAAGGCGGCCGCGCGGGGGGCTTGCCGCGGACCTGGAACGGGTTTGCGCCTCCCGACCCGGGCGCCCGGGACTCCCTCCGATGTTTACACCGATACCGAAAGGCCTCGTGACAGAATGACCGCCGCCGCCGGAAAAGGACTGGAAGGCGTCGTCGCCTCGCAGACTTCACTCAGCTTCATCGACGGGCTCAAGGGCATCCTCGTCTATCGGGGCTACAACATCCACGAACTCGCTCCGAACGTTTCGTTCCCCGAGAGTGTGTTCCTGCTCTGGAACGGACGGCTGCCGAGACGTACGGAACTCGACGAGTTCGAGTCGGCTCTCGCCGCCCAACGCGCTCTGGATCCGCGAACCGTGGAAGGCCTGAAGGGTCTCCCGACGGAGACTGTCCCGATGTCGGCGCTTCGGACAGGAGTCTCCCTCGAGGGCGTGTACGATCCCGATGCCGAGGACAACTCACTCGAGGCAAACCGGCGCAAGGCGGAACGGCTCGTGGCGCGGACCCCGACCATCATCGCGGCGATACACCGCATTCGGCAGGGGCTGGAGCCGCTGGAGCCCGACCCGACGCTCTCGCTGTCCGCCGACTTCGTGAGGATGGCGAACGGCGAGCCGGGCACGGAGGAAGCGGTCGAGGCGCTCGACAGGACGCTCCTCCTCTACCTGGACCACGGGTTCAACGCATCCACGTTCGCCTGTCGCGTCATCGCCGCCACGCTCGGGGACATGCATTCGGCCGTGACCGGCGGTGTCGGGGCGCTCAAGGGCGAGTTGCACGGCGGAGCGAACGCGAGAGCCATGCACACGCTGCTCGAGATCGGCGACCCGGACAACGTCGGGCTGTGGCTCGACAGGGCGTTCGCGGAGAAGCGGAAGATCATGGGCTTCGGCCACCGCGTCTACAAGACGGAGGATCCGCGGGCGACGCATCTTCGGGAGATGTCGCGCGTGCTCACGCAGCAGGCGGGCCTCGAAAAGTTCTACGAGATGTCCCGCAAGCTGGAAGACCGGATGATCTCCGAGAAGGGGATCAATCCGAACGTCGACTTCTACTGCGCCACGGTCTACTACGCGCTGGGCATTCCGATCGACCTCTACACGCCGCTGTTCGCGATGGGGCGGATGGGCGGCTGGACGGCGCACGTCATGGAGCAGCACGCGGACAACCGGCTCATTCGGCCGCGTGCGGAGTATGTGGGTGAGATGGACCTGCGCTGGGCGCCGATGGACCAGCGCTGAGCCGAAGCCGCGGCAAGGGCCGGAGCGGGCCGGAGCCTGCCGCGTCCGGCGCCGGCCATCACGCCAACGGAAGCGGGCCGCAGGCCTCCACGGCTGCCGAGCCCGCTTCTTTCGTTGAGACAAGCTCGAGAACAAGGTCGAGACAAGGAAGGTGTCGATGGAGATACGCTCGGGGATACCTGTCGACCGGGAACTGGATGCTCTCGTGGTCCCATGGTTCGATGGCGCGGACGCGACGGGAGAGTGGTGGGAACACCCCGCCGCTGCCTGGCTGGAGGGCCGTGGAGGCTCCGGGGAGATGTCGGGTTGGGTGCGGCTCGGGGCGCCGGAGACCCCGGATGTCTTCGTCGTCCGCCTGGACGCCGGAGCGAGGCCGGTGGCCGAGTCGTGCCGGCGCGCGGCGGGGGCCGGGGCCAGAGCGGCTCGCGAGCGCGGCCTCGGGTCGGTCGGATTCCGCGTCCCGGAGACGGCGGACGGCGCGGTGTGGCAGGCGTCCGCCGAGGGACTCGCGCTGGGGGACTGGCGTTACGACGGGCTCCGCGACACGGAGGGCCGGGCCGGCGCACCGGAAGAACGGGTCCTCCTCGCGGGGGGTGAAGCCGGCCGGGATGCCGAGGCCGCGGTGCGGCGGGGGTGTGTGCTCGCCGCGGCGCAGAACGCCACGCGCGAACTCGTAACGCTGCCGGGCAACGTGGCGACCCCGCGGTACCTCGCAGCCGAGGCGGAGCGCCTGGCGGGAGAGCATGGCTTCCGGGTTGAGGTGCGGGATCGGGAGCGGCTGGAGGAGGAAGGATTCGGGGGTCTCCTCACCGTGGCCCGCGGGTCCGTCGAGGAGCCGCGCTTCATCGAGATGGAGCATGAGGGCTCGGGAGGAGATCCGGTCGTCGTGGTCGGCAAGGGCGTGACGTTCGATGCGGGAGGGATCTCGCTCAAGCCCGCCTCGGGCATGGAGGACATGAAGTACGACATGGCGGGCGCCGCGGCCGTGTTCGGGATCATGATCACGGCGGCGCGCCTCGAAATCCCGCAGCGCGTGATCGGCCTCGTGCCGGCGACGGAAAACCTTCCGGCTGGGGATGCCGTGAAGCCGGGGGATGTGATCCGCGGGCTCTCGGGCAAATCGATCGAGGTCATCAACACGGACGCGGAGGGTCGCCTCATCCTGTCGGACGCACTCACGTACGCCCAGCAGTTGGATCCGGTGGCGATCGTCGACATGGCCACGTTGACCGGGGCCTGCGTCATCGCCCTCGGCCATCACGCGGTGGCGGTGCTCGCGAACGACCGGGGTATCGCGGACGAGTTGTCGGAGGCCGGTGAAGCGACGGGTGAACGGACGTGGCCTCTGCCGCTGTGGAAGGCGTATCGAGCCCAGCTCGACTCCGACATCGCGGACATCAAGAACATCGGTGGCCGAGGCGCGGGCACGATCACCGCGGGCTGGTTCCTGCGCGAGTTCGTGTCGGACGACGTGCCCTGGGCCCACCTCGACATCGCGGGGACGGCATGGGCGAAGGAGGCGCGCGGCTGGCAGCCGAAGGGTGCCACCGGGGTTGGCGTCCGGCTCGTCCATGAATGGCTGCGCGTGCGCGAGCGAGGGTGACGAAGCTCTTCGTCCGCGCCCTCGGCGCGCTGCTGCTCGCGGTTGGGGGCGCCTCTGCGGCCCACGCCCAGGAGCCGCCGGTCTCGGACAGCCTGGAGGTCGTGCCGGATTCGGTCCTCGCGGCGTTCGCCGACACCACGCCGCGACGGGCACAGAGCTTTCCGGGGCGGCTGACGGGCCTGCGCGGTCCGACGCACGAGATCTTCGACTGCGACCGGGAGTGCGTGCATGCGTCGCCGTCATTCACTCTCCTCGAACTCCTTCTCGAGCGCGTTCCGGGAATCACGGGGGTTCGCGGCGAGTTCTACCAGGGGCCCCACCATGTGTTCGACGGCGGCTTCGGACCCGGGTTCGCGACCCTCTACATCGACGGCCGCGAAGTCCTCTCCCTCTCCCGGGCCCAGGCCGACCTCCGGCGCGTGTCGCTGAACTACGTCGACCGGGTGCGCGTGTATCGCGGCGCGGACGGGCTCGTCATCGATGTCGACCTCATCCGTCACGACGGGGTCCAGGCCTACTCGCGCGTCAGCGGAGTGACCGGAGATCCCCGCTCCGAGATCCTCGACGCCGTCTTCGCCAACCGGTTGGGAGGGGCGTCGAACGTGGAAGCCTCGTTCGAGCGGTACGACGTCCAGGACCGGCAGAACAATCAGGACCGATTCGCGGTACAGGGCCGCTTCTCGTGGATGCCGCGCTCGAACGATTTCGGGGCTCAGTTCGAGTATCGTTCCGAGACCATCGACCGCACCGGGCTCGACACGCTCGAGTTCTCGCGCCGGGAATTCGTGCTCCGGACGCGGGCGAACCTCGGGGAGCGGGCCCAGGTTGAAGCCTACGGGCAGGCCACGAGCTTCACGGATGTCGTCGACAACCTCCCGGACAGCATATCGCCGCCCCAGCGGGGCGCGGATGGCGTCGGCCTGCGATTCTCGGCGCGACCCGGATCGGGGGCGGTGTCGATGGGCCTCCGCTTCGCCGGGCGCGACGCCTACGCATCGCGCCTTGCGGACTTCTCCGCTTGGCAGCCCATCGGTCCCTTCGCGCTCGAAGGCGGAGCGGAACTCGCGAGTTGGAACGAGTTTCCCACGAAATCATGGCGGGCGGGGCTGGCCTTCCGGGAGACGCTCCTCTTTCCGATCGAGCTGAGGGCGTTCACGGCGGAGGGCGCGCGCGGCATCGGCTTTCCCCAACATGCCATGCTCGACAGCCTCGAGACCTCGGAATTCGTGCTCGCGGACAGCGTCCGGTTCGACTCCCGCGGCGCCTCGGCGGCCTTCGCGATCGGGCCGTTCAACCTTTCCGGGCGCTACTCGGAGCAGCGGATGGACCGGCAGTTCGGCTTCGGCGCGCCCTTCGACCGGCTCGTCGTCGCGGACACGGGGGAGGTGGACGTCACATCGCTGGAGGCGCGCTTCGACGGGCCGGTCGTGCCGCTCGGCGTGCTGCTTCGGGGCGTGGAGCCGATCCGCCTGCGCGCTTCGTGGCGGAAGTTCGATTCCCGTGGCGCCGAGACCCTCTTTCTCCCCGAACGCCTGTTCCGCACGGAGCTATACCTGTACGACACCTTCTTCGAGGAGAACCTCCGAATCTGGGTGTCCGTGTTCATCGACCGGCGGGGCGCGCGGCTGGTCCCGGTGCCCGGCTCGCCCGACCCGGCGATGCTGGACGCCGACAGCTGGATGGGGGGGCACCTGATGTTCAAGATCGGCGACTTTCGGTTCTTCTGGCGTTTCGGCAACCTGGGCGGGGACGAGATCGGAGATTTCGAGGGAGCACTGTTCCCCCGGCGGCTCAACGTGTTCGGTCTTCGCTGGGAGTTCTTCAATTGATCCACCGGGCGCCGCTTCGGGAGACATCGACGTGATTCGCAGCATGACCGGCTACGGCTCGGCGACCGTGACGGGGGAGAGCGGGGCGGTCACGGTCGAAGCGCGCTCGGTGAATTCCCGGGGGCTGAAGGTCGTGGTGAAGGCGCCCCCCGGAGAAGAGCGCTGGGAAAGCGAGCTTCGCGCCCTCGCCGAAGCCCGGGCCCGCCGCGGCCGCCTGGACCTGTTCGTCCGGGTGGAGAACATGCCGGACGCTGGAGGCACGACCCTGGATGAGGCGCGCGTGCGGGAAGTACTCGATGCGTGCGCCCGGCTCCGGGATGACTTCGGCGTGTCCGGCGAACCGGACATGGCTTCGCTGCTGCGCGTGGGCGGCATCTTCCGGAAGGCGGGCGGTGAGGGCACGGAGTTCGAACCGGACGTGGACGATGTGAAGCAGGCCGCGGCGGACGCGCTCGACCTGCTGGTGGAGATGCGGGATCGGGAAGGGGCTCGGCTGGAGGTCGATCTTCGAGGGCGGCTGGCGGGCATCCGGAGCGCCGTCGATGGTGCGGAGGCGCTGGCGCCGGAACGCCTCGAACGTGAACGCCGCCGGCTTCGCGATGCGGTCGACGGCCTGGTCGGAAAGAGCCTGGATGAGGATCGGCTGACGCGCGAGATCGCGCTCATCGCCGACCGCTGGGAGATCAGCGAGGAACTGGTGCGGGCCCGCTCGCATGTGGAGGCCTTCGAAGAGTTTCTGGAGGCCCCGGTCGACGAGCCGGTGGGACGGCGGCTCGGCTTTCTCGTTCAGGAGTTGCAGCGCGAAGTCAACACGCTGGGCGCAAAGGCGAACGACCCCCGCATCTCGCGACTCGTGGTGGAGGCCAAGAACGAGATCGAGAGGCTCCGGGAGCAGGTGGAGAACGTCGAGTGAGCCCCGCGGCATCCGGGGCCGGTACCCTCTTTCCCGTCATTCTCTCCGGACCTTCCGGAGCCGGGAAGACGACGATCCGCGATCGGTTGCTCGCCGACGCCGGCTCCCCCGGATTCCTGTTCTCGGTCTCGATGACGACGAGAGCGCCGCGTGCGCGAGAACGGGATGGCGTGGACTACCGGTTCGTCTCGCGGACCCGGTTCGAGGCGCTGGTGGACGCGGGGGCGATGCTCGAATACGCGACCGTCCACGGTGAACGCTACGGGACGCCGCGCGACAATCTCGAGCGGGCGCGGAACGCGGGCGCCCATCTCCTGCTGGACATCGACGTGCAGGGGGCTCGGCAGGTGTGGGAGGCCGTCGCGGACGTCCTCTCGATCTTCATCGTCCCACCCACGGGGGAACGGATTGCGCGGCAACTGCGGGGGCGGGGCAGCGAAAATCCGGAGCAACTTCGGCGCCGGCTCACGAACGCGCGTTCGGAGCTGCGCGCCGCGGAGGAGTTCGATCGTCTCGTCGTCAATGACCGGATCGAGGACGCGGTCGCCGAAGTGTCGGCGCTCGTCGCGAAAGGACTCGTGCCCCCTCACCGCCTCGAGTCGGCAGAGCGGCGATACGTGAAACGCATCATCGGGGAAATCGGGGAGTTGGATACCCTTTGACGCATGTGGTAGATTCCCGAACGGGCGCGGTCCGGCCGGGACCGCCGCGCGGAATGCCATGGACAGCGCTGGACCCTGAGGGTCGAGGGAGAGAAATAGAATGAAGGTGTTTACGCCGGACGCCGTGGCGAAGGCGGCGACCAACAAGTATCTGGGCGTACTCGTCGCCGCGAAGTATGCGCGCGAACTCAACGCCCTCCCGTTGGAGCGCTCGCCATACGGCGCGGAGAAGCTGACGACGGTCGCCGCGGACGCGCTGACCTCGGAAGAAAAGAAGCTGCAATACCGGCTCGTCCGGGCGCGCCCCACCCTGATGCCCTAGCGCACCCGGCGCCTCCGTGCGGCCTTTCGATGGTCGTCGCGTGTTGCTCGTCGTGTCCGGCGGGATCGCCGCGTACAAGAGCGCGATCCTCACCCGCCGCCTGATCGAGGCCGGCGCCGGGGTCGAGGTCATCCTGACCGCAGCGGCCGAGCGCTTCATCGGACGCGTTACTTTCGAGGGGATGACCGGCCGCCCGGCACACGCGTCGCTGTGGGACCGGCCCATGGCGCATCTGGATCTCGGGCTCGAGGCCGATGTGGTCGTGGTCGCGCCCGCGACGGCCAACCTCATCTCCCGGCTGGCGGCCGGCGCCGCGGACGACCTGGCGACGACCGCCGTGCTGGCTTCGCCGGCTCCGGTGATCGTCTGTCCCGCAATGAACACGCGGATGTGGGAGCATCCGATCACGCAGGCGAACGTCGCGCGGCTGGCCGAGGTCGGCTACGCGATCGCCGGGCCGGCCGATGGGCCGCTCGCGGAAGGGGAAAGCGGGCCGGGGCGGCTGCTGGAGCCGGAGGAGATTCTGCCGCGCATCGGGCGGGCGCTGGAGACGGCGACCGGTCTGCGCGGGCGGAAGGTCGTCGCCACGGCGGGGCCGACCAGAGCCGCGCTGGATCCCGTCCGCTTCATCTCGAACCGCTCCTCGGGCCGCATGGGGTTCGCGCTCGCCGCGGCGGCCTGGCGGCGTGGGGCCGAGGTCACGCTCATCAGCGGGCCCGGCCGGATGCCGCGACCCCCGGGGCCCGGCGCGGTGGAGGTCGAGACGGCCGGCGAGATGCTGGCTGCGCTGGAGACGGCGTTGACGGATGCCGACATCCTTCTGATGGCTGCAGCCGTCGGCGATTTCGAGCCCATCGACCCGGCGCCCTCGAAGATCAAAAAAACGAACCGGACCGGGAACGCGTTCGATCTCGCGCTCCGGGCGGGACCGGATTTGCTGATGGAGACGCGGACGTTCCGCGAACGGAAGGGCATCTTTACTCTGGGTTTCGCGCTCGAGACGGAGGATGCTGTTGCCCGCGGCCGAGAGAAGCTCGAGCGGAAGGGCATGCATCTCGTTGCGGTGAACTCGGCCGTGGAGCCCGGCGCGGGATTCGAGTCCAAGACGAACCGCATCACGCTGATCGACCGGAGCGGCAGGGTCGAGGAGTTGCCTTTGGCGGAGAAGACCGAGTTGGCGGACGAGTTGCTCGATCGGATCGAAGCCGCGTTCCCGGCGGCGGTAGAGGGGTGAACCCGCCGGATGCCGGGGCCCGGGCGCTCGCGCAGGCTTTTCTGGAGCAGACGCTCTCCGCGGAGGGGAATGCGCTCATGCTGGAACATGCGACGCGCGAAGAGGTCGTCCGCCGTCTGGCCTCCGCCGGGCGCGCGGCGCGAGGGGGCGCTGTCACTCCGGGCGCGAGGACGAGCCCCGACGCCGCGGCAACGGGGCCGAAGATCGCGGAGGCGCCGGATCTGGAGACGCTGGCCGCACTCGTCGCCTCCTGCTCTCGCTGCACGCTTCATGAATCGCGAAAGAACCCGGTCTTCGGGGAGGGGGCGGCGGACGCCCGCGTCGTGTGCGTGGGGGAGGCGCCCGGGGCGCGAGAGGATGAAACCGGCCGCCCCTTCGTCGGCCGGGCGGGCCACCTGCTCGACCGGCTGCTGATGTCGATCGGGCTTCCGCGAACGTCCGTGTACATCTGCAACGTGCTGAAGTCCCGACCGCCCAGGAACCGCGACCCGCTCCCCGAGGAGGTCGCAGCCTGCGCTCCCTACCTCCTGAGGCAACTCGCGCTCATCGAACCCGAGGTGATCATCGCCTTCGGCGCCTTCGCCGCCCGCACGCTGCTCGAAACGAAATCCGCGCTGGGCCGGCTCCGAGGCACCGTTCATCGCTATTCCGGGTACCCCGTCGTCGCCACGTACCACCCGGCGGCGTTGCTCCGCAACCCGGCCTGGATCCGGCCGACGTGGGAGGACCTGCAGATCGTGCGCGGCATGCTCGATGGCGTGGAAGATCGCGAGGCCCGTATTGGTTGAGACGGCGATCAGTCTCCCCGGCGACGCGATCGAGGCCCGACGCACGCCCTGGTCCGAGGAAGCCGAGATCTCCGTCCTCGGGGCGATGCTCATCGACGGCGACGCCGTGGCGACCGCCCTCGAGCGGATCGACGATTCCGCCTTCCACCGGGAAGGCAATCGCCGGATCTTCCGCGCGATGGTGCGTCTGTACGGCCGCGGCGACGTGATCGATGCCGTCACGCTCGCGGACGAACTCCAGACCGCGGCGGAACTCGACGGTGTCGGAGGGATGGCGTACCTCGCCAAACTCGTGGACGCCGTGCCCACCGCCGCCAACATCGGCTACCACTGCCGGATTCTGCGCGACAAGACGGTGCTTCGGCGGCTCATCTCCAGCGCCACCGAGATCATCCAGGACGCCTACGAAACGGGGTCGGGAGAAGTCGACGAGACGCTCGACCGCGCCGAGCAGAGGATCTTCGAAATCTCGCAGGCGGAGCAGCGCGGGACCTTCGTCCGCATCAAGGAGGTCCTGCGCTCGACGATGGACCGGATCGACGAACTCGTGCGGAACCCGGGCTCGATCACCGGCGTCGCGTCGGGCTTCCCCGACCTCGACCGGATGACGGCGGGGTTCCAGCCGGCCGATCTTGTCGTCCTCGCCGGGCGCCCCTCGATGGGCAAGACGGCCTTCGCGCTGAACATCGCCCAGCATACGGCGATCGCCGGGGATGTTCCGGTGGCGATCTTCTCGCTCGAAATGTCGAGAGAGTCGCTCGTCCAGCGGATGCTGAGTGCGGAATCCAAGGTGGATTCGAGCCGCCTCCGGACGGGGCGATTGAATTCCGACGACTTCACGCGGCTGGCGAGCGGAGCCGGACACCTGAACACGGCCCCGATCTGGATCGACGACACGCCCGCGATCTCGCCCATCGAACTCCGTGCCAAGGTGCGGCGCCTCCACGCGGAGGTCGGAGTCGGGCTCGTCGTGCTCGATTACCTGCAGCTGATGTCCGGCGGAGCGCGGGTCGAAAACCGCCAACAGGAAATCAGCGCGATCTCGCGGTCCCTGAAGGCGATTGCCAAGGAGGTCGGCGTGCCGCTCCTCGCGCTCTCCCAGCTCTCGCGAGCGCCGGAACAGCGCGAAGGGAATCGTCCGCGGCTCTCGGACCTGCGCGAATCGGGAGCGATCGAACAGGACGCGGACGTGGTCCTCTTCATCTTCCGTGAGGAGATGCACCGGAAGCCGGAAGAGGTGGAGGAGCGGGGACTGGCGGGGAAGGCCGAACTCATCGTGGGCAAGCAGCGCAACGGGCCGACCGGAACCGTCGAACTCTATTTCCACAAGGCCTTCACGGCGTTCGAATCCGTGAGCCGCCGTCCGGAACCCGACTAATGCGGTCGCGAGGCCCGGCGGCTCCCCGCGGCGTGGGCGCCATCGTCGTCGCGGCGGGGCAGGGGCATCGCTTCGGCGCCTCACGGCCCAAGCAGTTCGTCGATCTCTGCGGCATGCCGGTTCTCGCCTGGTCGGTACGGACGTTTCTCGACCATCCCGACATCGACCGGGTCGCGCTGGTGCTTTCTCCGCCGCGGGCGGCGTCGCCCCCGGCATGGCTTCCGGATGGGATTCTCGTCGTGCCGGGTGGCGTGTTTCGGGCCGATTCCGTGCGTGCCGGCATCGAAGCCCTGGCGGGGGACGTCGAGACCGTGCTCGTGCACGATGGGGCGCGTCCGTTCGTGTCGGCCGAGCTCGTTTCCCGCGTCGTGAACGGAGCGCGGGGCGGCCCGGTGGTGCCGGTGATCGCCGTGGAAGACACGGTGAAGCGGGTGGACGAGGGAGGATGGATCGAGGAGACCGTGCCACGCGAGCAGCTCCGCCGCGTACAGACGCCACAGGGGTTTCCGGCCGAGGTCCTGAACCGTACTCACGCACTCGAGGATGCGGGTGCGTGGGAGGCGCAGGACGCCGCGGCGATCACGGACGACGCGTCGCTGTGCGAGCGGCTCGGCATCGACGTTGCCACCGTGGAGGGGGATCCGGCGAACCTGAAGATCACGACCGCGCGCGACCTCGCGCTGGCGCGCGCCATGGTTGAGACCGGGTTGATCGCTGCGGGGAACTAGTGTCATGGAGACGGGAGCGGGAACGGTATCGACGTGGTGAAATGGCGCGAGTGGGCGGGCGCTCCGGGGTCAACCGGACCGGGCCGGGCGCCGGTGGCCGAAGATGACGCGCTCGACCGGGCGGTGGCGCTGCTCGACGCCGGGGGGGTCGTGGCTCACCCGACTTCGACGGTATACGGGCTGGGTGGCCGTCCGTGGCCGGAGGTCGACGCGCGGATTGCCGCGATCAAGCGGCGGCCGCTTGGGCCGCTGATCCGGCTTGCCGCGAGCCGTACCGCGCTCGTTGAGGCGCTGCCCGGGACACGGTGGACGGAGGCGGCGCGCCGGATTGCCGACGCCTTCTGGCCGGGACCGCTCACTCTGGTGCTGGAGGACGGGAGCCGCACCGGGGTTGCCGTGCGCGTCGACCCTCATCCGGTCGTGCGACGCCTCCTCGATCGAGCCGGCGGGCTGATGACATCAACGAGCCTGAACGTGACGGGGAGACCCCCCGCGAGGACGGGCGGGGAGGTGCGGGCCGTGCTGTCGAGGGTCGGATCCGATGCGGGAACCGTGGGTTGGCTCGACGTGGGCGATCTCGCCGGCTCGACTCCGTCGACCCTCGTGCGCGTGACGGGGGAAGCGGTCGAGATTCTGCGGCAGGGCGCCGTGCCGGCGACGGACATCACCCGGGTCCTCTCGCCGCATCCTCTCGGAAGGCCGTCCCCATGAACCTCCTCTTCGTCTGCACCGGCAACATATGTCGCAGTCCTCTGGCCGAGGTGATCGCGGGGGCGGAAGCCGACGCGCGGGGGTGGTCGGAGGTCTCGTGCGCATCGGCGGGGACCTTCGCCTTTCCCGGCCGGCCGGCCTCCGGTCCCGGGATTGCGGTCGCCGCCGCGCACGGACTGGACCTCGCGGGACACGCCTCCCGGGAACTCTCGCCGGAACTGGTCGAGTGGGCCGACGTGATCATCGGCATGGAGGCGTCGCATGCCGGGGCGGTCGCACGCCTGGCTCCGGACGCGGCCGTCCACGTCATGACGGATTTCCTGCCCCCGCGCCACAGCCGGCGCGAAGGCGGGGTCCCGGATCCGTATGGCGGAGATATCGAGACGTACGAAGCGACGCGGGAGTTGCTGACGCGGGCCATGCGGGGGCTCTTTGACGCGCTCGACGAAGACGAACGAGGAGGAGGCGTAGGAGCCGGGTCGTGACGCTCCGCTTCGTGCTCCTCGGGGATCCCGTGCGGCACTCGATTTCACCCGCGATGCACCGCGCAGCTTTCGAGATCCGCGAACTCGACGCGGAATACACCGCCCGGCGGACCGCTCCCGGCGAAGTCGGATCGATCATGCGGAGTGCGGGTCTGGCCGGCGGAAACGTGACGCTCCCGCACAAGCTCCGGGCGGCCCGAGCCCTCACGCGACCGAGCGCCGCGGTTCGCGCGACCGGGGCGTGCAACTGCTGGTGGCGACGCACGGATGGTGAACTCGCGGGCGACAACACGGACGTCGGCGGGCTCCGCATCGCCCTTTCCCGTCTCGGCTTCCAGCCGCAGGGCGGGCGCGTGCTCCTCCTGGGCGCCGGGGGCGCGGCCCGGGCCGCGGTTCATGCACTGCTCGAAGGCGGAGTGTCGTCCGTCGAGATCCTCAACCGGACGCCGGCACGTGCACACGCGCTGCGAGATCGGGCGCTGGCCCACGCGACCGACGCCGCCCGCGCGGCGGACGCCGTGCGTGTAGCCGCGGCGCCGCACCCCGGCGCGACGTACGATCTCGTGCTGAATTCGACGAGCCTTGGGCTTTCGCCCGGGGATCCGTTTCCCCTCGACCTGGGTCCGGGAGGGCACGGGGGGCGGTTCGGCGCAGCCGTCGACATGGTGTACGCCGCGGGAGGGACGGCGTGGATTCGACACGCGCGCACGCTCGGCATCCGGGCCACGGATGGACTCGACATGCTCGTGGGCCAGGCGGCGCTCTCGCTCGAGCGCTGGTTCCCCGGCCTCGAGGCCCCGTTCGAGGCGATGCGAGAGGCAGCTGTGGCTGAACTCGCAGCGCGGTCGGGGCCGGAATCGGGGGATGGATCGGGCACCGGGTGAGTGCCGCGGCTCGTGCCGGCCGGCTCCGTCTCATGGGCCGGGCGGCCGCCGCGGCCTTCGATGCGCTCGTGCCCGCGGCGTGTGTGGGCTGCCGCCGCGGCGTCGCTCCCGATGGCCCGCCGCTGTGCGCCCTGTGTCGGTCACGATTCCCGCGGCTGGCGAATCCCCGCTGCCCCCGCTGCGCTCAGCCGCTCGGCAACATCGCGGCCGCGGCCGGGGAACTCGTGCGGTGCGGCACTTGCGAGGAGTGGCCCGACGTCCTGGCGGCGGCCGACGCGCCCTTCGCCTTCGAAGGTCTGGCCGCCCGGACGGTGCGCGCCCTGAAATACGACCGTTGGCGTGCACTCGCTCCGTGGATGGCCGCCCGCATGGCTCCCGGCGCCGAAGCGATGGCGTCCCGGATCGGCGAAGGCGCGCCGTGGCTGGTCCCGGTGCCGCTCGCGCCCGCCCGGCAGCGGGAACGGGGATTCAATCAGGCGGGGGAACTGGCCCGCGCGCTTGCCGACCGCGGTGTCGGGCCCCTGGGATTGTTCCTCGCCCGCCGGCCGGGAGGCGGTCGCCAGGCCGGCGTCCGCGGGGCTCTGCGCCGCGCGAACGTACAGGGCCGCTTCCGGTTGCGCGCCGGCCTCCCTCACGAGCGCCGGAGCGCCATGATCGTCGATGATGTGCTCACCACGGGAGCCACCGCGATCGCCTGCGCCGAGACGCTGGCCGAGGCTGGATTCCGCAACGTGGCCACCGTTAGTTTTGCGCGCACCTTGCGTCCCCTGGACAGGGACGAGTCACCGACCGGGCGCTTCGCCCCTGATCCTTCCCGAGAGGAATCCGAATGAGTGTGAGGGTTGCCATCAACGGTTTCGGCCGCATCGGCCGGAATATCCTCCGAGCGGCGCTTCAGAGCCCGCGCGGAGACCTTGATTTCGTTGCGATCAACGATCTCACGGATGCGGCGACGCTCGCCCATCTGTTCAAGTACGACTCCGTGCATGGGCGCTTCCCCGGCGACGTGCGCGTGGACGGGGGAGAACTCATCCTGGGAGAGGAGCGTGTGCGCGTCTTCTCCGAACGCGACCCGGCCAACCTTCCCTGGGCGGAACTCGGCGTGGACGTCGCGATCGAATCCACCGGGATCTTTCGCAAGAAGGAAGATGCGACCCGGCACATGAGCGCGGGCGCGAAGAAGGTCATCATCTCCGCCCCCGGCGTCGAACCGGACATCACGCTGGTCCTGGGCGTGAACGCGGATGAATACGACCCGGCGAAGCATGACGTGATCTCGAACGCGAGCTGCACGACCAACTGCATCGCTCCGGTCGTGAAGGTCCTGCTGGACCGCTTCGGCTTCGAACGCGGTCTCATGACGACCGTTCACGCGTACACGAACGGCCAGCAGCTCCTCGACCTGCAGCACAAGGATCTCCGGCGTGCCCGCGCCGCCGCGCTCTCGATCATCCCCACGACGACGGGCGCGGCGAAGGCCGTGGGTCTCGTTCTTCCGGAGGTGAGTGGACGACTCGACGGAATGGCGATGCGCGTCCCGACGCCGAACGTGTCGATCGTGGACCTCGTGGCCACCGTGTCGCGGAGCACGTCGGCGGGCGAGCTCAACGCCGCGTTTCGCGAGGCTGCGGAGGGGCCGCTCGACGGCGTGCTCGAATACACCGAGGAACCGCTCGTATCCGTCGACTTCACGGGACACCCCGCCAGCGCGATCATCGACGCACAGTCGACATCGGTCATGGACGGCACGCTCGTGAAGGTCATTTCGTGGTACGACAACGAGTGGGGGTACTCGAATCGCCTGGTGGACCTGGCGAGTTTCGTCGGAGAGCGTCTGCCCGCCTCCGTCGGGGCCTGAGCGGCCCGAACCGCCCTCTCGTGGCCAGGACCCTGCGCGACCTCCCGGCCGATCTGGCCGGGAAGCGGGCACTCGTGCGAGTGGACTACAACGTGCCGCTCGACGCGGGGCAGGTTGCGGATGCGACGCGTATCGAAGCATCGCTGCCGACGCTCCGGTGGTTGCTGCGGCGTGACGCGCGGCCGGTGCTGCTCTCGCATCTGGGCCGGCCGGCCGGGCGCCCGAATCCCGCGCTGTCGCTGAAGCCCGTGGCCTCCGCGCTCGCCGACCTCCTCGGGAGCGAAGTCCTCTTTTCCGCCCCGTGCGACGGGAAGGATGCGCTCCGCGCCAGCCGCGAACTGCGGAGCGGGCAGGTCCTCCTTCTGGAGAACACGCGCTTCCTGCCCGGGGAGACGGCGAACGACGAAGCGCTCGCCGGTCGCCTCGCCCGACTCGGCGACTTCTTCGTCAATGACGCTTTCGGCACGCTGCACCGCGCGCACGCGTCGACGACGGGCGTGCCCGCCCGGCTGAACCCTGCCGCGGCGGGGTTGCTCGTCGAGCGCGAAGTGGAGGCGCTGGGCGCGCTCGACCGACCGCGCCGCCCGTTCGTCGTCGCCTTCGGAGGGGCCAAGATTGCCGACAAGATCGAACTCATGCGCCGCTTCGTGGAACGCGCCGATCTGATCCTCGTGGGCGGCGCCATGGCGAATACGTTCCTCCGTGCACAGGGGATCGAGACCGGAGCCTCGCTCGTCGAGGAGGCGGCGCTCGACCTCGCCCGGTCCATCCTGTCCGCAGGGGAGGAACGCATCCGGCTGCCGACCGACGTGATCGTCGTGGACCGGTCGAGCGGGGCGGGGGAGAGCGTCGCGGACGTGCGGGTCGATGCGATCGAGCCGGGGATGGCCGCCCTGGACATCGGACCCGAGTCTCGCGGTCGCTACGCCGAGGCGCTGCGCGGGTGCGCCGCCTTCTTCTGGAACGGTCCCATGGGCCTGTTCGAAGACCCGCGGTTTGCGGCGGGGACGCTTGCCATCGCGGAAGCCGCCGCGGAGGTGACGGCGACGGGCGGGTTCACGGTCATCGGGGGCGGCGACTCCGCGGCGGCCATTCGCCGGGCCGGGCTTCTCGACCACGTATCGCATGTCTGCACCGGGGGCGGAGCCGCCCTCGAGTACCTGTCGAGCGGGCGCTTGCCCGGACTCGATGTTCTCGTCGAAAGGAGGCGTCCGTGAGTCAGCCGCGTACCCCCGTATTCGCCGCGAACTGGAAGATGTGCCACGGCCCCGATGAGACCGGGACGTTCGTGGAACGGTTCGCGGCGCGCCACAGACGCCGCAGCGACGCGACGGTGGTCGTGTTCCCCCCCGCCATCAGCCTGACGGCCTTTGCGGCGGCGGCCTCCGGGCGTCCGGATCTGGAGTTCGGCGTGCAGGACGTACACACCGAGGTCCAGGGTGCGCACACGAGCGGCATCTCGGCGGGCATGGTCCCCGCGACGGGCGCCGCCTGGGCACTGGCGGGCCACTCGGAACGCCGGCGGGAGTTCGGCGACAGCGATGCGGACGTGGGACTCAAGCTGGTTCGCATTCTGGAGGCCGGACTCCGTCCCGTCCTGTGTGTGGGCGAGACGCTCGAGGAGCGCGAGTCCGGACGGCTGGCGACGGTGCTCGAAACGCAGATTCGGGAAGCCCTCCGCCCACTCGACCAGGAGGACCGAACCCGTCTCGTATACGCCTACGAGCCCGTCTGGGCGATCGGCACCGGGCGTACGGCGAGCCCCGCCGATGCCGCGGAGGCCCACGCCATCGTCCGTGACCGGCTCGCGCAGGCGGAGGGATGCGACGCCGAACGGGCGGTGATCCTCTACGGCGGAAGCGTCAAGCCGGCCAACATCGAGGCGCTCCTCTCCGCCCGGGGGGTGGACGGCGTACTCGTGGGGGGGGCGAGTCTCGATCCCGACAGTTGGGCCTCGATCTGCGCGGCGGGCGCATAACTGGCACGGTCTTGGCGGCCACTCTAGTTTGAGCGACTGATCCAACCATAGCGGGTAGATGATGTTCACGTTCCTGATCGTATTGATTTCGCTGATCGCGCTCGTGCTGTGCGTGATGATCCTCATCCAGTCCGGCAAGGGCGGCGGGCTCGCCGCCTCCTTCGGCGGAGCCTCGTCCTCCACGGACTCCTTCATGGGCGGTCGGCAGGCGGCCAACGCGTTGACGAAAATGAGTTGGTACGGCGGGGGGAGTTTCCTCCTCCTCGCGCTCGTGCTGACCGTCCTCTCGGCCCGTCCGGATGCAGCGCCCGAGTCGATCCTGCGTCAGGGACTTCCCGGTCAGCAGAGTCTCCCTGAAGCGCCGGCTTCTCTGCTGGAGCTTTCGCCCGACCTCGAAGGAGGTCTCGAAGAAGGCGCCCCGTCCGACGAAGGCGCCACGCCCGGGTCGGAGGAGGGCGCCGCGGGTTCGGAAGGGACGGAAGGCGACGACGGGAATCCCGATTCCGGAAGCGGGAACCCCGGCCAGTAACCCGCCAGCGGCGGGGACGGGTCGTCAGTCTCTGTCGGCCATGCCCGGGGCGGGAGGTCGAGGGTCCTCCGCGAACGCGTCGCTCGGCAGATCCGGAAACTCGACGTACCGCTCCCTCTCCTGCGCCTCCGCGAGCCACCGCTCGAACCCGGACGGGACGAGTCCATCGGTGCCGCATCGATCTCGCGCCGCCGTCACCGCAAGGTGGTCGGCGTAGGTGTTCTTCACGTCTCCGGCGTGTCCCCGAGTCCAGCGCCACTCGACGCGATGGCGCGCGGCGATCCGGACGAGTTCCCGCCACAGCTCGAGGTTTTCGATCGGCCCGCCCTTCCGGCGCCAGCCGCGGCGGGCCCAGCCGTGTACCCACTCCTTCATTCCGCGGATGAGATATTGGCTGTCGCTCGTGAAGACGACGCGACACGCCTGCCGCAGGGCGCCGAGCCCGACGATGCCGGAGGTGATCGCCATCCGGTTGTTCGTCGTATCCGGATCGAAGTGGGCGAAGTCCCGCCGGTACCAGCCGCGCCGCTCATCGAATCGTTCGATGAGGCCGGCGGCGGCCCCCGGATTCCTGCGATTCTCGAACTGGTTGCCGAGGCAGGACTCGTCGGCGAAGATATGAACGAGCGGAGCATCGGTCCCGCTCTCCCGCCCGGGTCCGGAGTCGGTGGTCAACGCGCCTCCCGAAGCTTGGGTTCGCGAGGTGCGCGGGCCGCGAGCCGATGCCCGGGTCCCCGCACCTTCAACCGCCACATTGGACGCGCCCCGTGAGCGAGACGCAAGCACGCCCCGGATACCTCCTGCTCGAAGACGGCCGCCGATTCGACGGCGCCTATGTGGGCCCCGAGACCGAGACCGCCGGCGAAGCCGTCTTCACGACGGTGATGACGGGATACCACGAAGTGCTCACGGATCCTTCATTCGCCGCGCAGATCGTCGTCATGACCGCGCCCATGCAGGGCGTCTACGGCATTCGCGATCCCGACGTTCAATCGCGGCGGCCCTGGGTCGCGGGCTTCGTCGTGAGGCACCTTTCGCACGAGATCGGGTCCGGGCCGGCGGATTCCACGCTGCCCGAGTACCTCGCCTTGCACGGGATTCCGACCTTGATCGGCGCGGACACGCGGGCGTTGACGCGCCATATCCGCGATGCGGGCGCGATGCGTGCGGTCGTGGCGCACGATGGGGTGGCGCCGGAGCGGGCCGCGGAGCGTCTGGCCGCCGAGCCGGCGATGTCCGGTCGCGACCTCGCGACGGCCGTCTCGACGCCCGACCCGTACGAACTCGATCCCCTCGACGGGTCGACCGAACGCGGCCTCGTGCTTTGCCTGGACTATGGAGTCAAGACGCGCAGCCTCGATCTCTTCCGCCGCGAGGGATACCGCGTGCGCGTCGTCCCGTGCGACACGGACGCCGAAACGATGCTGTCCGCCAGTCCGGACGGCGTCTTCGTCTCGAACGGACCGGGCGATCCGGAGGCGGTGCCGGGCGCGGTCGAGCGCATCCGCGCGCTCAGCGACGCGGGGGTCCCGCTGTTCGGCATCTGCCTCGGACATCAGCTCATCGCGCGGGCCTTCGGGGGCACGAACTACAAGCTGCCCTATGGGCACCGGGGCGGGAATCACCCCGTGCTCAACCATGCCACGGGCGCCGTGGAGATCACCTCGCAGAATCACGGTTTCGCAGTGCTGGAACGAGAGGGGCGGATCCAGGGTGGAGACGAGCTCGAGGTCACGCACCGAAATCTGAATGACGGCACCGTGGAAGGGTTGGTCCACCAGGAGCGGCCGGTGTTCGCGGTACAGTACCACCCCGAATCGGCTCCGGGACCTCACGACAGCCGATACCTGTTCAACCGCTTCGTCGAGACGATGCGGAATTGCGGAAGCCCCGCCTCGGGTTGACTCTGCGCTGCGCGTCGGCACTACGCGTTGAACGTTGACGATATGTTGTCTAGGTTGCGACGGGCATCCCCCAAGGATCCACAGACCCACTTTCACGGACCGTCGCGTGACGTGACCCACGACAAGCGAAACACGGTGATCGCCCTCCTGGCGCTGTTCGGCCTCTTCGGCGTGGGCGCGATCCTGTCGATCTGGTGGACGGTGGGGAATACGTCGTTTCTCGCCGGGGGACGGGTCGCGGTCGTCCCTCTGCGGGGCGTGATCGCGGACGAAGCAGGGTTCACGAAGGCGCTCAACGGTTTTCGCGAAGACCCCAGCGTGCGCGCTTTCGTGATCGAGATCGAGTCTCCGGGAGGTACCGTGGGGGCCTCGCAGAGCATCTTCGAAGCCATTCGCGATCTGCGGGACGACGACGACCGGCCCGTCCTCGCCTGGATGGGCGATGTGGGAGCCTCGGGGGGGTACTACGCCGCAGTCGGGGCCGACAGCGTGTACGCGCTGCCCGGCACGATGACCGGATCCATCGGCGTCATCATGGAATTCCCCAACGCGGAGGAGTTGTTCCGCAAAGTCGGCGTCGGCTGGGAGGTCGTGACAAGCGGCGCGCACAAGGATCTGGGTGGCCTCGCGCGCGCCCTTTCTCCCGAGGACCGCGAGATCCTCGAGGAAATCGTGCGCGACGTACACGAGCAGTTCGTCGAGGTGGTGTCCGAAAACCGGAGCCTGGACCGGGAGACCGTCCTCGGGCTGGCGGACGGCCGGATCTTTACGGGCCGGCAGGCGAACGAACTCGGACTCGTCGACGGCCTCATGACCCTGACGGAGACCATCGCACTCGCCGGTCGGATGGCGGGCCTGGGAACGGACCCGGCGATCGTGCGGCCGCGCGAACCGACCATCGGACTGTTCGATCTGCTCGGCGGGCTGAGCATCGGCGATGCACGGACGTGGATCGGATCGGTGGCGCCGCTGCGCCCGGGGGCGCCGAGACTCCTCTTTGAACTCAGATAGGTGCTCCCATCCCGGAGCAAAACGCCAAATACACAGGGTTGCACAACGCTCGGAGGAGAGGGAGATGACGAAGGCGGATCTCATCGAACAGGTCCACGAGGCCATCGGCCCCGGCGTGACGAAGAGGGACTGTGCCGCGGTGGTCAACGCGTTTCTGAACGCGGTCAAGG
This sequence comes from Candidatus Palauibacter sp., assembly GCF_965208055.1. Taxonomy (GTDB): domain Bacteria; phylum Gemmatimonadota; class Gemmatimonadetes; order Palauibacterales; family Palauibacteraceae; genus Palauibacter. The sequence goes on from NZ_CBDBNY010000004.1 coordinate 679,382, forward strand.
GAGCCGTTGTGCAAGGCAATCACATCGAGATTCGCGGCTTCGGGACGTTCAAGGTACGGGAGCGCCGGACCCGCATGGCGCGCAATCCGCGCACGGGCGATCCCGTTCGCGTCCCGCAGAGGAAAGTGCCCGTCTTCAAGCCCTCGCGCCTGCTGCGCGACGAGGTGGCGGCGAGCCTGGAGGACCGGAGCTGAACCGCCCGCACCAGGGGGGGGCGGTCAGCCGAAGAAGTCGGCGATCCGTTCCAGTCCCTCTTCCAGGACTTCGCGTTCCACGGCGAAGTTGAAGCGCAGGTGCCCCGGAGAGCCGAACGGCTCGCCGGGCATGCATGCCACCTGGGCATCGGCGAGCAGCCGCTCGGCGACGTCGAGCGATGTAGCGCCGCGGTCGGTGAGCCGTCCGTAGAAATACAGGGCGCCGTCCGGCTGGAACGCCTCGATCCCGTCGATCTTCGCGAACCTCGAGAGCCCCAGTTCCCGGAGTTCCGAGAGCCTGGACAGGAGATCCGTGACGAACGCCTCGCGGGGAGCGCTCTCGCCGAGCACGGCCGCGGCGGCGTGCTGGGAGGGGCCGACGGCCCCGGACGTGGTCTGTCCCTGCAGATCGGCCATCTTGCGGACGACGTCCGGCGGCCCCACGGCATACCCGATTCGGAACCCCGGCATGCAGAACGCCTTCGAGACGCCGTCGAGCAGGATCGTTCTCTCCCCGCGCTCCGCGATGTCGAATACGGACGGCGCGGGGGCCGCGTAGGCGAGCCGGCGGTAGATCTCGTCGGACAGTACCCAGAGCCCGTGTCGGTCCGCCCACGCCATGATCCCGCGCAGCAGATCGGTCGGGATGACGGCCCCGGTCGGGTTTCCGGGACTGTTGAGCATGAGCCCTCGGGTCCGCCGCGTGCGGGCAGCCTCGAGATCCTCGACGGTCGGCGCGAACCCCCCGTCCCACGTCGTCTCCACGATGACCGGCTCCGCCCCCGCGAGTCGGACGATCGTCGTATAGCTCGGCCAGTAGGGGGAAGGCACCAACACTTCCTCGCCGGCGCCGAACAGGGAGTAGCAGCAGTTGAACAGCGACTGCTTCACGCCCGCGCTCACGATCACGGAGTCCGGACTCACCGTCTCCGCGGCCGTCGTCTCGCGCAGGTAGCGCCCGATCGCCTCGCGCAGTTCGGGAAGCCCTGACGTCGGAGGATATCCCGTCTTCCCCTCTTCGACCGCCCGAATGCCGGCGCGTGCCGCGAACGCCGGTGCGGGATACTGCGGCTCGCCGGCCGAGAGGTCCACGACCGGAACCCCCGCCGCCCTCAGTTTCCGGGCGCGGGCGGCGAGCACCAGCGTGGCCGAGGCTTCGAGCCGGGCGACGTTCGGGGAAAACTGCGTAGGGGGCACGGGCGGGCACTCTTGTCGAAGGGGTTGGTCGGATTTGAGAGAGGGCTGCCGCACCCCTATCTTACGGCTGCTGATGGTACGCGGGGAGAGTCCATGACGACAGAGACGGCAAGCGCGTTGGCCCCGGCGGCCGTGTTGGCCGCCACGCGAGAGTTCTTCCTCGGAGACGACCGGATGGTTGACGCCTGGGTCGATACCGAGAGCGATACGCACATCGCGTTCTGCACCTTCAGGGGCAACCTCGCGGTTGCGGCTTTCCCGGATCCCGAGGGGCATGACGGGACGCGGGTCCGGGTGACGACGCTGCGCGAAGAGGGAATCGTGCCGCGGCTCCTCGCCCACCTCGCGCTGGCGAACGCGCGCCCATGATGGATCGGATTTCGGTTCGCACCCTCTTTTTCGGCGTGTATGGCGAACTTGCCGCACGAAGAGAGGGCTCGGCGGAACTCGCGGCGGACAGCACCGTGGCGGACCTCGTCGATGCCCTGCGCGGGCCGGGGGGCCTGGACTGGCTGCCGGATCGGGTCGTCGTCGCCGTCAATCAGAATTACGCGGACTCCGGCACGACCCTCTCGGATGGGGACGAGGTCGCCCTCATCCCTCCCGTGGCGGGCGGCTGAGCCGATGTCACAGGGGTCGCGTGACCGCGTCCGGGCATGGATCACGGGCGAGAGTCTGGACGATTTTGCTCTGTTCGAGGATATTGTCGGAGACATCGGGTCCGTGGCGGACGGCGCGCTGCTCTTTTTTCAGGGGCGGGTCCGCGGCACGAACCGCGGCCGTGCGGTGTCGCGTCTTTCCTACGAGGCGTACGGCGAGATGGCGGAGCGGGAACTGTCGGCCATATGCCACGAGGCGCTGGAGAAGTTCGCGGTGGGCTCCGTCGCCGCGGCCCATCGCGTGGGAGAACTCGCGCTGGGAGAGGTGAGCGTGGCGATCGCGGTCACGTCGGAACACCGCGACGATGGGTACCGGGCGTCGCGCTGGATTATCGAAACGATCAAGGTCAGACTGCCGATCTGGAAGCATGAACACTACGAGGATGGTGAGTCGCACTGGGTGGGAGCCCCGATGCAGGGGGCGGAAGCCCTGCCCGGGGGGTCACGGCAGAAGAAGGTCTGATCAAGGGCCGCCTGATGGCGCCGGAGGCAACCGGCCTTCGGGCACAGGCGCCCAAATCGAGGAGGACGCCATGTTCAAGATGGTCCGCAACCTGCTGGTCGTTGCCATGATCGCGACGGTCTCTTTCGCCGGAGACTGTGGCGATGACGACGACAACATGATGATGCAGGAGAACGTCTCCGCTATCAGCTAGCGGTCCGTAGCGGGGCTCCGCGCTGCTGGAACGTGGCGCGGAGTCCCGCCACTCGCCGCTCTCGGCTGGAGGGCGGCGAGGCTCCTCCCAACCCTCACTACCGGTGCCATGAGAGATCAGTTCGGCCGCCGTATCCGGTATCTCCGGATCTCGGTCACGGATCGGTGCAACCTTCGGTGCACGTACTGCATGCCGGAGGAGGGACTGGCCTGGATCCCCAAGCCGGAGATGCTCGCGTACGAGGAGATCGCCGAGATCGTAGGCCAGATGGCCGATCTCGGACTGGAGCGCGTCCGCATCACGGGCGGAGAACCGCTCGTTCGCAAGGATCTTCCGGACCTCGTGCGCATGATCTCCGCGGTGCCGGGCATCGACGACATCTCCCTCTCCACGAACGCGATCCTGCTGCCCCGTTTCGCGACGGCCCTCAGGGAAGCGGGCGTCGCGCGCGTGAACGTCAGCCTCGACACGCTCGACCGCGACCGCTTCGAGGAGATCGCCCGGCGCCCGGCGCGGCGCTTCGATGAAACGATGGTGGGTCTCCGCGCCGCGGAAGAGGCGGGTTTCGCTCCGATCAAGATCAACTGCGTCATCATGCGGGGCCTCAACGACCATGAGGTCGTGGACTTTGCGGAGATCACGCGAGAGCGGCCGTGGCATGTGCGCTTCATCGAAGTGATGCCGGTGGGACAGAACCTTCATCTCACCGACCGTTTCATCTCGGCGGACGAAGTGCTCGAGAAGATTCGCGCGATCGAGGATCTTGTGCCGGACCCGGGGCCGCGGGGGAACGGGCCCGCCGTGTACTATCGCTTTCCGGGCGGCGCCGGGACGGTGGGTGCGATCACGCCCCTCTCCCACAACTACTGCGAACGCTGCAACCGTATGCGGCTGACCGCCGATGGGAAGCTGCGGACGTGCCTGTTCGGCGACCACGAGGTCGATCTGAAGGGCCCGCTGCGTGAGATGGGCAGTATCGACGGTGCGGTGGCGGAGGCGCTCGCCGGTAAGCCGAAGCGCCATTATCTGGAGCTGGGGACGGCGGCCGGGAGCGGCGGGCTCGCGGCGCTGAGCCAGGTGGGGGGCTGATGAGCTACGAGGAACGACTCCGGCACAGGGATCTGCTCGAACGCGCGACGGACCTGCGCAAGCGGCTGGAACTGGAAGACGGCGGCGCGCCCATGCGGCGCGAGGAAGGCCGGGAACTGGCGGCGATTCTGGAGGCGACGCTGACCGAGATCGGCCCGGAGCGCTGGGATCGGGTGATGGAGGTCGTCGCAAGCGAAGCCGCGCGCAGGGCCGGCGCCGGGTCGATTTTCGACTGATCGGCAGAGATTCGCCGCACCGCGGGCTGCTCGCGGCCGGGTTTCTGCTCGCGGGCCTGGGGGTCGCCGCCGGAGCCTTCGGCGCCCACTCGCTCGAAGGTCGCGTTTCGGCGGATGCCCTCGCGATCTTCGACACGGCGGCTCGATACCACATGCTGCACGCCCTCGGGCTCATCCTCCTCGGCCTTGCGGCGGCGCGCTGGCCGGATGCGGCATGGAGGTGGCCCGGGCTGCTGATGCTGTGTGGCGTCGCGGTGTTCAGCGGTACGCTCTACGCCCTCTCCCTCTCCGGCATCGGCTGGCTCGGCGCGATCACGCCGATCGGGGGGGGCGCACTCATCGCCGGATGGCTCTGGGCCGGCTGGATCGCTCTCACCCGAACCTGACCCGGCCGTGTACTTGACGCCCACATAGGTTCACGCTGTAGAACGGTAGGAGCTGGCTCGCGAGCGGCCGTCCCCCGAAACCGAGAGGTCCGATTGGCGATCAAGAGCGACGGCTGGATCCGGCGCATGGCACGCGGGCAGGGGATGATCGAACCCTTCGCCGACCGCCAGGTCCGCGACGGCGTCATTTCGTATGGCGTCAGCAGCTACGGCTACGACATGCGGGTCGCCGACGAATTCCGGATCTTCCACAACGCGCTCTTCCCGGTCGTCGACCCCAAACAGTTCGACGAACGCTCCTTCCTCGAATACTCGGGCGAGGTCTGCATCATCCCGCCGAACTCCTTCGCGCTCGCGCGATCGATCGAGTATTTCCGGATTCCGCGGAGCATCCTCACGATCTGCGTGGGGAAGAGCACGTACGCGCGCTGCGGTCTCATCGTGAACGTCACGCCCTTCGAACCGGAGTGGGAGGGACATGTGACGCTCGAGATCTCGAATACCACGCCGCTGCCCGCCCGCGTGTACGCGAACGAGGGGATCGCGCAGGTCCTCTTCTTCGAGTCGGACGAGGTCTGCGAGGTCAGCTACGCGGACAAGGCCGGCAAGTACCAGGGTCAGACCGGAGTTACGCCCCCCAAGCTCTAGCCTTTCGTGGCAGGCCCCTGGCCGGGGGGCAAGCGGGCGGCGAGCTCACCCAGGAGGCGGGCCAGGAGCCGCGGATGCTGCTCGGTCAGCACGTGGCCGCCGTCCCTGGACAGCGTGAATCCACATTCGAGTCGTGCGGCGAGACGCCGCGCCGCGGCGACGGGTATCCTCGGGTCATGCGCGCCCGCGGTCACGTGCGCGGCGACCGAGCGGCGGGGCATGCGGTCCTCCAACTCGGAAGGGCGCCAGTCGCAGAGGATGCGCAGGAGCGTCCGGGCCTGGCGTGGGCTCCCCCAGGGCCGGGCGTAGGCGGCTACGAGATCCGGAGGGGCCCGGAAGGCAGGACCGCACGCCCGCCGGAGGACCAGATGGCCCAGCGGCGCGTGAAGCGGCGCCAGGAGGCTCCCGATCGCCGCCCGCACCGTGGACGACCGCAACAGCCGCAGAACGGTCGGGCTCCGGATCTCCGGCGTGACCGGGTTCGAGAGGAGGAGTCCGGAGATGGACCGTTCCGCCAGCGCGAGTGCGAGCGCGATCGCGGCGCCCTGGGAGTGCCCGGCGACGAGTCGCGGGCGGGGACCATCCGGCGCCAGCGCCCGTACGAGCTCGCGAAGTCGGCGCACCTCGTCGTCCAGCGTGTACGAGAGTCCCGGTCGCGCGTCCGATGCGCCCCGCCCCGGCAGGTCGGGGAGCCAGCATTCCCAGCCCGGATGCGCTTCGACGAAGAGTTCGGCAACCGGCCGCCATGCGCGACCGTGGGCACTGATCCCGTGCAGGAAGAGGGCGGGGCGTCCCCGGCCCAGAACTGCAACACGCGCCGTGCCGTCGCGGATCGCGACGTTGTGCATGACAGCCGGCTTTCGACTCACTCGCTCCCCCTGCATCGCAACCGTAACTCGCTTGCCGGTGGTACCCCTCCGCGATACCTTCGCGGCGCGGGAAAGTGAAGAAATTCACAAGCTCGCACGAGAGGAGCGAACCCCTTTGCTCGACCCATATCTCGGCATCCTGATCCTCGCGTTGGTCGGCGTGCTGAACGCGGCCGCGATGATGGGCGTGTCGCACCTCGTGGGCTCCCGTCGACCGACCCCGGTGAAGGCGAGCCCGTACGAGTCGGGGATTCCCCCGCTCGGGACGACGCGGGAGCGTTTCTCGGTCAACTTCTACATCGTGGCGATGCTCTTCATCGTCCTCGACATTGAGACGCTCTTTCTCATTCCGTGGGCCGCGATCTTCCGGGAGTTGGGGATGGTCGGGTTCGTGGAGATCACGGCGTTTCTGGCCGTGCTCGGCGTCGGACTCGTGTACGCGTGGAAGAAGGGGGCCCTCGAATGGGACTGATATCGAGACCGAGTGGAGAGGCGCGATGAAACCGCTCGACACGCTGCCCCCCGGCGCACACCCCGACCAGGGTCGGATCGACACCGGCATCCCGCACAACTGGATGACGACGAAGCTCGACTACGTGATCAACTGGGCGCGCCGCAACTCGCTGTGGCCCATGCCGTTCGGGACCGCCTGCTGCGCGATCGAGATGATGGCTTCCGCCGCGACCAAGTACGACATCGGCCGCTTCGGAATGGAGCGCATGTCTTTCAGCCCCAGGCAAGCGGACCTGATGATCGTCGCCGGCCGGGTGACCTACAAGCTGGCCCCGGTTCTGCGTCGGGTCTGGGATCAGATGCCGCAGCCCAAGTGGTGCGTGTCCATGGGCGCGTGCGCGAGTTCCGGCGGGATGTTCGACAACTACACGATCGTCCAGGGGATCGACACGATCGTGCCGGTCGATGTCTACGTCCCGGGGTGTCCGCCCCGGCCGGAAGGTCTCATCTACGGACTCCTCATGATCCAGGAGAAGATCAAGGGAGAGTCGCTGGCGGATCCCCGCGCGCGGGACGAGGCTCCGGAGGCGGTTGGACGCCCGAATCTGCCCCCCGAAACGATCGAGCTCGTCGCCCAGCCCTTCGGCAACTCGACGAACCAGAACCGCATGAGCGGGCTCGGCCCGACCTCCGCCCTGGCCCGTTCGCGCGACCGGCGCGAACGCCGCCTGGAACACCGGGATTGACCGGGGCGCTGCGCCGTTGACGACCGCGACGACGACCGCGCCTCCGCGCATGGTGCGGGTCGCGCCCCTCGGCGGGGACGCGGCGAGCCATCCCTCGGTGTGCGCCCTTCGCGAGCGCTTCGGCGACGGCGTGCGGCGGGTGGAGAGCGACGCGCTCGGCTATCCCGTCGTGTGGATGGACCCCGGCATCAACGCCGAGGCGCTCCGATTCCTCCGCGAGACCCCCGACCAGGCGTACGACCTGCTCGCGGACCTCATGGGCGCGCACGGCGGCATCGGAGCCCCGATCCAGGTGTGGTACCAGCTCTGGTCCATGGCGCACGGCCACCAGCTCCGGATCGCGTGCGAGGTGCCGATGGACGACCTCGAGCTGGACAGCGTCACCGACCAGTGGCTCGCGGCCGACTGGCTGGAACGCGAGGTGTGGGACATGTACGGCGTGAGCTTCCGCGGCCACCCGGACCTGCGCCGCATCCTCATGCCGGAGAACTACGAAGAGGGCTTCCCCCTCCGGAAGGACTTCCCGCTGCGCGGTCGCTTCAGCCGGTCCACGCAGGTGAGCCGCGCGCTCTCTCGCGACCTGCTCGACATCTATGCGGTCGAGGAACTGGAGATGGCGGGCTACGCCGTCACCGAGGACGGAGAGGTGCAGGCTCCGTCGGAGCGCGCGGCGGAAGGCGAGGCGGCGGCGGGGGGGATCCGCGACGTGAGCCCGGACGAGAAGCCCGAGGACGCGCTCGAGGGCGCACCCATCCTGATCAACATGGGGCCGCAGCACCCCGCCACGCACGGCGTCCTCCGGCTCGTACTCCAGCTCGACGGGGAGCGCGTCATACGCTGCGTCCCCCATATCGGGTATCTGCATACGGGCTTCGAGAAAACGTGCGAGTTCCGCGAGTGGAATCAGTGCGTCCCCTACACGGACCGCATGGACTACCTCGCGCCGATGCTCTACAACATCGGCTACGCCGGGGCGGTCGAAGCGCTCCTCGATGTCGAGATCACGGAGCGCTGCCGCGTCGTCCGCGTCATCCTCGGCGAGATGAATCGCATCCTCGGCCACCTCCTGTGGCTCGGGACGACGGCGATCGACATCGGCGCGTTCTCCGTCTTCCTCTACACCTTCCAGGAGCGCGAGCGGATCTACAACCTGCACGAAGCGTACACGGGGGGCCGGATCACGACCTCCGTCACCCGGGTCGGCGGGATGATGGCGGATCTGCCCGTGGGCTGGACGGCGGCGGCGCGCGACTTCGCGGCCACCTTCCCGGAGACGCTGGACGAGGTCGAGCGGCTCCTGTCGCGCAACGCGATCTGGCAGGGCCGCACGATGGACATCGGGGTGCTCTCCGCGGACAAGGCGGTGAGCTACGGCGTCACCGGACCCACGCTCCGCGCGAGCGGCGTGGCGTACGACGTGCGGAAGGCGCGTCCCTATCTCGGGTACGAGGAGTACGACTTCGACGTGCCCGTCGGCACCGCGGGAGACGTCTACGACCGTTATCTCGTGCGGCTCGAGGAGATGCGGCAGAGCATCCGCATCATCGAACAGGCGCTGGACCGGCTTCCGGGCGGCCCGATCAACATCGACGACTACCGGATCGTCCTGCCCCCCAAGGGCGAGGCGATGGGGTCGATCGACACCATGATCTCGCACTTCAAGCTCGTGATGGAAGGCGTCCGCGTGCCCGCCGGCGAGACGTGGTACTCCATCGAAAGCTCGAAGGGCGAGTTGGGGTTCGGGGTCATCTCCGACGGCGGCACGAAGCCCGTCCGCTGCCGGTTCCGCGGCCCGTCGTTCATCAACATCGCCTCGCTCCCGGAACTCGTGAGGGGCGAACTCGTCGCGGACGTCGTCGCGATCAACGCCTCGCTCGATGTCGTGCTCGGAGAGATCGATCGATGAGCCGGCGCATCCATCCCGCGGTCGTCGGGGCGCAGCCGTTCCAGCTGACGGCGAGGGAGACCTTCGACGGACCCATCTTCGAGACGGAGGAAGGGAAGCACCGGCTGGAAGCGGCCCTCTCCCGCTATCCGACGAAGCAGGCGGCGCTCCTCCCCATGCTCGGATTCGTGCAGTCGGTGAAGGGGTGGGTCGAACCCGCGGACATGGTGGAAATCGCCGAGGCTCTGGATCTGACGCCGGCCTACGTGCACTCGATCGCGACCTTCTACACGATGTACAACAGGCACCCGGTCGGGCGTCACTTCGTCCAGGTGTGCACGAACATCTCCTGCCATCTGAACGGGGCCGAGGAGGTGCTGCACGGCTTCCTTGCCGAGACGGGGACGCGGGAGGGCGAGATCTCCGAGGATGGCGAGTTCACCGTGATCGAGGCGGAATGCCTGGGCGCGTGCGGGTTTGCCACGGTCGTTCAGGTGAACGACCGCTACCTCGAGGAGGTGACGCCGGGCCGTGTGCCCGAGATCGTCGCGAAGCTGCGGGGGGCGCGCAACGGCGCCGCGACGGAGGGGTCGGGCGCGGGGGGTGGCGCATGAGCTTCCCTCACCGGAGCAATCTCGAGACGACGACCCGACTCTCGCGGCACCAGGGTGAGGCCGGGGCGCGGACGCTCGGCGGCTGGCGCGCGCTGGGCGGCTACGAGGCGCTGCGGAAGTCGCTCGACATGTCGCCCGCCCGGATCACAGAGGTCGTCAAGGCCTCGGGCCTTCGCGGGCGGGGCGGGGCGGGCTTCCCGACGGGTCTCAAGTGGAGCTTCATGCCGAAGGACGACGGCAAGCCGCACTACCTGTGCTGCAACGCGGACGAATCCGAACCTGGCGCCTTCAAGGACCGGGAGGTCATCCGCTGGACGCCGCACCTGCTCATCGAGGGCTGCCTGATCGCCTCGCGCGCCATCGGGGCGGAGCACGCCTACATCTACGTTCGGGGCGAGTTCTTCGAGGAAACGAAGGTCCTCAACGCCGCGGTCGTCGAGGCGTACGAGAACGGTCTCGCGGGGGATGGGATCCTCGGCTCGTCGTGGTCGTGCGATGTGACGATCCACGCCGGCGCCGGGGCGTACATTGCCGGCGAGGAGACGGGCCTCATGAACTCGCTCATGGGGAACCGCGCGGAGCCCTGGGCGAAGCCCCCCTTCCCGGCGCAGGCCGGGGCGTTCGGGATGCCCACGACGGTGAACAACGTCGAGACCCTCGCGGCGGTCCCCATGATCCTGGAGCACGGCGCGGACTGGTACCGGCAGTGGGGGAGCGACGAGTCGCCCGGGACCAAGCTGTGGAGCTGCTCGGGCCACCTCGTGCGCCCGGGCAACTACGAGTTTCCGCTGGGCCTGCCGCTGAGCGACATCATCTTCGAGGCCTGCGGCGGCACCCCATCGGGCAAGCCGGTCAAGGCCGTGATCCCGGGCGGGTCGTCCACGGCGTTCCTCGGCGGAGACGAACTCGACTGCGCGACGACGTACGAGGGGCTGGCGGAGGCGGGCAGCGCCCTCGGCACCGCCTCGCCGATCGTGATGGACGAGGACACGGACATCGTCGCGGCCATGCGCCGGATCGCACAGTTCTACGCGCACGAGTCGTGCGGCCAGTGCGTGCAGTGCCGCGAGGGCACGTCGTGGGTCGTCCGCATCCTGCAGCGCATCGAGGCGGGGGACGGGCGGCCGAGCGACATCGACACGCTGTACGAGCTGTGCGAGCAGATGACGGGACGCACGATCTGTGTGCTGGCGGACAGCGTCGTGTTCCCGCTCCGCTCCTCGCTCGACAAGTTCCGCGCCGACTACGAGGCGCTGATGAAGCCGACCCTGGTCGCGGCGGGCTGAGGCATGGCTGAGAACGGCGCGAAGGCGACGGTTACGCTCACGATCGACGGGGTCGAGGTCACGGTCCCGAGCGGCACCCGCGTCATCGAGGCCGCGGAGCACGTGGGCGTCGTCGTGCCCCGCTATTGCTACCATCCGGGCATCCCCACGCGGCCGGCGCAGTGCCGCATGTGTCTCGTGGAGGTTGAGGGGCGCCCCAAGCTGGAGCCCTCGTGTACGCTGCAGGCGACCGATGACATGGTCGTGAATACGGCGAGCGACACTGCCCGCACGGCCCGCCAGTCGGTCATCGAGTTCCTCCTCGTCAACCACCCGCTCGATTGCCCGATCTGCGACGCCGCGGGGCAGTGCATGCTTCAGGATTACGCGTACGTCACCAACCAGCTCGAGAGCCGGGTCGACGAGCCCAAGCGGATCATGGGGCGGGACCGCATCTCCGACGACATCCTCTACTTCGCGGACCGCTGCGTCATCTGCACGCGCTGCGTGCGCTTCATGCGCGATGTCGCCGAGGACGATTCGCTCATCGTCGCGCAGCGCGGGGACAAGGCGTACATCGACACCTTCCCCGGGCGCGAACTCGACAACCCGTTCCAGGGGAACATCGTCGACGTGTGCCCGGTCGGCGCGCTCGTGCACGAGGACTTCGTGTTCAAGGCGCGGGCCTGGGACATGGATGCGGCAGCGAGCGTGTGTCCCGGGTGTCCGACGGGCTGCAACGTCACGATCGACACCAAGGAGAACCAGATCGTACGCGTGAAGCCGAGGCACAACGCGGCGGTGAACTCGTGGTGGATGTGCGATTACGGGCGCAAGCACCTCGTGATGACGAACCGCGGCGTGCGAGCCGAGGTCCCCCTCATCCGCGACGGCGAGCAACTGAGGCCCGTCGACTGGGCGACGGCGCTCGACTGGGTGGCGGAGAAGATCGGCGGCCTCGAGGGAGCCGGCGGGAGCGCGATCGTGTCCCCGGACGCCTCCAACGAGAATCTGTTCCATGTCCGGAAGCTCCTCGAACGGCTCGGGGTCGCGGGCGCGGCTTTTCAGGTCCCGCGGGGCGAGACCGCCGCCCTGCCCACGGTGCCGACGCTCAAGCTGAGGGCGGATCGCGCCGCGAACGCGACGGGCGCCGGACTCTTCGGCGGCCATCGCGTGGACGGTCTCCCCGACGGCCCGGCGGGCGGAGCGCTGGTCGTGCTCGATGACGCCCTCGATGGAGCCGATGAGGACTTCGGCGGCGCGGCCGACTTCTTCCTCTACCTCGGCACGCGGCTTCCCGGCGCGGCGCGGCACGCGGATGCGGTGTTCCCGATCGCGACGTTCACCGAGATGGACGGCACGTTCACGAACTTCGAAGGCCGTGTGCAGCGCTTCCACCAGGCGCTGAGGCCGCCGGGGCTGGCCCGCCCGGGCTGGATGGTGCTGAGCCGCGTGCTCGCCCGCCTGGGAGACGGCGAGGCCATCAACGATGTGCGCACCGCGCTCGACCGGATGGCGGCGGAGATCCCGGCCTTTGCGGGCCTGACGTGGGACGGGATCGGGCTCAAGGGCGCCCCGGTCGCCGACTCGGCCGCGGAAGCCGTCGCCGTCGCCGATTCCGCGGAGGCCGACGCGTGAACCCGGTCACCGGCGGCGCCTTCGTGCTCGCCACCGTGGGGAAGGTCCTCGTCTTCTTCTCGGTGCTGATGCTCGCGGTGATGTTCGCCACGATCTTCGAGCGCAAGGTGTGCGGCTTCATGCAGGACCGGAGCGGCCCGAACCGCGTCGGCCCGTGGGGACTCCTCCAGGTCATCGCCGACGGGCTCAAGAATCTCCTGAAGGAAGAGACGATGCCGGAGCAGGCGATCCGGCCCTTCTTTCTGCTCGCGCCCGTCCTCGGGATCCTGCCGGCCACGATCCTCTTCGCCGTGATCCCCTTCGCTTCCCCCATGCCCACGCCGTGGGGACTTGTGGAGATGATCGTGGCGGACGTGCCGATCGGTTTCCTCTACGTGCTCGCGATCGGTTCGATCGGCGTGTACGGCGTCGCGATGGGCGGTTGGGCCTCCGGCTCGAAGTACTCGCTCCTCGGCGGGCTTCGCGGCTCCGCCCAGATGGTGAGCTACGAGGTTGCGCTCGCGCTCAGCCTCGTCCCCCTCATCCTCCTCACCGGGGATGTGCGCGCGCCCGAGATCGTCTCCATGCAGCAGACGTTCACGGCCGGGCCGGCGACGTACGCGACCTGGTTCATGTTTCCGCTCCTCGTCGGTCTCTTCTTCTTCTTCGTGTCGGGACTCGCGGAGACGAACCGCCTGCCTTTCGACCTTCCGGAAGCGGAGGCCGAACTCATCACCGGATACCACACGGAGTATTCGGCGATGAAGTTCTCGATGTTCATGATCGGCGAGTTCGCGCACGTGATCACGGTCGCCGCGCTCGTCACGGTCTTTTTCCTCGGCGGGTGGGACATCCCGTTCTGGCAGGGGGACAATATCCGTGTACTCTCCGATGGGACCGTGATCGGGGAGCCGACGTGGTGGAAGACGCTGCTAACGCTCGGCGCGTTCGGCTTGAAGACAGCGCTTCTCGTGCTCGTCTTCGTCTGGATTCGGTGGACGCTGCCGCGCTTCCGCTACGACCAGCTCATGGATCTGGGCTGGAAGTTCATGCTGGAAGCGGTGACGGTCTACATCCTCGTCATCGCCTTCGTCATCCTCGGAATCGAGGCGGTCGGCATCCCGGCCGGCGGTTGGTACGCGTTCGTTCTCTTTCTCGTGAATCTTGCACTCGCAGCGGTCCTCTTCTTCGCCATGGACCGGGGGACGCTGATCCGCGGCGGGGCGAAGGGGGCGAGGTCGACCGGCGGTGACGCCGGGGAAGGCCGGGGAGGGTAAATGCCTGGAGACGTGAAAGTTGTGGAGCGGCCGCGAGCCGAGAGTTCATACGTGCGCGCGGCGGCGAAGGGGATGTCGATCACCATGCGACACCTCCTCAGCCCGAACAAGAAGACGCAGCAATATCCCGACGAGAAATGGGAACTCGCGCCGCGGACGCGCGGAACGCACCGCATGGCGGTGCACGAGGATGGACGGGCGAAGTGCGTCGCGTGCGGCCTGTGCCCGACCGTGTGCCCCGTGAACTGCATCAAGCTGGTGCCGGCGGAGGACGAGAACGGCGAGCGCTACGCGGCGATCTACGAGATCGACGAGTTCCGCTGCATCTTCTGCGGCTACTGCCAGGAGGTGTGTCCGGTCGAGGCGATTCACCTCGGCGTGCACTACGAGAACGCGGAGTACTCTCGCGAGCGCTGGGTGTACGACCTGGAGCGGCTGGTCGAACAGGAGCACGAGGTCACGGCGCTGTGGGATCCGCAGGACCCGGCGTCGCAGTGATGACGCGATCGATGTCGAGATGATTCAGGACTTTCTCTTCCAGGCTTTCGCCGCGAGCGCGATTCTGGGCGCGGTGATCATGGTCACGCGCCGAAATCCCGTGTCCGCCGTGATCTTCCTGGTCGGCGTGTTCTTCGCCACGTCCGGCATGTTCCTCATGCTGGACGCGCACTACATCGCGGCCATCAACGTGATCCTGTACGGCGGGGCCATCATGGTCCTCTTCCTCTTCGTCCTCATGCTCCTGAACCTGGGGCACGCGGACTGGCGCGACCTGAAGGGACCGGTCGGGGGACTCATCGGCGGTTCGATCTCGATCGCCTTCCTCGGCGTGCTCACGCGGCTCTTCGTCGGTGGGACGGACGCGCGGCCCGTCGTCGAAGTCGCGGGCAGCGCGCTGCGCGAAGCGGCGGCCGAACAGGGGGTCGTCGGCGTCGTGGCCCGGCCGCTCTTCCAGGAGTACACGATCGTGCTCGAGGTGACGGGCGTGCTTCTCCTGGTCTCGATGGTGGGGACGATCCTGCTGGCCCGCAGGGAGCGGACGTGAGCGAGGCGGGCATGGCGAGCGCGCTCGGCCTGCACGGACTCATCGCCCTCTTCGTGAGCGCGATCCTGTTCTCGATCGGTGTGATCGGGGTCCTGCTGCGGCGCAACGCGATCATCGTGTTCATGTGCATCGAGTTGATGCTGAACGCCGCGAACCTGTCGCTCGTCGCCTTCTCGCGCATGCACGGGATCGAGGGCCAGATCTTCGTCTTCTTCGTCATGGCCGTCGCCGCGGCCGAGGCCGCCGTGGGACTCGCGATCATCATCGCGATCTTTCGGCACTATGAAGTCGTGGACCTCGACCGCTTCCGGCTCCTGAAGTGGTGAGTTTCGACGCCGTATCGGGTGCGGGCGCGCTTGCGTCCGGAGCGGGCGCCTTCGCGGGGCAGGAGGGCGCGGGAGCCGGGTTCCATCCGGTGCTCCCGTGGCTCATCCTCGCCCTCCCGCTGCTCGGGGCGGCGGTGAACGGCGCCGGGGCCTTCCTGTGGCGCGACGACAAGCGGATCCCGACGATCGTCGGACCCGCGGCGCTGCTCGGGAGCTTCGCGGTCGTCCTCGTCAACTTCATCGCGATGAGCGGCGCGGAACTGCATGGCGCGGAAGTGGTCCGCCTGTGGAACTGGATCGTGTCCGGGGACCTCCGCATCGGGGTCGACCTCCAGTTCGATCAGCTCTCGATGCTGATGTGCATGATCGTGACCGGGGTCGGGAGCCTGATCCACATCTATTCCGTCGGCTACATGCGCGACGATCCCGGCTATTCCCGCTACTTCTCGTATCTCAACCTCTTCGTCTTCTTCATGCTCGTCCTCGTCCTCGGGGCCAGCTTCCCGCTCATGTTCGTGGGCTGGGAGGGCGTGGGGCTCTGCTCGT
Organism: Candidatus Palauibacter sp.; assembly: GCF_965208055.1. GTDB lineage: Bacteria > Gemmatimonadota > Gemmatimonadetes > Palauibacterales > Palauibacteraceae > Palauibacter. Next base: position 695,090 of record NZ_CBDBNY010000004.1, read on the forward strand.
ACCTGCTCATCGGCTTCTGGTACGAGAACCGGGACTACGCGAACGCGGGCAAGAAGGCGTTCATCATGAACCGGATCGGCGACGCGGGCTTCCTCGTCGCCATGTTCCTGGTCTTCACGGCCTTCGGGACGCTGGATTTCATTCCCGTCCTGGAGGCGGCGGAGGGAACGCTCGCGTACGGCGGCGTTCTCGCCACCGGCATCACGCTCCTCCTCTTCCTCGGCTGCACGGGGAAGTCGGCCCAGATCCCCCTTCACACCTGGCTTCCCGACGCCATGGCGGGTCCGACGCCGGTTTCGGCGCTCATTCACGCGGCGACGATGGTGACGGCCGGGGTCTATCTCATCGCGCGCACGAGCGTCCTGTTCGCCCTCTCGCCCGTGTCCCAGGGGGTGGTGGCGGCGGTCGGGGCGGGGACGGCGCTGTTCGCGGCCTCGATCGCGATCCGGCAGTACGACATCAAGAAGGTGCTCGCGTACTCCACGATCTCGCAGCTCGGCTACATGTTCCTCGCTGTCGGCGTGGGCGCGTTCACGGCCGGCGTCTTCCACCTGATGACGCACGCCTTCTTCAAGGCGCTCCTCTTCCTCGGCGCGGGGGCCGTGATCCACGCGGTGCATCATGCGTGGGCGCACGGAGAGGACGGACACGGCGACGGGGACCACGGCGATCCGAACGACATGCGGAACCACGGCGGACTGAGGAAGTTCATGCCCCGTACGTTCGTCTTCATGTGGGTCGCGACGCTCGCGATCGCGGGCGTGCCGCCGCTGGCCGGGTTCTTCTCGAAGGACGAGATCATCTGGTACGCGGGCGCGTACGGATATCCGATCCTGTGGGGCGTGGCGCTGGCCACGGCGCTGCTCACGGCGGTGTACATGGCCCGCCTCATGGTCCTGACCTTCCACGGGGAGAACCGCACCTTCGGGCACGGCGGAGCGTCCGAGGCCGGGCGGAAACTGCACGAGGTGCCGCTCGTGATGTGGGCTCCGCTCGCCGTGCTCGCCGCCCTTTCCGTGGTTGGAGGCTGGGCCAACATCCCGGAGGCGCTGCCATTGCTGCCGGCCGTCGAATGGCTGCACCACTGGCTCGAGCCCGTGTTCGAGCCCGCGATCGCCGTCAAGGAGGCACACGGCTTCGTTGCCGAGCACCACGCGCCCGTCGGCGGCGGCGAGGCCCTGTGGGCGGGGATCTCCGCCGCGATCGCGATCGCGGCCGTCACGGCGACGGTCCGTGTCCTGTCGCCGAAGCCGGTGCCGACGGAGGCGGAGGCGGTGGCGCCGACCGGCTTCGCCCGCGTCCTCCACGACAAATGGTACGTGGATGAGCTGTACGACCGCGCCATCGTCCGCCCCTCGCTCGCGCTGTGGCGCGCCTGCTGGCGGATCGTGGATGCGGGCCTCATCGATGGCGCCGTGAACGGGGCGGGGCGGGCCGCCCGCCTCCTCGGATGGGCCGGGGGACAACTCCAGACGGGCCGCGTGACGACCTATCTCGTCGCCTTCATGCTCGGGGCCCTCCTCGTCCTCGGCGTGCTCTCATGATGGCCTTCTACGACGGGCACTGGATCCTGACCGCGCTCGTGGTCCTTCCCCTCATCGGCGGAGCCGCCTGTCTCGCCGTGCCCGAGGCGCGCGCGAAGACGGTCGCCCTGGCGACGACGCTGGTCCTGTTCGCACTCTCGCTGCCGCTCTTCTGGACCTTCGACACGGCGGAGCCGGGATTCCAGAACCTCGTCTCCGTCGCGTGGGTCGAGGCGTGGGGAATCTCCTATGCGGTGGGCGTGGATGGGATCTCGATCCTCATGATCCTGCTCACGACCTTCACGATGCCGTTGGCGGTGGCGGGTTCGTTCTCCTACATCCGGCAGCGGCAGCGAGCCTTCTACGCAATGCTCCTCTTCCTCACGACGGGGATGATCGGCGTCTTCGTCGCCCTCGATCTCTTCCTGTTCTACGTGTTCTGGGAGATCATGCTGATTCCGATGTACTTCCTCATCGGTGTCTGGGGCGGGGAGCGCCGGATCTATTCCGCCGTGAAGTTCTTCCTCTACACGGCGGTGGGCTCGCTCCTGATGCTGGTCGCGATCGTGACCCTCGCCTGGATCTTCCAGGACGGCTCGGGGGCGTGGAGCTTCGCCTACGAGGATCTCGTGTCGCTCGAACTCGCCCGGCGCGCGCAGCTCTGGCTCTTCGCGGGGTTCGCGCTCGCGTTCGCGATCAAGGTGCCGCTTTTCCCGTTCCACACCTGGCTGCCCGACGCGCACGTGGAGGCCCCGACGGCGGGCTCCGTGATCCTGGCGGGGGTGCTGCTCAAGATGGGCGTGTACGGGTTTCTGCGTTTCGGGCTCCCCTTCTTCCCGGCCGCGGCCACGGATCCCTTCGTCGTGAACACGATGCTCGTGCTGGGACTGATCGGGATCCTCTATGCGGCCTGGGTGGCGGCCGTCCAGCCGGACGCGAAGAAGCTCATCGCCTACACCTCTGTCGCCCACCTCGGCTTCGTCGTGCTCGGCGTGTTCGGGCTCACGACGCAGGGCATCGAGGGCGGCATCCTCCAGATGGTGAACCACGGGATTTCGACCGGGGCGCTCTTCCTCCTCATCGGGATGCTGTACGAGCGGCGCCACTCGCGGCAGATCGCGGACTTCGGCGGCATCGCGAAAGTGATGCCGGTGTTCGCCTTCGCGCTCGTCGTCGTCGCGCTGTCTTCCGTCGGCCTTCCGGGGACGAACGGCTTCATCGGCGAGTTTCTCATCCTCGTGGGGACGTTCAGGACGCACCCGTGGGTCGCGGCGATCGCGACGACCGGCGTGATCTTCGCGGCCTGCTACATGCTGCCCATGGTGCAGCGGATTCTCTTCAACCGCCTCGATCGCGAAGAAAACCGCACGCTCACCGACGTGAACCGCCGGGAACGCCTGATTCTCGCGCCGCTTCTCGCGCTGATCCTGCTCATCGGCGTGTGGCCGGGCCCCTTCTTGAACCGGACGCGCGCGTCCGTGGAAGCGCTCATCGAGCACGTGGAGGTGCGGTCGGCCAGCGTGCCTCCGGCGGACGCCGCGTCCGCCGAAGCCGGGGGAGGGGAGTGACGTGAGTTACTGGGTCGCGCTCCTGCCGGAAGTCATCCTGTCCCTGGCGGCCATGTTCATCCTCATGCGCGACGCCTTCGTGCACCCGGGCGAGGGCGGCGGCGACGCGGCGGCGGGAGGCGGCGCCGGCGAGCAGGGACGGATGTCCGTCGACTGCCTCGTCACGCTGTACTCGATCGCGGGCGCCCTCATCGCGAGTCTCTGGCTCATGGACGCCTCCGGTCTGCCGGACGCGATGATCGCGCTCGACGGCTTCCGCGTGGCGGCGGACGTGATCCTGCTCGGCGGGGCCCTGCTCGTGGTGTCGCTCTCGCGCGACTACCTGAGCCGGGAGGGGATGCGTTCCCCCGAGTTCCATGCGCTGATTCTCCTCGCCCTCGTCGGGATGATGGTGCTCGTCGCGGCGCGCGACCTCATCCTGCTCTTCGTCGGCCTCGAGCTGATGTCGATCTCCGTCTACGTCCTCACCGGATACGTGCGGAAGAACCCGCGCTCCTCCGAGGCGAGCCTCAAGTATTTCATCGTCGGCGCCTTCGCGAGCGCCTTCGTCGTGTACGGGATCGCGCTCCTCTACGGCGCCACCGGGACGACGCGCCTGGCCACCGCCGCCGAGCGAATCGCGGCCGCGCCAGCCGGAGGGGATCTCCTCCTCGTCGCCGGCATCGGCCTCCTGCTCATCGGTTTCGCGTTCAAGATCGCCGCCGTGCCCTTCCATATGTGGGCACCGGACGCCTACGACGGCGCCCCGACGCCGGTGACCTCGTTCATGGCGACGGGAGTCAAGGCGGCTGCCTTCATTGCCCTCCTGCGCGTGTTGACCGTGGATCTTGGGGGCGCGGCCGAAGTGTGGAGGGGCGCCGTGTGGTGGCTGGCGATCCTGACCATGATCGTGCCCAACCTGGTTGCGCTGTCGCAGCAGGATGTGAAGCGGATGCTCGCCTACTCCTCGGTGGCCCACGCCGGATACCTCCTCGTCGGCGTCGTCGCGGCCTCCGAACTGGGGCGATCCGCCTCGCTCTTCTACCTCGCGGCGTACACCGTGGTGACCGCGGGGAGCTTCGCCATCGTCTTCCACGTGGCGGGGCGCGGCGACCGGAACCAGCGCGTGCGTGACTACCGGGGACTGGGTTGGCGGCGTCCGATGCTCGGGGCCGCGCTCCTCGTTTTCCTGCTCTCGCTGGCCGGCTTCCCGCCCACGGCGGGCTTCGTCGGCAAGCTGTACCTGCTTCGGGCCGCGGTGGATGCGGGGGAGATTTCGCTGGCGGTCACGCTCGTTCTGACCAGCCTCGTCGCCTACTACTACTACCTCCGCGTGGTGTGGAAGATGTATTTCGAGGCGGCCCCGGAGGATGTCCACGCGCCGCCGTCTCCCAAACCGGGGTTCAACCTCGTGGTCGGGATCTGCGTGGCGCTGATCCTTCTCGGCGGCCTCTTCCCGGGACGCCTCATCGACCGGGCCCGCGATGCCCTCGCGGAAACGCCCGCGCCGGGCATGGTCGTCCAGGCCGAGGACCCGCCAGCCCCGTAATGCCGATACCCTCCGGAATCTTCCGCGAATACGACATTCGCGGGATCGTCGGGGACGACCTGACGGAGACGGCGGCCGAACTCGTGGGGCGCGCCTTCGGGACCGAGCTTGCCGAACGTCCGGCGCCGCGCGTCGTCGTCGGACACGACAACCGACCTTCGTCTCCGGCGCTCTCGGCGGCGTTGTGCCGCGGTCTGTGCGCGGCCGGCGTCGACGTGACGACGATCGGAACCGTCCCCACGCCGACCCTGTACTTTGCGGCCATCGAGTTCGGGACGGACGCGGCGATTCAGATCACGGGGTCCCACAATCCGCCCGAATACAACGGCATCAAGATGGTGCGGGACGGCGGGGCGCTCTACGGCTCGGCGATCCGGGCCCTCCGAGTCCGGATCGAGGCGGAGGCCTTCGCGTCGGGCCGGGGAGCGATCCGGGAAGCGGAGATCCTCGACCGCTACGTCGAGGAGATCGCCGCGCGCGGACGGGTCGAGGGCGACGTGCGCATGGTGCTCGATTGCGGGAACGGGGTGGGGAGCGTCGTCGCCGTGCGCGCCCTGACCGCCGCCGGGATCGACGTGGACGGCCTCTACTGCGAGTCGGACGGGACCTTCCCGAACCACCATCCGGACCCGACGGTGGACGAGAACATACAGGACCTCATCGCGCGCGTCCGCGGGACCCGAGCGGATCTCGGCGTCGGACTCGACGGGGACGCGGACCGGATCGGCGCGGTGACGGAGGAGGGGAAGATCATCCGCGGCGACCACCTGCTTCTCCTGTTCGCGCGAGAGGTGCTGGCGGAGCGGCCGGGGGCCGAGGTCGTGTTCGATGTGAAGTGTTCGCAGGCGCTGCCACGCGTCATTCGCGCCCACGGAGGCGTTCCCGTCATGTGGAAGACGGGCCACTCCCTCATCAAGGAGCGCATGCGGGCCGGGCGATCTCCCATAGCAGGTGAGATGAGCGGCCATATCTGCTTTGCGGACAGGTTCTTCGGGACGGATGATGCGATCTATGCGGCCGCTCGTCTCGCGGGTCTCGTGTCCCGCTCCGGGCGCCCTCTCTCCGAGTTGGCGGCGGAGATACCAGGCTACCCCTCCACGCCCGAACTGCGCCTCGACTGTCCGGAGGAGCGGAAGTTCGGCCTTGTGGCGGAGGCCGTGCGCTTCTTCCGGGAGCGTTACGAGGTCATCGACATCGACGGCGCGCGCGTCCTGTTCGACGGCGGGTGGTTGCTGATCCGGGCGAGCAACACGCAGCCGGTCGTCGTGGCGCGCGTCGAGGCGGACACGGAAGCGCGCATGCGGGAAATCGCGGACGTCGCTCGGACGTTCCTGTCCGGTCAAGGGGTCGACCTGCCGGCGGTTTGACGCGAGATTCCAAGCTCTCCGCCACACCCATGCGGGACCCGAACCGGGGGCATGACGAAGATCCGATGAACATTCACGAATACCAGGCGCGGCGGATTCTCGCCCGGCACGGCATCCCCGTGCCGGAGGCCGAGGTCGCCGCGACGGCGGAGGAAGCCGCGGGGGCGGCCGAACGCTTCGGCGGACCGGTGGTCGTCAAGGCCCAGGTCCACGCCGGAGGGCGCGGCAAGGCGGGAGGCGTGAAGCTCGCCGCGACGTCGGCCGAGGCGCGCGGCAGCGCCGAGGCCATCCTCGGGATGGAGATCAAGGGGATCGAGGTGCGGCGGGTCCTCGTCGCGCCGGCCGAGGACATCGCATCCGAGGCCTACGTCGGGATTGTGCTCGACCGCGCGCGCCAGGCGGACACGATCATGGTCTCGTCCGAGGGCGGCGTCGACATCGAGGAGGTGGCCGCGACGATGCCCGAGGCGATCCGAAAGGTCGCCGTGGACCCGCGCTACGGACTTCTCGCCCACCAGGCCGCCCTCCTCGGCCACCACCTCTACGACGACCCGCGTGCGGCGCGGCAGGCCTCGTCCATCATCGCGAAGCTGTACGAGGCGTACCGGGCGAGCGGCGCCACGCTGGCGGAAATCAACCCGATGATCGTGAACCCCGCCGGAGAGGTGAAGGCGATCGATGCGAAGATGAACATCGACGACAACGCTCTCTTCCGGCTGCCCGAAATCGCGGCGCTTCGCGACACGGGGGCGGAGAATCCGGCCGAGGTCCGGGCACGCGAGGCCGAACTCTCCTACATCCAGCTCGATGGCAACGTCGGGTGCTGCGTGAACGGGGCCGGCCTCGCGATGGCCACCATGGACCTGGTCAAGTACTACGGCGGCGAGCCCGCGAACTTCCTCGACATCGGGGGGTCCTCGAATCCCGACAAGGTCGTGGCGGCGCTCGCACTCATCACGGAGGATCCGAACGTGAACTCGATTCTGTTCAACATCTTCGGCGGGATCACGCGCTGCGACGATGTCGCGAACGGGATCGTCGAGGCGACGAGCCGCATGGAACTCGGGGTTCCGATCACGATCCGCCTCACGGGAACGAACGAGGAGGAGGGGGTCGCGATCCTCGCTTCGCAGGGCTTCGAGGCCATGGTGGACATGGACCGGGCGGTCGAGACCGCCGTCCGCCAGGGCGCGACGCGGGGGTTCGCCACGGACGGCGGCCGCTGATGGGGATCTTCATCGGCGACGATACGAGGCTCGTGGTCCAGGGGATCACGGGGCGCGACGGCTCGTTCCACACTCGGCAAATGATGGAGTACGGCACACAGGTCGTGGCCGGCGTGACCCCGGGGAAGGGCGGCCGGACGTTCGACGACACCGTGCCGGTGTTCGACACCGTGGAGGAGGCGGTGGCCGAGGCGAATGCGAACGCGAGCGTCATCTACGTGCCCGCTCGCTTCGCGGCGGATGCGGTATTCGAGGCGGCGGACGCGGGGATCGCTCTCATCGTCTGCATCACGGAGGGCGTGCCCGTGGGGGACATGCTGCGCGTGCTGCCGTACGTGCGGGAAAAGGGTGCGCGTCTCATCGGCCCGAACTGCCCGGGCCTCATCGTACCCGGCCGCTGCAAGGTCGGGATTCTCCCCGGCCAGATCGTGCGCGAGGGGCCGGTCGGGATCGTGAGCCGTTCCGGCACCCTTACCTACGAGGTCATCTTCCAGCTCACGCGGGCCGGGATCGGACAATCCGCCTGCGTCGGGATCGGGGGGGATCCGCTCATCGGCACGGACTTCGTCGATTGTCTGGCGGCGTTCGAGGCGGACTCGGAGACCGAGGCGGTCGCGGTGATCGGGGAAATCGGCGGCACGGACGAGCAGGTGGCGGCAGAATACGTGTCGCGAGAGATGAGCAAGCCCGTCGTGGGGTTTATCGCGGGCCAGACCGCGCCTCCCGGCCGGCGCATGGGGCACGCCGGCGCGATCATCTCGGGCTCCGAAGGGACGGCGGACGAGAAGATCCGCGCCTTCGAGAGCCACGGGATCCGGGTCGCCCGGAGGCCCGCCGACCTGGTCGGGCTCATAGGCGACCGCTAGCGGGCCGTGACGGAAACGCTGCGATGCAGAACCGGCAGGAGGCGGCGATGAAAGTACGTGAGATCATGACCCGCGACGTGACCACGGCCGCTCCCGGGATGGCGCTGGAGGAGGCGGCGGAGATACTCGCGCGGAGGCGGCTGCGCGCCATGCCGGTCATCGATGACGAGGGCCATGTCCTGGGGATGCTCACGGACCGCCTGCTGATCAGCCGTCTTCTGCCGGAGCTCGAGCGGGCGGATGCTGGCCGGCCGGCGGCGCGAGGCGCTCACGTCGGCGAGGTGCGCGACATCATGGAACGAGCCGTGATGTGCGTGAAGGAGGACGAACCGCTGGCCAACGTGGTTCGTCTGATGCTGGACAGGGAAATCGAACGTTTGCCGGTCGTCCGGGAGGGCCAGCTCGTCGGGTTTCTGACGCGCGGCGACATCATCCGAAGGCTCCTTCTTCGGGACGCGGCGGGCGAAGCGGAAGAAATGAAAGGGGAGTGAAGCCGTGCAGAGGATGACGCTCGCGATCATCAAGCCCGATGCGTTCGGGTCCGGGAAGGCCGGCAGGGTACTCGCCGCGCTCGAGGACGCGGGCTTTCGCATACGGGGGACACGCGTCCTGCGCCTCGGGCGCGCCGGAGCCGAGGAGTTCTACGCGGTGCACCGGGAACGACCCTTCTTCGGGGCGCTGGTGGAGTTCATGACTTCGGGACCCTGCATGGCGCTCGCGCTCGAACACGACCGGGCGGTGCCCTATCTGCGCGAGGTCATCGGCGCCACGGACCCGGCGGAAGCGGCGCCGGGCACCGTGCGCGCGCTGTACGCGGAGAGCAAGGAGCGTAACGCGATCCACGGTTCCGATTCCGACGAGAACGCGAGGGTGGAACTCGGCTTTTTCTTCGGACGGATCGACCTTATCGGCAGCGCGTGAGTCCGCGTCGCGCGTCGCGATCTCCGGCCTCGGCGGAACCCGCCCGCATCGGACTCGCGGGCCTCGACGCCGGACCCCTCGAGCGGGCGTTTCGCGTCGAGACGCCGGACGAGTCGCTCGGCCCGTTGCCGCTGCCCTTCGAGTACGTCGATGTCGAGGTCGAAGTCCGGCGCGCGGATGGGGCCGCGGTTCGCGCCCGGGGCACGCTCGGGGCGCGGGCGACCGTCGAGTGTCGCCGCTGCCTCGAGCCGACCCGGGTCGGCGTGCGGGCGACGTGGGCCGCGCTGTACCGTCCGCCAGGTCGCGTCACCCCCGGGGAAGAGGGGGTCTGGGCGCTCGACGCGGGGTCGGGCGAACTGGATCTGGCCGGGCCGATCCGTGAGGAGTTGTGGGTCAACGCGCCCGCCTTCGTGGAGTGCTCGCGCGACTGCGCGGGGCTCTGCCCGACGTGCGGCGTGCGGCTCGCGGAGCAGGCCTGTCGCTGCCCGCCGCCGGAACCCGACGCGCGCTGGGCCGCGCTGGAGGGATCGGGCGGGGGTTCGGCGCGCGTTTCGGAGGGCGACATTCCTTGACATTCCAGAGCGGAAAGCGCCAGTTGCCGTGTTCCGCTCGAACGCGGCGCACTAGCCAATGGCTGCCAGGAGTGAGTTGACGATATGGCTGTTCCCAAGAGACGGACGTCGAAGCAGCGCAAGCGCAAGCGGCGTACGCATTACAAGGCGCAGGACGACGCGCGCCAGGCATGCCCCAAGTGCGGGGATCCGAAACGACCGCATCGCGTCTGCCCGACCTGCGGCCACTACGCGGATCGCGAGGTCGTTCAGATCGACGACTTTTGAAGCCCCCGAGCGCGGCCGCCGCCGTCCGGCGGCCGGGCCGGGGGGTTGATCGCACATGATTCGGGTTGCACTCGACCTCCTGGGCGGAGACGCCGCGCCGGAGGCCGCTCTAGAGGCCGCCGCGGGAGCTCTCGAAGCGTGGCCGGACGACCTTTCTCTCCTCCTCGTGGGGCCCGGCGATCTCTTGCGTGCGGAACGGGCCCGGTTCCCGCGCGACCGGGTGGCATGGCTCGCGGCGGAGGAGTTCATCGCGCCGGCCGATCCGCCCGCTCTGGCGGCGCGGCGGAAGGCGGACAGCACCGTGGTTCGCGGGCTGGAGGCCGTCCGCGATGGACAGGCGGATGCCTTCGTGTCGGCGGGACCGACGGGGGCGACGGTCGTCGCTTCGGTGCTCACGCTCGGCTTGCTCCCCGGAGTGGATCGGCCGCCGGTGGGCGCCCTCTTCCCGACCGGGACCGGGCGGGTCCTCGTCATGGACGTGGGGGCGAACGTGGACGTTCGCCCGCGGCAACTGCACCAGTTCGCCCACCTGGGATCGACCTATCTGCGCCGGACGCTCTCCATCGGGCGACCGCGGGTCGGGCTTCTCAACATCGGGGCGGAGGGAGAGAAGGGAGGAGGCGTCATGGCGACGGCCCACGGCCTTCTCTCGGCCGACCCCGATCTCCATTTCATCGGGAACGTGGAGGGACACCAGATCGTGAGCGGAGTGTGCGACGTGCTCGTGTGCGGCGGCTTCGTCGGCAACGTGCTGCTCAAGTTCTACGAGTCGATCGCGGAATTCGTGCTCAAGATCTTCCGTGACGCCGGCGTCGGCGAGGGAGGCCAACTCGGTGAGGCGCTGCGTTTTCTCGACTATGCGGAGTACGGCGGCGCCCCCCTGTTCGGCGTGAACGGGGTCACGATCATCTGTCACGGCACTTCCCCCCCGCGCGCCATCATGAACGGAATTCGCACGGCGGCCGACTGTGCCGCCTCGGGCTTCACGTCCGTCACTCGCACCTCGCTTGCCCGGATGCGGCAGGAGAGCGGCGCGTGAGCGGGGTCGCCCTCCTCTTCCCGGGACAGGGCTCCCAGTACGTGGGCATGGGCCGGGACCTGGCGGAAGATGATGCGTCGGTGCGGGAACTCTACGAGCGGGCCGACGATACGCTCGGCATGCCGTTGAGCCGGATCTGCTGGGAGGGATCCGAGGAAGAACTTCGGGCCACGGAGAACGCGCAACCGGCGATCATGCTGCACTCCTTCGCCATCTGGCATCTCATCGCCGCGCGCGCCGGGAAGGTCGGCATCGGGGCGGGGCATTCGCTCGGCGAGCTGTCCGCGTACCTCGTGTCCGACGCCTTCGGCTTCGAGGACGGTCTCCGGATCGTGCGGGAACGCGGACGCCTCATGGGAGCCTCCGGCGCGGACCGGCCGGGCACGATGGCCGCCATACTCGGGTTGGACGCAGAGTCCGTCGCCGACGCGTGTGAGCGTGCGGCGAAGGCCGGGCGGGTTGCCGTGCCCGCGAATCTCAACGCTCCGGGCCAGGTCGTCATCAGCGGCGATGTCGAGGCCGTGGCCGCGGCGGGCCGGCTCGCTTCGGAGGCCGGTGCGCGCCGCGTCCTCCCGCTCAACGTGAGCGGCGCGTTCCATTCTCCCCTCATGGCGACGGCGGCTGACGGGCTGGCGGCGGCGCTCGAGGGGACGAACTGGGGGGAGCCGACGTTCCCCATCGTCTCCAACGCCACGGCGACACTCGTGACCGACTCGGAGGAGGCGCGGCGCACGCTCATCCTGCAACTCACGTCGCCGGTTCGGTGGATGGAGGGGATCGAGCGCATCCGCGAGAGGGGGACCGCGCGCTGGCTCGAAGTCGGACCCGGCAACGTGCTCTCGGGCCTCGCCCGTCGCATCGATCGAAGCTTGCGCGTGACCGCGGTCGGAGATTCGCCGTCCGTGGACGCCTACCTGGGATCCTCGGACTGAAGGGCGCCTGAATGAGCGAACTGACGGGAGAGATCGCCATCGTCACGGGAGCGACGCGCGGCATCGGGACCGCGATCGCAACGGAACTGGCCCTGGCGGGCGCACGGGTGGCTGTCGTCGGCACCGGGGCGGACCGCGCGCGGGCGGTCGCCGAGCGTCTGCCCGGAGACGGTCATGCGGGCTTCGGTTGCGACGTCTCCGACCCCGCGGCGTGCGGGGGACTCGTCTCGGACGTCTCCGAGAGGCTCGGCAATGCGACGATCCTCGTGAACAACGCGGGCATCACGCGCGACAGCCTCCTGCTCCGCCTCAAGGACGAGGACTGGCAGGCCGTGCTCGACACGAATCTGTCGGGGGCTTTCTATCTGATGCGGGCCGTCGCCCGCGGCATGATGAAGCGGCGCGCCGGAAACATCGTGAACATCTCCAGCGTTGTGGGCTTGACGGGAAACCGCGGCCAGTCCAACTATGCGGCGGCCAAAGCCGCCCTGATCTCGCTCACCCGAAGCGTCGCTCAGGAGCTTGCGAGTCGCGGTGTGCGGGCCAACGCTGTCGCACCGGGGTTCATCTCGACCGACATGACCTCGGGACTGCCCGAAAGCGTAAAAAAAACCATGTCGGAGAGGATTCCCCTCGGCCGACCCGGGTCCCCGGAAGATGTCGCCACGGTGGTGCGATTTCTCGTGGGTCCCGGGGCTTCGTACGTTACCGGGCAGGTGATCGTCGTCGACGGCGGGATGGTCATGCAGTCGTAGCGGCGCCGCCGCATATTCGGTCAGCGGATCAGCGAAAAAGGGATCGGGAAACGGCGGGGCCGCGGGTCGGTCCCCTTCATACAAGGAGAACACGCAATCATGGACAACGCGGCACGCGTGCGGGAGATCATCGCGCAGGAACTCGGCGTGGAGCAGGAGAAGGTGGTGGACGACGCGAACTTCGTCGATGATCTGGGCGCCGACTCGCTCGATACCGTCGAACTCGTGATGGCTTTCGAGGAAGAGTTCGGGATCGAGATCCCGGATGAGGACGCGGAGAGGATGCAGACGGTCCAGGAGGCCATCGCGTATCTGAACGAGAAGGCCTAGCGCCCGGCTGCCTCTCATTTCATGAGAACATGAGAAGACGTGTAGCGATCACGGGGGTCGGCCTCGTCACTCCGATCGGGCTCGACCCCGACTCGACCTGGAACGCGCTCCTCCGCGGCGACAGCGGCGCGGGACCCATCACCCGGTTCGATGCATCCGACCAGTCGGTTCGCTTCGCCTGCGAAGTGAAGGACTTCGACCCGACGAGATACATGGACCGGAAGGATGCCCGCCGGGCGGACCGTTTCCTCCACCTTGCGATGGCCGCGGCGGATCAGGCCGTGACCGAAGCGGGTTTCTCGGAGGGGTTCGGAGAGCTTCCGCCGGATCGGGTCGGTGTTCTCATCGGCGTCGGGATCGGCGGGCTTCCGCTCCTCGAGGCCCAGCACGAGAAGCTGCTTGACGGCGGGCCTCGGCGCGTCTCCCCGTTCTTCATCCCCATGTTCATCCCGGACATGGCTTCGGGGATGGTGTCGATGCGATACGGAGCGCAGGGCCCCAACTATGCGACGGTATCGGCCTGCGCCTCCAGCGGCCATTCCGTCGGGCTGGCCTTCCGTTCGATCCGCAACGGCGAAGCCGATGTGATGATCACGGGGGGCAGCGAGTCCACGATCACGCCACTCGCGGTCGCCGGCTTCGCGAACATGCGGGCGATGTCGACGCGCAACGACGACCCGAAGAGGGCCTCGCGCCCCTTCGACGCGCACCGTGACGGGTTCGTGCTCGGGGAAGGCGCCGGGATGTTCATACTGGAGGAACTGGAACACGCGAAGGCGCGCGGCGCGGCGATCCTCGGGGAATTGGCGGGCTTCGGGCAGAGCGCCGACGCCTACCACATGACGGCGCCGGCGCCGGATGGCTCGGGGGCGCGGCTCGCCATGGAGCAGGCCCTCGACGACGCGGGACTCGATCCGACCGACATCGGGTACATCAACGCACACGGCACGTCGACGCCCGCGAACGATGTCTCCGAGACGAAAGCGATCAAGGATGTTCTGGGCGACCATGCCTACTCGATCGTCGTGGGTTCGACGAAATCGATGACGGGACACACGCTGGGCGCGGCCGGGGCCATAGAAGGGGCGATCTCCGCGCTTGTCTGCCGGCACGGGATCATCCCGCCCACGATCAACTTCGAGCAGGCGGATCCCGAGTGCGATCTCGAATACGCCCATGGAGGGGTCCTGGAACGTGAAGTCGAGGTCGCCCTCTCGAATTCTTTCGGGTTCGGCGGTCACAACGTCTGTCTGGCCGTCCGGCGCTGGAACGGCGACTAGCGGTCTTCCGAGCGGGCAGCGCCCGTGGCGGATCGGCCGGGAGGAAGTGATGAGTTCGGTACTGGTGATGATGGGGTCGGAATCGGACATGCCCACCATGGAAAAGGGCGTGGCGATCCTGCGCGAGCACGGGGTCGACGTGCAGGTCGAGGTGAGTTCGGCCCACCGGCAGCCGAAGCGGACCGCGGAGCTGGCCGAGGGCGCGGAGGCCGCCGGCCATGCCGTCGTGATCTGCGGGGCGGGACTGTCGGCGGCGCTCCCCGGCGTCGTGGCGGCGCACACCGCGCTGCCGGTGATCGGGGTTCCCGTCTCCGCGGGTACGCTCGGAGGGCTCGATGCGCTCCTGTCGTGTGCGCAGATGCCGCCGGGCGTCCCCGTCGCCGCCGTGGGCATCGACAACGCGAAGAACGCGGCCCACCTCGCTCTCCGCATCCTGCGCGCGGTTCGGGGCTAGCCCGGGACCTTCGTCCAGTGCGAACCGGCGTTGGATACGATTCCCACCGTTTCGATGAGGCGCGGCCTCTCGTGCTGGGGGGAGTGGCGATCCCCGATGCCCCCGGATTGAAGGGACACTCCGACGGAGATGCGGTCGCGCACGCAATCACGGATGCGATCCTGGGCGCGGCGGGGCTGGGGGACATCGGCGCGCTCTTCCCGGATACGGATCCCGCGCACGCGGGCGCCGACTCCGTCGAACTCCTCGCCTCGGCCGTGCGCCGACTGCGCGAAGAGGGATTCCGGGTGGTGAACGTCGACGCGACGGTCATCGCCGAACGGCCCCGTATCTCCCCGCACGCGCGGGCCATGCGGGAACGGCTCGGTGAAGCTCTGCGTACGGGGCCGGCCGGCGTGTCGATAAAAGGCAAATCGAACGAGGGGATGGGATGGATCGGACGAGGCGAGGGCCTTGCCGCCATCGCGGTCGCGACGGTGGCCGCGGCCGCGAGGGACGGTGCCTGAGGTCCCCGGCGTTCAACCCCTCCTCGATTTTCTCCTCGCCCTCCCGGCGGTCACGGCCTATGCGCTGATCACTGCCGGGTCCGCCCTTGAGAACGTCTTTCCGCCCGTCCCATCCGACACCTTCGTCGTACTCGGCGCCGTGCTTGCGGACAGGGGATCGTTGCAGCCCCTCCCCGTCCTGCTGTGCGCGTGGATCGCGAACTCCGGCGGCGCCATGGTCGTCTTCGGGCTCGCGCGCCGGCGGGGCCGCGGCGTGTTCGAGACCCGCTGGGGGCGGCGCCTCCTGCGCCCGCACCAGTCCCGGCGTCTGACCCGCTTCTACGAGCGGCACGGGTTGTGGGCCATCTTCTTCGCGCGCTGTCTGCCGGTACTGCGCGTGATCGTGCCTACGTTCGCGGGATTCACGGGTTTGGGCGCGGTGCGGGCGATGGCCCCGGTCGTGGCCGCATCGCTGCTCTGGAACGGGCTCATGCTTGCGGGGGGGATGTTCGCCTCGCGAAACGTGGACCGCGTCATGGAGCTTCTCGGCCAGGTCAACGCGTGGCTTCTCCTCGTGGCCGCCATCCTCATCGGCGTCATCATCGGCTGGTGGGTCCGAAGCCGGCGCGACGAAGCCCCACGGGCGTCCTCGGAATCCGGTGACGACTCGGAGGGCGACGGCGGACGGAGGTCGTCGCCGTGACGGGAGAAGGCCCCGGCATCGAGCGCGCCTTCCACCTCGAGTCTTACCGCGACCATCTCGGCTTCGAGCGGGGGCTCTCTCCGCGCACCATCGACGCGTACCTCCGCGAAGCCCGGCGCTTCGCGGCGTTCGCGGTCTCGGAGGAGGTCGCCGGGCCGGGCGGGGTCACGTATCAACTGCTTCGCGACCATGTCGCGCGGCTGGCCGGCGAGGGGCGGGCGGCTTCGACTGTCGCGCGGAGCGTCTACGCGCTGCGCGGCTACTTCCGCTTCCTTATCGTCGAGGGCGCGATCGAGTCCGACCCGAGCGAACGCCTCGAAGCGCCGCGTGCGGGCCGCTCTCTCCCGGATGTGCTTTCCGTCTCCGAGATCGAGGCGCTGATCGGGGCGGTGGATCCGGCAAGCCGCACGGCGGCGCGGGACGAGGCGATGCTCGAAATGCTCTACGGGTGCGGGCTTCGCGTGTCGGAACTCCTCGCGCTGAAGGGGCGCGACCTCGACCTCGATGAAGCCCTCGTGCGCGTGCGGG
Organism: Candidatus Palauibacter sp.; assembly: GCF_965208055.1. Lineage (GTDB taxonomy): Bacteria > Gemmatimonadota > Gemmatimonadetes > Palauibacterales > Palauibacteraceae > Palauibacter. The sequence goes on from NZ_CBDBNY010000004.1 coordinate 711,434, forward strand.
GGAAGGGGGGAAAGGAGAGGTTCGTGCCGGTTGGCGCGGCTGCGCGCTCGGCGGCGCGCCGATACCTTCGAACCGTCAGACCGGCGCTCGACCGGGACCGATCCGCCGGACATGTCTTCCTCAATGCCCGGGGGCGTTCGTTGAGCCGCATGGGCGTCTGGAAGATCCTTCGCCGCCACGTCGAGCGTGCCGGCATCCTGAAGCGCGTGACGCCCCATACGCTGCGCCACAGCTTCGCGACGCACCTGCTCCAGGGAGGCGCCGACCTCGCGTCGGTCCAGGAGATGCTCGGACATGCAGACATCTCGACGACCGAGATCTACACGCACGTGGACCGGTCGCACCTGCGCCAGGTGCACCGCAGCCATCATCCGCGTGGGTGAGCGACGTCGATGAGGTTGACCCGCCTCCTCCACCTGTCGCGCAACCGGCGTCCGGTCCGGCGCTTCCGCGACCGGCTCGTCGAACCCGAGGTCGTCGACGCGGTGCTGGAGGCGGCGCGCTACGCATCGTCCGCTCGGGAGGCGCAGCCGTGGCGCTTCGTCGTCGTGCAGGAGGCGCTGGCGCGCCACAGGATCGCGGCGGCCGCCTTCAACCATCCCCATGTGAAGACGGCGCCCGTCGTTGTCGCCTGCTGCGCGCGCATCCACTCGCACGTGAGCGGCACGGGCCGCCCGAGCTTCGCCATGGACCTCGCTTCCGCGACCCAGACCATGATGCTGGCGGCGGCGGACCTCGGCGTGCAGTCGAGCTGGGTGTACGGCTTCCGGGAGGGCGACGTGCGCGCGATCCTGGGCGTTCCCGAACACATCCCGATCGTGGCGCTCTTCTGCCTCGGCTATCACGATGGGCTGGCGGAACTGCCGGAGCGGCTGCCGCGCGAGGAGGTCATCGCCTGGGACCGGTGGCGGACGGCGGCGAGGGTCGCCGAATGAAGCGCCTCGGGCTTGTCATGGCGGCGACCGCGGGGCTGGCCGCCGCGGCGCCGGCCGCCCTGCACGGGCAGGATGTGCGGCTGGCGGGGGAGCCCCGCTCGGACGCGCAGGCGGCGCTGGCGACCTTCCTCGAAACCGGCGGTTTCACGGTGTGGGCAAGGGACACGGTCCTGGCCCGGGGAGACACGGTGCCGGGACCCGTCCTCCTGCTCGAGGGCGCCGCGCGCATCGCCGGGCGGATCGAGGGCGACCTCTACGTCGTCGACGGCGACCTTTTCCTCCGCTCGGGCGGCTCCATCACCGGCAACGTGCTGGTGCTGGCGGGCGGGTTCTACGACTCGGACCTGGCGGAAGTCGGGGGCACCCTCACCTATCGTCCGAACGAACCGCTGCGCGTCCGGCCCACGCGGGGCGGTTTCGAGATCATCTCCGAAGTCGAGCCCGAGCCCGCCTTCGAACTCGACGGCACGTACGGCTTCCATCTCCCGACCTACGACCGCGTGAACGGCCTTTCGATCCCGTTCGGCGCGCTGGCCCGCCTGTCGGACATCCCGGGGCGGCCCGAACTCGCGGGCGGCGTCACCTGGATTCCGGCCCGCGAGGATCTCGACTTTCGCCTCCACAACTCCTGGCGCCTCGGCGAACGCATCCGGCTGGGCCTGTTCGCGACCAGCGCCGTGGTCAGCAACGAGGCATGGATCCGCCCCACGTGGTACAACAGCCTTGCTCACTTCGTGGCCGGCGACGATGTCCGCAGCCACTACGATTCCAGGCAGTTCGGTGTCGAGCTCGAACTGATGTCGGCGGAGCCGCCGGTGTGGGAGGATGCTCCGAGCTGGCGGATCGTCTTCTCGGGGGGGCACGCGGAGGGGGCGTCGCTCGCCGCGCGTCCGGTGACCATCCTCTTCGGAGACGAGGCGGACGAGGGGGAGCGCGTGTTCGCACGTCCGCCGAGCTTCTGGTTTGCACGCGCCGGGTTTGAATGGTCGGTGAATCGTCGCGATGGCCGGACGGCGTTCGGGGTGGCCCTCGAAGGGGGACTCCAGGACGAACTCGCTGGCAACTGCATTTTCATTTGCTCCTACGATTTCCTGCTCGTGGAAGGGCGCGCATCCGTGCGCCGGGTGACGGCGTGGGGCCATGCGGTCGATGCTTTCGCGATCGGGAGGGCGGATGTGGCGGGACACCTCCCGAGCCAGCGCTACTCGATGATCGGGGGGGTGGGGACGCTGCCGACGATGCCGCTGCGCGGCCGGTGGGAACCCCGCCTGCTTTATGCCGAAACCACCTACGCAATCCCCCTTCTCGGCGACGTGGCGCTCGGGGGGTTGGACGTGTTCGCGCGCGGCAGCGGGGCGGGAATCCATTCGCCCGGGGATGACTTTGAACTGTACGGCGCGATCCAGGGCGGATTGGCCTTGCGGCTCTGGGATTTCCGGCTCGAGTTCGGGGCCGCCGCCGGCTCCGCGGAGCCCGGCGACCCCGGTCTCATCGCCTTCCTGGATGTCCGAACCAACCGGTCCGCGCGACCCACGCGGATGCCGCCGCGCAGGTAAGCTTCACCGCTTCCGGCGCTGGCGCAGGGTTTTTCCACGGATCGCCAGGTGCTAGGCGGAGGTCCGACGGTCGAAGCGACGCGCGATTTCGTCGGCCAGTTCCTTGAAGTCCTTGAAGGCCTCCGCCGCAGCCACGGCGTGGCTGCCAATGGCGCCGTCGGCTGGCGAGAGCTTGAAGATCGGCTTCCGTGCGTCCTGCCCCAGCGGGACGAGACTGCGATAGTGCTTGATGGTCGCGATACAGTTTGCATCCGACTCGGCATTCGGAGCGACATCGGCCGGCGACTCTTCCAATACGCTGCGAGCGTATTCGGCGGGCATCCGCTTGGCCCAGCGATCATATGCCCTCACGGGGCGACTGAGCCGTACTCCATGTTGCTGAATCAGGTAGCCCAGCGGCTCCATGCTGCCCTTCGGCAACGGGAATTCCGGCTCGTTCCAATTCGTCACGCGCTTGTTCCACTCGTCTCTCCAGCGGCGCAGCGTCGGCCCGAGGTTCCGTAGTCCCTGACGAGAGAACAAATCGGCCCCCAGAGGGACGACCACGAAATCCGTGGCGATGAGGGCGGATCGGTTGATCGCCCCCAGGCTTGGCCCCACATCGACGAGGATGATATCCGCGTCGCAGCGCTCGGCTCCCCACTGCAGCACCTGCCAGAAAGCCGTAACGACCCGGAATGGACGGTACATGTTCCGGCTTCCGAGGCAATTCGGCCATTCCGCGGAGAGAAGGTCCTCGAAGCCGGAGAGCGCGAGGTCCCCCGGTATGAGGCTCAGGGTGTCGGAAAGGTGCTGCAGGTTGGGTTGGCGGATGTCGCCGACTTGTGCGAGCGGAGCGATGCACTGGGCCATCGTGTCGGTCTTCTCACCCGAGTCGTCGCGCCACAATCGCTCCACGATCTCTTCCGGCAGGAAGGCCGCCGTGAGGTTGGCCTGCGGATCCAAATCGACGGCGAGAACGCGGCGATCGAGTTCCGAGAACATCCACGCGAGGTGATAGACCAGCGACGTCTTCCCAACCCCCCCCTTGTTGTTGAAGAAGGTAAGCACAGGCGCCGTCATGGCCGAACTCTCACCGTGCAGTTCACCCAGTGCGGGTCGACGTCGAATACCGGTTCGGGTTGCCCGTTCTCGATCAGTTTCCGGCGCGCAAGTGGAATGCCGACGCCATATCGCTGGACCAGTCCCAGAGCGCGCATCGCCTCCGCCAGATTCGGATTACGATATGAAACGATACCAGGTCGACCGAAATTCTCGATGGTTACACCGCCGTACGGCCCTCCTGGATTGGTTATCTCGATGCGATCATCGAACCAGTACACGTGCACAGGTGCGTTGACGCCTTCGTAAGTCCGGTGCATCACGGCGTTCCGCACCAGTTGTTGCAATGCCGGCAAGGGGTATGTGGGGCGACGTCGATCCGTATGCCCGGAGGTGATGTCGACGGCCGTGTGATTGTAGGCCTTCAACTTCTCATCCAGGCGGCGCATCATGTGGACGACCGGCCCATCGCATCGGGCTTCGTCCACGATTTCGTCGGCCAATGTCGTTCCCGCGATGCGCAGAAACTGAATGTAGGCGTCGGGAAGGAAGTCCTGCGGGCGCGTGCCGATCACGAGCATGCCGGTGACCGTGGGCACGGGATCCTCCGCGGTGGCGACCATCTTCGTCGCCGCCAGGCGCTCCGGAACGCTGCGCTCGTTACTCTCAAGCACCTCGCGACTCACGGCCTGCGGGAGGTATTCCTCCTCGAACCGCCGCAGGTCCAGATCACCATCGGTAGTGGCGGTTGCGAGAGGCTGTGCGTCAAAAGGTGCATCGCCGTATCGCCGTTTCTCGTTGAGCATGCGCTCGTCCTGCGCCGTCGCGATGTCGCGACGCGGCCCCACGCGAATCCAGATCCGCCCTCTGAAGCGAACGGGAGGGGAGTCGGATGGCTGGACGGTGATCACTGCGATATCGGCACCGTGTAAGTTGCGGCGCTGGACCGAGAGTGTCGGTGGTGGAACCGTGTTCCCGTCGGTCTTGATGTCGGATAGCTGCTGAAGCAGTTCATCCGTGATCTCCAGTCCCGTCGGGGTTCCCTTGTCGGTCGCCCCTACGAAGACGACCCCCGGTTGACCGTGACCGGGGAGATCGTTCGCCATCGCGCATACGGCCTGCCTGATCGTCTTCCGTGCGTCTCCCGCGAGCGATTCCTTCCTTTCCACGAGGTCGGACTCGATGTCTGCCAGCATGATTTCGAGTTCGTCGTCGGAATAGGCCAAGTGCATCACTCAGGATCGAAGGGTTGTCATCGCGGGCCGGTTTCCGGCGCCACCACGATGCATCATATGCCAACGAGCCGGCCAGACGCGAGTTTGGCGGCCGCAAATCTGGAATACAACGAACGGAGCAATCTGCAGGGCCCCGATTTTGACAACCCCGGACCGCAGGTCTAGCTTCTTGCGATGCCGCTTCGGACCGACTCCCCGCCTCCCCAGCGATGGGCGTGATCTGCGTCCTTCCCGCCCGTATCTCCAGCACCCGTATCTCCAGGAAGCCCCTCCAGCCGCTGGCCGGCCGCACGCTCCTTGAGTGGTGCTGGCGCGCCGCCTCAGCGATCCGCTCCTTCGACAGAATCGTGATCGCGACGGACAGCGACGAGATCGAGGGCTGCGCGCGGGGGTTCGATGCGGAGGTCGTCCGCACGCGGTCGGATCACCTTTCCGGCACGGACCGCGTGGATGAGGCGGCCGACCTGCTCGGCGCGGAGGCGGATGACGTCGTCGTGAACTTCCAGGCGGACGAGCCGTTCGTGGATGGCCGGGCGGTCGAGAGCGCCGTCCGGAGCGCGCGGGAAGTCGCGACGATCGCGGCGCCGATCCGTGCGGATGACGAGTGGCGGTCCCCGGCCGTGGTGAAGGTCGCCCGGGCCGCCGATGGAAGGGCGCTCTACTTCAGCCGCAGCCCCATCCCGTTCTCGCGGGACGAGTCGCCGGAGTTCGGGACCCGCGTGCGGCTGCGCCACATCGGCGTGTACGCGTGTCGGCGTTCCGCTCTCAAGCGGTGGGCGGCCCTGCCCGAATCCACGCTCGAACGGGCCGAGCGGCTGGAGCAGTTGAGGGCGCTCGAGGCGGGCATGCGGATTCACGTCGAACTCGGTCCGTGGACCGAGCCGGGGGTCGATCTTCCCGCCGACATCGCGCGGGCGGAAAGAGTATTGTCCAGCAAGGAGGTGCGGGGATGACGGACGACAGGTCGCCGACGAAGTACATCTTCATTACGGGAGGCGTCGTCTCCGCGCTCGGGAAGGGGATCACCGCGGCCTCGGTCGGGCGTCTGCTCGTCGAGCGCGGCTTGCGCGTGACGATCCAGAAGTTCGACCCCTACCTCAACGTCGATCCCGGGACGATGTCGCCGTTCCAGCACGGCGAGGTCTACGTGACCGACGATGGGGCGGAGACGGACCTCGATCTCGGGCACTACGAACGGTTCATCGACGAGTCGCTCTCGCAGGCGAACAACGTCACGACGGGCCGCGTCTACCAGGACATCATCACGAAGGAGCGGCGCGGCGATTTTCTCGGCGCCACGGTCCAGGTCATCCCGCACGTGACGGACGAGATCAAGATGGCGGTGAGGCGTCTGGCGCCGGGGCACGACGTCGTGATCACCGAGATCGGGGGGACCGTCGGCGACATCGAGTCGCTCCCCTTCCTGGAGGCCATCCGGCAGTTCCGGCAGGATGTGGGGCGCGAGCATTCGCTCTTCGTCCACCTCACGCTCGTCCCCTGGATCAACGCATCCGGCGAACTGAAGACGAAGCCGACGCAGCACTCCGTGCGGGAACTCCTGAGCATAGGGATCCAGCCGGATCTGCTCGTGTGCCGGACCGAACACGACCTAGACGACGGGATCAAGAAGAAAATCGCCCGCTTCTGCAACGTCGAGGTGAACCGGGTCATCGAGTCGCGCGATGTGGCGACGATCTACGAGCTTCCGCTCACCTATCGGGCGCAGGAAGTGGACGACCGCGTCTGCGAGCAGCTCGGGTTCGACACGCCTCCGCCGAACCTCGACCGTTGGCAGGCCATGGTCGACCGGATCAAGCACCCGTCGAACGGCCAGGTCCGGATCTGCGTGGTGGGGAAGTACACGGAACTCGTGGATTCCTACAAGTCGATCGCGGAGGCGTTCATCCACGGCGGCGCCGTCAACGATGTGGCAGTGGATGTCGAGTGGCGGTCCGCGGAGGATGTGGAGGCGCGCGGAACCGATTTCCTCGAACGGTTCCACGGCGTGCTCATCCCGGGCGGCTTCGGGGAGCGCGGCATCGACGGGATGCTCGACACGATACGGTTCGTCCGCGAGCGCGAGATCCCCTACTTCGGCATCTGCCTGGGGTTGCAGTGCGCCATCATCGAGTTCGCGCGCAACGTGTGCGGCCTTCCGACTGCCCATTCCTCCGAATTCGACCTGCGGACGAGCGATCCGGTGATCTCGCTTCTGGACTCGCAGCACCAGGTGACGGACATGGGCGGCACGATGCGGCTCGGAGCCTACCCGTGTCTGCTTCAGCCGGGGTCCCGCGCGCAGGAGGTATACGGCGCCGACGAGATCTCCGAACGGCACCGCCACCGGTACGAAGTCAACCCGACCTACCGGGAGACGCTGGAAGAGCGGGGGCTGGTCTTCTGCGGCATGTCGCCGGACGGGGGACTCGTCGAAATGCTCGAACTTCCCGAGCACCCCTACTTTCTCGCCACGCAGTTTCACCCGGAACTCAAGTCACGGCCGACCAGGGCTCACCCGCTCTTCGAGGCTTTCGTCGAGGCGGCGGTGGCGCGACGGGAAGCGCTGCGAAGCGCACCCGGTGACTCGGACGGGCGGAACCAGGCGTCCGACGAGTGGGCGGACTCCGCATCGGCCCGGACGAACGGGGTCACGGTCGGGAGATGAATCCCGGCCGTCCTTCGTTTTTTTCGGGTCGCCGGCGGACGGAATCCGGAGCCCGGAAGAAGGCGTGGACATCGCTCTTTCTCATCGCGGGGCCGTGCGTGCTCGAGGACGATGCCTTGAACTTCGAGGTCGCGGATCACCTGGCGGAGCTCGGGGAACGGCTCGATCTCCCGGTGACGTTCAAGGCATCGTTCGACAAGGCGAACCGGAGTTCCGTGTCGTCTCCGCGCGGGCCGGGCCTCGAAGAGGGGTTGGCGGCGCTCGCCCGGGTGCGCGACCGCTCCGGACTCCCGTTGCTCACCGACATTCATCTTCCCGAACAGGCGGCGGTCGCTGCGTCAGTCGTGGACGCGCTCCAGATCCCCGCCTTCCTCTGCCGGCAGACGGATCTGCTGCGCGCGGCGGCCGCCACGGGACGGCCGGTGTGCGTCAAGAAGGGGCAGTGGATGGCGCCGGAAGATGTCGGCGGCGTGATCGGGAAGCTCCGCGAGGCAGGGGCGCGGGAGATGGTTGTGACGGAACGCGGGTTCGCCTTCGGCTACGGGCGGTGGATCGTAGACATGAGGAGCTTCGCTCTGATGCGCGCGACGACGGGCTGTCCGACGGTGTTCGACGCGTCTCACGCCGTGCAGCTGCCGGGCGGAGAAGGGTCGAAAAGCGGCGGGGAGCCGGAGCATATCGGGCGGCTGGCGGCGGCGGCGGTCGCGGCCGGGGCGGATGGTCTCTTCATCGAGGTGCACCCGGATCCGGCCGCAGCCCTTTCCGACGGATCCAACATGCTGCCGCTCGCCGAACTCGAGCGTGTCGTGAAGGGGGCGATGCGCGTGCGCGAAGCCGTGGCGGTCTGAGCCCGCTCCCAATGAGCCCGAGACCCCCGATGGATCGCCGACTCGCGAAGTCCGTTCGCTTCGTGTCCCTCGATGTGGACGGCGTGCTCACGGACGGTTCGATCTGGGTCGGCGCGGACTCGCCCCTCAGCGCCCCGCGGGAGCTGCGTCGCTTTCACGCCCTCGATGGCCTGGCCATCCGGATGATGCAGCGGGCAGGCCTCGTGATCGCGTTCCTCAGCGGCAAGCGCTCGGCCGCCGTCCGCCTGCGGGCGCGGGAGCTGGACATCGCGGAGGTTTCGCTCGGTTCCCGAGAGGGAAAGCTTTCGGCCCTTCGGGGTATGCTGGCGCGATGCGGTTGCACCTGGGACCAGGCCGCGCACCTTGGCGACGACCTCACGGACCTGGCGGTGATGGAACGGGTGGGGTTGCCGGCCGCCGTCGTCGGCGCCGTGCCCGAGGTCCGGGCGGGCGCGACGTGGGTGGGGACGGTGCCCGGCGGGGAAGGGGCCGTGCGCGAATTTGCGGAGGCCCTGCTCGTCGCCCGAGGGGAGTGGGATGGGCTGGTTGCGGAGTTCCGGGAAGGAGGACGGTTTGCGGGTTGAGCGGGTTGAAAGGCGGGGGCGTGCGGGCGGCGAGCGCGCGCGAACGAGCGGGACCGACACGCTGGGGGGACCGGCGCGCCTCAGCCTGTTCGCCTGGGTTTCGCTGCTGCCTTTATTCGCCGCGTGCGGGTCCGACGATGCGCCTCCGACCGCGAGCGAACCCCTGCCCGAAGGGGTGGATACCGCCGTTCGAGGGATGCGGACGTTCGTTACGCGCGATGGAATCCGGCGCGCGGTCGTGGACGCCAATACGGCGGAGTGGCACGCGGAGAACGAGATTCACCTGCGGGAGATGACGCTGACCTTCTTCGATCCGCGCGGAGTGGAATCGACGGAGGTGACCGCGGAGTTCGGGATCTTCCATCAACTCACCGGCGACCTCGAGGCCGAGGGGCAGGTGGTCGTGGAGGACCGTCTGGACGACCAGCGCCTCGAGACGGAGCGTCTCCGGTATCAGAATCTCGATGGTCGTCTGTACGGCGATACCGCGTTTCGTCTCCTGCGGGGGGTGGAGGGTCTGACCCTCGACGGGACGGCGTTCGAGTCGGATCCGTCGCTCGACTCGGTCGTCGTCCTGAATCAGGCAGGCGAGATGCGGCCGCAGGTCGTCTACTCGGAGGCGATCCCCCTGCCGGCGGATCCGGTCGGGGATACCACGGGAGTCGCCGAGGAGCCCGTCGCCGAGGAGCAGGGGGCGGACGAACCGGCGCCGGCTGACTCGACGGCGACGGAGATCGATCCGGCGGCGCCTCCGGCGCAGGATTCCGCGGCGGCGGCGGACAGCACGGCGATATCGCCCGACAGCGTGACGGCGCGCGCGGACAGCGCGACCGTGCTGCCCGACACGACGGAAGCCCCGGCGGACAGCCTGGCGGCGCCCCCCGACACGACGGAAGCGCCGCCGGACAGCGTGCCCGTGCCGCCCGACACGACGGGAGCCCTGCCGGACAGCCTGGCGGCGCCCCCCGATACCACCGCGGCGACGCGCCCGTGAGTCGCGGACGCATCAGGTTGTTGCGCTGTCTGGCGGTGGCGACATGGCTCGCCGGCCCGCTCGTCGCGCAGGAGCCCGAGGCGGGCGTCGGGTCGGCGCTCAACCGGTGCAATCTCCGATGGAGCCCGCTTGAAGCCGACACGAGGAGCGTCACGAACCGGGATGTAGCGGGGGCGCACGTCACGCATCTCAGCGGCCGATACCTGTGGACCTGCGGAACCGCCACGATGGAGGCGGACAGCGCGATAAAGCGCGATGGTCCCCGGCAGGTCGAGCTGCTGGGCGCGGTCGTCTACGCAGATTCGATACGGACGCTGAAGTCGGAGCGGCTCCTGTACTTTCAACTCTCCGATTTCATCATCGCCGAGGAAAACGTCGAACTCGTCCGTCTGACGGATCGCTCCACCCTCATCGGCCCCCGCGTGGAGTTTCTGCGAGCCGTCGCCGGCATCGATGCCGTCACGACCGCGCCCGGACGGCCGACCGTTACGTTCTATCCGACAAACACCGAGTCGCCCGAGCCGTTCACGGTCGAGTCGGAGCTGGCCATCTTCGCCGGGGAGGACGAGGCCCGCTTCTACGGGGACGCGGTGATCGTCCGGAGCGATCTGAACGCCCAGGCCGACAGCGCCATGCTCACTCGCGCCGATGGTCTCGGCGTCCTGTGGGGCGAGCCGTGGATCGAGGCCGAAGGAATCCGACTGGAGGGCGATTCGATACGGTTCGTTTCCCAAAACGAGGAACTCGAGAAGATCCACGCTGTCGGCGACGGCTACGCGTCGGGAGAGCGATTCGAAGTGGCGGCGGAGTTGATCGACATCGATCTGGAGAATCGCGAGGTCGAGCAGGTGCAGGCTCACGGAGAGGGTGTGAGCCGGGCGCTCTCCGGCAGCCACGAGCTGCGGGGCGATTCGATTCACTTCGTGATGTACGGGAGCCAGATCGACACGGCCTATGCGGTCGGCGGTGCGGTTGCGGTCCAGCGTGACTCGTCCTGGATCGTGCCGCCCGCGCAGGAGTCGGCGATCGCCGATTCGACGGCCACCGACTCGACCGCCAGCGCCAGCGCCAGCGACTCGACCGCCAGCGCCAGCGACTCGACCGCCAGTGCCAGCGACTCGACCGCCACGGACTCGACGGCTGCCGCGCAGCAGGCACCCGACGCTCCCGCCCCGACGGACTCCGCCGGAGTCAGCGCGGACACCACGGCGGGTACAGCGGCGGACGCAACGGCAGACACCGCGGAAGCGGAGGCGGAGGACGATGGGCCCGCGGAGATCGAACTGGCGACCGACGGCTCCGCGAACTGGGGGCGCGGCGATACGCTCATCGCGGTCTTCGAGCGCTCCGCCGCACCGGTGGCGGATTCTACGCCGGCGTCCGACCCCTTCATGCGGCAACTCGTGCTGGGCGGAAACGCCAGTGCCCTCTACCGGATGGTCCGGGATTCGACGACGAGCGCACGACCTTCGCTGAACTATCTCGTGGCGCGGCGCATTCAGGTGGATTTCGAGGCCGGAGAACCCACGGCGGTCGAGGGCGAACACGCCATCGGCGCCTATCTGGAGCCGCGGGAGGTGTTCGGGACTCCGTCGCCGGCGGATAGCGCGGCGGCGGCCGACAGCGCGACAGTGGCGGATAGCGCGGCGGCCGTGGCCGATAGTACGGAAGCTGCGGCCGCGGGCGACTCGCTGGGTGCGCTTCCGGACACGTCGGACGTCCGGCCCGACAGCACGACGACGCCACCCGACACGGTCGGCGCGCCTCCGGACACCGTGCGCCGGCGCGGACACTCCCGGAGCGGGGATGTGCAGCTTGCCCTGCGTGCTCGCCAACCGGGACGGGGGCGCCTCGTGGCGTCCGGCACGTCTCCCGCCCTCAGACCCAGGAGATCCTGTTGAGCAGTGTACTTCGGGCCGACGGCCTCGTCCGCTCCTTCAAGCGGCGCTGCGTCGTGAACCAGGTGGAGATCGAGGTGCGGCAGGGGGAGGTCGTCGGGCTGCTCGGCCCCAACGGCGCGGGGAAGACGACGACCTTCTACATGATCGTCGGCCTGCTCAAGGCGGATGAGGGTCGCGTCTACCTCGATGACGACGAACTCACGAGTTGGCCCATGTACCGGCGGGCGCGCGCCGGCATCGGGTATCTCCCCCAGGAGGCGTCGGTCTTCCAGAAGCTCACGGTCGAACAGAACGTGATGGCGATCCTCGAGACCATCAAAATGACGCGGCAGGAGCGGCGCGACCGCCTCGAGGAGTTGCTCGACGAATTGTCCATCAAGCACCTTCGGGCGAACAAGGCCTATTCGCTCTCCGGGGGAGAGCGGCGGCGGCTCGAGATCACGCGGGCGCTGGCGACCCGCCCCAAGTTCCTGCTGCTCGATGAACCCTTCACCGGGGTCGACCCGATTGCGATCGATGACATTCAGCGCATCGTGCGGGGCCTGAGGGACAAGGGTCTGGGGGTTCTCATCACCGACCACAACGTGCGCGAGACGCTGTCGATCACGGACCGCGCGTACCTCCTGTTCGAAGGCAAGATCCTGGTGCAGGGCGAGGCGGACCACCTCGTGAACGACCCGGAAGCCCGGCAACTGTACCTCGGGGAGGACTTCAGGCTCTGAACATGGCATCGGGACGGCCGAATCTCTCCGCGGGCCCCCACCTGCGGCAGGAACAGAAGGCGCAGCCTCGCCTCTACCAGGCGATGGACCTTCTGCACATGCCGCTGCTCGATCTTCAGGGTCACCTCAGACAGGCACTCGTCGACAACCCGTTCCTCGATCTCGTGGAACCCGGAGACGAGCCGGACGGCCCCGACGACGCGCGTGACTCCCTGGCCGATGACGCGGGCGACGACCCCGCGGAGGAGGTGGACTGGGAGGATGTTCTCCTCGACGACTTCGATGCGGGCGGGCGGCCCGAGGAATACGGCGATCGGGAGTATTACACGCCCGTGCCGGCCGCCACGCAGAGTCTCTGGGATCACCTCCACGAGCAGTTGAACCTGCTCCGTCTCGGCGAGCATCAGCTGCTGATCGGCGAAGAGATCATCGGGAACGTCGACCGCGACGGGTTCCTCTCATGCTCGCTCGACCGGATTCTCGAGGCGCTGGAGGAACGACTGGAGGAACCACCGGAGGAACGGCCGGACGCGAGGGGGGCGGTTTCGCGGGAGGACGTCGAGGAGATGCTCGCCCGAGTCCAGTCCTTCGAACCGAGCGGAATCGCGGCCCGGGACCTGCGCGAGACCCTCCTGCTGCAGTTGAAGGACCGTCGGCGGGAGGCGTCGCTGGCCTACCGTATCGTCGACGGGCACTTCGACGATCTCGCGAACCATCGGTGGCCCGAACTGGCGGAGGAATACGGAGTCACGCCGCGCGAAGTGCAGACGGCGGCCGATGAGATCGCGAAGCTCGACCCCAAGCCCGGTCTCAGGCATGCGGACACGTCGGAATCCTACGTGATCCCGGACCTGACGGTGGAGAGAGTCGAGGGGCGGTACCGCGTCTCACACGCCGACGCGTCGCTGCCGCGACTGAAACTCTCGCCCGTCTACCGGGATGTCGCCGCGGATCGCGCCCGGTTCCAGGGGAAAAACAAGGCGTTCATCTCGGAGAGGCTGAACAGTGCCCGGTGGTTGATCCAGGCGATCGAGCAGCGCCGCCGGACGATGCTGAAGGTGATGGATTTCATCGTCGAACGGCAGCACGACTTCTTCGAGAAGGGTGTCGAACACCTGCGGCCGCTCACGCTCCGCGATGTCGCCAGACACATCGAGGTGCACGAGTCCACCGTCTCTCGCGTGACCAACGGCAAATACGTTCAGACGCCGCGGGGACTCTATCCGCTCAAGTTCTTCTTTTCGGGGGGCTATTCGACGCTCGGGGGAAATGACCTGTCGTCGGAGGGAGTGCGGGTCCGGATCCGCAAGCTGGTGGCGGAGGAGGACCGCACGGCGCCGCTCAGCGACCACGAGATCACCGCCCGCCTGCAGAAGACGGGGGTCCGGATCGCGCGCCGCACGGTGGCGAAGTACCGGGACCGGCTCGGGATCCTTCCGGCGCGGCTACGGAGGCGCGTATGAGGGGTGAGGTGCGGGACCCGAGGATCTCGGTCATCGTCCCCGCGTACGACGAAGCCGAGAACATGCCTGAGCTGTTCGCGGAACTCGCGACGACGTTCAACGAGCACGACCTCGCGGCCGAGGTCGTCCTGGTCGACGATGGTTCCGGCGACGGAACGGCCGAGGCCGCCGAGGAGGCGGCCGCGCGGGCGGGGCTGGGTGGCGGGGCCATCGTGCTTCGGCATCGCGCAAACCGGGGGAAGACGGAGGCGATGCTCACGGCCGCGGCGGCCGCCCGCGGCGAGTACCTCGTCCTCTTCGACGCGGATCTGCAGCATTCCACGGAGGAGATCCCGCGCTTCGCGGCGATGCTGGACGAAGGTTACGACCTCGTCGCGGGCCGCAAGGTGGGACGCTACGAGAAGCGCTTTACCTCGTCCGTCTACAACCGGCTCGCGCGGGCGATCTTCAAGGTGCCCGTTCGCGATCTCAACTCGATGAAAGCGTTTCGGGCCGAGGTCCTCACGGGCCTCAGGCTGCGGCACGACTGGCACCGCTATTTCGTCGTGCTCGCCCATGCCCGCGGATACCGGCTCGGCGAGCTGGACATCGACCTCCTGCCGAGACGGCACGGCGAGCCCAAGTTCTCCGGGCGCCGGCGAATCCTGATCGGGATGCTGGATCTGGTCTCCGTGTGGTTCCAGCTTGTGTTCGGGCGCAAGCCGCTGCTCTTCTTCGGCACGAGCGGCCTCGCGATGATCGCGGCCGGCTGCGTCACGGGGCTCGCGGCCCTCGTGCTGCGCTTCGGGTTCGGCCTCGGGTATCGTCCGCTGCTCACGCTCGTACTTCTCCTGGTCGTGGGAGGCCTCCTCCTCTTCGTGCTCGGGTTCCTCGCGGAGACGATGGCGCAGCTGCGAGACGAGATCGAAGACCTGAAGCGCGGCGGAACCCGGTGAGGGTCGTTCATGTCGTCACGGCCTTCCCCCGCCATGACGACGACGTGATCACCCCGTGGCTCGGAAGACTGTTGCTCGGCCTGTGCGAACGGGGCGTGGACGTCGAGGTACTGGCGCCCGCCTACCGGGGTGGGGGCGCGACGGAGTGGCGAGACATTCCCGTGCGCCGCTTCCGGTACGCCCCGGCCCGGCTCGAAACCCTCACGCACGAGGAGACCGCACCGGACCGTCTTCGCCGCCGGCCGGCCTACGCCGCGCTTCTGCCGGGATACATGCTGGGCGGCAGCCTGGCGTCGATCGGTCTCGGGACGTCGTCGCCCCCGGACGTGGTCCACGTGCACTGGCCGGTTCCGCACGGCTGGTTCGGGGCCCTGGCACGCGCGTCATCGGAACGGACGGCCGTGGTCTCGAGCTTCTATTCCGTTGAAGTCCGCTGGATCGAGCGCCGTCTCCGCTGGGCCGTGCCGTTCCTTCGCTGGTCGATCGAGAGCGCCGACGCCGTGACGGCCATCTCGACCGCGACGGCTGCGGCCGTGGCCCGGTACACGTCGCGCGAAGTGCCCGTGATTCCCTTCAGCGCGGCCATCTCCGATCGATCGCTACCCGGGAGCATGACCGCCGAGGCCCGGCCGCCGGAGCGCGTGGGACCCGTGCGACTTCTCTTTGTGGGCCGCCTTGTGGAGCGGAAGGGCGTGCATATCCTGATACGGGCGCTGGCTCGCGTCCGTGAGCGCGTCGACGCGACGCTCACGGTGATCGGCGATGGGCCCCAGGCCGCCCCGCTGGAAGCGGAGGCCCGCCGTGTCGGCGTCGACGCCTTCGTGCGCTTCGAGGGCCGAGTCGGTGAAGAAGCGCTCGCCGAGGCGTACCCGGCGAGCGATCTCTTCATCCTTCCGGCGGTCGTCGATGGGAAAGGCGACACGGAGGGGCTCGGCGTGGTTCTCCTCGAAGCGCTCGAATTCGGGTTGCCCCTGATCGCGTCCGATGTGGGAGGAATCCCGGACATCGTGAGGCACGGCGAGACGGGGCTGCTGGTACCGCCCGGCGACGCCGGCGCGCTGGCGGAGGCCATCGTCCGGGTCATCGAAGACGCCGGGGCGGCACGGGAGCGGGTCGAGAGAGGAAGGGCGCACATGCGCGAGCACTTCGGGCTGCCGCGGGTGGTGGATCGGCTCGTGCGCCATTACGAGCGCGCCGTGGCCGTCCGGCGTGACATACGCCCGGGGCCGGACCACACGCGATGATGCACCGCTCCTTCGGCCTGGCTGCGCTCGGGATTGCCGCGCTTCATTTCGTCTTGGGGCTCCTGGTGTTCGAACCCATCTTGTTTCCCGGTGGAGACAACGCGGGATACCTTATTCTCGGCGACGCGCTGCGGAGCGGAGAGGGCTATCGGGATCTGCACCTGCCCGGGACTCCGCTGCATGCGAAGTACCCGCCACTACTGCCCCTCCTCCTCGCGGGACTCGGATGGTTTGGGGGGGTTGGCGTGGCGAAGGTCGCGATGCTGCTGATGACGAGCGCGACCGTGTGGGTCACCGCTCGTTTGGGGCAACGCTGGGTCGGCGACGGTCCCGCGCTGCTGGCGGCCGGAGTTCTGGCTGTGAATCCGACGCTGCTCGAATACGGTCACTACGTGCTCAGCGAGGCCCCCTTCACCCTTCTCGTGGTCCTGGCCCTCTGGTTTTCGCTGCGGGACGACGGGAAGGGGGCGACCCTGGCGATGCTCGCGGCGGTCGCGGCTTTCGCCACACGCACAGCCGGCATGGCGATACTCGTGGCGCTCCCGCTGGCCTGGTTCCTGGACGGGCGGCGGCGTCACGCGATCCGCGCCGGTGCGGCGGGGATCGGCACACTGGGCGCATGGAGCCTCTACCAGCGCTGGGCGGCGGCGGGTCAGCCCGGGTATCTGGCCGAACTTCTGCTCGTGGACCCCTACACGCCGTCGGCCGGCACGGTGGGCATCGCGGGGCTCCTCGCTCGAACGGCCGAGAACTGCTGGACCTTTGTGAGCCGGGTCGTCCCGGAGACTCTTCTCGGCCCGGGGGTTGGCGGGGACGGATTCCGCACCGTGCTGGGGCTCGCCATTGCTTCGGCCGCCCTGGCCGGGTGGGCGATCCGGTCACGTCGGGGGGTCCAGACGCCGGAGTTGTTCGCGCTCCTGTACGCCGGGCTGATTGCGGCGTGGCCGTCCGTGTGGACCGACCGGCGCTTTCTGCTCCCGCTCGTGCCCGTGATCCTGCTGCTGTCACTTGCCGCTCTTTGGCAGTTGCCGCCGAATCGCGGGCGATGGGCCAGGTGGGCGGCACCGGCGGTCATCGCCCTGTTCGGCCTGGCCTGGACGGTGAAGACGGTTCCCGACCGTCTTGCCTGCGCGGCCTCCTACCGCGCGGGCCGACCCTGCGACGCTCCTGGCAACGCGAGCCTTTACGAGGCCGCGCGCTGGGCGCGCGACAACACGCCGCCCGATGCAATCATGGCCAACCGGAAGCCGCGATTGTTCTACTGGTATGCGCGGCGGAGAGGAGACCTCTATCCGTTTTCCTCCGACCCGGCGACCGTCATGGCGGGACTGGAGGCGATGGGAGCGGACTTCGTGCTCGTGGACCAGGTCAGCGCCACGACGCACCGATACCTCGTACCGGCTATCCGGGCCTATGAGGACCGGTTCGAGGCCGTCTACGCAGGCGGAGATCCGATGTCGGCGGTATTCCGTCTGCTTGCCCCCTCGGCGAACGCCGAATGAGGGCGAATGCGACGGCAGGATGCCGAAGTTCCACCGTTTGGTGGTTCCTGGGCGCGGCGGCACTCGTCACGCTGCTCTTTTACCGAGACTTCATCTTCCACCCGGAGCGACTCCTCTTCGGGTCGGACATGCTGTTCGAGGGGATCTCGCTGCGCCGGTTTTATGTGGACGAGGTTCTGGCGGGCCGCGGCGTGCCGCTCTGGGTCCCGCACGTCTACGGAGGCATGCCGTTCGTCGCGATCCTGCCGGGGCCAATCTTCTATCCGTCGACGATCCTTTACTTCCTCTTGCCGCTGCATCGGGCCATCGGCTGGACCTTCGTTCTGCATACCTTCCTGAACGGCGCCTTCGGCTACTTTCTCGGACGTTCGTTCCGGCTTCGACCGGCCTCTGCGGCGGTGTGCGGAGCCTCTTTCCTCCTGGCGGGCTACGTCACGTCCCATCTGTTCGGAGGACAGGACGGGCGGATGTTCACCATGACGCTCATCCCGCTGGCGCTCGGCCTGCTCAATCGCGGACTCGAGCGGAACGAGTTCCGGTGGTTCGCCGGTCTGGCGTTCGTCATCGCGGCGCAGACGTTTTCGGCGCACGTGCAGATGATGTACTTCTCCTGCCTCGCCCTCGCGGCCTTCTTCGTGTATCACGTGGCCTTCCGGCTCCCCCGGCCGGCCTCGGCCGAGGCCCCCTGGAGGGCGTACGTCCGCCCGTTCGCGTGGTTCGCGCTCGCGAATGTGGCCGCGGTCCTGGTCGCCGCGCCCCAGTTCTTCCCGACGCTGACCATACTCGAGCACGTCACGCGCGCGGCAGGGGAGCGCGGTTACGAATTCGCGGCCTCGTGGGCTTTGCCGCCGCAGGAGCTTACGGCGTTTTTCCTGCCCGATCTCATCGGATCGCTTCCGGGATCCTACTGGGGACGGAACCCGATCAAGCTGCATACGGAATACCTCGGCGCCGTCCCGCTCGCGCTTGCGATTCTCGGCATCTCGGCGGGGTTCGGCCGGTCGCTGGGTCGCGACCAGAGGCGGGCCGTGTGGTTCCTCGCCGGCGCCGGCACGCTGGGCGTCCTGTTCGCGCTCGGGGCCGCGACGCCTGTGCACCGGATCGCGTATGCGCTGCTGCCCATGATGTCGAGCCTGCGGGCTCCGTCGATGATGCTGGGTCCGGTGACGGTGTTCGTCGCCCTGCTCGCCGCCTACGGCTGGGAGGCGGCGCTGAACCGTCGCGCCGCCGCGGCGGCGACATCGGACGATGAGACCGGACGGGATGCCGCGACGCGCCATTGGTCCTGGCCCGTGCTCCTCTTGGGCGGACCGATTCTTCTGCTTGGCGCGGCGGCCGTGCTCAACCCGCGTGGCTTGGCCAACTTCGCGTTGCTCTCCTGGTATCCCGACGGATGGCCGCGTCAGCCGTCAGCGGTTTCGGTCGCTGCGCTGCGTCTCAACGGCCTGTTTCTTCTTGCGGGATTCGGTCTCGCGTGGGGCGCGGCCTGGGGAGTGGCGCGCCACCGGCTAGGCACCTGGACGCTGATGGTCGTTCTCGCGTTCGGGATCATGGACCTGTGGCGCGTGGATGCGCGCTACCTGCGAGTGCAGGATGCCGACGCCGCGCTCGCGACCGACCCCGTCATCGAGGCCCTGTACGAGAACGCGGAGCCAGGAGAACGCGTCTGGGCGCCGAACTTGGCCGACCCCACACCCAACTACCGTCCGAACCAGCTGGCCTACTACGGAGTGTCGTCCGCGAGCGGCCTCCAGAAGTTTCTCCTGCGGCCGTACGCGCGACTCGTGGGTGGCATCACGCCGGACGAAGGGCTGTTGCGGCATCCAGTCGTTCATCGGTTGCTGAACGTCCACTATCTCATCACGCCCGGCGCGCAGGAAGGCCCCGAATCGATCGCGGAAGCAAACGGACGCCATCTGTACGAACTGTCCGCAGAGCTTCCGTACGCCTACTTCCCGGCCGGTATCGAGATGGTCCACGATACCGTCGCCGCGGTTACGCGAACGCTCGAGGTGTCGAATCCCGCGCGGTTGACGATCGTCGAAGCGCAGGCAGATGGCGAAGCTCCGGCGGCGGGGCAGGGAAGCGCTTCACTCGTTGACCACGAGCCGGATCGCCTAGTACTGGAGGTCGTGGCGGATCGCGGAGGTCTGCTCGCGGTCAGTGAGATCCATCACGAGCGCTGGAAGGCCTTTCTCGATGGGGAAGAGGCCGTCGTGTGGCGGGTGAACACGGCGTTCCGCGGCGTGGAAATCCCCGCCGGGAGGCATGAACTGATCTTCGAGTATCGGAGTCCTCCCTTCGGCTTCAGTGTTTGGGTCAGTCTCCTCACGATGGTCGGCCTGATCGTCAGCATCCTGGTCTCCTGGCGACGTCGGTGCCGAGGATCGGAGGCGTGACCGCAGACCCCGCCGGCGCCGCGCGGGGGCGCCGGTGGGTGGCGGTCGGAGCCGTCGCCTTTCTCCTCGCGGCTCTGGCCGCGGTCGGCTTGGCGTTTTCGGGCAGTTGGGCCGCGTGGGGGGACATCGAGGCATCGGGCATGTCCCGCTGGCGAGTGCGGCCCCTTTGGCTGGCCGCCGCGATCGGATGCGAAGTCGCGGCCCTCTGCGCGAGCGGCGGGATCTGGGCCTGGATGTTCCGGACGGCGGGTGGCAGAGTGGGCGTTCCGGAAGCGGCCGCGGCATGGCTCGGTTCCAATCTCGGCCGCTACCTGCCGGGAAAGATTTGGCAGGTCACCGGATTGGTGGCCTACGTCCGGGGTCGAGGGGATTCCGGCGCGACGGCCTTCGTCACGCTGATCGCTTTCCAGGCCGCCATTGTCGCTACGGGTGTCTCGCTGGCCTTCGCGGTGCTCGGAGCCGGTGCGTTCGACGGAGTAGGCCGGTGGCCGCTGGTCGCCGGCGGCATCGCCCTCGCTGCCGCGCTCACGCCGCCCGTCCTGCGCTTCGTCATCCGACTGGGGCGTCGCCTGTTGCGCGAGACGACAGTGGACGGGAACGCCGAACTGGGCGGGGGGATGCTGTGCCGCGCGGGGGTGGGGAGCCTGTTCGTCTGGCTCTTACACGGACTCGGTTTCTTGGCGTTGATCGAGGGGTTGGTGCTCGAAAATACGATCGGTTTCGCGGCGGCGCTGGGCGTCTTCGCCGGATCCTACGTCGTGGGCTACCTCGCCTTGGTGGCGCCGGGAGGGTTGGTCGTGCGTGAGAGCGCGATCGTCGGCCTGCTGACGGCGGTGACCGCCACCCCGGCCGCACCCGCCGCCGCACTCGCTTTGGCGGCTCGCCTCTGGACCACGGCCGCGGAGCTCGCATCCTTCGGTCTGGCCCTGGCGCTGCTGCGATCCGCGCGGGTCCAACCGGACGATTCACGGATGCGGGACCGCCCCGGGGGTCGATAGGTTGTCCGCCTGATGAGCCCCGAAAGATCCGCTGCTTCGTCCCCGGATTCCGACCGGGATCGCATCTCCGCTTCCGCTTCCGCGGGCGGCCAGCGCGGCCTCGTCATCCTGCCCACGTACAACGAGATCGATTCCATCGCCGGGATCGTCGAGCGCGTGCTGGCGCAGGACAGCCGGCTCTCGGTCCTCGTCGTCGACGACGCATCTCCCGACGGAACGGGGGTCCTCGCCGACTCCCTTGCCGCCGCGGAACCGCGCGTGAACGTTCTGCACAGGGAAGGGAAGTCGGGGCTCGGGACCGCCTACATCGCGGGTTTCCGCTGGGCGCTCGAGCGGGACTTCGAGTGGGTCTTCGAGATGGACGCCGATGGGTCGCACGACGCGCGGTATCTTTCCGACCTGATCGCGGCGACCGCCCGCTTCGATGTCGTCGTCGGATCTCGTTATACTGCGGGGGTGAACGTCATCAACTGGCCGATGTCGCGTCTGCTCCTCAGCTACTACGCGAACAAGTACGCGCGCATCGCCACGGGACTGCGCCTCGCCGACTCCACGAGCGGCTTCAAGTGCTTCGCGCGCCGCGTGCTGGAGACGATCGATCTCGACCGCGTGGGGTCGACCGGGTACACGTTCCAGATCGAAATGAACTTCCGCGCCTGGAAGAAAGGGTTCCGCGTAGGGGAAGTGCCCATCGTGTTCACCGACCGCCGCCTCGGACAGAGCAAGATGTCGGGGGCGATCGTGCGTGAGGCGGTGTGGCGGGTGTGGGCGCTGCGCCTGCGGTCCCTCATCGGGAGGCTGTGATGGCCAAGAACCGGACGATGTCGTACGTCCCATCCCGGCGGGAGCCCGAGCGTCCGGCGATCGACTACGAGAATCATCCGGTCTTCTCGACGCGACCGCGGTGGAGGTGCGAGGCCCACCGCATCATCTTCGGCAACCTGACCCGGGCCGGCCGGCTGTTCGACCTCAGCCTCATCGGCGTCATCCTCGCCAGCGTCGTCGTCGTGATGCTGGAGAGCGTGCAGGACTTCGATGTGCGCGCGCGAGGCCTGCTGTGGACGCTCGAATGGGTGTTCACCGTGCTGTTCACGATCGAGTATGCGTTCCGCCTCATCTCGGCCGAGCGAGCCACAGGATACGCTCGTTCGTTCTTCGGGATCGTCGACCTGCTGGCCGTCCTGCCCAACTTCGTGGGGCTGCTGATCCCCGGAGGGCAGGCGCTCGCCGTCATCCGCGTGCTGCGGGTGCTGCGGGTGTTCAGGGTTCTGAAGCTCGCCCAGTTCGTGGGGGGAGAGCGACTTCTGATCAGCGCCCTGCGTTCGAGCGCCTACAAGATCGCCGTCTTCATCGTCGCGGTGCTCGTCGTGGTGACGGTCGTGGGCGCGGCGATGTACGTGATCGAGGGAGCGGAGGCGGGCTTCAGCAGCATCCCCCGCGGCGTCTACTGGGCCATCGTGACCGTGACGACGGTGGGGTTCGGCGACATCACGCCCCAGACCCCGCCGGGGCAGATGCTCGCGGCGCTTCTCATGATCCTGGGGTACGGCGTGATCGCCGTCCCGACGGGCATCGTGACGGCCGAGATCACGGGTCGTGGAGCGACCCTGCGCGCCGCCATGGCGAGGATGTGCCTGCGCTGCGCCTCGCCGGGCCATGACGAGGATGCCAGCCACTGCAAGCACTGCGGCACCGAACTGCTCGAATGAGCCGTTCGTCATGGCATGCCGACTCCGCCGAACGCGACTACTACGACGATTTTCTGGCGAGCCGTGAGTACAGGGAGAGCCGGCGCCGCAAGGCGGCGGTCCTCGACACGATCGTGGGCGACAAGATCCGCGCGGCCGGCGTCGTCGGCGATCTCGGGAGCGGTACGGGCCTCCTCAAGCGTGAACTCGAGAAGCTCAGCGGGCAGCCCATTATCGGTTTCGAGCTGGACCCGCGAGTCGTGATCGAGCGCGGCCGCACCTGCGTGGCCGACGGGACCCGGCTTCCGGCCTCCAACGCGTGCTTCGACTTCCTCATTGTCAACCACCTCTACGAACACGTAGCCGACCCGCGAAGCCTCTTCGAGGAGGTGTCCCGCGTGCTCAAGCCCGGGGGCTCCGCCTATGTGAGCGCGGGAAGCCGATGGGCGTTTCTTGAGCCGCACTACCGGCTGCCTTTTCTGAGCTGGCTGCCTCGGGGGCTGGCCGACCGCTACGTTCGCTGGACGGGGCGCGCGAAGAGCTACCGCGGAATCCGTTTCCTGGGATACCGCTCGCTGCAGCGCACGATGAACGTTCCGGAACTGCGGCGTGCCGACATGACCGAACACGCGATTCGATCCGTGCTGTGCAGGGACGGGGGCGGCAAGTGGCGGTCCGTCTGGCGGATCCTCTCGGTCCTTCCCGTCAGGCTGCGCCGCGGAATCCTGCGCTGCGGGCCGCAGTGGTTCTTTCTCCTCACGCGGCGAGATTGAGCTTGCGGACGAGGAACCGCATGTCGTCCCCGCGCGTGCCGGGTGGCCCGTCGGGGGGCACCGGCCGGCTCGTGCGAGCCGTGTTCGGCGGCGCCGTGGCGGTCGTGAGCGCGGTCTCGGGGCTCGCGGCCCAGGAGACCGGCGCGGGGGAGGTCG
Organism: Candidatus Palauibacter sp.; assembly: GCF_965208055.1. Taxonomy (GTDB): domain Bacteria; phylum Gemmatimonadota; class Gemmatimonadetes; order Palauibacterales; family Palauibacteraceae; genus Palauibacter. The sequence continues at coordinate 735,073 of NZ_CBDBNY010000004.1, forward strand.
ACGTGGAGGCGCTCCGCTCGCCCGTTCCCGTGGCCATCCCGCGCATCTCGGAGGAGATCGAACTCGACGGGGTCGTGGACGAGCCCGTCTGGGACACCATCGAGCCCCTCCCGCTGTTCAACCTCTCCCCCACTCACGGGAGCGAACTGACGGAACGGACCGAGCTTCGGCTCGCGCACGACGACCGCTATCTCTACGCTTCGGGACGCATGTACGACTCGAATCCGGACGGGATCCGCGTCAACACGTTCTACCGGGACACCTACAGCGGCGACGACCTGCTCTCGTTCGTGGTCGACAGCTACAACGACTACGAGACCGCGCTCTGGTTCGCCACCACACCGGCGGGGGTCCGTCACGACCGTTCCATCTCGAACGATGCCCAGTTCTCGGGCGATCTGCCGCCGTTCAACCAGGACTGGAACGCGCACTGGGACGTGGTCACCACGAGGACCGCTGAGGGCTGGTTCGCCGAGTTCCGCATCCCGTTCTCGACGCTGGGTTTCCAGGCCGAGGGCGACGAAGTCACGATGGGGATCACCTTCTACCGCTACATCGGCCGCAAGAACGAACGTCAGGTGTACCCGGCCATCGCGCGGGAGTGGGGCCGGTTGGCGTTCATGAAGCCGTCCCAGACGCAGCGCGTGACGCTGCGCGGCGTGCGGCCCACCGCGCCGGTCTACATAACCCCGTACGTGCTCGGCGGCCTCAACCAGACGCCGGTGCTTCGGGAACCCTCCGACGCGGCCGCCTTCTGGGCCACGGAACGCGATCCGACGACGGAGCCCGGCATCGACCTCAAGTACTCGCCCTCCTCCAATCTGGCCATCGACCTCACGGTGAACACCGACTTCGCCCAGGTGGAGGCCGACGATCAGCAGATCAACCTCACGCGTTTCTCCCTCTTCTTTCCCGAGAAACGGCAGTTCTTCCAAGAGCGTTCCTCAACCTTCGACTTCGGGACGGGCGGGTTCACGGATCGCGTGTTCTTCAGCCGCCGGATCGGGCTCGAGCGGGGGGAACTCGTCCGCATCTACGGGGGCGCGAGACTCGTGGGCCGCGTCGGAGGCCTCGACTACGGCGTCCTGAACATGCAGACCGCTCCCGCCGGTGGCCGCTCGGGCGAGAACGTGGGCGTGATGCGGCTGAAGCAGCAGATCCTCAACCCGTATTCCTACGTGGGGAGCATCGTCGCGACGCGCCTCGGGGCGAACGGCCAGGACAACGTCGCCTATGGTCTGGACACACAGGTGCGCCCGTTCGGCAACGAGTACATCACCGTCACGTGGGCGCAGACGTTCGACGAGGCGGTGCGCGAGCGGAACGTCCTCGACGCGGCGCTCATCCGCGCCCGCTGGGAACGGCGAACGGATCGCGGGCTGTGGTACAACCTCTACTACCGCCGGGTGGGACCGGACTACACGCCGCGCCTCGGGTTCCAGCTGCGCAGCGACTTCACGCTCTTCGGCGGGCAGCTTGCCCACACGTGGCTCCAGGGCCCGAGCGCGTCGCTGAACACGATCACCCCCTCGGTGACGACCGAGAGCTACTACCGCAACGCCGATCTCACGCCCGAGTCGCGCTCGATCCGCCCCGAGGTTGAGTTTTCCTTCAAGTCGGGTTCGACGATCACCCCGTACTCGAACACGCAGTTCGAGGACATACGGATCCCGTTCGACATCGGGGAGCTGTCGATCCCGCCCGGCGAATACCGGTTCACGGAGGCGGGCATCGACTGGATGCTGCCGCGCACCGCGATCTTCCGGGGCGACATTCGGACGACCGTGGGACGCTTCTACGACGGGCGCCGCGTCGGCCTGATCTTCAACCCGACCTGGAGCGCATCCCGCTACCTGGAGATCGGCGGCGGCTACGAGGTGAACCGGATCGAGTTTCCCGGCCGCGACGAGGCGGCGACGACCCACCTCGGCCGCGTGAAGCTCTCCTTCGCCCTGAACCGCAGTCTCTCCCTCAGTACCTTCGCGCAGTACAACAACCTCGACGAGCGAGTCAGCATCAACGCGCGCTTCCGCTACCACTTCAGGGAGGGCACGGACCTCTGGATCGTCTATAATGAAGGGGTGAACTTCGAACGCGACCGGGGCTTCGATCCGAGGCTGCCCCGGTCGGCGGGACGGGCGATCATGGTCAAGTACTCCCATACGTTCAGCTGGTAGCCGGAACCGGAGGTCCCGCCGCCACAGGGTATTGAACCCTCCGGGTCGGGGAGGTGTTCTTTGGGTTGCACAGACCTCCCGGATCCACTCCCGACTCTGGAAGCACGCCGTTGACCCACATCTGCCGTCGACTGCAGCGACGCGCGGCCCGGTGCGCGTGGATCGTGTCGGGATGCCTGCTCGTGGCTCCCGGACTCGCCGCGCAGGCCGTGGGCTCGGACGAAGGCGATGCCGCGTCGCGCCGGTCGTCCGTGCCGGTGCCGATCCCGCGCTTCACCGGGCAGATCGATGTCGACGGGGTCGTCGACGAGCCGGCATGGGACGCGATCGAGCCGCTGCCGATGTTCATGTGGGCTCCCACCCACGGCGGCGAGATGACGGAGCGCACCGAAGTGCGAGTCGCGCACGACGACGAGTTCCTCTACCTGTCCGGACGGATGTACGATTCGAATCCGGAAGGGATCCGCTCGAACACCTTCCTGCGGGACGCCTTCAGCGGCGACGATCTCCTCTCGGTCGTGATCGACAGCTACAACGATTACGAGACCGGGGTCTGGCTCGGGACCACGCCCGCCGGCATCCGCCAGGATCGCTCCCTCTCCAACGACGGCGACTTCACGGGCGACGTGATGCCGTTCAACGTCGACTGGAACGCCCACTGGCACGTCTTCACGTCGCGCAACGAGGAGGGGTGGTCCGCCGAATACCAGATCCCGTTCTCCACGCTGGGATTCCAGGCGGAAGGGGACGAAGTGACGATGGGGATCATCGTCTACCGCTTCATCGCCCGGAAGAACGAGCGCCACGTCTTCCCGTTCATCGGCCGCGAATGGGGGCAGGGGGGGTTCCTCAAGCCGTCGCAGGGCCAGCGGATGACCCTTCGGGAGGTCCGGCCCACGACACCGGTGTACGTGACCCCTTACGCGCTCGCGGGACTCAGCCGGACGCCGGTCCTCAGGGAGCCGTCGGACGCGGCTTCCTTCTGGGGGACCGAGCAGGACCAGGTGACGGAGCCCGGCATCGACCTCAAGTACTCCCCTTCGTCGAACCTGGCCATCGATCTCACCGTCAACACCGATTTCGCCCAGGTGGAGGCGGACGACCAGCAGGTGAACCTGACCCGCTTCTCTCTCTTCTTCCCCGAGAAACGCCAGTTCTTCCAGGAGCGCTCCTCGACGTTCGACTTCGGAACGGGAGGCTTCACCGACCGCGTGTTCTTCAGCCGGCGGATCGGTCTCGAACGGGGAGAACTCGTCCGCATCTACGGGGGCGCGAGGCTGGTGGGTCGGCTCGGGGGTCTGGACTTCGGGCTCCTCAACATGCAGACGGCCCCCGCCACCGGCCGGTCGGGCGAGAACATGGGCGTCATGCGCCTCAAGCAGCAGGTGCTCAATCCGTATTCGTTCGTCGGGGGGATCCTCGCGACGCGGTACGGCGCCAACGGCGAGGACAACGTCGCCTACGGGCTGGACACCCAGGTGCGTCCCTTCGGAGATGAATACCTCACGCTGACGTGGGCGCAGACCCGGGACGAGGTGGTCAGGGAGCGCAACGCGCTTGACGCGAGTCTCATCCGCGCCCGCTGGGAGCGGCGGACGGACCGCGGGATGTGGTACAACCTCTACTACCGTCGCGTGGGTCCGGATTACGTGCCGCGCCTCGGCTTCCAGCTGCGGAGGGACTTCACGCTGTACGGCGGCCAGCTCGCCCACACCTGGCTCGGGGGCCCGAGCGCCACGGTGAACGCGGTCACTCTCCTGGTGATGGGCGAAAACTATCACCGCAACACGGACCTCACGGTGGAGTCCCGCTCGATCCGCCCATCGGTGTCGTTCGATTTCAAGTCGACCGCGAACATCACGGCCTATGCGAACGCGCAGTTCGAGGACATCGAGGTCCCGTTCCGGATCGGGGAAGTGTCGATCCCGCCCGGCGGGTACGACTTCACCGAGGCCGGGATCGACTGGATGCTGCCGCGGAGCACGATCTTCCGGGGCGATATCCGAACGACGGTGGGGAGTTTCTATGACGGGCGGCGCGTGGGCCTCATCTTCAACCCCACCTGGACCGTGTCCCGTTACCTGGAGGTCGTGGGCGGCTACGAGGTGAACCGGATCGAGTTCCCCGGGCGGGGCGAATCGGCGACGACCCAACTCGGCCGGCTGCGGCTCAACTTCGCGTTCAACACGCACCTTTCGTTCAGCACTTTCGCGCAGTACAACAACCTCGACAACCGGACGAGCATCAACGCGCGCTTCCGTTATCACTTCAGGGAGGGCACGGACCTCTGGATTGTGTATAATGAAGGGTTGAACTTCGAACGGGACCGCGGGATCGATCCGAGGCTGCCGTGGTCGGCGGGAAGAAACATCATGATCAAGTACTCCCACACCTTCATCTGGTGAATCCGCGCGCGCGGGGCAGGGAAGCGGGGGCGCGGGCCCGGGCGGCCCTGTGCCTTTGGGCGACGCTTGCGGCGGTGGCGCCCGCGGTCGCGGCCGCGCAGGACGGCGGGCGAGGGAAGCCGTCGGTGCCCCTCCACCGCCTCGAGGGCCACGGCCACGTCCACCTCGACGGTTTCGTGGACGAGCCGGCGTGGGATGACATCGATCCCGTGCCGCTCGTGATGTACTCGCCCACATACGGCGGGGCGCTCACCGAAGAGACGCGAATCCGGATCGCCTACGACGAACGATACCTGTACGTCGCGGGGCAACTGTTCGACTCCGACCTCGGCGGGATCCGGGCGAACAGCTTCATACGCGACGGGTTCAGCGGCGACGACCAGTTCTCGGTTGTGATCGACAGCTACAACGACCACGAGACGGCCGTGGCTTTCGTGGTGAACCCCAACGGCGCGCGATCCGACCGCGCGGTCTGGGGAGACGCCGAGTGGACCGCGGGCACGCGACCCTTCAACAGCGACTGGAACGCGCACTGGGATGCCGCGGTCCAGCGGACGAGCGACGGCTGGTCGGCGGAGATGCAGATCCCGTTCTCGACGCTCGGGTTTCAGAACACGGGTGGGGAAGTGACGATGGGGCTCTCCGTCTACCGCTCGATTTCGCGCAAGAACGAGCGCCACGTCTACCCTGACATCTCCCCGGAGTACGGGTTCTTCGGCTTCGGCAAGCCATCGCTGGCGCAGCGGGTCACCTTGAGGGACGTGAATCGCGCGAACCCGATCTACGTGACGCCGTATCTCCTCGGCGGGGTGACGCAGATCCCGACCCTGCGCGAGCCGTCGGATGTCCAGGCGTACTGGGAGACCACGGACGACCCCACCGGGGAGCCGGGCCTCGATTTCAAGTACTCGCCGTCGTCCAACCTGTCGATCGACCTCACCGCCAATACGGACTTCGCCCAGGTGGAGGCGGACGACCAGCAGATCAATCTCACCCGGTTCCCCCTGTTCTTCCCGGAGAAACGGCAGTTCTTCCAGGAACGGTCGGCGACCTTCGACTTCGCGACCGGCGGCATCACCGACCGGGTCTTCTTCAGCCGCCGAATCGGGCTCGACCGCGGAGAACTCGTCCGCATCTACGGGGGCGCGCGCGTGGTGGGGAGGGCCGGCGGGCTCGATTTCGGGATGCTGAACATGCAGACGGCCCCCAACGCCGGGCGGCCGGGGGAGAACATGGGCGTGCTGCGGCTCAAGCAGCAGGTCTTCAATCAGAATTCGTCGGTCGGCGGGATCGTCACGACGCGCATCGACGCGTACGGCAAGACGAACGTGGCCTATGGCGCGGACGGCGAGGTCCGGCTGTTCGGGGACGAGTACCTCACGCTGCGGTGGGCCCAGTCCTTCGACGACGATGTCGTGGAACGCAACCCGCTCGACGCGGGGACCTTCTTCGCGCAGTTCGAGCGGAGGAGGCAGGAGGGGTTCGCCTACGGCGCGCAGTATCGACGGGTGGGAGCGGACTACCTGCCGCGCCTGGGCTTCCAGCTGCGCAACGAGTTCACGCTCTTCGGCGGATCCGCCGGCTATTCCTGGTTCATGGGCGCCGACTCGAAGTTGCGCGCCGTGACGGTCAGCGGCGAGACGCAGCACTACTACAGGAACGTGGATCTCACGTCGGAGTCGCGAGTTATCGCTCCTCAGGTGATGATCGGCATGAAGTCCGGGACCTTCATGATCCTCACGTCCCGCTCAAGCTTCGAGAGCATCCGGAACCCGTTCACGATCGCGGGACTTACGGTCGATCCGGGGGAATACTGGTTCCACGAAGCCGAGGCCTCGCTCCGACTTTCCCGCGGCGGCCTCGTGCGGGGGGAGATCGGGGGTTCGGCCGGAAGCTTCTACGACGGTCGCCGCGTGAGCCTTCGCATGAGTCCGGCGCTGAATCTGTCGCGACACTTCGAGATCCGCCCGAGCTACGACATCAACCGCTTCGAGTTGCCGGGCCGCAACTTCCTGACGACGCACCTGGCGAGACTCAACCTGGACTTCTCGCTCGACACGCACCTCTCGCTGAGCACGCTCGCGCAGTACAACTCCACCACGGACCAGGTGAGCGTGAACGCCCGCTTCCGCTATCACTTCCGCGAGGGCGTGGATCTGTGGGTGGTCTACAACGAGGGCTACTTCACGGATCGCACGAACGGCGGCGTGGACCCGCGCCTCCCGTTCTCGTCCGGCCGCGCGCTCATGGTGAAGTACTCCCACACCTTGACTCTCTAGCCTGTTCCAGCCCGCGATACGCGGGGAAGGTCATATTTCCGCATAAGTTTACATAATATATCTTATGCGCCATCGGGCAATGTCACAGGAATCAAGGGGATCCGTCACCAAACGAGCTTTGGCCGGAGGGGCTCCGGGATCAGCCGCTGCCCGCGCGTTGGGCCTTGAGCTCTCCGACTCGGAGGCGGTAGACCCCTGCCTCCACCGGGTCCTCCCCGGCGGCTTCCTCGGCGATGGCGGCGAAGATCGTCTCGGCTTCCTCGAGACGACCGAGGGAGGCGAGGATTCTCGCGGCGGAAGCGCGCGCCTCGCGACGCTGGAAGGCGAAACGCGCCGTCTCTCCCAGGCCTTGCCACGTAGCGAGGGCCGTCTCCGCGTCCCCGGACGCTTCCTGGGCCGCCGCGAGTAGCGTGCGCGCGGCGAGTCCGACCGGGCGATCCGGCGCCTCTGAAATCGTGCTCGCGACCTCCGCGGCCTCCACGGAGCGCCCCGTGTCGAGATAGGTCCGCGCCAGGAGGAGCCGGCCTTCGTTCGCCGCCGCGACGCCATCGAAGCGCTCGACGTAGGTCTCCAGATCGGCGATGAGGAGTTCGGGATCGGTCGTGGTCATGCGCAGCGTCGCGAGTTCGTTCGCCGCCTGCTCGCGCACCGAAGCCTGGAAGTTCGTGTAGTACACGACGCCTACGACGACCATCGCGATGCCGGCAGCCCCGACCAGCACCGCCCGCATGTTGTTGTTGACCCAGGTGGCCAGACGGAACGTGGACCGGACGAAGGCGTCCTGTCGGCCGTCCCCTCCGTCCGGCGGCTTTCCCCTGGCGAGCGCGTCCGCCATCTGCCGTCCCCCTCGTTTCTTGCTCGGTTGTCGAACGGCGTGGAAGCTACCGGGCCCGGCGGATCGCCGCTACTTGGGTTTCGTCACGGGTGGCCGGGCCCGCGCCCGCCGGCGATGCGATCGATGGCAAGGACGGCGCCCGCCCCGAGGAGTGCGAGAGCCGCCGCCGGCCAGATCTCCTCGGCGCCCGCGGGCCAGCGGTTACCCAGCAGCCACTCGATGCGGCCGTCCCTGTGCGTGTACATCTCGCGGAGTTGCGCCTTCCAGGGCCACAGGGCGTTGAGTGAGCCAACGAGAAACCCCGTAAGCACGGCCAGCGTGGGTGTCCGGTGACGAGCGAGGAGGCGCCGCAGGACGCGACTGAACGCGAGCAGGCCGGCGACGATTCCGAGGCTCACGGCCGCCAGCCGGACGAAGTCCAGGTTGTTCAGGGCTGCGATCACGGGCGCGTATGCGCCCAGGATGAGCAGGATGAAGCTGCCGGAGATGCCGGGCAGAACCATGGCGCAGGCCGCCACGGCCGCGGCCGCCGCGAGAAAGAGGGGCGCGTCGGACCGGATGAGCGGCGGCAGCGACGTGATGGCGGCGGCCAGGGCCGCCCCGGCGGCGGCGAGGGCCCAGATGCCGGCCCGGCGATCGGTGACGCTTCGGCCGACGAGCAGGACCGACGCCGCCACAAGGCCGAAGAAGAAGGCCCACAGCTCCGCGGGCCGGTTCGCGAGCAGCCAGTGGAGCAACCCGGCGAACGCGAACACGCTCGTGCCGATGCCGGCGAGCAGCACGGCGAGGAAGCCCAGGTTGCCCGCCTGCCATACGCCCCTCACCCCCCGTTCCCGGAACGCCCCGAGCAGGCGGCCGTCGAGACCCGCGAGCGTGGCGACAAGCTCGTCGTAGATTCCAGAGATGAGGGCGATCGTTCCTCCCGAAACCCCGGGCACGAGATCCGCCAGCCCCATGGCGAGGCCCTTCGCGTACACCCCGGCCCAGGCTCCGACGGGCTTCACCGCGGGCCCTCGCCCCTCGGTTCATCTTCGATGAGCGGGACGAAGCGGGCCCCGGTGATCGTCTCTCTCGCGAAATCGTCGCCCCGTCGCGTGTAGCGTCGCAGTTCCTGCCGCCGGGTACCGACGGGCACGATGAGGCGCCCCCCATCGGCGAGCTGATTGAAGAGCGCCTTGGGCGGGCGGGCGGCGGCCGCACCCACGATGATCGCCCGGAAGGGAGCGTATTTCGGCCAGCCCAGGCTCCCGTCCCCGTGCATGAGACGCGCCTCCACGCCGAGGCGGCCCAGCGTGCGGGCCGCGGTCTCGTACAGGGACGCGATCCGCTCGATCGAGTACACCACCGCTCCGAGCGCCGCGAGGAGCGCCGTCTGGAATCCCGCCCCCGTCCCCACCTCGAGGACGCGATGGCCGGGGCGGATTTCGGCGTATTCGAGACTGAGGGCGTGGATCGTGGGGCTCGAAATCGTCTGCCCCCGGCCGATGGGGAGCGGCACGTCCTCGTATGCGCGCGCCCGCATCACTTCGGGTACGAACGCGTGCCGCGGGACGCTGTCGAACGCGTGCAGGACGGCCAGGTCGCTCACCCCCCCGTCCCGGAGCCGCTCCACGAGCCGGCGGCGGTCGCGCCGGTAGTCCGCGGCCGGGTCCCGTCCCGTCAACTTCCCAGCCGCCACGACCTCACCTCGTTCAGCAGTTCGAAATTCGTCAGGTCGAGGTGGAGCGGCGTGACCGAAACGAAGCCGGCGCGCACGGCGCGGAAATCCGAATCTCCCCGGCCGCTCCACGCCGAACGTCCCCCTCCGATCTTGAAGTACTCGTTCCCTTCCTCATCGTGCATCCGGCGGAGCGAGTCGTGGTACACCCGGCGCCCGAGCGCCGTCACCGTGATCCCCTTCACCTCATCGGCCGGCCGGTCCGGAAGGTTGACGTTGAAGAACGTCTCATCGGGAAAGGAATCCCGGGCGAGACAGCCTGCAATGAGCCGGCCGAGCAACTCCTCGTAACTTTCGAGGACACGGTCGTCGCTCCCGGTGAACGAGAAGGCGATCGCGGGCACACCGAGGATCGTCGCCTCCATCGCCGCCGCCACCGTGCCGGAGTAGAGGACGTCTTCCCCCATGTTGGGACCGTGGTTGACCCCTGACAGGACAAACCGGGGCCGTACCTCGAGGATCTCCTTCAGGGCCAGGAGAACGCAATCGGTCGGCGTCCCGTCCACCATGTAGCGTCGCGGTCCGAGCCGCGTCAGACGGAGGGGGCGGAACAGCGAGAGCGCATGGCTCGTGGCGCTCTGCTCGCGATCCGGCGCCACCGTCCACACGTCACCGAACGCGTCGGCCACGCGGGCGAGCAGCGTGAGCCCGATCGACTTCACGCCATCGTCGTTGGTGCACAGGAGGACGGGATGTTCCGCTTCGGTCACCCGGCTTCGCCGTCCTCCAGGAGCTGTACCAGCTCGTCGGCCTCCCTCCGGAGGTCGCGGATCGTCTCGCGGTCCCAGGCCACGCGCGCCTCCGCCGCCAGTTCCCCGCCCGCGCGCAGCTGATCGAGCTTCCGCTTCGCGCCCTCGATCGTGTACCGCTCGGTGTAGAGGAGGTGCCGCAGGAGCTGCACGAGCTGAATCTGCTTCGGGCGGTATACCCGGTTGCCCGCCCGGTTCTTCGCCGGGCGAAGCGTCGAGAACTGCGTTTCCCAGTAACGGAGGACGTGCGGCTTGAGATCCGCGATCTCGCACACGTCTCCGATCGAGTAGTATTCCTTCGGGGCGATGCGGTCGGACACGCTTTCCCCTTCCCTTGCTTCCCGGCGGTTCGCGACTAGCCCCAGCGCTCGGGTTTCGGCTCTCGGGCCATCAGGCGGGCCAAAGCCTCCCGGGGCGCAACATCCTCGTACAGGATCGAATATACACCGCTCGTGATCGGCATCTCCACGCCCAGATCCCGGCTCAACTCGTACGCGGCGCGCGCCGTCCGCACGCCTTCCACGACCTGGTCCATCTCCCGTACGGCTTCCGAGGGTCGGCGGCCCGCTCCAATGGCGAGTCCGGCGGATCGATTCCGGCTCAGCCGCCCGGTGCACGTGAGGACGAGGTCTCCGAGCCCGGCGAGGCCTCCGAGCGTCGTTTCCCGCGCCCCGAAGTGCCGGGCGAGCCGGGCGATCTCCGCCAGTCCCCGGTTGATGAGCGCCGCGCGCGCGTTCGACCCCAGTTCCAGCCCGTCCGAGATCCCGGCCGCGAGCGCGATCACGTTCTTGAGGGCTCCGCCCAGTTCCGCGCCATCCACATCCGGCTGCGTATACACTCGAAGGTACCCGTTCCGGAACAGGCTCTGCACGGCGAGCGCATGCGCTTCGCTCCGGCTCGCGGCGACCACCGCCGTGGGGAGTCCGCGGAGAAGCTCCTCCGCGAAGCTGGGTCCTGCGAGCACAACCGTGCGCGGCCCCGCGGCCTCGCCCAGCGTCTCCACGATGACCTCCGACATCCTCCGGTGCGTCCCGATCTCGATCCCCTTCGAGGCCGAGACCAGCACCTGGTCGCCGAGGTGGGACGCGGCCTGTCGCAGCACTTCGCGCACCGCGTGCGAGGGGCACACGGAGAGGACGAAACCGGTGTCGGCCAACGCCGCCGCGAGTTCGGAGGTCACGGTGAGCGGGCGAGCCAGTTCGATTCCGGGCAGATAGCGTTCGTTCGTGCCGGACTCGCGCATCGCGGCGGCGTGTGTGGCGTCCCGCGCCCACAGTCGGACGTCGTGGCCGTTCCGCACGAGGACATCCGCCAGTGCCGTGCCCCAACTGCCCGCGCCCAGTACGGCGACCTTCTGCTCGCTCACGCCTCGTCCTCCCTCGATTCCTGCGCCGTTCTCTCTCGGCGCGGGAGCCGGCCGCGGCGCCAATCCACTTGGAACTCCTCACGTTTCACGATCCGCGCGAGGTTCGAACGATGCGTCCACCAGACGGTGATGGCGAGGAGGAGCGCATAGAACACGACGGAGCGCGGAGCCGCCGAACCGCGCGCCATGATGGGCACGAGCGCCGCGGAGAGGAGGGACGCCATGGAGGCCGTCCGCGTGAGGACCACCGTCACGATCCACACGAAGAAGGCGACGATCACGGCCACCGGAACCAGCGCGGCCATCGTTCCGGCGGCGGTCGCGACCCCCTTCCCTCCCCTGAATCTCGTATACACGGGCCACACATGTCCGGAAATGGCCGCGAGCCCGTACGCGAGCGCCCAGGCGCCGGTGCGCCCGTCCCACATCGGGAAGAGCCACACGGGCACGAACCCCTTCAGCAGATCCACGATGAGCACGCCCACCGCCGGGAAGAACCCGAGCACCCGGTAGGCGTTCGTGGATCCGAGGTTGCCGCTCCCCTCCCGCCGGAGGTCGTACCCGTAGGCTCGTCCCACGAGGTAGCTCGTGGGGAAGGCCCCGATGAGATAGGCGGCAAGCGTCAGGAGCGGCGCCGTCATTCGCGCCCCGAACGCTTCTTCAGCTTGATCCGAATGGGAGATCCCTCGAATCCCCAGGCCTCCCGGAAGCCGGCGACGAGGTATCTCACATAGTGCTCCTTGAGGTCGTGTGGCCGGTTGGACCAGAGTACGAACTGCGGCGGGGACGCCGCCACCTGGCTGCCGTACAGCAGCCGCACGTCCCCCCGCCCGCCCTGGGGGGGTTGCCGCCGCGCGACCAACCGTTGGAGGACTTCGTTCACCTCCGGGGTGGGCACGCGCCGCGCCCGCGCTTCCTGCACCTCGAACGCGAGGTCGATGACCTTCCGCACCCGCTTCCCCGTCAGCGCCGAGCAGGTGATGATCGGCACCCAGCGAAGATAGTGCGCGCGCTCGCGGAGTTCGCGCTCGAAGCCGGCCAGCGCGGAGGGTCCGCGGTCCTCGATCAGATCCCACTTGTTGGCCACGAACACGAGGCCCTTCCCCTCATCCCACGCCTCGTGTCCGATCCGGAAGTCCTGGTTCGCCGCGCCGGCCTGCGTGTCGACGAGGATGAGGCAGACATCGGCCCGGTCGATGGCCGAGGCGGCCCGCAACCGGCCGAGGAACTCGAGGTCATCCACGATCCTGGCCCGGCGCCGGAGGCCCGCGGTGTCGATGAGACGGACGCGCCGTTCTCCCAGGGCGAGATCCGTGTCGATCGCGTCGCGGGTCGTTCCCGCCTCCTCGTGGACGATGACGCGATCTTCTCCGAGGAGGCGGTTCACGAAGCTGGACTTGCCGACGTTGGGGCGCCCTATGACGGCGATGCGGATGTCGGCGTCGCCCCCTTCGGTCTCCGCCGACTCCGGGAGGGCCGCGACCACGCGGTCCAGCAGGTCCCCCGACCCCTTGCCGCTGAGGGCCGCGAGAGGGGTTGGGTCGCCGAGGCCGAGTTCGTAGAAGTCGACGTGCTCGATCGCGTCCGCCAGTTCGTCGAGTTTGTTCGCCGCGACGATCACGGGCAGGGCCGAGCGGCGCAGGAGTTCGGCGACGTGGCGGTCCACGGGCTGGACGCCGTCGCGGGCGTCCACGACGAAGACGACGACGTCCGCGTGGCCGATCGCGGTCTCGGCCTGCCGGCGCACTTCGAGGTCGATGTGCTCATCCGGCCGGACGACGAGGCCTCCCGTGTCGACGAGGAGGAAGCGCCGCCCCGCCCATTCCGCCTCGGCGAATTGCCGGTCCCGCGTCACGCCGGGTTGCTCGGCAACGATCGCGGCGCGCCGCCCCAGGATCCGGTTGAAGAGGGTCGACTTGCCGACGTTCGGGCGGCCCACGATGGCGACCGTGCGGAGAGCCATCGCTGTTAGAGCCGCGAAAGGACGTCGACGAGGTCGTGGGAAGGCTCGACGCGGCGGCCGGGAAAACCGGCCTGCAGCTCGGAGAGGCTCAAGTCGTCGAGGAAGACGTCCCCGTCGTTCAGCGCCTGCGCCGAGAAGAGGGCCACGTCGAAGTCGCCCGCGTCGAGGAGTGCGCTCCGGTGATCCGCGCCCGGCAGCAGGCCGGCCGTCGTGACCATCGGCCCGTACAGCGTGTTCTCGACTGCCACCGTCGACACTTCGGCGCCGGTGCGCCGCGCGATGCGGCCCGCGAGACGGGTCATCGTCGGGCCCATCGAGGCGCCCGTGACCGCAACGACCCTGCGCCCCTCCAGCGGGCGGAGCGCCCCCAACTGGCCCGTCACGCGATCCGTCAGCGTGGAAATCGCTCCGACGCCGTTGCTCTCGAGTTCATGATCGTCGAAATACGCGGCGCCGGGTGGCTCGAGTCCCGCCTGCAGGTACATCTCGTCGGCGGCGTAGCACCACCCCTGTCCCCGCTCCGCGAGCGCCCGCTTCCGGATCGCGTCGATGACGTCGAGCGCCGCGCGACATTCGCCCGGTTCGAGGGTGCGACCGCCCAGCGCCGCGTTCCACGACGTCAGGCCCACGGGTACGACGGAAAGCGACCGGATCGCGTTCCCGCGGCGATAGAGGTCGTCGATCGTTCGCGTCAAGTGTTCGCCGTCGTTCACCTCCGGACAGAGCACGACCTGCGCGTGCACGACGATGCGGCCCTCCGCCAGCCGGTCGAGATCCGGCTGGATATTCGCGCTCCGAGGGTTCTTCAGCATTCCGAGCCGGACCGCGGGGTCCGTCGAGTGGACGCTCACGTAGAGTGGAGACAGGCGCTGTTCGAATATGCGGTCCCAGTCATCCGGACGCAGGTTCGTCAGCGTGATGTAGTGGCCGTGAAGGAAGGACAGTCGATAGTCGTCATCCTTCACATACAGAGGCGCCCGAAGCTTGTCGAGTTTCGGGTTGCCCTTCACGAAGCAGAACGTGCACGCGTTCGTACAGCGGCGGATCTTGTCGGGTTCCGGGACGATCCCGAGCGGTTCATCCGCGGGTTTCTCGATCTCGAACAGGAGCCGCTCGCCCGTCCGCTGCTCGGTGAGCACCCGGAGCGCGGGCTCCGCCTGATGGAAGAGAAGGTCGAGGCTGTCCCGAATGGGCTTGCCGTTGATCTCGAGCACGGCGAGGCCCGCCGGCAGTTCGAGGTCTGCGGCGATCGACCCCGGCTCGACGCTGGCGATTCGAATCATGGTCTGGCGCGCGGGGCTACCGCGGGCGGGCCGCTCCGGCTTCCCGGGAGCGGCTCGCGCCCGGGCCCGCGGTCAGCCTTCGATCGTCCCGTACCGGAATCCGGCCAAGGGTACGTCCGACTGGATCTCGAACGAAAAGCTGCCGGAGTCGGCCTCGAAGGCGTGTGTCTGCTCGGTGACGACCTGCCCGGCGGCATCGAGGAATTCGAACGTGACCTGCAGCGTGCCGGCGGCCGTGCGGTTCGTGAAGGAGACCTGCACGATGTACCGGCCGTTCGCGGCCGCGGCCATCTGGGCGAACGTGACGGAGATGGGCAACTGCTGCTCCTCCCCCATGACCTCCATCGCCCGCTCGTTCATGTTGGCCCGGCCGAGCGCCTGGAAGTGCAACTGATGGGAGAGCGCATCGTAGGGATACCACTGGGTGAGCGAGTCTGCGAGCGCGACAACGGGTCCGGGACGCCCCGACTGGATGGAAGCGTTGACGTAGTTTTCCCTCGCTTCCTTGTTGTAGGGGTTCCCCTGGCGCGCGTTCCCGAACGCGGTGGCCGCATCCTCGAAGTTCTGCGCGTTGTAGAATCCCACTCCGACCTCGAGCCATTGCTGGTAGCTCAGATCCGTGCGCTGGAGCGTCGTGGCGTAGATCGCCCCGGATTCCTCGGTCTGCCCCCGGTCGGCCAGGACTCCGGCATATTGGATCTGGATGACGACATCATCCGGATACATGGCGAGATAGTCGCTGTAGGTCTGGACGGCCTCATCGCCCCGGTCTTCCATCATCAGCATGTCGCCGAGGCCGCGAACGGTGCTCTGCAACGCCTCGGGGTCCGCGTCCGGAATATCGGCGGCGAGCGCCGCCTGATACGTCTCGATGGCGCCTGCGTTGTCTCCCATCTGTGACTGCAGGAGCGCCGCGTTGCTGTACGTGCGGAGGTCGGGCTTGAAGTCGTTCGCAAGCATGAAGGCGTCGAGCGCGGCCTCGTTCTCGGACGCGCTGTACGCCGTCACGCCCTGGTTGTAGAGCCGGACCCAGCCGTTGTAGCGCTGCGCGTCACCGTGCATCAGGCACTCGGGAGACGCGGTTGCTTCGTAGCGGTCGAGAAACTCCACGGCATCCGGGAAACTGCCGAGGCCCATCTGGATTTGAGCGCCAAGCAGGGCGACCACCGGATTGTCGCTGTCCAGATCCGCCTCGAGCGCCTCCCACGCCTCCATGAAGATCGCGAGGCTGTCTGCGGCGGTTGCGGCTTCAGCGAGTTGCTGAATCGCTTCGGAAGCTGTGGCGGCCGCGCTGTTCGGCTCGAACTGGCATTCCTGCTCCTGCCCGAAGAGTCCCGCGGACGTGAAGATCGACGCCAGAGCCGCGGCGGTCGCCGTCCTCGCGCCAGTACGCACCATGTTCGACATCGCTCTGAACCCCTGTTTCTGTTTAGAGTCGTAGACCCCGTCAAGATAGCCGGAACGCTGCCCCGGCGCACGGAGACTCGGCGAAGAGTCCGCGCAGGAAAACCGGCCTAATACGTGAGAAGGTGTGCGGTGTTGAAGAGGACGACCGTCTCTCCATCGCGCAGCTCTCCGGATCGCCGAAGTTCGCGTGCCCCGGCGAGTGTGGCTCCGCCCTCGATCGCGGCCCCCACGCCGGCCGCGCCCAGTTCGAGGGCCCCTTCCCTCATCGCCTCGTCGGAAACGGCGACTCCGCCTCCGCCCGATTCGCGGATGGCTTCGAGCATCAGGAAATCTCCGAGCGCCCCCGGGACCCGGAGTCCCCAGGCTTCGGTCGAGGCGTTCCGCCACGGCTCGGCGTACGTCTCGCCCGCCGCGTGCGCGCGCACGATGGGCGCGCAACCCATGCCCTGCACGGCGTAGAGCCGCGTGTCCCCGTCGACCAAACCCAGTTCTCGCAGTTCCGCGAGCGTCTTCGCGCTGCCGATGAGTCCGGTGCCGCCGCCGGTGGGGTAGACGATGGCGTCGGGCGCCCGCCACCCGAGCGCTTCGACGATCTCCAGCATCATCGTCTTCTTCCCTTCGATCCGGTATGGCTCCTTGAGCGTGGAGATATTGAACGCCCCCGTTTCCGCCCCGTATTCGGCGGAGAGACGGCCGCATTCGTCGATGAGTCCGTCGACCCGGACGATGTCGGCGCCGTAGTGCTCGCAACGCCGGGCGACGCCTTCCGGCGTGTCCTCGGGGATGAACAGCCTGCAGGGCGCCCCTGCGCGCGCCGCGTACGCCGCGAGGGCGGCTCCGGCGTTGCCGGCACTCGGGATGACGAGATCCGTCGCCCCCTCGCGCACCGCCCGCGTGACGGCGGCGCACAGGCCTCGGTCCTTGAAGCTTCCCGTGGGGTTGAGGCCCTCGTCCTTCACGAGGAGCGTGAGGCCCTCGAAGTCTCCTCCGATCTCGATCTCGAGCAGGGGCGTGCCGCCCTCCCCCAGCGTCACAGGGGCCTCGTTCGGCTCGACCGGCATGATCTCCCGGAAACGCCACATCCCGCCCTGGCGTCCGGCCCACGCCCGCCGCAGCGCTTCGCCGTCCAGGGCGCCGAGGTCGTACCGGGCCAGCAGAGGCTTCCCGCAGTCCGGGCACACGGTGGCCAGCCCGCGCGCGACGGGCCGCCCGCAGAGACCGCATTCGAGACGCCAACTCATACGCTTCGCTCCTCTTCCATCGCTTCCATCGCTTCCATCGCCGCCGCGAGCCGCGCGAGGGTGCGCTCTCGTCCGAGCGCGTAGCCGACCTCGCCGAGGTCGGGACCGTGAAGCTGCCCGGTCAGGGCGACCCGAACGGGCGGAAAGAAGGCACGCCCCGCAAGCCCGGCGTCGCCCATCGCTCCACGAAGCGCCCGGGCGAGGGGTTCGGGTCGCCAGTCCGTGTCCGCCCACGCCGCGCGGGCGAAGTGGATCGCGGTCCGGGCCGCGGGGACGGAGAGCAACTCCCGCGCGGCGGATCCGTCCGTCTCCGGCGCGCGGTAGATCGGCTCGACTTCGGACGTGACGTCGGAGAGGAGCCGCGTGCGCTTTGCGAACACCTCCGCCGCGCGGCGGAGATCGGCGTCGTTCAGCCCCAGTTCCTCCGCATCGAGCCGCGTCGCCCAGGCGCGGGCCAGCCGCTCGGCCGGTTCCGCCCGCAGGTGCCGGCCGGAAAGCCAGGCCATCTTCTCCTCATCGACCTCCGTATCGGCCGCTCCCAGCCGTTCGAGATCGATGCTCTCCACGAGCGCCTCCCGACTCAGGAACTCCTCGCCGTCCTCCGCCGACCACGAGAGGAGCGACAGGTAGTTGAGCACGGCGTCCGGATGGAACCCGCGCTCCCGGTAGTCGAGGATCCCGGCCGCCCCGCGTCGCTTGGAGAGCTTCCCTCCCCCCGGGGCGAGAACGGTCGGGATGTGCACGAACTCCGGCGGCCGGACGCCGAATGCCCGGTACAGGAGAACCTGCTTGGGTGTGTTCGAAAGATGGCCCACGCCCCGGATCACATGGCTGATCTCCATCTCGATGTCGTCCACCGCGACCGCGAAGTTGTATGTGGGCCGGCCATCGCTCCGCACGAGGACGAGGTCCCCCAGGTCGTCGCCGTCGATCGAGAGGGTCCCCTTCAGGAGATCGGTGAATTCGACGGGCCCGGATTCCACACGAAGCCGGATGGCGGCTTCGCGTCCCTCCGCCTCACCGGGGTGCGCCCGCTCGGCGGGAAGGTCCCGGCAGCGCGCATCGCGGCCGGTGGGCTCCCCCGCGGCGATCGCAGCCTGCCGCCTCGCCTCGAGTTCGTCCGGCCGGCAGTAGCAGCGAAAGGCTCTCCCCGACTCCAGCAACACCGCCGCACGGGCCCGATGCCGCTCGGCGCGCGCCAACTGGCGGTACGGCGGGAACGGCCCGCCCTCCCGCGGCCCTTCGTCCGGGGCGATGCCGAGCCAGTCCAGCGCCTCGTAGATCATCCCCTCTCCCCCCGGGACCGCGCGCTCCGTGTCCGTATCCTCGAGGCGAAGCACGAAGGCGCCGCCGTGTCGCCGGGCGAAGAGCCAATTCAGGATCGCCGTGCGCGCGTTGCCCAGGTGGAGGGCCCCGGTCGGGCTCGGGGCGAAGCGGGTTCGGACCCGCGCGGCGGAAGCGGCCGGAGAGGTCATGGAGCCTCTTCCTCCGCGCGGAAGCCGGCGCAACGCAGGACGGGCAGCGTCGGATAGCGCCGAAAGCGTGCGTCCCGGCGTGAGAGCCGGCACAGGAGGAAGGCGGACCCGCGGTCGCTCCTCACCCAGCGGCGGTGACGGCAGCGCGCGCACAGCCCCGCGGGGGGAGTTCCGCCACGGTTCATGAGGCGGCTCCCCGGGCCGGATCCTCTTCGTGGAGCGCGGCGAGGATCGACGTGGCGGTCGTGTGGCCGATCCCCGGCGTGCGGGCAAGCTGCGCGGGCGTGGCCCGCCGGATGAGGTCGAGGCTGCCGAACCGCTCCAGCAGGCGCTGCTCGCGCTCCGGTCCCACCCCCGGGATCTCGCTCAGCCTCGACCTGAGGGCGCGGCGGCGGCGCAGCGTCCGGTTGTACCTGAGCGCGAACCGATGGGCCTCATCGCGCGCCCGCTGCAGCCAGTGCAAGCCCGGGTCCGTGCGCGGAAGCCGCAGCGGGATCGCGGTCCCGGGTCGGAATACCTCCTCTTCGCGCTTCGCGAGGGCCACCGTGGGCAGGTCCGAAACCCCGGCGCCATCCATGGCCTGGCGCGCGGCCGAGAGCTGTCCCCTGCCCCCGTCCACGACCACGAGATCCGGCAGCGCGCCTCCCTCCCGGACGCGACGGTCGAAGTAGCGCGAGACGATCTCCTGCATCATGGCGTAGTCATCCGTCCGACCCTCCTCCGAATCCCGGATTCGGAACCTGCGGTATTCATCCTTGTGCGGCCGTCCGTCCCGGAGCCACACGCAACTCCCGACCGACTCCCGGCCCGCGAGCGTCGACACGTCGAAGCAGACGAGGTCCCGCGCGGGCGCGTCCAGCGCGAGCGCTTCGGCGAGGCGCACTCCGGCGGGCGAGGGGCCCGACGCTTCGACATCGGACTCCGCCTCGTCCCCCCGCTCCAGTCGGTCCCGCTCCAGCACGTGCGCCGCGTTTCGGCTCGCGGCCCGCGTCAGTTCCAGCTTCGGGCCGCGCGCCGGCACCCGGATGCGAAAGCGGTGTTTGGCGACGCCCGAAAGGTATTCCTCCACGAGATCCCGTTCGTCGAACGGCTCCGGAACGAGCAGTTCCGAGGGCACATCGTCCGGCTGGCGCAGATAGTACCCCTTCACGAGGGCCCCGAGCACGGCTTCGTCCGGTTCCTCCCCGACGTTCGCGAGATAGTGGATCCGGCGACCGACCAGCCTCCCCTCCCGCACCCTCAGCACGATGCCGCACACCGCCCCGCCCGCCGGCTGGCGCGCGAACCCGATCACATCGTGGCTCCCGCCCCGGGGATCGATCGCGGCCTGCCGGCTCTCCAGTTGGTCGAGGCCGCGCAGTACATCCCTCAACTCCCCGGCCCGTTCGTAGTCCAGGGCCTCGGCGGCGCCCGCCATGCGGCGCTCCACCGAGCGCCTGACGGCCCCCGTCCGCCCTCCCAGGATCTCGAGGATCTCGTCGATCATCGACCGGTAGTCCGCCTCGGACTGGAGGCCCGCGCACGGCGCCCTGCAGCGCCCGATGTGATAGTCGAGACAGGGCCGCGGGGGAAGCTCCGCCGGCATGCGGTAATGGCACGACCGCACGGTGTACATCTTCTTGATCGTGCGCAGGGCCCGACGCATCGCCCCGACGTCGGTGAAGGGGCCCAGGTACCGCGCACCGTCATCCTTGAGCCGGCGCGTCACGAAGATGCGCGGGAAGGGCTCAGTGATCGTGACCTTGATGTACGGATAGCTCTTGTCGTCGCGGAGCTGGATGTTGAAGCGCGGACCGAACTCGCGGATGAGATTCCACTCGAGGAGCAGAGCTTCGGCTTCCGAACGCACGGGGAACGTCTCGATGCTGTCGATCTCCCGCACGAGGCGGACGAGCTTCACGGCCCGGCGCGCCTCGGCGCCGAAATAGGAGGCGACGCGCGACCGGAGCGACTTCGCCTTTCCCACGTAGAGGACTTCCCCCGCGGCGTCGCGGAACAGGTACACGCCCGGCTCGTGGCCCAGCCCCCGCGCCTGCTCGCGAAGCGCGGCGGGATCCGTCCCCCGCGGTCCTCGCTCCCCGCTCATCCTCTCCCCTCCGCCGATGGGGGTTCCCCGACGGTTCGGAGCCCGCTCGGGAGGCCCGCGCAGGCGGCATAGCAGAGCCCGCCGGCGATGAGCGCAACCGCGAGGAGGGCGGCGTCGCCGAGGAATCCGTCCGGCAGACGGCCGCCGAGCAGCAGGCGGATCACGTAGAAGGCGACACTCGCGAGGCCGGCGCCGACCGCCATGCGGGCGAGGGAGCGCCGGACGGGGAGGAACCATCCTCCCGCTCCCCGCCGCCTCAGCCCGCGCATGAGGAGGACGAGGTTGACCCAGGCCCCGACCGAGCTGCCGAAGACGAGGCCGGCCGCCGCGCGCAGCCCGAGCCCGAGGTCCTCCATCCACAGCGCGGTCGCGGCGCCGATCAGGATGCCGGTCCCCACCCCGGCCATGGCGTATTTCACCGGTGTCCGCGTGTCCTGGAGGGCGTGGAACGCGCTCGCGAACAGCTTCGTGAGGCCCGTCGCGACGAGTCCCAGCGCGTAGGCGCCCAGACCCCACTGCACGACCGGTACGTGTTCGGCCTCGAAGGCCCCCCGCTCGTAAATGAGCGAGGTCACGAGGTCCCCGAGCAGGAGGAGCACGGCGACCGATGGGAGAATGAAGTAGGCGACGCGCCGGACGCCGGTGGAAAGATGGGACCGCAGGGCTTCGACCCCCTTTTCGCGGGACATCTCCGGCAGCGCGGCTACGGCCACGGAGGCCCCGAAGAGGGCCATCGGCACCATTGCGATGCGCTGGGCGAAGTAGATTCCCGTGAGCGCGCCCTCGGCGAGGAGACTTGCGACGAACACATCGGTCAGGCTCGAAAGCTGGAAGATCCCCTGCCCCGCCGCGACCGGCATGGCGTTGCGCGCTACGCGGCGCGTGGGCTCGAAGCGGAAATCGATCCGGGGCCGGAGTGTCCCGAGAAGGCCGTACACGGCGGGAAGCTGGACCGCAACCTGCAGCACGCTTCCAACGAGGGTGGACCAGGTGAGCACGACGATGAGCGGCGCCCACCCCATCCGCGCCCCCGCCAGGAGGCCGGCGATCTGGGACAGGTTCCAGACCACGGGCGCGGCGAAGGGGAGGAAGAAACGGCGGTGGCTCGTCAGGATGCCGAGGCACCACGCACCAACGATCATCACCCCGGACATGGGGAAGAGGATGCGGACCAGGCGCGTCGTAAGCTCGCTCAACTCCGCGTCGTAGCCCGGCGCGAGGATCCCGAGGAGCCAGGGAGCGGCGGCGACGACCGCGGCCACGACGAGGGCCGAGAGGAGGAGGAGGCCGCCCAGCACGCCCTGCGCGAGCCTCCGCGCACCGGCGGTGTCGCCCCGTTCCATCAACGAGGAAAAGACCGGCACGAAGGAGGCCGAGAGCGCGCCTTCGCTCAGGAGGTTGCGAAAGGCGTTCGGGATCTTCAGCGCGGCCGCGTAGGCGTCCGTGACCGGCCCGACCCCGAAGGTGGCGGCGATGATGACGTCTCTCAGAAACCCGGTGATGCGGCTGGCGAGAATGCCGGCGGCGACGCGCGTCGCCGAACGGCCCTGCCCCGGCGCCTTCCCCTCGGTCAGGTCAACGCTCCCCATTGTTTCCGGCCGGCCGCCGCGCCTCCCCGCCGGGGAGGGCCGGGAGCGCTTCGTCTCCTTCCACGAGCGCGCGCACGAAGGCGGTCTCCTCACGGATGCCCTCGACCGTCTGCGTCAGGTACTGGACTTCCTGCTCCAGCGCGTCGATGCGCGCGGACTGGTTCGTTCCGGAGTCTCCGTTCCCGATCCGGCGCGCGAGGGCTTCGGAGAGGGGAGAGTCGATCACGATGGCGAGCACGGGAATGAGGACGATGAGCCCGAGGACGACCATGAAGGCGAAGGTCATCTCGGATCTCCCGTGCCGCTCATTGTCGCGCCCTCCGTGGAAGAACGTCCGCTCGCGGTGTACCCGCCGATGTGCCCGCCGGTGTGCCCACCGTATGCCCATCGCGTGCTCCGGGACGATGTACCCGCGAACGCCGCAAGCTATCCATCTCCCGCGCGGCCCGCCAAGAAGGATGCGACCTGGCGGTCGGTCTCGCGTGCGAGCCGCTCCACGAGTCCGGGCCCGTAGCGGCAGAGGAAGGAGAGCGGGTTCAGCACGCGTTCCTGAGGGCGCCGCCGCGGAGAGAGGTTCGCCCCCGCGCGGCGCACCTGGCCCAGCCGGACGTCGAGTCGTTGCCGGGTCGCCCGGTCCACCTGGCGCGACAGTCCGGAGACGGCATCGAGGACGCCTTTCCGCATCTTCCCCGCCGCCCCGCGCAGCCCCGGCACCTCTTGGGCCACGGCCTCCTCGATCGCGGCCATCCCGGTCTCGGCGCCCTCCCGGAAACGCCCGAGCGCACGCTCCACCGCTTCCGGCCGCGCCTCCCGCGTGAGGCGTTCGACGACCGGCTCCGCTCCCCCGGCGAGATCCTGCGGCGAAAGCCCCGTCCGCTCGAGAACCCGTCGCGTGCGCGCCTCGACCAACGTCCACGCCGCGCGCGGATGGATGGACGGAAGGGGCACGTCGAGGTGGCCGAACAGCGGCCCGAGTTGGCTCCAATACGCGATCTCGCCGGGTCCCAGCACCGTCGCGACCACGGGGAAGAGGTAGGACTCGAGCGCGGGGCGGGACGCGACGTTCGGCGAAAAGCTCTCGGGCGCGGCCTCCAGCCGTTCGTGCCAGCTTTCCGGCCGCGCCGTCCCGTCGCGCCGCACCCGATGTCTGCCGCCGCCCTCGTCGAAAAACAGCGGCAACGCATCCTCGACGCGTGAGATCGGCGCCTCGAAACCCGACGCCAGCAGCGCGCGACCGCCCGCCGCCTCCGCCTCCAGGGCTCCGTCCCAGTCGGCGAGAAGCCGGCGATAGAGGGGGACCGCGGCGCGCCGGACGTCCGGCTTCGCGGAATCGATCCAGACGTACCCCCGATCGCCGAGGACGCCCGCGAGGAAGCGGGCGAAAGCCGCGGAGACCGAACGTCCCTCGGCATAGGCATCTCGCACCAACTCCAGGTAGTGCGCGGTAAACTCCGATTCGGCAACGATTTCCGGCAGCGTGTCGAGGACGTCCATTGCGGGACCGTCCAGCACGTGCGACCCCACGGATCGACGCTCGCCGCCAGCGGGGACCGGAAGGGTGAGCGTCCGCGCGGCGTCGGACCGGTCGAGGATCGCCGCGCTTCCCACCTCGTCCCAGTCGTGGTCGTCCGAGGCGATCCAGAACAGCGGAACGACGGGCGCGCCGAGCGTCCGCTCGAGTCGGGCGGCGAGCGAGATGGCGGTGAGCGCCTTGTAGAGAACGTAGAGGGGCCCGAGGAGGAGGACGGGCTGGTGCCCCGCCGTGACGAAGGCTCCCTGCCCCCGGAGGACGGACTCGAGGCGTGTGCGGGCCCCGGCTCCCGAGACGCCGAAGGACTCGGGTCCGAGCCGGGAGGGGCGCGGGGGCGGACGAATGGCGGCAAGACCGCTGGCGAGCGGGAGAAAGCCGGGGTCGTCGGCCCCCAGGACGGCGTGCGAGATGGAGCCGGGCACGCCCAGGGGACGCGAGAGGATTTCCGGGTTCTCCGGCGGACTCACAGGCGGATTCACAGTGTCCGTCCCATCAGCAGCAGGCGGGCCGAGTCGCCTCGGAACGGCGTCCCGTCGTAACCGCCGAAGGTGTTCGTCGCCTCGAGTCCCTGTTCACGGAGGAGCGTGCGCAGCGCATCCGGGGAATAGAGGCGCACACGTTCGTGGTAGACCTCCGGTTCGCGGCCGGCGGTTCCTCCGATCTCGATCCGCTTGAAGACCTGGTCTCCTTCCACCCACCGCGTCTGCCTCACGGGGGTTCCGTTGATCTCGCCCACGGACTCCGGGTCGAGGCGGTCGATGACCCATGCCGCGTGCAGATAGTCCATCAGGAAGGGGGCGCCGGGGCGCAGCACCCGCCGGATTTCCCGGAGAACTTCGATGTCCTCTTCCGGCGTGAGAAAGTAGCCGAAGGAGGTGAAGAAATTCACCAGACCGTCGAACGTCCCGGCGGCGAAGGGGAGCCCGCGCATGTCCGCGCGGACGAGGGATCCGTCCACGCCCGGGCGCGCTCGGGCCGCATCGAGGAGCGGTGCGGAAAGGTCGATCCCGACCGCCTGCAGATCCGCCGCCCGGAGACGCTGCAGGTGCCGCCCGGCGCCGCAGGCGAGGTCGAGGACGCGGGCGCCCGCCGCGAGCCCCGTGCGCTCGCGGTAGAGCGCGACCGCGCGGGCGGCCTCCTCCTCATCCCGATGCGGGTACAGCTCGAGATAGGCTCGGCCGAACCAGTCCCTGAACCACTCGGCGGGGGCGTTCATCGATCCGCTCACGGTTCGCTCAGGGCCCCTTGTGGTACGGCTCGCCACGGAGGATCGTGGCTGCCCGGTAGAGTTGCTCCGTGAGAACGAGTCGCGCGACTTCGTGCGGGAGCGTCATGGCCGAGAGCGCGAGCCGGGCCCGAGCCCGGTCGAGCAGCCGCGGGGCGAGGCCGTGCGCCCCTCCGATCGCGAACGCGGCTCCGGGCCGTCCGTAGGTGCGCATGTCGTCGAGGTAGTCCGCGAGGGCCCGCGTGGTCCAGCGCTCACCTTCGCGCGTGAGCGCGATGAATTCCAGCTCGTCGGGGAGCCGCCGCTCGAGGGCCGCCGCCTCCCGCTCCCGCGCTTCCGGGGCGCGCGCATCGGGAAGTCGCGCCGGGGCGACCACGACGGCCTCGAAGCGGATGTACCTCCGCAGGCGGTCTTCATATTCCTCCGTCGCCCTTCGAAGAGCGGTGGCCCGGTTCCGTCCGACCGAGGCCACGAGAATTCGGGTCACTTTTCGGCCGGCGGACCAGGGTCTCTCCGGTCCGATGCCGTATCGCGAATCAGGCGTCTCACGTCTTCCCAGCCGGTCTTCCATGTGAGAGTCTCGGGGAGCACCCAGATCGGCAGGTCCGGGTCGAAGAGCGGGCCGAGCCGGGAGAGATCCTTGCGCGTGGTGAGCACGCCGCCCCGCCCCGCCGCCCGGGTCACGGCCGTCCGCTCTCGCGGCGATGGAACCCCGTGATCGCTTAACGCGAGTTGCTCCCGAACCGACGCACACGCGGCGCCGGCCTGCGCGAAGAAGAGATTGGGCTTCATGATCCCGGTCAAGGCAACGCGCGGTGCCGGCGATCCCGGCCAGCCGCGCGCCCCGGCGCTGGCGGCCTCGGGGGGGCCGTGGCCGAACACGGCCGTCGCCACGGGGACGCCGGGGGCCAGACGCTCGATGCGGGCCCGGAGTTGGCCGTCGAAGCGGGACAGTTCGGCCGTCCAGGGTTCCCGCCCCGTGGTGAGGATCGCGTGCGCACGAACGACGGCCCGTTCCCAGGACTCGCGAAACGGACCGGCGGGGAGTCGCGCCCGGTTCGTCCGACGAAGCGCATCCCGGTCGAGGACGAGGAGGTTCAGATCGCGGAAAAGGCGGCGGTGCTGAAAGCCATCGTCGACGATGGCGACCGTCGCTCCCTCTGCGGCTGCCCGCCGCGCGGACCGCAGCCGGTCCGGGTGGCCGCGGATCGATGTTCCCGGTGCTTCATGCGCGAGCAGCTCAAGCTCGTCGGTGTATCCCCGCGCGAGAAGGGCCGGGCGATGCCCGGCCTCCTGAAGCGTACGGGCAATGCAGGCGGCGAGCGGTGTTTTGCCGCTCCCTCCGATCGTGACGCCGCCGACCGATATCACGGGGATGCCGGCGGAGTGCGCGGCCAGGAGGCCGAGATCGTAAAGGCGGTGCCGACCCTCGTGGACACCGCCATAGATGCGGGCCAGCCCCCTCAGGGGCAGCGCCGCGCGCGGACGGCGCCACTGGTCGCGGAGACGGCGTTCGAGCGAGCGCCGCACCGGAGTCCCGCGCCCCGGCCGCAGCGTGCGATCCCCCTCGCACCCCTCTCCCTCGCGTCCCTCGCGCACGATGAGCGGCGGACGGGCGCGGCGCGCCTCCCGCGCCGCCTGCTCGCAGCGCGCCACCTCCCGCTGGAGTGCGGCCTGTATGTCCCCGGTGTCGGGAGCGCCATCCTGAAGGACCGGAGCGAGCGACACGAACACGGTGGCCCCGGGGGCGGGAATGAGGAAGCGATCCCAACTCGGGAGCCGTGGGCCGGTCGAGGCCGCGACTCCGACCACGGTCACGGAACTGTCCATCAGCATCGCGATGCGCGCCGTGCCTTCCTTCAACGACCGCCGCGGACCGCGGGGTCCGTCACCCGTGAGAATCACACCGCGTCCCGCCTCGAAGGAGCGCGCCAACTGGCGGAAGCCGGCCGAACCGCCGCGTGTGCTCGAGCCCCGGGCCACCTCGTAACCGAGGCGCCGGAGGATGCACGAGATGATCTCGCCATCGCGGTCACGGCTCGCGAGCGTGGCGAGTTTCTGGCCCGCGAGGAGGCATGTGAGTGGAAGAAGGTGTTCGTGCCAGCACGCGTGGACCTCATGCTTCAACCGAGGCCGGTACGGCCGGCGGGGGTCGTCGGGGTGCCGGAAGCGCCACGTCCGGCTGATGGGAAGCGCGGCGCGCACAAGCCGAACCGCGAGATCCAACGGGATGCGCCGAGCGCTCAGCACGGTGCGCCCGGGCCACCCGGGGACTCCAGGAGATCGATCGCGTGCCTCGCGACCCGGGCCGCGCACCCGGGTTTCCCGAGCCGTTCGCGAACGACGCCGAAACCGCGAAGCATCTCGCGCCGCTCGGGCGCCTCTTCGCCGAGGAGCGCCTCGAGCGCCTCCGCCGCGCGCTCCGCCGTCAGCCGATCCTGCAGGAACTCCGGAACTATCGGGGCCTCCGCAACGAGGTTGACGAGTACGATGGACGGCACCCGCACCAGCCGGCGGCCGATAGTCCACTCCAGCCTGCCCATGCGGTAGCCCACCACCATCGGCACGCCCGCGAGCGCGAGTTCGAGCGTGATCGTGCCGGACTTCGTGAGGGCAGCCCGGGACCGTTCCGTTACCTCGCGCGCGCCCGCGGTCGGGAATCCCGCCGCGGCGTAGAGCGATTCCGGCAGGTGAGAGGGGCGCGCGACGACGAAATCGAGATCCGGATGCCGGCGCGAGAGTCGCCGCGCGGCGTCGGCGAAGACCGGAAGCATGCACCGGACCTCCTGCGCCCGCGATCCCGGGAAGAGTCCGATCACCCTCCTCGCACCGGATGTTCGGCGCTGCGCGGCCGCGCGAGCCCCCGCACCGTCTCCCGGAGGGCGCGGACCGTCAAGGAGCGGGTGCCCGACGAACTCCGTCCGCACGCCGTACCGCTCGAGCAGCGGTGCTTCGAACGGGAGCACCGTGAGGACGCGGTCGCAGTCGCGCCGGAGCTTTCTCGCCCGGCGCTCCCGCCAGGCCCACACCTGCGGCGCGATGTAGTAGAGGACCCGGCGTCCCCCCCGCCGCGCGCTTCGAGCGAGCCGAAGGTTCAGCCCCGGGTAATCGATCGGAAGGAACAATCGCACCTCCTCCGTCACGAAGAGGCGCCGGATCCTGCGCTCCAGTCGAAGGAAGCCCGGCAGACGCCGCAGCACCTCCGTCCCCCCCATCACCGACAACTCATCCAGCCCGGCGATCCTCGACACACCGGCCGCGTCCATCTCGGCGCCTCCGATCCCGAACAGCCTTGCCTCGGGCAGCTTCCGGCGGATCTCCCGTGCGACCGCCGCGCCGTGGTGGTCCCCCGAGGATTCGCCGGCGGAGATGAAGACCGCCGGCCGCCGGCGTGGATGTGGGGTCAGGACACCCGGCCGAGGTAGGCCATCAGCATGAGGACGAGCGCCAGGAGAATGAGGAGGACCAGCGTCCGGGGTCCCCGCTTGACCGCGCCTCCGAGCTTCTTCCGCTCCTCACGAATCTTGAGCAACGACATGCACGAACTCCTCGATTTCGCGGGTGATCCGGATCGCGACTTCCAGCGCTTCCCTGCCCGCGCGACCCGATACCAGGCGGCTCGGACGTCCTGCGATCGCGTCGGCGAAGGCCGCGAGTTCCCGGGCGAGCGCCTCGCCGCCGCGAGCCTCCAGCGGCATATGCTCCACCATCGCCTCCACTCCCGTGATTTCGGTCACGGTCTGCGGATCGCGCCGCCTGTAGTGATGTCCCGTTCCGGCCGCCAGGTCCAAGCTGAAGTACCCGGAGCGCTGGAACAACCGCAGCTTCCGGATCGCCTTCAGCGCCACCCGGCTCGCGGTGATGTTCGCCACCGTACCGTCCTCGAAGGAAAGGCGCGCGTTGGCGAGGTCGATCCGGGGGGAAATGACGGGCACGCCGACCGCGCGCACGTCCGCCAACGGCG
Source organism: Candidatus Palauibacter sp. (assembly GCF_965208055.1). Lineage (GTDB taxonomy): Bacteria > Gemmatimonadota > Gemmatimonadetes > Palauibacterales > Palauibacteraceae > Palauibacter. Next base: position 764,365 of record NZ_CBDBNY010000004.1, read on the forward strand.
CCTCCGTCAAGGTGAGGACGAGGTCGATGTCGTGGATCATGAGATCCAGGATCACCGTGGTGTCCGCCCCCCGGGGCTGAAACGGCGCCATGCGCAGCGACTCGATGAACCGCGGTCGATCCAGCCACGGATCCGCGGCGAGGAGGATGCCGTTGAAGCGCTCCACGTGACCGACTCCGAGAACGACACCCTTCTCCTCCGCGAGCGCGAGGATCTCATCCGCCTCGGCGAGGCTCGCGGCGAGCGGTTTCTCGACCAGCGCGTGGCACCCCGCCCGGATCGCTGCGGTCGCAACCTCATGGTGCGCCGGAGTGGGCACCGCGATGACGACGGCTTCGACGCGGTCGAGGAGCGTCTCCGCCTCCGGGAAGGCCGGCACGGACCACGTGTCCGCGACCGTCTTCGCCCGCTCTGCCGACCGGTCGTGGACCCCCTCCAACGCGAAGGCGTCGCTCGTCGCGAGGAGCCGGGCGTGCTCGGCGCCCAGCTTCCCGACCCCGACGACGCCGGCCGGGATCCGGCTCACACGGCGGACCGGGACTTCGTCTCGCGCGGCTCCGGCGGGAGGTCATCGTCCGGTCCGACGCGGGTCGCGGTCACGCCCCGCTCGGAATCGCGGATGAACTGCACGAGTTCCCGCACTTCGGGCGTCATCTCTCCCCGCCGGACGCGATCGAGACTCGTCCGGAGCGGGTCGCCGGACCGGAAAATCGTCCGGTATGCGGCCTGCAGCGCGCGGATCGCCTCGGGCTCGAATCCCCGGCGCTCGAGGCCGATACGGTTGACGCCGTACGTGCGGGTCCGACTTCCCCCGGCGAGCGTGTACGGCGCAACGTCGCGCGAGACGCGGGCGCCTCCTCCAACCATCGCGTGGCGGCCGATGCGCGTGAACTGGTGGATGCCCGTGAGCCCTCCGACGATCCCCCAATCTCCGATCTCGACGTGCCCTCCCATGGTGACGCCGTTCGCGAGGACGACATGATCCCCGATGAGGCAGTCATGGGCGATGTGCACGTAGGCCATCACGAGCGTGTCCGCCCCGACCGAAGTCAGGCCGCTCGCGGCCGTCCCCCGGTTCAGCGTCGTGAACTCGCGCACCACGGTGCGGGCGCCGATCTCCAGGAAGGTGCGTTCCCCCGCGTATTTCAGGTCCTGCGGGTCCGAACCCAGGACGGCCCCCTTCGCGATGCGCACATCCTCGGCCACGCGCGTGTCCCGCTCGATGAGCACGTGAGGGCCGATCCGGACGCGTTCGCCGACCTCCACGTCGGGACCGATCACGGTGTACGCGCCCACGGTAGCGCTGGAAGCGATGCTCGCCGACGCATCGACGACCGCCGTCGCATGGCGCCCCGGGGCGTAGCCCGCCGACGTCACCGGTCCATGACCTGCCCCAGAATCGTGGCCTCCGCCGCGACCCTGCCGTCGACCCGGGCCACCCCCTTCAGTTTGCCGCGCTTGCCCCGCCCCTGAACGAGGTCGAGCTCGAGGATCAACTGGTCGCCGGGGATGACGGGCCGCCGGAATTTCACACCGTCCACCGACAGGAAGTAGATGACCTTGTCCTCGGGGTTTTCCAGGCCGCCCATCAGCAGGAGTCCCCCGCACTGGGCCAGCGCCTCGATGATGAGCACGCCGGGCATCACGGGACGGCCGGGAAAATGCCCGGCGAAGAACGGTTCGTTCGCGCTCACGTTCTTCAGGCCGACGATCCGCTGCCCCGGCTCCATCTCCAGCACGCGATCCACCAGGAGCATCGGATACCGGTGCGGGAGGATGTTCAGTATTTCGGTGACGTCCATCACCCTTCCTCGTTCGTCTCGTTCTCGCGCAATCCGGCTCCCCGTGTCGTGCGGCACGACACCAGCCGGCGGGCGAGTTCCAGATTGCCGTGATGTCCCGGCCGTTCCGCGACCACATGACATTGCAGCCTCGCGCCCACGAGGGCGAGGTCGCCGACGATGTCGAGAATCTTGTGGCGCACGAACTCATCCGGGAAACGGAGGTTCTGCCCGGCTTCAAGCCCATCCGCGGAAAGGACGAGCGTGTTTTTCGGCGTCGCGCCGAGGGCGAGTCCCTGCTCCCGCAGCGCCTCCCCCCATGCGGACAGGCCGAAGGTGCGGGCCGGCGCGATCTCCCGCAGGAACTCCGCGGGCTCCAGCCGCGCGCTCGCGGACTGCCGCCCGATGAGAGGGTGATCGAAGTCGATGGTCGCCGAGATCCGGGCGGTCTCCGCCGGGAGGACATCGTACCGGGTTCCCCCGACCTCCAGGTGGAGCGGGCGGTCGATCCGGAGGCTCGGCGCCTCCGCTGCCTGCGTGACAGGTCCGGCGTCCAGCAGCCGGTCGCACCACATGGCGGCGCTCCCGTCGAGAGCGGGAAGTTCGGGCCCGGAGACGTCGATCCGGAGGTTGTCGAGCGTCAGCCCGTGCGCCGCGGCGAGCACGTGTTCGGCGGTGCGAACCACGGCTTCGCCGCTTCGGAGGGCGGTCTCGCGGTGGGCGGAGTGTATGGACTCCACCGTGGCGGGGATCTCGGGCGCTCCGGGAAGATCGGCGCGGCGGAAGCGCAGACCGCCGTGCTCGGGCGCGGGACGGAGCCTGACGACGGCAAGCTCGCCCGTGTGTATGCCGTACCCGCGGACCTCCACGGCCCGCGCGATCGTGCGCTGTTTCGCCGTCAAGCGCTTCCGTCGTCCGACCGGCGCCCCGGGCCTGGCCGCTCGCCCTCGCGGGCGCCCGACCGCCGCTCGAGCCTCGCGACGCGATGAAACAGGCCCGACAGCCGGCTCAGGTGAGCGGCCTCCTTCAGCCATGACCGTTGAGGCCGGGCCGGCGTCCCTCCCAGCTCCGCTCCCGGGGGCACGTCCCGAACCACGCCCGTCTGCCCCGCGATGCGCGCGCCGGCGCCGATCGTCAGGTGGCCGGCCACGCCGGCCTGGCCGCCAAACTGCGTTCCGTCGCCGATGTCGCAGCTCCCCGCGATGCCCACGTGCGCGGCGATAAGGCAGTCGCTCCCGACCCGAACGTTGTGTCCCACGTGCACGAGGTTGTCGAGCTTGGTCCGGTCTCCGATCCGCGTGTCATCGAGCGCGCCGCGGTCGATCGTGCAGTTCGCTCCGATCTCGACGTCCGCTCCGATCACGCAGCCGCCGACCTGCGGCACCTTGTACGCACCGTCCGGCCCCGGCACGTACCCGAAACCATCCGTCCCGATGCGCGCGCCGGCGTGCACGCGCACCCGGTCGCCCAGCTCGACGTCGTGGAGGATGGAGACGGCGTGGCCGAGCCGGCAGTCGACGCCGAGCCGGGCTCCGCGGCCGATGAGTGTCCCCGGTCCCACCCACGTTCCACGCCCGATCCGGGCTCCGTCTTCCACCACCACGCCCGGACCCAGCGACACCGCATCGTCGATCCGCGCCCCCTCGCCGATCCGGGCGGACGGATGGATCCCCGGCGGGGGCTCCGGCTCCGGATGGAACAGCCGCACGATCCTGGCGAAGGAGAGACGAGGGTTGTCGACCTTGAGGACGGTGAACCGGACGCCGCGCGGTTCGAAGCCCCGCGGGGTCAATACCGCCCCCGCCCGGGTCCCGTGGACGGCCTCCCGCAGCGCTGCGCGGGCGAAGAATGCGAGGTCTCCCGGTCCGGCAACGTCGAGCGAGGCGACGCCGCTCAATCGACGGTCGGGATCACCCAGCACATCCGCGCCCACGCGGCGGGCGAGATCGGAGACCGTGTACGCCGGCATTCGCGGAACGGGGCCGGACTCGCCCCGACACTAGCCGCCGGGCTGGGCCGAGAGGGCGGCGAGGTCCACCCCGAGACGCTCGAGGACCGCCGTCGTGATGTCGAGCGACGTGTCCGCCGCCACCACGCCCGCGGCGATGTCGAGCACGATCGAGTAGCTGCGTTCCGCGCGGATCTCCTCGATGATCTCGTTCACCCGCACCACGATCGGTTCGAGCAGTTCCGCACGACGCCGATCCAGTTCGACGTTCAGTTCCTGCTGTCTCGTCGCCGCCTGCTGCTGCTTGTCGCGGATCTCCCCCTCTTTCTGCTGGCGCCCCGCCGGGTCGAGCAGCGACTGCTGCTGCTGATATGCCGCGATGAGGGAGTCGATCTCCATCGCGAAAGCCTCGAGTTCACCCTCGAACTCGACGGAAAGACGCTGAAACGCGGCGCCGGCCGAATCCGCGCCGGGCGCGACGGGGAGGATGGCCTGCGTGTTCACGTAGACGATCGGCGTCCCCTCGGGGGGCAGCGGGACGGCCTCCAGCGCCGGCGGCGCCGGCGGCTCCCCCGGCTGTTCCTGGCCGGCCAGAGGACCCGCGATGAGTGCGCCGAGCGCCAGCGCGCCCATCACCGCCGACCCCGCGCCCCTGTGAATCCAGTTCATGTCGGTATCCCTCTCGGTTCAGAACACTCGTCCGAACTTGAAGTGCAGTTGCCAACCCGGATCCGGCCGGCCCAGGACATCGCGCCGGTCAAACCCGTATGCGTAGTCGAGACCCAGGGGACCGAAGGGCGTGACGAGACTCGCGCCGATCCCGGCCCCCACCAGAAGGTCCGTCGGATTGAGCTGGCTGCTGTCCAGCCAGACGTTCCCGGCGTCCATGAAAGCACTCATGAAGATGCTGCTCGTGAGCTTGATCCCGAAAGTCACGCCGGTCCGGAAGAACGATTCTCCCACGCGATCGAGGTCGCTGAAGGGGGCGTCGTTCGGGATGTGCCCCGATGGGGTCACCGAGGCCTCGTCATACCCTCGTAACTGGATCCCCGCCTGCGTGCCCCCCGCGTAGTAGCGTTCGGTGAAAAACGGGTTCCGGCCCATGATGAGCCCCGCCTCGAAGCTGAGGCCGAAGGTGAGTTCGATGGGCGGGCTCGTGCTCCCGGGGCCTCCGCCCAGCCGGCCCACCGGCACGAACCACTCGCTCGTCAGGTCGAGTTTCCGGTAGTTCCCGTCCCCTCCCAGAAAGCCGCCCGTCTGCCGGAGCGCGAGCTGGTTCCGGGCGCCGCTCGTCGCGAACAGGGGATTGTTCCGGCTGTCCTGGACCAGTCGCCAGGAAAGCGCGGACCGCAAGCCGGAGAAGAGCGAGAACCGCCGCCCGATCACGTTCGTGGTGTCCAGCCCCCGCACGTCGTCGTCGAAGAGGGAGTATCCCACGAAGACGCGCGTGTTTCGTATCCCGAAGATGGGGATGCCGACTTCGGTCAGCCCGCCCGTCTGGCGGCGGTCCCCGAGGCTGAAGCCGGTGAACTGGTCGCGCGAACTCCGGAGCGTGACATTTGCGGAATAGTGGCTTCCGAGGAGTTCCGGATCGGAGTAGCTGATGTCGAGGTCCCGCTGCCGGCGGCCGAAGATCCAGCGGAAGCTTCCCGTCTTCGCGAGTCCGAACAGGTTCGGCTGCGAATAGCCGATGAACCCCGCAAGTCCGGTGAAACCGGAGGCCGTGATCCCGAAGTTCAGCGTGCCCGTCTGCTTCTCCTGCACGCGCAGCGAGATGTCGATGTCCCCGTCCGGGCGCGGGCGGATGTTGATCGCCTCGTCCGGAGGCAGCGGCTCGAAGAAGTTCAGCCCCTGGATGTTCTGGAACGACTGGATCAGACGTTCCTGCGAGTACACGTCCCCGGGGAAGATGAGCAGGCGGTTCCGGATCACGCGGTCGTGCGTGGCCGTGTTCCCCTCGATCGCGATCTCCCGGACATAGCTCCGCGCGCCTTCCTCGATGATGAGATGGGCGGTAACGCGGGGCGGCTCGCCTTCGGGGGCGTCCACGCGCCGCACGTCCGGTGTGACGCGCGAGGCGAGATACCCGTTGTTCCGGTACAGGTCTCCGAGGTCCGCCGGCGAAGCGTAGAAGGCGGTGAAGTTGAAGGGAGGATACGCCTCGTCACCCTCGGCCTCGTGCTGTCCGCGGCGCACGATCGGTTCGATCGTCGCGAGCGGGAAAGCGCGGTTCCCGGTGATCCTCAGATCTTCGAGCAGATACCGGGCCCCTTCCTCGACGCGGATTTCGATCCGGCCCTTCCCGGTGACGCGGTCCGATATGACCGAGTCGCCGAGAACTTCGAAGTCCAGGTAGCCGTTCGAGCGGTAGAACTCAGGGAGCCGCTCCGTCAGATCGCGCCGGAATTCGTCCTGCTTGAGTTCGCCCGAATCGAACCAGAAGAACCCCTCCTCATCGGTGGCCATCGCCGCCCGGAGTTCCGCATCCGTGAACGCTTCGTTCCCCTCGAACGTGATCGCCGTCACCCCGAGCCGCGGCCCTTCGTCCACGTCGAAAACGACGAGCAGGTCGGGGGGGAACGCCGGGTCCGGGCGGATGAGCGTATCCACGCTCGCCGTCGGAAACCCTTCGTTCGACAACAGTTCGAGGATCGTGACGCGCGCACGGCCGATCCGGCTGGGGTCGAGCGGACTGTTGCTCGCGAGGCCGATGGTGTCGCGGATGACATCTTCGTCCACCCGTTCCAGTCCCCTGAACGCGTACTGCGTGATGTAGGGCCGTTCCTCCACGCGGATGTAGAACACGCCGCGCTCGGGATCGTCCGACTCCGCCACTCCGATCTCGATGTCGGAGAAATCCCCGGTGCTGAAGAGGCGTCGGATGGCGTCCTGGATCTGGGGCTGGCGCACGACGTTGCCCGCGCGGAGGCCGCTCCGCGTGATGATGAGGTTCTCGGAGTGGCGCTGGTTCCCCACGACCACGACCGAATCGACGCGCACGGAGGACTGGTCGAGCTGGATCTGTGCCGCCGCTGGCTCCACCGCGGCGAGCCCGAGGATCACGCCCGTCAGCACCAGTCCGCCCGCCGCGCCGGCGAGCGGCCGCCGGCGGTTCATTTCGCCGAAGAAGTCGTGGGCGTGGCGAACACCAGGCTGTCCTCATCTTCGGCGATGTCCACGAGGATCTGATCGCCGGGCTCGAAGTCGGCCATCAGGATCCGCTCGGAGAGCGCATCCTCGACATGCCGTTGAATCGTGCGCTTGAGCGGACGCGCCCCGAACTTCTCGTCATAGCCGCGGTCCACGAGGAAACGGATCGCGGCATCGGTCAGTTCGAGTTCGAGGCGCTCCTCCGCGAGGCGTTTCTGCACCTCACGGAGCTGGATATGCACGATCTCTCCCAGTTGCTCCTTCGAGAGCGGATGGAAGACGATCGTCGCTTCGACCCGGTTCAGGAACTCGGGCGTGAACACGCGGTCGATCTCGTCCGAGACTCGTTCCCGGATCCGCTCGTAGTCGATCCCGCTCGCTTCCTCCGTGAAGCCCACGCGCGTCGAACTGCCGATGTCCCGGCTCCCGACGTTCGATGTCATGATGACGACGGTGTTCTTGAAGTCGATGACCCGGCCGTAGTTGTCCGTCAGCCGACCCTCGTCGAGCACCTGGAGGAGGATGTTGAAGACATCGGGGTGCGCCTTCTCGATCTCGTCGAGCAGGACGACGCTGTACGGCCGGCGCCGGATGGCCTTCGTGAGCGCGCCGGATTCCTCGTAACCGACGTAGCCCGGAGGCGCGCCGATGAGACGGCTCACGGAGAACTTCTCCATGTACTCCGACATGTCCACGCGCACGAGCGCGCTCTCCTCCGCGAACAGAAAGCGCGCCAGAGCCCGCGCCAGTTCGGTCTTCCCCACCCCCGTCGGACCGCAGAAAATGAAGCTCCCGATGGGGCGGTCGGGATCCTTCAGACCCGCCCGCCCGCGGCGGATGGCGCGACTCACCGCCTCGATGGCCTCGTCCTGCCCGACGACGCTCTCGTGCAGTTCGTCCTCCATGCGGAGCAGGCGATCCGTTTCCGCTTCCCTGAGCCGGGTCACGGGAATCCCCGTCCAGCGGCCCACGATGAAGGCGATGTCGTCCTCTTCGACCGTGGGGCGGAACTCGGCCCGCGCACGCTCCCACTCGTCGCGCCGGCGCTTGATCTCCTCCTGAACCTCCTTCTCGCGGTCCCTGAGGTAGGCGGCGCGCTCGAAGTCCTGGTCGCTGATCGCCGCGTCCTTCCACTCCGCGAGTTCCTCGAGCTTCGCGTGGAATTCCTGCACCTCGGCGGGCGGCACCTGGGCGGCGAGCCTCGATCGGGCGCCGGCCTCATCGATCACGTCGATGGCCTTGTCCGGGAGAAACCGGTCCGTGATGTAGCGCTCCGCCAGCCGGGCGGCGGCGGAGAGCGACGCATCCGGGATATCCACGTTGTGGTGGTCCTCGTAGTACTTCCGCAGACCCTGAAGGATCTCGACGGTCTCGTCGATGGTCGGAGCTTCGACGATCACGGTCTGGAAGCGGCGTTCCAGCGCCCCGTCCTTCTCGATGTACTTCCGGTACTCGTTCAGCGTGGAGGCGCCCACGCACTGCAGCTCCCCGCGGGAGAGGGCCGGCTTGAGCATGTTCGATGCGTCGATCGCGCCTTCCGCCGCGCCGGCGCCGACCAGCGTGTGCAGTTCATCGATGAAGAGGATGACGCTCTTCGCCTGCGAGGTCTCGTTCACGATCGCCTTGAGGCGCTCCTCGAACTGACCCCGGTATTTGGTGCCGGCGATGACCGCGGCCATGTCGAGCCCAAGGACGCGGTGCCGCTTCAGGCTGTCCGGCACATCGCCCCGCTGGATCGCCTGGGCGAGCCCTTCGACGATCGCCGTCTTGCCCACTCCCGGCTCGCCGATGAGCACGGGGTTGTTCTTCTTGCGGCGCGAGAGGACCTCCATCATGCGCTCGATCTCGCCCAACCTGCCGATCGTCGGGTCGAGTTTTCCCTGGCTTGCGAGCTGCGTGAGATCCCGGCAGAAATGGTCCAGCGCCGGGGTCTTCGACTTCTTTTCCCCCTTCTTGCCGGACGAACTTGCGGGGTCGGATACGGAGGCCGCGGCGGGCGCGCCGCCGGCCGGCATGTCCGTCCCGAGCAGCTTCAGCGTCTCGGCCCGCGCGTTGTCGAGTCCGATTCCGGCCTCTCCGAGCGCCTTGGCCGCGAGCCCCTTCTCCTGGCGGAGAAGGCCGAGCAGAAGGTGTTCCGTCCCCACGTAGGTGTGGTTGAGTTCCTCCGTTTCGGCCATCGCGTGCTCGAGCACGTTCTTCGCCTGCGTCGTGTACGGGAGTTCGCCGATCGACGAACTGCTCTTCCCGGTCCGGATATTCCCCTCCACGAGCCGCTTCAGCTCTTCGAGGTCGGCGGACAGGTTGGCCAGAACCGCGGCGGCAACGCCCTCGCCTTCGCGAATCAGGCCGAGGAGGATGTGCTCCGTGCCCACGTAATCGTGCTTGAGGCGGATGGCCTCCTCGCGCGCCATGGCGAGCACCTTCCGAACACGATCCGTGAAGTTGTAGTTCATCCGGGCCTCATGTGGCGTCGACGAAACGGCCGGTGGCGTGATTCAGTGCGATCCCGCGCGATTCAAGGCTCTTCGAACGTAGCTCGCGCGGAACGCGTCCGCATCCGCCTCATCGAGCCGGCGTCCCGCCTCGCGCGCGAGATGTGCGGTCTGGGCATGGATCATCATGCGGCTGATCACGTCTACCCGGGGTGTTTTCAGAAGTTTCAGCGAGATGCCGAGTCGGACTCCGGAGAGGAGGTTCATCATCTCTTCGAAGGGCAGGCTCCTTGCGTGACGCAGAATCCCGTAGGCCCGCCAGACCTTGTCCTCGAGCACGTTCGGCGCTTCGCGCAGCAGTACGGCGCGCGCCTGCTTCTCGTATCCGATGACGCGGCCGACCAGGCGTTCGAGCTGGTCGATCAGATCCTCCTCGGTCTTGCCCAGAGTCGTCTGGTTCGAAATCTGGAACAGGTTCCCCACGATCCTCGAACCCTCTCCGTATAGACCCCGGTAGGTCACGCCGAGTTGCCCCATGCCCTCCAGCACCTTGCGGATCTGGCGGGTGAGGACGAGACCGGGCAAATGGATGAAGACGGAGGCCCGCAGCCCGGTCCCCACATTCGTCGGACAGGAGGTGAGGAAGCCGAACTCCTGATGGAAGGCGTACGGAAGACGGGCGCCGATCTCCTCGTCCAGCTGGTCGAGGTCGCGCCACGCGGCTGCGAGCTGGAAGCCCCCGCGCAGCGTCTGCAGCCGGAGGTGATCCTCCTCGTTCACCATCATGCCGAGCGTCCGCGTCCGGGACAGGGCGAGGCCCGAGCCGCGACGCGGTCCGGTTTCGGGTCCGCCGATGAGTTCCTTGCTGACGAGGCGTCGTTCGAGCAGGAGCAGGCGATCCACCGGGTCGAGGCGCGAGATCTCCCAGAAATCGACCTCTTCGAGCACGCCCGCGGCCTCCGTCGCCACCCGCGCCTTCTCGAGCAGGGCCTCGCGCTCTTCGCCGGTCGCGTGCGCGGAGAAGGAATACCCCTGGAGGTTGCGGGCGAGTCGCACCCGACTCGAGACGACGATATCGCCATCGGGGCTCTCTTCGTCCAACCAGTCGAGACCGTGGGTTCCGATGGCCGGCGCGGCCGCCGGCTCGTCCGTCACGACACCTCCGTCAGGGCGTGGATCGCGTCTCTGAGGTCCGCCGCCGATTCGAAGTCTTCGATCTCCACGGCCCGCTCGAGGCGTCGCCGGAGGGTGGAGAGGCGAACCTGCTCGGGGTCCGCGTCGAGGGCCGTGCTCACGTACACCTTCCCCATGTGCTGCGAGGAGCCGTGCACGCGGCGCAGGAGCGCCCGGAGCTGCCGGTGGAACTGCGCGTAGCACTGCGGGCAACCCAGCCTCCCCGACTTCCGGAAGTCGCCCGCCCCGGTGCCGCAGTACTCGCACGCCTCGCCGGCCTCGTCGAACAGCGTGTCCCCGGCGGTCCCGCCAAGGTGCGCCAGCAGATCCGCCATGGGCGCGGATCCGCCGCCGGCCGATACACCCTTCAGTGTCGCGCAGGTCGAACAGAGATTGAGCGTGCGCATCTCGTTGTTCTCGATCTCGGTGAGGGTGATCTTCGCCTTGCGCTCCCCGCAGTTCTCGCAATCCATCGCGTTTCTCCGTTACGTCGCCCGGCGCCCCATCACGCGGCGACGAGTTCCCCGCTCTCGATGCGCAGCACCCGGCCCGCGCGGCCCGCCAGTTCGCGGCTGTGCGTTACGACGACCAGCGCCGCGCCGTGTCCGTCCACCAGTTCGAACAGCAGATCGTGCAGGCGCAGTGTCGCCTCGGCGTCGAGGTTCCCGGACGGCTCGTCCGCCAGCACGAGCGGGGGCGCGTTCGCCAGCGCCCGCGCCACCGCCACCCGCTGCTGCTCTCCGCCGGAGAGCCGGCGCGGCCGGTGGCTCGCCCGTTCCGCCAGCCCCACCTGAGCCAGGAGTTCCGCGGCCCGGTCCCGGGCTTCCTCCCTCGATGCGCCGGCGATCAACCGTGGCAGCATCACGTTCTCGAGCGCCGTGAAGTCGCGCAGCAGGTGATGGAACTGGAAGACGAAGCCGACGAACCGGTTTCTGAGTTCGGCCAGCCGCTCCCCTCCGAGTTCCGACACCCGTTCGCCCCCCAGCCAGACGTCTCCCGCCGTCGGCCGGTCGAGGGCGCCGAGCAAATGTAGCAGCGTGGACTTCCCGGACCCACTCGGGCCCACGATGGCCAGGGCATCCCCCGGGTCCACGGTGAGGTCGATCCCGTTCAGCACCGGCAGGAGACCGCCATCCGGGCTCGGGAAGGTGCGGACGAGCCCCGCCGCTCGCACCGCCGCTCCCACCGCGAGCGACGCCTTACCGTCTCCGCCCGACGTCATTCGTGCCGGATCGCGTCGACCGGCGCGAGCGCCGCGGCTTTCCGCGCCGGGTAGATCGTGGCCAAGTAGGAGATGAGCAGCGATCCGAGGATGATCAGCGTGACATCGAGCGGCGCGAGCGAGATCGGCAGGCGGTCGATGAAGTACACGTCGCTCGGGAGCGTGATGAACTCGTAGCGGGTCAGCGCCCAGGCGAGACTGGCGCCGAGGGCGGCCCCCAGGGTCGTACCGACGACGCCGATGAAGAGTCCCATGTTCGTGAACACCCTTCCGACGCTTCCGGCGGTCACCCCCATCGAGCGGAGAATCCCGATCTCGCGCGTCCGGTCCGCGACCATCATCACCAGCGTCGAGACGATGTTAAAGGAGGCGACGAGGATGATGAGGATGAGGACGACGGCCATGCCGAGCTTCTCGAGCCGAAGCGCGGAGAAGAGGCTCCTGTTGAGCTCCTGCCAACCCTCCACCCGGTACGGCCAGCCCAGCGCTTCCTCCACCCGCGCGGACACTTCCGTCGCCTCCCACGGGTCGCTCACGTCGAACTCGATCCCGGTCACGGCTTCGCCGAGTCCGAACAGGGCCTGCGCGTCGGCGAGCGGGGCCATCGCAAGTTCGTCGTCGTACTGGTAGAGGCCGGTCTGGAAGATCCCCGTGACCTCGAAGCGTTTCAGCGAAGCCGAGAGCCCCGCGGCCGAGAGCGTCGCGTCCCGGGTGGACGCCGCGACGATGACCTTGCCCTGGTAGAGCCCCATCTTCTGCGCGAGGCCGCGTCCGACCACGATGCCCGGATTCCCGGACTCGGTCGGGCCGAAGGGCGGCTCCCCGATGATGAGGTGCTCGACGAGCCCGGCGATCCGCATCCCCTCCGGGTCGTCGGTGATCCCCCGCAGCACGACGGACTCGTTGTAGCGGTCGCCGGGCTGCGTGAGGATGACCTTGTTGAAGGCGAACGGGGAGGCCGCGATCACATCCTCGTCCTGCCGGACTCGCGCGAGCACCGTCTCCCAGTCCTCCATCTGGAACCCGCTATCGAGTTCCATCACGTGCGCGTGCGGCCCCCCGCTGAGGATCCGGTCCCTCAGGCTCTCCTGGAGGCCGTTGAGGACGCCGATTACGACGATGAGCGCCATCACGCCGACGGCCACGCCTCCCACCGCGAGACTCGAGATGAAGGCGACGAGCCTCGAGTCCTTCTCGTCCACGGTGCCTGCGCCCGCCAGCGGCCGCCACGGCCTGCGGGCGAAGCGGCCGAAGGCGCGGAATACCCCCGGCACCGACATGCGACGCCCCGTCCCCCGCAGATAGCGCCGCGCCACGAATCGTTCGAAGCGACTCCGCCCTCCGCTCAAGAGCGTCCCTCCTCGGCCCGCAGGATGGGGAAGAGGACGACGTCGCGAATCGAAGTCCGTCCCGTCAGCAGCATCACGAGACGGTCGACCCCGAGCCCGAACCCGCCCGTCGGAGGCAGCCCGTACTCCAGCGCCCGGACGTAGTCCTCGTCAATCGCCATGGCCTCCTGGTCGCCCGCCTCTCTCAGACGCTGTTGCGCCGCGAACCGGTTCCACTGATCCGCCGGGTCGTTGAGTTCGCTGAACGCGTTCACGAGTTCGAAACCGCACACGACGACCTCGAACCGCTCCGCGAAGTCCGGCTCTCCCCGCATGGGCTTCGCGAGCGGGCTCATCTCGATCGGATGGCCGTACACGAAGACCGGGTCCGTGATCCGGCCTTCGACCAGCTCGGAGAACAGCGTGTCGAGAAGCTGGACGCGGGACAGTTCGCCCGCGTCGGCGCGCCCGGTCTTCTTCGCCAGGGCGCGAAGATCGGCCTTCCCGGCCCGCCGCGGATCGAGGCCGGTGGCCTCCGAGAAGGCCTCATCCCAACGGACGCGGGCCCAGGGTGCGGCGAGGTCGATGACCGTCCCATCGTATTCGAAGCGCGTCGTCCCCATCACCTCCCGCGCGACATCGCCGACCATCGTCTCGGTGAGCTTCATCACATCGTCGTAGTCGGCGAACGCGAAGTACAACTCGAGCATCGTGAACTCGGGGTTGTGCGTGCGGTCGACCCCCTCGTTCCGGAAGTCGTGCCCGATCTCGTACACGCGGTCGAGGTTCCCCACGATGAGCCGCTTCAGATAGAGTTCATCGGCGATCCGCAGGAACATTTTCCGGTCGAGCCGGTGGTGGTGCGTGGAGAACGGCCGGGCGAGCGCGCCGCCGTAGAGCGGCTGCAGGATCGGGGTCTCCACCTCGAGGAAGCCGCGTGCGTCGAGCCAGCGGCGGAGTTCCGTGACGATTCTGCCCCGGATCCGGAATACCTCGCGGACATCCGGATTCACCGCCAGGTCCGCATACCGCTGCCGGTAGCGGGAGGCCTGGTCGCTGAATCCGCTGTGCACGATCCGACGCCCATCCCCGGCGACCTCCTCCTTCCCGAACGGGAGCGGGCGAAGAGTCTTGGTCAGGAGGCACAGCGATTCCGCGCGAACGGTGACTTCGCCGCGCCGGGTCCGGAAGACGGCCCCCTCGACGCCGACCCAGTCCCCGAGGTCGAGCAGATCCATGAGCGCGGAGCCCTCGTCGCCCAGGAGGTTGCGCCGCAGGTGGATCTGCAGCCGCCCGTCGCGGTCGCCGATATGGGCGAAGGCGCTGCCTCCCAGGTCGCGGTAGGAGAGGATGCGGCCCGCAACGCGGACACCCTCGAGTTCGGCGGCGCCCCCGCCGTCCGCCGCCCCTTCCGTCGCGGCCTCCGCGGCTGACTCCGCCTCCTCGAACGCCGCGAAGGCCTCGCGCAGTTCATGGGAACGGTCGAAGGCATGGCCATAGGGCTCGACGCCCAGTTCGCGCAGGCGGGCAAGCTTCTCGAAGCGGTCCCTTACGGGCTTCGGCCGCTCCTTCGAAGCGTACCAGCAGGCGGTACAGACGCCGTCCCGGAGCCCGGGAGTTTCGGAGCCGCAGGAAGGGCAGCTCATCCGCTCGTCTTGCCGGATTCCTGGAGAAACGCCTGGATGAAACCGTCGATCTCGCCGTCCAGGACCGCGTCGACGTTGCCGACCTCGAGATTCGTCCGGTGGTCCTTGACCATCTTGTAGGGCTGCAGGACGTAGGACCGGATCTGTCGGCCCCACTCGATCCGCGTCTTTGTCCCCTCGAGTTCGGCCCGCCGCGCCTCCCGTTCCTCGACCGCCCGCTGGTAGAGGGCGGCCTGCAGCATCTTCATCGCCTTGGACTTGTTCTTGTGCTGGCTGCGCTCCTGCTGGCACGAGACGACGATACCCGTCGGGAGATGCGTGATCCGCACCGCGGAGTCCGTCTTGTTCACGTGTTGGCCGCCCGCCCCGGATGCGCGGAAGGTGTCGATCCTGAGATCCTCCTCGTTGACCGCGATCTCGATGTCCTCATCCACGACCGGGTAGACGAAGACCGAGGCGAAGGAGGTGTGGCGGCGTCCCTGCGAGTCGAAGGGGGAGATGCGCACGAGGCGGTGGACACCCCGTTCGGCCGAGAGATACCCGTAGGCGAACTGTCCTTCCACATCGAGCGTGGCCGACTTGATCCCCGCTTCGTCGGCCGGAAGAAGATCCATGACCTCGACATCGTAGTCGTGCTGTTCCGCCCAGCGCAGGTACATGCGCATGAGCATCTCGGCCCAGTCCTGCGACTCGGTCCCACCGGCGCCCGGGTTGATCGTGACGAGCGCGCTGCGGTGGGCGTCCGCCCCCCGCAGCATGTTCCGCGACTCCAGGCGGGCAGCCTCCTTCTGCGCCATCCCGAGTCCCGCCTCGAGCTCCGCCTGCAGCTCCGCGTCGTCCTCCTCCTCGAGCAGGAGCGCCATCTCGGACAGATCGTCCACGCGAGCGGAGCAGTCCGCCCATGGGCGGGTCCAGCTCTTGAGGAGGTTCGTCTCGCCGATGACTTCCTTCGCCCCGTCGCGGTCGTTCCAGAAGTCCGGAGCCGCCATCTTCTTCTCGAGTTCGGCGATGCGGGTCAGCTTCGCGGGAATCTCAAAGATACCCCCGTAGCTCGTCGAGCCGGCCGCGCAGCGCTTCCGCGCGTTCTTTCTGTCTCACCAACTCCGTCATTTCCGACTCCAGGCCCTCCGCGCGAGCGGCAGATCCGTCTGGGGTGTGGTGGCTGGCCGTAAATAGACCACGTTTCCCCGCGGAAGGCGAACTTTCCGGGGCCGCGTCACACGAGGTCGAAATCGACCCGCCGCGCCTCGCGATCCACTCGGACGACCTGAACCTCCACGGGGTCGCCGAGCCGGTAGCTCTTCCGCGTGCGACGGCCCCGGAGCGCGTGCCTCGCCGGGTCGTGTACGTAGTAGTCTCCCGCGAGGCGGCTCACGTGGACGAGTCCCTCGATGTCATACGCGTCGAGCCGGACGAAGAAGCCGAAGCGGGCCGTGGCGCTGATCGCGCCGGCGAAGTGATCTCCCACATGCCGCTCCATGAACTCGACCTTCTTGAGTTCCACCGAATCCCGCTCCGCCCGGGCCGCGTTCTCTTCGCGCGCCGAAGCCTGGCGGGCCGTCTCCGAGAGCCATTTCCGGCTCATCCTGCGAACGCTCGCGGGCTCCGCCAGCCAGCGAGCCAGCTGCCGGTGGACGACGAGGTCCGGGTACCGGCGGATGGGCGAGGTGAAGTGGAGGTACGCCGGCGAAGCGAGCCCGAAATGGCCCTCGTTGCTCGTCTCATAACGGGCCTTGGCGAGACTCCGCAGCACCTGAACGGAGATGACCGGCTCCTCCACCCTGCCCTTCACCGCGTCGAGCAGGCGCTGGAAGTCGCGCGGGCGCGGGTTCCGCTGCGGAAAGGAGAGCCCGAACTCGCCCGCCAGGAGGCGCAGTATTTCGAGCTTCTCCGGGTTCGGTTCCTCGTGGATGCGGAAGAGTACGGGCACCCCCTTCTCGATCGCCCAGTTCGCCACCGTTTCGTTCGCCGCGATCATCAGGTCCTCGATGAGCCGGTGAGAATCGAACCGCTCGCGCCGGCGCACGTCGACGGGAGCCCCCTCCTCGTCGAGTACGACTCTGGACTCCGGCAGATCGAAGTCCAGGCTGCCGCGAGCCCTGCGCCGCCGACGGAAACTCCGGCTCACCTCGAGCAACGCCCGAAGGTCGTCGCGAAGGCCGGGGTCGCGCTCGGTCGCCGGCGTGCGTTCGCCCTCCATCGCCTCCTGCGCCTCTTCATAGGAGAGCCGGTGTGCGCTGCGGATGATGGCGCGGGCGAAGCGCGTCCCCCGGAGCCCTCCGCCGCGATCGACGGTGAGGAATGCGGCCAGCGTCAGGCGGTCTTCGCCGGGGACGAGCGAGCAGAGGTCGCTTGACAGCGCGTGCGGGAGCATGGGGAGTACGCGGTCGACGAGGTACACGCTCGTGCCGCGCTCCCGAGCTTCCGCATCGAGCCCATCCCCCTCGCGCACGTAGTGCGATACGTCGGCGATGTGGATTCCGACTCGAACGCCACCCCCGGCGAGCCGTTCGATGGAGATCGCGTCATCGTGATCGCGGGCGTCCACCGGGTCGATCGTGATCACGCGGTCAGCCCGACAATCCTCTCGACCTTCCAGATCCGCCGGCTGGATCCCCCGCGCGGCCAGAGCTCTCGCCGCCTCCTCGACGGCTTTCGGGAACGCATCGCCGATCCCGTAGCCCACCTGGATCGCGAGCACCGCCACGCCGGGATCTCCGGAAGGCCCGAGCACGCGTTCGACGCGGCCCGCCGGGCCCGGACCCTCTTCCCCCCAGTCCGTAACCTCGACGACCACGATGTCGCCGGGTTCGGCCTCTCCGCGATGGCGCGCCGGGATGAACAGGTCGATCCCGAGCTTCGGCTGGGTCACCTCGAGCCAGCCCTGCCCGCGTGCGCCGCGGAAGACGCCGACGACGTGCGAGCGGGCCCGTTCGAGGACCTCGCTGATGGTCCCCCGGGGTCCGCGCCGGCCGCGGTCGTCGATCCGCACCGTAACGCGGTCCCCGTCCACGGCCGTGCCGAGATCGCGGGCGCGGACGTAGACGTCTTCGTCTCCCTCGTCGGGGATGACGAAGGCCGCGCCGCTCTCGATCCGTTGCAGCCGGCCGCTGACGCGCCGGGGACCTCGGGATCGCCGGCGGCCCCGGGACCGTCCGCGGGGGGTCAGAGAGGCTTCGCCTCGTCGATGAGCATGATCGGGATCCCCTCGTCGACCTCGTATTTCAGGCGGCAGGCGTAACAGAGCAGGGCTTCCTCTCCCTCCTCCACGCGGTACTCCAGTTCGCCCTTGCACTTCGGGCAGGCGAGGATCTCAAGCAGTTTGTCGTCGAGGGGCATCAGCTCTCCTGCGCGGGAACCCGGAAACCGAGCACCCTAAGATGGTGCGTTTTCTTGCGCCAGTTGGGGAGGACCTTGACGCGGAGCCGGAGGTAAACCCGCTGCCCGAGGAAGCGTTCGATCTTCCGGCGGGAGCGGATCCCGAGCTTCCGGATGGTCCTTCCGCCCGCTCCCACGACGATCCCCTTCTGGGATTCCTTCTCCACATGGATCAGGGCCTCGATGTATGTGGGTCTGTCCCCCTCCCGTTCGCGGAACTCCTCGACCCGGATCGCCACCGCGTAGGGGACCTCATCCTCCAGTTCCTCTAGACACGTCTCCCGGATCATCTCGGCGACGAAGTACCGGACCGGCGCGTCGGAGAGATCATCCAGGGGGTACAGGGGCGGCGATTCCGGAAGGCGCGCCGACAGGGCTTCGAGCAACTCCGGCACCCCCTCGTCCTCCGTGGCGCACGTCCCGTGTATCTCGTCCCAGCCGCCGCTCGCGAATCGGGCCCGGAGACCCTCGCGGGTCGACGCCTCCACGCGGTCGATCTTGTTGAGACAGAGAATCTTCGGAACACGGACCGCGGGCGCGAACCCGCCGGCCCAGTCCAGGCTGGGTTCGAACCCCGCGTCCGCCACGGCCAGCACGAGATCCGCGTCATCCAGCGCCGCAAGCGCCTCTTCCCTCATCGATCGATGCAGGGTGTAGCGAGGCTCGAGGAGGCCGGGCGTGTCGATGAACACGGCCTGCGAGGCTTCGTCCGAGTAAATCCCGAGGAGTCGCCGCTGCGTCGTCTGGGCCCTCGGCGTGACGGCCGCGAGCCGCTCCCCGAGGAACGCGTTGAGCAGCGTGGACTTGCCGACGTTCGGAAGTCCGACGATGGCGACGAAACCGGCCCTGAACGTCATGGGCGAACCACGGGTTGGAGCAGGCCGGCGATGGCGCCGGAAGGTTGAACAAGAAGATGAGTGACTTGTGGGAGGTCCAGGTGTGCCTTTCTCGTCGAAAGGACATCTCCCTAGAAAGGAGGTGATCCAGCCGCAGGTTCCCCTACGGCTACCTTGTTACGACTTAGCGCCAGTCACTGAGTTTACCTTCGACGGCTCCCTCCCGAAGGTTAGGCCACCGGCTTCGGGTACCCCCAGCTTCCATCGCTTGACGGGCGGTGTGTACAAGGCCCGGGAACGTATTCACCGTAGTATGGCTGACCTACGATTACTAGCGATTCCGGCTTCATGGAGTCGAGTTGCAGACTCCAATCCGAACTTGGACCGACTTTTTGGGATTCGCTCCACCTCGCGGTATTGCTGCCCTTTGTGTCGGCCATTGTAGCACGTGTGTCGCCCTGGACATAAGGGCCATGATGACTTGACGTCATCCCCACCTTCCTCCGGTTTATCACCGGCAGTCCCCGTAGAGTCCCCGGCATGATCCGCTGGCAACTACGGGCAAGGGTTGCGCTCGTTGCGGGACTTAACCCAACATCTCACGACACGAGCTGACGACAGCCATGCAGCACCTGTGACGGCTCCCCGAAGGGTCCCCCCCTGTTTCCAGGGAAGTACCACCGACATGTCAAGCCCAGGTAAGGTTCTTCGCGTTGCTTCGAATTAAACCACATGCTCCACCGCTTGTGCGGGCCCCCGTCAATTCCTTTGAGTTTCAGCCTTGCGGCCGTAATCCCCAGGCGGGGCACTTAATGCGTTAGCTGCGGCACCGAAAGGACCAAGCCTCCCGACACCTAGTGCCCAGCGTTTACGGCGTGGACTACCAGGGTATCTAATCCTGTTTGCTCCCCACGCTTTCGCGCTTCAGCGTCAGATAAGGCCCAGCGAGCCGCCTTCGCCGCAGATGTTCTTCCCGATATCTACGCATTCCACCGCTACACCGGGAATTCCGCTCGCCTCTACCTTTCTCTAGCCATGCAGTATCGGGTGCAGTGCACGGGGTTGAGCCCCGGCATTTCACACCCGACTTACGAGGCCGCCTACGCGCCCTTTACGCCCAGTAATTCCGAACAACGCTCGCTCCCCCCGTATTACCGCGGCTGCTGGCACGGAGTTAGCCGGAGCTTCCTCTGGTGGTACCGTCAGTCCTGCCGGGTATTATTCGACAAGGTGTTCGTCCCACCTGACAGGGGTTTACAACCCTAGGGCCTTCCTCCCCCACGCGGCGTCGCTGCGTCAAGCTTTCGCCCATTGCGCAATATTCCCCACTGCTGCCTCCCGTAGGAGTCTGGGCCGTGTCTCAGTCCCAATGTGGCTGATCACGCTCTCACGTCAGCTACCCGTCATAGCCTTGGTAGGCCGTTACCCCACCAACAAGCTGATAGGCCGCGAGCTCATCCGAAGGCGCCAGCATAGAAGAGGCCGGCTTTCACGTCGGGCACCCACTCCCGACGCTGTACGCGGTATTGGTCCAGGTTTCCCTGGGGTATCCCCCACCTTCGGGCAGATCGCTCACGTATTACTCACCCGTTCGCCGCTCTACTAGGTTCCCGAAGGAACCGTTCTCGCACGACTTGCATGTGTAAGGCACGCCGCCAGCGTTCGTCCTGAGCCAGGATCAAACTCTCCATATGAGAATTTGGTTTGAGCGCGTTCGGCCGAAGCCGGTCCGCACTCGAGACCTGGTTGAACGCAGAGCACCCCGTCCGGTCGCGAGACCGTCGGGGCTTCACGTTCGGAAATCACTTTGGTTTCCCATCGAGCCACGAGAAGTGATGCCCATGGCTCTCAATCGGGCCCACAAGTCACTCACACCTTCTTGTCAAAAAGCGATCGCGGAAGGGCGCATGCCCTCCCGCGAGGACCCCAAGGCTACCGACCCGGGGGCGGCTTGTCAATGTTCCGCGAGGGGTCCGGAGATCGTCCCCGGGGAACGACCGAAATGCGGAGGGGTGAGCGACGGGATTCGAACCCGCGACCTCCAGGGCCACAACCTGGCGCTCTGACCACCTGAGCTACGCCCACCGCGTCGTTCGCGCCCCGTCGCGGGGCCGCGAGCGCGACAATCTAGAGGAAAGGCGCGTCCCTTGCGAGTCGCCCGCGCCCGCGCCGGGCGGACGAGGGATTCGGCAGGGTGCGGCGGTGCGGTCTCCGTGGTAACGTGCCTCTCCGTAACGAGGAAACCTCCGGAGTGATCGGCGCGTACGAACGAGCGATGACCGAACAGCCCAACGAACCCGGCCGCGGCGGCCCCGAGGGCCCGGTGCCTCCGTACGCCGTTGTGCCGCTCGTCGCGGCTCCCCCCCAGCCGCCGGCGGAACAGGCGCCGGACGACGGCGACCGGTACACGAACGGGGTCGGCTTCGCCCTCTGGTGCTGCGCCCTCGTCGGCGCGTGCGGGATCCACCGCTTCTATCTGGGGATGTACTTCACGGGCATCATCTGGCTGCTGACGTTCGGTCTCGTTGGCTTCGGCCAGTTCTTCGACCTCTTCCGAATGAAGCGGCTCGTGCGGACGGCGAACATCCGCGATGGGTATCTGCCGCACCCTCGCCTCGCCAAGGGCGCCGAACCCTCCGCCCCGTCACGGCAGCTCGCTTCGGCGGACACCAAGCAGCAGATCCTGCTGAAGGCGGCGCAGGCGAACGGCGGACTTCTGACGGTGACTCAGGGCGTCCTCGCTTCGGGCCTGAGCTTCGATGAGGTGGAGGAAGCCCTGCGGGAAATGGTCGTGAAGGGACACGTGGACGTGGACAACGCCGCCGACAGCGGGGTGATCGTGTACCGTTTTCCGGGCCTGGCCGGCCCCTTCAAGTGACGAGCCGGCCGCTCCCGCATTCCTCCGAACTCCCGCCCGCCTCCCTCGAGGGATGGTATGTCCTCCATCAGTCGATCGAACTCGACTGGGCCGGCCTCAAGGGTGCGGATCCGGCGGAAACCCGGGCGGCGCTGAGGAGCTTCGCCGCGCTGGCGGAGAGGTGGTCCGGGGGATCGGAGCCGGGCTGGTCCGGGGTCTACCGCGTGACGGGGGGCGGGATCGATTTTCTCATCCTCCATTTCCGGGACACGTTCGACCGGCTCGTTGAAGCGGTGCGTGAACTGAAGCTCTCCGCCTGGGGCGATCACGCGCTTGTCCGCGAGGAGTACCTGTCCGTGGTGGAACTGGGTCTCTATTCCCTGACCCGGGAGCTTTCCGGGAGGATCGATCCGGGGGACCGCGAAGCGTGGGACGCGGCCCTGACGGACGCCCTCGCGGAGGAGCGCGGGAAGGGATACGTGCGGCGCCGGCTCGAGCCGAGACAGCCAGAGCACATGCCGTACGTCTGCTACTACCCGATGGACAAGCGACGCAACCCGGGACAGAACTGGTACCGGCTTTCGCTGGAGGAGCGGGCGGAGTTGATGGCGGCGCACGGCAGGTTGGGACGGCGCTTCGCGGGCAGGATTTCCCAGGTCATCAGCGGATCGATGGGCCTGGACGACTGGGAGTGGGCCGTGACGCTGTGGGCGGGGGATCCGCTCGAATTCAAGGCCATCATCAGCGAGATGCGCTACGACGCGGCGAGCGCCGACTACGCGGAGTTCGGTCCCTTTCTGGTCGGAAAGCGGATGCCCGAAACGGAGTACGAGACCCTGCTCTCCTCCGAGGCCACCCCGTGAGCGGGCTGCCGCCTCCCGTCACGCTCTCGGAAAAGCTCACGGTTTCCGATGTCGTCGCGGTGGCGCGCGAAGCGTCGACCGTCTCGGCACTGGACGGGGACGCGCGCGAGCGGGTGGAGGCGAGCCGGAACACGGTGGTGGAGGCGCTGGCTCGGCCCGGGGCCCGGATCTACGGGATCACCACAGGCTACGGGGCGCTTTCCGGAACCCGCATCGCGGCGGCGGATGCGGCCCGGCTGTCGTGGAACCTGATCCTCAAGTGCGCGGCGGGGACGGGTCCGCCGCTGCCCGAGGACTGGGTGCGGGCGATGCTGCTCGTCCGGGCGAACTCGCTGGCACTGGGCGCGTCGGGGGTGCGCCCGGTGATCATCGACACGCTGGTCCGGATGCTGAACCGGGGCGTCACGCCGGTGGTTCCCGGCAAGGGCTCGCTCGGGGCGAGCGGGGACCTCGCCCCCCTCGCACACATGGCCGCCGTCGCGACCCGCGCCCCCGGGCCGGACCAGGGCGCCGACGGGGGCGAGGATTCAACGGCGTTCAGCGGCGAAGCCTGGTTCGAAGGCCGACGCATGGACGGGGCGAGCGCGATGGCCGCCGCCGGGATCTCCCGCCCGGGCCTGCAGGCCAAGGAAGGGCTGGCGTTGACGAACGGGACCACGATGATGGTCGCGGGCGCGGCGCTGCAACTCCACGACGCCCGCCGCCTGCTCCTGCACGCGGAGTTGGCGGCGGCGCTGAGCTTCGAGGCGTTGCTGGCCCGTTCCGCCGCGCTGAACCCGGCGCTGCACGAGGCGAACAACCAGCCGGGGCAGATCGGAACCGCGGCGCGGCTCAGGGCGCTCCTCTCCGGGAGCGGACTCATCGATGCGGACGCCGACCGGGTACAGGACGCCTACAGCCTGCGCTGCACGCCCCAGGTCATCGGGCCGGTGCACGACATGGTCGGGTTCCTGTGGGGGCGGGTGGAAGCATCGCTCAACGCGGTGTCGGACAATCCGCTGGTGTTCCCCGCCGACGGACAGGATCCGGGCGCCGTCGTGTCGGGCGGCAATTTCCACGGCGCGGGGCCGGCGCTGTGGCTCGACACACTGGGGATCGCGCTTGCGGACGTGGCGAGCCTGTCGGATCGCCGCGTGTTCCGCATGCTGACGCCGGAACTTTCCGCGGGGCTTCCCGCCATGCTCGTGGAGTCTCCGGGGCTGCACGGCGGCCTGATGTCGCTCCAGTACACGGGGGCCGCACTCGTGTCCGACAACAAGACGCTCGCGCATCCGGACTCCGTCGACTCGATTCCGACGAGCGCGAACCAGGAGGACCACGTGAGCATGGGAGCGAATGCGGCCCGCCACACGCGCGAGATCCTCGACAACACGCGCACGGTGCTCGCGATCGAGTTGCTCAGCGCCGCCCAGGGCGTCTACCTCCGCCGCCCCGAGGGCCCGGATCGACTGGGCCCCGGTACGCGGGCCGTATACGACACCGTGCGCGAATGCGTCCCCCCGGTGATCGCGGACCGCTCCCTGGCAGCGGATGTCGCGCGCCTGGAGGCGGTCATCGACGACGGGACGCTGGAACGGGCGGCCCGCCGCGCCCTGGGCGATCTCTGGTCTCCCGCGCCACGCTGAACCCCGGGTGGCTCCTCTGCGAGCCCAACGTGAGCGAGGGGCGCGACCCGCGCAGGATGGCCCGCTTCGCGGCCGCCGTCGATGAAACTCGCGGCGTCGAACTCCTCCACAGATCGGCCGACCCGGACCACCATCGCATGGTGCTCGCCTACCGGGGGGCTCCCGAAGCCGTGGTCCGCGCGACGTCCGCGCTCGCGGCGGCCGTGTACGCCGAAGTCGATCTGCGGCGGCACCGGGGCGAGCACCCGCGGATCGGCGCACTGGATGTCGTCCCCTTCGTGCGCGGCCCGCGGTGTCCCGAGGCCGAGGCGCTCCGGGCGTCCCGCTCCTTCGGCGAGTGGGCGGCGGCGCGCTCGGTCCCGGTCTTCCTTTACGAACGGGCCGCGACGAACCCGGACCGGACTTCCCTTCCCGGCATCCGGTCCGGGCAGTTCGAGGGTCTGGCCGGGAAGTTGTCACACCCCGGATGGAGGCCGGATCTCGGTCCTCCGGCCCCCCATCCGTCGCTCGGCGCCGTCGTCGTCGGGGTGCGAGAGGCCCTCGTGCGCTTCAACGTGAACCTCGACACGACACAGCCGGGACCCGCTCGCCGCATCGCCGCGGCGATCCGGGAATCGGGCGGCGGGCTGCCGTGCGTCCGCGCACTCGGAATCCCGCTGCGGCGGAGGGGATTGACGCAGGTGTCCATGAACCTGACCCGCTACGCCGTGACCGGGGTTCGCACGGCGTACGAGCGCGTCGCCGAAGGCGCGCGGGCGGAGGGTGTGGCGCTGGCGGGTTGCGAGTTCATCGGTCCGGTGCCTGCGGAGGCGATCCGCGGCCTCGACCTCTCGCGACTGGACGCGGATCTCGCCCCGGACCAGATATTGGAGTTGCCGCGGACCCGGGACAGCGGAGAGGGAGGAAAGGGATGAAACCGACCGGACCGATCCAGGCGCCGAGGGGAACGACGCTTTCCTGCAAGGGATGGCACCAGGAGGCGGCCCTCCGGATGCTGATGAACAACCTCGACCCGGACGTGGCGGAGCGCCCCGGAGACCTCGTCGTGTACGGGGGCGCGGGCAAGGCGGCGCGTGACTGGGCCGCGTACGCGAAGATCGTGGAAACGCTGCGCCGGCTGGATAACGACGAAACCCTGCTCGTCCAGAGCGGGAAGCCGGTCGGCGTGTTCCGCACCCACGACGAAGCGCCGCGCGTGCTCATCGCGAACGCCCACCTCGTCCCCCGCTGGGGGGATATCGACGAGTTCCGGCGTCTCGATGCCCTGGGACTCACGATGTACGGGCAGATGACCGCGGGTTCGTGGATCTACATCGGCACGCAGGGGATCCTCCAGGGGACCTACGAGACGTTCGCGGAAATCGCGCGGCAGCACTTCGGGGGCTCTCTGGCGGGGCGGCTCGTGGTGACCGCCGGGTTGGGGGGGATGGGGGGCGCCCAGCCGCTCGCCGCGACGATGAACGGGGGGGCCTTCCTCGGGGTCGAGGTCCGGGAGGACCGCATTCGCCGGCGCCTCGACACGGGCTACTGCGACCGCATGACGACGGATCTCGACGAGGCGCTGGAGTTGCTCTCCGCCGCCATGGACCGGGGGGAGGCGCTCTCGGTGGCCCTGCTCGGGAACATCGCCGAAGTCCTGCCCGCGCTCGCGGAGCGCGGCGTCGTGCCCGACGTGCTCACGGATCAGACCTCGGCGCACGACCTCCGTCTCGGCTACATCCCCGCGGGCCTGTCCGTGGAAGAGGCCGAGGCGCTGAGCCTCTCCGACCCGGACGCATACGTCGAGCGGGTACTCGATTCGATGGTGACGCACGTGTCGGCCATGCTCGCGCTCCGGGCGCGAGGCGCGATCGCGTTCGACTACGGGAACAACCTCCGCGGCCAGGTGGCCGACCTGCGCGGGATGGCGGAGGCCTTCGACATTCCCGGCTTCGTGCCGGCCTTCATTCGACCCCTTTTCTGCCGGGGCGCGGGCCCCTTCCGCTGGGCCGCCCTCTCCGGCGATCCGGAGGACATCGCGGCGACGGACGCGGCGGTCCTCGAGACGTTCCCGGAGAAGGAGGCGCTGGGCCGCTGGATCCGCCAGGCGCGCGAGCGGGTGCGCTTCCAGGGTCTCCCCTCCCGCATCTGCTGGCTCGAGTACGGCGAACGCGCGGAAATGGGCGAGCGCTTCAACTGGCTCGTGAAGACCGGACGGGTGCGGGCGCCCATCGTGATCGGGCGCGACCACCTCGACACCGGCTCCGTGGCTTCGCCGAACCGGGAGACCGAGGGAATGCGGGACGGTTCCGACGCGATCGCGGACTGGCCGCTGCTGAATGCGATGCTCAACACCGCCTGCGGGGCGAGCTGGGTCTCGATTCACAACGGGGGCGGCGTCGGCATCGGGTACTCCACGCACGCGGGCATGGTGTGCGTGGCCGACGGGACGGCATCCGGCAGCCGACGGCTGGAGCGCGTGCTCACGGCGGATCCGGGGACCGGAGTCATGCGACACGCGGACGCGGGGTATCCGGAAGCGATCCGCACCGCCCGCGAGCGCGGCGTCGACCTTCCCATGCTCGAATAGCCGCCGGCTCGCCGCGATGCCGCGCCTCACGAACATCGGCTGTCTCGCCACCTGCGCGAACCCTGTCGGCCAGGACGACATCGGGCTCATCCGGGATGCGGCGCTCGTGTGGCGGGACGGGGTCGTGCGCTGGACCGGGCCGGCCGCGGCGCTTCCCCCGGAGTATCGGCATGAGGCCGAGTGGGATGCCGCAGGGCGCTTCGTCATCCCGGGGCTCGTGGATGCCCATACGCACCTCGCCTTCGGCGGCTGGCGAGCGGGCGAGTTCGCGGACCGCATCCAAGGTCGGGACTACCTGGAGATCGCCGCCGCCGGAGGCGGGATCAAATCGACGGTGCGGGCGACCCGCGCACTCGACGAGGATGCGCTCCTCGACCGCTCGCGCGCGTTCCTGTCCGGGATGGTCTCGCTCGGGATCACGACGGTCGAGGCGAAGAGCGGGTACGGGCTGGACCTCGAGACGGAACTCCGACTCCTGCGGGTGTACCGGCGACTCGATGAGATGGGACCTGCGCGGATCGTCGCGACGTGCCTCGCCGCGCACGTCGTCCCGCCGGAATGGGCCGGGGACCGGGCGGGCTACGTCCGACTCACCACCGAGGAGATCCTGCCGGCAGTGGCCGAGGAGGGGCTGGCGGATTTCTGCGATGTGTTCGTCGAGGATTCGGCCTTCTCCGCCGCCGAGGCGCGGCGGATCTGTGAACGGGGATCCGAACTCGGGTTACGCCCGAAACTCCATGTGGATCAGCTCACCGGTGGTGGCGGTGCCGAACTCGCGGCGTCTCTCGGGGCCGCCTCGGCGGACCACCTGGAGTACGTGTCGGAGGCCGGGATCGACGCGCTCGCGGCGGCCGGCGTCGTCGGGGTCACCCTTCCTCTCGCCAGCCTCTACCTGAACCAGGCTCCGCCTCCGGCCCGGGCCCTCATCGACGGGGGCGTCGCGGTGGCCGTGGCCAGCGATTTCAACCCCGGCACGGCCCCATCCTATCACCTTCCCTTCGCTATGACGCTCGCGTGCACGCGACAGCGGATGGCGCCCGCCGAAGTGCTCAAGGGGGCGACGCGCTACGCGGCCCGGGCCCTCGGCCGCGAAGGCGAAGCGGGGTCGCTGGAGCCGGGAGCCGCGGCGGATTTCGCGGTCATCGATGCCCCGGACGTGGAACACTGGCTTTACCACCTGCGCCCCAACGCGTGCGTCGCGACCGTAATCGCGGGTGAGATCCGACACGGCGGTCTCCGGGGAGCCTAGGCGGCTTTGCGGCGCCCGAAGTCAGGCGCCGGGATCCACGACGGCATCGAGCGGGGCGGCGCCCCCATCCAACCCGATGACCGCACGGTTCCAGCCGCCCTCCTGCCGGCGGACGAGGCGCAGCATCTCCGTCGCGGCGTCGAGCAGGTCTGCGGCAATCAGCTTTCCGGCGTAGCTCTCCCGGATCGTGCGCACGGGCGTGTGTCCGACGACGTGAATGGCGGCATCGAAACGCTCCAGGACGGCGTCGAGGTGGCCCCCGAGCGTGTCGGCGAGCACGAGGTCCCGATACCAGAGCACGCTCTCCGATCCGAAGAAGAAGTCGTACCGGCGGTAGATCTGGGCCGAATCGAGCCGGGTTTCGCGCGCGAATTCCTCGAGGAACGCCGCGTCCCGCCATCTCGTGAACAGCGGCTCCGCGATGAAAGTCTCCAGG
Organism: Candidatus Palauibacter sp.; assembly: GCF_965208055.1. GTDB lineage: Bacteria > Gemmatimonadota > Gemmatimonadetes > Palauibacterales > Palauibacteraceae > Palauibacter. The sequence continues at coordinate 792,858 of NZ_CBDBNY010000004.1, forward strand.
GTGTCCTGATACTCCTCGAGCGAGATGTCGACGTATGCCGGACTCACGCCCCCGTGCGCGAACAGCAGATCCTCCAGTCGAACCAGCCCCGGCTTGGCGGCGATCCAGCGTCCGAGGACGGACGTGTCAGGATCGAACAGCTCCTCGTAGGACATGCCGTGCCAGTCGCCGATCGATTGTTCCTTCGGGGCCACGTAGCGCAGGTCGCCGGACAGGACCATCGCTTCATGGTTGCCGAGGAGCGTGATGACCCGGCCGCCGGCCGCGTGCGCCTCCCGTTCCAGGCCGTAGATGAACCAGAGGAGACGGGTCACGTCTTCCCCCCGGTCGAACAGGTCTCCGAGAAAGGCGACCGCGGCGCGGCCACCCGTCCAGCGCAGTTCCGCGTCGATCAGACCGGCCACCCCGAGCAGCGAGACGACGCGGTCGAACTCGCCGTGCACATCCCCGAACACGAACACGGAGTCGTGCCCGCCGAGGTCGACTTCCGGCGAGGGAGGCTCCATCCAGATCCGGGTCCGGTGCAGGGCCGTGGCCCCCCCGGCATCGTCCGGCTGTTCCGCCCCGTATTCGAGCGTGATTTCGGGCGCCCGGACCCGCAGCCGAGCCGCGTGTGCGTACCCGCGGTCCGTCCTTTGCTCATCGACCACGCGTCCATCCACGATCGCCCGGACCCGCCCGGACCGCACCTCCTCAGTAATCCAGCGCATGTCGAGGCCGCGTCCGGTGACCCCGACGTAGAGCCCGTATTCCCCCGCCAGGCGCAAACCGGCCTGTCCCGTTGGCGGGCGAGCCCCGGCCCGTCGCGGCCCGTCGCCGGAAGCGGGCGCGGAGGCGCCGGTCCACCCCACCCCCGCGACGGCGACGGCACAGTACAGGAGACCGGACACCCGACGGGGGAGCTTCAGGGGAGCAACTCGTAACGGCCTTCGTCCACCCACTCGATGAGGCGGACGATGCGCCGGTGCATGGCCCGGATCTCCGACTCCGTGAGTCCGAGCTGAATCCGTTCGCCATCGCTCCGAACCCCGCGGCCGGGATCGAGATTCTCCGTCGGCTCCACCTCCACGAAGTTCCCGTCCCGCAGCTCGAACTGGACGAGGACCCCGAGTTGCGCCTGCAACCCCTCGAGCGAGACGTCGCGCAGCCGGTCGATGGCGGAGGCCGGGTAGCGGTCGAGGCGCAGATCGCGCCACCGCGTGCCGCGGTCGCTCTCCTCGCTCGCGAACGCCACGCCGTTGTCGACGCTGAACACGCGGGGCCACTCGGGATCCATCGACTGCACGAAGTTCCCACGGTTCGAATCGCTGTGGCCGATGACGTAGGTGAGGAGGTTGAAGTTCCCGAGCAGACGCTCGTAGACCTCGTCCTCCTCGAGCCGGTCGTCGTCGGGCAGATCGTCGGGAAGATCGACGTTGAACATCCAGTACTGGAGCGCGACGAGCGTCATCGGCCACTCGTCGAACGTCCGTTCCGGAGGGTTGGCGGCATCCCCCGTCCGGGCGACCGTGGCCCGGACGGCGTCGATGGGGAAGGCGCGGATCGCGGTCGGAGGGACGACCCGTTCCCGCTCGTCGAGGAAGAGCAGCTGGACGTCGTGGGCCGCCAGTTCGTAGCGGGGCCGGTTGTTGAACTCGTCCGCCCCCTCGCCGGCCGGAGCGTACTTGACCTGGAGCACATGGTCGCCGGATTGCAGCGTCACGCGGTAGGTGCGCTCGCCGGGAAGGCCGCGGGACGGCTGTACGTCGAGGACCTGGATTTCCCCTTCGCGGAGGATCCTGTCGATCTCGGCGATGGGGAGGAGAAAGTTCGCGTCCTGGGCCGTCGCCGGCGCCGCCGCGGCGGCCGCCCCCGCGACGAAGAGCACTGCGCGGAACAGATCGGCGCATCGCATCATTCCGCAGCCTCCTTCCGGGCGGGACCCGTGGGCTGCCGAAGCGGCAGGTGTACGTCGAACGTCGTCCCCCGTCCCGGTTCGCTCTCGACCGAGATGTCCCCTCCGTGCTGGTGTACGATCTGGAGTGTGATCGCGAGACCCAGCCCCATCCCGATCCGCTCGCCCTTGGTCGTGAATCCGGGTTCGAAGATCTCCCCGATGACGTCGCTCGGGATGCCCCGGCCCGTGTCGGCGATGCGGACGCGCGCGCGGTCCCCTTCCACGCGCGTCCCGATCGTGAGTACGCCGCCATCCATGGCCTGGGCCGCGTTGTGCACGAGGTTCATGAACACCTGGTTGATCCGGTTCGGATGGCACACCACGAGCGGCAGATCGCCGAAGTCGCGCACGACCTCGACCTTTCTCAATTCGTGCCCCAGAAGCGCCAGCGTGCCCTCGATCCCTTCGTGAAGCTCCACGGGACGAGGCTCGGAGGTCGTGGGCCGGCCGAAATTCTTCAGGTTCTGTACGAGGTTCACCATGCGTTCCACGGCGATACCGTTGGTTCGCAGCACCGACTCGGTGGCGCGCACGACGCGACGGACTTCATCGAGTTCGTCCGGCGTGACGACTTCATCCTCGAGGATGTCCCCGAGCTTCAGGAGCGCCCGCTCGATGACGTGGTGGTTGCTGTTCAGCGCTCCCAGCGGAGTGTTGAGTTCGTGCGCGATCCCGGCGACCAGCGTACCCAGCGTCGCGAGGCGGGCCTGCGTGATCTCCCGGGCGGTCGGCCCCAGTCCCGGCTCGCTCAAAGGAAGGCCTGGATCCATCGCTGCCGGAGTCCGGCGAGTTCGTCGTGCGCCGCCTCGAGTTCGGCCATGCGTTCGGTCAGCTCGCTGAAGAGCAGGCTTCGCTCGACTCCGTTGCGGATGGCGAAGGCGAGCGCGTCGTTGTCCCACGGCTTCTCAAGGTACTGGTAGAGCCCGGCCTCGTTGATGGCCAGGATGGCGTTCTCCTTGTCGGCGTAGCCGGTGAGCAGGATCCGGGTCGCCTCCGGCCGGATCCCGCGAGCGCGCGTAAGGAACTGCACTCCGTCCAGGTCGGGCATCATGAGGTCGGCCACGATCGCGTGGACGGGTTCCTTCTCGAGGTGGGCGAGGGCGGCGCGCGCGGACGTGAAGGGGCGCACCAGGTGGTCCGTCTCCAGCTCCAGGAACCCCTGGATGGCGTCGACGACCATGTCCTCGTCATCGACGACCATCACGGTGCCGGCGTCCGGTCTGATCTCATCCATGCCGGATCATGTCATCGCCAGGCCGCGAACGCGACTCGCGAGCCCGTGCAGGAGGTCGAGGCCGAGTTCGGGGTGGTCGATGAGAAGGTCGCGAAAGTCCTCCCTGGTGATGCGCAGCACGCGGGTGGACTCGACGGCGTGCGCTTCGACGAGACTGGGGTGTTCGTCGATCAACGCCCACGTCCCGAACGCCTCTCCATCCGTAATGGAAATCGATCCCTCCCCCGCCGCCCCCTCGAGCGAGACTTCGCCGTGGATCACGAGGTAGAGGGCGTCCGTGGGCTCCCCCCTGCGGATGAACACGGCATCCGGCCGCACCTCGACCTCCCTCGCGATGGAGGCGATGAGCGCGAGTTGCCGACTCTTCACGCCCGAGAGGAGGTCCACGCTCTGCAGGCGAAACACTTTTTCGATCAGTTCCATCTCTTCCTCGTCTCGTTCGTCTCCCGGATCCCGCGCGGGGGTCGCGGCCCGCCGCGCGAGGCGTCGCGCCACCAGCGCCAGCGCCGGTTCCGCCGGCGCGAAACCGCCGAGGGCCCCTCCCATCGCGTCGCGGTCGATTTCGAAGGAGGTCCGGAGCGCACACCTCGCGATCCAGGCGTCCTCATCGTCCCACAGCTCCCGCAGGACCTCTCCCGGCTCGCGCGAAGGCTCCGCCGGGGCCTCCTCGGCGAGCACCGGCCTGAGGTCGGAGAAGGTGCGGTGTCCGACCGTGGTCTCGATCCACTCCAGGGCGTTCGCGCGGCGGCGCGGCCGCCCGCTCTCGAGGGCCAGGTAGCTGCGCCTCATCGGCTGCTCGGGATATACGAGCCCCAGCCACCGAAAGACACTCGCCCGCCGATCCCGCCTCGCCTCGTCAAGCGCTCGGAGGAGCAGCGTCCGGGGCATCGATTCCGGCACACCCTCGAGTGCGGCGGCGCCGCGAGCGTAGCGCAGGGACGCCTGCACCTCGCGCTCCACGGCCTCGAGTACCCTCTCCGCCGGAAAAGTGAGGTGCTCGTGCCGCGTGCGCAGCCGGTGGAGCGATACGAGGGCCTGGTCGTCGAGCGCCTGTTCGGTTTCCGGCAACAGATAGGACGTGACGAGGGCGTCGATCGTCGCGGGGGTCGCGATCTCGCCGAGTACGCTCGCGACGCCCCGGCGTACCCAGGGGTCGGCGGCCGGGTCGGAAAGTGCGGCAAGCAGAGGGGTGACGATCTCTTCGCCCCGCCCCGCGAGGCCGTCGCGTGCCGCGCTCCGGGTCCGGGGGATGGCGAGAGACGCGATGGCCGCCCGCACGAGGGCCGGCCGGGGGAGCCGCGATGCGCTCCGCACGGCCGCCGCCGCGACATCATCGCGGGGATGGGCGACGAGTTCGAGCAGAATGCCCTCCACCGCGGGGTGGCCGGGAACGAGGCCCGCCGCTATCGCCAACTCTCGGGCGCCGGACCCTTCGAGCGCTCCCTTTTCATGTTCCCGCAGCAGGTGTTCGAAACGGGGGGTCGCGATGCGTTCGGCCCGGCTGGCGCCGAAGTCGCTGAAGAGGCAGTCGAACGCGGCGGAGCGGGCGTTCGTCGACTCCGAGTCGAGGAGGGGGATGAGCACATCGCGGGCGCGCGGCGCCGCCTTCAGGGCGAGGAGCCGGGCGGCGGCGCGCCGCACGGCCGAATCCGGATCCTCGAGCCGGGCCCGCACCGCCTCCTCGTTCGAGAGGCCGGGGGCCCGGGCAAGCGATCGCAGCGCCCGCGCCCGGAGGCCGGGGTTCTCGTGCTCGAGGAGGCCGTACAGTTCCGGCGAGAGCGCCTCGATGTCCTCCGGCGTGGCGCCGCGCAGCAAGTCGAAGGCGAACGCGACCTTCAGCGGCCGCTCATCCCGGAGGGCGTCGCGCGCGAGCGCCAGCGCACCCACGTCGGCCATCGACACGAAGGTCCCGCGCAGGCTCGCGAAGCGGCCCTCGAAGGATTGAGCCAGGCTCGTCACGTACGACTTTCGCACTCTGAGGAAGGCGAGCAGCAGGACGCCCGCCAGACCGACGCCGACGACCCCGAGGATGATGAGCCGGCCCGTGATCGTCAGGCCGGCGAGAGCGAGGGAGGGGATCGCGATGAGCACCCCGGAAAGCGCCTTCCCCAACCCCTTCTCCACCGCCACGTCGATGTACGACTTCGCCTTGAGCTTGATGTCATCCGGGACGGGGACATAGAGGATCTCGCGGCCCGTGCGCTCGGCGGAATAGCGGAACGTCTTCTCCGTCGTCCGGGCCCCGACGGCGACGGCGAGCGCGGCGGCCGAGAGCCACACGGCGGCCGCGAGCGCCCCGGTTGCGAGGATCACGGCCACGGGGAAGATGATGACGGCGACCCCGGCGCCCCAGCGGCGCAGGACCGGACGCAGCGCGAGGAGGACGACGATCGGGAGCCATTGCGTGAGGACATCCACGAAGGCCAGGAAGCCCGCGATCGCGCCCAGGTCGGCGAAGACCTCGCGCGTGAGCGTGTTGTACTGGTAGTCGATGAACTGCTTGACGACGATCGTCAGGAGCACCGTGGCCGCGATGAGCCGCACCTGCGGGTTCGCCGCCATGCGCCGCAGGTCGCTGCGCTGGAGTTCGGGATCGTCCGCGTGCGCGTACTCCGGCGGCGGCGCCGGGGGCTCCCGCGACCAGACGAGGACGAGGCCGCCGGACAGCACGAGGAGCGCGGCGCCCGCCACGAGAAGCAGGTTCTCCGACGGTCCCCCTCCGGAGGTGAATACGGTCGTGAGGAGCGCTCCGAGCGTGGCCCCGGCCGAACCCGAGGCGATGACGATCGGATAGGCGCGCTTCGCATCGCGCGCGTTGTAGAAGACCTGCGTCGCGATGTAGAAGTGCGTGACGAGCGAGGCCGCCAACACGTCGTACCACCCGTAAAAGACGAGCCCGAACCACGCCGCCCCCGGTTGGTAGATGAGGCGGAAGGCGACCATGCTCAGGGCGAAGAACGCCGCCGTAAGCGGGATGAGGCGGCGCCAGGAGATGCGGTCCGACAGGTAGTTGTAGAACGGAGCGACGACCACCACGGCCGCGCTGATGAAGTAGACCTGGTAGAAATCGCCCGCGGCGAGTCCCGAGAGAGCGAAGGCGCTGCGCAGGGGACGCAGGATCCCGATGACGAAGAGGACGAGCGCCGCCAACCCCATCATGGCGAGCAGCTTCCCCGCCCCGGCCCTCCGCGCGAAGACCCCGCCGAGCCTCACGTCTTCTCCTTCGACGGGGTGGCTTCGACCTCCCGGACGGCCCATCTTTCGGGACTTCGGGGCGTGGCGCAGTCCGGTAGCGCACCTGCTTTGGGAGCAGGGGGTCGCCGGTTCAAATCCGGCCGCCCCGATTGAACGTACGCGTTCTCAAGGTCACCATTCGCGGATGATGGACTGCACGATCTGCGCGTGGGGAACGTCGCGGAGAAAAGGCGGCTCCGCCAGACTCGGCCTGCCCGCTCACGGCGCGCTGCCCCGGCTCCGCAGGACTTCCCTTTCGATCCATCCCCTGGCCCGCCGGACCGCCTTCGCTCGATGGCTCGTCGCCGTCTTCACCGCGGCCGGCAGCTCCGCGTACGTGCGGTCGTGGCCCTCCGGCACGAAGAGCGGGTCGTAGCCGAAGCCTCCCGCGCCGCCCGGCCGGCGCGCGATTCGGCCGCGCACGATGCCCTCCACCACTTCGTGGCGCAGATCGTCCGTGAGCGCGACCGCGCAGCGGTAGTGGGCCCCGCGGCGGTCCTCCCCGACGCTTTCCAGTTGCTCGAGCAGCCAGCGATTGTTCGCTTCGTCCCGCCCCCGGCGCGCGACCAGCTCCGGCGGAGCGAAGCGCCGGCTCCTAACGCCCGGGCCGCCCCCGAGGGCGTCCACGCAGAGGCCGGAATCATCCGCGAGCACGGGTAGGCCGGACCGGCGGTGAAAGTACTTCGCCTTCGACAGGGCGTTGCGCGCGAAGGTATCGAAGGGTTCGAGGTCTTCCTCTTCCTCGTGCTCCGGAAGACCGAGATCCTCCGGGCCCAGCAGCCGGACCGGAAGGTCGGCGAGAAGGCCGCGGATTTCGCGGAGTTTGTGGGCGCTGCGCGTGGCGACGAGCACCGGAGGCGGGCTCAATCCGCCCAAAGACTCTCCGCCGCGAGACTTTCCGCGAACTCCGGGTAGACCTTCCACAGGTATCCGCCCATGACGAGCGCCGCGAGGATGTTGCCGACGAGAATCGACCACCAGGCGAGTTCCTCGAGAATCCAGCCGCCCAGCATCGCGACCATGGCGACGAAGAAGACCTCGAAGACGATGAACAGCACGATGATGCCGAGGGCAAGCGGCGGGAACCTGGACACCTGTCTCGCGAGGCCGGAGACCGCGACGCCGAACAACACGAAGAACGCGAAGTGGGCGAGCGTGTAACCGAGGATCGGCGCGAAGGAGATCTCGACCGCGGCCGGCGTGGGGGCGCCGCGGAAGAGCACCGTGGCCAGCGCCGCCGGCGTATAGAGGGGTTGCCGGAGCATGGTGTCGATGATGAGGAACCAGAGTGCGACGACGAGGGCGCCGAGGAGCCCCGCGTAGATGCCGTGCCGCGTCACCCGGTGCGTCTGGAGGAAATTCATCATCCCCACGATGCCGGGTTCGGAACTCACCCAGTGCATGTGGGTGAACATCACGACCCCGGCGAGCGCGTTCCCGAAGAAGACGGCGGGCCATCCCGGCGCGGACATCACGAGTCCGGACGGCGCCCGGATGAGGCCGATGTAGAACGCGAGCGAGCACACGAAGAGCCCGTACAGCGCGCCGATGAACACGTTTCGGGGGAGGCCCGCCCACTGGACGAGCGCCGCGGCCAGCATCCCGAGTCCGGCCCAGACGGTAAAGTGGATGAAAGTGAAGCCCACGATAATCCCGGTCGTGGCCTCGACCTCGGCGCGGCTGATGATCGCCCCCCAGAGGAAGGCGGGAGTCTGGAGCGGGGTCCCCTGCCCGAGGTCGTAGAAGTAGAAGAGCACGGCGAGGACGAAACCGCCCAGCAGCCCTCCGACGAGCCCGGCCCGGATCCTGCGCCTCAGCGTCAGCATGGCGTCAGCACGCGGAGTCCGCGTCGGCCGCGCGGGCCGCCTCCCATTCGCGCTGCTCTTCCAGGGCTCTCTCGACCTCCTGCTGGCGCTGCCGGCGGCGCGCCCGGAAGATCCCGCCTCCGATCACGACCAGAAGCAGGTAGGGCATCGCCGCCATGAAGACGAACATCAGGACGTATCCCGCCTGTTCGTCCGGCGTATGCTGCATCTGCGGGGCCGCCGCGAGGGCGGCGAAAGTGTTCAGCACGGCTGCTACAGCTTGTCGAGGACGAGGACCGCCATGAGCAATGGAAGATACAGGATCGAGGCCCGGAACAAACCTCGGGCGCTCGCCGGCGTCGCGGAGCGGGCAAACCGGAACGCGGTCCACAGGAAGAAAGCCCCGAGGGCGAGGGCGACCGCGAAGTAGACGACGCCCGTGAGGCCGAGGACGCTCGGCAGCAGGCTCACCGGAATGAGGGTCAGCGCGTAGAGCAGCGCCTGGTGACGCGTCTGCCGACCCTCGAAGTCACCGACGGAGAGCATGCGCAGCCCCGCCGCCCGGTAGTCGTCGCGGAGCAGCCACGCCAAGGCGAGAAAGTGCGGCAACTGCCAGAGGAAGAGGATCGCGAACAGAGCCCAGCCGCCGGGCGCGAGCTGCCCGGTCGCGGCGGTCCAGCCGCCGAGGATCGGCAGCGCGCCGGGCACCGCCCCCACGACGGTGGAAAGCGAATGCACCCGCTTGAGCGGCGTGTAGACGAAGTCGTAGGAGATGAAGGTGGCGAGCGCGAGGCCCGCGGTGATCGGATTGACCGCGATCCACAGCCACGCGATCCCCGCCGCGGCCAGGATCCCGGAGACGACGGCCGCCGGGAGCGTCGCGATCCGGCCGGCAGGCAGGGGACGCGCGCGCGTTCGGCCCATGAGCGCGTCCACATCCCGCTCCAGCACCTGGTTCATCGCACTCGTCCCGGAGGCGACGAGCGCCACGCCGGCCATGGCGTGCGCGAACAGAATGAAATCGAAGCTGGCCGCGCCGAGGAGGAAGCCGGCCGCCGCGGTCGCGACGACGAGCGCCGTGATGCGCGGCTTCGTGAGCTCGAGGTACGACGGAAGCGTCCCGCGAATCGAGTGGACCCGTCTCGAGATCCCGCCGAGCGGCATCCCGCGGGCCTTCAGCAGACTTCCGGCTTCCACGGCGGCGTCGGCGCTACACGTACTCCATCATGATCGCGATGATCATGATGGCCACCGCCGGCAGCGGCGCCAGCGCCACGAGCCGCAGGCGGTTGGGTTCGAACTTCAGGTGCATGTAGTAGAGCGCGACCAGCAGCGCCTTCCAGACGGCCATGACGAGCAGCGACACCACGATCATCCACTTCGGTATCGCCAGGAACGCGACGAACACCTCCGCGACCGTGAGGATGAACAGGTACAGCCAGATGAGCATGTACTTCGGATGCTCGTGCGCATGGTCGTCCGCGGCGCTCGCCGCGTGTCCTCCGGCTTCACTCATTCGTTCGCTCCGTAGCTCTCGGCGCCCACCGCCCCGGCGCGGCTAGATCAGGTATACGATCGTGAACAGGATGATCCACACGAGGTCGACGAAGTGCCAGTAGAGGCCGAGCACTTCGATCCCGTGCGTGTTGTCCGCCCCCCAGTGCCCCTTGTAGGCGCGGATCGTGGCCCACGCGAGGCAGATCACGCCGAGCAGGACGTGGAAACCGTGGAAGCCCGTCATCGTGAAGAAGGTGGCTCCGTACAGTCCCGCGGCGGGCGTGAACCCGTGGCTGCCTTCCCAGGAGGCGTGCAGCACGAGTTCCGTGTACTCGTACACCTGCACGCCGAGGAAGGTGGCCCCGAGGAGGGTCGTCGACAGGAGCCAGGTCCTGATTCCCTTCTGATCCCCCGCCTGCGCGGCCGCGAACGCCTTCACCATCGTCACGGAACTGCAGATGAGGAGGAAGGTATTGAACGCGGTCACCGGAACGTTCAATACGTCGCCGGGTTCCGCCCACGTGTCGGCGGCCCCGAACCGGAGCACGACGTACGAGCCGATGAGGCCCGCGAAGAACATCACCTCCGAGCACAGAAACACCCACATGCCCACCTTCTGGGTGTAGACATCGAGTCCTCTCTCGGGGACCCGGCCTGCGGTCGCGGCGTGTGCCATCTCGTCAGTTCCCTTCTATGCGATTAGTGGCTGCCGGCGGCCGGGCTCACGACATCCGGCCGTTCGTTCTGCGCCAGCCAGTCCTTGTCCTCCACATCCGGGTGGCTGTACTCGTGCGGACCGTGGTAGACGACCGGGATCTCCTCCCAGTTGCCGTGCTGGGGCGGCGAGGGCGTCTGCCACTCCAGCGTCGTCGCGTTCCACGGGTTCGCCTCGGCCTTCCTGCCCTTCTTCAGGCTCCAGAAGAAGTTGAACGCGAACAGGAAGCCGGACGCGAAGAGGATGAACGCGGACCACGAGATGAGCGCGTTCGTGTCCTCGATACCCTGCAGGTGCGCGTAGCCGCTGGAGTCGTAGATGCGCCGCATCATCCCCACCATCCCCACGCCGTGCATCGGGAAGAAGACCAGGTTGAAGAAGACGAAGGTGAGCCAGAAATGGATCTTGCCCATCGTCTCGTTCATCATCCGGCCGAACATCTTCGGGTACCAGAAGTAGATCGCCCCGAAGAGCGCGAACAGGCTTCCTCCGAAGAGCACATAGTGGATGTGCGCCACGATGAAGTACGTATCGTGGATGTAGATATCGACCGGCGTGGAGGCCATGAAGACCCCCGACAGGCCCCCGATCGCGAACATCGCCACGAACCCGATCGCGAACAGCATCGCGGTGTGCAACTGGAGGTTCCCGCGCCACATGGTGCCCATCCAGTTGAACGTCTTGATCGCCGAAGGCACGGCGATGAAGAGCGTCGACACCGTGAAGGTGAGCCCCAGCATCGGATTCATCCCGCTCTGGAACATGTGGTGGCCCCACACGATGAAGCCGAGAAAGGCGATCGAGACGAGCGCCAGCACCATGGCCTTGTACCCGAACACCGGCTTCCGCGAGCCCACGGAGAGGATCTCGGACGTGAAGCCCATGGCCGGGAGGATGAGGATGTAGACCTCCGGATGGCCGAAGAACCAGAACAGGTGCTGCCACAGGAGCGGCTGTCCGCCCCCCTCGGGGAGGAAGAAGCTCGTTCCGATCGTCTGGTCGAAGATCAGCATGATCCCCGCGGCCGAGAGCACCGGCATGGCGAGGAGTGCGAGGATGGCCGTGATGAACAGCGACCATATCGTGAGCGGCATGCGCATCCAGGTCATTCCGGGCGCGCGCATGTTGATCGTCGTCGTGATGTAGTTCACCGAGCCCAGGATCGAGGAAAGCCCGATGAAGACGAGCGCCGCCAGCCACATGATCTGGCCCAGTCCGACCCCGGTGAGGTCGGGACGGGCGCTGAGCGGCGCGTAGAGCGTCCAGCCCGCCCCCGCGGCGCCTCCCACGACGAAGAAACTGGCCAGCGTGAGGATGCCGGCGGGCACCATCGCCCAGAAGGAGAGCATGTTCAGCCGCGGGAACGCCATGTCGTGCGTCCCGAGCTGCAGCGGGATGAGGTAGTTCGCCCACACGCCCACGAGCATCGGCATGATGGCGAGGAACACCATCACCGAGCCGTGCATCGTGACAAGGGCGTTGTAGAACTCCGGCAGGATGTACCCGCTCGCCACCATCGACTCCGGGAAGATCCCGCCCAGTGGCAGCTCGCCCCGCGCCGGCCACGCGATCTGGTATCGCATGAGCATCGCGAGCAGTCCCCCGATCATCAGGAAGAAGAGCGTGTAGATCAGGAACTGGATCGCGATGACCTTGTGGTCGGTCGAGAAGATGTACTTGCGCAGGAACGACTGCTCGTGCTCCTCGTGCAGGATCGCCTGCCCGGTCGCCTCCGCTACGATCGTCGCCATATCAGCCTTTCTCGATCACTGGTCGATCACTGGGTCGATCACTGGGCGGTCGGCGACGCCTGGCTGGCCTGCCAGGCGTCGAAGTCCGCCGCGCTGTGCACGGTTACGCTCGCCATCATGTAGTAGTGGCCCAGGCCACACAGCTCGGCGCACGCGATCTCGAAGTCCCCGGTCTGGGTCGCGTCGAACCACACCGGGATGGTCATGCCCGGCACCGCGTCCTGCTTCACGCGGAGTTCGGGGATGAAGAAGGAGTGAATCACGTCCTCGGACTCGAGCAGGATCGTGATGTCCTCGTTCACGGGGAAGTGGAACTGGTTACGGACGGTGAAGTCGTCCCCCGTCCCCAGCGTCTCGTCGACTCCGGGGTAGGTGATGTTCCACTCGAACTGCTTGCCCACGACGAGGAACTCGAGCGCGTCCTCCGGCCGGTTGGAACTCCCCTTGATGTCGTCCCAGACCATGGCCGAGTAGGCGCCGAGGACCGCGATGATGATGGCCGGGATCACCGTCCAGATGATCTCGACCTTGTTGGATCCATGCGTGTAGTGCGCCCTCGCGCCCTCGCGCCCGCGGTACTTGATGCAGAACCAGAGGATGCCGCCCTCCACGAGGACGAAGGCAATCCCGGTGATGACGAGGATGATCCAGAACAGCTGGTCGATCACGATGCCGAATGTCGAGTAGTTCGGGGGCAGCGCCCAATCCACGAGCTATCTCCTTCCAGGTGACCCTTCGGATGAATGGGAACGCGAGCGGGACCGGGCGGCCGTTCCGGCCACCGGGCCCCACCCCTGGAATTACTGGGTGCGCTCCACCCGGATGCGGTTCGTTCCGTGCTCGATGACGAGGGCGTCGGCCATGGGGACGTCGGCGCCCATCATCTCGCCGTTGTAGTCGAACGAGGCCGCGGCCGTGCCGCCCGCCGTGACGGTCACGCTCGCCGTCATCGTGCCGAACTCCTCGTGCCACGCCGTCATCGTGTAGTCGCCGGCCGGGACGTTGGCGATCGAGTAGCTTCCGTCGGCGCCCGTCACCGCAAAGTACGGGTGGTCGACGACGCCGATGTACGCCTGCATCCAGCCGTGCACATCGCAGCGCACCGGCACCATCACCTCTGACACCGCGAAGCGCTGCGTGCTCGTGATCCCCGCCCGGGGCTGGCTGATGTTGAAGCCGCGGTTCTCGGTCGGGGTGGCGTTGATGTTGTGGAGCAGGTTGTCGCTGTTCGTAATCTCGATGTCCTGTCCGCTCTGTACGCCGAGCACGTGCGGCGTGTAGCGGCAGTTCACCTGGTCGAGCATCGCGGCGCCCGACGAGGCCGGGGCGCCGGAGACGCCTTCGCTCAGGTAGACGAACACGTTGGCGAGGCCGCCATCGGACACGAGGACGTTCTGAGGCATGGGCCCGTCCGCCCCGTAGCCGGCGGCGCAATCCGCCTCGGCCGACATGTCGATGGCCTCCATCGTCGGGACCATTCCGCCGAAGTTGGCCGTGCCCGAGATCGTACCCACCGTGGACGGATCCACCGCGGCGGCGGCCGGCGCCGCTTCGCCCGCGTCGTCCGCCGCACCTTCGGACGATCCGCCGCCGCCGCCACAAGCGGCCATCGCTGCGACGGCCAGCAGGGCGGCCGAGCGGTTCCAGAAATGCGATCGCATTGACTTACCTCCGTACGAGAAGCTGTTGCGCTATCGGCTGTTGAGAGCCCTTCCCCACCTCTTCGTCATCGCTTCGTCAATCCCTCCGACGGTCCTGGGCCCGGCGCACGAGAACGAGACCGAAGGCCCCCGTCAAGAGCATCGCCAGCAGGGGCGTCACGACGACCGTGCTGGATGCCGGAGGTTCGAGGAGAATGTAGTACCATGTGCTCACGGAACTGCGCTTCCCGACCTCGGCGCTGGATCCGTCCCAGGCCTGGAAGGCGATGGGCGTCGGAGTGCCCTCGGCGAAGTCGAGGCCATCGCTTTCGACCTCGATCGGACGGCGGACATAGAGCGTCCAGCGTCCCTCCTCCCACCTCGCTTCTCCCGTGACCGGGTCCTCCGTGAGCGGTTCGACGGAGTCCAGGCCCCGGCCGCGCGCCGCGCCGACACCCGCCTCCGAATTCCACGTCCAGAGATAGACCGGCTCGCGGGTGTCCCCCATGAGGAAATACGGCCGATCGGCGCCCTCCGGCATTTCGAAGGGGAACTGGAGGAGCACCGCGTCGGGGGGTCTCACGGTCGGCGCGCCGGCGCTGTCGAGGACGATGGGGTCCGCGCCGTCGAGGTCCAGCGCGGCCGTGATTTTCTCCTGCCACTCGTCCCAGTTCGGGTCCGGACTCATCGATGGGTCGTTCCACTGTACGCGCAGCGCGACATCGCTTCCGTCGTGAAGCCCCTGAACCCAGAGCCCGTCGACGGTCGGCGCGAAATTGCGCGGCGTCTGGACGATCTGGCCCGACATCGGGAAGTAGAATGCCTCGACGCCCGCCCAGGCCTCTTCGCCGCCATCGGCCGGGAGTCCGCCCTCGGCGCGCCCCACGCGGACCACGTCCCGCAGCGGCGGCATCTCGCGCGGTCCGAATGAGGCGAGGTAGTGCGCCAGCTGCCACACCTCGTCCGGAGAGACGACGCCGGAGTTCATGGCGTCGATCGCCGACGGCATCGGAGTGCCGTCCAGCCCGGTCAGCATCCTCGTGTGCATGTCCTCGACGCTGCTGCCGCCGTTCAGAACCCACGCTTCCGTGAGGTCCGCCGCGCGAATGGGCAGTCCCCGCCAGTCCTCGAGCGTCGGCGCCGAGGTCCCGTCGCCCCGACCGGACAGGCCGTGGCATTCCTCGCACAGCATCGTGAGATAGGCCGCCGCCCCCGCCTCGATCGCCGCGGCGCCCCCGCCGGGGTCGGATCCGAAGTCCAGCGGCTCGGGCGCCGGGCCCTGGCCGAAGAATCTCGAGAAGCTCTTCAGGTAGACGATGACGTCGTCGATCTCCCGGTCCGTGAGATTGGGCCAGCCCGGCATCGTCGTGCCGGGGAGCCCGTTCTCGATCGCGAACCGGATGTCCGCGTCCGTCGGGAGCTGTCCGCTCCCGGTGGTGCGGACCTGGTAGAGGGCCTGCGTGAAATCGCGCGGCCGCGGCAGCATCGAAGCGGCGGCCGAGCCATCCCCCTGCCCGGTTTCGCCGTGACATTCCGCGCACCAGCGATCGTACACGACCTTGCCCGCGGCGGCCGCCTCTTCCTGCCCCGCCAGCGCCGGCGAAGTGCCCGCGAACAGGGCGAGCAGCACGATTCCCGTCCGGCGCGTCGCCCTCATTCGTGCCCCCCTTCCCCTTCTTCTTCCCACGTGCGCGGGCTGAACCCCGTCTGGTCGTAGAGATAGAGGATCACCGCCCAGATCTCGTCCTGCTCGAGGATCGACTCCCAGGCCGGCATGGCCGAATCCCACGGCGTCCCCTCGCGCGGGAGGCCGGGACCGCCCTTGACGATGCGCCAGAACACGTAGCTCTCCGTGAGCTGCGGCAGGTTGCCCGAACTCGTGAAATCGGCGGGAACCGGGTTGAAGGCCTGCGCGTAGTGGCCCTGGCCGTCGAGCAGGTCGCCGTGGCAGGGCACGCAGTTGCGGACGTAGACCCGCCTCCCGACCGCCATGTGCTCCTCCATGGAGCCCTCTTCGCGAAGCGGGTTCTCGAGTCCGGTCAGTTCGATCGACTCGCCGCGGAAGGTGAGCTGGTTCGGCGGCGCGGGGTGTACGGCGCGCAACGTGGCCGGCGCGGCGTAGCTCGGCTTCACCCGTTCGTAGGCGAGCCAGCCGATGAGGACCGGGATCGCCACCATCAGAATCCCGCGCAGCGTCCGCCGGTCGGGCTGCACCATCGTGGCCTGGATGGGTTCGCGGAAGCGCTGCCAGCGTTCTTCGTCCGCGCTCATGTAGAGGAGGATGCCGACGAGGACGATGAGCATGTACTCCACGATGACGGAACTCGGGACCGGCGCGCTCGCCACGCCGACCACCGGGAGCACGTATCCGATCACGTACTCGAACGCGACATATGACGCGACGACCACGATCACGCCCTGCCAGAACGGATGGGACAGGTAACGCTTCATCGGCTACCTCCCGCGCTGTCGGCCGGCGATTCCGCCGGATCGTTCGGAGCCTCCGCGCCGGATCCCGCGCCTCCGACGAAGAAGTTCACGAGGACATCCAGTTCCACCGGAGACATGAGATCCCCGAAGATCGTCGGCATCGTGCCGGCGAAGGCGGAGTACTCCTCGTTGATCGTCGCCATCGGATCCACGATCCCTTCGAGGACGACGGCGGGATCCTGTCCCCGCAACTCCTCGAAGGGCGGGGCGACCATGCCGCCCTCCCCGCCGAGCTGGTGGCAGGCGAGACAGCCCTGCGCCGTGATCAGGGCGACCGCGTCGACCTGGCTCGGGTCGGTGACGGCGGCGGGTGGCGGAGCGGACTCGGCCGCATCATCGGCGGCCAGCGCCGCGGCGAAGTCATCCGCGTTCACAGTGATCTCGCCACCCTGCGACTCCAGGAAGGCGACGAGCGTCCACAACTCGGCCTGCGACGAAGTGATGCTCTGATCGATCATGATGGGCTCGAAGCCCTCCACGATGTAGGCCGTCGGGCTGGTGAGAGACTCCCACAGGTAGTCCTTGCAGCTCTGCCCGGGTACGCGCGTGGCGCACACGCTGCCCGCCACCCCGACGAGATCCGGGGCGCGAGTGCCGAGGCCATGGCACGCCGTGCAACCGCCCGCCCCCGCGTAGATCTCCTCGCCGATCGCCGCGAGCTCCTCGGGCGGCATGTCCGCGCTGAGCACGACCTCCCTGGGCACTGCCGACTGTACCTGCGGGATCACGTTCGCCACGAAGGTGAACACCGCCAGCGTCGCCACGACCGTGAACAGGATCTTCAGGTTCGTCATCTATTTCCCGCCTCCCGCCTCGGTTTCCTGATAGACGGAACGTTCGGCCAGGCCGCCGAGCCAGAAGATGAACCCGACGAGCGCGAAGAAGATGAGCACGCAGATGCTGATGATCGTCGCCGCCGGACCCAGCGCCGGGGTGAAGGCCTGCTCGCTCGTGTCGCGGATCACTTCGTAGACGTGCCAGTGCTGCCGGATCCCGCTGCGGGCGAAGCCCATCAGCCCCATGAGCCACGTAAACGTGACGGCGAGGATGAGGAGCGCGTACTGCGACCGATCCGGCATCCTGCCCCACCGGATCTCGCCCCGCGACTTGGCGCCCCGCAGCATCACCATGTCGATCCCGATGACGAACAGGATCGTCGCCAGGACCGCGAGCACCTGGTAGACGGAGAAGCCGATCCGCACGATCGCCGTCACGAAGTAGCCGTACACCCCGTAAAAGACGACGACGACGGCGGAGAGCACGAAGGCCGCCCCCTGCAGCATCGTCCCCGCCCGGACCCACGGTACCACGGGATCCTTGTTCGCCCTCCGGTACATGAGGAAGGAGAGGAACGTCGTCAGGATCATCAGGTTGACGGCGGTATTCTTCGCGCTCATCACGCCGAGCACCTGCAGGAAGGGGTGCCGGATTCCTCCCATGGCCGCGATCTCGTCGCGGTCGGCGATCATCGTGTTGGGCGTGGCCCACACGATGACTCCCAGGACCAGCACGAGCAGCATCCACTTGATGTAGGGCTGGAATCGTTCCGCGCCCGGGATCCGTCCCATCCCGATCCACAGGTAGTAGTTGCCCGCGAGGAAGAGGATGCCGATGAGGAAGGCCTGGATGATCCAGAGCCAGCTCATGAAGCCGCCCATCATCGTGATGCCCATCTGCTGGCTGAACTCGTAGATCTCGCGGCCGAGCCAGTAGCCGGCGAAGGGGAGGACGATGAGGGCGCCGATCGCGATCAGGTTGCCGGTGTAGCCCATCCAGTCGTAATGGGCGCGTTCCTCGTCGGTCTTGCTCGTGAGGAAGCGGTACGCGGCGTAGGCGCCGACAATTGCCCCGCCGAACACCACGTTCGCGAGCAGCCGGTGGATGTTGATCGGCATCCAGGTCGCGTTGTTGATCGCGCTCCACAGCTGAACGGTCTGGGGCGCCGTGTCCGCCGTGAGTCCCTCGGGCGGGCTCATCATGTAGGTGAGCCACCCGTTCGCGATGAACATGACGATCGTGCCCCAGATGTTGAGCATGATCCCCAGGCACCAGTGGGCCTTCTTCGCGGCGCCCTTCTTCCACGCGTCCCACCCGTAGTAGTAGAGGTAGAGCGTGAACGACTCAAGGAAGAAGAGGCCCGCGTACACCCACATCGACGGGGCGAAGATCGCCGTCAGGTACGCCCAGAAACGCGGGTAGAGGGTCGAGAGGAAGAAGACGAGGATCGCACCCCAGATCGCGGTCGCGCTGTACGCCACGAGCAGGAGGCGGGTAAATTCCTTCGCGAGCTTGTCGTACTTCTCGTCCCCCCCGAACATCCCGATCGCCTCGATGACGACGGCGAACATGGGCACGCCGAGTACGAAGGCCGCGAACAGCAGGTGGAGCTGGGCCGCGATCCAGACCGCGCCGCGGCGGTCGAGCCCGAGGAAGTTGAACTCACCGTAGTCGGGCCCCGGCGCCTGCGCGAGGAGCGGCAGCGCGACCGCCAGCGCGAGAGCGGCCAGCAGTACGCCGCGGGTCACGACACCACGGGTCATCCAGCGCTTCATCGCTTTTCTCCCCGCCCCGCGCTCCGCCGGTTCCGGGCGAAGAAGGGCATCCGTTTCGAAAAGTCCACCGGCATGGCCCGGCGGACCTCGGTCATCACCTCGAGCGTCACTTCGGTGTCCCCGCGCTCGCGCGCGAACTTTTCCACCCGCTGCGCCACCACGCCGCGCACGAAGCTGGGGATGGCGTTGAGCCGTGCGTCGGCTTCCCGGCGCCACGGGAGCTTCCGTTCTGCCGCCGAGCCGTACGTGACCGGCTGGCGCGGCTCGATCGCCTGCGCGATGCCGGGGGCCGGCTCGTAGGCGCAGGAAGGATCGGGACCGAGCAGGTCTCCGTCCACCGCATAGGCGCGGGCGCGACAGCCGCCGCACAGCGCCCGATACTCGCAGCGTCCGCACTTCCCGCCCGGTTCGCCGTCCCGCAGCAGGCGGAAGACGGTCGCCTCGCGCCAGATCTCGCCGAATGAGGCATCGGAGAGATCGCCGGCCACCTCCGGCATGTACGGGCACGGCGTCACCTTGCCCTCGGGCGTGATCCGGCAGTACTGGACGCCGCAGGGGCAGCGCGTCCGGTAGTTGAGGAGCGGCGACTCCGGATCCCGTTCGTACACGTGCCGCATGAGTTGCGGTTGGCACTTGGAGCGGATCATGAGCCGGCCCCGGTATTCGCGCTGGAGTTCGGCGAGCCGGGTCACGATCTCGTCGTTCTCCTCGGGCTCGAGGCCGCGCATTCCCGCTCCCCTCCCCGTCTCGACGAGAAAATAGACGTTGAGGCAGACGGCGCCCTTCGCGTCCGCCCAGGCCGCGATGGCATCGAGTTCGTCCCGGTTCCCGCGCGTCACGCTGAACTGGATGAGGAAGTCGAGCCGATGCTCCCGGAGGCGGTCGACCGCGGCGAGCGTGTCTTCGAGAGCGCCCTCTCCGTGCCGGAAGCGGTCGTGATAGCGCGGGTTGAGGGAATCCACGCTGAGCGCCACGCCCTGCACCCCGGCCGCCTTCAACGAGGTGATGCGCTCGTCCGTGAGACCGGTGCCGTTCGTGCCGACCGTCACCGTCGCGCCGCGCTCGGAGGCGTAGGCCGCGATCTCCTCGAGATCGGAGCGCACCAGCGGCTCTCCTCCGCTGAGGATGAGAAGCGGCGACGAACTCACTTCGAGGATCTGATCGATCACGCGGAAACAGGCCGCGGTATCGAGTTCGTTCGCGGCCGCGTGCCAGGACCCCGCCGAAATGTAGCAGTGGGCGCAGGCGAGGTTGCAGCGGCGCGTCAGGTTCCAGGCGACGACGTGAGGGATGGCGACATCGGGGTCGGCGCCCGGAGACGCGGCGGCGGGGGCGCCGTCCAGGAGCGACCCGGGCACGGCGGGGGTCCGGTGCGCGACAGCTCCCGCGGCCAGCGGGGCCCCGGTCACTTCGCGCGCGATCCCTGCTCCGAAGCGGGACCCGCTTTCGCCCCTGCTTCCTCCGCATCCCCCTGCTCCGCTCCCGACTCGTCTCCCAGTTCCGTGCGCGCGAACTTCTCGACGGCGGCGCGGGCGTCGTCGGGCGAGACCATCTTGAAGTCGACGGGACAGTCCTCCGCCTGTTGTTCGATGTCGCGGATCGGACAGCGCGTCACGCCGGAGGCCTTCGCTTCCTCGATGAAACGCTTCATCTCCTCGCTCATCCCGTCGACGCCGGCGGCCTCGGCCCGTGCCTGCTTCGCCTTCAACTCGTTGAACATCACGAGCATCGTGTCGAGGTCGAACTCGTCGGCCGCGATCATCGCGTCCTTGTTCTCGTCCATCACGAGCGTGGTCACGCGCCACATGCCCTGGTCGCGGGCAAAGCGCTCCACCGTATTCCGGGCGAGGGGGCGCGCGATGAGCGGCACGCGGCCCAAGCGGTCGAATGCCTCGTGCGTCCAGATGATCGGGTCGGCGGCCGTGCGGTCGCGAGGGATCTGGTTGTCCGTCACCGGGCACTTCGCCATCACGGGGAGCGGGGCCTCGAAGACGTCGGCGTCGCTCGTCTCCACGACGGTCCGCTTCATCGCCTCGTCCGCCTTCACCTCGGCGAGCGCGAGTTCCTCCGCATCGCCGATGCCCATCACGAGCTGCATGTGGGTCGGGAGAAGCTTCTTGATCGCCTCGTCGAGACGTTCGTTCGTCACGACGGGCAACTGGTCACGGTTCCAGAGTTCCGCCTTCTCGCCGTTCTCGCGCCCGTTGCCGGCCTGTCCGACCTCGGCGATCGAGGGGGCGGCGCCGGTCTCGAGCGCTTCGCGCGCCACCTGCGCCGTGCCGTTGGTGGCGGTCTCGGGCGCCCGGTACTTCTTCTCGTCCTTCGGGTTCGGCACGAAGGCGGCCGCGTAACGGCTGCCGGGCCCGTAGTGTTCGAGGACGAACTCCTCGACGGCCTTGCGCGCGATGCCGAGCGCGAACGGCGGCACGCGCAGGATCCTCACCTCCGCCTCGGGCGCCCACTCGAGCCCGGCCTCCCCGTCCTCTTCGATCCAGGGGATCTCCTCCGGCCGCACGTGCTCGGTCCCGATGAGGAGCACGTTCGCGTCGGAGAGGTGGACGAGGTTGTCGGCCTGCGACCCCAGATCGGTGCCCTCGATGCGGTGCGAGCCGTGGCGGGCCACAACGATGAGGGAGGGATCGATCTCTTCGGCCCACTTGAGGAGGGCGTCGAACGGCTTCCCGATGAGGACCTGCGTCTCGATTTCGACTTCGGGATATTCGCTCGCCATCACCTCCGCCCGCTTGATGTTCGCCTTGCAGAGGCGGAGGAGGCCCTTGTCGATGATGTTGTTATGGAGTTCTTCCTGTTCCTCGAACTTGAACACCTTCGAGGCCTGGACCGACAGCACGTCCTTGATGTTGTGGAAGACGACGTGGTGGTACTGCACGTCGAACGCGCTCGCGATGTAGACTTTGGCCCCGTATTCGCGGGCCATGTCGAGCGCGATGCGCAGCCCCTTGTAGGCGTAGGCGGAGCCGTCCACGCCCACGAGCCACTTGCCGCCTTCGAGCGTCCGGTCGTTGCGGATGATGAGCGCGTCCTTCTCGATCCCGCGCAACGCACGCGCGACCACGCCGCCGAGTCGGCTCCGCTCCTGCCGCCCGAGCCCGTGGGCGCCGATCGTCACGAGGTCGTAATCGCGCCCGGAGGTGCCCGCGAGCTTGTCCTCCTGTTCCTCATCCTCGGCCACCAGTCGGCCGCCCTCGCCCAGCTTGACGTCCGTGCGCTGCTTCTCGCTGCCGTCGTAGTTGTGGGCGATGTTGGGATCGAAGCCGATGAGGCTCGGGAGACGTCCGCCGCCGCGGTTCGCCTCGTTGATGATCTCCTCGTAGTTGATGCCCTCGAGGAGCTGCCGCGTGACGGTCACGCCGGACTCCGCGCAGCGGCGATGGAGCTGATCCAGGAAGCTGTCGGAGATGAGCTGGAGCCCCTTCTCGATCAGCTTGTCGTGGATCTTGCGCTGCCTGCGGATCTCGGCCGGTTCCTGGAACTGGGCCGGAAGCCCGATCTCGAGCTGGCGGAACCGGATGTCGTGGAGGCGGGCGGCGTAGACGTGGGAGCCGGTGATGCGACCCCCGAAGCGAGCGCAGAGTTCGATGGCGCGGTCGACGGCCCAATCCGACTCGCGCGAGTTATCGACCGGGACAAATACCTCTCGATACATGGCGCTCCGTTGGACGGCGTGCTGCGGCCGGTTTACGCTGCTCGCCCCAGCCTCGCCCGGGTGCGAAGCCCGGATGTACGCAGTCCGCGAAGATCGGCCACGGACGAGGAATTCGGCGACGCTGGTCCAAGGTTGTCGAGGCTTCCGAAAGGTCCGGGGCCCCGCTTATGCGCCAAGAAGTTGCGGCTGCCCACTGGGAAAGTCAAACGCCCTCCGGGGACACGACGCTAGGTCCGCGGCCAACGGAGGCGACGGCTCCAATCCGCGGCGAAAATCGCGGCCCCGAAGGTGAAGCCGGCCGCGACGAGAAGGCTGCGGAGCCAGACGGAAGCGTCCATGGGAATCCCGCTTGCGCCTGCCGAGAGGGCGGACTGAAGCGGGGTGTACGGATTCCACTCGGCGACGAAGGAGGTCCAGCCCGGAGCCGGGGTCCGGAAGAACCCGGCGAAGTGCAGGAGGAGGAGGGAGAGCGCCGCCGAGGCGAGGGCCGCTTCAGCGAGCGAGCGCACCGCGGCCGCCACGAGCGGGCCGAGCAGGTTCGTGAACCACAGCGTGGCGAGGACGGACAGGAGGACGACGGATCCCGCCCCGAGACCATCGGCCGACCACAGGAGGATGAGGACCGCCGGCGCGAGTTGGAGCGCGTCGATCGTCATGCCCGCGAGGGTGCGCTCGAGGAGCCAGCGGGGCGCGGAGTAACCGGCGCGGAGGATCTCATCGAGCCAGCCGTCGCGGGCGTCGCGCACGGCGGGGATGGCCGAGCCGAAGGCTCCGAAGAAGACGATGAAAACGCCGAACACGGCGACCCGGTGCGGCGCCGCGGCCGCGCTGAGGGCAACGGGCGTCAGGAGGAGGAGCGGGACCGCCACGTTCCACAGGAACAACCGCCGCCGCCGGAGGGCGGAGCGCCACGCCAGGCGCCAGATCGTCACCGGACGCCCTCTTCCAGCCGCCGGCCCGTCAACGTCGCGAAGGCGTCCGCGAGATCGGGTTCCCGGACGTCGACGGAGGCGACGGCGGCGCCGCCGCGCAGAACCCAGGCCAGCGTCCCGGGAAGGGCCCGGCTCGGGTCCTCGACTTCGACGATCGCCGCGCCCTCGTCCCAGGTCGACGTCCGCACACCCTCCGGGGCGGGGCCGAGGGCGGCCGGATCGGGATTCCGCCCCCCGGCGAACCGGATCTCCACGCGGGGACGGGCGCCGACGCGCTCCAGCAGCCGGGCCGGGGTGTCCACAATCGCGCAGCGTCCGTCGACGATGAACGCGATGCGGTCGCACTGCGCCGCGACGAAGGCGGGATCATGGGCGGAAAGCACGGCCGTCCGCCCGGCGGCGCGGTGGTCGGCGAGCGCTTCGGCAAAGGCCGCCCGGCCGCCGGGGTCGAGCCCGGCCAACGGCTCGTCGAGGAGGAGGAGCGGGGCCGCTGTTGCGAACGCCGTCGCGAGGGCGAGCCGCCGCCGCATGCCGCTCGAGTAGGCGCCGGCGGGGCGGTCCGCGTCGGTCTCGAGCCCGAAGCGCGAGAGCCAGGCGTCCGCCGTGGCGCGCGCCTCCCCGGGCCGAGCGCCGTGGAGTTCGAGCAGGACGGCCGCATTCTCGCGCCCGCTGAGCCAGGTGCGGAAAGCGGGCTGGTCGGGGGCGAGCCAGCGCCGGCCGGCATCGTCGACTCGCGGGTCCCGGCGGATTCCCGGGACATCGTCGCCGCCCAGGAGGCGCAGGAACGTGGATTTTCCCGATCCGTTCGGGCCGAGGAGCGCGAGGCGTTCCCCCTCCCGGACGTCGAGCGAGAGGTCCCTGAGGGCGGGACTACCATCGGGATAGTCGTAGGCGAGCGCCTCCGCGGCCACGAGCGCCCCGGCCGCCCCCGGGCCGGGAGGCGTTGCGCCCTCGGCGGAGTCCGCCGGCTCCGGAGGGGATCGGCCGCGCGTCACGGGACGATCTCGACTCCGTCCTCCCAGACGGTGATCGCATCGACCGGACAGGACGCGCATGCCTCCACGAAGCGGCTCCTCGATGCGTGTTCGGGCGTGGTGAACACGGCGACGCCATCCTCATCGAGGTCGAACGCCTCGGGGCCCTCTTCGATGCAGTCCCCGAATCCCACGCACAGGTCGCGGTCGATGACGGCGCGCAGGCCGTGCACCTCCCGCTCGATCAGGGGATCGGGCGCGTCCGCCGCCGCGCCGCCGCCCGCGTCGTCTCCGTTCCCGGCCACGAACTACATCCCCTCCAGACCGAGATCCGACCGCGCGCGGTCCATGATCTCCGGCGTCATCTCCTCGATTCCCCGCTCCTTCGCGTACTCGTTGTAGATCTTCTTCACCATTCCGCGGACGAACGAGGGGACGTGGCCGAGGCGCTCGACCGCGTCCACGTTCCAGCGCACCGGCCCCGCCTGCGTATCGGACGGCGTCTCGGGGGCCGGCGCGAACGCGTCCTCGCGCCCCGCCGTCACGCCGGTGCGGATGCCCTCGAAGTTCGCGTCGGGCACGGTCCGGCCGCCGACCTTGACCCCCAGCGAGCTCACGAGTTGCGTCTCCATGGGGTTCGCCAGCATGGCCGTCCGGCGGCCGCAGGAGGGACAGGTGAAGACGGCGGCGAGCGTGCCATCGCCGGGCACGGCCCGTTCCTCGAACGCCATCTGCCGGTCGCAGTCGACGCAGAGGAACTTCACCCGCCATCTCCCGCCGGGAGGGCGCGGAGCGCGTCGGCCACGCGCTCGACGGCGGCCGCCGCCGGACCGGCCTCGGCCCACCACGCATCGAGCCGGCCCGCGTCGGCCGCGGCCCCGAGCCGCCGGTCGAAGGGGACGCGGGCGAGCAGCGGCGCCTCGAAGCGGCGGGCGAGATCCTCACCGGCGTTCCCGGCGTGCAGGGGAGAGACGGCCCCGCAGTCGTCGCAGTGTACGCCGGACATGTTCTCGACGATGCCCGGGAGGCGCAGGCCGCGCGCCCGCGCCAGATCGAGCGAGCGGGCGACGGAGTCCCGCGAGGCCGGGCTCGGAATCGTCACCGCGACGGCGCCCGCGAGCTCCGGGACGAGCCCGTGCAGCTCGGCGAGGCGCTGGGCGCCCGGCGGCAGGTCGACGAGGAGCACGTCGAGCGTCCCCCAGGCCACGTCGGAGATGAATTCGCGCAGCGCCCCCCTCTCCTGGGCGCCCCGCCACACGAAACCCGCGTCCGCCGGCTCTCGCCAGTCGAGGGCGCGGCCGGGCTCGAGGAGGAGGGCCATCGACATCAGCCGCACGCCCGCCGGGGAGACGGGGGGCTGCAGGCCGTCCGACCCCTCGGCGAGGCTTCCCGGCTCGACGCCGAGCAGGCGCGCGGCGCTGGGCCCGTTCAGGTCCGCGTCGATGAGGCCCACCCGGTCGCCGCGCCGCGCGAGCGCCGTCGCGAGGAGGGCCGCGATCAGGCTCTTCCCCACCCCGCCCTTGCCGCTCATGATGCCGACCACGCTTCCGACCGCCGCGAGCCTGGCCCGAACGCGCCCGTCCTGCGCCGCGATCTGGTCCGGCAGGCCGGACGGGATCTCGTCCACGTCGTGGTATGTGCGGATTCCGGGCGTCATCGGGGTGCGGGCTCCCGCAGGGTGAAGTTTCGGCGCGTGTCCCGTCATGGTACGATGAGCGGCAGTCCGTGGCGAAGCGGCCGCGGGCCACCGGGCCGCACCGACCGCGAAACGGACGACCGCATGTCGATCATCAGCTTTCACCGCTTCCTCATCGCCACCGCCATCGCGTTCTGCGCCGTGTTCGCCGCGTGGGAGTTCCGCATCTTCACCGCCGGCGGCGGCCTCGGAGCCCTCGCCATCGGCGTGCTGTTCGCGCTCGCGGCGGCCGGCCTGGCCTACTATCTGGCGAACCTGGCCCGGTTCCTGAACTCCGAGTCGCCTCGGTAGCAAGGTGCCCGGGGAAGATCGGAAGAAGACGGACGCGGCGGCCCGCAGACCGCTCGGCCTGTACCTCGGCGGCGGCGCGTTCGTCCTCGTCCTCGCCGCCGTCGTCGCGGGCTCGCTCTCCCGGCCCGACCCGCTGAGCTTCGTCCCCACGCCCGTCGCGCCGCGGCCGGCGGCGGACCGTTTCGTCGTGGACACGGTGACGGTGGATGCGCGGGACGGGTCCGAGTGGGTCTACTTCGACTTCGACAAGCGGAGCGCGGTAGAGGGGCCGCTGGCGGGCTGGGACCTCGCGCTGAACCGCTACCACATCATCGTGAACGGCGGCCCTGGATACCCCGGCGCGGGCGGCGCGATCGCGATCCCCGAACCGTGGCCGGCCGTGACCGAGGCGCCCGCCTCGGGCTACGCGACGACCGAGGGGGCGCTGGACGAGGGCCCGGCGACGCCCGGGCTGGAGCGCTGGTACCGCTACGGGTTCTTCTCCCACCTCCTGGAGCCGAAGGATGAGACGTACGTCATCCGCACGGCGGAGGGCCGCTACGCCAAACTCAGGATCCTGAGCTACTACTGCCCCCAGGCGACCCCCGGCTGCGTGACCCTCGTCTACGGCTACCGGGGCGACGGAACCCGTGCACTCCATGCCGACGAACCCTGACATCGGGGAGATCGCTCGACAGGGCGTCGCTTGATGGCGGTTCGTCCGGACGAGGCGTTTGGCTGTGGGGCCGGCGCATGGTCCCGCCTCAAGGCGGCGTACGACCTCGACGGCGTTAGAACAGTCTGATCTTGGCGACGGAGTGGCTGAGGGGCACGGCTTGCCTGCCCCGCTCCGGGGTCGGCTCCTCTACGATCTGCTTGCCGTACAGCTTGAACCATGCCTCGCCCGCGTCGGGATCCACCTCTACGAGAGCGTAGGAGGTGCCGGTGTAGAGGGCGAGCCGGCTGAACGCGTATCCCTCCGGGGTCTCCCCGTCGTCGGCCGCTCCGAACCGCAGCGCCCAGCCCAGCGCGCGGGGCACGTGGTAGGTCACGGCGCTCGAGGTCAGTTGCCAGACGCGGTGTCCGTCATCGTCGGCGATGTCGAAGACGGCCGACACGTGCACGTCGCCGCTCAGAATGCAGGGCCGCACGCCGCGTCGCGCCGCCCGAAACAGCACCTCCATGAGCGCGGCCCGCTCCTCGTCGTGCAGGCTGTGCTCCCACGAGTCGCGCAGGTCGTCTCCGAGTCCCGCCTCGCGGAGCGGGAACCTGAGGTCCGCGTTGGCCAGGGCCGACCTCGCGTGCAGCACGGGCACGGCCGAAACCACGAACATGAACGGGGTCTCCTCCGGATCGAGCGCCTCCGCCCACGCCTCGAAGCGGCGAAACTGGGCCTCGCCCAGGATGCGGAAACCGTCGCGCTCGATGTCGCGGTGGCCGCGGCCGTCCAGCACGTAGAAGGCCGCGCCGCCCCGGGTGAACGAGTAGTCCCACACGCCGGCATCGGTCGGGGGGTTGTGGCTGTGCTGGTACTCCCGGTACACATCGCACGCCGCGCGGAACATGCGGCGAACCAGGCGCCGCCCGTCGTCGCGGGTCAGCCCCTTTTCCTCGAGGTCCGGGAGAACGCGCGCCAGGCCGTCGTCCGGGCCATCGTCGGCGAGATAGTGCGACCCCCAGCCGTCGCCGATCTCGTGGTCGTCCCAGATCATGTAGGTCGGGTAGGCGTCGAAGACCCGGCGCACGCCCTCGAAGCCCCAGTATCCCCGGTGGATGTCGCGGTACCAGCTCCGCATGGACCGCTCGTCGGGCAGCAGCTCGCCCCCCTCCCGGCGCATGCCGCGGTTCAGCATCTTCCAGATGTCCAGCGTCGCCACCCCGTCGCTGTAGCACTGGTCGCCGCCGGCGATCACCACGTCGACGCTGTCGCGGTGCCGGCCGAGCGTCGCGCCGAGGAAGTCCCACGCATCGATGTCGCCCACATCGGTCCGCTTCCGGAACAGCCCGCTCACGCGGTACGGCATGTGGCAGGAGAAGAGCGCGATCTGGAACCGGCGCCGTTCATCTTCCCGCGGCGGGGTGCGAAAGCTGCGCAGGCGGTTGTGTCCCAGGATCACCTTGCCGCCGTCGCCGGCCGAGTGCAGCGCGTAGCCGTAGCGCGTGTCCGGCCGCAGATCGCCGATGTCCAGCACGCGCGTGGTGTCGTCGGCGTACCCGGCCACCTCGAAGGGAAGGGTGTGCGCTGCGTTCAGGATGTCGCCGGTCTCCTCCGCCGACACCGGCACCCTGCCGAGCGCGGCCCGAAGCTCCGCCCGCACGGAAGAAGACTCCATCGCCTCGCCGCAATCGTAGAGCAGCAGCGTGAAGCGTCCCGGACCGCCCGTGCGCAGCCACAGCCGCACCGAATCGGGTGTCGCGTGCCCGACGATCGCTCCCACGCGCAGACGGGCGTTCGGCCACGGCCGGTCCGACTTGAAGACCAGCGAGTCCGGTCCGTGCGCCGCTCCGCCGTCGGCCTGCGGGTCGCCGCCGTTCTCCCGCGGAGGTCCGTCTGCATCCGGCATTTTCGTCGCCTTTGTCGTATGGTGATGGTGGACGGGAAACGGTCCGTTTCGTCGACATCGAGACCACCAGCCCGATCAGGGCCCCCGTTGAGAACGGCACGATAGGGAGCCGGGCACACGGCCACAATCGGGACGGTGGGGTTGATCGAATAGGGAAAGGCCGTCAGCGGACCGGCGGACAATTGCCCCCTAGGATTGGGGGAAGCGTCGGCGCATTTTTTGTAATAATTTCATCGTCAACCATCGAAAGGAAGTCCCGGAGGGTCAGACATGTCGAGTTTCGATCCAATCCCCGCTCGCCCTCAACGAACCCGCGTCCGCTGGCGAGACGCGAGCCGCGCCATTCTCGCGGCAGTAGGCCTTGTCTCCTGCGTGTCGTGCGCAACGGGGCGCGCCGGGGAGCGCCCGGACGGCATTCGAGGGCCGTGCGAGGTGTCCGCCGAGCGGACCCATCTGGAGGAGGCCTCCGCAACCCGCCGGATCCTCAACAACGAAGACGTCATGGACATGGTCGCGAAGGGGATTGAGGAAGACGCGATGATCGACCTCATCACCGAGTGCGAGGTGAATTTCGACGTGTCCGCGGAGGAGTTGCTCTCCTTGAGCCGCGGCGGCGCGAGCGAAGCGATCATTCGGGCAATGGTGGCCGCCATGCGTAAAGGCTGAACTCGTGGCGCGATCGGATCTCGGCCGGCGGGGGTCGGCAACCCGCCGCCACGGTGCGGCGAAGCTCACTGGGTTCGCCCTTGCGGCGGCCCTTGGAGCCAGTCCCGGCCAAGCCCAGGAGGCGGAAGCCGGCCGCGAGGTCGCGGAGGTGACAAGGCGGATCCTCGCGCGGGTGGAGCCCGGCTGGCAGCTTCAGGCGATGGACAATTCGTGGTCGATGGCGATTTCCCGGATCGCCGAAGGCGATGAAAAGCGGCTTTCCTTCCCCGTGGAGACCGGTGGGGACTACCGAATCGTCGGTGTCGGCGCGCCGGGCGTACTCGATCTCGATCTCTGCGCCGTCGATCCCGGGCCGTCAACGGACGGCGGTTCGGCGCGGGAAATTGCATGTCACGTGCTGCGGGATCCCGCTCCTGTCCTGGACTTCAGGGCCGACGGAACCGGCGTGCGCGAGGCGCTGCTCACGGCTGTGGCGATCGATGGACCTTCCTCCTACGCGGGACTCGCGGTTCTGACGCGCACTCCTTCCCGCGCGGCCGAAGACCAAATCGGGATGGTCGGCGACATCTCCTCGATCACGACGCTCGGCGCCCTGACATCGCTGGTGGGCGAGGGTTGGGATCTCCCCGGCGATGACGGCGGGGCCGTCCCGAGTCGCGACGACTGGGGCCTGGTCGTCGGCTCTCTGTCCGTCGAAGGTTCTCGTCCCCAGCTGTCGTTTCACGTTGAGGCGGGCGAGGACTACCGGGTGTCGGGCGCCGGAGAGGCGAGGGCAACCGATCTCGACATCTGCGTCTTTGACGACACCGACGCGGAGGTCGCCTGCGACCGGGAGGGGGACGCCGAACCCGCCATCGCGTTCACGGCCCGGTCGACCGGCTCCTATCGCGCCGTCCTGGAGCCGTACGCCATCGACGCCCCCGGCCTTGGAGGGGCCCCCGATCCGGTATCGGCCCGCTCCGGGTTGGTTGTCACCCGGCGTTTGGCCGACCGCTGCGATGCCTGGCGCAGAGAGCTTGAGTACTTCGAGCGGGCCGCCGTCCTCGACGTCGAAAACTGCATGCCGGCCTGGCTCGCCGCCGTGCCGTACGACTCGTTGGCGGGAACGCCGCTCATTCAGGCGGCGGAACACAGCAAGTTCCCCGATGTGATCCAACTGCTTCTCGATATCCCCGGATTGGACACGCTAACGGCCGGGTACAGAGCAGGAGCCACTCCGCTCGGCGTGGCGGTTGCATTCAGCCCGATTCCCGAAGAAGCGACCAATCTTCTCCTCGACCACAACCCCGGACTGCTCGAAAGCCGCAGTTTCCGGTGGGATGACGGAACCGCCACATCCCTTCTGCACGCGGCCCTGCTCCGGCCCGATGCGAATGTCGGGGCCATAGACAGACTCGTGACCGAGATGGTTGAACAACACCGGCACGAATTGGTGCTGGTCGAGGATGAGGCGGGCGACACACCCCTCCACGCCGCGGCGCGCGTGGCCACGAGGCCCGTGATCGTGCGGCACCTCGTGGAGGGCGTTCCGCGAGAGGTCAGGCGCCAACTTCTGACCGCCACGAACCACGACGGCAGGACCGCGGCCGAACTGGCCTGGGAGCGGAAGGACGGACGCCGGCTTGCCGTGCAACTGGACGAATACCACGCCGAGTACGTCAGTCCCTCGGTCGGGCGGCGCCTGGGTCGGCTTCGCGACGCGTTCGAACCGATTCTCGCCTCGCTCGCGGCCTTCGCCGCCTTTCTGTTCACGGTTATCCGAACGTTCCCGAAGTCGCCCCTCGCGCGTCTGGTTCACAACACATTCAACAAGCTGCCGGTCGGAGTCGACGACGACGACGAATAGACGCAGATTCCGGCAGGGCGCGGGCCCGGCTCGATGTAGCGAGGGGATCTGGCTGCTGAGCGAACGCCGGCCGTCCGTCGCGCTCACCGGGTCGCCCGACTCACTCGCTTTCGCCGGGTGATGCCCAGCCGTCCCGCCTGATGTACAGCTCCTGCTTGGGATAAGGCATCTCCACACCGGCATCGGTGAACGCCAGGACTGCCTGCTCCGTGATCTGGTCGCCTATGCGCCGCCGCTTGCGCGCGTCCACGATCCACACCCGCAACTGCAGATTCACCTCCGACGGCCCGCAACCTCGAACGATCGCGACCGGCGCCGGATCCGCCTTCACCCCCTCGACCCCGCGGGCCACCTCGACCAGCAGCGACTTGGCCGCATCGATGTCCGCATCAGTGCACGAGAAGGGTATCCTCAGCCGGATGTCCCCGCCCGACATCGTGTAGTTGACGATATCGCGCCGCATGATCTCGTTGTTCGGGACGACCACGACCAGATTGTCGGGATTGCGGATCTTCGTTGCGCGCAGGCCGATCTCGACCACGTCCCCCCAGGTGCCCGTCTCCCGGGGGGCGGACCACAACTCGATCCTGTCCCCGACCTGGAAGGGGCGGTCCAGAATGAGCAGCACGCCCGCGATCAGGTTGGACAGCGTGTCCTTGGCGGCGAGGGAGAGGGCCAGGCCCACGACCCCGGCGCCCGCGAGAAGCGGACCGATGTTCAGTCCCAGCTGCGCCATGGCCAGCAATACGCCTGTCGCGACCACCGCGAACCGCACGAACCGGTTGACCATCGGCAAGGCGGTTTCGTCCAGCACCCCCCCGCCGCGCGACACGGCCCTCGCCTCGAACGCTCCGAGCATGTGGACGACGAGGCGGCTGATGGGAAAAAAGATGAGTCCGGTCCAGATCCCCCACACCCAAGACGCGGGCTGTATCTCCGCTTCCCCGGGGGTCCAAAGATCGGCGATGCTCCAGACAGCCCACGCCACGACACCGAGCCGGAACACCTTCCGGGCCGTCCGCAGAAACTCGTCGTCCAGATCCGTGTCCGTCCGCGCCGCCACCCGGTTCTGCACCCGCCGCAGAATCCAGCCGCCGAGGAAGTAGGCGGCCGCAGCGAGCAGAACGACGCTCAGGCTCGGCATCCATCGACTGGCGGCGTATCCGGCCGCGGCGTTCCACCAATCCAGAAGACTGTCCCAGCTAAGAGGGATTCCCATTCTCCCATCTCCGTCCCAAATGGTGTGGCGAGCAGCCATGCCGCCCGCGCAGCAAAGGCCTACGATGCCGCCAATACCGGGTAAGGGTGCCGGTCCAGCCAAGCTCGCATCCCATCGTCCCGCCGGACCCCACAAAAACATGTCCGAATAGCGAATGCGGACGCTGCCGGTCTTCAGCGCAGCAATTCGGCACCCTCCAATCGCGCCGCCTTCCGGTCGAACGTATAGAGCGGCCGCGCTCCGGACCGCTCCGCCGCGGCAAGGACCATCAGGTCCGAAAATCCCGGACCACCTGCCCGGTAGCGAAACGCCGCTCGGGCCACGTCGTCGGCGGCCTCGATCACGAGGCTCTGCGTCGCCACGAGCTCCTGCAGGATGGCCGCGACCCGTTCGCGGGAAACCCCGTAGGCCCGTTCCAGGACCCAGACGAGTTCCACGACAGCCTCGCGGCAGGCATAACCCGGACGTTCCGTCGTGAGCGATTCCAGCAAAGCGCGGGCGGACTCCGCCTGCCGCTCGTCGTCGCACACCAGGTAGCGGACGAGAACGTTGGTGTCGAGGGCAATCACTCCTCGGACGCCCCGTCGGCTGCGGCTCGCTTCATTTCCTCCACGGTGACGGGTGGCCCGTCGTGCTTCAATACGCCGAATAGCCGACGGATCGGGCGCACGGGCAGTATGCGCACCTCGCCGTCCAGGACGATGTAGCGCACGCGGTCGCCGGCCTGCACGCCCAGCGTGTCCCGGACGGGCTTGCGGAGCGTGGTCTGTCCTTTTTTCGTTACCGGGGATTCGAGCATGGCCGCACCTCCGTTTGCCTTACATTTGTGCCGCATCTCCCTACTCATCGCAATAAGGTAAGGGTTTCGCGGCGGCGATTGCGATCCGTCCGGACAAGGCGTTGTGCGGTGGAGTCGGCGCACGGTATCGCCCGCGGGCGGCCTACGATCCGGCCCGGGCAATGAGACGGACGGAGCCTACGGCCTCCACGCCGCTTGGCCCGGGATCCCGCGGCTGAACAGCACTTCCAGCCCCGGCCCGGCGCCGAGTGCGACCGCCGCGTCCGCCCGCGCCCACGCCGGATCCGGCACGTCCCGCAGAATCGCCCGGACCTGTCCGCTGCGGGGGTCGCGCAGGATGGCCATGGGACGGTCGCTGTCGCCGTCCAGGGTAACGGAGCCGCCGGGGCCGGTCAGCGTGATGCTCGCGAGGCTCGCGGACCACGCGGGCCGGACCGGGAGCGCGAAGACGAAGCCGGAGCTCCCGTCACCGTCGGCGGTCTCCGGCATCGTGAAGCTCAGGGAGAAGAGTTGGGCGCCCGCCGCGGAGCGTCCGGCGATTTCGTACACGCCGGCGGAGTCCGGCAGCGCGGCCGGGGCGTCGACCACGAAGGCCGGTTCCATGAACGGCACGCCGTCGGCGTCGATCCCGCCCCACAGAAGGAGCGACCTGGTCCGAGCGGCCACGGCTGCCGCCAAGGGGCCCTCGTCGAACAGCCGATAACGGAGCGCGTTGCTGAAATGGTAGTCGCTCACGCCGTCCGGCGGGCCGCAATACGACATCAGGTCGGGGATGGAGGGCCGAACCAGACCGCCGCCGTCCCGAAAGTCGTAGCCCCAGACGCCGACCGTCCCGTCGGAATAGGGGAACGACGGGTCCGCGCGGCGCGGGCCACCGCAGGGCGCGTGATGGAGGTTCATGTTGTGGCCGAGTTCGTGCGCCACGGTGCTATGGCTCGGCTGAGAGAAACTCGACCGGCCGGGAACCCAGGCCACTCCGCCGGCGCCGGTGATCGGCCAGTTCATCATGCCCTTCCAGTGACCCGTCCCGCCCTCCATGGCCTGGATGGCGGCGGTCTGGTAGAGAAGCGTGAAGGCGTTGTTGCTGGTGCTCAGCACCGGTTCGTGCGCCGTCACGACAAGATCGCCGACCGGGAGCAGCGCGCGGGTGTCCGAGAACATCTCGTGGTTCTCCGGGTCCGCGGCCATGGCTTCGACCAGGCCCACGATCAACGAATCGCGCGTCTCGCTCCAGATGAACGGAATGAGCGTCAGGTCGAATAGAGGCATCGCCCGCACGTCCACCGCCATGCGGCCCGACTCGGGAATCCGCGTCGCGACCCCGAGCGCGGGATCGAGCGCGCCGTCCGGATCGACCTCGATCACCATCTCGAGCCCCGGCTGTATGACCTCGGCCGGGATCTCGGCGTTGGCGGACTTCGACAGACTGCCCTCATCGACCGCATCGGGGATCGGATCGGACTTGCCCGGGATGTTCTCCACGTGAACTTCCCGGCCACCGACGAAGAACCGCGCCCGAACCGCCGGAATGCCCGCGCCGGTCGCTCGCTGCGCGATCGGGAACACCCGCAGGAGCGCCGCCCTGCCCGCGACCAGCGGAACGGGGAACTCCCGCGACTGAACCGCCTGGGCGAGGTACGCCATCGGGGGTTGCCCCGCCTCACAGAGGCCGACGCGCCGTTTGTGCACGCCGTCGAGCCACGCTTGGAAGCGGGGGTCGGAGGGGGCGCACAGACCCGTACCGCCGACCAGAAGCACCTCGAATGGGTCGAGTTCGGCGAGACCGCTCGGCAAGACCCCTTCCAGCCCGCGGTTGTTCGTCAAACCGAGTTCCCGGAGGCCCGTCATGCTGCCGAACTCCGGGGGCAACGGACCCGACAGCGCGTTGTTCGCAACGTACAGGGCCCTCATCCGCAAGCTGCCCAGTTCGGGAGGGATCGGACCCGTGAGAGCGTTCCCCGACAGGTCGAGGTATCGCAGATTGGTGAGGCTCTCGAGCTCGGCCGGAATCGGGCCGGACAGGTTGTTGCTTCGGACGTACAGTAGCCAAAGGTTGGCGAGACCGCCCAGTTCGGGAGGGATCGGACCTGTCAGAGCGTTATCTTCCAGGCGGAGTCTTTCCAGATTGGCGAGGTGCCCCAGTTCGACCGGAATCGGACCGGACAGGTTGTTCTCTGACAGGTAGAGTCTCCGCAGGCTGGTGAGGCCCCCCAGTTCGACCGGAATCGGACCGGACAGGTCGTTCTCTGACAGGTAGGAGTCTCCGCAGACTGGTGAGGTTCCCCAACTCGGCCGGAATCGGACCCGTCAGCGCGTTATCTCGCAGGTAGAGTTCTCGCAGACCGGTGAGGCTTCCCAGTTCGACCGGAATCGGGCCGGACAGGTTGTTCCCGAACAGCCCCAGGACTTGAACCCTTCCCTCACCGTCGACGTCGACTCCGTACCATTCCCCCAGCGGCGCGTCGGTCAGCCAGTTCTCGGAGTTGGTCCACTGCGGGCCGCCGGTCGCCCCGTACAGCACCTCGAGGACTTTGCGGTCCATCGGCGGCTCGCACTCCGCGCCCGTGCCTTCGTGCGACGCAATGGTGTTCAGCCAGTCGCGAAAAGATGTCTCCGCCGGGTAACAGAGATCCGTCATGTCGTAGTGAAGCGTCCGGAGCGACAAGTTGGCGAGGGACAGCGGCAACCGGCCGGAAAGGCCCGGGTTGTCGGCGATCCTGAGTTCGGTCATGCGGGCCAGTTCGCCCAAAGTCGGCGGAAGCCGCCCGGCCAGCCCGTTGGCCGTCAGATCGAGGGCGGTGACCCGCCCGAGCGAGTCGGCGCTGACGCCGTGCCGTGCCT
Source organism: Candidatus Palauibacter sp. (assembly GCF_965208055.1). GTDB lineage: Bacteria > Gemmatimonadota > Gemmatimonadetes > Palauibacterales > Palauibacteraceae > Palauibacter. The sequence goes on from NZ_CBDBNY010000004.1 coordinate 829,186, forward strand.
CGAGCGCGCCGTCGCCCGCCCAGCCGTCCGACCGGCTCCAGCCCGCGCCGCCCGCCAGTTCGTACAGTTGCCTAACCCGGATTTCTCACAGGATGAAGTAGACACCGGCCTCCAGTAGTCGCTAAATTGTTATTCCCCAATAACATGGCGGCTACACAAAAGGAGGACCGGTGCCGACACAGCGTAAGCCCATCTCGTTCGCCTTTCAAGGCTGTCAGGGCCGTAGAGTCACGGCCGCATTCAACGGCGGCACGATCACCTCCCACGCCGGGGCGCTGCTGCTCAGGGAGAGCGGGCGAGCGATCGGCCTGTTCGACCGCGTCGCCGCCTGCTTCACCGACCACCGCGATCCGCGGCTCACGGAGCACTCCGTCTCCACGCTGGTGGCCCAACGCATCGTGGCCCTCGCCCTCGGCTACGAGGATCTGAACGACCACGACCAGTTGCGACACGATCCCGTGCTGGGCCTTCTCGGCGACAAGACCGGGGCCACCCGGAAGGACTGCGCCGCCCTGGCCGGCAAGAGCACGCTCAACCGGCTCGAACACGCGCCCCGAGGTGGAGAGCCGGGCCGGTACCACAGGATCAGCCACGACCCGCAGGCGATGCAGGCCCTCCTCACCGAGTTGTTCATCGAGTCGCGGACCGGCCCGCCCCCCGCACGCCTGGTCCTCGACATCGACTGCACCGACGACGAGACGCACGGAAGGCAACAGGGCCGCTTCTTCCACGGCTACTACGGCCACTACTGCCTCCTGCCGCTGTACGTCTTCTGCGGACACCACCCGCTCGCCGCCGTCCTCCGGCCCGGCAACACCGATCCGGCCCGCGGCACCGTCGAGGAACTCGACCGCATCGTCACCCAACTCAGAGACCGCTGGCCCAACGTCGAACTGCTCATCCGGGCCGACTCCGCATACGCCCGCGAGGAGATCATGGCCTTCTGCGAGGCGCGGAACATCCACTACGTCCTCGGCCTCGCCAGGAACGACCGCCTCGCCGGAAGGGTCGGCCCCGAACTCCTCGCCGCCAAAGTCGAGTCCGAGGGCCGCCGCCGCCCGGTGCGCTTCTACTCCGAGTTCGCACACGCCACCCGAACCAGCTGGTCCCGCCGCCGCCGCGTCGTCGCCAAGTGCGAACACATCCCCGGCAAGTCCAACCCCCGCTTCGTCGTCACCTCGCTCCCGGATACGATCGCTCCCCGGACCGTCTACGAGCGCATCTACTGCCCCAGGGGCAACGCCGAGAACGCCATCAAGGAGCAGCAGCTCGACCTGTTCGCCGGGCGCACCTCCGCCACCCCCATCGCCGCCAACCAGCTCAGGCTCCTCTTCTCGGCCCTCGCCTCGGTCCTCATGATCCGCCTCCGAGCCGCCCTCGCACACACGCGCCTCGCTCGAGCCACCGCCCACTCCCTGCGACTGAAGCTCCTCAGGATCGGCGCCCGCGTCTCCGTCTCCATGCGACGCATCGCCGTCGCCATGGACGCCCACCACCCCTTCACCGCCGAGTTCGCTCGCGTCCACGCCAGCTTCCCCACGTAGCGCCCGCCGCGGCACGCAACTCCGCCCCAGAGACCGCACAGCCGCCTCCGGCCCGGGCACCGGTGTCTCCAGGCACCGAGCATCCGACTCCGGATCGCTCCCCACCGGCCCGAAACAGCTCCCTCCGACACCCTCGGAACTATCCTCGAACCCCAAATGGAGACGTTACACGGCCAACTACGCACGAACGGGCTTCCGCCGTTCACTTCCGGGGGGCGTGTGAGAAATCCGGGCTAAGCGCAGCCGCGTCGGCCGCGTTGCAGAACAGGCTCTCCCAGTCGGCACCCCTGTGTTCGATTTCCCGCATCCACGCCACGAAGGCGGACCTTCCGGGGACGCACAGGGTTTCGTTTCCCCCGATGATGAAGACGCTAAGCCGGTCAAGTCGCAGGAAGGTTGAAGGGACCGGGCCGGTGAGGGCGTTGGAGGAAAGGCGAAGGCTCGTCAACCTCGTGAGGTTGCCCAACTCGGCGGGGATCGGGCCGGTGAGGGCGTTGGAGGAAAGCCACAGCCCCCGCAAGTCGGCGAGGTTGCCGAGTTCGGCGGGCACCGGGCCTGCCAACTCGTTACCGGAAAGATCCAGCCAGTGCAAGTGGCCGAGCTTGCCGAGTGCGGCGGGCACCGGGCCGGTGAAGGCGTTGGAGGAAAGCCACAGCTCCTGCAAGTCGGCGAGGTTGCCGAGTTCGGCCGGGATTGAGCCGGTCAGGGCGTTGTCGCTGAGGACCAAGCTTCCAAGATGTCCGAGGTTGCCGAGTTCGGGGGGGACCGGGCCGGTGAGGGCGTTGGAGGAAAGCCACAGATCCCGCAAGTCGGCGAGGTTGCCGAGTTCGGCCGGGATTGAGCCGGTGAGGCCATGGTCTATCGTTTCTTGCGCATCGTCGTCCCAGCGACCCGAAAGATCGAGCCCGACCACGCGCCCGGACGCGTCGGCGTCCACCCCGTACCACTCGCCCAGCGGCGCATCCGTCAGCCAGTTGGTGTTGTCGACCCAGTTCGGGCCATCGGTGGCGTTGTAGAGCGCCACGAGCGCCGACCGGTCCGGGTTCTCGACGGTGACGTCGGCTGTGCCCCGCGCGTCGCCGGACGCCGCCGCGATCGTGGCCGTGCCTTCGGCTTGACCCCGGACGAGTCCCGATTCGTCCACCGTGGCCACGGAGACGTCGCTCGACGACCACTCGAACTCGGCAACCGCGATGGCGTGGCCGTTACTGTCGAACGCGTTGGCCACAAGGCGTAGGGTGTCGCCGGGCGCAACCGTACCCGCCGCCGGAGTCACGGCGACCGAGCCGGTCGACTGCATCACCGTCACCTGCGCTTCGCCCGAGGCCTCGCCCGCGCTCGCCGTGACCGTGGACGCGCCGCCGCCGACGGCCGTCACCACCCCCGCCGAATCGACCGCCGCGACGGTCGTGTCCGCGCTCGACCAGGAGACCGGGACGCCCTCCATGACACGCCCGCGCTGGTCCCGCACCTCCGCGCTGAGTTGCCCGGTCTGTCCCAGCGCCGTCAGCGCCAAGGTGTCCGGGGCGATTCCGATGGTCGTCGGCGCCGGAGCCACCACCGTGAGTGACGCGCGGCCCGCGACCCCGGACGAGGAGGCGGTGATCTCCACCTCGCCGGGTCCGACCCCCGTCGCCAGCCCCGTGGCGTCCACGGTCGCCACCGTGGTGTCGCTCGACGCCCACTCGAACTCGGCATCGGCCACCGTGTGCCCGTTGGCATCCAACGCCGCCGCCGCCAGCCGCAGCGTGTCTCCCCCCGCCACCAGCGTGTCGGCCGAAGGAGAGACCGATACCCTGCTTACCGCCTGCGCCACCGTCACCGCCGCGCTCCCCGAGACCGACCCCGAGGTCGCCGTGATCGTCGCCTTCCCGTTGCCCGCGGCCGTCGCGAGCCCCGACGCGTCCACCGTCGCCACCGAGGCGTCCCCGCTCGTCCAGGTCACCGACGCGCCCGCCATCGCCCGGCCGTTCTGGTCCAGCACCTGAGCGGATAAGTGCGCGGTGTCGCCCAGCGCCGTCAGTTCGGCCTCCGCCGGCGTCACCGCAACCGTCGTCGCGCGCGGAGGATCCGGGGGCGGAGGAGGGGGAGGCGGAGGTTCGGTCGTCCCGTCGCCGCACGCGACAGCCCAAGCGCCACCGGCCAGTATGAGAAGCACTGTCAAGATCGGTTGAGCACGGCGCATTTCAGTCGTCACTTACGGCCTCCACGCCGCCCGGCTCGGGATCCCTCGACTGAACAGCACTTCCAGCCCCGGCCCGGTGCCGAGCGCGGACGCCGCATCGGCCTGCGCCCGCGCCGGATCCGGCACGTCCCGCAGAATCGCCCGGACCTGTCCGTTGCGGGGATCGCGCAGGATGGCGATGGGACGGTCGCTGTCCCCGTCCAGGGTGACGGAGCCCCCGGGGCCGGAGAGCGTGACGCTGGCCAACGCCTCCCACCCCGACCGCCCCGGGAAGGCGAACGCAAAGCCGGAACTCCCGTCGCCATCGGCGACTTCGGGCATGGCGAAGCTGAACGAGAAGAGTTCGGCGCCGCTCCCGGTCCGTCCCGTGAGGCGATGGCTACCTGCGGAGTCGGGTAGCGTCGGCGGGGCGTCGACCACGAACGCGGGCTCGAGGAACGGAGCGCCGTCCGCGTCGATCCCGCCCCACAGCATGAGAGCGGTGGCCGGAGCGGCGGCGGGCGCGCCCTCCTTGATCAGCCTGTGGCGGAGCGCATTGGCGTAGTGGTAGTCGCTGATCCAGCCTCCGCAGTAGCTCATGATGTCCGTCGTGGTCGGAGGCACGACGCCCCCTAAGGGATCGTATCCCCACGCGCCGATCTGCGCTCCACTGTAGGGGTACGCCGGATCCGGGCTTCCGGCGCCGCCGCACGGGGCGTGCCTCAGGTTGAAGCTATGCCCGAGTTCGTGGGCCGTCGGGCCGGGCAGCAGCGAAAACAGATTCCATCCGCCGAGCGTGGCCACTCCACTAGGACCCGTTACCGGCCGCGCCATCGTGCCCATGAAGTAGCCGCTGCCGCCCTCCATCGCGCGAATCGCCTTCGTCTGGCGAAGCAGGTCGAAGCCGTTGTTGCTCGAGCTCAGCCCCACAGCCATTCCTCGGGGTCCGCGACCGTTGACGTGACCGCGTCGAGAATGGTCGAGTCGGGCGCCTCGGTCCATATGAAGGGAATCAGCGTCAACTCGAAGCGCGGCATCTCCCGAACCTCGACCGGCAGGCGTCCCGTTTCGGGAATCCGCTTCGCCACTCCCAGACCGGAGTCCAGTGTCCCGTCCGGGTCGATTTCGATCACCATCTCGAGGTCCGGCAGCACGACTTCTGCCGGGACAGTCACGTTGGCCGACGCCGCCAAAGATCCCTCGTCCACTTCGGTCGGAATCCGGCCGGTCCCAGCGGCGATATCGGCGACATGAGCAAGCGCGCCGCCATGGTAGAAAGAGGCCCGAACGGGAGGGAGGCGCTCGTTGTTGTCGTGGGCCGCGGTCACGAAGATCCGCAGCAGCGCCTCACGTCGCGCAACCAGCGGCACTGGCAACTCTCGAGACTGGACAGCCTGCACGAGATACGCGGCCGCCGGTCCGCCGCCATCGCAGAGCTTCACGTGCCGGGTCTCGACGCCGTCCAGCCACCGCCGGAACCCGGGATCGCGTGGCGCGCAGAGGTTCGTGCCGGAGGCTACGAGCGCTTCAAGGTCCCCCAATCGGGTCAGCGTGGAGGGGAGCGCCCCGGAGAGCCCGGCGTTGCCGGCAAGCCCCAATTCCAGAAGGCTTCCCAGGTTCCCCAACTCCAGCGGTAGCGGACCCTCCAGGTTGTTGAGGCCGACCGAGAGGCGACTCAGGCGGCCGAGGTTGCCGAGTTCGGGCGGGATCGCACCCGCCAGATCGTTGGCGTTAAGGTACAACCGCTGAAGTCTGTCGAGGTTGCCGAGTTCGGGCGGGATCGCACCCGCCAGATCGTTGGCGTTAAGGTACAACCACTGAAGTCTGTCGAGGTTGCCCAGTCCGGGAGGAATTGGACCCGCGAGTCGATTGTCAAACAAATTCAGGGTATGGAGGCGCGACAAGCGGCCGAGTTCGGGCGGGATCGTGCCCTCCAGATCGTTCTCGGCAAGGTACAGCCCCCACATATAGGCAAGGTCGCCGAGTTCGGGCGGGATGGTCCCCTCCAGATTGTTCTCGGCAAGGTCCAGCCGCCCCAGGCTGGCAAGGTCGCCGAGTTCGGGCGGGATGGTCCCCTCCAGATCGTTCTTGGCAAGGTCCAGCCGCCGCAGACTGGCAAGGTCGCCGAGTTCCGGCGGGATGAGGCCGGCTAGGTTGTTTCGAGAAAGACTCAGCTCGACGACCCTTCCCTCGTCCCCGACGACCCCGTGCCACGCGCTAAGGGGAGCGTCGGTCAGCCAGTTCTCGCTGTTCAACCAGTCGGGGCCGCCGGTCGCCTCGTACAGGATCTCGAGTATTTCCCGGTCCGACAACGGCGCGCACTCCGCGCCCGTGCCATCGTGTGAGGAAATGGTGTTCAGCCAGTCCTCGAAAGACTGGTTCGCGGGGACGCAGAGGCCGGTGCCCGCGTAGCGCAACTCGGCAAGCGACAGGTTCGCGAGCGACAGCGGCAGCCGGCCGGAAAGGCCCGGGTTGTCGGCAACCCTCAGTTCGGTCATGCGGGTCAGTTCGCCCAAAGTCGGCGGCAACTGCCCAGCCAGCCCGTTGGCCGTCAGGTCGAGGGCGGTGACGTGTCCCAGCGAATCGGCGCTGACGCCGTGCCACTCCTCGAGCGCGCCGTCGCCCGCCCAGCCGTGAGATCTGTTCCAACCCGTGCCGCCCGCCAGTTCGTACAGTTGCCCGAGCACGGCCGCGTCGGCCGCGTTGCAGAGCGAGTCCCCATCCCGGTATTCGAGTCCCCGCAGCCACGCAACGAACGCGGAGCTCCCGGGCACGCACAGAGCTTCGTTTCCCACGATGAAGAACGTGCTGAGCCGGTCAAGTTCTAGGAAGTTTCGAGGGATCGGGCCGCTCAGGGCGTTGTTCCTGAGATACAGGCTTCTCAGATCGCCGAGGTTCCCAAGTTCGGGCGGGATAGGGCCGGTGAGGCGGTTGCCGGAAAACGACAGCGCCTCCAAATGAGCCAGGTTGCCCAACTCGGTGGGAATCGTGCCGGTGAGGTGGTTGCCGGCCAGCCATAGCGTCCTCAATTGAGCTAGGTTGCCGAGTTCGGCAGGGATCGGCCCCGTGAGACGGTTTACCCCGAGATCCAGCGTCCTCAAGTTGGAGAGGTTGCCCAGTTCGGCCGGTACCGAGCCGGACAGTCCATGGCGCTTGCGGTAGTTGCCTCCTCCGGACTGACCCGAAAGACTGAGCCCGAGTACGCGACCGGACGCGTCGGCGGACACGCCGTACCACTGGTGCAGCGGCGCGTCGGTCAGCCAGTTGGTGTTGTCGACCCAGTTCGGGCCGTTGGTCGCGTTGTAGAGCGCCACCAGCGCCGCCCGGTCCGGATTCTCGACCGTGATGGCGGCCGTTCCCCGCGCGCCTCCGGAAGCCGCCGTGATGGTCGCCGCGCCTTCCGCCACACCCCGCACCAGCCCCGAGTCGTCCACCGTCGCCACCGAGACGTCGCTCGACGACCACTCGAACTCGGCGTCCGCGATGGCGTGGCCGTTGCCGTCGAAGGCCTCTGCGACGAGCCGCAAGGTGTCGCCAAGCGCGACGGTGTCCACCGTCGGCGTCACGACGACCGAACCGGCCGCCTGCATCACCGTCACCAGAGCTTCGCCCGAGGCCTCGCCCGCGCTGGCCGCGACCGTGGACGCGCCGCCGCCGACTGCCGTGACCAGCCCCGCCGAATCGACCGTCGCGACGGTCGTGTCCGAGCTCGACCAGGCGACCGGGACGCCCTCCATGACGCGGCCGACCTGATCGCGCACCTCGGCGACAAGTTGCGCGGTGCGTCCCAGCGCGGTCAGCGCCACCATGTCGGGCGTGACCGCAACGGTCGTCGGCGCCGGGTCCACGACGGTGATTGCCGCGCCGCCCGCGACCCCCGACGCGGTGGCTGTCACCTCGGCCTGTCCCGCGCCCGCGCTCGTCACCAGCCCGGACGCGTCCACCGTCGCCACCGCCGTGTCGCCGGACGCCCAGGTGAACTCGGCGCCCGCCACGGCGTGACCGTTCGCGTCGGACGCTTCGGCCGTCAGGCGCACGGTGTCGCCCAGCGCCACCAGCGTGTCGGCGGCCGGAGAGACCGCGACCGTGCTCACCGTCTGCGCCACTGTCACGGCGGCCGTTCCCGACGCCGAGCCCGAGGTCGCCGTGATCGTCGCCGTCCCGTTGCCCGCGGTCGTCGCGAGCCCGGACGCGTCCACCGTCGCCACAGAGGCGTCGCTCGATGACCACGCGACCGGCGCCCCCGCCATCGCCTGCCCGTTCTGGTTCAGCACCTGAGCGGTGAACCGCACGGTCTCGCCCAGCGACGTCAGCTCGGCCGTCGCGGGCGTCACCGTGACCGTCGTCGCGCGGAGAGGATCGGGGGGCGGAGGGTCGGTCGTGCCGTCGCCGCAGGCGTAGGTCCACAACGCTGCGCACAGCCCGACGGCGGCAACGGCGAGGATGCGGTGGCGATTCCACATACTTTCCTCCTGCTACGACCGGAAACGAGCGAACAGACGCCGGAGGATCGGATCGCAGATCACATTGTGAATCGATTAAGCTACGACTTGTAATCCGATCCTTGGGCGAGAAATCGGGCCATTTCGGCGAGCGTTCGGCGATGACCTCGAGCGGGGCTCCGCGTCGCGGTTGCGACCGCGGTGTCGCTCGACGCGTCAGGCGCTCTTCGCGATGTCCTGGCGGAGCGGGGTGAGGCGGAAGAGGTCTGGCGTATCACTGATCCGCTGCACCAGCCCTGCGCGCGCCAGAGAAATGATCGCGCGCCGCGCACGAAGAGGGGCCGAAAGGAACGGCACTTCACGGCTGGCGGCTGCCGCCTCCTCGAGGACCAGCGAGTAGTTCCGCGCCCCCGATTTGCGGTGGGAAGAGATGCTCCAATTGCAGCTCGAGGAATTAACAGTCCTCGTCGCGGTCGAAGATGCGGACGCCGCCGGTCCTCAGCGCAGCAATTCGGCACCCTCCAATCGCGCCGCCTTCCGGTCGAACGTATAGAGCGGCCGCGCTCCGGACCGCTCCGCCGCGGCAAGGACCATCAGATCCGAAAATCCCGGACCAGCTGCCCGGTAGCGAAACGCCGCTCGGGCCACGTCGTCGGCGGCCTCGATCACGAGGCTCTGCGTCGCCACGAGTTCCTGCAGGATGGCCGCGACCCGTTCGCGGGAAACCCCGTAGGCCCGTTCCAGGACCCAGACGAGTTCCACGACAACCTCGCGGCAGGCATAACCCGGACGTTCCGTCGTGAGCGATTCCAGCAAAGCGCGAGCGGACTCCGCCTGCCGCTCGTCGTCGCGCACCAGGTAGCGGACGAGAACGTTGGTGTCGAGGGCAATCACTCCTCGGACGCCCCGCCGGCTGCGGCTCGCTTCATTTCCTCCACGGTGACGGGTGGCCCGTCGTGCTTCAATACGCCGAACAGCCGGCGGATGGGGCGCACGGGCAGTATGCGCACCTCGCCGTCCAGGACGATGTAGCGCACGCGGTCGCCGGCCCGCACGCCCAGCGTGTCCCGGACGGGCTTGGGGAGCGTGGTCTGTCCCTTTTTCGTTACCGCGGATTCGAGCATGGCCGCACCTCCGTTTGCCTTATATTTGACCGCCTCTCCCTACCCATCGCAATAAGGTAAGGGTTTCGCGGCGGCGATTGCGATCCGTCCGGACAAGGCGTTGTGCGGTGGAGTCGACGCATGGTATCGCCCGCGGGCGGCCTACGATCCGGCCCGGGCAGTGAGACCGGCGGAGCCTACGGCCTCCACGCCGCCCGGCCGGGGAAGAGTTGTTCGCCCCCCGCAGAGCGTCCGGCGATCCGGTAATCGCCGGCGGAGTCGGGCAGCGTCGGCAAGGTGTTCATGACGAATGTCAGGCTACGGTTTCGCCAATACCGGGTAGGGATGCCGGTCCATCCAGGCTCGCACCAAATCCGGCACGGCATCTCGTGTCTCAGGCCAGATCGTCAGGACGTCCCGCCCGGCGGCCAATTCAAGGCGCGACAGATCGGCCTCGGGCAACGATTCCGCGGCCCAGGTGGAATCCGCAGGCACCATGTGAGCTGCCGAGAAAACCGTCCCGCCGGCTCCGACGAAGAACATGTCCGAATAGCGGATTTCGACGTCGGCGGGCCACACAATCCTGGTATCCGTGTACGTTTGCTCGTATAGGAGACCGCTCTCGTCGGACTGCCAGTCCACGGTCGCGCCGGTCTCGCCCACCCTCATCTCAAGCGGATACATGGCGAGCCGGGCATCGGTGTGGCGGCGCAAATCGCTCCCCCTTCGCAGAAGCGCTCTCGCATAGTCCGCATCGAAACGCGGTCCAACTCCCAGCGAAGGGTCCTCAATTCTCCTCAACGCGACGAGACGATTGGCATAGAGCCGGGCGATACAACCCCGGTCCACGCCGTCGTCCTTCTCGCAGTCGCCGTTCCGCTGCGTGAGAAAGGCCCGCTGCCCGATTCTGAGCGACCGCTCCTGCTCGATGGCGGCGCTCTCGACGAGCTCCCGATAGAGCTCGTTCATCTCGAGGTCCCCCAGCGCGAGCAGCTCATCGTGGCAGATCGTGATCTCGACCGGTGTAGCCGCCTGGTCGCAATCGAAGCCGGCTCGAAAAGCAGATCTCGAAAACACGAACTGTCCGTTCCCAGTCTCCGGTCCGCCAGCGGGGCTCCACTTCAATGTACCCGGGCGTCCCTCAAGCACGTCGATGACCCGGGCGTGCCGGTCGACCGGATCGACGGACAGCAAGAAGACGTGACCCGTCATGGGATCTTCCGCCCGTCGGGGGCCGACGAAACGTGCGCTTCGCTCCCCGCTCCAGTACGCGTTGGGACCGTATGGGACGTCATGGTATTCCAACTCGTACGCGAAACCGTACGCGTGCACGGCGGAAATTCCCAGCCTGTAGTAGATGTTGTCGTCGAGATGGGTCGCCGATTCGTCGTACCAATCCCCCACCCATACTTCATACTCTTCCAGGAGAAGAGTGACGGAGCCTCCGGCCACGGCCTGGACCACATAATCCCCGGCGGTCGCGTCGCTGTAACCGCGCACCCTGACGTAGTACGGGCCGGGCCCGCCGGAAGCGGAGACCTGAAAGTTCACGTCGCCGAGGTCGTCGGCCGCCGCAAAGTCGTCGTTCTCGGCGAGCACCGCGTATTCGCGGTCGTAGAGGATTCCGTATGTGTCGGTTCCACCCTCGGTCCAGATTGTGACGCCGCTCCCCGCGGCGCCGGCCGGAACCGACACCGCGAAGCAGTCCTCGTCCCCGGGCGCCAACGTTCCGCTCGCCGAACGCCCCGGGGATAGCGGCGTCTCACCGCCCCGCGCGCAACTGTGGTCGTCCGCGTCGTCGAACGAACCGCCTCCGGCGTCGCCGGCGGCCTCCTCGGGAGCGGCGGAGTCGTCCCCGCCATCGGCGACCGCGTGGCGCCCATCGGCCGCGCTATCGCGAAACAACGAACCGCCGCCGGCCACGGCTACTCCGCCTGCCGCGACCACGGCGGCGGCTCCGAGTATGATCGCAAGGCGAGCGCCGGCCGGGAACCGGCCACCGTCGCGGCCCTCGCGAGCGGCCGACAACCAGCGCGACGCGGGAGGGTCGCCGCCGAGGACTCGTGCCGGCGCCGGCGTCTCGACCACGAACGTGGACATCAGCTTGTCGTGCCAGCCCTGCTTGTCCCGGTCGAAGAGGATCCAGAGATACCCAAGCAGCAGGAACATTCCGGAGGCCGGCTTTCCGATCCACTCGCGAAACAGCATCCGAAGGAACCCCGCGGTGGCGCGGTCCTCCCCGACCACCCGCGTGCCGAGCAGCAGCTTGCCGGGCGTCCTGCCCGTCCCGAACAGAACCAGCGACCAGACCGCGTAGGCGGCAACGACCGCCAAGCCGAGCATTCCCTCCAGTTCGTCCCGCGCGACCGCCGCGCTGAAAAGCCCCGCGCCGAACGGTACGGCGCCATCCAGCAGGCTGGCCGCCAAACGCTTCGCGGGCGGCGCCAGCCTGCCAGCCATCGGATCGCTCAGGTTGCTCCGGCACACCGCGCACCACTGGGTGCCAGGCGCGGCAGCCATATCGCAAGACGGACATGACTTCGCGTTCATCGCGGTGAGCCGTATTGACGTTCCTCCTCTGGCTCTGGCGGACCACACGCATCCTCTTGATCCTCCGGCCGCCGCTCACCAAGCCAAAGCACGTAGGGTATCGACTCTACATCCTCGCGTGACACCGTTGATCGAACTGACAAATAATACGTGCCCGCCCGCAGCGTACACGCCAACCTCCACACCTCGTCATCGTGTAAGAACGTGCCCCGGCCGATGACGGCGCTCCCGGCATCATGGATTGCTAGCGCTATTGACCACAGGTCGTCTCCGCCCACAGAGGCCTCGAGGCTCAGTCCGCCTGCGGGAACTACAAGTGTAAAGAGCTCGTGTCCCATATCCCCTGTCACATCGAATCGTGCTCGATCCGCTCGCATATCTGTCGATATCCGACCCCTCACGGTGTCTCCCACTGAAACCGGCGTCGCGGTCCGGAACACTTCGTCGTAGTTCGCCTTCCGAAGCGTCAGCGCGTAGTTTCCCCCATCCCAATCCGGATCCTCGCACTCCCAGCACTGGACGACATCGGCTGTTATCGCAATGTAATAGGTTCCGGCAGACAGCGTATGGATCCAATGCACGTTGGGGATAAATTCGTCACCGTACTCCGACATCAACTCCTGCGGCAGGAACGGCGCCGTCCAACCGTGAACCGGTCGTACGGATGAGCCGTCCCCACGATACAAAACGGCACTCAAGAACGTGCCGCCAGTCGTGAAGATCTCCGCAGTGAATCCGTCGGTGGGCACGGTGAACCGCATATAGTCCCGATCGGGCACATAGATCTCGCCGGCCACCGTTTCCTCGATGGCGACAGTGGTGGCGCTCGCAATATCGTCGCCGTGGTCATCGGGCGGTCGCTCCGATAGAAACAGTCGGTAGCTGCCTTCCAGTCGGAAAATGTCTATCGAGCCATAACCCTCGCTTCGCAGTGCTTCGGAGCCACGCGTACGTACAGAAGCCCAAACGTCTGCCTCATACGGGTCTCTCGGTCCGCCGCTCACAACGAGATAGTATTGGCCCGCCCGCAGTGGGCCATTTATTTGCAAAGTGCCGGATGCAGAAAAGTCCGACGGGCCGGAGTCGCCGTAGACGTCGCCGTTCGCATCGATTAGTTGGCTTGTGACACCGACTCCCCTGGTGTCGATGAATCCACCGAGGCGAAACCCGTCGGAAGGCACCGTAAACGTGAAGTAGTCTTCTGTTTGTTCCTCTGTCCAGTTGTCTGCGTCGGTAACAGTGTATTCGGCAAAGCCCAACACCGTGTCTCCGATGGCGATGGACGTCGCCGTCTCGAACGTACGTCCAGCGGGGAGTTCGATCTGCCGCAACGTTAGGGCATAATTGTTACCGTGGCCCTCCACCTTCAGATAGTATGTTCCCTCTCGGAACGGGCGGACGAAACGGAAGTTGCCGTCGCGCCCGAAATCGGAGTAACGACCGATTTGAGAGGTTTCACTGTCGAACAGACTGCTCCAGTGGGAAGCTTTTCCATGCGATTCGATGTCGAGCGTCAACCCGCCGGTCGGGATGGTGAACACGAAGTAGTCTTCATCCTCCTCAGCGATGTAGGTTTCGCCGATGGCGATGGGCGTTGCCGTCTCGAAGGTGTTGCCGTGGTCCGGCGGACTCTCTCCTACGGCCGGCGAGTCCTCGGTCGCGAAAGCGGCCGCCCGGACCACGTAGTCTCCGGCGGTCGCGTCGCTGTAACCGCGCACCCTGACGTAGTACGGGCCGGGCCCGCCGGAAGCGGAGACCTGAAAGTTCACGTCGCCGAGGTCGTCGGCCGCCGCAAAGTCGTCGTTCTCGGCGAGCACCGCGTATTCGCGGTCGTAGAGGATTCCGTATGTGTCGGTTCCACCCTCGGTCCAGATTGTGACGCCGCTCCCCGCGGCGCCGGCCGGAACCGACACCGCGAAGCAGTCCTCGTCCCCGGGCGCCAACGTTCCGCTCGCCGAACGCCCCGCGGACAGCGGCGTCTCACCGCCCCGCGCGCAACTGTGGTCGTCCGCGTCGTCGAACGGGCCGCCTCCGGCGTCGGCGGCGGCCTCGCCGCGAGCGGCGAGGTCGTCCCCGCCATCGGCAATCGCGTGGCGTCCATCGCCCGCGCTGTCGCGAAACAACGAACCGCCGCCGGCCACGGCTACTCCGCCCGCCGCGACCAGGGCGGCGGCTCCGAGTATGATCGCAAGGCGAGCGCCGGCCGGGAACCGGCCACCGCCCCGACCTTCCCGAGCGGCCGACAACCAGCGCGACGCGGGAGGATCGCCGCCGAGGACTCGCGCCGGCGCCGGGGTCTCGACCACGAACGTGGACATCAGCTTGTCATGCCAGCCCTGCTTGTCCCGGTCGAAGAGGATCCAGAGATACCCAAGCAGCAGGAACATTCCGGAGACCGGCTTTCCGATCCACTCGCGAAACAGCATCCGAAGGAACCCCGCGGTGGCGCGGTCCTCCCCGACCACCCGCGTGCCGAGCAGCAGCTTGCCGGGCGTCCTGCCCGTCCCGAACAGAACCAGCGACCAGACCGCGTAGGCGGCAACGACCGCCAAGCCGAGCATTCCCTCCAGTTCGTCCCGCGCAACCGCCACGCTGAAAAGCCCCCCGCCGAACGGTACGGCGCCATCCAGCAGGCTCGCCGCCAAACGCTTCGCGGGCGCGGCCAGCCTGCCAGCCGCCGGATCGCTCAGGTTGCTCCGGCACACCGCGCACCACTGGGTGCCAGGCGCGGCAGCCATATCGCAAGACGGACATGACTTCGCATTCATCGGTATTGGTGCCTCCCTTCCGTTCCCCTGCCGAACCTAAAACCTAAACGACTTTCGGAGGATCGCCATGCCGGGGTCGGTCTCGCGGCCCACGGGCGCGCCTCCCGCAACCATGGACATCGCGGATCCGCTCGCGTTGCGGTCTCCGGAGCAGAAGGGCCCCGGCTCGTGATCGGAGATACCAGCCGACCAGGCACGGAACGCCGTCGTGTCGGGGGCGCACAACCCCGCGTTGGCGTCCCACAAGAACTCGTCAAGCGAAAGATCCAGAAAGCTGCGGGGAAGCTGTTCGGTCAGGCCGTTATGGGAAAGATACAGTGACGTCAGGCTGGCGAGATCGGCGAGTTCCGGCGGGACAGGACCCGAAAGCTCGTTCCCGGCGAGCCCCAGCCTCCGCAGATTGGCGAGGTTACCCAGTTCCGGCGGAATCGTACCCGAGAGCCGGTTCCCGAAGATATACCGTTCTTGGATGATATCGCGGAAACTGCCGAGCTCCAGGTTTACCAGGTTGGCGAGATTGGCAAGTTCAGGGGGAATCGGGCCCGAGAGCTGGTTCCCGTCGAGCACCAGGCTCACCAAATTGGCCAGGTTGCCCAGTTCCGGCGGGATCGGGCCCGAGAGCCGATTCCGGTCGAGCACCAGGCTCACCAAATTGGCCAGGTTGCCCAGTTCCGGCGGGATCGGGCCCGACAGCTTGTTTCCGTCGAGCCTCAGTCTCCGCAGATTGGCGAGATTGCCCAATTCCGGCGGGACCGGGCCCGAGAGATGGTTATTCCCGAACCTCCTGTGTGGGTCATTGCCAAGGTCCAGGTGTTTCAGATGGGCGAGATTGCCCAATTCCGGCGGGATCGGACCCGACAGCACGTGATCGCTTAGATTTAGCGATACCAGACTGGACAGGTTGCCAAGTTCGGGGGGAATCGGACCTGCGAGGGGCCGCTCAAAACCGTTTAGGCGACTAAGGTCAAGACTGATCACACGCCCGGCGGCGTCGGTGTCCACGCCGAACCAATCCCCCAACGGTACATCCTTCAGCCAGTTGTGGTTGCGCTCCCAGTTTGGTCCGTCCGTGGCATCGTAGAGCGCGACGAGCGCAGCCCGTTCCACATCCACCCGGTCCGGTGGCGGGCGGGGCGGCTCCGGCTCCCCCGCCTCGTTGCCGCAGGCGTGGACCACGACCACCGCAAGCGCGGCAGCGAGTGTCACAGTTATGCGGCTAATGCTAAAGCTCATGTTTCCCCGTTTCACGTCACAAGTCGTAGGTAAGCGTCCTCCGACCGCACCTTGCGATGAGGGCTGAATATGAGCCGACCGGCCATAGTTGCGCGCCCCCAATTTTGGAGCGCCCCGCTCCCCGAATGCGGGTGTCAGGCGAAGGGCGTCGAGCGGCGGGCGCGGGCGACGAGGGCGCCGGCTCCGGCATCCAGCAGGCGGGCGGCGAGTTCGCGCCCCAACCGCTCGGCGTTCGCGGCGAGTCCCCGGCCGATGGCCTCGAGTGGGCGCCCGCCGGCCACGTCGTAGACGGCCGCTTCGAGCCGAAGATCTTCCCCCGCGCGCCGGGCGCGGGCCGCGATGGGTACCCGGCAGCCGCCCTCGAGGGCGGCGAGGAGGGCGCGTTCGGCGGTCACCTCGGCGCGGGCGGCGGGGTCGTCGAGGGCGCCCACCCGGTCCAGTACCCCGTCGTCGCCCGCGCGGCACTGGAGGCCGAGGGCTCCCTGGCCCGGCGCGGGCAGCCAGCCCTCGTCGAGGACGCTCGTGCCCGGCGGCCACAGCCCGAGGCGGCGGAGCCCGGCGGCGGCCAGGACGAGCGCATCGAAGCCGCCTTCGTCCAGCTTGCGGAGTCGCGTGCCCACGTTGCCGCGGATCGGCGCGGGCGCGATGTCGCTCCGGTGGGCGCGGAGCTGGGCGGCGCGCCGGAGGGATGACGTGCCGACGCACGACTCGGCGGGCAGGCGACCCAGCACGTCCAATCCGCCGCGCCGCCCGCCGCCCCCGCGCACGTCCCGAACCACGAGCACGTCGCGCGGGTCCTCCCGCTCCGGCACCGCCGCCAGCGTCACTCCGTGCGGCGACTCCGCGGGCAGGTCCTTGAGCGAATGCACCGCGACATCGATGCGCCCGTCCCGGAGCGCCCGCTCAAGCTCCTCCGTGAACAGCCCCTTGGCTCCGATCGCCGGGAGCGGCGTGACCCGGTCGCGATCCCCCGCCGTGGAGAGGAAGCGGTACGCCACCGGCAGGCCGGGCCAGCGCTCGCGGAGGCGGTCGCCGGCCCACTCGGCCTGCGCCCGGGACAGCGGAGACCGGCGCGCCCCGATGACCAGCCGGGCGGCCTTCACCGCGTCACCCCACGATGGAGGAGTAGGTCCCCCGCCCCACCGCGCACAGGCGGCCCCGGTCGTCGTGCACGTCGACGTCCGACACCGAGATCGTGCGGCCGAAGCGACGCAGGCGGGCCGTCGCCCGCAGCCACGAACCCGTGCACGGGCGCAGGTAGTCGACCCGCAGCGAGATGGTGGGCACGCCGCCCCCGGCCCGCGCCGCGACGACCATGTCTCCCGCGATGTCGATCAGCGATGCGACGGGACCCCCATGGTAGATCGTGCCGTCGCGGGTCAGGTCGGGACGCATGGTCATCCTTAGGACCACGGTGTCCTCGTTCACCTCGTCGAGCGTGACGCCGAGTGCGACGATCGCCTCGGACCCGGCGAGGATGGACTCGATCAGCGTCCGGGAAGGCGAGGCTCTGTTTGGCTCCACGCCGGACTTCGCCTATCGCGCGTAGTAGAGGAGGAGGAAGACGCCGAGCAGGATGGCGACCCAGATCACGGAGGTGCCGGTGGGCCAGGTGCGGGCCAGAACGCCGCTGGGGCCCATGTAGCGCCGCGCCGCATCGATCGCGCTTCCCGCCGCGGACACCGAGCGCGACGCCACGGCCTCCCGCAGCCGCCCCGCGACCCCCCCGGCGGCGAGCGCGACGCCCCTGCCGAGCCGGCGGTAGAGCCAGTCCGCGTCCAGGTTCGTCGACAGCAACTCGTGCGGCTCGCGGTCCGACAGCCTCAGCCACACGAAGGCCAGGACGGCGAAGAAGAGCAGCTGCAGCTGGCTGATCACGTGCGCGGACGTTAACGGCGCGTAGGTCACCTCGTACGGCAGGTTCGGGTACAGGAACAGCGTCGGGAACGTCCCGTTGAACACGCACAGGAAGGCGGCCATCCCCATCGCGATCAGCATGCTCCTCGGCGCCTCCTTCGTGCGGATTCCGGAATCCGGCCCGAAGAAGCCGTAGAACGGGATCTTGATCCCCGCGTGGTGGAGTACGCCGGCGGACGCGAAGAGGAGGAAGAGCCAGACGATGTCGAGGTTCTGCTCCAGCGCCGCCGCCATCACCATCGACTTGCTCACGAAGCCGCTGAACAGCGGGAAGGCCGAGATCGACGCGGCGCCGATCACGCACAGCGCCGCCGTCTTCGGCATGCTCTTGTAGAGTCCGCCCAGCTCGCTGCACTTCGTCGTCCCCGCGCGGTAGAGCAGCGCCCCCGTCGACATGAACAGGAGGCCCTTGAAGAGTACGTCGTTGAAGGCGTGGGCCACCGCGCCGTTCACGGCCATCTCGGTGCCGATCCCGATGCCGCACACCATGAAGCCGATCTGGTTGATCATGCTGTAGCCGAGCACGCGGCGCAGATCGTTCTCGATCACCGCGTAGAAGATCGGGAACAGCGTCATGAGGACGCCGACGTAGATGAGGAGGTCCTCCCCCTGGTATCCCCGCGCCAGCGCGTAGACGGCGACCTTGGTCGTGAAGGCGCTCAGGAAGACGGCGCCGCTGTACGTGGCCTCCGGATAGGCGTCCGTGAGCCAGGTGTGGAGGAGGGGGAACGCCGCCTTGATGCCGATGCCGAGCAGGATGAGGTTCGTCCCCACCGTCCCGGTCTCCATGGGTCCGAAGGCGACGGAGCCGGCCGCCCGCGCGTGGGCGATGATCCCGGCGAGGAGCACGACGCCGGACCCCACCTGCACGATGAGGTAGCGCATCCCCGCCCGGTATGAACGTTCCGTGCCGCGCGCCCACACGAGGAAGACGGAACTCAGCGCCAGAAGCTCCCAGAACACGAACAGCGTGATCAGGTCGCCGGCCTGGACCGCCCCGATCGCGGCCCCCGCGTAGACCAGCGCCGAAGCATCCTCGAGCGCGCTTCCCCCCCGCCGAGCGAAGATGAGCCCGATGAGGGCGGCGATGTGGAAGAGCCACCCGAAGATCCGGCTCAGCCCGTCGATGCGGACGAGCGTGAGTTCGTAGGAGAAGAACGAGACCTGCCCGAATTCTCCTTCGCCCAGCGCAAGGAGCGCGGCGAGGCTCGCGACGGGCAGGAGGAGCACCCATCCCGTGCGCGCGCGACCGCGAAGCAGCGGGACGAAGAGCGCCCCGAGGATCATCACGGCGGCGGGAGGAAGGCTACCGATCATAGTAGTCCTCGTCCCGCATCACGCCCTTCCGGAGCAGCTTGGCGGTGTAGACGATCGCCGTATAGGCGAGGAACCCGTAGAGGGCGTAGAAGGGCGGCAGTCCCTCCCAGTCGCGCTCCGGGTGGCGCAGTTCGTGCCACCCCATCCGCTGCTGCAGGAAGTTCACGAAGTCGAGCGCGAACAGGACGCCGCACACCGCGAACAGGATCGCGATCAGCCGCCGCCAGCGCTTCGGATCGTCGAAGTAGTGCCTGCCCGAATCCCGCGGCCGTTCGCCCGTATCGTGCTTGTCAGAGGCCATGGCTTACCCTCCGCCCAGGGGGACGAGCAGGCGATACACATCGTCCGCGAGGAAGAAGAGGACGATGCAGCCGAGCGCCGTGAACGAGAGCGCCGCCACGCAGAACGCCGGCGCCTCCTTGAAGCGCGGCGGGTCCGACCCATCGGCGGGCTTCGAGAAGAACGCCCGGATGGGGATCGGGACGAGGTACGCGATGTTCAGCAGCGAACTGATCATGAGGACGGCGACGAAGAGGATCTGCCCGGCGTCCAGCGCGCCGAGCGCGAGATACCACTTGCTCCAGCTCCCGCCGAGGGGCGGGACGCCGATGACGCTGAGGGCGCCGATGAGGAAGGCCGCCATCGTGATCGGCATGGCGCGGCCCAGCCCGCGCATGTCGCTGATCTCCGTCTTGTGCGCCGCGACGTAGATCGCCCCGGCGCAGAAGAAGAGGGTGATCTTGCCGAAGGCGTGCATCGCGATGTGCATGCTGCCGCCGACCACGCCCCAGGCGTTCGCGAGCGCCGCGCCGAGGACGATGTACGAGAGCTGGCTCACCGTGGAGTAAGCGAGGCGCCGCTTGAGGTTGTCCTGCGCCATGGCGACGAGCGAACCCGCGATGATCGTGAAGCCGGCGGCGTACATGAGCCACTCGCTGGCCCCGGTCGTGGTCAGCAGGTCGAGGCCGAAGATGTAGATGACGACCTTCATGATCGTGAACACGCCGGCCTTCACGACCGCGACCGCGTGCAGGAGCGCGCTCACCGGCGTCGGCGCGACCATGGCGGCGGGCAGCCAGCGGTGCACCGGCATGAGGGCCGCCTTCCCCGTCCCGAAGACGAAAAGCGCGAGCAGGACGAGGAGCACGCCGTCGCTCGCCCGGCCGGCCAGGATCCCCCCGACGCGGAAGTCGAGCGTGCCCGCGAGGACCCACGTCCACGCCACCGCGAGGAGGAGGAAGGCGACGGATGTCGTGACGAGGATCCCCAGATACGTGCGGGCGCCCTTCATCGCCTTCCGCGTCCCGTGGTGCGAGACGAGCGGGTACGTCGAGAGCGTCAACAGCTCGTAGAAGAGGAACAGCGTGAGCAGATTGCCCGCGAGCGCCACGCCCATGGCGGCGCAGATGGAGACCGCGAAGCAGACGTAGAACCGCGTCTGGTGCGCCTCCCGGTGACCCCGCATGTAGCCGATCGAGTACAGCGAAGTGACGATCCAGAGGCCGGAGGCCACGAGGGCGAAGAGCATGCCGAGAGGCTCGAGCCGCAGCACCAGAGGGAGGCTGGGGAGCAGCCACACGAGCACGATGCCGGGGTTCGCCCCCGCGAGGACGTGGGGCAGGAGCGACGTGACGAACCCGAGGAGCGCGACGCCCGTGCCGAGCGTGACGGCTTCCCGAAGGTTGGGCCAGCGGCCGACCGTCGCGATGAGCACGGCGCCGGCGAGCGGAATCACCAGCGCCCAGTACATCGGAACCATGCCGCTCACTGGAGCCCCCCGAGCACGGCCTCGGCCGCCTGTCGCGCAACGCCCGCCGAGTACGTCGTGAAGATGCCGAAGAACACCGTCGCTCCGAGCAGCACCCACGTCGGTATGAGCATGGAGAGCGGGGCCTCCCGCGCCTCGCGCGCCCGCTCGCTCGGTTCGCGGAAGAAGGCGGTCTCGACCACGCGCCACACGTAGACGAGCGCGAGGAGCGAACTGAGGAGCAGGAGGACGGCGACGACGAGGCTGTTCCGTTCCAGCGCCGCCTCGATGAGGTACCACTTGCTGATGAAGCCGGCCGTCGCCGGGACCCCGATGAGGCCGAGGCCTCCGAGGGCCCACGCGGCCATCGTCCACGGCATCGTGCGCCCGATCCCGGCCATGTCATCGAGGTCGACCGAGTGCAGCCGCAGCATCACGCACCCCATCGCCATGAACATCCCGCCCTTGATGAGCGCGTGGTTGAACAGGTGGACGATGCCGCCCGTGAGCCCCGCCGCCGTCGCGAAGCTGATGCCGAGCACCATGTAGCCGATCTGGGCCACCGAGGAGTAGGCGAGCATCCGTTTCACGTTGCGCTGGAAGATCGCCACCGTGGAGGCCACGAAGATCCCGGCGAGGGCCAGCGGCATGAGCGCGCGGCCGAGTTCGAGATGCTCGAAGGAGAACTCGAGGCCGAACACGCTGAACATGAAGCGCAGCAGGATGTAGACCGAGACTTTCGTGGCGGTCGCCGCAATGAAGGCGCTCACCACCGATGGCGCGTACGCGTAGGCGTTCGGGAGCCAGACGTGGAGCGGGAAAAGCGCCATCTTGAGGCCGATTCCCACGGTGAGGAACGCAAACGCGACGAGCGCCGTGCGGATCCCCTCGGCAGCCGGCAACCGGGCCGCCATGTCCGCCATGTTCAGCGTCCCGGTCATCTGGTACATGAGACCGATGCCGATGAGGATGAACGTGGCTCCGATCGTGCCCATCACCAGGTACTGGAATGCCGCGGGCAGGGCCTGCCGGCGGCCTCCGAGCGCGATGAGGGCGTACGACGAGAGCGCCGAGATCTCGAGGAAGACGAAGACGTTGAACAGGTCTCCGGTGATCGCGATGCCGAGCAGCCCCGTGAGGCAGAGGAGATAGAGCGTGCAGAAGAGATAGTGCCGGCTGGCCGGAATCTCGTCGGTCAGGCTGCGCGGCGCGTAGGTCAGGACGAGCGCGGCGATGCCGGACACGAAGAGCAGGACGAAGGCGCTGAGCGCGTCGACCCTGTACTCGATCCCCCACGGCGCGGCCCATCCCCCCAGGGCGTAGCTGATGACGCCGGCCTCGAGCACGTCGCCGAGGAGGGCGGCGGAGACCAGGAAGGTGAGCCAGCACACGCCCATCGCGAACGGGAGAACCAGCGAGCGCCGCCGAAGGATGATGCAGAGGGGCGCCGCGAGAAGCGGGATGACGACCTGCAGGATCGGCAACTGCGCCTGGATCGCCTCGATCATCGAGCCTCGTCCTGCTCGTAGATCTCATCCTCCTCGATCGTCTCGTACGCCTCGCGGATGCGCACGACGAGCGAGAGCGCGACGGAGGTCGTCGCCACGCCCACGACGATCGCCGTCAGGATGAGGACGCTCGGGAGCGGGTTGCTGTAGACCTCGATTCCCTCGGCCATGATCGGCGCCGTACCCCCGCTCACCTTTCCGACCGTGATGTAGAAGAGGAAGACGGAGGTCTGGAAGATGTTGAGCCCGATGACCTTCTTGATGAGGTTGCCGCGCGAAATGACGATGTAGAAGCCCATCATCATCAGGAAGATGACGACCCAGTAGTTGTAGAGGCCGAGCGCGGTGTCGAGGAAGCTCCCGGTCATGCGCGCCCTCGTCCGGCGAAGGTCGAATAGACCGCGATCATCACCGCCGCGACGGTCATCCCGACGCCGAGTTCGACGACGAGGATTCCGTAGTGCTGCCCCGTAGATGGATGCGCGGGGTTCAGGGCGCCGTAGTCGAGGAAGTTCCCGCCCAGGAGCATCGTCGCGACGCCCACGCCCGCATACACGAGGACGCCGGTCGCGATGAGCAGTTCGATCATGCGGGCCGGGGCGACGCGGCGAACTTCGGTGAGCCCGAAGATGAGCCCGTAGAGCACGAAGCCGGCCGCGAAGATCACCCCCGCCTGGAAGCCGCCGCCCGGCCCGTAGTCGCCGTGGAACTGCACGTAGAGGGCGAAGAGGAGGACGTACGGCAGCAGGAGCTTGCTGACGACGCGCAGAATCGTGTGGTCCGTCATCCCGCGTCCTCCCCTCCCCCGGGCCCTTCCCCGCCCGTGGGCCGGCGCTTGCGGCTCCCGCGCAGGAGAACCAGCACGGCGATCCCGGCCGTGAAGATCACGACGGTCTCGCCGAGCGTGTCGTAGCCCCGGTAGCTCGCCAGCACCGCGGTGACCACGTTCGGCACGTGGATGTCGTCCTCCGCGCGCTCGACGTAGGAGGGGTGCGGGTAGTTGCTCGCCGGCGCCTCCGGATCGCCGAAGTGCGGCATGTCCAGCGTCCCGTAGACGAGCGCCGCCCCGGTGACGGCGACGATGAGCAGCGGCAGCGCGGGCCGCCGAACGGGGGCCTTCGCCTTGCGCGTCGTCAGCGCGAGCGTGGCGAGCGCGAGGATGGTCGAGATCCCGGCGCCGACCGACGCCTCCGTGAAGGCGACATCGGGGGCATCGAGCAGGAGCATCCAGGAGGCGCCGAGGAAACTGTAGATCCCCATCAGCATGACGGCGGCGAAGAGGCCGCGCATGCGCACGACGGCGACCGCCGTCGCGCACAGAAGCGTGAGCAGGAGCGCCGTGACGACCTGGACCTCGAGGGCTACGAACTCGATGCCGCCTCCTCCGCCTCATCGACGTGTGGCTGGAGTCCGGTCTCGAGCGCCGCGTTGGCGAGCGTGTGGGTGGCCGTGGGACTCGTAATCCAGAGCAGCAGGAGGATCGCGACGAGCTTCACCGTCACGACCCAGTGGGGTGAGAGGAACATGAGCCCCGTCAGAATCAGCCCCGCTCCGAGCGTATCCGTGATCCCCGCCCCGTGGATGCGACAGAAGAAATCGGGCAGACGGACGATCCCGATCCCCCCGATGACCGCGAAGATCGCGCCGGCGATCAGGAGCACGGCACTCACGGTCTCGAGGATCATGACAGTCTCTCGCGGTCCGGGTCCGCGAAGTTCCCGTACTTGGAGAACCTCAGCACCGCGATGACGCCGATGAAGTTGATGAGAGCGTACACGAGTCCGACATCGAGGAAGTCCGGCCGGTCCGTCACAAACCCGATCACGGCGATGAGGAGGACCGTCTTCGTGCCGAACATGTTCAGCGCGAGAATGCGGTCGAAGACCGTCGGCCCCTTCCCCGCCCGCACGAGCGCGAGACCCATGGTGACGATGATCGCGGCGACCACGGCGGCGAGGATCATCCGCGCCCCTCGACCCGCGTGACCCGCCGGTCCATCTCGCCCGTGAGGACGCCGTCGGCCGCCTCCTTCGTCAGGGCGTGGACCGTGATGTGGTCGCCCTCCGTATCGATCGTCACGGTGCCGGGCGTGAGCGTGATCGAGTTGGCATGGATGACCCGGCCGACATCCGTGCGCTGCCCCGCCCGCACGCGGATGACGCGGGGACGGATCGGCAGGCCCGGCCTCACGATACGCAGGGCGACATCGATGTTCGCCTTCACGATCTCGACGACGAGCCAGGGCAGGTAACGGACCAGCCCCGCCGGGAGCTGGATCGGCAGGCCCTCGTCATCGACGATCCGCATGCGCAGGGAAATCAGGGCGACGAACGCGACCGACGCGGCGCCGAGCCCCAGAAGCAGCGGCTTGTCGAAGTACCCCGACAGCAGGAGCCAGACAGCCGCCAGGATAGCGACGAGACCGGCGGCGTACGTCACAGGTTTCGCGTGGCGGGTCGAGCGGCTTGCGGCATGTTGGCGCCCGGACGTTGAGTTAACGTGATCGGCCCTCGTTATCGGCCCTCTTCGAACGATCGACCACAGAATGGCGAACCTGTCGCGCGGGCGCGAGAGGTTCCCGCGGGGGAGCTCCCCGCGGTCGACGCCGGTCAGTCTACCACTGCGATTGCGCCCCGTCGACGATCTGCTGCACGAGGTTCTCGAGCGCGACGATCAGGGCCTGGTCCTCGGTTTCGTTTCCCGGTTCGTATTCCCCGGTTCCGGTCAGGCTCTGATTGCCCCATATGATGAGGTTCTCGGCCACATCCAGGATCTCCACGGACACGCTGACGGTCACGCGACGCTGGAAGACATCCGCGCCGACGCCGCCGACGGCGTCGAAGTTGACCGCCTCATCGGCATAGCGCCGGATCTGCGCGGTGATGACCGCGTCGGCTTCCCCCTCGGAGGCGAGCCGGAGCCCCAGGCGCTGCCGGGACGCCGTGAGGAGTTCGTCCATCAGGGATTCCGCGATGCCGAACTGCGTGCTCTCGTTCTCGATCGGGGCGACGTAGACGGTGCGCATGTGGCTGGGCAGCCCTCCGCCGCCGGAGAAGCTGTAGCACCCCGCCAGCGCCGTGAGCATCACGATCGCGGCCATCGCTCCGGCGCGGAATCGGCAAGACATAGTGTTCCTCATCATATGGCTGTGATTGAGCCGTTGCGCTCTGTAACTCCCAATGTACCCCGCTCGAGTCCGTGATGTCCCGGTACCGGGCCTCCCGGGGCCAACGGGGATCGCTGCCCCACTCGAGTTCGATCCATCTCTCGCGCCGGCCGCCCCGCCGCTCGTCGAGCCGCGTGAGGCGTCCGCCGTCAAGATAATAACTTCGCGTCGCGCCTCCTTCGACCGCGAACTCGAGGACGCGGAGCCCGGCGATCTCGGAGCCCCGGGCGGGAGGCATGTCGCCGGGCCGAAACACGCCCGCCATGGCGTACAGGAAGACGGTCGGCGGCAGCTCGACGCCCTGGAGGTCACCGGACGTGGCCAGGACGCCGTCGACGAGCGTGGCCTGGAGGCTCCCCTCCCCCGTCGAGAAGAGGTCGAGGCGAAAGCGGTCCGGCGGGTTCACCCGGGCGGCGCCATCACCGCGGAAACTCCCGCTCTCGCCCGCGTATTCCCACCTGAAGATGACGTGCATCGGTTGCTCCGTGCCCGAGCTTGCGCGCGCCCGCCGGGCGACCTCCTCCGCATCGGGCATCGGGGTCCCGCGCTCGAAACCCCCGCCGCAGGCGGTGAACAGGAGGAGGAGCGGCCAGGGGGTGCGGCGCGCCGGAGCCCGATTCATGTGGCGGAGCGTGGGGCGGCGACGGTTGGGAGGGACTCCAGTTGCCGCTTGACGGCGTCCGGAAACCGGTGGGGGCGGCCCCGCGCATCGGTACACACGAGGGCGGTGCGAGCGCGTGCGAGCGTCGCGTCGTCGGACGCGCGGGCAATCCGGTAGCCGAACACGACCTCGCGGCTTCGGACGCGCTCCACGCCGGTGTGAATGCGGATGAGTTCGTCATACTCGACCGGGACGCGGTATTCGACTTCGACCCGCGAAACGGGGAGCCAGAGGCCCCCGCGCTCGAGTGCCGCGTAGGACACGCCGCGCTCGCGCATGAGCGCCGTGCGCCCGAGTTCGCACCACACGAGGTAGTGGCGGTGGTGCGCACGCCCCATCTGGTCGGTCTCGGCATACCGCACGCGCACTTCCGTC
The DNA here is from genome assembly GCF_965208055.1 of Candidatus Palauibacter sp. Lineage (GTDB taxonomy): Bacteria > Gemmatimonadota > Gemmatimonadetes > Palauibacterales > Palauibacteraceae > Palauibacter. Next base: position 855,681 of record NZ_CBDBNY010000004.1, read on the forward strand.
ATTCCGACTCCGCTTGCGTCTTCCATGCCCCCAATATGCTCCCGCGACGCACGGGGTGTCGAACTTTTCGGCGACGGGTTCGCGGCGGACGGCCGCGGAGTTTGACGCGCCGCGCCCGACCCGCCGAGCTTCGGCCCATGCCCGAACGCACCGTCGTCGTGTCCGACATCCACCTCGGGGCCGTTGCCGAGGAGAACGCGCGCGCGTTTCTCGCCTTCCTCGAGGAGGCGGACCGCTGGGGCGACGAACTCCTCATCAACGGCGACCTGTTCGACTTCTGGTTCGAATACGGCCAGGTGATCCCGCGCGGCCAGCTCGACGTGCTCGCACGCCTGCGGAGACTCGTGGAGGGCGGCATGCCGATCCTCTTCATGGGCGGGAACCACGACGCCTGGGGGGGGAGTTTCCTCCGCGACGAGGTCGGCATCGAGATCCTCCATGAGCCGGCGCGGCGACGCATCGGAGGGCGGCGGGCATACATCGCGCACGGCGATGGACTCGGGGCGGCGGACTGGGGCTACCGGATTCTGCGCCGGGCCGCCCGCAGTCCGTTGGGGCGCGGACTGTTTCGGTGGGTGCACCCCGACCTCGGGCTCCCTCTCGCACGGCTCGCCAGCGGGACGCGGCGCGCCCAGGCGGCAGGGGCCGGGAACGAGTCGCCCCGCGCTTCGCTCCTCGCGCGGCACGCGGCCGAGGTGCTGGCCGCTCACGAGGATGTGGACCTCGTCGTGTTCGGGCACTCGCACCGGCCGGAAGTCGCCGAACTCGCCCCGGGCAGGTTCTATCTCAACTCCGGCGACTGGCTCCACCACAACAGCTTCGCCGTCGTGACGCCGGACGAGATCCGCGTGGAGTCATACCCGGGACCCGGCGCAGGCCGGTTCCGGCGGCGGGACGATGCGCCGGTCTCTTCAGGGAAAATCGACCTTGAAACCGAGGGCGATCCCGACGGACCCGTCGGCGGGGGGGCCGATCGAGGGCTCGAAGTCCCAGAACTGGGTTGACACCCATGCGTCGAGACCGCTCAGGAAGGCGATGAACCCGGCGAGGACGATCCAGTTCTCCCGCTGCCCCGTACGGTTGGAGATCCGCTCTTCGTTCGGCGGCAGTTCTTCCTTGGCCGCGGAGAGCCGCGCATCGGACTTGAAGACCATGAACAGGAAGACGGACTCCGCGGCGAAGTAGAAGGCGCCGCGCGCCGGGCGCCCGACCTCCAGTTGTCCCCAGCCCGGGAGGATCAGGGAGCGCCCGAAGGCGCCCAGCGGGGAGATGGGGGGTTGCCGGCCGGTCGTGTCGGCCACGGCGCGGTCCTCGGCGGACGCCGAATCGGGGACCGCCGCGGGAGGCGGAGGGTCTTGCGCCCGCAACGGCGATGGGTTCAGGGCGGGACCGAGCAGAAGCCAGGCCGCGAGCGCGAAGATGGCGGGAACGTGTGGGAATCGAACCCACCCGGGACGCGCGAACGCCCCGTAACGGTTTTGAAGACCGCAGGCGACACCAGTCACCATCCGCTCCCGATCATCCGGCTCGTTCCTCATCTCGATTTCCCGATCCGGGATCTCAGGGGGCCGACCGCGCTCGGCCGATCACTTCGATCTCGACGCGGGCCCCCAGCGGCAGCGCGCCCACGGCGACCGTCGAGCGCGCGGGATACGGGGGCTCGAAGTGGCGGGCGTAGACCTCGTTCACGGCGCCGAAGTCGCCCATGTCGGCAAGAAAGATCGTCGTCTTCACGACATCTCCGAAGGCAAGCCCCGCCTCGTCCAGCACGGCCGCCAGGTTCGTCATCACGCGCTCCGCCTGGGAAACAACGTCGGCGCCCACGAGTTGGCCGGTGGACGGGACCAGGCCCACCTGCCCTGCGGAATAAAACAGCTCACCGGCCCAGTACCCCTGGGAGTAGGGGCCGACGGCGGCGGGTGCATGGTCGGTGTGGACCGGTCCGGTCTGCATGGATGGAGGCTCCTTTCAGGGACGGGCGATCGGCCGCCGCCACCGGCAGGACGCGGCGCATGTGCGGGTCGCCGTTGCCTTGCATCGGATCGGTGGGAGCCGGTAACCTCGCCCGTACGCCTCATCGCTGGAGGCGAATGGTTGCGTTCGAACGCGTTCTGGCGGTCGGGCGAACATACTTCGATCCCCGGGAGAGCGCCAAAGATCGTGCCCGCCGGCTCCGCCCGCCGTTCTGCCGCAAGACTCGCTCGCGATGCCCTGTTCCGGATGGCCTTCGCGGTCGAGGCCTATTGCCGGCTCCTCGTACGCGTGTTGAAGGCCTGTCTGAGTCAGCCCTTCTACCGCGGCGATCTCGTTCAGCAAATGGACACGATCGGCGTCGCCTCGATCTTCATCGTCATGCTGACGGGCCTTTTCACGGGGATGGTGCTCGCCCTCCAGGCCGCCGTGGAAATGGAACGGTTCGGGGCCACGGTCTACATCGGCCGTCTCGTGGGAGCCAGCACGATACGCGAACTCGGCCCCGTTCTCACGGCGCTCATCGTCACCGGCCGCGCGGGCGCCGGCATGGCGGCGGCCCTGGGCGCGATGCGCGTCACGGAGCAGGTCGACGCGCTCCGCACGATGGGCGTGGACCCGATCCGGAAACTCGTCGTGCCGCGTTTTCTCGCCGCCCTCGTGATGCTCCCCGTGGTCACGATCATCGGCGATTTCCTGGCCATCCTGGGCGGGCTTCTCATCGCGGTGCTGACGCTGGACTTCACGGCTCAGCTGTATATCACCTCCGTGTGGGAAACCCTCGCCCAGAGCGGCTTCGTGCTCAAGGTCGTCCCCATCGACCTGATCCAGGGATTGGTCAAGCCCTTCGCGTTCGGCGGGATCATCGCCCTCACGAGCTGCTTCCACGGGCTTCGAGCCGAGGGTGGCACGGAAGGCGTCGGGCGGGCGACGACGCGGGCCGTGGTGACCTCGTCCATCCTCATTCTCGCGGTGGATTACTTCCTCACCCAGATCCTGCTCGCCATGTTCCAATGGTGAGCAGGGATCCGGATCCACCATGAGCGACCGCACGCCCGCCGGCGCACCGCAGCCGGGAAGCGAGGCCTTCGAGGCGGAGTTGCGGGACGAAATCCGCCGCGAACTGGAAACGCACGGGAGCGGGTCGGGGCAACCCGACATCGTCGAACTCCGGGACGTGTGGCTCTCGTTCGGGGACCACGAGGTGCTGCGCGGCGTTTCGCTGGGCGTCGCGCGGGGCGGGACGCTCTGCATCCTCGGGGGGTCGGGAGTCGGGAAGTCGACGATCCTGCGCCTGATGCTCCGGCTCATCCTCCCCGACCGCGGCGAGGTTCTCATCGAGGGACGCGACATCAGTGCGGTTTCGCGTCCGGAGGCGCTGGCCCTGCGGGAACGGATGGGGATGGTGTTCCAGGGGTCGGCGCTCTTCGATTCCCTGAACGTGTTCGACAACGTCGCCTTTCCGCTCTACGAGCATTCGAACCTGGGAGACGAGGAAATCCGGGAGCGCGTCGAGGAGGTGCTGTCCTTCGTGGACCTCGACCCGGCCGTCGTTCTCCGTCTGCTTCCCTCCGCGCTGTCCGGAGGTATGCGCAAGCGCGTGGCCATCGCGCGGGCGATCGTGCACAGGCCGCCGATCCTCCTCTTTGACGAACCGACCAGCGGGCTCGACCCGATCACGACGCGGACGATCGACGAACTGATCCTGAAGCTGCGCCGGGAACTCCACGTCTGCGTCGTCGTAGTGACCCACGATGTGCGGTCCGCATCGAGAATCGCGACCGAGACCGCGCTCCTCAAGGACGGGGAGATTATCTTCAACGGAACGCCGGAGGAGATGCACGCCACGGACGACCGCTATGTTCGGGCCTTCCGCGGCTAACCGCCAACCGGTCCGACAGGAGGGCAGAAGGATACGATGCGACGATCCGAGCCGATCACATGGGACCAGATGCGCGTGGGGTTCGTCCTCATCGTCTCGCTCGTCCTGCTCGCGCTGTGCGCGCTGTTCGTAGGCCGGATCGGAGATGTGTTCGGCGAGCGCTATCAGCTCGTCGCGCTCATGGAATCCGCTTCGGGGCTGCGCCCCGGAGCCCCCGTGCAGGTGGCCGGACGGGGCGTCGGCCAGGTGGAGCGCGTGGAGTTCATCGACCCGGAAGACCGCGGTGACTCCGAAGCGGCCGTCGCGGTCTGGCTGGGAGTCAACGTGAGCGTCCGGGAGCAGATCCGGCGCGGTTCACGAGCCCGCGTCCGGACGCAGGGGCTGCTCGGCGACCGTCTCATCGACATCGAACCGGGATCTCCCGATTCGGCCATCCTCGTTCCGGGAGACACCATCGGAACGGCGCCGGCACTGAGCTACGACGAACTCCTCGGCCAGGCGGCCGACGCCGTCCTCGGTCTCACGCAGCTCTCGAACGATCTTTCCGCCACGCTGGCCCGCGTCTCGAGTGGCGAGGGCTCGCTTGGACGCCTCCTCGTGGACGAGGCGCTCTACGATGGCCTCATCGACCTCAACCGAAACCTCTCGGCCGTGCTGGGGCCGATCGCGGACGGGGAAGGCTCGCTGGCCCGCCTGCTCGAGGATCCGGAATTGTACGACCACCTCGTCTCTCTCACCGCGCGCCTCGACACGGTGACGGGGGGACTGGCGGCCGGCGAAGGAACGCTCGGGCGTCTGCTGGCGTCGGACTCCCTGTATCGTGCGATCGCCTCATCCGCGACCCGGGCCAATTCCATCCTCGACCTCATCGAGGGCGGCGAAGGGGCGGTCGGGCAGCTCCTCAACGACGAGGCCCTGTACGAGGAGTTCCTCAAGATCGTGGTGGACCTGAGCGCGTTCCTCGCCGAGGTGCGGGCCAACCCCGGCAAGTTCATCCCGCCGATTCGGGTCTTTTAGCGTCGCGTCGGCCGCGGAATCTGCGGCGCTAGAGGTCGTGCAGCGTCGCGAAATCGACGACCTCGAACTCGCGCGCCCCGGCGGGGAGCCTCACGCTCACGAGTGCGCCCTTCCTCTTCCCGAGGAGCGCGCGGCCGATGGGCGATTCCATCGAGATGTCGTTGTTCTCGATGTCGACGTCGTCGCCGATCGTGAGGTTGAAGGACTCGATCTCGTCGTCCTCCAGGTCGCGCACCGCGACCTTCGACCCGAACCCGACCCGATCCGTCGGGATGTTCTCGATATCGAGTTCCCCGAGCTGCGACATGCGGCGAGCCAGGTAGTCGAGCCGCGCCCGCACGAACCCCTGCCGCTCCAGGGCGGCGGTATACTCGGAGTTCTCCCGCAAATCGCCCTGGGCGACGGCCTTCTCGATCTCTTTCGGAAGGATGACGTTCAGCTCGTGGAGGAGCGTCTCCGCTTCGTCCCCGATCTTGCGCTGCAGTTCTTCGATCATCCGGAATCTCCTCGACCCGTCGACGGGCCGGCCGCAAAAAAAGCCGAGGCGCTCCCGGAAAGGGAGGCGCCCCGGGCGGAGCACAGCGATCCTGCACTTTAGTGGAGGCGGCGGGAATCGAACCCGCGTCCGCGAGCCCATCCGCCACGGCATCTACGTGCGTAGTTCGCGATCGATTCTCGTCCCGCGAGGGTTCACGAACAACCCCTTACGAAACCAGCCGTGCGCGCGGCTTTCGCCGTGCTCTCGTCACCCGCGGCTCACGGCGCGCCTGGGCGACCAGCCCGATTCATCGACGTCCGTCGGGAGATCCTCGGGCCCGGATCTCTCGGGGACGGGCTACGCAGGTTTACGCAGCCAGAGCCAAACCGTCGTTGGCACCTAAAGGTTTCCCGGTGTTTAACGAGGCCCCGGGCACCTCGGCACGCTTCCGCAGCTTCCAGTTCACGCGTCGAAGCCGTGTCGCCCCCCTGATACTCGCAAAGGCTACAACATACGGTCGTTTATCCTCGCATGCGGCGCAAGTTCGGCGAGCGGCTCCGGAAGTTCTTTGACAGCCGGAAACCGGCACGGGTATACTCGGAGTTTCCCGGGCCCCGCAGAGTCGGTTCCCGTTGATTCGATATGCGCCCCGCGTTCGCGGGGAGGAGATATGGATCCAAGTGCTGCTTCGCGAATTGTTCGTCCCGTCCGCCATCAACCTCGACCTGGCGGCGGAGACGAAGGATGAGGCCCTGAAGGAACTTGTGTCGTGTCTGGGCCTCGACGGAAAGTCCGAAGGAATCCTCTACAAGATGTTGAAGCGGCGGGAGAATCTCGGCTCGACCGGGATCGGCCGCGGCATCGCGATCCCCCACTGCCGTTCGCTCGTCGTGACCCGGCTGCGGGTCGCGTTCGGCCGAAAGCTCTCCGGCCTCGACTTCAAGGCGATCGACGAGAAACCTGTGCGGTACGTCTTTCTCATCGTGGCGCCGCCGCTGGAGGTCTCGAATCAGTATCTTCCGGTTCTGGGCAAGATCGCGCAGTTCGGCAAGGAGGCCGACGTCCCGGAGTCGCTCGCGGAAATCTCAAGCTCCGAGCAGTTCATCGAGTTGCTCGAAGCGAAGGATCTCTAGTGGATCAGCAACTTGAACTGCTCCTCGAGATCCAGGATCTGAGAATGCAGCGCCGAGGTCTCTCGGACGGGACGCTCACGGACCTCGAGACGAAGGTCTTCGATATCAAGATCGAGGATGCGATCCGGTCGCTCGACGAGAAAGTCGGGGAACTGGAGCAGAGGCTGACACGGGGGATCCGGGAACGCTACCGCCGCATCGCCGACAAGGCGTCGAGAGTCGTCGCGCCGGTCATCAACGGCATCTGCTACGGCTGCTTCGTCGCGGTTTCCACTGCCCGCGCCTCCGAGGCGGATCGCAACCTTCGCGTCGAGTCGTGCGAGTACTGCGGCTGCTTCCTCTACCACGTCGGCTGAACTCCGCCTGAGCGCCGTCCGACCGGAACGAAGCTCAGCCGGGCGGGCGGGCGAGGACTCTTCCCTCCGTCGTGCGCCGGGTCACCCCTTCCCGGTCCAGGTATTCGAGGAGCGGGATCAGGTACTTCCGGGAGAGCTCGAACGTCTCCTTGAACCGCGCGGGAGGGGCCGGCGCGCCGTCGGCGAGGAGTTCCCTTACTCGCGCTTCCATGGTCTCGAGGGCCGCGGCGGCGACGTGCAGTTCGGGTGTGACCGCCTTCGTCATGCCGGAGTCCTGCAGCAGGCGCAGAAGGTCATCGAGCACGGCGCGGTCCAGACGCAGCGTCCTCCCCAGTTCCGCGACGAGCGGAGGCTGCAACCCGGCAGCCTCTATCGTCCCGGCGAGTTGCGCGCGCCCCTCTTCCTCCTGAGGAGTGAGGCGGGGCGCGTGGTCCGGAAGCGCGAGCCGCGGCCCGCTCTCGAGAAGGCGGCGATCGGCGAGGAGTTGGCGGACGGCGGTCTCCGCCAGCTCGAGGTCGCAGTGCGGCGCCATGGCGGAGCGTACGGCCTCCTTCGACACGCCGGGGGCGCGGCGGTCCGCGGCGTGGAGGCGGGCCATGCTCTCTTCCACCGCCTCCATGGCCTCCGCCACGGCATCGGCCGCGAACCAGCGGCCGCCGATGCGCACGCATCCGGCTTCCGCCGCGGCCGCTTCGAGCGTGGGGCTGCGCCGTCCAAGGAGGATCGATGATGTCGCGACGGGGAGTCCCCGCAGACCCTCCAGGGCGACCGCCGCGGCGACCGCCTCCGGCGGGGCGCCATCGAGAATCTGCCGCCAGGCTTCCGTCCGCCCCGGCCAATCGGGTGGCGGGTTCAGCTCCGCCACGCGTGTCCCGCCGATCGTCGTCACGGGCGAGTAGAAGCGGAGGATCGCGCGATCACGCGTCCGGGCGAGGAGCGGCGCCTCGAGTGCGAGCACGGCCCAGGCGGTCGCTCCGGGTGCGATGGGTCGGCGATCCGCCGTCTGCAGCCGGGCCATGACTTCGCGGGTCCCGAGGTAGACCCTCAGACGCTGTCCATGGAGCAGAGGCCGATCGCGGCCCCCGAGTGCCCGTACGCGGACGCCGAGTCGTTCGCTCGACGTCCACTCCGACGGGTCGACGAGCACGCTGCCGCGTTCAACGGAGGCGGGCGCGACGCCGACGAGCGCGACGGCGCAGCGGCGGCCGGCGGAGACGCGGGGACGAGGGTCCTCGTGCACCTGGAGCGCGCGCACGCGGGCCGAGTCGCCCCCCGGGAAGACGCTCACGGTGTCCCCGACGCTGACGGACCCGCTCCACACCGTGCCGGTCACCACGGTGCCGGTGCCCCGGATCGAGAAGGACCGGTCGACGGGGAGCCTGAAGCGGTCGTCGACGCGGCGCGCGCGGATTCCGGCCGCCGACTTGCGCAGCGCTTCCCGCAGCGGCTCAATCCCATCGCCCGTCAGGGCGGAGACCGGCACGATCTCCCACGACGTCCGGGCGGGATCCTCGTCCAGCAGTTCACGGGTCGTCTCGCTCGCGAGCTCGAGCCAGTCCTCGTCCACCCGGTCGCTCTTGGTGAGCGCGACGACCCCGCGCCGAATGTCGAGGAGGCGCGCGATCGCAAGGTGCTCGTGAGTCTGCGGCATCGGTCCCTCGTCCGCCGCCACGACGAGGAGGAGAATGTCGATGCCCGTGGCCCCGGCGAGCATGTTCTTGAGAAAGTCCTCGTGCCCCGGGACGTCGACGATGCCCGTCTCCAGGCCGGGATCGAGGTCGAGCCGCGCGAAGCCCAGATCTATCGTGAGCCCCCGCTTCCGCTCCTCCAGCCAGCGGTCCGTCTCGACCCCCGTCAATGCCCGGACGAGGGCGGTCTTGCCGTGGTCCACGTGGCCGGCGGTTCCGATCACGATCCCGCGTCGATCGCTCACGCCTTCGCTCGCAGTGTGTTCACCCAGTGTGTTCCCCAGTGTGCTCACCGGTCGTTCACGGGCCGCTCAGTCCAGCCGGCTCAGGAAGGGCAGAGACTTCAACTGTGCCCCCTCCGCCACATGGTGCCGAATGAACTCGGCCAGCCAGCGGCCCTGGCGGTCGTGGACGCGACTCCGTTCCGCCGGCCCGCCCGACACGAGGATCCGGAGGGCGTCGAGTTCTCCGGGGTCGAGTTCGGGTCCGATCGGGCCGCACGAGCCGCAGCGCAGCCCGCCTGCCTCGAAGTCGAAGCGAGCGCCCGTGGCCCCGATGAGGCTCCGGCAGCCGACGCAACGCTCCATCTCCGGGCGGAAGCCCAGGGCGTTCACCACACCCCAGACGTACTCGAGCCCGCCGGCCGGGGCCCGCTCCCGAACTCGGCCGTGAAGTCCGTCGAGACCCTCCGTCAGCGTGCGGTACAACTCCGCATCGCGGTGTTCCGGGGCGAGGCGCATCACGAGTTCGCAGAGAACGGACGCGACGGTGAAGAGCCTGATCGAACGGTCGAGTCCTCTCCGGTCATGGAGCAGTTCGAAATTGGAGAGCGTATGCAGGTCTCGCCCTTCCCGACTGTAGAAAGTCGCCTCCCCCTCCACGAAGGGTTCCAGCAGGCCGCCGAAGCGACTTCGAGGACGCAACGCCCCGCGGGCGAGCGCGGAACAGGGGCCGAGCTCCCACGTCATCAGGCGCAGGATCTTGCTGGTTTCGCTGTACCGGTACGTTTGGAGGACCACCGCCCGGGTCGTTACGAGTCCCACGCGCCCCCCCGACCCCGGGCGCGGTCAGCTGGGACGAAGCAGGATATCGGTCGTTCCCGCCCCGATCGGCGCCTCGTCGATGAACTCGCCCGTAGCCGAAAGGAGAACGAGACGTCCCTGGCCCGCGGTCACGTAGGTGGCGCAGAGCAACTGCCCGTCCAGAAATGCGGCGGCGACCCGGCAGTTGAGATTCGAGCCGTCGCGGTCGCGCGGCTGGATCGGATTCTCCGGCCCGTTTACCCATGCCCGAACCGCAAAGCTGAACGTCAGCACGTCCGTCTCCGTCGCGTCGACGCCCTTCGTGCGCACGATGTAGACGAGCCCGTCCCGCCCGGCTTCCAGGGAGATCCCGTTCCCGCCGAGGGAGTTCACGTCCTGCACGGCCCGGGCCGTCATGTCGATCTCGACGAGATTCCCGTCCCCCAGCGGAGCCGAGGTCAGCGGATCGACCCCGCCGCCGGCCAACAGGAGCATCTTGTCTTCGAGCACGATGGCCTCGGTGACCCCTACGATGCTTTCCGGGAGCCTCAACTCGTCGAAGTAACTGCCGCTGATGAACTCGTGGAGAACGATGCGAGGAGGGCCGAGCGGCTCTCGTCCGCCGTCCTCGTCGTCGAGGTTGCCGTCGACGGAGACGAGGAACTGTCCCGCCGGGATCACCCTCTCCACGAAGGTGCCCACCCCCTCGACGGCGACCTGCGCCATCGGAGTGCCGGGGAAGGTCACATACACCGCATCCAGCGCCCGGGCGGGGATGAGCGCGCCCACCGTACCGCCGGCATCGAAGATCACGGTGGGTTTACCGGGGTCCGCGATGGCGTTGTTCGGGAAGACGGCCATTGTCTGTTCGGCGGTGGAGAAGGACCCGAAGAGGATCTTGCTCCCCTCCGGAGTGTCCCACGCCGTTACCCACAGATCCTGGATGAAATCCGCCGCCTGGCCCTTGTAGTCCGCCCCCAGTTGAATGTCACGCCCGAAGGGAACGATCTCGCCGTCGATCCGGTTGAACTGCTGCAGGGTCCCGGAGATGGAGTTGAGAACGGCGAATTCCGATTGCTCGGGACCTCCGACGTCGGGGCCATCCGGCCCCGTCCCGTTCGAATCACCGCACCCGGCGAGAACGACCGCCAGTGCCCAGACCTGTATCCAGCTACGTCTCCGCATGATTCGCTCCTCTGGTGCCCAACCTGTTCGGTTCGCGGCCCATCGCCGCACGGGCGGCGGCCGCGTGCCGCCGGTTGGGTGCTGCCCGGCAAGGTCCGCTCCCGGCTCATGTACGGCAAGCGGATGCCGCACCCCTTGTCCGGGGCCGGCGGGCTTCCGCCAGAACAACGTTTAAAGAGCCCGTATCGGCGACGACGCGCCGCGCCGCGCTCCCCGCGAGCGCGCCCGCACCGGGAGCACGGAGTGCCCGAGATCCCCCAGCGCTTCGACTCGGACGTCGCAGCCATAGGTTGAGGCCAGAGCCGGCGATCCGAGCACCTCGCCCGGTGGGCCGGCTGCCACCGCCTCTCCTGCCGCGAGCAGGATCATTCGATCGGCGTAGCGGCTCGCGAGCTGCATGTCGTGCGTAATGCAGATGACGGTGAGGGCGCGGTCGCGCACGCGCTGCCGCAGCGCATCGAAGATCCACAGTGCGTGCCTGAAGTCGAGGTGGGCGGAGGGTTCATCCAGGATCAGGATTCCGGGCTCCTGTACGATGGCACGGGCGAGCTTGGCGCGCTGGCGCTCGCCCCCCGACAGCTCGGCGAGCGGTCGGTCCGCGAGGTGCTCGAGGCCGGCCCAGGCCAGGGCGTTCCCGATCACTTCCCGATCCCGGGGGGCGAGGGGCGCCCACGGACTCACGTACGGGTTTCGGCCCAGTTCGACGTACCCGTGGAGGCTTACTCGAAGGGCTTCGGGGGGAGCGTCCTGCGATACGACGGCCGTGCGCCGGGCGAGCGCCGGGCGGTCCCAGGAGACGAGCGGCCGGCCGTCGAGGCGCACCGACCCCCCGGATGGATCGAGAATGCCTCCCAGCAGGCGCACGAGGGTGCTCTTCCCCGCTCCGTTGGGCCCAATGACCGCCGTGAAGGCGGCCGCCCCGAATTCGAGGGACAGACCCTTGAGCGCCGGAGCGGAGGCCGACGGATAGCGGTACGTGACGTCCTCGAGCCGGTAGGCCGCCGCGTCCCCCCGGTCACCGGCGGACTCAGGCATGGCTCCTCCTCAGCAGTACGAGGAAGAGCGGCACGCCGAGCAGGGCCGTCACCACGCCCACCGGGAGTTCGAGAGGCCGGAGCACGACCCGCGCCACCGTATCGGCGAGCACGAGGGCGGCGGCGCCGCCAAGGGCGCCGAGCGGCAGGAGGCGCCGGTGGTCGCTGCCCCAGATCATGCGTGCGCCGTGCGGGATGACGAGACCCACGAAACCGATGACGCCCGCGGTACTCACCGCCACGGCGGCGAGGAGTGAAGCGATGAAGTACGCGCTGCGCCTGACCACTTCGACCCGCGCCCCGAGGTAGGCCGCCGCTTCCTCTCCCAGAGCGAGCGCATTCAGGTGGCGGGAAAGCGCAAAGGCCACGGCCCCGCCCGCCGCAGCCGCGAGCCCGAGGGCGAGCGTGGACTCCCACCCGGCCCGTTCGAGACTCCCCATGGTCCACAGGACCGCGGCCCGGGTGGCGTCCGGTTCGGCGAGCGAGAGAAGGAGCATCACGCCGGCCCCGAAGAAGGCCGCCACGACGACTCCCGCCAGGATCAGGACATGCGTGTCGAGACGACCCACGGCGAGCGCGACGCGAAACACGATGGCGATGGCGGCCAGACCTCCGGCGAGGGCGAAGCCGACGGTGCCGAGGGTTCCCAGCACCCCTCCGAACGCGGTGAGCGCGAGCACGGCGCCGAGCGCCGCCCCCGAGGAAACGCCGAGGAGATAGGGTTCGGCAAGCGGGTTTCGGAGCAGGGCCTGGAACAGGGTTCCGGAGATGGTGAGCGCGATGCCCGTCAGCGCGGCCGCCGTGACGCGGGGGAGGCGAAGGGAAAGGACGATGGCGCGCGCGGACGGATCCGTTTCCTGGCCCGTGAGCGCCCGCCACACCTCCGCGGGGGCGACATTCGCCGCGCCCAGCAGGAGGCCGGCGGCCGCCGAGACGACGAGAAGCAACACCAGCAGGAGCGCTCCACGGCCGGTCCGGGTCACGAGGAGCAGGGGGCCACGGCCGGTTCCGGGGCGGCGGCCGGCAGTTCTCCGTGCAGCGCCTCCGCGATCGAACGCGCCGCCTCCGGCACCCGCGGGCCGAGGCGGCTCACGACATCGCGATCCAGCGTGGAGATCCGACCGGCCGCCACTGCGGGGATCCGTTCCCACCCGTGGCGCGTCCCGAGGTCCGGAGGCCGGTGCAGCGCTGCCCGAGCCACCGAGACGAGGATCCGCTCCGGATCGCGGTCGATGATGGCCTCGATACTCACCCGCGGCGCCGCTGGCGCGAGATCGCCGAACACGTTGACCCCGCCGGCGATCGTGAGCAGCGAGTTGATGAAACTGCCACGGCCGATTGTCATCGGCGGCTCGGCCCAGGCGTCATAATAGACCCGGACGCGCGGGCGGCCCTCCGTCGCCCGGGAGACGGCGGCGAGTCCACGAACAATCCGGTCGGCGAGCGCGGTCCCTCCGTCCGGACAGCCGACAAGCTCGCCGAGGCGGAGGATATTGCGGCGCAGATCCTCCAGCGTGTCGTGTCGAAGCGCCAGTGTCGCAACGCCGAGACGCCGCAGCCTATCTCGGCTTTCCCGGTTCGTTTCCCCATCGTAGAGGACCACGAGATCGGGTTCCCGGGCGAGCACGGCCTCCAAAGACGGGCGGATGCCGTCACCGACGTCGGGAATTCGACGAGCCGGCGGCGGATGGATCCCCCAACGTGTGCGGCCCACGAGCCGGTCGCCGGCTCCGAGATCGAAGAGGATCTCCGTCACCGCCGGAATGAGAGAGACGATCCGTCGCGGCTCGGATCGCACCGCCACGTCCCGGCCCGGAGCATCGCCGCGGTCCGCGGAGCCGCTATCGGGCGCGCCGCAGGCCGTGGCGAGCGCCACGGCGAGGACGGCGAGCGATGGAGCCCTGTTGTCCGGCTTGTCCGACATCTATCCCCCGCTTCCGGTCCGAACGGGGGAGCGCGCCGTAACCCGGCGCGACGGAGGGCCCCGCTCTTCCCGCGAAGAGCATGCGTTGGCAGCGACGGGCTGCCGGGGGCATGGAGGAACACGTCTCCTGGCTCGAGGCCCTTCCCGTCCGCCCGGCCGGGCCTCTTACAGTGGCGGGGCCGCGCCGGATTCTCACCGACTTCCGTTTGCCCCTCCATGTCCGCGCGTCGCCGCCAAGATGGGCGCCGCCTTCCGCGACGCGCAAGAAACCGCTGGCCGCTCCCCGGCCCTTCAGGGCTCGAAGCGGCCGAAGTCCTCGGGATCCAGTCCCTTGAGGTAGTCGCTCAGCGGCTCGTCCGGGGCCCGGGACGGCCCGGCCTCGGGAGGCAGCGATTCTCCCTCCTCCACCCCTGTCTCCTCGATCTCGAACGCGCTCGCTTCAAGGAGGCTCTCCGCCGCATGGATCGGGACCCCGGCGCGGAGAGCCAGCGCGATGCTGTCGCTGGGACGGGCATCGATGGAGATGAATTCGTCCTCTCGCCGAAACACGAGTGACGCGTAGTAGGTGTTATCGACGACCTTCGTGATCAGTACGCGGACGAAGGCGCTGTCCAATCCGCGCACCACGGCGTTGAAGAGGTCGTGTGTGAGGGGACGCGTGAACTGGATTCCCGCGAGTTCCATCGCGATCGCCGAGGCCTCGCCGGGTCCGATCCAGATCGGGAGGAAGCGATCGCCGTCCTTCTCCCTGAGAATGACGACGGGAGCGCCCGTCGTCTTGTCGAGCCCGAGGCTGGCCACGGCAACCTCCCGCATCCCGGACTCCGTCATCCCGGCTCCTTCCGTAACCTTCCGGGGCGCCGCCTATCCGGCGAGGGCATCGACCCGATCGGTCCGCTCCCATGTGAAACCATCGCCGTCGGGCTCGCGGCCGAAGTGTCCGTAGGCGGCCGTCCGGCGGTAGATCGGTTTGCGGAGTCCGAGCCGCTCGATGATCGCCCGCGGCCGAAGATCGAAGACCTCCGTCACGCGGCGGGCGAGTGCCTCGTCCGGCCGGCGCCCGGTGCCGAAGGTGTCGACCCTCACGCTGACCGGCTCGTCGACCCCGATGGCGTAGGCGAGCTGGACCTCGGCCCGCCGCGCAAGTTCCGCCGCGACGAGGTTCTTGGCGATCCAGCGCGCCGCGTAGGCCGCGGAGCGGTCGACCTTCGACGGATCCTTCCCCGAAAACGCGCCGCCGCCGTGCCGGCCCACGCCGCCGTAGGTATCCACGATGATCTTCCGCCCCGTGAGGCCCGCATCGCCCTGCGGTCCGCCGATCTCGAAACGGCCCGTGGGGTTGATGTGGCACTGCGCCCGGTCTTCGTCGTAGAGCTCGCCCGGCAGCACGGGCCCGATGACCTCCTCCCTGATCGCCGCCTCGATTTCATCCGGCGCGACGTCCCCGTCGTGCTGGGCCGCAACGACCACCGTCGTGATCCGGGCCGGTTCCCCGTCCCGGTATTCGACCGACACCTGCGCCTTCCCATCCGGCCGCAGCCAGGCGATGCCGCCGGACCGCCGCACGTCCGCCAGACGCTTCACCAGCGCGTGCGCCAGCATGATGGGGCGGGGCATCAGCTCCGGGGTCTCATCGGTCGCGTATCCGAACATCATCCCCTGATCGCCGGCGCCGCCGACATCCACGCCCCGGGCGATGTTCGCCGACTGCTCGTCGATCGCGGTGAGGACGCTGCACGTGTCCCACCGGATGCCGTGTTCCGCGCGCGTATAGCCGATGTCGCGCAGCACTTCCCGGGCGATGGCCGCGATGTCGATCCGGGCGGAGGTGGTGATCTCGCCGGTCACGAGGACGAGGCCCGTCGTCACGAGCGTCTCGCAGGCGACCCGGCCCCGGTCGTCGTCCGCGAGGATGCGGTCGAGCACGGCGTCCGAGATCTGGTCCGCGATCTTGTCGGGGTGTCCCTCGGTCACGGATTCCGAGGAAAACGGTTGTATCCCCTTCACGAGGCTGATTCTCCCGGCTGGAGGTTCGCGGCGGAGCGCCGCAGGAGGCGTAGCGGCCAAGATAGTGGCCGCCCGACGGGGCGGAGGCAACGTCCCCGCGGCGGGATCAGGAGACGTACAGCGGCGACGGCTCCACCGGAATCGCGTCCTCCAGCCGCGCGACGAGTTCCCGCGGCATCCCGGACGGGGAGTCCGCGCGGCTCCAGAGTTCCGACAACTCCGCCACGGAGAGCAGCCCCACCAGCTCTCTCACCTCGGGGATCGACGCGGGCGCGAGACTGAAATCCCGATAGCCGAGGGCGAGCAGGAGGGCGAGCCCCACCGGTTCCGCGGCGAGATCGCCGCAAACGCCGATGTCGAGGTCGAGGGCGCTGGCCGTGTTGAAGATCCGCTCGTAGCTGCGGAGCAGCGCCGGATGCATGGGGTTCGAGAGATGCTGAAGCCTGGCGTTGCCACGGTCCACGGCCAGGGAGTATTGCGTCAGGTCGTTCGTGCCGAGGCTGATGAAATCCAGGTGCCGTCCCACGAGATCGAGCGTGTCCGCAAGCGCGGGCGTCTCCACCATCACGCCGAAGGAGACGGGTTCGGTCTGACCCAACTCGCGACCGACCTCGGCCACGATCTCCTTCGTGCGCACGATCTCGGTTTCACAGATGACGAACGGAACCAGGATCCGCATGCGGGCCTGCGGTCCCCCGGCCCGGATCGCGGCGCGCAACTGGTTGCGGAAGAGTTGCGGCCGGTCGAGGCAGACGCGGATGGCGCGCCAACCCAGATAGGGGTTTTCCTCCGGAGGAAGATCGAGAAAAAGCGGAAACTTGTCGCCGCCGATATCGAACGTTCGGAGCGTCACCGGCTGGTTCGGGAACCCGTCCACGACCTCGCGGTAGGCTTCGAACTGCTCATCCTCGCTCGGGATCACTCTCCGTCCGATGACGAGGAATTCGGACCTGAAGAGTCCGACCCCCTCGGCGCCCACGCGGCGGGCCGCCGGAACATCGTGCGGCTGGTCGATGTTGGCGCGAAGATGGACGCGGACTCCGTCGGCGGTCAGCAAGGGCGCGGGTTCGCGCCCCGGATCGGCGGCGGGACGCCCGGAAAGGCGGCGGACCATCCGCAGGTGTGCCGCCTCCTCGGCCTCCGTGGGTTCGATCAGGATGCGACCGTTGCCTCCGTCGAGCAGAACCGTCGTTCCGTCTTCGATCTTCGCGAGGTCGGCGCCGAGTCCGACGACCGCCGGAATACCCAGAGAGCGGGCGACGAGCGTGCTGTGCGAGGTCCGGGACCCGGATCCGCTCGCCACTCCGAGGACGAGTGCCGGGTCGAGGCGCACCGCGAAGCTGGGCGTGAGGTCGTCGACGGCGATCAGCCCGGGCTCTTTCGGGAGGGCGAGCGGATCCTCGTCGCGCCCGGTGAGCCGCGCGAGCACGCGAGACCGAATGTCCCGCAGGTCGGCCAGCCGGTCGACGACCATGAAGTGCCCCGCGTCGATGATCGCCGTCCGGATTTCGGTCAGCCGCCAGTCGAAAGCCCGCTCCGCGGAGAGGAAATTCTCACGGATATAGCGGATGGTGCCCGCGACGAGGTCGGGGTCCGAGAGGATGAGAATCTGCGGGTCGAAGATGTTCGCTTCCACTTCGCCCAGCGAGCGGGCGGCCCGTTCGCGCGTGTCCCGGACACGGTCCGCGGCCCAGGCCCGCGCCTCCTCGAAACGCGCGACCTCGCGCTCCACGGCGTCGGACGGAATCGTCCGGTGCTCCGGCCGCCACTCGTGACGCTCGAGTCGCCGAGCCACGCCGAGCGCGCGCCCCGGGGCGGCCCCGATCCCATGGATGACCTCGCTCACGCAAGCCCGTCCGTGTTCAGGTCCGGAGCGAGTTCCTCGCTGAACCCGGACAGGACGAGTTCGGTGAGGGAATCCACGGCGCTCTCCGCGTCGGACCCCAGGGCCCGGATACGGATGGAGGCGCCGGCCTCGGCCGCGAGCATCATCACGCCCATGATGCTCTTCCCGTTCACTTCCATCTCGTCCTTCTCCACCCACACTTCGGCCCGGAAACGGCTCGCCAGCTTAACGAACTCGGCGGCCGGCCGGGCATGCAGCCCCAGCCGGTTCCGAATACGTACCGCTGCTTCGTATTGCATCGTCACAGAAACTCTCCGCTCCGGCTGAGCGAACGATCGGGGTCGGGCCGTGCGTCGCCGCAGGCTGCACCGCCTGTCGGGACGCTCACAGGAGCCACACCGCGCATGCGGCAATCAGGCTCGCCATGGCGACCGCCGAGATGTGTCGGGGGACAAGATAACCCATCAGCGCCACAATGACTGCACCGCCGTCCGTCCAGGGAACGTGGTCGGTTCCCGGAAGCCGGCCGATGAGCAACGCGGCGAGAACCCCGATGAGCACCTGGTTTGCCGCCACGAGCGCCCTCTCGATCCGGCGCAGGGGCGCGCGCTTCAGCGCGGAAGCCACGGACCGGCCCGATCTCCAGCCACAGCGCAGTCCCCAGACGCGGAGGGTGAGATGGCCCGCGTTGTACAGGAGGAGGAAAGCGCCGGCGGCGAACAGGGGGTCGAGTCCAAGCACGAACCCGATGGCGGCGGCGCACGCGCAGAAGGGCCGCCACCCGGCCCACGCGACCCCGTCGCCCAGCGCCCCCAGAGGCGCGCGGAGCGCGGAACGGAAGCGCGACAGGGTGTCGGCGTCGACTCCATCCGATTCGAGGCGAGCGAGGGCCCCGATCGCCACGGGAGCCAGATACGGATGCGCGTTGAACGCTCGCGAGTGGCGCTGGACGGCCCGCCGGAAGGCGGCGGGATCGTCCGCGTGAATGCGGGACAGCAACGGCGCGAGCGCATGCGCCATCCCGGGTCCCGTCATCGTACGGTCGTTCCACGAGCCCTGGATGGAGAAACTGCGCAGGATGGCGCGCACGAAATCCCTCCTGCGCGGCCTCATGCGATGAACCGGGCGATAAGAGTTCCCAGGAGACATCCCGCTGCAAGCGCGGGCCAGCCGCGGCTCCGCGCGCCCAGCCCGCGCGCCGCGACGCCCGCGACTCCCGCGAGTCCGAACCCCGCGACCAGGGGCCACCACGCGGCGCCCGCCGCCCCGGAGGGCTGCGTCGACAGCAAACGAACGACCAGCACGGACGGCACGAACAGCGCGGCGACGAGGAGTCCGGCGCGCAAGCCGTCCAGGGCGATCGCCAGCCTGTGGCGTCGCGCGAGGGCGGCCGCTCCCCCGCCGAAGCCCTCGGGCCGCGAAACAAGGCCCGGTGTCACGCGCCGGAGGAGCGTCACCGAGTACGCACCCGTCCACCCGATCGCCCAGCCGACCGCGACCGCGGCGACCATGCCGGCCGGTGCGCCACCCCCGGCGACTGCGTAGGCGGCCCCCGCCGTGAACGAGGCGGGTCCGGTCTCCGGGTGCCGCGCGCCGCCGAAGGGGGGATGCCGCGACAGGACGAGTTCCAGCCAGACTCCGACGAGGCAACCCGCGGCGGGAGCCCCGAACAGCATCCCTCCCAGCGTGCCTGCGACGATGGGCCGGGACCACATGGCCTGAGGCCAGGACACTTCGTCGAGCCCGATGACCGCGCCGCACAGGCAGGCCAGCGCCCAGCCGCCGGCCGACAGCTCGACGGCGGTCATCGGAGCTTCCGCGCGTCGAGACGAACCTCGGGCGCGGTGGGGAGGTTCCGTGCGCTCACGGATGCATGCTCGCCGATCCGCCGCAGATCCTCGGTCTCCTCCGGAGAGAGGTGGACATAGTCGAGGATCTTCTTTCGCCCCTTCGCGGCATACACGCCTCCGACGTTCACGGTCCGCCCATCGAGGCACCCACGTTCCGCCAGCGCTCGCATCGTCCCCGTATCCCGCGTCAGGAGCGCCCCGCGCGCCGCGCGCCGGCTCAGTTCCCCGAAACGCCGGGCCGCCTCGTCCACCCCCAGAAACTCGGCGCTCTCCTCGTCGGCGAGCGCGCTGGCCCAGAGTTCCTGCTCCCATTCGCTGGCAGCGAGCGCTTCATCGACGACGATATAGAAGTCGAGGGCCAGAGGACGTCCCCACCCCACGAGTACCTGGCCGTGGATCAGACGCTCATCGATCCGCAGGAGCTCGAGCGGCACGAGTCCGGCTCAGTCGGTCCCGCCCGGCGGGGGCGGGTGCGCGCGCTGCCCGGCCCGTCCCTGCCGGAGAAGACGGGGGACGAGTTGCTCGACGGGCATTTCACGATGGAAGACGAAGTCGAGCAGCATCGGGAGGTTGACGCCCGTCACCCACGCACAGCCTCGGCTCTCCCGCACATGCTGAAGGCCGGCCAGGCCGCAACTGCCGCCCGCCAGATCCACGAAGAGGATGGCGCCCGTGCCGCCGGCGGCCTCTCCGATGATCTCGGCGAGTTCGTCGGGCCCCAGGCCTTCGTTGCTCACGGCACGCAGAGCGCCCCTGACGCCGCTGATGGTCTCGACGGCGGACACGAGCGCATGTGCCAGTTCCGCGTGGGCCACGACGACGCCGCGAAGCCGGTTATTCATCATCGGACTCGAGGTAGTCGCGCACCGGGCGCATGCGTTCGATGAGGTCGCGCTCGAAAGCCGCCGCCGGATCTTCGCCCGAATAGCGCAGGAGATGGTTCATGGCCACGACTTCGGCGATGACGGTGATGTTCTTTCCCGGGTTCAGGGGGATGCGAACCTTCGGCAGCGTTACGCCGAGGATCTCGCGCTCCTCCGCCTCGAGACCCGTTCGATCGTAGTCGTCGCGCTCTCCCCAGACCTCGAGTTCCACGACGACTTCGATCCGCTTCTGCTGGCGCACGGCCCGGATCCCGAACATGGCGCGCACATCGATGATGCCCACGCCTCGGATCTCCATGTGGTGGCGCTGGTTTTCGTGCGCGCGCCCGAGCAGGATGTCGCTCTGGCGGCGGTGTACGAGGATGAGATCGTCGGCGACGAGGCGGTGGCCCCGCTCCACGAGATCGAGCACGCACTCGCTCTTGCCGATCCCGGACGGACCGGTGAAGAGGAGACCGATCCCGTACACGTCCGCAAGCGATCCGTGGAGAGACGTCCGCGGCGCGAACTCTTCCTCGAGATAGGGCTGCAGCCGCCGGTAGAAATCGCCCGTCTTCAGAGGCGTTTCGAGCACCGCCACACCGGCCGCCTCCGCAGCGGACGCGAGTTCTTCCGGCGACGCCTGGTTCTTGGTGATGATCGCGCACGGCACGCCGGACTCGAACACGAACGTGAGGGCGGCGGCGCGCTCGGAGGCGCCGAGGCTCTCGAGATAGGCGATCTCCGTTTCGCCGAAGATGAGCACCCGCTGCGAGACGAAACGCTCCCTGTAGCCGGCCAGCGCGAGTCCCGGCGACGAGACTTCGGGCACTTCGATCGCGCGCTCCAGCCCGGCCTCGCCGGCGACCACCCTGAGCGAAAACGCTTCCCGCTTGCGCCGGAGCAGCGACGCGACCGTGAGGGTCACCCGGATTTTCCGTCCGCTTCGAACGGATTGCCGAACAGTTCGTCCATCGGCGGCGCGGAGTGCTCGTTGTACCGGTCGTGGTTACGGCGGAGCTGGTTGCCCAGTTTGTCCGCGAGCCGGTCGAGGGCCGTGCGGGGGTCGGGACCCGCCGCCTCCCCGTGCACGGGACGGGCGCGGTCGACGCTGATCACGGCCGCCGCGCGCACCTGCGTCTTCTCTCCGGTGAATACGACCTCGGCCTTCGACGCGCGCGGCTCGAAGCGAGCCAGGTTCGTGAAGCGCGTCTCGATGATCTCGCGAATGTCGGAGACATCGGTGTTGCGCGCGGTGACGATGGTTCTCATCGGTCCTCATCAGGGTTCGAGTGACTGGTAAAGGTGCGCTTCCGTCTCATCCGCTGCACGGGACCACGAGAATCGGGCGGCGTGGGCGACCCCGCCCCTCCCGAGGCGTTCGCGCACCGACGGCTCCCCGAGCACCTCGCGGATCGACGCGGCCCACGCCGCGGCGTCCCCGTGCGGAGCGAGAACTCCCGACTCCCCCGCCGCCACCGACTCGCGCAGCCCCGGGGAGTCGCTCGCGATCACCGGCGTGCCGCAAGCGGCCGCCTCCACGTTCGTCATTCCCCAGCCCTCCTTCGGCGAGGGATATACCACAGCCCAGGCCCGGCGCAGCCAGGCGACCTTCTCCTCCTCGGAGATGTACCCCAGAAAGCGTACGCGGTGCGAGAGTGCCGCGCGGCGCACGAGTTTTCGGAGGCGACGCTCGTCGCTGCCGCGGCCCGCGATGACAAGCCTCGCGTCCGGCAGCGGGTCGTTCAACCGCGATAGCGCCTCGAACAGGACATCGAGGCCCTTGTATCGCTTGAGACGGCCCACGTAGAGGAGGGTCGGCGCCTCTGCCCGCTCCGTCGCGGGATCCGGGCGATAGGTGTCGTGGTCGATGCCGGGCGGAATGACGGCGATGTCGCGGGCGAGCAGGCCTCTCTTCGTGAGGTCGAGCGCGGTGCTCTCCGAGATCGCCTGGAAGGGACAGTCCCGATAGACGCCCGGGATCGCCCGTTCCGCAGCCCAGACGGCCGTCGCGAGAGGGATCGACGCCTCCGCGTAGGCTGTGGCCCCGAACAGGTGGGGAACGAGTGCGACGACGGGGACGCCGGCCCACCGGGGCGAATAAAGCGGGACCTTGTTGATGTCCTCCACGAGCACGTCCGGGGCGAAGCCGCGCACGACCGCGCGCGCCGCGCTTCGGGCGCGCCATGCGTAACTGTAGCGGTCTCCGACGCGCTCGAACTCGATACCATCGAGGGTCGCGGACGGGGCCGCGCCCGGCCAGCTGCTCACGACGGCCCGCACCGCGTGTCCGCGGGCCGCGAGCCGGCCGAAGATCTCGTGGAGATGCACCTCGGCGCCGCCGGCCTCGGGGTTTTGCCGGTCCTGCCAGTTGAGGAGGAGGATCCGGAGCGGCCGCGCCACGGGTTCGTTCAGGACCCGGCCTCTCGGGCCTTCAGTACCGCGTCGAGCACGCCGTTGACGAAACGCGGACTGCCGGGACTGCCATAGCGGCGCGCCAGCTTCAGCCCTTCGTGAATCGCGACTTTCGGCGGCACCTCTTCGAACCACAGCAGTTCCGCGATCCCGATCCGCAGGATGTTGCGGTCGATGGCGTGCAGGCGCTCGATGCGCCAGTTCGCGCTGTGATGCGCGATCGTCGCGTCGATCTGGGCGAGATGACGGCCTGTGGTTTCGAGCAGGCGCCGGACATGGGGGCGGTAGCGTCCGGACATGCGACGATGAACGAGGCTCTGCGCCGCGTGTTCGAGCGGCGTGCCCTCTCCGCCGACCTCCCACGCATAGAGGAGGTGCAACGCCCAGCTCCGCGCCCGCGAGTGAACGTGTGTCCGGGCGGTCGGGGTCACGAGTCGAGCTGCTGGTGCAGGTCGGCGATGCGGAGCGCCGCGCGGGCAGCCTCCGAACCGGCGTTTCCGAGTTCGCCGCCGGCCCGGGCGAGCGCCTGGTCCAGTGTGTCGGGCGTGAGTACGCCGAGACCGACGGGCACGCCCGAGTGGAGCTGCACCTTCGCGAGGCCGTCGGTGGCCGTGCGGCTTACGTGATCGAAGTGCGCGGTCTCCCCGCGAATCACGCAGCCCAGCGCGATGATGGCCGCGTATCCGCGCGCGGCGGCTCGTTGCGCGGCGAGCGGAAGTTCCCAGGCGCCGGGAACGTACACGACATCGAGGTCGTCCTCGGCCACGCCGCACTCCAGGGTCGTCCGCGCGGCGCCTTCCAGCAGACGCTCGGTGACTCCGGAATTGAACCGGCTGACGAGAATGCAGACCCTCCGGCCGCTCCCCGCGGCCGCGCCCTCATACTTCGTCATGCGCCCGCGCGCCCCGCCCCCGGCGCCATCCGGACCATCGGGGCCACCGGGACCATCGCCTCGAGGAGTACCCGATCTGCTTCTCACGCGGATCCGGTCAGGTGTCCCAGCTTCTCGCGCTTCGTACGGAGATAGCGGACCAGCCGATCATCGATCTCGCCGAGCTCGAGAGGCACGCGGTCGCGGATCACGAGGCCGAACCCCTCCAGCCCCGCAAGTTTCTTCGGGTTGTTCGTCATGATCCGGATCGAGTGCAACCCGAGATCAGCGAGAATCTGGGCCCCGATGCCGTAGTTCCGCAGATCGGGCGGGAACCCCAGCGCCTCGTTCGCTTCGACCGTGTCGTGGCCCTCATCCTGCAGTTCGTAGGCGCGGAGCTTGTTCAGGAGCCCGATCCCCCGCCCTTCCTGATCGAGGTAGACGATGACCCCGGCGTCGGCTTCCACGACCATCCGCATCGCCGCCTCGAGCTGGCTGCCGCAATCGCAGCGGTGGGAGTGGAACACATCGCCTGTCAGGCAGCGCGAGTGAACGCGGACGAGGACATCTTCCGCCCCCGCCACGTCGCCGCGCACCAGCGCGACGTGTTCGCGCCCATCCACCTGGTTCGCGTACCCGACGATGCGGAAATCGCCCCACGGCGTGGGGAGGTCCGCTTCGGCGACGCGTCGTACGAGACTCTCCGTGCGCAACCGGTAGGAGACGAGGGCGGCCACGGTGATGAAGGGAAGGTCGTGCTCCGCCGCGAACTTCTCGAGCTCCGGGCGGCGCGCCATGGTCCCGTCCTCGTTGAGGATCTCGCAGATCACGCCCGCGGGGGTGAGCCCGGCCAGGCGGGCGAGGTCGACCGAAGCCTCCGTCTGGCCCACGCGCTGCAGCACGCCGCCGGGTCGGGAGCGGAGCGGAAAGATGTGGCCCGGGCGCATGAGATCCGTCGGCCTGGTCTGGGGGTCCACCGCGACCCGGATGGTCCGGGCGCGATCCTGAGCCGAGATCCCGGTCGACACGCCGAAGTCCTGGCGGGCATCGATCGACACGGTGAACGCGGTCTTGTTGGGGTCCGCCAGCCGGTCGTCCGTCATGAGCGGGAGATCGAGGCGATCGGCCATCTCATCGGGCATCGTGAGGCATATGAGCCCGCGTGCGCGCCTGGCCATGAAGTTGATCGTCTCGGGCGTCGCGAGCGAGGCCGCGCAGACGAGATCTCCCTCGTTCTCGCGATCCTCATCGTCCGCGATGATTACGAGTCCGCCGCTGCGGATACGTTCGATCGCCGCTTCCACCGTGTCTGCGGGCATGTTCGCCAGCCGAAGTCTCTTTCCGGTTTCCATTCGAACGGGAGCCGACTCAGGAATCCACAGGGGCCACGTGCGGTCGGAGGGCACGAGCCACGTGCTTGCCGATCAGGTCCGCCTCGAGGTTGACCTTCGCGCCGGACACGAGGCGCCCCAGGGTGGTGTGGGTCCATGTATATGGGATGATGGCGAAGCGCGCGATGGTCCCGGTCAGGCGG
The DNA here is from genome assembly GCF_965208055.1 of Candidatus Palauibacter sp. GTDB lineage: Bacteria > Gemmatimonadota > Gemmatimonadetes > Palauibacterales > Palauibacteraceae > Palauibacter. The sequence continues at coordinate 880,757 of NZ_CBDBNY010000004.1, forward strand.
TTGACCGTGAGACTCACGCCATCCACCGCGAAGGAGCCCTGCGACACCGTCACCCTCTCGAGTCCGCCGGGGAGTTCGACCTCGAGCACGCCCGACTCGTCTTCCCACCTGGCCGCCGCCACGATCCCCACCCCATCGACGTGTCCCTGCACCATGTGCCCGCCAAGCGGATCCCCGGCACACAGCGCCGGCTCGAGGTTCACGGGATCCCCGACCCGCCAACCCTCGATCGTGGTCCGCTCCAGCGTGGCCTCGACGACATCGACATCAAACGTCTCCTCCCGGAGAGCGGCGACCGTCGTGCATACCCCTGCGAGCGACACCGAGTCTCCGTCCCGGAGCCGTTCGAGGAACGGGACGCGGGCGATCGTGAGCCGGAGTCCGGCCTTCCGGCGTTCGCGGCCGGCGATCTCGCCGACCGCCTGTATGATTCCGGTGAACACGAGTCCGATCGCTCAGAGGTTGTCCAGGGTCTCCTGGAGTTGATGGTGCTCGAACACGATCTGCGTATCCTGTCCGAGCGAATCTCGCTGCACGGGCAGCCAGTCTCCCGGTGTCGACGGGTCGAGGCCCGGAAACGCCGGCACGCCCTCCCGCCCGTAGAACATGGGGGCGATGAAGGCATGGATCCTCTGGATGTGCCCCCCGCGAAGCAACGACGCGGCGACCTGCCCCCCGCCCTCCACGAGTACCGAAAGCACGCCGCGGATGGCCATTTCGTTCCAGACGGCGCTCACGTCCAGCTTCTCGTCCTCGCTCCGCGGGACGCCGATCACATCCACGCCCGCGTCGCGAAGCGGACCCGCCCGCTCGTCGAAGCCGTCCGAGTCCGGATCCGCAAAGGCCCACACCGGCGCCTGGGAGGCCGTGCGCACGAGCTGACTCGAGGGGCGGAGCCTGAGCGTCGTGTCCAGGACGGCCCGTACCGGCGGGACCCGCGGCTCGACCTCTCCGCGGGCCGTGAGCAGAGGATCATCGACCGCGATCGTGTTGGAACCGATCAGGATGGCATCGTGACAGGACCGGAGACGGTGGACCTCGTCCAGCGCCCGTATGCCGGTCACCGGCGTGCGAACGCTCTCCGCGCCGAGCTTCGCGTCGAGTGAGAGCGCGAGTTTGAGCGACGCGAAGGGCACCCACTGCCGGTGAAACCAGAGGAAGGCCGCGTTCAGCCGCTTCGCCGCGTTCGCCTCGATCCCGATTTCGACATCCAGTCCGGCCTGTCGCAACTCTTCCGCCCCCTGGCGCGCCTCCGGATTGGGATCCCGGCAGGCGATCACGACGCGCCGCACGCCGGAGCGGATGATGGCGGCCGTGCACGGGGGCGTCCGACCGGTATGGCGGCACGGCTCCAGAGTGACGTACAGCGTTGCGCCCGCCGCGCGCGGCCCAGCCTCCCGCAGCGCCACGACTTCCGCATGGTCGCCGCCGTATTCCGCGTGCCATCCCGTGCCGAAGACCTGGTTCCCGCGGGCCACGACCGCGCCCACGAGCGGATTGGGCGACACGCGGCCCTGTCCGCGCGGCGCCACCGCCAGCGCCTCGCGCATGTGCCGCAGGTCCTCCGTGCGGCTCGGCGGCGCCCCCGCGATGGGGTCGAATCCGCGCGCGGTCACGAACTCTCCAGGTGCACCTTGCCGCTGCCCTCGACGAGTTCACCGCACATGAACGCCTCGCATCCGGAGCCGCGAACCTCCTCGAGCACCTGCCCGGCCTCCTCCTCCCGCACGATCGCGACCATCCCCACGCCCATGTTGAAGGTGGAGAAGAGTTCCGCCTCGTCCGCCCCGCTTTCGCGCGCGATGACGTCGAACTCGTGCGGCCGCGCCCAACTGCCGGGACGCACCACCGCATCGAGACTCCCGCCGATGACCCGGTCGACGTTGCCGGGGATTCCGCCTCCCGTGATGTGCGCGAGCGCCCGCACGCGACCCGCCTCGAGGCTGCGCTCGAGGATCGGCAGGTAACTTCGGTGCGGACGCAGGAGGATGTCCGACACGGAGCCCTCGGCCCCCGGGAAGGGATCGTGGACCTCGAGTCCGAGTCGGTCGAAGAAGAGGGCGCGCACGAAGCTGTAGCCGTTCGTGTGGATGCCGCTCGACGCGAGTCCGATGAGACGGTCCCCCGGCTCCGGATCTCGACGGGTCAACTCCGGGTAGGCGATCTCGCCCACCACGAACCCCGCGAGGTCGTATTCCCCCGTCGCGTAGAAATCGGGCATCTCCGCGGTCTCTCCCCCGAGCAGCGCACATCCGTTCGCGCGACAGGCGGCGGCGAGGCCCGAGACCACGCTCGTCACGGTGTCCGGGTCCAGCACGCCGCAGGCGACGTAGTCCATGAAGATGAGAGGCCGGGCGCCTTCAACGAGGATGTCGTTGACGCAGTGGTTCACGAGATCGGCGCCCACCGTGTCGTGCCGGTCCGCCATGAAGGCGATCTTCAGCTTCGTCCCCACGCCATCGGCGCTCGCCACGAGTTCCCGGCCCGGCGTCGACCGGAACCGTCCTCCGAACGAGCCGAAGTCCGAACTCACGGCATCCGTGCGGGTCCCCCGGACGAGCCGGGCGAGCCGGGCTTTCGTCGCACGAGCCGCCTCGAGGTTCACGCCCGCGTCCCTGTACGTCAGTCCGTCGTTCATATTCCCTTCATGCTTCCACCCGCGGGGCTGGAACGTCGAATCTCGTCAGCGTCCCGAAGCTTCGCACGCGGTCCTCCACTTCGGCCATGGTGAGCGTCACCATACGGCGCGCGCCGAACGCTTCGCACGCGAAGGAGCCGAGAGCGCAACCATACACGACCGCGCGCCTCAACGCCGCTCCCGTGATCGAACCGCAGCGCGCCAGGTATCCGAGCAGGCCGCCCGCGAACGCATCGCCGGCTCCGGTGGGGTCGACCACATCGTCGAGCGGAAAGCCGGGGGTGAGAAAGAACCCTTCGCTCGTGAGCAGCACGGCTCCGTGTTCCCCCTTCTTGATCACGACGTGCCGCGGGCCGCGGCTCTGAATCCAGCGCGCGGCCCGGGTCAGGTTGTGCTCCCCGGAGAGCTGTTTCGCCTCTTCGTCGTTCAGCGTGATCAGGTCGATCTTCGCGATGACCTCGGCGAGGCGCTCCGGCGTGCCCTCGATCCAGTAGTTCATGGTGTCGCACGCCGCGAGCACGGGCGACTCGATCTGGCCCAGAACCTCGAGCTGCAGGGCCGGGTCGATGGCGCCCAGAAAGGCCAATGGCGCGCTTCGGAACCTGTCGGGAATCGTCGGATGGAAGTCCGCGAAAACCCCCAGTTCGGTGAACGTCGTGTCCCTCGTATTCATGTCCCGGTGATAGAAGCCGCCCCACCGGAAGCTGCGGCCGGGCCGCTGCTCCAGTCCGGATAGATCCGCGCCTCTGCGGAGGAGGAAGTCGAGTTCTTCCGTCGGATAGTCGTCGCCGATGACCCCGACGAGCTGGACCGGCGCGAACAGGGACGCCGCGGCGCTGAAGTTGACGGCCGTCCCGCCGACGACGCCCTCCCGGTGGCCGAGCGGGGTCGAAATCTCATCGAGGGCGACGCTGCCCACGACAAGGATCGGCGCGGCTCCGGCCCGGCCGGCCTCGTGTCCGGAGGCGCGGACGGTCACTGCGCGTTCCGTGTCATGGTTTCGGGGGCGGAGAGACCGAGCGCCCGCAGTCCGTTGCGCAGCGTGATCTGCACCGCGCGCGCGAGCCGGATTCTCGCGCCCCGTTCCGGGACGTCCGCCAGGATCCTTTGCGCCGGGTCCAGATTCCCCTGGTGATACCAGGCGTTCACGAGCCCCGCCGTCTCCTCCAGGTAGGCGCAGACCACGTGCGGAGCCCGGCTCGACGCGGCCGTCGCGATGACCTCGGGAAGCCTCAGGACGGACAGGGCGACTTCGCGCTCCGCCGGGGTGCCGAAGGTGTCCGGGACCTCGAGAGAGGCCCGAACCTCGTCGGCGACGATGCCCGCCTTGCGGAACACGCTGCACATGCGTGCATGCGCGTATTGGACCTTGTAGACCGGATTCGCGTCCGACGTATCCAGCGCGAGGTCGAGATCGAAGTTGAGGTGGACCTCCGCCCGGCGCATGAGAAAGAAATACCGCGCCACGTCCGGGCCCGTCTCATCGACGAGTTCGCCCAGCGTCACGAAGCGCCCGGCGCGCTTGCTCATCCGGACTTCCCTGCCGTCGCGCAGGACCGTGACCAGCTGGATGATCAGGACCTCGAGCAGGTCGGGGTACGAGAGGCCGCGCAGCGCCGCGAGCATGCGCTTCTCGTGGCCCTGATGATCCGCACCCCAGACATCGATCGCGGTATCGAAGCCGCGCCGCGCCTTGTCGAGGTGATAGGCGAGATCCGGCAGGAAGTAGGTGAAGGAGCCGTCGCTCTTGATGAGGACCCGGTCCTTCTCGTCGCCGTGACTGGAAGTCCGGAGCCAGGTCGCGCCCTCCGAGCGATAGATCAGGCCGCCGTCCTCCAGCGCCTCCAGCAGGCCGTCTATGGCGCCGGACTCGTAGAGGGAGCGCTCGGAGTAGAACAGATCCATGTGGACGCCGAACCGCGACAGGTCGTCCGCCTGTTCCTCACGAAGCAGCCGCACCGCCTCGCGCCGCAGATGCTCCCGCCGCGCATCCGGCGTGAGCGAGCCGAGAACCCCCGGGCCGGCGGCGTCCCGAATCGTCGCCGCAACGTCGCGGACATACTCGCCGTGATATCCGCCTTCGGGAATGGCCGCGGGCCGGCCGGCCGCTTCCTCGTACCGCGCTTCGACGGATAGGCCGAGGAGTTCGATCTGCCGCCCGGCGTCGTTCACGTAGAACTCGCGCGTCACCTCGTGTCCGGTCCAATCCAGCAGCGACGCGACCGCGTCGCCGAGCGCCGCGCCACGGCCGTGGGCCACATGCAGCGGCCCCGTCGGATTGGCGGAGACGAACTCCACGTTGACGCGGAGCGGCGGCGAGGCCTGCGTCCGTCCCCAGTCGCGGCCCGCCTCGATGACCTCCGTCAGTCGAGGCCAGATGGATCGATCGGAGAGGCGGAAGTTCAGGAAGCCCGGGCCCGCGACTTCGACCGCCGCGATGCCCGCGGCCGCGGGGTCGATCAGTTCGCAGACCCGCGCCGCGAGCGCCCGCGGAGGCTGACCCAGTCTCTTCGCGAGCACGAGCGCCGCGTTGGACGCCCAGTCTCCGTGCGTCGGATCCCGCGGCCGTTCCAGTCCGGGAGAGAAGTCTTCCGGGGCCCCGGCGGCGGAAAGGGCGGACCTGAGCGCTTCGGAGAGCCGGGCCGGCCCGGCGTCACCCGTCACGAACCGGAATCGCCTTCCGATTCCGACGACCCGGATGAGGCGGCCCCGGACCGGGACGAGGCGCCTTCCCGCGACCGGGACGAGGCATCGTCCGACCCACCGTCCGATCCACCGTCCGATCCTTTCGCGGCGGTGGATTCTCCGCCACCATCCGCCCCCCGCCGATAGTCGGTGGCATAGAAGCCCGGCCCCTTGAAGACGATCCCGCCTCCGGTCGAGATGAGGCGCTCCACCTGCTTTTCCCCGCACTCCGGACAGAGGCGGACGGCCGCGTCCGACATGCGCTGGAACTGCTCGAAGTCGTGTCGACAACTGCGACATCTGTATTCGTACGTTGGCACTCGTGCCCCTGGATCAATCTGTGGAACGCCTGACCTGTCCGTTCAGCCAATGCTCCGCGGCGCCCTCGAGGCCCGGCAGCCGTGACGGCTAGCCGGGACGGTACTCCCCCCACACCTCGCGCAGCGCGTGGCTGATCTCGCCCAGGGTCACGCGGCGCCTGACGGCGTCGATCAGAACGGGCAGGAGGTTAGCATCTCCGGCCGCCGCTCGCCGGATCCCCTCCAGCGACGCTTCCACGTCCGCGCCGTCCCTCTCCGTCCTGAGCCGCGCGAGCCGCCGGCGCTGTTCGTCCGCCAGGCGAGCGAAATCCGGTGCTTTCGGCATCTCGACCGGTTCGGCATCCGTGTGCAGGTTCACGCCGACGACTTCGAGTGCGCCGCTCTCGACCGCCTCCTGATGCCGGCGGGCGGAGAGGTGGATCTCCTCTCTCATGTAGTCGATCGCCTGCACGGGGCCGCCCAGTTCATCAATGCGGGCGAGGTACGCCCGGGCCCGCGACTCGAGGTCGTCCGTGAGCGACTCCACGAAATGGGAGCCCCCGAGGGGGTCGACGGTGTCTCCCACACCTGTCTCGGCGGCGAGGATCTGCTGGGTGCGGAGCGCGAGGCGGGCCGCGTCGGCGCCGGGGAGCGAGAGCGCTTCGTCGTAGCTGTTCGTGTGCAGCGACTGCGTCCCCCCCAGCACGGCGGAGAGCGCCTGAATCGCGACGCGCACCACGTTGTTCAGCGGCTGTTGCGCCGTCAGCGCGGCCCCGGACGTCTGAGTGTGGAATTTCAGTCGACAGCTCTCTTCCGCGGCTCCGAAACGGTCTCGCATGAGCCGGGCCCACATGCGACGGGCCGCCCGGAACTTGGCCACCTCCTCGAAGAACAGCCGGTCGGCCGAGAAGAAGAAGCTGAGCCCGGGAGCGAAGTCGTCGATCTCCAGCCCCCGCTCGATGGCGCGGCGCACGTACTCGAGACCGTTGGCGATCGTGAAGGCCAGCTCCTGGGCCGCCGTCGCCCCGGCCTCGCGAATGTGATACCCGCTGATGGAAATCGAGCGCCAGCGCGGCATCTCCCGAGCACAGAAGTCGAACACGTCCGTCACGAAGCGAACGCTGGGCTCGACCGGGTAGATGTACGTCCCCCGCGCGATGAATTCCTTCAGCACGTCGTTCTGGAGCGTGCCCCTGAGGACCGCCGGATCGATCCCCCGTTCCCGAGCCACGCCTGCGTACATCGCGAGGAGCACCGGCGCCGTGGCGTTGATCGTCATGGCCGTCGAAACGCGCTCGAGCGGGATCTCCTCGAACAGACGGTGCATGTCCTCGATCGAATCGATCGCGACGCCGACTCGTCCGACTTCTCCCCGCACCCTTGCATCGTCGGAGTCGTACCCCATCTGGGTCGGGAGGTCGAAGGCGACGGACAGACCGGTCTGTCCGGATTCCAGCAGGTAGCGGAAACGCGCGTTCGTCTCCGCGGCGGTTCCGAAGCCCGCGTACTGGCGCATCGTCCACAGGCGCCCCCGATACATCGTCGGGTACACGCCGCGCGTGTAGGGGAACTCGCCGGGCAGGGCCCGATCCCGGCTCACGTCGCCCGCCGCGTAAACCGGGTCGATTTCGGTCCCGCTCGTCGTGGAAAAGACCGGGCGCCGCTCGCTCACGAGGTCTCCGCTTCGAGCGTCACGAGCACCTGATCGCGGTCCACGACGTCACCGGAGCGGACCGCGATTCCGGCCACCGTTCCCGGTTCCCGGGCGCGCAATTCGTTCTCCATCTTCATGGCTTCGATCACGACCAACCCATCGCCGGCGTCCACGCGCTGCCCGGCTTCCGCGAGGACGCGCGTGATCAGCCCCGGCATCGGCGCGCGCAGCTCTCGCGGGCCGCCGCCCACCGCGCTCCGATCCGCCAGCGCACGGAGGGCCCGGGTGCGTTCGTCCTCCACCGTGACGTCGAACGTCCGGCCGCGCACCGTCAGCCGCCACCCCCCGGGCGTGCGGCGCGCGAACACGCGATGGTTCGCCCCGTCCAGCATGAGCTGGACTTCGCCCTCCGCCAGCCACACGAACTCGGCTTCCCGCTCCGAGCCGTTCAGGCGCACCCCGGAGACGAGCCGTTCGACCTCGAAGCTCCCGCCGTCCACCTCGACGTGGTACTTCATGACGGCTTCACCACTCCCGACCCGCCCGCATCCACGCCGACAGTCCGTTCCCTCCGTCCCGGGCGCGGCGCCCACCGCCGGAAACCACGACGCGTGGCCGGTCCTGATCCGCGAGGAGCACGGCGGCCGCCAGGGCCACGTCGCGCAGTCCGGGATCGGCCACCTCTCCGAGTCCGGGGTGTTCCTCCACGTACCTGATGGAGAGGGCGTTCGCCCGGTAGTCGGGTTCGTCCATCACCGCGAGATGCCAGGGGACCGTCGTTTCGACGCCGCCGATGACGAGCCCTTCGAGCGCCGACCGCATGCGTCGGATCGCAGCCTCCCGGTCCGGAGCGTGGACGACCAGCTTGCCGAGCAGCGAATCGTAGTGCAGACCGACCTCCGACCCGTTCCGGATCCCGCCGTCCCAGCGCACGCCGGGCCCCGTCGGGACTTCGAGTCGGTCGATTCGACCGATGGATGGGAGGAATCCGGCGGCGGGATCCTCCGCATTGATGCGGCATTCGATCGCGTGCCCGCGCGCCGTGGGCGGATCTCCGCCGCCGAGCAATGGAAGCCCCCGGGCGACACGCAGTTGCTGCCGCACGAGATCCACCCCTGTGACGAGTTCCGTCACGGGGTGCTCGACCTGAATACGGGTGTTCATCTCGAGGAAGAAGAACTCGCCTCCTTCGACCAGAAACTCGACCGTGCCCGCGCCGCGGTAGCCGACCGCCCGGGCCGCCCGCACCGCGACCTCCGCCATCCGGCGCCGGAGTACATCATCGATGGCCGTGGACGGTGCTTCCTCGATGAGTTTCTGGTGTCGCCGCTGGATCGAACACTCCCGTTCGCCGAAATCCACGGTCCGTTCGTCGTCGGCGAGCACCTGAATCTCGATGTGGCGGGGGGAACGCAGGAAGCGCTCCGCGAACACGCGACCGTCACCGAAGGCGCTCTGCGCTTCGCGCGTCGCCTGCCCGAACGCTCCGGCCATCTCCTCCGCGTCGGAGACGACGTGCATGCCCTTTCCGCCCCCTCCCGCCGCCGCCTTAAGGAGGATGGGGAATCCGATCTCTCGAGCCGCGAGGACGGCCTCGCGCGCGGAAGCGAGCGGGTCGCTGCCCGGTATGACGGGGACTCCGGCTCCCACCATACGCGCCCGGGCCCGCGTCTTGTCGCCCATGATTTCGATCGCCTCGGCGGGAGGTCCGACATGGACGAGTCCCGCGGCCCCGACGGCGCGAGCGAAACCGGCGTTCTCGGCCAGAAAACCGTACCCCGGATGGACCGCGCCCGCCCCCGTCGCCTCCGCGGCCGCGAGGAGCTTGTCGATCGACAGGTAGCTTTCCGCGGCGGCCGCCCCTCCGATCCGGATCGCCTCGTCCGCGAGCAGCACATGCGGGGCCCGACGGTCCACATCGGAGTAGACCGCGACCGTGTCGAGGCCTTCCTCGTGGCAGGCGCGGATGACCCGAACCGCGATCTCGCCGCGGTTCGCGATCAGAACCTTGTCGAACATCCGGCCTCGGAGGAAATCACAACGGGATGTTGCCGTGCTTCCTGGGCGGGTTGCGGTCGCGCTTCTCGGCCATGGCTTCGAGCCCCGACACGAGGCGCGCGCGCGTCGCGCGAGGGTCGATCACGTCGTCGATGAACCCGCGTTCCGCGGCCAGGTAGGGGTTGGCGAACTTCGCTCGGTACTCCGCCTCCAGTTCGGCGGTGCGCGCCACGGGGTCCTCGGCCGCGGCGATCTCGCGACGGAACAGGACCTCCACCGCGCCCTTTGCGCCCATTACCGCAATCTCGGCGCTGGGCCAGGCGAGGTTGAGGTCGCCCCGGATGTGCTTGGACGACATCACGTCGTACGCGCCGCCGTATGCCTTCCGCGTGATGACGGTGAGCTTCGGCACGGTCGCCTCGCAGTAGGCGAAGAGGAGTTTGGCGCCGTTTCGGATGATGCCCTCGTGCTCTTCCCTCAGTCCCGGGAGAAAACCGGGCACATCCTCGAAGGTCACCAGCGGGACGTTGAACGCATCGCAGAAGCGGACGAAACGTGCGGCCTTGATGCTCGCATCGCTGTCCAGGACGCCGGCGAGGACCGCCGGCTGGTTGCCGACGATGCCCACGGCATGCCCTCCGAGACGAGCGAAGCCGGTGATGATGTTACCGGCGTAATCGGCGTGGACTTCCATCAGGCTTTCGGTGTCGACGATCCGACGGATGATGTCGAGCATGTCGTACGGAAGCTTCGGATCGTCCGGCACGATCTCGAGAAGCGCCTCGTCGGACCGGTTCGCCGGATCCGTCGTCTCCCGCCACGGAGGCGTCTCCTGGTTGTTCGAGGGCAGGTAGGAAAGGAGGCGGCGAACGGAGCCAAGCGCCTCGACCTCGGTCGCCGAACGGAAGTGCGCCACGCCGGACCGACTCGCGTGCACCGCCGCGCCGCCGAGTTCGTCGAACGTCACGTCCTCGTGCGTCACCGTCTTCACGACGCCGGGGCCCGTGATGAACATGTGGCTCACCCCGTCCACCATGAACACGAAATCGGTGATGGCGGGGCTGTAGACGGCCCCTCCGGAACACGGCCCGAGGATCGCGCTCAACTGCGGGATCACGCCCGAGGCCAGCGTGTTTCGGAGGAAGATGTCGGCGTAGCCGCCGAGCGAGGCGACGCCTTCCTGGATCCGTGCGCCACCGGAATCGTTGATCCCGATGAAGGGGGCGCCGTTCCGCGTCGCGAGGTCCAGCACCTTCACGATCTTGCCGGCGTGCGCTTCCGAGAGCGAGCCGCCGAAAACCGTGAAGTCCTGGCTGAATACATAGACGATGCGGCCGTCGATGCGGCCGTAGCCCGTGATGACGCCGTCGCCGGGGATGCGCCGGTCCCCAAGCCCGAAGTCCGTGCAGCGGTGCTCGACGAAGCGGTCGAACTCCACGAAGCTCCCCTCGTCGAGGAGGATCTCGAGGCGTTCCCGCGCGCCCAGCTTGCCGCGCGCGTGCTGGCGGGCGAGCCGATCCGGGTCGCCGCGGGCGGCGCGCTCGGAACGGGCCTCGAGTTCGGCCAGCTTCTCGCGCATGCTCACGGGATGCTCACAGGGTGCTCACCGGATGCCCATCGTTCGCACACGGGGCCGCGTGTCCGCGCGCAAGGTGTCCACGCGCACCGAGTCGCGCGGCGCGAAAGGAGACGGCGCGGCGCGCACCTCCGCCAGCCAGGTAAGCAGTTCCTCCCTGTCCGCCTCCACGAGCGAACCGTCCACCAGCATGCGGATCTCCGTGGAGCGCCGCACGACGGATCGCCCGGCTTCGGGACGCAGGCGGCCCGTCACGCCCTCGACTTCCGGCCCCGACTCCAGGTACGCCGCGAGCGCGGCCGGGATCGGCAGTTGCGCGCCGTCGAGGGCGGAGAGCACGAGGAGCGTCGCATCGTGTGCCAGCGCCGGCATAATGTTGTCCCGCAATGTCTTTCGGTATCGCCTCTCATAATCCGCGACAAATCGCCGCCACGGCGTGCCCGGGCTGATGCGGTCCGTCGCAAGACCGATCACGCGATGATCCGTCGCGAAGCGCTCGAGACGACGCAGCGCCGCCGGGTCGGCCCAGGCCTCGCTCCCCAGCACGATCACGTTGTACAGTCCGTAATAGAAGAGCTGAGGTGCGACGCCGAGGACACCGGACGCGGACGCCGCCGGCGCGAAGACGATGTCCGGCTCCGAGGCCGCGACGGCTTCGATGGGTCCCTGGAAGGTCGTGAGCCCGGGGTCGTAGCGCTCGTGCCCCACGAGCAGGCCGCCGTTCTCCTGAATGGTGCGCGTGAACGCGTTCACGGCGCCTCCAAGTCCGACCCCGTTCGGCTCCAGAACGGCGACCCTCCGGAGCCGCAGTTCCTCCAGCGTCCAGCGCGCCAGTTCCTCCGCAACGTCCGAGACGCGCGTATCCGCGTCGTAGAGGGTGTAAGTCGCCGACGCGGGCCTCAGCACATCCGTCGCCGTCGGGCTGATGATCGGCAGTCTCGGATTCCGTCGGGCCCGGGAAGCCGCCGCGAAGGACTCGGAGCGAAGAGGACCTACGATCGCGATCACGTCCCGTCCCTCGAGCGCCCGCACGAGGCCCGCCGTGTTCTCCGGGTCCGATGCGTCATCGACGAAGATGAGTTCGACCTCGAAGTCGGCCGGGCCCTCGCCGCGGTATCGCTCGACCGCGAGTTCGATCCCCTCGCGCAGCACCTGTCCCACCTCCGCGAGATCGCCGGTGAGCGGCAGGATCGCGCCGATGCGCGCGCTGCCGCTGCCGAGATCCGTTTCCGCCCCCGCGATCAGCTCCGCCGTGACCCGTTCGGGTTCGGCGGGTTGTCCGTCCAGGATGCGAGCGGCCAGGCGCCTCGCCTCATCTCCCTCCTGCTCGACGATGAGAAGGCGGACGAGTTGCGCGTGAACGATCGCGGCCGCAGCGGTCTCGGGCGGGAAGTTCTCCGCCAACGGGCGCAATTCGCGTACGGTGAGGGCGGCGGCCAATCGGCGCAGATTCTCCGCGCCGACGGTCTCCATCCCCCCGGGCGCGGCGAGGATCGCGGCGACCGCCTCGGGCTCGCGGCCCGTGTCCGAGAGGACCCGGACGAGTCGCTCCAGAGTGGCCGTCCGCACGGGGTCGGCAGGCGCGCGGGCGAGGAGCCTGCCATAACGGTCCGCCGCGGCGCCCGGGAGCCCCTGCGCCTCCAGTGCCCGGCCGGCCACGGAAAGGGCGCGATCCGCGAGGGCCCGGAGGGGTTCCGTGTCGCGCCAGGCGGCGTTCAGCGAATCCCCGCGCGCCGCCGCCGCGGCGAAGCGCCCCTGCTCGAAGTCGGACTCGGCGACCCGGAGCGCGGCCGACGCTCCTTCCGTATCGACGGTGCTGGGCGTGGCCGCCTCGATGGGTGGGTTGCCGGCCATGAGCGCACAACCCGCGACCGCGACCAGCACGGCGCTGCAGCCGAGGGCCAGACGCCTCCGCGCTGCGCTTCGCCGCTCCTGGAAGGGGCTACTCCCCTGCCTCACCACCGGAATCGGACTGCTCCCCCTCGTCCGTGTCGTCCGCCGCGGCGCCGGACTTCGACGCCGCCATGTTCTCGTACTCTACTTCCTCGGCGTCGTACGGGACATCCGGCGCGTCGACGACGGCGAGAACGATGCGGCGGTTGATGGGATCGGTCTCAAGTACGCGCAGTTCGAGCCGATGCCCCTCGTCGAAGTGGTCGGAAGGCTCGTCGATCGTCGCCTCCACGCCGAGTTGCGAAATCGGCACGAACCCTTCGAGGTCGCTCCCGAGGTCCACGACGACGCCCTTCTCGAGCAGCCGCGTGATCGAGCCCGCCACTTCCCGACCCGGCTGGTAGGCCTGCGCGAGCTGATACCACGGATCTTCCTGCACCTGCTTCAAACCGAGGGAGATCCGCTTCTGGTCGGGATCGATCGAGAGCACGACGACATCGACCTCCTCCCCCTTGCGGAGCACCTCGGCCGGATGCTGCACCCGCCGTGTCCAGCTCATGTCGGAGATATGGACGAGACCGTCGATTCCCGCCTCGACCTCCACGAAGGCGCCGAAGGACGTGAGGTTGCGGACCAGCCCGCGGATCTTCGTCCCCGGCGGGTACTGCGCCGGGAGGGCCAGCCACGGGTCCTCCTCCACCTGCTTCATGCCGAGCGAGATCTTCTGCGCCTCCTCATCGACGCGCAGGACGACGCATTCGACCTTGTCGTTGATGCCGACCAGCTGGGAGGGATGGCGGACGTTGCGGGTCCATGACATCTCGGAGATGTGGACGAGACCCTCGATGCCGCGCTCGAGTTCGACGAAGGCGCCGTAGTTCGTGATCGAGACGACCCGGCCCAGCACGCGTGTCCCGACCGGGTATTTCTCGGCCACGTTCTTCCAGGGGTACTCCTGAAGCTGCTTGAGGCCGAGCGAGATTCTCTCGCGGTCCCAGTCGATGTCGAGGATCTTGATCTCGAGCGTCTGGCCGATCTCGCAGACTTCCGAGGGATGGCCGATGCGCCCCCAGGACATGTCGGTGATGTGGAGGAGGCCGTCCATCCCGCCGAGGTCGATGAAGGCGCCGAAGTCGGTGATGTTCTTGACGATTCCCGCGCGCACGTCGCCGACCGACAGCTCCTTCTTGAGTTCTTCGCGCTTCCCCGCCCGTTCCTCCTCGAGCAGAACGCGGCGGCTCACCACGATGTTCCGGCGGCGCTTGTTGAGCTTGAGGATCTTGAAGTCGTACTCGTCGCCGAGAAGATCGTCGACGTTGGGCACGCGGCGGAGTGCGATCTGGGATCCCGGAAGGAACGCGTCGACCCCCATGAGGTCGACGGTGACGCCACCCTTGATCTTCCGCTTGATGCGCCCCTGCACCGGGCGGTTGTTGTCGAAGGCGTCCTTGATCTTCTCCCAGACGCGGAGGAAATCCGCCTTCTTCTTCGACAGGACGACGACGCCTTCCTCATCCTCGAGGCTCTCGAGGAGGACGTCGACGGAATCGCCCATCTGCACTTCGTCCGGATCCGCGAACTCGTCGAGCGGGACGGCCCCTTCGGACTTGAAGCCGACATCGAGGATGATGTCCGTCTCCGTCTTTCCGATGACCTGCGCGGAGACGATCTCGCCTTCCGTGATGCGGCTTAGGGTGTCCTCGTAGAGCGCGTAGAGTTCGGCGTACTCCGCCTGGTCGTGCTGGGAGTCATCCCGAGGGTCCGCGTCGAGATCCAGGTCGATGGCGCTGGGCTCGAAGGCGGCCGGGATCGCGACCGCGACCTCCGCGTCTTCCTGAACGGCGTCGTCGACTTCCGGCGGCGCGTCGGTGGTCTCGGGGGCGTCGGTCTGAGGGTTGGTATCGTCGGGCATAGGGAATCAAGCTCCCGCGCGGGGCCAACGGTGCGTCCCGCCGGGCCTCGTGGCAAAAAAGAATCGACCTCAACCGAGCTTCACCGCCTCCGCCCAGCCGCCGGCCGATCCCTGGTGTCGGGTCTCCACAGGATTCGCGGCGAAGCGCCACTTTTTCCGCCACGATCCTCGAACAGTACGCTAACTTAGATTCAAGCTGCGGAAGCGTCAACGGAACGCGGCGGCCGCAAGATCAAGGATCGCATCCACGACATCGTCCGGGGGCATGGCGGTCGTGTCGATCTCGATCGCGTCGGGGGCTCGCCGCAGCGGGGACAGCGGGCGCGAGCGATCCAGCCGGTCGCGCGCCTCGAGACGCCGGGTCTCGCGCTCGACGTCGCCCTCCGTGAAGGAAACGGCGCGCTGGCGCAGTCGACGACGGGCTCTCTCGCCCGCTTCCGCGACGAGGAAGATCTTCAGATCCGCGTCGGGGAAGACGGCGGTGCCGATGTCGCGTCCGTCGCAGACGACCTCGTGGTGGCGGCCCGCCCGGCGCAGCCGCTCCAGCACGACCTCCCGAACCGCGGGAAGCGTGGAAACGGCGGACACCCGCGCCGTCACCTCGGACGATTCGAGGGCCGTGCCGGGCCGGGCCCCCGCGACGGATACATCGAATCCGTCGCGTCCGGGGACGAGAGCGAGGTCCAGCCCGGGCACTGCGGCCTCGATGGACGGCTCGTCGGCCGCGATGCCCCTGTCGAGGGCCCACCAGGTGATCGCCCGGTAGAGCAGCCCGGAGTTCACGTGCACGAAGCCGAGTCGCCGGGCCACGCTCCGGGCCGTGCTGCTCTTGCCGGAAGCGGCCGGGCCGTCCACCGCGATCACTCGTCCCGCCGACGAAGAACGCCCTCGTCGGGAGCCGCGGCGGAAGGGCTCCAGCGCCTCCCAGAAATCCGGATACGAGACGTCGGCGCACGCGCGGTCGTCGATCCGCAGGTCGGCGTCTCCCGCCGCGTCCAGAACCCCGAACGCCATGGCGATCCGGTGGTCGCCGCGCGTCTCGACGTCGCCGCTCAACCGTCCGGCACGACCCTGGATCGCGAGGCCGTCGGGCGTCTCCTCCACGACGACACCGAGCTTCTCGAGCGTGCGCGCCAGCACGGCAAGGCGATCGCTCTCCTTCACGCGCAGTTCGGCGGCATCGCGAATCTCGGAACGACCCCGCGCCCGGACGGCGAGGATGGCGAGAAGCGGAATCTCGTCGATCACCCGCGGGATCAGATCGCCGCCGATCGAGAACGCCCGCAGGCCATCCGGCGGATGGACCGTCCACGTCTCCCGCGGTTCCCCGCCCGGGGCCGGCGCCGGGTCGCGGTCCACGCCGGCCCCCATCTCCTCGAGCACGGAGAGAAAGCCGGTGCGCCCGGGATTGGCCGCCACGGCCTCCACCCTCACCGTTCGGCCGCCGAGGAGCGACGCCCCGATCAGGAAGGCGGCCGAGGAGGGGTCGCCGGGCACGGTCATGCGGAGCCCATCGAGTGCGCCTTCCCAATCGGCCGGGTCGAAACTCACGTCCCCCGCCCCGGTCCGCCCGGGATCGAAGGTGAGCGGCACCCCCATCTCGGCCAGCATGCGCTCGGTATGGTCCCGTGAGAGGGCGGGCTCGCTGACTTCGACCCGCACGCGGGCCAACACGCCCGCGAGGAGCACCGCCGACTTGACCTGGGCGCTGGCGACCCTGCCGCGGTGGCGCAGGCTCCTCAGTGTCCCCGTGGCTCGCCCGCGGAGCCGCACGGGAAGCCGGTCCGGCTCCCCGTCGTACTCGATGCGCGCCCCCATGGCCTGCAGCGGATAGATGACGCGGCGCATGGGTCGGCTGCGAAGCGACGGGTCTCCATCCAGGACCGCGGGGATGCCGGAACCCGCCAGGATCCCGGCAAGGAGGCGCGCGGTCGTCCCGCTGTTCCCGCAGTCGAGCCGCGGAGCCGAGGCGACGTTCAGCCCCCCGCCCGCGCAGCGGATCGTGAGACCGGACTCGTCCTCCTCACACTCGACCGCGGCGCCGAGTCGCTGCATCGCTTGCACGCTCGCCCGCACATCGACGCCGTCCGACAGGCCGCGCACGACGGACGCCGATGAGGCGAGCGGCGCGAGGAGCGCGGCGCGGTGGGAGATCGACTTGTCCCCCGGTACGCGCACGCGGATCAAGGGTCCGGATCTCCGGCGTCCGCGTCATCAAAGGTGACCTCGGTGGACCAGCCGTCACGCGCGAGTTCCGCGCGGGGGAAGACCGCGCGCGCCTCCTCCAGCAGTTGTGCCGGCCGCTCGGCGTATCGGGCGCTGATGTGCGTCAAAACGAGCCGCCGCACCCCCGCCTCGCGCGCGACCCCGGCCGCGCCGGCGGCGGTGGAGTGGCCGGTCTCCCGCGCCCGACCCCGTTCCTCCTCCGTGAACGTCGCCTCGTGCACGAGAATGTCCGCGTCGCGCGAGATTCGGACCGTCTCCGGACAGGGGCGCGTGTCCCCCGTGTACACGACCTTCCTGCCCGGCCGCGGGGGACCCACGAGATCCGCGGGGTCGACGCGCCGGCCGCCTTCCAGTTCCACGCTCTCCCTGCGATGGAGGCGGCCGAAGAGCGGACCTTCCGGGACGCCCAGTTCGCGTGCGGCCGCCACATCGAACCTCCCGGGACGCGCATCCTCGATGAGGGCGTATCCGAGTGAACGCCGCGTATGCTCGGTCGCGAACGCCTCCACCCGAAAACCGTCCCCTTCGACCGCCTCGCCCGCCCGGAGTTCATGCACCGTCGCGTCGAACGCCAGTCGGTCCCCTCCCAGATCCCGGAGCGCGCGGAGCGTCTCGCCCGTGCCGTGGGGCGCCCAGATCCGGAGCGACCCGTCGCGGCCCTGGAGGCTCATGGTGCGGAGCAGACCCGCCAGCCCGAGGTAGTGGTCGGAGTGGAGGTGCGTGATGAGGATATCGTCGAGGGAAAATCCCACCCCGTACCGCATCATCTGCCGCTGTGTCCCCTCGCCGCAGTCAAGGAGAAACAACCGCCCCTCGCGCTTCAGGGCGAGCGACGAAACGTTCCGCGACACCGTCGGCCGCGAGGAAGCCGTTCCGAGAAACGTCAGTCGGAGGATGGCGCGACTCCTTCGGGTCCCTGGGGGGCGCCGATTCGCGCGATGAGTTCCGCGTCCGACATCTCGGAGAGCGTGGCGCCGTTCAGTTCCACCACGGGGCGTTCGTCGGTGATGCAGCGCAGGCGGAGGCCGACGGTATCCGCCGCGCTCCCCCCCTCCGCCCACACCGGTCCCATGCTCTGGGCGAGCCAGATCGCTCCCGTGCCGTCGCTGACCCGGCGCTCGGTCCCCGTGAGCTCTCGTCCCGCCTCCCACAACGCGCGGAAGGCCTCGTCATCGAGATCCGGGAGAGCCGATCCCGCCGGAAGCGCCGTCCGCCGGTCCGCGCACTCCGGGTCGTCGCACACGAAGTAGCCGAGACCGAGGCCGGACGGCGCCCGGGCGGCGTCGTACAACGTCCAGGACGCGCCATCGATCGAGCCCGACCGCCGCGGGCGGGCGCCGGCGCCCGTCATGCCGACACCTCGCCGTACACGCCGAGCGTCACCGTGTCGCCGCGGGGGGCCGCCTTCTCACGGCTCGCCAGGGCCTCGCCCGCAGCCTGCTCGATCTCCGCCTCCACTTCGCGCTCCACCGCTGCGAGCTTCCGGAGGTTCCGCTCTCGCAGGTCGCCGGCGCCGGCGACTCCGAGCTCGATCCCCGCCAGGTACTCCTCATATAGCCCGATCGGGTCGCGCCGCCCCCAGTACCGGAACAATTCGCGCGAAAAAGTGGCCCGGGCCTCGCGCACATCGTGCGTCGCGTGGCCTCCCATGCGGAAGGTGCGCGCCTCGATGAGTTGCGGGCCCTTCCCCTTCCGGCAGCGTTCGGCGGCCACCCGCGTGGCCGCATAGACCTCGAGCACGTGGTTCCCGTCCACCGATACGGAGGGAATCCCGTACGCCGCGCCCCAGTCCGAGAAGTCGGGCGGCACGTGGTGCTGGTCCAGCCGCGTCCCCAGCGCCACCTGGTTGTTCTGGATGATGAAGACGATCGGCAGCCCGAGCGACGCCGCGAAGGCGAACGCCTCGTGCGCCTCGCCGTGTTTCGTCGCCCCGTCCCCGACCCAGGTCAGCGCCACCCGGGGCTCGCCGCGGATCCGGAAGGCGAGCGCAAACCCGTTCATGACGGTCGACAGCGTGGCGACCATGCTGACCGGCGGACACACGCCGTAGCGCAGATCTCCCAAGTGCAGGTCCCGCCCCCCGGCCGGGGCGTCCGCCGTCCCGAGGTAGGTGCGAAACACCTCCGCCATCGGCATGCCCATCTCGTGGTTCGCGCCCTGGTTGCGGATCATGGGACCCACGATATCCCCATCGGAGCCGCGGCGGTCGAGCGCGTTCACCGCCCCCACGGTCACCGCTTCCTCGCCGGTCCCGAGCCACGCCTTCGAGATCACGCCCTGTTTCACCCACCTCGTGAGGGCGATGTCGCTGAGGCGGAAACGGAGGAGGCCCCGATACAGCGCGAGGTGCGCCTCGGGAGGCAGCGCGGCGATCTCCCGCTCGCGGGCGGCGTCCGCCCGGATGCGCGACCTGTACTCCTCCAGGAGTTCGGGGTCCGGCTGCCAGGAAACGTACTCAGGGGGGTCGTAGGCCGAGTATCGACGCATCGTCCAGGTCCTCGTGGTCCGGCAGGCCGGGAAGTGGCCCGTCGCGCGGCACATCCTAAGCCTTCGCCCCGAGGCGCGCGAACCGATAATCTACGGGGAGACACCGCGCGGCCGAGGCGCCGCGCCCTGCGACCGAGGCGCCACGATGAACCCAGGCAAAGGGCAGTGAAGCCGTGCCCACGCTGCCGGTGCAGCGTACCGGACGCGACGCGGACCTGTCCGCACTGCCGCGCCAAGCAGAGGCGCGGCGACCGCACGCCGCAGATGGTCCTCGGCTTCGTCACGGTGGCCGCCGCCGCGCTGGCCGCGCTCGGATCCTGTCCGAGCCTCGCCGGCCAGCCGCCGGGCGGGTCGCAGCGGGCGGAGCCGCCGACGATCGCACGCCTGCGGTACGACGGCGGGGGCGACTGGTACGCGAACCCCTCGAGCCTCGACAACCTCCTGGAGCAGATCCGGTCCCGGACCGGAATCCCGGTGGCCGACCGGCCCGCGGAGGTGGGCGCGGCGGATCCGGACCTCGCCGACCATCCGTACCTGTACGCGACGGGACACGGGAACATGTCCTTCAGTACACTGGAGATCGAACGCCTGCGCGCCTACCTGTACGGGGGCGGCTTCCTGCACGTGGACGACAACTACGGCCTGGACGAATCCTTCCGCCGGGAGATCGCCCGTCTCTTTCCGGAACTTCCCCTCGCCGAAGTGCCGCTCGCACACAGCGTCTACCGGATCTTCTACGAGATGCCGGACGGCCTGCCCAAGATTCACGAACACGACGGGAACCCCGCACAGGGGTTCGGTATCTTCCTCGATGGCCGCCTCGCGGTCTACTACAGCTTCGAGTCCGACCTCGGGGACGGATGGGAGGACGAAGGCGTGCACGGGGACGCGCCCCAGGTACGGGAGTCCGCGATCAGGATGGGCGTGAACCTCTTCCTCTACGCGCTCTCCGCGACCCCGGCCCGCTGAGGGCCCGACACTAAGCAGTCCGTGGCGAAACCCCGCGTCAGCGCCGAGAGCGGTGAAGCGCTCGCCTGACAAGGAGCGACGAGGGAGAATAGCAGCGCTATTTGACCGAGGAGCGACGCAGAGCGCAGCGTTTCAGGCGAGATGCAGCGTCGCTCGAACGCAGCGGGGTTTTTACCACGGGCTGCTAGGCCCCGAACTTGCCGAAGATCGCCATCAGCCCGACGACGATGGCGGTGGCGATGAAGGTCCCCCAGGCGAAGATGGCGGTGAGGACCGGGCCGTCGGACTTCAGGTGCATGAAGAACATCGCGACGAGCGCGAACTTCGCCGCCATCATCACGAGCAGAATCGGGATGAGCACCGGCGCGAGCGCCTCGATGTAGAACACCATCACCTCGAGCGCCGTCAACGCGGCGAGGATGACCGCGATGGAGACGTAGAGGCGCGTACTCGGGTGCGACTCGGCGGAGTGGCGGCTCACGTGTGCCTCACACCAGCAGGTAGATGAGGGTGAAGAGGATAATCCACACGACGTCCACGAAGTGCCAGTAGAGACCGGCGATCTCCACCGTCTCCGCATGGCGGGCGTCGAGCTTCCCGTTCATCGTCCTCACGAAGAGCGTGCTCAGCCAGATCACGCCTCCGGCGACGTGGGCGCCGTGCGTTCCCGTCAGGACGAAGAAGGTCGACGAGAACAGGTTCCTCGACAGCGGCAGCCCCTCGTGCACGAAGTGGTTGAACTCGTAGTACTGGCCGCCGAGGAAGATCAGGCCGAACAGCGCCGTCAGGGCGAGCCACAGCTTCGTCGCCCGCAGATCGTTCCTCTGCACCGCCGCGAGCGCGAGTACCATCATGAGGCTGCTCATCAGGAGCACGAAGGTCGTGACGGTGATGAACGGGATGTTCAGGAGGTCGTGCGGATAGGGCGGCACGAGGTTCCGGCCGCGATAGATCATGTACGTGGCGATCAGGGTGCCGAAGAGCATGCACTCCGATCCGATGAAGGTCCACATCGCGAGCTTGCGGTTCGGGATTCCGGTCGAGGTCGGCCCCTCCATCAGTGCGCCTCCTCCCCGAACGGGGGCTCGAAGGCCCACGCGAAGAGACCCACCGCCGTCACGAGCAGGCCGAAGAGCGTCAGCCCGAGCGACCCGAGCGCGCCGATCGTCATGAGGAGCATCCCCACGGCGAGCACGAGCGGCCAGTACGACGGGTTCGGCATGACCACCGGCGCCGGCGGCTCGTCAGGCTGCCGGCGCGGCACCGCGCCCCCGGGTTCATCCCCCTCCCCGCGCGCTTCCGGTGCGACGTACGGATGCCAGAGCGGATCCCGGCGGTCGACGGTCGGGATCTCCGCGAAGTTGTAGTGCGGCGGCGGCGAGGCCGTCGTCCATTCGAGCGTCGACGCGTCCCACGGGTTGTGTCCGGCCGCCTCTCCGCGCCGCCACGTGCGCCACAGGTTCCAGACGAGCGGCACGAAGGAGAGCGTGAAGATGAAGGCCCCGATGGTCGAGATCAGGTTGAACACATCCAGACCCAGTCCCTCCGCGTACGTGTAGGTCCGCCTCGGCATCCCCAGGAGTCCCGCGAAGTGCATCGGGAAGAAGGTCACGTTGAGGGCGAGGAAGGCGAGCCAGAAATGGGCCTTCCCGAGACCCTCGTGCAGCATCCGTCCGGTCGCCTTCGGGAACCAGTGGTAGAAGCCGCAGAAGAGGCCGAAGACCGTCCCGCCGATGAGCACGTAGTGGAAGTGCGCGACCACGAAGTACGTGTCCGTCTGCTGCAGGTCCGCCGGCGGCGAACTGTGCATGACGCCGCTCAGGCCGCCGATCGTGAACGTCGCCACGAGGCCGACCGCAAAGAGCATCGCCGTTCGGAAGCGTAACCGTCCCCCCCACATCGTCGCGATCCAGTTGAAGATCTTGATCCCGGTCGGAATCGCGATGAGCATCGTCGCCCCGCCGAAGACCGCGTTCACCACGGGCCCGAGTCCGACCGAGAACATGTGGTGGACCCACACGCCGAAGCCGAGGAAGGCGATGAGGACGCCCGAGAAGACGACGACCGGATACCCGAACAGGATCTTCCGCGAGAACGTCGGGATCACGTCGGAGACGATGCCGAAGGCCGGCAGGATGAGGATGTAGACCTCCGGATGGCCGAAGACCCAGAACAGGTGCTGCCAGAGGACGGGGTCCGCGCCCGCCGCCGCGTCGAAGAAGTGCGTGCCGAAACGGCGGTCGAAGAGCATGAAGATCAGCCCGACCGTGAAGGGCGGGAAGGCAAGCAGGATGAGCGCGGAGACGATGAGCGCCATCCAGGTGAAGAGCGGCATCCTCATGAACGTCATCCCCGGTGCCCGCATGTTGAGGATCGTGACGAGGAAGTTCAGTCCGCCCGCGATCGACCCCACGCCGGAAATCAGAAGCGCGAGCACGTAGAAATCGATGCCGAGGCCCGGGGAGTACTCGGGGTTCGTCAGCGGCATGTACGCGAACCAGCCCCCGTCGGGCATCATCCGGAGGGGGACGCTCGCGTACAGGAAGAGGCCGCCGAAGAGGAAGACCCAGAAGGAGAACGCGTTCAGGCGGGGGAAGGCGACGTCGCGCGCCCCGATCTGCAGGGGCACGACGAAGTTGAAGAAGGCGACGACGAGCGGCATGCCGGCGAAGAACACCATCGTCGTGCCGTGCATCGTGAACAACTGGTTGTAGAGGTCCGGATCGAGGAAGCTGCGCTCGGGGGCGGCGAGCTGGAGCCGGATGAGCTGTCCCTCGACGCCCGCGATGAGCAGAAAGGCGAACCCGACCACGAAGTAGAGGATCGCGATCCGCTTGTGGTCGACCGTCGTCAGCCAGCTCCAGATCCCCGTGGGATGTGCGTCCGTCATCGCCATGCCTCTACCGGAGCGAGCCGAGGTAGGCGACGAGCTGCCGGATCTGCGCGTCGCTCAGTTGGACCTCGGGCATCAGGTTGCCGGGCTTCACGTGCTGGGTGGAATCCAGCCAGCGCGTCAGGTTCGCGGGGGTGTTCTCCAGCACGCCCGAGGCGATCGTGAGCCGGCTCGCGAAGTGCGTGAGGTCCGGGCCGAACTGTCCCGCGGCAGGCGTCCCTCTCACCGCGTGGCAGCTCACGCACGCGTTCGCCATGAACACGCCCTGCCCGGCCCGCGCCTCCGCGGCGGCGGGCGCCGCGGCGGGCTCCGCGTTCGCTCGGGCCCAGCGCTCGAAGTCCGCCGGCTCGTCCACGATCAGGCGCATCCCCATGAGCGCGTGCGCCGTGCCGCAGAACTCCGCGCATTGCCCGTGGTACACGCCGACGGAATCCGCCCGGAACCAGAGCTGGTTCTCGGTCCCCGGCACGAGGTCCCGCTTTCCGGCCAGGCGCGGCACCCAGAAGGAGTGCATGACGTCCGCGGAACGGAGCCTCAGGTCGACGGTGCGGCCCAGCGGGACGTGAGCCTCGTTCGCCGTCACGATACCGAGTTCCGGATAGCGGAATTCCCACCACCACTGCTTGCCGATGACCTCGACGACGAGCGCCTCCGGGTCCGGCGTCGACCGGTCGATGATGAAGATGGCGCGGATGCTCGGAATCGCGATCGCCACGAGGATGAGCGCCGGGGCCAGCGTCCAGCCCACTTCGAGGAGAAGGTGCCCGTGGACCTGCTTCGGCCGCGCGTCGCCCGGCCGCTCCCGAAAACGCACGAACACGTAGACGAGGATGCCCTCCACCACGACGAACACGCCGACCGCCCACCAGAAGATCTGATCGAAGAGCTGGTCGAGGAGCGTGGCGGAGTCTGAACTGGGGTGCAGTGCGGATTGCGGGTATTCGCCGCCGCAACCCTGGCTGAACAAGACCCCAAGGAAAAGCACGAGCGCTGCGATCGCGCGTCGTCTCAAGGGCGTATCTATATGTGTTTCGGGAAATATTTCGATTCAGAGCGGACTCTGCCTCCGCAGAGCCCGCGGGACTCTAGCCGGGGACGGCGGGCGGGTCAAGGAGCCCCGCCCACCGGACCCTCAGCGGACCCTCAGCGGGCGTGCGGCACGTCTCCTGCCGGCGTCACGCGACCGCCGTAGAGTTCCCCCACCCACTCGCCGTATCCGTTGAACGGGAGCGTTGGAACCCGCTGCCCCGTACCGACGATTTCTTCCTGCGCCTGGGACCAGCGGGGGTGCGGTACGCCGGGGTCGACGTTGGAATAGAAGCCGTACTCGGCGGGCGTCGAGGTATTCCAGAACGTAGCCGGCTGCTGGTCGGTGACCTCGATGCGGACGATGCTCTTGGGGCTCTTGTAACCGTACTTCCACGGAAGGTGGATCCGGACCGGCGCGCCGTTCTGCTTCTGGAGCGGATGGCCGTACATGCCCGTCACGACGAAGGCCAGTTCATTCATCGCCTCGTCCATGCGGAGCCCCTCGTGGTACGGCCACGGCCACCAGGTCATCGACTTCATGCCGTACGCCTGTTCGGGACGGTTGAACGTGACGAAGGCAACATAGCGCGCGTCGTTCCGCGGCTGCACCCGCTCCAGGAGCCTTGCCAGCGGGAACCCGATCCACGGGACGACCACGGACCACCGTTCCACGCAGCGGTGCCGGTAGATGCGCTCCTCGAGCGGGAACGCGCGTTCGAGTTCCACGAGGTCGTAGACGCCGGGGTTCTCTACGAGACCCGTCACTTCCAGTTCCCACGGGCGGGCCTCGAACGGGCCGACGTTGCGCCACACGCCATCCTTGTCCGTGCCGAACTCGTAGAAGTTGTTGTACGTGGCCACGATCTCCTCCGGCGAAATCTCCTTGTGGCGATCGCCGGGCGTGAAGCGCGGATCGTTCACGGCCACGGGATAGAGGTCCGCGGTGGGAGTGTCCGGGATGTTGTCGAGCGGGCCGCGCTGCTGGGTCGCCGCGCCGCCGGGCCGGCAGGCGAGCGAGGCGGCGGCGAGGACCGCTCCCCCGCCCATGCGGGCCACGAACTGCCGCCGATCGAGGTACACCGACTCCGGCGTGGCTTCGCTCTCCCTGAGCCTCCAGCCGGGCGGAATATGAATGTTCGCCATGGGGATTCTCCCTTGCCGTTCGGCCCCCGGCCCTCGCCGGGCGCCGGCCGCTTCACCTGCGGCGTTCCCTGCTCAAGTATAACCGCTCCCGCGCCGCGTGTTTCGCAACCCCTCGCCTTGCAGGACGTGGCAAGGGCGGCGCGGACGCGGGGTTCAGTGCCGGAAGAGCCGCCGTCCGGTGAAAACCATCGCCATGCCGTGCTCGTCGGCGGCCTCGATGACCTCCGCATCGCGCTTCGAACCGCCCGGCTGCGCGATCGCCGTCACGCCGGCGGCCGCCGCCGCATCGATGCCGTCGCGGAAGGGGAAGAAGGCGTCGGAGCCGAGGACGGCGCCCGCCACGTCGAACCCCTGCGCCCGGGCCTTGCGGATCGAGATCTCGACCGAATCGACGCGGCTCATCTGTCCAGCGCCGATTCCGATCGACGCCCCATCCCGCGCGAGCAGGATCGCATTCGACTTCACGCTCTGCACCGCGGACCACGCGAACGCGAGATCGTCCCACTCCGCGTCGCTCGGGGCCCGCGCCGTCGGCACGTGCGCCTCCCGATTCACCTCACGCGCCGGCCGGGGGGCCGCCTGCAGCAGAACCCCGCCGCGCACGCCGCGCACTTCCACCCCTTCCTCCAGGTGGCCGTTCGCGTCCGGCGCCGCACCCGCCTCGGGCTGCAGGATCCGGATGTTCTTCTTCTCCCGCAGGAGGCGGAGCGCACCCTCCGAATATCCCGGCGCGACGACGCACTCCACGAAGTTGCGCGAGAGGGCTTCCGCGACGGCCTCCGTGAGCGGGTCCGTGAAGGCGATGACCGAGCCGAACGCCGAGACGGGATCGCACGCGAGCGCCTTCTCGTAGGCCTCCAGCGGCGATGCGCCGACGGCGAGGCCGCAGGGCGTCGAGTGCTTGAGGATCGCACAGGCGGCCTGCGCCCCGGACACGAAGGGCGCGATCGCCGTGAGAGCCCCGTCGACGTCGAGAATATTGTTGAACGAGAGTTCCCGGCCGTGCAATTGCGCGAGCGCGGGAATCCCCCGCGGCGGACTGGACCCGTCGCGGAAGAAGGCGGCCTTCTGGTCCGGGTTCTCCCCGTAGCGGAGCGACTGCACGCGCAGGAGCGAGGCGACGGTTTCCCCCGCGGGGAGGTCGGGAGAATCCCCCGCTCCGTCCGGCCGGGTCAGGTAGCGAGTAATCGCCGCGTCGTAGGCCGCGGTGTGTCCGAACACCTTGGCTGCGAGCTCCCGCCGCAGCTTCGGCCTCTCCGGCACGTCCCCCGCGTCGAGGGCATCGAGCACCCGCCCGTAATCGGCCGGATCGCATACCGACCAGACCGAGGGATGGTTCTTCGCCGACGCCCGGAGCATCGTCGGTCCGCCGATGTCGATCTGCTCCAGCGCTTCTCCGAGCGTGACGTCCCCGCCGGCGACCGTCTCGCGGAAGGGGTACAGGTTCACGGCCACGAGATCGATGGGAGCCATCCCGTGCGCGGCGAGTTGATCCAGGTCGTCGGCCACCTCGCGCCGAGCCAGGATCCCCCCGTGCACCCTCGGATGCAGTGTCTTCACGCGGCCGCCCAGCATTTCGGGGTGGCCGGTCAGGTCGGACACGCCGCGGACCTCCAGCCCCGCCGCGCGCAGCACCCGCATCGTCCCTCCCGTGGACGCGATCTCCCAGCCCCGGGCGATCAATCCCGCGCAGAACTCCTCGATTCCCGTCTTGTCCGAAACGCTCACAAGCGCAATCGGCATCCCCACTCATCCTTCCCGGTTGGTGAACGTTTCGGTCTCGAACCACTCGCGAACCCAATGGACCCGACGGTCCGCTTCCAGGCGGACCACCCCGGAAGCCAGCGCTTCGACCGCCGCCGGCAGGAGTCGGTGCTCCACCGTCAGCACACGGGCCGCGACGGACTCGGGAGTATCGCCCGCGAGCACGGGTACGGGCCACTGGCACAGGATCGGACCCCGGTCGTACGCCTCGTCGACGAAATGGACGGTCGCTCCGGTGATCCGGACGCCGGCCTCGATGACCGCCCGGTGCACGCGGGCTCCGTACATTCCCCGGCCTCCGAACGAGGGCAGCAGCGCGGGATGGATGTTCAGGATCCGTCCCCACCAGGCCCGCACGAGGGTTTCGGGCACCAGCTTCATGTAGCCGGCCAGGACCACGATGTCGCTTCGCCACTCGTCCAGCGTGCGACGGAGGAACACCGCCATCTCGTCACCCGTCGCCGCCGCGGGCGAGACCGCCGATGCCACCCCGGCCCGGTGGGCCCGCTCGAGGACGCCCGCCCCCTCGCGGCTGGCGATCACGCCGACGATCTCGCGCTGCGGGTTTTCCGCGCCCTGGAAGCGGTCGACGAGCGCCTGGAAGTTGGAACCGCCCCCCGACGCGAGGACCGCGATCCGCACGGCGTCAGACATCACGGCGACCGGCATCGGCGAGTCGATCGAGCGCCGAGGCGAGGGCGTCCGCCGCCCGGGCGGTTTCCTCGCCGGGGAGCGTCCGCACATCGACGATGAACGCCGCACGCTCGATACGGCCGATGAGCGGGACGGGGCCGCCGCGGCACTCCGCCGCGAGTCGCTCGACATCGATCCCCGTCACGGCCCAGCCGGCCGAGGGAATCGCGAACCCCGGAAAAGCGCCCCCTCCGACCATTGCCTCGGTTCGGATCACGTCCACGCGCGCCCCGCTTCGCGGCGGAGGTTCGGGACGCGCGGCGGCCGCGCGGGCTTCGACGGCCTCCGCCGGCTCGCGCAGCATCCGCAATGCCGGCACGCGCCGGACGGCGAGATCCGAATCGCGGTACAGCATCAGCGTGGCTTCGAGGGCGGCGAGCGTCGTCTTGTCCACCCGAAACGCCCGCAGCAGGGGATTCCGGCGCAAACGCGCGATCAACGCCGCATCGCCGGCGATGATCCCGGCCTGCGGCCCCCCGAGGAGCTTGTCGCCGCTCCACGTCGCAAGGTCGACGCCCGCGGCCAGCGATCCCCGCGCGGTGGGTCCCTCCGGGAATCCGGGCAGGAGATCGGCATCGAGCAACCCGGAGCCGAGATCGTGAGCGACCGGGATCCCGCGCTCTCGCGCGAGCGATGCCAATGCGGCGAGAGGGGGGCGCGCCGAGAAGCCCTCGACCCGGTAGTTGGAGGGGTGGACCCGCAGAATGAGCCCGGTCGACTCGTCGATGGCCGCCGCGTAATCGGAGACTCTCGTCCGGTTCGTCGTGCCGACCTCTCTCAGGCGGCCGCCGCTCCGCCCCACCACATCGGGGATCCTGAACGTGCCGCCGATCTCGACCAGTTCCCCGCGGGACACGAGCACTTCGCGGCCCCGCGCCAGTTCGTTCACGACCAGCGCCACGGCCGCGGCGTTGTTGTTCGCGATGATCGCCGCCCCCGCACCCGTCAGTTCACAGACGACCTCGCTGCAGTGGTCGTACCGCGAGCCGCGCCGGCCCGTCGCGAGAGAGAGTTCCACGTTCCCGTAGCCGGCGGCCTCGGCCTGCGCGCGACCAGCCACGTCGGCAAGCGGCGCCCGGCCGAGGTTGGTGTGGAGCACGACGCCCGTTCCGTTGAGCACGCGGCGTAGCGAGGGCCGGGATCGCGCCTCCAGATCGCGTTCCGCGGCCCGCAGGAGATCGTCCGGACCCCGCCGCTCGGAGTCGGGGTCCGCGTCCGCGCGGGCGCGGTCCAGCGCCCGGCGGAGCGAGTCCTTCACCGTCTCGCGGCCGTAGCGGTCGATCCAGGGGGCGACCTCGGGGGCCCCGAGGAGCGCATCCATGGAAGGGAGCCGGCGGCGCGGGTCCGTCATTCGCGCCGCCTCTTCGCCCTGAGACCGGGCGAACGGGCCCTTCCCGCGCCACGGGGGGCGCGTCTTCGAACCGTGTCCGGCGGTACTCCGAGAGTGTCCGGCGGCGCCCCGACGGTGTCCGGGGGCGCCCCGACGGTGTCCGGGGGCGCTCCGGCCGTGTCCGGGGGCGCCCCTGCCGTGTCCGGCGGGATTCCGGGTACGTCGAGACTGTCGGGCGCCGGAGGCACCGTATCCTGCTCCACCGCCACGGAATCGCCCTCGACGGCGGCCGAGTCCTCCACCGCGACCGAGTCGGCGACCGTCGCCGAGTCATCGGACGGCGGCTCCGGCTCAGCCACGAAGGACGTATCACCGCCTCCCGTGAGACGACGCACGTTCACCGCGCCCGTGACCGAAACCCGGTAGGTCCCGGAATCGATCACCGTCGCGAGCCGCACGGTGATGAACCTCGACGGAAGAATGGGATCCTCCTCCGTGACGGAGTCGGACGCCGCGCTGCCGGCGGAATCCGGGCTCGGCGCTTCCACCGCCGCGGAGTCGGCGACCGCCGTCGAGTCACCTGCGGCCGCCGAATCCGCCGCCGCGATGGAGTCCGCGAGCGTCGCCGAGTCGAGGGGAAACGTCACCTCGTCGGCCGAACCGATGAGGCTGGCCACGATCTCCAGCGTTTGGTTCGTCGCGGAGTCGCGAATCGTGATGGCGGGTTCCTCCGGTTGAGGGTTGAGGAGATAGTCATCGAACTCGAGCTGCACGGTCTCGCTTCCCACGACGAGCCCGCGAGCGAGCACGGGAGGCGTCGTGTCCGGCGCCACGAGGACGAGCCTCAACTCCGTCGGCGTGTCGGGCGAAGCCGCCACGGATGCGCTGTCATACGATTCGAGTTCGCGATCGGGAATCATGTTGCGATTGCGGTCGACGAACCCGAAGGCTTCGTACTCGCCCGGCGGCAGGCCGCGCGCCACGAACCTTCCGATGCTGTCGGAGATCGCGCCGTACGGGACGGAGTCCGGGCCCGCCCAGAAGATGACCCGCGCCTCTTCGAGCGGCTGCCCCGTCAGTATGTCGATCACTTCCCCTTCGACCGACGCGTCCAGGATCTCCGCTCCCGTGGAAAAGCAGAATTCGACCGGGACTTCCATCCCGTTGCGCAAGAGGTCGTTGATCCCATCGGTCGGAATCGTGAAACAGTACACGACGCTGTCCCGCCACCCGTCCTCCGGCCGGAGACGCAGGTCCGCGAACCCCACCTCGGACTCGTACGTCTCCATCGGGCTGACGAACATCTCCCTCGCAATCCCGTTCGGTATCCGCACGGGTTCGCTGAAGCGGATTTCGAGCGCGCCGTCGAAGTCGACGACCATCGAATCCGGCGCGGGACGGATGCGGACGATGGATGGAGGGATCTCGTCGGGTCGCGCCCCGGGCGGAGGCATCTCCCTCGCGCAGCCCAGCATGATGAGGAGAGCCATGGACCCCGCGAGGAGCTTCCCGTCGGCGAAGAGGGCGGCAAATCGTTCGCGGGCTCCCGGCCCCTGCCCGGAGGTTCCGGGCCCCGTGCGTGTCAGACCCCCGCCCGCAGCGATCGGAGTTTCTCCTCAAGCCGAGTGCGCTGTTCTCCCAGCGACGTCACTTTCGTCCGCTCCCGTGCGATGACCTCCTCGGGCGCGTTACCGAGGAACCCCGCGTTCTCGAGCTTTCCCCGGCTCCGCGCGAGCAGGTCGGCCGTACGCTCCAACTCGGCGCGGATGCGGCCGCATTCGGTCTCCAGGTCGATGACCCCTTCCAACGGGAGGAAGAGTTCTCCGCCCGAGCGGAGCACGGCGTGCGCCCCGGCTCCGTCCGCGGACGCCGCGCTCGCGCCCTCCGCGACGCGCTCGATCCCGGACAGTCCCGCCAGGCGCGCGATGCTGTCCTCCTCCTCGGCCAGAGCCGAGCGCAGCGCCGACGAAGCGTCCGTCACCCGGACCCGAACCCGCGTTCCCGGCGCCACGCCGTATTCCGCGCGCAGCGTCCGCACCGCCCCCACAAACTCCTGAAGCGCCTCGATCCCCGCATCTGCAGCGGGATCGATCCAGTCGTCGGGGCAGTCCGGCCACGGTCCCGTAACGAGCGAACCCGCGCCGTCCGCGTCCGGCAACTTCGCGGCGATCGCCTCCGTGACGAAGGGCATGATCGGATGGAGGAGCGAGAGCCAGCCCCGCATCACGAGCGTCAGTGTGTGCCCCACCTCCCGCGCCGACTCGCCGCCGCCGCTCAACCGGTGCTTCGCCAACTCCAGGTACCAGTCGCAGAAATCTCCCCATACGAACGAGTGGCCGGCCTCCGCCGCCTCGTGGAGGCGATAGCCCTCGTAGGCCGCATCCATCTCGTGCGTTACCCGCGCGAGGCGGCTCCGGATCCACCGGTCCGCAAGCGCCGTCGGCTCCGGCGCCTCCCCGGCGCCGTCCCGGCGCGCGTGCGGCAGCGCGAAACGCGCCGCGTTCCACATCTTGTTCGCGAAGTTGCGCCCCGGGCGGAACGCAGCTTCCAGATTCTCGTAGTCCAACTGGATATCGGTTCCGAGCGGCGACCCTCGAACGAGCGTGAAGCGCATGGCGTCAGCACCATACAGTTCAACAACTTCGAGAGGATCGATCCCGTTCCCGAGAGATTTGGACATGCGCCGGCCGAGGTGATCCCGGACCGTCCCGTTCAGCAGCACATCGGTGAACGGCAACGCTCCCATGAACTCGAAACCCGCCATAATCATGCGGGCCACCCAGAAGAAGAGGATCTCGGGCGCCGTCACGAGCGTCGCCGTGGGATAGAATGACCGGAGGTCCCCGGTCTTTTGCGGCCAGCCCAGCGTGGAGAAGGGCCACAGCCACGAACTGAACCAGGTATCCAGCACGTCCTCGTCCTGGCGCAGTCCGCCTCCGCAGGCGGGGCAGTCGTCCGGGTCCTCGGTGGAGACGACGACCTCGCCGCAATCGGAGGCGTCGCAGTACCAGACGGGGATCCGGTGTCCCCACCACAACTGCCGGCTGATGCACCAGTCGCGGATGTTCTCCATCCAGTTGCGGTACACGCGGCCGAACCGTTCCGGATGGAAGCGCAGTTCCCCGCTCTCGCAGGCCGCCAGCCCCGGTTCCGCGAGAGGTTTCATGCGGACGAACCACTGGAGGCTCAGGCGCGGCTCGACGACCGTGTCGCAGCGATAGCACCGCCCGACGGCGTGGGCATGGTCCTCCACGCCCACGAGCCAGCCGCCCGCCTCGAGGTCCGCCACGACGCGACGGCGCGCCTCGAAGCGGTCAAGGCCGCGGTAGGCCTCCGGGACGGCGTCGTTCATCGCCCCCCCGTCCGTCATCACATCGAGCGCTTCGAGCCCGTGGCGCTGCCCGATCTCGAAATCGTTCGGATCGTGCGCCGGCGTGACCTTCACCACGCCCGACCCGAATTCCGGGTCCACGTGTTCGTCCGCCACGATCGGGAGACGCCGTCCCACCAGCGGCAACTCGGCTTCCCGGCCGACAAGGTCCCTGTACCGCTCGTCGTCCGGCGAGACCGCGAGCCCCGTGTCGCCCAGCATCGTCTCCGGCCGCGTCGTCGCGACCTCCACGTGGCCGCCGGCCGCCAGAGGGTACTTCAACCGGTAGAGCTTGCCGTCGAGATCGCGGTGCTCCGCTTCCTCATTCGAGAGCGCGGTGCGGCAGCGGGGACACCAGTTGATGATGTAGCGGCCGCGGTAGATGAGGTCCTTCTCGTAGAGACGGACGAAGACCTCGCGTACCGCGTTGGAGAGGCCCTCGTCCAGCGTGAACCGCGTCCGCTGCCAGTCGCAGGAACACCCGATGGTGCGCAACTGGTCGATGATCCGCCCTCCGTACTCGTCGACCCACTCCCACACCCGCTCGACGAAAGCCTGGCGACCGAGGTCGAAACGAGTGAGCCCATCCGCGCGCAACTGCCGCTCGACGACGTTCTGCGTCGCGATCCCGGCGTGATCCGTGCCCGGCACCCACAGGGCGTCGTATCCCTGCATCCGCCGCCGACGGATGAGGACGTCCTGCAGGGTGTTGTTGAGCCCGTGACCCATGTGCAGCGCGGCGGTGACGTTGGGCGGGGGGATCACGATCACGTAGGGCCGCTCGACCTCCGCGGCGGGAACGTGAAACAGGCCCGCGTCGACCCAGCGCTCGTACAGCGGCTGTTCGAGCCCCGCGGGATCGTAGCGGGAGGAAAGCTCGGTGGATGGCTGAGAGTCACCCAAGGGGCGGCTCCTGACTGACGGTTTGCGGTGTCGAGAGAACCAACGGTGCGACGGGGAGACCCCCCGGCGTCCAGGCTGCGGCTCAGTCTAACGGAGGCGCCGCGGCTTCGGAACCACGGAGCCCTCGGACCCTACGGGGGTCCGCGAACGCGCAGCGTGTCGCCACGCCGGCGGCGGACCTCCTCCTCGGAGCGCTCCCGCATGCGGGCCCGCGCTTCCGCCGCCGCGGCTTCCACGTCGTCCCGGAGGTTCTGGATCTGGATGGCCGTCAGGTCGCGGATCGCCTGTTCGTAGGCACGCCTCTGCGGCCCCGTGGGAGCGAACCCGATGGGGATCGGGATCGTGACGTCGCCGAGGTGAATCCCCTGCTCCGAGAATCCCCACCGCTTGCCATCGCGCTCGAAGGTCCAGTCGCGCGCGCGGCGCCGCACGTCGTCTTCAAGTTGGAGGCTGTCGAGCCAGTCGCGGAGAATCGCCCGAACCGCGCTGTCCGCCCGGGCGAACTGGACCAGCCGTTCGCCGATGAGCCGGGGGGACTGCGGGTCGAACCACAGGCGCGCGTCGCTGAAGCGGAGTCGGAGCCGCGAGGCGTTGGTCCGGCCCCGCGGCCCTTCCGGCGCCGTCGGCTGACCGGCGACGATCAGGCCCGGCGCTCCGGGGAGGGGGGCTCGCTCTTCCTCCGCCCCTTCTTCCTCTTCCTCCGCCTCTTCTTCCTCCTCTTCGAGTGGCTCGGGTTCGACTTCCGGGATCTCCTCCTCGGGCGGCTCCGGCCGGGGTTCCTCGGGAAGATCCTCGGGCAGGATCGGCGCGATCTCGACCACGACGAGGGCGTCGGGCGCGGGCACGGTCTCGATGGGCGGGAGCGTGAACGGAAGCGAATCCACACGGACGCCGCCCGCGACGATCAGAAGCAGGACGTGCAGGACGACGGAGGCGAGCAACCCAACCGCCAGGGTCCGGCGCTGGGAACGATCGCGTTCGCGCTTCCGGTCGGCGAACCCTTCGGTTCGGGCGCGGGACACCGGTCTACCCGCCAGCCGAGGTCCCCGACCTGGGGCGGCCGTTCGACCGGCCAGCGGACCGGCCAACCGCCCGGGGCGAAGCCCTCATGTGATCAGCTTCTTCTTCTTCGCGGCCGGGAAAAGGACGTTGTTGAGGATGAGCCGATAGCCCGCGGAATGACGATGGAGATCCAGGTCCGTCGGGGCGTCGCCGATCAGGTGGCGGGGGTCTTCCGGGTCGTGTCCCCCGAGGTACGTGAAGGTGCCCTCGCCGAGGCTCCCGTGGAGGTACTTCACGCGTCCGCGCGCCTCCTCCTCCGCAAGCACGGTGACGCCGGGCTGCAGGCGTTCCTTCCGAAAGGTCGTCGTGAGACCGTAGAAGTCGGGCAGCACGCGTCGATGGTTCTGGGTCAGCATGGCCGGAACCGGATCGAACTTGGCGCTGAAATCGAACAGCGAGAAGCTGCCGAGATCGACCCTCCAGGGGGTGTTTACCTGGTGACCGTCGATATCGCTGAAGGCGCTGAGCGTGGGGTCCATCACGAGCACGGCGTCGCGGAAGGCGAGCGCGTCCGCCCAGCGGAGCCTGTCGCTCGCCGCGGCATCCGGCGGCGACCCATCCGCGAAGGAGGCCGCGATGTCGGTGCCCGCCGCGGCGAGGGCCAGCTCCAGCGTTTCCGTCGCCGTGCACATCGCGAACAGGAAACCGCCGCCCTCGACGTAGCTCCGGAGCCGGGCCGCGACGGCCTTCTTCAGGGCGGGCACGTTCGGATACCCGAGTTCGCGCGCGATCGCCTCGTTGCGGGCGACTTCCTCCTGCAGCCAGGCCGAGGAAGCGTACGTCAGGTAGAACTTCGAATACTGCCCCGTGAAATCCTCGTGATGGAGGTGCAGCCAGTCGAAGTTCTCGAGTTCCTCGGACAGCACCTCCCGATCCCAGATCCGCTCGTAGGGGATCTCGGCGTACTCGAGCGCCATCGTCACGGCATCGTCCCACGGGGAACTGTTGGGCGGCGTGTAGACCGCAATTGTGGGCGCCTTCTCCAGGGGCACGGCCTCCATGTTCCGCGTCTCGACCTCACGGCGGATCCTCGCCACATCGGAACCGTCGAGCGCCTCCACGGTCACGCCCATGAGCGCGGCTCGCCGGCGGTTGGACGGTGCATCCGAGACGAGAAAGGACCCGGAGCGGTAGTTCAGGAGCCATTCGGCCGACTGGCCCTCCGAGAGGCTGCCGAACACATACCCGTAGGCCTTGAGGTGGTTCTCCTGTTCGCGGTCCATGGGGACGAGAAGCTGCGCTCCGAGCCCCGAGGCGCCCGCGAGCGAGGCCAGGCCCGCCAGCAGGAGGCGGCGCGGGAGGCGGCATCGAACGCGGCATCGAATCCGGCATCGAACGCGGCATCGAATGCCGCTTCGTTTCGTCTCGGCCTTCATCGGCCTCCTCCATCGAGTTCGGCGAGCATGCGGCGCGCGACCGGCGCAAGGGCGCTGCGGGGATACCCCACGATCAACTGTTCCAGCCAGGACCCGGCGTCGTCGGGGGCGGACGCGCGTGCGAGATCCAGGAGAGCGGCGGGGGCTTCGGGGCTTCCCGGGTGCTGGCGGACGATCCGGCGCCGCAGGGCGCCGGCGATGCGGGTCTGGCCTGCGGCTTCCGCGGCCTCGGCGATGAAGCCCAGCACGACGGCACGGCCGCTCGACGCCGGGCGGCCGGCCAGATCGCGGAGGGCCGGCCCGGGGTCGAACGCCTCCGGAGCGGTGAGGAGGCCGAGCGCGGCGGCGCCCGCGATGCGGACCTCCGCCGTATCCGCCGCCTGTACGAGCGTCAGCAGCCGCAGGCGGCGCGTCCGTTCCGCCGCTCCGATTTCCGCCTCACGGGCGCTCCGGCTCGCCCGCTCCCGCGCGGAATCGCGCTGGCCCGCGTACAGCGCCAGTCGTGCCGCCGCCGCGTCGAGCCGTCCCGACGAGGCGACGCGAATCCGTTGGCGGGCGTCGGCTACCAGCGCCTCCGCCGTGCCGAGGTCGCCCGCCCGGGCGTGGCCGAGCGCAAGGTCCCCTCGCATCCCCGCCTCGGCCGCCGCGGAGTCCGGATACTGCCTCGCATAGCGGTCGAGTACGGAGGCCGCCTCATCCAGCGAAGCGGGGTCGGCCGCGAGGAGCCCGAACAGGCGGCGCGACGCCAGTTGGTGCGGGCCGTCGCCGGGGGCGCTCTCCCGCGTCAGTTCCTCGAGCGCCCGCCGCGCCGAAGCCGTATCCCTCGCGGCCAGCGCCTGCTCCCCGGACAGCGCGAGCCAGCGCAGGCGATCCGCCGGCCGCGCGCTCAGGCCGACGAGCCGCCGGGCGGACCAGGCGACCTCGCCGGGAAGCTCCGCCGCCTCCGCTTCGCGCACATACTCGCGCAGGAACGCGGCGGCCTCCGCGTCGTCCGGCATCGGCGCCGCCTCGGCCAACGCCCGGGCCGCCTCCGCGCGCCCCAGCCGCAGCGCGACGATGGCTCCCGCCCGGGATGCTCCGTCCCGCCGGTCGGCCAGACGCCCGCGCAGCCGTTCGAAGGAAGCCGCATCGACGGCGGACCCTTGGGCCTCGGTCGCCCGGAGGCCCGTTTCCACTTCGTCCGTCGCCGGCGGTGCGAGGGCGAGAAGCTCGACCCAGGCCGCGGCCAGCCGATCGCCGTCACCCGCAGCGAGAAGGAGGTCGGCGAAGCGCGTGAGGAGTTCCCTGCCGGGGGTCGCGGCGTCGCCCAGCGTCCGGATCGCCCCCGCGGAATCCCCCGCCGCAAGCTGGACATCGGCGCGGGCCAGCCGCGCCGCGGAGAGTTGGGGGGCTTCCTTCAGCCAGCGGTCGCTCACGGCGAGGGCCGAATCGAGCATCCCCGCGCCGGTCAGGCCCCGCACCCACCACAGCCGGGCGACCTCCTCGTCCGGGGCCGCGGCAACGGCGGCCTCCGCGTACGGCACGAGCGCGGCGGCCTCGCCCGACTCCAGGGCCAGTTCGCCGAGCAGCGCGAGCGCGCCCGGCGACGCGGGCGCCCTCGCCAGGTGTTCGCGCAGGGCGGATGCGGCTTCCGCGGCCCGTCCGCCCGCGCGAAGGCGCTCCGCCCGCGCCACGGTGCGCTGCTCCGAGGCCGCGGATGCCTGGCCGGCCACGGCCGAGACCATCGGCAACTGGGCGCCGCAAACAGCCGCCAGGAGCGCGAACATCCGCATGGCTCCGCGGATCCCGCCCGCGGGCAACCGGAACCGGGGAGGATCCACGTCAGGGCTCCCGCCGGGCCGCGGCGCCTGCCGGAGGCACGCGGTTCAGCCGGTCGAAGTACTCGAAGATCAGCGACCGATAGAAGAGCGGCAGCTCCCGGAGCAGGGCTTCCGTGGGCGCCGGGTAGCGGCGTCCCCGCAGCAGCTCCGGGTCGATCGGCGGCGGGGTCCCCGGCGCAGCCGTGGCTTCGCGCGACTCCCGCTCGTTGGGGTCGAGATCCTCATCCTCCAGCGAGCGCCCCGCGTCGAGCATGCGCCGGAAGAGTTGGCGCTGTCGTTCAAGCGTCTCCTGCGTGGGCCCCTCCAACTCGAGCTGCTGTGCGAGTTCGGCCGCCTCCTCCGCCAGTTCCTCGGGACGTCCCAGCAGGTCGCCCTCCGGATCTTCCAGCTCTCCGAGTTCGTCGGCGACCTCCTCCTGGCGCCGCACGATCTCCTCGCGCCGCCGCTCCTCTCCCGACGGCCGCGGGCCGGGCATGAGGAGCGAACTCGTCTCCTGCGTCACGGCCTGCTGCTGCTGCGCGAGCTGGTTCATCTGATCCGCCGCGTCCTGGCCGGCGGACTCCTGCCCGGCCGCCCGCGCCGCCTCCTCGCTCGCGAGCAGATGTCGGGCCAGCGAGTTCAGCGACTCCTGGATGCCCTCGACCTCCGCCCGGGACGGGAGACGCCGCGCGCCATCTCCCGCGAGCCGGTCCAGCAACTGATCCATGCGTTCCGCCGCCTCGCCCGCCGCCGCCCCGGTACGCTGGTCGAGCATGGCGGCCTCGTTCCCGGCCTCGGAGAGTCTCTCGACCAGATTCTCCAATCCCTGACGCACGGCCCCCTGCTGCGCGCGCCAGGATGCCGGATCCGCCGTATTCTCGCCGCGCGTCGCCTCCGACAGACGGCCCTCCTCCTCTGCCAGCGCGAGCGCCTCGCTCCGTGCGCGAGCCAGCGACTCGACGGCGGCCTCTCCCTGCTCCCCGCTCATCTCCTGCTGCGCCGAACCGAGGGCGCCCGCCGCCTGTTCGAGCGCCTCCGCGGCTTCCTCCGCCGCCTGCCGCTCCGATTCGCCGACCTCGCCCGGCTCTCCGGACGGGGACGTTTCGGCTCCACTCTGCGCGTCGGCCATCTTCCCGAGGGCCTCCTGCGTGCGCTCACCGGCGGCCCGGGCCGAGTCCGCAGCCATCTCCCGGTCCGCCGCCTCGAGTTCCGCCTCCAGCTCGGCCAGGCGCTCCGCCAGCGCCTCGGCCTGTTCGACGAGAGACTCCTGGCCCTCCTGAAACGCCTCGGCATCCGTCTCGCCGGCGACTTCCCTCTGCTCCTGCGCCAGTTCATCCGCGTTGGCCTGCGCCGACTTCATCGCCTGTTCGAGCGCAGCCTGCTCGAGCATGCCGAGCGTCTGGTCCACCTGCTCGCGCAGATTCTCGTAATCGTCGGAGAGCTGTTCGAGCGCTTCGCGCACCGCTTC
The DNA here is from genome assembly GCF_965208055.1 of Candidatus Palauibacter sp. Taxonomy (GTDB): domain Bacteria; phylum Gemmatimonadota; class Gemmatimonadetes; order Palauibacterales; family Palauibacteraceae; genus Palauibacter. The sequence goes on from NZ_CBDBNY010000004.1 coordinate 919,924, forward strand.
CGGATCCAGCTCGCGCAGTGCTTCCGCGAGCGCCTCGATCTGCTCCTCGAGTCCGCTCGCGGCCAGTTCCTCGTAGCGTTCGGCCAGACGCTGCAACTGCTCCTGCAGCGCGGGGTCGGAGAGCGGCGAGGCTTCGAGTTCCTCCTGAAGAGCCTGGAGCTGTTCCTCCACCCCATCGAACTCCGCCTCGGACCGCTGCGCCTCATCGAGTACGCTCCGCGCCTCTTCCGTGGCCTCGAACCGGACCTCCTCGCTGTCGTCCCCCTCGGCATCCGTCTGCCGCGCAGCGTCGGCCGCCGCCTCGGCCAACGCCTCCAGACTCTCCTCCAGGGCCTGCGCGGCGTCGGACAAGGCCTCGGTTTGCTCCGCGCGCTGATCCCGAATCTCCGTGAAGGTCGGAACGCGAAGCAGGAAGACGTCGGAAAGCGCGGGCCCCCTGGCCGGGTGTCCGTCGAAGGCCTCGAAGCGGTAGAACAGCGTATCCCCGGGCAGGAAGGATTCCGCGCTGCGGTCGAGCAGGTGCCGGAAGACCGCGCGCGCCGCCCCGGCCGGTTCGGGAGAAAGCGCCTCCCGTCGCTCCGCGTTCTCACTGCCCAACCCCGAGCGCCAGCTGCGAACGAAGGCTCGGCGGAGACCGATGTCGTCCTCCATGTCCACGATCACCGGCATCACGCGCTCGTAGCCCAGGATCGTGTCCGGGGCCGGATAAAGGAGGTGGATGCGCGGCTGAAGATCAGGGACTACGTGCACCCGGATCGGGTCCGGGACGATGGGCGCGCCGAGCGACGATTCGGCCCGCAATTCCCACGCCCAGGCGCCTGTCCGCTCCGGAACCCACGAAACGGCGAACTGCGAGCCCGCGATCTCCAGCGGGATTCGGGCTGCCGCCTCGCCGCTTTCACCGTCGCCGGGCTCCCATGCGAGAGCCCCGCCATCGAGCGCAAGGTTGGTCTCCCCGCTCAACCGCAATCTCGTACCCTCCGGCGCCACCAGCGGCGGAATCCGACCCCGGTAACGCTCCGACGCGCGCCCGAGATAGGCCGGAAATTCGACGGTGAGCTGGAGATCCTGGACCAGAAGCGGCTCGAGGGGACGGATAAGAAGGGTGTCGCTCGAGAAGCCCTCCCGGTCTTCGGCCCACACCGCCGTGGGAGAGATGATCGGCGCGGTGCGGCCCTGCGCCGAACCGGTCGCCGATACCTCCAGGAGGGTCCGTTCGGGCGCCCGGCCCGCCGCGCGCCACACCAGGTCGACCCGGTCGCGTCCCGTGGCCGAGATGGACAGCACAGCCGCTTCTCCGCGCGGTACACCGGCCGCGCCGGTCAGGCCGAGGGGCGGAAGCGGCGCGGGAAAGGCGGTGCGCCACGGCGCGCCCAGCGCCGCGGCGGCGGAGAACGTGGGCTGCGGGCGCAGCAGCGCGGCCGCCGAGATCGCGAGCAACATGAGCGTCACGGCGACACCCGAACGGCGAATCCGCCGCTTCCACCCCGGGCCGCTGACCGGCAGGAGCCCGCGCGGCGCGGCGTTCCCCAGCGCCTCGGATACACGCGCGCGGTGGAGCGCGGCCAAACCGGCGCCCCCAACCGCCTCCGCCCCTTCCAGCTCGATCGCGGAGCGGACGTCGCCGGCCCCCAGTCCCGCCGCAACGTCCGCCTCCTCCGCCACCGCATGCGGACGCAACGCGCGCCAGACGCGTCGGACGATCCACGTCAGCCCGGCGAGGCCGGCCCACAGCACGAGGGCGAGCGCGAGCGGCACGAGCGAGCCGCGGCCTTCCCGAGCGGAAACCGGGAGCAGGGAGAGGACGAGGATCAGCGCACCGCCCAGCGTAACGGCTGAAGCCGCCGCCGTCGCCGCGGCCCGCGCTCGAGCCGCCGTGCAGGCGGCGGCCAGCCGTTCGAAGCCGAATCCGTCACTCATTCCGAGGGCGCCTCTTGAACCTGCAAGCTCACGCGATAGGCCTCGTTCCGGCTCAGACCGAACTCCGCAGCCAGGCGGCCGGCAATCTCGCGCCGCCGCAGGCCATCGCGCGACCAATGTCGCGCCTCTTCCATGAGGACCGCCAGATCGGGCGCTTCGTTGCCTGCCGTGTTGCCTGCCGCACCGTCCCCGAAGACGATCGTCACCTCACCCCGGACCTCGCGAGCCGCGAACGCGGACGCCAGCTCGCGCACGGATCCGGCCGTGGTTTCCTCGTGCATTTTCGTCAGCTCCCTGCAGACGACGGCAGCCCGCTCCCCCAGGCCCGCTTCGGTCAACTCACTGAGGAGCGCGACCAGTCGCCCGGGCGCCTCGAACGCGACCGCGGTGTCCACGCAGGCGCGGAGATCGTCGATCCAGGCAGAGCGTTCGCCGCCCCGCCGGGGAACGAATCCGAGAAAAAGAAACCGATCCGCCGGAAAGCCGGACACGGAGAGCGCCGCGAGCACGGCGGAAGGACCGGGAACCGCCAGCACCTCGTGCCCCGCTTCGCGGGCGGCGGCGACCGCCCGGCAGCCGGGGTCGGATACGGTCGGCGTGCCCGCGTCGGACACCAGCGCCGCGGTGCGGCCCGCGGCGAGGGCGGCGAGCAACTCCTCCACCCGTGCCCGCTCGTTGTGCATGTGCAGCGATCGCAACGGGACGTTCGCCTCCACCCGCGCGAGCAGCTTGCCCGTGCGCCGCGTGTCTTCCGCGTAGCACACGTCGACCGAACGCAGCATCCGGACCGCACGCCGCGGCATGTCGTCCAGATTGCCGATCGGCGTGCCGACCACGTAGAGCGTTCCCGTCACGACACGCGTCCTCGTCTCCCGTTCGGCGCCCGATGCGCCCGCGCCCCCCGAAGCCACCAGGGCCGGGGGGCGCGGAGTCGGCGTGGCCCGTGGCGGCGGCGCCCCTCAGGCGTGCTCGAGGATCTTTCTCTCGAGAGAATCCCTGGGGTGCGCCCCCACGAGGGTGTCCACGACCTCCCCGTCCCTGAAGAAGAGGATGCTCGGGATCGAGCGCACGTTGAAGCGAAATGCGGTTTGCGGGTTCGCATCCACGTCGAGTTTTCCGATCGTGACGCGCCCCGAATACTCCTGCGCGAGTTCGTCGACAATCGGCCCGACGAGCCGGCACGGGCCGCACCACTCCGCCCAGAAATCCACCATCGCCAGGCCCTCCGCGCCCTCGATCTCGTCCGCGAAGTTCGCATCCGTGATCTCGACGGGCCCTCCGTTCGCAACTTCAGCCATTCGAATCTCCTGTTCCTGTGCCGCCCCGCCCACCCGTCCGGGAGGAACCGCTTCTCCTCACTGGCTCCGGCGCGGGGTCCGGAATACGTTCCCGCGCGCGGGCGCAGGTGAGGTTTCGTACCCCGGCGCCACCGCTCGTGTTCTCCGAAAGGGTTTCCGGCCGCAGTGAACCAAGGCAATCGCATTCCGGGCGCGCCCATTATCGACCACGTGGGAATCGCGGTCAACTCGCTTCCGGAAGCCGTGCGGCAGTGGTCCGCCATCCTGGGCCGGTCGCCGTCCGGGGAGGAAACCGTTCCCTCGGAGGGCATTCGGGCCACCTTCTTCGGCGAGGACGCCGGCCGGATCGAATTGCTCGCTCCCCTGACCCCGGAGTCGCCCATCGCCCGCTTCCTCGACCGGCGCGGCCCCGGCATCCACCATGTCTGCGTGCGCGTCGACGATCTCGAGGTCGCCCTCGCGGGCGCCGAAGCGGCCGGTGCGCAGGCCATACCGCCGCGGATCCGCCGCGGCGCCGGCGGTGCCCGCATTGCCTTTCTGCATCCCCGCTCGCTGAACGGAGTTCTCCTGGAGATGCGGGAGGATCCCGAGCGAGGGTGACGCAGGAGCCGGAGCCCCCCGAGCCCCCCAGAGGGTCGCCACGGAGGTCGCAGCGTCCCCGGCCGGAGTTCTCCGTCATCGTGCCGACGCTCGATGAGGAAACGCGGCTCGATGAGACGCTCCGGCGCGCAAGGTCCGCCCTCGGCCCGGAGGCGGAAATCATCGTCGTCGACGGAGGCAGCCGGGATCGCACGACGGAGATCGCGGCCCCTCACGGCCGCGTGCTGTCGACCCGCCGCAATCGCGGCGCCCAGCTCGCCGCCGGGGCCCGGGCCGCCGCCGGAGAGGTTCTCGTCTTCGTGCACGCCGACACATGGCTTCCCGATGGTGGGGCGACGGCCATCCGCGCCGCGGTTCGCGGAGGCGCGGAGGCGGGCTGTTTCCGCTTCGCCCTTCAACCGCGCGCGCGCCGATGGCGCTATCGCCTGCTCGAATGGGGCGTGAACTGGCGGACGCGCCGATTCAAAACCGCCACGGGCGATCAGGCCCTCTTCGCCACGCGCGACGCATACGAAGCATGCGGGGGTTTCGGTGACCTTCCCCTCTTCGAAGACGTGACCTTCGTCCGGGCCGTGCGGCGAGTCACGCGGTTTCGCCTTCTCGCCCTCGCGGCGCGTACCTCGAGCCGTCGCTGGGAAACCGGTTTCCTTGCCACCGTTGTTAAGCACTGGACGTTACGTGCGGCCTTCCTCGCGGGTGCGGACCCGCAGCGACTCCGCCGCTACCACGAGCGGCCCTCCGGGATCACGGAGTCCGGAGTCCCTCCGTCCCGATGCGCTCCACGAACCAGCGGCTCCCATCCGAAACGGTGATGAACGGGACGCTCACATCCCCGTTGCGCGTCCCCGTCAGATCCACCATCCAGCGCGAGGCGCCCCCGGCCGCCGAGACGGGATTCGGGCGGAGTTCGTAGGCGCGCGGCGCGAGCAGGCTCGCGAGCACGAACATCCTCTGTTCCGTCTCGGCCCGCCCCCAGCGACGGTCCGCCGGGCCCTCATCCGTTCCGAACAGCCGAGCCATGGCAGGGTAGTCGCGCAGCCTCGCGGCATCGAGAAACCGCGCGATGGCCGCCTCCGCGGACTCCGCTCCATAGATGTCCATGCCGGGGCGCCTCCCGGCGTCTCCGCGCGACGCGCAGCCGGCGAGCGCGAAACCCGCCACGGCCGCGGCCATGACCGCGACGCGAATTCCCGGGTTCATTCCTCCCCCTTCCGCGAATCGGGTACGACCGGCACGAAGCGCAGCCCGTCGCCGTCTTCTTCGAGTTCCACGCGCAGCGCGTCGCCTTCCCGGAAGCGGCCCTCCAGGAAGGCCATGGCGAGCGGGTTCGCGATGAGCCGCTGGATCGCGCGCTTGAGCGGGCGCGCCCCGAACGCGGGGTCGTACCCGACCTCCGCGATTCTTCGCCTGGCCGGTCCGGCGACCTCGATCCGGATGTCCCGTTCCGCCAGCATTGCGGCCACCCGGTCCACCTGGATCCCGACGATCGACTCGAGGTGCTCCCGGCTCAGCGGCTGGAAGACGAGAATCTCATCCACCCGGTTGAGGAACTCCGGCTTGAAGCGGCCGCGCAGGGCATTCTCGACCTCCGCCTCCGTCCCCTCCCACGACTCGCCGGCCTCGGAGCGGGCGAGGATCCTGGAACTTCCGATGTTGCTCGTCATGATGAGGACGGCGTTGCGGAAGTCCACCGTGCGCCCGCGGCCATCCGTCAACCGCCCGTCATCGAGGATCTGGAGGAGGACATTGAAGACTTCCGGGTGCGCCTTCTCGATCTCGTCGAACAGCACCACGGTGTAGGGACGCCGCCGCACGGCCTCGGTGAGCTGTCCGCCTTCCTCGTATCCGACATACCCGGGCGGCGCGCCGATGAGACGTGCCACCGCGTGCCGTTCCATGTACTCGGACATGTCGATCCGGACCATGGCGGACTCCTCGTCGAAGAGGAATTCCGCGAGCGCTTTCGCCGTCTCCGTCTTCCCGACACCGGTGGGGCCGAGGAACATGAAACTCCCGATGGGACGGTTCGGATCCTGAAGTCCCGCACGACTCCGGCGCACGGCATCCGACACGGCCGTGATGGCGTGCGACTGGTTCACGACGCGCCGGTGCAGGTGCTCCTCGAGCGTGGCGAGACGGTCCTTCTCATCCTCGAGCATTCGGGCCACCGGAATCCCGGTCCAGCTCGCCACGACTTCGGCGATCTCGCCGGGTCCGACTTCCTCGTTCAGAAACGAGCCCTCGTCCTGGATCTGCTTCAACCTGGCTTCCGCGGCGAGGAGTTCGGTCCGCCGCTTCGGCAATTCTCCGTGCAGGATTTCGGCCGCGCGCTGGTGGTCCACGCGCCGCTGCGCCTGCTGTGCCTCCACGCCGAGTTCCTCGATCTGGCGCTTGAAGCGCTGAACGGTCTCGATGGTGTCCTTCTCGCGCATCCAGCGGGCGTTGAGTCCCGCGAGCGACTCGCGCGCCGCGGCGAGTTCGCCCTCCAGCTCCGCGAGCCGCCCCCGGCTCCGCGCATCGTCCTCTTCGCGCAGCGCCTCGCGCTCGATCTCGAGTTGAGTGACTCTGCGATCCAGCTCGTCGATCTCCTCCGGCATCGAGTCGATCTCGATGCGGAGTCGGGACGCGGCCTCGTCCACGAGGTCGATCGCCTTGTCGGGCAGGAATCGGTCGCCGATGTAGCGGTCGGACAGGCGCACGGCGCTCACGAGCGCGGGATCCGTGATCCGTACGCCGTGGTGCACCTCGTAGCGCTCCTTGAGTCCGCGCAGGATGGCCAGGGTCTCGTCCACGCCGGGTTCGCCGACGAGAACCGGCTGGAACCGCCGCTCGAGAGCCGGGTCCTTCTCGATATGCAACCGGTATTCGTCGAGCGTCGTCGCGCCCACCATGCGAAGCTGGCCCCGAGCCAGGGCGGGCTTGAGCATGTTCCCCGCGTCCACCGCCCCCTCGGCCGCCCCGGCCCCCACCACGGTGTGGAGTTCGTCGAGGAAGATGACGTAACGGCCGCCGGATTCGGTGATCTCCTTCAGCGTCGCCTTCAGGCGCTCCTCGAACTCGCCCCGGTACTTGGCGCCCGCCAGCATCGAACCGATGTCCAGCTGCACGAGCTGCTTGTTCCGGAGTGACTCGGGGATGTCCCCCGCGACGATGCGCTGCGCGAGCCCTTCCGCGATCGCCGTCTTGCCCACGCCGGGCTCGCCGATGAGGACGGGATTGTTCTTCCTCCGCCGCGAGAGGACTTGCATGACGCGGCGGATCTCCGCGTCCCGGCCGATGACCGGGTCGAGCTTCCCGGCGCGCGCCTCGGCCGTGAGATCGACACCGTACCGTTCGAGCGCGCGGTACTTCCCTTCCGGATCCTGATCCGTCACGCGATGCGGACCCCGGACCTCCTCCACCGCCTTCCGTGTCGCTTCCGGACCCGCGCCGGCGTTTCGGAGCAGCGGGCCCGTCGTGGAGGCCTTTTCCCCCGCGAGGGCCAGGAGGAGGTGCTCGGTCGTCACATACGAGTCGCCCATCTCCCCCGCGAGCGCGTCGGCCGCGTCGAGGACGCGGTCGAGCTCGCGGCTGAAGGCCGGCGCCGCTCCACTCTGCCTCGGCAGGCGGCGCACAGCCCGCTCGAGCCGCGTCTCCAGATCGGGAAGGTCGATGCCCAGCGTCTGCAGGACCGGCACGATGACGCCGCCCTCCTGCGCGAGCAGGGCCGCGAGGAGATGCACGTCCTCGACGGCGGGGTTGTCCGACCGGCGCGCCGCGAGGGTCGCATCGTTCAGGGCCTCGCGGGCCTTCAGCGTGAGTCTGTCGTTCGGGATCATCGTCTATTCGCCGCCTCGAAGTTCTTCCGTGTCGCTTACGTGTTCTTCCGTGTTTCCGCGGGTGTTCGCGTCGAACCGCCGCCGTCGGGCCGCGGCCTCCCCGTTTCATGAGCAATCCCCGTGCCCTCCCCCTGCGCCGGGTTCGGAGACCCCTATCCGCCGGAACGGCGGGATGACCGCCGATCAGGCGGTGAACGGGACCGCCGGGGGCCCTCACGCGGTGCCACTTCGGCAGGGGCTCCCGTGTTGACCCCTGCCGGACCCGCGACTAGCGTCCCAGCGGTCGATCCCGCCCCATGAGGACTCGATCGTTTCCCGTGTCGGGACCGGGACAACCTGGAGGGATGCCCATGTCGGACGCAGCAGGCGGCGCCTCGGAATCGGGCGCACACAAGCCGTATATCCCCGCCTCGCAATCCCTGCCCGAGATCACCGGCAAGGCGATCGTCCTCGGCATCCTCCTCTCCGCGGTCCTCTCCGGGGCAAACGCCTATCTGGGCCTCAAGGTGGGCCTCACCGTGTCCGCGTCGATCCCGGCCGCCGTGATCTCCATGGCGATCCTCAGGATGTTCCGCGAGCACAACATCCTCGAGAACAACATCGTTCAGACGGCCGCATCCGCGGGCGAGTCGCTGGCGGCCGGCGTGATCTTCACCCTGCCCGCCCTCATCCTTCTCCGCCACTGGGCCGGGTTCCCGTTCCTGCCCACGATGGGGATCGCGCTCTGCGGCGGGATTCTCGGCGTCCTCTTCACCATCCCGCTCAGGCGGGCCCTCATCGTCGAGGCGGATCTGCGCTTCCCGGAGGGCGTGGCGACGGCGGAGGTGTTGAAAGCCGGGGCCAGCGGCGGCTCCGGCGCGAAGCTGATCGCCTTCGGGGGCGTGGCGGCCGCCCTGATGAAGCTCTCGCAGACCGGCCTCAAGATCGCGGGCTCATCCATCGAACACGGCGTTACGGTCGGCCGTTCCGTGTTCGGGGTCGGAAGCGACCTCTCCCCCGCCCTGCTCGGCGTCGGATACATCGTCGGACCGCGCGTCGGCAGCCTCGTGCTCGCGGGCGGCGCGATCTCCTGGCTCGCGGGGATCCCCATCTACATGGCGATCACGGACCCGCAGGTCGTGGCCGGCATCACGGGGGATGCGAGCGGCTACGACGCGGCCGCCGCGATCTGGAGCGCGCAGATTCGGTTCATGGGCGTGGGGGCCATGGTCGTGGGCGGGATATGGGCCCTCGTCTCGCTCCTGGGCGCCGTGAGAGATGGCGTGCGGTCCTCCATCGAGGCGCTGCGCGCCGCGCGCGCGAGCGACGGGGGCCCTGAGATCCCCCGCACCGAGCGGGACATGCCGATCAACTTCGTCGGGATCGGGACGGTGGCGCTCGCGCTGCCGATCCTCGCGGTGTTCGTGCTCGTCATCGACCGCGGCGCGCTCGCCATCACGCCCGGACTCTACTGGCTCGTGCTCGGGCTCGGGACGGTCTTCGCTCTCCTGGCGGGATTCCTCTTCGCCTCGGTCGCGGGCTACATGGCCGGTCTCGTGGGGTCCTCGAACAACCCGATCTCGGGCGTGACGATCGCCACGATCCTCACGATCTCCCTCATCCTCTATCTCCTTCTGGGACTGCAGGTCGACTTCACCGTCTCGGCGCCCCAGGCGCTGTCCGCGGCCGCGACCGCCATCCTCGTGGGGGCCGTCGTCGCCTGCGCCGCGGCGATCGCGGGCGACAACATGCAGGACCTGAAGGCCGGCCGGATCGTCGGCGCCACCCCCCGTCAGCAGCAGATCATGCAGCTCATCGGCGTCACCGCCGCCGCCCTTGTCATCGCGCCGATCCTCGGCCTCCTGTTCGAGGCGTACGGGCTCGGCGGCGTCCTGCCGCGCGAGGGGATGGACCCGGACGAGATGCTGGAGGCGCCGCAGGCGACGCTCATGGCTTCCGTCGCCGACGGCGTTTTTTCGCGCAATCTCCCGTGGGGGATGATCGGGATCGGGGCGTTCATCGCGGCGTGCGTGATCGGCCTGGACCAGACCCTCAAGGCGCGCGGCTCCAGCCTGCGGGTGCCGGTCCTCGCCGTCGCGGTCGGGATCTACCTGCCCATCGAACTCGAGGTCCCCATCTTCGTGGGCGGGATCGTGGCGTGGCTGGTGGGCCGGGCCGTGACGCGCGGCGGGGGCGACGAAGGCGCCGTCCGACAGGCGAACCATCGCGGCCTCCTCTTCTCTTCGGGACTCATCACGGGAGAGGCGCTCGTCGGCATCCTCCTCGCGATCCCGTTCGCGGTCTGGCAGAGCACGGACGTGATCAGCCTCATGAGGTTCGCGCCGGATGGATTCGAGACGGCCGCGAGCTGGATCGGCGCGGCGGCCGCGGTCGGATTCATATTCTGGCTCTACCGCGCCTCGCTGCGCGCCTCCGAATGAAGCGCGCGCGCCGCGACGGGGCGGTCATGAAGGCGATCCTGCTCGTCGCGGGCCTCGCGGCCGTCGGCTGCGGCGGATCCGGCGGCAGCCTGGACGAAGACACCTACGTTCAGGTCATGGCCAGGCTCAGCTGGGCGCGGGCGAAGTACGCGGACGCGGCGGAGGGCGACTCGGTGCGGGCCGCGGCGCTCGACGAGCATGGCGTGACCGGACAGCAACTCGATGAATTCGTCACCCGGTTCGGAGACGACCCGAGACGCATGCACCGGCTATGGGAGGCGATTCGCATCGAGGTGGACGTGCTCGACGGCGTTCCGCGACCGGAATCGCAGTTGGAGATACCGGACGCGGAGAGGCACGAAAGCCGTTGAAGGCGCCGAACCTCCTCGCCGCGCCCGGCCGGTCCGCCCGCGCCGCGGCGCTCCACGCCGGAAGGGCCGGCATGCTGGGCGTCGCGACGTTCCGCGCGCTCGCCCATCCGCGCCGGTACGCGCTGGAGACGATCCAGCACGCAAAGTTCATCGGCCTCGACAGCCTCCCGCTGGTGCTGCTGATGGGCGCCCTCTCCGGCGCCGTCATGGCGCAGCAGACGATGTATCAACTCTCCCCGGGGCTGCCGAGGGAGATCGTCGCGGGCGGCGTCGTGGGCGGCATGCTCACGGAACTCGGGCCCGTCCTGACGGCGGTCGTCCTCGCGGGACGCGTCGGCGCGGCGATCGGGGCCGAACTCGGCACGATGAAGGTGACGAACCAGATCGACGCGCTGCTGACGATGGGCCGGGATCCCGTCGTGGAACTCGTGGTCCCGCGGGTCGTGGCGGGAACCCTCATTCTGATCCCGCTCGTCATGCTCGCCAACGCGATGGGGATCTTCAGCGGCTACGTGACATCGGTCGGCATCCTCGGACTGAGTACGGGAGAGTACGTGGATGGGGCCAAGGGATATTATCACCACGGCGCGCTCATCTTCTCGCTCGTGAAGGCGGTCGCGTACGGATTCGCGATCACGTTCATCTCGAGCCACGTGGGGCTGCGCGCGAGCGGCGGAGCGGCGGGTGTGGGCCGCACGGCGACGAGGGCGGTGGTCGCCATCATCGTCTCGATCATGGTCCTCGACACCGTACTCGGTCCGGTGTACAAGACGCTCACGTGATCAGGATCATCGGCGTGCACAAGTGGCTCGGGGGGCGCCCGATCCTGAGCGGCGTGGACCTCGATGTGCGGGAAGGTGAAACCCTCGCCATCATGGGGCCGTCAGGGACGGGCAAGAGCGTCCTCCTCAAACACATCGTCGGCCTCTTCGATCCGGACGCCGGAGATATCCTCGTCGACGGGATTTCGGTACCGTCGGCCGACCGCGCCGAGATGGCCGCCGTTCGCACGAAAACCGCCTACGTGTTCCAGAATTCCGCCCTCTTCGATTCCATGACGGTACGAGGAAACCTGCTGATGGGTCTCCCACCCGGTTTCTGTCGCGGCCGCGCCGCCAGGTGCGAGGAACTGGTCCGCGCCGCGCTCGATCACGTGAACCTCGATCCGGAAGTGCTGACGCTCCTGCCGGCCGAACTCTCCGGAGGCATGCAGCGGCGGGTCGCCATCGCGCGCGCCATCATCGGGAAGCGCCGCTACGTCCTGTACGATGAGCCCACCACGGGGCTGGACCCCGTCAACGCGACCCGGATCAATCGGCTGATCGCGCGCGTGAGCGAGGAAGTCGATGCGACGAGTATCGTCGTGACCCACGACGTGGAGTCCGCCTTCTTCCTGTCCGACCGCATCGTCCTCCTTTCGGACGGCGTCGTCGCGGCGGAGGGTACGCCGCAACAGCTGCGCGAGACGGACAACCGGGCCGTGCGCGAGTTTCTCGACGCGGCGCCCACGCGGGGTCCCGCGTGAGGGATCCGGGGCTGCGCGACCGCGGCGTCGAGGTCCGGGTCGGCGTATTCGTCATCCTTACCGCGGCTGTCATCGTGGCGGGTCTGTTCTGGATATCGGGCTCGCCGTTTCGCGGCCCCACGATCCGCGTGTGGGGGATCGCGGCGAACGCGAACCGGATCGCGACCGCATCGCCCGTTCTGCTGCGCGGGGTGGAGGTCGGCACGGTGGACGAAGTCGCGCTCGAAGCGGAGCGCGTCGTCCTCGCGATGACGCTCTCCTCGCGGGTCCAGCTACCGGCGGACACCCGGGGCACCATCCAACCGGACGGTTTCCTGGGCCAGCAGCTCGTCGAGCTCACGCCGGGGACGAGTGCCCGGGCGCTGACGGAGGGCGATACGCTCTCCCTCGACCGCCGATCCGACCTCACGTCGCTGGCGTCGACCCTCGGGGACGAGGTGGGCTCCCTGATCGGCGAGATGGAATCGCTGCTCGACGGCGGCCTGACCGAGAACGTCGTCTCCGGATCGGAAGCCTTCACGCTCGCGATGCGGGAACTTGCCGGGATTCTCGAGACCGAGCGCACGTCGATCGGCAGCCTGCTCGCCAACATGGACACCCTGTCGAGCCGGCTCGCGGGAATGACCGGGTCCGAGGAAGTCGATCGCACGCTGGCCAACCTCGACACGCTCTCGTCCCGGCTCGCCGGCGCGAGCGCGGATTTCTCGACCGCCGGCCGATCCCTCGCGGAGATCACGCGGGGGCTGGAAAGCGGCGAGGGAACGCTCGGGAAGTTCCTGCGCGAAGACACGGCCCACGATGAACTGCTGGAGACGCTGGGGACGCTGCGCGCCGCCGGCGAGGAACTCGCCCTCCTCCTGCGGGACGTGCGCGAACGTCCGGATCGTTACCTCACGGACCTCAAGGTCTCGGTCTTCTAGTGTGGTGTCGCAGAAGTCCGCGAGCCACCGAGAGCGTCGAGGCGCCGAGTACTGCAAGGCGCTCCGACGAGGAATAGCAGAGCTATTGCGAGGAGGAGCAACGCCGCAGGGGCGGATGCATCGGCGCTCGAATGGCCGTGGGATTGCTGCGACACCACACTAGAGCCCTGTCGGTACGTCGAAGAAGGTGTGCTCCACGCCGAAATGCTCCGCGGCGCGCGCCGCCAGAGCCCGGATGCCGAGCGTCTCCGTCCCGTAATGGCCCGCATAGATCACGTTGATTCCGAGCTCCATCGCTTCGTGGTACGTATGGTGGTTCCCCTCCCCCGTGAGGAAGGTGTCGGCTCCCGCCATGGCGGCGGCCTCGATCATCGAACCCGCCCCGCCCGTGACGATGGCGAGCCGCGACACGCGTTTCGGCCCCCCGGGGATCACGACGGGGGCGCGTCCGCAGACGGCTTCGGCCCGAGCCGCGAGTTCGCCGCGAGACGCGTCGACCGCGCCGATGACGCCGATCCCGTCGTTTCCCTTGAAGGACCCGAAGGGTTCGATGTCTCCGAGGCGGAGTTCGGCGGCGAGGAGGACGTTGTTGCCGATCCGGGGATGCGCGTCGAGCGGAAGGTGCGCCGAGTACAGCCCCATCCCGCTCTCCACGAGGCGGCGGCAGCGCTCGTACGCGGGGCCGACGAAGGGACGCAGGCCGCCCCAGAACAGTCCGTGGTGGACGAGGAGAATCCCGCACCCCGCATCGGCCGCGAGGTCGATCGTGGCCTGGCAGGCATCCGTCGCCGCACCGATGCGGACGACGGCGCGGCGCCCATCGACCTGCAGTCCGTTCAGGGCGAAGGGGTAGTCCTCGATTCCGGCTACGTCGAGGAAATCATCGAGCCAGGCGGCAACTTTCCGGCAGTGCGGGCCGCTCCCGGCACCGGATCCCGCCACGGAGGCTACTCCCACTCGATCGTCGCGGGGGGCTTCGAGGACACATCGTAGGTCACCCGGTTCACCCCCTTCACCTCGTTGATGATGCGGTTGGAGATCCGGCCCAGCACGTCGTGGGGGAACTGGAACCAGTCGGCCGTCATTCCGTCCAGCGAGGTCACCGCGCGCAGCGCGACGACGTTCTCGTACGTGCGCGCATCCCCCATGACGCCGACCGACTGAACGGGCAGCAGGACGGCGAACGCCTGCCAGATCTCATCGTAGAGGCCCGCCGCGCGAATCTCATCGAGATAGATCGCGTCCACGTCGCGCAGCGCAGCCAGTTTCTCTCGCGTCACGTCGCCGAGAATGCGGATGGCGAGGCCGGGACCGGGGAAGGGATGACGCCCCACGATCTCCTCCGAAAGGCCCAGCTCGCGGCCGACGGCGCGCACCTCGTCCTTGAAAAGCTCGCGCAGGGGCTCGACGAGTTCGAACGGGTGATCCGGACGGAGTCCGCCGACGTTGTGGTGGGACTTGATCATCACCGACGGTCCCCACACCGAGACGGACTCGATCACGTCGGGGTAGAGCGTTCCCTGCACGAGGAAACGCGCGTCGCCGTGCCGGCCCGCCGCCTCCTCGAACACGTCGATGAAGGTGTGGCCGATGATGACCCGCTTCTCTTCGGGTTCCTCGACGCCGGCGAGGCGGTCGAGGAAGAGGTCGGCCGCGTCGACGACCTCGAGCCGCATCCCCATGTGTTCGCCGAACACCGCCTCCACGGCGTCTCGTTCACCCTTCCGCAGCAGACCCGTGTCGACGAAGATGCAGGTGAGCCGGTCTCCCACGGCCCGCTGCACGAGCGCGGCGGCCACGGAGCTGTCCACGCCGCCGGAGAGGCCGCAGATGACGTGCCCGTCCTCCACCGTCTCGCGAACCGCGGCGAGCTGGTGATCGATGATGTTCGCGGCGTTCCAGCTCATCTCGCAGCCGGCGATCTCGAACAGGAAGTTCCGCAGCATCTCCCCGCCGCGCGTCGTATGGGCAACCTCCGGGTGGAACTGCACGCCCCAGATCCGCCGCTCCTCGGACCGGATCGCGGCGATGGAGTTCTCGGTCGTCGCCGAGACCTCGAAGCCCGGAGGCAGCGCGTGGAGCGAGTCGCCGTGGCTCATCCAGACCTGGGTAGGCTCGTCATCGGCGAACCCGTGGAAGAGAGGGTCCGTCGACCGCACCCTGAGTTCGGCTCTCCCGTACTCCCGGCGCTCGGCCTGCTGCACCTCGCCCCCGACAAGATCCGCGACGAGCTGCATTCCGTAGCAGATCCCGAGAATCGGGACACCCATGTCGAGGGTCTCGGGCTGGGCCGTGGGGACGCCTTCGTCGTATACGCTCGCCGGCCCTCCGGAGAGGACGATGGCCGCCGGGTCGTAGCGGCGGACCCACGCCGGGCTCCGCGTCGGCGGATGCACCTCGCAGTACACGCCCTCCTCGCGAATGCGGCGCGCGATGAGCTGCGTGAACTGGGACCCGAAATCGAAGATGAGAACGCGACTCACCGTACTTCCTCTCCTCTCGCTTCGCCGGGTGGCCTGGTCAGCGTCTCGATCGCGACCTCCCGTTCCTCGCCGGAGGCCATGTCGCGGAGGACCGCGACGCCCCGCTCCACTTCCTGCGGCCCGAGTACGATGGTGCGGCCGGCGCCCGCCTGGTGGGCGGCCTTGAACTGGCGTCCGACGCCGCGCGGCCGAAGGTCGTAGAGCACCCGCCGTCCCCGGTCGCGCAGGGAGCGGGCCAGGCCGAGCGCCAGAGGTCGCTCCCCATCCGAGACACAGACGATGTAATCGTCCACCCGGGGCGGCGTGCCGGGCACGAGGCCACGGTCCTTGAGTAATTCCGCCAGGACCACATCCCCCATGCCGAAGCCGAGCGCCGGAAGATCCACGCCTCCCAGCGCCTTCAGGAGGTCATCATAGCGTCCGCCCCCGCAGATCGCGCGCAGTTCGTCCCGGCGATCCCATATCTCGAACACGGTCCCCGTGTAGTAGGCAAGTCCACGGACGAGACCCGCGTCGAACCTGACGAAGTCGGCGAAGCCCGTCGCGCCGAGATGCGCGAACACGGTGGACAGCCGGCCGGCCGCCTCCGCGATCGCTTCGTCTCCCCGGTGCGCCGCCGCCAATTCCTCCAGCGGGAGCCGGATGGCCGCCAGCAGGCGCGTCGCCGCCTCGCGCTCCACGCCCTGTGCCGCGAGCCGCCGTCGGACCCCGTCCTCCCCTTCCTTCTCGAGCCGGTCCAGGGCGCCGAACACCGGGACATGGTCTTCGGCGGCGATGCCGTGCGCGTCGAGGAGCGCGCCGATGAGACGCCGGTCCGAGATGCGGACCACGATGTCTGCGGCCCCCAAGCCGAGTTCCCGCAGCGCGTCGATGCCCGCGCTGATGATCTCGGAGTCGGAGAGCGGGTTCGTCTCGCCGACGATGTCCATGTTGAGCTGGAAGTGCTCGCGGAGCCGGCCGCGCTGAGGCCGTTCGTAGCGGAAGAGCTGCGGGATCGAGAACCAGCGTACCGGCTTGGCGAGTCCCCCGGCGCGGGTGGCGATCATGCGGGCGAAGGTCGGCGTCATCTCGGGCCGCAGCGCCACGGCGCGGCCCCCCTTGTCCTCGAACTCGTACAGTTGGCCCACGATCTCGTCGCCGGACTTCCGCGTGTAGAGTTCGAGCGCCTCGAGGGGAGGTCCGTCGTACTCCGTGAATCCGTAGCGGGCGCCGACCCTCCGCCAGGCCGAGAAGATGTGCCGACGAAGGGCCAGTGTCTCGGGGTAGAAGTCTCGGAAGCCGGGCAGCCCGCGGATCTTCGCGGAACTCACGGTCCGATGAGCGCCGGCAGCCCGCGGCACGAACTCCGCTTTATTGGCTTGTCGCGCAGTATTGGTCGTACGCCTTTGTGAGATCGGCGGCGATATCGCGGGCCTCGCGGCCCTCAATCTGGTGTCGCTCGAGCATGAACTGCAGTTCCCCGTCCGAGAGCAACGCGAGAGAAGGCGAAGAGGGTCGGACGCCTGCGAAATACTGCCGCGCGCGCGCCGTCGCTTCCGCATCCTGCCCCGCGAAGACCGTGACGACGCGATCGGGCTGCTTTCCGTGGCCCATCGCCATCGCGACGGCGGGTCGCGCGTTGCGCGCCGCGCAGCCGCAGACGGAGTTCACGACGACGAGCGTCTCCCCGTCGGCCCCGAGGGCTTCGTCCACTTCATCCGAGGTCCGAAGCTCGCGCACGCCGAGGCGGGTGAGTTCGTCCCTCATCGGTTGTACCAGTCTGGGATCGTACAGCATCTCTAGTCTCCTGTCCGTACGCCGGCGAGTTCGGGCAACGCCCGGGCCTCGCCCACGGTATATGCGGATCCAGTGACCAACAGCGTGCCCGCGCCCGCGAGCGTCAGGCCTCGCGAGACCGCCTCGGCCACGTCCCGGCACACGATCGATTCCGAGCCCCGTTCACGCGACAGCCACTCCTGCGCCCGGGACGGGTCCCACCGCCTCTCCGCGGGGGCGGCGGGTCGAGTCAGAATCATAGTGTCGCTGTCAAGCGCGAGCCGGGCCAGCGTTCCCTTCCAGTCCTTGTCGGCCAGCATGCCGACGACGGCGATGAGCGGGCGCGCCAGCGCCAGCTCCGTCAGGGTCTCGCACAGCGCTGCCATGGCTGCCGGATTGTGCGCGATATCGAACACGCATCCCGGGCGCCCGCCCCCCGGAGGCCGGACCTCGAAACGGCCGGCCACCCGTGCCCGCGCGATCCCGCGGCGTGCGGAGCCTTCGTCCGGCGGATAGCCGGAACGGTCCAGCAGCAGGAGGGCAAGCGCCGCGTTGTCCGCCTGGTGCCGGCCCGGGAGGCCGGTCGCGAGCCGCAGACCGTCGGGACGCGACGCCGACACGTACCGGAAGCACGTCTCCCCGGTTCGCACCTCCACGTCCGACACTTCCGCTTCCCTTCCGAGGCGCGCAACCGGCGCCTCGACGCCGCGCGCGACGCGCTCGAGTGCCGCGAGCGGAAGCGGGTCGATGCGGCCGAGGCAGGCCGGCGCTCCCGGCTTGAAGATCCCCCCCTTTTCCCTCGCGATCGCTTCGGTGGACTCGCCGAGCCATTCCGTGTGGTCGAGGCTGATCGGAGTGATCGCCGTGGCGGCGGGCCGAAGGACGTTCGTCGCGTCGAGGCGGCCGCCGAGACCGGTTTCGACGACGGCCACTTCCACGCCGCACTCCGCGAAGCAGGTGAAGGCGAGGGCCGTGGCCGCCTCGAAGTACGTGCAGGCTTCCGCCGCTTCGCAGCCGATGACGCGGGCAGCCGCGACTTGAAGCGCGGACTCCTCCACCCGGGTTCCGTCGATCAGAAACCGTTCCCGAACGTCCTCGAGGTGCGGCGAGGTGTAGAGGCCCGTGCGCGTCCCGCCATCCTCGAGCATCGACGCCGCGAAGCACGCGGTCGACCCCTTGCCGTTCGTGCCCGCGATGTGGAGGGCGTCGAAGCGTCGTTCCGGCCGGCCCAACTCCGCCAGGAGCGCTTCGATTCTGTCGAGACCCCAGCGGATCGCGGTGACGGGACGGGAGTCGAACAGGGCCGCGACGGCGTCCCCATCCCCGTTCAGCACATGTGATCCAGGAGGCTCGCGAGGGCGCCGCGCATCTCCGGACGCGGGACGATGCGGTCGATCATTCCGTGCTCCTCGAGAAACTCCGCGGTCTGGAATCCCTCTGGAAGGTCCTGCCGGATGGTTTCCTTGATCACGCGCGGGCCCGCGAAGCCGATCAAGGCGCCGGGTTCCGCGAGAATCACATCCCCCAGCATCGCGTAGGATGCCGTCACGCCGCCCGTGGTCGGGTTCGTGAGGACGCTCACGTAGGGGATGCCCGCACTCGCGAGTTGCTCGAGCGCGGCTGCCGTCTTTCCCATCTGCATGAGGGAGAGGATCCCTTCCTGCATCCGCGCCCCGCCGGACGCGGAGATGATGATGAGCGGCACTCGGCGCTCCAGCGAGCGGTCGGCGAGACGGCGGATCTTCTCGCCCACCACCGAACCCATGGACCCGCCGATGAAGCGGAAATCCATGGTCCCGAGGTGAACTTCCCTGCCTCCGATCTCGCCACGCCCGGTCCGGATGGCATCCTGATCGCCGCCGCGCTGCTCCGCCTGATCGATGCGTTCGGCATAACTCCGCGAATCGACGAACCCGAGCGGGTCGGTGGAGCGCAGGTGCCCATCGTGGAGTTCGGCGAGGCCGCCGCCGTCGAGCAGCATGGCCTCGTAGGACTCCGCGGTGATGCGAAAATGATGGCCGCAGTTGGGACAGACGTGGAGATTCTCCTCCAGCCGTCCGCTGTAGAGGATCTCGCCGCACCCGGCGCACCGATCCCACACGTCGCCCGGGAGCTCACGCTTCTGCGAGACCAGCTTGCGCTTTGGTTTGCTGAACCAGGACACTCAGGCCTCCCAGGCCACGCGCTGTACGATTCCGAAGCCCGCGTAGAGCACGAGCAGGAAGCTCCCCCCGTAGCTGAGGAGCGGCAAGGGCAGTCCGGTCACGGGCATCATGCCGACCGTCATCCCCAGGTTCACCACGATGTGCGTCAGGAGCACCGCGAAAAGGCAGAAGGCGATCAGGCTTCCGAACGGGTCATCCATCGAGGCTGCCACCCGGAGCACGCGCCAGAGGAGGAAGGCGAAGAGCACCAGGAACAGCATCACGCCTATGAATCCGAACTCCTCCCCCACGACGGAGAAGATGAAGTCCGTATGCTGCTCCGGGAGGAAGGCCAGCCGCTTCTGCGGGCCGTTGGCGAAGCCGGCGCCGATGAGTCCGCCGGAGCCGATGGCGACCTTCGACTGGATGAGATGCCAGCCGGCGCCGAGCGGATCGATCTCCGGATCCAGGAAGACGAGAAGCCGGTTCCGCTGATAATCGGCGAGCGAATCCCATATGCGGAGCGTGAGCGCGCCCGTGAAGACGTTCGCGAGGAGCACGACCACCGACTCCAGGATGAAGAGGCGGTGCACATACAGCGCGGCGGCGACGGCGAGGAACCCGAGGCCCCAGGCGATCCAGTCGAAGCCGAGCAGGAGACTCAGTCCGGGGGACGCGAGCAGGAAGATCTTGAACAGCGGGACGCCGCTCCAGAACAGCGTGGCGAGCAGGAGCGCTCCGAAGATCATGGCGCTCCCGAGGTCCGGCTGCAGCAGCACGAGCGCGAACGGGACGAGCGTGATGACGGCGGGCTTCCAGAGCTCCAACAGCCGCTCGTACGGTCCCGGCATGCCTCCCATGACGCGCGCCAGCATCAGGATCGTCCCCAGCTTCGCGACTTCCGCCGGCTGCAGCCGTCCGGGGCCGAGTTCGAGCCAGCTCCCGTTCGGACCCGTGCCGACGACGAACACGAGCACGAGGAGGAGCACGGAGATCCCGTAGGCCCAAGGCGCAAGCCATTCGAGGAAGCGCAAGGAGAAGCGGGAGGTCACGGCCAACGCGACGATCGCCACGGCGAACCAGTAGAGCTGCCGAACCCAGATTCCCGTGGCCAGCGACGGCACGTCGACCTGCCCGGCCGAATAAATCATCGCGATCCCGAGCCCGGTCATGAACAGGATCAGCGCGAGAAGCGTCGGATCTCCCACGCCCGGGATTCGCAGCCGGGCAATCATCCGCCCGCCTGCGCCGGAGGCGCTTCCGTCGGACGGACGCCGGGCGTTTCCTCGGGCGGCAGGCCGAGCGTCTCGAGGTGACGGTCCACGATCCCGGCGGCGAGAGGCACGGCCAGCGACGGGGCCCCGTCCGGGTGCCCGTGCTCCACAATCGCCGCGATCACGATGCGCGGATCGTAGGCGGGCGCGAACCCCACGAACCAGGAATGGGGCGGGCCGTGCGGGTTCTGGGCCGTTCCGGTTTTCCCGGCCAGAGTCCAGCGGGCCAGGCGGCTGCCGTACGCGGTGCCGCCGGGCTCATTCACGACGCGCGCCATGGCGTCGACGAGTTGGCCCCGCTGGACCTCGGGAAGATCGAGCGTCCAGTCCGCGCGCTGCTGCGCGAGCATCTCATCCCGCACGAGGTGGGGTTTGACGGGGGTCCGCCCCGTCGCCAGCGCCGCGTAGAACTGAGCCATCGCCAGTGGCGACTGCGCGTTTTCGCCCTGTCCGATCGAGAGGTTCCACACGACGGCTTCGGTCCACCCCCCGGGCCCCAGTCGGGTGTCGTACCACTGTCTGGAGTCGGGAAAGTCCCCCGGCCTCTCGGACGGGAGGTCGATCCCCGTCCTGCGCCCGAAGCCGAACTCCCCGACTCCCCCGAGGAGCGGGTCGAGCCCGATGCGCTGCCCCGCCTGATAGAACCAGACATTGCACGAATGCTTGATCGCTTCGGAGAGATTCAGGCGCCCGTGCCCGCCCGACAGCCAACAGCGGAAGAAGCGGGTGTGGTACCGGAGCCCGCCCCGGCATGCATCCGTGTGGTACGTGTCGATCGTGAGGTCGCCCGTCTTCATCCCGATGGCGGACATGATGAGCTTCCAGGTGGATCCCGGCGGATAGGAAGCCATGGAGACCCGGTTCAGCAGAGGGTTGTCCGGGTGTTCGCGAAGCGAGTTCCACAGGTCGAGGGGGATGCCGCCGATGAATGCGTTGGGGTCGAAGGTCGGGTGGCTGTAGAGCAGGAGCACTTCTCCGGTGGCAGGGTCCAGCGCCACGACGCCGCCCCGCATTCCTTCGGGAAACACCGAATCCGCGTACACCTGCAGGTCGAGATCGATGCCGAGATGCAGATCATCTCCGGGCACCGGAGGCTGCGCCTGCGCGACCCCCAGATCCCGCACGATCGTACCCAGAGCGTTCACTTCCACGTAACGGATCCCGTGGCGCCCGGCCAGCCTGTGCTCGTACTGCTGCTCCAGCGCCCGCTTCCCGACCGACTGGCCGGACTCGTAGCCGGCATACTCGGGTCGCGTCAGTTCCTCCTGGCTTATCTCCCCCACGTATCCGATCATGTGCGCGACCGCCGGCCCCGCCGGATAGCGCCGGTGCGGCCTCTGATCCACGACGATGCGCCGAAACCGGGGTCGGCGTTCCTCGATGAACGCGACCTGCTCGAAATTCGCGTTCTCGCGCACGACCAGAGCCTCGCCGGGACGCGCTCGATTGCGCGACAACAACGCGGCGCGCCGCTCGGGCGAAAGTTCCAGCCGCTCCGCGAGACGATCGAGTCCGGCCGAGATGGAGTCGCGGGGACCCGGCAGCATCGACACGTCGTACCCGGGCACGTTGTCCGCGATGGCCCGCCCATAGCGGTCGTAGATGGTCCCGCGCGGCGCCGGAACCGTGATGGTGCGCAGCCGGTTCTCGCTCGAACGGAGCGTGTACAACTCGGCGCTGAAGATCTGGAGACTGACGAACCCGGCGGCGACGACCGACAGGCAGAAGAAGATCGCGCCCGCCGCCCAGCGGCCTCGCTGCCTCCGGATCGAGCGGTGTCCGTTGTCGCCCTTCACATCCTCCCCCTCACCTGGTGACCGCCGAAACCAGCCGTGTCGCGACCCAGCACAGCGCGGTCGTGAGCGCGGCCGATCCGACCCCGTAGGCGAGCAGGGCGCCCGCCGACGCATCTGCGCCGACGAAGATCGCAAGCGCAGACCGCAGAAACGCCGTCCCGAAAAAGACGAAAGCCGGTGTGACCGTGTCCGAATCCGAATAGATCAACCGCCGCACCCAGCCGACGAGCGCCCCCGTCAGCGAGAAGAGTAACATCGTGAAGCCCATCGGTCCCAGCGCAATCGACGCCTCCATGAGGCCGAGCACGCACCCGAAGCCCGCGGCCCGTCCCCATCGGAGTTGCAACGAAGCCAGAATCAATCCGCCGGCGAGGAGGTCGGGCGCAACCGGCCATCGGCTCCAGAGGGGGTGCAGGGCGAAGTGCAGGACCAGCAGTAGGGCGGCGACAAACCACTTCCCGGCCGGACTCATCGACGGGCCGACGCCGTGTCGGTCGGCGCAGGCTCGGGTTCCGTCGGCGCAGACGCCGTGTCCGTCTCGATATCCGTCTCGATGTCCGCCGGCAACGCCGACCGATGCCACACGAACACGTCCCTGACCTCTTCGGGACGCACGGAGGGCTCGACGATATAACGTTTCATCCAGCCCGCCTCCGGCTCGCCGGCTTCGCGGATGTGCCCCACCGGAACGCCCGGCGGATAGACGCCGGCAATCCCCGTCGTGACCAGCAGCGTCCCCGCGGGGATGTCCGCCTGGAAGGGCGCGCCCTCGAGGAGGAGCACCGGTTGCCCTCCTTCCGCGCGCCACGGCCGCACGAGCCCCGATACGCCCCCCTCATCCGCCCGCACGCTGACCCGGAAGTCGGGATGACTCCAGAATTCGCCCCGCCCCCCTCGTCCGTGAGGGGCTCTGACGACACCGACGAGCCCGATGCCGGTGAAGACGCCCACGGGGAACTCACGGCCGCGAAAATCCGGTCCCGACAACACGAAGAGGTCCGGGTTGCCGACATGGGGGCGTCCCGGGTAGAGGGCCGCCGGCGCGACGGAGCCCGCGGGGAGCGCCGAGAGAGACTGTGTCGAAGACTCGTCCCGGATCGGCGCCGTGCGGTCCCGGTAGCGCAGCAGGAGTTCCGTGAGCGAGTCCCGCTCCGTCAGCAGGCCTGCGACGCGACGCTCGATCTGTCCCCGCTCGGCGGCGAGGCGATGGAGCAGCAGGAACGGATAGAGCGCGGTGGCGCGGACCGCGGACTCCACCTGGCTCTGATGTGCGCTGGACAGACCCGCGGCGATACCGCTGAAGATGATGGCGAGGGAGAAGAAGACGACATCGAGAAGCCTGCGACCCTGCGGCCGGACGCCCTGATAACTCACCGGCGGCGATTCAGAAGGGGCTCGGCGTCAACTCGTGAGAACTCCACGATACCGCCCGAATTCATCGAGGATCTTCCCGCACCCCCGCACGACGCAGGTAAGCGGCTCCGCGTCGACGTGGATCGGGAGCCCCGTCTCCTCGCCCAGCAGCGTATCCAGCCCCCGCACGAGGGCGCCGCCCCCCGTCATGACGACACCCCGATCCACGATATCGGAGGCAAGTTCCGGCGGCGTGATCTCGAGCGCCCGCCGTACCGCGGCCACGATCTGCTGGATCGGCTCCTGGAGACACTCGCGGACCTCGGCCGAATGCACCCGCACGGTCTTCGGAATGCCGGAGACGAGATCCCGCCCCTTGACCAGCATCTCCTTGTCGTCATCCGTCGGATAGGCCGATCCGATCTGGATCTTGACGGCTTCCGCCGTCGGCTCGCCGATGAGAAGGTTGTAGTTCTTGCGGAGGAAGGAGACGATCGTCGAGTCGAGTTCGTCGCCGCCGACCCGGATCGACGTATCCGCGACCGATCCCGAAAGCGCGATGACGGCGATCTCGCTCGTTCCGCCCCCGACGTCGATGATCATGTTGCCGGTCGGCGTCTCCACCGGCAGTCCGACGCCGACAGCCGCCGCCATCGGTTCCGCCACCATGTAGACTTCCTTGGCGCCGGCGGCATGCGCGCTGGACCGGACCGCCCGGCGTTCGAGTTCCGTGATTCCGGACGGCACGCCGACCACGACGAGCGGCCGGATCTTGAAGAACCGCGTGGTCATCACTTCCTTGAGGAAGTAGCGGATCATCATCTCCGTGATGTCCACGTCGGCGATGACCCCATCCTTCAGCGGGCGAACCGCTTCGATTCCGCTCGGCGTACGGCCGAGCATACGCTTGGCCGCGAGGCCGATCCCCTCGATGCGTCCCGTTTGCTTGCGCACCGCGACGACCGACGGTTCGTTGAGGACGATGCCCTCGCCTTCAACGTGTACGAGGGTGTTCGCGGTCCCCAGATCCACTCCGATCTTGCTGATCGGCAGGAAGTTACTCCGTAGCGACCACTTTCCCATCTAGCGGGCCGCCGTTTCGGGCCGGCGCGAGAACGGTGGGCTGAAGGACACGGGTGGGACACCTCCAAGGCGGCGAATCGTACCGGAGACAGCCAGTCCGGGTGAAGGACGCCGAAATGTAAACGTACTTTCGGACGCGGGAAAGTCGCCCCGCAACTCCGCTCGCCCCCGGTTTCCCGGACTCACGCGGAGAGCGCCTGCAGGGGCGTGTATTCGAGATCGAACGCCTGCGCCACGGCCTCGTACGTGACCCGCCCTCCCGCGATGTTGACGCCCCGTGCGAGGTCCGGATCCTCGTCGCACGCGACGGTCCAGCCTCGATTCGCCAGGTTCAGGATGTAGGGGAACGTCGCGTTCGTCAGGGCCAGGGTGGAGGTTCTCGGGACGGCCCCCGGCATGTTCGCCACGCAGTAATGGATCACGCCGTGGACGGTGTAAGTGGGGTCGTTGTGCGTGGTCGGGCGCGCGGACTCGACGCAGCCGCCCTGATCCACGGCCACATCGACGATCACGGAACCGTCCTTCATCCGCCGCAGGTCGTCGTGCCGCACGAGTTTCGGCGCCTTCCCGCCGGGTACGAGCACAGCGCCGATCACGACGTCCGCGCGTGCGATCTGCTCCAGGATCGAGTGGCGGTTCGAGTAGAGCGTATCCACGTTGGCCGGCATGACCTCCGCCAGGTATCGAAGGCGCGGCAGATTGACGTCGAGGACCGTCACGTGGGCGCCGAAGCCCGCCGCGATCGTCGCCGCGTTCGCGCCCACGACCCCTCCCCCGAGGATGACGACTTCGGCTGGAAGAACCCCGGGCACGCCGCCGAGCAGGATCCCGTACCCGCCGGTGATCCGCTCCAGGTTCCTGGCTGCCTGCTGGATCGCCATCCGCCCCGCGACTTCGGACATCGGCGTCAGGAGCGGGAGCTCGCCGGTCGGAAGCTGGACCGTCTCATAGGCGATCGCGACGCAGCCGCTTTCGAGCGTGCGGCGCGTCAGGCGTTCGTCGGCCGCGAAGTGGAAGTATGTGAAGACGACCTGGTCGACCCGCATCCGATCATATTCGGCTTCGATGGGTTCCTTGACCTTCACGACGAGTTCGGCCCGATCCCATACCTCGTCCGCCGTCTCCAGCACCTGCGCGCCCGCGGCCACGTACATCTCGTCCGGAAAGCCGCTGCGCAGCCCCGCGTCGCGTTCGACGCACACCTCGTGTCCCGCCGCGACGAGCGCGGTCGCGCCGGCCGGCACGAGGGCCACGCGGTTTTCGTCGGGCTTTATCTCCTTCGGTACGCCAACGATCATCTTCGTTCCCTTCCAGGGGATGCTCAGGTCGCGTCTGTTGCGGATCGTCCCCGGGCGGGGCCGGGCGCCAACTCGAGCGTCGCGAGCCGTTCGGGTGAGAAGTATGCGGCGGCCTCGAGACATTGTGCGCGGTCGACCGCGTCGATTCTCCCCGCCACCTCGTCCAGGGTGCGATACTCGTGGCCGTACAGGGCGACGCCCGCAAGTCGGTTCATTCGGCTTGCGGGCGATTCGAGCGAGATCAGGAACTGGCCCTTCAACTGGCTGCGAGTGTCGTCCAGTTCCTGACGCGTCAATCCGTCCCGTGCCAGGAGGGCCAGTTCCTCCTGCAGCGCCTCGCGCGCATCCGCCGCGGTTTCGGGCCGGGTTCCGACGTAAGCGCCGACGTGACCGGCCTGCGCATAGAACCCGTGGAAGCTGTACACGGCGTAGGCGAGACCCCGAGTTTCGCGGATCCTCTGGAAGAGCCGTGAACTCATTCCGCCCCCGAGGGCGGTCGCGGTGACATGGACGGCGTAGCGAAGGGGATCGCGATACGGAACGGAGAGCCCCCCCGTCACGATGTGCGTCTGCCGGCCGCCCTCGCGCCGCATGCGCCGGAAGCCCGATTCGCCGGCCGGCGGCGGAGGGTCGGCAGCTGCGGGGGCGGGGGCCCGGTCCGGGAGCCAGCGCGCCAGACCGTCCACGAGGTCCCCGTGCTCCACCGCTCCGGCCGCCGCCACGACGACGTTCCCCGGCCGGTACGCGCGTTCGTGCAGTGCCGCCAGCGCGGACACGGAAAGCCCTCTCACCGACTCGCGGGTGCCGAGGATCGGTTCGCCATACGGGTGTCCGCCGTAGAGAGCGCGCGCATGCTCCTCGAAGACGATGTCCTCCGGCACCTCCGCCGCGGAAGCGATCTCCTCCAGCACGACCTCGCGTTCCACGTCCAGGTCGTCTCCGGAGAGCCGCGGAAAAAAGGCGAGGTCGCACAGCACATCGAGCGCGATACCGAGAGCCGCCGCCGGCACGCGCGCCTGAAATGCGGTGAACTCGTGGGTCGTATACGCGTCCAGCGCCCCACCGAGCCGTTCCAGCTCCCAGGCGAGATCGCGCGCGGAGCGCCGGCGCGTCCCCTTGAACACCATGTGCTCCAGCAGATGGGACGCACCGCCGTGTTCGGCATCCTCGTGGACACGGCCCTGCCGCACCCAGAGGCCGATGGCGACGGAGCGCACGGAATCCATGCGCTCGCTGAGCACGGTGGGGCCATCCGGGAGACAGGTCCGGTACACCTCCCGGTCGAGCCGGCCTCCCGTTCCGGCAAGCGGCCGCAGGTCCCGAGCCGGCCCGCGCGCAGGCGGGCCGGGATGCGACGTGATCAGGCGTTCTCGACGGGCGTGAGGGCGGCGCGGCGCGACAGCTTGAGACGCCCGCGGTCATCCACGGCGAGGAGCTTCACCTTCACCTCGTCGCCGGGGCTCACCACGTCCTCCGTCTTCGAGGTGCGCCCTTCCTCGAGCTCCGAGATGTGGCACAGGCCCTCGACCCCGGGGATGATCTCGACGAAGGCGCCGAAGTCCGTCGTGTTCTTTACGACACCGCGGTAGATCCGCCCGACCTCCGGCTCCTGGACGATGCCTTCCACCATCTCGCGCGCATGCTGCGCGCCTTCGCCCGAGGGCGCCGCGATGGTAACGGTGCCCGAGTCGTCGATGTTGACCTCGGTGCCCGTCTCCTCCTGGATCATCCGGATCGTCTTCCCCTTCGGCCCGATGACCTCGCCGATCTTCTGGGGGTTGATCTGCAGCGTGACGATCCGCGGCGCGTGCGGCGACATTTCCTCGCGGGCCGTCTCGAGCTTCTCGTTCATCGCTTCGAGGATCCGCAGCCGGGCATCGCGCGCCCGGGCCAGAGCCTCCCGCAGCGTGTCGACGGAGAGCCCGTCGGCCTTGATGTCCATCTGGACCGCCGTGATCCCGCGCTCGGTGCCGGCGATCTTGAAGTCCATGTCGCCGAGGGCGTCCTCCACGCCGAGGATGTCGGTCAGGACCTCGACCTTGTCACCCTCCTTGACGAGCCCCATCGCGATCCCCGCGCACGGAGCGCGCATCGGAACGCCGGCATCCATGAGGGAGAGCGATCCGCCGCAGACGGAAGCCATCGAACTCGACCCGTTCGACTCCAGGATATCGGAGACGACCCTGATCGTGTACGGGAAATCCTCGTACGCCGGGAGCAGGGCCTGGAGCGCGCGCTCGGCGAGCATGCCGTGGCCCGTTTCACGGCGGCTGGTGCCCCGGAACATCCGCACTTCGCCCGTGGCAAAGCCGGGGAAATTGTAGTGGAGCATGAAGGACTTCGAGGTTTCTTCGCGTACATCGACGGAATCGATCCGCTGCTCGTCCCGCACCGTTCCGAGCGTCGTCACCGCGAGCGCCTGCGTCTGGCCTCGCGTGAAGAGCGCCGAACCGTGCGTTCGCGGCAGGAGCCCGACGTCGCAGGTGATGTCGCGGACGTCGTTCATGCCGCGGCCGTCGATCCGCTCGCCGTCTTCGAGAATGCGGCGGCGCATGATCCCCTTCTCCAGTTTGCGCAGGGCTGCGCCGACATCGCCGGAGCAGTCCGGGTGGTCCGCCTCGAGCCGCTCCGTAAGAGCTTTGCGCAGAGCCGACAGGACGCGCCCGCGCTCCTCCTTGTCGGCGATCCTCAGCGCATCTCCGACCTGTCCGGCCGCCTGGTCCGCGACCTTGCTCACGACTTCCGGATCGGGTCCGACGGGCTCGTACTCGAACGTGTCCGGGCTTCCGGCCATCCGGACCAGCTCGCGCTGGAGCCCGATCAACTCGACGATCGCCTTCTGTCCCACCTGCATCGCCTCGAGGAACTCGTCCTCGGTGGCTTCGAGGCAGGCGCCCTCGACCATCACGATCGAGTCCTCGGATCCGGCGACCACGATCTCCAGGTCGCACATCTCGAGGTCATCGAAGGTCGGGTTGACGAGCCAGTCGCCGTCGCGGCGCGCGACGCGGACGCCGGCGATGGGCCCGCCCCACGGGATCGGGGACAGGAGGAGGGCGGTCGAGGCGCCAAGCATGCCGATGACGTCCGCGTCGTTATCCTGGTCCGCGGAGATGATGAAGCAGACGACCTGCGTGTCGTTGCGGTAGTCCTCCGGGAACAGCGGCCTCAGCGGCCGGTCGATCTGCCGTGCCGAGATCGTCTCCTTATCGCCGGGTCGGGTTTCCCGCTTGATGAACCCGCCGGGAAACTTGCCGGCGGCGTAGGTCTTCTCCCGGTACTCGACCGTGAGAGGGAAGAAGGGGAGGTGCGTGGGCTTGCGGTCCGCCGTGGCGGTGACCAGCACCGCGGTCTCCCCGTACTGCACATAGACGGCGCCATCGGCCTGCCGGGCCATCCTGCCCGTCTCCAGGATCAGGGGCCGTCCGTGGAATTCAGTTTCGATTCGGTGTGTCATTCTTTTTTTCTCTTCTTCTTTCGAGTGTGGCGCCGCGGGATTCCGCGCGCCGCGCCGGCCTTTCACCAGGCCGGACGCTCATGGTGTGCCTTCTCGGTCTTGCATCGGCTTCTTCGATTCAGGGCCCCGGCTGGCGGGATCCGGGACGGTACAAGGGAAGGAAAGCGGGAGGCCCGACGATGCGGGCCAGCGGAGGCTGGGCAGCGGGGCGGCGCCTCAATGGCGTAGCCCGAGCTCCTCAATGACCGTTCGGTAGCGGTCGAGATCCGTCCGGCGAAGGTAGTTCAACAGTCGACGGCGACGGCCGACCATCTTCAGCAGTCCGCGTCGGCTGTGATGATCCTTCGGATGATCCCGGAAGTGCCCGGTCAACTCTTCGATGCGAGCCGTGAGCAGTGCGACCTGCACCGGAGCCGACCCCTGGTCGTTCTCGCGCCGCGAGAACTTTTTTATGATTCCCTGCTTTGTCGTCTTTTCCACGTCTCTCTGGTATCCCTGGATCCGGCGGGGAGAACGGCACGAATCCGCCGGGCCGTTTCACATACAATCTCTAAAGATAGAATTGACACTGGCCGCTGTAAAGGTGCATCTCGCGACCCGGGCCCGGGACGCTCGCGCGCTCACCTGCCGGACGGGTTCATCGGCGAGCAGTCGGGACCGGTGAGCGCGGGCGCGAAGATCACGGCGCGGGCGATCCCGCCTTCTTCCCGAACGCCGAACAGGAGGGCGTCATCCCCGGTCCCCCGCAGCGCCTCGTCCCGCCGCGTGCGCGCGATGAGTGCCCCGCTGGCGGGATCGATCACATCCAGGATGGTGTCGAGGAGCCGGTCGAGGTCGAGCGGCGACGGCGCGGCGACGGTGTTCGCCGTCCAGTTCTCGTCGGCGATCCAGGTGGCGGTCCACAACAGGCCTCGCTCGAGGCGGAGACCGATGACGACGGACGGGACCGGAGCCGTGACGGGCGCGCCGGGCAGCGGCGGTCCGCGATCGAACCACTCCGGGTCCCCGACCAGGCGCGTGACCGGCTCGCTCCCGTCTGCCGGATCCCACGCGTCGAACCCGTAGCCTCCGGCGCGGGTCGTCCACACCCTGCCCCGCTCGTCCACCGCGACGGGCGCGCGGAAGAAATTCACCATCCAGGACTCCACGGGGGTGGCGCCGAGGCTGGCGGACCGTTCTCCGCCGTCGTCGACGATCTCGGTCGTCGCGCTGAGTACGTCGTCGACCTGACCGAAACCGGACACGGCATACCGTTCACCGAGGGCGATGGCAGCGAAGTCGAGCCCGTGAAGGCTTCGGACATTCACGGTTTCGAGCGGCCGGCGATCCGCGGACAGGAGCGTGATCCTGCGATTGCCGAGGTCCAGGATCCGGAGACTGCCGTCCGGCCCCGCGCGGATCCGGCCGGGCACGCGGAACTCGCCCGGACCATCGCCCCCCCGACCGAAACGGTCCCGGAACACGCCCTCCGCGTCGAACACCAGCAGTTCCCCCCGGTTCTCCACGCTCGCCACGATGTATTGGCCCTCCGCGGTTCGCGTGATCTCCGGTCGGCTTCCGATCGTCCCGGAATCTCCGATGCCGCCGAGCCGAACGACTTCCCGGAGTCGGACCGCGCATTCCCCCGCTTCGTCCGCGATCGGCAGGAGCGACTGGGCGGAGGACGGTCGCGGGACCGCCGCGCACACGACCGCGGCGATGAGCCACGGATGCTTCACATGCACCGGAAGCTTGCCGGTCATCCGCCCATCTTCCTCAAGTATGCGCGGCCGTCCGCGAGGTCCCGGCGCATCTGCGCGGCGAGATCATCTCCCGACTCGAACGCCCGCACCTCGCGCAGCCGGTGGAGGACATCGACAATCACGCGCTCTCCGTAGATGTCGCGCTCGAAATCGATGAGGAAGAGTTCGATGGCCGGCGGAGAGCCCGCGAAGGTCGGCCGGGCGCCGAGGTGCAGCAGTCCATCGATTCGTTCGGAACCGAGCGTGGCGCGCACGACGTAGATGCCTTCCGCCGGAAGGAGCTTGTCGGGAGGGGGAGGCGTGAGGTTGGCGGTCGGAAAACCGAGCGTCCTTCCCCGGCCCAGTCCTCGGATCACGGTCCCGCGGAATGAATACGGGCGACCGAGGCCCGCGGCCGCCCCTTCCATGTCGCCCGCCGACACGGCCTGCCGAACCCGGGTGGATGAGACGGGCGATCCGTCCGCTTCGACGCCTCCCACGACGGAGACTTCGAACCCGTGGATTCCGCCCAGCCGTTCGAGCACGGAGACGTCTCCGGCACGTCCGCGCCCGAACCCGTGGTCGTACCCGATCACGATCTCCGCCGGGCGGAAGCGCGGGACGATGATGTCCTCCACGAACTTCTCGGGAGAGTAACGGGAGAATTCGAGCGTGAAGGAGACGAACGCAACGTAGTCCAGCCCTGCCTGGGCGAGGATCTCCTTCTTCTCGTTCGGCAGCGTGAGGAGCGGGGGGGCGACTTCGGGACGCACGACACTCAGCGGATGCGGGTCGAAGGTGAGGAGCACCGCATGGCCGTTCCGCGCGCGCGCGCGCCGCCGAACAGCGCGCAGAATCTCCCGGTGTCCGAGGTGGACGCCGTCGAAGGTCCCCACGGTGACGACGGTGCCCCGAACGTGCGGGGGGAGGCCGCTCACGCGACGAACACCTTCTTCGGATGGAGACGGCCGTCACGCTCCTCGGCAATGGCGACGAGGCCGTCGGGGGCGCACAGGGCGACCGGTTCCCCCGGGGATCCCCCGGAACCGCGCGCCCGCTCCGTGGGCGGGAGCACGTCGCCGCGTTCGATCGACCTTCCGTACCGGATCTCGTCCCGTTCCCCGTCATTCAGTTCGCGCCGCCGCACCCACGGCAGCGCCGCGGCCCCGGGGCGCCACGCGGGGGACGCCGCGACCACGGCTTCCGCCGCCGCGCCGGGAGATATCGCCTCGCCCACGCCGAAGGGGCCGATCGCCGTGCGGCGCAGCGCGGTGAGGTGCGCCCCCGGTCCGAGATCCCGCCCGAGATCGCGGGCCAGCGCCCGCACGTACGTGCCGGTGGAGACGCTCGCGCGGAACCGGACTCGCGGGAGATCGATGTCCGTGACCGCGATCTCGTGGATGGTCACCTCGCGCGCCTCGAGTTCGGGACGCTCCCCGCGACGGGCCAGCGCGTAGGCGCGCTCCCCG
This sequence comes from Candidatus Palauibacter sp., assembly GCF_965208055.1. GTDB lineage: Bacteria > Gemmatimonadota > Gemmatimonadetes > Palauibacterales > Palauibacteraceae > Palauibacter. The sequence continues at coordinate 952,629 of NZ_CBDBNY010000004.1, forward strand.
CTCGCACGGCGCGCCGAGTAGGCGGAAGGCACCTGTCGTCCGACGCCCTCCCGGGCCGCGAAGGAAGCCCGGATCGCCGCCGCGTCCAGCTCCCGCCACCCGGCGTCTTCCGATACGGTCTTCCCCGTGAGATCGTCCGTGTCCGTCTCCCGTCCCAACGCCATCGTCGCATCGTAGGATTTCGGCAGTCCGTGGTAGAGGTCGGAGAGCCGCGTGAACGACCCGACGAGCGACAGCAGGAGCCCCGTCGCGAAGGGGTCGAGCGTCCCGGTGTGGCCGATCCGGCGCACGCCCAGCTTCCGGCGGATCCGAAGGACGATGTCGTGCGACGTCGCTCCGGCCGGCTTGTCGACCAGGAGGAGACCGGCCTCAGTCGTCACGTGGCCCCTCGTCCTCGCGGGTCCGGCGCAACAGTTCCTCGATCCGGCTCGCGTGCTCGGGCGTTTCGTCGGCCAGGAAGCGGAATTCCGGGATCTTCCGCAGCCGGAGCGACCGGCCGAGTTCCCGTCGTATGAATCCCGCTGCGTGCTCCAGACCCTCGATTCCCTCCGAGACGTCCTCGTCCGAACGGATGTAGACGGTGGCGAAGGAGAGGTCCCTCGTCGCCCGCACGTCGGTCACGGTCACGCCGTCGAGACGCGGGTCCTTCAGCGATCCGAGAAGGAGGCGCGTGAGTTCGCGCCGGAACAGCTCGCCCAGCCGTTCGCTCCGGTGACGATGGCTCACGCGCTCCCCCGCGCCGGGCAGCCGGCCTTCACAGGAACTCGGTCTCCGACTCGACGACGTGCGCCCTCGGGTCGGATCTCAGGAAGAGGTCCACGCGTCCGAGAACGGACTCGGCGTGCCGGCGTTCGCCCGATACGACGCAGGCCGTGATCTCGGCCATCGAGGCCCGGTCGCGAAGACCGGTCTCGGCGGCGGAGACCCGGAACTTCATGATCGTGCGCTCCCGCAGGCCGCGGACCACCGAACGCTTCGCCTTGAGCGACCGGCAGCCCGGGAGGTGAAACACCCAGCGGCCCACTCCGATGACGGCCACGATGCCCGCCTGAGGTCAGCCTGCCGGTGCTCCGGAGAGGGTGCGCGCGACTTCCACCACCTCGTAGCACTCGATCACATCGCCGACCTTGATGTCGTTGTAGTTCTCGATGGAGATGCCGCACTCGTACCCGTCTCTCACCTCGCGCACATCCTCCTTGAACCGGCGCAGGCTGTCGATCCGGCCCTGATAGATCTGAATCTGGTCGCGCAGGAGGCGGATCGGGAGGTTTCGCCGCATGGTGCCAGTCTGGACGTAGCAGCCCGCGATCGTCCCCGCCTTCGGGACGCGGAAGAGCTCACGGATTTCGGCCATGCCGACCGTGATCTCACGCTGCTCGGGCGCGAGCAGACCTTCGAGCGCCAGGCGAATCTCCTCGACCGCTTCGTAGATCACGTTATAGATCCGGATCTCGATCGACTCGCGTTCCGCGGCGGCCGCCGCCCCGGCATCCGGTCGAACGTGGAAGCCGACGATGATCGCCCGCGAAGTCGAGGCCAGGAGAATGTCGGACTCGTTGATGCCACCCACGGCCCGGTGGATGACCTCGACGGAGACCTCGTCGGTCGACAGCCGCTCGAGACTGTCGGAGAGCGCCTGGACCGACCCGTCCGTATCGCCCTTGATGACGACGTTCAGGCGCGCGCCCTCACCCGCCTTGACCGCGGCGAAGACATCCTCGAGCCGCGTTCCGGTCGCCCTGCGGCGGATGTCCTTCTCGCGCTCCAGTTGCTGCCGCCGCGAGACGATCTCGCGGACGCGTGCCGCGGAGAGGGCGACGAGGGAGTCGCCCGCCTGCGGTACGCCCTCCATTCCGAGGACCCGCACGGGGATCCCCGGACCGGCGCTCGTGACTTTTCGGCCCCGCTCATCCAGGAGCGCGCGGACCCGCCCGCCGTAGAGCCCGCAGACGAAATCGGCGCCGACCCCCAGCGTCCCGCGTTCCACGAGCACGGTCGCCACCGGACCCATGCCGCGATCCAGTTGCGCCTCGACGACCGTCCCGCGGGCTTCCCGGTCCGGGTTCGCCTTCAACTCGAGAATCTCCGCCTGCAGAAGGACCTTCTCGAGAAGGTCATCCAGCCCCTCACCCGTCTTCGCCGAGACGTCCGCGCCGAGGGTCTCGCCACCGAAGTCCTCGAGGACCACCTCGCGTGCGAGGAGTTCCCTCTTCACCCGATCCACATCCGCCGACGGGAGGTCGACCTTGTTCACGGCGACGACGATCGGCACCGACGCGTTCCGGGCGTGGCTGATCGCTTCGATCGTCTGGGGCATCACGGAGTCGTCGGCGGCCACGACGAGGATGACGATGTCCGTGACTTCCGCGCCGCGCGCCCGCATGGCCGTGAACGCCTCGTGGCCGGGCGTGTCGAGGAAGGTGATCGTCCGACCCTCCGAGAGGAGCACATGATAGGCGCCGATGTGCTGCGTGATGCCTCCCGCCTCTCCCGCGATCACGTTCGTGCTCCGGATACGGTCGAGCAGCGACGTTTTTCCGTGGTCGACGTGGCCCATCACGGTCACGATGGGCGGCCGCGGCACCAACTGGCTCTCGTCCTCCGGCAGATCTTCGTCGTCGCTCGCGAGGTCCGCCTCGAACCCCTCCTCCCGGATCGCCGTGAAGCCGGCCTCTTCGCAGATGAGTTCGATCTGACCGAAGTCGAGCCGCTGGTTGATCGTCACCATGAGGCCGAGGTTCTTGAACGCCGATGTGATGATGGCCTGCGGCGGGACCTCGATCAGGTCGGCGAGTTCCGACACGGTGAGGAACTCGTTGACTCGAACCGTCGCCTTCTCCGTGCGCTGTTCGAGTTCGCGCTGCTCGCGCTCCGCCTCGCGCTGCTGCTGCTGCGTCTCGCGACGTCGTTTTCGCGGCGAGGATTGCCCCATTGCGGCCAGCGTCTTGCGGAAATTCTGCTGGACGGCGTTTCGGTCCACGCGTCTCCGCTTCTTTCCATCTCCGCCACGGGACTTCTTGCGACCATCAACGGTGTACCCCTGGGCCGAGATTCGCACCTTGCCGCCCGGGCCCGCCGAGGCCGTGGGGCCCGCGGCCGCCGAGGCGGGCGACGGCATGTCCCGGCGGACCGGCTTCGGCCGACGCGCGGGGCGAGACGGAGCGGACGGCGCCTCCGCCTCCCCTTCCGCCGCTTCCGCTTCCGTCGCTTCCGCTTCGGGCTCGGCGACTTCCGGCTCCGCCTCCGCGGCCTCGATACCCGCTTCCGGCTCCACCGGCTCGGCCGCCTTGGGGGCGGGAGCCTCGGGCGCATCGGCGGGCTCCGGAGCAACTTCGGCTTCGGGTTCGACTTCGGCCTCCGCCCGCGGGGCCTCGGTCTCGACGGCGGGCTCGGGCTCGACCTCGATCTCGGCCTCGACCTCGGCCTCGACCGGAGACTCGACAGGAGACTCGACCTCGGGCACATCGGTGGGCGTCGCAACGTCCTCCGCCGCCTCCGGAAACGGCCCGGTGCTTTCGTCGACCTCGACGTCCGGCGTCGCGGTCGCGAGCGTCGCGGGAGCGGCCCTCCGCCGACGGCGGCGTCGCCGCACGGGGGCGGCGGTACCCGTGACCGCTTCACCCCGCCGTTCGCGTTCGAGCCGCGCGTGCAGACGCGCCACGCTCGCCGGGTCCACGCTCGACATGTGGCTGCGCACAGGCACATCCATCTCCCGCAGCAGCTGGATGAGGTGACTCGTGTCGAGTCTCAGTTCCTCCGCGACCTCGAAGACACGCTTCATTGTCCAGGCACCTGCCCTTCCGGATCTCGCGACCCGGAGCTGTCATCACGCCCCGAGGGCGCGCGCTCCCCTTCGAGAATCCGCTGCGCCAGCGCTGAATCCGTGACGCCGACCACAGCCACATCGTTCCGTCCGAGCGCCCGTCCGAGCGCTCTTCGACTCGCCACCGTCACACGCAACGCCCCCCGCGCCTGTGGCGTCAGGCGGCCCAGCGCATGCCGCGATGCGTCGCCCGCGACCACGAGCAGGGCGAGCCTTCCCCTGCGTGCCGCGATGTCCACGGCCCGGGTGCCGAGAGCGACCCGGCCCGCGCGCGTCGCGATCCCGAGCAAGCTCAGCGTAGCCCCGGCCCGCGCCCGACCCCCGCCGCGCTTCAGGAGGTCCCCTCGCCCGAGGCCGCCGTGCTCATCGCATCGGCCGCGTCCGCAGACGCCACCTCCGCAGGCGCCGCCTCCGCGGACACCTCGGGAACCGCCTCCGGAGCCGCCGCCGCAGCCGCGTCCTCCACGGACGCCTCGGCAGCCATCTTCGCAGCCGCGGCGACCTCGGCCTGCGCCTCGTCCACGACGGTCAGTTCGTCGATCAGCGCTTCCAGCGTATCGGCCTCATCCGGCCCGATCCCCGGGACCTGAAGGAAATCGCTCCGATCCATGTCGAGGAGTCCGTAGAAGCTGCTGATCCCGGCCGCCTCGAGCGCCGCAAGCGTCGCCGGAGCGATCCCCTCGAGTTCGGAGAGCGGGAAGTCGGACATCTCGTACTCATCATCGCTTCCGAACAGGCCGGACTCCCCGCCGCGCTCCATCCAGTCACGGCTGGAGTACAGGTCGATCTGCCATCCGATGAGCTGTGACGCCAACCGCACGTTCTGCCCGTTTCGCCCGATCGCCAACGACAGCTGGTCCTCGTCCACGATCGCCGTAATGACGTGCCGCTCCTGATCGGAGATCACCTTGGCGACCCGGGCCGGAGCCAGCGCTCGACGGGCGAAGATCTCCGGGTCGGGGTGCCACGGGACGATGTCGATGCGTTCCCCGCTCAACTCCGACACGACCGCCTGGACGCGCGATCCCTTGAGACCGACGCAGGCTCCGACCGGGTCGACCGATTCATCCCGGGACGCGACGGCCACCTTGGTGCGTCCGCCCGCTTCGCGGACAATCTCCTTGATGTCAACGATATTCTGGTAGATCTCCGGCACCTCGAGCGCGAACAACGAAGCGACGAACTGCGGATCCGCCCGCGACAGGATGAGTCGCGGACCGCGCGGCGTCTCCTCCAGCAGCTTCAGCACGGCGCGGATCGGCTCGCCCTGGCGGAAGCGTTCCCGCGGATTCTGTTCCCGCCACGGGATGATCGCTTCGGCTTCGCGAGACCGGTTCAGCATGACGACGAGTTTGCCGCGCTCGCTCGCCTGTACTTCGCCGGAAACGAGATCTCCCACCCGGTCGTTGAATTCCATGCGGATCCGATCGCGTTCCCCCTCGCGGATGCGCTGGATGATCCTCTGCTTGGCGGCCATCACGGCGCTGCGTCCGAAATCCCTGAAGTCGACGGGGATTTCCATCAGGTCGCCGACCTGAAAATCGGGATCATCCCAGCGAGCCTGCTCGAGCGTCACTTCCCGGGCCGGATCCTCGACCTCTTCAACGACTTCCTTGAGGACGACGATCGAAATGTCGCCTCCATCGGTGACGTCAATTTCCGCTTCGACCGGACCGCCGAAACGACGGGCGAGCGCCGCATGGATCCCTTCGCGGATGAGATCATGCAGCTCCAGCTCCGTCAGCGACTTGTTCGCCGCCATCATGCGGAAAGCTTCAACGATCGGGATCTGATCGCTCATTGCCTCTCTCTATCTCCCACGCACCCCTCCAGCCGCGTCCCAGTCGTAGACCAGGCGGGCGGAGGCCACGAGCTCCAACGGGATCTCCACACGATCCCCTTCGATCTCCAGCGCAAACGTCCCGGGAAGTCCGTCCACCGTCCCGAGCAACGTCCCTTCCAGTTTTCGGCCGCGATCGGCCAGCGGACCGTAGCCCCGCACGCGGACTCGCGACCCGGCGAAGCGGTCGTAGTCCGCGGCCTTGACCAGCGGCCGGTCCACTCCCGGCGACGACACTTCGAGCACCCAGTCTTCGGCTGCTCCATCTTCAAGCGCGCCACGCAGTTCCCTTGTCACCGCGACGCAGTCGTCAACGGTGACGCCCGACCGCGCGGACGACGGACCGGATCGATCGATCCGGAGCCGGAGCAGCGGCCGACGACGGCCTCCGCCCCGCTCCATCTGCACGACCTCGAAGCCGAGGGCTTCGACCGCGCGTTCGATGTCCGCCGAGTCCAGCATCACCGATCCTTTCGGCGAATCCGGTTCGCTCTACTGCAAAAAAAAGTGGGGCCCGTACAGCTTCCCCACTTCGAGTAACGCCATCGCCCGCCGGCCCGCGCGGACGTATGTGGTCATGCGAATCGGAACATACGGCGGGGTCCGACGCGCTGCAACAGCCGGTACCGCTCGCCGGCGCTTCCGGTTCAGTCTCTCCGCAGCCCCAGGAAGGCGGCCATCCGTCCCGCCGTGCCGCCGCTTGCGCGGTGTGAATGAAAGTCGCCAGGGACGCACGATGTGCAGAAGCGGGAACGGGAAAGGGCCCCGGGTCCGACGCCGGCCGTCGCGGCCTGAGCCGCGAGGATCCCCCTCAGGTCGAGCCGTGCGCGCGTGCCGCCAAGGCCGAAAGCGGAAAGCACGGGCGTGTCGACCTCGTAGCAGCGTCCACAGATCGCGGGCCCCAGATGGACGCGGAGATCACCGACGGCCCCTGGGGATCCGCGGTCGAGGCCGCAAGCAAGCCGGGAGATCGCGCGCGGAAGGATGCCCGCCGCCGCGCCGCGCCATCCCGCGTGGACCAGTCCGACGCGCCCGAGTTCGCGGGACCACAGGTACACGGGCACGCAATCGGCCGCCGTCGCGACCAGCAGCCACCCGGGCCCGTCGGCGAGTTGGCCGTCCACGCGACCTGCCCGGTGGACGGTGCAGGTGCAAGCCTCCGGATCGGGGGCGGGCGCGGCCGGGATCTCCCGGAGGTCCGTGCCGTGGACCTGGGTCGGCACCGAGACGTGGCGGAAGCCCAGCTCCCGGGCCAGATCGGTGTAGACCGCGGCCACGCGCTCCGGGGAGGCCTCCGGGGCCGCGAGGTCTCCGCGCTCAGTGGTCGTGATACCGCACACGAGGGTCGGATCGAGCGATTCCCACTGCGACAACCGCAGCAAGCCATCCTTCCGGGTCTCCGCGACCTCGGTCATGCGCCTTCCGGCCCCACGCGTTCGATGCGGGCACCCAGCGACGCGAGGCGTTCGTCGATGCGCTCGTAGCCGCGCTCGATCTGCCCGATGTTGTGCACGCGACTCATCCCTTCCGCCGCAAGCGCCGCGATAAGGAGCGCCATGCCGGCCCGGATATCGGGACTCTCGAGGGTCGCCCCGCGCAGCGGCGAAGGTCCCACGACGACGGCCCGGTGCGGATCGCAGAGGACGATGCGGGCGCCCATGGCGATCACCTTGTCGACGAAGAACATCCGCGACTCGAACATCTTCTCGTGGATGAGGACGGTGCCGCGGCACTGGCTCGCGGCCACCAGCGCGATGCTGATCAGATCCGCGGGAAAGGCGGGCCAGGGTCCGTCATCGATCTTGGGAATCTGGCCGCCGAGGTCGGGCTGGATCTCGAGTTCTCCCCCGCCGCGCACGACGAGCAGGTCGTCGCGCCACGCGAATTCAAGGCCGAGGCGTCGGAATCCGACGCGCAGGGGGTCGAAGTGGGCCGGATCCACTTCGGCGATCCCGAGCGTCGACCCCGTCGCCGCCGCAAGGCCGATCACGCTGCCGATCTCAATGTGATCCGACCCGATCCGGAACGTCCCGCCTCCGAGCGTTTCCACGCCTTCGATGACGAGCCGCGAGGTTCCGATGCCGTCGATGCGAGCGCCGAGCGTGACGAGAAAGCGGCACAGATCCTGCACGTGGGGTTCCGTGGCGGCGTTGCGCAGTTCCGTCGTGCCCCTCGCCGTCGACGCCGCGAGCACGGCGTTCTCCGTCCCGGTCACCGAGGGCTCGTCGAGAAAAATGGAAGCGCCGCGGAGACCGGGAGCGCGCAGGACGTACCGGTCTCCGACATCGACGGTCGCGCCCAGCGCGCGCAACGCGAGCATGTGGGTGTCCAGCCGGCGGCGCCCGATGAAGTCACCGCCGGGGTGCGGGAGCTGGCACGACCCCATCCGGGCGAGCAAGGGACCGGCGAGCAGCACCGATCCGCGGATGCGGCCGGCCAGATCCGCGTCGGGGATCGCCCGCGGGTTCACGCCGGCGGCGTCGAGTTCGAGCACGCCCGGCGCCGTCCAGCCACCCTCGACGCCGAGACTGCGGAGGAGGTCGAGCAGCGTCTCCACGTCGGTGATGCGCGGGACGTTCTCGATTCGCACCGGCTCGTGCGTGAGGAGCGTGGCGGCCAGAATCGGGAGGGCGGCGTTCTTGTTGCCGACCGGCGTGAACACGCCACTCAGCTCGTTTCCACCCTCGATCCGATAGTACATCCGCGCCTCCTCCCACCCGTTCCCCGCATCCGGCCTCGCCGGCGCCGCGCGCCAAACTAGTGTGGTTTCGCGGAAGTCCGCGAGCCACCGAGAGCGTCGAGGCGCCGAGTACTGCAAGGCGCTCCGACGAGGAATAGCTCTGCTATCTCGCATAGCAGAGCTATTGCGAGGAGGAGCAACGCCGCAGGGGCGGATGCATCGGCGCTCGAATGGCCGTGGGATTTCTGCGACACCACACTGGCCGGCGGACGAAGGGGGGCAAACGTCGCGGCAAGGACGGTTGAGCCCCCGTTGAGCGCCGGCTGAGCGCAGGTCGAGCGCAGGTCGAGCGCAGGTTGAGCGCAGGTTGAGCCCCATGGGAACCAGACCTATACTCTCCTCCCGTAATCCTTCCGATCGTCCTCCGAGGGAGCCGCAGTGACCACATACGAGATCGCGGTCGTCGCCGGGATGGCGGTTTGGCTCGTCGTCGCGCTGGCGATGCTCATCGTCCTTCTGCGGGCGATCCGCCTGTTGCACGACATCCGGCAGCCGCTGGGGCAGATCTCGGGCACGGTCACCGATCTGAGCGACCGCCTCAAACCGGTGCTGCACAACGTCGAACAGGCGAGCGACCAGGCCCGACGCATCGCGGCACGCCTGCGGGACGACGCGGACGGCGTGGGACAGGCGCTGAAGAGCGCGAGCGACTCCACCGGCCGCATGGTGGATCTGGTGGAGGAGCGGGTCGTGGAGGTCGCGGCGCTGCTCGCGGTCGTCCAGGAGGAGGCCGAGGAGACGTTCGTCACGACGGCCTCTCTGCTGCGCGGACTCCGGCGCGGCAAGGACAACGTTTCGACCGCGAAGCGGATGGTTCGGGCGCTGGGGGACCGCGGCGGAGAGTGATCGCCGCGGGCTGCTAGGCCGGGCGCAATCCGGCGTACGCCACGACGACTTTCTTCCGGCCGACCGTCTCGAACGCGATGTCGGCCTTGGCCTCCCTTCCGAAGCCGTGCACCTGCAGCACCTCGCCTGCCCCGAAGCGTGGATGTACCACCCGTACCCCCGGGGTCAGCGCGAGCGGCACCTGCGAGTCGTCGTAGTCATACTCGAGTTCGCCCGGAGGCGCCGACCGTCCAGCCGCGCCGGAGCCGCGGGCGCCGCCGGTCTCGCTCGATCCACGGTTCGCCCCCCTCTGCCAGGTGAAGGAGCGGTCGGGCTCCACCGCGCCGGCCCGGCGGCCCGCATCCCCGGTCACGGACCTTCCCTCCCCTCCCCCCGGCCGGCGCCCGCCGGGCCGACGGACGTCCCGGGCATGCCGCCGACGCCAGCGCGGGGCCGCAAGCCGCGGGAGCACGTGTTCTTCCGGGAGTTCATCGATGAAGCTCGAGGGGGCGGAGTGGCTCGCCATCCCCGCCCGCCAGCGGCGGTCCGCGTACGTCAGACTCAGCCGGTCCATCGCACGCGTCACTCCCACGTAGAACAGACGCCGTTCTTCCTCCAGCCCGCCCGGCGTCTCCATCGCCCTCGAGAGAGGAAAGAGGCCTTCCTCCAGCCCGCCCAGGAAGACCACCGGAAACTCGAGTCCCTTCGCGTTGTGCAGCGTGATCATCGTCACCGCCTCACCATCGAAGTCCGCCTCATCGAGGTCTGAACGCAGCGAAACGGACTGCAGGAACAACTCGAGGTCCGTGGCCTCGTCGTCGGGGTCCTCCACATCCTCGCGCTCGAACGCCTCCGCTGCCGCGAACAGTTCGCTCACGTTCTCGAGGCGGTCCGCGCCGTCCTCCTCCTCGGCCAGCGCCGTGGCCAGGCCGAAGGTCGCCACGCAGGCCTCGAGTGCTTCCCGGGCGCTGGAGGCCGGGAGCGAAGCCCGCACGTCGGCGAGTCCGTCCGCGAACCGCCTCAGGCCGCGCGCCGCCGCCCTCGGGAGGCCGTCCTCGTGCCGCGCCCGCGCCGCGACCAGGGCGAGGGGCTCGATGGCTTCGCCCGCGTCGTCGCCCGCGCGAGCGAGTTCCCCCAACCGCTCCAGGCTCTTCGCTCCGACCCCGCGCCTCGGCCACCCCACGGCACGCAGGAAGGCGACGTCGTCCGCGGGATTCACGAGGAGCCGCAGGTAGGCAATGACGTCCTTCACCTCGCGACGCTCGTAGAACGGCACGCCGCCCACGATCCGGTACGGGATGCCGGAACGCCGGAACGCCTCCTCGAAGGCCCGCGACTGGGCGTTCGTCCGGTACAGCACGGCGAACTCGTTCAGCCCCCGCGTGCCGCGGCCGGCCTCGATCTGTGACGACACCCACGCCGCCTCCGCCCGCTCGTCATCGCAGCGGACGACCTCGATCGGATCGCCGGCCTCCCGCTCCGTGTGCAGCCGCTTCGGCTTCCTCGCGAGGTTCCGGCAGATCACGGCGTTCGCGACCTCGAGGATGGACCCCGTCGAGCGATAGTTGCGCTCCAGCCGCACGACGTGCGCGCCCCGGAAGTCGGCCTCGAAGTCGAGGATGTTCCGGATGTCCGCCCCGCGCCATCCGTACACGGCCTGGTCGTCATCCCCCACCACACACAGGTTCCCGTGTTTCGAAGCCAGCGCCTTCACCATCCGGTACTGGGCGTGGTTCGTGTCCTGGTATTCGTCCACGAGCACGTGGGCGAAGCGCGCGGCGTGGCGATCCTTCACGCCATCCACCGTCTCCAGCAGGCGCACCGTCTCGAAGAGGAGGTCGTCGAAGTCGTAGGCGTTGCGCCGCGTGAGTTCGCGCTGGTACGCGGGATAGGCCTTCGCCACGACCTCCGCGAGCAGGTCGAAGGCCTCGGACTCGTACTCGGCGGGACCCATGAGGGCGTTCTTCGCACTGGAGATCCGGCCGCGCAGGGCTCGGGGCGCCCAGCGCCTGGGGTCGTAGCCCGCCGACTCCATCACATCCTTGAGCGTGCGGATGGAGTCATCCTCGTCATAAATCGTGAAGGCACGCGTGCGGGAGGTGTGCGGAGCCTCCATGCGAAGGATGCGCGCGGCGATCGAGTGGAACGTGCCGATCCACAGTCCCCGCGTGGAACGGCCGATGAGCCCCTCGATCCGTTCCCGCATCTCGCCGGCGGCCTTGTTCGTGAAGGTGACGGCGAGGAGGCGCGTCGGCTCGAGCCCCTGCTCGATGAGGCGGGCGGCCCGCGCCGTGAGCACCCGTGTCTTGCCGGAGCCCGCGCCCGCAAGGATCAGCAGCGGCCCTTCGCCGTGTTCGACCGCGTCCCGCTGCTCCGGGTTGAGGCGGAGTCCCCTCACGTCCCCCGTGTCCCGGGACGGTGGCGCGGGAGTTCGATCCGGAAGCTCGCGCCCCGCCCCGTATCCTCGAGGCGGATGGAGCCATCGTGCATGTCTTCGATGATGCGCCGCACGAGGGACAGGCCGACGCCCCAGCCATGCTTCTTCGTCGTGACGCCGATGTTGAAGATCTTGTCGCGGAGCGCGGGAGGAATCCCCGGTCCGGTGTCGAGCACCCGGAACACGGAACGCTTGCCGTTCGGGCCGAGGTAGGAGATCACGATCCGTCCGCCGTCCGGGGCCAGCGCGTCGATCGCGTTCTTGATCAGGTTCTCGAAGGCCCACTCCAGGAGCGTCGCATTGCCCAGCACTTCCGGTGACTCGGTATCCATCTCCACCGCGATCTCGATCTTGCCGGTACGGGAGAGCGTGGGGAGGCGGGCCTCGAAGTACTGCCGCAGCTGCAGGGCCGTGGCGCGCACGGACATGGGCTCGAGCGTCGGCTTGTGCCCGATGAGTTCGAAGCGGTGGGAGACTTTCTGCAGGCGCGTCACGTCCGCCGCCATCTCGTCGATGAGGTCCGGCTGCCCCACCTCCGACCCCCGGGGGCGCGGCCGGGTCTCGAGCACCTCCAGCCAGCCTACCAGCGAACTGAGCGGAGTACCCATCTGATGCGCCGATTCCCTGGCCATGGCGGACCAGATGCGCTCCCGCTCGCTCCGGAAGGAGAGGAAGAGGAGCCAGCCGCCGCTGCCGAGGATGACGAGGAGCGAGGCCGCCTGCAGCCACGGGATCAGGCGGAGGCGACTCGTGAACTCGGGATCGCCGAAGTGGACCTGCAGGCCGGGCGCCTCGAAGGGCGGCCTCAGCGCGTCGAGTTCGGCCACGAATTCGCGCAGCGCCTGGTCGTCCGGGTCGCCGGTCGGACCGAGCGGGAAGTCGTCGGGCAGGTGCGCGGAGCTGCTCGGGTTGCCCAGCGTGTCGGTGATCACGATGGGGATGCGGAGCCGCCGGACCTGGGCGCCCACCTGCTGTGAGGCCTGATTCCAGAGTTCGTTCTGTTCCTCGACCGTGAGGTTACCCGCCGCGGCCGCCGTGCTGACCGCCATCAGCTGCCCGAGGACCGCGGCGTCGAGCCGGCGTTCCTCCGCCTGCTGGCGCGAGAAGATGGCGGACGAGACGAGCACGCCCGTGGACAGAACCGCGAGCAGAAGCGCGCCGCCGCGCCGGTTCCAGAGCCGGATCACCGGCAGAGCTCGAGCCGCTCGAACCCGAGATAGGAGTGAAGCACCTCCGGCAGCAGGATCCCCTCACCCTCGCGGAAGCCCGTCTCGAGCAACACCACGATGAGCCGGGCGAGGGCCAGCGCCGAACCGTTCAGCGTGTGCACATGGGCGGGGCGGCCCCCGCGCTCGGGCCGGAAGCGGATGGCGGAGCGCCGCGCCTGAAAGTCTCCGTACGACGAACAGCTGGACACCTCGAGCCATGCCTCGACGCCGGGAGCCCAGATCTCCAGGTCGTACGTGATCGCGTTCGCGAATCCGAGATCCCCGAGCGGAAGCAGGACCCGGCGGTACGGGACCTCCAGAAGCTCGAGCACGCGCTCCGCGTGGCGGGTCAGAAGCTCCAGCTGCGCCTCCGACTCCCCGGGCCGGCAGATGCGGACGATCTCCACCTTGTCGAACTGATGAACCCGCAGGAGCCCGCGCGTATCGCGGCCCGCCGCGCCGGCCTCACGCCGAAAGCAGGGCGTGTGCGCGACGTACGCGAGCGGCAGGTCATCGCCGGAGAGGATCTCATCCCGGTGCAGATTCGTGAGCGGCACCTCGGCCGTCGGCACCAGGAAGAGGTCGTCGGGGTCCGTCCGGTAAGCGTCGTCCTCGAACTTGGGGATGTGCCCGGTCCCCATCATCGATTCCCGTGAGACGACGAGGGGAGGCAGCACCTCCAGGTATCCGTGCTCGCGGACGTGGAGGTCCAGCATGAACTGAACGAGCGCACGGCTGAGACGGGCGCCGCCCCCGACGAGAAGCGGAAAGCCGGAGCCCGCGATCTTCGCCCCGCGCTCGATATCCAGCGACGGCGTCCGTCCTCCGGGCATCGCGGAGCCGCCGGGATCCGTATAGCCGTGCGTGGCCCCGAGGATCCAGTGCGGCGGCGCCTCCTCCTCCCGCGGGGCGCCCCATTCCGCGACCGTCGGCCCTTCCCCTTCCTCGCCGGGCGGGACGCGGGGATCGGGGATGTTCGGGATCTGCAAGAGGTGATCGCGCAGTTCCGCCTCGGTGCGCGCGAGGTCCGCGTCGAGGGCCTTGATCCGGGCCGCGACGCGGCGCATGGCCTCGATCTCCGACGATGCGTCCTCTCCCCTGCCCTTCGCGGCGCCGATCGCCTTCGACGCCGTGTTCCGCTCGGCCTTGAGGACTTCCACTTCCCGGATCAGGCCTCGGCGGATCTCATCCGCCCGCAGCGTCTCCTCCACGAGTCCCTCCGCGTGCTCGTCGCCGCGTTTCCGCATGGCATCGCGGACGAGTTCGGGGTCGTCGCGGAGGGTTCTGAGGTCAAGCATGTCGCTGGGGGGCGGGATCGGCCGGACAGGGCGTCACAGCGAACCGTGCGTCCCCGGTTCGAGGACGACGTCTCCGCAGTTCGGGTTCACCAGGTGGCGGAAGGTGATCGTTCCCGCGTCGGGATCGATGGCGAGAACCTGTAACTTGGCATAGCGGCTGCAGGCGAGAAAATTGTTCGGGTCGACGCGACTGCGGGCGATGAGCACGTCGCCCGGCTGGACTGCGAGGGGTGCGTTCAGGGTGTACCCGTCCTCCGGGGCCTCGAGCACGGCGTCGAAGCGTTCGCCGGTTACCTGCAGGCCCGAGTCCGTTACGCTGTCCGCGACCGCCGAGAAGGGGACGAGTTCCGCCGCTCCCTCCCGGATCTGAAAGAGGAAATCCCAGTTCAGCGTCTGGTCGATGCGAGCGGGAACCGCGAGTACGATGTCGAAAGCCGGAGGGTCTTCGAGGCGACCCGTCACGTAGTCATACAGCGTGACCTCCGTCGGCGTGAGCGGAACATCGCCGAGGAAGGCATCGAACGGATCGTCGCAGGCGGTCGCCGCGAGCGCGAGGATCAGCGCTCCGAGCCGTGCGGGCAGACAGATTCGGTGTCGGGGGAGCATGGCGCGAATACTGTCGCCCGGGGAGGACTCGGGCAAGAAAAAAGGCCCGGAGGAAGCGGGATCGACGGGGCGGGCCGGCAACGTGGCGCGCCGCTCGCGGCGTCCGTAGCTTGGCCGCGTCGCGGCCGGCCCGCGGCGGGAAAGAGCCCGCGCGCGCGAAGGGCGGTTCGGAGGACGGGAGGGAGGCTCTGTCGGTGCACCTCGAGGCGTACTGCGCGGTCCTCGCGGGCGGGATCGGCCGCCGGTTCTGGCCCGCCTCGACCCCGGCCCGTCCCAAGCAGTTCCTGCCCCTCGCCGGTCCCGACCCCCTCATCGACGATACGCTCGCTCGTGCCGTCGCCCTGGTCGGCGCCCCGCGCGTCCGGGTCGTCGCGGCCGAACGCCTGGTGGAACTCATGCGCCCGAGCCTGGATGCGGCGGGTGTCGATGCGCTCGTCGAACCGAAGGCGCGCGGAACGGGACCGGCCCTCGTCTGGGCGGCTTCGGAGATCGAGCGGGCTCAGCCGGGCGCCCTGATGATCTCGATGCACGCGGACCACCGCATCGAACCCGTCGAGGCGCTCAGGGAGACGCTGCAGTCGGCCCTCCGGGCGGCGCGAGAAGGATACCTGTGCTGCGTCGGCGTGCGGCCGGACCGCCCCGAGACCGGATTCGGGTACGTGGAGACGGGGCGAGAGACCGCGTCCGGCGCCCGGGAGGTGCGGCGCTTTGTGGAGAAGCCGGATCCCGCCGCGGCCCGAAAATACCTGAAGTCGGGACGCTTCCTGTGGAACTCCGGCATCTTCGTGTGGCGGGCGGCCGATCTGCTCGAGGCCGCCCGACGCGGCGCGCACGAACTCGCGGCGGCGTGGCCGGCCCTCGAACGCGGCGATGCGGAGGGCTTCTTCGCCCGTGCCGAGCCGGTCGCGATCGATGTCTGCGTGATGGAGCGAGCCGAGCGTGTGGCCACCGTGGAGGCGCGATTCGCCTGGGACGACCTCGGCGTGTGGAGCGCACTCCTCCGCTCCCGGGAGCTGGACGAGGCCGGGAACGCGTCGGTCGGCTCGGCCCGCCTCCTTGACGCGGCGGACAACGTCGTGTGGACGGAGTCCCGCCGGGCCACGGTCATCGGGGTGTCGGGTCTCGTCATCGTGGAGGCGAACGGGGAACTTCTCGTGATGCCGCGCGACGAGGCCGCGAGACTCGACGCCCGTCTGGAACAGGTCGACACGGATTCCTCCACTTCCGAACCGCCGCGTTGACGACGCTGGTCATGTTCGACGACGAGCGGGCGGGCGGCTGGGCGCCTTTTGCGCTCACCCGGCCGTGCGGCGAACTCGTCTTCGGCCGCTGGACGTTGCGCGAGCGGCTGGAACGGGTCGCGCGAACGCGCGTGGCCGGTCATGTGACGCGCCCCTGGCTGCACCGGTACGCGGAGCCGGGAGCGCCGCGCTGCCTGGACGCGGGCGGGCTGTCCACTCCCTGTACCGTGTGGAACGCCCGGGCCGTGCCGTCACTCGAAGCGGCGTGGAACGACGCGCCCGCCAACCTCTGGGTCGCCGACCGGCTGGCGGGCGTCCGCCCGGGCGCCGGCGCAGAGCCGCCGCAAGCGGACTGGTTCGCCGCTCCCCGGCCCCGGCCCGGGTTGCCGGACCACGAGGTACCCGGGGCTTGGCTGCGTGACCCCTGGGACCTTGTGGCCGCCGGACCCGACCGGCTCGCCGCCGACCTGACGGCCGTCCCGGGCGCGGAGGCGTCGGCGCCGCCGGACGGTTGCTGGCGCCTCGGCGACGCCCCGATCCACCTGGGCGAGGGGGCGCGCGTGGAACCCGGCGTGCTCTTCGATGCGCGCGAGGGCCCGATCGAACTCGGTCCCGGCGTCCAGGTCCGCTCAGGCACCCGCCTCGGCGGGCCGCTCTACGCGGGCGCCGGCTCACAACTCCTCGGCGGCCACATCTCGCGCTTTTCCGGGGGCCCCGGCTCCCGCGTGCGGGGCGAGGTCGACCACGTGACGACGCTGGGCTATTCGAACAAGGCGCACGACGGGTTTCTCGGACACGCGTACCTCGGCTGCTGGGTCAACCTCGGCGCGGGAACGGTGACCAGCGATCTCAAACACACCTACGGGTCGATCCGCGTGGGGCCGCCCGGCGCGCGGCGGGACACCGGACTCCTGAAGTTCGGCTGCCTGCTCGGCGATCACGTGAAGACCGGCGTCGGCACCCGACTCGAGACCGGCGCCGTCGTCGGCGCCGGCTCGAGCCTGTTCGGCGCGGAGCCGCCGCCTCGCTGGGTGGAGCCCTTCTCGTGGGGCGGAGGCCGGAACACGGAGCCGCACCGTCGCGGTGACTTCCTTTCCACGGCCGCCCGGGTCGTCGAGCGCCGGGGACTCGAGGGGACCCCGGAGTTCCGGAACTGGCTGGGCGATGTCTGGGACGAGGCCTGCCGCTCGTGAGCCTGTCCGTCGCGTCGCTGGGCTCGGGAAGCCGCGGCAACGCCTTTCTGGTGGAGGGCGACCGCGCCCGCGTACTCGTCGATGCGGGGTTCTCGGGGGTTCAGCTTGCCCGCCGACTCGCCGAACTCGACGTCGAGCCCGAAACCATCGACCTCGTCGTCGTCACGCACGAGCACCGGGATCACGCCGCGGGGATCGGCATCGGAGCGCGCCGCTGGGGCTGGCCCCTCGCGATGAACCCGCCCACTCGCCGCGCCTGCGCTTCTCTCCTGCGCGGGCAGGAGCGATGCGGCGACCTGCCGCTCACCGGACTCGAGGTCGGCGACCTCGCGATCGAGACCGCCCCCACCGCGCACGACGCCGCGAAACCCGTCGCCGTCACGGTCCTGCACCGACCCACGGGCCTGCGAGTGGGGATTGCGACGGATCTCGGGAGACCGACGACACCCGTCCGCGTGGCGCTCCGGGAGTGCGCCTTTCTCATCATGGAAGCGAACCACGACGAGCACCGTCTCCGGGCGGCTTCCTATCCCTGGCGAGTCAAGCAGCGGATCGGGGGTAGCCGGGGACACCTCTCCAACCGCCACGCGGCCGAGTTGGCGCGCGAACTCGCCCACCCGGGGCTGGGAGGGATCCTGCTCGCCCACCTGAGTCACGAGTGCAACGACCGGGAACTCGCCCTGGAGAGCGTCGCGGAAGGGCTCGCGCCGGCGGGATACGATGGATTACTGGACGCCGCGGCGCAGGCGGAGCCCAGCCCCCGTTACGACGTGGTCGCCCTCGCGCGGGCGCGCGGCGACGCAGAGCAACTCTCGCTCTCTATCTGACTCTCTATCTGAGAATCACCCTCAGCACATCGTTCCCCACGGCCCACACCATGAGCGCCAGGACGAAGACCATCCCCACCGTGGTGAACCGCATGCGCGCCTCGACGCTGAGCGCCCGGCCGCGGATCGCCTCGATCCCCAGGAAGAGCAGGTGGCCCCCGTCGAGCACGGGAATCGGCAGCAAATTGAAGATGGCGAGATTGACGCTGATGATCGCCATGAAACTCAGGAGCTCCCAGAACCCCGCGCGCGCGGCGCGGCCGGAAATCTCCCCGATCAGAATGGGGCCGCCGACCTCTCGCGCCGAACTTCGTCCCGTGACCAGATCCCCCAGGAACTGAAGGACGGCGCCGCCCCAGTAGGTCGTGTTCGACCACCCGCGCCCGAGCGCCGCGACGGGGCCCGCTCGACCACTCTCGGCGCCGACGGTGATCCCGACGCGACCGACCGTCCTCGAGTCTCCCGTGAGATCCGAGTATTGCTCGACCGCTTCGGGCGTCGCGACGAAGGTGAGTTGCTCCCCTCCCCGCTCCACGACGATGTCGATGGATTCGCCCGCCCGGCGCTCGATCCGCATCGTCACCTGGCCGGGGTCGTGCACCGCGGCGCCATCCACGCGCCGGATCAGATCCTCGGCCCGGAGGCCCGCCTCCGCGGCGGGCGACCCGGGTGCGACCTCGCCGATCCGCGGCTCGAGCACGCCCCGCCCCATCGCGACCGCCGCGAAGGCGACGACCGCGAACAGCCAGTTCATGATGACGCCGGCCGAGATGGCGAAGACGCGCGCCCACAGCGGCTTGCCGTCGAAATCTCCGGGCCCGGGCCTCGCTTCGCTGCGCGCCGCCTTCTCCGGGTCGCCCCCGCCCTCGAGTGTCGACGTCACTTCCTCGTCCGCCATCCCCGCCATTTTGACGTAGCCGCCGAGCGGGATCCATGAGAGGACGTACTCCGTTTCACCGCGCCGGAACCCCACCATCTTCGGGCCCAGGCCGATCGAAAACCGCGGCACGTCGATCCCGACGCTCTTCGCAGCGGCGAAATGCCCCAGTTCGTGCACGAAAATGAGCACGCCCAGAACAAGGATGGTTACCAGAATCGTTACGATCACTCAGCGTCTCCCGACTTGGGCTCCCCGTGTGGGTCGCGGGCGATGGCGCGCGCCCGGGTGTCGACGCGCCGCGCATCCTCCACCGATTCGATGGCGCGCGACGAGAACCGTTCCAGTGTACGAAGCACGACCTCGGCGAGTTCCCTGAAGCCGACGTCCCCGGAGAGGAACCTCTCGACCGCGACCTCGTTGGCCGCGTTGAAGGCCACCGGAAACTCGCCTCCCGCCTTTCCCGCCGCGACCCCCGCGCCAAAGAGGGGGAAATCCTCCTCCCGCACCGGTTCGAACTCCAGCGGGCCGTCCCGCACGGGGTCGAACCCCGTCTCCCGACGCGCGTCGTCCAGCCGGTCCGGGTAGCCGAGCGCCCACAGGATCGGAATCTCCATCGAGGGCCGGCCCAGTTGGGCAAGCGAGGAACCGTCCCTGAATTCGACGAGGGAATGGACGATCGATGTGGGATGCACGACGACCTCGATGCGCTCATAGGGGAGGTCGAACAACGTGTGCGCCTCAATGACCTCGAGCGCCTTGTTCGCCAGCGTGGCGGAGTCGATGGTGATCTTGGCCCCCATCGACCACGTGGGATGACGCAGGGCATCGGCCGGCGTGACGGTGGCGAGTCGCCGAGCCGGCCACTCGCGGAAAGGGCCGCCCGAAGCCGTGAGGGTGACCCGCGCGACCTCCGAAACCGGACGACCGGCCAGACACTGGTGGACGGCGGAGTGTTCGCTGTCCACCGGCAGGAGTTCGCCTCCTCCGCCGCGCAGCGCCCGCATCACGAGGTCTCCTCCCGCCACGAGCGATTCCTTGTTGGCGAGGGCCAGCCGCTTCCCCGCTGCAAGCGCCGCCAGCGTCGCGTCGAGTCCGGCGAACCCGACGATCGCATTGAGCACGATATCGCTCCCGGGCGACCCGGCGGCGTCCGCGAGCGCATCGGCGCCAAACCGCCATTCTCCGGCCCATTGCGGCGCGAAGCCGGCCGGGGGCGGGGTCCCGAGCACGACCAGATCGGGGTCCAGGTCGAGCGCGAGCGCGTCCAGCGCCTCCCAGCGACGGTTCGCCGTCAGGACGGCGGCGCGAAACCGGGAAGGGTGGCGGCGGATCACCTCGAGCGTGCCCGCGCCGACGGATCCCGTGGCGCCCAGGATGGCGACGTTCTTCAAGCGCCGGCCTCAGGGAAACCCGGTCCGCCTCCGGCGGCCGTCACACGAAGAGGAAGAGGAAGAGGAACGCGGCCGGGACCGCCCACAGGACGGAATCGAGCCGGTCGAGCATGCCCCCGTGCCCCGGAAGCATTTGCGATGAGTCCTTCACGCCGCACTCGCGCTTGAGGGCGGACTCCGCAAGATCCCCGACGATCGCCAGCCCCGCCACGACCAGCCCGAAGGCCAGTGTCGAAACGAGGTTCGGCGTCCAGATCTCCGGAAGAAGGAAGCGCGGATAGAGGACGGCGGCGGCGAGGCCCGCGAGCAGCGCACACACGGCTCCCGCCACCGTCTTGTTCGGGCTCAGGCGCGGCGCGAGCGGGCGTTTCCCGAGCGCTCGCCCGCCGAGGTACGCCGCGGTGTCGGCCAGCCACGTGATGACGACCGGAAAGAAGAAGATGAGCGTGCCGGCCATCCGCCCTGCGACCGCATCGCCGCCGGCCGGAAGCAGGGGCCCGCCTTCGCGCAGGGGGAGGCCCAACGCGAGCAGCCCCCCCACGTAGAAGACGCCGAACGTCGTACAGGCGGCGGCCCGGATCGGCCGCTCCGAGAGGTCGACGGTCACGAGCGCGAGCGCCGGGAACGCGAGCATCAGGCTCGCCGCAAAGAATCCGCCGCCCTCGAGACCGCCCGCGAGGACGACGAACGGAAAGAGAAACGCGGCCACGGCTCCCGGCAGCGTGAGGACCCGCGTCCCGGTGCCGCGCATCATCGCCGCGAACTCCCGGTAACCGAGCGCGGCCGCCGCGCCCAGCCCGGTGACGAAGACCACCCCGCCGGCGTAGGTCACCAGCGCGCAGAGGGGGACCCCGACACCGGCGACGGCGAGTCTCTTGCGGAAGTTGGGGCTCATGCAGGACCCGGCCGGCTCACGTCTTCACCAGCCCGAACCTCCGCTCCCGGCGCCGGTAATCGACGAGCGCGCCGAAGAAATGCCCCCGGGTGAAGTCGGGCCACAGCACGTCCGTCACGAAGAGTTCCGCGTACGCGAGCTGCCAGAGGAGGAAGTTGGAAATGCGCTGCTCCCCCGAGGTCCGGACCAAAAGGTCGGGATCCGGCCAGTCCCTCGTCAGAAGTTCGGCCGCGAAGAGTTCGGCGTCGATCTCCTCCGGGGCCAACTCGCCCTCCAGGCAACGCTGTGCGAGCGTGCGCGCCACCCCCGCGAGTTCCGCCCGCGACCCGTAGCTGATGGCGAGGTGCACTTCCAGCACCGTCCCGCCCTCCGTTGACGCCTCGAGTTCGGAGATCGCCTGCCGGGCCTCTTCCGGAAGCCGCAGCCGGTCGCCGAACACCGTGACCCGGACTCCGTGACCGACCAGAGCTTCGCGCTGGCTCCTCACATACTCCTGGAGGAGCGTCATCAGCGCTTCCACCTCCATGGAAGGCCGAAACCAGTTCTCATCCGAGAAGGCGTACAAAGTGAGATGGGCCACGCCGGCCTCCACCGCCCCCTCGATCGTCTCGCGCACGGCCGTCATGCCCGCGCGGTGCCCCTCCCATCTCGGCAGACCGCGCCGTCTGGCCCAGCGTCCGTTGCCATCCATGATGACGGCGACATGGGCCGGCACTTCCCCCTCCTGCAGCACCGTCTCCAGGGCCGCCGTCACGCCGCTCTTCTCCCCGCTCATGCGGCCCAAGCTCGCCCCGCATGGGCAGGAGTGTCAAAGCAGGCCGCGATCAGTCGATTCCCGTCCGGCCTCGAGCGAAGCGCCGCATGCGGGGCGCCCCGCCGAGGAACGAGTAGGCCTCGTATCCCGCGCGTTGCATGACCTCGGCCAGGTAGGCCGTTCGCACGCCCTCGGTACAGCAGAGCACGTACGTCGCGTCGCGATCGAGTTCGCCGAAGCCCCGCTCGAGTTGCGGCAGATCGCGGAGGGTCGCGCCCGGCCAGTGCCAGGCCTCGAACGCGGCGCTGGAGCGGGTGTCGAGGATGACCGCTCCGTCGGGCACCTCCGTCACGTACAGGGACGCTCCGACCATCGATTCCGGGCGCAGCGCCCGCACATCGTGCACGGTCGCGCCGGCGACCGCCTCGACCAGTTCCTCGAAACCCACGGCCGACTCCTGCGTCTCGGCGGCCTCCGGCGACGACGCGGTGACCGGTCGGTGCGGCACGAGGTCGCAGTACTCGCGCACCCGGGCGGACAGGTCGTGGGTGCCGATCTCCCGCGCCCGGTCGAGGATCTCCTCCTTGTGGAATCCGAGCAGGGGCCGGAGCACCGGAAGGGAGGAGGCGTTCTCGATCGCTCGGAGATTGCTGAGCGTCTGCGAGGAGACCTGCCCGACCGACTCGCCCGTGACGATCGCCTCGGCCCCGATGCGCTCCCCGATCTCCGCGGCCGCCCGATACATCATCCGCTTGAGGACGACCTGGAGGTATGCGGGCTTGGCGCGGGCCCGCATCGCCTCGACGACCGGGCCGAACTCGAGCACATGCAGCCGGGGCCGCGTCCCGTAGCTCCAGCGGTCCGCCAGCACCTTCGTCACCTCCACGACCATCCGCTCGTACGCGCTCCCGCCGAGATTGCAGAAGACGTAGTCGAGCCGAATCCCCCGGCGCAGCGCCATCCAGGCGGCGACGGCCGAATCGAAGCCGCCGGAGATGAGACCGAGCGCGTGTCCCTGGACTCCGAGCGGCAGGCCCGACGGTCCCGGAATCCTGTCCTCGTGGAAGAAAACCCGGTCATCGCGAACCTCGACGAACACGGTGATGTCCGGATCTCCGAGGTCGACGGTGGCCCCGGGGTTGAGGGCCGCCCCCAGGCGCTGTTGGATATCCGAGGAGGAAAAGCCGTGGGAACCGGAGCGGCGCGCCCGCACCGCATAGCTCCGGCCACGCACGGACTTGGCGAAGAGGGCCGTGCCCGTGGCGACGATCGTGTCGAAGTCCGCCTCGCACTCGCCGGCCAGCACGGAACAACTGGACACACCGAAGGTCCGCAGGAGCGGGTCGAGAAAGGCCGGATCCGGGCCCTCGATGTGGAAGCGGCTCCAGCCGGACTGGAGCACGGCGTCGATCCCCTCGGCATCGAACGCGTCGCGCAGGTTGGCCGCGAGCCGATTCTGGAAGCGCGACCGCGTCCGGCGCGCCTTGGTCGAGAGCTCGCCGGAGAACCGTACAAGGGCCCGAACGGGCCCGGCTCCGAGTTCGTGTTGCGCCGCCATATCGAGTGGCAGGGGGGGGATTTGAACCCCCGACCCAGGGCTTATGAGTCCCTTGCTCTACCAGGCTGAGCTACCCTGCCATGCTTGTGGGTCCGCTATCCTACACGTCGTGGCGCGCGGGGCAAGCCGCCCGCCCCGACGTATCCGACCGGTACGACGCTAGGGCACGTTCGCCTGCGGGGGCGTCACGAAAGGCGGATCCTCAAGGTCGCCCAACTCGACGAACCGCACCAGGATCTCTCGGGGACGGACGAACCCGTACCGTTCCCGCGCGACGCGCTCGATCGCCCAGGAGTTCGACACGAGACTGTCGCCCCAGGCCCGAATCGACGCGAGTTCGTCTTCGCGCACCGTCATCTCCGCCCTCCGCGACTCGATCTCCCTCTCGAGCCGGACCAGGCCCGCCCGCGTGTATTCTCCGCCCACCATCCAGTAGTAACCCGCTCCGATCAGGGCGATGAACGTGATGGTCCGCGTGAGCCGACGGTTGGCCGCCTCCGCCATCATCGGCCTCCGTACACGGCGGACCCCGGATAGGTCGCCCTCGGTCCGAGCCGTTCTTCGATCCGCAGCAACTGATTGTACTTCGCGACGCGTTCCGACCGGCAGGCGCTGCCCGTCTTGATCTGTCCGGCGTTCGTGGCCACTGCGAGGTCCGCGATGAACGTGTCGGACGTCTCCCCCGAGCGGTGCGAGATGACCACGCCGAAGTTCGCCTCCGCGGCCATCCGGATCGCATCCAGCGTCTCGCTCACGGTCCCGATCTGATTGAGCTTGATGAGGATCGCGTTCCCGGTCCCGCCCTCGATGCCGCGCGCCAGACGATCGACGTTGGTCACGAAGAGGTCGTCCCCGACGAGCTGGGCGCGGTCTCCGACCCGGGACGTGAGGGCTGCCCAACCCTCCCAGTCGTCTTCGTGGAGCCCGTCTTCGATCGAGACGATGGGATACGCGTCAAGCCAGTCCTCGTAGAGCGACACGAGGCCCTGCGCGTCGAATTCTCCGGCCTCACCGGCGCTCTCGAGCCGGTACACGCCGGCTTTCGCATCGTAGAATTCCGACGCGGCGCAATCGAGAGAGAGCGCGACCTCCGCTCCGGGCTCGTAACCGGCATCGACGATCGCGGCCATAATGAGGTTCAGAGCCTCGCGGTTCGAGGACAGGTCCGGGGCCACCCCGCCCTCGTCCCCGACGGCGGTCGCATACCCGGCATCCGACAGTCGGCGCTTCAGCGCGTGGAACACCTCCACGCCGACCCTGAGACCGTCGGAGAAACTCCGCGCGCCGAGCGGCAGAATCATGAACTCCTGTATGTCGACCGTGTTGTTGGCGTGCACGCCCCCGTTGAGGATATTCAGCATCGGGACCGGGAGGACGCGCGGATCTCCGGCGCCGAGATGTCGGAACAGGGGCGTCCCCGCCGAGGCCGCGGCCGCGCGCGCCGCCGCCATGGAGACCGCAAGGATCGCGTTCGCCCCGAGGCGACCCTTGTTCGGCGTGCCGTCGAGCGCGATGAGCGCGGAGTCGAGCCCGCGCTGGTCCGAGGCGTCGCGGCCTCGCACCGCGGCCGCGATCTCCCCGTTGACGTGCGCGACCGCACGTAGCACGCCCTTGCCGTCGTAGCGGGCGCGGTCAGGGTCGCGCAGTTCGGCCGCTTCGTGCTCTCCCGTCGATGCGCCGCTCGGTACGGCGGCGCGGCCGACCGCGCCGCTCTCGAGATGCACGTCGGCCTCGACCGTGGGGTTGCCGCGCGAATCGATGATCTCGCGGCCCACAATCCGGACGATGGCCGTCACGGAACGCGTCGGCTTCGGTGATGTTTGGGGCGGTTCATGCAGGCGTGTCCCCTCCCCCCGGCGATCGCGACGATCGCATCTTCTTCCACCCGCGTCCGAAGATAGGGCCCCGCGGCCCGGGAACAAGTCGCGCGCGGACGACCCGCAAGCTACCCGGACGCGCCGCCGCCGGATCCCCGTTCCGGGAGCATCGCCTCGATCGCGGTGCGGGTCTTGCGCATCAACGTCCTCCGGTCGGCCGGCTCCGCTCCCTCCGGTCGAATCGCCGGTCCCAGCCGGACCGTGATCGAACCGGGCCTCACGCGCTTCGCCCCGGGCGGATAGACGTGTCGGCCGCCATCGATCGCCGCGGGAACCAGGGACGCCGGCGTCTCCAGGGCGAGGGCGAAGGAACCGCGCAGGAAACGCCCCAGTTGGCCGTCACGCGACCGGGTCCCCTCCGGAAACAGCACGAGAGTCAACTGCTCGGCCCCCATCCGGTCGCTTGCCTCCCGAAGCGTTTCCCTCGCGCTGCGGGCGCGGTCGCGGTCGATGAGCACGTGCCCCGCGGAACGCATCCCCACCGAGAGCATCGGAATGTTCGCCAACTCCCGCTTCGCGATGAAGCGCACGGACACGGGGAGGCCCGCGATGAGCGCCCAGATGTCGAAATACGACTGGTGGTTCGCGGCGATGACCTGGGTCCCGGACGGGTGGAGATGCTCGAGGCCGTGGACCGTGACGCGCACACCCGCGGCCGCAAGCACGGAGCGAGCCCAGCCGCGGTTGGCCCGATCCATCCACACCCGGCCGCCGCCGACGAGGCCGGCGATGGCCGCGAGGGCCCCGAAGAAGATCGTTGAGAGCACGAGCGTGACGTAGAAGAACGCCGTCCTGATCAACGCCCGACCTCGAAATGGTCGAACCCGGCGGGGAGCGCCGGATCCGACCGTCCGGTCACGGTCAGCCCCCGCCCTTCGCGCGCGCTCCCGACGCGTGTGAGCGGGAGATGGAAGGCGTCGGCGAATGCCCGCTCCGTCCCGTGCATGGCGCCGGCCGGAACGGCGAAGAGCAGTTCGTAGTCCTCGCCGCCGGCAAGGAGGAGGCGTTCCCCGGCCGGCGCCTGACGAAAGCCGTCGAGGGCGGGCGCGGCCGGGAGGCGATCCGCCTCGATTTCCAGGGCGACTCCGGAAGCCGCCGCAAGATGTTGCGCATCCCGCGCCATACCGTCCGAAAGGTCGATCGCCGCGTGGATCCCGACTCGGTCCCGGAGCCACAAGGCCTCCTCGATCCTGGGGCACGGGCGTTCGAACGCCCGACGAGCCCCGGGGTCGGGCTCCAGCCCCCGCTCCAGATCGCGCAGGGCCGCCGCGGCCCCGCCGAGTTCGCCGGTCACCCACAACTCGTCACCCGGACGCACCCCGCGCCGCGTCGCCGGGGCCGTCGCGTGACCGAGCACGGTGACGTCGAGAAAAGCGGGCCCCGGCGACGCGACGAGGTCGCCGCCGAGGACCTCCGCACCGGCCCGGCCGGCGATCTCTCCCACGCCCCGTCCCAGGGCCGCGGCGATCTCGACGTCCAGTTCGGGGGGCAGGGCCGCCGCCACGACGAGGCCGACAGGGGTCGCGGCCATGGCCGCGAGGTCGCTCAGCGCCGACGCGGCCGCACGGTACCCGATCGTTTCCCACGTCATCCATTCGCGGCGAAAGTGCACCCCCTCCACGCTCGCGTCGCAGCTCACCACGACCTGCGCGCCATCCGGAGGACGAAAGGCCGCCGCGTCATCCCCGACCGGCAACGTGACGGTGGCGGCCGGGTCCGCACGGCGGCTCTTCGCGCCCGCTCCGTCGAGGAACGCCCGAATGCGCGCCGTTTCCGGCCCCTCCGCGAGCGCCGGACCGGTGAAGTTCACCCGGCGCGGTCCCCGCTTGCGGCGGCCGGCACCGCCGGGAGGGCGAGGTTGACGCCCGCCCAGGCTCCGGACCGGAGGCTTCCCAGCGCCCGGCGCGCGTCCGGCAGCGCGTCCGGCACGTCCGCCGCGGACCCGCCGATCTCGTCCACGCCGCGCAGAATGGCGAGAGCGGTGAGCGTCAGGGCGGCGGACGCGGCGTCGGCGGGGCGGAGGCCGGACGCCAGGCAGGCGCCGCAGACGCCGGTCAGCACGTCGCCCATGCCGCCGCTCGCGAACGCCGGGCTCACGAGCGTGGTCGCGCGCAGATCACCTCCCGGCCGCGCCACCCAGGTCGGTGCGCCCTTGAGCAGGACGGTCGCCCGCGTCGCATCGGCCAGCCGCCGGGCCGCCGCCGGCGCATCCTCGCGGACCTCGCCGATGGACGCGCCGAGCAAGCGGGCCATCTCGCCGGGATGCGGCGTCAGGAGGACGGATCGGCCCGGAGCCGGTGGGCCGAGCGGCGCGGCGGCCTCCGCTGCTTCCGCTGCTCCCGGCGAGAGCACGTTCAGAGCGTCGGCATCGAGGACCAGCGGGACGGGCGCGCTCTCCAGCACGCGCCGCACCAGCCTTGCCCGCTCCGGCGCCGTTCCCAGGCCCGGTCCCACCGCAAGCGCGCCCGCCCAGTCCAGCGCCGACTGCACCGCCTCGGGTGCGGACCAGTCCACGAAGACGGCCTCGGGCACGCTGGCCTGCACGATCTCCCGGTTCTCCGGGGCACTCACGACGCGGACGATGCCGACCCCCGCCCGGATCGCGGCGCGGGCCGCAAGCACCACGGCGCCGGCCATGCCCCGCTCTCCTCCGACGATCGCGAGATAGCCCGCGTCGCCCTTGTGACCATCGGCGGGCCGCACCCCGAGCAGGCTGGCCACCCATGCCGCCGTCACCGCCCGGGCCGACGGCGGCGGGTCCGGCCGCGGAAAGCCAATCTCCACCGAAACCAGGTCGCCGATGCGCTCGCGGGCCGGGAAACTCAGAAGGCCGGTCTTCGGCCATCCGAACGTGACGGTGAGGTCGGCCCGAATCGCGGCACCCGGCACGCGGCCCGTCGTAAAGTCCACCCCGCTGGGACCATCGGCGGAGACCACGGTGACTCCGGCGGCATTCACGCGTTCGATCACCGCCGCCTGGAGCGGGCGGGGCGCCGTCGTCAGGCCCGTCCCCAGAATGCCGTCGATGACGGTGTCGGCCGCGGCGAGTTCCCGATCCAGCGCTTCGATCGGCTCGAGAGTCAGTCCCCAGCCCGCGAGAACGTCCGGATCCGGGGCTCGGCTTCCGCACTGGACGAACCCGACGGATCGCCCCCAGGCGGAAAGGGTCCGTCCGGCAACCAGGGCGTCGGCGCCGTTGTGGCCGCTTCCCGCGAGCACCGCGACCCGGCCGGCCGGGAACCGTTCATGCACATGGCGCGCCAGGGCCCGACCCGCGTTCTCGATCAGCGCGCGTTCGGGTATCGCCCCCGATTCGATGGCGACGCGATCGATCTCGGCCATCTCGGCCGCAGTGGGCAGCCACACTTCCCGCGCGGCACAGCGCCACCAGTCCGATGACGGGAAGACGGGAACCCGGGTGGCGGGGCGCCGCGCTGCCTCGGCGGAGTCTCCGCCGGGGAGGCTACTTGTAGGACTGCTGGACGCTGCGTCCGAAGCTGATCTCACCGTTGTCGATCCGGATGTTGAACCCGCAGTCGGGCTTCGAGCAGACCCATGCCTTGTACCGGATCGGCGCCCCGTCGCGTCCGTAGTCCGACAGCGGGAGCAGGACCCCCTTGGTGCAACTCAAGCACTCCGTAAAAGACCCCGAATCGGCCACGCGCTCACCCCTCCCCTTCCAGTTCCTCCCCTACGCGCTCCAGGGGTAGCTGTCCTCAAAAGCTTCGTCGAAGCTGAAGAGCCCCTCGAAGTCCTCTCGCGAATCGTCGGGTTGTTTGATCAGCACTCCACATTCAACCAGCGCGAAGACGATCTCGCCGATGTCCGTCGTGCCATGCACACCCCAATGCTCGAGTACGGTCCTCGCCAGAGGGCCGAACCGCTCCAGCGCGAGTTCCCGGACCGCGTCGGCGACTTCAGCGCCGCTGATGTGACGAGGCAGCTCAAGGCTGGACAACCGGCGCTGGAGGGCGGAGAGCAGGAACAGGTATGCGGCTTCCGTATACCTGGGGTTGCCCTTCCTGATGCCCGTCAGAACGCCCGCTGTGTCCACCTCTTCTCACCTCGTCCCAGGTCCCTTTCCCCGACCGCAATGCGCACTGCCCGCAAGGACATGAACGGCAAAGTTAGACGGGGGAAAAAGTTGGCGTCAAGCTACGCCCTCGCGGCAACGCCGTCATTCTCCGGATAGAGTGGAAAATCCGCACACAGCGCCCGGACCTCGGAATCCACCGCCGCGAGCGTCGCATCATCGCCTGCCGAGCGCAGCGCGCGGTCCATGAGGTCGGCGATTCGCTCCATTTCGTTCTCGCCCATGGATCGGGTCGACAGCGCCGCCGTCCCGATCCTTATGCCGGACGCCACAAAGGGCGAACGGGTCTCGAACGGCACGGTATTCTTGTTGACCGTGATGCCCGCCCGACCCAGGAGAGCCTCCGCATCCCTGCCCGTGAGATCCGTCGTCCGGAGGTCCACGAGGAGCAGGTGCGTATCCGTCCCGCCGGCCACGAGATCGTAGCCGTGTTCGGCGAGCCGCCGTCCCAGGGCGCGGGCGTTGCGCACGACGAGATCCGAGTACTCGCCGAACTCCGGGCGCAGAGCCTCTCCGAGCGTGACCGCCTTCGCGGCGATCACATGCATCAGGGGACCGCCCTGGAGTCCGGGGAACACGGCCTTGTCGACTGCCTTCGCGTGCTCCTCCCGGCACAGGATGAGCCCCCCCCGCGGCCCGCGCAGCGTCTTGTGCGTCGTCGTCGTCACGACATCCGCGTGCGGTACCGGGGACGGGTGGTGCCCGGTCGCCACGAGACCGGCGATGTGCGCCATGTCCACGAGGATGCGGGCGCCGCATTCCGCGGCGATCTCCGCGAAGCGCTCGAAATCGATCCGGCGGGGGTAGGCGCTGGCCCCGGCGATGATGACGGAGGGACGCACGTCCAGCGCCGTCGTTCGGAGGGCGTCGTAGTCGATCGTCCGGTCCGAGGCTCGCACCCCGTAGGGGACGACGCGGTACCAGAGACCCGAGAAGTTGACGTGCGAACCGTGGGTCAGGTGCCCTCCGTGCGAGAGGTCCATCCCGAGGAGCGTCGCCCCCGGTTCGGTGAGCGCCTGGAGCGCCGTCATGTTCGCGCCGGAGCCGCTGTGCGCCTGGACGTTGCTGTGATCCGCCCTGAACAGCCGGCGCGCGCGCTCACGGGCAAGGTTCTCGACCTCGTCCACGAACTCGCAGCCTCCGTAATAGCGGCGCCCGGGATAGCCTTCCGCATACTTGTTCGTCATCACGCAGCCGGTCGCCTCGAGGACCCCCCGGGACACGAAGTTCTCGCTCGCGATCAGCTCGAGACCCGTCCGCTGTCTCTCGAGCTCCCGGTCGATCGAAGCCGCCACCGCGGGATCCGTCTCGCGGAGCGGGCGCGGGTCCAGGGCGCCGATGGCTCTGCCTTCCGCCGTCGCACTCACACGTATCCCCTCTCTCTGTAGAGTTGTCGCGCGATCAGGCTGCGGTGCATTTCGTTGGCTCCCTCGTAGATCTCGGTGACCTTCGCGTCCCGGAACAGACGTTCCACGGGATATTCCCGCGAGTATCCGTAGCCCCCGAACACCTGAACGGCCTCGCGGGCGTTCGTCATCGCGGTCTCACTCGCAAACAGCTTGGCCACGCTGGAGAGGCGGCGCGCCCGCGGGTCTCCCAACGTGTGCGCGGCGGCCGCACGCTCGAGCAGCCCCCGCGCAGCCTCGAGCCGGGTCACCATGTCGCCGAGCTTGAATTCCATCCCCTGGAACTCCCGCAGCGAGCGGTCGAACTGGCGTCGCGTATCCGCGTATTCGAACGCCGCGTCCACCGCGGCCGAGGCGATGCCGAGCGCCTGGGCCGCGATCCCGAGCCGGCCCGCCTCGAGGCCTTCGAGCGCGTAACTGAAGCCCCGGTTTACCTCTCCTACCATAAGTTCTTGCGGCAGAAACACATCCTTCAGAGACAAAGCGACCGTCTCCGACCCTCGCTGACCCATCTTTCTCTCTTTCCGGCCGACCGACAGTCCGTCCGTCCCGGCCGGCACGAGGAAGGCGCTGATGCCGCTCGATCCACGCCGATCCTCCGCCGTGTCCGTCCTGGCGAACATGAGCACCACATCCGCGGACGCGCCGTTCGTCACCCACATCTTCTCGCCGTTGAGAATCCAGCCGCCTTCCGTGGGCACGGCCTGCGTCCGGAGCGCCGAGGCATCCGTGCCGGCGCCGGCTTCGGAGAGCGAAAAGGCGCCGAGCACCTGTCCGCCGGCCATCCGCGGGAGCCACTCGGCCCGCTGCGCCTCGCTTCCCCGGCGGAGGAGAATCGAAGCGGGGAGCGAGTTGTGGATGCTGACGGAGACCGCGACCCCCGCATCTCCCCACGCGAGTTCCTCCAGCACATAGAGGTACGTGACGAGATCGAGCCCGAGACCGTCGTACCGCTCCGGCACCCGCATGGCGAGGAATCCGAGTTCGCCCAGTTCACGGTGGATCTCGGCATCGAAACGATCCTCGTTCGCGTCCCGGGCTTCCGCCGTGGGCCGCAGCCGCTCTTCGGCGAACTGGCGCGCGAGCGTGAGAATCTGCTCCGCCTCGGACGAAAGCTCGAGCGCAGACCAGGAGCGGCGACCGGTCGTCATGCCGAGGTGTAGTCGTAGAAGCCGCGCCCGGTCTTCCGGCCCAGCCTCCCGGCGGCGACGTACTTCGCGAGCAGTGGACACGGGCGGTACTTGGAGTCGCCGAGTTCCGCGTGCAGGACGCGCATGATCGCGAGGCACGTGTCCAGTCCGATGAGGTCTGCAAGCGCGAGCGGTCCCATGGGATGGTTCATGCCGAGCTTCATCACGGTGTCCACCGCCTCGGCCTCCGCCACCCCCTCCAGGAGGCAATACACGGCTTCGTTGATCATCGGCATCAGGATCCGGTTGGCGACGAAACCCGGGTAATCGTTCGCCAGGACCGCCGTCTTCGAGAGCCGCTCGCAAAGGCCGAGCGTAAGGTCGGCCGTGTCGTCGGAGGTCTCGAGTCCCCGGATCACCTCAACCAGACGCATGACGGGCACGGGGTTCATGAAGTGCATCCCGATCACGCGCTTCGGGTCGCCGGCGTGCGAGGCGATGCGGGTGATCGAAATCGAACTCGTGTTCGAGGCGAGGAGCGTTTCCGGACTCACGACGGCGGCCAGTTCCTCGAACAGCCGGAATTTGAGCGTCGGATCCTCGCTGGCGGCCTCGACGACGACTTCCGCGTCTTCGAGCGCCGTCAACGACCGCTCCGTCGCGATCCGTTCGAGTGCGGCCTCGGCCTCTCCGGCGGAGATCCGGTCCCGGCGGACCTGGCGCGCGAGGTTTCGCTCGATGGAGGCGCGGGCCCGGTCGAGCACGTCCGGGGCCACGTCCACGAGGCGGACCTCGACGCCGGCGACTGCGAAGACGTGGGCAATGCCGCTCCCCATCGTACCCGCGCCGACGATTCCGACCCGCGATACCTCAGACGCTCGCATCGATCCTCCCGTAGTTGTCGCCCGCGCCTGCCGCTGTCGTCGACGCCCGGGCGCCGGAGCGGCGTTGCGACCCCACGACGCGCCAGAGCCAGACGGTCGCCAGTGCGGTCACGAACGTGGTCACCAGCCCGCCCTCGGGCCCGAAGGCGCCGCCCGTCCACAGCGCCGGCCCGGAGAGGACGCCTTCGATGCGGCCGGAGACCGGCACGTCGAGTCCGCTCACGGGCAGTCCGCTCACGGCCATGGCCAGGTTCCACCCGAAGTGCACGCCGGTGACGAACCACAGGCTGCCCGAACGCCAGTACGCCACGCCGAGCAACACGCCGGCAAGGGTCAGGTTGACCAGCGCGAGTGGTGTCAACCCCGGGTTGGCGCCGTGCATGAGACCGAACGCCACCGAGGTCGCGACCACGGCGGGGACGGGCCCGAACCGCAGGTGGAGGACGCGGAAGGGATACCCCCGGAAGAGGAGTTCCTCCGTGAACGCGGCCGCCAGAAGGAGAAGGGAGATGGCCCCTCCCGCGAGGACGGGCCCGACGGCCGGCGTTGTCCACGAGACCCAGCCCGGAATGGCCAACGCGAGCATGACGGCGCCGATGATCGCAATGCCCGCCAGCGCGCCGGCGCCGAGTTCGGCAAGGGACGGACGTCCACGGTACAACCCGAGGGCGGACAGGGGACGCCCGTCGATCCGGACGGCCAGCACCCAGGTCGCCGCAAGCGCCGCTGCGAGGACGGGAGTGACATTCCACCAGTCGAGCGCCGTGGCCCCCTGGGCACCCGCAAAGCCGGCGATGCTCGCGGCCGCGAACCCGAACACGAGTCCAAAGGCGATGAAGAGACCGGCGAAGGCGGTCAGCCGCCCGGCCCAGGCCCAGCCTTCGGGCTTCGCGTTCATCGCCGCTCCACGCTCAGGGCGACGGCGTTGCCCCCGCCCAGACACAGGGTGGCCATCCCCCGCTCGACGTCGCGGTCCCGCATGGCGTAGAGGAGCGTCGTGAGGATCTTCGCGCCCGAAGCCCCGATCGGGTGGCCGAGGGCGATCGCCCCGCCGCGGACATTCACGCGATCGAGATCCAGTCCCAGCGCGCGGGCATCCGCCAGACACTGCACGGCGAACGCTTCGTTCATCTCCACGAGTCCGTAGTCGGCGACGACGGTTCCATCGAGCGTCATGAGCTTCCGCACGGCGGCGACGGGCGCGAAGAAGAGATCGCGAGGCGCCGTCGCGCCCACGGAATAGGCCCGGATCCGCCCCAGGATCGGAAGCCCGTGCGCCGTGGCGTACGCTTCGGACGTCACGAGCGTGGCCGCGCCCCCATCGTTGAGCCCGGGCGCGTTTCCGGCCGTCACGCTGGGCTCGGTCACCTCGGGGGGAGCGTCTCCGGCAAAGGCCGGCCTCAGCCTTGCGAGCGCCTCGAGCGACGTGCCGCGCCGCGGAGGCTCGTCCGCCTCGATCGTCACGGTTCCCTTGCGAGTCTCGATGTGGACCGGGACGACCTCCTCGGCGAATTCCCCCTCATCGATCGCGTGGATCGCCTTCTCATGGCTGCCGAGCGCGTAGGCGTCCTGGTCCTCGCGGCTCACGCCCGCCTTGTGGGCCGTGTACTCGGCGTGGCCGCCCATGTGGCAGGTACCGAAGGCGCACCACAGACCGTCGTGTACGAGGCCGTCGACGAGCGACCGGTCCCCGAACTTCACGCCCTCCCGGTATCCCCGGAGGTAATAGGGGGCGTTCGACATCGACTCCATCCCGCCGGCCACCACGGCCCGGGCGTCGCCGGCCTTGATCGCCTGCGCCGCCAGCATGACGGCTTTCAGGCCGGAGCCGCAAACCTTGTTCACGGTCACCGCCGGGACCGTCACGGGCACCCCGCCCCGGATCGCGGCTTGGCGGGCCGGCGCCTGCCCGACGCCTGCCTGCACGACATTCCCCATGATCACATCGTCGATTTCCTCCGGGTCGACCCCGGCCCGGTCGACCGCCGCCGAGATCGCGAGACCGCCGAGATCCGGGGCCGCGAGGGACGAAAGGCCGCCCATGAAGCGGCCCGTGGGGAGCCGCGCCGCGGAGACGATGACCGGGACTCTGTTGTGATCGCTCATGTTCTATGGCTCATGCCGTCGTTCGGGCTGTTATCGCCGTTATCGTGCTGTTCATGCTGTGCGGGATTACGACCCCTCCGCTTGCCGCGCCCGCGCCGCGGAACCGGCCCGAGAGCCTTTCGGAGCGCGGGCCACGTCGTCCAGCCCCGCCGCTCCGCATCCTCGAGCATGCGGACAAGGATGCGGGCCGTCGCGACCGCATCGCCCCGGGCACGGTGCCGTTCGCGGATCTCGATCCCGTAGTAGTCGGCGACCGAGTCCAGGCCTCGACGCTCGAGCCCCGGCAGCAGTCGACGCGCCATGTGGATCGTGCACAGACGAGGTCCGCGCGGGATACCGGCCCCCGCCCGCCGCATCTCGGCACGCAGGAAGCCCCAATCGTACGCCGCGTTATGTGCGACGAAAACCCGGCCACGGAGGTGCTCGCGCACCGGATCGCAGATCTGCGAAAAACTCGGCGCTCCGTGCGTCATTTCCGTGCGGATGCCGGTGAGGCGCGTGATCCACGGCGGAATCGTCACGCCGGCGTCCACGAGCGTCGAATAGCAGCCCCCGATGGCCCCGCGATCCACGTCCACGATCGCGATCTCCACCACCCGGCCATTCTGCCCCGCGACCCCGCCGTTCGTCTCGACATCCACAACCGCGTAGCGGAGGTCGCGCAGCCGCCGGGCCGCCGGCTTCCGGGCCCGCCGTGCCGCCGTGGCCAGCCGCCAGGCATCGCCGCGCTCCCCGTCGCGGGCCACCTCGGGGATCCCTTCGAGCAACTGTGTAACGAGCCGGCGCGCCATGGCCGGCGGACACCCGTGCACCCCGAGGACCTCGGCCGCGAGATCCACCGACGAGCGGGGACCGTCCTCGAGACGACGCAGCGCCTTGCGCACCAGCACCCCCTCGCGCGCGAAGTGCAACCCCGTCACGGGCCGCTCCCGGCACGCCGACCCTCCTCGGACATCAGGTAGCTCAAGCCTTCCAGTTCGAGCACGATGTCCACCGTCCGGATCGGCACCC
Source organism: Candidatus Palauibacter sp. (assembly GCF_965208055.1). GTDB lineage: Bacteria > Gemmatimonadota > Gemmatimonadetes > Palauibacterales > Palauibacteraceae > Palauibacter. The sequence continues at coordinate 988,652 of NZ_CBDBNY010000004.1, forward strand.
CGTTCACCTCGGAGAGTTCGATCGGCGCGAAGTTGAGGATCGCCCCCACGCCCGCGCGCTCGAGTTCCGCGGCGATCTCGGCGGCCACCTCCGTGGGGGTCGCGACGACCCCGATCTCCGCCCCGCACTCCGCGATGACCGGCCCGAGGTCCGTCATGGGACGAATCCTGAGCCCGTGGGCCCGCGTCCCGATCTTCGCCTCGTCGACGTCGAAAGCCGCGACGACATCGAATCCGCGCGCTGCCAGCCCGCCGTACCCGAGGAGGGCGGAACCGATCTTCCCGACACCGACCAGCGCGAGCCTCCAACTGCGCGAGAGCCCGAGGATCTTCTCCAGTGCCCGCACGAGTCCCTCGACCGAGTATCCACGCCCGCGTTTCCCGAACGAGCCGAAGTGGCTCAGATCTTTCCGGACCTGGGCCGAGGTGGCCCCGGAAGGCTCAGCAAGCTGCGAACTGGACACGAACTCCGCGCCGGCTCGTTCGAGGTCGCGCAACATGCGGAGATACAGGGAGAGGCGCCGAACCGTCGAATCGGAAATTCTGCCGCTCATGCCCGCCCTTGTGAAAGGTTTCACAAACCAAGATAGGGCCGGACCGCGCTCAACTCAACGCTCCGCGCCACCTCCCTGTCTCGCCTGAAGCGCCGCCGCCAGGCGCACGAAGGTCGGGGGATCCAGCATCTCGGGCCGGACCGCGGGATCGATCGAGAGTTGTGCCAATACCTCCTCCACATCTCCCGCGAAGCTCAGCTCCGGAGCCGTGCGCAGCGTCTTCTGCAGTTGCTTCCGGCGGCGGTTGAAACAGGCGCGCGTCAACGTCCGGAGCGCCGCGCGGTCCACGGCGGCGGCGTCCGGCCGCGGTTCCAGGCGCACCACGGCCGAGTCGACCGCGGGGACGGGCCGGAACGCCTGGCGGCCCACCCGGAAGGCGAGCGAGGCGCCCGCAATCGCCTGCACGCCGACGGAGAGCGCGCCATACGCCTTGATGCCCGGCGGCGCGACGATCCGCTCCGCCACTTCTCTCTGGACCGTGAGCACGATACGGGTGGCCGCCGGATCGAGTCGGAGGAAGGCGAAGACGAGCGGCGACGTGATGTTGTAAGGGACGTTCGACACCACGCGCACCGCAGTGGCCTCCCGCACGAACTCCGAGAGCTCGAGACGAAGTGCGTCACCTTCGACGACATCCACGTCCTGCCGGTCCCCCCAGCGGTCGCGGAGCCCGGCCGCAAGGTCGCGATCCTTCTCGATGAGAATGAGGCGACGGCAACATCCGACGAGGTATTGGCTCAGCTCTCCGTGCCCCGGTCCGACTTCGAGCACGACATCCACGGCCTGCGGGTCGAGTTCCCGCACGATCTTGCGCTGGATGTTCGGGTCGACCAGGAAGTTCTGGCCGAGCGCGCGCTTCGGCCGGGGGCGTTCGGCCTTCCCCGCGGTCACAGCGAAGCCGCGACGGCCGTCCGGTCGTCCAGTCGCATCTCGTCATCGCTGTCCGCGAAGAGTGCGGCCACGAGAACTTCGGGATCGAGATTCCCCCGGTCGATTCGCCTCCGCACGCGGGCATCCGGAGTGTCGAGGGGGTCGCTGAGTTCGGCGAGGCCGTCGGTGAACGCCAACAGCGTTTCGCCCGCGGACGGAACCCTTGCCTGCCGGTAGGACCGGACGGGGGCGACGCCGACCGGGGGATCGAGCGCGCCGAGACGGCGTATCCCGTCGGATCCGAGCAGATACGCGTACGGGTGGCCCGCGTTCGCGTAGCGCAGTTCTCCGCGCCCGGGATCGATGACCCCGTAGAAGAGCGTCATGTACATCTCGGTCGCGTCGAGCGCCGCCCGGAGCTGCCCGTGCATGGCGTCCAGGACGGCCGCGGGTTCGGCCTCGACCCCCGTCGCCAGAACCACCGCACTCAGCGTGCGGGCCATGATGAGGGCGGCGGAGGGGCCATGCGAACTCACGTCGCCGAGCATGACGCCCAGGCATCCGCCGGCGAGCCGGACGAGGTAATAGAAGTCGCCGCCCAGGGAGAGCGCCGGATCGCAGCGGGCGGCGATCCGGCCGAGATCGCGGAAGTCCTCCGGGGGCGGCAGGAGTTTCAGTTGCAGGTCCCGGGCGATTTCCAGCTCGGCCAGTACCCGCTCGCGACGCAACCGTCGCGCGAGGAGCCGCTCCCGCGACTGTTCGCCCTCGGCCACGGCGCCGATCCAGCCCGCGAGCAGCGTCGCGGCGGCATCGCCCCTGCTCGCCGGCTCGTGGACCAGGCGCAGCCGTCCCGCATCGCCCAGCGGCCACGTCTCCCGAACCTCCGGCGGACCGTTCGACTCCTCGTCATTCTCCCAGCTGTCGAACAGCACCTGTGAACCGTCCTCGAACAGTCGGTCGAGCCGAAATCTGAGACCGGTGACGTCCGCGAAGCGCCTCAGGAGAGGTTCGATCCTCACAAGCGGATCCGGCGCACCCCGGAACGAGAGCGTGACCCTGTTGCCGGTCTCGTTGAACGCAACGTCATCCGCAAGCTGCCTCAGAAGGAAGAGGCCGCGGCCCCGGGGCCGGCCGATGCCTTCCGCCGAGACGGGGTCCGGCACGGCATCGGGGTCGAATCCGCTTCCTTCGTCCGAGACCTTCACGCGCAGGCCGTCCGGATACGTTTTCGCCGTCACTCGCACGATGGCGCCGGGACGGTCCCCGCTCCCGTAGAGGATCGCGTTGGCCACGGCCTCGCCGAGCGTGACCCGGAGTCTGAACGCCGTCTCGCCGTCCAGATCGGCGAGGTGTCGACATGCCACGACGACCCTTTCCACCACCGCACGCTGGTAGCGCACGCTCGACGGAAACACGACGCGTATGCGCCCCGACTCGTCGACATCCACGTTCAGGTCGGGCGCTTCGGCGGGCGAGGTGTGTTTCTGCCACACGAGCCCGAGTTCGGCCGCGTTGAGAGGGTAGAAGAGGTAGTCGGTCCAGTCCTCGGCCAGCGCCGAACCCAGACGATCGACCCATGCTCCGTCGATGAGCGCCACGAGAGGCGACGTAGCGCCGAAGCGTCGGTGCAGATACGGCATCGTTGCACGCGGCTCGGCGATGTCCACCAGGACGAGATCCGTCGGGAGCACCGTCAGGGGGCGCCCGAAGAGCCCTCTCACCTCGGGAGGCGGATCGATCTCGGCGGCGGCGTCCGCCACGGCCTGGAGAATGTCCGGCCGGCTGGAAAGGACCAGGATGCGCGCCGGGTCGCCGTCCTTCATGCCAGACTCATGCTTGACTCATCCCGGAACTCATTCCGGCACTGCGACTCGGGTCAGGACTCGCCGAGCGCGGCCGCCCTGGACTCGACGATTTCGAACAGCGAATCCAGTCTGGTCAGGGCGAAGAGACGCTGCAGATCCTCGTTCAGCCCGGCCAGCGTCAGGCGGCCCCCTGCGTCGCGGATGTGCTTGGAGAGACTGACGAGTACCCCCAAGCCGGAGGAATCGATGTAGTCGGCCTCGCTGAAATCGATCACGAAGTCGGTGTCCCCATCGGCGACGCGCGCGAGCACGCGCTCCTTGAATTCGCCGCGGTTGTTGATCGTGAGCTGGCCGCCCACGGCGACGAGGGTACTGGTTCCCAACGTTTCGATCGAAAACGTCATCCTTCGCTCCCGGGTGACATGAGGGCCGTGATGCAAGCGACATCCACGATATCGGAGACGGAGGCGCCGCGGGAGAGGTCGTTCAGCGGCCGTCGCAGTCCTTGAACGATCGGCCCCAGGGCGCGCGCTCCACCGAATCGCTCGAGCAGTTTGTACGCGATGTTCGCAGCGTCGAGGCCGGGAAAGACGAGCAGGTTCGCGCGGCCGGCGACCGGAGATCCGGGAGCCTTCAGCGCCGCGACGTCCGGGACGAGCGCCGCATCGGCCTGCAGTTCCCCGTCCGCCGCGATTTCGGGTCGGCGGCGGCGGAAGTTGTCCAGCGCCTCCCGCACATGCTCGACCGCCGGCCCCGCAGCGGAGCCGAGAGTGGAATACGAGAGAAACGCGACGACCGGTTCCTCTGCCGCAACGGCTCGGTGCGCGTCGCAGGCCGCCGAAGCGCTTTCCGCCATCTGGGCCGGGGTTGGCGCCGGGACGACGGCGGTGTCCGTGAGGGTGAGCACCCGCTCGCCGGGAGCAGGAAAGACCATATGGAACGCGGCGGAGACCGTCTCGACTCCGTCGGCCAGGCCGACGACCCTAAGGCCGGCCCGGATCACGTCCGCGGTCGCATGCACGGCACCCGCCACAACCCCGTCCAGTTCCCCCGCCGCGAGGCGTTGCGCGGCCTTCGCGAGGCCACCCGCGCCGGCGCCGATCTCGACCGGACGCACCCACTTTTCCTCCCGCAGCCGGCGGATCGCCAGCGCGGTGCGGGCCTCGTCCGCCTCCGGAAAGCCGATGCGCCGCTCGAGGGTGGCTGCCCGCGCCCTCAGCCCGTCGATGAAACGGGGCCGGGTCGGCGGCGTCACCTACGCGTCGCGCCCGAACACGCGGTCCATGCGGGCCTTCACGATCGGACTCACGAAGTCCGTTACATCGCCGCCCAGGCGTCCGACTTCGCGGACGAGCGAGGAACTCAGGAACGTGTGGCGCGTGGAGGGGGCCATGAAGAGCACCTCGACTTCGGGCCAGAGCGAGCGGTTCATGAGCGCCATCTGAAACTCGTACTCGAAGTCGCTCACGGCCCGCAGCCCGCGGACGATGATCCGGGCCTTGCGGGAGCGCGCAAAATCCACGAGCAGGCCGGAGAAGGAGGTCGCCTCGACCCTGCGTTCGTCCGCGAACACTTCGCGGATCAGGTCGACGCGTTCCTCGATCTCGAACAGTCCCGACTTGGCCTGTGTGGCCGTCTCCGCCACGGCGACGATCAGCCGGTCCACGACCCCCAGGCTCCTGCGTACGATGTCCTCGTGTCCGACCGTCAGCGGGTCGAAAGACCCCGGGTACACGGCGACGGCATTGTTCATCGAGTTCCCCGTCAGAGCGTTCGTCAGAGTGTTCGTCAGAGTGTTCGGGTTGACGCGCCGGCAGCGGCCCGGAACCGGCTGACGCAGGTGTCACCGTATGCCCGCGTCCAGTCGGCCGCCGCCGCCCACTCGGCGTCGGGACCGTGCTCGACCCACAGCTGCGAGGCAAACGGACGGGCCCGGAAGCGCTCGACCAGGCGTGCGCCGCCGGTGGAAGCATACGGTGGATCGGCCAAAACCAGGTCGAGGGGCGCGCCAGGGCCGGCCGAGTCTGCCGGTTCGTCGAGACGGTCGACCCAAGCGACCGCATCGTCGCGCACCACCCGCGATCGGTCCGCGAGATCCAGCGTCGCGACATTGCGGTGCAGCAGCGCCACCGCCCGGCGGTCCGACTCGACAAAATGGACGTGCGCCGCACCTCGGGACAACGCTTCGATTCCCAGCGCCCCGGAGCCGGAGTAGAGGTCGGCGACCCGGGCGCCATCGACGTCGCCGGCAAGCGCGGAAAACCAGGCCTCCCGCACGCGCTCGGCCGTGGGACGGGTGCGCCGTCCACGGGGGGCGTCGATGAAGCGGCCGCCCAGCTCGCCCGCAATGATGCGAAGCCTCAACTGACGGGGCGCGTCAGACGAGAGACCCCGGGTAGAGGATGATCCCGCAACCTTCGCAGACGGCGAGGTGCCGCCGCGCCCGGATCTCGGCCTGCCGCTGCTTCGGTATCGCCGTGTAGCACCGGCCGCACACCCCGTCGCCGGTGAGTTCGGCAAGCGCCGCCTCGCGCCCTCCCCCACCCGCGGTGCGGTACAGTTGCAGCGCCCGGCGGTCCAGCCGGCTCTCCTGCGTTCTCCGGCTGTCGCCGCAGTGCCGAAGGTCCCCCTCCAGAGTGGCGCGCAGCTCCTCCACGGCGGCGCTCCGTTCCGCCAACTGCGCGGCGGCCTCCCCCAGTTCCGCTTCCGCCGAGTGCAGCGTCTCGCGCGCGGTCTCCACGTCCTGCATCGCGTCGAGTTGGTCATCTTCGGCCGCCCGCAGGTTGCGCCGGGCCGTGTCCGTTTCGCTCCGAACCGCGAGATGCTGCTGCATGTTCGCGACTGCGACGGAGCGCGCCTCGAGACGTTTGAGCGTCGCTCTGCCTGCTTCCACGGCCCGGTGGAATTGTCGCACCCGACCGTCCGCTTCCTCCAGTTCCGCCCGGATCCGCATGACCTGCGACTCCAGCGTCTCCACGGTCTCCCGGAGTTCGGCCACCTCCCGGCCGAAACTCCCGAGTTCATCTTCTATCTTCAGGATCCTGTGATCGATTTCCTGAAGAGCGAGTAACTCCTCGACGATATCGGTCGCTTGCATACTCTCCCCGGCTGTGGTCACTGCGTGGCCGTAGTCTGCCGGCGTCTCGCTTCGGCTGCCGGCATGAAGGCCCCGGACTCGCCCGCGGCACGAAGTTCGCGCACGAGTTCCTGTTTCTCACCCAACAATCGACGTTGCTGCTCCGGCTCCGCAAGCTCGATCGCGCGACCGATCTCCTCGATCCGTTCACGATGCCGTCGATAGAGGAGACGGCGCACCACGGCATCGAATACCCGAGCGGCGTCCGGCAGCTCCCGGTCGGACTCTCGAAGCGCCTTCGCCAATTCCCCCGCGTCGGCGGAGGCGGACGTCCAATCCGGAGAATCGACGCCCTCGTCCGATGCCGCCGACAGGATCTCGAACAGTTCCCGGCCCCGCGGGTCGGACATGTGATCGGGGGCGAGTCCGACGCGCACGGCCTGCCGCACGAGCCCCGGGTCGCGAACGAGCAGAAGAAGAAAATCGTGCTCCGTCCGCGGGGCCGGAGAGGGTCCGCGACCGGGGCGTACCGCGCGGGCGGCCGGGGAATGGCGGCGAAGCCGCGAACTCTCGAGGCGCGCGACCTCGTCCACGAGCGTCTCGCGCCGGATCCCCAGTCCTTCCACCGCCCGGTCCACGTAGATGTCGCGGAGCGCCGGATCGGAGACCGCCCTCAGCGTGCTGAGCAGGCCGTCCACCGCGCGCCGCCGCCCCTCCACCCGGTCGAGGTATCCCTCGCGGCGAAGGATCTGGAGCTTGCGCTCGAGAAGGTCCACGGCATCGTCGAGGAGGTGCCGGATGGCGGCCGGACCGTCCCGGCGGATGAGGGAATCGGGATCTTCGCCGGAAGGGAGCGACACGACCATCGGGTGGATGCCCGCGGCGAGCAGGATGTCTCCGGTTCTGAACGTCGCGCGCAGCCCGGCGAGGTCGCTGTCGTAGAGCAGGTAGGCCCGTTTCGTGTACCGGCCGATGCGGCGCGCCTGGTCCCCGGTGAAGGACGTCCCCAGCCCGGCGACCGCAAAGCCGAGGCCGGCCCGGTGCAGCGAGATGACGTCGGTAAACCCTTCCGCGATCGCGGCGTGGCCTTCGCGCCGCATGGCGTGCCGGGCCCGGTTGAGTCCGTAGAGTTCCTCCCCCTTGTGGAAGACGGGAGATTCGGGCGAGTTGATGTACTTGGGCGCCTCGGAAGAGGCGTCGAGGATGCGGCCACCGAAGCCGACCGGCCGGTCGCGCAGGTCGTGGATCGTGAACATGAGACGCCCGCGAAAACGATCGTACGGCTCCTCGGCTCTCTCGCTCGTTGCAAGAAGCCCGAGTTCGAGCAGCGTCCGCTCCTCGATCCCGTGTCGAGCCGCGGCGGACCGGAGCGCCCGCCACTCGTCGTCCGCGTAGCCGACCCCGAAGTCGAGCGCCTCCTCCAGCGACAGTCCGCGCCCCTGGAGATAGTCGCGCGCGCCGGCCCCGGCGGGTTCGCGCAGCCGCCCCTGGAACCACTCGGCCGCGAACGCGAGCACTCCGCGCAGCGGCGCGTGCGGATCCTCGCGTCGCTCCTCCCGGTCGGGAACCTCTATCCCGACTCTCGCGCCCACGTGGCGCACCGCCTCCGGGAACTCGAACCCGAGATGCTTCATCATGAAGCCGAAGACGTCCCCGCCCTCCCCGCAGACGAAGCACTTGAAGATCTGGCGCTGCGGGTCGACGGCGAAGTTCGGGCCGTCCCCGCCGTGCAGGGGGCAGGGTCCGCGGTAGCTCTTGCCCGATCGTCGAAGCTGGACGTGCTCTCCCACGATCTCGAGAAGGTCCGCCCGTGCGCGGATGTCCTCGACGAGGCCGTCGCTCACCACGAGCCCACCCCCGAGCCGGAGCGCCCCGTCATCCGATGCACCGCGCGCACCCCGCGTTCAATCGAATTCCACGACTGTGACGCCCGTGCCTCCCTCGTTCGATTCACCGGTCCTGAAGAGCCGGATCCGCGGATCCGCGGCCAGCAATTGTCCGACCCTTTCCCTCAGCGCTCCCGTTCCCTTTCCATGAATGACCCTGAGCCACGGGAGATCGCCGACCACGGCCGCATCGACGGCCGGGTTGAGCGTTCCCTCCACCTCGTCGACGCGCAGGCCCCTGAGATCGATCTCCGTGGCGATGCGGAAATCCGGTCGGCTCGGCGACGATCGGCCGGCCTCGCGGACCCCGGCCGACCGGGACGGACGGGTCGACGAACGCGTCTCCGGTGCAGAATGGGGAGTCAGGTCCCGCAGCGGTACCGTCAGCCGCAATTCGCCCACCTCGATGAGGCCGCGATCCTCCCGAATCTCGACGAGGCGCGCCGGCCGGTCGGACGCGTTCCACCGCACGGCATCGCCGGCTCGCACCGTTGGCGCGGCCGATGGAGGCGTGGACTCGCCCAGCGCGCGAACCGCGCGGGAAGACGCCCGGAGGGCCCGTTCGACTTCCCCCCGCGCGGCCCGCTTCGCCTCCCGTCGGCGCGCCTCATCCCCCGTGGCGAATTCGGCCTCGAGACGGGAGATCGCTGCCTCCACCCGCTCTCGCGCCTCGCGCAGCGCCGCCAGCCGCTCCGCCTCCCGGCTGCGAGCGGCGGCGCGCTCGGAATCGGCCAGCGCGGTCTCCCTGGACGCGAGGTCGCGTTCGCGCTCGGCCGTCTTTCCGGCCCGGCGCTCGAGTTGGGCGCGAAGGTCCTCGACCTCGCCCCGGTCGGCTTCGAGGCGGGCGAGGAGCGTGTCCAGCGAGACGTGCTCCGGCCCGAGTCGGTCGCGCGCATCGGCGAGGACGTCTTCGGGGACCCCGAGCCGCGCCGCGATGATGAGTGCGTAGCTGCGGCCGGGCCGATCCCTTACGAGACGGTACGTGGGCTCGAGCCGGGTTCCATCGAACTCCAGCGAGGCGTTCACGGCCGCGGCCTTTTCGTCGCCGAGGCGTTTGAGGTCGCCGAGGTGCGTCGTGGCCACCGTGAGACGCGCCTGCCGAGCCAGCCGCCCCAGCGACGCCGCCGCAAGCGCGCCCCCCTCGGCCGGGTCCGTGGCGCTGCCGATCTCGTCGAAGAGGACGAGGTCCCGGTCTCCCGCCTCGTCCAGAATCTCGGCCAGGTTACGCGCCTGCGCGCCGAAGGTGGAGAGCGATGCCTCGATCGACTGTTCGTCTCCGATGACCGCGAAGAAGCGACGGAAGAAGGGGATCCGGCTCCCGCCGCCGAGCGGCGGCAGGACCCCGCTCTGCGAGAGCGCGGACAGCAGGCCGAGCGTCTTGAGAAACACCGTCTTTCCCCCCGCGTTCGGGCCCGACACGAGGAGGACGCGCTCTCCCGCCGAGAGATCGAGGTCGAACGGGACCGCTCCGCCCGCATCGAGGGCGAGGAGAGGATGACGGGCGCCACGGATGTGGATCCCTTCGGAGGCCGCCTCGACAAAGGCCGGGGGCGATGCGTCCATCTCGCCGGCGAAGAGGGCGCGGGCGCGCAGCGAATCCAACTCCACGAGGGCGGCATACGAGGTGGCGAGGTCGGGCGCGCGGGCGCGCACGGCAGAGGAAAGGTCCCGCAGAATCCGGTCCACCTCGCGAGCCTCGCGGAGTTCCAGTTCGCGGATCTCGTTCATCGCCTCGATGGCGCGCGACGGCTCGACGAACAGGGTCCGGCGGCTGGCGGACGCGTCGTGTACGAGACCGCCCGCGATCCCCTTTCCCTCGCGGCGTACGGGGATGCAGTAGCGGCCGTTCCGGACGGTCACCGAGCCGTCGGGCACGCGAACGCGTTCGGGAAGCGAGCGGGCGTAGCGCGTGAGTTCGTCGACGAGCCGGCCGCGCCGCGTGGCGAGCGCTCGACGAAGGCGCCGAAGCTCCGGAGAGGCTCCGTCCGCGACCCCGCCCGTCGCATCGAAGGTGCGGGCAATCCGCTTCTCGAGGGCCGCCTCCCCCCACAACCGGCTCACGTGCTCCGCCGGGAGGCCATCCGGATCCAGGCGCGCCTCCAGTCGCCGCACGGCGCGAGCGACAGCCATCACCTGTCCGCACGCGAGCAATTGAGGGGGCTCCAGCGCCGCGTCTTCGATCGCGAGCCGCCGGAGGGCCCCGTCCAGCGGCGCGATCGGGTCCAGCACCCACCCGTCTCCGCTCCCGAGAAGCTCTCGAAGTTCGTGCACCGCCGCGAGCGAGCGGCCGGCGGATGCCGCATCCGGAAGCGGCCGGAGCCCGCGCACGGCCGTGCGACCCGCTTCCGACACGGCGCGTTCGCCGACCGCCGCCAGCACACGGTCGAACTCGATCACCCTGAGCGCGTGATCCACGGCAATTACCCCGGCGGCCAGCCCATGCGGCGACCGCCCAGCACGTGGAAGTGCAGGTGCGGAACCGCCTGGCCGCCGTCTTCGCCGACATTCGTGACGATGCGGTACCCGCCGTCCAGCCCCTCCGAGCCCGCGACGGCCGCGCACGCCAGCAGGAGTTGCGTTCCGAGCGGCCCCTCCGACAGCGCCGCGAGGCTCGACACGTGCGCCCGCGGGACGACGAGCGCGTGCACCGGGGCCTGGGGTTCGAGATCCCGGAACGCGACCCATTCGTTGGTCTCGGCGACCATCTCCGCTCCGATCGCCCCCGACGCGATGCCGCAGAACACGCAATCCGTCATGTCATCCCCTCGTCATCTGCCTCGTTTTCGTCGTCCGCCAGCATGGCCGCCGCCGACGCGACGGCGACCACCGCGGCCGTCTCGAACCTCAGTGTCGCCCGGCTCAGGGAAACGGACTCGAAGCCCGCCTCCGAGCAGCGACGCCGCTCCGAACTCGTCAGGCCTCCCTCCGGCCCGACCGCGACGGTCAGCGGGCGCCCGGCAGGTCTCCCCTCCGATCCGCGGGCGACCGCGCCGCCGCGCAGCGGCCGCCCCACCGCGTCAGCGAGCCACCCGGCTCCCTCCTGGCGCCCATAGCGCCCGAACGCCTCCGCGGGCGTCAGGGGGCCTTCCAGCCGGGGGAGCCAACCGCGGCCCGATTGCTTCAGCGCCGCCCTGGCGCGGCCTTCCGCCCTTCGCAGAAAGCCGTCGGAGCGACCGGCATCGGCCACGGAACGCGACCGCTCCCACTCGATCCACGTTATCGTGGCGGCGCCCAGTTCCACGACCTTCTCCACGAGCCACAGGGAACGATCGCGATTCGCCACGGGGGCCCAGAGGTGCAGCGGGAGCGCGGGCTCCGGCGGGAGGGGAGCGAGCAGCCGACAGCTTGCGCGGCGCCGGTCCAGTGCCGCGAGTTCCGCCTCCCAGCGGCTCCCGGCGCCGTCGATAACCACGAGACGACCGCCGCGCCGGATTCGGGCGGCACGGATATGGCCAACTTCATCGCTCGCGAGGCTGGCCCGCGCGCCGGCTTCCAGGCCCGCAAGGCCATCGGCGAAGAACGTCTGCGGCGACGTTCGCGACGACGTCCGCCACCGTATCGATTCCCTGCCCGCGCCGTCTTCTGGATCGCTCACGAGGCGCAACGTATCCGTCGTCGGCGAGCCATCGCCACCAACGTCGCGCGCTTCGCGACGGAGCCTTTTCCGGCGGCGCCTCGAACCCTTATGTTCGCTGCGCCGAAGCGGCCCGCCCAGCACGAGTTGTCTCGCGCGGCCTCCGGCTTCCCGGCATTGGGCCAGCCAAGGGCGATTCAACTCGCGCGAGGGTGCGATTGAACGAGACAAAGACCGCCGAAGCCGTTTCCGGGTCCGCCGCTCCGAGCGTGGGTCCCTCCGTAGAATCCCGGTCCATCGACACGATCCGCACGCTCGCCATGGACGCGGTCCAGCGAGCCGGCTCCGGACACCCCGGCACCGCGATGGCGCTCGCCCCCGTGGCGTACACCCTGTGGATGCGCCACATGCGGTACAGCCCGCGAGATCCCGCCTGGTTCGATCGGGACCGGTTCGTGCTCTCCGCGGGCCACGCGGCGATTCTCCAGTACGCCGTTCTCCACCTGACCGGGTTCGATCTGCCGCTGGAGGAAATCCGCAATTTCCGGCGCGCGGGGAGTTGCACGGCGGGCCATCCGGAGTACGGCCATGTCGACGGCGTCGAGACGACGACGGGCCCCCTGGGCCAGGGCGTCGCGAACTCGGTGGGGATGGCGATCGCCGAAGCGCACCTCGCGGCGGTGTTCAATCGGCCGGGCCACTCGATCATCGATCACCGGACGTACGTCATCTGCAGCGACGGCGACCTCATGGAAGGCGTCTCGTACGAAGCCGCCTCGCTCGCCGGGCACCTGGGACTCGGCAAGCTCCTCTGGCTCTACGACGACAACAAGATCACGATCGATGGCGACATCGATCTCGCCTTTTCCGAGGATGTGCGCGGGCGATTCGAGTCGTTGGGATGGCATGTGCAGTCCGTCGGAGACGCGAACGACGTGGCGGCGCTCGATGCGGCGATCGAAGGCGCGCGGAGCGTGGATGACCGTCCATCCCTGATCATCGTCCGCTCGCACATCGGCTACGGCGCCCCCAACAAGCAGGACACGGCCACCGCGCACGGCGCGCCGCTGGGCGAGGAGGAGATCCGGCTCACCAAGGAGGTATACGGCTGGCCGGCGGAACCTCCATTCCTCGTGCCGGACGCCGTCCGGAGCCACATGGGTCGGCAGATCGCGCGCGGCGAAGCGCTCGCTGCGGAGTGGGGGGAGCGCTTCGAGCGCTATCGCGCGGCGCACCCGAAGCTGGCTGCGGAACTCGAACGCCGCGTCCGGTCGGATCTGCCGGTGGCGTGGGATGAGGATCTGCCGGATTTCGGCCCGGACGACGACACGATCGCCACCAGGGCCGCCTCCGGCCGGATCCTGAGCGCGCTGGCTCCCCGCCTCCCCGAACTCATCGGCGGGAGCGCCGATCTGTCGGGCTCGAACAATACGTTGATCGACTCGCCGAACTTCTCCAGGGAAGCGCCCGAGGGCCGCAACCTGCGGTGGGGCATCCGCGAACACGCGATGGGCTCCATCGCGAACGGACTTGTCCTCCACGGCGGCATCCGACCGTACATCGCCACGTTCTTCACGTTCACCGACTACGCCCGACCGTCGATGCGGCTCGCCGCCCTGATGGGGCTGCCCAACATCTACGTGATGACGCACGACTCGATCGGCCTGGGGGCCGACGGGCCGACGCACCAGCCGATCGAGCACCTCGCCTCCTTCCGGGCGATGCCGGGCGTCGTCGTGCTGCGGCCCGCCGACCCGGAGGAGACCGTTCAGGCGTGGCGCGTCGCGATCGAGCGCGGCTCCGGGCCCACGATTCTCGTGCTCACGCGCCAGAAGGTCCCCCACCTCGAGCGTGCGGCCGGCGCTGCCCGCGACGGGGTGGACCGCGGCGCCTATGTCCTCAGAGCGGAGCCCGGCCCCCTCGAGGTCGTACTCCTCGGCACCGGTTCGGAACTGCAGGTGGCGGTCGAAGCGGCGGAAGCCCTCGAGGCCCGGGGCGTATCGGCGCGCGTGGTCTCGTTTCCGAGCTGGGAACTCTTCCGGGCGCAGCCGCGGGCATACCGGGAAGAAGTCCTCCCGGCGGGGGTTCCGCGGGTCGCGATCGAAGCCGGGGCCACGCTCGGGTGGACGGAGTGGGTGGGGGCGGACGGCGCCGTGATCGGGATCGACCGCTTCGGCCAGTCCGCGTCGGCGGCCGACAACTTCGCCCGCTTCGGGTTCACGGCGGAGGCCCTCGTCGCGCGAGCCCTGGAGGCGCTGGCCGCGGAGCGCCCGGCGTGAAGCTGGCGCTCGGCGCGGACCACGCGGGCGTCGGCTACAAGGACGCGCTCGCCGCGGAGCTTCGCGAAGCGGGCCACGAAATCGTCGACGTCGGCACGCACGGCACGGATTCCGTCGACTACCCCGACTTCGCCGTCGCCGTCGCCGAGCAGGTGGCTCGCGGCGACGTGGAACGGGGCATCGTCATCTGCGGATCCGCCGTGGGCGTCTGTATCGCCGCAAACAAGGTGCCGGGAGTACGGGCGGGCGTCTGCCACGACACGTATTCGGCGGCGCAGGGGGTCGACCACGACGACATGAACGTCCTCTGCATGGGGGAGCGCGTGATCGGGATCGCCCTCGCACGCGCGATCACGGACGCGTTCCTGAGCGCGGCTTTCTCCGCCGAGCCGAGGCATCGACGCCGGCTCCAGAAGGTCCTGGACATCGAAGCTCGACACCTGAAATCGGACACCTGAAATCGGACATCCGAGACACACGACGGGAGGGGAGAAGAGATGAGCGCGCTGCTTCAACTTCAGGAGCACGGCCAGAGCTATTGGCTCGACAACCTCACGCGCGGGATGCTGGTCGACGGAGAGCTGGCTCGCCGGGTCGAGACCGAAGGGTTGAGAGGGGTCACGTCGAACCCCGCGATTTTCCATAACGCCATCACCCGCGGCGCGCAGTACGACGAAGACATCGCCCGGTTCACCGCCGAGGGGCTCGACGTCGAAGATGTCTATGACCGGCTCACGATCGCCGATGTGCGCGGCGCGTGCGATGTCCTGCGGGGCGTGTGGGAGAGCTCCGGAGGGGTCGACGGATATGTTTCCCTCGAAGTTTCCCCCCACCTGGCGAACGATACGGAGGGCACGGTGCGGGAGGCCCGCCGCCTCCACGATGAGGTGGCGCGCGAGAACGTCCTCATCAAGATCCCCGGGACTCCGGCCGGAGTTCCGGCCATCCGGCAGGCGTTGTTCGAAGGCGTGAACGTGAACGTGACGCTCCTCTTCTCCATCGCGGCATACGAGGCGGTCGCCGAAGCGCACACCGAGGCGCTGGAGCAGCGGCTCGACGCGGGTCGCCCCGTCGACGATGTCGCCTCGGTGGCCAGCTTCTTCGTGAGCCGGATCGACGCGCTGACCGACCGGAAGCTCGGCGAGCTGGCCGATGCCCCGGAGGGCGACCCCCCTCGCTGCGAGGCCCTGCTCGGCAAGGCGGCGATCGCCAACGCGAAACTCGCGTACGTCGGCTTCCAGCGACGGCTCGCCACGGACCGCTGGGCCCGTCTCGCAGGGCGCGGCGCCCGTCCGCAACGCATGCTGTGGGCGAGCACGAGCACGAAGAACCCCGCGTATTCCGACGTCAGGTACGTCGAGCCGCTCATCGGCGACCTGACTGTCAACACGCTGCCGGAGAAGACGATCGACGCCTTCCGGAACCACGGGCGCGCAGCCCGCACGCTGACGGAGGGTGTCGACGAAGCCCGGCGCACGATGGCGGAGTTGGCTGCCGTCGGGATCGAGTTGGACGCGGTCACGGGCCAGCTGCTGGCGGAGGGCGTCGAGAAGTTCGCCGTCCCCTTCGATCGGCTTCTCGCGAGCCTCGAGGAACGGATGGCGCGGCAGCCCGCCGCGGCCGTCGCGTCGGCGGCCGCTACGCGGTAAACGCCGCCCTTACTCGCTCCCAGAAGCTCGGATCCTCGCCGCGGCGCGGCTCGGGCGGCGCATCTTCGACCTCCCGCAGCGACTCCAGGATCTCGCGCTGGCGCCGGGACAGTTCGCTCGGCGTCCATGTGTGTACCCGCACCAGCTGGTCCCCGTGCCCGGCGGCCCGCAACCGCGGCATCCCCTGCCCACGAAGTCTCAGGATCTGCCCCGCCTGGATTCCCGCGGGCACCTTGAGCCGGGCCTGTCCGAGGATCGTCGGAACGTCGAGTTCGTCGCCCAGCGCCGCCTGGGAGAACGTGACGGGCAGATCGAGAACGAGGTCATCGCCCCTGCGCTCGAAGCGGTCGTGCGGCTCGACCTCCACTTGCACGATGAGGTCCCCCGGCGGCCCGCCGCGCGGACCCGCATTCCCGCGCCCGCGCAGCTTCAGGTAGTCGTCGGACGAAATACCGGCGGGAATCTCGATGTCGACGGAGCGGTCGACCCGCACATGCCCGGTTCGCCCGCAGTCGCGGCACTCGTCCGCGATCCAGGTGCCCTCCCCGCCGCAGGCGGAACAAGGGCGCACCGAGACGAACTGTCCCAGCATCGAGCGCTGGACCATGCGAATCTCGCCCGCCCCCTGGCACGTCCCGCACGTTGAAGCCGTGCTTCCCGGTTCGGCGCCCGTCGCATCGCAGCGCTCGCACGCATCCAGACCAGAGACGCGGAGCGAGCGCCGGGCCCCCTCCGCCGCCTCTTCCAGCGTGATCGTGACGGAGATCTTGAGGGTCGAGCCGCGCCGCGGCTGGTTCGGGGATCGCGCATCCGCGAACAGGTCGCCGAAGCCGCCGCCTCCGAAGCCGCCCCCCCCGAACTCCCGCATGAACACGTCGAACGCGTCCGAGAAGTCGTTGAACCCGGAGAACGGCGCCTCGCCTCCGCCGCCGCGCCGCACGCCGGCCTCGCCGTATTGGTCGTACAGCTTGCGCTTCCCCGGGTCGCGGAGCACTTCCCACGCCTCCGTCACCTCCTTGAACCGTTCCTCCGCGTCGGATGCGGAATTGCGGTCCGGATGGTACTCCATGGCGAGGCGTCGGTACGCCTTCTTCAACCCGTCCGCGTCGACATCGCGGGAGACGCCGAGCAGCTCGTAGTAGTCGCGGTGTCCGCTCACGGCGTCAGCCGCGTGAGAAGATCGGAGGTCCAGTCGACGATGGAGACGACCTTGTCGTACGGCATGCGCGTGGGCCCGATCACGCCGACCGTGCCCTGCAGGCTGCCGACGACATAGTTGGCCGTGACGATGGTCAGGTCATCGAGCTCGGGCTGGCCGTGCTCGGCTCCGATCGTGACATGCGGACCGTCCGAGCCGCCGCGGTCCCCGAGCACGGAGGCGAGCAGCTCCCGGCGCTCCGTGAGGAGCAGGAGATCGCGCAGGCGCTGGCTCGTCGTAAACTCCGGCTGCTCGGTCAGCGCCGCGGCGCTCCCGAGGTGGATCTCACGCTCGCGGCGGGCCCAATCGAAGATGTCAGGACCGCTGTGCACGAAGATGTTCATCAGTTCCTGGGCGCCGCGGTTGTTGAAACTCAGGTCGCCCAGCCGCTCGTGCAGCGTCGCCTGGATCTCGGAGATGGCGCTGCCCGCCAACCGCTCGTTCAGCGCCCGCGACACCGCCTGGAGCGTCTCCCGCGGCACCCGGGTCGTCACGTCCACGTACACGGTGCGAACCACGCCGGACTCGATCGTGAACACCAGGAGCACCTTCTCGCTCGAAAGCGGCACGAGTTCAAGCCGCTCCAGCGTGGCCGTGGCGAGCGTCGGACCCACCGCGAGGCCGAGTTCTCCCGTAAGCAGGCTGAGGACACGCGCCGCCTTGCCCACGAGATCCTCCACACCGCCCGTGTCGGCGTCCGCGAGTTCGCGTTCGATCGTCGCCCGGTCCCGCTGCCGGATGCTGCCCCAGCGCATGAGCGCGTCGACGTAGTACCGGTAGGCGAGGTCCGTGGGAAGCCGTCCGGCGGAAGTGTAGGGGTGGGTCAGCAGGCCCTTCCTCTCGAGGTCCGCCATCGTGTTGCGAATCGTCGCAGGCGACACGCCGAGCGCGTACTCCTTCCCGATCCGTCGCGAGCCGGCCGGGGCCGCCGTGCGGATGAAGGAGTCGATGACCGCCGCGAGGACGGCCCGTTCGCGCTCTGTCAGTGTTGGCAGGGTCATGCTCTCTCGGCCCCGGCGAGTTCGGCGGCGATCGTGTCCAGGCGGAGCCAGCCTTCGATCGTCGCCATCCAGCGTCCGTTCCGCTTCTCCATCCACCCGGCGTCGGCCCAGTCGTCGAAGCCGAGTCCGCCCGACGAGATCTCGCGCACGGAATCGGGCGTCAATCCGCGATTCGTACGAAGGTCCAGCCAGATCCGTTCCAGTTCCTCCTCTTCCGGCCCCACGCGTTCCCAGCCTTCGAGCGGGCCGCGGCCCTCCTGCAGCGCGCGTTCATACCGGTCCCAGCGGAAGACGTTCCAACTGCGGATCGGCGGGAGGAATCCATGCGCGGACGGGCCGAGGGCAAGATACGACGTTCGGTTCCAGTACGACCAGTTGTGGCGGCACTGCTCTCCCGGCCGGGCGAAGTTGGACACCTCGTACTGCTCATACCCGGCCGCACGCAGGTCGCGCGAAAGGAGTCGGTACTCGCTCGCGTAGCGCTCCTCATCCGGCGCCCCCACCCGGCCCAGGCGGATCCATTCGGCCAACGGCGTGCGAGGTTCCACGGTCAGGCCGTAGAGACTCAGGTGAGACACGTCGAGCGTGGCGACGGCTTCCACCTCCGCCTCCAGGTCTCGCGTCACTTCCGGGGGGAGACCGAAGATGAGGTCCACGCTCACGCGTTCGAATCCGGCGTCGCTCGCCTCCGCGACGGCTTCCGTGGCCCGGCGCCGGTCGTGAAGCCGGCCCAGCCACGTCAGAACCGCATCGTCCAGGGCCTGCACGCCGAGACTCAGGCGGTTCACGCCGGTCGCCCGCCAGCTTGAACCGAGGCGCGCATCGAAGGACGCGGGGTTCGCCTCGGCCGTCCATTCCGTGTGCGCGGGGTCGATGCGGAACCAGGCGGAGATTCGCGAGGCCAACTCTTCCATCCCGGCGGCCCCCATCAGCGAAGGCGTTCCGCCTCCGACAAAGATCGTGTCGAGTGTGTCCCCCGGATCCCATCCGTTGCGCTCGAACCACCAGGCGAGTTCGACCTCGATCGCGGCCAGCCAGCGGGACACCGGCGGGGCGGACGCGCGCTGGACGGAGAAATCGCAGTAGTGACAGCGATGCGCGCAGAATGGAAAGTGCACGTACAGGGAGCGTGGCGGGCGCCGGCCGGACATCAGCGGCCGCCCCGCCGCCGGACGGCGGCGAAGTTCCCTCCCGGCCGGCGCTCGACCCAGCCTTCGAGTTCCAGCTGTCCCAGTCCGCCAAGCACCTTAGCGACGGGCATCTCGAGGCCGACGGCCAGTTCATCCGGCGAGCGCGGTCCCCGAGACAGCGCTCCGAGCAGGCGCCGGTCGCCGGAGGGCCCGTCGACCGCCGGGGCGGAGCCTTCTCCCGATTGCGGCGATTGCGGAAATTCCGGCGATTGCGGCTCGAGGCACAGCCAGCCCAGGGCGTCGAACACGTCCTGCACCCCGGCCACGAGCCCGGCGCCCTGACGGAGGAGGCGAAGGCACCCGGCCGCGCCCGGATCATCGATCCGCCCGGGCACCGCGAGCACCTCACGCCCCAGGTCCAGCGCATGGTCCGCCGTGTTCAGGGCACCGCTCCTTCCACCCGCCTCCACGACGATGACGCCCCGGGCGAGGGCGGCGATCACCCGGTTGCGGCGCGGGAACGCCGAACGCGTCGGGGGCGTCCGCGGCTCGAACTCGCTCAGCAGGATGCCGTGCGAACGCATCCTCCGGTACAGGTCGCGGTTCTCCGGCGGATATTCGCGATCGTGCCCGGTCCCGAGAACCCCGATGGTCGGCCCCCCGGCGTCGAGGGCGCCGGCGTGCGCCGCGGCATCGATGCCGCGCGCCATGCCGCTTACGACCGTCCAGCCCCAGCGTCCGAGTTCCCTTCCCAGGGTGTATGCCGTACGCAGCCCGTAGGACGAAGCCGACCGCGTGCCGACGACCGCGATCGTCCGCTCGGAATCCGGCACCCCGGCGCCACGCTGGAAGAGCACGGGGGGCGGATCGAGGAGATCGCGCAGCCCCGCGGGATATGCGGCCTCCCCACAGCCGGTGTATCCCGCCACGCAGAGCCCTTTCGCCCGCGCTTCGCGCAGGAGCGACCGCGCCCCCCCCTCGCCGGCAGGGCCGAGGGCTCCGGCCGTTCTCGCGACGGGAATCCGCCCGCCCCCGCGGAGCGCGCGCAGCTGGTCCGGCGAGAGGCGGCGCAGCGCCTCGAGCGCCTTCGACGCGCCGCCATGGCGGTCGACCAGACGCCGGACGCGACGCAGCCCGATGCCGGGGGCGCGGGCCAGGACGACGAGCGCCGCCAGTTCCCCATCCATCGCGCGCTCCGCCACCGAACGCTGCCCCGCCGAACGCTTCTCCGTCACGGACGCCACGCTTCGCTGCTCTCGAACGGGTCCGCTTCGGTCTCCTCCGCCGCGACCTCCTTCTCCCTCTTCACGCGCGCCCAGAGACCCTCGAGCGCGCCATCGATGCCGGATCCCGTCACGGCCGAGATCGTGAACTGGCCCCAGCTCCCGGGAGCATCGACCGACACCGGCGGTTGCGGCGCGCCGGGACTCAAATCGGCTTTCGTCAGGAGCACGCAGTGCGAGATGCCGGCCAGCGCCGCGTCATGCGCCCGCAGTTCCTCGCGCAGCAGATCGTACGTCGCCTGCGGATCTTCGTCGTCCAGCGGCACGAGGAGGGCGAGGGTGCGCGTCCGTTCGATGTGCCGCAGGAACTGCGTGCCCAGACCGCGCCCCTCGTGTGCTCCTTCGATGATGCCCGGGATGTCCGCCATCACGAACGAGCGACTCCCGCTCAGGCCCACGACCCCCAGGTTGGGCGTCAGCGTGGAGAAGGGGTACTCCGCGATCCGGGGCTTCGCCGCCGTGACGCGGGCGAGGAGCGTGGACTTCCCCGCGTTGGGCTCCCCTACCAGACCCACGTCGGCGATGAGCTTGAGTTCGAGTTCGACGTGCCGCTCCTCCCCCCACTCCCCCGGTTCCCATTCGCGCGGCGTCTGTCGGGTGGGCGAAGCGAAGCTCGCGTTGCCCCGTCCCCCCCGGCCGCCGCGGGCCACGACGAGTTCATCTCCCTCATCGAGCAGTTCACCGATCCGCTCTCCCGTCTCCACATCGCGCACGAGCGTCCCGAGAGGTACCGGCAGCCGAAGGTCTTCTCCCGAGGCGCCATCCCGGTTCTTCCCCTCCCCGTGACCGGCGCGGCCGGCCTTGTAGTGCTCGCGGTACGAGTAGTCGAGCAACGTGTCGAGTCGGCCATCGGCAACGAGGACGACGCCGCCGCCGTTTCCGCCCCGACCGCCGGCGGGCCCTCCCCGGGGCACCCCCCTCTCGCGCCGGAAGGCGACGGCGCCCGCGCCGCCCGCCCCTCCCGTGACGTGTATTCTCGCTACGTCGACGAACAAGATTCCCCCTCCACCGACAGCACCCCGACCTCGTTCCCGCATGTGTTCCGGACCACCGGGCGAGCGAAACCCTCCAGGTGGACGATCTCCTCGGGCGCCAGCAACGACAGCGTCGCCAGCGCGTGCACGACCGCCGGCCCGAGCGGCCGCGTGGCCCCATCCAGCACCTTGAAGGCCGCGCCCCACGCCCCCTCCGCGCTCGCGAGGCAGAAAACTCCCTCCGCCCCTTCCTTGGCGAGGATCCGACCCGAACTCGCCCGCATCAGGTTCGCCGAGAGCGCCGTGGGACCCGACACCAATGTCGGATGCGTCGTCATCGCGGTCACAACGGACCGCACGGCCGCCTCCGGCGAGGCGCCGACCTCCGCGAACACCCGCGCCATGTCCCGCAGGGTAAGGGCAGGGGTCGGCAGGCCGCAGCCATCCGTCCCCCAGGGCAGGCGTTCGCAATCTTCGCCCAGCCACGCCGAGAGTTCGCGGCGGACCGCGCGCTGCAGCGGGTGCTCCGGTTCCTGGTAGCCCGCCACGGGCCAGCCGCGCGCGACACAGAACGCCAGCAGCGCCGCATGCTGACCCGAACAGTTGTTGTGGATCCTCCCCGGCAGGCGCCCCGCCCGATCCATCCCTCGGGCCGCCCCGTCGTCGAACGGCCGATGCGGCCCGCACGCGAACATCTCCGGCGTCAACTCCGCCGCATCGATCACCGACTGCACGATCGCCAGGTGCCGCGGAGTGCCATGATGGGAGGCGCACGCCAGCGCGAGCGCCTCCGCCCCGAGCCCGAGACGCTCGAACACGCCGTCTCTCACCGCCGGAAGGATCTGGACCGGCTTCATCGACGAACGCCAGAAGGCCGTCAATCGGGGATCGCCGAAGGCGTGACGGCGGCCGGAGGACCCGGTTTCGCGGACGATGCCGTACACGAGATGCGACGATTCCGGCGTCCCGGACCGATCCACCGTGACACGGATCGGTTCCATCACCGCGCCCCTCCGGCCGTCGGCGGCGCGACCCGGGCCCAGGCTCCGGCCGTCGCGCTCCCTTCGGTCAAATCGTCGGCCATGCGGGCCAGGTCGGCCGGACGGTCCACATCGTACCACGGCGGCAACTGCACACAATCGAGCCGCAGCGACGCGGCGCGCGCGCGCGTCCAGGCGAACAGCCCGGACGTCGACCACGGGGCTCCGGCGAAGAGACCACCGGCTCGCGGCCAGGCCGACTCGTGCAGGCCGACCGCGTAGTATCCGCCATCGAGGCTCGGGCCAAGGGCCAGCGGGCTATCCGCCAGGGACTCGAAAGCCCGCACGACGAAATCGGCCGGGAGCGTCGGATGGTCGCTGCCGAGCGCGACCGCGCGATCCGCGCCCTCGTTGAAGACGCAGGCGAACGCCATCTCGAGCCGGTCACCGAGCGAACCTCCGGACTGCAGCCGGATGCGAGCCGCGGGGTACCGGGAACTCAGCCGCTCCAGAGCCCCCGGACGATCGGGGACCCACAACTCCACGGCCACCCCGTCCGGCGCGAGCTTCATGGCGTCATCGAGGAACGCCTCGTACAGGACGGCGCTCCCCTCTCCCGTCAGCTCGGGATGGAGGCGCGTCTTGACGTAGCCCGGCTCGGGCAGGCGGCCGAAGACGAGGAGTCTTCGACGCGAACGCTCTCGGTTCAAGGCGGGGTTCAGGCGCGCACCGACCCGCCGTTTAGCGGGTGTTGACCTCGATCACTCCGCCCTCGGCGCCCGGCCTCTGGTAGCGGACCGGAACCATGCTCTGGTGATACAGCCGGATCGACACGATCTCCTCCGCGGGGATCCGCCGCAGCGTGGTGACCGCGTCGTTCAGGTTGAAATCGCCATCCACGACCAGCAGCGGCACGTAGTAGTCCTGCGTCTGCCGCCCGAACAGATTGGAGCTGTCGTTGCCTCCCCGGAAGCCGATCCGGTCTTCGAAGATGATGAGTTCCCGGTGATGGGTGAGCGCCTCGTAGGCCGAGCGATACCCGGCGTCGCGGATCTCGCTGCCGGTGATGATGAGCCGGCTGTACGTGCCGGGGCGAGGGTTGCTGGCGCACGCCGCTACCGCCATCAGAGCCGCCATAAGAGCCATCGTGGTTGCCATCACGGCCGACCGTCGCGTGCGCTGTCTCATAACTCGTCTCCTCCCATCCTGAATCTCCCGCCGGCGCGATGCCCTGTCCTCGGCGCCGACACGAGGTGTTTCGCGGAACGCCTAGCGATCCCCGTCGGACTCCCCGCTCTCCGCGTCCGCGCCGTCCGCACCATCCGCCCCATCCGCGCCCCGCTCCTCGGCGACGCGCGCCGCAACCGTGAGCAGCGCATCCGGCGAATCCGCCTGCATCAGGAGGTCCATTGCGACCTGTATCTGCGCATCACGGACGACCCGGCTGCGGAGCTGGGGTACCTCCCCGAACTCCGCGCCGGCCAGCTCATCCGCGATGAGCCAGTCGACATAGGTTTGCGACTGGTCGAAGAGTTCCCTCTCGATCTCGGCCCCCGCGGCCACGAGCGCCGTCCAGACTTCCTCCCGCATCCCCTGCGTGACGGAGAACCCTTCGTCGAAATCGTAGTCGTTCGAGTACTCGACCGCCCACCGGAAGACGACGTTCCGCGGGATCGCCCCGGAGCGCGTCGCGAGACGCCGCAGTTCCTGTTCCTCGGTCGAAAGCGTATCGCGGTAGACGACCAGGTCCGGCGTAATCCCGCCGCCTCCGTACACCGTCCGGCCGCCCGTCGTGCTGAACTCCTCCCGGTCTCCCGGCTCCGACCGCGCCGCGACCGGTTCCCCGGAAATCGCCACGGCGCTCGCGGCCAGGTCGCGGAGCGCGCTCTCGCGGTCGAAGTCCTTCGTGATGGAGCGGCCGGCCGGCGTGTACCAGCGGGCCGTCGTGACCTTCATGCTGTTGTTCCCGGAGAGCCGGTACAGCGTCTGCACGGATCCCTTGCCGAACGTCGTCGTGCCGACGACGACGGCGCGGTCGTGGTCCTGGAGCGCGCCGGCCACGATCTCGGACGCGCTCGCGCTGAGGCCATCCACGACGACGACGAGGGGAATGTCGGCGTAGCGGTCCTCGGAGGAGGCGCGGAACAGGTAGTTCTGCTCGTCCAGCCGGGACCGAGTTTCCACCACGGACTTGCCACGTTCCAGGAAGAGATCCGTGACATCGATTCCCGCCGGCAGCAGGCCGCCGGGGTTCCGCCGCAGGTCCAGGATCAGTCCGCCGGCCCCTTCCTCGACGAGGCGGTCCAGCGTCGCGACCAGTTCCTCCTTCGCCTCGCGGCTGAAGCCGCGCAGCGTCACGTAGCCGACATCGCCGTCCAGGACGAAGCCCTGCGCCTGCGCCACCTGGATGACGTCGCGCACGATACGAATCGCAAGCGGCCGGTCCACGCCGACTCTCGCGATCGTGATGTCGACCGGCGCCCCCCTCTCACCCCGCAGGGTGTCCACGGCTTTGTCCACCGACCACCCCTCGGCGGATTCGCCCTCGACCTCGATGATGCGGTCGCCGACCTCGAGTCCCTCGCGGACGGCCGGCGAGTTCGGGAGCACCTGAACGACGGTGATCCAGTCGTCCTTCACGTCGATGCGGACGCCGAGTCCACCGTAGTTGCCCGTCGTGGTGAAACGAAGATCCTCGGAATCCCGGGGTTCGAGGAACGTGGTGTACGGGTCGCCCAGATTATCCAGCATCCCGTCGATCGCCATGCGATACAACTCGTCGGACGAGATCTCGTCGACGAATTGGGCGGAGATCAGGCGGTGGATCTCATCCAGGAGCCGGCGGCTTTCTCCGCCGCTCGCGTCCCCGCTCTGATTTATGAGCCAGCCGCCGGTCGCAAGGGCGATGGCGCCGACCAGCACTCCCGTCGTCCAGGATCGCTGCATTCTCATGCATCCTCCGTGGTGGCAAGCCCGTATCGCGCCGGGCTCCGTTCGAGCGGCACGCCGCCGCTACCGTCAATGTCACACCGCACCGTCAAAGAGGAAAGTTCGCCGCTGCGAAGCGGTCCGGGGACCTCTCCTCCAGCAGCGCCAGAATCCGGGCTTCCACCTCATCCGGCGTCCCGGAGCCGTCGACGAGCACGATCCTCTCGTCTTCGGCCGCCAGTTCTCGATACCCTTCCCGCACGCGCTCGCGGAACGATCGCTTCTCGAGTTCGATGCGGTCCGGAGCGGGCCCGAAGAAGGCCAACTGGCCGGGGTCGTCCTCGTCCTGCCATTGGCGACCCAGGCCCACCTTCACGGGTACGTCGAGCACAAGGTAAAGATCCGGAAGGAGGCCACCCGTCGCGGCGCGGGTGACCCGCTCGATCGTCTTCGCGTCGACTCCGCGCGCCCACCCCTGGTAGACCCGCGTGGACAGCTCGAAGCGGTCGCAGAGGACGACCTCGCCACGCTCCAGCGCGGGCCGGATCACCTCCTCGACATGAGCGCGGCGGGACGCCGAAAACAGGAGCAACTCGGCAATCCCGTCGAGCCGCAACTCCGGCCGGTCGAGGAGCACGCTCCGAATCGCCTCCGCCGCCGCCGTGCCGCCGGGTTCCCGCGTCACCGTGTGCGGCGCGCCGCACGCGGACAGCCGCTCGGCCAGCCGGCCGATCTGGAGCGATTTTCCCGCCCCCTCCGGTCCCTCGAATACGAGGAAGCAGCCGTTCATTCAGCCCTTCATTCAGTCGTAGTACTCCACGCCGAGGTGGGTGATCTGCTCCTCCCCCATCAGCCAGCGCAACGTGTTCTTGAGTTTCCAGTGCTGGATGAAGATGTCGTGTTCCGGATACAGGTCCGGAGCGGTCTGCGGCGCCTTGAAGTAGAAGGACAGCCATTCCTGGACCCCCGACAGTTCGGAGCGCGCCGCGAGGTCGAGAAAGAGCGCCAGATCCAACACAATGGGGGCGGCCAGAATGGAGTCGCGGCACAGAAAGTCGATCTTGATCTGCATGCCGTACCCCATCCAGCCGAATATGTCGAGATTGTCCCAGCCTTCCTTGTTGTCGCCCCGGGGCGGATAGTAGTTGATGCGGACCTTGTGATACATGTCCCCATAGAGGTCCGGGTACATGTCCGGCTGCAGGATATATTCGAGCGCCCCGAGTTTCGACTCTTCCTTCGTCTTGAAACTCTCCGGGTCGTCGAGCACCTCGCCGTCCCGGTTGCCGAGGATGTTCGTCGAGAACCAGCCGTTGAGGCCGAGCATGCGCGCCTTGAGGCCGGGAGCCAGAATCGTCTTCATCAGCGTCTGGCCGGTCTTGAAGTCCTTGCCCGCGATCGCGACGCCCCGTTCGGCGGCGAGCGCGAGCAGCGCGGGGATGTCGCAGGTCAGGTTCGGCGCCCCGTTCGCGAACGGCACCCCCTCCATGAGCGCGGCCCACGCATAGAGCATCGAAGGCGCGATGTCGGGGTGGTTCTCCTCCATCGCGCGCTCGAAGGAGGCCACGCTGTCGTGCGCCGGACTCGCCTTCATGAAGATTTCGGTCGAAGCCGCCCACACCATCACGAGACGGTCGCAGCCGTTCTCCGCCTTGAACCGGCGGATGTCCTCGCGGAGTTGCTCGGCAAGCTCCCGCTTGTTCGCGCCCGTCTTCACGTTCGAGCCGTCGAGCTTCTTCACGTAGGCGCGGTCGAAGGCGGCCGGCATCGGCTCGATTCCGCGCATGAAGTCCGCGAGCGGATCGACATCCTCGGGCCGGAGGACGCCGCATACCTTGGCGGACTTGTAGGCGTTGTCGGGAATCGGATCCCACGCGCCGAAGACGAGATCGTCGAGTCCGGCCAGCGGCACGAAGTCGCGGATGAGCGGGGTTCGGTTCTCCGTTCGCTTCCCGAGCCGGATCGTGTTCATCTGCGTGAGCGATCCGATGGGCCGGTTCCGCCCCCGGCGCGCCGCCTCCACGCCCGCGATAAAGGTGGTCGAGACCGCCCCGAGCCCTACGAGGAGAACGCCGAGCGTTCCTTCGGCGGGGGCAATGGTTGCAGGTGATCTATCCGAATCCACGATGCCGGTTCACTCCGTGTCTGGTTCAGTTCGTGTCTGGTTCAGTTCGACTGCCGGGGCGGCTCGCCGTCGGGCCGCGTATTCCGGTACACCCACCAGATCCGCTGGAAGGCGGTCAGGTTGGTGAGGATCGCGAGCACGATGATCACGACCCTGAGGACGAGACCCTGGTGCCCGAACATGGTCGTCTCGCCGAAGATGAGCGCCGCGAAGCCGATCAGGATGACCCGTTCCGGCCGCTGCATGAGCCCGACGTGGCAGGCGATGCCGAGCGCCTCGGCCCGGGCGCGGGTGTAGCTGATCATCAGCGAGCCGGCCAGCGCGAGCACGATCCAGTAGATCATCCCCACGTCGCCCAGTTCGAGACGGTAGTCGTTGTACAGGGAGAGGAGTCCCAGGTAGACGACGATCTCGGACAGCCGGTCGAGGGTGGAGTCGTAGAAGGCCCCGAAGGACGAGGCCAGACCCGTGCGGCGCGCGACCGTGCCGTCGAAGAGGTCGAACACGCCGCCGAGGAGGACGAGGAAGCCGGCCGTGCTCACATGGTGCTGATGAAAGAAGTAGCCGGAACTGCAGGTGATGATGAAACCGAGCGTGCTGATGACGTTGGGGTGGACGCGGCGTCGCGTGAGCCACGCCATGGCCGGCTCGAAGATCGCGCGCAGCGCGCGTTCCCCCAGGTCGCGAGCCGCTCTCATGTCGGGAGGATGATCCTGCTTTCCTCGCCCTTCCGGACCCCCTCCCCGATCGCCCGGTCCACCCGCTCCATGAGCTTCTCGAAGTTCGCCTGGGAGGAGACGAGGGCCTGGTAGCGGGTGTTCGTCTGGATCTTCTCCTGCAGTTCGGCGAACTCCCGTTCCTGCTCCTCGCTCGGCTGCTCGCCGCGGCCGACTTCTTCCATGAGCGTGCTCTGCAGGTCGCGCATCCGGTTGAGCAGTTCCGTCGCGTCACGGTCCTCGTCGATCTCGCGGCGGGCCGCGCGCAGGTAGGCGTATTCGGGCAACTGGGAGATGATGCGCCCCACCTCCTGCGCCTTCTCCAGCATGCGGTCTCGTTCGTCCATGTCTCCGGCTCGAAACGGAAGTCGGGAAGCACCCCGGGCCGACGCGTCGGGCCGGCGGCGGGCGGAGGCTCGAATCGTCCGCGCCTTGACCGCTCGCCATCCGCGGGCCGAGGCCGATGATTCGACGCCCGAGTATAACCCGGCCCCGACCCCCACGCGACTTGAACGAGCCGGCGACGCGACTAGCCGGAAACGGCCTTCCGCGCGCTCGCAAAGCGGGGACGGCCGGCAAGGTCCATCCCGATGCGGCCGCCGGAGAGCGATGCTTGAGCCTCAAGGAGATGGAGGACGGCGGAGCCCTGCGACATCCCGATCTCGAGAAACAGCGCGCCGCGTTCACGGAGCCGTGCCGCGGCGACGGACACCACGGTTCGAATCACGCCCAGTCCGTCTTCTCCGCCATCGAGTGCGACACGGGGCTCGTGATCCCGGACGACGGGGTCGAGATCGGTCCATTCCGGGGACGTGACGTAGGGTGGATTGGAGATGACGAGGTCGAAACGTTCGTCCGGAGCGAGCGCGGACCGAATGTCGGGCGCGCAGAGGCGCAGTTCGAGCCCCTCTGCCCCCTCCACGCCCGCACGGCGGGCGTTCGCGCGGGCCAGGTCGAGGGCGTCCTCCGACACGTCGAGCCCGACGACGCGCGTGGCGATGCCCTCGTCGAGGAGCGCGATCGCGATGGCGCCCGAACCAACGCCGATGTCGAGGGCGTCCACGGGCGTCCCCCGGTCGCGATGCCAGGCGGCGACGAGGTCGAGCAACTGCTCGGTCTCGGGACGCGGGATGAGGGCGCGGCCATCCGACACGAGGCGCACACGCCGGAAGTCGACCGTGCCCTCGATGTGCTGGAGCGGCTGCCCCTCGAGACGCCGGGAGACCGCGCGCGCCACCGACGCCGCACCGGCCGGATCGACCCGCTCCCCGCCGGAGACGCCGAGTTCGCTCCGCGACAGGTCGAGCGCCGCCGCCACGAGCCGCTCGGCCTCGACCCGCGGGGTCTCGAGCCCGGCCAGCTCGAGTTCGCGCCGCACGCCCTGCACGATCTCGCGGCGCGTCGGACCCGCCGGGCGGCGTCCCGCCCCACCCGGCGGCGGTTCCATCACCCGCCCTCCGCCGCCATCCGCTCCTCCGTCCCGGCCAGCCGCAGCGCCTCCACGATCTCGTTCAGGTCCCCGGCGAGGATCGCCTCGAGCCGGTGGCTCGTGAGGTGAATCCGGTGGTCCGTCACCCGGTTCTGCGGGAAGTTGTACGTCCGGATCTTCATGGAGCGGTCGCCCGTCCCCACCTGGGTGCGCCGCTCGCGGGCCCGTTCCGCCTCCTGCTCGGCGACCATCCGGTCGAGCAGCCGGCTGCGCAGCACCTTCAGCGCCCGCGCCTTGTTCTTGTACTGCGACTTCTCGTCCTGGCACGACACCACGAGCCCCGTCGGCCCGTGCGTGATCCGCACCGCGGAGTCGGTGGTGTTCACGGACTGTCCGCCCGGGCCGGAAGAACGAAACACGTCGATCTTGAGGTCCGCGGGATCGATCTCGAGGTCCACTTCCTCGGCTTCCGGGAGGACGGCCACCGTCGCCGCCGACGTATGCACCCGACCCTGGCTCTCCGTCTCGGGCACGCGCTGGACGCGGTGGACGCCGGACTCGTAGCGAAGACGGCCGTAGGCGTCGGATCCGCGCACGACGAAGACGATCTCCTTGAGGCCGCCCAACACGCCCTCGCTCGTGCTCACGAGTTCCACGTCCCAGCCGGACTCCGCGGCGAAGCGCGCATACATTCGGTAGAGGTCCGCGGCGAAGAGCGCGGCTTCGTCGCCACCCGTCCCGGCGCGGATCTCCACCACGGCGGGACGGTCGTCCAGCGGGTCCTTCGGGACGAGGAGGTGACGAAGCTCGTCCCGGGCGGCCTCGCGCTCGGCCTCCAATTCGGCGACCTCGGCCGCGGCCAGTTCCGCCAGTTCTCCGCCGGATTCCGCGGCGACTTCCCGCGCCTGCCGCAGATCGTCGAGGAGCTTGAAGTGGCGCTCCGCCGCGCGCGCCAGCGGCTCCAGCCCCGAGTGTTCGCGCGCCAGGTCGCGCAGGAGGGCCATGTCCGACAGCACCTCGGGCTCCGCCAGCCGGCGCGCCAGCGTTTCGTATCGCTCGGCGGCGGCGCGCAGGCGATCCTCGAGCGTGTCCCGATCCGACATCGTTCGTTCCCTACATGAAAACGGGGTCCGCGAGGAACCCCGTCATTTGAGCTTGCATTTCAGCTTGCCGTAGAGCTGGCAGTGCCGTGCGCCGGACGGCTCCGGCTCAGGCATCCGCCACCACTGCCTCCGCCTCTTCCGGCGCTTCCTCCTGCGCCTCTCCCCGCGCCGTCTCCTCCTTCGCGCCGCCGCGGGCCTTCCCGTCGCCGTACTTCGCGATGAAGCGCTCCACCCGGCCCGCGGTGTCGACGAGCTTCTGCCGCCCAGTGAAGAAGGGGTGGCAGTGCGAACAGATCTCGACGTGGATCTCGCCCACGGTCGAGGAGGTTTCCGTGTCCCGGCCGCACGCACAGGTGATCTTCGCGGGTGCGTACTCCGGATGTATGCCTGCCTTCATGTCTTCCCCACGTGCTGGGTCTCTGCTTCCCGGCGAAGCCGTCTTCTGCGGAACAGCCAAATAATCTAGCCGGAGCGGGGCGGCCGCTGCAAACGGGCGACGAGCCCGCGCCCGTGCCGCCGGGATCGTGCGTCCGGCGTTCTCGGCGGGTAGACTCCCGCCATGACCCTGGACGCGCTGACCGCACTTCTCGATTTTCACTACTGGGCCCGCGACGGAACGCTCGACGCCGTCGAGCGGATCTCGCCCGAGGATTTCCGCCGGAACCTGGGGAGCAGCTTCGGCTCCATCCGCGACACGCTCACCCACGTCGTATCGGCCGAATGGGTCTGGTGTTCACGCTGGCGGGGACACTTCCCGACGGAGCATCTGCCCGCTGCCGGCTTCGAGACGGTGGGCGACATTCGCGCGCGCTGGCTGGCGGAAGAGGCGCGCGTCCGCCGCTTCGTCGAGGCACTCGGCCCCGAGGACATCGACCGCGTGATGGACTACCGGTTCTTCGATGGCGAACCGATGCGTGCGGTCTTCTGGCACATGCTGCAGCACGTCGTCAACCACGCGACCTACCACCGCGGACAGGTGACGACGATGCTGCGCCAGCTCGGCGCCGAGCCGCCCCGGAACCAGGGCCTCATCGGCTTCTATCTCGAGCAGGCCTAGGAGCCTGCGCCGCAGGAGCGCGGCGGAAGCGATCGGATGCCGCCCGCGGGGTCCCGCGAGCCGAAGTATCGGTCGTTTTCCGGGCGGGAACGCGTTGTTGGCGGGGAGACGGCCCGGCGGGCGGCGTTCGGGCGGGGTCGCGGACCCCTTCTTGTGCCCCGGGGAACGCCCGACACGGGTTTCCGGCCCCTCACGCGGCCCGAAGGATGTGGAGGCGCCGCACGTTGAGCGCCAGACACACGAGATCCCACTCGCCGCGCACGTTCTCCAGGCCCCTCATGCTGAACCGCCGGAACCCCATCGCCTCCTTGATCCACCCGATGGGAGCCTCCGCGATCCACTTGCGCTTCGCGTACACCGCCCGGCCCTCCGGAGTCTTCAGCCTCTTCGCCATGCGCGCCCTCGCCGGGCACGTCTCCGGGTCGGGCTCCGCGGCCGCCCCGCCCTCCCGGCCCAGCGCCACGTAGCCGTCGATCCCCCGCGCATCCAGAGCCGCCAGGTCCTCCTCGTTCGAGTAGCCCGCGTCGGCCAGCACCTCGCCCGGCGTCTCCCCCAACCGCCCGGACACCTCGTCAACCCGTTCCACCAACTGCCCCTGGTCGCTCGCGTTGTCGGTCACCTCCGCCCCCAACACCAGCTGGCTCTCGCCGTCGACCACCGCCTGCGCGTTGTAGCACTGCTGGTAGCCCTCCGTGCTCGTCCGCATGATCCGGCTCTCCGGATCCGTGAAGTTCGTCTGCGAGTCCGCCTCCGGCTCCCCGTAGTCCAGCTTGTACGGACTCCCCCCCTTCGGGTTGCGATCCCACTCCGGCTCCCGGCCCCGCGCGTCGTCGCGCTCGCGGGCCTCCGCCTCCAGACGAGCCTGCGCCGCCCGGATCGCCGCCAGCCGGTCCTCCCGCCGCTTCAACTCCTTCGGCAGCTCGTCGCCCCGAACGTCCTCCCCGTGCCGCTCGTCCTCCTCCGCGTCGGCCGCCTCCGCACGCGCCAGCAACTCCGCGATCTCCGCCTCCAGGCGCGCCTCCTCCGGACCCATCCGCCCGTAGCTCATCGCCTTCCGCTTGCTCGCGTTCGCCCGAACCTTCGTCCCGTCCACCGCCACCCGGCCCAACCCCGCCAGACCCAGTTCCCGCGCCAGAAGCACCACCTCCGCGAACAACGCACCGAACGCCTTCAGGTTCCTCTTCCGGAACTCGCACAGCGTCCGGTGCGCCGGAAAGTTCCCCGCCGCCAGCATCCTGAGCGGCACGTCCTCCTCCAGCTTCCGCGCCAGCTTCCGAGACGAAAACACCCCCGTCGCGTACCCGTACACCAGCACCTTCACCATCATCCGCGGATCGTACGGACTCCGCCGCCGCCCGTCCCCCTCGTAACGCGCGTAGAAAGCCGACAGGTCCGCCGCGTCCACCAGATCGCTCACATGATGCGCCAAGTGCCCCGCCGGCACCCACTCACGAAGATCCTGAGGCAGCAGCAACTGCTGGTCCGGATCGTACGGACGGAACCTCGTCCTCATCCTCTCCGGATCGTACGGTAGAGACCTCGCACTCATCGCCAACTCCCCGCGCCGAACGTGAACCCGTCACAGCACGGCATCACCATAGCCAGCCGAACCGCGCCGCACCATCGGCTTCTACGGCGCAAGCTCCTAGTTGGGCGTCAGCATCACCCGGTCGGCGACCGCGGCTTCGACTCGCTCCCGCGAGTAGTAGAGCGGGAAGAAGCGGTCCTTCGCCCAGCCCTCGAACAGGTTCCGGTACATCGGGTCGTCCGGGTCTCCCCCCTGTCCCGGCGTGTTCGTGAACACGGCCGTGTCCCAATCGCCCGCCTCGGCGATGATCCGGAAGGAGGGGCCCGACGTCTGGTTGTCCCCGCCTCCCGTCTGGTTCACGGTGAAGCCGTTGCCGCCGCGCGGGAGCGGTCCGACCTCGAGGCGCGCGCGCATTTCCGCGTTCACGATCCCGGACAGCGGGTGCCGGAACCGTGCGTGCTTGAAGCGCACGTCGCCGTAGCGCCAAGGGTCGCCGCCGAAGCGATCCTCCAATCCGTCCAGGGCGTCGGCCAGCGTGCGGGAGAGGAAGGCGTCGCGACCCGCCACCGGATCCCCGTCTCCGAGCGCCGCGAACCAGGCCGGGGGCGAGCCGAGCCAGTCGATGATCTTCTTCATGGACAGACGACCGAGCGACGCGCGGACTTCGGCGGGGACGACGAGCGGCACCATCTGTCGCTGAATCTCACGCTCCCAGGAGACGTAGATCGCCGCCTCGCGGGACTCCGGGGCCAGCGCGAAGTCCCAGTTGAGCAGGTCGCCCCGTGCCGCTTCCGCCCCCGGGGGCAGGTCGACGCCGCGCAGCATCGGCACGAGCGAGCGGGCGGGGAGCGACACGTAGTCGGTCGCCAACTGCATCATCTCCGACATCGTGAAGCGCCGGCCGGTCGCCAAGACCTCGTCGATGCGGGCGCTCCGGAACGGATCGCTCCAACTCCAGCCGACCGCGTCGCGGTGCTCGTAGCCGGGCGGCACGAGGTTCTGGTTGGCCGTCGACCAGAACCCCTTCTCCGGATTGAACACGTGCGGCTTGTGTCGGATCTCGAGGTAGCCGTCCCACTCGTAGCGGCCGTCCCCCGGCACCGGGACGAGGCCCGACCAGTTGCGGCGGATGGGCGCGATCCCCACGGACTGCCAGCCGATGTTCCCGTCCACGTCGGCCCACACCATGTTCTCGCCGGGGATGTTCGAGTAGTTGCAGGCGTCCCGGAACTCTTCCCACGTCTTCGCCTGGTTCATGCGCAGGCTGGCGAGGTACGGCGCGCCGCCGATCTCCATCCACCCGGCGCGCACCGCGTAGGCGAGGCCGTTGTCCCGATCCTCGTACACGACGGGTCCGTGCCGCGTGTACCGGTGCCGGACGCGCTCGGCCTCCCGCCCTTCGACCGGGATCTCGTCGTCGATGACCCGCATCGCCTCCCAGGCGCCGCGGTACCAGTAGCGGTCGGGGTCGTCCGGATGGGTTCGGTAGACGTAGAGGTCTTCGGCGTCCGTCTGGAAGACGGTGAGTCCCCACGCTCCATGCCCGTTGTGCCCGATCGAGATGCCCGGGAGGACCGGCTCACCTCCGCCGATCACGTTCCATCCCGGTCCGACGAGGTGGACGAGGTAGCGCAGCGACGGGGCCGCCTGCACCCGGTGCGGGTCGTTCGCCATCAGCGCGTGTCCGCTCAGCGTGCGGCTCCCCGCCACGACCCAGTTGTTGCTTCCCGTCCCCATCTGCTCCGCCTCGAGGCGTTCCGCCTCGTACGTTTCCGCCTCGGCTTCCGCTTGGAGCGTCTGCGGGGCGAAGGCCTCCGCGTCCGAGGCGGTGGCGCGGAAGCGGGGTTCGATGTCCTCGGGCCGGAACCGGATGGGCCCGCGGAAGGCGCGGTACACGTCGAGGATCTCGGGCCGCAGGAGCGAGCCGTCGATCGCGGGGTCGAGATCGATGTCCGGCTCCCCCGGGTGGAAGTAGGAGACTTCCCTCACCTTCTCCGGCCCCACCGCCGCGACGGCGATCCCCAGATCGAGTTCCTGCCCGATGTTCATGAGCAGGCCCTGGTGGCGGGAGATGACGACCTCCGGCGTCCACGGCTGCGGCCGGATCCCCAGCATCTCGAACTCGACCGGCAGGAGGCCGGGGTCGCGCTCCGTCTCGGCGATGTACGCGTTGATGCCGTCCGTGAAGGCCCGGATGATCTCGGCGCCGCGCGGGTGATAGTGGTTCAGTTCCGCCTCGAGATCGCCGCGGAACCGGAACAGCCGGGCGCCGCGGTCGCGCTCCAGCTCACGGGGACCGAGGATTTCGGCAACCGTGCCCGTGGCCTGGCGGCGCCAGACTTCGAACTGGAAGAGGCGGTCCCGCGCCGCGCTGTACCCCTGCGCGAAGAAGAGGTCGTGCTCCGTCTCGGCGTAAATGTGGCTGACACCCCACAGGTCCTTGAGGATCTCGACTCCGGCCTCGAGCCCGGTGACCCGCAGGGTCTCCGTGTCGACCGCATCGACGGCGGCGATCCGATCCGGGACGCCGGCCCGTAGGTCGTCGACGGTCGGTGCGCCGGGCAGGTGTGCGCCGGAACTCCGGAGGACCGGCAGCAGGAGGATGAGCGCGAACAGGGCGACGGATCGAACCCGCATCGGATTCTCCTTGGGTAGTCTTCTCTCGTGACTCCGGCGTGAGTCCGGTCTCGCAGGTCCGCCTACGACCCGGTGGCTTTCTTCTTCTCGGGCTCGCCCTTCGCCTGGTCATCGGCCCCGGCCTCCGTCTCCTCGGTGCCGGAGACGCTCGCGCGCAGGGCGGCCATGAGGTCGATGACCTGCGCCGTCGTTTCCTCCTCCGCGGGCGCGGCGATCTCGGTGCCGTCGGCGACCTTCCGCTCGATCGCCTCGAGCATGCGCTGTCCGACCTCATCCTCGTACTTTGACGGATCAAAGCTCTCCGAGGCGATCTGCTCGATCAACTGGACGGCGAGCCCGAGTTCCGCATCGGCGACCTCGCCCTCTCCCGACGGCACGTCGGCGATGTCCCGCACCTCGTGCGCGTAGTGCAGTTGTTCCAGCACGAGGTGATCTCCGACCGGCCGCACCAGGACGAGATACTGCTTGCCGCGCGCCGCATACTTCGCGAGCGCGGCCCAGCCCGTCTTCATCATCGCCGCCCCGAGCAGGCGGTAGGCCTTGTCCCCCCCCCGCGCGGGCCCGAGGTAGTACGTCTTCCCGATATACGCCCGCTCGACCTGGTCCAGCGGCACGAATTCGACGATCTCGATCGCCCGCGTCGCCGCCGTCTCGAGTGCCTTCAGTTCCTCCGGCTTGAACGTCACGTACTGGTCCTTCGCGAACTGATAGCCCCTCACGAGATCGCCGCGGGGGATCGGCTCCCCGGTCTTCGCGTCCACGTACTGCTGCTTCACGCGGGCCCCGTCGGGGGAGAGGAAGTTGAAGCGGACTTTCTGCGAGTTCTCGGCGGACGAATAGAGCTGGCACGGGATCGAAACGAGCCCGAACGAGATCGTCGCCGTTGCGATGGGTCGAGGTGACATCCTGTGCCTCTCCGTGTGCGCGCCGAACCGCCGGCGCGATGCCGGCTCCGGCGCCGGCCCCAATCCCGGCCCCGATGCCGGCCCCCCGGCGTGATGCCGGACGGGGGGGCGGAATAATAGGTTGCGGCCGGGATTGTCGCACAGAGCGGGAGCGACGCGAAGCGGGCAGCGACAGGGGGCGCCTGCAGGCATGCCACCAGAAAAACTCGAGGAATACCGGGACAAGCGCGCGTCCGAGCGCACGCCGGAGCCCTTCGGCGGGGCGCCCGGGACGGGGCTCGGCGTGTTCGTGGTCCAACTGCACGCGGCGACCCGGCGGCACTACGACCTTCGCCTCGAGATCGGGGGCGTCCTCGTCTCATGGGCGGTGCCGAAGGGCATCTCCGCCGATCCCGCCGACAAGAAGCTCGCGGTCCACGTCGAGGATCATCCGGTCGAATACATCGAGTTCGAGGGCGTGATTCCGGCCGGCGAGTACGGCGGGGGCGAGATGATCGTGTGGGACATCGGTCGCTGCATCATGCTCGAGGACCCGGAGGATGGACTGGAGACGGGCAAGCTCCTGTTCGAGCTTCGGGGCCACAAACTCAAGGGCGTGT
This sequence comes from Candidatus Palauibacter sp., assembly GCF_965208055.1. Lineage (GTDB taxonomy): Bacteria > Gemmatimonadota > Gemmatimonadetes > Palauibacterales > Palauibacteraceae > Palauibacter. Next base: position 1,025,937 of record NZ_CBDBNY010000004.1, read on the forward strand.
GGACGCTCGTGCGGCTGGAGAAGGGGGAGACGGGAAAGGAATGGCTGCTCATCCGCGAGCGGCGCGGCGGGCACCCGATTCTCGAGGACGGGTCGCTCCCGGAGAGTTCCATCCTGTCCGGGCTCACGGTCGAGCAGATGGCGGAGCGGGAGCGCGGCTGGTACCCGGGAGAAGATCTGACCGCGGCCCTCGCGGAGGCGGGGGCGCACGAGGCGCCGGTCGACCCCGCCGACATCCGGTTCATGCTCGCCACCCCTCGCGAGGACGCGTTCGACGACCCCGCGTGGCACTTCGAACTCAAGCTGGACGGCTACCGCATGCTGGCCTCGGCGGTCGAGGGCGGGGCGAGTCTCCTGACGCGCAACGGACACGACGCGCTCCCCACCTTCCCCGACATCGCGCGCTCCCTGCGCAAGCTCCCCTACCGGCGGGTCGTGCTGGACGGCGAGGTTGTCGTCCACGACGCGGCGGGATACCCAAGCTTCCGGCGCCTGCAGAAGCGCGCCCGGCTCTCGCGTTCGATCGACATCCGGCGGGCCTCCTTCGAGGCGCCGGCGAGCTTCTACGCCTTCGACCTCCTCGCGTTCGACGGCCGCGACCTGCGCGACCTTCCGCTCGCCGAGCGGCGCCGCTTCCTGCGCGACGTGGTGCCGGAAGCGGGTCCGATCCGCTTCAGCGAGCACTTCGAGGGGTGCGGGGAGGCCCTGCTCGGGCAGGTTCAGGGGATGGGTCTGGAGGGGATCATGGCCAAGCGCGCCGACTCGCGGTACCTCGGAGGCCGCTCCCCCGACTGGCGGAAGATCCACGCGGCGCGCCGGAACCGCTTCATCATCGTCGGCTTCACGAGCCCGGCCAGTTCGCGGACGGGCTTCGGGGCCCTCCACCTGGGCGCCTACGGTCCGGCCGACTCCGCGCCGGAAGCGCCCACCGGTGACGACGACCTCGCCCTCCACTACGTCGGCCGCGTCGGGACGGGCTTCGACGACAAGACGCTTACAGTCCTCCATGCCCGGCTCGACGACCTTAAATCGGATGGGCCCGCGTTCGTGACTCCGGCTCCGGCGGGAGACGAACACACCTGGGTCGAGCCCCGGCTCGTCGCCGAGATCCGCTACAAGGAAGTCACCGAGGGCGGCCTCCTCCGGCACGCCGTCTTCGTCGAAGTCGCGGACGTGCTCCCCACGGACTGCCGGCTTCCCCGGGACCCGCGCGCGGCGCTGACCGATCCCGTGCGCGTGGACACCTCTCCCCCGCCGGTCGAGGAACTGCCGCTCTCGAATCTCGACAAGGTCTTCTGGCCCGGGGAGGGGTACACGAAGGGGGACCTGATCGCGTATTACGGCGACATCGCGCCGTGGCTGCTGAAGTTCCTGAAGGACCGGCCCCTCGTGCTGACGCGGTACCCGGACGGGATCGACGGGAAATCCTTCTTCCAGAAGAACGCGCCCGGATTCCAGCCCGAATGGGTGCGCACGGAAGCGATCCGGAGCAAGGGGTCCGGGCGGGACATCCACTACTTCATCGCCGACGACCCCGCGACGCTCGTGTTCGTGGCGAATCTGGGCGCCATCCCTCTTCACGTGTGGGCGAGCCGCATCGGGAGCCTGGACCGCCCCGACTGGTGCCTTCTCGACCTCGACCCGAAGCACAAGCGCGACGACGAGGAAGTGTACGCGCCGTTCGGGGATGTGGTGGAAGTCGCGCGGACGATCGGCGAGTTGTGCGAGGAGATCGGACTGCCGAGCTATCCCAAGACGAGCGGATCTTCGGGGATCCATGTGATGATCCCGCTCGGCGGACAACTCGACTACGAGCAGTCGCGCACGCTCGCGCTCCTGCTCGCGAAGACGGTGGCGGCGGAGATTCCCGAGCGGGCCACGATCGTGCGGAACCCGGCGGGACGAGACGGCAAGATCTATATCGACTACGTCCAGAACGGCCGCGGACGGCTCGTGGTGGCGCCCTATTCCGTGCGGCCGCGGGCGGGAGCCACGGTGTCCGCGCCGCTCCGCTGGGCCGAGGTGGGACAGGGGCTCTCGATGGAGGACTTCACGATCCGGACGATGCCCGGGCGGGCCCGGGATCTGGACGCCGATCCGCTCCTGGGCGTGTTGTCGGACGAGCCCGACCTCATGGCGGCACTCGACGCCCTGCAGCGGAAGTTGGGCGGGTGAGCGCCGCGGAGGGCGGCGCGCGCACACCGCCCGGGCGGCTGTCCGGGATCCCGGGGTTCGACATCGACGGGGTGGCGCGGGCGGCGGAGCACGGCTCCGGCATCCTCCGGCTCGAGAACCTCGACACCGACCTGCGCCCGCCCGCGGCGGCGGTGGCCGCCACCCGCGCGGCGCTCGAATCGCCGGCCGCCAACAGCTACCTGCCCTTCACGGGCCGGGCTGAGCTCCGCGCGGCGGCCGCCCGGCACGTCGGCCGACTCGCCGGGCGCGAATACGACCCCGACCGGGAGTGCGTGATCACGGCGGGCGGCACGGAGGGCCTGTTCAACGCCCTGCTCGCCACGGTGGATCCGGGCGACGAAGTGGTTGTCACCGACCCCACGTACGCCGGCATGCTCCAGCGCGTGCGGCTGGCCGGCGCGGTCCCGCGGCTCGCGCCCTGGGCCTTCGATCGCACGGAGGGCTGGCGCCTCGACCTCGACGCCCTTGCCGGATGCGTCGGCCCCCGGACCCGGGCGCTCTTCATCATGAACCCGTCCATGCCGTCCGGCGGCGTGCTCGACGCTGGCGACTGGGCGGTCGTGGCGGAGCTCTGCCAGCGCCACGACCTGTGGCTCCTCTACAACGCGGCGATGGAACGGATCCTCTACGACGGCCGCCCGTACGTGCATCCGGCGTCGCTCTCCGGAATGCGCGAGCGGACGCTCACGATCGGCTCGGTCTCCAAGGAGCACCGCATGATCGGCTGGCGCGTGGGCTGGGTGGCGGGACCGGCCGCGGTCCTTGCCGCTGTTGCCAAAGTCGGGATCTACAATGTCGTGACGGGCGTCGGGATCGGGCAGCCCGGCGCGCTGGCGGCGCTGGCCGCTGGAGACGAAGCCGAGGATGTGGCCGCGAGCGTGGCGCGCTGGGAGCGACGGCGCGACGCGGTGATCGAGGCGCTGCGGGACTACCCCGTTCGGTCCCCCGGCGGCGGCTGGTCGCTCCTCGTGGACACGCGGCCTCTGGGTCTCACGGCCCGTGAACTCTCGAATCGGCTCCTGGCAAGGGCCGGCGTCGCCGCGACACCCATGGACGCCTGGGGCGGCCCCGGCGCGGAGTACCAACTCCGCCTCGTGTTCAGCAACGAACCGGTCTTTCGCCTCCAAAGCCTCCGAGATCGCTTCGCAGGCGTCCTGTAGCTACCTCTCAAGCCGTTTCGTAGCGCCTGACATGGATGGCCCCCTGGCTGGATCCCGACGAAGTCGACGAGGGGCCCAGTCTCATCGCTTTCGGCCTGCGACATGAGCTAATCGTCGAGGCGGAGGGCGAGCAGCTTGGGCCAGAGCTTGCCGGTCACGAGGAAGACGCCGGTCTCGGGGACGTAGGCGATGCCGTTGAGCACCGCGTCGATGTCGCCCGCCCGACGGGCATCGAGGGGGACGCTCGAGAGGTCGATCTCGCCGAGGACCTCGCCGGTGGCCTTGTCGATGCGGACGATGACGTCGGTCTGGTAGACGTTGGCGTAGATCCAGTCGTCCACACATTCCAGTTCGTTCAGCCGGTTTTGCGGCGACCCGTTGCGCGTGACCTCGACCGTCGCCAGCACCGTGAAGTCCTGCGGGTTCCGGCGTTCGAGCGCGTTCGACCCGTCGGACATCCACAGCGCCTCGCCGTCGTAGCAGAGTCCCCACCCGTCGCCGTCGTAGGTGAACTCCCGGAGCACCGCGAAGGTCTCGAGGTCGTAGACGAGAGCCCGGCCCGCCTTCCACGTGAGCTGCACGAGTTCGGAGCCGACGCGCGCCAGACCCTCCCCGAACAGCGCCGAATCCACCGCCACGCGTGCCTGGACCTCTCCCGTCGGCACGTCGACCCGGCGCACGCTCGACTCGCCGTAGCGGCCCGTGCTCTCGAAGAGGTGCCCGTCGTGGAAGAGGAGGCCCTGCGTGTACGCCGCGGGATCGTGCGGGAACGTGCCCAGCATCTCGTAGTCGATGGACGGGACGGTCGAGGACGCGCAGCCCGCCAGCGCGCCGAGCGCAAGCGTCCACAGGCCGCGGTAACCGGCTCGCCGCGGCGGCTGAGGCATCACCGGAGCATCAGATGAGATCGAGGACGGTCTCGACGGCTCGACGGCCCTCGGCGGACGCGCCGGTCCAGTTCTGGTGCCCCCGCAATTCGGAATGCCCGACCGCCACGCGGCCGAACGGCTCGCGGATCACGTCGGGCGGCGCCGGCCGGCCGTCGCGTCCGAAGAAGAAGCCGGGGCCGGGCGCCACGTAGGCGTGCCCCCAGCGATTGAGCACGAGGCCGGCGATATCCTCCGCCGGATCGAAGCCCCCCTCCGCGAAAAGCTCGACCATCTGCGCCCGCAGCCGTCTCTCGTACTCGGTGAAGGAGGTGCTGAGCATCTCCGTGCGGCCCGTCATCCCCTGGTCCGCCGGCGATGTGCCGGGTGACTCGTACGTGATGTAGAAGGTCAGCATCGTGGGGTGATCCGGCGCGTGGACCGGCCGGTAGTCTCCCGCGTACATGGGCCGCCGGATGTTGCACGAGAAGCCGAGATCGCCCTCGTAGAAACAGCCGGCGATGCCCAGGCGGTCGAGGAAGCGCCAGTTCCGGAGCGCCACGTTCGCGACGAGGATCGGCCCGTGGCGGAAGCTCTCGTAGGCGGCGCGGTGCCCGTCGGGGAGGTCCGCCGCGATGTGGCGGTTCATCCATCCCCCGCTCGCGAGCACGACCCCGTCCGCCTCGACGGAGTACGCTCGGCCGTCGTGGACGTAGGTGACCCGCACGCGACCGTCCCCGGTCCCCGCATGGCGCACGTCGATCACGGTGCACGCCAGGCGAAGGCGCACGGGCTGGTCCGGGCGGTCGAGGGCCCCGAAATCGATCGGTCTGTTCAGCACGTCCCCGAGCGCGAGTTCGCCGGCGATCCCGTCCGGCACGATGTCCTTCACGAAATACCGCGCGATCCCCGCGTTCCCGCCGGGAAAAGAGTGGAAGGTCATGCCGTCGTAGCGGGAGGGGAGCCCGAAGCCGGGGAGGTCGAAGTGCATCCCCCACCAGGCCGAGATCGCGTCGCAACCGAGTCCGATGATGCTGGCGAGGATCGGGTCCACGTACGCCGTCACCTCGGGCGGCAGGCCGAGCACGTCCTCGTAGTAGGCCTTGAGCGTCATGCCGTCGAGCCACGGCCCGGGATTGTCCGGCCCCCCCGGCGCGTCCGGGGGCACATGGTCCGCGACGCGGGCCTTGCGCCAGCGCTCGAAGCCTTCGCGCACCTGCGGCGTCCACGGCGCGCGGGAGGTATCTCCGAACAGGCCGTTGACCCAGCCGCCCGCCCCGCCCGACCAGCCCGGGCGTCCGCCGCGGCGCGTTCCGCCGAAGTAGTGCCCGATGGAGAACTGGTCCTGCACCCAGTGCATGAATCCGTAGTTCTCGAACGGAGCCTTCACCTGTCCGGCGTCCGGCGCGTACTCGAACTCGCGCGGGATGCCCAGCGTCGTGAAGTAGTCGTCCGGCTCCCCCGTGGGCGGACGCACGCCGAAGTCGTTCGAGCCCTGCGGCCCGGCCAGCCGCACGCCATCGACCATGATGTCGTTCCGCTTGGCCTCGCCGCCGAACACCGGGTGGTTCTCGATGACGAGACAGCGGCCCGCCGGCCGGTGCCGCTTGAAGTGGTGCGCGGCGGAAAGGCCCGCGAGCCCGCCGCCCACGATCACGACGTCGAAGCGCTCCCCGGTGTCCGTCACCTCCCCGCCCGGCGCCCGCCCGTCACGAACCCAGTGCGCCGAGCGCACCACCTCCGGCGTGTTCCCGTGCGAGGACGCGTAGTCCCCGACCCCTCCGGGCCCGTACCAGTCCGGCCCGAGCGCGTCGGACCACGGCTCGGAGGCCAGCCCCGGGACGGCGCCGCCGCTCCCGTCCGCCGAGCCGCCCGTCCCGCATCCGATGAGCGCGGAACCCGCGATCCCGGCCCCCGCCAACTGGACGAAGTCGCGGCGCGTGATCTCCCGGTCGAGCCCGAGTTCGCGGTCCTTCACTGCGTCGTCGTCCCGCCGGTGCGGTAGCGCTCGAACCAGGCGAGGATGTGCTGCACCTTGCTGATCAATCCGCTCGGACGAGCCCCAATGCTGTGGTTCGCCTCCGGAATCCGCACGAGCACCGACGGCACCTTCTGAATCCGCAGCGCCTGGTAGAACTGCTCGGACTCCGACATCGGCGTCCGCCAGTCGACCTCCCCCGTGATCAGCATCGTCGGCGTCGTCACGTTCGCGATGTGATGGACCGGCGATCGCTCCATGTAGTGCTCGAGGTTGTCCCACGGCGCGCCCGGGAACCAGTAATTCATGCCGCTCGAGCCGCCCATGTCCGCCGTCAGGACCCAGCTGTACCAGTTGATGACGGGCTTCTGCGACGCGGCCGCCGCGAAGCGATCCGTGTGGGTCACGATCCAGGCCGTGAGCACGCCGCCCCCGGATCCGCCGGTGACGAACAACTGGTCTTCGTCGATGTATCCGCGCGAAATCACTTCATCGACGCCCGACATCAGATCGTCGAAGTCGTGGCTCGGATAGGCGTGGTGGATCTCGTTGCCGAAGTCCTCGCCGTAACTCGTGCTCCCGCGGGGGTTCGTGTAGAGGACGACATACCCCGCCGAGGCGAACAACTGGACTTCCGCGCTGAAGCGGTCTCCGTAGTTGGCGAACGGCCCGCCGTGGATCTCGAGCACGAGCGGATACTTGCGGCTCGGGTCGAAGTCGGGCGGCTTCACGATCCAGCCCTGAATATCGAGCCCGTCGTGTGAGGACTTGTACCAGACTTCCTCGGTTTCCCCGATCGCCTTCTGCGCGAAGAGATCCTCGTTCAGATGCGTGAGCCGCTGCCAGTCGCCGTTCCGGTTCGTCACGGCAAGATCCGCTGGATGGTCCGGGGTCCCGTAGGTAAAGGCGAAGTGGTCGTTCGAGGAGGCAGTGAAGGCGCCGCCTCCGTAGGGACGACCGATGGACAGACCCTGAACGCTGGAAACGATGTCCGTCACGGTCCCGTCGAGGTCGACGTGGGCGAGTCGCGTGTTCCCCTCGGTGTCGTACTGGAAGAACAGCCCCTCCCCGTCGCTCGCCCAGTGCAGATTCCCGATCGAGCGGTCGAGGTCGTCGGCGATGAGACGCGAACCGGACCCGTTCCGGCTCATCACGTAGAGCTTCGACACCTGGTGGCCGAGGTAACGATCATCGTAGCCGGTGTGGGCGATCATGCTGCCGTCGGGCGACACCGTCGGGCTCGAATCGGGCCCGCGGCGGTCGGTCAGTTGTCGCACCGCGCCGTCGGCCACGGAGAACTCGAAGATCTCGGAGTCCCGCACGTACTCCCAGTCGTCGCGCCGGGTGGCCGAAATGAGCAGGTGCTGCGAATCGGGCGTCCACGCGGGCGTCCCGCCGTGGTTGTAGGGGCCGTGCGTGACCTGGCGGGGCGTCCCGCCCTCGACCGGCAGGACGAACACATGGGAGTAGCCGACGGGCAGGAAACCCTGGCTGTCCGAGCGGTAGTAGAGCCGCTCATAGGTCGTCGCGGGTGGCGCCCACGTCGCGCCTTCGGGCTTGGCCGGCATCTGCGCGAAGGGCGGCGGCGTGTCCGGAACGAACATGCTGAAGGCGATCATGCGCCCGTCGGGGGACCAGGAGAGCCCGCCCGGGCCTCGCTCCAGTTGCGTGAGCAGGGCCGTCTGTCCGGTGTCCATCCAGCGCAGGTAGAGCTGCGACTTGCCGTGCTCGTCGCTCGCGACGTAGAGGAGCCGCGTGCCGTCCGGCGACCAGCGCGGAGAGGAGAAATTGCTCTGCCCGGTGAGAAGCGGTCGGTGATTCGAACCGTCGTAGTCGACGATCCAGAGGTTGCTCCGCTGGCGGTCCGTCATGATGTCCATGGAGGAGCGCGCGTAGACGACCCGGGAACCGTCCGGCGAAATCCGTGGATCGCCGGCGACTTCCAGTTCGAATACGTCCGCGGGGCCGAAGTGGTCCGGATCCCGCTCCTGCGCGGCGAGTGGCGCGACGGGGGCGAGGATGGCGAGCGCGAGCGTGGCGGTCGCGACCTTGAGAGCGACCGGGGAGCCGACGACCCTGTGTTCTCGTGACGGCGTCATGATTCCTCCTGGACAGCATTCGATCTCTGCGGGACGTCCCGTAGCAGCCAAGGTAGCGCCTTTCCCGCCGCCGGATAGGTTGCGCGGCATGAACGATCGCGAGTTTTCGGTCCCGGAAACGATCCGCTGGGCCCCGGCGGGCCTGAGCGCCCTGATCCTCGACCAGACGCTGCTTCCCGGCGTCCATGAGGAGAAGGAGCTCTCCACCCTCGAAGACTTCATTGAGGCGATCCGGAGCCTGCGTGTGCGGGGTGCGCCGCTCATCGGGATCACGGCCGCGATCGGCCTCGCGGCCCTGGCCCGGCGGTCCGCCGCCGAAGGCGTCTCGGCGCAGGAACTGCGGACGCGGTTCGCCGGCTGGGCCGAACGCCTCGAGGACGCACGGCCGACAGCGGTCAACCTCGTGTGGGCCAGCCGCCGCCTGCGAGCCCGACTGGAGGCGGCCACCGGGGACGCCGGAGAGCTGGCCGCGGCCCTCGTGGCGGAAGCCGACGCCATCCACGAGGAAGACCGCCGCATGTGCCGCGCGATCGGGGAGCACGCCTCTACCCTCCTCACGGGCGGCGAGGCCGTGATCACGCATTGCAACGCGGGATCGCTCGCCACGGGCGGCATCGGGACGGCCCTCGCCCCGGTCTACGTCGCGGCGGAGACCGGTCGCCGCGTCCGCGTGTTCGCCGACGAGACCCGGCCCCTGCTCCAGGGGAGCCGCCTGACCGCCTGGGAGCTTTCCCGCGCCGGGATTGACGTCACGGTGCTGGCCGACAACATGGCCGGGTCGCTCTTCGCCACGACGCCGCCGGACATCGCCTTCGTCGGCTCCGACCGCATCGCGGCCAACGGCGACGTGGCGAACAAGATCGGCACGTATCCCCTCGCCGTGCTGGCCCACCGCCACGGCGTCCCGTTCTACGTGCTCGCGCCGACCTCCACCGTCGACCTCGGGACACCGACCGGCGCCGACATCCCGATCGAACACCGGGACCCGGACGAGGTCCGCCGCGGCTTCGGCCCCCTCCTCGCCCCCGAGGCGGCCGACGTCTACAGCCCCGCGTTCGACATCACGCCGCACGACCTCGTGACCGGCATCATCACCGAGCGCGGCATCCACCGCCCGCCCTACACGAAGTCCCTCGCCGCGGCCGTCGGCCAGGCGGAAGCTGAGCGACGGCGGCAAAGCGGATGACGGGACGACGAAACGCCGATTATCGATGGTGCGAGTGTTCGGAAGCACGGCCGCGACCGTCGATTCGGCTGGAAGAGTTGGCCTCGGTAACTCCGGGCACTAGATCGCGGGATTCTCGAACTCCGTCGGAACTGAGAACCGGACAGCAAGAACAAAGGACCCAAACCCATGAGCGTGCCTGACTTTCAATCGTTGATGCTGCCCGTCCTCACGGCGCTCTCGCATGGACAACCAACCACGGTCTCAGAGATTCGGAAGCAGGTTGCGATCGCCGAAAAGCTCTCGGCCGACGACATACAACAGTTGCTTCCGAGCGGTCGACAAGCGGTGTTCGCCAACCGTATCGCCTGGGCGCTGGTTCACATGCAGCGAGCCGGCTTGGTTGCGCGCGTCAGCCGCGGTGTTTACGAGCGCACGAGAACTGGGGACGAACTCCTGCGTAGTAAGCCAAGCCGGATCGATATGAAAGCGCTTAGAGAGTATCCGTCGTATGCCCAGTGGAGAACAACGGAGCGAGAAACGAGTTCCACGGGAGAGAAGCTTGAGCAATCAACGGAAGAAGCCACCCCCGAGGAAATCCTGGATCAGGCGGCCAAAGCGCTGGACCACGCACTGGAGGCGGAGGTGCTCGATCGAGTGCGAAACGCGGAGCCGGGTTTTCTCGAACAGGTGATCGTGGATCTTCTCGTAGCTATGGGATACGGCGGTGGCGATGGAGCCATGGGACAGGTGACGGGCGGCTCGGGAGACGGTGGTATTGACGGAAAGATCCGTGAGGATGCGCTCGGCTTGGATGAGCTCTGTCTCCAGGCCAAGAAATACGCGGCCAGCAACGCGGTTGGCGCTTCGGATCTTCGCAACTTCGCTGGCGCTATAGCGGCCGCAGGTACGACCAAGGGTGTGTTCGTCACGACTTCCGACTTCACCAGAGCCGCCAGGGAGTTCGTTAGCCTGAGCCCTACGCGCATCGTACTGATCAATGGACCAGACCTGGCGCGGTTCATGGTCGAACACGGTATTGGGGTACGCCTCAAACGGACGCTCGCGATCAGGCGGATAGATGAGGACTACTTTCGGCCGGACGACGAATGAGTCCACTACCGTCACGGCTACCGCCTGTGCAGAGGGTGTCCGGGCAAGTGTACCTGTCGCCGCGTCGCGAGGTCGAGTTCCTTGATGAACAGATCCGTATCGAACAGGTAGTTCGGGTAGGCCGCACGCAAGTTTGCCCCGGAGTCCATCGCGACGAGGACGACCTCGGCGCCATCGATCCCGCGGATCTCTTCTTCTCGCTCTTCGTATAGTTTGGCGGCTCCGGCCAGTCGCGACTTTCTGAAACCCGAGACTGTCATGGATCGTTCATCGGGCCTTCGCTCGAGAAGAAAATAGTGGCAGTGGGACGGAAGGCGCTCGGGAGCATAGCTGATGAACGTTCGATAATCGTCAAGCGTGCCGACCACGTTGAGATCGGTCGCGAGCCGTACCAACGAGTCGCGTAGAGTCACCGGGTCCGACGGGGTTTCCGGGACCACAGGAGAGCGCTCCTTTATGGCCAGCCACGAGCCTGCCAGCGCAAAGAACCGCAACCAGCCCGCGTTCCCTTCACTGGACTTGAGCGCTTGGTCCTTGATGGCGCCGGCCGTCTCCACCGCGGTCGCCCAGGCGTGCTGGAGCTTTGAACGGAGTTGGATCTCGACCTGGAGTCCGTTGTAGGTCTCGTTTCTGTCGCTTCGATAACGGTATACCAGATGAATGCCACGGTAGCCGGACGATTTGGGCCACTGGATATAATCCACTTCCCGGATGAGTTTGTGTTTCATCTTCGAGCGATGGTGTGCACTCCACAGTTCGCGAACCGCGACGGGGCTGCCGACGATCGCACGACAACCAGCGATGTCCTGCATCCGGGACAACTTCATCCCGGGAAACCGTCGGAGCTTGGCGATCGTGGCGGGTGCCCGCTTCAGGCGCTGTGAGACGATGGCTTGGGATTCTCTGCTCCTGGTCCGTCGCAGCAGGCCCATCTGTATCGTGTTGAGCGGAAAGCTGTGCGCGGCGCGCCAGTTGTTCAGGACCGCGAGTTCGTGTCGGGTGTCCGGCTCGCCGCGCCCGCTACTCACCCATCCCGTGGCGGCCAGTTTCTCCCCGGCGCGGTCGACTTCGCTTCGCGTGTAGAGCGGTTGAATCCAGTCCATGATGCTGGGAGGCCATCTCCGTATGTTCGCTCTCGCCACCGTGTGACGACGTCCCCGTCGCAGGGTTCAGTCCGTCCTGGCCGTATCGCGATGCCGCTACCGGTCGTGGCGCAGGATGGGGAGGTAGGCCTTCCAGGGACCGACCTCGTTCTCGAACCGGTGCGCGACGACCCGCGCGATCTGGGCGATGTGGTTGAGGTCGTGGACGGCCCAGGTGGTGAGCAGTTGCCGCAGCGTGACCTCGCCCAGTTCCGGGTGAAGGCCGCCCGCATCCAGATCGGCCTCGCCTTCGACCACTTCCCCGAGCGCCGCGAGTCCGGTCTCGCGCAGGGTCTCGAATTCGGTCAGCAGTTCATCCAGCGTGCGGCCGCGAGTGCGCTCGACGTGCGCGAAGCGGTCGAAGGGCGGAAACGCCCGTTCGCGGCCGTGTGCCAGAATCCACCGCGCCCGCGGAATCCAGTCGTCGATCTCGCCCTGAACGAGATGTCCCAACACGCTGAAGGGGCTGAACGTCCCTTCCCCCTCATCCGCGTGCAGGAGACCGGGCGGCAGGTCCTCGAGTAGCACGCGCACCGTCCCCGGCGTCCGCGAGAGGAGGGTGAGGATCTCCTCCGCCAACTGCTCATCGCTCACGACAATTTCTTCCGTCACGGTCTTCCGTCACCCGGTTTCTCCGCCAAATGTCGCCCGGACCACACGGGGCTCCGCCTGCGTTGCCGACGCGCCGGCCCGCGACCCGAAACGGAACGCGACCTCCGCGGCTTTGCAACGGGGCTCCGCCTGCGCATCCTCTCCCGGTCCGTGAACCGGCCCGAAACGGGAACCACCAACGTCCGAGCCAGGATCTTGCCGTCGTGAGCGAACCGCCAGTCCATACGGAAACGTCGTCCCGGAGCCGCTTCGTCCGGCGGTTGCGGGGAGACAAGCCGACGATGACGGTCGAACTCCGGCCGCCTCGCAGCGGACTCACGCGCGGCGGGGCGATGGACATGTGGATCGACCTCTCCCATGCCATCCGGGGTCTCGCGGCGCGCGACGCGTTCCTCATGCTCACGGACAGCGCCGTGGGCGAGGAGGAGGAGGAGAACCTCCAGCACCTCACCGCCAACCTCGCGAACGAGGTGGACCCGTGGCGGGTCGTACCCTTCCTCACCTGCCTCCACCCGCTCGACTACTGCCTGCGCTACGTCGACCGCGCGCGAGCCCGCGGCGTCGAGAGCGTGACCGTGACCGGCGGAGACAAGGTGCGAGGGGTCGAGCGCTGCCTCCCCCACGGGTATCAGCTTCGACGGAGATTCCGGGAGCGGGCGCCGCGCCTGTCACTCGGGGGCTGGGTCAACCTGCACCGTCCCATCGCCGAACAGATCGGCTTCGCCACGGACCCGGAGTACCAGGCGGACTACTACCTCACGCAGGTCGTCTCACACCACGACCTGGCGCTGGCGGAGGGTTGGCTGGAGAGCGCGGAACGAGAGGGCCTCGCGATCCCCGGCTCATTCGGCGTCTTCTACTATCGGAATGGCCGTCGCAGCGTACTCGAACGGCTGTCGCGGTTCTTCCCGGTTCCGGTCGAGGCGGTGGCTTCGGCTTTCGAGGCGGGGGTCACGGCGGATCGTCACTGCGCGGAGACCATCATCGCGCTTCGGCGCGCCGGCGCCGCACACGTCTATCTGTGCAACCTCGCCCCGCACCGCGCCGCCACCCAGTTCAACCGCGTCATGGCCGAGGTCGCCCGGCTGGAAGCGCATGGTGGCCGAGCCTGAAATCCGCCTTACTCGGTCGCGTCGATCCGGCTCAGCTTGCCGGGCCAGTCGAGGATGCGCCGATCCGCTGTGAGCAATTCGTGTCCCTCGAGGGCCGTGGCGACGATCAATCGGTCGGCAGGATCCCCATGAAGCTCCGGAAGTACGCCTGCTCGAATGCCAATCACGCCGCTGACCGGGATTTCAACGAGGCCTTGAGCGAGAAGGTCGCGACGCAGGGCCTCCGGATCCATGAGGACATCGAGCCGTCCGCTGTGGATCCGCATGGCAATCTCCCAGAACGAGATGGCGGAGACCGCGGCACGCCGCCGGGGCAAGGCGCGCTCGACCACCCGGCGGGCACGCCGACCGAGCCGACGGTCTCCGCGCCCGTGCCACACCAAGACATGTGTGTCGAGCAGGATCAAAAGAGATCCTCCCCTTCGTCATCCCCGATGTCCCACCACTCTCTGGGCATGGGCCCCACAATATCGCCGCGGATCCGGATCACATCGCGATACCGTCCGAACAGGGTCTCCGGCCTCTCGGTACATGGGACGAGCTTCGACACGGGGCGGCCGTTCTTCGTGATGACGATCTCCTCGCCGGTCTCGGCGACCTCATCCATGAGTCTGAGACATTTCGCCTTGAACTCCGATGCCTTGATGGTCCGCGGCCCACCCGCGGGCCGCTCGTGGTCTGCTTCCATCCGTCCGCTCCGAGCATGTCCGACGTCTTCAACGGACTCTCAATAGAACCATGGTCATGACCATGGTCAACGTGTTCTCCGACCCGGCGCCCGAGAGGGGGCAGCGGTTGGGCCGCGTAAGGTGTTACCCGACCGTCGGGCCTGTCCGGCATGCCTGATGCGACAGTTACACGACAGTCCAACTCCAGCACGAGGAAACTTGAAGATGGTCACTCGACGCGACTGGCTCCGTTCGACCGCCGCCGCGGGCGCCGCCCTCTCCCTGAACCCCCGCATCCTGCGCGCCTTCCAGGGCCAGGAGATGATCACGCGGCCCGTTCCCTCCACCGGAGAGGAACTGCCGATCGTCGGCCTCGGGAGTTCCGCGACCTTCCAGCGCGTGGCGCGCGGTGACGACGTGACGCAGCTCGAGGGGGTGATGCAGGCGCTCGTCGATGGCGGCGGCTCCGTGTTCGACACCGCTCCCGGCTACGGCTCCTCCGAGGAGGTGGCGGGGGACATCTGCCAGAGGCTCGGCATCTCCGATCGCGTCTTCTGGGCGACCAAGGTGAACGTGGCCGGGCGGGGCGGCGGTTCCGCGGATCCGGACGCGGCGCGGGCCCAGATCGAGCGCTCGTTCGAGTACTTCGGCGTTCCCGTCATCGACCTCATCCAGGTCCACAACCTGGGAGATCCGCCGGTACAACTGGGGATTCTCGAAGAGCTGAAGGCGGCCGGGCGAGTCCGCTACATCGGGATCACGAGCACGAGCGCGCGACGGTACCCGGTGCTTGCGCAGGTGATGCGGGATTACCCCCTCGACTTCATCGGTGTCGACTACGCGGTCGACAATCTGGGCGCGGCCGAGGAGATCCTGCCGCTCGCGGCGGAACGGGAGATCGGCGTGCTCGTGTACGTGCCGTTCGGGCGCACCCGGCTGTGGTCGCGCGTGGGGGACCGCGAGGTGCCCGAGTGGGGGAGCGAGTTCGACGCCCATTCGTGGGCCCAGTTCTTCATCAAGTTCGCCGCCGCGCACCCCGCCGTGACCGTGGTCACGCCCGCGACGAGCCGCGCGGAACACATGGTGGACAACCTCGGCGGCGGCATGGGGCGCCTCCCGGACGAGGATCAGCAGCAGCGCATGGTCGAGTACGTGAGCCAGCTCCCCGAGGCCGGCTGATCACCCTGCCGCCGACCGCTTGAGCGGAGGCCCGGGGCGTTCCCGCGGGAACGTCGCCCGGGCCTCCAGCGGTTTACGAGACGAGTTCGACCGTTTCGTCGGCGGGATCGACCGGGGCGAGTCCGAGACGCTCCAGTTCGCGGTTCACCGCGGCCAGTTCCACCCGCCACACGTCATCGAGGCGGGTCGTGTGGCCCTCGAGTTCGGCCACCATGATCCCGAACACCTCGTACATCCCGCTCCCGGGCCGGCCGTCGCCGCGCTCCGACATCGAGAGCAGGTTCGCGAGCCGGTTGTTCACGCGGATCGGGAAGTTCAGCGGATCCTGGTTGCTGCGGTTCCGCACCTGGTAGATGTCCCCCTCCACCGCGGAAGCCGCCGTTCGCAGCGCGCCCGCGGCCTCCGCCAGCGCGGCGTCGTCCGAGGCTTCCAGCCGGTCGTCAAGCTGCGACTTCACCCGCCGGATGGCGATCACGGCCGAGTTGGCCTCGTCCACCCGCGCCCGGATCCGCATCCCGAACTCGAACTGCTCCTGGAGATCCTCGTCCGTCACGCCCTCGATCCAGGGGTGGCGGGCAACCTCGATCTCCGTCGTCCGCACCGTGCCATCGGCCGTCAGCCGCACGGTGTACGTCCCCGGCGGCACGGCCGGCGCCATCGTGCGCACGCCCCACAGGATCATGCCGGGGAAGGTCGCGGCGGGCGCGACTCGCAGGTCCCACTGGAGCATGTTGAGCCCCGCCTCGGCCGGCAGCGCGGGTCCGGCCCAACGGTCGCGGGCCGGGGTCGGCGCTGCCTCGCCCTCAGTCTCGCCCTCCCCCTCGCCCTCCACAGCCGTCGAATCGCCTTCGGCGGACGGGTCCGGGCGCGCAGCCGGCTCGTAGGTGCGCAGCACGGTGCCCGACGCATCGAGAATCTCGAGCCGGGCCTCCTCCGGCGCCTCCCGGAACCACCACGAGAGCGTCGCCCCGTTGGCGGAGCGGTGCGCGGGGGCCGGGTCGAACAGCGCGACCGCCTCCTCCGTCAGCCCGGAGCGCGCCTGCCGCAGGGGCGCCAGGTTGTCGAGCACCCAGAACCCGCGGCCGTGGCTCGCGATCGCCAGTTCGTTGTGCTCCACGATGACGTCCGAGACCGGCAGGTCCGGGAACCCCGGGTTCAACTCCTGCCAGTTCGCCCCGTCGTCGTACGACACGTACATGCCGTGCTGCGTCCCGGCGTACAGCAACCCCTGCCGGTTCGGGTCTTCGCGGACGGCATGCACGTAGGCGTCGTCCCGGATCCCGCCCACGATCTTCGTCCACGTCGCCCCGTAGTCGTCCGTCTTCCAGATGTAGGGCGAGAGGTCGTTCAGGAGCGGCTTGCGCACGGAGACGTAGGCCCGCCCCGCGTCGAACGCCGAGGCGTCGATCTGGCTCACGCGCCCGAAGTCCGGCATGTCCGGCGGCGTCACGTCCGTCCACGTCGCGCCGCCGTCCCGCGTCACGTGCACGAGGCCGTCGTCCGACCCCGCCCAGATCACGTCGATGTCCACCTTCCCCGGCCCGACCGAGAAGATGGTGGCGTAGACCTCCGGTCCATTCATGTCCCCGGTGATCGGCCCGCCGGAATGGCCGAGCGTCATCGGGTCGGCGCGCGTGAGGTCGCCGCTGATCGCCTCCCAGTCGTCACCCCCGTTCGTCGTCTTCCACAGCCGGTTCGAGGACGTGTAGAGGACGTTCGGGTCGAGAGGAGAGAAGATGATGGGGAACGTCCACTGCCAGCGTTCCACCATCTCGCTCGCCGGCTCGCCCGAGTAGAACCACGGGTAGGGGTTCACCTCGCGCGAGGTGCCGAGGCGCCGGTTGAAGCGGTCGATGTAGCGCCCGTTGTTCGTTCCCGAGAAGAAGACGTCGAGGTCCCGGGGGTCCGGCGCGATGTAGCCCGGCTCCCCGCCCCCGGCACGGTACGCGACCTCCATGGAGCCCTCCGTGATGCTCGCCGGCTGACCGCCGAACGGAGGCGCCTGGCCGAAGCCGAGCCGGTTCGCGTTCCAGGCTGATGGCAGACACAGCGTGCTGTTGTCCTGCTGCGAGCCGCAGACATGGAAGGGCACGTGGGCCGTGGTCACGCCGTGGTAGAACTGCGCGGTCGAGAACTCCTGGTCCGTCCAGTGCTGCCCCGTGTCGAAGCTGACCGCCCCGCCGCCGTCGTTGGCCACGATGAGGTGGGCGGGGTCCTCCGGGCTGATCCAGAAGTCGTGGAAGTCCCCGTGCGTCCCGTTGTTGATGACCTCGTACGTCTCGCCGCCGTCGGTCGAGTGGAAGAGCGAGGTGTTCTGCACGTACACGACATCGGGGTCGTGGTGGTCGGCGAACACGTGCGTGTAGTAGAAGGCGCGCTGCCGAATGCGGCGCTCGTCGTTGACCAGTTCCCACGTGTCGCCGCCGTCGTCGCTGCGGAAGAGGCCCCCGTCCGCGTGCTCGAACAGGGCGAAGACGCGCCCGGAGTTCGCGCTCGAGACGGCGAGGCCGATCCGCCCCACGACCCCCTCCGCCGGCATGCCGGGGTTCCGCGTGATCTCCGTCCACGTGTCGCCCCCGTCGGTGCTCTTGAACATCCCGCTCCCGGGACCGCCCGAGGACATCGTGTATTCCTTGCGGAAGGCCTCCCAGAGCGCCGCGTAGATGACGTCCGGGTCATTGCGGTCGAGGGCGATGTCCACCGCCCCCGTGCGCTCGTCGCGGAAGAGGATGCGCGCCCAGGTGTCGCCCCCATCCGTGCTGCGGAACAGGCCGCGCTCCTCGCTCGGCGCGCCGTATTTTCCGAACGACGCGACATAGACGATGTTCGGGTCCGTGGGATGGATGCGGATCTTGGCGATGCCGTGCGACTCGGAGAATCCGACGTGCTCCCACGTCTCGCCGGCGTCGCGGCTCCGGTACACGCCATCCCCCGGCATGATGTTGCCGCGGATGCACGTCTCGCCGGTCCCGATGAAGACGAGGTCCGGATCGGTCTCCGAGACGGCGACCGCCCCGACGGAGGCAGAGGTGATCTTGAAGTCGGTGACCGGGAACCAGTTTTCTCCGCCGTCGGTCGTCTTCCACAGTCCCCCGCCGGTGGCGCCGAAGTAGCCCTCCAGCGGCCGCCCCACGACGCCGCTCGTCGCAATGGAGCGCCCTCCCCGGTCGGGACCAAGGTTGCGCCAGCGGTACCCCGCCAGGAACGCGGAATC
This sequence comes from Candidatus Palauibacter sp., assembly GCF_965208055.1. GTDB lineage: Bacteria > Gemmatimonadota > Gemmatimonadetes > Palauibacterales > Palauibacteraceae > Palauibacter. Next base: position 1,044,440 of record NZ_CBDBNY010000004.1, read on the forward strand.
CAGCGTGACCGCCCCGGGGGCGATTTCCTGCGCGGTCAACGCGGCGGGCCCGGCGGGACGCGGCAGCGGTGTGAGGAGTGCGAAGAGGGCGAGCGCCAGCAACACGGAGATGCGACGCGGGATGCGGTTCATGGCGAGGCTCCGTACCTGATCGTCGACGACGGCAGATGATTGTCCGTCGAAGATAGGCGCGGATCGAGGCGCGGCGGAAGGCGGCCCGTCAGCCTCCGCCGGAACCGTTGGAGCGCTTGTTCGGCCCGTCCGGGGCCAGCGAAGGCGAGCCGGGAGCTTCGTCATGCTCCGATTCCGTCTCCTCCGTCTCCTCCATCTCTTCGGCGCTCCCACACGTCACGACGATTTCCATGGGCGAGTAGATGCCGAGGGTGAGCGTCGAAACGAGCCCGTTCAGGAAGGAGATTCGCGTTTCGACCATCGCCACCCCGCCCTCGCCACACCCCGGCTCGGCGTCCACGGAGTCCGGCGGCACGAGGCCGCCGACCCAACTGTCCGCCCATTTGTCTTCGACCTTTCGGGGCCCGGGGTCGATGCCGGTCTTCACCACCGCGTGGTAACTGGCACAGCCCGTGAACAGCGAGACTGCGGCAATGGTCGTGATGATGCGGATCATGGCAACCGCCCTTGTGGAGGTTCGAGTGGTGCGTCGGTCAACTCGGAGACGATCGGCAGGATCCGGAAGTCACGCTACTTCGTCGAGTTGTCGGTCGCACCGGGAAGCGGTCGATCACGGCGAGTGGGCGTGATGAGTTCGTACATGGCGACCGACTCGATATCCAGAACGTCGCCGCGGACGCCGAGGATGTAATCCGCCCCGAACTCGTAGATGTCCAGGCCCGGAACCGGCGCGAAGTGGCAGAAGAAGTCACCGCCGGGCTCGAAGACGAGCCAACCCGTCATCTCCCGCGGGCGGGGATAGCGTCTCACCCAGATACGCCCGTCACGACCGACCTGGACGGAAGAAGCAGCGGGAAAGCGGTCCGCGACCGGACGGTCGTCACTGATGAGCGCCCTGTCCTCTGGCCGCAAGCGCTCGGCACCGGCGCGTTGCCGCCGTTGCACGTACTGCTCGCGCCACGCCCGAACGTCGTCGCGAGACACATCGCGGGCCTCGTCGAGCCAGCGGATGATACGCCGCAGATGAAACTGCTCGTCATGGATTCGGACCTCGGGATCCCGGCCTGGAGCGATCGCGATCGTCGCGCCTTCGGCGTCAACGTCGGGTTGGCCGTCAAAGACGGGACTGAAGTAGAACCTCGGCACATCGCGCGCGGAGCCGTACCGTCGGCCGGGGAGCGTCGCCAAGGTACGGATGAGATCCCCATCCGGCCCGTGAGCCTCAATGAAGATCCTTCTCGGGGTCCGAAAATCGGTCTCCTGCTCCCGGTCTTCCCGCACGTTTACCGAGGCTCCGTTCGACAACACGCCGCCTCCCCGACTTGGATTCTGATACAACGGGTTCAGGTTGACGAGCCGAACGAACTCTCCCTCGGGGGAGAAGACGTGGAATCGCTGCGGGCGGTAATCACCGACCTGAATTGTGTCTCCGGGAAGAGCCCACAAGAACCATGGGTTACGGAATTCGCCCGGTCCCTCACCCCGTCCGCCCATCGATCGCAGGAACTCGCCGTCCGCGCTGAAGATGCGGACGCGCTGGTCGCGCCGGTCGATCGCGGCCACGGACCCGTCCGCGAGGCGAGCCATTCCGCGCAGGTTATAGAATTCGTAGCGCTCGTCGCCGAACGCCTCACCCACCGAGAGAGAGGGTTCCGAGCCCACGGTGCAGCGCCGATCCGATCGCAGCGGATCGCTCGTGACGATGGTCACGCCGGCACTATCCACGGCTGAAATGCGCTGCGCCTCCGCGTCGCGCGGACAGAGTCCAGGCACAAGCACGCCGATCATTGCGATGCCTCTCCACGAGAAGCGATGCGCGCTGGCGCTTGTCTTCATCCCAAAGCTCCTCATTCCCTTCTGCGGACGATCAACAAGTACCCTCATCGTCCACCTAACCTCGGGTCCCGGAGTCCGCAGCGCACCTGAGCCCCACGCCGCATTCCGCGGCGGGCACGTATGTTGTCGGATGACGACACCAGCGGCGGAGGACCGAAGCGTGTTGGATCTGACCAGACGGATACGCACGGAACAGGCAAAGGGGAAACGGGCAAGAGTGGGGTATCTGGGCCCTCCCGGGACGTTCAGCGAGCAGGCGGCGATGCGTTACAATCGCATGGCGCGTCACGTCGCGTTCGGGGATATCGCGGGTGTCGTCCGGGCCGCGGAAGCGGGGGAAGTGGACGAGGCCATCGTCCCGCTGGAGAACAGCACGGAGGGCGCCGTCACGCTGACGACGGACCTCCTCGTCCACCAGACGGACCTCCGGATCCGCCACGAAGTCATCCTCCCGATCCAGCACTGCCTGCTGACGGAGGGCGTCGTCGGTCTCGATGAGGTGAGGGTCGTCTATTCGCATCCGCAGGCCCTCGCCCAGTGCCGGAAGTACCTGGCGCGTCATCTTCCGCAGGCGGAACCCGTGGCTTCGTTGAGCACGGTGAGGGCCGTTCAGGACATGAAGATAGATGGGCCGGGGGCGGCGGCCATATCGAGCTGGCGGGCGGCCGAGATCCTCGGCGCCTTCGTGTGCGCGACCCCCATCGAGGACTCCCCGGGGAACCGCACCCGGTTCGTCGTGCTGGCGCCCGAGGATCACCGGTCCACGGGAAGGGACAAGACATCGATCTGCTTCGACTTCTCGGCGGACGGTCCGGGGACGCTCTACCTCTCGCTCGGCGAGTTGGCGAACCGGCGGATCAACATGCTCAAGATCGAATCGCGCCCCGCGAAGAGTAGCCTCGGGCGGTACATCTTCCTCATCGACTTCGAGGGGCACCGCACCGACCCGGTCGTAGCGGAAGCCCTCGCCTGCATCAGGAAGCGCGCATCGTCGTTCAAGATTCTGGGCTCCTATCCGCGGGCCTCCGAACCGGCCCGGTAACGTCCGGGTCCGCTATCGGGAGACCCTCGGCGGCATGCCCAGGCGATCCAGGTTCGTCCCGAGGACTCCCTCGATCGCGGCCGCCTCGGCCAGGAGTTTGAGATCCCCGCCGGACGGTCCCATCAACTGCAGACCGGCGGGCATGCCCTCTCCGTCCAGCCCGGCCGGAAGCGAGATCGCGCACATGTCGAGCATGCTGGCGGGGCAGGTGCCGGAGAGCATGGCGCGGTTGGCCTTCCGGTAGGCGTCGAGCCGGGCGAGGGCGGCGAGCGGCGGCGGCGAGATCGGGAGCGTGGGCGCCGCGAGGAGATCGATCCGCTCGGCGGCAAGGCGGTCGTGCATGCGGGCCGAGAGTCCGCGGCGGTGCTGGTGCGCGGCGATATACTCGAGCGCGGGCACGCCGGCCGCCGCTTCCAGCCGAGTGCCGATGATCGGATCCAGGAGCGGCATCCAGTCGGGCAACTCGCGCTTGAGGAACTCCACGAACTCGGGCTGGACGATGGGTCCGGAAAGGTAGCGCTCCCCCGCTTCGTCCAACTCGGGAGCCTCGAGTTCGAGCACATCCGCGCCGGCGGCGCGAAGCTCTTGCAGCGCACGCTCGACGGTGGCCGCGATCCCGGAGTCCGCATCCGTCCACAGCCGGGAAGCGGGGACGCCGATCCTCAGCCCCGAGACGCCTTCCGGGGTCGGGGCATCCGGCTCGTCCTCGGATCGCGCGGACGGGTCGATGGCGCGGAAGGCGTAGCGCAGGTCCTCCACGGTGTGCGCGAGCAGCCCCACGGTGTCGAGTGAGGTGCTGAGGGGAACGACGCCCGTCGTCGGCCAGCGGCCCGTCGTGGGACGGAAGCCGACGACTCCGGTCGCCGAAGCGGGGATGCGGATCGAGCCCCCCGTGTCCGTGCCGAGGGCGATCCGGGCCGACCCTTCCCACAGACTTACCCCGGCGCCCGCGGACGAGCCGCCGGGGGCCCGGTGCTCGACCGGATCCCACGGATTCACGGGCGTCCCCGTGTTGGGGTTCAGTCCGACCCCGCCGAAAGCGAACTCGACCGTGTGCGTCTTGCCGGTGAACATGGCGCCCATCCGGCGCAGCGACGTCACGAGGAAACCTTCGGACCAGGCGGGGAGCGCTCGTCTGGTCCCGGCGCGCAGCGCGTATCCTTCGAGGCCGTACAGATCCTTGACGGAGACCGCGACACCGGCGAGAGGACCCGGGTCCCGGCTGCGCGAGACCGCATCATCGATGGCGTCGGCCTGCCGCCGCAGCGCCCCGGCATCGAACGCGATGTACGCGTTCAGATCGCTGGCCTCGTGGCGGCGGATCGCCGCCTCGGCCTCGCGCCGCGCTCCCCCGCGACCCGCTCGGACGTCCTCCGCGACGCGCCGGATGGGCACGCGAGTCACTGCGCTACGGCCGAACCTTCATGTTGGCGCTCACCGCCCAGTACCCCAGCCGGGCGAAATCCAGCGTCGAGACGAAGGGTGTCACGGCGTCCGCATGCACCGGCGCGTGGCTCCGGATGGTCGTCCACTGCGTGTCCACGCTCACGTCCGGAGTCTGCATCCAGCGGCCCTTCAGACCGATGGAAACCTGGTCGGAGAGAGCGTAGTCCACGCCGGCCAGAAGCTGGAATCCAAAGCCGATTTCGGACACATCCGCCGTCAACTCGCTCACGGTTCCCGCCGCGGCGCGTTGCCAGTCGGGCGAGGCGCCGGGCTCGGCGCGCGATCCGCCGAAGACCTCGAGGTAGCCCTCCGCGATCGACTTGCGGGCAAAGCCGAGGTAATGGCGGTAGGCGACCTGTGAGAGTCCCCCTCCCACCCCGACGTAGGGCGTCAGGCGGCTTCCGGTCGGCAGCGAGTAGGTGAGGTTGGCGAACAGCTGCCGGCCGCGGAACTCGGAGATATCTCCCCACGGCGGCCGGTCCGGGCTCCACTCCGTCTCCTTCCCCGTGATCGCGGCGCCCGACTGCGTACCGAGCGTCAGGAGCGTGTTGTGGATGACCTGGTGCCGCTGGAACGCTTCCACCTCGATGTTCAGCGGCCCGAGGGTGTAACCGACAGCGAGGCTGCCGCCGAGTCCCGGCTCCGGGTCGTACGAGTACAGGCCGCCCAACTCGGAGCCCGCGAGGCAGCCCGCGTCCCTGGGCGCATCGGCCAGATTGGGGTACAGCAGCCGGTCGCAACGGGTGGCGCTGTTCGGCCCGGACAGCGTCGACTCCGTTTCGGCTCCCTGCACGAAGCCCACACCCATGGACACGTAGAACCCGCGCGAACTCTGAGCGGAGAGCGTCGAGCCCCCCGCCAGCATGGCCGTGGCGAAGAACGCCGCAGCCGCGAGGATTCTACCCCTGGTCGATTCTGTATCCAGCATGATTCTCCACTCTCTCTTCGGTTAGCCTGCCTTTGGCTGGTCTGCCTTCGGCCTGGTCTGCCAATACGGCGGCGGCGCGGTCGACTTGGTGACCCGGGGTGCTGACCAGGGCGCCGGCAACATGACGCCGAACCGCTTCCAGCACCTCCCGGGCGACCGCCACGCCTTCCTCCGCAGCGGCTTCGGTTCCTCGCTCCTGCGCCCGCGCCATCCGGTCCAGCACCGCCGGGGGCACGTCGACGCCCGGCACTTCATGCGCCAGAAACTCGGCGTTCTCCAGCGACAGCGGGGGCCAGAGCCCCACGAGCAGCGGCACGCCGAAGTCCTCGATCTCGCGCGCGAAGGCGAGAAACCTCTCCGCGTCGAAGATGGGCTGGGTGACGGCGAAATCCGCGCCCGCCTCGGCCTTCCAGGCGAAGCGCCGGATCTCCTCCTCCGGGTCGACGGCTCCCGGATTCACGGCGACCCCCTTCACGAACGGGGTCGGGGCGCCGATCGAACTCCCTCCCGGATCGAGCCCGAGGTTCAGCTGCCGCACGACGTTGGTGAGTCCGATGCTGTCGATGTCGTACACGCCGCCCGTGTCGTAGGGTCCGCCCCGCGGGGGGTCGCCGGTGATGAGGAAGACGTTGCGGAGACCGGCCGCGGCGGCGCCGAGGAGGTCGCTCAGCATGCCGAGCATGTTGCGGTCGCGGCAGCCGTAGTGCGGGACGGTTTCCATGCCGAGTTCGCGTTCGATGACGATCGCGGCGGGGAGCGAGGCGATGCGGCTCCTGTGCGCGGGGCCGTCGACGATGTGGACGGTGTGCACGCCGGCGTCGCGGAGGCGGCCGGCGCCCGCCAGCAGTTCGCCCGGATCCCACCCGTGGGGCGGCGTCAACTCCACCGCCCGGACGAACTCGCCGCGCGCGAGACGGCGGCCGAGGGCCGAGCGATCGGCGAGCGGAGGCGGCTCGGCCGCCGCCTGGCCAACCTCGTCGCCGCGCGAGGAGACGGACACGCGAGCCGGCCCGGGTCCGCGGGTCCCGAGCAGCGTCGCGGTCAGGCGCGTGTGTTCGGGCGACGTGCCGCAGCACCCTCCCACGAAGCGGGCGCCCGCCTCCGCCATCCGCCGGGCGTAGCGGGCCATGTACTCCGGACTCGCGAGGTACATCTTCCGGTCCCCGATGTCGCGCGGCAGTCCCGCGTTGGGCAACGCGGACACCGGGCGCGATGTGGCCGCCGCCATGCGTTCCACGCCGAACAGCATGGAGGAGGGACCGACCGAGCAGTTGAGGCCGATGACGTCCGCACCGGCCTGCTCCAGCGCCGCCGCCGCGGCTTCGATCGTGGCGCCGTATTCCGTGTGGCCCGCGTCGCCGAACGTCATCTGCGCGAAGACCGGCGCGGCGCCCGCCACCGTCCGCACCGCCCGCACCGCCTGCAGCAGTTCGTCGAGATCGGAGAACGTCTCGAGCATGAAACCGTCGACGCCGCCTTCCGCGAGCGCGGCGACCTGCCGCCCGAAGAGGTCGGCCGCCTCGTCCACCGAGGTGGGGCCCCAGGGTTCGATGCGAATCCCGAGCGGGCCGACCGCTCCCAGGACTTCGGCGCGCTCCCCGGCCGCCTGCCGGGCCAGGCGCGCGGCCGTCACGTTGATCTCGTGCGCGGACGGCTCGAGGCCGAACGGTTCCAGTTTGACGGGGTTCGCGCCGAAGGTGTTCGTCTCGATGAGTTGCGCCCCCGCCCGCACGTAGTCGGCGTGGACGCCCAGCACGAGGTCGGGCTCCGAGAGGTTCAGTTCGTCGTAGCACTGATTCACGAACACGCCGCTCTCGTACAGCACGGTCCCCATCGCGCCGTCGATCAGGTGGACCTCGTCTCCCCCGATCCACTCCCGCAGCCGGTCGCTCATGCCGTGGCCTCAAGTGCCGGATCCCGGTCGTACCCGAGGTTGGGCGACAGACGGCGCTCCGCCTCGGCAAGAGAGATGCCGCTGCGCGCGGCGTAGTCCTCCACCTGGTCGAGCCCGATGCGGCCCAGACCGAAGTACCGGGCCTCCGGCCTCGCGAAGTACCACCCGGACACGGAGGCGGCGGGGTGCATGGCGTAGTTCTCCGTAAGGCGGATCCCGACACGACGCTCCACGTCGAGCAGGTCGAACAGAAGCGCCTTCTGCGAGTGGTCGGGACACGCCGGATAACCGGGGGCCGGGCGGATCCCGACGTAGCGCTCCGCGATCCGGGCCTCGTTGTCCAGCGCTTCCTCCCGGGCGTACCCCCAGAGTTCCGTCCGCACGAGCTCGTGCAGGCGTTCGGCCAGCGCCTCGGCCAGCCGGTCGGCGAGCGACTTTGCGAGGAGGCTCTGGTAGTCGTCGGCGGCCGCCTCGAAACGGGCGCAGAGTGCCTCCAGGCCGATCCCGGCCGTCACGGCGAAGGCGCCGCTCCAGTCGGTGGCCCCGGCCGTCTCGGGCAGGACGAAATCGGCCAGGCTGACGTTCGCGCCCGACGAGCGATCCATCTGCTGCCGGAGGTGCGGAACCCGCAGCAACTCGCCTCGGGCGCCCTCCAGCGAGCCCTCCGGAGAGTTCTCCGGGGAGAAGAAAACGAGATCATCCCCCCGCGCGCTGGCCGGAAACAGTCCCGCGATCGCTCGCGCCGTCAGGGATCCGTCTTCGAGAATCTCGTCGAGCAGCCGTCGGGCATCGTCGTACAGCGCCCGCGCCGCCGCACCTCGTTCGGGGTGGTCGAGCAGCCCGGGGAAGCGACCCTTCATCTCCCAGGTCTGGAAGAACGGGGTCCAGTCGATGTATTCGACCAGTTCCTCCAGCGGGAATGGATCGTACACGTGCACTCCGGGTTTCCGCGGGGGCGGCACCGTCACGGCCGCATCCACCGAAAGCCGGTTCGCGCGGGCTCGCCCGAGCGTCGCGAGCGGGCGCCTCCCTCCCCGGTACTCGGCGCGCAGGCGCCGGTATTCGGCGCGCGTCTGCTCCACGAAGTCGGCCCCGCCGCCATCTCCCAGGAGCTTCCGCATGACTCCGACCGCCCGCGAAGCGTCGAGCACATGCACGGTCGCCCCCGAGTACCGCTCCTCGATCTTGACCGCGGTGTGCTTCCGCGAAGTCGTCGCGCCTCCGATGAGGAGAGGCACCGCGAACTCCTGCCGTTCCATCTCGCTCGCCACCCGCACCATCTCGTCCAGCGACGGCGTGATCAGGCCGCTGAGCCCGATCACGTCCACGTCATGGGCCCGCGCCTCCGTCAGGATGCGGTCCGGGGGGACCATGACGCCGAGATCCACGGTGTCGTAGCCGTTACACTGCAGGACGACGCCGACGATGTTCTTCCCGATGTCGTGGACGTCTCCCTTCACCGTCGCGAGGAGGATCGTCCCCTTCCCCTTCCGGGCCGCCCCGGCGGAGCCGGAGTTCGTGCCCGCCGCGGAGGACGCCCGTGCCGCCTTCTCGGCCTCCAGGTGCGGGACGAGGAAGGCGACCGCCCGCTTCATCACGCGCGCCGACTTCACGACCTGCGGCAGGAACATGCGCCCGCTCCCGAACAGGTCGCCGACCCGGTTCATCCCGGCCATGAGCGGCCCCTCGATGACCTCGAGCGCCTTGCCGAACAGGAGGCGGGCCTCCTCGGCGTCCTCCTCGATGTGCTCGACGATCCCCTCCACGAGGGCGTGCTCGAGCCGCGCCTCGACATCCTGCGAGCGCCAGGCGTCGTCCACCCGGGTCTCGATTCCCTCGTCGCGAATCCGGCCCGCGAGGTCCGTCAGCCGCTCCGTCGCGTCGGGCCTGCGGGCGAGGAGGACATCCTCCACCGCTTCGAGCAGTTCCGGGTCGATGTCGTCGTAGAGGGGGAGCCGCCCCGCGTTCACGATCCCCATGTCGAGTCCGGCCGCGATCGCCTGATACAGGAAGGCCGTGTGCATCGCCTCCCGCACGGCATCGTTCCCCCGATAGGAGAAGGAGATGTTGCTGATGCCGCCGCTCGTCATCGCGCCGGGGAGTTCGCGCTTGATCCGGCGGACGGATTCGATGAAGGCGACCCCGTACTCGTCGTGCTCCGCGATGCCCGTCCCCACGGCGAAGACGTTGGGGTCGAAGATGATCTCCCCGGGGCGGAAGCCGGCGCCGAGGAGGAGGCGGTAGGCGCGGGCGCAGATCTCCAGCTTGCGGTCCACCGTGTCCGCCTGCCCCTGTTCGTCGAAGGCCATGACGATGACGCCGGCCCCGTAGCGGCGGATGCGGGCCGCCTGCTCGAGAAACGCCTCCTCCCCCTCCTTGAGCGAAATCGAGTTCACGACCGCCCTCCCCTGCGTACACTTCAGCCCCGCTTCGATGACCTCCCAGCGCGAGGAGTCGATGACGGTCGGGACGCGGGCGATGTCGGGTTCCGCCGCGATGAGGTTCAGGAAGCGCGTCATCGCGGCTTCGGAGTCGAGGAGACCCTCGTCCATGTTCACGTCGAGGAATTGCGCGCCGTTCAGCACCTGGTCGCGCGCGACCTCGACCGCTTCGTCGAAATCGTCGTCGCGGATCAGCCGCGCGAAGCGGGCCGAACCCGTGACGTTCGTGCGCTCGCCGATGTTCACGAACAGCGTGTCGGGCCGGATCGCCAGCGGCTCCAGACCCGAGAACCGGGGCAGCGGCTCGAGCGCGGGAATCGGTCGCGGGGTCGCGCCTTCGATGCGCTCCGCGATGGCCCGGATGTGTTCCGGCTCCGTCCCGCAGCAGCCGCCGACGAGGTTGAGGAGCCCGCGGTCCGCGAAGTTGCCGAGCAGTCCGGACACGTGATCGGGCGTGTCGTCGTAACCGCCGAACTCGTTCGGGAGACCCGCGTTGGGGTGGCAGCTCACGGGGACGTCGGCCACGGCCGAGAGTTCCGCCACGTAAGGCTCGAGTTCCTCGGCTCCGAGCGCGCAGTTGAGACCGACGAAGAGGGGGTCCGCATGACGGATGGAGAGCCAGAACGCCTCGACCGTCTGCCCGGAGAGCGTGCGTCCCGACAGGTCCGTGATCGTCCCGGACACGGCGATGGGCAGCGCTTCGCCGACCTCCGCGCCGAGTTCGAGGATGCCGTAGATCGCGGCCTTCGCGTTGAGCGTGTCGAACACGGTCTCGACGAGCAGCACGTCGGCGCCGCCCTCCAGCAGCCCCTCCGCCTGGGCGCGGTACGCTTCGGCCAGTTCGTCGAACGTGACGGCGCGGAAGGCGGGGTTCTCCACGTCCGGCGAGAGGGACGCGGTCCGGTTCGTCGGACCCAGGCTCCCGAGTACGAAGCGGGGGCGGGTCGGATCATCGCGCGTGAAGTCGTCGGCGGCCCGGCGAGCGAGCCGTGCGGCCGCCACGTTGAGTTCGCGGATCAACCCCTCGTTGCCGTGCGCGGGAGAGATGCCGTAGTCCGCCTGGGAGATGGCCTGGGCATTGAAGGTGTTCGTCGTGATGAAATCGGCCCCTGCCTCCAGGTAGCCCCGGTGGAGGGACGCGATCTCGTCGGGACGCGTGAGGCACAGCACATCGTGGTTCCCGAACAGAGGCTGCGGATGATCCGCGAGCGGACCCCCGCGGTAGTCCGCCTCGGCGAGGTCCAGCCGCTGGATCATCGTACCCGTGCCGCCATCCATCAGGAGGATGCGCCGGTTGAGCGCCTCCCGAATCTGTGCGACCCGTCTTTCTCTGCCTTCTCGGCCTTCGGACACCGCGTTCACCTCAAAAAAAAGCCCGGCCGCCAAAGAATCGCGCCCGGAGCGTGGCTCTTTAGCGATTGTTTTGCGTGGCTGCAATCCGCCTCAAATCACCACGTCCGGATTCCCCGGCGGTGTCCAAACTAGTGCCCTTCGAACCCCGGGGAAACTTGGATCGGACTCCATTAAACGATGAGGCGGGAGAACGTGTCTGGCCTTACATGCAAAACTGGCGTCTGGCGGGCCGCGCGGTGTTCCTCCCCGCGGCTCTCGCAATAAATGGGGTGGGGTGGGGGCTTTCCGGGCAGGAGACGCTCTCGCCGCCCGAAGGGCCGGAGGCGACCGTCTTCAGGGGCGGCGTGGCGCCGGTGGCCGTGGAGGCCGTGCGCCGCGAGGGCGCGCTCTCGATCGACGGCCGGCTCGACGACCCGGCCTGGCAGCCGGCTCCCATCATCACCGACTTCGTCCAGGGCGTGCCGCTGGAGGGCGGGGAGCCATCCCAGCCGACCGAGGTCCGGGTCGTGTTCGACGACGGCGCGATCTACGTCGCCGCCCGCATGTACGAGGACGACCCGGGCGTGATCCGCGCGCGCCTCACCCGCCGGGATGAACGGGGCTCCTTCGATTCCTTCAAGCTCTCGCTCGATCCCAACCGGGACGGTCTGACCGGCTACGAGTTCGAGGTCAGCGCCGCCGGCGCGGAGACCGACCGGTACCTGTTCGGCGACACGCAGGAGGACACGAATTGGGACGCGATCTGGGACTCCGGCGTCCAGGTCGACGACCAGGGGTGGACGGTCGAGATGAGGATCCCGCTTTCCCAGATCCGCTACGAAGCCCGTCCCGGCCTGCAAACGTGGGGGATCAACTTCGAGCGGCGGCGCCTCGAGACGAACGAGACCGACTACTTCGCCCTTCAGTCGCGCACCGCCCGGGGGCGGGTCAGCCAGTTCGGCACGATCGACGGACTGCATCTCCCGCAGTCGAGCCGCAGGTTCGAGGTGCGGCCCTTCGCCGTGTCCCAGTACCACACCGCGCCCGCGACGGCGGGGAACCCCCTGTTCGACGGCAGCGAGATGGAACCCCGCGGCGGCCTGGACATCAGCATGGGGATCGGCTCCGCATTCAGCCTCGATGCGACCGTCTACCCCGACTTCGGCCAGGTCGAGGTGGACCCCGAGGTCATCAACCTCACGGCGTTCGAGACCTTCTTCCCGGAGAAGCGCCCGTTCTTCGTGCGGGACGCGCAGATCTTCACCTTCGCCGGCTCGCGCGGCGGACGCTTCGGCGGCGGCAAGGCCCTCTTCTTCAGCCGGCGGATCGGTCGCGAGCCGCGGGGATCCGGACCTTACGAGGCCGACTACCGCGAGACGCCGCATCTGACGTCGATCCTCGGAGCCGCGAAGCTGACCGGCCGCACGACCAGCGGTCTTTCGGTCGGGGCGCTCGCGGCGGTGACCGGGCAGGAGCGCGGGCAGGCGTACTTCGCACAGGCCGATTCCCTGGGCCGGTTCGTGGCCGAGCCGCAGGCCGAGCACGCCGTCGTCCGGCTCCAGCAGGATTTCCGCGGCGGCGCGAGCAAGGTCGGTGTCATCGGCACCGGGTTGAAGCGGGAACTGCCGGGCGACGGATCGTTCGATTTCCTCCCCTCCGAGGCGTTCAGTTTCGGGCTCGATTTTGAGCATCAGTGGGGCGGACGCCGCGGCCGCGATTATCGTCTGTGGGGCTTCTACTCGGGCAGCCTCGTGCAGGGGTCGACCGAGGCGCTCGCGCGCGTGCAGCGGAGTCCGATCCATTACTTCCAGCGCCCGGACGCCACGTATCTCTCGGTGGACTCCACCGCCACGTCGATCTTCGGGAGCGACTGGCGCGTGCAACTCGAGAAGGAGGGCGAGCACTGGACGTGGGGCACGTGGGCCGGCCAGCAGACCCCCGGCTTCGAGGTCAACGACTTCGGCTTCCTGACCTCCGGTGAGCGGCTCGACGTGGGAGCCCGCATCGGATACCGGGAGATCCGACCGGGCAACCTTTTCCGCAACTACAACATAAGCCTCTTCACCTACCACAACTTCCGTCATTCGCTGCTCGAAAAGGTGCGGGGTCCGGACCACTTCCGCCGGTCCTACGACACGGGCGCCGCGTGGATGAGCGGAAGGTTCACCTTCCTGAACAACTGGGGGCTCAACCTCAACTTCTCGTACTCGCCGGAATCCCAATCCGACACGCAGACCCGCGGCGGTCCGTTGATGACCGAACCCGCGGAGTTCAACGTCCGGATGGACGCGAACACGGATCGGAGCCGATCGCTCCACGTGTCGCCGCGTTTCTCCTACCGCGTCGCGGCGCAGGGACGCGGGCACGATTTCAACACGGGTCTGAACATCTCCTACCGGCCGCTCCCGAACTGGCGGTTTTCGCTGGGCCCGAACTACACGGACCGGCGGGACGCGGCGCAGTACGTGACGCGCTCGGACGTGCTGGACTTCGCGCCGACGTACGGCACGCGGTACCTGTTCGGGGATCTCCGCCGGACGGGGTTCTCGATGGAGACCCGGCTGAACGTGTCCTTCACGCCCGACCTCAGCCTCCAGCTCTATGCGCAGCCGCTGCTCTCCGCGGGCGACTACCTCGGCTATCGACAGCTCGAAGCCCCCGGATCGTTCGACTTCGTCGAATACGGCGAGGGGCAGGCCCATCGCTTCAACGGCGTCGTCACCGGATGCACGGACGGGACGACGTGCGCCTTCGGCGGCTCGCGCTACTTCGACTTCGACGGGGACGGCACGCTGGACTACTCCACCCGTGACCGCGACTTCAACATCCGTTCGCTGCGAGGCAACGCGGTGTTCCGCTGGGAATACCGCCCGGGCTCCGAACTCTTCCTCGTGTGGCAGCACGCGCGCCGCGACAGCGTCCTGCTCGGCAACTTCGACCTCAATCGAGACCTCGAGGGACTGTTCCTCGCGCCCGCTGAGAACGTGTTCATCGTGAAGGTGAGCCACTACCTCTCGATCTGACTCTCCAGCCGACTCTGCAACTGGCCGGTCCCGCCAGGCTCGCATTCTGGCGCGACCGGTGTCGTAACGGCTAACGTCCCGCCTCCTGATGGGGTCCTGCCGCGGGGTCGACGCCGACCCCGCCCACCGCGCGGAGACGAACGCCTTGCCGACGAGCCCTCTGTGCCTGACGGAAGTCACGCTGCGGGAGATCGAACTCCCGCTCCGGGAGCGGTTCATCATCTCATCCGGATGGGTCGAGAACCGCCGGATCCTGCTCCTCGAACTGCGCGACGAGAGCGGGGCCACGGCCTGGTCGGAGTGCGTGTGCGGGGAGCAGCCGAACTATTCTCCCGAGACCGTGGACACCGCGCGGCTGGCGTTGCGGCGCTGGCTCCTGCCGCGGGTGCTGGGACGGAAACTCAAGGGTCCGGAGACGGTCAAGCCCCTTCTGGATGAGGGCGTACAGGGCCACCCGATGGCCAAGGCCGCGATCGAGATGGGCATCTGGGGACTCGCCGCGGAGACGTCGGGCGTCTCGCTCTCCCGGCTCGCCGGCGGGACCCGGGACCGGGTGGCGACGGGCATCTCGCTCGGCCTCCAGCCTTCTCCCGCCGCGCTCGTCGAGAAGGCGCGGCAGGCGGTCGACCAGGGCTACGGGAAGGTCAAGCTCAAGATCTGCCCGGAGAAGGACATCGAATACGTCGGGGCGGTGCGTGAAGCGCTCGGGCCCGCCCGCGCGCTCGCGGTCGACGCGAACGCCGCGTACACGCTGGAGGACGCGGATCGCCTCGCGGAACTCGATGCGTTCGGCCTGATCATGATCGAGCAGCCGCTGGCGGCGGGCGACCTCGTGCGCCACGCCCGGCTCCAGGAGCGGCTCGCCACGCCCATCTGTCTGGACGAGTCGATCGTGGACCCCGCTTCGTGCGAGGACATGCTGGCGCTCGGCAGCGGGCGGATCGTGAACATCAAGCCGGGCCGCGTCGGCGGGTTCCGGAACTCCCGCGAGATCCACGACATTTCGGCCAGGGCCGGGGTCCCGGTCTGGTGCGGCGGCATGCTGGAGAGCGGGATCGGCCGGGCCTACAACGTCGCGCTCGCCTCGCTGCCGAACTTCGGGCTTCCGGGCGACCTGTCGCCGAGCGCCCGGTACTGGGAACGCGACATCGTCGTCCCCGAGTGGACGATGAGCGCGGACGGCCTCGTGACGGTGCCGCGCGACCGGCCGGGTCTGGGCGTGGAAGTGGACATCGAGCGTGTGGAGGCGCTCACGCGGCGCAGCGAGACGTTCGCCGCCGGCGTCCGCGTCCCGGCGTGACGGAGTTCCGGGCTATCGAGACCCTCGAGGAGTGGCGTGCCTGCGTGCGCCTGCAGGAGACGACGTGGGGGAAGGGATTCTCCGACATCGTGCCTGCCTCCGTGCTTCAGGTATCGCGGAAGATCGGCGGCTTCACCGGAGGAGCGTTCAAGGACGGACGCATGATCGGCTTCGTCTATTCCCTCCTGGGGCGGTTCGAGGGCATCGCGTCTCACTGGTCCCACATGCTCGCCGTCGAACCTTCCGCGCGCGGGCGCGGGCTGGGCCGCGACCTGAAGCTCTTTCAGCGGAAGTCTGTCCGCTCGGACGGCATCCGCACCATCTTCTGGACGTACGATCCGATGGTCGCGCGCAACGCACACTTGAATCTGAACCGGCTCGGCGCGACGGTGCTGCGCTACGCGCCGAACATGTACGGCTCGGATACGGGGAGCCCCTTGCACGGCGGCGGCGAGACCGACCGGTTCATCGTGCGCTGGGATCTCGACGGCCCGGAGACCCGTCGGGCCCTCGATGAGGGATCCCGGCGCTCGGCCCGGCGGCTCCACGCACCGCTTCCGGACCCGGCGTGCGTCTTCCCCCGGCCGGGGGGAGACGGCGCGGCGGACGGCGAACCGCCCCGGGGGGACGAGGTTTTCGTCGAGATCCCGGCGGACGTCGAATCGCTGCCCCATGACGGGTCGCTCGTGCGGTGGCGCGAAACGGTGCGGGACGCGTTCCTGGCCTATCTCAGGAGGGGATATGCGGTGGAGAGCCTTGTCAGAAGTCCCTCGGCGAATCGGTGCTTCTATGTCCTGCGCCGGAACTGATGCCGTGAGCCCGGCGGTCGCCGCGTCCACCGGGCGGGTGTGGGCCGCGGGCATCCTGGGGCTCCTCGCTCCGCTCGTTCCGTCCGCGGCTGCGGCCCAGAGCCCGTATTCCGTCGAGGACATCCTCTCGGCGCCCTTCGCCACGGATCTCATCGCCGCCCCGGCCGGGGCCGCTTTCGCCTGGGTCCGATACGACCGGGGCGTCCGCAACCTCTGGGTCGCCGAGGGCCCGGAGTACGTGGGGCGCCAGCTCACGAACTGGACCGAGGACGATGGCCAAGACCTGTCCCAGCTCCGGTTCACGCCCGACGGCCGTCAGGTCGTCTTCGTGCGGGGAGGCGGGCCGAATCGGTCGGGCGAGATCCCGAACCCGCGCTCCGATCCCGAACCGGCGACGCAGATGGTGTGGGTCGCCGGGCTCGACGGAACCTCACGGCCGCTCGCCGAAGGGAGTTCCCCGGTTGTCGCGCCGGACGGACGCACGCTCGCGTTCCTCAACCGCGGCCAGATTTTCACGCTTACGCTCGATGGCTCGGCGGCGCCCGGTCCACTCCTCCGCATCCGCGGGAGCGCGAGCTCGCCGGTGTGGTCCCCCGACGGCGACCGGCTGGCTTTCGTGAGCAACCGCGGGGATCACGCGTTCGTCGGCATCTTCTCGCTGGACGATCGATCCGTCCGCTACCTGGATCCGAGCCTGGATCGCGACGGCAGCCCGACCTGGGCGCCGGACGGCTCGGCGGTCGCGTTCATCCGGATTCCGAACGAGGGCGGGCGGCTTCCCTTTGTGCCCGTCCGCAGCGCCCTGCCCTGGTCGATCCAGGTGGCGGATCCCGTGACGGGAGAAACGCGCGAGGTGTGGCGCGCACCGGCCGGCCGCGGGAGCGCGTTCCAGGCCATGACCGGACCTTCCCTGATCTGGCTCGCGTCGGGTCGGCTCGTGTTCCCGTGGGAACGCGAGGGCTGGCACCACCTGTACTCGGTTCCCGTCGCCGGCGGCCCCGCCACGCACCTCACGCCGGGCGAGTTCGAGGTCGAGTCCGTGCTCCCGTCTCCCGACGGAGCGTCCGTGTACTACGCTTCGAACGCGGGCGACATCGATCGCCGACACGTGTGGCGGGTGAGCGCCGAGGGCCCGCCCGAAGCGCTGACGTCGGGGAACGGCATCGAGTGGAACCCCGCGGTCACCCCCGGCGGCGTGCTCGGATACCTCGCCTCCGACGGCCGGACGCCGGCCCACGCCGAAGTGGAGAGCGGGGGAGAGAGACGACCGTTCGTCGGCGGATTCATGCCGGACGCCTTCCCCTTCGAGAGCCTCGTGGAACCGCAACAGGTGACGTTCGAATCGGAGGACGGACTCCTGATCCACGGGCAACTCTTCCTGCCGCCGACGTCGGTGGAGGGGGGACGCCACCCGGCCGCGGTCTTCTTCCACGGCGGGTCGCGGCGGCAGATGCTGCTCGGCTGGCACTACATGCGCTATTACCACAACGCGTACGCATTGAACCAGTACCTCGCGAGCCGGGGCTACGTCGTCCTCTCGGTGAACTACCGCAGCGGCATCGGCTACGGGCTGGAGTTCAGGGAGGCGCTGAACTACGGCGCTCGCGGCGCGAGCGAGTACCGCGATGTCGTCGCGGCGGCGCGCTTCCTCGCGGAACGGGATGATGTGGACGCGACGCGGGTCGGGCTCTGGGGCGGCTCCTACGGCGGCTACCTCACGGCGCTCGGCCTCGCGAGAAATTCCGATCTCTTCGCGGCGGGCGTCGACGTTCACGGCGTCCACGACTGGAACATGGTCATCCGGAATTTCGTGCCGTCCTACGAGCCGGAGACGCGCGAGGCCTTCGCGCGGCTCGCGTTCGAGTCCTCGCCGATGGCGTGGATCGACGGCTGGCGTTCCCCGGTGCTGCTGATCCACGGCGACGACGACCGCAACGTGCCGTTCTCGGAGTCCGTGAACCTCATCGAGTCGCTGCGGAAGCGGGGCGTCGAGGTCGAGCAACTCGTCTTCCCCGACGAGGTCCACGGTTTCCTCCTGCATCGGAACTGGGTCACCGCCTTCGAGCGGTCGGCCGAATTCATGGACGCACACCTGCGAGGAACGCCGGCCGCGGGAGGCGCCAGGCCGTGACCCCCCGCATCGCGGGACAGCTGGCGCTCGTCACGGGCGCGAGTTCGGGGATCGGCGAGGCCATCGCCCGCCGCCTGGCCGGTGAAGGCGCGAACCTCGTGCTCTGGGCGCGCCGGGCGGAGCGGCTCACTCGCCTGGCGGAGGAGATCGCGGCGCAGAGCAGGGTCACCGTGGACACGGGCGTCGTCGATGTGCGCGACTACGACTTGGTCCGCGGGGAGGCGGAGCGGCTCATCGCCGCGCTCGGCGCCCCCGACATCCTCGTCAACAACGCGGGTCTCGCCGCGGGCATGGCGCTGGTTCACGACGCCGATGTCGACGACTGGGACCGGATGATCGACACGAACGTGAAGGGGCTGCTCTATGTGACGCGCGCCTTCCTCCCCGCCATGGTCGAGCGCGATTCGGGCCAGGTCGTCAACATCGGAAGCATCGCCGGCCGGCAGGTCTACCCCGGCGGGAGCGTCTACGCCGCCTCCAAGTACGCCGTGCAGGCGATCACCGAAGGGACGAACCTCGACGTCCTGGGCACCGGCGTCCGCGTGTCGGGCGTCCACCCGGGTCTCGTCGAAACGGAATTCGCGCTCGTGCGCTTCAAGGGCGACGAGGGCCGCGCGCGAGCCGTCTACAAGGGGATGGAGCCGCTCACCGGGGCGGACGTGGCCGAGGTCGTGTCCTACGTCCTCAACGCCCCGCCCCACATCAACGTGGCCGACGTCGTCCTGTTCGCGAAGGCCCAGGGAAGCGTACACCACATCCACCGCGACGGGCGCTGAACGTCGCCCGAGTCGGCGGGCTCCACGTCGCCTGCTCCGAGCCCCCGCAGCTCCGCGAGTCTTCTTCCCTGCATCGGTCCTGCGCCAGCCTTGCACCGTTTCGATATATCGGATACTATTTCGATATATCGAGACCGGTCGGATGCGGGAGGGGATAGATGTTCACGAGCAAGGATGGATTCGGCGCCTGGGCGAACTGCTGCGGCCCGGGCGTTTTTCGTTTCGGAGGGACATTCGGGGGCACCCGTCGCGTGGTTCGGAAGGGGGAGTTGAAGTTCGTCCTCCTCCGCCTCCTCTCGGACGAACCCATGCATGGCTACGAGCTGATGCGGCGGCTGGAGGAGGAGTCCGGCGGCCTCTACACGCCGAGTCCGGGTTCCGTCTACCCTACCCTGCAGTTGCTCGAGGACCAGGGGTACGTGTCCTCGACGCAGGGCGACGGGAAGCGCGTCTACCGGCTGACATCCGAGGGTCGCGACTTCCTCCGGGAACACCGGTCCCGGACCCGCGACATCTTCGGCCGCTTCGTCAACATGGGCGAACGCTTCACGGGATCCGCGATGCGCGATGTGACGCGCTCGTTCATCCACCTCGCGCAGGTGAGCTTCGAGTGCGCGACCGGCGGACAGGGTGACCCCGAGACGCTCGCGAGGGTCAAGTCGATCCTGGACCGCGCGGCGCGCGAGATCGAGAGCGCGTGGCCGGAGCCCGGGGCCGCAGCCTCACGGGAGGGTTGAGCGATGTTCGAGATCGTCTTCCTGGGAGGCATCGTCGCCGTCATCTACCGCAGGCGTGTGCGCGCCGGCGACTGGAGCCGGGGGGATTTCCACCGCCTCCTCGTTGGCCTCGGTCGAGCGGTGAGCCGTGCGGTGGCCGCGGTCTTGAAATCATGGCCCGGTCTTCTGCGACAGTGCGCCGCCGACATGAAGAGCCTCGTGCGGGACGTGACGGGCGCCGTCCGGATCGGGACCCGGAGACCGCGCGCCATCCGCGTTCGGCACTCCCGGCTCGAAGCGCCGGCGGCGGATGTCCCCGCGCCGACCGAAGCCCCGACGGGAGCGGAGAGCCGAATCGTCTCCCGGCTCCAGCGTCGCTATGTCGCGGGCAGGATCAGCTTCTCCGAGTACGTGGAGGGAGTCCGGCGCCTCCGAAACGACGGCGCCGGACTTCAGCGTCTGGGCGGCAAGGCCCCGCCGCACTAGCCCTTGCGGTGCCTCTCCCACGGACTGCGCGTGAAGTAGGACTCCGTCATCTCCCTGATCTGAGGCGCGAGGAAGATCAGCGCGATCAGGTTCGGGATGATGACGATGGCCAGGAAGATGTCCCCGAGCGACCACACCACGGCGAGCGGAAGCACCGCGCCGATGAAGTGCATCGCGACGAACACGAGCTTGTACGGGATGATCGCGCTCTGCCCGAACAGGTAGTTCGCGCAGCGGTCGCCGTAGTAGCTCCATGAGATCGCCGTCGAGATCGCGAACAGGAAGACGGAGAAGATCACGATGTAGTGGCCCCAGTCGCCGAGCGGCGCCAGACCGCGCTGGAAGCCCATCTGCGTCAGGGGCGCGCCCGTCTCGTAGGCCTGTCCGTAGAGGACGGCCAGTTCCCGCCCGTCGTCGGCGATCGCGACGGTTCGCGCCGGATCGACGGCCCCGCTGAACGGCTGCGTCTGCGCCTCATCCTCGAACAGTTGCGGCACGGATACCTCGTGCCACGCGAGGTGCGGCTCGCTCGTCACGCCCGGCCGTCCGAGCGTGTAGCGGATCGTCCCCGTGGGCTCCGTGGGCACCGAGCTTCCGCCCTCGTCGAGCACCACGTAGCTGATGTCCCCGCCCCCGAGTTGGATCGCGGTCGGAACCTGCGAGTTCCAGGCGCCGGTCATGATGATGACGAGCGCGGTCATCGTGACGATGACGATCGTGTCGATGAAGGGCTCGAGCAGCGCGACCACGCCCTCGGAGACCGGCTCGTCGGTCTTGGCGGCCGCGTGCGCGATCGGCGCGGAGCCCTGCCCCGCCTCGTTCGAGAAGAGCCCGCGCCGCACCCCCCACATGAGGGTGACGAGGAAGGCGCCGACACCGGTGCCCGCCACGCCGGCGGTCGGGTTGAAGGCTTCGCGGAAGATGATCGCGAAGGTCTCCGGCACCTGACCGAGGTTGAGGATGATGATGATCATGGCGGCGGTCACGTAGACGATCGCCATGAACGGAGCCAGGATGCTCGTCACGCGGCCGATGCGCTTGATCCCGCCCAGAATCACGAGCGCCACGATCGTCGAAGTGACGAGGCCCGTGACCCACGTCGCGATCCCGAACTCGGCCCGCATCGCGTCCGCCACCGTGTTGGCCTGGTTGGCGTTCCCCGTCATGAACGCCGTGAGACCCAGCATCACCGCGAAGAACGCCGCCACCGGCTTCCAGCGCGGCCCGAGCCCCTTCTCGATGTAGTACATCGGTCCGCCCGACACCGTCCCGCTGTACTTCGCCGACGACTCGTCGACCTCGCGGTATTTCTGCGCAAGCGTGACTTCGCTGTACTTCGTCGCCATGCCGAGGAAGGCGGTCATCCACATCCAGAACAGCGCCCCCGGCCCCCCGAGGTGGATGGCGATCGCGGCGCCCGCGATGTTTCCGATGCCCACCGTGGCGCTGAGCGCGGTCGTCAGCGCCTGGAAGTGCGACACGTCGCCCGGGTCGTTCGGGTCGTCGTATCGGCCCGTGGCCACCGCGACCCCGTGCGCGAACTTGCGGATCTGCGGCAGGCCCAGCCGGAGAGTGAGGTAGGTCCCGATGCCGAGGAGAAGCAGGACCTGAAGCGTCAGGCGCTCTCCTCCGATCGTGATCCCGAACTGCGCGACGTTGCGGTCGAGCCAGTCTACGATTGTGGCGAAGTCCATGCGCTGTCCCCGTTAGCGGCGAGTGTGAGGGAGGTGGCTGAGTTTGGCCCCGTGCCGCTGAGGCTGCAACGGGTGGAGTTTGCGGAGGGAAGGATCGGGGTCGCCGAAGAGAGGATGTTCGGAGTCGGCGACGGGGTGTGTCGCGCACGTCACGGTGCGGTAACTTCGTTCGCGCTCCGGGAGCCCCGGAGCCCCGCTGCGCCCCAACCCGGCCGTGACGAGAACCCCCGAGGAAACAAGGAGACAGAGAGGGACGTGGGTCCGGAAAACAAGATGCCCGGCCGCCTCGGGCGGCTGTGGGAACTCGCCAACGACCTGTCGTGGACCTGGAACCGGGAGGCCCCGGCCCTCTTCCGGGCCATCGATCCGCCGCTATGGCGCCGCACGCGGCACAACCCCGTGGCGCTGCTGCGAACCGTCGGAGCCGAGCGCCTTCGCGGTCTGGCCGAAGATGCCGGCTTCCTCCGGAGATACGACGCGGCGCTGGGCGCCCGGCGTGACGCCGCCCGACCTGGTTCGGCACGCGCTACCCCGCGCTCCGCGATCTCCCGGTGGCGTACTTCTGCGCGGAATTCGCGCTGCACGAATCCATCCCCATCTACTCCGGGGGGCTCGGCGTGCTCGCGGGGGACCATCTCAAGGCGGCCTCGGAACTCGGCGTCCCCCTCGTCGGCGTCGGGCTGATGTACGCGCACGGCTACTTCGACCAGACGCTGGGACCGGACGGCTGGCAGGAAGATGCGGACGACCCGCTCGACCCCGACCTGACGCCGCTGGAGCGGTTGCACGGCACGGATGGCGTCCCCTGGCTCGCTTCGATCCGCGGCGGAGGACGCCGCATCCGGATCGGGGCCTGGAGGCTGCGCGTCGGGCGCGTCTCCCTGTATCTCCTCGACACGGACCTCGAGGAGAACGACCCCGCGGACCGGGGTCTCTCCCACCAACTCTACGCCGGCGGCGCGGACCACCGGCTGCGGCAGGAAGCGATCCTCGGCGTCGGAGGCGTGCGCGTGCTCGCCGCGCTCGGGATCGATCCCGGGGCGTGGCACGCGAACGAGGGCCACGCGGCGTTCATGATGGTCGAGCGCGTGCGCCGGCTGATGCAGGACGGCCGCTCCTTCGCGGCGGCGGTGTCGCGGGTCCGCGCCTCGACCGTTTTCACCACCCATACCCCCGTCTCCGCGGGTCACGATGTGTTCTCCCACGCGCAGATGCGGGAATGGATCGGCGAGACGTTCTGGGAAGAGATCCCTCACCGCGAGGAGTTGCTCGCGCTCGGGCTCCACCCGGACGACGGGACGCAGGACAGGTTTCACATGACGGCGGCGGCGATCCGCCTGTCGCGGCGAGTGAACGGCGTTTCCGCGCGGCACGGGCGCGTGAGCCGGGAGATCTGGCGCGGCCTCTGGGAAGGCCGGGCAGTCGGAGAGGTGCCGATCCGGCATGTGACGAACGGCGTCCACCTCGCCACGTGGATGAGCGACGACATCGCGCGCCTGCTGGACGAATGGCTGCCGGCCGAGTGGCGGTGCCTCCCGGGCGACGAAGCCATGTGGCGCGCGGTCCGCGACGTTCCGGTGGAGGCGCTGTGGCGCGTGCGACGCCGGCTGAAGCTCCGGCTCCTGGACCTGATGCGCGACGAGGCCCGGCGCCGGTGGCCGGACCATTGGCCGGAATCGGCCCACCTCGCCGGAGCCGGCACGCTGATGAGCCCCGGGCCGCTCACGATCGGCTTCGCGCGGCGGTTCGCAACCTACAAGCGGGCAGATCTCATCTTCCGCGACCCCGACCGTCTCCTGGCGCTGCTTTCGGACCCCGCCCGCCCCGTGCAGCTGATTTTCGCGGGAAAGGCGCACCCCCGGGACGACGACGGCAAGCGCGTCCTCCAGCGCGTGTACGAGCGTACGCGCGATCCGGAGTTCGAGGGGAGGATCGCCCTCATCGAGAACTACGGACTCCATACGGCACATGGTCTCGTCGAGGGCGTCGACCTGTGGCTCAACCTCCCCCGGATCCCGCTGGAAGCGAGCGGGACGAGCGGGATGAAGGCGGCGCTCAACGGCGTCCCCCAACTCGCGACCACGGACGGCTGGTGGGAGGAGGGGTTCGACGGAGACAACGGGTGGATCATCCCTCCCGCGCCGGCCGGGGCGAGCGAGGAGGAGGTGGACGAGCACGACGCCGAACACCTGTTCCGGCTCCTGGAGGAGGACGTCATCCCGCTCTACTACGACCGCACCGGCGCGGATGGCGCGGACGGCGCGGACGACGTCCCGGCGGGCTGGCTCGCACATGCGCGGCGCGCGATCGAGGTGGCCGGCGCGCGATTCACGGCCGGCCGCATGGTGCGGGACTACACGCGCGACTACTACGTCCCGGCGCTGCGAGATTCGCGCGGAGACGACTGAGCGCCGCTCCAGGGAGCGAACGCGGCTCTAGGTGACGGGGAGCAACTCGTCCAGGTAGCGGAGGAGCATGTGGCGCCATGTGGGCCAGTCGTGGTGCCACTCTTCGCCCCAGTCGTCCATCCGGTTCGGCACGCCTTTCCGCCCGAGGAGCGAGGCCGCGCGCCAGGACTCGCCGATGTCCTCCGCCCGCCCGCGCCCGGAGGCGAGGAGGACGAAGCGTTCCCGCAGACGGTCGAGCGTCTCGCCCGCGAGTTGCGGCAGATGGTGCACGGGGGAGGCGCGGTAGAAGTCTCCCGTCGCGCTCGCTTCGATCCCCGTCTCGTGTTTCAGGAAGCGCTGGAGGTCGTACGTGCCGCTCATGCACAACGCGTGTGAGAACGCGTCGGGAAAGCGGCACACCATGGCCAGCGCGTTGAACGCCCCGATCGAGGAACCCGCGACGATGACCTCGATCCCGGGATCGTTGCAGTCTTCCCGGATCATGGGGACGAACTCGCGGTAGACGAACTCCTGAAACCGGTTGAGGACCGTCATGCGGTGCTCGGGGGTCCCCTCCCCGCCGAGCATGACGCGGCCCGCGACGCTGTCGCACGAATAGACCTTGAGCCGTCCGTCCGTCAGGTAGTCCGCGACCGTGTCGATGACGAGGAAGCGCTCGATCTCCTCCGCATCCCCTCCCGCGGTGGGAAACATGAGGAAGGGGACGCCGACCTCGCCCCAGCGGGCGACGTTCACCTCCTGGCCGAGGCGGTCGGACCGCCAGCTTCGGTTGATCTTCATGAGGCGAGAATCGGCACGGCGCCGGGGGGTTCCTCGCGGCGGGCCGCCTGTATGCGATCGAAGAAGAGCGCGGTGAACTCTTCGACTTCGTGGTCGGGGTAGAGCGATGCCACCTTCGCGCGCACCGCGTCGCGGGCGGCTTCGCCGCCGAAGAACTCGTGCGCTATCTCGTCGAGTTCCGCGAGATGGGTGTCGCAGAACTCCACGAAGCGGTCGGTCTCGAACCGCGCCTCCGCGATCGCGGCGCACGCCCGGACCCTCTCTCCCACCGACATCCCGGGGCGGCAGGCATCGAAGAACGGCTGCCAGTCGAGGTTGATGCGCATCTTGCGCCGCGTCGCCGCGCAGAAGAGAGACCAGCGGAGGTTCGCCTTGATGAGCCACGGAAAATGGTAGTGGAGCGACGTGACCTGCGAGTCCGGACAGGGGTTGGCGAAGTCGATCGGCACCCACTGCCCGCCGTTGCGCAGGACCTCGCACGAGTTGAAATCCCAACCGAAGAAGGCGTTGATCGTGAGCGTCGTGTCCCGGATCGCGCCGGTGTCGGCGGGCTCGAGGTGATCGCGCTCGACGGTGTAGCGGTCGTGCGCGGGGGCCTCGGGATCGTAGAGGACGGCGCGCGTCTGGGGCCCCAGCCCGATGCAGCGGACGAAGCGATCGTGCGCCACCCCCTGCTGAAGGTGCATGACGAACTTGCCGCTCTCGTCGTAGGCGGCGCCGAGCGCCTCGTCGTCCTCGATCCGCGACACGCCGCGCCAGCCTCCGCCGTCGTAGGGCTTCATGAACGCGGGATAGCCCAGGTCGTGCGCCACGGCGGGAAGATCGAACAGCCGCGCGTAGCGCTTCAGGGTGACCGCCAAGTCGTCCTGCGGGTCGTAGGACTTGGGCGGGATGAGCCATGTCCGCGGAACCGGGAGACCCAGCCTCATCATCGCGCAGTAGGTGGAGTGCTTCTCCATCGACTGGACGCTCCACGGATTGTTGAACACGTAGAGCCCGTCCATGATCACGGACTTCTTGATCCATTCTCGCGTCGGAAAATACCAGTGCGTGAGGCGGTCGATGACGATGTCGTATTTCCCCTTCTGCTGCAGGTCGAAGGGCTCGATCGTGACATCCTCGAGATGGAACCGGATCGTGCCGTCGGACGACGGGATCCGGGGGTTCAGCCGCTCCAGGATCGCGCGGTAGGCGATGGGCCAGCAGAGGTCCGCCCCGAGCGAGAGGCCGATGCGGCGCGTGACCTCGGGCGCCGGGGCCGGTGGGGGCGCGGAGGCCGCAGGGACGGTCATTCGTACACCATCCAGAGGGGACCCGGGAAGAGCCACGACAGGCCCTCGCGCAGCCGGTCGCGCCAGTTCTCCCAGTTGTGGCCATCGCGCGACTCGACGAAGCGCACGTCGGCGCCGCCGCGCCGGAGGGCGGGGATCAGGGCTCGATTCTCCGAGACGAGCGGTTCGTAGACGCCCACGGAGACGAAGACCTTCTGCGCGACGGCGGTCGGCGCGTCCCGGTACGCGTTCATCATCTCGACGATGCGGTCGAAGACGGGGCCGCTCTCGCTGGCGCCGATGTCCGTGAACAGGAACGAGCCGGACTGCAGCAGGAGGCGGCCGAAGCGGCCCGGGTGTTCGAGCGCGGCGTGGAAGGAGGCGACCGCACCGAGACTCGCGCCCATGAGACCGCGCGACTCCGGCTCCGGGAGGAGCGGGTAGTCGCGCTCGAGGCGCGGCAACAGTTCCTTGACGACGAACCGCGCGTGCGCCGGATCTGCCGAATACTCCGACATGCGGTCGCCGGGATGCAGCAACGCGACGATCATCCGCGGGATCTCGAAGCGGCCTATCAACTGGTCGAACACCGCGCGCAGGCTGGCGTACTCGAGGTAGTCCGCGCCGTCGTGGACGACGAGCAGCGGGTAGCTGCGGTTCGCACGGAACGCCGCCGGACGGTACACCGTGACGTGCCGGGCGGAATCGAGCGCCTCGCTCTCGACCACGAGTTCGTCGATCGCGCCGCGGGGGGCTTCCTCGCTCTCACGAGCCCAGCCGGGGATCTCGTAGCCGCGTGCCTGCACGACGGAGTTCGCGCCGAACGGATCGCGGGCGCGGTGCGGATTCAGCGGATCCTCGATCCACTCCGCGCGGCCGTGGGCGAGCACCTCGATCTTGTACTCCACCCGCGACTCATCGGGGAGTTCGAGGGTGTAGCACCAGAGATCCGTTCCGTCCAGGCGGCGGAAGGGCGCCGAGGTCTGGAGTCCGCGCACCCAGTGCCGGAGGCGGACGGCGTCCGCGGGACCCCGATACACGAAAGTGTAGAGGGGCGGCTCGGAGAGCGGGAACTCGTTGGCCTCGAGGAAGGCGTCCACCGCGGCCGCCGCACCGGGACCCGGGACGAGCTGCCTCTCGAGCGCCGCGATGGCCGGCGAACGCGGCATGGACAGGTCGTGCCCCTGTTCGCGGAGGTTGGGGTCGAATCGCATGGCCGGACTACGCTGCCGCGCGGAAAAGGACCCGGCGGCCCGCCAGGTCGAGACGCTCGACGCCGTCCCCGCCGCTCCAGCCGTCGCCGTCCCGGTCGAGGCGGCGGCCCGGGTCGAGGAGGACGCAGGATGCCGGGGCGAAGCGGGCCGCGAGCCGCGCGCTGCGCGTCCGGTCGTCCAGCGCCAGGCGGGCCGAGGCGTGGGGAAGCGCGACGATCCCCGCGGCAAGCCCGAATCCCGCATCGAACACCTCGGGGTTCCCCTCCCCCCAGGGCGGCCGATCGTGAAAGAGGACGATGCGCTCCGTCAGCACCATCGCGCCGGCCGAGCGGGCGATCACGGTGCGGCTTCCGAGGAGTTCCCGTCCGCCGAAGAGACGCAGCC
Organism: Candidatus Palauibacter sp.; assembly: GCF_965208055.1. Taxonomy (GTDB): domain Bacteria; phylum Gemmatimonadota; class Gemmatimonadetes; order Palauibacterales; family Palauibacteraceae; genus Palauibacter. The sequence goes on from NZ_CBDBNY010000004.1 coordinate 1,072,483, forward strand.
GGCTGAGGAGATTCGAGACGTGCCCGCCCTCGAGGAGGATCGCCTCCGCCCCCTCGAGACGCGCGTCTACCTCCCGTCGCTGCGATCGCACGGCGTCGCGCTCGCCGGGCGCCATGCGCCGTTCGAACGCCGAGCGAATCTCGACCACGCGGTCGAGATGGCGCGCATCGAGGCGCCGAATCGCTTCGAAGGCCTCATCCCGTTCCTCGGCGAGCACCGTCTCGTCGCCTCGCAGGTCGGCCAGCCGCCGATGCGCCTCGATGAGACGGTGGAGCCGCAGGTTGTAGGCGCGCCGCAGCGCCCTGAGCCGGTCGCGGCTCGCCCGGTGCGCCCGCGCGAGTTCCGCGTCCGCTTCGGCGATCCGGTCGGAGCGCCGATAGAGTTCAAGGTCCACGACGCGGTCGGCGAGGCGGGGATCGACCAGGCCTTCGTTCGCCTCGCGGTCCCGCCACCCTGCCGTGACGGCCGCGATCCGCGCGCCCGGCGACAGCGCTCCCTCGGCCTCCAGTTCCCGGACCACGTCCCGGAGCGTGAGGCCGCCTCCTCGCGGACCCAGGAGGACGAGCGGCGACCGGGACGCGGCGCCGTCGGCCGTCCGACGCCTTCTCGACGCCCTCATGCGGCGCGCACCCGCACCCACCGCCCCACGGCGTCGAGCATCGCGCGGAGTTCGTCGTAGTCCGGGTGCCGCAGGCGGAGCCAGGCGTTCGCCATGTATCCGGCCTCCACCGGTTGGGTGGGCGTGCCGGGCGGCGGCAGGTGCGTGTCGATGATCCACTCTCCGAAACGGGCTTCCACCTTCTCCAGACCCTCGTACCCCGCGATCCGTCCATCGTTTTCGGGCCGCAACGTCACGATCCCCGCGGAGTACCGGCGCGACGCGTCCTGCGATTTGCGGCCGTGCACGAGGCAGGCCGCCCACTCGCGGTACACGTCCATTTCGTTCGCCGCTCCATACAGGTCCCAGGCCCGCACGCCGGGGGGACGACAACCGATCTCGGAGAACTTGAGCCCCTTGTCGCCGAAGAACCATTCCATGTGGGTCGCCGAGGTCCCGATCTCGAGCGCATCGATGACCCGCCGCCCCAGTTCCCTGACTTCGGCGTATGCATCGGCGGTGTCGATCCGGTTCGTGGCGATGAACTGGGGCGACACGTCACGGGTCCGCATGGCCTCGAGCACGTTCGGGTAGTAGTGGGTCATGAAGTCGTGGACCACCGTGCCGCCCACCGTCAGCGTGTCGTAGAAGGCCTCGTGTCCGTCGACGAACTCCTCGACGGCCACTTCGGCTCCATGCCCCACGCCGAGGCGCGGGAGCAACGCCGCGAGTTGGGCCTCGTCGTCGACGCGATACGTGCCCGAGGCGCCGGCCCCGGCGCGAGGCTTGACGATGAGCGGATAGCCGACCCGTCCGCCGAAACGCACGATCTCCTCCGCGTCGCCTCCACCCATGGACTGCGCCGTCGTGATCCCCGCATCGCGAAGGGCGTCCTTCATGGCCGGCTTGTCGCGGCACAGGTGCGCGGTGAGCACGGAGGTCCCGGCCAGCCCCGCGGCTTCCCGCACACGGGCGGCCGGGAGGATGTGGGCTTCGACCGTGGCCTCGAGGCGATCCACGGGCCGCCGCCGGTGGATCTCGTGAAGCGCGTGTGCGAGCGCGCCCTCGTCGCACACGGAACCGACCTGCTCGTAGCAGGTGAGCCACCGGTGCAGGTCGGCGCCCAGCGCTTCCGGCGGGGCTTCGCCCACCGCGGACACTTCCGCGCCGATCTCGTGCAGGCCGCGCACGAAGTCCTTCTGGTTCCCGGGGAACAGGGGTTCAACGAATACGACGTGCATGCTTCGCCAACGACTCGCGGGGAAAACTTCACTTTGGGGGCTCGACATAGTACAGTCCCTGCTCTCGAACGCCAGCCCGTCCGGCGGCGGCCGGCCGGCCCGCCACGGCAACCTGGAAGATCCATGCCCAACGTCGCATTCGTCGCCCCGTTCTATCTTCCCACCACGCTGCGCTTTCTGGAAGCCGCCGCGGGGCTCGCCGACGTGCGCCTCGGGGTCGTGACGCAGGAGCCGCTCGAGCGAACGCCGGCCTCGCTGCGGCGGGGGGTCGCGTCGCACGTCCGGGTCGAGGACGCCCTGTCGGCGGAGGGAATTCACAGCGGGCTGCGCCGGCTCTCCGCGGAACTCGGCGGGATCGACCGCCTCCTGGGCGCGCTCGAGGAACTTCAGGTCCCGCTCGGGGAGCTGCGCGACGCGCTGGGAATCGCGGGCATGGGCGCGGCCGCCGCGGACAACTTTCGCGACAAGTCACGCATGAAGGACGTGCTCCGGGCGCACGGTCTGCCCTGTGCCCGACACGCGCTGGTCCGCGGCGAGGGCGAGGCGACCGCCTTCTCGGATGCTGCCGGCTTCCCGCTCATCGTGAAGCCGCCGGCCGGTTCCGGCGCCCGCGGCACGTTCCGCGTGGAAACGCCGGCGCAGTTGCGCACGGCGATCGCCATGTCCGGGCCGAGCGCGGAGCGGCCGACGCTCATCGAGGAGTTCGTCGTCGGCGAGGAACACTCCTTCGACGCGGTCTCGGTCGGCGGGCACGTCGTCTGGCATTCGATCAACCACTACCTGCCCTCGCCCCTCGAGGTGCTGCGCGAGCCGTGGATCCAGTGGTGCGTCCTCCTTCCGCGGGAGGTCGATTCGCCCCGGTACGAGGAGATCCGGCGCGTCGCGGGACCCGCGCTCGATGCGCTCGGGATGGAGACGGGGCTGAGCCACATGGAGTGGTTCCGGCGGCCCGACGGCTCGGTGGCGATCTCCGAAGTCGGAGCCCGGCCGCCGGGCGCCCAGTTCGTCACGCTGATCTCCCAGGCGCACGACTTCGACCTCTACCGTGCCTGGGCCCATCTCCTGGTCTTCGATGAATTCGATCCCCCGCCCCGCCCCTACGCGGCCGGCGCGGCCTATCTCCGGGGACAGGGCCGGGGCCCCGTGCGACGGGTGGCCGGCATCGAGGAGATCGCGAGGGACCTCGGGCCGCTGTGCGTCGAGTGGCGCCTCCCCCGCACGGGACAGGCGCAGAGCGCGTCGTACGAGGGAGAGGGCTACATCATCGTCCGCCACCCGCGCACCGAGGTCGTCGAGGAGGCGCTGGGGCGCATCATCACCGAGGTAAGGGTGGAGTTGAGTACATGAACGTGCTGATGATTTCGCCGGGGTACCCGGCCGAGATGACGTACTTCACGCGCGGGCTCGCGGTAGTGGGCGCGAACGTCATCGGCCTGGGCGATCAGCCCGGGTCGGCGCTGCCCGAGATCGCCCGGAAGAGCGTGTCCACCCACCTGCAGGTGAGATCGCTGGCGGATGAGGCGGACGTGATGCGGCAGGTCGCCGCGCTCGCCGCGAGAACCCGGATCGACCGCGTGGAGTGTCTCTGGGAACCCTTCATGATCCTCGCGGCGCGGCTGAGGGAGATGCTGGAGTTGCCCGGGCCGACCGTCGAGCAGACGCTCCCCTTCCGCGACAAGGAAGTGATGAAGGACGTCCTCGACGGGGCCGGGATCCGGACGCCGCGCCACGGGAGGGCCACGAGCAACGCCGAGTGCCGCGAGGTCGCGGAGCGCGTCGGATTCCCGCTCATCGTGAAACCCGTCGACGGCGCCGGCTCGGCCGACACCCATCGCGTCGATTCGGCGCGGGAGCTGGAGCGGATCCTTCCCGCCCTCCGGCACGTCCCGCAGGTCACGGTCGAGGAGTTCATCGAGGGCGAGGACATGACGTTCGACACGGTCACCGTCGGAGGGGTCGTCGCGCACTACAACATCTGCCGCTACTGGCCCCGCGCGCTCGAGTCGAAGACGCACGAGTGGCTCAGCCCCATCACGTATGCGCTGCGCGACGTGGAGGCGGACGACCTGGCCGTCGGACGCGAGATGGGCTTCGCCGTGCTCGCCGCGCTCGGATTCGAGACCGGCTACACGCACATGGAGTGGTACCGGACGGCGGACGGGGAAGCCGTGTTCGGCGAGATCGCCGCGAGGCCTCCGGGCGTGCGGACGGTCGATCTGATCAACTTCGCGAGCGACATCGACACCTATCGCGGGTGGGCCGAAGGGGTCGTGCACGCGAAGTGGTCGCAGCCGGTGGAACGGAAGTACAACGCGTGCTGGATCGTCAAGCGGGCGCGCGGGCAGGGCCGGATCCAGCGCATCGAAGGGCTCGCCCCGCTGCTCCAGGAGTACGGCGAGCGGGTGTGCAGCCTGGATCTGCTCCCGGTCGGGTCACCCCGGCGGAACTGGCAGGCCACGCTCGTATCCGACGGGATGATCTTCCTCCGCCACCCGGACCTCGAGACGCTGGAGACGATCGCCGGCGAGTTCGCGACGCGGCTGCAACTCTACGCGGCCTGATCCCCTTCACCCGACCCTTCCGAGCGCGTGAGCACGAGAAACCCCAGCGGCGGGAGATCGACCGGGACCGAGGCGGGACGTCCATGGCGGGGCGCCTCCTCGGCGCTCGGCGGCAGTGCGGTGCGCCCGCCCCCCCCGAAGGCCGGATCGCCGCTGTCCAGCAGGACGCGGTAGGGTCCGGCTTCGGGAAGTGCGACCCGGTAGTGCGGCCACGCGGTGGCGGAGAAATTCGCCACCACGACGAGACACCCCTCCCACTCCGGCCGCCAGCGCACGTAGCTCAGCACGCTGTGCCGGGCATCGTGTACGTCGAGCCACTCGAACCCTTCCGGCGCGTGGTCGAGCGCGTGTAGCGCTGGTTCTTCCGCATACAGGCGGTTCAGCGCGCGCACCCAGCGCCGGAGCCCGCGATGCGACCGGTACGCCGGGTTCGATGATGCATCCGGAAGACTCCAGTCCAGCTCACGGTCTTCGTGCCATTCCCGCCGCTCCCCGATCTCCCCTCCCATGAAGAGGAGTTTGGCTCCCGGGTGCGTCCACATGTAGCCGAGGAGGAGGCGGAGACCGGCGAACTTCTCCTCTTCCGTCCCCGGCATCTTCTCTACGAGAGAACGCTTGAGGTGAACCACTTCATCGTGCGACAGGGGAAGGAGATATCGTTCCGTGTGGGCGTAGTGAAGAGAGAACGTCAGGCGCCGGTGCAGGTGCGGCCGCCGCTCCGGCGGGGCGGCCAGGACCCGGAGCGTGTCGTTCATCCACCCCATGTTCCACTTGAAGTCGAACCCGAGCCCGCCCTCGTCCACCGGCGCCGTCACGCCCGGCCACGCGCTGCTCTCCTCCGCGAACAGGAGGACGCCGGGGAAATCCCGGTGGACCGTCTCCGAGAGCCCTTTGAGGAAGGCGATCGCGCCGAGGTTCTCCCGTCCCCCGAGTTCGTTCGGCTCCCAGTCGCCCTCGTCCCGCGAATAGTCCAGGTGGAGCATCGACGCCACCGCATCGACGCGCAGGCCGTCCACGTGGTAGCGCTCGATCCAGTAGCGGGCGCTCGAGAGGAGGAATGAGACGACCTCCGGCCGGCTGAAATCGAAGGCGAGCGTGCCCCAATCCGGATGCACGGCCCGCGATTCCTCCCCCATCTCGTAGAGCGGCGCGCCGTCGAACGTCCTCAGGCCGTGGAGGTCGGGGCCGAAGTGGCCCGGCACCCAGTCGAGCACGACGCCCAGCCCCAGGCGGTGGGCTTCATCCACGAAGTGCGCGAAGTCCTCCGGAGGCCCGTAGCGGGAAGTGGGAGCGAAATATCCGACCGTCTGATACCCCCAACTCCCGTCATACGGGTGCTCCATGACGGGGAGGAGTTCGATGTGCGTGAAACCCAGGTCGGCGGCGTAGGGCAGCAATTCCCGGGCGAGCGCGCGATACCCCGGCCACGAGCCGTCCGCGTTGCGGCGCCAGGAACCGGGATGGACCTCGTAGATGGAGATGGGGACGCCGGGGGCCGCGCGTTCCCGACGTGCCTCGACCCACGCCGCATCCGTCCAGTCGTACGGGCCGGTCGACCGGACCCGCGACGCCGTGCCCGGCCTGACCTCGGCGGCGCGTCCGAGGGGATCCGCCTTGTCGACCGGGCCGGAGGGCGGGGCCACCGCGCCGTCGGTCCCGGAAGCTACCCGAAACTTGTACAGGTCTCCGGGCCCGACGCCGGGGAGAAAGCGTTCCCACACGCCGGCGTCTCCCACCGGAGACATGTGATGCGCCTCTCCGTCCCAATCGTTGAACGAGCCCACGACGCTGACCCGGCGGGCGCGCGGGGCCCAGACGGCGAACCGCGTACCCGCCTCTCCGCCGCGCTCGCACGGGTGCGCGCCGAGGAGGTCGTGGAGCGTGGACTCCCGTCCCGCATGGAACGCCTCGAAGTCGGACGCCTTCAGAGGCAACGAAGGGTCGCGCGCCGGGGTTTGGAGAGGTCCGGGCGGGCCGCTAGCTTTTTTGTGTTCGATCTGCCACCTCATCACGGTGCGTCGCGCGTCCGTCCGGACCGGGCGCCGTCCCTTGCAGCCACACACTCGCCACTTCGCGACGAAGTATGAGCCGCATGCCTACAATCGCCAAGCCAGCGCCGGCACGACCGCGGACGGGGGTCAAGCCCCCGGAGGAACTCGCCGTCGTGCATCTCGTCGCCGAGTACTGGCCGTACGCCCGTACGGGCGGCCTCGCGGAGGCGGTGCGGGGCATCGCCACCTTCCAGGCCGCCCAAGGCACCCCCGTCACGGTGTTCATGCCGCTCTACCGGTCGGTGCGTGAGGCCTTCCCGGACCTGGAGCCGATTGCGGACAGCTTCCACGTGCGCGTGGGCCGTCGGGTGGAGGAGGTCCGGATTCTCCAGCATCCCGGCCCGCGCCGGAACCCGCGGGTGCTCTTCGTCGACCATCCCGGGTGCTTCGACCGCGATGGGATCTACGGGGACGACGGGGCGGATTACGAGGACAACCCGCTGCGCTTCGCGCTCTACAACCTCGCGGCGCTCCAGATTCTGCCGGAACTCGCCAACGTGCCCGTCGTCGTCCACGCGCACGACTGGCATGCGGCCCTCGCCCCCGTCTTCCTGCGCACGCGGTTCGCGGGACGCGAGGCGCATGACCGCATGGCGGCCGTCCTCTCCATTCACAACGCCGGCTACCAGGGACTTCAGCGGCCGGAGGTGCTCGATGAGATCGGGCTTCCGCGCGAACTGTTTCACTGGCGCCGCATGGAGTTCTACGGCCACCTGAACCTGCTCAAGGGGGGCCTCGTGTTCGCGGACTACGCGACGACCGTGAGTCCCACGCACGCGGTCGAGCTTCGGACCGCGGCCGGAGGGTTCGGTCTCCACGGTTCGTTCATCGAGATGGGCGACCGCTTCCTCGGAATCCTGAACGGAGTCGATCTGGAAGTCTGGAATCCCGGAACGGACGAGGAGATCGCCGCGACGTTCTCGAGCGCGGATCTGGCCGGGAAAGCCGTGTGCAAGCGGGCGCTGCAGCGGGAGTACTTCCTGGCCGAGGCGCCGCGCGAACCGCTGTACGGGATGACCGCGCGGCTCGTCGGGCAGAAGGGGCTCGACCTGCTCATCGACGGCGGGCCCCTGGAGCGGGCCCAAGGCCAGTTCATCTTTCTCGGCCAGGGCGAGGAACGGTACGAGACGGCGCTGCGTGAGTTGGCCGGGCGGTATCCCGACCGGATCGCCGTGGACACCGAGTTCACCGAACCCAAGGAGCACCGGCTCCTGGCGGGCATCGACCTCCTCCTGATGCCGTCGCTCTACGAACCTTGCGGCCTCACGCAGATGCGGGCGCAGCTTTACGGCGTGCTCCCGGTCGCGCGGCGCGTCGGGGGGCTGGCCGACACCATCGAGGACCAGGTCACGGGCTTCCTGTTCGACGGATACACGCCGGAAGATCTCGAGGTCGCGCTCGGGCGGGCGGCCGCGCTGTACGCGGGGAGTGCGGAGGCGTGGAACGAGCATGTGGTTCAGGCCATGACCCGCGATTTCGGCTGGGCAGGGAGCGCGGCCCGCTACCTGGACGTGTACCGGCGCGCGCTCGCCGCGCACGCTCCGGACGACTGAACCCGTCGTCGGCCGTGGATCGCGCCACGGTGGTCCTGCACGGCCATTTCTACCAGCCGCCGCGGGAGGACCCGTGGACGGACCGGATCCGCAGCGAGCCGAGCGCGGCCCCGTTCGGGAACTGGAACGAACGGATCACCGCCGAATGCTACGAACCCCTGGCGCGGGCGGGGGCGTTCGAGTGGCTGAGCTTCGACCTCGGCCCGACGCTCGCGCGCTGGCTCGAGGGAGAGCGCCCGGACGTCCACGAGGGCTTCGTCCGCGGGGACCGGGCGAGCCGCGAACGGCTGGGCTACGGCAACGCGCTGGCCCAACCCTACCACCACATCATCCTTCCGCTCGCCTCCCGCCGCGAGAAGGAGACGGAGGTGCGCTGGGGGATGGCCGACTTCGAGCGGCGCTTCGGGCGGCGCGCCGACGGCATGTGGCTCCCGGAGACGGCGGTCGACACGGCCACGCTCGAGGTGCTGGCGGCGGAGGGCGTGGCTTTCACGATCCTGGCTCCGCACCAGGTCGCGGACGTCCCGGACGGCGGGGCGGGGCGGATCCGGCTCGGCGGGGGCCGCGAGATCGCGATCTTCGTCTACGAGGGCGAACTCTCGCACGGCGTGGCGTTCGGGGCTCTGCTCGATGGTCGTGACGCGTGGTTCGAGGCGCTCCGTTCGGCGGCGGGCCGCGGGGCTTCCGTCGTCGCGCTGGCGGCGGATGGCGAGACGTTCGGACACCACCACCGGGGCGCCGACCGCACGCTCATGCGGGTGATCTCCCGCGCCCGCGAGAGCGGAGAAGTGGAGATCGGAAACTTCGCATCGGCGCTCGCCGGCGGCGGCGAACTGCCGTTCGTGACCCTGGAGGCGCCCACCTCCTGGAGTTGCGCGCACGGCGTGGAGCGATGGCGCTCGGAGTGCGGGTGCCGAATGGCGCCTCACCTGGATTCGCGGCAGCAGTGGCGGGCGCCGCTGCGCGAGGCGCTGGAGACGCTCGCCGCCGGCTTGGATGAGGCCTGCGCGACCCTCGCGCCGGGCCGGTTGGCGGAGCCCCGGCAGGCGCTGGCAGCGCTGGGCGGCGCCCTCGGCGACCCTTCGGGGCTGGCGGACTTCGCCGCCGGAGCTGCCCGCGAGGACTGCGGGGACGAGGCCCTCGCCCTCCTTGAACTCGCCCGCGACCGGGCGGCGATGTTCACCTCGTGCGCTTGGTTCTTCGACGATGTGGCGGGGATCGAGGCCAAGCAGGTGCTCGGCTACGCGGCGCACGCCCTCGACCGCCTGCACGGGCTCGCGCCGGAGCGCGCGGAGGCCTTGGAGGCCGCTTTCGTCGCGGACCTCGCGAGGGCCCCGGCCAACGACGCCGACATCGGGAACGCGGCGGAGGTGTACGAGCGCGAGTTCAGGTCGGGCGCCGACGTCCGGGTCCCGGCGGACGCGTGAGTCGAGACCCGCTGCGCTTCGCGTTCGCGATCCACCTTCACCAGCCGGTGGGGAACTTCGACCATGTGTTCGAGGACCACCTGACGGGGGTGTACCGGCCCCTCCTCGAGGCCCTCCATGCACACGGCACATATCCGATCTCGCTGCACCTTTCCGGCCCGCTCCTCGACTGGCTCGAGGACGGCGCACCGGAGTTTCTCGATGACCTCGGGGCGCGGGCGGCGCACGGCGACATCGAGTTCCTCGCCTCCGGGCGGTACGAGCCCATCCTCGCCGCGCTCCCGGCGGAGGACCGAGTGGAACAGGTCGAGTGGATGCGGGCGGACCTCCGCAGCCGGTTCGGGGGCGAGGCCACCGGCCTGTGGCTTACGGAACGCGTGTGGGAACCCGACCTCGCCGCCGATCTGGCGCGGGCGGGAATCGAATACACTCTCCTCGACGACCGTCATTTCCTCGCCTGCGGACTCGAGCGCGAGGAACTCGACGGCGCCTTCACGACGGAGAGCGGCGGGGAGCGGCTCCGCCTTCTTCCGATCGACGAGCGGCTCCGGTACCTGATCCCGTTTCGGCCCTCGAATGAGATCGCGGACTTCTTCGCCGAGCTGCGGCGGGCCGGGCAGCGTCAAGTCGTTCTCGGCGACGATGGCGAGAAGTTCGGCGGCTGGCCGGACACCCGCGACTGGGTGTACGGCGGCTGGATGGACGCGTTCCTCGAGGCGCTGAACGCGGGCCGCGAGCGGGGCGAAGTGGAGCTGGTCACGACGCGCGAGGCGGCCTCCGGTCCGAGCGTCGGGCTCGTCTATCCCGCGACGGGTGCGTACCGCGAGATGGAGGAATGGACGCTTCCCCGCCCCGCCGCGCGGCGCCTGGCGCGGCTCGTCGCCACGACATCCGACGGTGGAGGCGTCGACCCGCTGATCCGCGGCGGACACTGGAAGGGGTTCCTGCGTCGATACCCCGAGTCGAACCGCATGCACAAGATGGCGCTCCGCCTCTCCGCGCTGTGCCGGGATCGCGGCGGGCCGCCCGAGGCCCGGCGCGCCATCGCGCGGGCGCAGTGCAACGACGCGTATTGGCATGGCGTGTTCGGCGGGGTCTACCTTCCACACCTGCGGCAGGCGATCTGGCGCGAACTCGCCGCCGCCGAACAGAGGTTGCGCGAGGAAGAAGGCATCGCTTTCGAGATTCTCGACTTCGACCTGGACGGCCATGACGAGATCTGGATCCACTCAGCCCGGAGTTCCATCGTGATCAGCCCCGCCCGCGGCGGCGCGATCGAGATTCTCACGATCTTCCGGGACGGCGTGAACTACGTCGACGTCCTCTCCCGCCGCCTCGAGGCCTACCACCGGGACCCCTCGGAATCCGGCGTGAGGCGCGCGGGAGTCGGAGCCGTGCCCCGTGGGGCGCGCACCCGGAGCGATGGCGTCGCGTCGGTCCACGACCGGGCATCCGAAGCCCCGGTCGCGCCCGCACCGGACGGCATCCCGCTGGCCTTGCTGCAGGAGATCGCCGTCGCGCCACCGAACGGCCCGGGGACGCGGGAACGGTCCGTCATCGCGGATTGGCGGCCGCACCCGTTCCGACTCGTGAAGGAACCCGCCGCGGAGGCCGGCCGAATCCGTCTTCACCTGCGGTCCGAAGACGGTTTTCCCCGCCTCGACAAGGAACTCGAAATCCACGACGATGGCCGGATCGAGGCGACACTCGACTGGAGCGCGGCCGACCTCCCTGCCGACAGCGTGGTCGTCACCCGGCTGCCGCTCGCACACCCGATGCGGGTCGAGCCGGGGGCAACCGAGGGCCCGTGTGCGCCGCGGGAATCGCGGACGCGGATCGTCACGCTGGCTCGGTCCGAACGGGGCTTCGAGGAAGTCGACCAGGGAGAACTCATCGAACTCGCGTGGCCGGCATCGGCCGGAACGGCGCGCGTCAGCCTGACGCCCGAAGTCGGCCCCGGCGCCGCCGCAGGTCCGGAATGAGCCGAGCGCGACGGCTCGATCCGCGGTGGTTCGTTTCTCCGGCCGTCTTTCTCGCCGTCACGGCCGTCGCGTGCGGAGAAGCCGATCCCGCCGATCCCGGCGGGCCCACCGAGACCGGACCGGCGTCGATCGTCGTTCTCACGGGTGCGGATCAGCGCGGCGTTCCGGCGCGCGCGCCGGCCGAAACCGTCACGGTTCGGGTGCTCGACGCCGACGGACGTCCCGTCGCCGGAAGCTCCGTCGCCTTCCGACCCGAGCCCGGCCACGGAAGCACGGATCCGGCTTCGACCGTCGCGGACGCCAACGGGGAGGCGGCGACGACGTGGACGCTCGGGGCCACTCCCGGCGCCCAGCGCCTCGCGGTCTCGGCCGGCCGGGCCGAGGCCACCGTTCGCGCCGAGGCGATCGATCTCGATGCCGAACTCGATGCGCTGTTCGCGCCCGCCTCGGCGGCGGTGGTGGACGCCGTGCGAGCCGACTGGGCCCAGCGCGACGTTTCCGCGGCGGGGGTCTCGGTCGAACTGACCGAGGAGCTGGCGTTCGGGGAGTCGACGGCCACGCTGCGGATCGTCTCCCACGTCGTGGCGGGCGCCCGCCACTTCGGCGCGATTATCGTGCCGGACGGCGCGGCCCCCGAGACCCTGCCCCTGCTGATGTACTCCCACGGGGGCGACAGCGGGGTATCGGTCGACGACATCGACATCGTGACGCTGGCGCTGGGAGAGTTGAGCCATCGCTTCGTCTACGCGATCCCCTCGTTCCGCAGCGAGCCTCTCCGCTACGCTGGCCGGAGCTGGGTGTCGGAGGGCCCCTCGAGTCACTGGGATTACGACGTCGATGACGCGCTCGCACTCGCGAACGTCGTGTTCGAGACGACGCCCGAGGTCCGGCCGGACGCGATTCACATCCTCGGCGGCAGCCGGGGGGCCGGCGTCGCGCTGCTCGCGGGAGCCCGCGACGAGCGGGTGGACCGCATCGTGGCGTTCTTCGGACCGACGGACTTCTTCGACGAATGGATCCGGGTCATCGCGTGGAAGACCGCGCTCGACGGCCCCTGGGACCTGCCCGGTCTCATCCACCTCGACTCCACCGTCGTGCAGCCGCTGGTGCGGGGCACGCTGTCCACGCCCGAGGCGCGCCTCGAACTCGTGCGTCGGTCGTCCGTCCTCTTTGCCGCCGATCTCCCCGCCGTCCAGGTGCATCACGGCACGGCGGACTTCGTCGTGCCCGTGAGCCAGGCGGAGTCGCTGATGCGAACGATGGCGGCCCTCGGCCGCACATCTCCCGACTTCGAGGCGTTCATCTACGAGGGAGGCGGACACGACTTCCTCTCCCTGCCCGGAGCCATCCCCCGCGCGATCGAGTTCATGTCGCAGGCACTGCAGCCGAAAGGAAACCGCTGAGGATGAGGACCCGTATCGCCCACACGACCGAGATCTTCGAAGCCGCGCGTAAACCGCTGTTCACGGTGCTCGACGGAATCTCGCGCGAGGATCTCGACTGGCAGCCCGCGGACGGGATGCGCGGCGTCGGCAAGATCTGCCGGCACATGTACCGCGTGGATGTCTGGTTCCTGAAGCAACTCGGCATCACGCCCGTAATCGAACAGGATGCCCCGGGGCCGGCGGAGGAGATCGCCGCGCGCATGCGCACGATCCAGGAACAGATCCTCGCCGAGGTGGACGCGTGCGAGAGCGACGCGGATCTCGTCGCGGAGCGTACATCTCCGGACGGAAAGATGACGTTGAGGCTGGGGGCGACCGTCATCCATATCGCCCAGCACTATCTCTACCACTTGGCCCAGGTCACGTACCTGCGCCGCATCCGCGACCGGGAGTGGTCCGCACCGCTGGACGAATGGGAGACCGCCACCCACATCATCGAGGACAGGATTCTGGAGTAGCCGGGACCCGATCCACCGACTCCGAGCACCGACTCCGACCACCGACTCCGAACGGGGAGGCCGGGATGTCCGTCATACCACAGAGGCCCCTGGGGTTCGGGGAGATACTGGACGGCGCCATCCAGTTCTACCGGCGCGACTTCGGACTCTACTTCCTCATCGCCCTCGTGGGCGCCCTCCCCGGGTACGCGATGCTGCTCGCCCTCGGGACGCCCGGTACGGGCCTCGACCCCTCGGGCACGCCGGCGGTCGGCGAACTCGGATTCGACCTGGCGATCCTGTTGCCGGCGACGGCGCTCTCGTGGGTGGGGACGCTCGCGGTCGCCGTCGCCATGTGCGCCCGGATGGAGGGAGGTGCGGCTTCGCTGGAGAGCGCGTACCGCGGAGCGCTCCGCCCCTTTCCGAGCGCGGCCGGAGGGCACCTGCTCGCCCTGCTGATCGCGGTCCTGGCGGGCGTGGTCGTCATGATCCCGGTCACGATCGTGGGGGCCGCCGCGATCGCAGCCCTGGGCAACCTCGTCGTCGGGCTGACCGTCTTCGGGTTCGTGGGTCTTGTGGGCGCCCTCGTGGTGCTGGCGCTCTGGTTCCGTATCTCGTTCGCGATCTTTCCGGCCGTGCTCATGGAGGGTCGGGCCGCTCCGGAGGCGGTGCGCCGCTCGCTGAAACTCGGGAAGGGGGCCTGGTTCCGGATCCTGGGTGTCATGCTCGTCGTCTGGATCATCCGCGAGGGCCCCTCCTTCGGCGCGTTCGCTCTCTTCGGAGGCTTCGAGATGTTCACGTCGCCCACGACGGCGGGCACGGTGAGCGGCGGCCTTCAGGCAGTACAGAACACGCTGGATCTGCTGATCGGGTCGTTCACCAAGCCCTTCCTCGTGGCGACGGTGTTCTTCCTCTACCACGACCGGCGGGTGCGTCTGGAAGCCGCTGACCTGGAGACTGCCGCGGCCGCGATGGCGACGGACGGACGGTGATCGTCCAGGAGCGCGTCGCCGAACCCCTCCCGTTGCCGGACGAGATGTCCGACGCGCTGCGGGAGATCCTCGCCGGACCGGACTTCGTTTCCCCGGCCCCCTCCGCACGACAGCAGATCTACGAGTGGATCGCCAGGACGCTCTCCGATGCATGGGATTGGCTGCGTCGATTCCTGTTCGACGAGGGAGGCGGGCTCATGGAGATGCTGGCCGTCCTCGTCGTCCTGGCCGCGCTCATCGCGCTGGGGGCGGTGGCCCTGCGCCATGGGCCGCAGTGGGTGCACAGGGTGCGGGAGAGGGCGGACGAGGGTCTGGAGAACGATCGCGCGCCCGCCTCGGCGCGAGAGTGGTTCGGCCTCGCCCGGATGCGGGCGGGCGAGGGAGCGCTCCGGCCCGCCGCGAGCGCGCTCTACCAGGGTTTCCTCCTCACACTCGATGAGCAGGGCACGGTGGCGTTCCACTCGTCGAAGACGCCCGGCGACTACGCTCTCGAGATGGACACCCGCACCGGCCGCAACTTCATCCGTCACTTCCAGGGACTCTCCTTCGGTCAGGAGACGCCCACCCGCGCGGGCTATGCGGCGCTGGAGGACCTCGCGCGGGACGCGGGCTGCCCGACATCCGCGTCGGGTGAGGAGGCCGACCCATCGTGAGCGGGATCGGCAGGTTCAGGACGTTCGCGTGGGTCGGTGCGATCGCGCTGGGAGCGGGCCTCGCCGCGTACCTCGCGCGGCCGGCGGGACGCGCGGCGCTCGACGTGAAGCGAAGTTCCTTCCGGACGACGCCGGACGGGGTGGCCGCGTTCGCCCGCGGGCTCGAACGATTCGGGCGCCCGACGGCGCCCCGCCTCACGCCCCTGGCCGACGCCGATCCGGTCCCCGGCGCGCTCGTGCTCCTCTCGCCCGCCGTCGTCCCGAGCCCCGTCGAGGTACACGCCCTCCTCGAGCGCGTCCGCCGCGGCGGCACGCTTGTGTACGCACCACGCCTCTTCCCCGCCATTACCAGCGCGTTGAGGATCACGCCGCTGATGGACTCACTCGGCATCGCGTTTCGCGTGCCCCGGCCGGGCGACCTGGACCAGCCGGAGTGGGTCGCCCACTCCCTGACCGACAGCCTGCCGGCGCCGCGGGCTCCACGCCGCGCGATACGGTGGATGACATCGCGCGAACTGCGGGAGCGCCGGGACGCTGCACTGCACGAGCCGGACCCCTCCGATGAGACGATCATGCCGTCCCCGACTCCCCTCCAGGGGCTCCTCACGGTAGGGGACGACGAGGATCGGAGGTGGACCGGCGCAGGCCTCATCCCCGTCGGCGACGGACATGTCATCGTCCTCAGCGATGCGGAGCCGCTCTCGAACGGCCGCGTCGCCGACGACCCCCTGGCGCTCGTCGTCATGCGCGCCGTTCTCACCTACGCGACGCCCGCCGACACGGTCTTCTTCGCCGAGTTCCACCAGGGCATCCGTGGCTATGAGAGCACGGCGAGGCGGTGGGCGGGTTTCGTCTTCGGCTCCGCCCAGGGACGAACGCTCCTCCAACTCCTCCTCGCCGCGTTCGTAGCGCTCGCGTGCGCGGGGCTGCGCTTCGGCGCTCCGACGACGGCCGCGGCTCCTCCGGACCGCGAACGGAGATCGCCTCTCGAACACGTCTCCGCCCTCGGCGACCTGTACGAGAAAGCGCGCGCCAGGCGGACGGCCGCCCTCCTCCTCCTGGCGCGGCTGGCCCGCAGCGTACGCCGCCCGCCGCCGCGGGACGTTGGCGAAGCCCGGGCGCTGATCGATGAACTGGAGACGCGGCGGGGAGAGCAGGCGGCTCTGACCCGCATCCGGCGCGGCTTGCGCGCCGATCCGGTGGACCTGACGATGGTCGCCGCCGGAATCGACGACCACCTCGGACGAAGGGCGGAGTCATGACGACGCACGATGCGGCGCTGCGTCTGCTGGGCGACATCGAGAAGGTGATCCTGGGCCAGGAGGCCGTCCTCAGACAGCTCATGATCACGCTCCTCGCTCGTGGCCATGCGCTCCTCGAGGGCGTGCCGGGGACGGCCAAGACGCTTTCCGTGCGGGCCCTCGCCCGCGGGCTGGGGCTCGACTTCGGCCGCGTCCAGTTCACACCCGATCTCATGCCCACGGATCTCGTCGGCGTGAGCGTGCTGGACGAGACGCAGCGGAACTTCCGCTACCGGCCGGGTCCCGTGTTCACCGACCTCCTCCTTGCCGACGAGATCAACCGCGCGCCGCCCAAGACCCAGGCGGCGCTGCTCGAAGCGTTGGAGGAGCGCCAGGTCACCGTCGACGGCGCCACGCGCGCCCTGCCCGCGCCGTTCACGGTCTTCGCGACCCAGAACCCGGTCGAGTACGAAGGGACCTATCCGCTCCCCGAAGCGCAGGTCGACCGCTTCCTGATGAAGATCGTGATCGACTATCCGCCGGAGGTAGCGGAGCGGGCGATCCTCGACCGCCACGAGGCGGGGTTCCGGGCGGACGATGAAACCACGTACTCGATGGGCGAACCGCTGACGCGCGAGGCGCTCCTCGAGGCGCGTGACGCGGTGGACGGCGTGCACATGGACGAGAGGGTGCGGCGCTACGTGACCGGGATCGTGCGCGCGACGCGGGACGACCAGGCGTTCGCGCTGGGGGCGAGTCCCCGCGCCGGCGTGGCCCTCTTCCAGGCATCGAGGGCCGAAGCGTTTCTGCACGGCCGGGACTTCGTCACGCCGGATGATGTGAAGTCGCTTTCGTTCCCCGTGCTTCGGCATCGCGTCGTGTTGACCGCCGAGGCGGAGGTCGAAGGACGCTCTTCCGACGACGAACTGCGGGCGCTCCTCGAGACGCTGGAGGCGCCCCGATAGTCCGCATCGCGGTGGTCCCGAGCGGGCGGACACTTTGGCTGCTGGGGCTGACGTCGTTCGTCTTCCTGTTCTCGGCGGCGGCCGCCGTGGCGGCAGACGCCGTCATCCTCCTCCTGGCCTGGATCGACGGCCGGCGGACACGGCCTCCATCGGCCTCCCGCACGGTGCCGCGGATCGCCGCGCTCGGGGAGATCACCGACGTCCGGATCGAGGTGCGCAACCCGACGAAACGGCGGCTCTCCGTCCTCCTCACCGACGACCTCGATCCCTCCCTCCGCCGCCTCCCCGGAGCTGACGGAAGCGAACCCTGGGAGGCGGGCGTCCGGCTGGACGTGCCCGCCGCTTCGGCCGTACGCACGCATTACAGGCTGCGGCCCCGCACGCGCGGTTTTCTCGCGATGGGGGCGATTCATCTGCGCACGCGCTCGCCGTGGGGATTCGCGTGGCGACGTTCCATCGTGGAGGCGGCGCACACGCTTCAGGTGCAGCCCGGCATCCGGAGCCTGCTGCGGGACCGCAGCGGCCACGCGCTCCGGCGCGGCCTGCGCACGGCCGGTTCGCGCCGCAGCCGGCAGTGGGGCGACGGCCGCGAGTTCGAGAGCCTGCGCGACTACGCCGTGGGGGACGATCCCCGCATCGTCGACTGGAAGGCCTCGGCGAAGCGCCGGCGGTTCGTCGTCCGCAACTACGAGGCGGAACGCAGCCAGAACGTCGTCCTCGCGATCGATGCGGGGCGCCACATGCGCGAGCGGCTCGGGGACCGGGAGCGGGTGGACTTCGCCCTCGCGGCCGGCATGATGCTCGCCAACCGCGCGCAAAGCTTCGGGGACCGCGTCGGAACCGTGGTGTTCGACGACGAGATCCGGCATCTGTCGCCGCCCCGCCGGTCCGACCCGGCGGCGCTGGCCCGGGTCTTCGCCGGCGTGGAAACCCGGCCGGTGGAGCCCAACTACCCGCTCGCGCTCGCCACCCTGAGCCGGACGTTCCGCAAGCGGTCGCTCGTCATCCTCTTCTGCGATGTGATCGACGAGGCCGTCTCGAAGGCGCTCGTGACCTCGCTGGCGCGGATCGGACGGGCGCACCTGCCGCTGGCCGTCGCCATCCGCAACCCGGCGCTCGAAGCGGCCGCGACGCAGCCCGCCCGCGAGGACGCCGCGGTCTTCCACCGCGCCGCCGCGGAGGAACTCGTGCAGTCGCGCGCCACGACGCTTCAGGTCATGCGCCAGTCGGGGATTCTCGTCGTGGACACGCCGCCCGGCGACGCTCTCGTGCGCACGCTGGACAAGTACGTCGAGATCAAGGAGCGGGGACTGCTCTGATCTCCCCTCGCGGATCGTCGGGGCGCCGGCCGGCGAGACCGAAGTACGCGGCGAGCAGGAGGGCGGTGGCGCCTCCGAAGGTGAACTTCGCCACGGCCGGTAGTCCGGACGGCGAGTAGAACCCCTCCACGAGCCCCGCCACGATCAGCAGCAACACCGCCCCGCCCACGAGCGAGAGGAAGGCGCGCCCGCGCTCCCGCAGCGCCTCCCGACGCGTGCGCCGTCCGGGAACGAGGAGTGCCGACCCCAGTCCCAACCCCGCCCCGCCGGCCAGGCAGATGGCGGTGAGTTCCATCACGCCGTGCGGGAAGACGAAGGCGAGAATCACCCCCAGGACCTCGTTGTTCGCGTACAGCCCGAACGCGGCCCCGAGCAGCACGCCGTTGAAGACGAGGATCAGTACCGTGCCCGCGCCGGCAAGCAACCCGGCGGCGAACGCGAAGAAACTCACGCCGATGTTGTTCGTCACCAGAGCGGAAGAGAGAGCCGGCCGCTCGGCGCCGTCGACTTCAATGTAGGAAGCGTTGATGTCCCCGCGGGCGGTGTTCTCGGCTCTCGCCAGCATCCCCGCCGGCATGATCGCGCGCGCACGCGCGGGACGATCCCGGACGGCCGCGTACGAGGCCAGCATGGGACCGAAAAGAAGCAGGGCCGCGAGGAGTACCGGCCGGTGATGGCGCCGCACCGCCCGCGGCAGTTCGCGCGCGATCCAGCGGCCGAGCGGGACCGCCGCCCTTCCCTTCGCGCGATAAAGGAGGTTGTGCCCGGCCCCGGCCCACCGTTCCACCGCCTCCAGCAGCCCCGGAGAGGCGCCATAGGTTCGCGCGCGCGCCAGGTCCGCCGTCACCCCGCGATACAGGCGTCCGAACGCGCGGACCTCCCCCTCGCTGAACCGATCCAGCCCGCCGGCGCGCCCCTTCTCGACCAGGTCCGTGTAAGTGGCCCAGGCCTCGCGGCGCTCCCGCGCCATGGCCGCGGCCTGGAGACTCGCCCCGCCCTGGCGCGCGGCGTGCCGTGGAGCCTCCTCGTCATGTAGTCGGAGGAGGTGTGTATCGGGAGCCGCCTCGGGGTCCACGCCGTCCCGGCCGGCGGCCGGTCGCACCGCGTCCCAGACGGAGGCGGCCACGCGGCCCCGGACGTCCGGTTCCAGCCCGGCTCGCCGTGCCACGTAACCCGCCACCAGCGCGAACTGTTCGACGGAAAGTCGCGGACGCCCCACGCGGCCGGTCGTCGCCGGCTCGTCCCCGAACATCTCACCGCCCCCCGTGTCCCGGACGACGATCGTGCCGGCGACGAGGTCTCCAAGGCGCTGCGCCCGGCGGTTGAACAGGATGGACGCGGCCCCGGCCATCCCCGTCGCCGCCGGCTGCAGATCCACGATCCGGATCAGGTTGCGGAGCACCGCCCCCTGGAACGAGAGCGGCTCCCCGCCGTCGTGCAGCACCCGCAGCCCCACCGCGCGTTTCCCGGGCGTGCGTCCGTCCCACACCGCTTCGAAGAAGAGGAAGTACCCCCACACGGCGAAGAAGCTGACGATGTAGAGCACGGCCCGTCCGAGCCCGCCCGTGTACCGGAAGACCAGCGCCACGACCAGCATGGCCACCACGATGATGGCCAGATCGAGCGCGAGAGCGGCCGCGCGCGACCCCAGATCCGCGAGCTGGTACTCGAGTTTGACGTGCTCCGGCGTCTCCAGCGCGATCCGGCGGTGGAGCCCCGTCCGCGTGTCACGCATCACGCACACTCAACCTGGATCCCCGAACGGTTCCGTACTTCTCGAAGAAGGCGTCGGTCCCGGCCGGGAGCAGGAGTCGGTCCGCGATCGCCGCGATCTCTTCCGCCTCTTGCCATGCCTGTTCCAGCATCCAAAGCTCGCCCTCCAGCGCTCGCCGTTCCTGCTCCTCGTGCAGGGCCATTTCCAGCGCCAGTCGCGTGGGCTTGCGCATGTTCGTGACGAATCCCGGGGGGCTCTCCCGATCGACGTCCGGGTTGCCTCTTACCGCCCGGGCGACGTAACGACCCGCATGACCCTGGGCCTCGATCTCGGCCACGGCATCCTGAATCGTACGCCGTGTGCCGCCATTCGCGTTGACCACCGGCAGCACCGCCGCCGCGACCTTCCGGGCGTCTTCGCCCATGAACGACGCGCGCGGGGCTTCGTGGAACGGACTCATACCCTGGCGGATATCGACTGTGAATCCGGTCTCGTCATCGGCGGGCAGCATACGAATCGAGCGAACGTTGCGCTCCGTGAATTTGACGACCGTCCCCGGACCGACGGGGCTCCCGCCAGCCTCTGCACCCCCGACAGCCTCTTCGCCCCCGATCCCGACCTTGGCAACCGGGCGGGTTGCGGTCACGAACAAAAGGACCCAGACGCCACCGCTGGCGATGGCGCCCGGCAAGTTCACGAACGCGAGACCAGCCGCCACGCTCCCCACGAGGGCCAACTGCCAGTTTCGCATCCGCTTCCGGAACTGGTCGCCGTAGCGCCATGCAGCGAACTCCCCTCGGGGCGGTCTCCCGATGCGAACCAACTCCAGGCCCTCACGATGGCGGGCGAGGCCGATCTGGTCGGTGGACGCCCGCAGCGGCGTAGCGCGAAAGAGGCGCTCGCACGTTTCGACCGCCTCCCATCGTTCCTCGAGCGGCGTGAGATTCCAGCGCCGGCATTTCCGGCACACCACCCACAGCCGGCCCCTGGCCGCATCAAACGCGAGCCGGCGTCCCACCGGGAAGGTCTCGACGACCTCGTTGGACCCCAGTGGCCTCTTGCAGAACAGGCACGTGCTATACACGGCTCGCCGCTAGGTCCCGTTACGCGTCTCGCGTAAGCCGATCAAGCGGAGTAACTCGAGCGCGGCGAACTGCATGGCCCAAGCCGTGAGGACAAGACCCGCCAAGCTCCAAAAAAACGCGCCCTGGACCTTGGGAAGCCAAAACCACATGGGGAACACCAGGGATCCCGCCCAGACGACCCAAAAGACGACGATCCCTCGCTTTGTCACGTCGCGGTAGCGCTTCCACCTGTACGCCGGCTGCCACATCGCTACCTCCTTGGTCACGCCTTGGACCCACCTCGGAAACGCCACGCTGGAACCGCTACCCCGCGGGCGCAAGGGGCGGAATCAGAGATCCCGGCGGCGGAACGAGATGAAGGCAATGCCGACCAGGACCACCGTCCAGGCGGCGGCCGTGACCAGGTGCCAGGCGGGGTCGACCGCGGCGGGCGGCGTTCGACCCGCCGCCTCGACGGCGGCGGCGTACCGCTCGTAGGCGGGTGCGTCGTAGTTGCGGAACTCGAGGAGCGGGAGGCCGTTCGTAAACGGCAGGTAGTCGAGCCAGCCGGTGTAGTCCGGCAGGAAGCGGCGGACGAGCCCGGGCAGCATCCCGGACTCGATCGGGCCGATCCAGAGGAACCACACCGCCAGCGCCGCTCCGGTCTTGCGGATCAGGAGCGACAGAAGGAAAGCGAGCGCGCCCACGCTCAGAAACGCGAGCCCGAGCCCTCCGGCCGCCTGAAAGACGGACAGCGGGACGAGCGGCCCCTGCGCGGCCGCGAAATCGGTCCGAATCAGCGCGAGCACCGTCGGGATCAGGACGTGGACCCCGATGAAGGCGAGCCCCACGATGGGCGGCAGGAGCGACTTGCCCCAGAACCACTGGGACTTGGAGAGGCCGTCGATCACGTTCTGCCGCGCGGTTCGCCAACCGAATTCGGTCGCCGACAGCAACACGAGCGTGAGAGCGGCGAAGATCACCAGCATGGCCGATTCATCCCCGAATACGGCGGCCCAGATGTCCGGGAGCCGAAAACCCTCGCTGCGCTCCCAGAACGGCTGGGCGTGGTTCATCAACGTGAACAACGCGTAGAAACCGAGGGCGATCCAGAAGGCGACCCGCTTCCTCGCCTTGAACCACTCGTTGCGCAGCAGCACGCCGAACGCTCGAGCGCCCTTCATTGGACTTCTCCGAACCCCTCGGGGGTGCCCGTGATCTCCATGAAGGCGTCCTCCAGCGATTGCCGCTCCAGCGACAGGTGCGAGGCGTAGATCCCCCGCCCGGCGAGAAAGCGGTTCAATTCGGAGAGCGCGTCGCCCCCGATCTGCACCAGGACGCGGCCATCCTCGACCCGCGCACGGCCCGCGCCCTCGAACTCCGCCACGGCCTGCCGGAGCGTCTCCATGTCCCCATCGGCGCCCACCGCGGCCACCGTTCCGGCGGAGGTGAGTTCGTCCACGCTTCCCTCGCGGACGAGGCGGCCGGTCTCGATGATCGCGACGTGCGTGCAGGTGCGCTCCACCTCGTGCAGCATGTGGCTCGAGAGGAAGATCGTCTTCCCGCGGCTGGCCAGTTCGCGGATGATGTCGCGGATCTCCCGCTGCCCCGCCGGATCGAGCCCGTTGGCCGGCTCGTCGAGGATGATGAGTTCCGGGTCGCCGATCATCGTGGCCGCCAGGGCGAGTCGCTGCTTCATGCCCAGCGAGCACGCCTTGAACTTCGTCTTCCGGCGCGAGGTCAGGCCCACGATTTCGAGCACTTCGGCGATGTCCGCCTCACCGCTCCCCTTCACTCGGGCCACCACCCGCAGGTTGTCCCGGCAACTCAGGTAGGGGTAGAAGTTGGGATATTCGAGCGTGGCGCCGATCCGCTGGCGTGCGGCGTGCAACTCGGCGGGCGTCTCCCCGCCGAACAGCCGGAAGGAACCGCCGGTCGGGTTGATGATCCCGAGGAGCATCCCGATCGTCGTCGTCTTGCCGCTCCCGTTCGGCCCAAGGAAACCGTACACCTGTCCCGCTTCCACCTGCACGGAGAGCTGGTCGACCGCGAGCGTTCCGTCGCCCCGCAGCGCCCCATATCGCTTGGACAGCCCCTCGGTCTCGATAATCATCATTGGGAGTCCCGTGGCGTTCCGCCGGCGGCGCGCTCTTCCAGTTGCCGCCGGAACAGTTCCGCCTCCGCGAGCTGATCCACGAGTTCGCCCCGTTCCCGGCTCTCGCCTTCAAGCTGCTCGACACGCTCCGTCAGCCGGGCGATCGTCTCTCGCTCCCGCTTCCGCGGCCCGAGCGCTTCCGCCAGGTCCTTCACCAGCGGCCGCAGGGCGAAGTGCGTCGCCATCGCGAGGACCGGGATGCCGATGGTGAAGAAGATCGCGACGACCGCGATGACCATGTCCTCCATGTCTCCCCCCCGCGCATGCGCTTCATGTGCGCTTCATGCGGCATCAGAACGGACGGCGTGGCACGGTGGTTTCGCGAGGGCGGGACGGCCGGTCCCGTCACGGGGCGGGAGGCGGCGCTATCGGGGAGGCCGGCGGCCGACGATGCCCCGGCCCCACACGTTGTTCCCGCGGTTCACGTCGGGCATCGCGCCGTCCGGGTCGATCTGGACGTTGCGCACAACCCCGCCGAGCACCTCCAGCACATAGGTGCCGTCCACCTGCCACGCGTCGACCGGCACGTCAAATCGCTGCTCGTCCCCGCCCTGGTAGAGGATCCGCGCCTCGAGCGGCATCGGGATGCCTCCACGATTCTCGAACACGACCCGGGTCGTGTCCCCCACACGGGTCACGGAGGCGATCGCCTGGTCGAGGATCGCGTCCTCGTAGATCCAGCCCCTGAAGAACCAGTCGAGGTCCTGCCCCGACACATCTTCCAGCGTGCGGATGAAGTCGGCCGGCTGCGGGTGCTTGTACGCCCAGCGCCGGATGTATTCCCGGAAGCCTTCGTCGAACACTTCGGGCCCGAGCACCTCCTCGCGCAGGAGGACGAGCACCGCGGCCGGCTTGTTGTACGCGAGAACCCCGATCTCCGCTTCCGGAATGCTGTCGGCCGGCGTGTACACGGCGTGGCTCGGGGTGCGGGTGTCCGTCGCGATCTGGGTCGGGGACATGAGTTGGCCCAGGATCGGCTCCCCGCCGGCGAATTCGATGCCGGAATAGTAGTTGATGAAGGTATTGAAGCCCTCATCCATCCAGGCGTACCGCCGCTCGTCGGATCCCACGATCATCGGGAACCACGTATGTCCGATCTCGTGGTCCGTAACGGAGAAGAGGAAGGCGCCGCGGGACCGCCACGAACAGAAGACGATCATGGGGTATTCCATCCCGAGCGCGAGGCCCGCCACGTTGATGGCGACGGGATACGGATAGCGCAGCCACTGTTCCGAATAATACTGGACGCTGTGGCGGAGATACTCCGTGGAGCGTTCCCAGCCGCTGCTCGCGGGTCCGCCGATGCTCTCCTCCGGGTAGGCGGACATGATGAGGACGTCCTCCCAGCCGGCCGCGTCCCAGACGAAGCGGTCGGAGGCGGCCCACGCGAAGTCGCGCACGTTCTCCGCGCGGAAGCGCCAGGTGAGCGGGGCGTCGCCGGGTGGCCGCGTGCGATCCTCCCCGGCTTCATCCGGCGTGATGATGTGGACCGTCTCCTCGGAGAGGCGCGCCTCCGCGAGCCGCTCGCGCTGCATCGGCGTGAGGACTTCCTCGGGATTGAGGAGTTCTCCCGTAGCGACGACGACGAAGTCCCGCGGGACGGTCAGCTCGACATCGAAGTCGCCGTATTCGAGATACCACTCGCCCTGCCCCAGGAAGGGGGACTGGTTCCACCCGTTCACGTCGTCGTAGGTGAAGACGCGGGGGTACCACTGCGCCAGTTGGTAGATGATCCCGCCCCGGATGTCGAGTTGCCCCATGCGGTCGCCGCCCGTCTCCGGGATCTCGAACGCGAAGTCGATCTCGACCTCGACCCGGCTTCCGCCCGGAGGGAGGGGCTCGCCGAGGAGGATCTCCATCATCGTGTCCTCGGTCCGGTACTCCGGGATCGTCGCCTCGCCCTCGAAGTCGGCGCGGACCCCCGAGATCACGAAACCGCCGTCCTTGAAGAAGCCGCCGTGGCGAACCTCCCCCTCCAGTTCTTCCGCCCTCAGCGCCCCGTAGCTGGTTTCGCGGAAGAGGTTCTGGTCGAGCTGAACCCAGAGGCTCGTGAGCGAATCGGGACTGTTGTTCGTGTAGGTGATGCGTTCCGTGCCTTCGATGCGATCATCGACGAGGGCGGCGCGGATGTGGTAGTCGGCCCGCTGCTGCCAATAGGCCTCGCCGGGGGCGCCGGCGGCATCCCGAAACTCGCCGGGCTCGGGCAGATCGAGGGGTTCGAAGGCGCCGGCCGGATCGAAGATCCTGCGCAGAGAATCGCGGCGCGCGAGTTCGGCCGCCTCCGCCGCCTCCCGGGCTTCCCGGTCATCTTCCTGCGCCGCCAGCCCGCCGTACGGCGACGGATGGGACAACCGCGGCAGAACCGGCGTGAGCAGCGCGGCCAGCATCACGGCGGAGAATGTGCGGGCCCCCGGGCCAATCACTCTCATCGAATCTCCCTGTTCGGTGCTGCGTTCATGGCCACGTTCGTCGCCACGCTCATCGCGGTTTTGCTCACGCGATTCTCATCGGTTGTCGCCGCCCGTAGGAAAGGGTACGCCACAACCACTCCAGGGGTCCGAAGCGGAACCGGGCGAGCCACCACGGCGACCACGCCAGCTGGAGCGTCCAGACCGCCACGACGATGCCGATACACGCCGCGCTTCCGACGCGCTCGAACAGGCCCAGCCCGTGGCCGTAGAAGATGAGCGTACACAGCACGCTCTGGGCGATGTAGTTCGTGAACGCCATGCGGCCGACCGCCGCCAGACGCGCCCGGGCGCGAGCCAGACGCTCGCTCCGGGCCAGCAGCATGATCATCCCCACGTAGCCCAGAAAGACACCGACGGAGCCGATGTAGTTGAAGAGGTGACCCTGGAACTTCGCCTGCTCCCACGCGAAGTCGACCGCGACCCGGTACCAGATCCCGGCGGCGACGATGGGGAGCCCCGCGCCGAACCCCCACGCGACCATCCGGCGGTAGAAGGCGGCGGACCGTCGGGCGGAGAGCACGCCGAGCTTGTACAGGGCCATCCCCACGAGCATCAGCCCGCCGGCTCGCCACAGGAGGTAGCCCGGGAACGCGACCGTCTCGACGAGAAACGCGTAGGACGCGCGGACCGGGAGCTACGCCGCCCAGCCGCCGCGCATGGCTTCGATTTCGGCGGCGAGCGCGGCCGGAGAGGGCGCCCACTCGGCGGCGAGAGCCACCTTTTCCTCGATGGGCCAGTACGGAATCGACCAGTCGGCGAGGGCCATGACGAACACGACGACTCCGACCGCGACGCCGCCGGCCCACAGCAGCCGGCGGGGCGCCCAGTCGCGGCACCCGTACAGGATGAAGCCGCAGAGGGCGTAGGGCACGAGGATGTCGCCGTGCCAGATGCCGTAGGCGTGAAGGAGTCCGATCACGAGAAGCCAGAACTGGCGGCGGTAGTGCAGTCGGCCGCCCGCGACGCCGCGACGAGCCAGCCGCTCGCCCATCATCGCGATCCCCGCGCCGAACAGCATGGAGAAGATCGAGATGAACTTCGTGTCCGCGAACAGGTTCACGGCGGCCCAGATCCAGAAGTCGACACCGGTCCAGGAGTCGACGCCGGCGAATCCGCCGACGGAGCCCGCGGCCGGAGCCACCGATGGGTTGGCGTACGCCGCCCCGACCCGGGCGAAGCTCCAGATGTTGACGATGAGGATCCCCAGCAGCGCAAAGCCCCGGAGGGCATCGATCGCGTGGATTCGCTCGGCGTCCGCCACCGGAGCGGCGACCCGCGGCGCCGATCGCGTTTCGGGCAGCGTTTCGCGCAGCGCTTGGGACGGCGTTTCGGACATGGCACCCCTGTTCGTAATGTTGGACCGGCCATCCGATCCGCGAGCGCGTCACCGCGCCAAGATAACCGAGAGGTGCCGACATGTCCGGCTTTTCGACCACTGCGTTCCCGCGCCTTCCCCGCCGAGTGTCCGGATTCCCGGGTCTCGTCCTCGCCGCGAGCCTGCTCTTGCCCCTTCCCGCATGGGCGCAAGCGGACGCCGCACCGGCCGAGGCCGGGTGGACGCCGGCGCTGAGCATGCAGTACCGCGCGGTCTCCGGGACCGCGATCTCCCCCGACGGCTCCCGCGTCGCCTACGTCGTGCGCGAGCCGCTGATGGAAGGACCGCAGTCGGAGTATCTGAGTCACATCTGGATGACCGATGCGGACGGGACGAGGGCCGCGCAGTGGACGCGCGGGGAGGCGTCGGCGGGGTCGCCGCAGTTTTCGCCCGATGGCGCCTGGTTGAGCTTCACCTCCGGCCGCGACGGAGAGGGCGAGGCGGGCAGCCAGGTGTGGGCATTGCCGATGGCGGGCGGTGAGGCGCGGCAGCTCACGAAGGCGGAGGGCTCGGTGGGGAGCTACCGCTGGTCGCCCGACGGGACACGGATCGCCTTCCTCATGCGGGATCCGCCGACCGCGGAGGAGAAGAAGGCGAGAGAGGAAAAGCGGGACGTCATCCTCGTGGACCGCGACTACAAGTACTCGCACCTGTACGTGACCGCCATCGACCCGGAGTCGGACGAGCCCGCGGCCCCCGTTCGGCTCACCGCCGGGGATTTCCATGTCACCGGCTTCGGCTGGGCCCCGGACGGGGGGCGGATCGTGTTCGCACACCAGGCCGACCCCCGCATCAACACGGGGCGCCTGAGCGGAGACCTCTCCACCACGACGGTCCCGGACGCCGCGCAGATCGCCGACATCCTGGCCGCGCGAGGTGCCGGCGGAGATGGCGACGAAGACCCGGCCGAAGGCGCGGACGCCGATCCGCCCGCGGTCGGGGAGGTCGCGCTCCTTGTGGGCGGGGCGGGGATCGAACGGAGCCCGCATTGGTCGCCGGACGGCGCCTGGATCGCCTACGTGTCGACGGGCGACCAGCCGGAGCCGATCGGACTGGGCGACGTGTACGTCATGCCGGCCGCGGGAGGCGAGGCGCGCCGACTGGACACGCCGAACCGGAGCGCGTCCCTGCTGGGCTGGTCGGGTGACTCCTCGGAGTTGCTGCTCCTCGAGTCGCTCGGCACGCGCCGGCACGTGCTGGCCGTTCCGGCCGACGGCGGGGAGATGCGCTTCATCTCGTACGGCGACGGCGTGGCGGGGTCCGTCGCGCTCAATGGCGACGCGAACCGCATGGCCTTCACCTGGCAGACGACCGAAGAACCGTGGGACGTCTTCGTCTCGCCCACGAACGGGTACGCGCCTACGCGGGTCACGGACCTTCATGCCGCCGTGCCGCAACCTGATATGGGACGGACGCAACTCGTCTCCTGGACCTCCACCGAAGGGTTCGAAATCGAGGGCCTCCTCACCTATCCCGTCGGCTACGAGGAAGGGGAGCGCGTGCCCCTGATCCTGAACGTGCACGGCGGGCCGGCGGGCGTGTACAGCCAGAGCTTCACGGGCAGCCCCGCCGCGTACATGCTGCAGTACTTCGCCCAGGAGGGCTTCGCGATCCTCCGCCCGAATCCCCGCGGCTCCACCGGCTACGGGAAGGACTTCCGCTACGCCAACTTCCAGGACTGGGGCTACGGCGACTTCCGCGACCTCATGTCGGGCGTCGACCACGCGATCGAGATGGGGGTGGCGGACCCGGACCGTCTCCTTCTCATGGGCTGGAGCTACGGCGGTTATATGACCTCGTGGGCCGTCACGCAGACGGACCGCTTCGTGGCGGCGAGCATGGGGGCCGGACTCCCGAACCTGATTTCGATGACGACGACGACGGACATCCAGGACTACCTCGTCGGACATATGGGCGTCGAGTTCTGGGAGGACTACGAACGCTACGAGCGGCACTCGGCCATGTACCACATCGCGAATGTCGTGACGCCGACGCAGGTGATTCACGGGGCGGAGGACCTGCGCGTCCCGTTCACGCAGGGACAGGAGTTCTACCGCGCCCTCGACCGCCGCGGCGTGCCGACGGAGATGGTCGTGTACCCGCGGACGCCGCACGGGCCGCGCGAGCCCAAGTTCGTGATGGACGTGTCGGAACGGATCCTGACCTGGTTCCGGAAGCACCTGGGATCGGAAGCCGTGGCGGCCGAGGACGAGAGCCGCTGAACCGCCGGGGCGCCGCCCCCTCCGTGCCGACCGAGGCGCTCTCCCGGCTCCTGCTCAGCCGGGAGCCGGGAGAGACCGCCGTTCGCGCGTGGACGGACGAGATCGCGGGCGATCTCCTCGGCGGGTCTTCGCACGTCCGCGAACCGAACTTCGCGAAGATCGGCCCGGACGATCTCGCAGCCCTGTTCGCTGGCTACGACGGGCGCTTTCTGGACGGTCTGTGCGGACGGATCCTGGGGCCGGACACCCTCGCCTTCCGGCTTTCCGGGCGGATGACGCGCGCGGGGGGCAAGACCACGCGTTTCGAACGCCGAGGTCGCGCCCCGCGGTTCGAGATCGCGGTCGCCACCTCGATCCTGTTCGACGGGTTCGGGGAGGACGACCGGGATGTGACGGCCTGCGGGCTTCCCTGCCGAAACCGGCTCGAGGCTCTGCAGCGGATCTTCGAACACGAACTCGTGCACCTCGCGGAGCTGCTGTGCTGGGGTGAGAGTCACTGCGGAAGACGACGCTTCCAGGGGATCGCGAGGCGGCTCTTTCTCCACCGGGCGCACACCCACCAACTCATCACCCGCTCCGAGCGCGCCGCCCGGGAAGGGATCGTGGTGGGCGCGCGCGTCGCTTTCCTCTTTCGCGGCCAACTCCTGGCGGGACGCGTGAACCGGATCACCAAACGCGCCACCGTGCTCGTGGAGGACAGGCGGGCCCCGCGCTGGTGCGACGGACGCCGCTACGCCCGCTACTACGTGCCCCTCGGCAGACTCCGACTCGTCGACCCGGAGGCGGGGGTCGGACCGGAAGCGGGGGTCGGACCGGAGGCGGGCGCCGAGCCGGAACCGCGCCGGGGGCGGGCGTGACCGGACCCCGCCGGAGCCGCCCGAAGTTCACGCGGGAGGCGGCGGTTCGATTGTGGCTGCACCGCCAGGGACTCACCCGGCCCCGCGGGTCGACCCCACTCGACGCGGCGGCCTTCGTCGACCACCTGGAACGGACGGGGGCTCTTCAACTCGACAGCGTGAACGTCGTGGACCGCGCCCACTACCTGACCCTCTGGAGCCGCTTCGGCCCGTACGACCGCTCGAAGGTGGATCGGTGGGTGTACGGAGATCGTCTCGCGTACGAGTACTGGGGGCACGAAGCCTCGGTCCTTCCCATCTCCCATCTCCCTCTCGGACGGAGGCGCATGCGACGCTTCCCTCCCGAGAGCTGGTCGGGACGCGCGTGGTGGGACCGATACGCGACCTCGACGGCGTCGAAGCGGCGAGTGCTGCGGCGGCTGCGCGCGGAAGGACCTCTGGAGAGCGTCGACTTCCAGCCGCGGCCGGGCGAACGCGAGGAGAAGACCGACTCGCTTGCGTGGCGCCTGAAGGAGGACAAGCGCTCGCTCAAGCTGCTGTGGCACGACGGACGCGTCGCCGTGACGGGCCGGCGCCACTTCCGCTGCATCTACGATGTGGCGGAACGGGTCTACCCGGACGGGCCCGCCGCGACGCTGGCGGAATACCACGACAGCTGGCTCCTCACCGGGCTCTCCGGCTGTGGCATCGCGCCGGAGCGGCACCTCGTCAACTACTTCACCGGACCGGAACTCAACGCGGCGGAGCGGCGCCGGGTCATCGCCCGCAACCTGCGCAAGAAGCGGATCGTCGAGGTCGACGTGGAGGGATTGCGGGGGCCGTGCTACGCCCTGCCCGAACACCTGGGCGGCATCGACGGACTCCCGGAGCCCGCGGGGACGACGCTCATCTGTCCCTTCGACTCGCTGCTCTGGCAGCGGAAGCGCGCCGCGGAACTCCTCGACTTCCACTACACCGTCGAGATCTACGTCCCCGCCGCGAAGCGGAAGTACGGCTACTACGTCCTGCCCATCCTGCACGACGGCCGCCTCGTGGGCCGACTCGATCCAAAGCTTCACCGCGACCGCGGCGTGCTCGAAATCCGGGCGCTCCACCTCGAGCCCGGCCTCGCCCCGACCGCCCGTTTCGGGACCGCGCTGAACGACGCCATCGCCGACCTCGCCGACTTCCTCGGCGCGACCGACGTCGTCATGCCGCCGAGCGCCTGAGTCCAGGTGGGGTGACCCGGACCGAATCAGCCGGCCACGCAGGCCTCGGCCTCGGCCATCGACAGTGGATAGATGACGCGCTGCGCCAAGCCTCCCTGGCCGTCCTCCTGCCATTGAATCTGAAGGCGGACGAGCCGCCGCTGGCTGCCCGAGCCGGGGTCGCCCAACCCGACGACGCCGTAGGGGCCGAGCACCGTCTCGGCGTCGGAGCGAAACAGGAAGTCTCGAATCGCCGCATCCCGGACCTCGCCGGTCGCGGCCACGGAGGCGTTCACGGCCTGCGCCAGCAAATCCACGGTGCCGAAGCCGGCCGCGGCCGTGTAGCCGGCAGGCTCCCCGTAGGTCTCGTTGAAGCGCCGCACGAAGGTCGCGTTGTCCGCGAGGAGCCCCGACGTCCGCAGGGTGGGAAGCCACGGCGTGTTCCCGATCATGCAGCGGGCCAGCTCGCCGACCCGGCCGGGGAAAGAGGGCTCCGCCGGCCCGGCGGCCCAGCTCATGAGCATGGGCGCGTACCCGACCTCGGCCGCGGCGCGCGTGAACGCGATCGCGTCGTCGGTGTAGCCGCCGCCCAGAAACAGATCGGCCCGGAGGTCTCGGGCGCGGGCCGATAGCTCCGCGTGATCCGCGCCGCCGGGCGGGTACTTCTCGTCCATCACGAGCCGGAGGCCATGTTGGGCGACCGCCGCGCGCACGCCCTCCGCCGCCGAGACGGGGAACCGCGAGTCCTCGTACGCCATGGCCACCGTCTCGGCCCCCTTTTGCGCGGCGACGATGGCGGCGCCCGCGAGGTTGTCCCGGGCGGGGTTCAGCATCTGCACGGTCCACTGTCGGCCCTTGCCCTCCCAGATCGCGGAGGACGAGGCGAGACCGGCGACCAGCGGGCGGCCCGCCGCCTCGACGACCGGCGCCACCGCGTCCGTAATCGAGCTCGCGTAGGGTCCGATGAGGAGGTCGATCGAATCGGTGTCGGCCAACTCCCGGTAGATCTCCGCCGCCGCACGCGGGTCGGAGCCATCGTCGCGCAGGATCAGGCGCACCTTCCGACCATCGATCCCGCCCGCCTCGTTGAGCATCTCGATCGCGAGGCGGTAGCCCTTCTCCATGCGTCCGCCATCCTCGCGCAAGCCTCCCGTCGCGGGGTAGGTGCCCGCCACCGTGAGCGGCGGCGGCGGTTCCCCGTCCGAAGGGGATGCGGCATCTCCGCCGCAACCCGCGGCCACCAGCCCCGACACGACCGCGACTGCCCAAACCGCCGCGCCGCGTAGGGCACGCTCGCGCTTCTTCGGCATTCTGCTCCTCTTGCCGTGGTGGATTCCCGAACCGGGGAACGGAGTGCCCGGCCCCGAGCCGACGTTCGTGCCGGGCGGGTGGCCGGGTAGGTGAACTTGGGGGCTGGACCTCGCCCTGCCGCCGATCTTAGCGTGGGAGGTAAACGAGCGCACATCGCGGAGGCGGATCATGAGGCAGCGGTTTGACGGGGGTTCCCGGACGCGGCGCGGCGCGCCGGCCGGCGACTACTTCCACGGCGGTCCGCGCCGCTGGGACTCGACGGACGATCCGGAGTGGCGGATGCTCGCCGCATGGGTCCGCGGCGAGACCCCCGAGTGCGTGGTCGGAGCGGAGGCTGACGCCGGAAGCGGATGACGAAACCGCTCGACATCGCCGTCATCGGCGGCGGGATCGTCGGGCTCGCCGCGGCCGACGCCCTCCGCCGGACCCGGCCCGACCTTGCCCTCACCGTCCTCGAGAAGGAGCCGGAGGTCGCGGCGCACCAGACGGGGCGCAACAGCGGCGTCATCCATGCGGGGCTGTACTACGCGCCGGGCTCGCTCAAGGCGCGGCTGTGCACGGAGGGGGCCGAGCGGCTGTTTCGCTACTGCGCGGAGCGAGGCATTCGGACCACGCGCACCGGCAAGGTCGTCGTCGCCACGTCGCGCGACCAACTCGGCGCCCTCGCCGAACTCGAGCGGCGCGGGACGGCGAACGGCGTCGCCATGCAGCGCATCGGCCCCGGCGGAATCGCCGAGATCGAACCGCACGCGCGCGGCGTCGAGGCGCTCCACGTGCCGGCCACCGGGGCGGTCGACTTCGGTGACGTGGCGCGAGCCTTCGCGGCGGATCTTTCCCGCGCGGGCCACCGCGTCCGGACCGGCTTCGAGGTGCGGGAAGCCCGCCGCTCCGGGCACCGCATCGTGCTCGCCGGCCCCCCGGGCGACATCGCGGCCAGAGTCGTCGTCAACTGCGCCGGGCTGCACGTCGACCGCGTGATGCGGCTCCTCGGGCAGGAACCCGATCTCAAGATCCTCCCCTTCCGGGGCGAGTATCGGGGCCTGTCCAAAACGGCCGCGGGGCTCGTGCGGGGCCACATCTACCCGGTCCCAGACCCCCGGCTCCCCCACCTGGGCGTCCACTTCACCCGGAACGTGGCCGGGCGCGTGGAACTCGGACCGAACGCGGTCTGGGCCTGGGGCCGGGAGGCGTACGGGCGCCTCTCCGGGCGGCTTCCCGACGCCCTGGAGGCGCTGAGCTATCGCGGGTTCCGGCGTCTGGCGCGGGCCCACTGGCGCACCGCCGTCGAGGAGCAGTGGCGCTCGCTGGACCGGCGCTCGGTCGTGCGGAAGGCGCGCGCCCTGCTGCCCGAACTCGAAGTGCACGACCTCGAGAGTTGGCGCTCCGGGATCCGGGCGCAGGCCGTGGACACGGACGGCGCCCTGGTCCACGACTTCGTGATTCGGGAAGGGCCCGGCGTCGTGAACGTGCTCAACGCCCCCTCCCCCGCGGCGACCGCCTGCCTGGCCATCGGAGACCACATCGCGGAGCGCGCCCTCCGGCAGGTCTGACCGGCCTCGACCGGACGTCCGCGATTGCCGGGCCAAGCAGGTCAGCGGTCGAATCGGACGGCCCCGGCACGAACCAACCCTTCGCCGGACAGGTCAGCAGGTGGTCGACGAGGCCGTGGTTCACCCCCGCGGCTCGGGGGCGGCGAGACGGGTGGCGGATCCCCTCGGGTCAAGCAGCGTAGTCCTCGCCTTCCGCGTCGAGTACTTCCTTCATGCCTTCGAGGTAGCCGGCTTCGCCCGCCGACTCGACGGACATGTCGGCGTTGTGCTGCGCGGCCTCGACCGGGATGGGACGGATCTTCCGGCCCGTCTGGAGCGCGAGCATCTCGTTCATGCAGGCGCGCTCGAGTTGGTACAGCCACAACATCGCCTTTTCGATCGTGTCGCCGACCATGAGCACGCCGTGGTTCGCGAGGAACAGGACCCGCTTGTCGCCGAGGGCTTCGACCATGCGCCCGCCCTCGTCCGCCTCCGTGACGATTCCCTCGTACCCGAAGTACGCGCAGTTCCCGTAGAAGACCGCCGCGTTCTGGCTCCCGCGCTCGCCCAGCCTCCATCCGTCGATGGAGGCGAGCGCCGTGCTGTACGGCGCGTGAATGTGGAGCGCGCACATGATGTCGGGCCGCGCGCGCTGGACGGGTTCGTGAATCGCCCACGCGCTCACGTTCAGCCGCCCTTCCCCGCCCACGGGACGCCCGTCCGGCCCGACCTCGACGAGGCTGCTGGCCGTCACGCGGGAGAAGTGCGTCTGCCCCGGCGTGATGAGGAGATGACCCGGCCTGCCCGGCACCTTGCAACTGAGGTGATTCCATGTGCCCTCGTGCATGTTCTCGTGCACGATGACCCGATGGACCGCCGCGAAGTCGATGCGCGCCTGTCGGATCGCGGCTTCGTCGATGCCGTCCCCCGCCTGGGACGAAATGGGAGCGAATGCGGTCTCGACCGTGCTCATCGCCTGCCTCCTGATGCCTCCTGAAGAACGGATCCTGGAACCTCGACCAACCTCTCAAGCTCCACTGGCCGGATCAAGCGGTGCGACGCTCTCCCGGTTCCCCGTTCCCGGCTCAGAGATTACCATCCCGCGCTCACCAATCCTCCTGAGAAGCGCGGGTGACAGTGCCGGCGACGCCAGACCCTATCTCCGAGTCGGAATCGGTTTCGGAACCGCTCGACGTGATCATCGTCGGGGCCGGCCCGTGCGGGCTGGCCGTGGCGGTCGCCGTGAAGGAGCGCGGGCTGCGTTACGCGATCCTCGACCGGGGGTGCATCACCGAGTCGCTGACCCACTATCCCTCCTACATGACGTTCTTCTCCACGGCGGAACGGCTGGAGATCGGGGACGTCCCCTTCACGATCCCCGAGCCGAAACCCACGCGGCGCGACGCCCTCGCCTATTACCGGCATGTCGTCGCCCACCACGGCATCGCGGTACGCCAGTACGAGGAGGTGACGGGGATCGAGCGGCTCAGCGACGCGTTCACCGTCCGCACCCGCACCCGTGACGGACGGGAGGACTGCCTCGCGTCCCGGGCCGTGGTCGTCGCCACGGGGGGCTTCGGTGAGCCGAACCGGCTCGGGTTCGAGGGCGAGGATCGGCGCCGCCGGGTCATCCACTACTACAAGGAGCCGTTCCCCTTCTTCGACCAGGACGTACTCGTCGTGGGCGGCGGAAACTCGGCGGTGGAAGCGGCGCTGGAGCTGTACCGCAACGGCGTGCGCGTTCGCATGGTGCACTTCGCGGACACGCTGGACCCCGGGGTCAAGCCGTGGGTGCGCCCGGACATCGAGAACCGCATCGAGAGCGGCGAGATCCCGATGCACTGGAGATCCCGCGTCGCCCGCCTCGGCACGGGGACTGCCACCATCGTCGAGGAGGCGTCGGGCGAGGAGACCGAAGTCGCGAACGACTGGGTACTCGCGATGACGGGCTGGCGACCGGACGCGGCGCTGCTCGCGGGCCTGGACGTCGAGACGGATCCGGACACGGGGATTCCGGCGCACGACCCGGCGACGATGGAAACGACGGCGCCGGGCGTCTACATCGCGGGCGTGATCGCCGCCGGCTACAACGCGAACAAGATCTTCATCGAGAATGGCCGCGAGCACGGCGCCCTCATCGCCGCCCATGTCACGCACGGCCGCCGCTGATCCCGGACTCCGAACTCTTCAGAGATACGTTCTTGAGCAATTGTGCTCGGTAACGTACCCCACCTGACTCCTCAACTCAGTCGTTGGGTTTCAGGGCGCTGATGATGGGAGCAACCGGCAAGGCGTCGAGGTCGACCCGCTGCCCGTCCTTGATCACGGTATGGATCGACCGGTAGTTGCGGGCGGCCTCCAGCGGATTCGCGTCGAGGATGACGAGGTCCGCGACCATCCCCGGCTGTAGCGAGCCGATCTCGTCGTCGAGTTCGTAGGCGCGCGCGATGTGGCTCGTGGCCGACCGCAGGATCTCCATCGGCGCCATCCCCAGTTCCTCGAGCGCGGCGAGCGCGTTGAAGTGGCCCTCTCCCAGCTTCGTCCGCTGATCCACAGTGTCCGAGGCGATCGTGGCGGACTCCGCCAGCAGCACCGGATGCTTGATGCCCGCGTCCGTTGAAAGCAGCATCGAGACGCCCGCCTCGATCATCCGCGCCTGGTTCTCGCGGCCGACCACCATGTACGGCGTGAGCGTCCCGTCCGGGTTGTGCTCCTGCAGCGCCTCCAGGCGTCGCTGCGTGATCGGGAGCACCGAGACGGCGATGTCGCGTTCGACGAGTTTCCGCATCGTCTCCATCGGAATCGGCACGACGGGACCGGAGATGTCGCCGTGCGTGATGATGTCGACCCCGGCCTCGATCGCCATGTCGAGGCTCTCGACGGAGGTCGTGTGCGTCTGGACCGTCATGCCCGCCCGGTGTCCTTCCTCCACGATCACGCGCTGCACGCGCTCGGAGAAGGAGATGAAGTACATCTCCACATGGCTGCTGGAACCGTACTTGAGGAAGTCGACGCCCGTCCCCGTGTACTCGCGGATCGCCGCGCGCACGGAATCCGGCGTCATCCACATGAGGTCGCGGCCCGTCCCCCGTTCCCACGCTTCGTTCGTGCGGTTCACGAAGGCCTGGCTCACGTGGGCCGCCGCTTCGCCGCGGAAATCCCGGGAGAGAGGACCGTCGAAGCCGATGATGTTGCCGGCGAAGTAGATCCGGCTGCCGGGCGCCTCTCCCGCGTTGATCATGTCGCGCGCCTTCGCCAGCGGATCCAGCGGCCCCCAGGTGTCGAAGACGGTCGTCTGTCCAGACTTGAGCGTGAGTTGCGCGGCTTCCAGCACGATCTCGTGATAGCGGCCCTCGTACTTGATGAGCGTCTCGAGACCGAGATTCAGGTAGAGGTGGAGGTTCGCGTCCATCAACCCGGGGATGACGTACTTCCCCCGCGCGTCGATGGCCGACGTTCCCGCGGGAACGTCCACCGCGCCCGCCGGACCCACCGCGGTGATCCGCCCGTCCATCATCACGACGACGCCGTCTTCGAGGGGCGCCTCCGCCAGCGGGTCGATGATGGTTGCTCCGGTGACCGCGAGCGCTTGTCCCGCGGCGGTCGAAGGACCTGTGCCCCCGGCGAGGGCGAGTGCCAGCGCCAAGGCTGTCCCGAGCCTCGTGAGCTTACGGATCATGTGTCCCTCCCTGCGTAGCCGCGGGTTGTCCTCAGGCAGTTCCGAAGACTACACGGGCGATCTTCCGGGAAGAAGAGAGCCGGCGTGCCTTGAACGGCGACGACCCGCGGCCGAGGATGGGGCGACGCTCGATACCCATGGAGGTCCGGACATGAAGACGATCACGATGCTCGCCGCTCTAACGCTGTCCGTCGGCGGAGTGCCTCAGCTCTCGCTCACGCCGGTGGAGGCGCAGACGCGGGACTACCGACCGGAGCGCCCGTTCGGGACGCTTCGGGAGCAGGCGCGG
Organism: Candidatus Palauibacter sp.; assembly: GCF_965208055.1. GTDB lineage: Bacteria > Gemmatimonadota > Gemmatimonadetes > Palauibacterales > Palauibacteraceae > Palauibacter. The sequence goes on from NZ_CBDBNY010000004.1 coordinate 1,110,801, forward strand.
ACGCAGCAGGCGTGGCTGGCGGAGCGGCTCGAGACGAACCTGCCCATGCTCATGCGGAAGCACGGCGTGGACATGTGGGTCATCACAATGCGGGAGTACAACGAGGATCCCGTCTTCCCGGCCCTCGTCTCCCCGACGACTTTCGCGGCCCGCCGGCGGACCATCTACATCTTCCACGACCGCGGACCGGAACATGGCGTCGAACGCCTCGCCCTCGGCGGAAGCTCGCAGGGAGGCGTGTATGAAGCCGTGCGCGCCACGGCCACCGCCCCGGACGGAAGGCAGGCGGAACTGTGGGGCGCGGACCAGTGGGACCTCTTCGCCGACATGGTTCGCGAGCGCGACCCGCGGCGGATCGCCGTCAACATCTCGCACGACCACAACTTCGCCGACGGACTCTCGGCCGGTGAGTGGGAGCAGATGGAGGCCGCGCTCGGGGCGGATCTCGCGACCCGCGTCGTCCGTGAACCGCTGCTGGCGATCGAGTACCTCGCCATGCGCGTGCCCTCGATGACGCCGGTCTACCGCCGGATCCAGGCGGTGGTGCACGAGATCATCGGCACGGCGTTCTCCGAAGTCGTCATCATGCCCGGCCGGACCACGACCGCCGATGTCGTCTGGTGGATGCGTCAGCGCGTGCACGACCTGGGGCTCGACTCCTGGTTCCAGCCCTCGGTGTCGGTGCAGCGGCGCGGCGTCGACATGGGCGGCGTGACCGATCCGGTGATCGAGCGGGGCGACGTGCTCCACTGCGACTTCGGACTCGTCGCCCTCGGACTCGCGACGGACACGCAGCACATGGCCTACGTCCTCCGGGAAGGCGAGACGGAAGCTCCCGCCGGTCTGCGACAGGCACTGGCAAATTCGAACCGCCTGCAGGACATCCTCCTCGAGGAGACGAAGGTCGGACGCACCGGAAACGAGATCCTCGCATCAGTCCTCGAAAAGATGCGCGCGGAGGGGCTGAACGGGACGATGTACACCCACCCGATCGGGGACCACGGCCACGGCGCGGGGCCACTGATCGGCCTCTGGGACTACCAGACGGGCGTTCCCGGGCGAGGCGATCCGCCTGTCATCCCGGGCATGTGGTTCTCGACCGAGCTCCAGGTGACGAGCCCGGTCGCGGAGTGGGACGGCCAGCTGGTGCGGATGGCGCAGGAGGAAGAGGCTGAGGTCACGCTCGACGGCGAGATCCGCTGGATGCTCCGCCGTCAGACCGAACTGCACTTGATCCGCTAATCAGTCGCAGATCCGCGTACTCCTCTCTCGTGGCTTGGCAGATCGCGCACGGGTTCGGCTTCGGAGATCGTGAAGTCGCCGCAGGTGAGCATCGCTGCCCCGTGCGCCCGTTCCCGCGATTCGAGCACCCAATCGATGCCGAAGGCGCAGCAATGTGGCGCGACCGCAGCCAAGAGCGCGTCCTTGGCGTGTTTCGAGACCTCCTGAAGCAGGCGCACAGCCCAACCCATCGCGGACGCTCGTCCCGCGAGCCGGGCCGCCCTCTCCGCCCCGGCGTATCTCAGGTTCCACGTCACTACGGGATCGGACAGCTTATTCCGCCTGTTGTCTCACGCACAGGTCGTACATGTCGTTGATCGTCTCGTCGGAAGCCGGCCCCAAGAGCTTGCCGAGGCGCCAGCCGAGGTTGTCCCACGTGAGTTCCTTGAGCGCCGACCCGCCATAATCGGCACCGCTCGCCGCTTTCCTCCACCCGATCCTAAAGCGAGCGCGTCGATGACCCGTGGCGTCGGGATTCGTGTCTCGATCATCGAAGTCGAAGCTGAGTCCGCAGATCGTCGGGATCCCGGTGCCTTCGTCATCCATGAGCCGACTCCGTACCGATCACGGCTTCCTCCGTCAGACGCGAGACATCCGCGTCGGACAGGTCGAGCACGTCGGTCAAGATCTGTCGGGTGTCGCGGCCCAGTGTCGGCGCGGGGTTCAACGGGACATCCGGGGCGTCGGAGGTGAGCAGCGGGGTGCGGACGAACTGGAGTTCTCCGAGTCCGTCGTAGTCCACGGCGACCCGCACGCCCCGCGCCTCGAGTTGAGGACACTCGAGCAGGTCCTCGGAGGTCTGGACCGGCCCGGCGGGGACGCCCACTTCCTGTAGCCGTCGTACCGCCTCATCGCGGGTCAGTTCGGCGAATACGGGCCGGACGACCTCGTCGAGGAGGGCGCGGTGCTCGGTGCGCAGGTCGGGGGAGGCCAGACGGGGATCGTCCAGCAGGTCGGGGCGTCCCAGCATGCGGCAGAACCGGCGCCACATGATGTCGTCGGGGATCGTGAAGGCGACGTAGCCGTCGCTCACCGGCATCGGCCCGCGCGGATAGAAGCCGGGCGGATCGCCCCGCCGCGGCCGCGCCCCCGTGTTCGCCGCGAGCGAGATCATGCGCTCGTTCAGCGACAGCACGCTGTCGTACATGGCGGAGTCCACGAACTGGCCCTTCCCCGTTACGCTGCGCCGGTAGAGCGCCATCGTGACGCCGTACGCCGCGGCCATCCCCGCGTAGAGGTCCGGCATCCCGTAGATCGACGGCGAGGGCGGCTTGTCGGCGAAGCCGATCATGTGCATCACGCCCCCCATCGCCTCCGCCACGACGTCGAACGAGGGCCAGTCGCCGTACGGGCCCTCGCGCCCGGGCAGTCGCCCGAACCCCGACACGGCGGCGTACACGAGTCCCGGGTTCACTTCGGCGAGCGCCTCGTAGCCGAGCTCCATCCGGTCGACGGACCCCGGTCGCAGGTTCTCCACCACCACGTCCGACTTCGCCACGAGAGCCCGGTACAGATCGCGCCCTTCGTCGCTCTTGAGGTTGAGCGCGAGGGATTTCTTGTTCCGGTTGTAGGCCATGAATCCGACGCCCATGCGGACGCCGTTCCGCTCCACGAACGGAGGGATGGACCGGCGCGGATCCCCCAGGCCCGGGCGCTCGATCTTGATGATTTCCGCCCCCGCGTCGGCGAGCAGCAGCGAGCAGTAGGGGGCGGACATGTATTGTTCGAGCGCGATCACGCGCACGCCCGCCAGCGGCCGACCGGAGTCGGTCATGGGTGAATCTCCCGGGTTCGAAGGGTCAGGTGTGGGTCCAGTGCGGGTCCGGTGTGCGTCCGGTGAGCGGCTGGCGGGGTCAGCTCGTCGCCGCCACCGCCCGATACTTATCGAACCAGGCCACGATGTTCGCAATCTTGGCCATGAGCTGGCTCGGGCGGCGGCTCATGTCGTGCGAGGCGCCCGGCAGCCGGATCACGGCCGTGTCGATCCCCCGCAGCTTGAGCGCGTGGAACATCTGGTACGACTCGGACAGCGGAGTCCGAAGGTCCTCCTCTCCCGTGATGATCATCGTGGGCGTGTTCACGTTTCCCACGAGGGAGATGGGAGAGAACTCCCAGTAGGCCTCGGGGTTCTCCCACGGCAGGCCCTCGTAGCGGCTGTGGTAGTAGCCGTACCAGTTGTCCGCCGTGAGCGTCTTGCTGATCCAGTTGACGACGGGTTTCTGGGCGACCGCGGCACGGAAGCGGTCCGTCTTGCCGACGATCCAGGCCGTCATGATGCCGCCGGCGCTCCCGCCGGTGACGAAGAGGTTGTCCTGATCGATGTAGCCCCGGTCGATCACGGCGTCGACCCCGGAGATGAGGTCGTCGTAGTCCTGCCCCGGATAGTTGTGATAGAGGAGGTCCGCGAACTCCTCGCCGTAGCTCGTGCTCCCGCGCGGGTTCGCGTAGAGGACGACGTAGCCGGCCGCGGCGAGAAGCTGCATCTCCGCCGAGAAGCGGTCTCCGTAGTTGGAGACCGGACCGCCGTGGATCTCGAGGATGAGGGGATAGCGCCGACCCGGATCGAAGTCGGGCGGCTTCACGATCCACCCCTGGATGGGACGCCCATCGAACGACGAATCCCACCAGATCTCCTCGACCTCGCCGAGTTGACGGTTCGCGAGCAGGTCCTCGTTCAGCGAGGTGATGCGACGCACGCCGCGACCCCTCGCCCCCACCGCAACCTCGCCGGGAGATTCGGGACGGGTCTGGTTGAGCGCGAAGCTCCCATCGTCGGCCACGCTGAAGGAGCCGCCGCCGTAGGGACGCCCGTAGGACGTGCCCCCCAGATCCTCGGCCAGCACCTCGAGGTCGCCGGCGAGCGTGGCGAAGCCGACCTTCGAGTTCCCCTCGTCGTCGTACTGGAAGTAGATCCCGCTCCCGTCGGAAGCCCATACCGGGTTCGACACGCTGCGGTCGAGGTCGCCCGTGAGCACGCGCTGCCCGCTCCCGTCCAGGTTCATCACCTGCAGCCGGCTCACCTGGTAGGTGCGGGTGCGGTCCTCGTAGCCCGTGAACGCGATCCGCCTCCCATCGGGAGAGACGGCCGGACTCCGGTCGGGTCCGGGGCGGTCGGTGAGGGGGCGCACTTCGCCGGTGGCGATCGAGACGATGTAGAGTTCGGAATTGCGGTAATCGTGAACCCAGTCCTCGTTGCGGTTCGACGAGAAGACGAGGTGCCGGCCATCGGGGGTCCACGCGGCGGGGCTCTGGTGCTGGAAGTCGCCGGACGTGACCTGCGTGGGCGTGCCGCCCTCGACCGGGACGATGAAGATGTGGTCGTACCCGAAGTCGAGATAGCCGACGCCGTCCTGCCGATTCTTGAAACGGTCCTCCATGATGGGAGGATCGGCCCACTCCGCCCCGGCGGGCGGCTTCGGCGGCGGGGCGAGGCTCGGCGGCGCGTAGGGAACGAGCTTGTTGAACGCGAGCTGGCGCCCATCCGGCGACCAGCGGAGCCCGCGCGGCGACTCGATGAGTTGCGTGAGCGTCGCCTCCTCGCCCGTGTCCATCCAGCGCACATGGATCTGGCCGTCCGCCGTGTACGCGATGCGGGTGCCGTCGGGCGACCAGCGCGGGGAACCGCCCGTCCCGATCCGCCGGTGATCCGACCCGTCGGCGTGCATGATCCACAGCTCGGATTTCTTCGCGTCCCGCATGATGTCCATCGACGTGCGGACATAGACGACCTGGCTTCCGTCGGGCGAGATCCGGGGGTCCACGGCGTATTCGATCTCGAACACGTCCATCGGCTGGAAGTGGCCCTGCGCGGCCACCTGATCGGCGCTCAGCGCGACTGCGAGCAGGACAAGGACAATTTTCGTCGTACGCATCTTCGACTCCCGGGATCGGACGGAAGGTGGCACCGGAAACATATCTCCCCGATTCGACCTGTGGGCAACCGTTGCGTTATCGTCCGCCTCGTCGGCGTCTGCCTCCAACGTTGCGACATTCTCCCGGGGTCATACACATGATTCGGTTTACCGTACGATGCGCCGCCCTCGTGGCTACGAGTGCCGCCCTCGCGGCGGGCGCCCTCTCATTCCGGCTTTCCGCGCAGGAATACGACATCCTCATCCGGAACGGGCGCGTGATCGACGGCACGGGGAATCCGTGGTTCGCGGCGGATATCGCCATTGCCGGCGACCGGATCGTCCGGATCGGGAGGCTCGGCGACGCGACGGCGCGGCGGGTCGTGGACGCGGCGGGGATGTACGTCTCGCCGGGGTTCATCGACCTGCACTCGCACGCCGACCGGGCCATGACCTCCGAGCACCTGGAGGCGCGGCGGGCGAAGAGCCTGAACAGCCAGGGGCTCACGACGGTCATCGGCGGACCCGACGGCCGCAATCAGACGTGGCCGCTCAGCGCGGAGATCGCCGCGCTGCGTTCGCAGGGACACGCCATGAACTTCGTCCCCATGGTCGGCCACAGCTCGGTGCGCGGCGAAGTGATGGGCGACGACTACGAGCGCCCGGCGACGGAGGAGGAGATCGCCCGCATGCAGGCGCTCGTGCGCGAGGGCATGGAGTCGGGGGCGTGGGGACTGGGAGCCGGCGTCGAGTACCGCCCCGCCCGCTTCAGCACGCCGGAGGAGATCGTCGCCCTCGCCGAGGCCGTGGCCCCTTACGGCGGCTTCTACGTCGCGCACCAGCGCAGCGAGGCGGCCATGCCGCTGTGGGAACTGCCGAGTACGGTGAGCGACTGGCCCGTGGACGGGAACCAGGGGCTGGCGGAGACCGTGAGCATCGCCCGCGAGACGGGGATCCGCGTCGTGGCGAGCCACCACAAGGCGCGGGGGCGCTCCAGCTTCGGCCGTTCGGGGCAGGACACGCTGGTCGTGAACCGGGCGCGCGAGGAGGGGCTCGAAGTCTATCTCGACGTCTACCCCTACGAGACGTTCGGCGGGGGCGCCCGGCCCATGATCCCGCGCTGGAGTCTGGTGCACGACACGGTCGACACGAGCGGCGGGAGAGACAGCCCCGTCTACAGCGGCGAAGGGATGTTCGACGACGCCCGGGCGCACCTGCAGCGCCGCTGGGCGGACCCGGAACTCCGGGGTCTCATCGCCCGCGACATCGAGTGGATCGTCGACCACAACGGGGGTCCGGACCGCGTGGTCGTGGTGGGCTATCCCGATTCGACCTACGTGGGCCGGACGCTGGAGGAACTGGGCCGACGCCTGGGCGTCACCTATCAGGAAGCCGTCGTTCACATGGCGCTGGAGGGATATCCCGACGTCCTCGGCGGGGCCTGGACGCGCGGCTACGGGATTCACGACGCGGACATCATCAACTACTACCGGCAGGACTACACGGCGACGGCGTCGGACGCGGCGGTGAGCGGGGTCGAGGGCGTGCCCGAATTCGCCTCGCGGCCCGGCGCGCACCCCCGCCATTTCGGCGCCTTCACGCGCAAGATCGCCCGCTACGTGAAGGACCTGAAGGCGATCACGCTGCCCTTCGCGGTGCGCTCGATGACGGGACTGCCGGCGCGGATCATCGGGCTGGAGGACCGCGGCTTCCTGCGCGAGGGCTACAAGGCGGACCTCGTCGTGTTCGACCTCGCGCGTCTCCGGGACCGGGCCACCGTGCTCGAGCCGGACCTCTTCAGCGAGGGCGTCGACTACGTGATGGTGAACGGGGTGTTCACGGTCGACGGCGGCGGGTTCACGGACGCGCTCCCCGGAGAGGTCATCCTGCGTCCGCGGAACTCCACGAATTAGTCGCCCGGCCCGGGCACCATTTCGAACCCGGCTTGCACGAAGTGCCGATCCGTGGTCAGAGCCCGGCGGAGCCCAAGTTCTCTCATGATCACGAAGCTCGTGCAGTCCGTGTACGAGAAATCCGTGTCACTCCACTGGAAGAACCAGCTTCTCGCTTTCTCGGCGCGCACGGGATCGATCCGTTCCCATCGAACGCGCGTGGTCGTGTCGACCTGTGCCCACCACTTGACCGCTGCGCTCAGCCCAAGCCGCACTCGGATCAGCGTCAGGGTCTCATCCATGACATAGTCCGTGGAGACGAGGATGCCGCCGTCCCGCAGGAGGGCGTCGCGCGTACGCCGGCTGGACTCGTGCATGGCATCCCCCTCATCGGCCATCGCCATCCAGCCCGCTGTATCGACGAACAGCACCGATTCAGGGACCAGGTGCGCCATAGAGGATCCGGTCGTGGTCCGCCGCCACGAGTCCGTCGCTCGATCTCCCCACGGCCGGGGCCCCATAGAGCGGATCCGTCTCGGCCGGGCCGAGATCGAAGCCCGCGTCTACGGGCACGATGCGAAATGCCGGGCGGCTCCGGTAAAGCACCGTGAATTTCTCGCCTGCTCGCACGCGGTCGACGATGCGTTTCATTTCGTGTCTGAGCGTCTTCACGTTGATCGTGGTGGACACGGTCTGTCCTCCCTTCGATGATCCGAAGATAAACTCAAGATAATCTTTCTACGTTCGCCGTGCCACACCCGACGGTCATTGGCGGACCCGATGGCCGCAATCAGATGGCCCGTGGACGGGAACCAGGGGCGGCGGAGACCGACGCTAATCCGATGTGCGACGCTTGATAGGCAACATCCATATGGCTAGATTGGCCACATGAGACGAGCCAGCGTCAGCGAAGCGAAGAACGCCCTCAGCGGACTGCTGGGCGACGTGCGTCGCGGGGAAGCCGTGTTGATCACGCATCGCGGGAAGCCCGTTGCGCGAATCGAACCCTGCCGCGGGGACGACCTGGGCGCCGACCAGGGGGCCGCGGAACTCGTGCGCCGCGGAGTCGCGGCTCCTCCTCGCACCCCTCTCGATGTCGAACGCTTCCTGAAAGCTCCCCTCGTACGGCTCACCGCCGGAGCCAGCGCCAGTGAGCTGATCGTGGCAGAGCGCCGAGACGCCCGGTGAAATACTGGGATTCATCTGCACTGGTGTCGCTTATCGTGGAAGAACCCCGCAGCACCGAGCGTCGAGCGGCGATCCGGCGCGATCCGGCCATTGTGACGTGGTGGGGGAGTCGAGTGGAGTGCGCGTCCGCCTTGAACCGCCTACGGCGGGATCGCCGTTTCGAAGTCGGCGAACTCGATCGGGGTCTTGAGCAACTGCGGCGGCTGGCGGCAAGCTGGCTGGAGATCGAGCCGATGGAGCAGGTACGCAACCGCGCGATCAGACTGCTTCGGCTTCACCCGTTGCGGGCGGCAGATGCGCTGCAGCTGGCGGCGGCGCTGACCGCCGCGTCCGAAGATCCGGAGCGGCTCGATCTCGTCAGCAGCGATGATCGGCTCTCCGCCGCGGCGCAGCGCGAGGGATTCAGGGTTCTTTGAACTGGCCGTGACCGGCGACATCGGACAGTGTAAGATCGTACATCATTCGGGTTGAGCCCCACCTCCACCCGCCCTTCACCACCGGAGAGGCCCATGCGCACGCGACTCCACGCCCTGCTGCTCCTCCTTCCGGCCGCCGCCTGCACCGCGGACGCACCGCCGCCCGAGCCTTCAAGCGTGCAGAGCGCCGGCGATGTAACCGACGCGGTGCTCGTGGCCGCGCGCCCGGACGGCAACTGGCTCACGTACGGCGGCAACTACGCGGAGGACCGCTTCAGCACGCTCGAGGAGATCACGCGGGACAACGTCGACGAACTCGGCCTCGCGTGGACGTACGACATGGAGCTGCGGGGCGGGGTCGAGGCGACGCCGCTCGTCGTGGGCGGCATCATGTACATCAGTGCGCCGTGGAGCGTCGTGCACGCCATCGACACGCGGACCGGAGAGCGCCTGTGGCGGCACGACCCCGGCGTTCCGCGCATCCGCGGACGTCTCGCCTGCTGCGGCGTGGTGAACCGCGGCGTCGCGCTCTATGAGGGCAAGGTCATCGTGGGCACGATCGACGGCCGGCTCATCGCCCTCGACGCCGAGAGCGGCGACGTCGTGTGGGAGACGCTCACCATCGACCCGAACGAGGCCTACACGATCACGGGCGCGGTCCGCGTCGTGCAGGGACTCGCGATCATCGGGAACGGCGGGGCCGAGTACGGCGTCCGGGGCTACGTGTCAGCATACGACGCGGACGACGGTGAACTCGTGTGGCGCACCTACACGGTGCCGGGGAACCCGGCCGACGGGTTCGAATCCGAAGCCATGGAGATGGCGGCGGAGACGTGGAGCGGCGAGTGGTGGGTCGCCGGAGGCGGCGGCACGGCGTGGGACTCGATCATCTACGATCCCGACCTCGATCTCCTCTACGTCGGGACCGGCAACGGTTCCCCCTGGTCCCGGAACCTCCGGAGCCCCGGCGGCGGCGACAACCTCTTCCTCGCCTCCATCCTCGCGCTCCGCCCCCGGACGGGCGAGTACGTGTGGCACTTTCAGACGACGCCCGGCGACCACTGGGACTACACGGCGGTCCAGCCCATGACGCTCGCGGATCTCGAGTTCGACGGGCGGATGCGGCGCGTCATCATGCAGGCGCCGAAGAACGGCTTCTTCTACGTCCTCGACGCGGAGACGGGCGAGTTCCTCTCCGGCCAGGAATACATCGTGCAGAACTGGGCGGAGGGACTCGATCTCGAGACGGGCCGCCCGACGGACCGCCCGGAGGCCGTGCACGCCGAGGTGTGGACCCTCATTACGCCTGCCGCACTCGGGGGCCACAACTGGCAACCGCAGTCCTTCAATCCCGGGACGGGGCTCATGTATCTCCCGATCCAGGAGGGGTGGGTCGAGCGCAGCGAGCCGCCGGACTGGGTGTACACGGACCTCGAGATCGAGGACCACAGCTTCGGGCCGAGGGTGAACAACGTCGGCCACATGAGCCGGTACGGGGCGCGCGACGACGCCGGCTTCCTCGTCGCATGGGACCCGAAGGCGCAGGAGGCCCGGTGGTCCGTCCCCCTCCTCGGTTACTGGAACGGCGGGACGATGACGACGACGACCGGACTCGTCTTCCAGGGCGGCGGCGATGGCCGCTTCGTCGCCTACGACGCGGAAAACGGCGAGCCGTTGTGGGAGGTCTCGACCGGCCTCGGGATCCTCGGCGGTCCCGTAACCTACCTGGTCGACGGGCGCCAGCACGTGACGGTGTCGGCCGGCTGGGGCGGCTCGCGCGGCCGGAGCGGGGCGCCGTACGGCGACGCCGCCAACTACGAGCAGCGGGGCCGCGTCTTCACCTTCGTGCTCGGCGGCGCCGGGGAAATGCCGGAGCCGCGGCGCAAGCGGCCGGTCAGCGTGCCCGCTGTCGCCGCCGACCTGCCCGCCGACGAGGCCTCGCTCGCGAGCGGGGGCGAACTCTACAGGCAGTACTGCCGGCACTGTCACGGGGCCGGCGGCGGCTCGGAGGGCGCGATGCCGAACCTCCAGCGCGCGACGGACATCGTGCACCGCAATTTCGAGGACATCGTCCTGGGCGGCAGCCGGGAACCGCAGGGGATGCCGTCGTACGAGGGGCTCATTGACGCCGATCAACTGCGCCTGATCCAGGCCTACATTGTTTCGCAGGCGCGGGAGACGCTCTCCACCGACGAAGAGGAGGCAGGGGGCGCGAACTGAGCGTCACATTGCACTTCAACCTGAGCTTCAACCTGCACTTCAACGAATGAGAGGAACCCACGCTATGAAGCGCTTCATCATGATTTCACTTCTTGCCACCGGAGGTTTCGCGGCCATGGCTCCCGATCTTTCGGCCCAGCGTGAGTACATCAACCCTCGCCACGCGAGCGAGGAGGGCGTCCTCCCCTTCAGCGGCGCGGTCTGGGTGGGCGACCTGCTCTTCGTGTCGGGGTCGCTCGGCCTCGTCGATGGCCGTCCGCCGAACGACGCCGCCGAGGAGGCCCGGCTCGTCATGGAAGCGATCAAGAACACCGTGGAGGAGGCAGGGATCACGATGGACGACCTCGTCTCCGTGCAGGTGTTCTGCTCCGACGTCGATCTCTACGACGTCTTCAACAAGGTCTACCGGACCTATTTCACGGAGAACTTCCCGGCGCGCGCCTTCCTCGGCTCCGGCCCCCTGCTCTTCGGGGCGCGGTTCGAGGTGATGGCGATCGGCTCCCGCAACTGAGCCGGGGCACCTGAGGCGGGGCACCTGAGGCGGGAGCGGGATCTGCTCACCGAAGCGGGGTCCCCGGGAGGTCCCCGGCCCGATCTCGCCGATGCGCTGGAGCGGGGAGAGATCGTCTTCTTCCGCGCGTGTCCGGTGGAACTGCCGCCGGATCGCGACCTGGAGCGACTGCGAGCGGAGCTTCCGCGCCAACTGAAGGCGAAGAACGTCAGCTACCACCCGGAGAGCGGGCGTCTCCGCGGCGTGGCGGCGGGCGGAGGGCTGCGGGACGCCGTTCTCGATACTCTCACCGCGCACGGCGCCGGGGTGCGCGCCTTCCTGCGGGAGTGCATGCCCGCGCTCACCGAGGGGTGGACCGTGGGGACGACGAGCTTCCGTCCGATCCAGGAACGCGGCCGCGGCCTCTCCGCGCACGCGAGCAACGAACGGATCCACTTCGATGCCGGCGCCTACGGGGCGACCGACGGGGACCGCATCCTCCGTTTCTTCGTCAACGTGAACCCCGATGAGGACCGCGTGTGGTGCACGAAGGGGACCTTTCCCGACATCTTCGCGCGCTACGGGGCCGAGGCGGGCGTGACGGACGGCGGCTTGCTCGAGAGGGGGCCCGTGGACCGTCTCCGCGGGCACCTGCTGCGGGGGATCGCGAGGGCGGGGCTCGGTGAGGCGGTGCTCGCGGACTCCAGTCCGTACGACCGGCTCATGCGGCGTTTCCACAACTACATGAAGGACACGCCGTCCTTCCAGGCGCGGGACGACACATGGCGGGAGGTCCGTTTCCCGCCCTTCTCGGCATGGATGGCCCTCACCGACATGGTGAGCCACGCGAGCCTGTCCGGGCAGCACGCCCTCGTCGACACGTTCATCCTGCGGCTCGCCGCCTGCCGTCGCCCCGAACTTGCCCCCATCAACATCCTGCGCGGGCGCGGGGAAGACGCCCGAGTTCAGGGCACTTCGAGCGCAGGCGGCCGATGAACCGTGCCATCGCCGTCGACTGGTCTGGAGCGAAGTCCGGAGAACGGTCCAAGATCTGGCTGGCTGAGGTTCGTGACGGACGCCTGACCCGCCTGGAATCGGGGCGTGACCGTAGCGCGCTGGTCGCGCATCTGACCGATGCTGCCCGTGCGGATCCCGAGGTCGTGGTCGGGCTGGACTTTGCGTTCGCCTTCCCCCGCTGGTTCGTGGAGGAACTGGGCGCGACATCGATAGGGGAGATTTGGGACCTCGCCGCCGAGCGCGGTGAAGAATGGCTAAGCAGTTGCGCACCCCCGTTCTGGGGAAGGCCGGGAAGGCGCAGACCGAAGCTGCGCGAACATCTTCGGCGCACGGAACAGGACGCCTCGGCGGTGAAGGATTCGAATCCCAAAAGCGTCTTCCAGATCGGCGGCGTCGGTGCCGTTGGCACAGGTTCGATTAGAGGCATGCGTCACCTGGCGAGGCTGCATACCGAGGGCTTCTCCATCTGGCCCTTTCACGAAGCAAGAGCTCCCGTCGTGATCGAGATCTATCCGCGGCTGCTTACCGGTCCGGTGAAGAAGTCCGACTATGCAGCGCGTGAGACGTACCTCGCTCAGGGGTTTCCGGAAATCAATGATGGATTCGCACGCAAGGCCGCTTCCTCCGAGGACGCGTTCGACGCGGCGGTATCAGCCATGGTGATGAGCCGGCACCTGGACGAGATCTCAACTCTTGCTGCAGCCCGGGATTCCACGGAGCTGATCGAGGGCCGGATTTGGTGGCCTCGAGAGATCCGGGAGGCTGCCCCCAACGACCGGCGCGGCGTTGTCCGAAAGGCGGGCTGTTCGTTCTGCGACGTGCCCGGGGACTCCGTGGTAGCCGAATCGCGGGATGCCGTGGCCATTCGTGACCGTTACCCCGTGAGTACCGGACACACGCTCGTGATCCCGAAGACTCACGCAGAGACGCTGTTCGGCCCGAGTGTCGAAATCCAGGCTGACATATGGCGTCTCGTGGCCAGGGTGAGGGATGAACTTCGGTCAGAGTTCAACCCCGACGGCTTCAATATCGGGGTCAACGAGGGACAGGCAGCCGGACAGACGGTGGAACATGCGCACGTGCATGTCATCCCGCGTTTCAACGGGGACGTGGAGGATCCGAGAGGCGGCATTCGCTGGATCCTGCCCGAGGGCGCCGCGTATTGGGATCGATGAGCGAGCCGAAGCCACCCACGGCGGAAGGGCAGCTCGCGTTTCTCCGGTCTCTCCAGCGCCTCCTCGACGAGGGCAGCTTCACGTCCAGCTACAAGTTCGCGCTGCTCCATGCGATCGCCGATCTATGCGTCATCAAAGGGCGTCCTGAGCCAGAACACGGGCCTCCAGGCACTGCGAAAGCGACATCAAGTCGCGCGGAGAGGTCGACCATTTCATCGAGGAGCACCTCGAACGATGGATCGAGCGGAACCGTAAGTGCCGGGATGAACTGGAAGCAGGGTTCGATCAGCGCAAGGCCCTCCACGACTGGGCGGTGAGTCGGCGGATCGCTCACTGGGCCTATGGGCAAGTACACAGGGCGGGAGGACAGGTATGGGTGCAGGCCAGGGAGCGGAGGCCCCTTTCGGACGGCTGGCGGAGGATCCTGGTCGCCGCCGACCACGCCGCGTAGCCGACGGCATGCTCCCCCGGGCCATCACCAGCCGATGGCGTAGGCGACGCGGCGGGGATCCGCGCCCGCCATGAGGGCCCCGGTCGCGGCATCGAAGGTGATGCCCTGAATGCTGCCGAAGGCGTATCCGGGCGCAAGCTCCACGGTGTATCCCAACCCCTCGAGCGTCTCGACCACGTCGTCCGGCAGTCGATCCTCGAGACGGAAACGGACCTCGGCTCCGGGCAGGTAGAAGTTCGGCTCCGCGCTCAGGGCGAAGCGGGGCGCCGCGATGGCCTCCTGGATCGGCATCCCGAAGTCGAGGAGGTTCACGAGCACCTGGAACTGGGTCTGTCCGATGGTCTCGCCTCCCGGCGTCCCCAGCGCCGCATGGAACCGCCCGTCCCTGAGCACGATGATGGGGGAGTTGTTGAGGATCGGAATCTGCCCGCCCCGGACGTAGTTCACGTGGTCGGGGTACGGCGATGTCGAACCGATGCGGGACCCGTTGTTGAAGGTCAGGCCGGTGTTGCCGACGACGACTCCCGTGCCGAAGGCACCGCCGTGCGTGGGCGTGGCGGCGACGACGTTGCCGAACCGGTCGGCGATGGAAAAGCTCGTCGTGCTCCCCGCGTATGATCGCTCGGCGAGATGGCCTCGTCCGGGCTCGGGCTCCGCCTCTCCCGCCGCGCGCGCCCCTGATCGGAATTCGTCGACCCGCACGGGATTCCCGGCTCCCGGGTACGCCATCACGCGGGACGGGTCGATGAGGGATCGCCGGGCCGCCGCGTAGTTCTTGGAGAGCAACTCGTCGAGAGGCACATCGACCAGGGCGGGATCGGCCGCATAGGCGTAGACATCGGCCTTCGCGACCTTGATCGCCTCCGACAGAAGATGGATGGTCTCCGCGCTGCCGGCGCCGAGGGCCCGCAGGTCGAACCCTTCGACAAGGTTCAACTGCATCGTGACCTCCAGCCCTCCGCGCGACGTCGGCGGGCTGGTGTACACATCGTATCCCCGGTAGGCGGTGTGGAGCGGCTCCGCCCAGATGGGCTCGTAGCGCCCGAAGTCCTCCATGGTGAAGTCGCCGCCGTTGTCCCGGTAGAAGCGGGCCATCTCCTCGGCGATGTCGCCCCGGTAGAAGCGGTCGAAGGCGGCCCGGAACGCGTCCGACCGCGTCTTGCCGGCCGCGAGGGCCGCCTGCTCGGCCTCGACCACTTTCCGCAGGGTGTTCGCGAGATCTGGCATCCGGAACGTCTCGCCGGGCTCGGGCACCCTGCCTAGAGGGAGGAACATCCGCCGGCTCGACGGGAAGCTCTCGAAGAGATCCCTGTGAGACTCGATTGCCGCCACCACGGACGCTTCGATGGGATGGCCGTTCTCGGCGTAGTCGATGGCCGGGGCGAGCACCTGGGCCAGGCTCATGGTGCCGAAGCGGTCCAGAAGGGCGATCCATCCCCCGAAGAGGCCGGGGACGACGCCCGCGCGAATCCCCTTGTTCAGCTCGTCGGCCTCAAGGCTCGCGGGGTCGACGGCCAGGGGGGCGGCGCCCGTGGCGCCCAGCGAGTACACACGGTCGGAGACTCTGTCGTAGAGGGTCACGAACCCGTTCCCCGCCATCCCGGACATCTGCGGCCGTACGACGTTCAGCGTGGCCAGGGTCGCGACGGCGGCATCGGCGGCGTTCCCCCCGGCCATGAGCGTGCGAAGACCCGCCATGGACGCCAGAGGGTGGCCCGCCGTCACCAGGCCGTTCGGGCCCGGCACCGCAGGTCGGTGCGCCGGCCGCTCAGGGTACTGCTCCGCGGTCCGCTGCCCGGCTGTGACCTCCAGCGGCAGGATGAGCAGAGAGATCGCGAACAGCGTGATGCTCGTCCAGCTGTGGGTCTTCATCTAGGTCCCCTTCCATTCATCGGTGCGGCGTCTCGGCAACAGCTCCCTCTGGGCCCGACCTCGCTCCGGCACGTCGTGGCAACGGCGGCAGCGCGCCTCGTACGATTCGGCGCCCCCCACCTGGATCGTCGGTCCCTCCGCGGGCGCCGGCTCGCCGTCGATGAGGCGCTGGTTCCTCGTCGCCGGATCGCCGCACACGACGCAAATCGCGTGGAGCTTGTCGATGCGCTCCGCGCGCGCCAGGAGCGGCCCCATGGGACCGAAGGGCTCGCCGCGGAAATCCATGTCCGTGCCGGCCACGATCACGCGCATCCCGGCGTCCGCCAGTGCATCGGCCACCTCGCAGATGCCGTCATCCAGAAACTGGGCCTCGTCGATGGCGACGACCTGCGTCGACGGGCGGACCTTCCCGGCCACCTGCACGGAGGTGGACACGGGCTCGGCGTCGATCTTCCGGCCGTCGTGGGACGAGATCTGGAACTGGCCGCCGTAGCGGTCGTCGAGGTGGGACTTGAAGAGCTGAACGCGCCGCCCGGCGATGAGGGCGCGCCGCACGCGTCGGATCAACTCCTCGGACTTCCCGCTGAACATCACGCCGGCGACCACCTCGATCCATCCGTGTCTCGCTCTGTGAAACATCGATCAAAAGCCAAGCATGCCGTAGTTGCCGTCCAGGATCAGGCGAATGGAGACGTACAGGCCGAACATCGGACACAACACCCATACCGCGTTCGTCGCGCCCACGTAGGCGTAGAACTCGCCCCGGCCGATACGGCGGTGCTCGCCGGCGACGAAGAAGCTGACCCAGTACAGCGACGACACGTAGACCCACTGCCAGAACAGGCCGACCCCGACGATGCCGGCCACGACGGCGGGCAGAACTGCGACGCTGAACGCCGCATAGAGCACCAGGGTCGGGAGCGGTGTCGCGAACCCGTTGGCGATGTCGGCATTGAAGCCGAAGGTCCGGCGATCCGTGTAGGCCGGATCGACCGTCGAGTACGTGGCCCACACATCCGCCCAGACCGTCGGGGACAGGCATCGTCGCAACGGTACGCGGGTGGAAAGGAACTCGCCGGCGGGTATGCGGCCGGTCTCCCGCCGCCGTTCGCGCCAGTGCCCGGCGCGCCGCTCGATGTAGTCGCGCCGGAGGAAGAGACACGCCTCCCAGTAGCAGATCAGCAGGTTGGTCGAGAAGAACAGGCTGAACAGACCATGGATGGCGTTGAGGTCCCCGTGCACGAAGTACCGGGTACCGATCCCGAGGAGCGTCAGGAGTGCGACGACCAGCGCCGCCAGCAGGCCGGCCGGCATCCGGAACCTCCCTGTCTAGTAGGTGCCGTCCACGAAGGTGTCGTGGAGGCGGTCGCGCCGGGCGATGGCCACGCACTCCGCGAGATCGGAAAGGTATTCGCCGAGCACCGGCGTGTGCACGGAGGTGATGGGTTGGTGGATGGCGGGCGGCACCCGGTGCTGCCCCATCATCCAGCCGCGCTCGTTCATGAGTCTTGCGACTGCGAAGATGTTGAACGGCTCGCCGGGATCGACGTCGTAGCGGAAGAGATTCGTGTCCCCTTCGGGTTCGAACACGTAGAGGCCGTCGATCTCCCTGACTCCTTCGATCGCCGCGTGGGTCGTCTCCATGATCCCGCGCACGATCTTCCGGTAACCCTCCCGGCCCAGGTGCCGGAGCATGGTCCACGCGCAGGCCACGGCGCCGCCCGGACGCGATCCCTGGGCGGTGGCGGAGGCGTAGGTGCCGCCGGCGAGATCGCGGACGACATACCTTGCGTACTCGAGATCGTTGCCATCGGCGAAGAGCACGAGCGAGGCGCTCTTCTGCGCGAAACCGAACTTGTGGAGGTCGGCCGACAGACTGGACACGCCCGGCACGGAGAGATCGAAGTCGGGAACCGGATAGCCGAGTTCCCGCGCAAAGGGTGAGATGAAGCCGCCGTAGCAGGCATCCGAGTGCAGGCGGACCCCCGTTTCGAGGGCGAGTTCGCCGAGTTCGCGCATCGGGTCGATGAGCCCGTAGTAGATGGTCGGGGCCCCGGCATAGATGAAGATCGAAGCCTCATCGATGGCGTCGCGAATGGCATCGACATCGGCCCGATAGTCGGACCGGCAATCCACGTACTTCATGTCGAGCTCGAGGATCTGGGCCGCCTTGTCGACGGAAGGGTGCCGGCTGTAGGCGGCGACGATGTTGAGCCGGCCCAGGTCAGGGCGCGCCTCCCGCTTCATCTCCCGCGCGACCTTCACGGCCTGGAAGATGCTCTCCGTGCCGCCGGAGGTGAACTGGCCCGCGGCGCCCTCGGGCGCGTTGAAGAGGTCGAGGCCCATCTGGACGACCTCTTCCTCCATGGCCCCGACGCTGGGAAAAGACCCCCCACCCGAGAGGGCGTTCTCCACCGAGTAGATCGCGTGTGACGCGTCCTGCACCCGCTTCAGGTCTTCGTCCACGTAGTAGACGAGGTACGGGACGCGGCCGTTCTTCCAGTCGTAGTCGATCGCCTTCCGGCCGAGCAGTTCGCTCTCGAGCGTCTCCCAGTCGGTTCCCTGCTCGGGGAGTCGCTTACGGGTCCGGACTTCGGGACTCAGGGTACTCGTTGCCTGTGCCACTTCGATGCCCTCCGTCGAACGGTGGTGGCCGACCGTGGCCGACCGGTGCCGGCCGGTGCCGACCTTTGAAATCCAACCTTGTGCGAGGGGATTGGCGGGGCAACGCACAGGGCGCGGACCGACCCGGGGCCTGGAGCCGGGGCTTGTCTGCGGAAGCGAGGTCCAATCAGATACCGGGTCCGCGAACCGCCGAGACCGGACCCGAGACCGCCCCCCGCACCCGAGACCCGAGAAGCGAATGGCCTGGCTGCAGACACACTGGATCGCGGTGGCTCTCCTCGCCCTATACGGCGCCTTGCTCGTGCGGCACGCGATCGAGGGCCGCCGCGGGACGAAGGGACAGGCGGACTACTACGTCGGAGGGCGGTCGATGGGCGGCGTCGTGCTCGGCCTCTCCTTCTTCGCGACCTACTCGAGCACGAACAGCTTCGTCGGTTTCTCGGGCCAAGCGTACACCTACGGGGCGCCGTGGCTCCTGCTCGCGCCCGCCGTCGTCGTCTTCTCGCTCTCGGCCTGGATCTGGGTCGCGCCGAGGCTGCGCGCCTTCACCGGGGCGGTGGACTCGGTCACGCTCGCCGACTACGTGGGGTTCCGCTTCGAGAGTCGGGCGGCGCGCGTCCTGGCGGCGGTCATCGTGATCTTCGCCAGCTTCCTGTACATGATCGCGGTCTTCAAGGGGATCGGAAATCTGCTCGAGATCTTCCTCGACATCCCCTACAGGGGCGCGATCGGGTTCGTGTTCCTCGTCGTCGTCCTCTACACGGCGGTGGGCGGGTTCATCTCGGTCGTGAAGACGGATGCGGTTCAGGGGATCGTGATGTCCATCGCGGCCGTCCTCCTCTTTTGGGGTACGCTGAACAGCGCCGGGGGGCTGGGGGCCATCGACGCGATCCGCGCGGCGCCGGCCACGTCGGAACTCTTTCGGTGGGACGCGGCCATGCCGTTCCCGGTCCTCGTCGGGATCATCGTGGCGGGGACGCTCAAGTTCATCGTCGATCCGAGACAGCTGTCGCGCTTCTATGCGCTCGCCGATCCGACCGCGGTGCGGCGCGGACTCATCGTTTCCACGATCGCGTTCCTGGGCGTGTACACGCTCCTGCTCCCGATCGGGCTCTATGCCCACGCGGTGATCGGCAGCGGGCTCGCGGAATCGGATCTCGTCGTGCCGACGCTGCTCGGGGATGCGGGGATCCTGCCGGCGCTCCCGGCGGCGTTCATCCTCGTGGCCATGCTCGCGGCGGCGATGTCGTCGCTGGACAGCGTGCTGCTCGTGATGGCTTCGACCTGGGAGCGGGACGTGATCTCGCTCTTCCGCCCGCACGCGGATGAGGGACGCGCCGTGGCGCATACGCGGTTCTGGGTCGCGCTGTTCGCGATCATCACAGCCTGGCTCGCGCTCAACCCGCCGGGGAGCATCGTCACCCTGACCGCGTTCTCCGGCGGCCTCTATGCGGCCTGCTTCTTCCCGGCCGTGGTGCTCGGCCTGCTCTGGCGGCGCGGTACGGGCGCGGGGGCCGTCGCCTCGCTCGTGACCGGATGCGTGGTGCTGCTGTGCTGGGACTGGGTCCCGTTCTCCGAAGCCGTGCACGAGGTGTTCCCCGCGATGGCGCTCTCGCTCGCGGCCTACGTGGCCTGCGGCCTCGCGGCCCCGCCGCTCGCCGCGGCACGGCGCCTCGACATCAAGCTCTGACGCGGCCCCGGCCGTCCGTCGCGAGGGCGAGGGCGAGACGGCAGCACAGCGACCCCCGCTCCGCCCCGCCCCGGAGTTCGACCGGCGGCTTCCAGCCCCACTCGGAATACTGGGTGACGCCGGCGACGGATTGGGGTACGCGGGGCTCGCCCGCCGCGATCCGGGCCGCGTGCAGGCGCATCTCGAGCCGATAGCCCGGGCGGTCGACGTGGCCCTCGCTCAGGCAGCCGAGGTCCTCCGCCTCCACGCCGAGTTTCTCGCGGCCGATGCGCCGGACGAGCGCCTCGTCCATCTCCCCCTCGGCATGCGAGCCCGCGGGGAGGCCCCACACGCCGGGAAGATCGGGATCGTCCTCGGGGCGGCGCACGAGCAGCCACCGGGGCGCCTCGCCGGCGGACCCCGGATCCTCGATCACGAGGGCGATCGCGGGACGCGCCGGGCGTCTCCCGGGGCCGCCGTCGCCCGTCATCGCGCGGCCAGCGCCTCCAGCCGTTCGCGCGCGGCGTCGAAGCGGCCGAGGAGGTTGGGGATGTCCGTGCCGCCGTAACCCGCGATCAGCCTGAGGCGCGCCACGCCCAGGATCGCGAGGAGTTCGCCGACCGCGGCTCGGCGGGCTGCGGGGTCGGAACTGCCGACACTCCCGATCCATACGGGCGCCGTGTGCGCGAACGGATAGTTCGCCATCATCGGCCAGCGGGCGGGGCCGCCGACGGCGCGCGCGGCGACCCATCCCCCTTCCGGCAGCGTCAGGTCGCCCTCGAGGCGGCGCGAGCCGGGGCCGCCCAGCCCCTCTCCGCTCCAGGCCACCTCGCCGTTCACCAACACCTCGATCCGATCCACTTCCGTGGCGGTCGCAACATCGAGCGACCAGGAGACGTCGCCGGCGGACACGACACGGCCCGGCCCCGCCCCGCCGACGCTGAACTCGAGGAACGGTCCGTTGGTCACGAAGGTGCGGCCGCTGCGGAGCGCGTCCATGTAGCTCGACCAGTTCTCCACGGTCCCCGTCTGCGCGTACACGCGCGACGTGCCGATGGCCATCGTGCGGTAGAAGTTGTTCATCACATCGGTCCCGGCCGAGGGTACGATCGGGATTCCCGCATTCAGCAGCAGGTGCCAGATCTGCGAGGTGAGGACCTCGTCGCTCCACAGGCAGACGATCTCGAGCGCGTCCAGATCCCCCAGCACCGCGTCGGGGACGAGTTCGACCGGCACGCTGCCGTAGAGGTCGGCGATCGATGCCTCCGCCCAGGGTGTGGGGCGCGCCATGCCCCGGGTACTCACCGGGTGCACGTAGTACTGGAAGCCTCCCTGGGCCCGGGCATGGCGCAGCGGCTCGGCGTTCGCGCGGTCGTCCGATCCGTAGACCTGGTAGCCGGGTCCCCACACCCAGGGCCAGAACAGGTCGTCGATCTCGATCAGGCCGAGGTGTCCCAGGAAGTGGGAACGGACCTCCTGCCCGAAGCGGATGAAGGGCGGGCCGCCCGAGTGCCGCCACGTCCACAGATCCTGGTCTTCGAACCGGTTGTGGAGGTTCGCGAGGAGCGGCGTCGCGAAGTCCAGCGCCTCGCCGAGCATCATGGGCGTCAGGTCGTCGGGCGAGAGGTCGTACGGGCCGCCGTAGTTGAGGTGAAAATGATGTTCGCCGGAGCTCCACCCACTCGCGCGAGCGTCCCAAACCGGGGACAGCACGACTTCGATCTCCGCGGCGCCGGACGCGGCGGCCACCTGTACCGTCGTCGACGATTCGGGCGTCGCGAGCCCCTGAACGGCCGAGACCCTGACGTCGCCGACCGGGACGGTGAGTTCGATCACTCCCGGAGAATAGAAGAAGACGCGGCCGCTCTGCCCGTCGAACCGCGCGGCGGGACCGTCCGGGACCAGCGGGTGCCCGGCGCCGTCCACGACCGCGAGCCGGGCCGCCACCGGAGCGCCGCCCTCCTCGGTCACCGTCCGTATCCGCAGGCTCGCCGTCGCGGCGCCCCAGTCCCAGGCCGTCACCTCTACCGCTTCGACGGGACCGCCGGCGGCTCTGACGCGCTTGAGATTCAGCCGTTCCCGGTCGTCGGCCTCGGCGAAGTAGACCCACTCGCCCGATGGGCCCCAGGCGGGCGTGAGCGGCAGGCCGCCCGAGGCCAGCAGGATGGATGGCCCGGGGTCCGCCACGTTGAGAAGCCGGAGGTCCCACCCCTCCTGGGTCGGCCAGTTGACCGCAACGGTCGATCCATCGGGACTCAGGGCGGGCCGCGCCATGGACGCGATGCTCCCCTCGATGAGCGTCCGCGGCTCCGGAGAGTCGCCCGTACGCACGACGACACGATCGCGGCCGCCGCCCTTCCACAGGTACACGAGCGCGCGTTCGCCGGGCTGGGGCTTCAGTTCGATCCCCGGCGCACTGGTGACCGGGCGCCGCTCGTCGCTCTCGATGTCGACCGCCCACAGATCCAGGGCCCCGGCCTCCGACTCGGCCGACGAATAGAAGATCTTCGTCCCGTCGGCGGAAAACGCGGGGTCGAGTTCGAGGCCGGGACTGTCGACGCGGCCCAGTTCCGCCCCGCCGTTCGCGGCGACCCAGACGATCTCGGTGTCCTCGGTATCGTCGCGCACGAAGGCGACGAGTTCTCCGTCCGGAGACCATGCGGGCCGCGCGTCGATCCCCCCGCCGCGGGTCAGCCGCCACGCCACGCCGCTCGCGAGGTCCATGACCCAGATCCAGCCGTGCGAGGCGAACGCCACGCGCTCCCCATCCGGCGAGGGGGCCGGATCGATGGGCCCCGCCGTGAGCACGGGAAGTTCGTAGCCCTCGAGGTACACATGGTGGCCGTACCCGGCGACCTTCGGGTAACGGTGCGTCCACTGCGCGTCCCCGCCCACGGGCGACAGCGCGAGTCCGAATACGGCGGCGCCGACCGGCAGGAAGAACGGAATGCGGCGGGGCGAGGCCGAAGACGGGAAAGTCGATTGCGATCGCATGCGCGCTACCTCCTCACGGGGATGTCCAGATCCGGACGAGACCCTGAAGTGAAGAAGCTGGAGTCAGCGCCGCCACGCCGCCATGTCGGGGAGCCCGTGGCTGATCATGATTTCGAGGCCGGGCTCGGGAGCTTGCGCCTCCGCCGCGCCACGGGCGAGCGAACCGGCCGGCAGATGCCGGAAGATCGCGCGTACCTGACCCGTCCCCGGCTCCCGCACGATCGCCATCGGAGGTTCGCTCCCGCTCGTCATTTCCGCGGTCCCGCCCGGCCCGGAGAGGGAGAGGCTCGCCAATTCCGCCGGCCACGCCTCCTCCACCGGAAGGGCGAAGACGAAGCTCGAGCTTCCATCGCCATCGGCGATCTCCGGCATAGCGAAGCTCAGCGAGAACAGCTCGCTCCCGTCGGCGCGCGCGCCCCGCAGCGCGTAGTCGCCGGCGGCGGCGGGCACGACCGGCGGCGCGTGGATGACGAAGGCGGGATCGAGCCGGGGCGTCCCGTCCGCCGCGACCTGTCCGGAGACGAGGAGCGACCGCGTCGCCGCGGCCGGGACACGGGCGGGCGAACCCTCGTCCGAAAGCCGGTAGCGCAGGGAGTTCGTGAAGTAGTAGTCGCTGATCCACTCGGGCGGGCAGTAGCTCATGAGGTCCGCCCAGTCCGGGGGCACGAGCGACCCGCCGTCGCGGGGATCGTACCCCCAGGCGCCGATCGCGGCGTTGGGCCAGGGGAAGGTGGGATCCGGACCCGCCGCGTTCCCGCAGTCCGCGTGGCGCAGGTTGAAGTTGTGTCCGAGTTCGTGGGCGATCGTGGACTCGCTGAGCTCCGACACGCTCGTCTTGCCGCCGATCCAGGCGACGCCCGCGGATCCCTCGAGGTCGGGCATCAGCCCCTTCCAGTGGCCGGTGCCTCCCTCGATGGCCCGGATTCGCGAGACTTCGCTCAGAACGGCAAACGCGTCATTGAAGTCCAGCCGTACCGGTCGGTACCTCGTGATCTCGAAGGCGCCGACCGGGAGCAGGTGGTTCGTCTGCCAGAGGATCTCGTGGTCGGGATGGATCTCCGCGACGAGCATCGAGGCGGCGGGGTCGTTGTCCCCGGCCCAGATGAACGGGATCAAGGTGATTTCGAGGGTCGGCATGGCCCAGACGTCCACCGCCGTCCGTCCGGTCTCCGGGATGCGTCGTGCGACGCCCAGCCCCGGATCGAGAGTACCGTCGGGATCGATCTCGACGACCATCTCCAGTCCGGGCCGGATCACGTCGCCGGGGATCTCCGCGTTCGCCGACAGGTCCAGTTCGCCCTCCCGCACCTCGGCCGGGATCGCGGAGGAACCGGCCGGAATGTCCACCACATGCACTTCCACGCCTTCCAGGAAGAACGTGGCCCGGACCGGCGGCATCGTCGCGGTGGTCTGTGGTTCGGTCGTGACGAATACGCGGAGCAGCGCGCGCTCCCCCGCGACGAGGGGGACGGGGTAGTCTCGCGACTGCACCGCCTGCGTCAGGTAGGCGTCGGCGGCGCCTCCCGCCCCGCAGCGCCGGATGCGCCGTTTCAGGATGGACTCGAGCCAATCCCGAAAGGCGGGCTCGTCCGGCGCGCATAGTGCGGTGCCGCCCGCCAGGAATGCCTCGAGACCGAGCGCGGTGAACGTCGCGGGGACAGGGCCCGCAAGCTCGGGATTGTTCTGCAGGTGCAGTTCATCGAGCCTGGACAGGCGACCGAGTTCCGGTGGCAGGGTGGCCGCGAACATGTTGTCCGACAGGGAGAGCTGTTCGAGGCGCGCGAGTCGGCCGAGCTGCGGAGGGAGCGGGCCGGAGAAGCGGTTCCGGTTGAGGTCCAGGTACCGCAGCCGCGCGAGTTCGCCCAGCTCCGGCGGGATGGGACCTTCGAGCCGGTTCGCGGTGAGGTCCAGCCACTCCAGGCGAATCAGGGCTCCGAGTTCGGGCGGGATCGGTCCTTCGAGCAGGTTGTTCCGGGCCCAGAGCAGGCGAAGGTCGACGAGATTCCCGAACTCGGAGGGGATGGCGCCGACGAGCTGGTTGTCGTGCAGGAACAGGCGTTCAAGCTTCTCCAGATTCCCGAGCTCCCGAGGGATCCCGCCCCTGAAGTCGTTCCCGTTCAGCTCCAGCCGGCGGAGTTCGGTGAGCTCGCCCAACTCCTGCGGGATGGGGCCCCTAATCTGGTTGCCGTCGAACCGCAGCTGTCTCAGATGCGGGAACCTCCCGATGCGTGAGGGGATCTGTCCCGACAGGCGGTTGCTGAACAGATGGATGCCACTGACCCTCCCCGACTCGTCGACCTGGATGCCCCACCAGGTATCGAGCGGCGCATCCGTCAGCCAGTTCGTCGAGTTGCGCCACCCCGGTCCGCCCAAGGCCTCGTAGAGCACCGCCAGGTCCGCGCGTTCCTCGTTGCAGGCCAGCTCCTCTCCCTCGCGTGACGGGATGGCGGACAGCCACTCGCGAAACGCCTCGTCGCTCAGCGTGCACAGCATCGTGCCGCCGTAGTGGAGTTGCCGCAGGCCGAGGCGCGAGAGCGACAGCGGCAGCGGGCCCGCGAGGGCGTTTCCGTCCACCCTCAGCTCGGTGAGAAACGCGAGGTCCCCTAGGCTTTCCGGAAGTTGCCCGCGGAGGCCGTTCTCGCTGAGGCGAAGCGCCACGACCCGGCCCTCCGCGCTGGCCTCGACGCCGTACCAGTCGCCGAGCGACGCGTCGCTCCCCCAATTGCCCCTTGCGGTCCAGTCGTTTCCGTCCGTTGCGCCGTGCAGGTCCAGGAGCGGCGAGCGATCCTGGCTCTGGATCGTGAGAGGCGCGGACGCACTTGCGGCCCCGGAGGTCGCGGTGACGCTCGCCCGTCCTTCCCTGAGGCCCGTCACGAGCCCGGTGGCATCGACGGTGGCAATTGCGGGATCCGCGCTCATCCAACTCACCGGGGCCCCCGAGATGACTCGTGCACGTTCATCCCGGACGCGCGCCGTCATGCGCACCGTGTCTCCCGCAACGACCACGACGGAGTCCGGCTCCAGCGTCACCGCCGCCGCCCGCGGCGCTGCGGGCGCGGGAGGTGGAGGCGGAGGCGGCGTCACGCCTTCGCCGCAGGAGAGTAGTGCGAGGATGGCCCCCAAGGCTCCCGTCGAGCGACCCGCGCCGACGCGAGCGGTGTCAAGGCGTTGTCCGGCAGCTTGGCGGCCGGGCTTCACGGCGTCCCCCTCAGGTGCAGCAACCTGGTCAACAATGAGTGTCGCGGACGAAGATCGGGCATCGCGCGCCCCACCCGAAACAGAGGCCTGACGGTCGAGCTTACCGCGTGCCCGACCGCCAGGTTCAGGCTGGAATCAGCGCCGCCAGTCCGACGCGCCGGGGAGTCCGCTGCTCACCATCACTTCGAGCCCCGGCGCCGGAGCGCGATCCTCCGCCGAACTCAGAGCGAGCGGGCCCGCCGGCAGGTCACGGAAGATGGCCCGGACCTGGCCCGTCTGCGGATCGCGCAGGATCGCCACCGGAGACTCGCTCCCCTCCCTCATCTCGACGCTGCCGTCCGGCCCGGAGAGCACGAGGGTCGCCAACTCCGTCTCCCACGCGGGCTCCACGGGCAGCGCGAAAGCGAAACCGGAACGTCCATCGCCGTCCCACATCTCCGCCATGCCGAAGCTCAGCGAGAACAGTTCTCCGCCGTCCGCGCGCCGCCCGCTCAACCGCCACGGTCCGCCCGCGGTGGGCACGACCGGCCGCGTGTCGACGACGAAGGCGGGATCGAGCCACGGATCTCCGTCCGCCGTGACGCCGCCGGACACGAGGAGCGTCCGCGAAGCCGACGGCGTCTCCCACACCTCGAGCGGGTCCTGGAGGCGGAAGCGCAGCGCGTTCGTGAAGTAGTAGTCGCTGATCCATGTGGGGTCGCAGTAGCTCATGAAGTCCGCCCGCTCCGGAGGCACGAGCGACCCGCCGTCGCGCGGATCCCACCCCCACACGCCGCTCCGCGCGTTGTCGTGCGGGAACGACGGGTCCGCGCCCGCCGGATCGCCGCAGTCCGCGTGCCTGAGGCTGAGGTTGTGTCCGAGTTCGTGCGCGATCGTCTCCGGGTTCAGGTTCGAGACGCTGGTCTTCCCCCGCCACAGGAGGCTGTCCGGTCCGAATGGCAGCCACGCGACGCCCCCGGCGCCCTCGGGATCCGGGATGAGGCCCATCCAGTGGCCGACCCCGTCCTCCATGAGCCGGATGGTCCCGACGTCTCCCAGGATCTCGAAGATGTCGTTCGTGTTGACGGTCACGCTGGCATGCTGCGTGATCTCCATGTCGCCCACGGGGAGGTAATGGTTCGACTGCCAGAAGATCTCGTCGTCCCGGTCCGCGTTGGCGACGACCGTCACGGCCTCGTGGTTGTTGTCGACGGTCGAGACGAACGGGATCAGGGTCCAGAGCAAGGGGGGTACGGCCCTCACGTCAACGGCCGCGCGTCCCGTCTCCGGGATGCGCTTCGACACGCCCAGATTCGGGTCGAGCGTGCCGTCCGGGTCGACCTCGACGACCATCTCCAGCCCCGGCTGGATCGCCTCCGGCGGGATCACCGCGTGCGCCGAGAGGCCGAGTTCGCCCTCCTGCACTTCCGTCGGAATGACGGACGAGCCGGCGGGGATGTCCTCCACGTGCACCTCCGCGCCGTCCACGAAGAACGTGGCCCGCACCGGCGGGATCATCGCCCCGGTCTCCTCTTCGGACGTCACGAACACGCGCAGGAGCGCCTCCCTGCCGGCCACGAGCGGGACGGGGAACTCGCGCGACTGCGCCGCCTGGATCAGGTAGGCCTCCGCGTGGGCTTCCGCCCCGCATGGCTGGATGCGGTACTTCAGGAGGGCGGTTTCCAGCCACGCGCGGAAGGCGGGGGTCTGCGGCATGCACAGTCCGGTGCCGGACGCGATCAGCTCGAAGACCTCTTCGAGTTGGGTCAGGCTCTCGGGCAGGGGCCCGGACAGGTCCGGGTTGTCCTGGACCCACACGCGGTACAGTCGGCTGGCGTCGCCGAGTTCCGGCGGCAGCGGACCCGACAGCCGGTTGTTATCCGCGAGGAGGAACCTGAGACCGTCGATCTGCCCGAGTGCGGCGGGGAGGGGTCCCTCGATCATGTTGTCCGAGACCCAGATCGAGAACAGTCTGTCGAGCTCACCGAGCCATGCGGGCAGGGGCTCCGACAACTGGTTGCCGTAGAGCCGAATCGCACGGAGTTCCCGGAGTGCCACCAAGCTCTCGGGCAAACCGCCCTCGATGTTGGTGTCCGTAATGCGGAGGACCCTTAGTTCGGTGAGCTTCCCGAACTCCTCGGGGATGGTACCGTCGAAACGGGCCTCGTACAGTTGGAGTGCGAGGAGGCTGGCGAGGTTGCCCAGTTCCGGCGGGATGGGGCCGGACATCTGGTTTCCGCCCATCCAGAGGGTATCGAGGTTGACGAGGTTTCCGATCTCGGGCGGGATCGGGCCGGTGAAGTTGTTCCCGTCGATGTCCATCCGCCGCAGCTCGGTGAGTTGGCCGATTTCCGGCGGGACCTCGCCGTCGAGTTGGTTGTAGTCCAGGCGCAACCGCCGCAGGTGCGGGAAGTACTGGATCTCCGGAGGAATCTCGCCCCGGAGGTTGTTGTCCTGCATCACGATCTGAGTGACCCGCCCCGTGGAATCGACCGCGATGCCGAACCAGGTCTCGAGCGGGGCGTCGGTCCCCCAGTTGTCCGATTCCGTCCAGCTCTCTCCGCCCATGGCTTCGTAGAGCTTCATGAGGTCCGACCGTTCCTCGTTGCAGGCGAGGAACTCGCCGTCGCGCGTCGGAACCGCGTTAAGCCACGCCTGAAATCCCTCGTCCCGCACCGTGCACAGCGTAGTGCCGCCGTAGTTGAGCGTCTCTATGCCCAACTCCGAGAGAGAAACCGGGATGGGACCGGAGAGCGCCTCGTTTCCGTCCACAATCAGCTCGGTGAGGAGGGCCAGGCTGCCGAGATCCTCCGGAAGCTGACCGTTCAGACCGTTCTCGCTCAGGTCGATCGCCGTCACGCGCGAGTTCGCATCCGCCGTCACCCCATACCAGCTCCCGATCGCCGCGTCGGTCCCCCAGCCCTCGTTATTCGTCCATTCGCCCCCGCGCGTGCCGACGTAAAGGTCCATGAGCGTCGCGCGATCCACGCTTTGCACCGCCAGGGGGGCCGTGGCCGAGACGGATCCCGAAGTCGCGGTCAGGCTCACGTTCCCCTCCTTCAGGCCGGTCACGAGCCCGTCTCGCCCGGTTCCGGCGACCGTCGCGACCGCCGGATCGCTGCTGGCCCACGTCACCGCGGCATCGGAGATCAACTGCGCCCGGTCATTGAAGACGCTGGCCCGCACGTGGACCGTGTCCCCCGCCACGACCGCGACCTCGGCCGGTTCCAGCGTGACGCTCGCCGCCACGGGCGCCGGCGGCGGAGGGGGTGGCCCCGCGGTGGGCGGAGGCGCCGTCGTGTCGTCCCCTCCACAGGAGAGGACGGCCAGACCGAGAAAGCCGAGCACCGCGGAACGCGAGACTCGGGAGCGAGAAAAGTCGGAGCTTCCGGAGGTGGTGCGAGTGCGCTTCGCCATGGGCTTGCCTTGCGTCTTGTCTTGGGACGGCGCCGACGGTCAGGGACCGGCGAGTCGCTACCGTGCGGCACCCCCGGGTGAGCCTGCGGACAGAACCGGTATTCCTCTAATCTAGAGACGTGCCGCCGGGTTGGCATCCTCCGAGATGCTCGTCGAAAAAGACCCGGAGCCGGCTGTACATGTCAACCGAGTTGGCGGGGTCCCGGAAACCGTGGCCCTCGGGGTACGTCCTGGATTCGAACTCCTTGCCGAGCGCTTCGAGCCGCTCGACCGCGAGTTCGAAGTTCTCGAACGGGGCGCGGACATCGAATTCTCCGTGCATGATGAGGACGGGAGCCGCGATGCGGTCCATCCGGTCGAGCGTCTCGCTCTTCGCGTAGATCTCCGGCCGCTCCTCAGGCGTTCCGCCGTGCCCCGTGACCGTGAAGATCTTCCCCAGGCGGTCCGCGTAGGGCAGGGTCAGCGATTCGGAGTAGATGCCGCGCATGGGGACGGCCGCATCGAACTTGTCCGGTGTGCGCGTGATCGCGGACATGGACTGCATGCCTCCGTAGCTCCCGCCGTAGATGCCCACGCGCCCGTTGACGTACGGCTGGCGGCGCAGCCAGTCCGCCGCGGCGCCCGGGTCTTTCGACTGGTCGTTCAGCCAGTCCTCGACCGACAGGTCCTGAAACTCGCGCCCGAAGCCGGACCCGCCGCGATAGTTGATGGCGAGCACGACGAACCCCTCGTTCGCGAGGTACTGCTCCACGAGGTTCGTCCCCTGCGTGTAGGAGTTCGTCCCGCCCCCGTGGACCTGGACGAGGGCCGGGCAGGCGGGCGGGTCGGCGCCGGCCGGGAGCGCGGCCCGGATCGCCGGCGGCAGGTAGAGGAACCCCTGGATGTACAGGCCGTCGAAGGAGCGGAAGGAGATTTCCGCGGGCCGTTGGACGCCTTCGAAGTGCGGCGAAAAGTCCGTCAGGCGCGCCGGGGTCCCGCCGGCGAGGTCGAGGAGCCAGGCTTCCCTGCCCTCCGTCGCCGCATCCCGCGTGAACACGGCGCGGCGGCCGTCCGGCGTCGCGTGCAGGGACGACCAGGACCCGCCGACATTCGTGACCCGCGTGGCGACGCCGCCCCCGGCGGGGACGGACCACAGGTCGAAGGCGCCGCGCTGCTGGTACGGGAAGTAGATGCGCTCGCCGTCGCCGGACCAGAAGGGGTCGAAGCGCATGATCGCGTCCGTCGCGTAGACCTGCATGTCGAGCGGCGCTTCCCGGACGACTCGAGGCGCCGTTCCCGACAGGTCGAGGTCGATCCGGTACAGGTACGCGAGATCCTCGTACCAGTATTCGTCCTTGGACGTCCCCATCAGGACGAGGCTCGATCCGCCCGGCGACCAGACGGGGCTGGAGGAGGCCATGAGCGAAGCGGAAACCCGGTGCGCATCGCCGGACGCCACGCCGACGAGCCACACATCATCGTGCCACCAGTCGGCCCGGTTGGAGATGTACGCGATCCACCGGCCGTCCGGCGACCACATGGGACTGAAGCGGCTGTCGTCGGCCTCCGCGGCGCCGGACGTCAGTTGCCGGGGGGGCGTCGCCCCGGCCGCGTCCACGAGCCAGATGTCCTGGGAGCCGGACGCCGTGGAGTAGAAGGCGAGCGTCTCGCCGTCCGGCGACCATGACGGGGCCCGCAGGCCGCGCGCGCCTTCCACCACCACCCGGCCCGGCTCTCCGGCCCCGGCCGAGGCGACGAGGAGGTTTCCCGCCGCGGTGTAGGCCAGCCGCTCTCCGTCCGGCGACCACGTCTGCGCCCGGCCGGCGACCCGGGAAGTCGCGGCTGCTCCCTCGGCGGCCGCCACCTCCGCCGCCGTCGACGCCGGAGCCGGAGCGGGGACAAGGTGGATCCCGCGTCCGCCCGTTCCCTCGATGGGTCCGGCCACGGCGAGCATGGATCCGTCGGGCGAGAGCACGGCGCGTCCGGCGCCCCCCGCAGCGGCAAAGATGTTCTCCAGCGTGAGCGGGACCCGGCCTTCGTCCACCCCGGCGCCGCCGGGCGACGAGCAGCCCATGGCGAGGACGGCGAGGAGCCCCATGACGGCGCGCGGCACATCGCGCTTTCGGGCGGATTGCGGAGATCCGGGCACGGCTCCTCCTGCTTCGCATGACGTGCCGGGGCGCGCTTCCGCTCCGTGAACCGGCGGAGGCACGGTGTCGCATGAGTTTCGCATGAGTATTGCCCCGGACGATGGTTCGACAATACCGATCAGAGCAGGAAAAACCCATTCCGCGACCGGAGGCCGAGGCACTTTGACCGAACCTGCCGTCACGCTGACCGACTACGGACTCACCCTGCTCTGCGCCGTTCTGGTCTGGCGGGCCCGCTCGCGCGTCAGGGCCGACCTGCGCCCGTGGGCGATGGGACTCTTCGCCGGCTCCGGCGCCGCGGCCCTGTTCGGCGGCACGGTCCACGGCTTCTTCGGGGACCCCGCGACCCTCGGCTACCGCATCCTCTGGCCGGCCACGATCCTCACCGTGGGGGCTACGGGACTCGCCGCCTGGGGCCTGGGCGCGCGAGTCGATGGCCAGCCGGCGGGTACGCGGTGGATCACCAGACTCGCCGGCCTCGCCTACGTCGCCTACGTCGCCATCGTGCTGGCGGGGTGGCAGGCCTTCGTCGTCGCGGTGGCGTTCTATCTGCCCGCCGTCATCTATCTCACGGTGCGCTTCGCGCGGGCCTACCGTCGCCGGCCCACCACAAGCCGGCGGCGGGCGCTGATCGGCTTCGGGCTCACCTTCGCGGCGGCGGCCATCCAGCAGCTTCAAATTCCGATCCACCCGGTCTGGTTCGACCACAACGCGCTGTACCACGTCGTGCAGGCGGCGGCGTTCATCCTGCTCTATCAGGGCATCAGCGGCGAAGAGTAACGATGCTCTTCCAACGTCAGGGGTGTGCCATGCGTGACGTCATCTTTTCCGGCTCGCGGGTTCTCGCCGCGGGTTCCGTTCTTTCCCTCGTCCTCTCCACCGGATTGTTCGCCCAGGAGAGCCGCCCGATGACGGTCGAGGATGTCCTCGCCCTCAAGAGCCTGTCGCAGGTCTCCGTAAGCCCGGACGGACAGTGGGTGGCCTACGTCGTCACGGAACGGGATATGGGAGAAGACCGCCAGGAGACGGACGTGTGGGTCGTTCCGGCGGCGGGCGGCCCCGCGGACGTCCGTCAGCTCACCTTCCGCGCCGGATCCGACGATTCACCGGTCTGGCACCCGTCGGGAGAATGGCTCGCCTTCGCCTCGGACCGGGAAGGGGTGAGGCAGATCCATGGCATCCGGCCCGACGGCGGCGAGGCGTGGCAGGTGACGTCCCACGAGACCTCGGTCGGGAGCTTCCGCTTCGCGCCCAACGGCCAGCGCCTCGGCTTCGTGGCGAGCCCGCCCGCGACGGAGGCGGATCGCGAACTCGAAGAGGTGCGCGGCCGCCCGATCGTCCGGGATTCGGTCTACACCGACCAGTGGTCGCACCTCTACGTCGCCGAACTCGAGGACGATGTGGCCGCCGAGGCAATGAGATGGTCGCCGGACGGTCTCCACGTGGTGTCGTTCGTATGGGCCCCCGACTCGCGAGCCGTCGCGTTCGGCGCGCGCTCGTCGCCCGTGCTGAGGACGACCTACTACGGGGCGACGTACGTCCAGGAGGGCGCGGAAGCGGAGGCCCGGAGCGTCACCTCCATGGCGGGCGGGGAGAATCCGGTGGCGTGGGACGACGAGTCGGGACTCATCGTGTCCGGGACGGGACAACTCCTCGGAACCTTCAATCGACAACTGTGGCGGGTGCCGTTCGGCGCGGACGGCGGCGCGCTGGACCCTGTTTCGCTCACGGCCGACCTGGACGCGAACGCGAACCTCGTCCACATCGATGGCGCGCGACTCATCGTCTCCGCGGCCCGGCGCACCGGAGCCGCCGTGTACCGCATCCCCCTCGCCGACGGCGCCGCGGCCGGCCCGCCAAGCGATCTCACCGATGGCCGGCACTACTACTCCGGCGCCTCCGTCTCGGCCGACGGAAGCACGATGGCGTTCACAGCCGAGGACGGCGGCGCCCCACCCGACATCTTCGTCACCTCGACGGCGGACTTCCGGCCCGAGCGCCTGACCGACCTGAACCCGCAGGTGGCCGACCTCGCGCTCGGCGACCAGCGCGTCGAATCGTGGCCTTCGCGGGCCGGGGGAGAGGAAATCGAGGGCGTGCTCACGCTCCCCGTCGGGTACGAGGAGGGGGACCGCGTCCCTATGGTCCTCGTGATCCACGGCGGCCCGTCCGGCATCTCATCGGACCGCTTCAACGCCACGCGCGGCGCCTACCCGGTGCAGGTGTACGCGGGCATGGGGTTCGCCGTCCTGCAGCCGAACTACCGGGGTTCGAGCGGTTACGGCGAGCGTTTTCGGGGGCTCAACCGCGGCGACATCTCCGGCCGCGACTGGGTGGACATCGACTCCGGAGTGGACGCCATGGTCGAGCGCGGGATCGCGGATCCCGACCGGCTCGCCGTCAGCGGCTGGAGTTTCGGCGGACACCACACCTACTGGGGGATCACGCAGACCGACCGCTTCAAGGCGGCGAGCGCCGGCGCCGGCGCGAACGACCTCATCTCCATGTACTCGCAGACGGACATCCCGGAGTTCTACCACACCTATCTGGGTCCGAAGCCGTGGGAGGACTGGGATCTCTACGAGGAGCGCTCCGCGTACCGCCATGTTGAAAACGTGACGACACCGCTCCTGATCCAGGTGGGGGAGCGGGACGAGAGGGTGCCCGCCGAACAGAGCATCCAGTTCTTCGAGGCCGTCCGCGCCATCGGCAAAGCGCCGACGAGTCTCGTCCTGTATCCGGATCAACCGCACGGCGTTAGATCCCCTCGCCTCCAGCGCGATCTCATGTCCAGGAACGTCGAATGGCTCACGCGCTGGGTCCTGGAACCGGAGGCGCTGGTTCCGTGACGCCCCGCCGGGCCGCTACGTTGATTACCGGCATGAAGGGACGCCTGCGGAGGAGGAGGGTCATGCGATGCCCCCGTCGATGTTTCCGTCGATGCCCCCGTCCGGGTCTGTACGGGCTTGCGCTCGCGGC
Organism: Candidatus Palauibacter sp.; assembly: GCF_965208055.1. GTDB lineage: Bacteria > Gemmatimonadota > Gemmatimonadetes > Palauibacterales > Palauibacteraceae > Palauibacter. Next base: position 1,145,644 of record NZ_CBDBNY010000004.1, read on the forward strand.
AAGCATGCTCGCCGGGGCCGGTCAGGCCGCGGCCCAGGAGGAGCCCGAGGTCACCGAAGCCGGTCTCGCGCGCGGTGAGATGTTCTACCAGGCCCACTGCGGCCGGTGCCACGGCATGCTCGGCCAGGGCGGCGAAGGGCCGAGCCTGGCGCGCCCCACCCTGCCCCGCGCGCCGGACCACGCGTCGCTCGTGCGGGTGATCCGCCGCGGGATCCCCGGTACGGGCATGCCCGGGACGAGATCCAACCTGGTATCGGACCTGGAGGTCGACCTCATGGCCGCCTACGTCCGCACGCTGGGGCAGGACGCCGTCGTGGAGGTCGCGGGGGACGCCGCGCGCGGGCAGGAGGTGTTCGCCGCCGCCGGGGACTGCTACTCCTGCCATGTCGTCGACGGCCGCGGGACGGGGATCGGGCCTGAACTCACGGGCATCGGAGTTCGGCGCGGCGCCGATTACCTCTACGCGTCCCTGCGGACGCCCGAATCGGAGTTGCCGGTCTCCAGGCGAGGCATCCTGCGGGGATTCAGGGGATACCTGCCGGTCCGCGCGGTCACGCGCGAGGGCCGCGTCATCACGGGCATGCGCGTGAACGAGGACGCCTTCACGATCCAGTTGCGGTCGATCTCCGGCCGCACCGTCTCGCTTCGCAAGGAAGACCTCGTGGAACTCGAGAAACAGTTCGATCACTCGCTGATGCCCGCCGTGGAGGAGATGACGGAAGCGGACATCGACGACCTCGTCGCCTTCCTGGCGGACCTCGGAGGGGGATCATGAAACGGCGAACACCGCTTCCCATGGCCACTCCGGCCGTCACGGTCTCCGGGCTCGCCGCGGGGGCTCTCCTGTGCAGCGCCGCCCTCGCGGGCGTGGCCGCGCAGGTATCGTTCGAGCGCCTCGTGAACGCGGACGACGAGCCGCACAACTGGTTCACGTATTCGGGCAACTACGCGTCCCACCGCTTCTCCGCGCTCGACCGGATCCACCGCGGCAACGTCGGGGACCTCAAGGTGATCTGGGCCTACCAGATGAGCGGCGGGCTCATCGAGACGACGCCGGTCGTGGTCGACGGCGTGATGTACGTGACGGAACCGCCGAGCAACGTGAGCGCGCTCGACGCGCGCACCGGCCGCCGCCTGTGGCACTGGTCCGCCAATGTCCCGGCTTCGACGAAGAACATCGGCTTTCCGCGCGTGAACCGTGGCGTCGCGATCCTTGACGAGACCGTGTTCGTGGGCACGCTCGACGCCCGACTCGTCGCCCTCGATGCCCGGTCCGGCTCCGTCCGCTGGGAAGTGGACGTGGCGGACAACGATCTCGGCTTCTCGATCACCCTCGCTCCGCTCGCCCTCGACGGGAAGGTGATCGTCGGCATGTCGGGAGCCGAGGCCGGCGCCAACGGGTTCATCGACGCCTACGACGCCGAGACCGGCGAACTCCTCTGGCGGACCTACACGATCCCGAGCCCCGGCGAGCCGGGGAGCGAGACGTGGGGCGGCGACAGCTGGGAGCACGGGGGCGGCTCGACGTGGCTCACCGGCTCCTACGACCCGGAACTCGACCTCCTGTACTGGCCGACCGGCAACCCCGCCCCCGACTGGAACGGGGATGCGCGTCCCGGCGACAACCTGTACACGAACTGCATCCTCGCCCTCGACCCCGACACCGGAGAGATGCAGTGGTACTTCCAGTACACCCCGCACGACACGCACGACTGGGACGCGACGGAGATCCAGGTGCTCGTCGACGCGGAGTGGGAGGGAGAGCCGCGCAAGCTGCTCGTCACGGCGAACCGGAACGCCTTCTACTACGTGCTCGACCGCGAAACCGGCGAGTTTCTGCACGGGGTGGAGTACTCGAAGCAGACCTGGGCCGAGGGTCTCGACGAGAACGGCCGGCCGATCGTGATTCCGGGCACCGAACCGACCGAGGAGGGCAACCTCGTCTGGCCCAGCCTCCAGGGGTCCGCGAACTGGTTCAGCCCCTCGTACAGCCCGGACACCGGCCTCTTCTACCAGGCGACCCGGATCATGGGCGCCATCTACTACAAGGCGGAGGTCGAATACGAGCCGGGGCAACCGTTCCTCGGCGGCGGCGAGCAGGCCCTCTCGGGAGACGACGCGAGTGGCGCGGTCAAGGCGCTCGACGTGCTCACCGGAGAACTGCGGTGGGAGTTCCCCCTGCTCTCTCCGCCGTGGGCGGGCGTGATGGCCACGCGGGGCGGCCTCGTCTTCGGCGGAAGCAACGAGGGCAACATCTTCGCCCTCGACGCGGAGACGGGGGAGGCGTTGTGGGATTTCCAGGCCGGCGCCGGCGTCCGCACCAACCCCATGTCGTTCGAAGTGGACGGCGAACAGCGCGTCGCGACCGCCGCGGGCGGCGTCCTGTGGGTATTCGGACTCCCATAGCGGACATGGATCGAACGGCGTGACTTGAGCAGGAGGACGTAATGACATTCCCGAACCATTTTTTCGTGCGGCGACTGCACCGGTGCTTCGCGCGGACCGCGGCCCTTCTGGGAGCCGCCATCCTGCTAGCGGCCCCCGCCACCCAGGGTCAATCACGCTTCCCCCCTCCCCCGACGACCGAGGAGATCGACGCGTGGGTCGAGGACGCCATGGCGCGGTGGGAAGTGCCCGGACTGGGCCTGGCCATCGTGCACGAAGGCGAGAGCTATCTGTCCGCCGGCTACGGCGTGCGCGAACAGGGGAGGCCGGAGCGCGTCAACGGGGGGACGCTGTTCAGCATCGGCTCCTGCTCGAAGGCGTTCGGGGCCGCCACGATCGCCTCTCTGGTCGAAGAGGGGAAACTGCGCTGGGACGACCGCATCACGGACCACATCCCGTGGTTCCGTCTCCACGACCCGTGGACGACGCGCGAGATCCGCGTGCGCGACATCGTGACGCACCGTGTCGGAACCGGGAGCAACCAGCCGCTGCGCCCGCTCGTCACGGACAGGCGAGACTATCTCATGCGCATCCCCCATACCGATGCGGACCACGCTTTCCGTGACCGCTACGGATACACGAACGACATGTTCGTGCTCACGGGCCACCTGGTGGAGACCCTCTCGGGGACGGATTGGGACTCCTATGCGCGGGAGAAGCTCTGGAGTCCGCTGGGGATGACGACGACGACGGCGCGCATGGCGCCCGCGAACGCGAGCCCGAACCACGCCGAACCGCACGCGATCATCGAGCGCAGGTTCATCGGGAACGCGGCCACCACGGGAATGCCGCTGGAGCCCGTGCCCTGGCAGTACGTCGAGAACGTCACCGTGCCCTCGGGCGGCGTGATCACGTCGGCGGACGAGATCACCGAATGGATGCGGTTCCACGTCGGCACCCACCCGACTCCGCCGCTCTCCCGATCATCCGTCCAACTCATGCACGCGCCGCACACCGTCATCCGGAACCCGAGCAGCTGGATGCCCTTCGAAGGGCCGGGCGCGTACGCGATGGGCTGGTCGACGGGGAGGTTCGGGGACGTTACGGGCGTAGGCCACGGAGGGAACGCGCTGGGGTTCAACTGCTCGATCGCGCTGGCGCCGGAACAGGGCTTCGGCGTGTGGGCGACGACGAACCGGAACTCCGAGCTTCCGTGGGTGCTCACGAAGTGGGCGATGGCGCGTTTCGTGGGCACGGAGGAACTCCGAAGCCGCGACTGGCACGCGGAATTCGAACAGAGTGTCGCCGAGGGGAACCGCCGGATCTTCGAGGCGGAGGAGGCGCGGCAGGCGGCCCGGCTCGACCAGGGTCCGTCGGTGCCGCTCGAGGCCTACGTCGGGACCTACCGCAACGGTTACGCCGGTGAACTGCGCATTCGCCTGACGGACGAAGCGATCCCGCCGCTCATGCCCGCCGAGGGCCGGCTGGGCCGGTGGGACGGGACACCGGGCGTGCACGAGCGTCCGGCCGCGAGCGCCTCGGCAGGCGCCGAACGCAACGGGATGAGTAACGGAGCGGGCAACGGGTCGGCGAACGGAGCCGGCGAAGCGACCGGCGTACTGCGGCTCGTGGCCGAGTTCGATGGCCGTGAACGTCCGGTGCGGATGCCTCTCGAGCACTGGCACGTCGACCGCTTCGACATGTGGTTCGGCGACGTCCGGATCGGCGTCTCGTTCATGCTCGACGACACCGCCCGCGTGACGGGCGTCGAGATGGACTACTACGGCCGCTTCGAACGGGTGCCCTGACGCGTGGCTTGACGCGTGGCTTGATCGGTCAGCGGACGTACAGTCGGTTCGCGTAGCTGTACGCGGTGACCGCCGACACGATGTGGCAGATCCAGCCCAGCGTGCCGCCGGTTCCGAGCCACAGGCCGGGGGTCACGACCAACCAGAAAAGTCCGCGCAGGAATTTGCCGTTGTACCACTGGCCGACGCCCGGTACCAGGAAGCTCAGTACGGCGGCTGTCAATGGGTTCTTCACCTGTCTCCTCCCCAAACATCGTCCGGATTTCTCGACCGGCGCGGCAACGCCCGCGCCGTGACTTCCTACGGGGGGCCGGCGGCAGTGGTTTCCGGACCGGCGGGATTCAGCCCGTGGCGCAGGCGCCGAGGTGCCGGGTGAAGAACTCCTCCAGGCGCGACCAGGTGTCGACACGATTGTCCGGGTTCCGGAAACCGTGCGCTTCGTCCGGGTACGTCTTCACCTCGACGCTCTTGCCGAGCCGCTCGAATTCGGCCACGGCGTTCTCGAAGTTCTGGATCGGCACGCGGCGGTCGAGTTCCCCGTGCATGAGGAGAACGGGAGCCGTGATGTCGCCGATGCGCGACACGACGTTGCTCTTGGCGTACGTGTCGGGGCGCTCCTCGGGCGTGCCGCCGTGTCCCGTGATGGAGAAGATCTTTCCCAGCCGGTCCGTGTACTCGAGCGTGTTCAGCTTCGAGTAGGCGCCACGCATGGGGACGGCCGCGTCGAACCTGTCCGGGGTCAGACTGATCGCGGACAGCGACATGCTGCCCCCATAGCTGCCGCCGTAGATCCCCACCTTCCCGTTCACATAGGGGAGCGTGCGCAGGAAATCGGCCGCCGCCCCCGCATCCCTCGCCTGGTCCCAGAGCCAGTCCTCGACGGAGAGGTCCTGGAACTCGCGCCCGAAGCCCGATCCCCCGCGGTAGTTGATCGCGAGCACCACGAACCCCTTCGAAGCGAGGTACTGTTCGGTGAGGTTCAGGCCCTGCTGGTAGGAATTCGTCCCGCCTCCGTGCACCTGAACGAGCGCCGGACAGGTGGCGCCTTCCTCCAGTTGCGGCGGGCGATAGAGGAAACCCTGGATCCGGAGCCCATCGAAGCTGGGGAAGGCGATCTCCCGGGGCGCCGCGACGGTCCGCCAGGATGGCGAGAACGAGGTGAGGCGCTCCGGGATGCCGCCGACCAGGTCCACGGCGTACGCTTCCCCTCCCCGCGTCGGCGACGAGTGGACGAAGGCGAGGGTCCCGGCGCCCGCCGTGTGGCTGACGCTGGAGATCGTCCCCTCCATGTGCGTGACACGCGTGGCCACGCCACCGGTGGCGGGCACCGCCCACACGTTGACGGTCCCGCGTTCGAGGTAGGGGAAATAGATGAACGCGCCGTCCGCCGACCACGACGGGGCGTGCCGCATCGCCGCGTCGGTCGCATGGACCTGCATGTCCACAATGCGCTCGGAGGCCCCGGCGCCCGCCTCGAGATCCTCGATCACGTAGATGTAGGAGAGGTCCTCGTACCAGTACTCGTCCTTTGCGGTGCCGAACACGGCGATCCGGTCGCCCTCCGGCGACCACACGGGGGTGGACATCGCCATCAGCGTGCGGGCGAGTTGCCGGCGGTCTCCCGTCTCGACGTCGACGAGCCAGAGGTCGTCGTGCCAGTAGTCGGAAGCGTTCGACACGTAGAGGATCTCGCGGCCGTCCGGACGCCAGGCGGGCGCGAAGCGCGGATCGTCGAGCGCCATCGCGGCCTCCGTCAGCTGGCGCGGCGGGGCCGAGCCGTCGGCCGGCACGAGCCAGATGTCCTGGTGGCCGCTCGCCGTCGAGTAGAAGGCGATCATCCGCCCATCCGGCGAGAAGACGGGCGCCCGCACGCCCTCCATTGCCTCCATCGCGGGGCGCGCTTCGACGTCGCCGACGTCCGCCACCCGGATTTGGCCGCCCGCCGCGAAAGCGATCCGGTCGCCGCCCGGCGACCAGGCCGCGTTCGAGCCCTGAAGCCAGAAGCGCGGCGGTCCGAAGCCGCCTCCCTCGCCGCGCGCGGCGAGATACAGCCCCGCACCCTCGGGCCCCGAGCCGGAGATCGCGAGGTAACCTCCGTCCGGCGAGATGGAGACGCCGCGCGCGCCCGTATTGTTGCGGTGGATGTTGTCGAGGGTGAGGTCCAGCGCCATCGGCGCGCCGCCGCCCGGCGCCGCATCGCCGGGCGCCCCGCACGCCGCCGCAAGCAGGATCAGAGAGACGATCCACGAAGTACCGACAAGCCGATTCGCGTCCTTCACGCCGCCCCCTTCGCCGTTGTCGGGTGCTGTCAGTCCGGCATCTGTTCGCTCGTGGCCGCCGCCTTCGATCCCGGGCGGCGCAGTACCTCGCCCGGAAGCGCGTCCGTCGGCGCCCCGCCGTCCACGACGAACTCGCCGTTCACGAGGACGTGCGTCATCCCCTCCTGGAAGACGAACGGGTCCAGGTAGGTGGCCTCGGTTCGGATGGTCTCAGGGTCGAAGACGACGACATCCGCCTTCATCCCCGTCGCGAGCCGGCCGCGGTCGGACAGACGAAGGATCTGGGCCGCGAGACCCGTCAGCGAGCGGATCGCATGCGGGAGCGTGATCGTCCCCCGCGTCATTACATGCTCGCGGATCAGACGCCCGGACGTCCCGTACTGGCCGGGGTGCACGGCCGGGTTGTCACGGATGTCGGGCCGGTCTCCGCCGCGGTCCAGAGTGACCGCCGTGTAGTCCTGCACCATCCACTCGATGATGTCCTCGGTCCCCACCGCTTGCGCCATCCACAAGACGCCTCCCGGCCGGTCGAACCCGTTCATCTGCAGCCAGATCGCCGTCTCGAACGGCGTCTCCCCGCGCTCCGAGGCCAATTCCGCCAGCGTCTTCCCGATCAGTGATCTGTCGGGGAAGTCCGTGATCAGGAGGTTCTCCGGCCCCCCCTGGCGGATCATCTCGTACTCCGCGTCGCGCCGGATCATCTCCCTCGTGGCGGGATCCGCGAGCCGGTCCCGGAGGTTGGCCCGCATGTCCCCGTATTCGACGGGTGGAAAGTCGTCCGCCATGCTCTGCCCCGGCACCTCTCCGTCAATGAGCGCCCAGCGCGGCATGAGCGTGACGTAGGCGGAGTAACCCTCGTAGGAGTGCATGTTGAGGTAGACCGGGTGGCCGTCCTCCCACATGTCGTTGATGAGCTGGGTCGTGACTTTGCTCATCCCCCATTCCCGCGGGCCCTTGGGGTGGATGTGGTCGACCATCACCGGTATCCCCGCCGCGCGGCCGATGGTGAGGATCTCCATGATCGCGTCCATCCACGAGACATGACGCTGCGTGGGGTGGTCCATGTGGCTCGGCAGCTGCCACTTCGGATACCGGCCCTGACTCCTCATGTGGGCCTGGAAGTGACCACCATAGGGCGCGACCTCCTTCGCCAGTTCGAGCACCTCCTCCTCGGAGGAATACCGCATTGGGTTGTACTCGAGTCCGGTCGATAGTCCGAACGCGCCCTCCTCCATCCCCTGTCGGACGAGCGCCCGCATGCGGTCGATCTCCGAGGGCGTGGCATAGCGCATCACCTCTTCCGGCGCCGTCCCCATCACCATGTTCCGGATGATCCCGTGCGGGACGAGAAGGGCCAGGTTGAGCGCCGTGCCCGCGGCCTCGAGGAGTTCGCGCTCCCGCTCGAGCGGCCAAAGCGGCTCGCTCGCGCCGAAGTTGAAGCCATCCGTGTTGATGACGGCCGTCGTGAAGCCCTGGGTCGTGTAGTTGGGGAGCGTGCCGTACCCGTCGAGGATGTCGGGCTCGATGTGCTCGTGGAGCGCGATGAAACCGGGCGTGACGTATTTTCCCGCCGCGTTCACGACCCGATCCGCCGTCGCGCCGCGCAGGTCGCCGACCGCGACGATCTCGTCGCCCCGGATCCCGATGTCGGCGAGAAACCACGGGTTCCCCGAGCCGTCGAGCACGCGCCCATCCCGGATGAGGACATCGTACGTCTGCGCGGACGCCGGGAAAGCCGCGAGGAGAACGGCGACGGCTGTCAGGACCGGCATTCGGAATCTCATGGCGCGGACTCCCTGTCGAGCCTCAGATGGCGGGTGAAGAGCGCGTCCATACGCTCGAGGATGTCCCGGACCGTCGCCTTGTAGCGTCTCAGGCTGTGGTCCTCATCCGGATACTCGATGTAGGTGAGGAGGTTCTCCTTCCCCGCGTCCCGCATGCGCTCGGCCCACACCTGCGATTGACGCGGAGGGACCGCGGCATCCCTGAGTCCCTGCAGGAGCAACTGCGGGACCTGCACGTTGTCGACGAAGTTGACGGGCGATCTCTCCTCGTATTCCTCCGGAATCTCCTCGTACGGCCCGCCGAACTCCGACCGTTCGCGGCGAGGGGTACGGCTCGCCGTCCAGTGCCGGCCCGAGGCGGCGAAGCGGTCATTGGCCAGGAGCCGCCACTCGGAGACCGGCGCCCGGATCACCTGCGCCTGGAAGGCGTCCGGCGCCTTCGTGGCGATGACGAGGCTCATGTAGCCGCCGCCCGACCCGCCCCATGTCGCCTTCCGCGTCATGTCGACGTAGCCGAGTCCTTCGAGGAAGGGGAGGACGTTCATCACGTCCTGGAACTCGACGCCGCCGTAATCCGCGATGTGCAGATCGTGGAACCCCTGGCCGAAGCCGCGGCTACCGCGCGGGTTGGGGGCCACGACGACGAACCCGCGCTGGATCCAGTACTGCCGCATCATCTCGAACGAGTGGTTCCATTGCCCGGGGTGGCCGTGCAGGCGGACGATCACCGGGTAGGTGCGTGACGGATCGAAGTCCCGGGGACGGTAGAGGAGCGTCGGGATGGGCAGGTTGTCGGGCCCCGGGTAGTTGACCTCCTCCGCTTCGCTCAGCCGCGCAGGGTCGATCCGTCCCATCGAGTACGTGACCTGGATCGGGCGTTCGCCCTCCGCCCCAGCCTTCCACGCGGTCTTCCAGATGTCCGGGGTGCGCGTATCCGACTGCTCGATCCACGCAAGTTCGTCGCCGTCGGGCGAGAAACGAGGCTGCGAGCGCCGCCCCTTCCCTGCCGTGATCTCATGAGCCACCCCCGTTCCGTCCGCCGGGGCGACGACGACCTGGTTCGAGAAACCGGATGCGTCGGAGCGGGTGAACGCGAGCCAGCGTCCGTCGGGAGACCAGGAGACGCCGCCGTGCTCACGCTCCTCGTACGTGACTGGCGTGACATCGCCGCTCGCGACCTCGACCACGGCGACCTGGGCCCAACCGCTGCGCGCATTCGTGAACGCGAGCCGCGTCCCATCCGGAGACCAGGCGAAGCCGCCGTTGCCGCCCCCGATCGCCGGGTCCACCACGACGCGACGCTCGGTGCCGTCGAGTCCCCGGATCCGGATGTCGCCCGCGCTTGAGAAGGCGATGGAACGACCGTCCGGCGAGAAGCGGGGCGACGTCTCGTTCACATCGCCCCGCGTGAAGAGTCGGGGCCAAGCCGTCGCATCGTCGAGGTCACGGAGGAAGATCCGGGGGCCCGCCGGCGTGCGGACCTGGTAGGCCACGGTGCGGCCGTCCGCCGAGAGCGTCGGCGCGGTCTCGATCACGGCGTCGTTGAAGGTGACCGGCCTCGGCTCGCCCCCCGATGGCGAGGCGGGCAGGCGCCAGAGGTTGTCGTAGCCCTGATAGTACTTCGCCGAGACGAAGACGAGTTCTTCGCCCGAAGGGGATACCTGAAGGCTCTGGGCGGGCTCCGGGCGGACACCCGGCGGCGGCCAGCCCAAGCGCTCCGGACCGGAGCCGTCCGACCCCACGCGGAAGATGGCCCGCGTGCCGGACGCGTCGGCGTTGGACGTGTAGAAGATGTGCTCGCCGTTCACCGACCACGCGAACTCTCCGACGCGGGAGACGGTCAGCCAGTCATCGAGCGACTGGGCATGGCTTCGGGGGACGGCGCCGGCGAGCACGGTCAGGACGGCCGCCGTCGCATGGAAGCGGCGGCGCGGGGCGCGGGACCGGCGGTGTGGGCGACCCATCCGAGCCTCCGGGATCTGTGGGAAAGACAAAGCTAATCGAATACGAATACGACGCCCAGATCGAAGCCGAGCGCAACGGCGCGGTCGTTACTCGACGGAGTGTTGGCCGACATGCGACGCCACGACACGCCCGGCCCGATACGCAGGCGGCCGAGGCGAAGGCGGAGTCCGGCGCCCGCCTCCAGACCGGGACCCGGCTGCGGGGTCTCCCCCTCCGTCCCGACGCGCGTTGTGCCGTAGAGGACGCCGACCCGGCCCCACAGCCAGCCTTGCGACAACTCCGCACCGAGAGCGGCGTGCCGGCCGGTGACCATCGGCTCTCTCCCGCGGCAGAACCCCTCCCCGCAGCCGAAGGCGGTCCGGACATACCCCGCCGTGATGGCGACTCGAGGGCGCAGCTGCCTCGCAATCCGGATTTCGTGCGACAGGGCGGGAGCCCATTCGAGACCCGCGGCGGTGGAGGTGTGATTCCCGACTGTCAGGCCGCTCCGCACCTCCACGGAGGTCTGCGCGGCGGCGGCGCGCCCGGCGACCGCCATGCCGGCGGACACGCTCAGCGCCACGGCGAGGCTGGCGCGGAGCCACGATCCCTTCATTGCCGAGGCCGCGAGGTCCCGTCGCGCGGGACTCCATCGCTGACCATGAACTCCATGCCCTCCGCCCACGGAGGCGCCTCCCGCGGGTCGCGCACGATACCGCGAAGACGACGCGTGCCGGGGTCCAGGACCAGGGCCGCCGCGCGACCTCCCGAACGCTCGATCCCGACGGCCCCTCCCGGACCGGACAGCCGGACCCGGTCCAGTCCATCCGGGCCGCCCCAGCGGCTCTCGTAGGGAAGCGCGAAGGCGAACTGTCCCCCCCCGTACTCCACTTCGTCCGGTTTGAAGGAGAAGGCGAACAGGGACCGGCCAGCCGTGTCGAACCCCTCCAGTCGATAGGGACCCTCCTCGGCCGGCGGCGTCGGGGGCGCGTCGATGACGAAGGCGGGCTCCAGCAGCAGATCCGCTGCGCCGGCGTTCCCCCAGAGGAGCAGCGTCGGCTGCGGCGTCGGCTCGGGAGCCACGCCCCGCAGGATCAGCGATTCGTGCTCGCGCCGGAACTCCAACGCCTTGATGAAATGATAGTCGCTGATCCAGCTCGGGTCGCAGTACGTCATCAGGTCCCAATACTCGGTGGGATCGACCATTTGCGTGTTCCCGCGCCGCGTCTCGTATCCGAAGACTCCGATCGAGCCGTCTTCGTACGGGAAGTCCGGATCGGGGTTCACGGCCACGCCGCAGGGAGCATGTCGGAGCCCCATGTTGTGCCCCAGCTCGTGGGCGAACGTGTCGAGATCGAGTATGCCCACTCCGATCGGCCGCCCGATGTAGCCCAGCCCCTTGAAGGGGGCGTCCGGAGGCGCCGCGAGGGCAGCGTAGTAGTAGTCCCGCCGTCGCTCCGTGAGCCGGAGCACGCTGATCTCGCGCAGAAGCCCCAACCAGCCTGCCGCGGTCGTGAGGTCCGCCGACGTGCGATAGGGCTCGCGTACCGTCAGTTCCAGTTCAGCGATGGGGAGGATGGAGCGCACGAAGGTGATCCCGGGGCTCGTCGGCGTCATCCCCTCGGTCCAGGTCAGCGCCGCCTCGCTCTCCCCCGTGTGCAACACCGGCACCACCGTCAGGTGCATTGGAGGTACTGCCAGCACATCCAGCCTCAAGCGTCCTTCCGCCGGCACACGCCGGCCGCTTCCCTGGACCGTCGGCACGAGACCATCCGGATCCAGTTCCACGACGAGTTCGGCGCCGGGCTGGAGGACCCACCCGGGGACCACTCCGTTGAAAGACCGGTCCAACCTGCTCTCATCGGGCGCCGTGGGAATCCGGTCCATCGCGGGATCCAGTCGCATCTCATGGGTCGGGGCGCCGTCTTCGTAGAAGGTCGCCAGCGGGCGGGGCCGATAGAAGCTCGTCTTGTCGCCCGTGACGAAGACTCGAAGGAGCGCTGAGCGGCCCGCGATCAAAGGGATGTCTCCCTCCAGCGTCTGGACCGCCTGAGTCAGATGCACGGCGGCCGCCTCGATCTTCACGCTGGCGGGGTTCACCCTCACCCATGCTCCGGCCTGCAGGCTCGCCACCTCCGCGGTAACCCGCGTCTCATGGCCGCCCTCGAGGCCGATGACCTCCCCATCCGCATCGACCGCCGCGACGGACGGATCGGACACGGACCAGCGGGGCGGCGCCCAGGCCGGGATGCGGCTGAAGGCCGCACCGCTCTCGTCCAGCACCCGAGCCCGATACCGGACGGCCTCGCCCTCGAGAACGATGGCATCGGCAGGGAGAAGCTCGAGCGTGCCCGGCACCCGCTCGGGTTGCGATGCCAGGTCGCTGCAGCCGGCCGCCGCGAGGATCGGGAGTAGAAGTCGCCTGTTCACGCCGATCACCTTGTTCTTCGGCCCCCGCACAGGCAACCCGGACGTCGGGCGCCTCGCGACGTCAGCCCGCGGGAGCGCGCGTTTGACGCAGTCCCGCGGCGATGAACGTCCATTGCAGCGTCATCTGGTCGCGCACCGGCATGGGGACGAGCCCGTGCTTCCTCGCATCTGCGGAGATGGCGTCCGGCGCGGCCCCCGCGGAAAGATCGCTCCTCCAGCCGTCGAGCCGTCTCTTCCAGCGCTCGGCGACCGGATCCGGCGGGCCCGGCCTGTCTCCCGCGCCGGGGAGGATGAAGAGCGGCATCTCGGAGACAAGGGTGAGCGTGTCGCGGCCGAGGGAGCGCATCGTTTCCATCGAACTCGGCCAGAAGCGGGACGCGGTCGCCGGGTCGCCGAGGGCTTCGAAGTGGGCGGCCATGAGTTTCGAGTCGGGCCGCGAGGCGAACCCCCGCTCGAAGCGGAAAAAGCCCTTCTCCCCGTGACGCTCGACGTCGTGCAGCGAGTAGCCGAGAGCCTGTGCGCGCTCACGGCATGCGGCCTTCAGCGCCTCGCAACGATCCTCCCAGGCGCGATCGATGAGGAAGAAGGGGCCGGCGGCGAACCCCATGCCGTGCAGGGAGGCGTGCAGCGCAAACGGTCGGTCGCAGGTGCGCCACCAGTCGTAGGCCGCCCGATTCTCGGGCCGCGCTCCGGGATCGGCGTCGTCGCGCGGGAAGCCGAATTCGACATCGTCGCCCGGCAGTTCCCGCACCTTGCCCGCCAGGTACCGTCCGAGATCGTACGCTTTCGCGTCGGGATCCTGCCACGGGGCGTTGCGGATCTCGCCATCGGGGTTGATGTGCGGGATGATCCACCACTGATAGCGGGTGAGCATCGGATCCTCCGCGTCGAGTGCCGCCAGGCAGCCTGCGAGACGACGCAGGAGGCGCGGACCCACCGGTTCGTCGGCGTGGCAGCCGCCGAGCAGGCTCACGGCCTCGGGCCCTCGGCCGAAGCGGAAACCCGTGATCGGCCGACCCTCGCGAGACGACCCGAGCACGCACCCGAGACCTGCGGCGATGTCCGGGGAAGCCATGATCCGGTCGAACCTTCCTGTCGGCAGCGTTTCGATCGGACTCTCCTTTCGACCGGCTGATTCGGTCCCGATTTCCGGTCGTGCCGGGGTTGGGCCGTGCCCTCCGTGACCCTACATTGGGGTCCCCTTCCGCGTCACCTCGCGGTGGGAGTACGCCGGAACCCGGAGTCCGCTCGAAGATGATGGACGTCTTGATCCCGATCGTCGTTCTGGGGCCGATGCTGGCGGCGCTGGGCGGTCTTGCGGTCGGCTGGTGGATGCGCGGCCGACAGATCGCCGGAAGAGAACTGACGCTCAAGCGTCGATTCGACAACCGCCTGTCCGCCATCGAGCAGGACGCACGGCAGGTGCTGGAGCGTGCGCGGCTCGAATCCGAGGCGGCGCGCCGAAAGGTCGAGGCGGAGCGGGACCACCTGTACGCCCGCCTCTCGAAGCTGGATCCCCAGGGGAGCGGGATGGCGGAACCGTCGCGACGCACCCGCCGCTCGCGGACGCGCAAAGGTCGCAGGCGCAATGCGCGTCCGGCGGCTGCGGAAGGGGCGCGCGCGCGGGCCTCGGGTGAGAGTGACGATCTGACGCGCATCAAGGGGATCGGCCCCACGTTCGAGGCACGGTTGAACGAAATGGGCTATCGAACGTACCTCGACCTGGCGCGATGGACTTCCGAAGACCTCGACACTCTCGGCAAGGGGCTCGGAGCACGGATCCGGCTCAAGGAGTGGTCCGACCGGGCAGCCGAACTCCACCGCCGGAAGTACGACACCTAGAAAGTATGGAAGGGCCGGCCGCCCGCCGGATACCGTGGGTTAGCGCCCCGGTGTTCGGAGGTGCCAGCGCCACATGCGATGCAAGAGATCGCAACGGACAGGAGACCGGCCCCATGGATGAGCAGAGCAAGGTGTACGTCGGGATGGACGTTCACAAGGACACGGTGATGGTGGCGGTGCTTCCGGAGGGAGCGCCGGAGCCGACGGTGGTGAAGCGGCTGCCGAACGAGCCAGGGCGGCTCAAGCGGTGGCTGGCGCGCGTATCGCGGCAGGGGGAGATCCGGGCCTGCTACGAGGCGAGCGGCGCGGGTTACGTACTGGAGCGGGCGCTCCGGGACTGGGGACACCGGTGCGAGATCGTGGCGCCGTCGCTGATTCCCCGGCGCCCGGGGGATCGCCGCAAGCACGACCGGAAGGACGCGACGGAGTTGGCGCGGCTGTACCGGGCGGGGGAGTTGGTGGCGATACGGGTCCCGTCGGAGACGGAGGAGCGGGTGCGGGACCTGGTGCGCTGCCGGGAGGTGTTTCAGCGGGAGATCCTGAAGTCGCGGCACTACATCCTGAAGTTCCTGGCGCGGCGGGGGCTGGTGTACCGGGAGGGGGCGAACTGGACGGGCAGGCATGTGACGTGGCTGCGCGCCCTTCAGCGTGACGAGGCGCTGGAGGCGGAGGACCGGCTCGTCTTCGGCGAGTACCTGGCGCTGTTCGACTACAAGCTGGGCCGTCGGGAGGAGTTGGACCGCCGGATCGAGGCGTTGGCGCTGGAGCCGGCGTACCGGGAGGCGGTGGGGCGGCTGTGCTGCCTGCGGGGGATCTCGACGCACGCGGCGATGGTGCTGGCGACGGAGATCGGGGACTTCCGGCGCTTCGAGAACCCGGGCAAGCTGATGGCCTACGTAGGGCTGGTGCCGAGCGAGCACTCCAGCGGGGCGAGCCGGCGGCAGGGGGCGATCACCAAGGCGGGCAACAGCCGGGTGCGGCATGTGCTGGTGCAGGCGGCGTGGAGCTACCGGTTCCCGCCCAGGCGGGGACCGGCGCTGAGCCGCCGGCAGCGGGGCCAGGCTCCGGAGGTCGTGGCGCACAGCTGGAAGGCGCAGCACCGGCTTCACAAGGTGTTCACCCGGCTGGCGTTCAGGAGGAACGGCCAGATCGCCGCGGTGGCGGTGGCGCGGGAGTTGGCCGGCTTCGTGTGGGCCATCATGCGGAATCCGGAGGAGACCGCCCCGGGCTTTTGCCACGGGCTGCTGGACCCGCCGCTCGAACGCCGCGGCGCCCCCGGCATGGGCCTGCCGGCTCCTACAGGGCCAGCACGATCCCTCGGGTCGGTTCTCCGCTGACCCGCCCGATGGCCTCGACGTAGCAGGCGACCTGCACCTCGTATTCCGTGCGCGGCCCCGCGCGCCGGCGGTCCGTCTTGTAGTCGACGACGGTCCAGCGCGGGCCGGCGTCGGTGACCTCGCGGAAGGCGAGGTCCGCGACCCCTTCGACGATGGTCGCGCCCCGCTCCCGATCCCGCTCCCGATCCCCCTCCGGCGCCGCGGTATCCTCGACGTGGTAGACCGGGACTTCGCGATGGACCGCGCCCGGCGCCGAGGCCAGGGCGGCCCGCGCCCGGTCGAGCACTTCGTGTTCCAGTGCGCGCGCCGCCAGAGCCGTCGCCGCGGTGATTTCCGTCACGGGACTTCCCAGCGTCCGGCCCAGAGTTCCGGCCAGTCCTTCGACCGCGCCGGAGTCGGCGTCGAGGGGAACCTCGGCGAGTATGCGGTGGACGAGATCGCCGAAACGCTCGCCTCCCGGACGCCCCGCCCCGTCCGGCCCCTCGGCTTCCGGCCGTGGCACGTCGACCCAGGCGACACGCATGTCGGAGTGGGGCGCGTCGCCGGTTTCGGCAGCTTCACGGGCGCGACGCGCGATCGCCCCGGCCGTTGTGACCGACATCGCCCGGCTCGCCCCCGCCTCCAGCCTCGCCGCGCGAGACGCCTGCCACTCCCGGTGCGCGCCGCGCCCCGCCTCGACATCCAGCGTGGGTTGTTCCTCTCTCTCGACCTCGAGCAATCGGCGCTGGCGATCGCCCGCGCGCGGATCTGCGTCGAGGTCGAGCGCGGCCGGGTCCCACCACACGACGTCCGTTCCCGCCTCAGCGGCATGCAGCCCCGGCGCAACGGAGTCGCGCGGCGTGGGACGCTGACCGCCCTTCCCATCCGGGCGGTCGAGAACGGACTCGTCGCGGAAAGCCGGAACTCCCAGGCCCTCGGCGGAGGACGGCCCTCGGCGCGCCCCGCGGGGCGGGTACACCGCCGGATTCAGTGACTCGAGCCACCACTCGCCGTCCTCTCCGGAGAATCCCCCGCCCCCATCGCGGCCGTCTCCGAGGGCCGGCACCACGAGCAGATCGCGCGCCCGCGTGGCCGCCACGTACGCGAGCCGGTCCGCCTCGGCCATCTCGCGGCGTCGCTCGATCCCGGCGTTGTCCAGGATGTCGCGCGGGGTCGCGCCGCAGAGGCGCTGGGCCCAGAGGCGCCGGGTGGCGTCCATGTGGCGCGACGGCGGGTCGTGCGCCGCGGGGCAGGTCATGTCCGCCAGGATGACGACCGGGAACTCGAGACCCTTGGCCTTGTGGACCGTCATCATCCTCACGCCCTCGGTCCCTTCCTCCACGATCGGCGCCTCCTCGGACTGCCCGCGTTCGGCTTCGTCCTCGAGGCGGTCGAGAAACGCCCGAAAGGAAGGGCTGCCCCGGCGCTCGAACGCGCGCGCCCGGTCGACGAGCCGGAGGACGTTGGCCAGCGCCTGCTCGCCCGTCGGCCAGATCGCGATGCCCGCGTGGGCGCGCGCCGCCGAGAGCAGGCGCCGGACCGTCTCCGGAATCGAGCGCCGGTTCCGGTGCCGGTGGAGATCGCCGAGGAGCCCGAGCACCGCCGCCACGTCCCGCAGTTCAGGCTTCAAAGCCGTTCCGCCGCCGTTCGGGCCGTCATGCCGGTTTCCGCCGTCCGGCTCCCACCCGGCGAGCGGATGCAGCGGGCCCGCGTCGACGCCGAACTCGAACAGCGCGCGATCGCCGAGCGAGAAGAGTGGACCCCGGAGGGCAGCATAGACCGCCAGCCGATCGTCCGGCCACTCGATGGCCGTGAGCGCGTTCCGGACGGCAAGCACCTCCTCGCGATCGTGGTACGAGCGGCCGCCGACCAGCACGTGCGGAATGGCGCGGGCCTCGAGCGCACGCACATAGGGGCGCGTCACGTCCTCTCCCCACTTCTGAAAGCGACGGAAGAGGAGGCAGATGTGGCGGGCCTCGACCGGGACGGGTTCCTCCGGACGCTCCCGTTCCGTCACGACCCATCCCGACTCGTGGACCAGCCAGCGCACCATCTCGCCGACCGCGACGGGGAGGGATGCCTCGATCTCCAATCCCCGGATCTTTCCGAAGCGTCCGTACGGTTCCGGGACGGGCAGGGCGATGACGGCGGGCTGGCTTTCGGTGTCCGCCCGGAAGCGCTCGAGGGGGACGTATGCCGCCTGGCTGCCGTCCTCGCTCCCCTTCATGCGCGTCTCGAAGGCCCCGTTCACGGCGGCCTGCAGGCGGGGCTGCGACCGAAAGCTCGTGGAGAGATGCAGCACCCGGGCATCCACCCCCTCCAAGCGGCTCTTGGTCCGCTCGTACAGCGTCACGTCCGCCCGGCGAAAGCGGTAGATCGACTGCTTCGGATCGCCGACGACGAAGAGCTTGCCGCGCGCGGGCACGACGCGCTCCGGCCGCGTCTCTTCCGGGTCTTCGCCGCACAGGAGGAGGAGGATCTCGACCTGCAGCGGATCGGTGTCCTGGAATTCGTCGACGAAAAACCGCGTGAAGCGTTGCCGGTAGTGCTTCCGGATCTCCGCATCGTTGCGGAGGAGGTCGCGCGCCCGGATCAGGAGGTCGACGAAGTCGAGGCACCCGTCGCGCCGCTTGACCCTCTCGTATCGCTCCGTCACGGGCCAGAGTTCGTCCCGGAGGTACGCCGCCAGATCCGCATCGGCCGTCGCCAGGATCCCCTCGACTTCCGTTCGAACCTCGTCGCGGCGCGCGACGACGTCGGCCTTCGCGAGTCCACCCCCGAAATCCCGCGAGCGGAAGCCGCGCCAGAACCAGCCGCGCCAGCGGGCGCGCACGAAGGGCCGCAGCCAGGCTTCCAGGTAGTCGTAGTCGCGTCCGCGCGTCTTCTCCCTCAATTCGATTTCGCCCACGCCGCGTTCGACGTGGCGCAGGTTCTTCGTGAGAAAGTCGTCCGGGCGCGAGGCCAGCCGGGCGAAGGCCGCAAGTTCCCGCAGGAGGTCGAGCGCGCGGTCGAGTTCAGCCTCCCGGTCCCACTCGGGCCGGGACCACGGGGCGTCGAAGTCGCGCTGATCCACGAGGCTGCCGGCCGCCGCCCGCAGGGCCGCGCGCGGACCGCCCGAATTCCGCGGATAGTGACGGCGCAGCGCCCTTCTCACGCCGGGGCCGGGGTCCGCCAGCGCGCCCTCGAACCAGCCCTCGAAGGCGCCATCGAGGAGACGCCCCGCTTCGTCCTCCGCCGCGACGCGAAACGCCGGGTCGACGCCGGCCTCGATCGGACGCTCGCGCAGCAGGTCGGCGCAGAAGCCATGGATCGTACCGATGTGGGCCAGTTCCAGGTGGCCGAGCGCGCGCGAGAGATGCTCGCGGGCTTCCCCGTCCTCCTCGTCGACCCGGGCCTCCTCGATCGCGGCCCGCAGCCGGAGCTTCATTTCGCCGGCCGCCTTCTCGGTGAAGGTGACCGCGACGATGTCCTCCAGCGTGCCCAGACCGTGTCGCAGCACCTCGACGATCCGGCCCGTGAGCGCCGTCGTCTTTCCCGTCCCCGCCGCCGCTTCGACGAAGAGCGTGTCTTCGAGGTCGTTCCGGATCGCATCGCGGGCCGCCTGGTCGGCGAGTCTGACGGACCGGGTCACGGGTACTCCCTCAGGCGCCGCAGGTCGACCGGCGGGGGCTTCCGACGGGTGCGGAGTTCCTCGTCGGGCCCGCAGACCTGCCGGTAGTCGCACCAGCGGCAGGCGTCCTCCCGCGGAAGGGCCGGAAAACTTCCGGCCTCGAAGGCCCCGCTCACGATCTCGCTCAGGACCCCCGCCGCTTCGAGCGCCCTGTCGTCGAGCGGCACCACGTGGTCCCGGAACTCGCCATCCGCCGTGCAGTAGTAGAGCCGGCCCGATTCCACGCGCTGTCCCGGGAACAGCCTCTGGGCGGCGAGCGCGTAGAGGACCGGCTGCAGGAGTTCGCCTCCCTGGATCGTCGCTCCCGCCTTCGCCCGGTGCCGGCCGGTCTTGTGGTCCGTGACCCGCAGGACGCCGGCCGGCGTCCGTTCGATCAGGTCGATCGCGCCGCGGAGCTTCAGTCCGACTTCCAGCTCCACCGGCTCCGCCACGGAGTGCGCGTCGCGGTTGGGATCCCGGGGGAGCCCGAAGGAGAGCTCGAAGCGCCACGGTTCGAAGGGCGACCGGCTGTCGCTCTCGCGCTGCAGCCACTCCCGCAGGTCCTGCCGGATCGCTTCAATGCCGTCATCCCAGACCCGGTCGATCGCCGGCACGAGACGGTCGCGGAAGTCGCCCGCCACCTTCTCGAGCACCTCCTCGAGGAGTTCGGAAACCCGCGCGGCGTTCTCCGGCCCCACCGGAAGGAGGGGCCGGTCCCCGGTGCTTTCGGCCTGGAGCCGGGTCAGGAGTTCGAACTGGACCTGGTGCACGAGCGAGCCGCGTTGAAGCGGGTCGAGCGCCTCGATCCCGACCGGTTCCTCGCGCGGGCGCAGGCCCTGAATCGCCTGGAGGTAGAAGCGGTACGGACACGCTGCGAAGTGCTGCAGCGCCGTAGCCGAGTACGGACGCGCGTCGGGCGACTGCTCCGCAAGCGCTTCCGCCGCCCGCTCGGAGAGCTGTACGAGTCCGTCGGCCCACGTCCAGCGCGGCACCTCCCAGCGGTAGGCGCGGAAGCGGAGGGCACGCGCGAGGTGAGGGTTCGAGTGGAGGAGATGACCTGCGGCCTTCACGGCGCGTTCTCCGCGGAGATCGTGCTTGTCGAGTTCGTCGAGCACGGCGAGGTCGTACTCGGCTTCGTCGATCGCCTGCGCGCGGGATTTCGGCGCCGGCCACCCGATCCGCGCATCGGAGACCTCCTCCGCCCGCTGTGCAAGTTCCTCGAAGCCGGGCAGCCGGCCCTCCGCGGCGCGAAGCGCCTCGAGTGCATAGAAGGAGGGGACGCGGGGCCGGGTCTTCATGGCGTCGATGCGCGGGTAGGAGAGGACGATCTGCCTACGCGCCGCCCCGACCGCGAGTCTGAAGGCGAGCCGCTCCCGCCGAACGCGGTCGCGGTTCGTCGCGAGCCGGCCGGGCGCCAGCCGGCGCCGCATCTCATCCAGCAGGATCGGGTCTTCCCCGATCTTCGGAGGAAACACGCGCTCGGCCATGCCGGGGACGAACACGACATCGAAGACGAGCCCCCGCGCCGCATCGATGGGCCCGATGAACACGCGGCCGTAGCGGTTCGCGGGCGGAGGCTCGGCGATCTCCAGGAGTCGGGGCGTGAGCGCGCGCAGGACCTCGTCCAGCTTCACCGGACCCAGAGGCCCCATCGGCGCGAGGTCCGACAACGCGGCGAGCACGCTGCCGGGCCGCCGAAGCGAGCGGGTGGCAAGGGGGGCGAGCGCGCCCAGCCAGCTCTCCCAACCGGCCTCCGACGGCAGCCCGGACAGCTCCGACAGCAACGGCAGCGCATACTCCCGGAGAGAGGCGAGATCGGCGAGCGTCCCGTCGACCCACGCGAGGCGCGGGTTTTCGGCGTCCTCCGCCTCCAGCGCGGCGCGCTTGAATGCGAGTTCCGCGGCGTGACCATCGAGTCGCCGCTCCCAGCGATCCAGACCGCCGACCACGGCCGCGTCGACGAGCAACCGCTCCCAGCGCCGCGGCACCCGCTCCGCGCCAGCACCTGCGTCAGCTCCCGCATCCGGAACCTCGCCGATCGAGACGTACTCCGAGAAGCGAAGCGCCGAGTAGTCCTCGATCCGGCAACGGAGAAGGGCCAGAAAGGCCCGGCCCGCCGGGTCGGGGCGCCGGAGGCCGCGCGCGAACCAGGGCCGGATTCCCGCGCGATTGAGCGCTTCCTCCAGGTATGGCCGATAGTCTTCGGGCTGCCGGAGCAGGATCGCGCACCGATCGAATGGCGTTCCTGTTTCGGCAAGCGCGGCGAGCCTCCGGGCGATCTCCACGGCTTCCCGGCCCTCGCCCGGAGCGGAGAATACGGTGACCGCATCGTCCGCCCCGGATTCGGACGGGGCCGGACCGAAGAGGTGCGAGTGAAGGCGCCCGATCGCCCCGGTCACGGCCCCGTCGGTCGGCGGGGGATCGGATCGGCGCGCGCCCGCCTCTTCCAGCGCCCGCAGTGTGCGGTCATCCCCCTCGGGCACGGTCGCAAGCAGATCGGGGCCCCGCCCGATGAGCGCCGCGACGAACCGCCCTTCCAGTTCCGTCCAGATCCGCGCGTCCAGAACCAGGAAGCCGTCGTCCACTCCCCGCCGCCGGGACTCCGGGTCGCGGAGCGCCGACAGCGCGGCCTTGAACACGCCGGCCTGATCCGCCAGCCCGGCCGTCCGCCATTCCGCCTCGACCGCTTCGGAAAAGGCGGCGAGGTCCGGGTCGACGGCGGCCATCTCCGACGGCGTGACGCCCGCCATGCGGAGCGCATCCACGGCTCGTCCCATGGCGCGAATGAAGCCGGGCGTGTCCGACACCGCCGCCAGGCGCCCGAGTTTCCGCCGATCCAGCCCCACGAGCGCCCGTGCCACGATGGCGTCGCGAGCCACGGCGTCTCCTATCGCCCTCCCATCGTCAGCGAGTCGCGAGAGCGCGAGGTCGCCGGCCAGGAGACGCAGCGTGGTGCGGCGCCAGCCCATCGCGGCCCCGGCCGTCCGGGCTCCGCGCAAGAGCAACTCGTGGGGCCCCGACAGCGTCTCGCCAATGACCGTCACGCCCGCCGCAGCCCGTTGCCCGCCGAGCCATTTCCGCGCGGCGTCGAAGCGCGCGGCGGCGGTGGGGGAGACGATGAAGCGGGCGGAGGGAGCGGGCATGGACACAACCTATCGCCGCGGACGCAACGCGCTATCAACGCGACCGACCCCACGCCGCGTGAACCGCCGCGTGAACCGTGCACCGCCTTGACGCCGCCGAGTGCCGTGGACGATCCTCAGAGCTATGGCCGCCATCGACCGCCGCGACTTCGTGCGGGGCGCCGCGCTGGCTGGCGCCGGGCTCACGCTCGGCTGCGGCGGAGACGCCCGGCGGGCGGAACGGGCGCCGGCGACCGGCGACCCGCCCGGGACGGCTCCCCCGCTGCTCATCGACCGGGCCGGCGTCTTCGACGCCCGGGCCGGCGCCATGCGCCCGAACACGAGCGTCCTCGTCCGGGCCGGCCGCATCGAAGCCGTCGCTCCCGCCGCCGAGTTGAACGCCGATTCCGACGCCGCCGCGGGCGCGACGCGCATCGACGGCGCCGGCCTCTTCGTCCTCCCCGGGCTCATCGACGCGCACGTTCACGTCACCCACATCCTCTACCAGTCGCACATGACCGGCGACGAGGTCCTCCCCTTCTACCTCGGTCACGGGGTGACCTCGATCCGGAGCACGGGAGACAACGTCCCCGCCCAGCGTCTCATCGAGCGCTACGCCGACGACCACCCGGAGATCGCGCCGAACGTCTTCCGCTGCAGCTTCCTCATCGACGGCAACCCGCCCTGGCATCCCGACATCGGCTGGCATCTGGCGAGTCCCGCCGATGTGGACCCCTTCGTGGCGGACATGGCGGCGTGGGGCGTGAAGACGCTCAAGATCTACGTGGGCGCCGCGCGGGAGGTCGGGCGCCGCGTGATCGAAGCCGGCCACGAGCACGGCCTCGTCGTGAGCGGACACCTTCTCGACTATCACACGGCGGACGCCGTCCGTGACGGAATCGACTGCATCGAGCACATCTACACCGTGTCCAACTTCCTCCTCGACGACCCCGACGACCGCCATTCGATCAACCTCGACTCCGACGAGGCGCGCCGGCTCGTCGATCTCATCGCCGAGCACGGCACGCGCGTGGACCCGACGCTCATGGTCTTCTGGGGCACGCTCCTCTTCATGGACCTCCCGGAGGTGTACGGGCACCCCGACCATGACCCCATGCCCGCCCGCCTCAAGACGTTCTGGGACGAGGACCGGCAGCGGCGAAGCCTGGACTGGGGCGCGGCGCCCGTTTCCGTGCGCGAGGGAACGTGGGAGAAATACCTGCGGCTGACCGGCATGCTCCACGACGCCGGGGTGCAGTTGCTCGTCGGGACCGACGCGCCGGAACCGCAAGTTGCGCCGGGCGCCTCCCTCCACCACGAGATGGAGTTCCTCGTCGAAGCCGGCATGCCCGCGCGAGAGGTTCTGTCCGCCGCGACGCTCGAGAACGCGCGGATTCTGAAGGAGGACGGGAACCGCGGCGCCATCGAGGCGGGGCTGGAGGCCGACCTCGTGCTTCTGGACGCGGATCCTCTCGATGACATCCGCAACACGAGGCGCATCCGGACCGTCGTGCGCGCCGGACGCGCGCTCGACCCCACCGTGATCCTGGCCGCGGCACCGACCGAGTAGTCCTGCAACGGGAGACGCCAGATGCCCACATTCCGGGAATACACCTTCCGCACACTCCTCGCGGCGGGCTGCGCGTCGGCAGCCGCGGCACCCCAACCTCTTCCCGGCCAGGAGATTACGATCCTCGCGGTCGGAGACATCGAATGGTCTCGGACGACGAAGGCTCCGGGGATGTACTACGACGCCGCCCCGGCCGGCCGCAGCAACGTCCTCTGGCACCGGGACGACGGCTGGATCCGCGTCCCGTATGCCGCGACTCCGGAGGCCCGCGACGTTCTCGAGGCAGCGCTCGACACGACCCTGATCACGGAAGAGGCGCACCACCTTCGCGCCCATCACTACGACCTTTCCTTCGAAGATGGGCAGGAAGAGGCGCGCTATCCGTTTCACGGCACGGCGGATCTCCTGCGTGACGCGGACATCGCCTTCGCCAACCTGGAGACGCCGCTCTCGGACGATGCCCGCTGGAGCGGGGCCTTCCGCACCCCCTCGGCTTTCGCCGACGCCCTCGCCTGGGCAGGGATCGACATCGTGGCGACGGCCAACAACCACTCGCTCGACGCCGAGGGGGAAGGGCTGCTCGACACGATCGACCACCTGCGCCGGGCGGGAGTCGGTCACGCCGGGACGGGACGCGACCTCGCCGATGCCCGGCGCCCGTACATCGTCGAGCGCGGCGGACTCCGGGTCGCGTTTCTCGCCTACGCCCAGTTCGTGAACGACGGGGGATCCTCCTTCGCCACGCCCAGCCAGTCGGGCGTCGTCCCCATGGACCCGCTCCTGATTCGGGAAGACATCGCCCGCGTGCGCGACCGCGTCGATTTCGTCGCGGTGAGCTTCCACTGGGGGATCGAGAACAGCCAGGACGTGCACCCGGGAATGCGAGCGTTCGCGCACGAGGTCCTCGACGCGGGGGCCGACGCCATCCTCGGACATCATCCCCACGTCCCGCGCGGGATCGAGGTTCGCGACGGCAAGCCGATCGTCTATTCGATGGGGAACTTCATCTTCGGGCACGGGCACGACTACTGGATGGACAACATCGCGGTCCGCCTGCACATGGGGGCGGAAGGCGCCACGCGGCTGGACATCCTCCCCATCGCCGGGCGCGGAGACGCCCTGTCCCAGCCGTATCTCCTCGAAGGTGAAGCGGCCCGCACCCTGCTGGAGGACATCCGCGCGCGCTCGGCCGATTTGGGGACCACAGTGCGCATCGAGGCGAACGCCGGGGTCATCGATATCGTGCGCTGAGATCCGGCCGCGCATGGGAGCGCGGAGCCTGCCGCGGCGACGGGCTCGCTCGCCGGACCTCGACGGGGAGGGTGCGGGAACCGACATTGCACTTTCGGCAGCGCAGACAGCGTCGGCCGGTGACGAGGCGAGTGCCGGCAATCAGTCAGGAGGAAGACGGTGAAGACACGGCTCTGGACACTCATCCTTCCCCTCTCCGCAGGGCTGGCCTGCGCGGAAGCGCCCCCGGAAGACTCGCCCGGTGGCGCGGTCGAACTCGCGGCGCTCGACGCAGTATTCGCGGACTACAGCGCTGCGGACGGCCCCGGGTGCGCCTTCGCGGTCTCGCGGGATGGGCAGCAGGTCATGGCCCGCGCGTATGGCATGGCGAACCTCGAGTGGGACCTGCCGAACACGCCCGAGACCGTGTTCGAGCCGGGCTCGGTCTCGAAACAGTTCACCGCGGCCGCCACGATTCTGCTGGCGCTGGACGGACGCATCGACCTCGACGACGACATCCGGGAGTACTTCTCCGAGATGCCCGACTACGGCGAGCCCATCACGGTGCGGATGCTCATTCATCATACGAGCGGACTGCGCGACTGGGGATCGGTCGCCGGCATCCACGGCTGGGCGCGGACGACCCGGATCCACACGCACAAGCACGCGCTCGACATCGCGAGCCGCCAGCGCGCCCTCAACTACGAGCCGGGCCGCTACTACTCCTATACGAACACGGGATACAACCTCCAGGCGATGCTCGTGGAGCGGGTAACCGGACAGACCTTCGACGAGTTCTCGCAGGAGCGGATCTTCGAGCCTCTCGGCATGACGAAGACGCAGTGGCGGGACGACTTCACCGAGATCGTGGAGGAGCGCTCGATCGGATACCGGCGCGGCGATGACGGTGAATGGCACATGCTGATGCCGTTCGAGAACGTGCACGGAAATGGCGGTCTGCTCACGACCGTCGGCGACCTTCTTCGCTTCACCCGCAACCTCGACACCGGCGAGGTCGGCGGGCCCGAGTTCATCCGGCTCATGCACGAGCAGGGGATGCTCGATTCGGGTCGGCAGATCAGCTATGCGGGCGGACTCTTCGTCGGCGAATACAAGGGCGTGCGCGAGGTCCAGCATTCCGGAGGAACCGCGGCGTACAGGGGCTTCCTCACCCGCTTCCCGGACCACGGGCTCGCGGTGTCGGTGATGTGCAACGTGGGCGAGGCCAACCCCGGCGGACTCGCCCGCGCGGTGGCCGAACTCTACCTCGGCGACGCGCTCGGCGAGGAAGCGTCGGAAGAGCCGGCGGGCGCGGACGTCGACCCGGCCCGCGTCGCCGCTTTCGCCGGCGGATTCCGCGATACGCGAACGGGTCAGTTCATGGAGTTGACGGCGGACGGCGCCTCCCTCCGCGTGGGAGGGCCGGGCGGGATGTCCCTCGCGGCCGTGAGCGAGACGGAGTTCGCCTCCCCGGCGGGCGTCTCCATCGTCTTCGATGGTCCGGCCGGCAGCGGCGCGAGGCCCGGGGCGACCATGGACACGCCGGTCGCCGACGGCGTGAGGATAGAACCCGTGGACGGGTTCGAGCCCACCGCCGCGGACCTGGCCGCCTACGCGGGCGCCTACCACAGCGACGAGGCGGAAGTGACGTACTGGGTCGAGGTCGAGGACGGCGGCCTCGTATTGAAGGACCGGTACGGGGACGGCCAGTCGCTGGCGCCGGTGTATCGCGACGCGTTCAGGCAGGGAGGCAGCACGTTCATCTTCCGCCGGGACGATACGGGGCGGATCGCGGAGGCGAGCCTCAGCCAGGGACGCGTCTGGGATCTGCGTTTCGAACGAATCCAGTAGAGCCCGGCCGGCTCGCTTGCTCGAGCGGAGCGGAGCCTTGCCGCGGGCTGTCAGATCTCGACGAGGATCTTCCCGTCCGCGCGGCCGGACTCGAGGGCCTCGTGGGCGGACGCCGTCTCCGCGAGAGGAAACGTGGCGGCGACCCGCACCTCGAGTTGTCCGGCCGCGAGCCAGGTCGTGAGATCCCGGACCGCGGCGCGGCGGGCGGCGGAGGGCAGCAGGTATCCCTGCAGGAAGTGAATGCGCAGATCCTTGAAGGCGAGCGGATAGTAGGCGAGCGACAGCTCCGGGCCGGAGGTTGACGAGTACGACGCGATGGCGCCGTTCTCCCGCAGCACCGCGACATCCGTCTCGAGGTTCGCGGCGAGGTCCACCTCGATGATGCGGTGCACGCCTGCCCCATCCGTGAGGTCCAGGACCCGATCGGCGACGTCCTCGCGCCGGTAGTCGATCGCGTGCCGCGCGCCGCCGCCCAGCGCCACTTCGGCCTTGGCGGCGCTGCTCACCGTGGCGATGACCTCGGCGCCGCCCAGAGTGGCGAGTTGAACCGCCAGGTGGCCGACGGCCCCGGCGCCTCCCTGCACCAGGATCCGCTTGCCGCCCACCGGGCCGTCCCCGTACACGGCGTAGTGCGCCGTGCAGCCCGGCACTCCGAGGCCCGCTCCGTCCGCGAAGGATGCACCGTCCGGCAACGGCACGGCCTGTGCGGCCGGCACCGCCGCGTACTCCGCCGCCGTACCGAACGGCCGGCCGCCGCTCTGGGCATTCCACAGCCAGACGCGTTCGCCGACGCGGGCCTCATCCACCCCCTCCACCCCCTTCCCCACCGCGTCGATCGTCCCCGCTCCATCGGAGTGCGGGATGATGCGCGGATGAGGCATCGACAGTCCGATCCAGCCGGCCCGCCGCTTGGTGTCCGACGGATTCACTCCGGAGGCGGCCAGCCGCACCCGGACTTCTCCCGCCGCCGGTACGGGCGCGTCCTGCCGCCCGAAGCGGAGCACGTCCGCCGCCGGCCCGGTTTTCTCGTACCAGATCGCCTTCACGCGCCTTCTCCCGGTGTACGCCCCCGCGCCCGCCGCGGGTGCGCCGCAATGGGGCGCCCGCCGCCTCCGCGTGCAATGCCCCATTCGCGCTCGAAGCTTGTACATTCCGGCTTCCCCGGCGCCGGGCGTCCGGGGAAGCACGCCCCCGGGGACCACCCGCCGGGGGACCCAGCCTCGCCGGGAGATGCTCGTGAACGGAGAGATGCCGTGAGACTCGAGGGCGCCGTCGCACTCGTGACGGGCGGCGCGCGCCGGCTCGGCCGCGCGCTGTCGCTGGGTCTGGCCGAGGCCGGGTGCGACGTCTTCATCCACTACCGGAGTTCCGACGAAGCGGCCGACCGCACGGCGAGCGAGGTGCGGGCCCTGGGGCGCCGCGCCGCGACGGCCGCGGCGGACCTCTCGCTTCCCGAGCAGATCGACGACCTGTTCGAGGCGTTCGACGCGGCGTTCGGGCGTCTCGACATTCTGGTGAACTCCGCGGCGAGCTTCGAGCGCACTCCCTTCGGCGAGGCGACGGTCGCGGAGTGGGACGCCGCGCAGGCGCTCAACCTGCGCGCACCCTTCCTGATGACGCAGCGGGCCGCCGTCCGAATGCGCTCCGTGCCCGGGCGGATCGGAAGCCAGGGGGAACCTCGGGCGCCCGGTGTCATAATCAACATGTCGGACATGGCGGCGATCGCAGCCTGGAAGGGGTTTGCGCCCCACGGGGTCAGCAAGGCGGGGCTTCTGCACCTGACTGCGCTGACGGCCCGCGAACTGGGCGCGGAGGTGCGGGCGAACGCGATCGTTCCCGGCCCGATTCTTCCGCCTCCCGGGGCGACCGCGGAGGACGCGGCGTGGCGGGAGAAGGGCCGCAGGGTCCCGCTCGGGCGGACGGGCGATCCGGAGTACGTGGCCCACGCGGCGCGGTTCCTGGCCGAGAACGACTATGTGACGGGAGCGACGATCCACGTGGATGGCGGCGAACATCTGCTGACGGGAGGGGGAAAGTGATGGCGGGCTCCGATACGGTCATCATCCGCGATCTCCTCGTCCGGGGCATCATCGGAGTCAACGACTGGGAACGCGAGAAGAAACAGGACATCGTGATCAACCTGTCCCTTTCCGTGGACGCGCGGGCCGCGGGCGAGTCCGACGACGTCGCGGACGTGCTGAACTACCGGACGCTGACGAAGCGCGTCATCGCGCACGTCGAAACCGCCGAGCCGTATCTCGTGGAAGCGCTCGCGCACCAGATCGCGCGGATCGCGGTCGTCGATTTCGGCGCGGCGCGGGCAAAGGTCCGCGTGGAGAAGCCCGGCGCGCTGCGCTACGCGCGTTCGGTGGGTGTCGAAGTCGAACGAACGGCGGCGGACTACGCGTGAGCGCCTACCCCCGAACGACGCTCCTCACGCTGGGCTCGAACATCGACCCGGAGCGGCACATGGTCGCGGCCCTCGAAGCGCTCGATGAACTGCTGGGCATCGAGGGAGCCTCGCCCATCTACGAGGCGGACCCCGTCGGGAACGCCGGGATGCCCCGCTTCCTGAACGCCGCGGTGCGCATCACGACCGACCTCTCCCCGGGAGACCTGAAGTTCGAGGTCATCCGGCCGCTGGAGCGCCGCCTCGGACGCATCCGGACCGCGGACCCCAACGCCCCCCGCACGATCGACATCGACATCGCCGCCGTGCAGGGTCTGGTCGTCGACCAGGAAGAGTTGCGGCTCCCGGACCCGGAGATCCTGACGAGGGCGCATCTGGCGGTGCCTCTTGCGGATGTGGCGCCGGGGTTCCGGCATCCCGACCTGGGAATCACGTTGGGTGAAATCGCGGCCCGTTTCCGCGACGAGCCGGGGCTGGCGAGACGCGACGATGTCCGGTGGCCGTGAACCCCGGGCGAACGTACCTTCCGGCCCCATGATTCCGTCCGCGGCCCTCCCGGAAAGGGGGACTCGCCCTGCTCCGTCCCGGGGCGCGAACGTCGTCCGGCTCCTGTGCCTGCTGGGGCTCTTTGCAACGCCCCCGGCGCGGGCGCAGGAGCCCCCATCCGCGACGGAGACGGCGAACGGCGCGGGCGCCATCATCGACACCGTCATCATCACCCGGCGGGACGTGTTTCTCCCCGAGGATGCGGAGAGAAACTTCATTTACCGTCTCGGGAACGGGCTGCACGCGATGACGCATGCCTGGGTGATCCGTCGCGAACTCCTCCTCGGGGCCGGATCGTCGGCCGACTCGTTGCTGACCGCCGAGAGCGAACGCAATCTCCGCCGTCTCGGCCTCTTTCACCGGGTCCGCGTGGACACGGCGCGGCTCGAGGATGGCAAACTGGCGCTGGACGTACGCACGCGCGAAGCGTGGAGCCTGCAGCCCCGATTCACCGGCCGGCTCGCGGCGGACGGCACCGTCACCGGCACCTTCGGCGTCACGGAGATCAACCTCGCCGGCACCGGCAACGCGATGCGCGTGTGGTACGTGCGGGAGACGGACCGCGACGGGATGGACCTGCGACTCACGTCCAACCGGGTGGGGTCGACCCGCCTGTTGGCCAGCGGAACGTGGCAGAACCTGTCGGACCGCGACGTCATTTTGTGGACCGTCGCGAACCCGTTCCGCTCCCTCTCCGACCGCTCCGCGTTCTACTACGAGGGGCGGAGTTTCCAGGGACGAATCCCGCAGTACCGCCGGGACAACCCGGACGAACTCCAGACGACCGAGTGGCGGCGGCGCGCGCTGATCAACCGCTTCACGGGCACGCTCGCCCCGATCGCC
The DNA here is from genome assembly GCF_965208055.1 of Candidatus Palauibacter sp. GTDB lineage: Bacteria > Gemmatimonadota > Gemmatimonadetes > Palauibacterales > Palauibacteraceae > Palauibacter. The sequence continues at coordinate 1,176,653 of NZ_CBDBNY010000004.1, forward strand.
AGCGCACGCGGGTTCCTGCGCGTGGGGGCGACGCTCGAGGTCCGCCACGAGGAGCACATGCGGCTGGAGCATCCCGACGTAAATGTCGACAGCCTCTATGCGACCGTTCCGGACTCGGTCTACGGCCTGGTCGGCGGCTTCGTGCGGTGGCGGCGCGCACGGTTCGAGCGCGTGGAGCGCTTCAACGGCTTCGCCGAGGAGGACCAGGACCTGAGCGACGAAGTGTTCGTTTCCGTGAAGCTCGCGCACGAGGCACTCGGGTACGCGTCCACGGGGGTCGGCGCGCGCCTTCGCCTCGCCTCCGGAAGGCGGGCCGGCTCGGCGATCCTCAAGGGCTACGTCGATGGCGGCGGACTGTTCAACTCCGCCGGCCTCGATTCCGGCTACGTGTACGGCAGCGGAACGGCGGCCGTGCGTACGACCGACCGCAATACGACGTTCCTGCGTGCCATCGGCGGAGTCCAGGAGTCGCCCCGGCCCGGATCCGAACACGACATCGGCTTCCAGATCCTCCCCCGCCTGTGGGGACCGCACGCCTTCATCGGTACTCGGACGCTTCAGGCGACGCTGGAACATCGCTCCTATCTCGTCGACAATTTCGTCAATCTGACCGGAATCGGCATAGGCGCCTTCGTCGATTACGGAGGAGCGTGGTATCCCGATCAGGATTCGAGGCTCGGAGGCAACATCGGCGTGACCGTGTTCGGAGGTTCCCCGCTGTCCTCGTTCGCGCAGGTGACGAATCTCAACCTCGGTTACCGCTTCGGCGGAGGGATCGCCGACAGCGAAAGATCGAGGTGGGCGTTCAGCGCCGGCGGCGGCTTACGCTTCTAGCGAGCCTTCTAGGGTAGAAGGATGCCGCCGGCCACGAGGAGTTGCTGTCCCCCCTCGAGTTCGTACCTCGCCTCGACGAAGGGCGTGAACCCGACGAGCGGAAACCGGAAGCCCGCCACGACGTTCAGCCCGAAGAGTCGCTCTTCGGGACCCTCCATCCCGTCCGCTGGGACGGATTCCCACGCCACGTTCACCCCGCCGCCGACATAGGGGACGAGGTTCGTCACATCGGGGAGCGAGATGTCACCGAGAACGTTGAAGTTGAGTTCCCGGTAGTCGTAGTCGCCGCCGGGGTCGCCGAGACCCGAATCGGGGAAAAAGTAGTCGAAGGACCCGGCAACCCGGATGCCGGGAGCGATCCAGGGCAGCGACACCTCCGCCCGCGGGCCGATGCCGAAATCCGCGTCGTCGCCGAAGGTGACCTGGCCCCCGACCTTGATTTCCTGCGCGGCAACCTGCGCGGCAACGGGCATCCCGCCCAGGACGATCCCGAACAGGGCGATGAACGATCCCGGCCTGCCTCGACGCATGTACCCGCCTCCATCTCCCATGCCCGCTCTCATGCCCGCTCTCGCACTGGCTCTCATACTGGCGCTCATACTCGCCAGCGGTCCCGACCTCCGACAGGAGTGGGACGCCGCGCGGGCCCCGACGGTTGCACCCGGCCCGCCGATCCCGAACTTTCGTCCACCGACCCGCGAGCGAGGACCCATGGACAGACTCCGCATCCCCAACCTGGCGACGTACCTCCCGGTCGCCCCTTCCGATCTGCTTCTCGCCGCCCCCGTGGCGGCCCGGGTGCTCTTCGGCCTGAGCCCGGCCGGGCGGGCCGTGCAGGCGGCGGCCCTCGGCGTGTACGCGGGGAGCGCGCTCATCGACTGGGCGGTTCGGGCGGACGCCCGCCGCGTGGACTTCGAGGAGGCCTTCGGCTTCGATCCGCTCTCTCCGCCCCCGGCGTCCGAGGAGGAGCGGAGACAGGACGTCGAAGGTCTGGTGGAGCGGTTGAACGCGAACTACGCCCCGATGGAGACCCCGCGGAAGGAATTGGCGAAACAGGTCGACCTGTGCCTGACCGATTACCTCGCGGAACTCACCGGCCAGCGTCTGGAGACGAGTGCGCAGGTCCGCGAGTTCATGCTCGCGCAGATCATCTTCCCCTTCGCGCTCGGGGCGGCGGACCCCCTGACGGGGGATGTCGCGATCTTCAGGAGCACGGGCATCTTCGAACCCCATGTGATCGCGCACGAGTTCTGCCACCGCAAGGGATACCTGAAGGAAGTCGAGGCGCAGGTCCTCGGCTATTTCGCCCTGGTGCATTCGGGTGAGCCCGTTCTCGAGCAGTCGGCCCACGGCGAGCGGCTGGACCGCCAACTCTGGGTGTTGGCGGAGCGGGAAGCCGCCGCCTACAACGACCTCCTCGCCGACGTCGGACTCCGGGACGAGTTGAAGCAGGCGTTCGCCGTGCGCCACCCGGCGGAGGGCCCGGTCAGCGGCGTCGTGGGTCCGATGATGAAGAACGCCTACAACGCCCGCATGAAGCTCACGGGGCAGAACGGCCTCTCGGACTACGACGAAGGCTTCACGAACTTCATCCTCGCGACCGAGCGAACCGCCACCTCGTGAACCTCCAGGATCCGGCGCTCACGTTCGCCCTCGCCATCACCGCGGGCGTCGTCGCGCAGTCCCTCGCACGACATGTACGCGTACCCGGCATCCTCTTCCTGCTCGCGACCGGCATCCTCCTCGGGCCCGAGGTCGCCAACATCGTGCGGCCCGATACGCTGGGCGAGGGCCTCAACCCCATCGTCGGACTCGCGGTGGCCGTCATCCTCTTCGAGGGGGCGCTGCAACTCAACATCGACCGCCTGCGGCGGGAAGCGCTCACGATCCGTCGGCTGATCACGCTGGGGGCGGTGATCACGATCGCCGGGGCCACCGTCACGGCGATGCTCGCGCTGGGCTGGGACTTCCGGATCGCGCTCCTCTTCGGCGCACTCGTCTCGGTCACGGGTCCGACCGTGATCAACCCGCTCACGCGGCGGATTCGCCTGCGAAACAACCTGCGGACGATCCTCGAGGCGGAGGGCGTGCTCATCGATCCGGTCGGGGCGATCCTCGCGGTCGTCGCGTTCGAGTTGGCGCTCGCGTCGACGGCGGGGGATGTCGGGGCCGGCTTCCTCGGCCTCCTCACGCGCCTGGGCCTCGGCTCCGTCATCGGCGTGGCGGGAGGGTTCATCATCGGCGGACTCCTGAGGATGCGGCGCGCGATCCCCTCGGACCTGCGGAACATCTTCACGCTCGCATGCGTCCTCGCGCTCTACCAGGGTTCGCACGCCATCCTGCCCGAGAGCGGCATCATGACCGTCGCCATCGCCGGACTCGTCGTCGGCAACATGGGGCCCCGGCACGTGCGCGAACTCGTCGAGTTCAAGGAGCAGCTCACATTCCTGCTCGTGGGACTCCTCTTCGTCCTCCTGTCGGCGGCGGTGGACCTCGGCGACGTGCGGGCGCTGGGAGCCGGCGCGGTCGTGACCGTGATCGTGCTCGTCGCCGTCGTCCGCCCCCTCTGCGTTCTCCTCTGCACCTGGGGCGCCGGCCTCCGCCGCAACGAGCAGGCCTTCCTCGCCTGGCTGGCGCCGCGCGGCATCGTCGCCTTCGCCGTTTCTTCGCTGTTCGCGGCGGAACTCGCACACAGCGGGATGGAGACGGAAGGCAACCAGCTGCGAGCGATGGTCTTCCTCGTCATCGCCGTCACCGTCATCGTCCTCGGCGGGACGGGCGGGCTCATGGCGCGTCTGCTGGGGGTAAGGAAACCGTCCAACCACGGGTTCGCGGTCGTCGGGGCCAATCCCGTCGGACGCGCGCTCGCCCGAACCCTGCGCGCCGCCCGCGGCGGGGAGGCGCCGATCGTGCTCATCGACTCGAACCCGACGGAGGCGGGGGCGGCGGAGAGCGACGGCTTCCGCGTGGTGCTCGGCAACGCGAACGAGTCGCGCACGCTCCTGAAAGCGGGGGTCGAATCGCGCCGTGCCGTCGTCGCCCTCACGCCGAACGAAGGCGTGAACCTGCTCATCGCCAAGCGCGTCGAGGAAAGCTGTCCGGGGGTGAGCCGCCTCGTGGCCATCGACCCGCTCACGCCGGGAGTCGGGCCCGAGCAGGTCGACGAGAGCGGTGCCTCGGTACTGTTCGGACTCGGGCTCGACCACGAGCGCTGGGCGCACCACTTCCGGCGCGACCGCGTGGAGATCGAACCTCTCATCTTCGAGGGCGTGGCCGGGTTGCGCGTCTCCCAGATCGAGGCCCTGGCCGACCGCCGGTTCCCTGCCCTCGCCCTCGTGCATCGCCGCGGCCGACGCGAACAACCCGTGTCGAGCGGCACGACGTTGAGATCCGGCGACGTGGTCTGGTTCGGTTGGCTGCGGGCGCAGGCGGAACTCGTGGCGCCGCGGCTCGCCCGGGCCGGATTCCGCCGCCCGGACGCCGAACCCGGGGAGGATGGCGGGGAGACCGCGGAGGAAGACGCCGGCCCCGGTGGCACGTCCCCGGTCGACGGGCCAGATTCGGGCCGATGAAGATCCACACCGCCCGACGCACGCACGGCTTCACGGAATCCGTGATTCGAATGATGACCCGGCTCTCGAACGAACACGGGGCCATCAACCTCTCGCAGGGTTTTCCCGACTTCGAGTCGCCCGACACGTTGAAGATCGGGGCCGCGCGCGCGATCTACGACGACGTGAACCAGTACGCGATCACGTGGGGCGCGAAGCGGTACCGCGACGCGCTCGCCGCGAGCTATCGCGACTGGTACGGGCTCGATGTCGATCCGGAGGCGCACCTCACGATCACGTGCGGGGCGACCGAGGCGATGATGGCCGTGCTCCTGGCGGTCGTGGACCCCGGGGAGGAAGTCATCGTCTTCGAGCCCTTCTACGAGAACTACGGCCCGGACACCACGCTCTGCGACGCGACCCCGGTGTTCGTGCCGCTGACCCCGGAGTGGCAGATCGACTTCGACCGCCTGCGGGCGGCGTTCAGCCACCGGACGCGCGCAATCATCGTGAACACGCCGAACAACCCCACGGGCCGCGTGCTCCGCCGCGACGAACTCGAGAAGATCGCGATCCTGTGCCAGGAGTTCGACGCCTACGCGATCACGGACGAGGTCTACGAGCACATCCTCTACGACGGAGCGCGACACATTCCGATGGCGACGCTCCCCGGCATGCGGGATCGGACGATCACGATCAGCGCCGCCTCGAAGACGTTCGCGGTCACGGGCTGGCGGATGGGGACGATCGTGGCGCACCCGGAGTTGTCTGACGCCATCCGCAAGGTCCACGACTTCCTCACCGTGGGAGCCGCCGCGCCCCTCCAGGAAGGGGTGGCCACCGGCCTCGAGATGCTTCCGCCGTCCTACTATGAAGGGCTCGCCGATGTGTACGGCGCAAAACGGGACCTCTTCTATCCCGCGCTCGTGGAGGCCGGATTCGACTGCCGCAAGCCTGAGGGCGCGTACTACGTGCTCGCGGACTTCTCGGACCTCTCGGATCTGCCGGATGACGAGTTCGCGTTCTGGCTGACGCGCACGATCGGCGTGGCTCCCGTCCCCGGATCCAGTTTCTTTCACAACCCGGAGGATGGGCGGAAGCTCGTGCGGTTCGCGTTCTGCAAGACGGAGGCGCTGCTCGAGCAGGCGGCCGAGCGGCTCGTGACGATCAGAACCCGGGTTTGAAGCTCCCCTCGGTCGAGCGGCTCGCCGCGGCGGCGTGGGCGACCGCGCGACGGTTCCCGGTCGTCCTCGCCTGCGCGGTCGTCGCCGCGATCGCCGCGATGCGGGCGATCAACGCGGAAACGGCGCTCGAGCTGCGCCTCGTAGCCACGGCCAGCCTCGGCCTGCCGCTGCTCACCGGGCTTACCCTGTTCGCGGAGCGGTGGAAGCTCCCCCGGCCGCGGCACTGGGCGCTGCGCGGACTCGGCGTGGCCGTGCTCGCCCTCTACTACTGGCAGTGGCCCAACTGGGGCGAGAACATCGCCGGCCTCCGCCATTTTCACCTGACCGCGACCCTGCATCTGCTCGTCGCCTTCATCGCCTATCTCGGCATCCGCGAGCCGAACGGTTTCTGGCACTTCAACCGCACGCTCTTCTTCCGGTTCGGCCTCGGCGCGATCTACACGGGCGTCCTCTTCGGCGGGCTCGCCATCGCGCTGTTCGGCATCGAGAATCTGTTCAACGTCGACATCGCCGACGAGAACTACGGCCGACTCTTCTTCTTCCTCGGCTTCGTGTTTCAGACGTGGTTCGTGCTCGCGGGCGTGCCGGACGATTTCGAGCAACTGGAACGCCGCGACGACTACCCCGCGGGCCTGCGCGTCTTCGCCCAATACGTGCTCCTCCCGCTCGTCGCCGTATACCTGACCATCCTCACCGCCTACCTCGGGCGCGTCGTCATCACGACGACGTGGCCCAGCGGGTGGATCGGACTTCTCGTCTCCGCCCTCGCCGCCTTCGGCATCCTGTCGCTCCTCCTCGTGCATCCCCGGCGCGGACAGGAGGACCACGCGTGGATCGACACGTACGCCCGCATCTTCTGGATTCTCATCATCCCGTCCATCGTCATGCTCCTGCTCGCCATCGGGCAGCGCATCGAACAGTACGGGATCACCGAGCGCCGGTATCTGCTGCTCCTCCTCGGCATCTGGCTCGCGGGCGCCGCCGTCTTCTACACGGTGACGCGGTCGCGCGAGATCAAGGGGATTCCGCTGACCCTGGCCATCATTGGCGCCGTCACTTTCGTCGGCCCCTGGTCCGCCTACGCGGTGGCCGAACGGAGTCAGACGGGCCGGATCGAGGACCTGCTCTCGACGCACGGCGTCCTGGCCGAAGGCCGGATATCGCCGGCCGTCGTCGAAATTCCGCCCGGGGACTGGCAGCAAATCAACGATGTCCTGCTCTACCTGATTTCGTGGCACGGGACGTCCGCCATCGACGAGTGGTTCGAGGGCGGCGTGGCGACGGTGGATACGATCGGAGACGCGACGGCGGCCTCGCCGAGGGTCGCGGAGGCCGGCCGCCGGGCGACGCTCATCGCGGACCATTTCGGGCTCGCGCCGTCCGAGGGACTGCTCGCGGATCCCTACGGGTTCGTCGACATCTCGCCCCCGGGGGGCCGGAACGCGGCCGTCGCCGTGTCCGGCTTCGAACGGGCCGTCTTCGGGCGAAACCTTCTGGACGGACGCTACCCGTTCGAGGGCGACTCCCTCACCTTCGAGGCCACCCCGGACAGCCTCGGAACCACGATCCGGCTCGGCGGCGGCGAACTGGCCACGGTCTCGTTCGCCGAACTCATTGCGCGCGCCGGACGCTTCGGCGCCACGACGGCGCCCGGAAGGGTGCAACTGCCGCCGGACTCGCTTCGGCTCGACATCTCCGGGGCGGACGTGACGGCTCGCGTCCAGATTACGCTGCTGCGGCTCCGAGACCGCGACGGGGAGCTGCGGCCGACCCGCGCGACCGGCACGTTGCTCCTCACGCGCGGCGAGGATTCCCCGGAGTCCCCGGAGTCCCCCGGCTCCCCTCGGTAGGCGTACAACCGCAGGCGTACAACCTTTCGGAAGGTGTCGCGGTCGTACTGATTGGAACCTGACCCGGCGCTTGCGCGTATGTCTTGATATCGGATACCGCCCCTGCCCCTGGAGCCGACGTGAAGCTGATTCGAAGAGCCGCCACCGCCTTCACCCTCTGGATCTTCGCAATCTGCGTCTGGGCCGCCGTTGCCCACCTCACGAGCCTGCCCGGGCCGGCGAAGGCGAGTACGGCGACCCTGGATCGCGTCGCGGCCGCACTGGAGCGGGCGGATCCACCGGGAGCACTCGGAGGGCCGCAGCGCGCCGCCGCGGCACAGTTGCGGAGGACGGCACACACCGCCGGACGCGTCAACGGCCGTATCGAACGCGTCGTGGGGGGCTGGATCGACGATCTGGGGCATGGCGCGGCCCACAGCCGGCATATCCAAGTCGAATCCCCGATGCACCTCACCCACCCCGGCGGCTGGGTGACGCTCAACGGCGAGCGCCGCATCACGATCAGAATGGACGCGAAGACCGCAGCACGTTCGCGCGCACCCGGCGGGGGCCTGTGGATCGATCGGACCGAGAAGGCTCCGGCCGGGTCGGCCGAGGCGGACCTCCGGCTGCGCGCGGCGCGCCACGGCGAGACATGGTCGCTGAGAGCCGCGGAGGCGCGGTCCGCGCTGGATGAGGCGGCGATCCGGCTGGACATCGATGCCAACCTCGACCGGAAGAAGCTCAAGGAGCGGATCGAGAAGCTGCTCGATCTGCTGGAGGAGCTCCAGAACTTCGAGGGCGGTCGGTAGCTCGCAGGTTTTTCGGGACACGACTCCGGAACCCCATGACGCACCGCGGCGGGCGGGCCGGCGCGGCCGGGATTCTGGCTGCGATCTCCATCGCTGGCGTCTCGCTCACGGGCGTGGTGCCCGCCGCATCCGCTCAGGCGACGCACGCAGGCCACGGCGGGGCGCCGGACGGGGGCCCACCGACCACGTCCACCGCGAGCATCCGGATCGTCGACAATCCGCAGCGGAAGGAACTCGCGATCATCCTGGGTCCGATCGACCTTCCGGCCCGCTCATCCCACCACATGGCCCAGCTGCCCGTGCAGGAAGGCGTCGTTCCCTTCGACCTGACGATCCGGGGGTATCGCACGCACATCATCGATGGCCGGGGCGAGCCGGTGCCGCGAATCGTGCTGCATCACATGAACCTGCTCGACCCGGGACGGCGGGAGCTGTTCCTGCCGATCATGCTGCGCGTGCTCGCGGCGAGCCACGAGACGCGGCCCGTGAGCTTTCCCGGATGGCTGTTCGGCATTCCGATGAAGGGCGGTTCGAGATTCCTCGCGCTCACGATGCTGCACAATCCGACGGACGTGGACTACGAGGGCGTCACGGTCCACCTGACGCTCGAGTACGAGCGCTTCGCCTCCCTGCCCCTCTACCCGGTGGCGCCGTTTCATCTCGACGCGATGTACCCCGAGGTCTCCGCGACGAAAGCCTGGGACCTTCCGCCCGGGCACTCGGTCAAGACATGGGACGCGAGTCCGGCGATCCGCGGGCTCATCATCGGGCTCGGCGGTCACCTCCACGCGCACGCCTCCCGGCTCCGCTTCGAGAACCTGACGACGGGCGAGGTGCTCTACGACATCCGCCCGAAGCTCGATGAGGAGGGGCACGTCGCGGGCATCCCGGCACTCATGCACAGGGGGCGCGGCGTGGGCGCGCTCGTCGTCCCGGAGCACCGGTACCGGATCACCGTCGAGTACCGAAACCCCTTCGATACGGTGATCGAGGACGGGGGCATGGGTTCCATCGCCGGCGCCTTCATCCCGCTGGAGAAGTGGCCCGCGGCGAATCCCCGGGAGGCGTTATTCGCCGCCGACTACGATTGGGTCCTCCACGGCCAGGTCGAACACGGGGCCGTCAGTTCTCCCGGCGGTACTCCGCGCGACCGCCGATGATCGTGTAGTCCACGACGGTCTCCAGTATCTCGTCCGCGGGAATCGTGAGAATGTCCCGGGAAAGGACCGTGATGTCCGCCAGCTTCCCGACCTCGAGCGTCCCCTTGAGGTCCTCCTCGAAGGCGGCGTACGCGTTGGCCCACGTATACGAACGCAGCGCTTCCTCGCGCGTCATCGCCTGCCCCTCGAAGAACGTCCCCCCATCCTCGACCAGGCGCGTGACCGTACAGTGGAAGCTCGCCAGAGGGTCCGAATCCTCCACCGGGGCGTCCGTCCCGTTCGTCACGATCGCTCCGGCCCGCATGAGATCCTGCCACACGTAGGCGCCCGAGCGCGCCCGACCCTCGCCGAGCCGAAGGGTCACCCACGGACCATCGGAGCAGGCGTGGACCCCCTGCATGGAGGCGATGACCCCGAGTTCCGCGAAGCGCGGAATATCCGCCGGGTCGATGTGCTGCGCGTGCTCGATCCTCCAGCGCGGGTCGCTCACGTCCGCGTGGTCCGTGAAGGTGCGCTCGTACAAGTCCAGCACCTCGCGGTTCGCCCGATCCCCGATCGCGTGCGTATTCACCTGATACCCCCGCTCGATCGCCAGCCGCGCGACGCGCTCGATCTCCTCCGGCGGCGTCGTCGGCAGCCCGGTGGACGACGGCATGTCCGCATAGGGCTGGAGGAGCCACGCGCCGTGCGACCCCAGCGCCCCATCCGCAACCTGCTTGATCGACCGCACCGTGAGCCGGTCGCCCCCGTACCCGACCATGTAGTACTCGTCCAGCCGCCCCTCGAGCGTCTCCGCCCCGCCCTGCAGCATCACGTAGAGCCGCACGGGCAGCGCGCCCTCCTCCGCGAGCGTTCGGAGCAGGTCCACCGTCCCGAAGCCGGAACCCGCGTCCTGGAAGCTCGTGACGCCCTTCCGAAGCAGATCCTCGTTCGCGAGGCGTACCTGTTCACGGGCCCGCGCCTCGCGCTCGGCCTCGGAGCGGTTCGCCTCTTCCTCGCCGAACGCCGCCCGCGCCAGGCGCTGCGCGGTCTCCCGCAGGACGCCGGTGGGTCGCCCCGCCGCGTCATGCACGATCTCTCCGCCCGGAGGGTTCGGGGTGTCCGCGTCGATCCCGGCCAACTCGAGCGCTCTCTCGTTCACGAAGGAGGCGTGTCCGCTGGCATGCGTCAGGATGACCGGATTGGCGGGGGTCACCGCGCTGAGGCCGTCGTGGACCGGCTGTCCCTCGACCATCGGATCGGGCGCCGCGCTCCACTTCTCCTGATGCCAGCCCCTGCCGCTGATCCAGGCGCCCGGTTCCGCGCTCGAGGCCGCCTCCCCCACGAGGCTGACGATGTCATCCCAGGTGTCGGCGGTCGTCAGGTCGAGGATCATGCGGGCGTTCCCCAGACCCATGAAATGACCGTGGCCTTCTATGAACCCCGGGATCGCGAGCCGACCCTCGAGGTCGATGACCTCGGTGTCTTCCCCGATCCATCCGGAGACATCGTCGTCCGCCCCGAGCGCCACGATCCGCCCGTCCCTCGACGCGAGGGCGCTGACCGCTTCCCCGCCCTCGCCCGCCAGGGTCGCGATCTTCCCGTTGGTGAGGACGAGTTCAGCCACGCCCGTCGCCGGATCCGCGGCCGCCGCGCCACCCGATTCCGCTGAGTCGCCGGCGTCGGTCGCGCAGGCTGCGAGGGCGAGAAGAAGAAACGATCGGACGAGAACGGACGGTACTTCGCGATGTCGAATCAACTGTCGAACCATGGTGTCCCTGACCTCGATGTGAGCGGTTCGGCTGATCATAGCGGCCCGCCAATGATGGCGCACAGCACGCGCGCGGGATCCTCTCCCTCAGCTACCCGGCCGGAGCCCGCGCGGGTACGTTCCCGAGAGTCCCCGGGGTTGCCGGTCGCTCCGCGGATTTTCCGAAAACGAGGTGGGAGAGGACCGACGTGAGGGGCAGGTGATGGGTAGAACGCGCAACTTTGGAAGGTGGGGGGCCGGTCTCGCGCTGGGCCTCCTCTGCGCCCTTCCGATGTCGGCCGAGGCGCAGATCGGCATCCTCGCGGGCTACAACCGCGACACGCTCGAGGAGTTCCTGCCCGAGAACGGATTCGACCTCACGGACACCACCGGTGGGTATCACGTCGGCGTGTTCCTGAACTTCAATCTCGCCACCTTCTCCCTCCGGCCGGCCCTCATCTACCATCGCATGCCGGCACTCGTCGCCATGGCCGGTGACGAACGGGTCCGGTTCGACATCGACATGGTGGAGATTCCGCTGGATTTCCGCATCCGACTTCCCCTGCCGGTCGTTCAGCCCTATGTGCTGGGCGGGCCCGTCCTGACCTTCCCGTCCAGCACGTTTTCGGGCGTGGACGACCTCCTCACCGCACGCCCCGTTCGTGCGGAGTTCGGAGTCGGCCTCGAACTCGACCTGGGTCTCCGGCTCTGGCCCGAAGTGCGCTACGGATTCGGGATCGGCTCGCTGATGGAGTCCGACGTCGCCATCGGATCCCGAGTGCTCCAGGGCGATGGAGAACCCCGGCACGACACTCTGACCCTCCGCTTGGGCATCAGTTTCTAACAGACCGCATCCCGCAGGATCGGCGGACTTGACCCTTCGACCGCCCATTCACCATTATGGCTCCGGGTTCCCGAATAAATACCGAAATCAGCGGTCCCGAGGATGCGGAGGACAATGCCCGGAGTTTCGGAAGAACGGCGCTCGATTCGCGGGCGTGGGAGCGCGCACAACCCGGCGAACCGCTTCCTTCCTCTCGCGGTTGAGCGGGAGGCCTGGACGCTCGTGTCCGATCCGGATCCGCAGACGGAGATTCTGGTGGACCGCTCCCGCACGATCATCTCCTACAACAACAGTCCGGACCTCGGTTTCGACGCGAGCCTGAACCCGTACCGCGGGTGCGAGACCGGGTGTTCGTACTGCTACGCGCGACCCACGCACGAGTACTTCGGGCTCTCTGCGGGACTCGACTTCGAGAGCCGGATTCTGGTGAAGCCGGAGGCCCCGGCGCTGCTCAGACGCGAACTGGCCTCGCCGCGGTGGAAACCGCAGGTGCTCGTGCTGAGCGGGGTGACGGACCCGTACCAGCCCGTGGAGCGCCGCCTCGGGATCACTCGCCGCTGCCTCGAAGTGCTGGTCGAAGCCCGGAACCCGGTCGGGATCGTGACCAAGCACCACCGGGTGACGCGGGACATCGACCTCCTGCGCGAACTCGCGCGTTACGACGCCGTGCGGGTTCAACTCTCCATCACGACGCTGGATCGCGCGCTGCAGCGAAGGCTGGAGCCGCGGGCCTCGACCCCCGAGCGGCGGCTCGACGCGATCGCGCGCCTGGCGGACGCGGGCATCCCGGTGGGCGTGAACGTGGCGCCCGTGATCCCCGGACTCACGGACCACGAGATCCCCGCCATCGTGGAGGCGGCGGCGCAGGCGGGGGCGGGGCGGGCAATCTACATCATGCTTCGCCTTCCGTTCGGGGTCGCCGCCCTGTTCGAGGACTGGCTGCGGCGGAACTGTCCGGACCGGGCGGACAAGGTGCTCAACCGCATGCGGGAGTTGAGAGGCGGGAGCCTCTATGCGTCGAACTACGGCGAGCGGATGCGCGGGCGCGGCCCGTTCGCCGAACAGGTCGCGCGGCTCTTCTCACTGGCGCGTGCGAAGCACGGAATCGAGCCGCGCGACTACGACCTCGCGGCGGAACACTTCCGACCGCCGCGGGCCGGCCCCCAACTGGGCCTGTTCGACTAGTGTGGCGGCAACGGCGCTAGCCGTCGAGGCCGTCCACGCCCCGCCGCCGCCACCGGAACGGATCCTCCGGTTCCTCCAACTCGACCGTGAGCGTCAGCTCCGCGCCGTCGCGGACGATGCGTACCGACACCTCGCCCGGCTCGACGTCCGCCAGGGCCTCCCGCAGGTCGCCGGGGTCGTCGATGTCCTCGTCGCCGAGTCCGACGATCACGTCGCCCGCCCGCAGGCCGCCCTCCGCGGCCGGCGTATCCTCGTGGACCGAGGTGACGAGGACGCCGCCTTCCACGCCGAAGTACTCCGCGAGCTGGTCGCCCAGGCTCTGCGTGTTGGCGCCGAGCCGCGGGCGCCCCGCCAAGTAGAAGGCGCGACCCATTCCCTCGGCCGCCTCCCGAACCCGTACCTCCATCTCGCGCGCCCGTTCCTGCAACTCGCGCGCCCGCTGCAACTCGCGCGCCCGCTCCCGCGCATCGCGCGAAGACGAGGGGTAGACTCGCGTCAGCTCGACCTGCGGAGACAGGAACGTCAGGCCGCGGGCCCCCGAGAATATGCCCATCCGATCGCCGAGTTCGACGGACACGTCGCGTTCCGCCCCGTCGCGGAGCACTGTCAGATCCACGACACGCCCGGGCGGCGTCTCGCTCACCAACCGTCGAAGTTGTGCGACGCTCTCGACGCGGTCGCCGTTCCAGGCCACGACCACGTCTCCCTCCTCGACGCCGGCCTCGGCCGCCGGTTCGCCATCGATGACGCCGTCGATGTAGACACCGTACGGGCGAGACATCCCGAGCTCCGAGGCGCGATTCCCGTCGACATCCAGGATCTCCACGCCGAGGTACGCGCCACCCCCGGAAAAGGCCACCCGGACCTGTTCGCGCCGCTCGTCCTCATCCTCCTCCTGGGCCGCGACGGGCGCCAGGCTCGCGTACAGCCCGGCGACCAACGCGACCGCAAGCCCGACCGCGAGCGCATCCTTCCAGTTCTTCATGTATCCTCCCCCGGGATCATTCCCCAAGTCGTGAGCTACCGCCTTCGTTTCCTGCCGGGTCGGACACTCCGGGGAGGTCGGCCGGTTGCCCGGCTGTAGCAGCTCCGGCTAGCGGTCCGGCGCGAAGAAGAGCGGGATGCCCCCCTCGGTCGGCGCGATGACCATGTTGTTCTCGCCCTCGCCGATCTTCCCGAGCATCTCCAGGTAGCGCCAGTACAGGTAGCGCTGGCCCGAGATGCCGGCGAGACTCTCCGCGATGATGTCCTGCGCGTCCCGGATACCCTCGGCCTCGGCGCGCTGCTGGTTCGCCTGTTCGACGACGACCTGGGTCTGGTACTCCTCGGACTGCACCTGCTGCTCGCGCGACAGCTTGGCCTCGATCGCCTCCCGGATCGTCTCCGGCGGCACGACCTCGCGCACGAAGAAGTCGGTGATCTCGACCCCGCGCGGATTGAGGCGGCTCGTCATCAGGGCCTCGATGCGGCCGGAGATGCCCGTCCGGTTCGTGGACAGGATGTCGGAGGCCTCGATCTCGGCGATCGCGTCGCGGATGGCGGAGCGGTAGGTGTTGTAGACGAACGAGGCGACCGCGTTCTCATTCCCCACCGTCAGGTAGAGATGGACGACGCTGTCCGCGTTGATCCGGTAGCGATACGCCGCGTCGACGGCGATCTGGAGCTGGTCGGAGGTGAGGGCGTCCAGACGCTCGGCCTGGCCGCCGGCGGGATACTGGACTTCCCGCAGCGGATAGTTCGTCCACGAGCGCAGGATGTTGTGGTGCAGCCCCTGCGTGTAGGGGCGGGACGCGACGGCCCCGGTGACGGGGTTCCGTTTGACCGCCACCTCGTACTCGTCGATGCGGTTGAAGCCGAACACGAGCAGGATGAGTACGAAGAGGATTCCGGCGACCGCAGCCACCGTGCCGATGCGAAGCGATTTCACTGATTGAGCCATTCTCGTCCTCCCTGAAACCGAGACAGTGCCCGCAGGCGGCGAGGCCGCGCGGACGGTATCGTTACGTGGGTTCATTGCAAGGTAAGCGCGCGGTCGCGCCAGTCCCACCTCGCGGGCAGAACCCTGTGGCCGCAGCTACACTCCTGGCGGGAGGATCATTCGTGATTCGACAGATCTTGCGCGCCGCGCTGATGGCGCCGGTCGTTGCGTGGGCCTGCGCGGCGCCGGCGCCCGATTACGACATCCTCATCCGCGCGGGGACGGTCTACGACGGGTCCGGAGACGCCCCGCGCGCCGCGGACGTGGCGATCGCCGGCGACACGATCGCGGGCATCGGCGACTTCGCCTCGGCGTCCGCCGGCCTGACGGTCGACGCGGCCGGGCTCGCGGTGTCCCCCGGCTTCATCAACATGCTCTCGTGGGCGACCGAGTCGCTCATCGTCGATGGCCGTTCGCTGAGCGACATCCGCCAGGGCGTTACGCTCGAGGTGTTCGGCGAGGGCAACTCCATGGGACCGCTGAATCCGGAGATGAAGGCGGACATGCTGGGCCGTCAGGGCGACGTGCGCTTCGAGGTGCCGTGGACGTCGCTCGGGGAGTACCTGGACCACCTCGTGGAACGCGGCGTCGCGACCAACGTCGCCTCCTACATCGGGGCCACGACCGTGCGCGTGCACGAGGTCGGCCACGAGGACCGACCCCCGACGCCCGACGAACTCGGGCGGATGCAGGATCTCGTGCGGGAGGCGATGCGCGAGGGCGCGCTCGGCGTCGGATCGTCGCTCATCTACGCCCCGGCCTTCTACGCCGACACCGATGAACTCATTGCGCTCGCGAGCGCGGCCGGCGAGTTCGGCGGCGGCTACATCTCCCACATGCGGAGCGAGGGGAACCGGCTCATCGAGTCCGTGGACGAACTGATCGCGATCGCCCGGGAAGCCGGCGTGAGAGCGGAGATCTATCACCTGAAGGCCGCCGGGAGCGACAACTGGGCGAAGCTCGGCGAGGTCATCGAGCGCGTGGAGCGGGCGCGGGAGGAGGGACTCGAGATCACGGCCGACATGTACACCTACACGGCCGGCTCGACCGGGCTCGATGCGGCGATGCCGCCGTGGATCCACGAAGGTGGCCACGCCGCGATGATCGAGCGCCTCCGCGACGCCGAAACGCGCGAGCGGATCGCGGCGGAGATGCGGACGCCCACCGATGAGTGGGAGAACCTGCTGCTCGCCGCCGGCTCCCCCGACCGCGCCCTCCTCGTCGGCTTCCGCCAGGATTCCCTCAAGTACCTGACGGGCCGCACGCTCGCCGAGGTGGCGGAGTCGCGGGGCACGGGCATCGAAGAAACCGCGATGGACCTCGTGGTGCAGGACGACAGCCGCGTGGGGACGGTCTATTTCATGATGTCGGAGGACAACGTGCGGCGTCAGATCGCGCTGCCGTGGGTGAGCTTCGGGTCCGACGCGGGATCGCTCGCCCCGGAGGAACCTTTCGTGCGCTCGAGCACGCACCCGCGCGCGTACGGCAACTTCGCGCGGCTGCTCGGCCGGTACGTGCGCGACGAAGGCATCATCCCGCTGGAGGAAGCGGTCCGGAAACTCACGTCGCTGCCGGCCGCCAACCTCAGGCTGGAGGGGCGCGGCCGGCTCGCGCCGGGATATTTCGCCGACGTCGTGATCTTCGACCCCGCCACGATCGCGGACCATGCGACGTTCGAGGAGCCGCACCGGCTGGCGACGGGCGTCCGCGATGTGTTCGTGAACGGCGTGCGGGTGCTTTCAGGGGGCGTGCCGACGGGCGCCACACCCGGGCGCGTGGTCCGGGGCCCGGGGTGGGAGGGCGCTCCCCGGCCGTGACGGGCCAGGAAGGCCCGGAGCCGTCAGCCGTCAGTGTTCCCGCAGCCGGCTAGTTGCCGCGGGCGCCGCCGTCGAAGGCGCGGCTGTCGGAGGCGCCCCAGCGGAGTCCCGTGTCCCAGTCGATGTAGATCCCCATCGCCTGCCCCTGTCCGCCCCGGGTCCGCGTCGCGTGTCCCAAGCCTTCGTAGAGACGCTTCGTGTCGGGCGAGAAGCCCCACTCCTCGAACGAGGTCACGTCGGGCAGCCACTGGTGGTGGATGCGGGGCGACTCGATGGCCCGGCCGAACTGCGACCCGGTCATCCCGTGGTCGACGACGTTCAGCACGACCTGCAGCGTGGTGTTGATGATCGTCCGTCCGCCCGGACTCCCGATCGCGAGCACCGGCCGGCCGTCGCGCGCGACGATCGTCGGCGTCATGCTGGACAGCGGCTGCTTCTCGGGCGCCACGAGATTGGGCGGCGTCCCGATCGTACCGCGTGAATTGGTGCGGCCGGGGACCGCGTTGAAGTCGCCCAGTTCGTTGTTCAGCAGAAAACCCGCGCCGGGGACGACGATGCTGGACCCGTAGCCGAACTCGAGCGTGTACGTGACCGCGACGGCGTTCCCCTCGGCGTCCACCACGGAGTAGTGGGTCGTCTCCTCGCTCTCGTGCAGGAAGGCGCCGTTGAAGGCCGCCGAATCACTCCGGGAGGCGCGCTCCATGTCGATGCTCGCCCTCAGGAGCCCGGCGTATTCCTTGGAGGTCAAACGGTCGATCGGCATCTCCGGATTGAACTTCGGGTCTCCGAGATGGAGCGCCCGGTCCGCGTACGAGCGCCGCATCGACTCGGTGAGCAGGTGCAGGTACAGCGCCGAGTTGTGGCCGATCTCCGCCAGGTCGTATCCCTCGAGGATGTTGAGCATCTCCACGAGCCCCGTGCCGCCCGAACTGGGCGGCGGCATCGAATAGACGTCGTAACCCCGGTACGTCCCGTGGATCGGGGTCAGCTCGTCCGCCTCGTAGCGCGCCAGGTCTTCCTCCGTGATGAGACCTCCGTGCTCGGCCATGAAGTCGGCCAGCAGCTTCGCCGTCCTGCCGCGGTAGAAGCCGTCGTGTCCGTCGCTCCGGATGCGGCGCAGCGTCTCGGCGAGGTCCGGCTGCCGGAAGGTCTCCCCCGGCTCGTACAGGCGGACGCCGTCCTTGAGGAAGGCCTGGCGGGTCGCGTCGTAGAGCGGCCCTGCGCGGCCAGGCAGGGAGCGGAGCCAGTTCTGCATCGCCCACGTGGAGGGCATGCCGTCCTCGGCCAGCCGGATCGCCGGTTCGACGAGATCCGCCCACGGCAGCCGGCCCAGGCGCTGGTGCGCCTTCCACATGCCGGCCACGGTGCCGGGCACCCCGACGGCGAGCAGGCCGATGTGGTTCGAGTTGTCCCGGACTTCGCCGTTTGCGCCCAGGTACATGCGCTCCGTCGCCGCGAGCGCGGCCTTCTCGCGGAAGTTGAACGTCGTCACTTCCCCGTCCGCCCCGTGGTACACGAGGAAACCGCCGCCCCCCACGTTGCCGGCCGAGGGCAGCGTCACGGCCAGCGCAAAGGCCGTGGCCACCGCCGCGTCGACCGCGTTACCGCCCCGGTTCAGAATCTCCTGGCCCGCTTCCGAGGCGAGGTAGTGGCTGCTCACGACCATGCCCCCCCGCGACGGCGCCGCCATGCGGCCCGACTGGGCGGCGAGCGGCGCGAAGACGACCATGGCGAGGGACGCGCACAGGGCGAAAGTTCGGGCGGCGAACGCGTGCTTCCGGGGCATCGGGAGGCCTCCTCCAAGGGTGTCGCGGACAATGTCGCGCAGTCGTGGGCAGACGTCGGGCAATGTCGGGTGACTCCGCGCAGCCGGAAAGAGCGGCCGGAAAGAGCAGCCGGAAGGGAGCCTGGTCAATTCGAGGGCGGCACGAGCGCGACCGCGCGCAGGGGACCGCCCGATCCGCCCGAGATCTTCATCGGGAGGGCGATGACCGTCGCGCCGCGTGCCGGAAGGCGGTCGAGGTTCGTGAGATTCTCGAGACCCGGCGCGTTCGCCGCGGCGACGACCTGGTGTACGATGAAATCGGTGGACGCCCCGTAGTCGATGGAAGCCACATCGGCTCCGAGGGCGGCGGCTCCGCGCTCCTCGACGAGGAGGCGCGCGGCCGCCTCGCCGTAGCTCGGAAAGTGGAGTTGCGAGGCATCCCCGGGCGTGTCGTCGCCGAGGTATGACAGGGCGTCGGGCCAGCGCGCGCTCCATCCCGTACGAAGGAGAACGAGGCTCCCGGGCTCGATCCGGCCGTGCTCCGCCTCGTGCGCCTCGACATCGGCCACGGTCAGCCGATAGTCGGCATCTTCGGCCGCCTGAGCGGCCATATCGATCACGACCGCCGGACCGATGAGCCGCCCGAGCGGGATCGATGCGACGTCCGGCCCTCCCTCGAGGAAATGGATGGGGGCATCGATGTGGGTGCCGCCGTGCTCGGCCGTCGCCAGGGCGTAGGCGGAGTAGAAGTAGCCGCCCTCGGTCTCGCCGAAGGCCAGTTGTTCCAGCGCGAACCCCGCCGTGTCCGTCGGCCAGTACACCGTCTCGTCGCCGAAGGCGTGGCTGAGGTCCACGAGGCTGTAGCCTTCCAGGTCGAGCGGTCCCGGAGCTTCCGCGCCCGAATCCTCCGAGGCGGCGGGTGTGTCGCCAGGCGTCTCCACCCAGACCGAACAGGCCACCGCCGCGCACCCCAGGAGGGCGGCTGCCACCGCACGCGAAAGCTCCGAAATCGCCATGTGCCTTCTCCCTTCCCTCCTTGACCGCCCCGGGCGTGATCCGGGGCGTGGTCCGGGCGTTGAAAGTGGCGACTCGCGGTTGGCGAAGCGAGATTCGCGCATGCGCAGGATCACTCGGGGTCTTCTCGTCGTATTCCTTGCCTCCCTCGGATACGGGGCCCTGCCGATCTTCGCCAAGCTCGCGCTCGCCGCGGGAGTCGACGTCCTGCCGCTGCTGGCGTGGCGCTTCCTGCTCGGGAGCGGCTTGCTGTGGATCTTCGTCGTCGCGACCGGGCGGCCCCGGCCTCCGCGCGGACGACTGACCGGCCTCGTCCTGCTCGGTCTGCTGTACGCATTCAATTCGGTGTGCTACATGCTCGGCCTCGACCGTCTGCCGGCCTCGGTCGCGACGCTGGTCCTGTTCAGCTATCCGGCGATGACCGTGCTCCTGGCGCGGTTCTGGGTCGGCGAGCGGCTGACTCTGCGTCGCATCGCCGCCCTGGTGCTCACGACCATCGGGTGCGCGCTGACCGTCGGAACCGGACTCGGAGGGGGCGATGCGCTGGGCGTGGGACTCGTCATGCTCGCGGTCGTGTTCCTGGCGTCGTGGATCGTGCGGAGCCACGGAGTCTTTGCCGGGCTTCCACCCATCTCTGCCACGGCCACGGTACTGGCCTCCACCGCCGTCGCGATCTCGGTCGCGGGTCTCGCCACGGGGGGAATCGGCGTGCCCCTCGCCCCCACACCGCTTCTCCTGCTGGGCGCGCTCGGCCTCTTCTCGACCGCCATCCCCATCACCGCCTTCCTGATCGGGATCCAGTGGATCGGCCCGGGCAGGGCGGCGACCGCCGCCGCCATGGAGCCCGCCGTGACGCTCGCGCTCGCCGCCGCCGTGCTGGGCGACCGCCTTTCCGCCGGACAGTGGTTCGGCGCCGCGCTCATCCTGGCCGGCGTGATCTCGCTTCGGGTCGAGCCCCGGGCGGATGTCGCCGACGGTCACCCCTGATGCGCGCGCACCTCGCGGCACTCCAACCTTCCGGGCGCAGGGTGCGTCTCAAGATCGAAACAGGAACGCGGACCAGGACGTGATCGAACCGAACGGCAAATCCCGGGAGCATGGGCCGGACGCCGGGGTGGAGGGGCAGCTTTCCGCCGGCGTCGGGGCGGACGTGCGGGCGGCGGCGTTCGGGGATGACGAGGCGTTCGAGCGCATTTACCGCACCCACGTGTCGCGGATCTACGGCCTCGCGTGCCGAATGGCCGGGAGCGAACGGGCGGACGAACTCACGCAGGACGTCTTCGTCCGGGCGTGGGAGAAGCTCGGGACGTTCCGCGGCGAATCGGCTTTCAGTTCGTGGCTGTACCGGCTGGCGGTGAACCTCATGTGCAGCCGGCTGCGAGCCCTGAAGCTGCAGAGGGAACGGGAGACGGCGAACGAGTTTCCGCTGGCGGCGGCCCGGGCGCGACACGACAGCATCGAGATCCGCCTCGACTTCGAGGTCGCTCTCGAACGGCTCCCGGATGGGGCGCGCGAGGTCTTCGTCCTGCACGACATGGAGGGATACAAGCACCGCGAGATCGCGGAGCGGATGGACATCACGGCCGGTACGTCCAAGTCCCAGCTGCACCGGGCGCGGATGATTCTGAGACGGCACCTGGACAGGTAAGTGAGCCGATGACAGATCGAGAACAGCGGAAGGATCGCTTTCGGGACCGTCTTTCAGAGTACATCGACGGCAACCTCGGCGCCGAGGAAGAGGTCCTGGTCGAGCGGCACCTGGAGCGTTGCGAGGACTGCGCCCGGACGCTCGTCGAGCTCGAGGCGGTGGTGGACCGGGCCGCGGGCCTCGGTCCGCGCGAACCCGCCGAGGATCTCTGGCCCGGCATCGCGGCACGGATTGGCGCCCGCTCCGCCGGTGTCGCGGGCGCGGCGCCCGACATCTCCGAAGCGCCGACCCGGCGCAGATCGCCCGCCCGCCGCATCGCGCATTTCGCGCCGCAACTCGCGGCCGGCGTGGCGCTGGTGTGGCTCTCCGCCGCTCTCGTGTGGATGGCCGTGGCGGGGGACGACATCGAGGGGAACCCGGGCACCGCGGGCGCCGTCCCGGGGCTCGGCGCTCCGTCGCTCCTGCCCCCGGCCGTGCGAAGCGTCTCGACGCTGGAATCGACGCTGGAGGACGGCGGGTCGAGCGCCGAGGAATACGCCCGCCTCATCTCCGAACTCGAACGCGTGCTGTTCGACGCGGAGCGGCCGCTGCCGCCGGAGACCGTGGCGCGTATCCGCCGCGCTCTCGTGACGATCGACCGGGCCATCGAGGACGCTCGGGCGGCGCTGCTCGAGCTGCCCGATGACCCCTACATCCGGCAACACATGGAGAACACGATGCGGCGCAAATCGGAGTTCCTTGTCCAGGCCGTACAGCTCGCGGCGACAGACTGATGGCCCCGGCGACGATTTTGCTGGCGGCTCTCGCAGCGACGAACCCCGGCGCGCGCGATACGACGTTCGCGGTGCCCGAGGGCGCGCGCATCGAGATCGAACACCGCGACGGAGATATCCGCGTGATGGGAACGGGCGGCCGGGAGGCGCGGATCGTGCTCGACGACGATGACGGCAGCATTCGCGTGCAATCTTCGGGTGGCACGATTCGGCTCGGCACGAGCCGGGGCGGCGACGGCGCGGACTTCCTCATCTGGCTTCCGGAGGATGTTGACGTGAGCGTGGCCGGACACGAGGGCGACATCACGGTCTCCGGCATCGTCCGTGGCGGGGTGACCGTGAGAACGGCCGACGGAGACGTGGAGATCGACGGGGCCGCCCGCGTCAGCGTCGCCACGCTGGACGGCGCCGTGACGATATCCAACTCCGGGCCCGCGACGGTCAGCGTGACGGACGGCGACGTGTGGCTCGACCGGGTCGCGGGAGAGGTGAGCGTAAGCGGCATCGACGCCGACGTCGTCGTCACGAACGCCGAAACGCGGGCCATCGCGGTCACCGTTGTGGACGGTGACGTCTGGTACGACGGCGCCCTTCAGGCGGACGGCAGCTACTCGCTCAGCACCCACGACGGCGATGTGACGTTCGCCGTCCCGGAGAACGCCGGGGCGCGCATCTCCGTGTCCACCTTCGATGGAGAACTCGTCCCCTCCTTTCCCGTCCAGTTCCGGGGCGGCCGTCTGCGGGGCGGCGAGTTCACGGTCGGGGACGGATCCGCCGCCGTGACGCTGAAGTCGTTCGACGGAGACATCCTCCTCATCCGGCCGGGGGAACGCACCCCCGACCTCGACTAGCTACGAACCCACGAAACCGGGAGCAGCATGATGCGGAATACCGTACGGAATACAGCGCGACCACTCGCCGCGGCAGCGGCCTGGCTGATGATCTGGGGGGCAGCCGAAACGCGGGCCCAGGACTTCGAATGGCAGGGCTCCGTGGATCGCGGAGACGCGGTCACGATCCGGGGCGTGAACGGCTCCATCACGGCGAGCGCCGCGAGCGGCAGCCAGATCCAGGTGCGGGCCACGAAGGAATGGGATGATGACGATCCGGATTCGGTCCGCATCGAGGTGGTCGAGGACTCGCGCGGCGTCCTGATCTGCGCCGTCTACCCGTCGCGGCGCGGGCGGGACCCGAACCGGTGCGGGCGGGGCGACGACTACGAGATGAGCGTCCGGAACAACGACGTGAAGGTACACTTCACGGTAGAGGTTCCGGCCGGCGTCGAACTGGAGGCCCGGAGCGTGAACGGGGGCATCGAGGCGCGCGGCATCGCCGATGAGGTGGAGGCGCGCACGGTGAACGGCGGGATCGCGATCGAAGGCGACGGTCCGGTGTCGGCGGAAACCGTGAACGGATCGATCGAGGCGCGACTGGGAAGCGCACCTTCCGAGGACCTCCGCTTCAAGACCGTGAACGGAGGCATCCAGCTCGTGCTTCCGACCGGGACCAACGCGGACATCGACATCCGGACGGTCAACGGCTCCATCGACACGGATTTCCCGCTCACCATCCGCGGGCGCTGGGGACCGAAATCCGCTTCCGGCGAGATCGGCGCGGGAGGCCCGGAAATCGAGGTGAGCACGGTGAACGGGAGCATCGCCCTCGTCCGCGGAGGCTGAAGCGCGGCGTCCTCGGGCGCTCTCCGCTTGACACCGCTATAACGGTGTTTATATAGTAGGTATATCTACATTGGTATACCGAAAACGAGAGCGCCCCGATGAGCCTCGACCATATCCTGCTGGGTCTGCTGCGCGAGCCGGCAACTGGCTACGACCTTAAGGACGCGTTCCGCGAGGGCGTCGGGCATTTCTGGTCGGCCGAACTCAGCCAGATCTACCCGACCCTCAAGCGGCTCGAGCGGAGGCGGCTGCTCCGCAGCCACTTGGAGCCGTCCCCGAAAGGGCCGAACCGCCGCGTCTACACGCTGACGGAAGAGGGCCGCGCGGAGCTTCTACGCTGGATCTGCGGCGATCCGGTCGTAGGGACGGAACGGTTCGCGTACCTCGCACAGATCTACTTCATGGACACGCTGGGCGACCTCCGGCAGACACGTGCGTTCATGACAGCGCTGCGAGACCACCTGACGCGTTGGCTCGCCGAACTGCGGGCCCTCGAACGGGAGATCGTCGCGGCCCACGGCGGTGCGCCAGAGCGGTACAGCGACGCCGGATTCCATCAGTTCGCGACGTTGCGGATGGGGATCCACTCGATCGGGTCGAAGGTGACGTGGTGCAATGAGACGCTGGCGGCGATCGACCGGCGGCTCGCGTTGCGCCCGGAGCGCGTGTCATGACCCCGCTGCTCGACGTCCTTCTCAAGGCACACGTCGCGGCCGGCTTCGTCGGTCTCGCCGCATTCTGGATCCCCGTGTTCGCCCGCAAGGGAGGTCGCCTGCACGTACGGGCGGGACTCGTCTATACCTGGTGCGCGTACATCGTGACCCTGTCGGCGGTCATCGTGGCGGCGGGGCGTATCGGCACCCATTTGAGTCAGGGTGTCGGAGTGACGGAGCGGCCCGACCTCTACGGCTTCGCCCTGTTCCTCGGCTACCTCGGGGTGACGACGTTCGCCATGGTGCGCCAGGCGATGCGGGTCGTGGCCACGCGCCGGACCCCGGAAGAACTGCGTACCCCGTTCCACGAAGCGCTCGCGTGGGCGTCGATCGCCGGCAGCGTCGTCGTCGTCGCCTTCGCGCTGGGTGTGTGGTCCGACCTCTCGCCGGTGCTGCTGGGGCTGAGCCCGATCGGCCTCTTCACAGGGCGGGGCATGCTGCGGCTCATGCGAACCCCCGGGGCGGAACGCATGGGCTGGTTCTACAGCCACATGGGCTCGATGCTCGGCGGCGGCATCGCCTTCCACACCGCGTTCTTCGTCTTCGGGGCGCAGCGGCTCTTTCCGTACGAGATCGCGGGATCCCTGGGCATCCTGCCCTGGATTCTGCCGGCGGCAATCGGCATTCCGGCCATCGCCGTCTGGACGCGGTTCTACCGGCGGAAGTTCAACCCGGCGGAGCGGAGACCCCGCTCACGACCATCGGCCGCCGGAGCCTGAAGCGGCGTTCAGCCGAGCGTTGCGGCAAAGGTGGGCGCCCTGCGCTGCTGTGTGGCCTGCTCGTAGGCGTAGGCGATCCGGAGCAGCGTGGGCTCCGTCCAGGCCGGCCCGAAGAACGAGACGCCGGCCGGAAGTCCGCGCACGAACCCCATCGGCACCGTGATGTCCGGGTAGCCGGCGATGGCGGCAGGCGCGGCCGACGACCCTCCATCGAGCCTGTCGCCCTTGATGTGGTCGGTCGGCCACGGGAGGTCGCGCGTGGGCGCGACGATCGCATCGAGGTCGTGTTCCCGGGCGAGGCGGTCGATCCCGTCCTCCCGGTTCGCGCGCTGAATCGTGGCCACGGCGTTCCTGTATTCGGGGTCCGTGAGCGGCCCGCGCGCCTGGGAAGCGATCAGGCGCTGCTGCCCGAAATGGGGCATCTCGCGGTCCGCGTTGCGCTCGTTGAACTCGATGACCTCGGCGAGGCTCTTCACCGGCGCGTCCGACCCCAGTCCCTCGAGATACGCGTTGAGGTCGGCCTTGAATTCGTATTCCAGCAGGACGAGCGAGAGCGGGTCGTTCCACGCCGCCGCGTCCATGTTCGCGGGATCGATGATGACCGCGCCCTCCACCCGCATCGCCTCGACCGCCTCGTCGAAGAGCGCGAGCACGCGCGGGTCGAAGCCGGGGAAGCTGCGCACGACGCCGATGCGGGCCCCCTGGAGCCCCGCCGCGTCGAGGAACTGCGTGTAGTCCGTGTGCGCGCGGCCTTCGCTCGCGGCGGTGGCGGGATCTCGCGGGTCGACGCCCGTGCAGGCGCCGAGCAGGGCCGCCGCGTCGCGGACCGTCCGGCACATGGGTCCCGCCGTGTCCTGCGAGTGCGAAATGGGGATGACGCCGGCCCGGCTCCACAGCCCGACCGTCGGCTTGATCCCCACGATCCCGTTGCTCGACGAGGGGCACATGATGGAGCCGCCCGTCTCCGTCCCCACCGTGAGCGCGCACAGGTTGGCCGACGCCGCGACGCCGGAGCCGGAACTCGAGCCGCAGGGGTTCCGGTCGAGCGCGTAGGGGTTCCGGCACTGGCCGCCCCGCGCGCTCCAGCCCGAGGTCGCGCGCACGCCGCGGAAGTAGGCCCACTCGCTGAGGTTCGCCTTGGCAAAAGGTATGGCGCCCGCCTCTCGCAGCCGGGCGGCGATGAACGAGTCCTGCGGCGGGACCGACCCCTCCAGCGCCAGCGACCCCGCGGTCGTCGTCATCCGGTCGTGCGTATCGATGTTGTCCTTGAGCGCGACCGGAATGCCGTGCAACGGGCCGCGGACGCTGCCCGCCGCGCGCTCGGCGTCCAGTTCGTCGGCGATGGCGAGCGCGTCGGGGTTCGTCTCGATGATCGAACGCAGTTCCGGGCCCTGCCCGTCCAGCGCCTCGATGCGTTCCAGGTACATCTCCGCGATGGAGCGGGCCGTGCGCTCGCCCGACGCCATGCTCGCCTGGAGTCCGTCGACCGTCGCCTCGTCCAGTTCGAACGGCGGCACCGCCATCGCGCCGCCCGCATCGCCCTCCGCGCTCCCGGCGGCGACATCGCGCGATCCGCCCTCGGGCGCGCAGCCCGACGCGACGGCAACCGCGCCGAGTCCCCCGGCAACGCCGACCCCGATGAAGCCTCGTCGATCGATCATGGCGTTCCCCTCTCCTAAGCAGCTTTTTCGCGCGTCGTCAGCCATCGCGCCAACCATCGCGCCGAATCCGAAAGACGTTCCCGCGGGAACGTCCCGCGGCGCCGCGGCTCAGAACGCGTCGTCGGTGATGATGAGCATGCCGAGCCCGCGGAGCGTCTCGTTGAGCGCCGCGACGTCCGTCCGCACCAGCTCTTCCAGCTCGGCCAGGTGCGCCTCCAGCGCCTCGTGGAGGATCACCTTCACGTCCATCTCCTGGTCCGTGGGCCGGAAGTCCGCGATCGACAGCGCACCTGTCAGGTAGCCGAGCTTCTGGAGGAGCCGCGCCTCGAAGCGCACCCCGTCCTGTCCCTGCCCCGTGAGCCGCAGGTCGACCATCGTCTCCTGCAGGTCGATCAGCTTCTGCCGCAGGTCGTCCACCGACGCGGAGAGATCCCCGTCCTCCGCGAACCGCGCCAGCGTTCCGAGCTGCACACGCATCGCCTCCACCCGGTGCACCGCCTCGCCCGCCCGCACGACGTCCTCCCGCACCTCGCGGATGAAGGCCAGTTGCTCGGCGATGTCCGCCTCGGTCCCGGCAGAATGCGGGTCCTTGAGTACGGTCAGCGGCTGCTCGTGCGTCTCCCCGTCCGCCGTGAGGCGCACCGTGTACTCCCCCGGCGGCATGAGTATCGAGATCTGCTGCCCGCCGGGCGCCGGCCTTCCCTCCTCGCCCACCTCGATGTGCTCGGCGTACATGGGCGGCGTGAGCATCCGAATCGGCTCGTTGGGTTCATCCCGCAGGTCCCAGTGGATCCGGTTCACACCGGCGCGATTCGGCCCCTCCAGCGTGCGCACCACAGCGCCGTCGCCGTCCAGGATCTCGATCGTCGGGGCCTCCGAAGCCTCCGCCGCGAGCCAGTAGTTGAGCGAGGCGCCGTACTCCGGGTCCTCTCCGATCGTGGGGTCGTCGTACGGGATCGAGGGCGGCGTGATGGGCCGGAAGCGGTACGCGTCGCGCGGCGCGAACAGGTGCGAGGCCGACGCCATCACCTCCGGCGTCATCTGCTGGATCGGCGACAGGTCGTCCAGGATCCAGAACCCGCGCCCGTACGTGCCGACCACGAGGTCGTTGAAGTGCTCCTGAACCACGATCCCCGACACGGGCGCCGCCGGCAGGTTGTTCTGCAGCGGCTGCCAGTCGTCCCCGTCGTTGAAGGAGACGTAGATCGCGTTCTCCGTGCCCACGTAGAGCATCCCCGGCCGCACCGGGTCCTCGACGATGATCTTCGTGTAGCTCAGCATGCTGGGCGGGATCCCGTCGACGATCTTCTCCCACGAGGCGCCGAAGTCGCGCGTCCGGTAGACGTGCGGGTCGCGGATGTTCACCTGGTGGCCGTCCGCCGCGATGTAGGCGGTGCCCGCGTCGTAGCGCGAGGGCGCGATGCTGCGCACGGCGATCCACTCCGGCAGCCCGCCGACGTTGCCCGTCACGTCCGTCCAGTTCGCCCCGTTGTCCCGCGTGATGTGGAGCTTGCCGTCGTTCGTGCCCGCCCAGATCAGGCCCGCCTCGACCGGCGACTCCGCGATGCCGAACACGGTGCCCGCGTACTCCACGCCGATATTGTCGCCCGTGAGCCCGCCCGAGAGCCCCATCCGGCTTTGGTCGTTCAGCGTCAGGTCCGGGCTGATAACGTCCCAACTCTGCCCGCGGTTCCGCGTGCGGTGCACGTGCTGGCTCCCCACGTAGACCGTCTCGTTGTCGTGCGGGGAGATGTGGACCGGCGCGTCCCACACGAAGCGGTAGCGGACGCCGGAGGCCGGCCCGCGGCTCTGCTCCGGCCACACCTCGACGGGCCGGTACTGGCGGCGCTCCTCCTCGTAGCGGACGACGATCCCGCCCACCATCCCCGACCCGGAGGCCGAGGACCACACGATGTTCGGGTCGGTCGGATCCGGCGTGGCGAAGCCGCTCTCCCCTCCCCCGACGTGGTGCCACGTGCCGCGCGGGATGTGGTTGATGCGCCGGGTGCCGAGGATGCGGCTGTTGCTCGGGCCGCGGTAGGTCGGCTCATCCTGCTTGTTCCCGAGCACGTTGTAGGGGACCGCGTTGTCCACCGTCACGTGGTACATCTGCGCGTTCGTGAGCCGCTGCCGGAACCACGTCTTCGTGCGGTTGATCGAGATCGACAGCCCCTGGTCGTGCGCCACGATCATGCGGTCCGGGTTCGTGGGATCGATCCACATGTCGTGGTGGTCGCCCCCCGGCGCCTGCGGGCGCGGCGTCACGTCGAGCGTGCGCCCCCCGTCCGTCGACACCGTGAAGGAGGCGGTGAGGAAGTAGGCCTCGTCCTCGTCGTCCGGCGAGATGACGACGCGAGAGTAGTAGTGCGGGCGCCCCATCGCGTTCCGGTTGCGGGTGATGAGCGCCCACGTGCGGCCCCCGTCCTCCGAGCGCCACAACTGGCCGTCCTCCGTGGGCTCGCCATCCCACGGGATCCCGTCGCCCGTCTCGAGCATCGCGTACACGCGCTGCGGGTTGGAGGGCGCGACCGCGACGGCCACCTTGCCGACCGGCTTCTTCGGCAGGCCGATCGCGTTGTCCGGGCCGTTCAGCTTCTCCCACGTGTCCCCGCCGTCGCGCGACACGTGCAGGCCCCCGCCCGGACCGCCGCTCGTGCGCCCCCAGGTGTGGATCTCGAGCTGCCACGTGCCGGCGAAGAGGATGCGCGGGTTGGACGGGTCCATCGCGATGTCCGAGCACCCCGTGTCCTCGTCGATGAAGAGGACGTGCTCCCAGTTCTCGCCCCCGTCCATCGTGCGGTAGACGCCGCGCTCCGGCTGCGGCCCGTAGGAGTGGCCCAGCGCGCACGCGAAGACGATGTCCGGGTTCGAGGGATGGATGACGAGGCGCGGGATCCGTCCCGTGGGCTCGAGTCCCATGAGGGTCCACGTCTCCCCCGCGTCCGCCGACTTGTACACGCCCTGCCCGATGGAGATGTGGCTGCGGATCTTCCCCTCCCCGGTCCCCGCCCAGACGATGTTGGGATCCGCGACGGAGACGGCGAGCGACCCGATCGACTGCACCGGCTGGTCGTCGAACATCTCGTCCCAGTTCACGCCGCCGTCGGTCGTCTTGTAGATCCCGCCCGAGGCCGCGCCCACGTAGTAGGTGTACGGCTGGCCGGGGATCCCCGCCGCCGCGCTGAAGCGGTTCCC
Source organism: Candidatus Palauibacter sp. (assembly GCF_965208055.1). Classification (GTDB taxonomy): domain Bacteria; phylum Gemmatimonadota; class Gemmatimonadetes; order Palauibacterales; family Palauibacteraceae; genus Palauibacter. Next base: position 1,206,743 of record NZ_CBDBNY010000004.1, read on the forward strand.
CTCCGGCCCAATGTTCCGCCATCGGAGCGTCTCGTAGGCGGCCGGGTCGGGAGCCGACTGCGCCGCCAGCGGGGTGACCGCCGGAAGCGAGAGGATGAGAAGCGCGAAGAACGCGCAGAAAGGTCGGACGCGCATGTTGTGCCTCGCCGGGTTGAGCTGGACGGATGCCGAGAATGTGCCGGAACGCACGGTGCGCCGGGAAACCCCGGCTGACAAGACCGCCCTTTGCCGGTCGCAGGTGTTGTTGAAGGCCGGATGATGGCGCTCGGCATGGTGGAGTTGGACTTGGAGACGATTCCCGCCCGGAGCTATGATGTGCCGACCATGCCGCTACCCTCGATCACCTGGCAGGACGTCCAGCAGATGCCGGACGATGGCAATCGCTACGAGGCGATCGAGGGCGACCTGTACATGACGCCTGCACCGTCGATCCGTCACCACCGTCTCACGAGGGCGCTCTACGACGCCTTCAAGCCCCTCCTCCACAAGCCGGAGTACGGAGAACTGTTCTGGGCGCCCGTGGGCGTCGAGTTCCCGGCGACGGGCGAGGGCGTTCAGCCGGACCTCATGTTCGTGTCCAACGAGCGTCGGGGGATTATCGGGGAGGCCGGGATCGTCGGGGCACCCGACCTCGTAATGGAGATCCTCTCCCCTTCGACGGCGATCCGCGATCGCACCATCAAGCTCCGGCTCTACGAACGGCAGGGCGTGGGCGAGTACTGGATCGTCGATCCGGACGAGAACGCCATCGACGTGTGGCGATTCGGGGAGCAACCTGCGCACGAGCGCTTCACGGGAACCCTACCGGTCAGGCTCGGAGCCGAAGCGGTGGGCGTGATCGATCTGGAGGCCGTGTTCGCTCCCGACCTCTGATCGCCAACCCTCAGATCCAGACGTTCGAGTCGGCGGTGAGGTCGCCGCATTCATCGCCGGTGTTTACGACGCCGCGGGGTTCGACGAGCATCAGCTTCTCTAGTCCGGGGAGACCGATGAGCTCACTTTACGAATCGTCCCTTGAGCGGTGGCGCACAGAGTCTCGGAACGGCCGGATGCCGCGAAGATGTCACAGCGGCACACGGCTTGCCGCCTGCCATGATGGACCACGCCGGCCCGCGCGACCAGGGAATCTCCCGCCGCGGGACGCAAGTAGTTGATCTTGAACTCGGACGTGACCACGCCGGGGCCGAGTACGCTACCGCCCGCAAACGCCAAGGCGTTGTCCGCTGCGTAGCTCAGTACGCCGCCGTGAACGTGGCCGTGTTGCTGCCTTACGTCCGGCGTGACCGGCACCCGGATCACCGCCAATCCCGCCGCCAGACTGAGCAACTCGGCACCGAGCAGGACGCTGAACGGTTGGGACGCCAGCACCCTCTTTCCTATTTCGTGCAGATCGTTCTTCATCATGCACCAGCCCGGGGTTCGCTCACCGATTAGACGAAGCAACCGGGAACTGGCCGTTCTTCGCGATCGTCGCACCCGCAATCGCGTTACTCACTGGCGCGCGAACTCCGGGAGCAGCTCCTCCCCGGCGCGAATCTTGGCCTCAATTTCCTCGATGATCTCGCCCAGGCGCACGAAGCGCTCGGCCGTAGTGGGATGCGTGCCGGCATACGAAATCGCGCTCGGGCTGATGCTCGCGAACTTGCGCCAGATGCCGGGCACTCCCTCCAGCGGATGTCCGGCTCTCGCCACGATGTACGCGCCCACATAGTCCGCCTCCCGCTCGAAGTCCTGCGAGTATGCTTCGGCGGCGGCCTCCATGAACTCGAGCGTGGCGCTACTGTCCGCGTCGACATCCCCGCCCGAAGCGACATCGAGCACTGCACCCAGCAACCCCCCCAGAATGAGGTTCTGGATGCGCGCGTCGCTGTGTCCCATGGCGTTGTGGGCGATCTCGTGCCCGACGATGGCGGTCAGCTCCTCGTCGTCGGCGAACCGCATCATCGGCCACGGTACTATCACCCGTTCTCCGTCCGCGTAGGCGTTGATGTCGCCTTCCGCCGTTACGACCAGATCGTAGTTGCAGGCGGTCACCGGCGTCGCCTCGACCGTCAACAACGATCCGCCGCGCTTCACCTCCAGTCGCACGCGTGCCGCTTCGGAGCTCGCGATGGCGTCGGAAAAGGCCTCGGCTGCCCCTGCCCCCCGGGGAAGGGGTCGGCCATCGGTCCGCAGCACCCTGTCGCCGGGAGCCAGTCCAGCTTCGCTGGCGGGAGACCCCTTCGCGACGCCGAGGACCGTCAGGGTGTCGGTCAGGGAGAGAGCGACCGCTGCGGCCCCGGCGAATCCATCGGCGTAGTTGTCGATGGTTCGCGCCCGGACGCCGATCGTCTCGGTGGTCTGGTCGCGGCACAACGGCGTCGCGGCGAGCAGCAGCGGGAACCCGATATCGTCCAGTCGGCGCTGGGATCTCGCCAGTTCCTCGATCACGAATCGGCGCTGGATGGCCTCCTCGGCCGCGACGGCTCCGGGCGACACCTGCGGAGGGCGCGTCGCCGGCGCCGCGCAGGCGGAGAGAAGGAACAGAAGGCCAATCGCTGCCCTTGAGCTGGAACGGCGGTTCATCACCCGTCCTTTCCGGTAATCGTCTGCCCCTGCGTATCGTCATCCGCCTCCTCCTCGTCGGAGGATCCTTCGCCACAGATGACGGTGATCGACATCGGAGTGTAGATGCCGAGCGTGAGGAACCCGACAAGCTGGTTGAGAAACGAGAGCTGCGTCTCCACGGCGGCGACGCCCCGCTCTCCGCAATCCTCCTCGCCGTCCACATCCCCGGGCGGAACGAGCCCGTTGATGTACGCCGATGCCATTGAGTGATCTACCCGGTCCGGGCCGGGGGCGATCCCCGTTCGCACGGTCGCTTTGTAGCAGCCGCTTACAAGCGTCATGAGTACCAGCACGGTTACGAGTCTTGAACTTCTCATCGCGTTCTTCCTTTCGGCGGTGGCAAGACACGTATGTTACGACTTGGAATCCGATCTTTGGGCGAGAGATTGGGCCGTTTCGGCGAGCATTTGGCGATGACGTCGCGCGGGGCCCCGCGCCGCGGTTGCGACCGCGGTGTCGCTCGGCGCGTCAGGCGCTCTTCGCGATGTCCCGGCCGAGCGGGGTGAGGGGGAAAGGTTCCGACGCATCGCTGATCCGCTGCGCCAGCCCTCCGCGCACCCGCCGGACCTTCTTCATGCCGCCGCGGCGAACGGATAGGTGAACAGGAACAGATGCGACAGGTTGACGAGGAAGTGCACCGCGATGCCGGCCTCGACACGCCCGGTGAGATGATAGGCTGCGCCGTATCCGATCCCCGCGAGCGTGGCCAGCAGCACATATGCGGCCCCGCCCGCAGCGTGCACGACGCCGAACGCCACGGCGCCGACGAGGAGTGCCACAAGCGCCGGCGACGGTACCCTGCCACGCAGAAATCTCCGCGCCCGCCGTTGCAGGATCCCGCGGAAGAACGTCTCCTCGGAGACGCACGTAAGAAGCAGATTGGACGGCACCCACACGGCGAGGATCGCGGGCCACTTCGGATCCCAGGCGATGTACCCCATCGCCGTCCCTGCCGCGGCCACCGAGACCAGCGTCAGAATGAAGACTGTGCCGGTGACGGCGATCGCGCGATTCCAGCGCGCCTTCTTCTGCGGCTGGACGAACACTGCGTAGAGCAGGATGCCCGCAAATCCCTTGTCGTAGTTCCAGAACAGCGTGAAGTCCGCCGAGGAAGCCGACACCGCCACCCCGTCCAGGACCGGGATATTGTGGATGCCCGGTACCTGATTGGTGGCCAGGGCGGCGGCGAGGATCACGACGACGGCCCACGCCAAGGCACGGAGAACCCCAGGGGCCCGAACCGCCGCGAAGCAGGCTCCCGCGAGGATCGCCAGTGCCGCGAGCCCCGCCCATTCGACGATACCGGCGTCCACCGCGGCGGCGACGGAGAGAATCATGAGGAACCACCAGACGAAGCGGAAATTCGTCATGGAGGCCGCCAGCGCCGCCCAGAGGAGAAGGTATGGAAGGATCCAACTCATCTCGTATGTTACGACTTGAAATCCGATTTTTGGGCGAGAGATTGAGCTATTTTGGCGAGCGTTTGGCGATGACTTCGGGCGGGTCCGCGCCGCTTGCGGGCGCAAAGCCCGGGGAGCGATGAGCGATGACAGACGACTCCGCGACGTTGGGGCTCCGGATCGAGGCGCTGGAGCGGCGCGTATCCGAGTTGAGCCGTGCCGCCGTGCGCATAAGCGCGAGCCTTGATCCCGACGCCGTGCTGCAGGAGGCCGTCGACGGCGCCCGCTTACTGACCGGCGCGCGCCACGGGCTGATCACGACGGTCGACGAGGCGGGCAGGCCCCTGCGATTCGTCGGCTCCGGCATCACGGCGGCCGAGCACCGTCACCTGGAGGACTGGGCCGATGGTCCGCGGCTGTTCGAGCATCTGGCGCGGCTCCCGGGGGCACTGAACTTCGACGACATACCCGACTACCTCCGACGCCACGGGTTCGGGCCGGGCGTACTGCCCTACAGCACCGCGCGGGGCACGCGGATCGATTGCCGCGGCGTGCGCGTCGGCTATCTCTTCGTCTTCGACAAGGAGGGCGGGGGGGAGTTCACGGACGGGGACGACGAGGTGCTGCCGCTGTTCGCGTCGCACGCGGGCACGGCGATCGCCAACGCGCGGGCCTACCGGGACGAACAACGGGCCCGGGCCAGGCTGGACGCCCTGGTCGACACGTCACCGGTCGGCGTGGTGGTCCTGGACGCCAGGACGGGCGGTGTCGTGTCGATCAACCGCGAGGCGAAACGGATCGTTGAAGGCCTGCAGGTCGCGGACCGCTCCGTCGAGCAGCTGGTCGAGCTTGTCGCCTGCCGGCGGGCCGACGGGAGCGAGGTCGCCCTGAAGGACTTCCCGCTCGCACGGCACCTGGGCCGCGGTGAAACGGTTCGCGCCGAGGCGATCGAGATCTCGGTGCCCGATGGCCGGAGCGTGAGGACGCTGATCAACGCGACGCCGATTCATGCGCCGGACGGTGAAGTCGAGTCGGTCATGGTCACGATGCAGGACCTGGCGCCCTTCGAGGAGCTCGAGCGGATGCGGACCGAGTTCCTGGCGATCGTGAGTCACGAGTTGCGCACGCCGCTGACCTCGATCCAGGGCTCGACGGGCGCGGTGCTCTCCGCCGAGCCGGGATTCGCCCGGGCCGAAATGATGCAGTTCTTCCGCATCATAGACGAGCAGGCTGCCCGGATGAGCGGTCTGATCCGGGACCTGCTGGATGCGGGGCGCATCGCGACGGGCACACTGTCGGTCTCGCCCGAACCCTGGGACGTGGCGGTGATGGTGGACTCGGCGAGGACGAGCTTCCTCAGCGGCGGCAGCGGGCACGCGATCGCCGTCGACCTTCCCGCGGATCTGCCCCGCGTGATGGCCGACCGGGAGCGCGTCGTCCAGATCCTGAGCAACCTTTTCCTGAACGCGGCTCGGCACTCCGCCGCGTCGTCGCCCATCCGGGTTGACGCCCGCCGCGATGGCGCCCGCGTGGCGATTTCGGTCTCCGACAGCGGCCGGGGCATTTCGCCGGAGCAGCTCCCGCACCTGTTCAAGAAGTACGCCGGCGGCGGCGAGGGAACTCGCGGTCCCGGCAGCGGTCTCGGCCTGGCCATCTGCAAGGGGCTGGTCGAAGCCCACGGCGGGCGCATCCGGGCCGAGAGCGCCGGAGAGGGCCGGGGCGCCCGGTTCACCTTCACGGTCCCGGTGGCGGAAGAGGCCGCGTCGCCCCGCGAGGCGGCGCCTCGGCCGCGAGGTCGGGGGGTCGCGCACCATCGGGGCCGGGAGCCGGTGACGGTCCTCGTGGTGGACGACGATCCGGAGGTGCTTCGCTACGTCCGCGACGTGCTCCGCGCGGCCGGCTACACCACCCTCTCCACAGGCGATCACCGGGAGTTGTCCAGCCTGATCCGCGCCGAGAAACCCCACCTCGTCCTGCTCGACCTGATGCTGCCCGAAACGGACGGCATCAAGCTGATGGAGCAGGTTCCGGAGCTCGCCGATCTGCCGGTCGTCTTCATCTCCGCCTACGGACGCGACGAAACGATCGCCAGGGCGCTTCAAGCCGGAGCCGCCGACTACATCGTCAAGCCGTTCTCGCCCACGGAGCTGACGGCAAGGGTCGGTGCGGCCCTGCGGGGCCGTGCCGAGCCCGCGCGGTTCGAGCTCGACGCGCTATCCGTCGACTACGATCGGCGCCGGGTGACCGTGTCCGGCCGCACCGTCAAGTTGACGGCCACCGAGTACGAGGTGCTGCGCGTGTTGTCGGTGAACGCGGGGCGGGTCTCGACCTATCGATCGCTGCTCCGGCGGGCGTGGACCAGGCATCCCGGCCACGTCAAGCCGAAGCTGGTGCACGCCGTCGTGCAGACGCTCCGCCGGAAGCTGGGCGAGGACGGATCCCGGGCGGCCTACATCGTGAACGAGCGCGGGGTCGGCTACCGCATGCCCGCCCCGTAACCGTTGAAATTGACGCCCCTCAGGTACTCGCTCGAGGAGCTCCGGTGCCGCACGCGATCAGGGTTCGCCCGGTGAGAGGTCGGCAGCGGCCCGATGGAGCGCTTCGAGCGCTTCGTCCAGGTGGCGCTCCTCCGTGTGAACACTCCCGACGGACAACCGTACGGTATAGCGGCCATCCAGTTCCGTGTGCGAGAGAAACGAGCGTCCGCTCGCGTTGACCCGGGCGATAATCTCGCGGTTCAACCGCTCCTCTCCCGCCGCATCGCCTTCCCGCGCGGCACGAAAGCAGACGGTGCTGAAGGAGACGGGCGCCGCGAGCTCGAACACGCCGCCCTCGACGAGCCGCGCCGCGGCCGCTTCGGCCATCGCGATATGCCGGCGCATGGTCTCCGCCAGACCGTCCGTCCCGACACAGCGGAACAGCACCCATAGCTTGAGGCCGCGGAAGCGGCGCCCGAGCGCCAGGCCGACGTCCATGAGGTCCGTCTCGTCGTCCTCGGATTCGAGGTAGGTCGGCGTCAGCGCGAGTGAAGCCCGGAAGGGAGCCACATCGCGATACAGAAGCACCGAACAGTCGAGTGAGGTTCCGAGCCACTTGTGGGGGTTGAGGACGATGGAGTCCGCCGCCTCCCAGCCGCGGAAGTGCGCCCGCTGTTCGGGCACTATGGCCGCCGGCCCCGCGTAGGCGGCATCCACGTGCAGCCACACGCCGTAGCGTTCGGCGATCGACTGGAGGGCCGAGACCGGATCGACGCTTGCCGTCGAGGTGGTGCCGACTGTCGCGCACACCATGGCCGGCCGAATCCCGGCCTCGAGGTCCGCGGCGATGGCCGCTTCGAGCGCATCCGGACGCATGCGGAAGGCGGCGTCCGTCTCGATGCGGCGGACGGAGCGGCGACCGAGTCCGGCAGCCATGGCCGCCTTCTCCACCGACGAGTGGGACTGCTCGGAGGTGTAGACCGCGAGGGCGGGTCCTCCCACGAGACCTTCATCCCGAACCCCGGCCCCGGCGCGCTCGCGGGCGGCGAGAAGGGCCGTGAAGGTTCCAGTCGAAGCGGTGTCGAAGATGACTCCCGAGAAGGAATCCGGTAGACCGACGGCCTGCCGCAGCCAGTCGACCGCGGTTCGTTCGACTTCGGTCGCGGCAGGCGAGGTTCGCCACAGCATTGCGTTCACGCCGACGGCGGCGACCAGGAGTTCCGCCACGATGCTCGGCGCCCGCGTGGAACTCGAGAAATAGGCGAGGAAACCCGGATGGTTCCAGTGGGTTAGACCGGAGACGACGTGCTCGTCGAAGTCGGCCAGCACCCGCTCGAAGGACTCCGGGGCGCGCGGCGGCGCCTCCGCGAGCGCGCGGCGCACGTCGCCCGGCGCGATGGCGGGAAAGACCGGCCGTTCCTCGACGTGGCTCCGGTAGTCGACCGTCCATTCCGCCGCTTTCGCGAGCGCCGCGCGCAGGGTCGCCGCGTCCCAGTCCGACGCGGTGGCGGCGTCCGTTGGATCGGTGTGGTTCGGCATGCAAACTCCTGACCTTGGTCACTGGCCGATTCTCACGAAGCGTTCACGGACCCTCTCCCGCCGCTGGACCGACCGATTCACGGGAGGCTCGCGGGGAGAGATCGGGGCCGCAAGGCACCAGGCGCCAGCTTGCGGCCCGACTCTCCCACAACGATCTGACGGGGCAGCTTCCCACCAGCCTTCTCGGAACCTCCCGCAGGAGCTGCGGGAGCTAATGGATCGTGGCGCCTACCTGCACTGCGACGAGCCGCGTCAGTCCACCGCCAGCGTTCGGCACCAGCCCCCAATGATAGATCGACTCCGCTGTGATCGTGAGCGTGCTTGCCACCGTGTAGTGGATTCCGCCGCCGAAGGCCACTCCCGCATCGGGCATTTCATCCGTGTAGCAGCCTGCGGCCAATGCGCCGGCCACCGAGCATCCGACCCGTAGCGCCGCCCACGGGCCGAACAGCAAGGAGACGGCGAAACGGCCTCGCGCATCCCAGGGCATGTTGGCTTCGAGGAGCGGCGAGAACTGCAGGAAGTGTAGCCGTTGCGTGCCCGACGACGGCGTCCCGTTGGCATACCGTCCGCCGGACCCGGCGCCGCCCTTCACGGCGTAGGTGAAGCTGACCCGAAAGCTCAGCACCCCCGTGGCGTGCCGCACATCAGCCGATATCAGGGGCGAGAGGCTCCAGTCATCGGGCGCGCTGTGGCAATCCGTCTCGGGGGGACACGGTGCGTAGGCGACGCCGCTGAAGTCCATCCGTGCGAGCCCCACACCCGCACGAAACCCGAGATCCGTCTGAGCGGCGAGCGGAGCCGCGGTGAGGCCGAGAACCGCCGACAGGATCATGAACCTTGAATACATGCTGTTCGCCTCAACGGAGCGTGGCCTCTTCATGCGTCGGGCTCCACGCTTTCCGGTCTCAAGACACCCACCTGCCTGGGGACGTCGACGAGTTCGGAGCGCTCGAAGCGTACGCGGCCCTCGGCGTCGAGGACGAAGTTCGCCTGGATCGCGTACACACCGAACGCGCTTGTCGCGGCGTCGTCGAGGTCGTAGTAGACGGGATAGGTGATTCCCCGCTCTTCCATGAACGCCTCCATCGACGCCCCGGGCGGATCGCGCCATGCGATGGACAGCACCTGCGCGCCCAAGCGATCCATTGTCTCCTGTAGACGCACCACGTCCGGGATCTTCTGGACGCACGGCGGGCACCACCGCGCCCAGAAGATGAGCACCGTGGGCTTGCCCGCGGTCAGGTCGGCCAGGGAGTGCCGGTTTCCGCCGGCGTCCGTTACCCAGGCCTCGCCCGGCGTCCATTCGACGGCCGCCGACAGGACGTGCCGCAACGCCTGCCCCGTGCCCGCCTCGAGCAGGGCCCGCCACTCCGGACTGTCCGGGTCGTGTCCGACGAGCATGGCGAGCGAGTCGGCCCGTTCCCGGGACACGCTGGGATCGGAGGCCAGCGCCGCGTAGGCGCGCGCAGCGCCCTCAACATCGCCGGCGTTCAGCTTCAGTTCGCCGAGAATCTCGAACAGATCCGGGCTCGCCGATCGGGTCGTCGCCTCCTCGACGATCTCCAGCGCCTCAGCCGGGCTCGCGTATTCGTTGAGGAACCTGGCGTAGTCCTTCAACAGGGGGGCGCGCTCGGCGGCGACCGATTGAGCGTGCTCCTCCGCGGTACGTCCCAGCGGGCGCACCGGGTCGTGAAACTCGTACCGCACCTTCGCGAGTTCCACGGCGCGCGCGCGGCGCTCCGGGATCACGGCAATCATGCGGGGCAGCGCCAACCCCAAGATCCGATACGGGAACAAACGCTCGATCCATCGATCCAATACGACGAGGTCCCTCGCATCCAGGGCGAGTTCAAAGGCGAACGGCTCAAACGGGGTCGCCGTCCCGCGGGCGTCCGGCCAGTGCCGCTCGAAGTCGGCCAGCGCCGCCGCCGTGTCACCGTCGGCCTCCAACCGGTCCAGGATGCTCCATCCGATGTCCATGGCCCAGGCGTCCGTGCCCACCGTCCGTTCGGCCGCCGCCTCCCAGTGGGCGGCGCCCTCCTCGTCGCGCACGGCGGCGGCGTAGCTGGCGAGCCCCTCGATCGCCGACGGCGAGAGGTCTCCCTCAACCCTGAAGCGTTGGTGGAGCCCGGCGAAGTTCTCCTGATGCCACGCGAAGAGGCTGTCGCCCGTGGTCGACCCCAGGGCGGATCTCTCGAGGGAGCGAAGCTCGCTCCACCCGTCGAGCGAATCCGGATACAGCTCCATCGCTCGGCGAAGCGCCTCCAGCGACGTGTGCACGTTCCGATCCTCGAACTCGTCGGCCCGCCGCCTGAACGCATGATAGAGCGGTCTGTCGTCCGGGCCGTGCACGAGGAGATCGAAGAGTCGGCCGCCGTTCGCGTCGAGCCGCTCGCCCGTCGCGTCCTCCACCACGAAAGCAGCGTAGACCGCGGCCTCCGGCAGCGTGAACCGCGTCGTGAAGGCGCCGCCGGATCCTCGGGTCATGCGCGGGATCGTGAGCAGCCGCTCCTCGAGCCGAACGTCGGAGTCGGCGGTTCCGTACGTGCCGCGCAACACAAGCTCCGAATCCGCGGCCAGCGTCCCGAGCGGCGCATAGCTGACCGTGACCTCGTCGCCCGCGAGCGGGCGGTCCGGGGAGAAACGGAGCCCGGTCTCACCCGGCGCGCTCTCTCCGGAACAGGACAGCGCCGTTCCCACGGCGAATAAGGCCGCAACCTTGCCTCCGCATCGTGTCATCATGCTTTCTCCCCCAAAGGCCTTGTCCAGCAGGAGGCGCTCACATAAGGCGTTGCCGCACTCGTGCGTGCCGGTTTCCGGCCGGCAGCTACTGCCGCTGCCAGACCGTCGTCGAAACAGCTGCTGCCGGTTCGGTCACCATGACGGTGAGGACGTTACCCGCCACGGTGTACGTGCCGCTGGCCGGTCCTGTCTGGCCCGTCTGCTCCCAACTCCCGTCCGCACGAACGGTGTACGTCCCGGAGTCCATGATCGCGGTGACGTCTCCGGTCAAGGGGTTCGTGAACGTTCCGTCCAGGGACATCGTACCCGTCGCCGCGTCACCTGAGGAGGGGGTCTGCGACAGCACGAACGTCCCTGCGGCAATTGGCGGTCCGACCGTCGCCCCTTGAGTGAGCACGCCGGTCACGGACACCAGGCTATACGTGCCGGAGAGATTGGGCGGCCCTTCCGCGGCGGGCGGATCCGGGTCCACCATGTCGCCGCTGGCGCAGCCGACAACGGCCACGACGGCAAACAACGTAAGCAGCTTCAGCTTCATAATTCCTCCCGTGAACTCTCGGATTCTTCGGTTTCGCGGCGGGCAATGCGGGCTCGCTTCCGGAGTGCCGCAACGTATCCGAACGGCGGCAGGGCGACCAGCCCGAAAAAGAGCGAGTAGATCATCTCCGGGGGTACGCGAAGCCCCGCTGTCAGGGGTCGCCACTTCGTTGGGCGGGCCGCCGTGTCGTCGAGACGGAAATGGTTGACATACGGGAGGTTACGGCAAAGATTTGCGGGCGGCGGGTGGTTGGAACGGCAATCAGCGAGGACCAGTGCAACGTGAGAGATTCCCGACGACGGATGAACGCCGCCGGGTGCACCGCCGTCGCCCTGGTGCTGGTTGCCGCATGCGCCGATCCCACCGGACCGGGTCGTGCGGGATGCCCTGCCGAGGGCGTGACGCTCACGCTGGGGTTCTATCCGTTCTTCGAGCCGGTGAGCTACACGTCTTCGGACCCACAGGCGCCCGGCTCGGGCAGGCACCTGGGCTATGAGGCCGATCTCCTCAGCGCCGTCGAGGTGACTGGGCTCTCCTTCAAGCGGCAACCGGTCGCCGAGTGGCCGGGCATTTGGCTTTTGCCGGCCACGCCCGATTACGACATCGCCGGCGGAGGCATCACGATCCTTGAGTCCCGGACGGTGAACGAGGCCGGCGAACGCGCCGTGGCTTTCACGTCGGGTCACATCGCGTTCCGCCAGTCGCTGCTCGTGCGATCCGAGGACGCCGCCCGGATCTCGGCGTACGAGGATTTGACCAGCGCCGTGCGTGTCGGGGCGCTTCCCGGAACGACCGGGGAGGCACGGCTGCTCGAAATCACCGGGATCGTCGACTCCACGGGTGCGCTCCGGCCCGGGACGCGCGTGGAGACGCCGCGGGGGACCCTGGTGGCCGACGGTACCGGGGCCTTCACGATCACGGCCGCCGTAGTCTCGCCTGCTCTCTTGGGCAGGACGAGGCTTCTTCCCCCTGCCGAGGGAATGCCCGAGATCGTCTACCTGGGCCGGGAGACCGGAGAGGGAGAGCTGCTCACTGCGCTGTCGGACGGAACCATCGACGCCGTTGCACGCGGTGAGGTCGGGAACGGCGAAGCCGCACATGTATCCGGCGGGGCGTTCGTCGTCACCGCACTCGACTCCCTTGCCGAGTACGGAGGGTTCACCGTCGACGCCGACGACCGCGCCCTGCTGGCGTGTCTCGACGAAAGGATCGGCTGGCTGACCGATGATCGCCGGATCGGCTACGCGGAGTGGCGGGCGGACGCCTCGGTGTTCGAACGACGAGCGGTCCGATGGCCCGGAAGTGAAGCGCCCTAACTCTAGGTTGACGGCTTCTCGCAATCCGCGCCCCTCTCCTTCGTGGCTCCCGCCGTTCGTCACCGGAGGCTCCCGGACAGCACGTTCATCCCGGGAGGCGAAGCCAGGCGATTCCGTCCACATGCTCGAAGTGGCGAGCGGCCGACACCAGATCGGCCCCCGTCTGTATGGCGTGGGCGGCGATCCAGATATCGTTGGTGGGGATGGGCCGGCCCTTTGCGCGCAAGGACGCCGCGATTCTCGAATACCGGTCGGCGGTGGTCTCTCCGACGGGCACCACGGTGACGTAGGGGTTGTGGAGGAAGGCGCGCATCGCGCGGGCGTGGCTCTCGTAGCGCGAGCCGTGGCGGAAGCCGTACGGCAGTTCGCCGAGCACGACCGTCGACAGCAGAACCTCCTCCGCTCTCCGCACGATCCCGGCCACCCTCTCGCTCCCAACGGGGGGTCACCGCACCCGGCCGCAACGAGAGCGGGCTTGCTGCCGTTCGTCGCAGAGGGAACTCTCGATGAAGTACGTCGGCGGCCAAAGCGACGGGCAGGGTCGTTAAGCTATGTTCCGTCCCGTCCGACTCGATGGATCGGCGGCGGTGCTACCGCCGAGCAGGGAACGAAGGGCCTCCAAGGGGAGCGTGATGCTCAGGAAACTCAGAGTCCAGAACTTCAGGTCTCTGGCCGACGTGACGATCGAGTTGCCGCAGCTCTCGGTGTTGTTCGGATCGAACGCCGCCGGAAAGAGCAACATACTCGAGGCCATCCAAGCGCTATCCTGGATCGGGAACGCCCGGACCCTCGCCGATGGACTCTCGTCGCTGCGGGGCTATCCGTTCGAAGCCTTCTTCTTCGGTGAGGACGGTTGGCCGGGGCTCTTCCACCAGGGATCGGCCCAGTTCACGCTTCAGGCCGATGTCTCGACGAACGGCGGAAATTACAGGTATCGCGTACAACCCGAGATGGACTTCACATCCGGAGAACTTCGCGTCACGGACGAATTCCTAACCCAGCTGACGAAGAGCGGGAGCGTGTCGAAGAACTCGAGGGCCGCCATCGAGCGTGTCCAGTCGAACCTTCACGTCCGGCGGAAAGGGAAGCCATCGTACCCGAGACAAGAGCCCATCGGGCTGAACCACTCCGTCCTCTCCGATCGGAGCCTCGCTGGTGACGGGTATCCATGGCTGGAGCAAGTCAGAACCGAGCTGTGGAACTGGCGGACCTATTACCTCGAACCTCGGACGGCCATGCGCGTACCGCAGTCGCCGGCGGACGTGTTCGATATCGGGCGACACGGTGAGTACATCGCGCCATTCCTGTACAAACTCCGAGCTCAGTATTCCGCGTACTTCGATGCTGTCTACCGCGCGCTTCGATCCACCATACCGAGCATCGAAGTGCTGCAGGTGCAGCTCGATGAGCGGCACGGTACCCTCGACCTCTGGATCCAGCAGGCGGGCGTCGCCTACTCGGCGAGGGTCATCTCGGAAGGCACGCTCCGGGTCCTAGCACTGTGCACTCTGGTCGTAAACCCGTGGGGCGGATCGCTCGTGGCGCTGGAGGAACCCGAGAACGGGGTCCATCCCCGGCGACTCGAACTGATCGCGAGGATGCTGACCTCTCTCGCCCTCGATCAGGGACGGCAGGTCGTGGTCACGACCCATTCGCCCCTTCTCTGCGACGCGATCCTCACCGAGGCCCGATCGAGGAAGAGCGACGACATCGCGTTGTTCAACGTCCGGCGCGCGGGGCAGCAGACCGTGGTCCAGCGCTTCGACATGGACGCACCCCTGCTCCAGGACATGGAGCTCGCGGCGGCTTTCACGAACCCGGCTGAAGACGGGATGTTCGAGAACCTCGTCATGCGTGGCCTCATCGATGAGTGACGTCATCCGCGTCGAACTCTTCGTCGAGGACCAGGCTCACGAGCAGTTCCTCGTCCCGCTGGTGGAGCGAGTCGGCCGGGAGGAGAAGGTGGTCGCGCGTTGCCGGATCCGGTCGGCCCGAGGCGGCCACGGTCGCGCCATCCATGAGTTCAGGACGTACCAAGATCTGTGGAATCGGGGCCACTTAAGCGATGTACCAGACCTGCTCGTCGTGAGCATCGACAGCAACTGCCAAGCGTTTGCCCAGACCCGCTCGGAGATCGAGAGCGCTACTCGCAGCGAGTTCCGGGATCTTCTCGTGGCGGCTTGCCCGAACCCTCATATCGAACGCTGGTTCATGGCCGATCCCGACTCGTTTCACACCGTGGTAGGCCACCGCCCGGCCTTGGGCCCCGAGAAGTGTGAGCGGGGCTACTACAAGAATGAGTTGAAGCAGGCCGTCCGAGGCGGCGGACATCCGCAGACGCTCGGCGGCATCGAGTTCGCGCTTCCCCTCACCATCGAGATGGACCTCTATCGCGCCGGCAAAACCGACAGCTCGCTGAAGGCATTCGTGGACGACCTGCGCACCAGACTCCGCCGGTTGCGTGGACGTGAACCACGGGCCTGAAGACTACATGTGATCAACTGCAGATTGGGGCACTTCCGAGAGAGGTGAGTTGTCGTGAGCGAACCCGCAAATCAACAAGCCCGGTGGGAAGGGTTGGCGGCAGCGCCGGCAGATGAGATGTTCGGCCGCCTGGTCGCAGCTGAGAAATTCGCCGTCTTGTTTGCAAGAGCAGCCCGGGACCCGGACATGGACATCGAGTTGTGGGATCCGGGCTACACGCAGGAGGAGATCCTCGATGCCTTGACAGCTTATGTCCCGCGCGGCGCTCGAGTCCTCCCAAGGTTCATGATGGGCTTCACCGCAGAGGTCAACCATCTCCGCCGAACGGTGCTCCGAGGTTGATCCTGACCGAGCTCGCCGCTGGTGTACGATCCAGAGTGCGCTTGCGACGCGAGAGGCCCCGCGACGACAATCTGCTTGCCACAGCACCAAGTCGCAGAACCCCTCTAGGTCGTAGAGCAAACTGAATGCCATACAATGCAGTGGACGCGGATTCGTTGCTGGATCGGCTCCTCGAAGGTGGTGCTGGCCGACCGATCACGCCGGAGCCCGGCGCCAGCCGGGCGGTGGCCGTCAATAACATCGAGATCGCGGTCGCGGATCGAAGCGCCGACACATTCATGCGGGCGAGATGGCGCGAGCGCGTGGGCAACACGCCCCGGTCCTACCTGCTCCTCGTCGACGATCCCGAGCGGTCGGGCCGAGTCCGCGTGCTGGGGCCCTCATCCGCGAAGGCGGCGATCCGGTCGGTCGACGCCGTGCTCCTCGCGGATTCGATTCAGGAGATCGCGTCGCTTCCGGCACTGGATGCGGTGCGGCGGCTGGCGGACGACCTCACCCGCATCGGCGGCGATGGGTTGACCTTCAACGGGGTGCTGACAAGACACACGCTCGTCCACCGGTTCCAGGGGGATGGCGCACGCTGGACCGCCGCATCGAATCTGGTGAAGGACGTGCTGCCGGCGGACGATTGGCGTCGACTGCTCACAAAGCTCGGGTATTCCGTCGATCGTCTTCCGATCCGAGGCCACTTGGCGCGCCACGACGGACGGCCCATTGCGCTGGTCCACCCCAAGAGAACCGCGCGTGATTTCGCCCGGCTCGACGCGGACGGGCGTCCCCCGGAGGGCTTACTCCTGTCCGACTGCGCGGAGCATGGCGCGTCGTACGGCATCCTCGCGCAGGGCGGCCGACTCCGGCTCTTCGACGCCCAGTCCGCCTCACCCGCGAGCGAGTGGCTGGAGCTTGATGCGCGCTTGCTTGGGACCGATCAGCTGCCGTTTCTGGCGCTGCTGGCACCCGCCTACCTGGCCGACGGCGGCTTTGAGCGCCTGCGGGACGAAGCCCGGACATTCGGGGTTCACCTGAGCAAGCGACTCGATCGTACGATCCGCCAAGAGGCGCTCCCCGCCCTCGCTACCGGGATGGAGCGATGGGCGATACGGCGCGGGATGGATCTGTCCGATGACGAGGTGCGACTCGAACTCGAACGCGCGGCGCTCACGTTGATCTTCCGCCTCATCTTCGTGCTCTTCGGCGAGAGCGCCGGGCACCTCCCGATGGGCAATCGGGCGTACGAGAAGGCTTCGCTTTCGTCGCTCGTGCGGGAAGCCCACGAGACCATGACACGACTGAGCCCCGCGTCGTCTGCTCTTTGGGCCGGGTTCGTCCGGCTGGTCCAGGCTCTGCGTGTGGGCAACCCGGCTTGGGACATGCCGCCCTACAACGGTGCGTTGTTCGCGGACAGTGACTTCGACGGCGCTCGGTTGCTGGAACGGATGGAGCTGCCCGACCCGGACTTCGCCCGCGTCATCGTGGCGATCGGCCAGGATGAGGAGACGAGTCGCGGTGCCGACTTCTCGACGCTCGATATCGCCCACATCGGACACACGTACGAGTCGCTCCTCAGCCTGAGGCTCTCGCTGGCCCGGCAACCCCTGAGATACGACGCGAGGACGGATCGCTATGTGCGAGCCGGAACTGATGAAGAGCCCGAGGTCGCGGCCGGCGGGCTTCTGTGGCAGACCCACGAGGGCGGGCGTAAGGCGGGAGGGGTCTACTACACACCGGTCGAGATCGTCCGGCACCTCGTGAAGGGGGCCGTCCTCCCCGCCTACGAACGGCACTTGGAGGCCGTGGCGAAGACGGCCGAGACCGACCCGGCCAAGGCGGCCCGCGAGTTGTTGTCCTTCGCGGTCGTCGATCCCGCGTGCGGGAGCGCGCACTTCCTCGTTCAAGTCGCGGAGACGCTGGCCGAAGAGACCGTCCGTTTTCTCGCGAAGCATCCCCTGCCTGACCTCGCGGAGGAAGTGGACCGGCTGCGAGACGGAGCTGATCCGGGCGCGGAGATTGATGACGTGGCTCTGCTTCGCCGGCTCATCGTGAAGCGCTGCGTGTTCGGCGTCGACCGAAGCCGCATGGGGGCAGAAGTCGCCATCCTCTCGCTTTGGCTCGCTTCGTTCGTGCCGGGGATGTCGCTCGCCTACCTGAACAGAAATATCGTCGTCGGAGACTCTCTGATTGGCGTGGGCGACGCCGATAAGGTCCTAGAGGAGGAGGGACTCTTCGCGGGGATCCTCGAAGAGCAACTTCGTCAAGCGACCGAGGCCATCGCACGCATGGCCGAGATCCACGACCGCACACCCGAGGAAGTAGCGGCGAGTAAGCGGGCGGACGAGGAGGCCACGGCCGCCACGACCGGACTCAAGCGCCTGTTCGATCTTTGGACCGCTGAGCAGTTCCAGCTCACCGGTGCCCGTGAGTACGCGGCACTACACCCTGCCGACGTGATCGCGGGAACCGGTCGGGGAGACACGGCTGTCGTGCGCCGGGCGGGTGAGATGGCCGCAGAACACAGCTTTCTTCACTGGCCCCTGGCGTTTCCCCAAGTGTTCTCGCGGGAGCAGCCGGGGTTTGACGTGGTGGTGGGAAACCCCCCATGGGAAGAAGTCACGATCGAGGAGCTGTCGTTCTACGGCATGTTCCTCCCGGGCGTGAACAGCCTCCGCGACGAGCAGCGCTCCGCCGCCGTCACGCGATTGGTCCGCGAGCGACCGGAACTCGAGGATCGCTTCCAAGCTCGGCAAGACAAACTAAAGATCCATCGTCAGGCGCTGTCGGCCGGCGACTACGAGTCAATGATTGGCGATCCGGACCTGTACAAGTATTTCTGCCTGCGGTATCGGACCCTCGTTCGAAAAGGGGGATTCACCGGTGTGGTGCTACCGCGCACCGCGTTCAATGCGAAGGGATCCGAGGGATTCCGAGACTGGCTCTACACCGGATCGACAGCCCATCGCGTCGATTTTCTCCTCAATCGCAGGCGGTGGATCTTTGACACGCATCCGCAGTACTCGATCGCTCTTCTCGCGGCCGAGCGAGCGTTGCCGCAGCCTCAGCATCGGGTGCGAGTTGCCGGGACAGCGACATCGCCGGCCGAATGGGGCGAGCAATCGGTTCGGGACGGGATTCGCCTGGCGCCATCTGCATTCGGTCCCGGCTGGCAGACCCCGCTCGTACGGTCCCAAGAAGAGGCGACTCTTCTCGCTCGACTCCGGACGGGTAACAGGTTCCCCCACGGCGCCGGCGGCCGCTGGTCGTGTTTCCCAGTGGCGGAACTTCATGAGACTGCCGACAAGAAATTCTGGCGTGACCAGACCGAGGGTCAGCCGCTATGGAAGGGAGAGAGCTTCGATCAGTACCATCCGCGAGGCACCGGTGAGCGCCCCTGTCCCGTCACGCCCGACCTCCTCAAGAAGATCCGTAAACCCCGCCCAGGTTCTGGCTCGGTCCTTGCTTCGACGTTCCCATTGGCTGTCCGGAGAGAAGCTGTTTTCACCGAACTCAAGCGGGCGCGGGTGGCCTTCCGTGACGTGGCCCGCGCCACGGATTCTCGCACCATCAGAGCTTGCCTGGTCCCGCCGGACGTCTTCCTTACGAACAAGGCTCCCTACCTGGCGTTTTTGAATGGTGGAGAGCGCCACCGAGCTGCGTGCCTCGGCATCATGAACAGCCTGCCGTTCGACTGGCAGGCTCGGCGCTTCATCGAGATCAACGTGAATTTCTTCCTACTTGAGGGACTCCGCTTGCCCAACCTCCAAGACCGCGACTTCAACGCGATTGCCAACGCGGCGGCGCGACTCTCAGCCGTCGATGACCGCTTCGCGGATTTTGCTTCCGCCACGAATGTGCCGGTGGCCGAACTTGACTCCTACAAGCGCACGAGATTGCGGGTCGAGATCGACGCAAGAGTCGCACGGGCGTGGAGCCTGTCGCCGGATGACCTCCAGCTAATGTTCCGGGACTTTACCGAGGACGCCGTGACGCCGGCCTATCGGGCGGAGCTGATCTCCCGCCTTGAGCAGCTGCTATGACGAACGGCGGGCGTCCCTCGATCCTGGACAACCTCCAGCCCGAGACGGGGCACGGGGACGGCCTCGCTTACCTTGCTGGAGACATCCGAAGGAGACATCCGCTCTCCGTCGCGACCGGGTACGTCAACCTCGGTGGGCTGCACCATCTTGCCGTTACCGTCGACGACACCAGGGCGACGCGCTTGCTGCTTGGTGCGGCACCCGGGACGGGTCTAGGCACGGACGTTCCCGGCACGCTCTTCGAGCGGACCCTTCGGGCCCTACGCTCCGAGCGTGACCTGTCCCGCTTCCCGCCGAGCCGTGCTCTTCAGAAGCTCATGGGGATCGAGGCGTGGCTCGACCGTCCCAACGTCGAGGTTCGCCGGTACGTCAAGAAGTTCCTGCACGGGAAGGCGTATCTCTTCGGCGACAGGAGCGATGCCCGGGCGGCCCTCGTGACGTCTGCCAACCTGACCGCTGCGGGGATGTGGCAGAATCTGGAACTCGGTCTGGTACACTACGACCCGCCGGTCGCCGAGCGGGCGATCGAATGGTTCGACTCGCTTTGGGAAGATGCGACCGACTACAAGGAGGCCCTTCGGGAACTGCTGTTCCCCGATGTGAGCCTACTCGACCCTCGCACCGTCTACCTCCGCGCGCTTCTGGAGCTATTCGCCGACGAACTGGAAGCTGAGACCGTGCCCGCTTCGGACGCACTCCGTCTCGCCCCATTCCAGGAGGACGGCTTCCGCCGCGCCCTTAGCGTCATCAAGCAACACCACGGGGTCGTCTTCGCCGACGGCGTCGGGACGGGCAAGACGGAGATTGGCCTCGCTTTCGTCGAGGAGTATGCGGTCCGCCGGGGGCAGCACGTTCTCATCGTGGTGCCCGCTCAGCTCGCCGCGCACTGGAGGACGCGGCTCGACGAGACGCGGCTCCCCGCCCAGGTCATCAGCTACCAGCAGTTCGCCAACGACGAACAGCTGGTCCGGCCACCGACAGGAGGGGGGCGGCGCGTGCTCTCCAACGACAAGGACGCCTATCGGCTCGTCGTGTTCGACGAAGCTCACGCCCTCCGGAACCCGGATACGACGTGGTACTCGGCCATGTCGCGCCTTCTCGGCGGTGAGCAGAAGGACCTGCTCCTCCTTACCGCGACGCCCATCAACAACGGACTGTGGGACCTCTTCCACATGGTCATGGCGTTCGCCAGGCACGACCGTGCCTTCGTAGCCCACGGGATTCCGTCGCTGCAGCAGCTGTTCATCCACGCGGGGGCCAACGAGCGCGACCCCGAGAACCTCAACCCGGACGTGCTGTTCCCGCTCGCGGACATGGTCAGCGTGCGGCGCGACCGTCGCTTCATTCAGACGCGCTACCCCGGCGCCGTGTTCCCGGACGGGACGCCGGTCGCCTTCCCCACCCCGCACCTCTCCACCTCCCGCTTCGACCTGGACGAGTCGTACCCAGGGTTGGTAGCCGAGATCACTACGCGGATCAGCGCCTTGAACATGGCCCGCTACCGCCCGAGCCATTACCGGCAGGACGGGGCCGAGGAGGCGCGCGAGGCCACGCTCAGCGCGCTCTTGCAGTCTGGGATCCTGAAACGGTTCGAATCCTGCTGGCACGCGTGCCTCCTGACCGTGCGCAGAATCCTGGCCGCACACGATGCCTTTCTCGAGGCATGGGAGCAGGGGCACGTACCCGGGCCCGAGACGCTGCGGGCCGCAGCCAAGGCCGACCTCGACGAGACGGGAATGGCGCAGTGGGTGACAGCGGAACTCGAAGAGACCGACGACGCGGAGCCGGTCGAGAACTTCATGTCTCAGTTCCGCGAGGATGTGGAGCACGACCGCGGCCTGCTCGAGGAAGTCGGAAGCCTTCTTGAGAACCTGACGCCCGCCCGGGATCCGAAGCTGATCCTCCTTCGGCGCCTGCTCGAAGATTCGCCGTCGGAGAAAATCGTCGTGTTCTCGACGTTCGCCGACACGATCGCATACCTCGACGACCATCTCCCGGCGGAAATCTCCGGTCGAAAGCGCGTCACGGTGATCGGGGCGGAGACGACGCCGGACGAGCGGACGGCGGTCCTCGCCCGGTTCTGTCCCGATACCGTCGTTCGTCCCGGCTACCAGCCAAGCGACGGAGAAGTGGACCTCCTGCTCAGCAACGACGTGCTTTCCGAGGGGCAGAACCTGCAGCAAGCCGCCGCGGTCATCAGCTATGACATCCCGTGGAACCCTCAGCGGATGGTCCAGCGGTACGGGCGAGTGATCCGCCTGAAGAGCCCCCACCGGGACGTCCATCTCACTACCATGCTCCCCGAGCCCGGCGAACTCGAGGAAATCCTCCGGCTGGAGATCGCCATCCGTCGAAAGATCGTCGCGGCTCGGCCCTACGGCATGGAGGTCGATGTCGTTGACGACATGGAAGAGGAGGTCCGCTCCTATACGAGGCGCCTGGCGGACGGCGACGAAGATCTCCTTGATGAAGAAGACGACTCGTACCGATTCTCCAGCGCCGCCTTGCGGGCCGAACTCCGCCGCGAACTGGAAGAAGGCCGAGGCGAGGAGCTTCGCAAGCTCCCGTGGGGCATCGGAGCGGCGTTCCGACAGGAGGAAGGCGTACCATCGACCGGGGCACCCGGTTTCTTCTTCGCCTGCCGGGTCAACGGCGAGCGCTACTGGCGTTACGTTGACGCGAAGGGAGTCCTGACCGAGTCCGCCCCCATCCTTCGTCGCATCGATCCCCGGAACGCACCGGGAATCGACCAACCCACGATCGACCTCGAGACCGCCTGGCGAGATGCCGCCGCCTCGATCGTTGCCGAACACAATGCGGACTCGGCTGAGAAGGCCGTCGAGTCCGTTGGCACAGTCCAGAAGTGGGCCCTCGCCCTCTTTTCCGACCCCGACGTCGCGGTTCCGGCCACTGCCTCCCAGGCGTACGAAGCTCTCGGCGTAGGCCGAAGCCAGCCTGTGCGACGCGCGTTGGGCGAGATCAAGCGCCTCCTCGAAGCCGAGGAAATCGGACGTAACGAGGCCGCCCGCCGAATCATCGGCGTCGTTGATTCGTTCGGGCTACGATCCGTCGCCGACGCTCCGGTTCACGACCAGATCACCGCCGACGACATCGGCGTCGTCTGTTGGCTGGCCGTCCTGCCTTAGGTACAAGGCACCCCTCATCATGTCCCATCGACGCACGGTGTTGGACAAAGCCTCCGCGCTGCAGGCAATCCGTTCCAACTGCTTCACCTGAGCTTGTGCTGGCGATTCCGCGGCATCCGTCCGCTCGAACGACGTCACTTCCAGAACGGACTCCGCTTGGTGTCCCGTCCGAATCAGCCAGCCACCTTCAAACAGGGCCCGGACCTGGACGCGATTGGATCCGAGTTCATCGCGAAGCCCGCCGTATTGTCCCCATGTGAGCACACGTTGCTCCCCAGGGGCCAGCGCAGGCACACCCGAGATCAAGGGGCCCTCGGCCATCTCTTCCAAAGCCGTTTTCTTGCCGGTCGGTCGTATCCCCGGAGCAAAACGAGGTATGCTGCGGGACAACTCACACTTGACGCCGTAGGCCACGCCTCTTCCGATGTTCTTGATTACGAGGAGCAGCAACGTAGGGCGATCTCGATCATGCTTGACGTACACGATAACGTGAGGATCCGAACTGACCCGGAACAGCAAGTACGCTGCGAACGCCGCAATCGTCGCAACAGCGAGGCTGGCTATCGGGAGTACCTGGAGCGTCACATCCATCCCGTCCTCCTTCCGCTACCCCTTCTATCGATGGCCGGAGGCGGCTGTCGCAAGTTCATCGGCACCCTTGGCCTGGTTGCACGCCGGGCAGGTCACCTGACCGTTCTCCACCGTTGTTTTCCCGCCACGCGCCCATGGCGTTAGATGGTCACAATGCCAAGCGTCCCACCGCACCCTTTCGCCTTCGCAACACAGTCTCAACTGACACACTCCGCGATCGCGACGGTAGACCGCAAGCCTTTGCTGCGGCGTGAAGCTCCTCTGCGCGTCTTTCAGGGAGAGGCCATCGTGCATGGTCAGCAGATCTCGTAGCAGGAAATCCATTCGAGCTCGAATCGAATCTTCCGAGTCGGTGCTGTGGCTGATCTTCTCTTTGTACGAGACCCACTCTGCCTCAGCTTCGTCTTCGGAGAGTTGCTCCTGTTCTCGGCGTCGTCCCTCAAAGTCGATGAACCAGCTATGTAACAGATCGGCGAATTCTGAACGAACATAGGCGGCCAGTAGCTCCGCGCAGACACAGTAGAGTGCGACAACGTTATATCGTGTCAACTCTGGTGTCTTCTCGGAGAACACCTCCGCTAACAAGTCAAGGACCTTACGGACTGCCTTCGCCTCCTCGCCTTGTCCGTCAAAGTTAAGGTGCTCCTTATACATCTTGTTAAGGTCTCGGTTCTTCACGTTGGTCGGTCCCCCGGCGATCTCCAGGCAGACAAATTGAGCCGCGACCAAATCGTGCGTAAATCGAGAATTCGAAAACGCGACCGATTCAAAGAACCGATGTGAGGCGAGCTGCCGCACGAAGTCTCTCATTTGACCGGGATAGGCATTCCGCTTCTCCTGCGCCCGGAGCGTCGTGCCGTTCTGAAGCCGAAGAAACATCTCTCGCACCTCATCTTCGTCTGCGTCATCGACCAGGACGACATCGAGGGGATACGTATCCAAGCGGATGCGAAGCTCGTCGGGCAAGGCTTCGTATTTGAGATTGGCGACGGCATATCCGTCGACCGGATCCGCGTTACGTGGGAGGCCGTACCCACCGGAGAAGAATTCCCAAACGGCGCGCAATCGTTGCTGCCCGTCGATCACGTCGTATGTGTCAGGCTTCTTGCCCGTGCGACGCCAGTAGAGTTTCGGAACATCGTAATTCCGGAGGATTGAATCAACTAAGAGCTGCTTCTGACCTCGAGTCCAAACGGGGGGCCGCTGATAATCCGGGTTCGTGTCCACGCGATCTTGGATCCCGTAGATGGTCGCCAACGGCCAGGGCTTCTTGGATGTTTCCATATCGGCGTTTCCTAACAGCACGAGGACCGACAATGCCGTCTCGTCGGACTTCGGATGATGGATGCGGACATTGTCGGTGGGGCCATAACCTGCGTATCTTGTCGGCGTTGCGCAACGGCACTCTCAAGCAGCATACGGCACCTGTCTCACTGATCCCAGTTTGCCGGTGCACGGCGTGCGCGGGCCATGTTCGCGGATACAGCACGGCTTCAGGTCCAAGCGTCGGACTCCGCCGCGCGCTCGCCCCGCTCGTCGCCAGAGTTCACGACCCCGTGGAGCTGGATGCGGAGTGTGCATCGAGGACGCAGATCGGCTCCTCCCCGACCGGCGTGGTCGTGCCACACGAACTCGCCGTTCCGGCCTGCGGCCTCGAACTTGTGGGGCCTTGAGTTCGGCCCCGGGGCGCGGCTGCCAGTGTTCAGGTAAAAAATCGAACTGCTACTCTCAATTGACGACGTTCATCGGTCGCGCCCGTTCCGCTTCATGGCGTCCCGCACCGTACACCGACCTCATTCTTCGCCAGCTCTGTGCGTCATCGTGTCCGCGCCATCCGAGAACCCCGTCTGGCGTGCGCCGAAGAGAAACTCTGCCGGTTGATCTGTGACCTCCAATTACTCCTCAGGTTACCCACCGTACTTTCTTCGCAGTAACTCCATCGCTGTGTACTGTAAATCAGCTAGGAACGACTGGTCTATTCTACCGGTGTGCCAATGTGCTATCTCGTTTCTGTATTTCTTCAATTCCACAGGCGTTCTTTTGCCCGCAATAATTGTCCGCTCATTCAGCAGCCCACTCTGCCCCACATGCCTTCTCGCATCTTCCATCGCCTGCCACAACCGCAAGTACGAAAGCCTCAGGTAGCCATCATCTTGATTCTTATCAATAATCAGCGCATCGAACAATTCCATGGCCACAGGGTCCGAGTCCGACATCATCCCTTCGAGCATAGCTTCCAACGCTCTCCCCTTCTTCTCAAGATCTCCCCTAGTGAGCGGAGTGGTCACTTGCGCCATCGCACTCATACTCAGCGTGAGCGGGTAGACTGCTTCCTCTTTATCACTTACGAAGCAGGAGCAACTGTACAGCTCCCGCAGATGTCCCGTAGCATTCTGTTCTACCTTGACTGCTGCCAACACGACGTTCAAGGTGTGCCGACCAGCTTCGACTTCGGGCCAAGGGTCGCCGAGCGTAGGGAAGGCGAGGAGCGCCTTCTCGCCTTCCCTACCCCCTTCCAACATCGCCTGGCCATCTCGCCATTCGTCGATAAGATAACACTGTCCTTCCGACAGGGACGTTGGCGCCACTCCCGCGTACTCTTCTATCACCACGAAGACCGGTGACGATGAGGTGTCGGTTCGATCTGTGCTCCTCTTCCACAAATCGTGAACACCTGAGCGGAGCGAGACATCGATGGAGTAATGGCGAGATTCGCCCGGTACCTTCTCAAAGTATCCGATGAGATCTGATACAACCGCGGCCGTGACACCGTCTTGAGAATAAAAGATCTGAGGCGGGATGGGCGCATCTTCGATCAGGTGTCCGCGAGGGAAGGCGTATACGTGCGTCCGCAAATGCCCCGTTATCGTGCAGTCCGCGGGCTGTCCGCCTAACGCTTCGGCTGCCAGCTGCGCACCGTATGTGCTAAGGCCACCGCTGGGGGATCCTCTTAGGCTGTTTGCAAGAGTTTCGTGTCGACTCGTCGCATTCCTATTTCGCCTGGCCATGCTGCCTCCCGTAGTTCTCTTCTAATGTGTCCAGCTCTACTTTCAGCGACACCGCTCGGTCGAACGCTCTCCGGATTGGTTCGGACTCTTCCGCCAGCACCGTAGACCAGCGCCGTTCGTCCAGGGTCTGAGCGTCCGCCGGGGAGAACCGCTTTCGGCACAGAAGACAAATCTTGACTGGACTAGCACTTACGCTGACGTACAGCGGACGAATCAAGAATCCATCGGGATTCTCGTCGATCGCCATGTGAGCGCAGACACGCTGTAGCTTAGTTCTGAGTCGTTTCATCCTCCATGCTCGCCAACCATCGGATCGGGTTATGACGACGATGACCACCCCAAATACGCCGGTAATGAGGGCAGCAACGATGACCGGATGGGACAGGAAACCGCGCGCTTGCGTGACCCACAGCGGAGCGATCGGAGGGAGCCGCAGCGGGCTGACGCCCTGAGCCGGATCCAATCGTGTGGAATCATGCCTCTCCGCAGGGATCACGCGTGTGAGATACTCCCCGAGTGCCGGGTCGTCGGGGGAGTCGGCGCGGCTCTCGTCCGGGGGAGGGGGATAGCCCGACAGCGCCCGCGATGGGAGGGGCACGACACGGTCTCCCGTGGCGGTGTTGAGGTCGCCGTCCTTCACCCAGCCGACGGAGTAGATGAGGAAGGTGCGCGTCCAGCCGTCCAGCAGCGCGGGGAAGGCCTCGGCGTCGAAGCGGAGCGTGATCTCGTCTCCCGCGTTCTGGATCACGTAGCGGTCGTCGCCCTCGGTTACGAGGTCGGTCACGTCGCCGAAGCGGGTGTAGAGGCCGAACAGGTCGTGCCAGCGCGGCTCGACGGTGACGGAATCGTAGTCGAACCAGTGCGGGCCGTAGCGGCCGCCCTTCCGGTATTCGCGCGCGAAGCCGCGGTAGTGGATGTCCGCGTTCATGGGCGCGAGCGACGTCACGCGCGCCTCGTCCGCCGCGGGGTGGGCGGGGCCGGTCGTGAAGAAGGCCTCGTCCCAGTAGACCATGAGGTTCGTGCGGATCCGCACCCGGCGGTCGTCGGTCGGAAACAGGCCGCGCAGGTCGGCGACGACGGTCTTGTCCTTGCCCGACGGGAAGCTGAGGCCGGGGATCGCGGGCTGCCACTCGCCGCCGGGGCCCATCACATCGAGTTCCGGGAAGTGCGGCTGCAGCGCGTCCGACTGCCCGATCGCGACGTTGATGCTCGCGTCCGTGGGGAAGATCCACCCCGTGAGGAAGAGCGTGACGTCGCCGGAGGCCGCCTCCGGACCGAGGTCGAGGATGAGTTCGTGCGGCTCGGCGATCCCCTGGAAGCGGCCGGGGCGGAACGATGACACGTAGTCGAAGTCCCTTTCGGCGAGCGTCTCGCGGTGATCTCGCCCGGCTTCGTCCGTGGCCGAGACCGGGGCGTGCCGCTCCCCGACCCGCCACAGTTCGAGGTCGATCGGGGCGGGGGGGATGAAGGCCTCATTCACGTAGATGTCGATCTCCGAGGGATGGTCCACGGCGACGAGGTTGACACCGTCCACGTAGATCGTCTCCCACAGTTCCTCGGTGATCTGCATCACATACTCGCCGTCCAGCGGCTGGAGCACGCCGTCCGGGAGGCGCCGGTACTCCTGCGAGGGGAAGGCGGGGGCGTAGGAGCGCTGGCCGCCGAGGATGCCGAGCGGCATGCCGAGGGCGCTCTTCCACATCATGTCGCCGACGAACTCGAACCCGTCGCCGTCCCACACGTAGAGCATGGGACAGGAACCCTTGAGCGTCTGCTCCTCGACGAGATCCTGGTCCGTGCCCGGGAAGTAGAGGTCCTGCGGCACGCCGTTGGGCCAGTAGACGCGGACGACATCGGCCTTGAGACGCCCGTCGAGGCCGATGAGGGTCGTCGGGTCGGTGACGGTGTGGACCTGGAAGAGATCCCCGGCGCGCACCTCGACGCGAGCGCCGATTCCGAAGCGGTTGTTCTTGCGGCTCCCCTCGCCGAGTCCGGCGAGATCGAGCCTCAGGTAGTGGTTCGCGTTGCCGCCGTCGTTGCGCAGCAGGCGGGGCCGGCCGTCGGTCCCGAGGACGATGAGGTCGGCGTCGCCATCCTCGTTGTAGTCGAAGGACTGGACGGAGCGGAGGGCGAACGGGAAGTCGGGGAGGAACCGGTCGGCGGAGCCGAAACGCCCGTCCCCTTCGTTGCGGAGGAGGCGCAGCCCGGACTCGGAGCCGGCGCCCGAGGCGGGAGGCGTGCCCGCGACCGCGAGGTCCAGCCGGCCGTCGTTGTCGAAGTCGACGAAGAGAAGGTCGCGCGGCGCGAGGCCGTTCAGGGGCACGGTCGCGGCGAGCGTGAAGGCGTCGGTGGCCGAACCGTGGAGCAGCCGGAGGCCGCCCGCGCCGGCGGCGGCGATGTCGAGCCAGCCGTCCCCGTTCACGTCGCCGATGGCCACGGCCTGCGCATCGGCGGCCGCCGCGCCGCCGTCGCCGCCGGATGCGGCTCCGGAGAGGCGTTCGGTCCGCTCGCGGAAGGCGCCCCCGCGCTCGTTGTCGAACAGCCGGAGCCCGCCCGGACCCTCGGCGAGGACGACGTCGAGATCCCGGTCGTCGTCGAGATCCGCGAAGGCGGCAGCCCGCGTGTCGGCATCCGCCGAGCCCTCGAGGCCGAAGGCGGCGGCCATCTCGCTGAAGCTCAGGTCGCCGTTGTTTCGGAAGAGGCGGTTCGGGCCGGTCCGGGCCTCGAGGGCGTCGAGGTCCCCGTCCTGGTCGAGGTCCGCAAAGAAGACGCCGTTCGTCGCGCCGTCTCCGGCCCCCGCCTGCGGCGGCAGTTCGATCTCCCGGAAGCCGGCGGCGGGGTCGTTGCGGTAGAGGCGCGAGGCGGGCCCGGCCAGCCATGCGTCGAGTCGGCGGTCGTCGTCGATGTCCGCCCACAGGGCGACGGAGGCGCCCCCGGCGCCGGCGGCGACCGGGCCCAGCTCGTCCGTGGCGTCCACGTAGCGGCCGAGATCGACCCGGAGGAGGCGCCCTTCCCCGCCGCGGCTCCACAGGAGGTCCTCGTCCCCGTCGCCGTCGAAGTCGCCCACGGCGAGCGCGGCGGCGGGCTCCGCCCCGTCGGCGGGGGGCGGCCCGGGGGACAGGGCTTCGAGGCCGGCCAGCTCCGACGCATGGGTGTAGCGCAGCGCCGAGAGGACGGCTTCCGGCTCCTGGATGCGGAGCGAGACGAGGAAGCTGAAGTCGAGCGTGGCGACGCCGGCGAGGGGGCCGCCCGGGGAACGGAGCTCTTCGAGACTCGCCTGGTAGGGCGAGGTCACCTCGAACGCCGCCCGGAAATCGGCGAACTGGCTGATCGCCGTCGGGGCGTCGCCATCCAGGATCGCAGTTTCAGAGGCTTCGAAGGCCGCGCGCGGCCGCGCGCGGAAGTCCGGGGCGACCTGGCGGAGACTCTCCAGGGTGCCGAGGGCGGCGTCGAGTTCGCCGCGCGCGAGTTGCGCGGCGGCCAGCTCGGCGAGCGCGGCCAGGCTGCCCGGCGCGGCGGCGGCCAGGCGCGCGAGGGCGTTCGCCCGGGCGTCGGAGTCCGGGCCGGCCGCCCGGGCTTCCACCTCGGCCAGCGCCCATAGGCTGCGCGCGTGGGCCGGCTCCGCCGCCAGCGTCTCGTCGAGCAGCGCCCGCGCCTCCCCGAAGGCGCCCGTCTCGATCCGCAGCGTGGCCAGCGCCAGCGTGAGTTCCGGGTCATCAGGCGCCCGTTCCCGCGCCTCGACGAAGTTCTCCTCGGCAGTCCCGTAGTCCGCCGCCTTGAGCGCCGTCAGCCCGAGCCCCGCGTAGCCCGCCGCCTCGGCCGGCGCCATCTCCACGAGGCGCCGGTACTCGACCCGCGCGTCCTCGAGGCGGTCCTGCTGCAGCGCCGCGTCGCCCGCGCCCCGCGCCGCGAGGATGTCCGCCAGCGACGCCTCGGGAACCGGTGGCCCCGCCTCCCCACACGCGATGAACAGCGCGAGGGCGCCGACGCCAGCCGAGGCGACGACACTGCTCGGAGCCGAGACGCCCGTACCGCAACGCCGATTCCGCCGCCTCGCCTTGTCGCGCCAGCGGCGCCACTTGGGTTTCGTCAACGCTCCCCACGCTCCCTTCCGATGGCCCGTCCGATGGTCAATCCCGATGAGTTCGGCACCCGCTCGACCGCCTCCGGCTGCGTTACGAGCATGCGATCCGCCGCGCTCTATTAGCACATAACGTGTCCGGTTTCAACACGGTCGCGGCGCGGGCCGAGTCCCCGAGGCGAGGAGTCGGTGCGCACAGACCCGTACGGTTGCTCCCCGCACCCGGGGCGTCGAGCTTGGGGTCATGCGGGACTTCAACACGGCCGGGCCGGTACGGGCCGACATGCACTACTGCATTCCGCCGCTCGAACGGCCGACCCTCGCCGAGGTTCTCGCGCTCGTCCGGCGGGAGCGGTACTTCGTCCTCCACGCTCCGCGGCAGACGGGCAAGACCTCCGCGTTGCTGGCCCTGCGCGATCTGCTCAACGGCGGCTCCGAGGGCGACTACCGCTGCGCGTACGTCAACGTGGAACCCGCCCAGACGGCCCGCGAGGACGTGGGCCGCGCGATCGGGACCATCGTCGACCGAATGGGGACCGAGGCCCGGCACACGCTGGGCGACGAGGCCACGGCCGAGGCGGCGGGCGCCATCGACACGACGATCCGCCCGGACAATGCTCTCGCCGCATTCCTGGCCAAGTGGTCCGCAGCCGACCCGCGGCCGCTGGTGCTGCTGATCGACGAGATCGATGCGCTCGTGGGGGATTCGCTGGTCTCCGTGCTGCGCCAGCTGCGCGCCGGCTATCCGGACCGCCCGGATCACTTCCCGGCGAGCCTGGTCCTGTGCGGGATCCGAGACGTGCGCGACTACCGCATCCACGCCAGTTCCGAGAGAGAGGTGATCGCGGGTGGCAGCGCCTTCAACATCAAGGCCGAGTCGCTGCGCCTCGGCGACTTCACCGAGGCCGAAGTCCGGAACCTGCTCGGGCAGCACACCGCCGAGACCGGCCAGGCGTTCGCGCCCGAGGCGGTCGACGCCGTGTGGGAGCAGACCCGCGGCCAGCCCTGGCTCGTCAACGCGCTCGCGCGGGAGCTGTGCTTCGAGCACCAGGCGCTCCGTCTCCGGGACCGGCCCCTCTCCGAGGCCGACGTGTTCGCGGCGCGCGAGGCGCTGATCCTGCGCCGCGACACCCACATCGACCAACTGGCCGACAAGCTGCGGGAACCGCGCGTGCGCCGCGTTATCGAACCGCTGCTCAGTGGCGGCGACGCCGAGTACTCCGACCGCGACCGGGAGTACGTGCGCGATCTGGGTCTCGTGGCTCCGGACGCCCCCCTCCGGATCGCGAACCCGATCTATGCCGAGGTCGTGCCGAGGGAGCTGACCTGGGTTCTCCAGGATGAGATCCCCCGGCGAACGGCATCGTACGTTGACGCGGATGGACGTCTCGATCTCGACGCGCTGCTGGCGGCGTTCCAGGAGTTCTTCCGCGAGAACTCCGAGCACTGGATCAAGCGGGCGCAGTACACCGAGGCCGGACCCCAGCTCGTGCTGCAGGCGTTCCTGCACCGGATCGTGAACGCGACCGGTCGGATCGAGCGGGAATACGCGCTGGGGAGCCGCCGGGTGGACCTGCTCGTCGTGTGGCCGCGCGAGACGGGCCGGGCCGACAGGTTCGTGGTCGAGTGCAAGCTGCTCAGGCGCGGCCGCGAGCGCACCATCGAGCGCGGGCTGGAGCAGACCGCCGCCTACATGGACATCTCCGGCGCCGACGCCGGACACCTCGTGATCTTCGACATGCGGGAGGGACGAAGCTGGGACGAGCGCATCTTTCGCGAGCGGCGCACGGCCCCGGGCGGGAAGCGCATCACCGTGTGGGGGATGTGAGTTCGGACAGCACGATTTCCCCGCCGGCTTCTACCGGCCCCACGACGGTGCGGTCTCCACGCGGCCACGTCACGACGACGCTGTCGGCGCGCGGCGCCCCTCCCAGGCCCGCGAGCACCGGGTTCGTCTCGGACTGCGACAGATACGACGAGGCGGTCGAGAGGACGAACCGCTGCGCGACCGGTCCCACGAACACCCGCACGGTCGCCCCGACCGCGCCGAGATTCGGGGTCGCGCCCTCCAGCCGCAACCGGACCCAGCCGGCGCCGGGTTCCAGATCGTTCCGGAACAGTTTCGCCGGTCCGCCGTTCGTGGAGATCACCACGTCGAGATCTCCGTCCCGGTCGTAGTCGAACGTCGCCACGCCGCGCGCCACGATCGGCTCGTCGAACCCGCCGCCCACCAGGCTCCCGACCTCCGCGAACCCCCCGCGCCCGTCGTTGCGGAACATCAGCGGCGGCTGGGCGAAGGTCACATCCCCCTGAATCGCCTCGATCTCCGGCTCGATGTGGCCGTTTCCCAGCACGAGATCCACGTACCGGTCCATGTCCAGATCGGCGAAGCGGAGCCCGAACGTCAGCGGGAGGAGCGTCGAGCGCGTGAGCCTGGCCGACCCCGCCAGGTCCTGGAACAGCCGCGCCTGGATCTGCGTGAACAGCGACACCGGCTCGTTCGAGAAGTTGCCGATCGCAATGGAGAGCTGTCCGCGATTGAGGATGTCCCCCACGTCCACGCCCATCCCGGCGCGCGCCCGCCCGAACTCATCGAACGCGACCCCGGCATCCAGCGCCACGTCGGTGTACTTCCCTTCCCCCAGGTTCTCGTACAGGAAGTTCTGGTACGTGTCGTTCGCGATCGCGACGTCCGGGAGGCCGTCCCCGGTGAAGTCGTCGATCGCGATGCCGAGCGACTTCCCCTCGGGATTCTCGAGCCCGGACTCCGCCGTCACGTCCCGGAAGCCGCGCGCGGAGGGTGCGCCGTCGTCCGCACCGCCCGCGCCGACCCCGGCCGCCGATGCAGGTTCGTTTCGCAGGAGACGGCAGGATTCGCCGCTGTATTCCTCGGGGGTCGCGTAGGACTTGTTCACGCCGTCGCGGGTGAAGAAGAGGTCGGTCTCCGGCGTCCAGTCCACGTAGTTGCAGACGAGGAGGTCGAGCCAGCCGTCGCCGTCCGCGTCGAACCAGGCCGCCGCCGTGGACCAGGCCGGATCCGCCGCGCTGGGCGCATTCCCCTCCGTCCCCGTCTCCCGGGTCACGTCGGTGAAGCGCCCCCCCTCGTTCCGGTACAGCCGGTTGTCGCCGACCGCCGTCACGTACAGATCCGTGTCGCCGTCCGCGTCGTAGTCCGCCGCCGTCGCGCCCATCCCGTAGATGGGCCGCCCCAACCCGGCCTCGGCCGTCACGTCGCGGAAGGTCCCGTCCCCCAGGTTGCGGAGGAGCATGGACGTCGCGCCACGATCCTCGGCCCGACCCTCCCAGCCCGTGCCGTTGACGAAGAAGAGGTCGGGCCAGCCGTCGCCGTCGTAGTCGAGGACGACAACCCCGCTCCCCATCGTCTCCGGCATCCACTTCTCGCCGAAGGCGCCCGTCGCGTGCACGAAACGGATCCCCGCCGCGGCCGTGACGTCGGTGAAACGGAGGGAGGTGGACGCGTCGCTCCCGGCCCGCTCCGCGAAGCCGGGGCGCGTCTGCGTATACGAGGGCGGCTCGGCGGTTTCCGGGTCGTCCCCTCCGCACGAAGTCGCCGCCGGAGCGAGAACCGCCACGGTGAGGAGAGCTGTTCCGCGTGCGCTCATGAACCTCCGCCGCCGCTCGCCGGACGGACCGCCCCCGCGGCACCCGGTGAACCGGCCGCCGCCTCCGACCGCGCGAGCGGCCGCAGTTCGTGCGTGTGGATGTCCTGTGCCATCAGATTCACGCCGGGGTTCTCCGCCCTGTAGGCCCTCGTGACCGCCTGCGCCGCCTCGTCGATGCTGTAACGCTCGAACGCGGCCTCGCCGAGCGCCGCCTCGTCGCCCCGCCCCTGCGCCCGCAGGCTCAGCATGCGGTTGTAGTGCGCCTGCCGGTGCTCCGGATCGATGGCCAGCGCCCGGTCGAACGCCTCGACCGCCGCCTCGTACCGGCGGGCAAGATATCGCGTCCGTCCCAACTGGAACCAAGCCTCGCGATCCTCCGGGAAGGCGTCGAGCACCGCAAGGTACGCCGCCTCGGAGGCCTCGTACGCGCCGTCCTCCTGGTGCGCGCCGCCCCACACCCAGGCCACGCGCGGGTTGCCCGGTTCGATGGTTTCGGCCCGCTCGAGGTTGTCGAACGCGTCGTCGAGGTTGCCGGCGATGAGCGCCATGCGCGCCAGATTGAGAGGCCCGTCCGGGCGGTCCGGGAAGAACTCCGCCACCCGCTCGAAGGGGCGTTCGGCGAGCCGGTCGTTCCCCTCCCGGAGGAGCGCGATCCCGTAGTCGTTGTAGCGGACCCAGGTCTCCTCTTCCTGCCCGCCCGGGGTGACCGGGTCCACGCGACCGCCGACCCCGATCACGACCTCGTCGCGCGCGATCTCGGTCACGGGCAGGGCCGGCACGTCATCGAACTCCGCGAACCCCGCCGGGTTGGCGCCGAAGGCGAACTCCGTGTACGCCCGGTCGAACTTCCGCCACAGGACGCGCGCCCGCGCCGTCAGCGCCCCCTCCGGCAGGTCGGGCGGCAGCGTGATCCGGTAATGGGCGACGTCCGCGCTCCCGGGGCCGATCACGTTCACCGCGGCGGTCACGTGGATATCCTGCGCGTTCCGCTTCCGGATCGGCCGTCCCTCGCGGTCGAGGATCACGGCCTTGAACACGTGCGCCAGCGGATCGAGGTGCCCGTCCGGCCCGATCTCTCCGCTGATCGCGATCCGCCGCCCCTCGGCGTCCTCCAGTTCGAACTCGAGCCAGCCCTCGTTCGAGTCGTTCGTCCCTCCGGGGAAGGTGTGGCCCACGCCCCGGTTCCGGACGACGACCTCGAACATCACCGTCTCTCCCGGGGACACGCTGGGAGGCGACAGATCGAGTCCCATCTCGGGTTCGTCATCGGGGCCCCGGCGGAGGGCGAAGATGTCCACCCGCAGCTTCTCGTCCCGCAGGAACTCCTCGATGCGGCGGATCGTCGCCGTGTCCCCCCGCAGGAAGGGGAGCGCCGTGTTCACCGCCACGAACCGGTGCGAGCGCACGCGTCCGTTCTCCGCCGACACATCGCCGAGCGGGGCCTCCTCCCACGGCATGTGACAGTCCTGGCACACGCGCGCGGCCGCGGGCAGGTAGAAGGTGCGCGAGGCGTTCCGCGCCACGCCGCTGTCGTGCCAGGCGTCGTACTCGTTCTGTCCCCGCAGCCAACGGTAGTTATTGACGGGCTCCGTGAGGCTCACCTTGTGGCACGTGGCGCAGAACTCCGACGTGGAATGCACCGGTTTGAGGAGCTGTCCCATGTGGACGGAAGGCTTCGCCTTGAGCGCCGCGTCGTGCAGGAACGCGCCCAGCGTGCCCGCCTCCGCGTCGGCGAACAGGTACGGGTCCTCCTGCTCGTCGGCGATGTTGTAGTTGCCGTTTCCCGTGTTGTCGTGGATGCGGTCGATCGCGTGGCAGGCGAGGCAGGTGAGACCGGCCTGCGCCTCGACGGTGGCCGGGTCGATCGGCGCGTCCATCGCCCCGGCCAGCATGAGCGCGGGGTCGTGGCACCCGCTGCACCACTTGCTCTTCACGCGCCCGGCCGCGTCCGGTTCGAGCCCGAACTCTCGGAGGTGCGCGATGACCTCCGGCCCCGCCTCCAGCGACCCCGCCCGCATGTCCTCGATCGTCGCCGTATAGAAGGGGTTGTTGAAGGAGGCGAAGCGGTGCGCGGAGGTCGCCCACTGGGCCGTCACGTCCGCGTGGCAGCGCACGCACTGGGTCGCGCCGATGAGTTCGTCCGCCGCGAACCCGCGCCGTTCCACCTCGGCGCGGACGCGCGCCGCGCGCTCCCGGGCCGCCTGCGCCGCGAGTTCTCCCGCTTCCGTGCGGGTGATGATGCGGGAGGGCAGATAGCTCCCCGTGCTCGTCGTGGTCGCGGCCGGGAAGAACGGACTCTCGGGCGGCACGAGCCCGGTCGGGACGAAATCGGTGTCGAAGAAGCGGGACACGTCCCGGTCGCGGCCCCCCGGACCCTCGTTGAGACCCTGCGCGAGCGCGGCCTCCGCCTCCGGCGTGAGCTGCAGCCCGCGGTGCGTAAGGCTGTGCCACCCGATGAGGACGACGAGCACGCCCCCCGTGGCGAGCGCGAAACGGCGGACCCGCCGCCCCGGCGGACGCGCGTAGCTCACGAGCCGGTGCCCCGCGTAGGCGGAGACGATGAGGACGGCGCTCCCCACGTGCGCCCACCACGCCCAACTGTTCTCGCGGCTCGCGGCGGCGGTGAGGATGAAGAGTCCCGTGAGGACGAGAACCCCGCCCACGAGCCCCATGCCGATGCCCGTGAGGATCGAGGCGCGGTGCTTCCGCTTCCACACCGTGGGCAGGTGCGCGGCGAGGAATCCGAACATGATCGCGGCCAGCAGGAGCCCCACGCCCGTGTGGGTGAGCACCATCGTCTGGAACAGCGTGGGCAGCGAGTTCTCCCCCACCGCGAAGAACTCGAGCCCGAGCCCGTCCGCGAGCCGGTTCGCGAGCAGGTAGAGCGTGTTCGCCAGCATGAACACGGCGACGCCGAGCCCGAACCGGAGCCAGCGCCGCTGCCCCGTCCCGAGGATGGAGCGCAGCGCCGGCCGCCCGCGCGGTGCGGTCTCGACCCCCGTCTCCCGTGTCATCTGCCGGTCAGGATCCGGCGCGTTTCCTTCCATGCGTCAACGAAACCGCGCCCGGACAGTCGGCGCAACCAAGACCACCACGCCTCCTTCCCTCATGCCGCTTGGATTTATAGGCAGTTTAGCGATATTATCCTCTCACGATAAACTCGCTAAACTCCACATAAACCGGACGACCGATGGATCCGATTCTCAACCCCTACGCGCCGGGAGCCGGCATGCCTCCGCCTGAATTGGCGGGCCGCGATGACCTCTTGCGACGCGTGCGGATCACGCTGGAGAGGGCACGGCTGCGCCGCCCGGCCAAGAGCGTCCTCGCGGTCGGTCTGAGGGGCGTAGGCAAGACCGTGCTCATCCTCGAATTGAGCGACTACGCCGAGTCGCAAGGCATGCTGGTCACGCGCGTCGAAGCTCCTGAATCGCGCTCGCTACCCGCGCTGCTGGCACCGGGTCTTCGCCTGGCGATGATCGAGCTGGCGCGAAAGTCCCGCGCTCGCGAGCTGGCAGGGCGGGCACTCCGTGGTCTGGCGGGATTTGTTGGCGCCCTCAAGGTGAAGTATCACGATATCGAGGTCGGCCTCGACTTCGATCCTGAACCAGGTCTCGCGGACAACGGCGATCTTGAGCTTGACCTGCAGGCCCTTCTGCAAGCCGTC
The DNA here is from genome assembly GCF_965208055.1 of Candidatus Palauibacter sp. Classification (GTDB taxonomy): domain Bacteria; phylum Gemmatimonadota; class Gemmatimonadetes; order Palauibacterales; family Palauibacteraceae; genus Palauibacter. Next base: position 1,244,338 of record NZ_CBDBNY010000004.1, read on the forward strand.
GGCGAAGCGTGTGCGAGCGCCGACACCGGTCTGGCCATGTTCGTTGACGAACTTCAATACGTCGACGAAGACGAGTTGGCGGCGCTGATCGTCGCGCTTCACCGAACTGCACAACGCAGTCTCCCGATCACCCTCGTGGGCGCGGGGCTCCCGCAGTTGCGCGGCCGGATGGGCCGGGCGAAGTCCTATGCCGAGCGTTTGTTCGACTTTCCGGACCTCGGTCCACTGTCCCAAGAAGCCGCGTCGACAGCAATCATCAAGCCCGCCCGGGATCTGGGAGTGGACTTCCAGCCGGAAGCGGTCGACATGATCCTCCGCGAGACCGAAGGATACCCCTACTTTCTCCAGGAATGGGGGAAGCACGTATGGGACGCGGCCGAGGGATCTCCGATCAAGCCGGAGGACGTACGGACGGCCTCGGCGGCAGCCATCGCGACGCTTGATGAGGGATTCTTCATGGTGCGCTTCGATCGATCGACTCAGGCGGAGCGAAGATACCTCCGGGCAATGGCCGAACTCGGTCCGGGACCGCATCGCTCCGGGCAGATCGCCGCAGTGCTTGACCGGGCCGTCACCTCGCTCGCGCCCATGCGCGCCCAACTGATCTCAAAGGGCATGATCTGGAGCCCCGGACACGGCGATACCGCCTTCACGGTGCCGCGCTTTGACGGCTTCATGCGGCGAATCCTCCCCGGAGCCGATTGGCAAAGATAGCCGCGGCAGATGCGCCATCGTTGATGTTGCGTCGGCGCAGGTTGACTCCATCGAACCAGGACGGGCGCGTCGGGCTGGGCGTGGAGCGCGTTCAGAGCGCCAGGCGGACCCCGACGCGAACCGAATCGTCACCAACGTCCGCCGCCCGGGCCACCGCAGCCCCCCCCCGGCGCATCGAAGGCTGAATCTTCTGCTCTTCTGACCCAGATCGAGGTCGCGACGCGGTATGTTCGAATCCTCGACGGAGTGGACATGGCGGCGGAGGGAGGCAGATGAGAGTACTGGTCATCGCAGGTCCGAACGGGGCGGGCAAGACAACGTTTGCGCGACGCTACCTGCGGTTCGCGGGGCCGGAGATACCTTTCGTGAACGGTGACATCATCGCGGCGGAGTTGAACCCGGACGCGCCCGACGCGGCCGCGCAGCTGGCCGGAAGGATCGCGCTCGAACGGATGGAGTCGTACGCGGCGGAACGGAGAGATTTTGCTTTCGAGACGACGCTCAGCGGCCGGGCATACGCGCGCCGCCTCATCGAATGGCGCGAGCAGGCGTATCGCATCGGCATGGTCTACCTCCGGCTCCCGTCGGCCGATCACGTCGTCAGGCGCGTCGCCCAGCGCGTGAGCGAGGGCGGCCACGACATCCCCGAGCCGGTTGCCCGTCGTCGGTTCGAGCGAAGCTGGCGTAACTTCCTCGAGCTATACCGCCCCGTTGCAAACGAATGGCAGGTCTACGACACTTCGGGCCGGTTCGCGACCCTCGTCGCAGCGTCGGACAGCGCTGACATTCTGCCGTTCCCGCCCGCCGCAATACGCATCCGGGAGGTTCCGACCGCGACGCGTGCAGACGCCCATGAAGGGCTGAGCCGCCGAGATCATGCTACAGGGAGAGACTCCGTGACGAAGGATGCAACACACCCTCCGGACAGGTTCCCGGAGGGAGAGCCATCGATCAGGAATGTGACGATGGCGCTAATGCAGGCGCGCGACGATGCGCTGGCCCGCGCCGAGGCGGTTCGGCGACGAGAGGCCGAGGCCGCGCGGGCCGACAAGGCGTCATCCGCCATCGAAACCCGCGAAACAACCGATACGGAGCGATGAGCACAGAGACTGTCGTCATCATCGGCTCGGGCCCCGCCGCGTGGACGGCGGCGATCTACGCGGCCCGGGCGAATCTGAATCCGCTCGTGTTCGAGGGCGCGGGGAGCCGCACCATGATCCCCGGCGGACAGCTCATGTTCACAACGGACGTGGAGAACTATCCCGGTTTCCCCGAGGGGGTTAGCGGCATCGACATGATGTTGGACTTCAAGAAGCAGGCGCTGCGTTTCGACACGCGCGTGTTCACGGAAGACATCGTCGAGGTCGACTTCTCCAGCCGACCCTTCCTGCTCCGTTCCTCGGGGGATCGGGAGGTGCGCGCGGAGACGGTGATCCTGGCCACGGGCGCCAACGCGCGCTGGCTCGGCGTGCCGGGAGAGGAAAGGCTCGCCCAGAGCGGCGGCGGCGTGTCCGCGTGCGCGGTGTGCGACGGGGCTCTGCCCGCCTTCCGAAACCAGGTCCTGGCCGTCGTGGGAGGCGGCGACAGCGCGATGGAGGAAGCGCTGTACCTGACGAAATTCGCGAGCGAGGTCCTGCTCATCCACCGGCGCGACGAACTGCGGGCGTCGCAGATCATGCAGGAGCGGGCCTTCGCCAGCGACAGGATGCGCTTCCTGTGGAACACGACGGTGGAGGAGGTGCTGGGTGAAGACGTGATTACCGGCCTCCGCCTCCGCGACACCGTGACGGGAGAGGCCTCGGAGATCGAGGTGGGCGGGATGTTCGTGGCCATCGGCCACATCCCCAACACGGAGTTCCTGCGGGGCCAGGTCGACCTCAAGGAGAACGGCTACGTGGACATGCCCACGCCGTGGCGCACGGACACGAACGTGCCCGGCGTGTTCGCGGCGGGCGACGTGATGGACGACTACTACCGTCAGGCCGTCTCCGCAGCCGGCACCGGCTGCATGGCCGCCCTGGACGCCGAGCGCTTCCTGGCCCACAACGGCGCCGCCGGCTGACCGCAGCCGCGACACCCCGGGCCGCGACCCCGGGCGCGCCGCGTCACCCGCCGGGCATCCGGGTCGGTATGGGTCGGCGCCGGCTCCTGCGATAGATCCTGAAATCGCCGTCCAGGGTGAGGACCACGCTGCCGGCGTGCTGTTCGGACATCCGGACGAGGCACGCGTCCGCCAGCGACATCGGTACGTCGTCATACTTCTTCATCATCCGCTCGACCGCGGCGGCCTCATCCGCCAGCCGGAACGACACGTCGAGGACGCCCCGCTCGACCAGCGAGACCACGGCTTCCGGCGCCCCGGAGGCGAGACGGCGCGCGAGAAACGACGCCTCGGCGATGACGGCCTCGCAGGTGAGGAACGGGGGCTCGACACGCGCCCATTGTTCCCGCGCCCAGTTGTGGCGCCCGTCCCGGGAGTTCAGAAACGCGATCAGCGGACCCGTATCGAGGATGACCCCGGGGTTCACTGACCGAAGCCACGCAGGTAGTCCGGGTTCGCCGACAGGTCTTCAGGCCCGGAAAAGGCGCCGGCGAGATCGATGGCGCGGGACAGCGCGGAAACGGGTGGCACGCTTTTCTCCGCACGCAGGAAGGCCTCGAGGGCCTCGCGAATCAGCGCGGACCTGCTGACGCCACGCCGGCGCGCGACCTCGGAGATCTCCCGCGCGAGGTGTTGCGGCATCTTCAACGACACGGGTTTCATTCCGACCCATTCCCTCTCGCATATACTACACGACGATGTACTACCGTATTACGACTTTCAGTATTACACGGTGTGCCGTGAGCCGTCAATTCCGACATCACGTGGCGGCGACGACGCTCCCGCGGCTCGCGAGAAGAGGATTCACCAGAAGATGATGTAGAGGATGGCCGCACCCGCGATCACGCCGCCGGCCCAGAACCCGGCGCGGGGAGCGGGCGTCAGGTCCACGCCGTCCGCGGCGCGCGGCAGACGCCGCGGGGCCGAGAGCGGGCGGGCCTTCGACACGACCGCCATGAAGGCGCTGATCGCCAGGAACGTGATCGCCATGTGGTGCAGGAACGCGACCCCCGGCAGCAACCACAGCAGGAGGCCGTAGACCGGGACACCGAGCACCATCCCGCCGAAGGCGGCGGCCGGCGGCGTGCGCGGCGCGAAGATCCCGAACAGGAACGCGGCCACGATCCCCGGCGAGATGAACCCCCAGAACATCTGGATGTACTCGAACACGCTCGGCGCCCGCGCCACGACCGGCGCCCACAGACACGCGACCACGACGAGCACGCCCGTCGTCACGCGTCCCACGACCATCAGCCGGCGCGACGACGCCTCGGGCCGCAGGTGCCGCTTGTAGAGGTCCACGCTGAAGATCGTCGCCGCCGAGTTGAGCATCGAGTCGAGCGAACTCATCACGGCCCCGAACAGCGCCGCGAACATGATGCCCGTCAGCCCCGCCGGGAGGAGTTCCCGCATCATCACGGGATAGGCCTGGTCCGGGTTCGTCACCTGATCCGCGAACAGTTCGGCCGCCATGATGCCGGGAAAAATGATGATGAATGGGATGAACAGCTTGATGAAGCCCGCCAGGAAGAGCCCGCGCTGCCCGTCCGCGAGGCTGCGCGCCGCCAGCGTCCGCTGCGTGATGAACTGGTTGAGTCCCCAGTAGAAGATGTTCGGGATCCACAGTCCGCCGATGAAGACGGCCACCCACGGCATCTCCGGGTGGTTGAAGGGGAGGACGGTGTGGAGTTTTCCGTCGGCGGCCTCGAGGAAGGGGCCGATGCCCCCGATCGCCCGGAACCCGAGCACCGTGACGAGCACGGCACCGAGCAGGAGCGCCACGCCCTGGATGAGGTCGGACCACACGACCGCCTTGAGTCCGCCGTAGATCGTGTACCCGCCCGCGAGGATGCCGATGAGCCAGATTCCGGTGCCGGTGTCGAGTCCGAAGATCGACTCCAGGGCGAGGGCTCCGGAGTAGAGGACCGTCGCGAGGGCCACCAGCACGTACGCCGCCAGGATGAAGCCCGCCATCAGGGTGCGCGTGCGAACGTCGTAGCGGTATTCGAGGTACTCCGGGATGGTGTAGATCCCGGCCGCGAGGAAACGGGGGAGGAAGAAGAGCCCGACGAGGACGAGGGTGACCGCCGCCATCCACTCGTAGCTCGCGATCGCGAGGCCGAGGTCGTATCCCCGCCCCGCCATCCCGACGAAGTGCTCCGTCGAAATGTTCGACGCGATGAGCGAGAAGCCGATCAGCCACCACGGCAGATTGCGTCCCGCGAGGAAATACGCGGCCGCATTCCTGCTCCCGCGCGAGGCGTACAGCGACACGCCCACCACGAGCAGCAGAAACCCCGCGAACGCCGCGACGTCGAGCGGCTGAAAGTTCATTCTTGCGAGTGCGCGAACGGGTTGAGGGTCTTTACGCCCAGTCGCTCGAAGTCCCTAACGTTCCGGGTCACCACGGTCAGCCGGTTCGCGATGGCCGCAGCGCCGATCATGGCGTCCTGGAGAAGCGTATCCGATTGCCGGTGCATGAGCCTCGCCCATTCCCGGAACGTGGGCGCGTCCATCGGCAACACGTCGTACGTATCGAGCACCTTGTCGAGCCACGCCTCGAGTTCCGCGGCCTTGGCGGGATCCTGCTCGCGGGTGATTTCGATTCCGGCTTGAATCTCGCCGATCGTGGCCGCGGACAAACTCAGGTCCGCGTCGGGAACCTCCCGAAACCACGCCAGAACTCCGCCGTGCGGCCGGGGACGCCGCAACTCCGAGACGATGTTCGTATCGAGCAGGAACATGCTTCTAATCGAAGCGGGGCGTGGCCCGCTGGCGGATCGCGCGGCGCGGCGGGACCAGCGTGTCCGTCCGGGCCTCGGGCGCGAGCAGCAGTTCCTTCAGGCTGGGTTTGGCCATCTTCTCCAATCGGCGCCAGTGGTCAATGGGAACCAGAACGGCGGTCTCGACGCCCCGTTTCGTGACAACTTGCGGTCCCTGCGTCAACGCCGTCTCAAGGAGCGCGCTGAAGCGTGCCTTCGCCTCCTGAACCTGCCAGGTGTTGCTCATCCAAGCCTCCGGATATTCTGACTAGACGCCAGACTAGTCCGATTGCCTCGCGGAGGCAAGCGTCACGGGCGAGCGGGGACCTCCTCGATCTCGGCGGTCCAGTCGACCTTGATCGCGCCCTCCAGCGAGCGGGCGGTGGGGCACTTCGCGCCGTGGCTGGCGAGCGCCCGGTCCACCGTCTCCCGCGCCTCGGCAGGCACGCGAAGCCGGTAGTGGACGATGATCTCCTCCAGCGGGGGCATGCGGTCCCGGAGGCGGGTCACGCCTTCCGCTGCTCGACCGAGGCGCCCACGGCGCCGGTGCGTTCACGACGCGCGACCCTGTGTGCCGCGCCGCCACCAGCGGGGCGCCGTGGTTGCGTGCACATCGTAGCGATGCCGCAGGTCGATGATATCGCGCGGAGAGCCCAGGATCGTCAGGCGGTCGCCCGTCTCGATGAGGGTGTCCTCGTGCGGCACGACGAGCTGGCCGCGCCGCCGGATCATCGCGGCGAGCGTACTCTCGGGCAGCGCCATCTCCTCAATCGTCATCCCCGCCAGGGCGCTGCTCGCCCCCTCGGACAGGACCTCCATGACGAGCATGCGTTCGTCGCGCAGCATGACCTCGCGCAGCTCGAGGTCGTCTTCCGCCTCCAGCCACTCGGTCAGGAAGCTCTCGTCATCCACGCGCCCGGCGATCTGAGCCAGCGTGCGCAGGTGGCGGCCGTCGTTGGCCGCGGGGCTGGCGAGGAAAAAGGCGGCCTGGATGAGCTCGTCTTCGGCCGGGGGCACGTCGGGCTCCCCGGTGTCGATCTCGATCCCGCCGCGGACGCGCGCGAGCACCATGCGCGGCCCGGAGATGGAATCCAGATACAGGTGCGGCAGCACCACGCCGCGGGACATCGGCGTGAGGCCGCGGGCCGTGCCTTCCAGAAGTCCCTGCGCGAGCCGGGTGGCGCTGACTCCCACCTGTTGCGAAAGCGCCTGCGACGCGCGGTCCACCAGCGCCGAGAAGCGAACCGAACCCTCGAAATCCAGCACATCGGAAGACGCGATGAGTGCCTCGAAGGGGTCGGCGTCGCGCACGCCCTTCTCCTTCAGGATCTGTCGCAACTCCCGCTCGAGCCCCCGGTTGCGCTGCTGGCCCAGCCGCTCGAAGACGTGATAGATCGCACCCTCGCGGCGGATGTGGTCGCGAGCGTAGACGCTGTACCAGAGGGTGCCGAAGGCGACGAATGCGATGCTGACCAGCGTGGCCATCCAGCCCATTTCGATGATGAGCGGAAGCGGGGTGACGATGCCGACGATCTGGACCCAGGGATACAGGGGCGCGCGGAAGCCCGGATCGTACGGCGCAAGGCCGCTTTCCCGCATGACGATGACGGCCAGGCACGCCAGCGCGAACATGATGAGCTGGAAGGCGCTCGCGAGCTTTGCGATGCCCGACGGGTCGAAGAGCCACAGCCAGAGCAGGATCAGTCCCGTCGTGGCAAGGACGGCGACCCAGGGTACGCCCCGTCGGCTGATCCGGCGCAGCGCGGCCGGAAGCACCTGGTCGCGGCTCATGGCCAGCGGATAGCGGCTGGCCGACAGGAGTCCGGCGTTCCCTACCGAGAAAAAGGCCAGGACGGCGGCCACGGTCATGACGGCTTCTCCGGCTGGACCCGCGACGACCCGTGCCATCGATGCCGCGGGCGCCAGATTGCCGCCCCCCGCGGAGAGCGCCCCGACCCCTACCGCCCCCACCATCGCCCAGGTGCCGAGGACATACACGAGGAGCACCGTCGCGAAAGCCAGGAGCATGCCCAGCGCCAGGTTGCGGTCCGGGTTCTTCACCTCTTCCGAGACCGAGGCCACATGGGTCAGCCCCATGTACGACACGATGACCAGTCCCACAGTGGAGAAAAACGGCGAGGGGCCCAGGTCGAAGGCGCCGTCGAAGGCGGCGGGATCCATGGCGGTGACGCCGGCGCCGATCAACCAGCCCAGCATGGCCAGGAGGACCACGGTGAGGACGAGTTGCAGGGCGCTGGTCTTCTTCGCGCCCAACAGGTTGATCCCGGCGAAGCCCAGGGCGAAGGCGAAGGAGATCTGGCCGACGGGCGCCTCGGGAAAATACACCTGCAAGTAGGCGCCCAGACCCACCAGTGCGAAGGCGGACTTGAGCGTCAACGTCGCCCAGGTGCCGAACCCGCCGATCGTCCCGACCCGCTGGCCCATGCTGCGATCCAGGAAGTAGTAGATACCGCCGGCGCGCGGCATGGCGGTGGCCAACTCCGCCATGCTGAGGATCCCGGGCAGAAGCAGCAGGCCCGCCAGCAGGTACGCGAAGGGGATCGCGCTGCCGGCCTGGGCCGCCGCGAGGCCGGGAAGAAGGAAGAAACCCGAACTCAGCGTCGCACCGGTCGCGATGGCGTACACGTCGAACAGCCCGAGTTCGCGATTCAGTCTTGGCATGGCCGCCGTCCCCGGCGCGGGGGACCTCCTACCCTCCGCTGCGGAGAGCGCCCCGCGTCACGAGCGAGTGGACGTCTCCTCGATATCGGCGGTCCAGTCGACCTTGATCGCGCCCTCCAGCGAGCGGGCGGTGGGGCACTTCGCGCCGTGGCTGGCGAGCGCCCGGTCCACCGTCTCCCGCGCCTCGGCAGGCACGCGAAGCCGGTAGTGGACGATGATCTCCTCCAGCAGGGGCATGCGGTCCCGGAGGCGGGTCACGCCTTCCGCTTCGGCGCTGATGTCTTCGGGGTCCAGGCGGATGCCGCGCACTTCCAGTGCGCCGTTGAGCGTGCCCAGCATTCAGGCGCCGGTCGCGGCCACCTGGTAGTCGACGGGGAGCGGGAGATTCTTCGCGTCGATCCGGTAGTGGGACTTGATGGGCCCGTGGACACCGAACTCCAGTTCGGTCCCGTCCTCGAGCCGGCCCCGGCGGTGGACGCCCTCGACCTTCTCCAGCCGGGCGCGCGCGGTATAGAACGAATCGGACACAGGATCGGACACAGGGTCGGACACAACGGCCTCCTTTGCGGGCGCCCCTGCCCCACCGCATCTTCGTGCGGCGATGCCGGGCGCGAAGCGAACCCAACGATCGAGAGCCGCCAGCATGACGTCAACCCGTTTGGCCGGACCGCCGGGCTTCGCCGCGGTGCTCATCCTTCTGGCGGGCGGGATCGCGGCATGCGAGCGGGGGTCGGCCGAAACGACGGATCCGCTTCCGCCCAGCGACATCTCGGCGCTCGGCGACCGCTTCTGGGACGGCTACCTCTCCTGGAATCCGCTCCAGGCGACCTACCTCGGCGAACACCGCCTCGACGACCGCGTGCGCGACATCTCGCCTTCCGGGCGCAACAACCGCCGCCGCGAAGTCCGTGCCCTCTCGGACGCGCTCGCGGCCATCGATTTCGTCTCCCTTCCGCCCGAGGACCGGCTGACGTATCTCGCGCTCGAGCACCAGCTTTCTGCCGAAGTGGCAGAGCAGACCTGCGACCTCGAGGTGTGGGTCGTGGACCACCGGGAGGGATTCCAGCTCGACTTCCTCAACGTGGTGGGAGCCCAGCCTCTCGAGACTCCGGTGCAGGGCGAGCGCATGATCCGGCGCTGGAACGCGTTCGCCGACTTCATCGACGACCACATCTCGAACCTGCGGACGGGACTCGAGACGGGTCGCGTGGCGGCGCGCGCCTCCGTGAACCGGACGATCGTCCAGCTCGACGCCCTCCTCGAGCGGCCCGTAGAGGAGTGGCCGATCTACGCCCCGGCGGGGACGAGGCTCGATGCGTGGCCCGAGGGCACGCGGCACGACTTCCGGGCCGGGATCCGGGAGGCCGCCACGGAGCGGATCCGTCCCGCCTACGCGAGGCTCCGGGATTTCCTGCGCGATGAACTCTACCCGCATTCGCGAGACGGAACCGGGATCGGGCTCTCCAGCCTGCCGGGAGGCAGCGCCTGCTACGAGGCGATGATCCGCAACCTCACGACGCTCGAGCTCACGCCCGCCGAGATCCACGCGCAGGGCCTGGCGGAACTGGAGAGAATCCACGCCGAACTGCGGACGCTGGGACAGGAAGTCCTCGGCGCCTCCGATCTGAGAGAGATTCAGCAGCGGCTGAGATCGGATCCGGAGATGTACTTCCGCTGGCCGGGCGAGATCGTGCAACTGGCCGAGGAGGCGTACGCGCGGGCGGCCCTCGTAATGCCCGACTGGTTCGGCACGCCGCCGCGGACGGAGATGGTGATTCGTCCGATCCCGCTGTACGAAGCGCCGCAGAGCGTGCTCGCCTACTACCGGGAGCCGGCGCCGGATGGATCGCGCCCCGGGACGTATTATGTGAACACCTACCGGCCCGAAATCCGGCCTCGGTACCAGGCCGATGTTCTGAGCTTCCACGAGGCGATTCCGGGACACCACCTCCAGACGGCGATCGCCCAGGAGGTCGAAGGCCTCCCCGAGTTCCGAAAGCACCTCGGCTCGGTCGCCTTTGTCGAGGGATGGGCGCTGTACGCGGAGCGTCTCGCCGATGAAATGGGCCTCTACGTGGACGACCTGAGCCGCATCGGGCTCGCTTCGTACGACGCCTGGCGCGCGAGCCGGCTCGTCGTCGACACGGGGATTCACGCTTTCGGCTGGACGCGCGAGGAGGCGATCGACTTCTTGCGCGAGAACACGCTGCTCGCCGAGGTGAACATCGAGAACGAGGTGGACCGCTACATCACATCGCCCGCCCAGGCGCTCACCTACAAGCTCGGGCAACTCGAGATCTCGGGTCTGCGATCGAAGGCGGAGGCCAGACTCGGGGAGGCGTTCTCCATCGCGGAGTTCCACGACCGGGTCCTGGAGAACGGGGCCCTCAGCCTCCCCGCCCTCGGCGATGCGATCGACCGCTGGCTCGCGGAGGCCGACGGCTAGCTGTAAAGGCTGGCCGGATTTCGGTTGCCGCGTTGAGGGGGCGTTGATACGGCGCCTCACCTTCAGAACATGCGTTCTCTCGGCAGGATCCCGCGGCTTCGGGCCCCCGCGCCTCCGGAAGCGGAGCCTCGCGGCTTCGCGCTGCCCTCGGCCATGCTCATGCTGCTGCTCGTTTCGCTCATGGCGGCCGGCGGTTTTCTCATGACCTGGATCGACGGACAGTCCGCCCGCGCCTTCGCGCGCTCCACGGAGGCGTTCTACGTGGCCGAGAGCGGGCTCGCGACGGCGCTCGCGCTCGCCGAGGCCCCCGATCCCTCCGTCCCGCCCGTATCCGTGGGGGGAGGGACGGCGACGATCTCCTTTGAGCCGCTGCTGGATCTCGGGCCCATGGAGACGGTCTACCGGGTCGAATCGCTCGGACGGATTGTCGTGGGCGACGCAACCTTCGAGCGCTCTGTCGGCCAACTCCTGTGGATGGCCGGTCCCCCGCGGGTCCCCGGCGCCCTCGTCCTCGTGGGGGGGACAAGCGGAACCGGACTCGAGGGGACGATCAGCGGCCTGGACCCGCTGGGAGCCGCCTGTGCCCCGCAGCCATCGCCCGTTGCGGGTGTCGCGTACTGGGGCGGCCCGCCGCCGGCGCCCGACTCGCTGCTCACGATCTCGGGATCCCCGCCGGAGCGCATGTTGCCGGCGGATGTCTCCGTGGCGGCGGAGACGGGGATCCGCTGGGCGGAACTGATCGCTTCCTGGGGCCCGCGTCCCGACGCGGTCGTGCCGCCCGATCCGTGGCCGGCTCCCGGAGCGGATTCCTCCTACACCCGGATAGCGGGATCGGAAACGCTCGGCGCGGGTTCCAGCGGGCGCGGCGCCCTCGTCGTGGAGGGCGACCTGACGCTCAACGATGGGTTCTCCTGGAGTGGGCTCATCCTCGTGGGCGGCGCCCTGCTCCTGAACGGAGATGTCTCGCTCCGCGGGAGCGTGGCGAGCGGGCTCGCGGGTGGAGCGGGATTGGCGGCGGACTTCGGCGGACACCGACTCGACCTGCGCTTCAACGCCTGCGCGGTCGCCGCGGCCGCGGAACGACTCACCGCGCCGGCGGCCGCCATCCCCGGCACGTGGCACGAAGTGTGGTAATCCCGACGGGCCGCGGCCCGGGCGCGGCCCGTTTAGAGGCGCTCGGCGACGAGGTTCCGGAGTCCATCGGGGTTGTCCACGTGCAGCCAGTGCCCTCCCTCGAGTTCATGGAGATGCACACGGCCGTTCACAGCGGCCGCCCGGAATCGTCCGATGTCGTCTGCCGAGAGAATGTCCGACTGCGCGGCCCGTACGACATGGATTTCCGACGGGGGGACGGGTGTCTCGATGACGTCCCAGAGATCGCGCCTGAAGTAGTCGGCAAGCAACTCTTCGATCGCGTCGGGGTCGAGGCGCCACCGATAGCCGGCGTCGACGAAGACGAGGTTGGCCGCCAACCAGTTGGCAACGTGCGAGGCGAAGCCCTCGGCCTCCACCGCGGATACGGCGCGGCGTCTTGTCGCGAAGGGTCCCGGGCGCCGGCGAAACACGTCCGGCAGCCGGGCCGCCCCGCCGCCGGGCGAACGGCGGGAGGGCGTCGCATCGATCACCCACGTCTGGCTCGGCGCCGCGGCCGCCGCCACCATCAGCGCCGCCTTGCCGCCGAAGGAGTGCCCCAGGACCGCGTCAACAGGCCGTCCGAGCGACTCCGAGAGTTCGAGCACGTCGTGTACACACGCCGCGAGCGTATGCGGTGGCTCGAAGCTCGGGGAGTGCCCGTGCAGCCGCAGGTCCACGAGCACGGCGCCCCATTCGGGACGTCCCGCGACGAGCCGGCGGGCGAACGAAGCCCAGTTGCGGCCGGTGCCGTAGATGCCATGCAGCACGTAGAGCCAGCGCCGGGAACCCGCCTCCGCAACGGTGTACTGGTGCAGGAATGATCGAGACACGGAACGAAGGTAATGGATCCTTGAAGAACCTGGCGGCGTTCGAGCCTGCGCGGGGACTCCGGAATCCTCACGCGCAGACCGTGGTCGGACGGATCGCGCGCCGGCGCTTCGAGCCACGGTACGACCGGGCGCGGCTCGACACGGACGACGGCGACTTCATCGATCTCGACCTGTGGCGAGGACCGGAAAACCCCACGAGCCTGTGCCTCCTTCTCCACGGGCTCGAGGGGAGCGCGCGCTCCGGCTACATGGTGACGACGAGCGAAGCGCTGGCGGTCGCCGGCATCCGGGCGGTCGCACTCAACTTCCGGTCGTGCAGTGGGGAGCCGAACCGGCTGCCGGGCGCCTACCACTCGGGCCGGACCGACGACATCGAGCGTGCGCTGGCCTGGATGGCGGCGCGTTTTCCGGATCTGCCGCGGACCGCGGTCGGGTTCTCGCTGGGCGGGAACGCGCTCCTCAACCTGCTCGGGCGGGAGGGTGGGGGCCGGGGTCTCGTCGCCGCCGCCGCCGTTTCGGTCCCCTACGACCTCGCGTCCAGCGCCGACGCCCTGCAGCGCGGGATGGGGCGCGTGTACGGCAGGCGTTTCCTCCGCAGTCTGCGGGAGAAAGCCCGCGAGAAGGCGGCGAGGTTCCCGGACGTGGTGGCGCCCGAGGCGGCGACGGCCCGCACGATTCGCGAGTTCGACGACCGGCTCACGGCGCCGATCCACGGCTTTCGTGACGCCGCGGACTACTATGCCCGCTGCAGCGCGAAGCGCTTCGTGGGTTCGGTGGACCTGCCCATGCTCCTCGTACACGCGCGGGACGACCCGCTGGCGCCGGGGAGTTCGGTGCCGGTCGAAGCGATCCGGCGGCGCCGGAGTCTCTCTCTCGAACTGACGGAGCGGGGAGGTCATCTCGGGTTCGTGGGCCGGGGGCGTGGCAACGGGTGGCCCACCCCGCGAACCGGCTGGCTGGAAGAGACCGTTTCCCGCTATATCTCGCGGGCCCTGCAGCGGACCACGGAGCGGGCCGCGCAGCGGGCCACGCAGCGGGCAACGCAGCGGGCAACGCATCCGGATTCCGGGGTGTTTTAATTGGTTTGCAAGAGCTTTGTAGCAGGATTGTTCGCAGTCTTCAGGATGGGAGTCGTTTCATGCACCGATTTGCTCGATTCGCGGCCCTTGCGGCCGCCTTCGCCTGCCTGGCCACGCCAGTCACGGGACAGGGTTTCGGACGCGGCAGCGCGGTCGCCGTCTCTTCCGGCCAGGTCCTCATCGCCGAAAGCGGCGGCCCGACTTCCACGGGGACCGTCTACGTATACGAGAAGGGTCCGGATGGATGGGCCGTCTCCGCGGAACTCGCGCCCTACGCGGCCGAAGAGGGCGGCCGGTTCGGGAGTTCGCTCGCGGTAGATGGCGACCGCATGCTCGTGGGCTCGCCCGGCGCGGCCTACGTGTTCGAGCGGAGCGACGGCGCATGGGAGGAAGCCGCGACGTTGCGGGCGACCGACCTGCCGGAGGGGTACGTGTTCGGCTCGGGCGGCGCGATCGCGGGCGACCTCGCGATGGTGGCGGCACAGGGCCGGCCCAGCCGCCAGGGGCCGGGCGCCGCGGGCCGGGTCTATTTCTTCGAGTGGGACGGCTCCGCCTGGAATGAAGCCGGGTCCATCGAATCCCCCGAGGCGGCCGCCGGAGACGGCTTCGGCGCCGCGATGCTCACTGACGGCCGGGTGGCGGTGATCGCCGCCCCCACGGCCCCGGTGGGCGACGCGAACCGCGCCGGCGCGGTCTTCCTGTTTACGCGCGACGACGACGGCGCCTGGACGCCGGCGCTGGAACCGCTCACCGCGGCGGACGCGAGTGAGAACGCGGGCTTCGGGAGCGTCCTGTACGGCGAGGACACCGGGGACGGCTTCCGCCTCGTGGTCGGAGCCCCCCGCGCCGGGGGCGTGGGCGTCGCCTATGCGTTCACGGCCGGCGACGACGCGTGGAGGCCCGAAGGCCGCTTCTATCCGCCCGTCGTTGCCGGGGGCGGCCGATTCTTCGGCGGAGCTTTCGCCACCGCCGTTGCGGCCGCGGACGGAGAGATCTGGATCGGCGGGTCGGGCTCCGGCGCGGGCCGCGAGGGGCGCGTGCTTCGCTACTCGACCGATCCCGGCGGCGGGATCGAACTCGCGGGCGCGGTTTCCGCCTCGAACCGGGCCGCGGGCGACGGCTTCGGCGGCAGCGTCGCCGCGCAGGGCGACATCGCGGTCGTCGCCGCGAGCCGCAAGGACTACGGGATGGGGACCGCCTACATCTTCGAGCGACAGGGCGACGGGTGGGTCGAAGCCGCCGAGGTATGGAGCGATGCGACGAACTACGCGGCGATCAACGGTCACGAGGTGGGCTGCGAGGAAGGGGTCTCGGCCGACTTCGACTGCAGCGAAGTGAACATCCTCTCCTTCATGCCGGTGCAATCGCTCGGGGCGAACCGTGGCGTCCGCGTCAACGACGTGTGGGGCTGGACCGATCCGCAGACCGGGCGCGAGTACGCCCTCGTGGGGCTCACCGATCAGGCTTCGTTCGTCGACATCACGGACTCGCAGAACCCGCGCTACGTCGGCCGTCTTCCGATGACGGAGGGCGCCCGCGGCAGCGTGTGGCGCGACATCAAGGTCTTCAGGGATCATGCCTTCATCGTTTCCGACGGGGCGGGCGACCACGGCATGCAGGTGTTCGATCTCTCGCGTCTCCGCGATGTGGGGAGCGAGCCGGTCACCTTCGAGGCGGACGCCCACTACGATGGGATCGCCTCCGCGCACAACATCGTGATCAACGAGGAAACGGGCTTCGCCTACAGCGTGGGATCGAGCGGCGGGGGCGAGACATGCGGCGGCGGCCTCCACATGATCGACATCAACGAGCCCACGGAGCCGAGCTTCGCCGGTTGCTTCGGTCACGAGGGGACGGGACGCCGCGGCACCGGATACTCGCACGACGCGCTCTGCCTGATCTACGACGGCCCCGACCGCGAGCACGCCGGCAAGGAGATCTGCTTCGGGTCGAACGAGACCGATGTCTCGATCGCGGATGTCACCGACAAGGAGAACCCGGTCCCGCTGTCGACGGCGACGTACGCCAACGTCGCCTACGCCCACCAGGGCTGGGTGACGGAGGATCACCGCTACTTCTATCTCGGCGACGAACTCGACGAACTGAGGACGCAGTTCTCGGGCACGCGCACGATGATCTTCGACATCACGGACCTCGACGATCCCGTCCTCGTCAAGGAGCACTTCGGCGAGTCCACGGCGAGCGACCACAACATGTACGTGCTCGGCGACCTGCTCTATCAGTCGAACTACAACAGCGGACTGCGGATCCTGAACGTGAGCGACCCGGAGAATCCGACGGAGGTCGGCTTCATCGACACCGTGCCCTATGCGGAGGGCCCGTCGATGGGCGGCTCGTGGAGCAACTATCCGTACTTCGCGAGCGGGACGATCATCGTGACGAGCGGGAGCGAAGGCCTGTTCATGGTGAAGTACCAGAAGCCGGAACTCGTGCCGTAATGGAGAACATCGCAAGGGCGGCGCGGTCCGGCCTCCTCGCCCTGGGGATGGCCGGACTCGTGGCGGTTCGGGCCGTGGCGGCAGGGGGCGTGCCCGCCGCCTCCGCCGAAGGTCGGTTCCTCTACGTGGCGAACCAGGAGGCGGCGGCCGTGACGGTCATCGATCTCGAGACGCACGAGGTCGTCGAGGTCATCGACCTGGAGGCCATGGGATACGGGGCGAACGCGAAGCCGCACCATGTGGCGGTCGAGCCGGACGGGTCGTTCTGGTACGTGTCGCTCATCGCGGCCAACCGGGTGCTCAAGTTCGACCGTGACAACGAACTCGTCGCCGCCGTCGAGTTCGAGCGGCCGGGGCTCCTCGCGCTCCACCCCTCGGAGCCGTGGCTCTTCGTGGGGCGGTCGATGGCGGCCGTGAACCCGCCGCAGCGCATCGGCCGCATCGACCGGCTGTCGATGGAGGTCGAGGAATACGATGTCTTCATCCCGCGTCCGCACGCGCTCCTGGCGAGCCCCGACGGCGGGTGGGTCTACGCGGGCAGCCTGGGGGAGAACTCGGTCGTCACGGTCGAGGCGGAAAGCGGCGAGGCCGAATTGCTGCGGCTTCCCGGCTCCGGGGCGATGCCCCACGTCCTCGTGCAATACGCGATCTCTCCGGACGGAAAGACGCTCGTCGCGACGGCCGAGATGACGGCGAGGCTCCTCGTGTTCGACGTCTCCGAGCCGACGGCGCCGGCGCTGGAGCGCCAGATCGACGTCGGCGCGCGACCCTGGCACCCCAGCTGGTCGGCGGATGGACGCTGGATCTGGTTCGGCAACCTGGGCGCGAACGAGGTCACGCTCGTCGACACCTCCGACTGGTCCGTGGCGGCCGTGATCCGGGGCGAGGGTCTCGCTGAACCTCACGGCAGCGTGCTTTCCCCGGACGGCTCCCGACTGTACGTGGCGAACCGGAACGAGACCGGCTCCTACGAGTCGTCGGACCGGATGGGATACGAGGCGCCCGGCGGTACGGTCGTCGTCATCGACACCGCGACCCGCGAGATCATCGACGTCATCGAGACACCGCCCTACGCGTCGGGCATCGGTCTCGCCTCCAGCCCGAGCTGAGGACCCCGGCGACGTGAGCTGCATGGCCGTACCGCCGAGCCGACGGGCTGCGCCGGGAGCGCTGGCCGCCGCAGTTCTCGCCGCGGGATGCGCCTCGGGGGCCCTTCCGCCCGGGACCACGGCGCCCGATCGCGGGGCCACGGCCAGCGAGACGGGCTTCGTGCGGTCCGTCACGCCGTTTCCCGTGTTCCACGAGTCCGGAGACCCGTACGAAATCCCCTTCCTCGGCGGCTTCAACGTGCCCCGGCCGCAGTGGGTGGACATCGACGCCGATGGCGACCTCGACCTCTTCGTGCAGGAGACGACGGACCGCCTGCTGTTCTTCGAGCGCGAGGACACGCCGGACGGACAGCGCCACACCTGGCGGCCGGATGCGTACTCGGATCTCGAGGTCGGAGAATGGTTCCGCTTCGTGGACGTCGACGCGGACGGCGATCGGGACCTCCTCGCGGAGTCCCCCTTCAGCTACATGAAGCTCTATCGAAACACGGGCACGGCGGGCGGAGCCGTGTTCGAACTCCTCGCGGACACCCTTCGCGACACGCGCGGGGAGGCGATCTTCTCGGACCGCCAGAACATCCCGAACGCGGCGGACATCGACTGCGACGGGCGACTCGACCTGTTCATCGGCCGCCTCGTGGGAACGGTCACCCGCTACGAGGCGACGGGCGCGATCGGCGCGAACGCCTCGCCCTTCCGGCACATCACCGACCGCTTCGAGGACATCGAGATCGTCGCCGATCCGGCGGCGGCCGGGGGCGTGCCGCCCTTCGATGGCCCGAGGACGGGGGGGCCCTTCCCCACGCTGCACGGCGCGAACACGATGGCGCTCGCCGACTACGATGCGGACGGCGATACGGACATGTTCTGGGGTGACTTCTTCGAGGCCGGGCTGCTCCTGATCGAGAACGCGGGCTCGTGCGAGGCCCCGAACCTCCGGGTGGAACCGCGTCCCTTCCCGCTCGACGACCCGATCCGGACGAGCGGCTACAACGCCCCGACCTTCGGCGACTACGACGGCGACGGCGACCTCGACCTGCTCATGGGCGTACTCGGCGGCGCGTACAACGCGAACACGACGACCGCCGACAACCTCATGCTCTTCTCGCAGGAGTCCGATGGCGGCTTCGAGCTTCGGACGCGCCGCTTCATCTCGCAGATCGACGTGGGCAGCGAAAGCGTGGCTTCGCTCGTGGATCTCGACGGCGACGGCGATCTCGACATGCTGCTCGGCAACAAGATCGATCCCGGGGACCTGACGAACTCACGCGTCTTCCTGTTCGAGAACGAGGGGAGCGCGACGGGGCCGGTCTTCCGCCGGAAGGGCGAATTCGAGTTGCCGGGCGCCTACCACAACGCGCCCGCCTTCGGCGACCTGGACGCGGACGGCGACCTCGACATGCTGCTCGGCACCTGGCGCGACGAGATCCGCTACGTGCGAAACGACGGATCTGCCACGACGCCGCGCTTCACGCTCGTCGATTCCGCCTACGTCGAGATCACGCGCGGCAGCAACGCGACGCCGACACTCGGCGACCTCGATGGAGACGGCGACCTCGACCTCGTGATCGGGGAGTCCT
Organism: Candidatus Palauibacter sp.; assembly: GCF_965208055.1. Lineage (GTDB taxonomy): Bacteria > Gemmatimonadota > Gemmatimonadetes > Palauibacterales > Palauibacteraceae > Palauibacter. The sequence goes on from NZ_CBDBNY010000004.1 coordinate 1,263,234, forward strand.
CGGGGGCGCTGAACTACTACGAGAACACCGGGTCGGCATCGAACCCCAACTTCGAATTCGTGAGCGACGAGTACGGGGACATCGACGTTGGCCGCCGGAGCTTCCCCAAGCTCCGCGACCATGATGGGGATGGAGATCTGGACCTCATCGTGGGCACCGAATCCGACGGGATCCGCTATTTCAGAAATGACGGGGGATCCGGGTCGCCCGATTTTGTCGAGGCGGACGGCTTCTTCCCCGCCCCGGATGAACTTCCGCTCTTCTCCACGCCCGAGTTCGGAGACCTCGACGGGGACGGGGATCCGGATCTCGTCGTCGGCACCGCCGGCGGCGGCCTCTATTACTTCGAGAGACACTGATGAGATTGATGAAATCGATGAACGGAACACGGACTTTCTTCGCCGCGGTCGCCTGCGGCTTCCTCACGGTCGGCGGCGCGGAAGCGCAGGAATTCGGCGGCGCCGTCGTGCTTCACGAGGGCCGAATCATCGTCGGCGAAGCGATCGACCCCGACGCGGATCCGCAGAATCCGGCGACATCCGCTCCCCGCAGCCTCTACGTGTATGAGCGGAGCGGCGACGGCTGGACGCGCACCGCGACGCTGGGCGCGCCGGAGCACGAGGGTGCGGACTTTTTCGGCCGCTTCATCATCGCCGACGGCGACCGATTGCTCGTCGGCGCCACGGCCCTCGACCAGGACGGCGACGGCGAGAGCGACGGGAGCGTCCTCATCTATCGGCGCGCCGGGGATGGCTGGGAGTTCGAGCGGTATCTCCGTCCCGAGAGCGTGCCGCTCGGATCGTCCTTCGGCCGCTTCGCCTCGCTTGCGGGCGACGTGCTCGTCGTCACATCGCTGGGCTACCAGGGGACCGGAGGCGCGTGGGTCTTCACGCGCGGAGACGATGGCGCCTGGATCGAGGACGGCATCCTGACCGCCGCCGACCCGGATCCGCAGCAGGAGTTCTTCGGCTGGGGCGTCCACACCGATGGCGAGCGCGTGATCGTGGGCGCTTTCGGCGGACCCCAGCTTCCCGGCGCCGCGTACGTATTCGGCCGCGACGCGGATGGCGACTGGACGCAGGAGGCCCGGCTCGGCTTCGAGGGGGACGAGATCCAGCCGGGCGCGGCCATCGTGGGCAATCGTGCCGCTTCGGTTGCGGTCGGCATCGGCGGTTCCCACGCATTGCTCGGCTTGCCGGGCGCGTATGACGGCACGGGAACCGTGCTGAACTACGTTCGTCGCCCATCCGGCGACTGGGTGCGGCAGGGATCGCTGTCGGCCTTCCACCGTGAGCCCGGCGACAACTTCGGAGCCACCATCACGGCCCGGGACGACGAACTGTGGATTGCGGCTCCCGGCGCGGGCCTGTTCGGCGCCATCTACGCCTTCTCGTGGGACACCTCGGCCGGCGGCTTCGGTGCGGCGACCCGGATCGTTCCGGGCTCCGGAACGGACGCGGGAGACGGGTTTGGCCTCTCGATTTCCGCCAGCGGCGACCTCGCGGTCGTCGGGCAGCCGTGGGACGATGCGGATCTCGGCTCGGCCCTGGTGTTCGAGCGTCGGGACGGAGCGTGGACCGAGTCGGCAAAGATCTTCATCCCCGAGGAACGGCGCGCGCTGACGGCGCTCTCCGAGGTCGACTGCGCCGAGGACGGGATGGCGGACCAGTTCACCTGCGACCAGGTGGACGTACTCTCGTTCCTGCCGCTGGACGCGATCGGCGGCTCCGACCGCGGCATCGAGACGAACGACGTCTGGGGCTGGGCGGATCCGCAGACGGGGCGCGAGTACGCGATCGTCGGGCGCACGGATGGCACGGCGTTCATCGACATCTCCGACCCCTCGGCGCCCGCCTATCTGGGCAGCCTTCCGAAGACGCCCGGCTCGGTCACGCAGTCGTGGCGGGACATCAAGGTCTACGCGAACCATGCCTTCGTGGTGGCGGACAACGCGGGCGAGCACGGGATGCAGGTGTTCGACCTCACGCGGCTCCGGGACGTCGGGGACGCACCGGTCGAATTCGACCCCGACACGGTGTACGAGGGGATCGCGAGCGCCCACAACGTGGTCATCAACGAGGAGACCGCGACCGCCTACGCCGTGGGCTCGAGCGGGGGCGGCGAGACGTGCGGCGGCGGGCTGCACATGATCGACATCAGCGATCCGAAAGCGCCGAGCTTCCTCGGCTGCCACGCGCAGGAGGGTACCGGACGCGGCCAGACCGGGTACACGCACGACGCGCAGTGCGTGAACTACCACGGCCCGGATGCCGAGCACGCCGGAAAGGAGATCTGCCTGAAGGCGAACGAGACCGCAGTCGTGATCGCCGACGTCACGGACCGGGACAACCCCGTCACGCTCTCCACGGCCGACTACCCGGCGGTCGCCTACACGCATCAGGGCTGGCTCACGGAAGACCACCGCTACTTCTACCAGAACGACGAACTCGACGAGATGGCTTCCGTGGGCCGCGCGCAGGAGGCAGGGACCGAGCCGGACATGGGCGCCAGCCGCACGCTCATCTGGGACGTGTCGGATCTGGACGATCCGATCCTCGTCAAGGAGCACTTCGGGGAGACGTTCACGATCGACCACAACCTCTACATCGTCGGCGACCTCATGTACCAGTCGAACTACGTGAGCGGGCTGCGCGTGCTCGACATCAGCGACCGCGAGAACCCGCGCGAGGTCGGCTTCTTCGACACGGTGCCGTGGGACGAGTCCGTCACCTTCGACGGCTCGTGGTCGAACTACCCGTTCTTCGCGAGCGGGACGATCGTCGTGTCGAGCGGCAAGGAGGGCGTGTTCTTCCTCAGGTACCGCCGGCCGGAACTGGTGCCCTGAGGCGCTCGGGCCGCCCGGCCGCCGCGGCCACCCGGCCGCTGACGGCGCAAGCGCTTGCGCTGCTGGCGGGGGTGGCGAGTTGGGGATGCTCGGATGGCACGGGCCCCTCCCCGGCTCCGCCACCGCCGCCCGCGCCGCCGGAACCCGCCGCCTTCGAACTGGCGGTGAACGAAGTCCTGACCGGACTCTCGCAGCCGGTCTTCCTCGCCGCCCCGCCGGGCGACTCGAGGCTCTTCGTCGTGGAGCAGGTGGGCCGCATCCGCATCGGGAACGCGGACGGGCAACTCCTCGGGAATCCCTTCCTCGACCTCTCGGGCCGCGTGGGCACGGCGCCCGAAGGCGGCCTTCTCACGATGGCGTTCCACCCGCGGTACGCGGACAACGGCCAGGTCTTCGTCTACTACACCGACACGGAGGACCACACGGTGGTCGAGCGCTACACCGTCTCCGGGGACCCCGACCGTCTGGATTCGAGCTCGGCGAAGCCGATCCTTGCGCTCACCCAGCGTCGCCGGAACCACAACGGCGGGATGCTGCAGTTCGGGCCCGACGGGATGCTGTACATTTTCCTCGGCGACGAAGGCGGGGCGGGCGACCCGTTCGGCAACGGGCAGAACCCGGAGACGCTGCACGGTTCGATCCTCCGCATCGACGTGGACCGAGGCGACCCGTACGCGATCCCGGATGACAACCCCTTCGCCGGAGAGGAGGGCGCGCGGGGCGAGATCTGGGCCATCGGCGTGCGGAATCCGTGGCGCTCGACCTTCGACTTCGCGGGCGATGCGCTCTACGTGGCGGACGTGGGCCAGAACGAACGCGAGGAGATCAACGCGGTGCCCGCGGGCGAGGCGGGCGTGAACTACGGCTGGAGTACGATGGAAGGGTCCGCCTGTTACCAGAGTTCCGGGTGCGACATGTCGGGTCTCACGCTGCCTGTTGTCGAGTACGTCCACGACGGCAGCGTCTGCTCCGTGACGGGAGGTTATGTGTACCGCGGCTCACAGCTCCCCGAGATTGTGGGGCACTACTTCTACTCGGACTTCTGCACCGGCTTCCTGCGGAGCTTCCGTCTCGACGGCGGGCGGGCGGCGGACGAGCGACGCTGGAATGTGGGAAGCCTGGGGGCCGTGTCCTCCTTCGGCGTCGACGGCTCGGGGGAGCTGTATGTCGTGAACCTCAACGGCTCCGTATCCCGCCTGGAGCGCCGCCAACCGTAGCGGATCGGCTCACCGTTGCGGCCCGGCTCAGATTCCGAACGTCATCCCCACCTGGAAGAGCACGAAGTCGACATCCGAGGCGATCGGTGAGAACGAACTGCCGCCGAAACCGTCCTCGACGATGCTCCCGGGCACGAGATACTCCGTGCGGCCGTGCCTCCGGTATTGGGCCTCGACCCGCAGCAGTCCCGGGTTGGCGGACCGGTTGATCGGGATCGCGAGTCCGCCGCCGAAGCCGTACGCGGCGCGTACGTCGTCGAAGTTCACCGTCGTCCCGTAATCGGGCGATTCCCGGAGATCCCAACCACGCTCGACGGTGCTGACCGTGAAGAAATAGCCGAGCCCCACGAAGCCGTTCACGTAGGGCTGTACGGGGCCGTGCGGAAGCCGGATCTCGGGGCCGAGTCCCAGATAGCCCACGTTGTTGCGCGTGACGATGTCGGTCAGGATCCGATCCGTCGCCGCGAACAGGGGGAAGCCAAGCGTCTCCGATCCGTAGTTCACGTAGCCGGCGTCGAACCGAACCCGGAAGGCGGGGGAGTCCTCGAAGCCGAGCAGAGCGGTGAACGCCGCCCCGAACCCCTCCCCGACGTACGAACCGAATTGCCCCTGCGGCGCCATCACGGAGAAGGTGCCGCCCAGATCCCACTGCGTGCCGTTTCCGCCCGAAGATGGCTCCCCGGACGGCTGGCCGTGGAAGTGTCCGCCGCGGACCTGCGCCGCGGCGTCTACGGGCGCCAGCACCCACAAAGCCCCCAGCGTCGTCAGGGCGGCGAGTCCGACCCCGAGGGCGCACAGGCTCCCGCTCCGTATCCGTGTACGCATCGTACGCATCATCTGTCCCGCTCCATCCCGCGTCTCCGTGGCGTCCGGCCGGTCGCCCGGCCCCACGCCCGCAGTCATACGCCGTTTCATCCGCCGCCCCGTAGACGGCCGCACTCCGGAATCCGTCACAGCATGATCTCGCCGGAAAGGTAGAGCGCCGCGCGGCCGGCGATCGTCACCCGGTCCCCGAGGTGGCGACAGACAAGGGTACCGCCGCGGGCGCTGATCTGCCGCGCCTCGAGCGGCGCCTCGCCGCGGCCGAGCCGCTCGGCCCAGTAGGGCGCCAGCGTGCAGTGCGCGGAACCCGTGACCGGATCCTCGGGCACGCCGACGCTGGGCGCAAAGAAGCGGGACACGAAGTCCGCGCTCACTCCCGGCGCACTCACGATGATCCCGAGGCGATCCAGTCCGCGCAGCCGGGTGAAATCCGGCTTCAGCTTCCGGACGTCGTCCTCGGCATCCAGGAGTACGAGGTAGTCCCGGTCCGAGGCCAGAACATCCGCGGGTTCCGCTCCCAATCCCTCCACTAGGGCGCGAGGAGCTTCGCGCGACATCGCGGGACGCGCCGGAAAATCCATCACGAGGAGATCTCCTTCGCCCCGTTCCACGATGAGTTCGCCGCTTCTCGTCTCGAAGCGCACACTCTCGCGGTCCGGCGCCAGCCTCCGGAGAATGACCCAGGCGGAGGCCAGCGTCGCATGTCCGCACAGGTCGACCTCGGAAACGGGCGTGAACCAGCGGAGCCCGAACCCGCCCTCCTCGCCCGCGCCATCGCGAACGAAGAACGCGGTCTCCGAGAGGTTGTTCTCCGCCGCGATCTGCTGCATGACATCGTCATCGAGCCACGCCTCGAGCGGACACACCGCCGCCGGATTGCCCTCGAAGGGCCGGTCCGAGAAGGCGTCGAGCTGATACAGCGGAATTTTCATGCGTTCTCCGTGCGCCGTGACCTCTCAGGGCGGCTGCGCGCCCGTTCCGGTTCAGGCAAGCTACTGTCGTATCGCAGAGGTCCGCGAGCAACCGGGAGTGCCGGAGCACGGGGTTCACGGTGCGCGGCCGTGCCGGTAGATTCGGCCCATCCGCGCGAAACGTCCGCGCGCCGTCGGGACGCGGCAGAAAACGAGCAAGGAAGGCGTGACATGCCGGTTGAAATCACCGGATACTGGCTGGCCAAGACCGAACCGCACGTATACTCGATCGACGACCTCGCCCGGGATGGCGAGACGGAATGGGACGGCGTGCGAAATTACCAGGTCCGGAACTTCATGCGCGACCGGATGAATCCGGGCGAGAAGATCCTCATCTATCACTCCAACACGAAGGTGCTCGGCGTGTACGGCGTGGCGGAGGTCGCGGGCCCGGCGCACCCGGACTCCACTCAGTTCGATCCGGACAGCAACTATTTCGATGCGAAGTCGAGCCGGGAGAACCCCCGCTGGTGGTGCCCGGATTTCCGCTACGTGGAGACCTTCGGGACGCCCGTGACCCGCCAGATGATGAAAGAAACGGCCGGCCTCGAGACTATCAATGTGATGAAACGCGGCATGAGACTCTCGGTCATGCCGGTGACGGAGGACGAGTTCGAGATCATCCTCCGCCTGGGGCGCGGAGCATAAGAGGAAACAGGGGCAAGCCATGTTGTGGTTCGTGATCATACTCGCGGTGGTCGCCTTCATCGTCATCGGGATGTACAACGGCCTCGTGCGGCTGCGCGTACGCGTGAACAGCGCCTGGGCCGACATCGACGTCCAGCTCACGCGCCGCTGGGATCTCATCCCCAACCTCATGAAGACGGTGGAGGCGTCGGCGGGCCACGAACGCGAGACGCTCGAGGCCGTGGTAGAGGCGAGGAACCGGGCCATGGGCGCGCGGGGGCCCGCCGAGGCGGGCGCGGCGGAGGGAGCGCTCGCGGGGGCACTCGGGAGGCTGTTCGCGCTCTCGGAGGCCTATCCCCAGCTGCGGGCGGTCGAGGCGTTCACCGACCTCCAGCGCTCCCTCGATGAGATCGAGGAGGCGGTGCAGAACGCGCGACGCTACTACAACGCCGTCGTCCGGGACTACAACACGAAGACCCAGATCTTCCCGACGAACCTGCTCGCCGGGGTGTTCGGCCACACGCGCCGGGAGTTTTTTTCACTCGACGACGAGCGGCGGCGCGAGGGGCCGAAGGTGGCGTTCTCGTGAAGCGGCGGCATCCGCGACGAGCCGCGGCAGTCGCGGCCCGAGCCGCCATGCCGGCGGGCGCGATGGTCGGCGCGATGGTCGGCGTCATGGTCGGCGCGATCGTCGGGGCCGTCGTCGGGGCCCTCTGCCTTTCCCCTTCCCCGGCGGCCGCGCAGGAGCGCTCCTGGCTCATCGAGAGCTTCCACGCCGACATCCGGGTGCTGGAGAACGGGTCCCTCGAGGTGACCGAAACGATCCGGCCCCGCTTCGATGGAAGCTACAACGGCATCTACCGGACGATTCCCGTCGAGTACCGGAGCAACAGATTCCGCTACAAGCTGCGCCTTTCCGTGGAGGCGGTGACGGACGCCGACGGGAACCCCCTGCGCTACGAGACGAAGCGCGATGGGGATTACCTGAACACGAAGATCTGGGTGCCGGACGCGGTCGACGCGGTGCGCACGGTCCGGCTCTCCTACGGCGTGACGAACGGGCTCCGCTTCTTCGCAGCCGATGAAGGAGAAGACGGCATCGTCGAGGCGTACGACGAGTTGTACTGGAACGTGACGGGGACCGAATGGCCGGTCCCGATCGAGACGGCGAGCGCGACCGTGAGCCTTCCGCAGGCGGTCGAGGGCGTGCGCGCCCACGCCTTCACCGGCGGTTACGGTGCGACGGGCCAGGACGCGGCGGTCGACGTCACGGGAAGCCGGGTCGACGTGCGAACCGACGGACCGCTCGGCTTCCGGGAAGGCCTGACCATCGGCATCGGATGGGATGCCGGGGTCGTCCGGCGGCCCACGGCGATCGACCTCGCGAGCATGTACCTGTTCGCGAACTGGCCGCTCTTCCTGCCCTTCTTCGCCCTCGCCTTCATGTACCGCCGCTGGAACGAACGGGGTCGCGACCCCGAAATCGGGTCGATCGAGCCGCGCTACGAGCCGCCCGGTGACCTGACGCCCGCCGAGGTCGGCGTCATCATCGACAACCGCGCCGATCTGCGCGACATCACGGCGACGCTGATCGACCTCGCCGTCCGCGGGCACCTGTCGATCGAGGAACGCGGGGAGAAGGACTACCTCTTCGAGCGACGCGACACCGCGGGCGACCCCCTGGCTCCGCACGAGAGTGCGCTCCTGCGGTCGGTCTTCGGGGGGCGAACGACCCGCCGGCTCTCGGACCTCAAGGACCGCTTCTACAAGGACCTGCCGGAACTGAAGTCGACGTTGCTGGCGACGCTCATCGAGCACGGCGTGTATACGGAATCGCCAGCCATGGTCCGCGGGAAGTACGTGGGGCTGGGGTTCCTGGTCGGAATCGTGATCTTCTTCGGCGGGCTGCTCGTCCAGGTCCAGGCCGTGCTCCCGCTGGCGATGCCGGCCGTCCTGGCGGCGGCCGTCGCCTCGGCGCTCGTCATCATGATCTTCGGGCTCTTCATGCCGGCGCGCACGAAGAGGGGGACGGAACTGCTGCGGCAGGTGAAGGGGTTCGAGGAATTCCTCACGCGCGTCGAGTCCGACCGTTACAGGCGGAAGATCACGGGCCCGGAGATGTTCGAGAAGTGTCTGCCGTACGCCATGGCGCTTGGCGTCGCGGCGCAGTGGGCCAGGGCCTTCAGGGACCTGTATCGCGAACCCCCGGACTGGTATCATGGGCATGCCCTATCGACGTTCAACTCTCACATTCTGGTCTCGAACCTGAACAGCATGTCCGCGGAGACGCACAGCGTGATGCAGTCCGCGCCGCGCAGCGCCCAGAGCTCGAGCTTCCCGGGCGGCGGGATCTCGGGGGGCGGCGGATTCTCGGGCGGCGGATTCGGCGGAGGCGGAGGAGGCGCGTTCTGATATGACTTCCAGCACGAAGATCTCGGTCGGCGACCGCGTGGAGCCGTTCACGCTGCCCCACGAAGCCGGGGGAACGATCGATCTGGGGGATCACCTCGGCCGCGACCGGGTCGTGCTCCTCTTCTTCCCTCTCGCGTTCACCTCGGTCTGCACGGCGGAGATGTGCCGGGTGCGGGATGAGTGGAGCGCGTATGCGTCGCTCGACGCCGCCGTGTTCGCGATCTCCGTGGACAGCCCGTTCGTCACGTCCCGATTCAGGGCCGAGGAAGGCATCCCCTTCCCCATCCTCTCCGACTTCAACCGCACGGTCTCGCGTGACTGGGGCGTGTTGTACGAGGAGTTTCACGGGCTCCGCGGCGTCTCCAAGCGGTCGGCGTTCGTGATCGGAACGGACGGCAGGGTGGCGTACGCGTGGGTGTCGGAAGATGCGGGCGTTGAGCCGGATTATGAAGAACTCCTGCAAGCGGTTGCCGACGCGCCCTGAGGACGGAGACCGACAGCAGCTACGGAGACGATGCCATGTCGATACCGCTCGCGCAGCAGCAGTGCATCCCCTGTCGAGGCGGGGTGCCACCCCTTGAGGGAGAGGCCCTCGACGCGCTCGCGGAACAGCTGGGGGCCGACTGGAGCGTCGTGGACGGGCACCACCTCGAGAAGGAATACCGTTTTCCGGACTTCGTGACGGCGCTCGGCTTCGTGAATCGCGTGGGCGAGATGGCGGAGGAACAAAACCATCACCCGGACCTGTTCCTCGCCTGGGGACGGGTCGTCGTCCGGATCTGGACGCACAAGATCGACGGACTGACGGAGAGCGACTTCGTGTTCGCGGCGAAGGCGGAAACGCTGCACCGACCCGGCGCGTGAAGCAAACGACATCCTCGACGGCCATCGAGGAGCCCGGCGACCAGGGACGGCGAATCGGCGCGTACAGGGGCGCCGAGCCCGGGCCGCTCGTCATCTGCATCGCATCGCTGCACGGGAATGAGCCGGCGGGCATCGAGGCGCTGGAACGGGTAATGGGCGTCCTCTCGGAGAGCCGGCTTCGGATGCGCGGGGATCTCGTGGGTCTTTGCGGCAATCTCCAGGCGCACAGAGCGGGGACGCGGTTCATCGATGAGGACCTCAACCGCGTGTGGCAGCATGACCGCGTGGACGCGGTGCTGGAGTCTCTGCGGGGCGGAGGGTCGGCGCGGGACGGCGACGGGGCGCCGATGGTGGGGAGCGCCGAGTTGGCGGAGCAACGGGACCTGCTGGCCGCCTTCCAATCGGAACAACGGCGCGCGCGGGGGCCCATCCATGTCCTCGACCTGCATACCACCTCGTCGGAAAGCGCGCCCTTCACGACGCTCGGGGACACCCTTCAGAACCGGGCGCTCGCGCTCTGCCTTCCCGTCCCGGTGGTCCTGGGACTGGAAGAGCAGATCGACGGCGCCATGCTTCACTACTTCGACCGCCTGGGTTGGGCGAACATCGGCATCGAGGCGGGGCAGCACAGGGCCGCGTCGTCCATCGACGCGCACGAGGAGGCGGTGTGGATCCTGCTTGAGGCTCTCGGACTGATCGAGGCAGGAAGCGCTCCGGAGGGGGAGGAGCGGAGGGCTCGTCTCGCCCGCCGGGCGGAGGGTCTGCCGCGGGTGCTGGATGTGCGCTACCGCCACGTGGTGTCGGAAGAGGACGGATTCCGGATGCACCCCGGGTTCACGAACTTCGACCTGGTCGAGGCCGGGCAGGAACTCGCCGTGGATCGGCGCGGACCCGTGCAGACGGCGTTCGCGGGCCGGGTTTTCCTCCCACTCTACCAGCGGCAGGGAGACGACGGGTTCTTCATCGTCCGGCAGCGGGCTCGCGTGTGGCTCACGGTGTCCCGGGTGCTGCGGACGGCCGGCGCGGATCGCATGGCCGCCTGGATCCCGGGGGTCAGCCCGCATCCCGAGCGGGGCGACGCGGTCATCCTGGCCCGGTGGGCGCGCAACCGGTTCGTGATCGGATACCTCCACCTCCTCGGGTTCATCGCCCGGAGCGAGAGCGGCGGACGGGTGATGGTGAGGCGGCAAGAGGGGCCCGGCCCCCGACCGGAGCCTCCGCCCAGAGCCAGCTAGGGATCGGATCGGACCCGTGGCTCGTTCCCGGCCTCCATTCGGCATCCGCCGGGCCATGGCCGCGCTCGCGGCCGCAGCGGGGATAGCGGGGATCAGCGCCTGCGGAACGGAGGTCACGCCGCCGGAGCCCCCGGGGAACCGGAGTCCGGTGGCGGTGGACGCCCTTCCCGACCTCGACGTGCGGCTCGGGCATCCGGCCGTCCTCGACGTGGCCCCCTGGTTCCGGGATCCGGACGGCGATGCGCTGACGTTTGCCGCAACGTCCCTCGACGCGGGCGTGGCGCGCGTGACGGCGGCCGCGCATCGGGTGACGGTGGAAGGGGTCGCGCCGGGGTCCGCGACCCTGGAAGTGGCGGCCCGCGATGGCGGGGGGCTTTCGGTCGCGCAGCGCTTCGAGGCGACGGTCGGGGTCGGCGTCGCGCTCTCCCTCGGCGTGGCGCAGGCTCGGGAAGGCGGCATCGCGCGAGTCGAAGTCGTGCTCGACGACCCTGCGGAGTCGCGGCTGACCGTGCGCTATGCGCTGGGGGTGGATGACGCGCGGCTGACGGATGACGCGGATTCGGCGGACGTGCTGGCCGCAAGCGAGGGCGCGGTCGAGGTCCCCGGGGGAGCGAGCGGCGCCGTCATCGAGATCCGGATCGCCGACGACGATGAGATCGAGCCGCCCCGGGAAGTCCTCACCGTTACGCTGGAGCGACCCGCGACCGGGAGCGGTTTCGTGCTCGCCCCTCCTTCGAGCGCCGTGGTCGTCATCCGTGAGGGAGTGTGCGACCGGACGGCCGCCGTGCGCGACGCGATCGTGCGCGGGCTCCGGGCCGACGACTGCAGCGCCCCGGACGGGCAGGCGCTGGCCGCGCTCCGCTCTCTGAGGATCAGGGCGCGGGAATCAGCCCCCGAGGGCGGCACCGGAGCTGTCCTCGGCGAACTGCGCCCGGACGACCTGAGCGCGCTCTCCGGCCTCGAGTGGCTCGCACTCCAGGACTACCGCCTGAAAGCCCTTCCCTCCGGGGCCTTCTCCGATCTCTCCAGTCTGGAGGTGCTCGATCTGGCGGGAAACCTGATCGCCGACCTGCCCCCGGGCGTGTTCGCGGGTCTCCGCAGGCTCGAATGGCTCTCCCTGGTCGATAATCGGCTGCAGGCGCTTCCGGCGGGCATATTCGGCGACCTCGCCGGCCTGCGGGAACTGTATCTGCAGGACAACGAACTGAGCACCCTGCCCCCGGGCGCGCTCGCGGGCCTGCGGAGTCTGGAACGGCTGACCCTCGGGGGGAACGAGGCCGCCTTCGCCTTCCCCGTGCGCCTCGCGCGAACGGACGATGAGGACGCGACGGCTCCGGGACCCGCCAGAATCGAGGCCCGGATACTTGAGGGTGCGCCCTTCGACGTCCGGCTCCCGCTTCTCGCCCAGGGGGGGACGCTCTCGGTCGATTCGGTCCTGGTGCGGGCGGGCACCACGGCGAGCGCCACCGTGACGCTCACGCCGGGCGACGCCGCCGATTCCCCGGTCTCCGTGACCGTCGGCTCGGACGAGGCGCTGGCCGAAGCCTGCGCGGATCGTTGCGACGGGTTCGATCTCGTCGCGGGGGACCCGCTCGTCGTGTCCAACCCCGCCTCGGTCACGATGTCCGTCCCCTACGCCTATCTCACGCAGGCGGCGCAGAACCGGGAGGGCGGCGTACCTCTGGTCGCCAACCGGCGCGCCCTCCTTCGCGTCTTCGCGACCGCCGACGAAGTCAACGGCTTCCGGCCGGGGGCGACGGCGACCTTCTTCCGCGACGGAGTGGAGACGTACCGGACGGAGCTTGACGCACCCGGCGGAGGGATCCCGCTGGCCGTCGACGAGAGCCGGCTCGAAAGATCCTTCAACGCCGCCATACCGGGCCACGTCCTGCAACCGGGCTTGAGCATGGTCGTGGAACTCGACGCGGAGGGCGCGCTCCCCCTGACCTCCTCGAGCCGGTCCCGGTTCCCGCCCGAGGGCCGGCACGACCTCGACGTGCGGGGGGTGCCCCCGCTGCGCGTGACACTCGTCCCCGTGCAGTACCATTCGGAGGAGAACCGGGATGTGAATCCGGGCGTGGCGGCGTTCGCGCGCGAACTCGCGGAGGCGGGCACGGGAGGGGGCTCGGCCGTCGGCCGGAGCGTGCTGCGCTACGCCCGCACGGTGCTGCCCGTCGGCGACCTGCAGGTGGCGCTCCGCGAACCCTACCATACGGGGGCGGACACGTCGGAGGCGGGGGCCATCGGCCTCATTCGCGAGATCGAACTGCTCCGGGTGATGGAAGCGGAAGACCCCGGGGAGCACTACGCCGGGATCTTCGGAGTCCCGAAGCCGCTCTCGCGACACCCCGACGCGTACTGGATCGACGGGCTCGGGATGCTCGGCGGGCAGAGTTCTCTCACGGGCTCGCACGGCCCGGACCGGCTGCTGCAGAGAACGGGTCGTCTCCGCCTCGTGTTCGCGCACGAGTTGGGACACAACCTGGGGCGCCCGCATACCCCGTGTGACGAACCCCTCACCGACCCCGGGACGGTCGACGCCGACTATCCGTGGCCCGATGGCCGTATCGGGGTGTGGGGACACGATTTCGGGGACGGTGGCGGGGACGGTGGCGACGAAAGCGGCGGTGACGGGCCGGGGCTCGGGCACCTGTTCAACCCGGAGGGATACCGGGACCTGATGTCCTATTGCTATCCCCAGTGGATCAGCGACTACAGCTTCACGAGGATGCTGGAGTTCCGCCTCGCGGACGCCGGCAGTGCCGGGATCTCGTCGTCGGCGCAGGCGGCGGATCGCCGAACCGCGCGGGGCGACATGCTCCTGCTCTGGGGCGGCGTCGACGATGGCGAACTGCGGCTGGAACCCGCCTTCGTATATCGGACAGCCGCACGTCGTCCATCGCAGCCCGGCCCGTACCGTCTGTCGGGTCGCGACACGGAGGGACGGAGCCTGTTCTCGGTCGGCTTCACGCCGACTCCGGTCGCCCACGGGATCGATGACGACAACCGCGCGTTCGCATTCGCGATCCCCTTCGACCCCGCCTGGGCGGAGACGCTGGATGTCCTCACGCTCAGCGGTCCGGAGGGCACGACAACCGTGGACCGCGCCCGGGGCGGCCGCGCGGCCCTACTCGTGGACCGCGTCACCGGGCGCGTCCGCAGCATCGTCCGACATTGGTCCGATACGATACCGCCGATGGGGGCGACGGACGGAACCGGGGTTCGAGCGGTGCGCGGGCTCCCGCGCCGTCCGGGCTGAAGCCACGGCGCGAGATCCGGGCTCGGATGGCCCGTTGCGCCAAGGATTTCCTCACCGAAGCATGGGCCGGCGTCGCTCCGGTGTCGCCGGGGTTCGCACCCCGGCCTTCGTTGAGCGGCCATGGCCGCGAGATGGTCGGCGTTGGCCCAGCATGTGTGGTAACAGCGCAGCACGGTCTTGGCCGCCTTCCACCCTCCGAGTTCGCAGAGCACCTTGAGCGGCAGGTCCATCAGGTCGCTGGCAAACTTCCGTCTCAGCGAGTGCCAGCCCCTTCCGCGCTTCGGCGCGAGTCCTGCGAGGCGCTCCGCCCGCTGCCACCAGAAGCGGGCTTGCGGGAAGCGCAGGCATGCCGAGGGATTCATGGTCGCGGGCAGGACCGGCGCGTCCCCGCTCGCCGGGTTGCGCCTTCGCGCCTCCTCGAAGACTTCGATGGCTTCGGGGGTCAAGGGCGTGCGGTGCTCGTAGCCCGTCCTCTCGTGCTCGGCGCGCCACCGCACCGTTTCGCATTCGAGGTCGATGTCAGACCACCTGAGGTTGCGAATCGCGCCGATCCGATGCCCGGTCTCGTGCGCGAGCACGAGGGCGACGTGGCATCGCCAATCGACCTGCCGCGAGATTTGGAGAAGTGCCTGGTATTCGTCGTCCGTGAGAACGACCCGGGTTGGGTTCTTCTCGACGGGCTTCCTGAGGCCCTTGAGCGGGTTCCTGTCGAGGAGCAGGCGGCCCTGCTCGTCCCTCGACCGCGCCGCCCAGTTCAGCACCGCCATCAGGAACGTGAGGTCCCATTCGATCATCCGGTTGCCCACGGGCTTTCCACTGGGGCCGACCGCGCCCGCCCGGCGCTCCCGGATGAACCGGTCCCAGTCTCGCTGGGAAAGGGTCTCGGGCCTTCGGTCCCTGCCGAAGAACTTGACGGTGGAGGGTTCGAGCCCTCGACTCCTCGCCCATCGCCACGCGGATCGTCCCGGGAACGCCTGATCCAGAGCGGTTTCGGCACATCTACGGGCTCTAGGATCGCCCAGGATCGATGATCGCCGGCCTCCGAAGGGTATGGGTCGGGTGGATTTCCGCTTGGCGGAGGCCTCCACAGCCATCCGGCTGCGGTCAGGGACCCACCTCGAATTCCGAACGGGGGAGGCCTGACTGGCGAATGATCGACATCAGCGTACCGATCCGCAGCTCTCGGTGGTCCGGAACCGGGACGGTGAGCGTTCCGTCGGCATCCGCCTTCTGCATGGCGATGTGGCTGCCCCGTCGTCGGACCTCGACGAAACCGTTGGCCGCCAAGATGCGGCAGGCTTCACGGCCGGACAGGACGCGAAGCCTAGCCAACCGCAACCTCGATCTGAGTTACGTAGACTTCGCCTCGCAGGCGCCGGTCGACCTCGCCGGGCGGCGCGGTCTCGAAGAACAGGGCGAGGGCTTCGGCGAGATTGTCGCGAGCCTCGACCACGGTCTCGCCCTGGCTCGCAACGTCCAACTCGGGGCAGAGCGCCACATAGCCCTCACCCTCGCGCTCGCGCTCGACGATCGCAGTCAGGCGTCGGGTCATTGCGGTTCCTCCATGGGAGCGAGACCGAAGACCCGGTTGGCTTCGACGACCAGTGCGATGGCTTCTCGAAGGCTCGTCCGAGCTTCTTCGAGGGAAGCGCCTTGGGTGTTGGCACCGGGGAACCCCTCGATGAAGGCGATGTAGCCTTCAGGAACTTTCCGGAACACCGCCATGCATTGCAGGTCCACAACTGACCTCCTTGATGCTCATGATGCATTGACGCTAGCAGTCACCCGGCGCTAGCGCCATCCTCGCCCGGCCTTTCGCGCAGAGCCCGTCGAAGCCCTGAACGGCGAAGGTAACAGCTTGTCCCGCCGAGGTTGCCGTTCCCCCGTCCGCGCGACAACCGCGCGTTCGCGTTCGCGATCCCCTTCGACCCCGCCTGGGCGGAGACGCTGGATCTCCTCACTCTGAGCGGACCCGAAGGCACGACATCGGTGGACCGGGGCCGGGGCGGCCGCGCGGCCCTACTCGTGGACCACGTAACCGGACGCGTCCGCAGCATCGCTCGACACTGGCCCGACACGGCCCCGCCGGCGCGGGCGACGGACGGAACCGGGGTTCGAGCCGTACGCGGGCTTCCGCGCCATCCGGGCTGAAGCCACGGCGCGAGGTCCGTACTCCAGCGGAGTCGGTCGCCCCGACCGCTCTACGGGTTCGTGGCCGTGTCCCCACCCTCGGCTGAGACGGGGCCGCGCCCCCGAAAGGTCTCTTCGATACTGAGCAGCCGGGCGTCAACCCCACCCAGGCGTCGATTCACGTCATCCAACCGCCGGTTCACGTCATCCAGGCGCAGGTCCACTCCATCCAGACGCTTCACGGCGTCCAACCCGGCCTCCAGCCGCTGTTCCACGCCATCGATCCTGGCTTCGACCGAACCCAACCGGGTGCCGAGATGCCAAACGCCGCTGAACCACAGGGACAGCAACGTCACGAGAGACACGAGGCCGCCCGCCCCCACGATCCATCGATCAGGATTCTTCATCATCGTACTTCGTTCTCAGCTTCCAAACGCCGCCATGGCATTACACTGGCCCCATCCCGCATCCGCGGCAGATCGCGCCCCGCCCGCCGTTTCGCTTCGCCGTCCACGCCCAACGTGGCACGGGCTCGCAACGGGTCGTCAAGACGAATGTGGATGGCCTTCCCACACAACGAAGACGCTGGATCCCCGCACGCTGTTGATCATTGACCGCATCACCGCCTGCGTCTTCGGCATCCGTGCGTAGAAATTCGCGCAGCTCGGTGACGGTGCTGACCACGCCCTCGCCGCCCTGCGCGCAGTCATGCTCCGCCACGGCGGCGAACCGAAAGCGGACGGCTTCGACCGCGAAGATCCGCGGGTGATCGCGGAGCAGGATGAAGACCTCGCCGTTCCAGTCCGCCGCGAACTCGGCCATCCGTTCCCCCCTACCTCGTCGAGCGTCAGGGCCACGTCCGCCCCCCTCGATTCACAGCCACTGCCCGGTCGGCATCCTAATCGCCCGAAACCAGACGTTTTCGATGATCGCGGCAAGCAGAGTATCTTGGGTCGTGTGCCCGTGCCGATTCGTCGCCGGATTCCCACCCCGGCCTTCGTTGAGCGAGTACGGTGCCGCTTGGGACAAGCGCGAGCATCGTTGTGTCACCGGGGCTTTGGCCCCGGTCTTCGTGCATCAGCACCGGTCGATGGCCCGTTGATCGGTGACGTTAGCTTGGCGGGAGTTGCGCCGATCAGCCGCTCCGTCATGAGCCCCTTGACCATCCCGCCGTTGAAGTGTATCCATCCAACGTTTCCGATTCTCAAGTTTATCTTGTTCCAAGTGGAACTGTAGTATATTCTAGAGCGCATTAGGGACACTCGACGTGGGGGACAACATGAAAAACGGCATGAACCTCGAAACGCTCGTCGCGGCGTGCGCGGACAGCTCGCTCGACGACGGCATCCGCATCGACACCGATCTGGAGTCGCTGGCGGGGCCGGGAGGGCCCGTGAAGCCCGCCGTTTACGAGGGCGGCAGGTATCAGGAAGACCGCCGATGGGCCTCGCCCTCCGACGAGGAGCCGACACCCGTCATCGTGATCGACAACGTCCCGTCGCAGGCCAACCGGCTCGAGGACGCACTGCGGCGTCATCGAGCTTCTGCCTCGGTGCCGGAACTGGTTCTCGACCTGTCCGACCTTACCAACCTGCCCTCGCATCTGCCGTCGCAGATATCGAGTCTGCAATTCCCCCACCGGAACGCGGACGCTTACCTCCGCGACGCGCAGCTGGATGGGGAGGATTTCGTCAGCACAACCCTCGGACGCGCCATCCTCGCGGCTACGCCCGAGGCGTGCGGTCCCCTCATGGCATGGTTTCCGCAGGCGCTCCTCTACGGATTCTGGCAGTCCCACCTTGGCAAGAAGCGTCACAACACGAAGCACGCGCGCGCCTGGGTATCGGAGATCATTGGCTGGAAACCCGCGGCGAGCGAAACGCGAGTCCTCGGCCTCAAGGGGGATCCGTTGAACCTCAACACCGATGAGACGTTGGCCTCGAATCCCGATGATCGCCTTCACTGGGAAATCGGAACGGCGAAGTTGAAGGAGATCGAGGGCGGCAAGCGAGACAAGCTGTCCGAGATCGGTCACGGGCAGGTGCCCTTCATGGGAGATGAGGCAGCGGCCGCCGCAGTCTCGTTCGCCAGGGTCACTCAGCGCGCGACGCTCTCGCTGGCCCAGCTCCGGCGCGTGGGTCTCGGGCCGGATCACTCCGCCGAGGCGGACGCGGCGGCCCGCGCCTTGCTCGTCGGGCTTGGGCTCCATGCGCACGCGATGGCGTTCGGTCGTGGATTCGCGCTTCGGTCCGGGGCGGAACTGCGGCCGACGAGGTCTACCGCGACATGGCTGGGTGCGGGTGGAGATGTAAAGTTCGAACTCGGCGGCAGCGAGGAAACCGGCGAGTTGTTACGGGCGGCTCTCGGGCACGCGAGGTCGGCAGACGTCCCGCTCGATGGCTGGGGAGAGTCCCCGATGCGGCTCACGCCCAAGAGCAACCTGCGGCAGGCAATTCTCGCGACGTGGCCGGAGATGGAGGACTGATGCTGGCGATCTCCGTCGAACTGCTGCACGGCACATTTCGCGCGGATCCCGATGGCACCGCCCACACCGGACACCTGAGAACCGGCGAGTGGCCACCCGCCCCCTCCCGCTTGTTCGCCGCTCTCGTGGCCGCAGACGGGACGAGAGACCGGTGTCGGGTCACCACGGGTCGGGAGCTGGAGTGGTTCGAGAAGCTTCCGGCCCCCGTCATCCACGCGCACGCGGAACCCTGGCACCAGCCGTTACTTCCGCGCTACGTGGCCGCCGCCGACAGAACCTTCGCGACGACCCCGCCTGCGAAGAAGGGCCTTCGCAGGGGCACCCGCGCTCATCTCGAGTACATAGGGCGCCAAGGTGTCGAGGTGCGGCCGGGGGTACGCGTTACCCCCCGCCACTCGAGCGTTGTATATGCTTGGGACACACCCTGCCCGGGCGAGATGGTGCACGCCCTGCGCCAGCGCGCCGCCCGCATCGGATACCTTGGAACCGCCGATTCTCCCGTTCGGGTCCGCGTGCACGCGAAACTGCCGGACTCCATCACGCCCGACGATGCGTTTCGGCCGCAGGACGATGGCGACATGGCGGTTCGCGTGCCGCGCTCAGGAGACGTGCAGCGGCTGGATGCGGCATACGATGCGTGGGCGGAGCGCGGAGTTACGGCGGCCCGCGGCCAGTTCCCTGCCCTCAGGCACGAGGCCAAGTATCTCTCCCCGACGGCGGATTCGACCGTTGATCGGGGCACGGTGGTCGCGTGGCTTCGGCTCGAGGCCGCCGTCTCGGGGCGTCGCGTCTCGACCGTCAACGCTGTGTTCAAGGGGGCCGTGCTCCGCAAGTACCAAGATTTCTACGGAGAGCCGCCTGCGACCCTACACGGTCATGGATTTCGTAAGCGCGGCTACGACTTGGCCCGCTTCCTCGCACTCCCCGACGCGGGGTTCAAGCGATCCCGGGGTCGCATCCACGGTCTGGCGCTCTGGCTGCCGCCGGGCTGCGAGCCGGGAGTCAAGAGCCGGGCCGGACAAGCTGCCCTCGCCGTCCGACGCCTCTGGGGAGGGGGCCTCGACGTGGCCGTGATGCCTCACGCCAACCGGGGCGGGCCCGTTGCGGCGCGACGATCGCGTTGGGAACGTTCCGCACGCTGCTGGATTACGGCCTTTCCGGCAGTGCACGAGCGCCGAGTGCCCCTCGATCTGGCGGAAGTGACGAGGTGGTGCGCGCATGCGGGGCTGCCGGCACCGGTGGCATTCCGCTCGGCGCGTGCTCCGCTCGTCCGCGGCGGCGTCGACCTGGCGCCCGTGGAGGTCAATCGTCCCGGAAGGCCGGGGCTTCCCTACTCCCATGTTCAACTCTGGTTCGCCGAACCAGTTCGCGGGCCGGTCGTGATCGGGTCCGCTCGGCAGCGCGGTCTCGGCCTTTGCATCGACCTCCAAGAGAGGGATGCGGCAAATGACTGATGGGTCGCGGCTAGCTCCGATACCGAAGTTTCCCGACTTCTATGAGGCGCTCAACGACCGGGAGCCCTTCCCGTGGCAGACTCGACTCGCCGAGCAGGTCGGGGATTCCGGTTGTTGGCCCCCCGAAATCGGCGTTCCCACGGGCTTGGGGAAGACGGCGTGCCTCGACATCGCCATTTGGTGGCTCGCTTCGCAAGCCGGACTGCCCCCGTCCGACCGCACGGCCCCCACGCGGATCTGGTGGCTGGTCAATCGGCGACTGCTCGTCGATTCCACGGCCGACCACGCCGAGCGGATCCGTGACGCGCTCCGTGAGGGCGGAAACGACGTCCTCCGAACCGTCGCCGCACGGCTGCGTTCCCTTGCGGCCGCACCCACCGCCTCACCGCTCGAAGTGATCCGCCTGCGTGGCGGCGTCGCGTCCCGGCGGCCGACCGATCCCTCCGTGCCCACCGTAATCCTCTCAACCATCCCGATGTACGGATCTCGCTTGTTGTTTCGCGGTTACGGGACAAGCCGGACGCTGCGCCCGGTCGAGGCGGCCCTGGCCGGGTGCGATAGCCTTCTCCTGGTGGACGAGGCGCATCTCGCGCGTCACTTGACGAACCTGATCCCGGCCCTCGCGGCCTGTAACCCCGGTGCGGAACAGGTTCTCAACGCGTCACGGTCTCGGCCTCGCGTGGTGGCCCTCACCGCCACCGGCGAAGCATCGGAGGAGGACCGTTTCGATCTTGACGAACAGGATCGGGCGAACGAGACGGTTCGGAAGAGGCTCAACGCCGCCAAGCCAGTGCGGGTGGTCGAAGTGTCCAAGGGCAGGCCCGAAGAACACTTGGCGGACGTGGCAACGGAACTGGTTGAGACGGCAGGCTTCGCATCGTCTTGTCTTGTGTTCGCAAACACCCCGGACACCGCCAGAAGGGTTCTCGCGCGCCTGCGGAAGCAGTTCTCGCGGAATGCGGCGGACCTGCTCCTGCTCACGGGCCGCACGCGGGAGCGCGAGGCCGAGCGCATCAGGAAGCGGATTCTTCATCGGGGCGAGGGTATGGCGGCGAACCGTGACCCGCGGGCGGAGCGGACTCGCCACCTGATCGTTGTCGCCACGCAGACGCTGGAGGTCGGGGCCGACATCGACGCGGAGTACATGGTCACCGAGGCGTGCGGAGTGCGTGCGCTCACGCAGCGGCTTGGTCGCCTCAACCGCCTCGGCCGCTTCGACCACGCGCGGGGAGTGTATGTCCATGCGCCCCCACCCAAGCAAAAAGCGCGGAAGGGGGCGGGGACGGCCGGGTGGCCCGTCTACGGCCGTGAACCGGTCACCGTGCTGGAGCGCCTCAAGGATGAGTTGCACCCCCGACGAGGAGACGTCGACCTCTCGCCGAGCCGCGTGTCAAATGTGCTCGGTGAACCGCACGACGATCCCGGACGGGCTCCAGAGGTGCTAGACGGACTGCTGTGGGAATGGGTGAAGACGACCACGCAGCCTGCGGGAGAAGCCCCGGTCGAGCCGTACTTCTCGGGCATCTCCGGCGTCGATTATTCGGTGGCCGTCATCTGGCGGGCCCACCTGCCCGAGGCGGGCATGCGGATCTGGCCACGCCCCTTCGAACGCGAAGTGGTGAGCGTTCCAATCAGAAAGCTGCGGGATGCCCTCGCCGAAACCTCGGACGTGCATCGGCTCCGATCCGACCAGACCACCGTTGAGGTGGTCGCCGTTCGAGATGTCCGGCCCGGAGACACAGTGCTGCTTCCATCGAACGAAGGCCGACTCGACGAGTTCGGCTGGAATCCAGATGCGGTTTCGCCGGTCCTGGATGTGTCGATCTTGGAGCGCGGTCTACCCCTCGACCAAACCGCTATCGAACGACTGGGCTTCTCCCTGAGCAAGAAGACGGAGACGAAGTCTGGTCTCGTACGCCTGCAGCACCTCCTCGCGATGGCGCTGGGCGAGGTTCGAGACGACGAAGAGATCGACAAGGCCGAACAACGGGAAGCCGCGGAACAGTTCCTCCAAGCCCTGCTCCGCATTACGCCCGGCGGTTGGGACGAGTCCGAGTGGGACGCAACGATCTCGCGTCTTGATCCTGAAGTCGTGGTTACACCCAGGGAAGTCGCGCGCCTGCGACTGACGGCTCCCGAAACCGAGGAAGAGCGAGGCATCGGGAGCGACGAGATGGACGAGACCTCACTCTCTCCAGCCGCCGTCCACCTCGACCCTCACGGAGAAGCGGTGGGGGCCTTGTCCGGATTGATCGCGGAGCGACTTGGGTTGGCCCGGGAACTCGCGACCGTGGTGGGGCAGGCGGGAAGGTGGCACGACATCGGGAAGGCCGATCCACGGTTCCAACGCTGGCTTGATCCAGACGCAGGCGCGCGAAACGGACGGTCCTCTCCGTTGCTCGCCAAGTCGGGGATGCCCAGGAGCCGTTGGAACGCCACGCAGGCAACATCGGGCTGGCCCCGCGGGGGCCGACATGAGGAGTTGTCGGCGCGGCTGCTCCAGACCCGGATGGAGAACCAAGACGATGAGTTCGACCCAGGCGAGGCCGATCTCCTCCTTCATCTCGTCGCCAGCCATCACGGCAATGGGCGGCCACTCACTCCACCCACCGACGATGGTGCGCCGGACCGCGTCGCATGGGAGGTCGAGGGCGTCCGAGTCGAGGCCCCGGCCGACCTCTCGCTGATTGACTGGGAACAGCCAGCCCGGTTCCGCCGACTCAACCGGCGGTTCGGACCGTGGGGGCTGGCCCTCCTGGAAGCAGTTCTGCGCCAAGCCGACCATGCCGTCTCGAGCGGCATGCTCGTACCGGAAGGGGAGGCCACGCCATGAAGGAGTTCACCTGCCCCGGGTTGCCGGCGTCTTGGGTGAATGGGTGGCTCGCGGCGGTCGGAGCGACCGTTCTCAGCCCGGAACTTCGCCTCCGCTGGACCACCGGCGGAACGCCTTGCGCGGTGTTGTGCGCACGGGAAGGCGAACCGGTCTCCCTTCTCGCGGATTCCTGGCCGAGCCGTGCGCAACTCGAGAGCATGCCGATCAAGAGGACTTGGCCGGACGTGGAAGCCATGCCGAGGAACGTTCCGGTCGACGCGTTTGCCAAGCGCATCGCCGCCGTACGCGGGGAGCCACTCGCGTGGACGCTCTCTTCGACCGTCACCGACCTTCACGTCGACGACAAGGGGAACGTCGCGCATGCGCCATTCGACCCGCCCGTGCCGCGCGGATACGTGATGCACGACCGGCTGCTACGGATTTACTTCGAGCCGTCGGCCGAGCGTCTTGGGCAAACGCTGGAGGGGACCGGCGAGCGAATCGAGAGCAACGGTCTCGGCTTCGACATTGCACGGATGGGCTCTGCGGCGGACAACGCCTCCAAGTGGGTTGATCCGGTTGTGGAGACGCTCGCGTTTTTTGGCTTGGCCCTTCTCCCCGTACGCGGACAAGGGACGGACGCGGGCTTGGGGAGGAGCGTGCGCCCCTCCACCATCCAGCGCGGGTGGGTGCGAGAGAACGAACCGCGGGCGCGGCCTCGGTTCGTCTGGCCCGCCTGGACCAGTCCACTGGACTCCCCAGCGATCGATGCTCTCCTTGATGTCTGGAGGGCGGAATCGAGAGCTAGCTGGCCCTCAGTGGGGATCCACGCGGCGTGGCGTAGTGTGAGTTACGAGGCGAAGAGTACATCGGATACCACGCGCGGCTACGGTTCGGAACGAATTTGACCGACCGTCCGGTGGTCCTCATCTCGGCCATCGAGCATTTTGCGTACTGCCCCCGGCAATGTGCTCTCATCCACTCTGACGGCGTCTGGGCCGAGAATGCGCACACCGTCCGCGGTGCCAGGGCACATCGACGCGTGGACTCCGGAAAATCCCGCCACGAGCGCGGCAAGCTCGTGCTTCGGGCGATTCCGCTGTGGTCGGAGACGTTCGGGCTGTCGGGGAGGGCCGACGCCATCGAGACCGACGGTGATGCTGTTCGCCCGGTCGAGTACAAGTCCGGCGTGGCGCACGGTGAGGCGGCCGATCTACAAGTCTGCGCACAGGCCATTTGCCTGGAGGAGATGCTGGGCGTCGTCATCCCGGCGGGCTATGTGTGGTACGGTGGCCCCAGGCGCCGCGTCAGGGTGCCCCTGACGTCGGCGTTGAGGGCCCGCGTGGAGGAGGTCGTTGAGGCGATCCGGGGGCAACTGCTGTCCGGAGACCTCCCGGACGCACCCAATGATGAGCGGTGCGACCAATGTCAGCTGCGCTCCCATTGCCTCCCGGAGTTGACGAGCGCCCCGCGCCGGGTCACGCGGTACATGCGGGGTACGGTGTTCGAGTGCGCTATCTGAGTACGCTATACGTTCGCAACCATCGTGCGCGCGTGGGCCACCGGCGCGGATCGCTCGTCGTGAAGACTCCGGACGGGCATCAGCGAGTGCCCCTCGAGGGAATCGATGGCCTCGTAATGCTCGGTGGCGGGCAGATCACCTCGCAGGCCTTGGAGGCATGCGTCAAGCGGGGGGTTCGGGTAGCGGCGCTGCGACAAAGCGGCGCCGTCCGTTTTGTCGTCGGCCACAAGACCGGGGGCAACGTCCATCTACGTATCGCCCTTTACGGTGCGGTTACTGACGCGGAGCGCTCGCTCGCACTCTCCCGCGCGGTCGTGGCCGCAAAGTTGCAAAACAGCGGACGCGTCGTTGGCCGCTGGAGTCGCGACGCCACCGATCCGGCGACTTCTGAAAGCCTCTCATGGCGCGCTGGACAGATTCTCTCGCGCGTGAGCCGGCTTGAACAGGTGTGCACGCCCGACCAAGTGCGGGGCGTCGAAGGTGATGCGGCCCGAATCTACTTTCGCGGAATTCGCGAACTCCTCACAAACGCCGAACTGGAGTTCCTCACAAGGAGAAAGCGACCGCCGCGCGATCCCGTCAACTCGGCGCTGAGCTTCTGTTACGGACTGTTGGTGACGGAGTTCATCGGTGCGATCGAGAGCGTCGGGCTCGACTACCAGATGGGTTTCTTTCACCGGCCCCGTTCGGGTCGCCCCTCGCTTGCCCTCGATCTCGCCGAGGAACTGCGACCGCTGACAGACCGCTTCGTGGTGTCGCTGGTCCGTCGCCGTCAGCTGCGGCAGGACCACTTCGTCAGCACTCCCGGCGATGCGGTCTACCTGAGCGACGAAGGACGGACAGCGTTGATCCGCGCCTGGGAACGACACAAGGAGAGGGAGATACGGCACCCGCTGCTTCGCCGACCGGTGGGCCGCTGGGCACTTCCGTCAATTCAAGCGACGCTGTTGGCCCGCCATCTCCGTGGCGACATTCCCGCCTACCCGCCGTTCGTAATGCCTTGAGACATGGACTACTTGGTCACCTACGACATCGCCGATACGCAGGGCGAGGGAGCGATTAGGCTTCGCCGCGTCGCCCAGATCTGCGAGCGATACGGCGAACGCGTACAGTTATCGGTGTTCGAGTGTAGACAATCGCCAGCGCGTCTCGCTCGCATGATTGGCGAGCTGCAAGATGTTATGGACCGTCACGAAGACTCCCTCATCGTGTACCGCTTCAGCGGCGGAATCGACGACGCCCGCCTTCGATTCGGACGCCGCTCGCCCCACAAACTTGGTGACCCTTGGATCATCTGATCACGCTGCGAACCCCCGGTGATCCCGTCGGGACCGCTCTCTGCGCCCGGCGGAAGCCTCGATCTCAGCGAGCGCACGTCTCGATTCGATCCGGGAACGGCTTCTCAAAGCCCACATGAAGCCCGGATCGGTCCCCCTCCAGCCCCTCCGGTCTCGTTCCAACGCCGATTCTTCCCGTTTTCGACCCCCACGGCCAGATTAGCTGTGTCGCCGGGGTTCGCACCCCGGCCTTCGTTGAGCGGTCTACCAGTGCGATTCCCATATGCGGTTCGAGCCGCAGGTGTCGCCGGGGTTCGCACCCCGGCCTTCGTTGAGCGCTTCACGCTCCGCTCCCGCATCGGTAGGAGACGAGGGTGTCGCCGGGGTTCGCACCCCGGCCTTCGTTGAGCGGTCCAGCGGCCCGCTGAACCACGGCTGGCCGAAGAGTGTCGCCGGGGTTCGCACCCCGGCCTTCGTTGAGCGCGGCTGCGGTTCCTTGCGGCGGGCGGTGCGGTGCTCGTGTCGCCGGGGTTCGCACCCCGGCCTTCGTTGAGCGTGACGGCCTGCACGCGCAGCACCCGCTTGCTCATGTCATGTGTCGCCGGGGTTCGCACCCCGGCCTTCGTTGAGCGCTCCAGATTTAGCGATGGCCCTCGTTCCCGTAGCGGGGTGTCGCCGGGGTTCGCACCCCGGCCTTCGTTGAGCGCCCACATCCACGGTGAGCCGGCCACGGAGGACAAGAAGTGTCGCCGGGGTTCGCACCCCGGCCTTCGTTGAGCGGAGGTCGGGATCACGCCGCGTTGAGAATGACGAACGGGGTGTCGCCGGGGTTCGCACCCCGGCCTTCGTTGAGCGCCGCTGGCCCTCACCCTTCCGGCCGGCTGGCTGGCCGAGGTGTCGCCGGGGTTCGCACCCCGGCCTTCGTTGAGCGCTCCATGTCGGTGGGGAGACCCCGCCCCTTCTGCCGGGTGTCGCCGGGGTTCGCACCCCGGCCTTCGTTGAGCGCGCAGCAACGCGAAGCAGGCCGCGCTCCGCGCAGCCTGGTGTCGCCGGGGTTCGCACCCCGGCCTTCGTTGAGCGTAGCAGTTATGGAGTAGTTGCGTTTAGAGATGTTACTGGTGTCGCCGGGGTTCGCACCCCGGCCTTCGTTGAGCGTATGGGGTCCGTGACGCGACGCCTACCGAATTGAGGCGGTGTCGCCGGGGTTCGCACCCCGGCCTTCGTTGAGCGAGGCTGGTCCGTCCTCCCATCGAAAGGTGGACGAGGTGTCGCCGGGGTTCGCACCCCGGCCTTCGTTGAGCGGGGGGCGAACTGTACGGGGCGGGCGGCGAGACCCGCATGTGTCGCCGGGGTTCGCACCCCGGCCTTCGTTGAGCGACGTAGCAAGCCGCCGAGTGCCAGTCCTGAAACTTCGTGTGTCGCCGGGGTTCGCACCCCGGCCTTCGTTGAGCGTCATAGTGGAGCACGGGAGCCGAACATGAAGCGCCGCGTGTCGCCGGGGTTCGCACCCCGGCCTTCGTTGAGCGATCCCTCCGAGCAAGGAGACGTAGTCCTGATGCGTCGCGGTGTCGCCGGGGTTCGCACCCCGGCCTTCGTTGAGCGACCTGGAGCGCCACGGGCTTGCCGCCCGGCCTGAACCCGTGTCGCCGGGGTTCGCACCCCGGCCTTCGTTGAGCGGACTTCCGCCTCGTCTCCTTTCTCGACGGGAACGACGAGTGTCGCCGGGGTTCGCACCCCGGCCTTCGTTGAGCGCTCACGCGGTTCGCACGGCCTCGGGTCCGCGCGGTGGTGTCGCCGGGGTTCGCACCCCGGCCTTCGTTGAGCGGGGAAGTCGGGCCAGGGACGGTGCTCCAGGAGGAAGTGTCGCCGGGGTTCGCACCCCGGCCTTCGTTGAGCGTCGGTGCGGAGCAGCAACACGAACGTGCTCGGCGCGTGTCGCCGGGGTTCGCACCCCGGCCTTCGTTGAGCGCTCCGACTAGCTCGCACCGATACCGCCACGAGACCCGTGTCGCCGGGGTTCGCACCCCGGCCTTCGTTGAGCGATGATCGACCCCAACGAATACGACGCCGAACACGACGGGTGTCGCCGGGGTTCGCACCCCGGCCTTCGTTGAGCGGCCACCGCGCCGTTGGGCGCCCTGACGTCGACGGCCAGGTGTCGCCGGGGTTCGCACCCCGGCCTTCGTTGAGCGCGAGGAATGGGGCGTCGAGATCGACGGGGACGCGTTCGTGTGTCGCCGGGGTTCGCACCCCGGCCTTCGTTGAGCGTCCCAAGCCGCGTTCGTGACCGTCTTGCGAACGGTCTCGTGTCGCCGGGGTTCGCACCCCGGCCTTCGTTGAGCGGCCTCGGTATGTGCCGGAATCGAAGCCGCGAGCGTGGCGTGTCGCCGGGGTTCGCACCCCGGCCTTCGTTGAGCGGGGGACCGGGACGCCGTGATCGCCGAGTGCGTGATCGGAGTGTCGCCGGGGTTCGCACCCCGGCCTTCGTTGAGCGTAGTCGAGATCCCTGCGAGCGGGTCCGCACGTCCCGTGTGTCGCCGGGGTTCGCACCCCGGCCTTCGTTGAGCGGGTGGGTGGCCTACGCCGATGGCGGCTTCCCCGGGCTGTGTCGCCGGGGTTCGCACCCCGGCCTTCGTTGAGCGATTGACAGGTGGCCCGGTTGCCTCGCGGCGAGGCGTTGGGTGTCGCCGGGGTTCGCACCCCGGCCTTCGTTGAGCGTTTGCGAGCCACCTAGCCGCAAACCCCAAGTCGCTAGTGTCGCCGGGGTTCGCACCCCGGCCTTCGTTGAGCGAAGACGCTGGATGACGGCGTTTACGGGAGATGAGCATGGTGTCGCCGGGGTTCGCACCCCGGCCTTCGTTGAGCGACGATCAACATCGACGATCCGCGATCCTCCGTCCTCCGCGGGTGTCGCCGGGGTTCGCACCCCGGCCTTCGTTGAGCGATCGTGTCCGTGTCGACCGTCTCCACGCCGAGCGGCGGGGTGTCGCCGGGGTTCGCACCCCGGCCTTCGTTGAGCGCAGCGTCGCGAACATGGCGAGGATAATCGCGTTGATCGGGTGTCGCCGGGGTTCGCACCCCGGCCTTCGTTGAGCGATCTCGAAGTACGGCGGGCAGCTCAAACGTCTCCCGGTCGTGTCGCCGGGGTTCGCACCCCGGCCTTCGTTGAGCGCGGCCGTGGTCCTCGCGGGCGGAGATTGTCGTGCACTCGTGTCGCCGGGGTTCGCACCCCGGCCTTCGTTGAGCGTTGAGCGTCGGCTACGAGCTGGGCGTTCCGCCCATCGCGTGTCGCCGGGGTTCGCACCCCGGCCTTCGTTGAGCGGTCGAGGACGATTTCAACACGGGCTTGCTGGCGGCGTGTCGCCGGGGTTCGCACCCCGGCCTTCGTTGAGCGTTGACGCCCGTTGCCATGATCCCGGCCACGGAGACGGGGTGTCGCCGGGGTTCGCACCCCGGCCTTCGTTGAGCGTCGCCCGCATGCGCCGAGGAGCAGGCCCGATCCAAGATGTGTCGCCGGGGTTCGCACCCCGGCCTTCGTTGAGCGACCGAGTACCGCTGCAGCGCCTATACCACCACGGAGTGTCGCCGGGGTTCGCACCCCGGCCTTCGTTGAGCGGGCGGGACGCCGCCGTACGGGTGGGCCGTGCTCCAGGCGCGTGTCGCCGGGGTTCGCACCCCGGCCTTCGTTGAGCGCAGGCAACGAATTGCCGATGGCCGCCTAGATGCGGCCCGGTGTCGCCGGGGTTCGCACCCCGGCCTTCGTTGAGCGGCTCTGGCCTCGATCCACACGCTCGACTTCTACGCCGGGTGTCGCCGGGGTTCGCACCCCGGCCTTCGTTGAGCGCGAACGGGAAGCCCGATGCGGTGGTCCTGCGGTGCCGCGTGTCGCCGGGGTTCGCACCCCGGCCTTCGTTGAGCGAGGCTCATATGGATATGCTCCCCGGACGGGTCCCGGTGTGTCGCCGGGGTTCGCACCCCGGCCTTCGTTGAGCGTGGTTCCCGCCGCCCGCGGCGACCGGGATCGGGAGCGGTGTCGCCGGGGTTCGCACCCCGGCCTTCGTTGAGCGGACCCACAGCACAAGGCCTGGCTGGTGTGGCGAGCAGGTGTCGCCGGGGTTCGCACCCCGGCCTTCGTTGAGCGCAGCAGGAAACGGCGTCCGAAGGCCAGTATATCAACGGCGTGTCGCCGGGGTTCGCACCCCGGCCTTCGTTGAGCGACGGCGGGGTGGGAAAACGCGGCGGACGTGCCCGCGGGTGTCGCCGGGGTTCGCACCCCGGCCTTCGTTGAGCGGACATGCTCCTGCGGCTGCCGACCGCCTATGTCGAGGGGGTGTCGCCGGGGTTCGCACCCCGGCCTTCGTTGAGCGTTGGGGGCGGCCATGAGCTTCACGCGGAAACGTCCGAGTGTCGCCGGGGTTCGCACCCCGGCCTTCGTTGAGCGATGCTCCTGAACGGGGAGTGGGGTGCCGAGATCGAGAGCGTGTGTCGCCGGGGTTCGCACCCCGGCCTTCGTTGAGCGGGTCGGGTCCTCCAGCCGTCGGCCAACGATGGCGCGAGTGTCGCCGGGGTTCGCACCCCGGCCTTCGTTGAGCGCCTCAGGTGCTACTCATCAGCCACGTTCCAGACACGACAGGTGTCGCCGGGGTTCGCACCCCGGCCTTCGTTGAGCGGCACGGAGCCGGAGCGACAGACATCGCGGCGCGGCGAGTGTCGCCGGGGTTCGCACCCCGGCCTTCGTTGAGCGAGCACGCCGTTGATGTCGATCGCGGGACCGTCCGCCAGTGTCGCCGGGGTTCGCACCCCGGCCTTCGTTGAGCGAGCAGGTAGCGGTCGTCGGCCGCCGATCCGTAGAGTGTCGCCGGGGTTCGCACCCCGGCCTTCGTTGAGCGCTCGCGGTGGCGGGCGGATCCGACCGCAACTTCCGCAGTGTCGCCGGGGTTCGCACCCCGGCCTTCGTTGAGCGCTAGAGATGGAAATCGCCTACGGCCTGACCCGCAATGTGTCGCCGGGGTTCGCACCCCGGCCTTCGTTGAGCGTCTGAGGAGGAACAGGCCGCCATCGCCGCCGCGCGGCGGGTGTCGCCGGGGTTCGCACCCCGGCCTTCGTTGAGCGGCCTGGGCCTTCACCGGCGTCGGCGGTCAGGTGGAGCACGTGTCGCCGGGGTTCGCACCCCGGCCTTCGTTGAGCGTTGAGGAGGGGCTCCGACTGTCCCACGAGTCCGCTGTGTCGCCGGGGTTCGCACCCCGGCCTTCGTTGAGCGAACCCGCGCCGGTCGCGGAGGTCAAAGCGGATGTCGTGTCGCCGGGGTTCGCACCCCGGCCTTCGTTGAGCGTGTGAGGACTGCGGCACGATCAACGCGCGCATCGAGAAGTGTCGCCGGGGTTCGCACCCCGGCCTTCGTTGAGCGGTGAGCGGCCGCATGAGGATGTCGTGGCCCGTGCCAGTGTCGCCGGGGTTCGCACCCCGGCCTTCGTTGAGCGGTGAGCGGCCGCATGAGGATGTCGTGGCCCGTGCCAGTGTCGCCGGGGTTCGCACCCCGGCCTTCGTTGAGCGTTGCGATAGGTGCTGTAGCGCATGCCGATGTAGGCTTGTGTCGCCGGGGTTCGCACCCCGGCCTTAGTTGAGCGCCCTGTCGAGTTGCGTACCACCGCAGTCGCTACGAGGAGCCGTATGAGGAGTTGGAGTTGAGTGTGGAGGACGAGGAAGCCCACGCGTGGGCGATGTGCCGCATCGAAAGCGAACTTTCGGGCGCTTCGGAGCTGCTCACCGAGGTTTACGGCGTTATCACGAGGGGGGCATCAGGATAAGGGTGCCTTGAACCCCGGGGTGCTGCGCGCCGACTTGTCTGAATCCGCGTCTTCCCGCGTTCCATCCAGCGCCTCCATGTGGGATCGATCAAAGAAGGCTTGTTGGTACCAGCCCGCAAGGAGCGCCTCGATTCGCTCTACGCTTCCTCCGGTGGCGCCGAAGGTTCGAGTAGCGCTATCAGCTTGGGAATGTCTCGCTGGACCGTTTCCTACAGCAGTTCCACGTCCACCTCAAAGTAGGCGTGCACGAGCCGGTTCCGCATGCCGACGATCTCCCGCCACGGGATCTCCGGATTCAGGTCCCGTGTACGGGCGCTGACCCGGCTTGCGGCCTCGCCGCCGATCTCAATGGCCTTGATGAGCGCGTGCTGGCGAAGCCTGTCGTGCTCGAACTTGGCGAACGTCGATTCCGAGGCGAATTCTTCTGCGTCGCGCGCCGCGAGGAGCATGTCCAGCAGATAAGCCTCGTCACCTCGCATAGACCGTCGTGGCCGATCGCAGAATCGCCCCCCTCCGCAGGTAGTTTCGACTCCTCTCGACTCCGCGCCGCTCCACGAGATCCACGCGGCGACCGAACAACTCGCTCAACTCATCCTCGATGCGAGTCATTTCCATGAGGGTGGGCCGGGCAGAGGGATGGAACGTCACGAGGACATCCACGTCGCTCTCCGGTCCGAAGTCTTCGCGCATGGCTGAACCGAATAGCGCGAGTTCGGCGATCCGCCACCGTTCGCAAAAGGCGGCGATCCGATGCCGGGGGATTTCGATTCGTCCGGGAATCTTCATGGCTCGATGGTAGCGAAGTGCTCTGCGGCAGGGTAGCTGCAGGCCGTCTACGCGAACGTGGCCAGCACCTGGCGGAGGGCGTCGATGTCGCGGGGTTCGTTGTAGACGTTGGGCGAGACGCGCAGCGCGTCGCCGCGCAGGGAGGCGTAGACGCGGGCCTCGGCGAGGCGGGCGTCCACCTCGGCAAGGTCGCAGCCCGCGGGCAGGCGGACGCCGAGGATGTTCCCGGTGCGCCAATCATCGTCCTCGATCGCCCATCCTCGGACGCGCAATTCATCCGCGAGCCCGGCGAGGAGCGCACGGCAGTACTCGAGGATGTTCGCCGGGTCCCATGCGAGGATGAGGTCGAGCGCTTCGATGAGCATCGGGACGAGGATGAAGTTGGACGTCTGGCCGACGTCGTAGCGGGCCGCCCCCTCCCGATAGTCGTCGGTATAGTCGACGAGACCCTGAAAGTCCTCGGCGCCGCGACGCGAGATCCACGTTTCCTCGAGCGGCGTGCCGTCGTCGAAGCGCGGACCGTAGTACCCGAACGCGGTCGAATAGGGCCCCAGGAGCCACTTGTACCCGACGGTGATCAACGCGTCGGGCCGGATGCGCTCGACGTCGAATGGCACGGCGCCGATGGACTGCGAGCCGTCTATGACGAGCGCGGCGCCGACTTCGCGCGCCCGCTGTCCCGCCGCCTCGAGGTCGATCCGGGTTCCGTCCGTCCAGTGGCAGTGCGGGAGCGCGACGACGGCGGTCTCCGGTCCGATCGCTTCGAGCAGCCGCTCGTTCCAGAGTGCGGCGGACGGGGGCGGGCCGGGACGGTCGACGGTGCGGATGTCACATCCGTGGGCCGCCGCCCGGCGCCGCCAGGCGTAGACGTTGCTCGGGAACTGTTCGCCGAGGACGACGACGTTCTGCCCCGGCTCGAGCGGGAGGTTCCGCGCCGCGACCTCGATTCCGTAGGACGCGGAAGGTGCGAGCGCGATCCGCTTGGGCGGGGCGTTGACGAGGCGCCCGAAGCGCTCTCGGGCACGGTCGCAGTCCGTGAAGAACTCCTGGCTCGGGAAGGGTGTCGGCGAGCACTTGCGGCGGATTCCCTCCATCCCCGCCTCGGCGACCGCCCGCGGCAGCGGTCCGAGATAGGCGCAGTTCAGGAAGTGTGCGCCTTCATCGAGCGCGAACAGACGCTTCTGGCAAGCGAGTGCGGGTGCGACGGCGGTTCTCACCCGGCGACGCGTCTCATTGCAGTGGCTCCGGGGCCGCGAACCCGGCCGGACGGCGCGGGACGTCGAGTTCGGCAATCAGGTGTTCGGCGTCGCGGCCGTTCAGCTTCGTCATGAGGGAGCAGCTCCCGATGGGGGTTCGTCCTCAAGATCTTCGACAGCGCCCTTCGATGTCAAAAAGGCACCCTGCCACGAGTATCCGCCGCCCTCCTCAAGGACATCTCAACTCGATCCGCCGGTTCCGGTCGAATCGGCGACAGCCGGCTCGGTGAGGAGCGCTCTGAGCCGGGCGCGGTCCACCTTGCCCGTCGCCGTCCGCGGGAGACGGACCATCATCTCCCAGCGGCGGGGCACGCGCGGACCCGACATCCGTTCGCGGCACCACGAATCGAGACGGTGCGGGAGGCCGGGATCTTCCCCGGCGACCACGGCGGCCACGATCTCCCCCCAAATCCGGTCCGGGACGCCGATCACGGCGGCTTCGCCGACTTCGGGGTGGGCGGCGAGCACGGCCTCCACCTGGGCGGGATCGACGTTCGCTCCTCCGCTCACGATCCGGTCGCGCAGGCGCCCGGTCACCTCAAGGTGGCCCCGCTCGTCGAGCCGACCGAGGTCACCGGTCGCGAACCAGGCGCCGGCGGGCCGCGCGGGCTCTCCGGCGTATCCCCGGAACAGCGTGTCGCCGCGCACCTCGATGTGCCCCGGGGGCGGCGCGCCGACCGGCCCCGCGGCCCCGTCGCCGGGCGGGCGGATCCGCACTTCGACGCCGGTCAGCGGAACGCCGCTCGACCGGTCGCCGGCGCGCACTTCCGCCGGGGTGGCCGTGGTGACCTGCGACCCCGCCTCGGTCAATCCGTACGTCAGCGCGATCGGCCACCCGGCGGACAGAGCCCGCTCCGCCAGGTCCGGCGGGGTCGCCGCGCCGCCCAGCAGGACGGCGCGCAGAGAGCCCGGCGGCCGGGCGCCAACGGCCAGCAGCCCGTGCAGCATGGCCGGCACGAGCGAGAGGTGCGTCACGGCGAATTCGCCGAGCGCCCGCGCGACGGAGGCGGCGTCGAACCGCGGCCCCGCCAGCGCGACCGTGGCGCCGGCGGCCGCGGCCCTCAGCGGCACGGCGAGCCCCCCGACGTGCGCCCAGGCCAGCGTCGCGAGCCACCGGTCAGCCGCGCCGAACTCGAGGCGCTCGTTCGAAGCGAGCGCGTTCGCGCGCAGCGACCGCCATTCGTGCGCGACGAACCGGGGAAGCCCGTCGGTTCCGGAAGTCGCGAGGATGGCGCCGGTCGGGGGAAGCCCGCGCGGCGGGCGTGCCGCGGGAGCGACGAATTGCGCCCGGGCGGAATCCCGCAGACGCAGGACGATCTCTCCGATGCCGGGGACGGTGAGCGCGCGTGTCGTCCACCCGGAAGTCGGCCACGCAGCCGCCCTCGCCGTGAGGGCGGCAGACGGCCGGAGCGCCGCGATGAAAGCGTCCCGCTCGTGCGGCGTCCACTTCGCGTGCGCGGGCGCGAGCACCCGGCCCACCCCCGGCGCGGTTTCCAGCGCGACCGCGGCAAGGGCGGCGGCGCCACACGGATCCAGCGGGAATTCGTGTGCGACGACGGCCCCGGCACCCACGCCCTCTTCCTCCAGGGTCGCGGCCACTGCATCCGCCGCGGCGCGGACCTCCGCGGCGGACCACGCCCGGTCGCGCGACACGAGCGCGAAGGACGACGCCGGGGCAGGGGTCGCGGCGCCGCTCACCACAGACAGCCGATCGCGAACAGGAGGCCATACGCGCCCGCCGCCCGGGCGGTGCCCGCGAGCGCCGGGTTCAGCGCCCTCGGGTCTTCATGGCGCCACACGGTGTGGAGCGCGGGCGCGGCGAGGAGTACGGCGCCGGAGGCGAGCAGCGTGCCCACCGGCCACAGGCCCGCCAGGAAACCTGCCGGAGGGATCGCGATCGCGGCGACGAGCAGGAGTGAGTACTCCACGCATGTCCCGGTGCGCCCAAGCCGGACGGCGAGCGTTCGCTTGCCGGCCGCGGCGTCCGTCGACCGGTCGCGGAGGTTGTTCACGACGAGAATCGCCGTCGCGAGCGCGCCGGCTCCAGCGCCGGCGAGGATGGCCTCGGACGGCCAGCGGGCCATCTGCACGTAGCAGGTGCCGGCCACCGCGATCGGGCCGAAGAATGCGAAGGTGAAGAGGTCGCCCAGCCCGTGGTATCCGAAGGGCCACGGCCCTCCCGTGTAGCAGATCCCCGCCAGGATCCCCGCTACGCCGATCCACACGATCGGCCAGCCGCCCACTCCGACGAGGTAGGCGCCCACCGCGACCGCGAGAGCGAAGCTGACGCCGGCCCTGAGCCGCACCGCCCGCGGAGACAGCAGCCCCGACTGGGTCACGCGCGGCGTACCGAGCCGGTCCGCCGTGTCGGCGCCGCGCACGAAGTCCGAATAGTCGTTCGAGAAGTTCGTGCCGATCTGAATCAGGAGCGCCCCGGTCAGCGCCGCGAGGAAGGGCCTCGGAGAGAACTCGGCGCCCTGCCAGGCGAGGCCACCCCCCGCGAGGACGGGTCCCATCGCGGCGGGCAGCGTCCGAAGGCGCGCCCCGGCGATCCAGGCGCGCAGCGCCCGGGGCGTCTCCAGGCGGGAACTCAGGGGCGCCAAGGATACTGTCTGAAGTTCGGCGGACGTTTCTCGAGGAACGCGTTCTTCCCTTCCTGGCCCTCCTCGGTCATGTAGAAGAGCATCGTCGCGTGGCCCGCGAGTTCCTGCAGTCCGGCCTGGCCGTCGCAGTCCGCGTTCATGGCGGCCTTCAGGCACCGGATCGCGAGCGGGCTCTTTCCGAGGATTTCGCGCGCCCAGTCGACCCCCTCCGCTTCCATCCGCGCCAGCGGGACGACCTTGTTCACGAGTCCCATCCGCTCGGCCTCGTCCGCTCCGTACTGCCGGCACAGATACCAGATCTCCCGCGCCTTCTTCTGCCCCACCGAGCGGGCGAGGTAGGACGAACCGAACCCGCCATCGAAGCTCCCGACCTTCGGCCCTGTCTGGCCGAACACGGCGTTGTCCGCCGCGATCGTGAGGTCGCACACGACGTGCAGCACATGGCCGCCGCCGATCGCGTATCCGGCGACGAGCGCGATGACCGGCTTCGGCATCGAGCGGATGAGACGCTGGAGTTCGAGGACGTTGAGGCGCGCGACCCCATCCTTCCCCACGTACCCGGCCGTCCCGCGCACCCGCTGGTCGCCGCCGGAGCAGAAGGCCCACTTCCCGTCCCTCGAGGGTCCGTTGCCCGTGAGGAGGACGACGCCGACCTCCTCATCATCCCTCGCGTCCAGGAACGCCTCGTGCATCTCGAACAGCGTGTCCGGGCGGAACGCGTTGCGGACCTCGGGCCGGTTGAAGGCGATGCGGGCGATCCCGTCGCTCTTGTGATAGGTGATGTCCCGGTATTCGCCGGCCGGCTCCCAGTCGACGCCGCTTTCCGGGGGGGAAAAGGTCTCTGCCATGGGGGTTCTCCCTCAGATCTCGCGGCGCGCCGCCTCCTTCGCGCTTT
Organism: Candidatus Palauibacter sp.; assembly: GCF_965208055.1. Classification (GTDB taxonomy): domain Bacteria; phylum Gemmatimonadota; class Gemmatimonadetes; order Palauibacterales; family Palauibacteraceae; genus Palauibacter. Next base: position 1,300,513 of record NZ_CBDBNY010000004.1, read on the forward strand.
CGATCGCGGCGGCGCGCTGCTTCCAGTTGTGTTCACGCTCGACGCACGCCTCGGTGAGGCGGAGACCCCGGCCCTCCGATTCCGCGCCCGGCGGCTTCAGTGCCTGCTTCAGTGCCTCCCGCAGTTCGGCGGCCGAGGAGACGAGACGGTGCGGGATTCCGGCTGCGGCGGCAACCGCGCCCAGATCGATGGACTGCGGCATGACCACGTAGGGGGTGAAGGGCGGGTCGTGCTCGCGGATCGGCAGCATGTGGAAGATGCCGCCGCCGCGGTTCTGGATGACGACGAGGTGAAGCGGGATCCCCGGCGAGCGATCCGCGAGCAGCGCCCCCACATCGTGAAGCAGCGTGAGGTCGCCGATGAGCGCGGCGGCGGGCCGGCCCGAGGCGGCGGCGGCGCCGAGGGCCGCGCTCACATTGCCATCGATGCCGCTTGCGCCTCGCAGGCCAAGGGTGCGCAGGGGTCGATCCGTCGCGCGCGTGAAGGCGTCCACATCGCGAATCGGCATCGAGTTGCCGATAAACCACGGCGTCCCTTCCGGGAGGCTTTCCGCCATGGCGTCGGCGATGGCACCCTCGAACCACATCTCCGCCAGCGACGGCTCGACCGCGGCGCGGGCCGCGCGGTCCACTGCCCGCCACCGCTCGCCCCAGGCCTCTTCCGCCTCTGCGGCCTCTTCCGGGTCGGCCGCGGCCGCACGGTCGAGGGTCGCGACGGGATCGCCGGTCAGCGGTCGCGCGCTCGTGGCGAGATGATCCCGCCAGCGGTGCGTCGCGTCGAGAACGAACTGCGGCGCGGCCGCGTGCCTTTCCAGGTAGCGACAGACCGCCGCGGAGGTCGGCGCGCGTCCGACTCGCACGATCAGATCCGGGCGCAGCGCCGCGGCGACTTCGTCGGCACGGAGCGCGAGATCGGCACTGCTCATCGTCCACCGCTCCGCGCCCGAGCCGAAACGGGCGCCGGAGAGCGGGTCGGCCACGAGCGGAGCGCGAACGCGGGCCGCCAGCGCGAGGGCGGCGCGGCCGATCCCGGGCCGCTGGTTGGGGCCACAGACGATGAGCGGTCGCCGCGCGCCCCGCAGCAGGGCGGCGAGTGCGCCGCCGGCGTCGGGCGGCGGCGCTCCGGGCGCGTCACCGGGCGTCGCGGAGTCGGGGAGGCGTGGCTCCAGCCCGGCCGGTACGTCGCCCGGCACGCGAACCGGCTCGAGCGGCTTCGCGAACTGAACGTTCAGATGCGCCGGTCCGGCGGGAGGCCCGAGCGCCGCGCGCCACGCCGCCTCCACCGCGGCTCCCAGGCTGGCGAATCCCGCCGCCGTCGGCTCCGGAAGCTCGAGATCGATGGATCGCCGGGGATAGCGGCCGAAGAGATCCCGCTGGTCGATCGTCTGGTTCGCATCCGTGCCCCTCAGCGCCGCCGGTCGGTCTGCCGTCAGCGCGAGGAAGGGGATCTCGCTTTGGCTCGCCTCCACAACCGCCGGGAAGAGGTTGGCCGCGGCCGTGCCGGACGTCGTGACGACCGCCGCCGGCCGTCCGCTCGCGGCGCCCACGCCCAGAGCGAAGAAGGCTGCGCTCCGCTCATCCACGTGCGGATGAAGGGTGAACCGGTCGTCCGAGGCCAGCGCTTCCACGAGGGGGGCCGAGCGGGATCCGGAACCCAGGCAGGCATGCGACACTCCGCGGCGGGCGAGCCCATCGACGAGCGCCCGGGCCCACAGCGTGTTCCGATTGGGGGCGGCCGGGGTCCGGTTCACCGCATCCGCGCGACACCGAACGCCGCGAGCATCGTCTGCAGCTTGACCCGGGTCTCGTCCCATTCCGCCCGAGCCCGGGAGCCACTCACGAGGCCTGCGGCGGCGTAGAGCCGCAGGAGCGGGCCCCTCGCTACTCCGCCGCGCAACGCGGGAGCGAACTCCCCGTTACCGTCTTCGTCGAACCAGCCGACCGGACCCGCGTACCAGCCGCGACTCGCCACCTCGCGCGCGCGGATCATGTCGAGCGCGTCGGAGCGTGGGTCGCCACACACGGCCGCGGTGGGATGCAGCGTCTCCACAAGCGACAGGATATGCGTCCCCGGCCGCGTTTCCGCCTCGAGGTCCGTCCGCAGGTGCTGGATCCGCGGCAGACGCAGGAGGGCAGGTTTCGGGATCGCTCCGATCCGGACACCGGCCTGACGCAGCCGTTCGACGATGTCCTCGACAACGACGAGGTGTTCCTCCCGGTTCTTGCGGCTGTCGATCAACTGGCGGCCAAGCCACGCGTCCGATGCCGGATCCGCGCCGCGCGGCGTCGACCCGCCGACCGCCATCGTGCGAAAACGCCGGCCGCGCAGCGAACCGATCAACTCCGGGGCGGCGCCGACGAAGAAGCGGTCGCGCGCGAACTGCATCAGGTAGAGGTGCGCGAGCGGGTTCGCCGTGCGCAGAGCGGTGAGAACGGCGGCGGAATCCGGCGGTCTCCCGAGCGTGATGTCGACGGAACGCGCGAGCACGACCTTTCGAACCCGGCCGGACCGGATCTCGCCGAGGATCCCGTCGACAGCGTGCTGCCATTGCCGGCGATCCACGAGTTCCTCGATGGCGGTCGCGGACGGGACGGGTCCCGGTGCCGCCCCCTGGCGCTCGAGCCTGGACAATTGTTCGCGTGTGCGTGTCGCGCGCAGCCGGAGTCGATCGATGGCCTGACCGCCGGAGGTGTCGGACGGGAAGCGGCGCGTCACCGTCAGCCACGCGCCACGTTCGTCCGCCTCGACTTCGTAGGCCGGCAGCACGAAGCGCGCACTCGGGAACGCCTCCCAGAAGCCCGGCTCCCGATCCGCGCGGCGCGCGGAGTCGAAGGCGAAGCCACCGTGCATGCGCGGCCGCCGCGCCTCGCCGTCCAGGTCGAGGACCCACGGTTCCGCGAACAGCTTCGCCGCACGCTCCCGCATCCAGGCGATGAGATCCCCGCGCGGCGGTCCCGCCACGCCCTCCCGGCTGTCGATTTCCGCCGCGGAGCCCGCGTGCGCGATCCAGTGCGGGCCGCTCTGCCAGAAGCCGCGCACGCCGATCGGCGGCGAGGCGAGCACCGCCTCGGGCTCGATGCTTGGCAGACGCAGAGTCACGCTGGCGAAATAACCCGCCCCGCGCGCGGCTTCGACCGCCTCCTCCGCCCGTGCCCCGCGGGAGGGCCGCGCCGCCTTCATGCCGTCGCCCTCATGCGGTCGCCCTCATGTCGCCGCGCTCGCGCCGCGCTTCGACCTCGCGCGCCGTCCTGTGCGCGATCGCGTGCAGTTCCGCGGTCAGTCGGTGCGTGGCCGCGTACCCGCCCGACAGGAGGAGCGTGAGCGGGAGACCCTCCCCGCGCAACGTGCCGATGACCCGCCGCTCCCTTCGCTCCAGGCCGGCGCGCGTGAGCGCGAGACGCCCGAAACGGTCGCCGGCGAGGACATCCACGCCCCCGAGGTAGAACACGAGGTCGGGACGCGCCCGGGACACGGCCTCGGGGAGGAATCGCCGCAGCGCCTCCTCGTATTCCTCGTCTCCCGTGTCATCGGGCAGGGCCACGTCGAGGTCCGACGGGGTGGGCCGGAACGGGTAGTTACCCGCCCCGTGCATGGAGAACGTGAAGGTGTCCGGGTCGTCGGCGAACACGGCGGCCGTGCCGTTCCCCTGATGGACATCGAGATCCACGACGAGCGCGCGGCGAATCCACCCGCCGCGGCGCAGCACCCTGACGGCGACGCCCACATCGTTCAAGACGCAGAACCCTTCTCCGTGATCCGGAAATGCATGGTGCGTCCCGCCGGCCAGGTTCGCCGCCACGCCATCTTCCAGTGCCATCCACGCCGCATTGACCGTGCCCCGGACGGCGAGTCGCGACCGACGGACGAGCGCGGGCGACCACGGGAGCCCGAGGCGTCGCTCCTCCGCGCCCCCGAGAGTACCGTGCCGGAGCTTGTAGAGGTACTCCGGCGTGTGCACGAGCGCCAAGTCCTCCCATGCGGCCTCCTCCGGCTCGACGACGTCCTTCGGCTCGATGATCCCGTCGCGTTCGAGGATCCGCCTCAGCGCGAGGAACTTCCCCATCGGGAATCGATGACCCTCGGGCAGCGGCACCGTATACCCGGCGCTGTAGGCGACGCGGAGTCTCGACACGGCTACGGTCCGCCCGCGACTAGAAGAGCCGGAACTGGAGCCGCAGCAGACGGCCGGGCTGCGGCAGTCCGCACTGATCGAAGACCGTCGCGTCCGCGAGGTTGTCCAGCGACAGGGAGGTCTGGAGCGTCCGGAAGGGTCCGCCGATCGCGAACTCCCGACTCACGACGAGGTCGACGCGCGCCGTCGGGTCGAGAGCCACATCGGCGTCGAGATCCGGATCGACGCAGTACTGGCGTCCGATCGCCTCCACCGCGGCCCGCGCCCGGAAACCCGCGGGGAGCGGGCTCTCCACATGTGCTCCCGCGGCGATCCCGGGCTGGTACTCGGCGCGAAGCCCGCGGCTCTCAAACCGCTGGTCCGTCACGCTCACATTCTGCCACGTCAGGTCGCCGCCCACGGACACCCCGCCCCACCGCGCATCGCCGAGCAGTTCGAGCCCGGCCGCGTCCACGCGACGCCGGTTCTCTCGCCGGAACCTCCCGTCCCCGAGCCCCGTGCGCACGATCGCATTCGAGAAACTCTGGACGAAAAGCACGGCCTGTGCCTCGACCTCCGCCCCGAACGCTTCCACCGTCCCGGTGACGCCGCTCTCCACCGCGCGCAGGACCTCCGGCGCAAGCTCGTGGTTGGGGACGAAGCGGCCGAGCGCGCCCGAATACAGTTCCCGCAGCGAAGGGAAGCGGACGCGGCGGCTCGCCCCCATGTGAAAGCGCACGCGGCGTCCGATCTGCGCGGATCCCCCGACGCGCGCGCCCCAGTCGTCGATCGCCTCGCGCGCTTCCCGACCGCCCGTCTCCGGCGTGCTGCCGTGGTCCCAGCTCGCCCCCAGGCTGATGCGGGCGCCGGACCAGAACCCCGCGCCGGGACCCGCGAGCGGCAGCTCGACCTCGCCGCCGAGACTGAACAGGCGCTGGCGGAAGGTGGACTCGCCGCCGGGCACGATCCGCTCCACGTGGCGGGTCTCGGCCACCGTAAACGCCGTCCGCACGACCCCCTCGCCGAGTTCATGGTCGGACAGCCCCCGGAAGGTGAGGGTGCGGTCGTCCGCGAACTCCTGCCCCGCGATGTCCTCATAGGCCAGCGTCTCGAACTCGTCAATCTGCGCGTCGCCCGCGTCGACCCCGATGCTGACCTCGAAGTCTCCCGTGCCGAAGGGCGTGCGACCCCACCCGGTGCCCGCCGAGACCGTGCTTACGATCCGCTTCGTCTCCGGCATCCTCCAGCGCCGCGGACTGATCACGTGGAGTTCCGGCGGAATCCCCTTCTCCGCGCGATACCCGAAGGTGGACATGGAGACCCAGGCGCCCCCTTCGGATTCGACCCGGCCCGTGAAGAAGGCGCTCGCGTGATCGAGATCGCTGTTCAGACGCCGGTTCGGGTCGCCCGTGACCGGCTGTGCGACGCCGCCGGGAAGGGGTACGCCGTCACGCGTCCGGTAGGCGCCGCCCGCCTGCACGGACACGCCGCCGTCCCCCGAGCTCCACGTGCGTCCGAGGCGCACGCCGCCGAAGGCCGCGCCGGTCGCGTCCATGCCGCCCTGCATCCCGTTGAGCCGCCGGTCCGCGTCCACGCTCCCGTGTCCGATCTCGATCGAGACCACGCCGCCGAGAACGTTCGGACCATGGAGGACCGAGGAGATGCCCCGGAACAACTGGATTTCCCGCGCCGCGTCGACCGGAATGAGCGAGAGGTCCGTGCGCGCGTCCCAGCCGAGCGTCAGCGGCACCCCGTCGACGAGCACGGCGAGTTGGCGCGACTCGGTTCCCCGCAGCGTCGGTTGAGCCTCGCCGCGGGAGTTCTCCCGCACCTGCAGGAAGGGAATCTCGCGCAACGCCTCCTCCAGCAGCGGGACGGCGGCCACGCGCGGCGACTGGAGGCTGAGGCGCACCGCGCTCGCGCCCGAGACGCTGGCGACCGGCCGCAGCGCCTCGATCCGGAGTTCGCGGAGCCGGAAGGAGACCGTGTCCCGCGACACGGAGTCCGGCACCTGCGCCGCGACTCCCTGCGCCCCCGCGAGACACGCCAGCGCGGCGAGAAGCGGCCACGCGCCCCGCCGAACCAACCGCCGCCCGACCTTCCGTTCCATCCTCCGTGTCATACGCTCCCGCTTGCCGGCTCCACCGTCTCTCCCGAAGCACCGCGCCGCGTCCTGCCGCGCAGGTTGCGATCCTGCAGGAAAGACGCGCAGAGAGCGAAAAGCGCTGCCAGCGCGGCAACGGTCCCCACGACATCGCCGAAACGCACGTACACGGTCAACCCATCCGTCGTCGACACGTCGGCCACAAAGGACGCGGCTTCGAAGAGTTCGGTGCGGTGCGAGACCCGCCCCAGCGGATCCACGATCTTGGAGATGCCCGTGTTCCCGGAGCGCGCCGCCCCCATTCGCGTCTCGATCGAACGCATGACGAGGTGCGCCGGGTGCTGCCACAGGGCGCTCGAGCGGCTCCACCACGCGTCGCGGCCGAACCACGAGTCGTTCGTGATGTTCACGAGGAAGTCCGCGCCGTTTCGCCGGTAGTGTCGCGCCAGCGGCGAGAAGATCGATTCGTAGCAGATCATCGTCCCGTACGCCGCGCTGCCATCCTCCGTGGCGATCTCGATCGGGGCCTGCCATTCGCCGACGCCGAAGTTCCCCCCCGCATAGGGGATGGCCTCGAACCATTCGGGAGGCATGAACGGCACCCGTTCCACGAACGGCACGAGAAAGCGCTTGTCGTAGCGGTTGACGACGCCTTCACCGGGTCGGAAGTGGAAGGCGGAGTTGAACGGCTGGTACTCCCGGTCCCCGAGATCGTCCGCCCCGCGCCCGCCGATCGCCACCTCGGCGTCGAGCGCCTCGGCGATCCCCTCCGCCCAGACGCGAGCCTCGGGCCACCCGGCGTACGGATAGGAGGGGAGCGGATCCAGGATGCCGGCCCCGAGCATCGTCTCGGGGAAGAGGACGAGGTCCATCCGTTCCCGACCCGGCCACCCGGAGATCAGCGTCGCCGTCGAACGGAAGGCGCTGTCGGTCGACGCGGCGCGATCCGTGTTGCGCAGGTGCTGCGGGACACTGGGTTGCACGACGCCGACCCGGGCCGCGGGCCGCACCTCCAGCGTCTGCCAGCGCGCCACCGAATAGGCGATGGGGAGGGCGAGCACGAGCAGGAGTCCGGCCGCCGGCCGCCGCAGCGCGCGCCAGCCCCCGGCCCGGCAGGCGAGGAACCCGGAGGCGACGAGGGCGTTCGCGAGCGCGAGCCAGAAGGAAAGCCCGCGGGATCCCACGAGGTCGGCCGCCCCCACCAGGATGGGATAGGCCGAGAGCGTGTCGCCGAACTGCATCCAGGGGAAGGAGACGTCGAGGAGGTGGGCTCGCAACACCTCCCCGGCGGTCCAGAAGACGGGGAAGACGACGTAGAGCGGCCACCGGAAGCGGGTCCGCACCAGGTGGATCCCTCCCGCCACCCATGACATGAAGACGGAAAGGATGAGGATCGGGGCGACGAAAGCGAAAAAGGCGAACCACGTGTAGAAGACGAGGGCCACCAGGAGCCAGTACAGGACGAGCGAGAAATAGACGAGCCCGAAGAGGAATCCTCCCCTGCGGGCTTCTCGCCGGCCCTCCGCCGTCGCCGGGAGTCCCTCGAGCCACACGATGAAGGGGACGAGCGCGACGAAGGACGTCACGAGCAAGTGGAAGGGGGGATGGGCGAGCCCCATCAACACCCCGCCGAGGAGGAGAGGGCCGGCCCGTTCGGGGACGATCCGCGCGCGCCAGTTCAACCCGCGCCCTCCGGCGCCGATTCCAGTGCCGCGTCCAACGCCTCGCCCGCGACCCTGACCGTTTCCGCCACGTCCGCGTCGGTGTGCGCGGTGGAGATGAAGCCCGCCTCGAAGGCGGAGGGGGCGAAGAAGACGCCGCGCTCGAAGCACGCCCGGTAGTAGCGGGCGAAGAAATCCGGGTCCGCGCGCCGCGCGCCATCGAAATCGAACACGGGACCCTCGGTGAAGAAGACGCCCCACATCGATCCCGGCGCGGCCCCGCAGGCCGGGATGCCTCGGGCGCTCGCGGCGGTCAGAATGCCGTCCACGAGCGTCGCGGCGCGGCGCTCCAGGTCGGCGAAGGGGTCCGTCCGGTCGAGTTCGTCGAGTTGGGCGATGCCCGCGGCCATGCCGAGCGGGTTCCCCGACAGCGTCCCGGCCTGGTATACGTCCCCTTCCGGCGCCATCCGCCGCATCAGCTCCCGGGGGCCGGCGTACGCCGCGACCGGAAGCCCCGCGCCGAGCACCTTTCCGAGCGTGACGAGGTCGGCGGCGACCCCGTAGCGCTCCTGTGCGCCACCCGGCGCGACCCGGAACCCGGTCATGACCTCGTCGAAGATGAGGAGGCTCCCGGCGCGGTCGCAGCCGTCGCGGAGACCCTCCAGAAAGCCTTCGCGGGGCGGGATGAGGCCCGCGTTCCCCGCCACCGGCTCCACGATGACGGCCGCGAGCCGGGCGCCGTGTTCCGCGAACACGGCAGCCGCCGCCTCGAGGTCGTTGTAGGGCGCCGTCAGCGTCAGGCCGGAGGTCGCCGCCGGCACGCCCGGCGAGTCGGGGAGGGACAGCGTGGCCACGCCCGATCCGGCCACGACGAGAAAGGCGTCCGCGTGGCCGTGATAGCAGCCCTCGAACTTCAGGATCAGGTCACGGCCCGTCGCGGCGCGGGCGAGTCGCACGGCGGACATCGTCGCCTCGGTGCCACTGTTCACAAAGCGCACCATCTCGACGCCCGGCACCCGGGCGGCGACGCGTTCCGCGAGTTCGACCTCGCGCGCCTGGCAGGCCCCGAAGCTCATGCCGTCCCGGGCCGCGCGCGCCACGGCCTCGACGACGGGCGGGGCTGCGTGGCCGAGGATGAGCGGACCCCACGAGAGGACGTAGTCGAGATAGCCGCGTCCGGCCTCGTCGAAGATCCTCGCGCCCTCGCCGCGGGCGGCGAACAGCGGCTCCATTCCGACGGCGCCGAACGCCCTCACGGGCGAACTCACGCCGCCCGGCATCACATCGCGCGCCCGCCGAATCCAGTCGGAGGCGGCGGACGCCCGGCGAGGCCCGCGGCTCACCGGCCCCAGGCGCTGTCGAGTCCCAGCACGGGGAGCCCCCGCCCCGGCAGGGCCGGAGATGGCGCCGCCCCTCCACGCTCGGACGCGCGGCGCACGACTTCCCGGACCCGCCCCGCCAAATCGAAGTCGGCGGCCCGCTGGATCTCGACCCGCACGAGCGAGCCGGGGGCGAGGCCGTCTCCGCCCACGAGCACGGTCACGCCGTCCACGTCGTCCGCCTGGCTCTCGATGCGGCCGAGGTGCGCGGCGCCCGGAGGATCCTCGTAGAGGAGTTCGAGCGTGGGCTCGTCCGAGGCGGCGGGCGCATCCACGACGGCGACGCGCTCGCGGCCGACCTCCGCGGCGAGCCGCTCGCGGCTCACGGCGCGCTGGACCTCGAGCACCTCCTCGAGACGGTCCCGCGCCAGATCCCCGGGCACGAAGCTCTCCTCCATGGCGGCCGCCCGCGTCCCCTCCTGCGGCGAGAACGCGAACGCTCCGAGCCGGTCGAACGGTACCTCGTCCAGGAAATCCACGAGTTCGCGGAACTCCGCGTCCGTCTCGCCGGGGAACCCCACGAGCACGGTGGTCCGCAGCGTGAGGTCGGGGATCGTCTCCCGCAGCCGGGCGACCTTCGCGCGCAGCGTCGCGGCCCGCTCCGGCCGGCGCATGCGGCGGAGCACCGTGTCGCTCGCGTGCTGGATGGGCATGTCGATGTACGAGAGCAGCCGCGTCTCGGACGCCATCAATTCGATGAGTGGATCGCGCAGGCCCGCGGAATAGATATACAGGAGACGGAACCACGGGATCGATGTCTCGCGCAGCAGCGCCTCCACGAGCGTCGCGATGTCCGTCCCGTCCCGCTGTTCCCGGCCCCAGTGCGCCAGGTCCTGCGCCACCAGGTTCACTTCCACGGCGCCCTGCGCCTCGAGGCGCTGCGCCTCGGCGACGACACGCTCCAGGTCGAACGAGCGATGCTTGCCCCGCCAGAGCGGGATCGCGCAGAACGCGCAGGAGTGGCTGCATCCCTCGCTCACCTTCAGGTAGCGGACGTGGCGCGCCCCGACGGGGATCCGCGCCCCCGGATGCGCGCCCCCGGCCGGCGCCGGTCCCTGGAGGAATCCGCGCTCGCGCAACTCCGGCACGAGGCGGTCGAGGTCCCGCAGTCCGAGCAGGAGGTCGACCTCCGGCAGCGACTCCGCCATTTCCTCCCGGTAGCGCTCCACCATGCACCCGACCGCCACTACGCTGCGGCAGGCCCCGTCGCGTTTCAACCGCTCCGCCTCGAGGATGGTCTCGATCGACTCTTCCTTCGCGGCGTCGATGAACCCGCACGTGTTGACGAGGATGACCTCCGCTTCATCCACATCGGTGCGCTCGGCCCCGTGGCCGATGAGTTCGGCGAGCATGCGCTCGGAGTCGACGGTGTTCTTGTCGCAGCCGAGGCTGATGAGTCCTAGTCGCATCGCACGTCGCCGGGAAAAACCGGCACCCCCTCCGGAGGCGCGTACTCGAAGACGGCGGGGTCGATCCGGGCCTGGGGTTCGAGCTGGGTCAGAGTCACCGTGCGGAGGGTCCGGTTCTCCTCGCGAATCCGAAAGCGACGCACGTAGCGGTCGGAGGCGCCGATCCACAGGCGGACCTCCACGTATCTCGCCGGAAGTTCTCGCGGCTCGAGCGACACGATGCGCGTCTCCACGCCATCGATCTCCTCGGTCCCCTCATCGGTCGCGCGGTAGGTCGTCCGCGCCTGCGACAGCAGACGCCCGAGGATGTCGACCGAGCCGATTTCCACACCCTCCTCGAGGGGAGAGACCATGACCTGATCGTGGAGTGAGGGCTCGTAGAGCCAGAGACAGGACCCGTCGGCCACGTAGATGTCGCCGGCCGGTTCGTCGAAATCCATGCGGAACCGGTTCCGTCCGGCCTGATACCAGGTCCCGCGGCCCTCGCGCGTGCGGCCCAGAAGCGGATTCTCGATGCGCTGGGAGAAGGCCGCCTTGAGCCGGTCGAGCGAGGCGTAGGCCGAATTCGCAAGGGCGAGGAGCGAGTCCACGTCCACCGGCCCGGGCTCTTCGTCCGGCGGCCCAGGCCCGTCCGGATCGGAGGCCTCCGGGGCCGGAGTCGTGTCTTCTTCGGCCGGCGGTCCGGGCCCGTCCGGATCGGAGGCTTCCGGGGCCGGAGTCGTGTCTTCTTCGGCCGGCGCCGCGCCCCCCGCCTGGTCCGACCCCTCGACCGGGTTCGGCTCCTCGACCTGGAGGTCGCCCTGCCCGACCGCCTCGGCCCCCGCCGTCGCCGGTCGTGCCGGGTCGCCGCGCGGGCCGAACTCCGCCTCGATCCGGGCGCGCGCCTCCGCGACCTCCGCGGAATCCGCATCCGAGCACGCCAGCGAGAACGCACCCGCGAGGGATCCGACCGCGAGCAGGCCGATGCCCCCCGAACGAGACGGTTGCGGACGGAAGAGCCTCATGGTTCGTCGACGTCCCCGCCGTCCAGGTCCGCAAGCGTCGCGAGCACCTCCCGCGGCTTGGATCCCTCCGCGGGTCCCACGATCCCCGCCGCGTGCAGCTGGTCGATGATCCGCGCCGCGCGCCCGTACCCGATCTTGAGCCGACGCTGAAGCAGGCTTGTCGAACCCGCGGCGTGCGAGATCACGATCTCGGCGGCCTGCCGGAACAGTTGGTCGCGATCCTCGGCGCCCTCGTCCGAGACCCCCGACCCTCCCTCTTCCTCCTCCAGTTCCTTCAGCAGATCGAGGATGTCGCGCTCCGAAGCGGCTTCTTCCTCGGCCCTTTCGGCTTCGGCACGCGCCTTCGCCTGCTCCCGATACCAGTCGAGGAGGCGTTCCGTCTCCTCGGAGGAGATGTAGGCGCCCTGGATGCGGACGGGATCGGACTCGCCGGGCGGCAGGAAGAGCATGTCCCCGTTCCCGAGCAGGCTCTCCGCGCCGTTCTGGTCGAGAATCGTGCGACTGTCGATCTTCGACGCGACCCGGAACGCGATTCGGCTCGGGATGTTCGCCTTGATGAGGCCGGTGAGGACGTTGACCGAGGGCCGCTGCGTGGCGAGCACGAGGTGGATCCCGACCGCCCTGGCCTTCTGGGCCAGCATCGCGAGCGGCGTCTCGACCTCGGACTGTACCGTCATCATGAGATCCGCCAGTTCGTCGATGATGAGGACGATGTACGGGAGCGGACCCTCATCGTAGAGCGCCGGCTCATCCATGACGCCGCGCTTCGGGAGGAAGACCTCGCGCCCGCCCGTGATTCGTCCGTTGAACTCCGCGATGTTCCGGCACCCGTTCGCCGAGAGCAGTCCGAAACGGCGCTTCATCTCGTAGACCGCCCACTTCAGGACGGACGCGGCCTCTTCGTTGTCCGTGATGACCGGGTGGCGGAGGTGCGGGAGATCTCCGTAGACGGACAACTCCACCATCTTCGGATCCACCATCAGGAGACGGAGTTCGGCCGGCGTGTACCGGCCCACGAGGCTCGTGATGAGGGCATTGATGCACACCGACTTCCCGGATCCGGTCTGGCCGGCGATGAGGAGGTGCGGCATCCGGGTCAGATCCGCGCACGTCGGCTTGCCGGAGAGGTCGCGGCCGAGTGCGAGGGGGAGCATCTGGCGCCCCCGGCGATACGACGGGCTCTCCAGTATTTCGCGCACGAGCACCATCTCCGACGCCGGGTTGGGCACCTCGACGCCGACGGCGCCCTTGCCGGGGATCGGCGCCACGATCCGGACGGACGGCGCCTTGAGTGCTAGCGCAATGTCGTCCGCGCGGGCGGAGATCTGTCCCACCTTCACGCCGGGCGCCGGGACGACTTCGAACTGCGTCACGACGGGGCCCGTGGTCCAGCCGCCGATCTCGCCGGCCACGCGGAAGGTGGCGAGCTTCTCGATGAGGACCTCGCCGAGCCGGTCGAGATCGCGCACGCCGAGGCCGCTGCCCTGCCCCGACGGCGCGTCGAACAGGTGAATCGGCGGGACATCCGGGGAGCCGGGATCGCCGGTTTCCTCCAGTTCGGGAACGGGAGGCGCCTCGTCCTCCGGCTCCGGCTCCCGCTCCTGCTCCGGATCCGCCCCCGCGGGGTCGGGCTGCGCCCGCTTCGACTCCGCGGACTTCCGCCTTTTCGCGGCGCGGCCGCGCCGGGCCGCCGCCCTCGTCTTCGCTTCGCTCGGCGGATCGGGCTTTGCGGGCGGCCGCGGGAGACGCGCGGGCGGCCGCGGGAGACCCGACGGCGACCGCGGCGGACGGGACCTCCGCCCGGCGCCGGCGAAGGAGCGACCGAGCCCGAGGACCGCGCCGGCGGCGGCTGCGACGCCGCGGCCGAGCGAGCGTCCCCCTGCCGTCACGGCGCTGGTCAAGGACCAACTCATGGTGACGAACAGTGTGAGCACGAGGACGCCCGTGGCGAGGAGCGCACCGCCGAGACGGCCGAACACCTGTGCGAGGCCGGCCCCGGCGGTCTCTCCCAACCAGCCGATATTGCCCCCGGCGGCGGGTCCCGGCGCGGCGATGAGCCAGTACAGCGACGGAAGAGCCGCAAGCAGCGCCACGGTGAGGATGGACCAGCGGAGGGCCCGGGCCGGATCGCCCCACCCGAGGAAACGCAGGCCCCACATGAACGCCGGAACCGCGAGGAGCGGCGAAAGGGCTCCGACGGCCCTCTCGAGGTTGTCGTGAAGCAGTGCCCCGGCCGGCCCGATCCAGTTGCCCCCCCCGGTGAATAACGGAGACAGCAGCGCGAACGCCACCAGGAGGCCGAGCAAGATCAGCGCGACGCCCAGCACCTCGCGCCGTTGCCGTTCATCCACCATCACGCATCCTCCCCGCCCCGACTGCCAACGAGAGCGCCCCCTCGCCAGACCGGCACGACCTCGAGATCATCCAGTCTCGCGCAAGCCGCCAGATCCGCGGACCGGCCGATCGCGCGCAACGCCCGGCCTGCCGCGGTGCCGGCGAGACCGGTCGCCGTCGGCGGTCCCAGTCGGGCGGAGAGGGCCTGCGCGGCCCGTGCGCCATCGGTCAGTTCGGCCTCCGCGACCGTCTGGACCAGCCGCCCTACAAGATGGCCCGCGCACCACGCGTCGTCCATGCTCACGCGGCCTCGCCGCTCCCCGCACAGGAGCGCCTCCCCGTCTCGCGCCGCCTCCTTCCGAGCCTTCTCGACGGTCGGCACCGGAATCACACGGTCGGCTCCGGCCGCGAGGGCGGTCGCGATGCTCGTCGTCGCCCGGATCACATCGATGACGATCGTCGCGCGTCCGCGCGGGGGGTCGATCGCGAGTTCTCCGGGAAGCCACAGCACATCGATCGCGCTCACGGGCGATCGCCGCTCACGAGCGGGTCAGGAACCGCTCGACGAACCCCGTGTCGATGTTCCCCGAGACGAAATCGGGATGGGCGAGCACCTTGCGGAGGAAGGGAACCGTCGTGTGAACCCCTTCGAGGATGAACTCCTCGAGCGCATGGTAGGCGCGGATCCGCGCCTCTTCGCGCGTCCGGCCCCAGACGATGAGTTTGGCGAGCAGCGAGTCGTAGAACGGAGGGACGATGTAGCCGGCGTAGATGTGCGTGTCCACGCGCACGCCGGGACCTCCCGGTGCGTGAAACGCCGTGACCGTGCCGGGCGAGGGGCGGAAGCCCTGCTCGGGATCCTCGGCGTTGATCCGGCACTCGATCGCGTGCCCCTGGAACTCGATCGGCTGAGGGATGGCCAGCTTCTCTCCGGCCGCGATCCGGATCTGCTCCTTGATGAGGTCGACCGAAGTCACGAGTTCGGTCACGGGGTGCTCGACCTGGATCCGCGTGTTCATCTCCATGAAATAGAACTGGCCATCCGGCGCGAGCAGAAACTCCACCGTCCCCGTGCTCTGGTACCCGATGGCCTTCGCCCCGAGGATCGCCGCCGCTCCCATCGCCTCGCGAAGCTCCGGCGTGACGGCCGGACTCGGCGCCTCCTCCACCAGCTTCTGGTGCCGCCGCTGGCTCGAGCAGTCGCGTTCCCCGAGGTGCATCACGCGCCCGTGGCGGTCGCCGACGATCTGGACCTCCACGTGACGGGGCCGCTCGATGAGCTTCTCGAGATACACGGTCGAATCGCCGAAGTTGGCCTCCGCCTCGTTACGCGCCATGGCGAAGAGGTTCCGGAACTCCGCTTCCTCGAAGGCGGCCCGCATGCCCTTCCCTCCACCGCCGGCGGCCGCCTTGATCATGACCGGGAACCCGATGCGGCGGGCTTCCTCCAAGGCCTCCGTCTCGTCGTCGACAGGCTCCGGCGAGCCCGGGACCACGGGGACGCCCGCCTCGATCATCGTCTTTCGCGCCTCCGCCTTGTCCCCCATGCGGCGGATCTGCTCCGGCGTGGGCCCGATGAACACGAGACCGCTCCGTCCGCAGATCTCCGCGAACTCGGCGTTCTCCGCCAGGAAGCCGTAACCGGGATGAATGGCGTCGGCGCCCGTGATTTCGGCCGCGGCGAGGATCTGCGGGATATTCAGGTAGCTCTCGCGCCCGACCGGCGGCCCGATACAAATGTCCTCGTCGGAAAAGCGGACATGGAGCGAGTCGTGGTCGGCCTCCGAATACACCGCGACCGTTCGGATATCGAGTTCACGGCACGCGCGCAGGATGCGGAGCGCGATCTCGCCGCGGTTGGCGATCAGGATCTTGCGGAACATGCGTCCGGCCGCGGCTTCAGTCGGGCTCGATGCGGAAGAGCAGCGCGCCGTACTCCACCGGCTCGGCGTTGTCGACCGCAATCTCCCTCACGACGCCGGCGACATCCGACTGAAGCTCGTTCATGAGCTTCATCGCTTCGAGGATGCAGAGCGTCTGGCCGGCCTCCACCCGGTCTCCCACGGATACGAAGGGGTCGGCGTCGGTGGCGGGCGCGCGGTAGAAGGTGCCGACCATGGGCGAGAGCACCTCGAACAGCCCCGACGCGGGCGCCGTCTCGGCCGGTGGGGAGGCGGCGGCGGCCGGAGCCTGCGCGACCTCCACGCTGCCGGCCGCCGCGGGTACCGCCGCCGCAGGCACGGCCGCCGCGGGTACCGCCGCCGCCAGGCGCGGGGACTTTCGGATCCTGACGCGGGTCGGGTCTCCCGTGTCCGAGCCGACAAGCTCGATGTCGAGGCCATCCACGCCGGAGTCCTCGACCAACTCGATGAGTCCCTTCAGCCAATCCAGGTCCATGGTCAGGTCACCCGCGTGATGTACTTGTTTTCCGTCCTGTCGACGCGCACGACATCGCCGATCTCGAGGAAGAGCGGCACCTGGATCACGGCGCCGGCCACCAACCGCGCCGGCTTCGTTCCGCCCTGGGCCGTGTCCCCCCGCACTCCGGGGTCCGTCTCGACAATCTCCAACTCGACGAACTGCGGCAGTTCGATCGCGAGCACGACGCCGTCGCGGGTGAGGCTCTGGCACTCCATGTTCTCCTCCAGATACTGGAGCTGGTCTTCCCCGATCTGATCTTCCGACATCGGAATCTGCTCGAAGGTTTCCATGTTCATGAAGTAGTACAGCTGGCCGTCCGTGTAGCTGTACTGCACGGGCCGCCGTTCCAGGCGCACCTCCCTGACCTTTTCTCCGGCCCGGAAGGTCTTGTCGATCACTCCTCCCTCCATCACGTCCTTGAGCTTCGTGCGGACGAAGGCCCCGCCCTTGCCCGGCTTGACGTGCTGGAAATAGGTGATCGAGTAGAGGGTGCCCTTGAGTTCGATCACCATCCCTCGACGAAAATCCGAAGTATCTGCCATGGTATCCTGCTAGAGCCGGACAAGGGCGCGTGGAAGGCGGGTCAGCGTGCGGACACCGGCCTCCCCGATCCGCACATCGTCCTCGATGCGCACGCCGCCGCGACCGGGAAGATACAAGCCCGGTTCCACTGTCACCACGTTTCCCGCCTCCAGGACGTCGTCGGAGCGGGACGAGAGGCTGGGGCCCTCGTGCACGTCGAGTCCGATCCCGTGCCCCGTGCCGTGGCCGAAGAAGCCGTCCATGTCTTGGCGCGCGAACGTCGCTCGCACGGCCAGGTCCACAATCCGGCAGGCGACCCCGTTGCCCACGGTTTCGAGCGCCTTCGCCTGAGCCTCGAGTACCTGCTCGTGGAGGGTCGCCTGCCACGGCTCTGGCGTCCCTCGCACGAAGGTGCGCGTGAGGTCGCTGCAGTAGCCGTCGACGCGGGCGCCGAAGTCGATGAGGAGGAGATCGCCGGGCTCGACGCGCCGGTCCGTGGGTGTCGCGTGGGGAAGCGCGGAGCGTTCTCCCGCCGCGACGATGGGGTCGAACGGGAGCGGCTCCGAGCCCCCGCGGCGGAGTTCCATCTCGAGCGCGGTCGCGATCTCGCGTTCGCTCGGAGCGGCGGACCACTCCATCGTCGACAACAACCGGTGGAACGCACCTTCCGCCACCTCGACCGCACGTTCGATGGCGTCCACCTCGTCGCGGCTCTTCACCTGCCGCAACGTCCGGACGAGATCGCCGAGCGGGACGAAGGCGATATCGGGGAGCGCGTCGCGGAGAGACTCGTGGTCGGCCACCGTCAGGCCCTCGGCCTCGAATGCGATGGGCCCCGCCGCGTCCGCCGCCACGTCGGCGACGCCGCGGATCCACCCATCGCGGCTGATATGGGTGCGGATCGGATCCGTCACTTCGACGCCCACCTGCTCCTCGTACCGAAAGTCCGTGACGAGCACCGGCGGACCTTCAAGGGGGATCCACAGAACCCCGGCGGAACCCGTGAACCCGCTCAGGTAGCGGACGCTGGATCGGGCGGTTACGAGGACCGACCGGCGGTCGGCGGCCTTCGTCGTCGCTTCGAGCCGAAGGCGCCGCGCGTCCGGCGGCGTCACTCCGCTCCCGCCCCGGCGCTCCCGCGAAGATGCCGGATGAGCGCCTCGAGACCGAACAGGTAGCTCGAGGCCCGGAATCCGGCGATGACGCCGATCGCGAGGTCGGAGAGGAGCGACGTGTGCCGGAACGGCTCGCGAGCGAACACGTTGGAGAGGTGGACCTCGACGAAGGGACGGCCGGAGCCGTCGAGGGCGTCGCGGAGCGCCACGCTCGTGTGGGTCAGGGCGGCGGCGTTGACGAGCCACGCATCCACCGCGCCGGTGTTCGCCTGCACCCAGTCCACGATCTCGCCTTCGTCGTTGGACTGGAAGAACGTGAGCGAAACGCCGTCCGCGCCCGCGCGCTCCCGCAGCAGCGACTCGATCTCGGCCAGCGTCCGGGTGCCGTAATGGTGGGGTTCGCGGCTCCCCAGGAGATTGAGGTTCGGTCCGTTCAGGACGCCGATGCGGGCCGGCTCGCCCACCCGCTCAGTCCGGTCTCGCGGGAGCTTCGCCATCGAGGATCCGGCGCAGCTGCTCGCCGATCGACTCGGGGGCGACCGCCGGGTCCGCCACCTCCGTCCCGCCCGCGGCGGGCGGGGCGTCCCGCGGCGTTCCGGTCGAGGTGGCCGCGGGGCGACGGGGGGATTGTTCGTCGGCCTCCTCCGCGCGACGACGCACCTCGGCGAGCACGGCGATGAGATCGGCGTTGTCCGGGTCGCGCGCGAGCATCTGCTCGTACACGGCGATGGCGCGGTCGAAGAGGCCCTGGCTCGCATACAGCCCGGCCAGCGTGGAGGTTTCGATCCCCCCGGGCGGAACGGCGGCGGAGTCCGACGCCTCGCCCCCCGGAGCGGGCCGCGCGTCGGCTTCGTCGCTTCGCCAGGCTTCCTCGAGTTCCTCCAGCCAGTCGTTCGCCGAAGCGGCGGCGCCGGGACCGCCCGCCCCCGTCTCGACGCGCTCGACGCCCAGCGCGATGCAGGCGAGAGGGTTCGCCGAATCGAGCGTCAGGATGTGCTCGAATTCGACTCGCGCCGCCTCGTCGTCTCCGAGTTCGAGCAGCACGCGGGCGTGGAGCAGGCGCGCGTCCAGATAGTACGGGTGTTCCCTCAGCCCATCCCGGATCACGCTCAGCGCGCGCTCGCGCTCCCCGGCTTGCCGGTACAACTCGGCGAGACGCGCGAACGTGTGGGTGCGCGACTCCAATTCGCCGTAGCGCAGGAGTTTTTCGATCTCCACGGTCTGGTCGTCGGCGGCCACAGGCTTCGCAGGGAGAAAAGCGGCAGGTTCGGGCCTTCCGACCCGGTCCCCGGCAACATACCGACCATTTTTTTCGGTTGTCAACGAACGTCGCGGGAATGCGGCGGGGCTTGCGCCTTTCGTTGCCCGGAACGCTGGGCCGGCGTACGTTTTCGGCCGATCACGGAACCAGCGGCCTGCCAGGACGGCCGCTCGCGTTCCGGCCCCGGCGCGGCCGCGTTCGGGCGACTCGATTCAAGACGAGAAGGTGGGTTCGGCGTCTAATGTTCATGCGGAAGATGCGCGGCAGCGCGAGCATCGTGATGGGCATCATGGCTGCAGCCTTCGTGGGCTGGCTGGTGTTCGACGGGATCAACGCGATGCAGGGAGGGAACCTCGGCGGGCAGGTCAATCCCGTCGTGGGGCAGGTCGGAGGACAGGACGTCCGCTACAACGAGTGGAACATCTTCCTCCAGAACCAGCTCGCGTTGAGCCGCGCGGCCGACCGTGGCATGACGGACGAGGATGTGCGCGTCGTGACCGAACGGGCCTGGGAGAGCCTGATCGGCGCGACGCTGATCCAGGCGGAGCTGGATCGGCTCGGGGTCACCGTGTCCGACGCGGAGGTTCGGCAGGCATTTCTCACCCAGCCACCGCAGGAGATGTTGAGCTACCCCGGGTTCCAAACGGATGGGCAGTTCGACATCGACAAGTACCGCCGGTTCTTCACGGACCCCGCGACGGATGAAACGCAACTGCTGCAGATCGAGAACTACTACCGCTCCATCCTTCCGCGCGCGAAGCTGCAGACGCTCGTCCAGAGCGGGATCTACGTATCCGAGGAAGAAGCGTGGCGGTTCTATCGGGATACCAACGAGCGGGCCCGCGTCCGCTTCGTGCGGGTCGATCCGGGCCAGACCGTGGCGGACTCCCAGGTCGCCGTTTCGGAGGATGAGATCCGGCGGGTCTACGACGAACGCGTGGACGAGCTCATTCGGCCGGCCAGCGCCCGCGTGAACATGGTCAGCATCTCGCTCCGACCCTCCGTCGCCGACTCGGTCGCCGCCCGCGAACGTGCCGCCGAACTCGCGGATCGCGTGCGGGGAGGCGAGGACTTCGCCGAGGTGGCGACCGCGGAGTCCGCGGACTCCATCTCCGGCGCCGAGGGCGGTTTCATGGGCAAGCGTCCGATGAGCGCCTTCGACCCGCGGCTCGCCGAAGTGGCCGCGGACGCCCCGCTTGGACAGGTCACGGATCCGGTCGAGACGCCGTTCGGGCTGCACGTCCTGCAGGTCGACGAGCGCACCGCGGACTCCCTGGCGCTGCGCCAGATCTACGTTCCGTTCGAGATTTCCGGCGCCACCGAGGACTCGGTGTTCACGCTCCTCGACGACCTGGAGGACCTTGCGCTACGCACCGACCTCCTGACCGCCGGCGACTCCCTGGGAGTGACGATCCGCACCGACGTGCAACTCCTGGACGGAGTGGACTTCATTCCGGGCGCCGGCCAGCTGGGGGTGGCGAGGGAGTGGGCCCTGGGCCCCGAGAGCGAGATCGGAGACCTGTCGGACTCGTTCGAGAACCCGGCGGGGTTTCACCTGGTCGAACTTCTCGGACGGCGGGACGAGAGCACGATTCCGTTCGAGGAGGCCGAGATCGGGATTCGCGCGGAACTGCTCGTGGAGAAGAAGAAGGAACGGGCCGCCGAACTGGCCGGCGGCCTGCTCGACGCGGTCGCGGCCGGACGTCCTCTCGATGAGGCGGCGGAGGAACTCGGTTGGTCGGTCGAGGAGACCGGATCATTCCGCCGGGGCGATTTCGTCCCGGGACTGGGTCAGGGCACGGAGGCGGTCGGCTTCGGGTTCGGGGCCGAGGTCGGCGAGTTCAGCGGCGTTCTCGACGCCGGAGATGCGGTGGTCGTCGTGGAGGTTCTGGAGCGCGAAGCGGCCACGCGGGACGGGTTCGAGGAAGTCCGCGACGCCGTGCTGGGGCAGCTGAGCTTCGAGCGTTCCCAGCAGTACGTGCAGAAGTGGCTGGCTGCGCTTCGCGAAGACACGGTCGTCGAGGACCATCGCGCGAGGCTCCTCCTGCAGCAGGAGGCCCAGCCCATGATCCCGGGCTTCTGATCCCGAACCGCTGACGACCGGCTCGGCCCCCGCCGGGTACGCCGGCTATCGGCCGGCGATACGACTAGTGTTCGGAGTTGGCGGAGCGGGCCTGCGCGGTCTCCTTGGTGGCGGAGGCCGCCGACGGAGGCGCGGTGTCCCCCGTGATCTCGGCCCGCACGTCGCCTTCGACCTCCTTGATCGAGCCCTTGAACTCACGGATCCCCCGGCCGAGAGAACTCCCGATCTCGGGAAGCCGCTTCGCGCCGAAGAGGAGCAGGATAGCGAGGAAAACAAGCAGCAACTCCCATGGGCTCAGACCGAACATCTCAGACTCCTTGGTTGTGGCTCATCTCCCGTGTCCCGGTCAGAGAAGCGACCGGGCGAACCAGGCGACGAGCACGACCCCGACGACGCTCAGCACGTTCAGGCGCAGGACGATCGGCCCCAGCGTGAAGGCGAGCACCTTGAGATCGAATGCAAGCGGCTGCAGTGAAGCCGCGACCGTTGTAATGAAGAACTGACGCGCCGCTGATGGGGGCAACGTAACCGCCATGAGTTCGGTGAGCAGCCCCCCGAGCACAAATCCCCCCGCGATGATGAGGATCAGGCGGATCGGGGAGCGACTGCGTCTGCTTGCGAAGTTCACTCGCTACCGTACTCTCTCGACGACGTAATCCACGGCGAGGCTCAACGCTTCCAGGCACGGACTCGCCGGTAAGCGCCGGAGCTGGTCCCGGGCCCGGCCCGCCCGCGACCGCGCCTCCTCGCGGGCCGTCTCCACGCCTCCATGCGCTTCCACGAGATCCACGATCTCCTGCACGGCCTCCGGGGAGGGCTCCGGGTCCGCGAAGAGCCCCTCGACGGCGCGTCGCTCCCCCCACTCCATCTTGGGCAGAGCGGCGATCAGGGGCAACGTTACCTTGTGTTCCTGCAGGTCCTGCCCCCGCGGTTTGCCCATCACTCGAGTCGACGATGAATAGTCGAGCAGATCGTCGACGATCTGGAACGCCATCCCAAGGTGATGGCCGTACGCGCGCATGGCGTCCCGATATTGCGGCGCCCCGGACAGCGTCCCGAGTTCGCACGCCGCGGACATCAGGGAAGCCGTCTTGTGTTCGCACAGCCTCTCGTAGTCAGCGCGCGTGAAGTCGAGGCCATCGTGGAGTACGAGCTGCCGCATTTCCCCGATCGTCATGCGGTTCGCCGTGTGGGCGAGGAGGGCGACCTGTTCGAGCTTGCCGAGCGCGACGACCTCGATGACCGCGCGCGAATAGAGGTAGTCGCCCGCGATGATCGCGACCTGGTGCGTCCAGCGGTGGTTGACGGTGGGCCGGCCTCTTCGCCTCGCGGAGTGATCGACCGCATCATCGTGTACGAGGGTCGCCACATGCAGCAATTCGACGATGGCCGCCAGCTTCACGGCATCCGGGGAGGGGCGCCCTCCCACGCCGTTGGCGAGGAGGAGCAGGGTGGGCCGCAGGAGCTTCCCGGAGCGCGCAAACAGGTAGTCGCCCACCTCGTCGAGGGCCTCGAATCCCGATGGCGCCATCCCGCGCAGCTCGCGCTCGACGGCAAGGAGCCGGTCCGCTACGGGCAGGCGGACTTGTTCCAGATCGATGGCGGTGGTCGGGAGCATACCCTCCTCGGCGCGCGAATCGCGCATGAAGTGCACGGGAATGTCGGGAGCCCCGAGAGGAATGTCAAAAGCGCCCGAGGCCCGACCCGCCGGAACCGAAACCGCGCTGGCCGTCCTGCGTCTGCTGGTCGTAGTCGAACTTGATATCGGGGGCGTCCTGGAGGCTGACGCTCATCTGGAAGATGAAGTTCCCGTTCGGCGAGCGGGCGAACATGAAGGTCGCGATCCACCGGTGCAGGGCGCGGTCGAGCGTGATGAGGTGCTCCCCGAACTGCTTGTTCGTGAGGTTGTACGTCGTCCGCCACGCGAGACGCCAACTCGGCGTCGGATTGAGTGAGAGGACCGCGTTGAGCGACTGCCGGTCCTGTGAACTCTGCTCCTCCCGGCCGCGCTGAAGCGAATAGGTCAGCGCCAGCGTCCACGGGCCGCCGGCCCGCAGGCCGGGGTCCGCCGGATCCGGATTCTCGTCGAAACTCTGCAGCCGGTATCGGGAATCGGCCGCATTCCGCAGGCGGCTCTGGGTCGCGGCTCCAGCGGTGCCACTCCCTCCACCCCCGCCGCCCAGTCCGAGCAGCCCGCCGAGACCGCTGGCTGAGCTGAACGTGAAGCTGCCCGTCAGGCTCGACAGGATGGGGGCGAACATCCGATCCTGCCCGGTGCCCTCGAACAGGTCGAGAGACATGTTCAGAGACAGTCCCCTCAGCAGGTCCGAGTTGACGCGGTGCGACCAGCGGTCCGTCGTCAGCGGCGACTCATCCTCGCGGGACCAGTCGAAGGTGAGAGGGCTCGAGTTGATGCCCAGGAGAACGACGTTCCGGCGCGGTTGGGCGCGGCGCGGCGCGTCGGGATCCGCCGGGTCCCCTCCGGCGCGGGCCATCGCCTCCTGCGCGGCGTCGGCCACCCCGCCGGCCGTTTCGGCGGGATCCTCTTCGGCGGGACCTGCTTCGGCCGCTTCGGTCTCCGGCGCCTGAACCCCGACCGAATCTCCGGCCGCGGCGAGGGAATCCGCCTCGGACGCGGCCGCGCCAGGCTCCTGGCCGGTCGAGTCGGCTTCGAGCGAGCGGCCCTCCAGGAGCGCTTCCGCTTCGGCGTCGAGTTCGACTTCTTCGCGCAGCTTGGCTTCGAAGGTCTGGTTCAGCGTGATGCGAAGCCGATTCTCCTCCTTGGCATTCGACACCGGGAACCCGGGGATCGACAGCAGCGAATCGGAGGCCTGCACGGCCGGCGAATAGTCGTAGTGAAAGCGTGGCGAGACCTTGTGGCGGATCCGCTCGAACGGCCCGACGCCGGGGAGAAACCCGTAGACATCGGTGGACACGGCGGCTCCGAAGCGGAGACGCGTCGGCGCGGTGATGAACTCTCCGTTCGTGTCATCCGACTGGAACCGGCTCGCGTCCACGCTCAGCGTGGGACGAAGCGTCGTGCTCCCGATGAGGTCGATCTGGTAGTCCGCCTGCGCTCCGTAGTCCAGCTTCGAAACGCTCCCGGACACCGCGGATGCGGTGGTGTCGGCGCCGGGCAGCGGCTGGAACGGAAGTACCGTGTTCCGGTTGAAATTCGTCCTGCCGCTGACCCCGAAGGAGCCGATTCGGATGGCGCTGTTCGCGGACGCAACTTCGGTTCTCCTGCCGTCGTCCTCCTCCTGGGTCCGGTCCAGGCGCGAAGCGGAGAAACCGCCGTTGACGACGATATTGTTGAACGGCCCGCTGCGGTTGCGCGGCGCGCGGAAGAGGGTCAGGGGGGAGAAGGTCATCTGAAGCTTGGGCAGCGTGAGGTCCGTCCGCCCCTTCTGCGCCCCCAGATCCTGGCGCCGGCTTCCGCTCAGGTTGACGGACGCGAAGGGGAACCGGTGCTGGACGCCGACATCCGACGCGATACGCTGCGTCTGAATCGTCGGGTCGAAGGTCTGACGCTCGAAGACGGTGGTGTTCGAGATGAAGTTGGCGTTGACGCGGATATCCGTGACGGGGGTCAACTCGTGGCGGTGCCGCATCTGGAACTGCAGCGTCTTCTCGTTCCCGAAGCTGTAGCTCGCGATGACATTCCCGCGGAAGAACTTCTTGATCGAGCGGTATCGGACCGCCCCGTTGAGGCGCGTGAACCGTCCGCTGAACCAGTCGGCCGTCGCCTGCGCATCCATGAAATCGTTCAACGCGAAGTAATACCCGAAGTCGGTGATGCTCCGGCGGGCGTTGGTGGAGGATGCGACGACATCGTTGAACCCGAAGCGCGGAGGCAGAAAGCCGCTCCTGCGTTCTTCGCGAATGTCCTGCGCGAAGAACGGGAGCCAGGCGACCGGCACATTCTGGATGTAGAGGGTCACGGGCCAGGCCACGACGATGTCGTCCGACACAACCTTGATCTGCCCGGCGCGGAAGTAGTAGTGCGGTTCGTCGGCTTCGCACGAGGTGAAGTTCCCGGTCTCGACGAAGGCGGTGCCGGAGCCGCGCATGGTCATGAGGCCCCGGATGAACCAGTCCGCCCCCTGCTGGGCGAACGAGGTTCGCGCATCCGCGACGGTGCCCTTGGTGGCGGAAACGTCGTAGTTCAGACACTCGTCGGAGATGACGTTCTCCCCTTCCCCGGTGAGCGAAATGTTGCCGCAGCCCGTCACGAACTGCAGACCCGCCTCGTAGGTGATCGTGTCCGCATCGATGGTGGACTGCTCGTACATCACCTGTGCCTCTCGCGTGAGCTGCACACGCTGCCGGTCGACGTCCAGATCGACCTCGCGCCCCTGGTATCGGACAGCCTGATAGCCCGGTTCTCCGAGGAGCTGTCCGAAGATGTCGTCCTGTTGCGGGAAGGGCGGGTCCGTCGGGCCGGCATCGACGGTGTCCGCGGCGGCCGAGTCCGGAAGCGCGGGGACCGCCGCGGCGGCCGAGTCGCCGACCGCGGCTGGGTCGCTCACGGCGGTGGAATCGTCGGCCGCTGCGGAATCCCCGACGGCTGCGGAGTCGCCGGCCGCGGCGGAGTCCGCCACGGGGATGTCCAGCGTGTCCCGCGCGGTGGAGTCCCGCGGCAGGGAGTCTCGCCCCGCGACCACGACCGTGTCGGTATCCGCCCGAGCGGTGAACTGGAGCGGGCGGGCGCCCGCGGGCGCGGCGCGCGCCGTTTCGGTTGCGCCGAGACCGCCGAGCAGGACCGCCAGCGCCAGGAGCGTGCGCAGCCTCAGTCGGAACTTCCTTCCCCGGAGGTCTGCTCCGCCTCCCGCTCCTGCCGGCGCCGCCGGAGCACCTTCGTAATGATGATGGAAGCCTCGTAAAGCAGCATCATCGGGACCATCATCGCGAGCATCGAGTAGGGCTCGGCCGGCGTGAGGAACGCCGAGATCACGGCCATGCCGACGATCGCGTGCCGCCGGTACTTCGCGAGCCCCTCCGGCGTCACGATCCCGAGCAGCGAGAGAAAGACAAGAACGACCGGAAGCTCGAAGATGAAGCCGAACGCCAGCATCAGTCTGATCGAGAAGGTCAGATACTCGTTGATCATGATGACGGGGTTGAGCTGCTCGCTGTAGAGCGTCAGAAGCACCCTGAGCCCCAACGGGAGCACCAGGAAATACGCCATCGCGATGCCGGCGCCGAAGAGGACGGTTCCGGCGGCTATCGCGGGAATGGCAAACTTGCGCTCCCTCTCGTACAGGGCCGGAGCCAGGAAAGCCCAGGCCTGCCAGACGAGGTACGGGAAGACGGCGAGAAGTCCCACGATGAACCCGAGCTTCAGCGTGATGACGAAGGGAGTCACCACATTCGAGAAGTTCAGGTTCTCGCCCGGGAGGAGTGCCGCGATCGGCCGTTCGACGATTCCGAGTACGTCCCACTGCGTGACGGCCACGAGCCCGACGACCATGCCGACAAGAAGCGCGAGGAGCGCCCGGATCAGGCGAGTGCGAAGCTCATCCAGGTGATCCAGGAAGGGCATCTCCGCCTGATCGGTCGCACCCGGGGTCTGTGGCCGCAGCCTCATCCGCTCTGGTCGCCTCCTGCTGAGAACAGATCGACCTGCCCCGCCGCACTGTGCCCGGCGCGTCGCAGCAGTTGTCGCACTTCCTCCATGAACTCCGTGGTGTCCTGGAAGTTCCGGTACACGCTGGCGAAACGCACGTACGCCACCTGGTCCATGGCGCGGAGCCGCTCCATCACGAGTTCGCCCAGCCGCAGGCTGGCCACATCCCGCTGGTCCGCGGCCGCCAACTGTTCCTCGACTTCGTCAACGAGAGACTCGATATCGCGGTTCGATACGGGTCGCTTCGCGCAGGCCACGCGGATGGAGGCGAGGAGCTTCCCGCGATCGTAGGTCTCCGAGCCGCCATCCTTCTTCATGACGAGCAGGGGCTCCTCCTCGACCTGCTCGTACGTCGTGAAGCGTTCGCCGCAGGAGAGGCACTCGCGCCGGCGGCGCGTGGCCCGGCCGCCGCGACTCGTGCGGGAGTCGACGACCCGCGCCTCCAGGTGGTTGCAGCGGGGGCACTGCACGCTAGCCTGCGGTCACCGGACGACGAGTGTCATGTCGCAGAGCTAGCCGCCCAGCTTCTCGCGTTCCCGGCGGGCCTCAGGCGCCTCGGGGCTGTTCGGATAGCCGCTCTCGATCTGGGCGAACAACCGCCTCGCCACCGCCGTGTTGCCCCGTCCCGCCTCGATCATCGCTCTTTGAAAGAGCGCCGCGGGAGCCCGGCTCGAATCCGGATAGAGTTCCGTGAGCCGGCGGTATTCCTCGAGCGCACCGCCGGGATCGTCTGCGTCCTCATAGGTCCGCGCCACCCAATACTGGGCGTCCGGCGCGAACTCGTTGCCGCCGTAGACGGCGAGAAAATCGCGGAAGGCGTCGCGGGCGGTCTCCAGGTTGCCGCGCTGGTACATATCGAGCGCCAACTCGTAGAACTGGGACGCCTCTTCGGACCCGGACGCGGCGGCAGGGCCGGGGTTCGCTTCGGTGACCGTCCGGCCCCCGGCGGGCGGACCCTCCCCGGCCGGCGCGGGGAAACCCATCGGCGAGGGAGTGCCCAGGCGGCGCTGAATCTCGTAGATGTCGTTGAGCAACTGGTTGTTCTGGGCGGACATCTCGATCAGCTGCTCGAAGAAACCCTCGATCCGCCGGATCAGGCGTTCGACTTCTCCCCGACCCGTGGTCTCCCGGCGCTCGCTCGAA
Organism: Candidatus Palauibacter sp.; assembly: GCF_965208055.1. Classification (GTDB taxonomy): domain Bacteria; phylum Gemmatimonadota; class Gemmatimonadetes; order Palauibacterales; family Palauibacteraceae; genus Palauibacter. The sequence continues at coordinate 1,328,686 of NZ_CBDBNY010000004.1, forward strand.
CTCTCGATCGATTCCAGGTCCGCCTGAACCGCATCGGCCAGCCGGCGCTGACCCTCGGCGAGACCCGCGATTTCATCCCGCAGGGCGTCCCCCATCGTCTCGACATCGCCCCTGGACGCGCAGGCGGCGGCCGCGACGCTCAACAGCACGGCGACCGCCGCCTTCCGCATCTAGATATCTCCGTCCGTGATGACGAACTCACCGCGACGATTCTGCCGCCAGGCCGACTCGTTGCTTCCCCGGGCCAGCGGCATCTCCTCCCCGAACGTCACGACATCGAAACGGCCGGCGTCCAGCCCGAGGCTGGAGAGATAGTCGACCGCGGCCTGGGCCCTCTCCAGGCCGAGCGCCTGGTTGTACTCCAGGGAGCCCCTCTCGTCGCAATGACCCTCGACCCGGAGGCGGATGCCGGGCCGATCCCGCAGCGCGTCCGCCTTGCTCTGCAGGATCGTGGCGGAAGCGTCGGTGATCTCGGATTCGTTGTAGTCGAAGTGAATCCGGGCCACGATCGCCTCGCCGTCCATCGCGCGCTCGATGTCCGCGGGCGCGGACTCCGCGCACGTCGTGCCGGGATAGTCGCTTACGGCCTGCTCGAGCAATCGGCGCGCGGTGGCGAAGTCTCCCTCCTCCATGGCCGCCATCGCCTGGTCGCAGAGCCGGGACGCGGCCGCCTCGCGCTGCGCGCTGTCATCCACGACCGGGGGCGGAGGGGGCGGCGGTGGCGGGGGCACCGGTTCCGGTTCCGGGTTGCCGCTACACGCAGTCGCCAGAAGTGCAACGAGAAGCATGGGAGCGAATCGGTGGCTCAGCCGCATCGAGGTCTCCTTGTTTACGAGTCGCGGGACGAAAATTCGGCGAGGACAGGGCGAACGCCGGCGCTCAAAACGCTGGCCCGATCCCGGTTTCAACACGGATTCGTAACCTATCAAAGACCCGTCAAGTCGCAACCCGCCGGATGACCCCGGTCATCGGCCCGGCGGGATGGGGGGCGACCAGTCCGGGAGACCATCGAGCCGTCCCGCCGTCAGGGGCCGGGACCTTCCCGTAAACACGTCGAGGATCCACACGGTCGAGCCCTGTGAGTCGAGCGACGAAAAGACGAGGTGACGGCCATCGGGCGCCCAGCTGGGATCCTCGCTCTCGCCGCGCCGCGTCAGCATGCGCCGGTCGGTGCCGTCGGGGTTCACCGTGAAGATCTGCCAGCGGCGGTCGCTCAGCGCGGAATAGGCGATTCGGTCGCCGTTGGGCGACCAGTCCGGGCCGGCCGCGTTCGTATCCTCCCGCGGATGGTAGATGCTGACGCGGCGGGCCGGGCCTCCCGCGACGCGACGCACGTAAACCTGCTGTTCATTGGCCGGATCGGCCTCGTACGCCAGCGACTCCCCATCCGGCGAAAAACTGGGATTCAGTGACTGGATCCGTCCCTCCGTCAGCGGCGCATCGCCCTCGACCACGATACGCGTCGTGCCGCCGACGCCTTCCGCGTACGCCAGCCGCCCGTCCGGTGTCCAGGTCGGCGTCTGAATGAGCCTCCCGGACACGACCGTTCGGCGGCTCCCCGTGATGAGATTCATCTCCACGAGCGAAAAGTACCCCGTCTCATCCTGGATCGTGTACGCGATGCGGCTCGCGTCCGGCGAGAAGGCGGGCGAAAAGACGTTGCGCCCTCCGGTCTCGATCCGCTGCGGGTTCCGGCCATCGCTGTCGATGAGCACCAGGTAGGACGACCCGTCGCCATCCCTCCGGCGCAGGGCGATCCGGGTCGCCGCGATGCCGCGCTGGCCTCCCGTCGCCCAGGAGACGATCCGGTCGGAGACCCGGTGGACCGACATTCGGAAATCGGTCGCGTCCATGGAGGGCAGACTGAACGCCTGGACGTTCTCGAGGTTCCCGTACACGACATCGTGCAGGCTGACCCTCAGGAGCGGCGTCTGAGTCCCCGGTGCGACGGAGATGTCCGAGGTCACGAGCCACACCGCCTCGAGCTGGTTCCAGAGCGCGTAGTTCGGGGGGGCGCTCAGGGTGGCCGTGTCGGGCACCGCGAGGATGTCGAACCGGTCGGAATACTCGAGGTCCGTGCGAAGAATCTCGCCGACGGCCGCGCCCAGTTCCTCGAATCCGGCGCTCGTGGAGACGGGCGCGACGACCATGCCCGGCACGTAGCCGGCCTCGTAGGTGAGCCCCAGGCGGAGCGCCCCCCCCTCCTGGCCTTCGAGCGGCGACGACGCCGGCGCCAGCACCGCAGCAACCAGGGCGAGCGCCGCGGCGGCGACCCGGAGTCCCCACGCGGCGGCACGGCGTCGACGAAGGATCCTCGATCCGTCCATTCAGCGAGTGCTCGGATCGAAGAAGAACGAGACGGCAAGCGCGTCGGCCGGGAAGTCGTCGGGAAGCGGGCCGAAGGCCCGGTCGCGGCCCGCCGATTCCACGGCTCCCATCGCCTGCGTATCGAAGATCAGGCTCCCGGATTTCGCCACCCACTCGAACCCCGTCACCCGCCCGTCCCGGTGGATGATGAAGTAGACCTCGGCCCGAAGCTCGCGCGCCCCGACGGGGGGCCGCCAACGGCGCTGGATCTGACGGATGATGTTCTCGCCGTATTCGGGCCACGCCGAGGCCTCGCCGGCGATCCGGATGCTGCGCACTTCCTCGCCGACTTCCTCGGTGCGCGCGGGTTCCGGCTCCGCCTCGCGCTCGATCTGAACCTCGGCCTCCACCGTGGGCGTCTCCACCTGCGGCACCGGATCCGGCGTCGGTTCGGGGGGAGGCGGCCGGTTCTCCTCTTCCGCGACCTCGGGCGGCGAGGGATCGACGCGGACCGGCGCATCCTCCGGAGCGAAAGCGACCATGTTCACCCGCATGGTCCTGGGCATTTCGGCCGGGCGTATCACCACGTCGCCGAGCAGGGCGAGCACGACGATGCCTCCGTGGACGCAGAGCGACCCGTACAAGGCCCGCCTGGGCGGACGTCCGTGACGCTGCGGCCCTCCGCGCCGCCATGCGCGCCGGCGCCCGCGCCCGGCTTCCGCCCCTCCGCGCAGGCTCATGGACTGCGCCGGCTCGGGTCCGGGTCGGTGACGATGTTCAGGACGGCTCCGGCATCCTGAATTCGACCCATCACCCGGGTCGCCTGCCTGAGGGCGAGATCGCCATCCGCCCTCAGAAACACCTGGTCGGATTCGAAGCGGTCGAGCGCCAGGGGGAGCGCGGCATCGAACTCTTCCCACGTCACCGGCGCGTCATCCACGTAGATCTGCCCGTCCGCGTCGATCGAGACCACGAGCGCGTCGGCGGCGCTGAGCGGCGCCGAGACGCCCTCCGGCAGGTCGACTTCGATGCCGCCCTGGAGAATGGGCGCCGTGATCATGAAGATGATGAGGAGGGTGAACGCGACGTCGACGAGGCTGGTGACGTTGATCTCCGCCACGACGCCGATCCCGTCGGCCTGCTGCGTGAAGCGCCTTTTCATGCCGCGGTCCTCATCCGGCGGTCCTCCTCCTCCGGCCTTCGGGGCGCCGGCTCACAGGCGGCCCTCGCGCGCCAGCGTCCCCACGAACTCGCTCGCGAACCCTTCCAGTTCTCCCACGAAGAGACGCAGGCGGGAAGCATAGTGGTTGTACGCGATGACCGCGGGAATCGCGACGGCCAGCCCCGCGACCGTGGTCGTGAGCGCCTCCGCGATGCCCGGCGCGACCGCCGCGATGTTCGCCGAACCCTGCGATGTGATCCCGATGAACGAGTTCATGACGCCGACGACGGTCCCCATGAGGCCGAGGAGGGGACTCACGGAGCCGATGATCGCGAGCCAGGGCAGCCCGTGCGCGAGTTCATCCTTCTCCTCCGAGAGGCTCTTCTCGAGCACCAGCCACAGCGCTTCGAGCTGCGTGGGGCTCAACCCGTCCCCCACGTGCGTGGTATCGAGCGCGCCCGGACGCAGTTCGGAAAAGAAGGCGATCCCCTCGCGGAACACCCGTCTGAAGGCGGAGTCGTCCAGTTCCGCCAGCGCGTCGTTGAGGTCCACGAGGCCGTTGGCCCCCGCCATGGCGAACACGAAGTCGTCCGCCCGCGCGTTCACGGCGCGCAACTCCCGGAACTTCCAGATGATGAGAACCCAGGACACGAGCGAGAAGGCGGCGAGCACGGTGAGGATGATCTTCGTGGGCAGGGTCGCGCCCAGGATCATGTCGAGGGGGGAATCGATCACGCGAGCAGAAAGATCCTGCACGATCTCCAGCCCCCCTCCGACCCCGATCCCGATCCCTGCCATCACGTGCGCCCCCCCTGCACCCTGTCCGGGCTCATCCGTTCCCTCCTCACTTCCCTCACCTCCCCGCCAAGCCACGGTTCCATCCGACGAAGACACTCCTCGCCGTCGGATCGTTCCGCGAGCCACCGGATCGCGCGTGTCGGCCCATGCAGAACCTTGTTGAGCGCCGCCTGGCTCGCCAGCCGCAGGGCTGCGTCGGCGTCGCCGGGGGCCGGGGCGCGGGCGGCGAGGGCGTCGGCTACGAGTTCGCGAGCGGTGTTCCTCAGCGCCCGCACCGCCGGGTCGGCGCGCCGACCCCGACGCCAGGCCCTGTATTTTGCGACCTGCCGCTCGATGATCGCCTCCGCGCGCTCGCGCTCACACTCGCGAGCCGCCCGGGCCCGGTCCACGACCTGCCGCAGGTCGTCGATGTTGTACAGGAACACGTCGGAGATGTCGGCCACGCCCGGATCGACGTTGCGGGGCACGGCGATGTCGAGGATCACGAGCGGCGCGCGCCCCGTGCGTGGGCTCCGGGCGTGTCCGGCCCGGACGAAGGCCGCCTCCGACTCCGTGCAGGCGACGACGAGATCCACGCGATCCAGGGCCTCCAGCGCCGCACTCCTTCGCATCGGGAGCGCGTCGAGAGGCCGGCTCACGCGCTCGGCACGGGCCGGGTCGCGGCTCGCGAGGAACACGCGCCTCGCCCCCTCCCGCTTCAGGCACTGCACCGTGAGTCTCCCCATTTCGCCGGTCCCGAGCACGAGCACGCGACGGTCGCCGAGTGAGCCGAACACCTTCCGGGCGAGGCCGACCGCCGCGCCGGGGATCGAAGTCACGCCGCTCGCGATCAACGTGTCCGCCCGTATGCGCCCGCCGACCTCGAGGGCCGACTGGAACAGGCGATGCAGCACGGGCCCCACCATGGGACGTCCATCCTGGTAGGCGCCCCGGACCTGGCCCTGAATCTGCGGTTCGCCGACGATGAGCGATTCCAGTCCGCCCGTCACGCGGAACAGGTGGCGGACGGCGCTCGCCCCTTCGAGCGTGGCCAGATACGAATCCCCCGCGGGCCCCAGGCCCGAAACCCCGCATAGCGCCTCGCGTCCGAGGCGGTCGAGTGCTCCCGCGTCACTTCCCGCCAGGTAGCATTCCGTCCGGTTGCAGGTGGAAAGCACGACGCACTCGGAGACGCCCGGTCGGGCCGTCAGGTTCTCGACCCACTCGGCCCGTCGCCGTTCGCCGAGCGCGAAACGCTCGCGGATGTCGATGGGGGCCGTCCGGTGGCTGAGTCCCACCGCGACGAGCGCGTCGGCGGAAGCGGTCGCGGCGCCAGGCGCCTCAGAAGGGGAGATCGTCCTCACCCGCGACGGACCGGTTGGAGAACTCCGAGAAATCCGAACGCTCCTGCCGCGGTTCCGCCGCCGAATAGCTCTCTCCGCCGCCACCGCTGCTCCCGAGCATGATCATCTCGAGCGCGCGGATCTCGGTCGTATACCGCTTCTGACCATCCTGGCCCTCCCACTGCCGGTACTCGATCCGGCCCTCCACGTAGACGCGGTCGCCCTTGCGCAGGTACTGCTCGCAGATCTCGGCAAGGCGGTCCCAGCAGACCACCCGATGCCACTCCGTCTTTTCCTGTTGGTCACCGGCGCGGGTCGTCCACCGGCGGCTGGTCGCGACTGAGAGCGTCGCCACCCGCGTGCCCGTGTTCGTCGATCGCACTTCCGGGTCCGCGCCCAGGTTTCCGATGAGTGTTGCCTTGTTCAGACTGCGCGCCATTCCCGCCTCCCCGCTGATCGACTCGAAGGTTCATGGTGGTGCTAACATGGTGGTGCTGACGAAGGGGATCAAAGTAACGGAAAACGATCAACGGACCAGCAATCGCCGCATGATGAGAGCGTCTTCCTTCGGACCCGCATAGTATCCGCGACGCCGCCCGACGATCTCGAATCCCCGGCTTCGGTAGAGGCCCTGTGCACTTTGGTTCCCCTCGCGCACCTGGAGGAAGATCCGGACGACGCCCCGGCTCCGCGCTTCCTCGAGAACCGCTGTCACCAATTCGCCCCCGATGCCGCGCCGGCGATCGCCCGGGGCCACGGCGAGGTCCCCCAATTCCGCCTCCCGCCCGACGAACCACACGGCGGCGTAGCCCGCGACACGCTCCTCTTCGTACAAGGCTTCGTACACGGCGGAGAGGAGAAACGCGTCGGGGCGCCGCAGCAGGTTCCTGAACGTTCGTTCGGACCAGGGGGCGGTGAAACAGGCCTCCTCGATCGCCGTGACCTGTGCGAGATCCGACTCGAGGAGCGGTCGGATTCGAAGGGTCCGCCTACCGGGGTCCGCCAAGGCGTCCGACCTGGCGTTCGGCTCCCGAACTCCGGACGTAGCGGGGTTCCCACGCGTCGACGTCCATGACACGGCCGGCCGGAAGCCTCTCGGCCAGCCACAGGAGCGCGCCCGCGCGCGGTACGCCGAGAAACGCGGGGAGCACCCTCGCGCCGCGAGCCTCGATCCTGGCGCGGTGCCGGATCGCGCCTTCCCCGGCGAAGGACCATGATCCGCGATCCTCCAGCCCCTCGATCCAGCGATCGATGTCGCACGCCTCCGGCCCGCGGATCGGGGCCTCCAGCGGCCCGTCGGCGTAGGCGGCGCCGTACACTTCACCCCGCCGAGCGTCGAACAGCGCGCAAACGCGTGTACGCCCTGCGGAGGCGGCGACGGAGCGAAGGCTCGAATACGCGAAGAGCGGCACACTCCTCGCGTGACACCAGCCCTTCGCCAGCGAAGCCGCGATCCGCACGCCGGTGAAGGAGCCCGGCCCCGCCCCGATGATCACGCGTTCAATGCCGTCGACGCCGATCCGGGCGCGCGTGAGCATGCGCTCCACCTCGTCGAGCACAGTCTCCGAGTGCGTCGCACGTACGGCCAGCGCACATTCCGAGATCAAGGTGTCGCCGTCGCCCACCGCGATGCTGCCGAGGCTCGTACTCGTCTCCAGCGCCAGACTCAGCACGCGGACGTCTCCGCCCCATCGGCGTACGGACCCGGATCGGGAACCGGCGCGACGCGGCCCAGCCCGCGCGCCGTCACCCGCCGCAGCGCATCCGCGGCACCGTCGGCCCCGTCGGCAAACTCGAGCCGAACTTCCCAGCGGTCCATCGGAAGCTCGTCCCCGGCTCGCTCCGCCCACTCGACGAAGACCGCCCCGGGGTGGGCTTCGAGCTCCTCCCACCCGAGGGCGAGGAGTTCGGACGGATCGCGGAGACGGTACAGGTCCGCGTGCCCGACCGGCCCTCGACCGCCGGCATACCAGTGGACGAGCGTGTAGGTCGGGCTCGTCACGGCTTCGCCCACGCCCGCTCCGGCGCACGCCGCCTGTGTGAGTCGCGTCTTCCCGGCGCCGAGCGGTCCGGTGAGCGCGACGAAGATCCCCTCGCGACTCGCGACCGCGCCCACCTCCCGCCCCCAGCGCACGAGTCCCGCCTCGTCCAGCACGGTGCTCCTCATGCCGGATCCCCCGCGGAGATCGGCAACCCCGGCGGTCGCGCCCCCTTCCCGTCGCCGATCCGGGCGCGGATCTCGAACAGTTCGTCTCGCAGTCGGGCCGCCGTCTCGAAGTCGAGCGCCGCCGCCGCGGCGCGCATGTCCTTCTCGATCACTTCGGCCAGCGCCTCCGGCGACAGTTCCTCGTAGGAGCTTTCCCGCTCGTACACCGCGGGCTGCGCCTCCCGGGCATCGGCCACCGCGGTCGAGAATCGGATCTCCCTCACCGACTTCACGATCGAGCGCGGCTCGATGCCGTGCTCCCGGTTGTATTCCGCCTGCACTTCACGGCGGCGCGCCGTCTCATCCATCGCCCGCCGCATCGAATCCGTCACCTTGTCGGCGTACAGAATCGCTTTCCCCGCGAGGTGCCGGGCCGCGCGCCCGATCGTCTGCACGAGCGACCGATCCGAACGAAGGAAGCCCTCCTTGTCCGCGTCGAGGATCGCGACGAGGGAGACCTCCGGCAGATCGAGGCCCTCTCGCAGCAGGTTGATCCCGACCAGGACATCGAACGTCCCCAGCCGCAGATCGCGGAGGATCTTCACACGGTCGATCGCCGCAATGTCCGAGTGCATGTAGCGCACCCGCACGCCCCGCGCCGCGAGAAACTCCGAGAGGTCTTCCGCCATCCGCTTCGTGAGCGTCGTCACGAGCACGCGCTCGCGCCGTTCCGTCCGCCGGCGAATCTCGCCAAGCAGGTCGTCCACCTGTCCGCGGACCGGCCGCACCTCCACTTCCGGATCCAGCAATCCCGTCGGCCGAATCAACTGCTCAACGACGACGCCGCCGCTCTTCCGCAACTCGTGCTCGCCCGGCGTCGCGCTGACGAAGATCGCGCTCGGCACGAGGTCTTCCCATTCCCGGAACGACAGCGGCCGGTTGTCCAGCGCGGAAGGGAGCCGAAAACCGAACTCGACCAGCGTCGTCTTTCGACTCCGATCCCCCTCGTACATGCCGCCGATCTGCGGGATCGATACATGGGACTCGTCCACGACCACGACATGATCATCCGGAAAATAATCGAGGAGGCAGTAGGGACGGCTGCCGGGCGCCCGGCCGTCCAGGTGTCGGCTGTAGTTCTCGATCCCGGGACAGAACCCCACTTCCGTCAGCATCTCGAGATCGAATCGCGTGCGCTGCTCCAGGCGTTGCGCTTCGAGGAGCCGGCCCTCCTGCCGGAGGTGCAGCAGTCGCTCCTCCAACTCCACGTAGATCGCGTGCCGGGCCTCCTCCAGCCGATGGCCGAGCGTCGCGTAGTGGGTGGCCGGATAGATCGAGGTCTCGGGCAGGCGCGTGATCGTGACGCCGGTCATCGGATCGATCTTCGAGATGCGTTCGATCGCGTCGCCCCACATCTCGACCCTGACGCCCTGCTCCTCATACGCCGGCAGGATTTCGATCACATCGCCCCGCACGCGGAAGGTGCCGCGCACAAAATCCAGATCGTTCCGCGAATACTGGATCTGCACGAGCCCGGAGAGGATCTCCCGGCGGGAGATCTCCTGACCCTCGCTCAGCGTGAGCATGAGTTCGCGGTAGCCGACCGGATCCCCGAGGCCGTAGATGGCGGACACGGAGGCAACGACAATCACATCCCGCCGTTCCATGAGGGCGGACGTGGCCCGGAGCCGCAATCGGTCTATGTCTTCATTGATAGACGCATCCTTTTCTATGAAAGTATCCGTCGCGGGAACATAGGCCTCGGGCTGATAGTAGTCGTAATAGGAGATGAAATATTCGACGGCGTTGCGAGGAAAGAATTGCCGCAGTTCCCCATACAACTGAGCGGCGAGCGTCTTGTTATGGCTCATGACCAGCGTCGGACGATTGACTTCCGCAATCATCGCCGCCAGCGTCACGGTCTTGCCGCTGCCGGTCACGCCGAGGAGTGTCTGCCACTTGTCGCCGCGGCGCACGCCTTCGGCCAACTCACGGATCGCGGTGGGCTGGTCGCCCATCGGCTCGAATGGAAGCTGCAGGTCGAAGGGGGGCATGGTCTCGGTCAGCCGGTCACTCGATGGTGAGCCCGCTCTCCCCGAATGACTCCTTCCGTTCGACGGAGATCACACCCTTCACGCCCTGCACCTTGCGCATGACCTTCTGCAGGTGGTTCAGGTTCTCGACTTCGACGACGAACTGCCCGCGCATCCCTCCCTCGACCCCCTTGATGTCGGCCGACTGAATGTTCGTGCCCGTGTCGCTGACCGCGCGCGCGATGTCCGCGAACAGACCGTGGCGATCCGTCCCCTCCATGACGATGCGGATCAGGAATCGGCGCTCTCCGTGCGCCTGCCACTCGATTTCCACCCGGCGTTCCGGGGCGTTGGAGAGGTTCAGGACGTTCGGACAATCCTGCCGGTGGATGGAAACGCCGCGGCCGCGCGTGATGTAGCCGATGACCCTGTCCCCGGGGACCGGCTGGCAGCACTGGGAATAGCGCACCATGAGGTTTTCCATCCCCTGGATCCGGATCCCCTGACCGCTCCCGCCCCAGACCTTGTCCACCAGCTTGTGAAGCGGACTCGGACTCTTCTGCGGCACGTCCGGGATGACCTCCGGGAGGATCGCCCGCATCACGCGCGTGAGCCCCACGTCCCCGCGGCCCGCGGCCGCATAGAGGGCGTCGGTTCCGTCGTAGCCCAACGTGTCGCAAGCGGCCTTGAGGGCCGCCTCATCCACCTTTCCGCGGCGGCGGCGCCTCCACTCCCGTTGAACGATGTCCTTCCCCAGCCGGAGAGCGGATTCCTGCTCCTCATCGCGGATCCATTGCCGGATCTCGTGGCGGGCCTTGCTGCTCCGCACGAAACCCAGCCAGTCCCGGCTCGGCGTCTGCGAATCGGAGGTCAGGATATGTACGGTGTCCCCGTTCCGGAGCGGGCGGCTGAGCGGGGCGATCCGTTCGTTCACCTTCGCGCCCTTGCAGCGCAACCCGACCTCGGTGTGAACGGCGAAGGCGAAGTCGATGGGCGTGGCCCCCTTCGGCAACTGCTTGACGTCTCCCGCCGGCGTGAAGACGAAGATCTCGTCCTGGAACAGATCGATGCGGAGGAACTCCATGAATTCCTCGGGCTCGCGCGTCTCCTGCTGCCACTCGAGCACCTGGCGGAACCACGCGAGTTCGTCGTCGACCTCGTCCCCGGATCGACCCTCCTTGTAGCGCCAGTGGGCCGCGATCCCGTACTCGGCCGTGCGGTGCATTTCGCGGGTTCGGATCTGGATCTCGTACAGCGCCCCGCCGGGACCGAAGATCGTCGTGTGCAGGCTCTGGTACATGTTCGACTTCGGCGTGGCGATGAAGTCGTGAAAGCGTTCCGTGAGCGGCGTCCACTTGTTGTGCACGATCCCGAGCGCGTGGTAGCAGTCGCGCACCGAGTCCACCAGGATGCGCATCGCGAGCGTGTCGTACACCTCCTCGTAAGGCGTGTCTCGCTTGACCATCTTCCCGTAGATGGACCACAGGTGCTTCGGCCGGCCCGTGACCTCGCAATCCATCCCCGCGGCGTTCAGTTCGGTCCGCAGCGGCTCCTCCATGCGCCGGATCAGTTCCTCGCGTTCGTCCCGTGTGGCGTTGACCTCCTTGACGAGCTTCCGGTACCCCTTGGGCTCCAGGAACTTGAAGGCGAGATCCTCGAGTTCCCACTTGAGACGGGCCACTCCGAGACGGTGGGCCAGGGGTGCGTAGATCTCCCGGGTCTCGAGCGCGATCCGCTCGCGGGCGCCGACCGGCATGTGCTCCAGCGTCCGCATGTTGTGAAGGCGGTCCGCGAGCTTCACCATGATCACGCGCGCATCGCGAGCCATGGAGAGGAGGAGCTTGCGGTAGGTCTCGACCTGCCGTTCCGCCATGGAGCCGAACGCGAACAGCGCGATCTTCGTGAGGCCGTCCACGATGAGGGCGATTTCCTCGCCGAACTCGGTCCGGATCTCGTCCACGGTGGTATCCGTGTCCTCCACCACATCGTGGAGGAGCGAGGCCGCGATGCTCACCGTGTCGAGCCGGATCTCGATGAGGATCTTGGCCACTTCCACGCAGTGGCGAATGTAATCCTCGCCGGAGCGACGCTTCTGGCCCTCGTGTTTCTCCAGGCTGTACTGGAACGCAAGCGCGAGCAGATCCAGGTCGAGCCGGTCCTCGTGGCCCTCGATCGCCTTCATGAAGTCCGCGGGCAGCAGCGAGCGCGGGCCCGCTCCCGGCGCGGCCCGGCCGACTTCCCGCTTGAGGCTGCTCTCCACGCTTCGCGCTCCGTCCCTGAGACGCCAACGCCCGAACGGCCGCGATCCAATGGCCCGGGCAACCTGTAAAGGTAGCAGTAGCGTGCGATTTCGGCGCGGGCCGGCCGAGAGCGAGTGTTGCGTGGGAGACGCGACGTTTAGCAGACGCCGCGTTCGCGAAGGCTGACGTAGGCCCGGTCGCCGAGGATGATGTGGTCGCGGACAGGGATGCCGAGGAGCCGGCCGCTCTCGACGAGTTGGCAGGTCACGGCGATGTCCTCGGGCGACGGTTCGGGCTCGCCGCTCGGGTGGTTGTGGGCGAGGATGACGGAGGCCGAGGCCGTGGCGATCGCCGGCGCGAATACTTCTCGCGGGTGGACGAGCGAGCTGTTCAGGAGCCCCACGGTGAGTCGCCGCTCGAGCAGCACCTGGCTCTGCGTATCGAGGTAGATGACCCAGAACTCTTCCTGCCGACGATCGCGCAGCAGGGGGCCGAGGCGGCCGAACACGTCGGCGGGACTGCGGATGCGCGCACTGGCGCGGGCGGGTTCAGCCGCCTGGCGCCGCCCAAGCGCGAGCGCCGCGGCCACGGCGGCCGAACGGGCGGGTCCGACTCCCCCGGTCCGCTCGAGTTCAGCCGGCTCCGCCCGCCCCATCTCGCGCAGCGAACCGCCGAAGTCCGCGAGCAGCCGCCCGGCGACATCCACGGCCGAGCGGCCCGCCGCGCCCGCGCCGAGCACGACGGCGAGCAGTTCCGTCGTCGAGAGCGCGTCGGGGCTGAAGCGGCGGAGCCGCTCCCGCGGACGTTCGCTGGCCGGGAGTTCGAGGATCTTCGGAGCCATGCGTCATGTATCCGCGCGGCCATGAATCCCGTCTCAACTCCGGGGTAACGCGAGGTATATCGCTCACGGGGCCGTGGCACATCCGCGCCCGGTCGCGCAAGTTTCGACCGCTTTGGCGGTCGAGGGCGCATGCCGGCGAGCGTGGGAGAACGAGGGAGAACCAGGGAGAACCAATGACCCGAATGAGAATGAGAGCCTTGACTCGAACGGCGGCCGTGGCCGCCATTGCCGCCGCTTGCGCGGCGCCCCTCCATGGGCAAGCGACGATGCTTCGCCTGATGCCGGACGAGGGACAGGTCTCCCGGTACGTCATCGAGTTGGAAACATCGATGGCCGGAGCCGTGATGTCCACGCAGCAGATCTACCGGACGGAGACGATTGCAAGCGTGGCGGGCGACGCCATCGAGATCCAGGCGGTCGTCGACTCGTCCGCATCAACGGCGGCGATGCCCGGGATGGGCGCACCCGACCTCTCGGGAATGAGCTATGCGTTCGGCCTGGATGCGCGGCACCGAGTGACGGGATTGACGGACGCCGGGACCTTGTCGCCCGCCGGGGAGGTTGTGGTGCGCGCAATGCTCGACAGCAGTTTCTTCGAGCTTCCCGAAGGCGAGGTGAGCCCGGGCGACTCCTGGTCGGGGCAGGGGACAGCCGAAATGCCGGCCGCAGGGGGCGGCACGCTGACGATGGAGACGGACATCGCGTACACGCTTGCGGGTCTCGACGGAGATCTCGCGGAGATATCGATCGAGGGCACGCTCACGATGTCGGGAAACGCCGGCGGGATGCCGGTCGCTGGCACCGGCACGGTCAGTGGGACCGCCATCTTCGATGCGGGCCGAAGCCGACTTCAGAGCCACGACCGCGTGCTGGCGATGGACCTCACCGCCGGCGGGATGCCGATGTCCATGCAGATGAGCACGACGCGCGGCGTCATCCCCTGAGGCGGAGTCAGTCACCTCTCGTGGGCAGAACGATCCGGGATGCGGACACGCTGTTGCGCTGCACCGTCCACTCCGGGACGCTCCCGTCGCGGGGATAGCGGAGGAAGGTGTCCGCGTCCGCGCCGGCGATGGCGACCCGGATGCGGTGGCCGGCCCGGAACAGCACCGAGGTCGCCCACAGGTCGAAGCTCAGTTCCGCGACCTCCCCGGGCACGAGCGGAAGCACGTCCTCGCGTGACTCGCTGCGGTGCGGTCCGTACTTCCGGTACAGCGGAGGATCCTCCGTGACCGCCCGCATGACGCCGCGGAGCTGTCCCTCGGTGATGTACCGCACGGTGCCGTCCGGAGCGACGTCTTCCAGATAGACGATGAAGGCGCCGTCCGTCTCGGTGGATGCCAGGTGCAGGGTGACGACGGGGTGGCCCGTGACCTCGGTATCGACCGGTAGCGGAGCGCTCGTGTAGGTCAGCAGCTTCTCGTCCTCCGCGCGGCGGTCGCCGTACACGACATCGCCGCCCCCGCCGTTCGTGTACCAGCGGTTGCGGGTCCCCGTCGTGGCGGTGAAATCGACGGTGTAGGGATCCTCCCCCGCTTCCGAGGCGGGAGCTTCCGTCGATAGCATGCCTCCCTCGCGGAAGTACCAGGTCACTTCGTCGAAGCCCTCCGGCGGCCAGCGCTCCGTCCGCGTCCAGCGGTCGGCGCCGAGCGTGTAGTAGCGGATCTCGGTCGGCGTCTCCCCTGATCCGTCCTCCTTCAGGTGTGCGTCGAAGAACGCCACGAGTTGCTCGAACCGTGCGTCCGCGTCGGGGGCAACGGGCGTGTCGTCCGCCTTGAAGGGGTCCGTGTCGTTGCGGGCCCCGTGGTCCCACGGGCCGATGTAGACCTGCTGGGCGTTGGAGATCGTGTTGTAGCGGCCGAGCGTTCCGTTCACCGTGGCGGCATCCTGCCACCCCACGCGGATGAACATGGCCACGCCGGATTCCTCGATCTGCGGCAGGTGACCGGAGGGACTGCGGCGGTGCCCGACGTTCGTCTCGCCGTAGGGGCCGAAGGGGTCGTCCCGGAACTCGTACTCCAGCGCCGCCTCGAAGGGCACGGTATTGGCCTGGTGCTCCGCCACCGCGGCCGCGAGCAGCGACCCATCGATGTCCGCGTCGACGGGCTTCACGCCGGTGACCCGGCTCCGCACCTCGTCGCAGGCGGCCCCCACCGCGTCGGACAGGCCGCAGATGTCGTTCAGGTCCTGCATGCGCGTGCGGTTCGACCAGTCCTCGAGAAAGCCGACCGTGAGGACCCCTCCGGGAAAGATGAGGTGACCGAAGTTGTCGAAGTCGTTGAAGAGGGGCGCGACCGCCTTCACGGCGGGGCTGCGGCTCACGGCCAGCATTTCGGCCGTGTTTCCGGCGTAGGAGACCCCGTAGGCGCCCACGCGCCCGTTCGACCAGGGCTGGTCGGCGATCCAGTCCGCGACCTCTCCGTAGTCGGTGACCTCGTCTTCGGCGAGTTCGAAGCGGCGGATCCCGAACGAGGCCCCGCTTCCCCGGCCGTCCACGAGGACGAGCGCGTACCCGGCGCGGTTCCAGCGCTCCGCCTCGGCGAAGTTCGAGGTCTCCCCGAGGGGGACGCCGACCTCTCCCCGCGCGCGCCAGTAACGGGTCGCCCGCATCATGGCCGGGAGCCGGTCCCCCGGCTGGATGCCGTCGGGCAGCCACACGTCGACGGCGATACGCACGCCGTCGCGCATGGGGACGTGAAGCGCCTGGTTGCGCGTGAGCGCGCTCACGGGAGCCTCGCCCGCGCGATCGACGGCGGCGGTGGAGGCGCCGTCCCCGCAGGCGAGACCGGCGAGCGCAACCGGCACCGCCAGCGCCCCTGCCGCGGTGAGGGGCCGCCCCGGGCTCACCACGCGATCGCGTGGCCGTCGCGGCGCGGATCCGATCCGCCGGCGAGGGCGCCCGTCTCCGCATCCCGGTACACGCCCTGTACGCCGCCGAGGTTGCCGGGCTCGACAAGGTAGTGGCCGCGGTCCGCCAATTCCCCGTACACGTCCGGTGGAAAACCCGCCTCCAGGTACGTGACGGAATCCTCCGGAATCGGCGTCAGGCCGCCACCCCGGTTCAGACACATGCGGGGCGACGCGATCGCGAGCTGCATGTCCATCCCGCCTGCCGTCAGCTTCGTGATCACCTGCCCCACGGTCTGAGGGATCGTGTAGCCGCCCGCGGCGCCGACGGCCGCGACGAGATTCCCGTCCTTCATGACCACGCACGGCGTCATCACGCCCTTCGCCTTCTGGCCGCCCGCGATGTAGTTGACGTGCCCTTCCTCGAGGGAAAAGCCGAACATGTGGCCGTTGTTGAGGAAGATTCCCGTGTCGCCCGCGATCACGCCGCTCCCGTAGAGGGCGACGAGAGACTGGGTGAAGGCGACGGCGTTCCCCCAGCGGTCGGCGGAGGAGAGGCTCGTCGTCCCGAAGAACGGGAGCGGGGCGCCCGAGAAGGACGCGATGCGCGCGGGATCGATCGTTGCCCTCTGCTCGTCCGCGTATTCCTTCGAGATGATCGTGTCGACGGGAATCTCGGCGTCTTCGTTCCCGGTGTTGTACCGTTCGTCGTCGATCAGGGCGAGGCGGTTCGCCTCCAGCCACAGGTGGGCGAACTCGGAGCCGTAAAGATCCATGTTCGCGAGATCGAAGCCGTCCATGATGTTCAGCGCCTGGAACATCGTCATCCCGCACGATCCCGGCGGCATGGCGTACAGGTCGTGTCCCTGGAAGGTCGTCGTGATGGGCTCCCTCCACGCGACCTCGTAGCTCTCGAGATCGGCCTTCGTCATGTGGCCGCCGTTCTCGGCGAGGAAGGCGACGATGCGATCTCCGATCTCGCCCCTGTAGAAGTCGTCGGCGCCCTCGCGCGCGAGCCGTCGCATGCTCGCCGCAAGTTCGGGCTGCCTGATGATCTCGCCCATGCGCGGCGGACGGCCGTTCGGGAACATGATCCGCGTGCTCGACGGGTAATTCCCGAGCTTGTCCGCGCTCCCGGTGGTGTGGAGTTCATCGAACTTCGAGATGACGAAGCCATCCTCGGCGAGCTGGATCGCGGGCTCGAACACGTCGCCGAGGCTCATCGTCCCGTAGCGCTCGAGCACGGCGGCCCAACCCTTGAAGGCGCCGGGTACGATCGGCGCCTTGTAGCCCATTTCGACGTCATCGGGCGCGATCGTGCTCGCCGAGGAGGCCGCGGGCGCCCGTCCGAGCGCGTCCAGGCCGACGACCCGGTTCTCCTCCGCCAGGTAGATGAGCATGAAGCCGCCGAAGCCGCCGAGCCCGGACATGTAGGGCTCGGAGACGTTGAGCGTGGCGGAGGCGGCGACGATCGCGTCGATCGCGTTCCCGCCCTGCATCATGATCGTCGTGCCGGCGAGCGAGGCGTAGTAGTCGGCAGCGGCCGTCACGCCGCGGCGGCCCCACACGGTCCCGTGCGCGGGCCCGAGCAGGCCGGGGACGTTCGAATCTCCGGCGGGGCCCCATTGTCCGATCCCGTCGGGGGGCGCGGCGGCCGTCTCGGGGGCGCGGCAAGCGATCAGACCGGATCCGGCGGCGGCCGCGGCGGAGGTGGCGAGGAAGTCTCGGCGCTTCATGACTCGACTCCTGGGCAGGGGGGATCGCAACCTCTGATCCTAGACCCCGAGTCGCTCGCCGCTCAAGACCTCCGTTGACGCCCGGCTGCCGCCACGGCGGCGCACACTTCCGAGCACGCCGCCGATACCGCGGGTTGGAGCCCTACCAGGCGATGGCGTGGCCGTCCCGGCGCGGGTCGGATCCACCGGCGAGGGCGCCGGTCTCCGCGTCGCGGTACACGCCCTGCACGCCGCCGGGGTTTCCGGGCTCGGCCAGGTAGTGGCCGCGGTCCTCGAGTTCTCCGTACACCTCGGGCGGGAAGCCCGCCTCCAGGTACGTGACCGAATCCTCCGGGATCGGCGTGCGTCCCCCGCCCCGGTTGAGGCACATGCGCGGAGAGGCGATCGCGAGCTGTATGTCCATACCGCCCGTCGTCAGCTTCGTGATCACCTGCCCCACCGTCTGCGGGATCGTGTAGCCGCCCGCGGCGCCGATGGCCGCCACGAGATTCCCGTCCTTCATGACCACGCACGGCGTCATCACGCCCTTCGCCTTCCGGCCGCCCTCGAGGTGATTGACGTGCCCCTCTTCGAGGACGAAGCCGAAGGTGTGGCCGTTGTTGAGGAAGATGCCGGTGTCGCCGGCGATGACGCCGCTCCCGTAGCCGCTCACGAGCGACTGCGTGAAGGCGACCGCGTTCCCCCAACGATCCGCGGAAGAGAGGCTCGTCGTGCCGAAGAAGGGGAGCGGGGCCCCGGCGAAGGAGGCGATGCGGGCGGGGTCGATCCCGGCCCGCTGCTCGTCGGCATATTCCTTCGAGATGATCATGTCGACGGGGATTTCGACATCTTCCTTCCCCGTGTTGTAGCGGTCGTCGTCGATGAGGGCGAGCCGGTACGCCTCGAGCCACAGGTGTGCGAACTCCGAACCGTAGAGGTCCATGTTCGCGAGGTCGAATCCGTCCATGATGTTGAGCGCCTGGAACATCGACATTCCGCACGAGCCCGGCGGCATCGCGTACAGGTCGTGCCCCTGGAAGGTCGTCGTGATCGGTTCCTTCCACGTGACGTCGTACGACTCCAGGTCGCCCATCGTCATGTGGCCGCCGTTCTCGGCGAGGAAGGAGACGACGCGCTCGCCGATCTCCCCCCTGTAGAAGTCTTCCGCGCCTTCGCGGGCGAGGCGGCGCATGCTCGCGGCGAGGTCGGGTTGCCGGATGATCTCGCCCATGCGAGGGGGGCGGCCGTTCGGGAACATCACACGGGTGGTCGACGGGAACTGCCCCAGCTTCTCGGCAGCAGCGCCGTTCGTGTGGATCTCGTCGAAGCGCGAGACGACGAACCCGTCCTCGGCGAGGCGGATCGCGGGCTCGAATACGTCGCCCAGACTCATCGTCCCGTAGCGTTCGAGGGCGGCGGCCCAGCCCTTGAAGGCGCCGGGCACGATGGGCGCCTTGTAGCCCCCGCGGCGAAGTCGTCGAGCGTCATCGTCGCCGGAGACGAGGCGGCGGGCGACTTGCCGAGCGCGTCGAGTCCGACGACCCGGTTCTCCTCGGCGAGGTAGATGAGCATGAAGCCGCCGAAGCCCCCGATGCCGGACATGTAGGGCTCGGAGACGTTGAGCATGGCCGACGCGGCCACGATGGCGTCCACGGCATTCCCGCCCTGCATCATGATCGTCGTGCCGGCGAGCGAGGCGTAGTAGTCGGCGGCCGCCGTCACGCCCCGCGCCCCCCACACGGCCCGGTGCGCGGGTCCGAGCAGGCCAGGGACGTTCGAATCTCCGGCCGGGCCCCATTGCCCGCCGCCGGAGGTGACCGCGCCCGCGGTTTCGGGAGGCCGGCATCCGATGAGACTGGATCCGGCGGCTGCGGCGGCGGAGGTGGCGAGGAAGTCTCGGCGTCTCATGGGACGGCTCCTGGGCAGGGGGGATCGCAGACCTTGATCCTAGGCTGCGGGTCGCTCGCCGCTCAAGACCCGGCACACGGCGACGGGAACCCGTGCAATAACCGCAGGACTGCCGCCTATGGGCTATCGTAGACGGCATCCACCTCATTCTTCCAGGATATCACACGTGCTCGACCCCATCACAGCTGCCCCCCATCGCCCCGACAGCACGGTCATCTCCGCCCTCCGTGGCCTTCAGGGACGCGCCACCGTCGGCGATGTCGTCTCCGCCACCGGATTGCCGGACCACGAGGCCGAGGTCGCCCTGAGGTCCCTCCTGGAGACGCACCGCGGCCACCTCGAGGTCTCCGATTCGGGCGACCTCCTCTACCGGTTCGATCCCACGCTCATCGAACGGGACGCGGAACCGTTCCGGGCGCGCTTCCGCAGAGTCGCCTGGTCGGCCTTCAAGGTCGGCTTCAAGATCTGGACGGCCGTCATGCTGGTCGTCTACTTCGTCGTCTTCGTCCTGATTCTGATCGCGCTGATGACCGCCAACCGCGACGGCCGCGGCTCCGGCGGGCGCAGGGGCTTCAGCCTGGGGGACTTCTTCATCCTCCACTGGCTTCTCGGGGGCCGCGGGTGGGACCGGAGGGGCCTCTACTACGGCGACCGCCACGCCAGGCGGCTCCCGAAGGACGCGCGGCCGCCCTTCTACAAGAAGGTCTTCGCCTTCATCTTCGGCCCCGAGGAGCCCAGGCCGACGCAGCTCCAAAAGGATCGTACGGTTGTCCAGTTGATCCGGGCGCGGAAGGGCATCCTGACGTCGTCGGAGTTGATCGAGCACACCGGCCTGCCGATCGACGACGCCGTCGAAGAAATGGGACGC
Organism: Candidatus Palauibacter sp.; assembly: GCF_965208055.1. GTDB lineage: Bacteria > Gemmatimonadota > Gemmatimonadetes > Palauibacterales > Palauibacteraceae > Palauibacter. The sequence continues at coordinate 1,348,873 of NZ_CBDBNY010000004.1, forward strand.
CTCACCGGCGCCTACGGAGGCGACCCGCGGGTGTCGGACGCGGGCGAGGTCGTGTACGCCTTCCCCGAGCTGATGAGAAGCGCCCACGGGGAGGTCCGCGCGCGAGAGCCCGAACCGGCATGGATGCGGTTGGAGTACCCGAAAAAGCTGACGGGCAACAGCGGCGGGGCCAACGTCGGCATCGGCGCCATGAACGGCTTCAACCTGGCGATGGCGAGCGTGATCGGGCTGCCCTCCTCGTTCGATCCGGTCACCTTCTACGGGCTGGGCGTCGTGCCGTTCACCTACAGCAGCCTCTTCTTCGCAATCCCCATCGTCCGCTCGTTGACTCTGGCCGGGGAGAACCGCGCGCGTATGCGGCGCAACGTGCGGCGCCTGCTCGTGGGCCTGGTCTACTCCCGCAGCGTCGGGACCAGTCAGTGGGTCGCGGCTGGCGACGCGATCCGCCACGTGACGCGCGCGCTCGATGGCCAGCAGGTGCCGCCGAAGATGATCCTGGCGGAGCTGGAGCGCCTGGCGGCCGAGTTCGACGCGGAAGTGGAGGCGGAGGATGAAGGATTCACGTATCGTTTCCCCGCGATACGCGAGACCTTCGTCGAGGCGGAACTCATGCGGCGCCGGCTGAAGCTCCAGGATCAGCGTCTCGGCCGCATCGTCTACGCAACCTCCGACACCGCCGCGGAGGCCTCACGACGAGATCTGGCCGCCTTCGACCGCGAACTCGAAGGAGCCCGACTCGACCTCTCCCGCTACCTCCCCTCCCACACCCGGGTAGGCTACGAGGAAGACTTCGAGGTGGTCATGGATCCGGACCCGGCGAGGATGTAGAGGACTACCAGGCGATGGCGTGACCGTCGCGTCTCGGGTCCGACCCGCCCGAGAGGGCGCCCGTCTCGGCATCGCGATGCACCGCCTGCACACCGCCGAGGTTGCCGGGCTCCGCGAGGTAGTGGCCGCGGTCTGCCAACTCCCCGTAGACCTCGGACGGGAACCCGGCCTCGAGATAGGTGACGGAGTCCTCCGGAATCGGCGTCCGGCCCCCGCCCCGGTTCACGCACATGCGCGGCGAGGCGATCGCGAGCTGCATGTCCATGTCGGCCACCGCGAGCTTCGTGATCACCTGGCCCACCGTCTGGGGGATCGTGTAGCCGCCCTGGGCCCCGACGGCCGCGAAGAGGTCTCCATCCCTCATCATGATGCACGGCGTCATCACGCCCTTCGCCCGCTTGCCGCCCTCGAGGTGGTTCACATGACCCTCTTCGAGCACGAAACCGAACATGTGGCCGTTGTTGAGGAAGATCCCGGTGTCGCCGGCGATCACGCCGCTCCCGTACGCGTTGACGAGCGACTGCGTGAAGGCGACCGCGTTCCCCCACCGGTCGACGGTGGAGAGGCTCGTCGTCCCGAAGAACGGAAGCGGGGCCCCGGAGAAGGAGGCGACCCGCATGGGATCGATCTTCGCGCGCTGTTCGTCCGCGTACTCCCGGGAGATGATCGTGTCCACGGGGATGTCCGCGTCTTCCTTCCCGGTGTTGTACCGGTCGTCGTCGGCGAGCGCGAGCTTGAACGCCTCGAGCCACAGGTGCACGAACTCCGACCCGTACAGGTCCATGTTCGCGAGGTCGAACCCGTCCATGATGTTGAGCGCCTGGAACATCGACATCCCGCACGAACCCGGCGGCATGGCGTGCAGGTCGTATCCCTGGAAAGTCGTCCTGATCGGCTCCCGCCATTCGACCTCGTACGACTCCAGATCCGCCTTCGTCAGGTGGCCGCCGTGCTCGGCCAGGAAGGCGACGATGCGGTCCGCGAGTTCACCTCGGTAGAGATCGTCGGGCCCCACGCGGGCGAGATGCCGCATGCTCGCGGCGAGTTCGGGCTGCCGGATGACCTCGCCCATGCGCGGAGGACGCCCATTGGGGAAGAACACCCGCGTCGTCGACGGGTAGCGGCTCAGCTTGTCCGCGCTCGACGCCGTGTAGCGCTCGTCGAACTTCGAGATCACGAAGCCGTCCTCGGCAAGCTGGATCGCGGGCTCGAACAGGTCGCCGAGACTCATCGTGCCGTAACGCTCCAGGGCGGCGGCCCACCCCTTGAAGGCCCCGGGCACGATCGGCGCCTTGTAGCCCATGGCGAAGTCGTCGAGCGTCATCGTCTCCGGGGACGAGGCGGCGGGCGACTTGCCGAGCGCGTCGAGTCCGACGACACGGTTCTCGTCGGCGAGGTAGATGAGCATGTAGCCGCCGAAGCCGCCGATCCCGGACATGTACGGATCCGACACGTTCAGCGTGGCGCACGCCGCGACCATCGCGTCGATGGCGTTCCCGCCCTGCATCATGGTCTGCGTGCCCGCGAGCGACGCGTAGTAGTCGGAGCAGGCCGTCACGCCCGTGCGGCCCCACACGGTCCCGTGCGCGGGGCCGGCCAGACCGGGCACATGCGAGTAATCGCCCGACCCCCACTGCCCGGAGGTGACGGGCGGCGCGGCGGCGGTCTCGGGAGGACGGCAGGCGACGATGCTCGATCCGGCGGCGGCCGCGGCGGAGGTGGCGAGGAAGTCTCGGCGTTTCATGGAACGGCTCCTGGCAGCGGGGATCGCAGACTCTGATCCTAGACCCGGGCCAGCTGATCGTTCAAGACGTCTAGAGCGTGATGTCGCCGCCGGGATCGCGGCGTTTCAGGCGTTCCAGTACCTCTTCCGCCTCCCGCAGCCGGGCGCGGCGCTCCTCTTCGTCGAGCGTGGCCGCCATCCAGTCGGGCCGCCCGTCAACGACCGGCACGCACAGCACGGTCCCTGCTCGACTCCCCGCGGGAAGCATCTCGATCGGCACGTCCTCGGTGCGCTCGTCCCCGTCGCGAACGAGCACGGCGACCGACCCCTCCACGCGATCGACGACCCAGATGTACTCCGCTTGCCCGGTCAATAGTCGAACACGATGACGACGGCCCCCGCGTCATCGTAGAGGGTCGCGGTGTCGCCGTTGTTGTTCCACACGGCCCGCCGTCGGCCCATGTAGTAGCGGGCGCCATCGGGACGCCCGGAACCGGTGTGCACGACGAGTTGCCCGCCGGCCTTGAGCACGGCGCCCACCGGGAACCGGAAGCACTGGTTGGCCCGGTCGCACAGCGACCAGCCCCCGATCGGCCGGTCGCCGGACTCGATGCTTCGGATCACGGCGTACTCCCCGTTCGGATTCTCGTGATCGTTGCCGGGCGCATCGGCGTGTACCCAGAGCCGGAGTCGCGCAACGCCCGCCGGCCCGGGAGCCGCCACGGGCGCGTCGCCGGAAGGATGGTTTCCGGCCCCGCCCGTCAACGCCACCTGCCCGCCGAATGAGACGTCATAGTCGCCGCTCTCGCGTCCCCGCACGGACACGTGGCCGTGCCTGTCCGTGCGGAAGACGGCGGCGCCCGAAGCCTGGAAGGCGTCCAGGGCCGCAGGCCTGGGATGGCCGTACTGGTTGTTCCGGCCCGCGGAGATGACCACCACGCGGGGCCTCGCCGCAGCGAGAAAGTCCCACGTAAAGCCATCGTCGCTCCCATGGTGGGGGGCCTTGAGCAGGGTCGCCTCGGGGACGACGCCCCGCCCGACGAGGTGAGTGAGCTGCCGCACCTCCGAGTCGCCGCTCAGGAACGCCTTGAAGCTTCCGTAGCGCACGACCAGGGCGACCGAGCGGTCGTTGTGCTCCGTCGTTCCGCGCGGGAGCAGTGGCAGAACATCGATCTCGACCTCTCCGAGCGTGAGCGTCCGCGGCGAGGCCTCCAGATAGGTGATCTCCGGACGCGCATCGAGAGCGGCGAGGAGTCGCCGGTACGTCTGCGTCGTGTGCGGCTCGCCGTTGTCCATGTAGAAGCGGACCGGGAACGCCGCGATGACGCCGGCCATGCCTCCGATGTGGTCTGCGTGCGGGTGGGTCGCGACGAGCAGGTCGATCTCGCTCACGCCGAACTGCCGCAGGAGCGGGACGATGTCGCGGCGGCCCGCGTCCACCAATGCCGTCCGGCCACCCGGCGCCTGGATGAGGACCGCATCGGCCTGTCCAACATCGAGAAAGGTGATGCGCAGAACGGAGTCCGCCGCCTCTTCGAACAGCGACGCAACCGCGGCGGCGCGTGACGTCTCAAAGCCGGCGGCTCCCTCGTACGCGCGGACGGATGCCACGGGAACGGTGACCGACGCACAAATCGCCAGCAGGACGGCATTCACCGCGCCGACCCTCGCACCGCGCCCGATCATTTGCACTGCGCCATCTCCTGCTTTCCCGCGCGACATAACTCCTTTACATGACGCCCCCAACGCGATGTCGCAAGAATCGATGTATGACGTTCTCAGCATGTTTGGACGATTTCGTCGCAAAATCGTCCATGGGTTGGACGGTTTTGTTGCCAAATCGTCCATGAATGTGAGATTGCCGTTCCCGGAGGAATCGGGAGCGTGACGCTGCGATGGCCGCAGCCGGGCGCCTCTCGACCTTCGACACCAGCGGGGACGGGCAACGATCTCCAGGCAAACCTTCGGATCGCGCGGCTACCGGGTGGGGCAGGACAACATCACGCCCCTCGGCCTCGACATCCACCACCCGGTGTTTGCGATCTCCGCCCTGTCCATCGTGGGATTTGTCGCGTGTACGCTGCTGTTCCCGGCGCAGGCGGCCGCGTTCTTCGGATGGCTCCGGCCCGCGATCGCAAGCACGTTCGACGGTTTCCTCCTCCTGGCCGGCAACCTGTTCGTGGTCTTCGCCCTGTTTCTGACCCTGCCGCCCTGGGGACGGGTGCGCCTCGGAGGGCCGGACGCGAGGCCGGACTTCGGCCGGGGCAGCTGGCTCGCCATGCTGTTCGCGGCCGGCATGGGGATCGGCCTCATGTACTTCGGCGTCTCCGAGCCCCTGGCCCACTACGAGGCGGCGCTCGGCGGCATCTCGGCGGAAGGCGGGGTGCGCACGGACATCGCCCCGCTCGGCGGGGCCGCGGGCCAACCGGCGGCGGCGCGCGACCTCGCCATGGCCGCGTCCATCTTCCACTGGGGGCTCCACCCGTGGGCGATCTACGCGGTGGTGGGGCTGGCGCTCGCCTTCTTCGGCTACAACCACGGCCTCCCCCTCACGCTGCGCTCGGCCTTCCACCCGATCCTCGGCGACGGCGTGCGGGGCTGGCGCGGACACATCATCGACGTGGCGGCGGTGTTCGCGACGCTGTTCGGGCTCGCCACCTCGCTGGGGTTCGGGGCCACGCAGGCGCTGGCGGGGTTCAACTTCCTGTACGGCTGGGGGACGGGCGGGTTGGCGGCGGTCGCGCTCATCGGGGTCGTCACCTCCGCCGCCGTGGTGTCGGTGCTGCGCGGCCTCGACGGCGGCATCAAGGTGCTGTCGCAGGTCAACCTGCTGCTCGCACTCGGGCTCATGCTGGCGATCATCGTCGCCGGCCCGACCCTCGACATCATCGTCACCGCCGCCAGGGGCGGCCTCGCCTACGCGACCGAGCTGATCCCGCTCTCCATGCCCTTCGGGCGCGACGATGAAGGCTTCTCCCGCGACTGGACCGCCTTCTACTGGACGTGGTGGATCTCGTGGTCGCCCTTCGTCGGGATGTTCATCGCCCGCGTGTCGCGGGGCCGCACCGTGCGCGAGTTCGTGACCTGCGTGATCCTCGTTCCGACGCTGCTCTCGGTCGTGTGGATGGCGGCGTTCGGGGGCACGGCGATCTCGCAGGTGATGGCGGATGCGGCGGCTCCGGTGGCGAGCGCGGCGCAGGAGGTGAAACTGTTCGTGCTGGCTGAGGCGTTCCCGCTGCGGTCGGTGCTCTCGTTCGCCGGCATCGTGCTCGTGCTGGTGTTCTTCGTCACCTCGTCCGACTCCGGCTCGATGGTCATCGATACGATCACGGCGGGCGGGAAGACGGAGGGCATCCCCAGAACGCAGCGCGTGTTCTGGGCCACGCTCGAGGGCCTGGTCGCGTCGGTGCTGCTCCTGGCCGGAGGCGCGGAGGCGCTGGGCGCGCTGCAGGCGATGACGATCTCCGCCGGGCTTCCCTTCACCCTCGTGTTGCTCGCGCTGTGCTACAGCACCTGGGTGGGACTGCGCGCCGCGGCGAGGGACGACGGATAGCCTGGCTGGACGTCCACGAGGCTACCCGATGGCGTGTTCAAGTCCCGTGCGGAAGATGTCTTCGTCCGTCAGATAGCCGCGAGCTTCGGCTTCCGCCGGGGTTGTTCTTGCGCGCCGGGGACGGGACCAGCCACTGTGCGGAAGGCCCTGTGTCGCCGCAGTCATCCGCCGTCACCCCGGAGGTTCAGATGGCGTTCCAGTCGAAGTTCCCGCGATTCTCCCGGCTCTTCGTGTCTCTCCTTCTTCCTCTGGCCCTCGCGACGGCCCTTCCGCGCACCGCTCAGGGACAGACGGCTTCCGAGCGGGCCGCCGACGCGGCCTCCGGGCTCGAATTCCGGGAACTGGGGCCGGCGATCATGGGCGGGCGGGTGTCCGACCTCGCGGTCGTGGAGAGCGATCCGCGCATCTTCTACGTGGGGCTCGGCGCGGGCGGCGTTTGGAAAACGACGAACGACGGGATGACGTGGGACCCCGTGTTCGATGACCAGCCGACGGCCTCGGTCGGAGCCGTGAGCGTGGCGCCCTCCAACCCCAACCACGTGTGGGTGGGCACGGGCGAACCCGCGAACCGCCAGAGTTCGCCGTGGGGCGTCGGCGTCTTCAAGTCGACGGATGCGGGCGGCACCTGGACGCATGTGGGACTCGAGGACACGCGCCACATCAGCAGGATCAAGGTCGACCCACGTGATCCCGATGTCGTCTACGTGGGCGCGGTGGGCCACCTGTGGGGACCGAACGAGGCACGCGGCCTGTTCAAGACGACGGACGGCGGCGCGACGTGGGAGAACATCCTCTACATCGACGAGCATACCGGGATCATCGACCTCGTCATGGATCACAACGACCCGAATACGCTCTTCGCCGCGACCTATCAACGGCAGCGCACCGGCTTCGGTTTCGCGGCGGGCGGCGGCGGGTCGGGCCTGTGGCGCACGACGGACGGCGGGGAGAGCTGGACGCGGCTCGAGGAGGGGCTGCCGGAGGGCGAACTGGGCCGCATCGGGCTCGACATCTATCGGCGGGACGGCAACCTCGTGTACGCGATCGTGGAGGCGCACGAGGGCCAGGGCGTGTACCGCTCCACCGACCGCGGCGAGACGTGGGAGTTCATGAGCGACCGCAACCCGCGGCCGATGTACTTCTCCCTCATCCGGATCGACCCCAACAACCCGGAGCGGATCTACCTGGGCGGCGTCCAGTCATCGGCCTCGGACGATGGAGGCCGCACATGGTGGCCCGGCAACGCGACGGACCAGATCCACTCCGACCACCACGCATTGTGGATCAATCCCGACAATTCGAACCATCTCATCAACGGGAACGACGGCGGGTTGGCCTTCTCGCGCGATGGCTCCGTCACCTGGCGTTCCATCCGGAACATGGCGATCGGCCAGTTCTACGAGATCGACGTCGACATGAGCGATCCGTACAACGTGTGCGGCGGGCTGCAGGACAACGGGAACTGGTGCGCTCCGCACCGCACGCAGTCCACATGGGGCGTGCGGAACCGCGAGTGGACGCACATGTGGTTCGGCGACGGGTTCCACAACCACTCCGACCCCGAGGACCCGAACATCATGTTTTCGGAGTCGCAGGGCGGGAACATGGCGCGCATCGACGTGGCCACGCGCGAGGGGCAGTCGATCCGGCCTTTTCCGCGCCCGACGGGAGATGAGGCGGAGGACGACGAGCCGCGCCGCTACCGCTTCAACTGGGACTCGCCGTTCGCGATCTCGCGCCACGACCGGGCGACGATCTACCTGGGCGGGAACCACCTCTTCCGGTCGCGGGACCGGGGGTTGAACTGGGAGGAGGCGAGCCCGGACCTCACGAAGCAGATCGACCGCGACACGCTGGAGATCATGGGCCGGGTGGTGACGGACGAGACGCTGTCGGACAACGACGGGATCGCCTCATACGGCAACATCACGGCGTTCGCCGAATCGAAGCACTCGCCCGACGCGCTCTACGTGGGGACCGATGACGGGAACCTGCAGGTGACGCTCGACGGCGGCGCGACGTGGACGAACGCCATCGACCAGATCCCCGGCGTGCCCCCGCGGACCTACGTGAGTCGTCTCGAGACGTCGCATGCGGTGGACGGACGGGTGTACGTGACGTTCGACGGGCACCGGAACGACGACTACGCGCCGTACGCCTACGTGAGCGAGGACCACGGGGCGAGCTGGCGGCAGATCACGGCCGGGCTCCCCGACGGCTGGTCGGTGAACGTGATCCGGGAGCACCCGAGGAACCCCGGCCTCCTCTTCCTCGGGAATGAGATCGGCGTCTACATGTCGATCGACCGGGGCGAGTCGTGGGCGCGCATGGTGAACAACCTCCCCACGGTTCCGGTGGACGACATCGCGATCCACCCGCGCGAGAACGACCTCGTGGTGGGGACCCACGGGCGCAGCATCTGGATCCTCGACGACATCACGCCGCTGGAGGAGATGTCCGCGGACGTGTTCGCGTCGGACTTCCGGCTGTTCGGCGCCCGGCGCGGCACGATGTGGTCGATGGGCATGGACTGGCCGTTCCAGCCGGCGACGTTCATCGCGCCCAACCCGGCGGCCGGGATCCCGCTCCGCTACTACCTGGGCGACGGGGTCGACTCGGATGGGGCGAGCTTGGAGATCCTCGATGGCGGGGAGGTCGTGCGCACGATGGACGCCGCCGGCGAGGCGGGCCTGAACGAAGTCCTGTGGGACTTCAGGGTCGATCCGGCCTTTGACGTGGATGGAGGCGGGGGAGGCTTCTCGCGTGGACCTCCGCCTGGCGCGGGGCCGCGCGTGCTGCCGGGCACCTATACGGTGCGGCTCACGGTCGGCGAAGAAAGCCAGGAGACCGACGTTGGCGTCAGGCTCGATCCGCGGCGGGAAGCCAGCCGGGTGGCGCTCGTCGCGCGGCAGGAGGCGATGATGCGGGCGCACGCGCTGGCCGGGCCGGTGCGCGATGCGCGGCAGCGGATCGGCGCCATGAACGGCCGGCTGGACGAGATCAAGGCGCTGGTGGACGGCGCGGAGATGGACGACGGGGACCGCGAGCGGATCGAGGCCATGGCCGAAGAGATTTCCGGCGAACTCGAGGAAATCGACGACGACCTGGATGACGCGGCCGGGGGCACCGGGATCTCGCAGATGGAAGGGTGGTCCGGCGAGCCCACGGCGGACCAGATGTACCGGATCGACCGGGCCTGGGAGGCGCTGCCGCCGGTCGCGGAGCGCATCAACACGCTCCTGGCCGGGAGGATGCCGGCGCTGGAGGCGCTGCTGGGCGATTTGGGCGTGATGCCGGATCTGGGCGACCCGATCCGCATCCCGCCGCGCCGCTGACGCCGGCAGGGCGGCGGGCCATGGGCAGGCGGCCCGCCGCCGCGCCGGGCGTGCGGCTCCGCAGGCACGCCGCACCGTGAGCGGCCGCGCGTCACAACCGCCATCGGCGAGCATCGCCGTCATCGGGGCCGGCATCGTCGGGAGCTGCCTCGTAGAGCACCTCGCGCAGCGGGGCTGGGACGATATCGTCCTCATCGACAAGGGGCCGCTGCCCGACCCCGGGGGCTCCACCGGCCATGCGTCGAACTTCATCTTCCCCACCGACCACAGCCGCGAGGACTCGATGCTGACGCTGGAGAGCCTGCGTCAGTACGAGGCGCTCGGCGTGCGGACGACGTGCGGCGGCGCCGAGGTCGCCCGCACGGAGGAGCGGATGGAGGAACTGCGCCGCCGCATGACCTCGGCGTGCGCGTGGGGCATCGACGCCGAACTGCTCTCGCCCGCGGAGGTGGCCGAGCGGATCCCGTTCGTGAACCCCGACGTCATCCTCGGCGGCTTCTGGATGCCGTCGGTGTCGGTCGTCGACTCCGTGCGGGCCGCGACTCTGATGCGGAAGCGGGCCCTTTCCCGCGGCGCGCTCACGGTCCTGGACGACACCGAGGTGACGGGATTCGAGGTCGAGCAGAGGTCCTTCGGCCGCCCGCGCCTGCGGGCCGTCGTCACCGCGCGCGGCCGCATCGAGGTCGAGCACGCGGTCATCGCGTGCGGCGTGTGGAGCCCTCTCATCGCGGAACTGGCCGGCGCTTCGATTCCGCTCACGCCGGCGGTCCACCAGATGGCGGACTTCGGCCCGGTCGACCTCCTCCGCGCCACCGGGGACGAGATCGGCTACCCCATCGTGCGGGACATGGACGCCTTCATGTACGAGCGCCAGAAGTACGAGGCGATGGAGGTCGGATCCTACGCGCACCGCCCCATCCTCGTGCGCCCCGAGGAGATCCCCTCGCGCGACGCGTCGGAACTCTCTCCCACGGAGCTGCCGTTCACAGGGGACGACTTCGCACCCCAGCTCGCACAGGCGCGCGAGATCATGGGAGGGCTGCTCGAGGGCACAAAGATGGGGTACGGGATCAACGGCCTTCTCTCCCTCACGCCCGACGCGCACGCGGTGCTGGGCGAGACCGCCGAAGTGGCCAACCTGTGGTCGGCGGCGGCGGTGTGGATCAAGGAGGGTCCGGGGGCGGCGCGGCTCCTCGCCGAGTGGATCACCCACGGCCACCCTCGCCTCTGCGACCCGCACGAATCGGACGTCACGCGCTTCCAGCCGCACGAGCGTACACACCGGCACGTCCGGGCCCGCGCCCGCGAGCACTTCAACAAGACGTACGGGATCGTCCACCCGCGCGAGCAGTGGGAATCCTGCCGCGACGTGCACCGCTCGGCGCTCCACGCCCGCACCGAGGCCCTGGGGGCCGTGTACTACGAGGCGCGCGGCTGGGAGCGCCCGCAGTGGTACGCGTCGAACGCCGACCTCGTCGCGCGATACGGCGTCCCGGATCGGCCGCACGAATGGGATCGCCGGTGGTGGTCTCCCATCATCGAGGCGGAACACCTGCACCTGCGCGAGAAGGCCGGCGTCGTCGATCTGGGCGCGTTCCAGATCTTCGATGTGTCGGGACCCGGGGCTCTCGCCTACCTGGAGGGGGTGGCGGCCAACGCGTGCGAACGGCCGCCGGGGACGTCCATCTACACCCCGCTGCTGACGCCGGACGGGGGCTTCAGGGCCGACCTCACCATCCAGCGGCTGGCGGCGGACCGTTTCCGCGTCGTGACGGGCGCCTTTGACGGGGCGCGGGACGCGGCCTGGTTCCGCAAACACCTGCCGCAGGATGGCTCCGTCCACTTCGAGGACCGGTCGTCCGAGATGAGCGCGCTGGGCGTGTGGGGCCCCGCGGCGGAGGCGCTGCTGGCGAAGATCTCCGAGGAGGATTTGTCGCAGGCCGCGTTCCCCTACGCGACGGTGCGCGACATCGCGCTGGACGGACTCCCGACGACGATGTGCCGCATCTCCTACGTGGGGGAGAGCGGCTGGGAAGTCTACATGGCGGCGCCGCTCGCGACGCGGGTGTGGGACGCCGTGCGGGAGGCGGGCCGGGCGTACGGCCTGCGGCCGGTGGGCGGTGGCGTGTACGGCACCACGGGCCGTATGGAGAAGGGCTATGCCCTCATGGGGGCCGAACTCACCTCGGAGTACTCGCCGGTGGAGGCGGGCCTGGCGCGGCCCCGCGTGAAGCAGGCGGATTTCATCGGCCGGGCCGCCTACCTGGAGGCCCGGGAGGCGGGGCCGGCGGCGATGCTCCGCACGCTCACGATGGATGACCACGCCGACGCTTCCGGCCTGGCCAGGTTCCCCACCGGAGGCAACGAGCCGCTGCTGGGGCCGGACGGGGAGCGCATCGTCGACGCGCGCGGAAGGGAGTCCCGCGTCACGTCGGCGGGGATGGGCCCCTCCGTCGGCAGGTACCTCCTCATGGCGTACCTGCCGCCGGAACTCTCCGCCCCCGGCACGCGACTCCGGGTCTTCTACATGAACGAGGCCTTCCCGGTCACCGTGGCGGCCGAACCCGCCCTCTTCGACCCGAGCGGCGCCCGCATGAGATCATAATCCGGGCGGGGCTACATGGTCGCGACGCGTCCGGCTCCGGGGGTCGGGCTACAGGGCGGCGTCGCGCCCCTGGGCCAGGGCCACCTCGCGGGTGCTCGGGTTCGCGGAGGGCCTGAACGGGACCTCGCACACGCGGGCGGCGTCGGGCTTGCCCGGCTCGCTCGCGTACTCGTCCGGGAGCCACACCGCGAGTTCCGTGCCGATGGCGGAGTCGGCGGGCGGGACGTACCCGAGCGCGATGTTGCTGCCCAACTCGGGGGCGTGCCACGGAGACGTGAGGTATCCCACCGGGTCGCCGCCGTCCGCGCGCGACACGTGCCAGAAGTCGGGCGCGTAGTCGTCGATCGGCTTTCCACCCAGCTTCATGCCCACCATCACGAGGGCGAACGGAGAGCGTCCCGCTTCGATCTCGGCACGCTGGCGCTCCAGCGCGGCGCGCCCGATGTAGTCGCCCGGTTTCTCGCGCGGCACCTGGTAGGCGAGGTTGCACTGGAACGGACTCGTCTCATGGTCGATGTCCTGTCCCCACGACAGGATCCCGGCCTGGATGCGGCGCTGGTGCCCGGGCGCCGTGACCATCAACTCGTGCGCCTCCCCCGCCTCGAGCACGGCTTGCCATAACGCTTCCGCGTGCAGGGTCGCGTCCCGCAGGTAGATCTCGTAGCCCTTCTCCCCCGAGAATCCGGTCTGCGAGATCACGACCGAGCAGCCGGCGATCTCCGCTTCCATGAGCCCGTAGTAGGGCATGTCCCGGACGCCCTCCCCCACGAGATCGGCCATGAGATCGACCGACCGCGGGCCCTGAATCTGCAGCGGACAGACATCGATCTCGTCGATCTCCACCCGCAGCCCGAGCCCGACGTTCACCCCCTGCAGCCAGAACAGGAGGTCGGAGTCGGCGAGCGAGAACCAGAATTCGTCCTCGGAGAGCCGCAGCAGCACCGGGTCGTTGAGGATGCCGCCGCGCTCGTTGCAGAGGATGACGTACCTCGCGCGCATCGGTTCGATCCGGGTCGCGTCGCGGGTGATCACATAGTCGGTAAACGCCTCCGCGTCCGGTCCCTTGACGCGAATCTGCCGTTCCACGGCGACGTTCCACACCGTGACGCGATTCGTGAGCGCCTCGTGTTCGACCGCCGCTCCTCCTTCCTCGGGCCGCGCGTAGCCCCGCGGGTGGTAGATGCGGTTGTAGACGGTGGCCCGCCAGCAACCCGCCGCGTGCGACAGGTGCCAGTAGGGCGACTTCCGGACCCGGGTGGAAATGAGCATCTCGACCGGCGTCCGCCCGCTCTGCCGCAGGTTGATGGGGACGATGCGGTCCGACTGGTCCACGCTCGCGGGCTGGCCCGCTCCCGTTGTCGCCATCGAACATCCTCTCGTTCTGAGGTGCCGGGTGGGACCGGGCCTCCCGCCGATGACAGTCTTCGCTAACGATAGACGTCACCGCGGTGCCCGACCTTCAGGATGATGATGATCAGTGTCTTCGTGCCGACGCTGTACAGAACCCGGTAAGGCCCCACGCGCACGCGAAAGACATCCTCGTAGCCCGTGAGCTTTCTCGTTCCTCTCGGGAACGGGTCGCGCGCCAGACTCGACATCCTGTGCGCCACTCGCTGCCGATCCGCATGGGGGAGCTTGCGCAGCTGCTTCTCCGCCGTTCGCGAGATCTCGATCTCATAGCGAGCCATCGAGGCCGAGTTCTCCGAGGACGTCTGCCAGCGGGCGAGTGGGTTCGTGCCTGATCTTCTTCAGATCCTCGATGTCTTCAAGTTCCTCGAGACGGTCGAGCAACGCTTCCTGCACGAAGTGATTGATGGCCACGCCCCGCGGCCGGCAGTATCCCTCCACCGCGTCCTTCACCACCGCATCCACGCGGACGTTGATCTGCACTTTTTCCATCGTATGCCCTCATTTCGGCGGACACGCAGGGTTCCATGATAGCAATTGCTATCACGGAGAACAATCGCAGTCGCCCCGGGGTGATCCCGGATGGGCCCTAAGCGCTCTTCCAGTCCGCCAGGATCCGCGCGTCGCGGTCGAGGTTCAACTGAAGCTCCGCGCGGCGCTCCTCGGGTTCGCTCAGGAACCAGTCGAGCGTCTCGCGCGCGGTCACCGCGAGCGGGCGGAAGCGCAGCCCCGCCTCGACGCCCCGGTGCGACCGGACGCGCGCCAGCGCTCTCGCGCGGCCGTTCACCGAGTACCAGAGGGGAAATCGCGCCGGCGGTTCGCGGTTCGCGAGGAAGTCCTCGTCCACCCACGTGAACGACACGCGCGACGTGGTGACCGCGCGGATCCCGTACAGGAACTCGTCCATCCGGGTCTCGTCGAGCGTCGGACCCGCCACGTTGAAGATGCCGCCCGTGTCCTCCTCCAGCAGGCGCATGCAGAACTCCGCCAGGTCCCGCACGTCGATGAACTGCACGGGGTTGTCCATCTCGCCCGGCGCAATCACCTCGCCGCCGCGATGGATCCGGACCGGCCAGTACGTGAAGCGGTCGGTGGGGTCTCCCGGCCCCGCAACGACGTGCAGCCGGGTGACCGTGCCGCGGTCCCCGTAGATCTCCCGCACCGCCTCCTCGCACATCACCTTCAACTCTCCGTAGTACCGTCCCACATCCTCGCTCTCGGGATCCGTCACCTCGAGCAGGCCGGCGTCTTCCGGCAGTTCGTCCTGGTCGAAGTCGTATACGGAACCGGTGGAGGTGAACAGGTACCGGCCGACGGCGTCGCGCAGGAGGTTGCCCGAGTCGCGCACCAGGCGCGGCACGTAGCCGCTGTTGTCGATGACGTAGTCCCATTCCTTCCCGCGCAGCGCGTCGAGCGCGCCGTCGCGGTCGCCGATGAGCGTCTCGACCCCGGGGAAGAGATCGGGGTTCGTGCGCCCGCGGTTGAATGAGGGTGACCTCGTGGCCGCGCGCGAGGGCGTGCCGCACCATGTGAGGGCCGATGAAACCCGTGCCGCCCAGAATGAGCAACCGACCGGGCCGGGCCGCACCTTCGCCGGTGGCGCCTGCGGCATCGGTCGAGGGCCGGGGCTCCCCGGCGCATGCCGCCACCCCGGCGGCCGGGAGTGCCGCCGCCCCCGCGACGGCGAGCGAAGTCCCCGCGAATTCACGTCGCGTCATCGTCATCGGATGTCCTCCTCTCCGTCGCTGCGCGTTCCCGCGGGAACGCCGGGATGTCGCCGCCCGGCCAGCCGGCGGCTGAAGACCGCTCAGGATCGCATCTCGCCTAGCGCCTCGCCAAGCAGGGCAATGTCCGCCTCGAACGACTCCGGGGCGAGGGGGCCGAAGGAGAAGCGGAAGAAGCTCGACAGCGGCGAGTCGTCGCCGAGGCGCTCCATGTCGCAGTCGGTCCCCTTCAGGATCGCGGCCCCGCGCGTGAAGAGGCGCTCGTTCAGTTGCTGGGCGGTCCAGCCGTGCGGGAGCCGGCACCAGTGGTAGAAGCCGCCGTCGCCCGAAAAGAGTTCGAGGCCGAGATCCTCGAAGGCTCGGCCGTAGCGCTCCCGCTGCATGGCATAGAAGGCGGGGACGGCTGTCCGGACGTGGCGCATGCGCTCGGGGTCCAGGAGTTCGACCGCGTAGCACTGGGACGGATGGGACACGCCGCCCATCCCGAACGAGGAGAAGTTCGCGAGCACTTCGATGTGCCGCTTCGCCGCCACGGCCCACCCGATGCGGATGCCGGGCGCCTGCAGGCCCTTCGTGGCGGCGCCGACGACGAACAGGTTGCCGCGCTCAATGTCGTCCACGTGCGCGAGGGCGCTCACCGGCTCGTCGTGGAGAAGCTCGTAGGCCTCGTCGACGAGGAGCCCCAGGCCGTCTTGCGCGCTGGCCGCGACGAGCGCCGCGAGTTCCTCCCCGGTCCGCGTCACGCCGGTCGGATTGCACGGATTGCTCAGCAGCATCAGGGTGCGCCCCTCCCGCGGAGCCGTGTAGGCCGGGATCGGGGGGCGGAACCCGTTGTCCACGCCGCTGTGCACGAGATGGTAGGGGCGTCGCAGCCGCTCGAGGACATCGTAGTACGGCGTGTATTCCGTCGACGCGAGGCGGACCTCGATATCGGGTTCGAGGAAGAGGAGGAGCGCCACGATCGCGGGACGCCCGCCCGCGAACACCATCACGTTCTCCGCCGTGATCTCGACGCCGTACGACTGCCGGTAGTAGGCCGCGATCGCCTCTCTCAGCGCCGGGAGTCCCCACGCCTTGGGATACTTGCGGTGCTCGGAGGTCACCGTCACGGTCGAGGGAAGCGGCGGGCCGTCCGGCAGGGCGACGGTCCGCGGGAACCCCTGGCTCCACGGGTTCGTGCCGGGTTCGCCCATGTAGGTGCCGAACGCCCCCAGAAAGGCGTAGAGCGTCTCGTAGATCCCCATCGGGGGCATGTATCTCAGGTACAAACCGGTCGCTCCTTCCGGTTGGCGGCCCGCGGCAAGGGATGGCCAGGCGCGGTCAGGACATGGTCAGGGAGCCGGGGAAGCCTCCACGGTGAGCGTCATGAGCATCCCGCGGCTGTCGTGGCCGGCGACATCGCACACCACGGTGTAGCTCCCGGGAGCAAGGTCGAGTTCCACCAGGCGAACCTCCCCGGTATTCACGTCCGACTCGGTCTCCCAGAGGACCTCTCCGCTCGCCGGCTCCACGAGCTTGAGGTTGTGCATCTCGAAGCCCTGGTTGCTGAGGCGGAGCACCGTGGGGCCGGCCGGCAGCCGCGACGGCATGCCGATGGCGTACTCCAGGAGGGCCACGTCGACCGCCTCGACGGCGTACACGGCCGACAGATCCGGATCCGAAGCGGAACCGGTCGCCTCCGGGGCGGCGGCTGCGCTGGCCGGGGTGGCGGCCGCGTCCGCGGACTCGCCTGCTCCGCCGCATCCGAACGCGAGCACCCAGGCGGCGGCGGTGGCGATGGGCATGCGGCGACGACGCGCCGTCCGGGGCACCATCCGCCTCGCTGTCGGCAATCTCATCCAGGGCGGCCGTGGCACTTCTTGTACTTCCGGCCGCTGCCGCAGTGACACGGCTCGTTCCGCCCGGGGGTCTTCGTGGCCGTCGCCGGAGCGCCCGTCCGGCGGGGCCGCTGGCCGGCGCGGAGGGCCGCGCGGGCCGCGGTGTCATCGGGCGCCAGTTCCTGCACCGCGGCGGAGGCCGCCACGCCCGTGGCCGAGAACGCCGGCTCGCGCGCGGGAGGCTCGCCCACCGCGCCGGCCGGCCCGGGCGCCGCTCCCCGGCCGGGGGCGACGCCGGCCGCGGCGCCGACCGCACCGGCCCCCGGCTCCACCGGGCCGCTCATCCCCGTGATCTGCGGCGCACGCGGCCGGACCGGCGGCCGGCGCTCGATGCGCACGCGGAAAAAGCGATTCGCCACCGTCTTCCGGATGTCCGTGATCAGGCTCACGAACATCTCGTACGCCTCCTTCTTGTATTCGACGAGCGGATCCTTCTGTCCCCACGACCGGAACTGGATCGAGGAGCGCAGATGGTCGAGGTCGTAGAGGTGGTCCTTCCATTTCTCGTCCAGGACCGACAGCACGATGAAGCGCAGGACCTGCTCCCAGTCTTCGCCGAAACTCTCGAGCTTGGCGCGGAACTGCTCGTGGGCGCTCTCGAGCACCGCCTCGTACAACTCGCCGGTCCCCGCCCAGTTGTCGGCGCTCGCTTCCTTCTCCGCCTCGGGCGCCTCGCCCCGGTCCGCTCCGACCCGGGGCAGGAACTCGTTGTGCAGGAAGTACTCGATCAGGAGGTGCTCCCGCAGTCCCGGCAGGTTCCACCGGTCGTGCGAACTCTCCTCGGGCACATAGGCGTCCATCTCCTCGCGGATCGCCTCCTCGACCATCTCCCACGTCTCGCCCTTGAGATCTTCCCCACCCTCGAGCGCATAGAGGCGCAGGTCGTAGACGACCTCCCGCTGCTGGTTCATCACGTCGTCGTAGTCCAGCAGTCGTTTGCGCGCGTCGAAGTTCTGGGTCTCGACCCGCTTCTGCGCCCGCTCGACGGACTTCGTGATCCACGGATGACTGATGACCTCGCCCTCCTGCACGCCCAGCCGATCCATGACCTTCGCCACGCGCTCATGCATGAAGAGCCGCATGAGATCGTCTTCCAGCGACAGGAAGAAGAGGCTGGCGCCGGGATCCCCCTGGCGTCCGGAACGGCCGCGGAGCTGGCGGTCGATGCGGCGAGACTGGTGGCGCTCCGTGCCCAGGATCTGGAGGCCGCAGGGCGGCTCCTCCTCGCACCCCCGCTCCTTGATCTCGGCTCGCGACAGGTCCGGTTGCTCGGCGCTGCGGCCGAAGGCCGGGGTTTCGGACCGGATCCCGCACACGTCGCACTGCACGCACGGGGAGGCGAGTTTGATGTCGGTGCCGCGCCCGGCCATGTTCGTTGCGATCGTGATCGCGCCCGGCTGGCCCGCGTTGCGCACGATCTCCGCTTCCCGGGCGTGCTGCTTCGCGTTCAGCACCTCGTGCGCGAGGCCCCGCCGTTTCAGCATGCGAGCGATGATCTCCGACACTTCCACACTCGTCGTCCCGACGAGGATCGGAAGGCCCTCCCCGTTGATCCGTTCGATCTCGTCGATCAGGGCGGCGTATTTCTCCTTCTTCGTCTGGAAGATCGCGTCGTCGTGATCGAGTCGCCGCACCGGCCGGTTCGTCGGGATGACGACGACCTCGAGGCCGTAGATGGCGTGGAACTCGCCCTCCTCCGTCTCGGCGGTACCGGTCATGCCGGCCACCTTGTCGTACATCCGGAAGTAGTTCTGGATCGTGATCGTGGCGAGTGTCTGCGTCTCGCCCCGCACCTTGACCTTCTCCTTCGCCTCGACCGCCTGGTGGAGCCCGTCCGACCAGCGCCGCCCGTGCATCTTGCGGCCGGTGTGTTCGTCGACGATCAGGACGTCGCCGTTCTCCACCACGTACTCCACGTCCTTCTCGTACAGGGAGTACGCCTTCACGAGCTGGTGGATGACGTGGATCTTCTCCGACTTCTCCGCGTACTCGCGTTCGAGCCGCTCGATCTCGCCACGCTTCTCGTCCGTGGTCAGCGATTCGTCGTCCTCGACCTGCTGGACGTCCTCCGAGATGTCGGGGACGACGAACGTCTCGGGGTCGTCGGGCGAGAGCACGTCGAGGCCCTGCTCGGAAATCTGGATCGTCTGCCCCTTCTCGTCCATCGAGAAGAGGAGCATCTCGTCGATCTCGGGCAGCCGCTTCTCGCGCATGAGGTCGGCTTCCGTCCGCTGAATGAGCTGCTTCACGCCGGAGCGCGTCTTCAGCTTGAGCAGCCGCTTGTTCTTCGGCGCGCCGCGTTGCGCGGCGAGCAGCTTCAGGCCCGCGTCCCGGCGCTGCTCCGTATCCTCATCGGCTCCGGTCTCTTCGAGCAACTCCGTGCCCTCGGCCACGAGCCGGTTGACGATCCGCGTCTGCCTGCGGGCGATCGCAGCCACCTGCGGGTTGTGCTTCTGGTACACGTCGCGTTCGTCGCGACCCGCGGGTCCGGAGATGATGAGCGGGGTGCGGGCCTCGTCGATGAGCACCGAGTCGACCTCGTCGATGATCGCGTACGCGTGTCCGCGCTGCACGCGATGCCGGAGTTCGATCACCATGTTGTCGCGCAGGTAGTCGAACCCGAATTCGTTGTTCGTCCCGTAGGTGATGTCGGCCTGGTAGGCGGCCCGCCGCTCGACGCTTCCCGGCTCCGTATCTTCGAGCACGCCCACGGTGAGACCGAGGTAGTCGAAGACTGTGCCCATCCACTGGGCGTCGCGCCTGGCGAGATAGTCGTTGACGGTAACGAGGTGGACGCCCCGGCCGGGGAGGGCGTTGAGGTACATCGGCATCGTGGCCACGAGCGTCTTCCCCTCGCCGGTGGCCATCTCGGCGATCTTCCCCTCATGGAGAACGATCCCTCCGATGAGCTGCACATCGTAGGGGATCATGTCCCACGTCATCTCGTTCCCCGTGACCTCGATCTCCGTGCCGAGGAGTCGCCGGCACGCCTCCCGGACGGTCGCGAAAGCCTCGGGAAGAATCTCGTCGAGCACGGCCTGCAGCGCCTCGTTGAGGTCGCCCTCCGTCGTCGCGATGCGTTCGGTGAGATCGGCGCGGCGCGCCGGATTCTCGGTGAAGCGACGCTTTTCCCGCAGCGCCTCGACGGCCTCCTCGAACTCGGCGGTCCGCTCCTCGATGACCGCCCGGAACTTCCCCGTCTGCGCCTTGAGGGCTTCCTCCGGGAGATCCGCGAACCGCGACTCGTGTTCCTTGATCTGCGAGATGATCGGCCGCATGCGCTTCATCTCGCGCGTGAAGCGCGTTCCGAAGACCTGCGTTACGACGTTCTTCAACATCCGGGGCTCACTGGGTTACATGGCGCGACCGGCGTCCGGCCCAGGCGCGCTCGACTTGGTGTCGGATCGTTTCCGGAACGAGGAGGCGGACCGAACGCCCCTCCTCGAGGCGCTGCCGGATCCGGCTCGCCGAGATATCCACTCGCGTGACGTGGGCGACAACATACTCGATCGGCATCGATTCCGGGGAGGGCGCGGGCTCTCCGCCGCCCCGCGGCATCACCGCAATGCGGGCCAACTCCGGAAGCCGGCGCCAGCGTTCCCAGCGGTGGATCGCCGCGAACTGGTCCGCGCCCATCGCGAGGACGAGCCGGTCGGCAGGAAAGCGCCGCGCGAGGGCTTCCAGCGTGTCCACCGTGTAGGAGGGACCGGCCCGCTCGATCTCCATCGGGCTGACCTCGATGCCGGGCAGGTCCGCAAAGGCCCGGCGCGTGAGGTGGAGGCGCACCTGCGCGGGGAGCGTAACCTCGCGGTGCGGTGGATCGCCCGCGGGAATCACGAGCAGCCGGTCGAGGCGCAGCTCTTCGAGGAGGTCGCGCGCCACCGAGACATGGCCCAAGTGCGGAGGATCGAAGCTCCCGCCGAGGATGCCCGTCCGGCGACCGCCCGCCGGGACTTCAACGCGGGGACTCGACATCCCCCGCCGGGTCCTCCGCCGCCGCCGGGTCTTCGTCCGCCCGCAGCAACCGGGCTTCCTCCGAGTCGGGAAACTCCGACAGCAGCCGCTCCCGGATGACGCCGGCCTCGGTTTCGTACCCCACGACACGGTAACTTCGATACAACCGCAACAGGAGATCCGGCAGAAAATCCCCGGTCGGCTCCTCCGCCAGCGATTTTTCGAAGTAGACGATCGCGGATTCCGCCAGTCTCATGCGATCCTGATAGTACTTCCCGATTTCGTAGCTCTTCTCGGCCAGCTTCGCCCGCGCGTCCGCCATCAGGCCTTCGGCCTGCTCCCGGAAGGGGGTCGTCGGGAAGAACTGCAACAGACGCTGGCATTCCTCGAGGGCCCGCCGGGTGAACTCCTGGGAGAGAGTGACCCGGGGCGAGGCCGCGAGGTACGCCCGGCACAGCCCCAGCTGCGCGTCGTCCGCGAGGGGACTGTTGGGCCGGTTCGTGGCCATGCGCCGGAACTCCTCCACGGCGTCGAGCTCGTTGCCCGCCCGGAGCTGCCCCTCGGCAGCGAGGTACTGCGCGCTGTCGACGAGCGGATTCAGGGGATCTCGAACCATGAAAGCGAGGAAGCCCTCGGCCGCCCTGCGATATTCTTCGGCGTCGAACCGATCCTGCGCCCACTGGAAGAGATCCGGTGGCTCGAGATCGCCCGGGGGACCGGAACTCGAGCAACCCGCGAGCATGAGGACCGTGGCGGCGAGCGCCGTGCGGAGGGCATCGCGAGCCCTCCCCGTGCGGCCCTTCATTCCGGTTGGGCCGCTCATTCGAAGCCGAAGCGGATCTGTCGGATCCGCTCCTCCGCCCGGCGGACCAGCGCGTGTGTGCGTGTCGGGTTCAGTTCCAGCACGCGAGCGTAGTTGACGAGAGCTTCGTCCGTCTCGCCGAGCGCGAGGTGGAGTTCGCCGATGAGGAAGTGCGCCTCGACCATGTGCGTCCGCGGCACGCCGAGTTCGACCATTTCGGCCAGCTTCTCGAGGGCGGCGGCGGGGCGGCTCTCCGCCCGGTCTTCATCGGCGGACACGTAAAGACAGTTCCCGTAGCGGTAACGGGCGTCCTCCGGGTTCGAGCGGCTTGCCTCCATCGCCTCGAGGAAGTCGCGATAGAACGGCAGCGCGCGAGTGCACGCGCCGAGTTGTTCATATGCGAGGCCGACATCGTACAGCACCGCCGGCTCCGGATCCCCCTCGCCGGCGAGGAGCGCGAGGCGCAGCGAGAGGGAACGTGCGTAGTCACCCTCAGCCGCATGATAGGCGGCCAGCGAGCGCTGGAGGTCGGCGGGAAGATAGCCCAATCCCCAATCCACGAGGGGCTGGAGCGCGCGGGACATGTTCTCCGCCGCGCCCCGCTCCCGCGCGGACCACGCAAGTCCGGCGAGCGAGGCCGCCGCCTGGTGCCGCAGCCGCGGGTCGCGCTCCGCGAGCGTCTCGTAGACGGTGAGCGCCTCGTCGACATCGCCGCGCACGGCGTAGGCATGCCCGAGCCGGAGGAGCAGGTCGTCCGTGTCCCCGCTGACGCGCCGGGAAAGGAGGTACTCGGCGATCGCCTTGTCCGCATCCCCGACGGCCAGGTATCGGTCCCCGCGCACGACGGACCGGTCCACCGGATCCTCGCACGCCGCAAGCGCAAGCGCCGCCAGGACCCCGGCGGTCCCCCGAACGATCCGCTGTCGGACGGTCACCATGGGCGCCCCTGCCGGCCTTCGTCCCCCGAATGTCTCAACTCTCCCCGCTTTCGACGCCGCCATGGATGTCACCCGTTGCCTCGCGAGAGGCGCGCGGCCCGCCCCTGCGCGTCCAGCGCCGCACGAGGCCGTACAGAAAGATACAGCGCAGCGCGGAGATGCCATCGCGCCACCCGATCTTCTTGCCCTCCGCGTACGTCCGCCCCGCGTAGGAGATCCCCACCTCGTACACGCGCCATCCACCCATGGCGACCTTCGCCGTGATTTCCGGTTCGACGCCGAAGGCCCGCTCCTCGATCGTGAGCCGCTCGATCACTTCCCGGCGGAAACACTTATAACACGTCTCCATGTCCGTGAGGTTGAGGTTCGTCATCATGTTCGACAGCAGAGTCAGCCACCGGTTCCCCACGTAGTGCCAGTAGTAGAGGACGCGATGCGGCTGCCCGCCCATGAACCGCGACCCGTAGACGACATCCGCTCTGCCCGCGAGGATCGGCTCCAGGAGGCGAGGATACTCGGCGGGGTCGTATTCGAGATCCGCGTCCTGGATGATGACGATGTCGCCGCCGACGCCCCGGAACCCGGTGGAGAGAGCCGCGCCCTTCCCCTGGTTCCGCTCGTGGACGAGCACGCGGTCGACCAGCCCCTCCGCCTCCAATCGGTGGAGGATCGACGCGGACGCGTCGGCCGAGCCGTCGTCGACCGCGATGAGTTCCACGTCCGGGGCGACTTCCTTCACGCGCCGGACGATCGCCTCGAGCGTCGTCTCCTCGTTGTATACGGGCATGACCACGGAGACCCGGGCTCGCCCCATGTCCTCCTCGCCTCCCCGCTGTGCGATCATGCGGGTGCTGCTCCGAGCAGCCGCATCTCCCGAAAATACTCGACCGTTCGCTTCAGCCCGACCTTGAGCGGGACTCGGGGAGTCCAATCCAGCCCCGCAGAGGCGAGAGAGATGTCCGGAGAGCGCATTCTCGGGTCGTCTTCGGGCAGCGGACGCACTTCGATCGTGGACGCGGAGTCCGTGGTCGCGAGCACGAGATCGGACAACGCACGAATCGTATACTCCTCGGGATTGCCGAGGTTCACCGGCTCGTGGATGTCGGCGTTGAAGAGACGCCAGATCCCCTCCACGAGGTCGGACACATAACAGAAGCTCCGTGACTGGGAGCCGTCTCCGTAGACGGTGAGCGGTTCGCCCCGGAGTGCCTGGACGACGAAGTTCGACACCACGCGACCATCGTCAGGACGCATGCGCGGGCCGTAGGTATTGAAGATTCGCACGATGCGCGTATCCACGCCGTGCTCGCGGTGGTAGGCCATCGTGATGGCCTCGGCGAACCGCTTCGCCTCGTCGTATACGGAGCGCGGGCCGACCGGGTTCACGTTGCCCCAGTACGTTTCGGGCTGAGGATGGATGAGCGGGTCTCCGTAGACTTCCGAGGTGGACGCGAGCAGCAGCCGGGAGCCGCTCGCTCTGGCCAGGCCCAGGACGTTGCGCGTGCCGAGAGCGCCCGCTTCCAGCGTCTGGATCGGGAAACGAAGATAATCCACCGGGCTGGCCGGCGAAGCGAAGTGGAAGACCCCTTCGATCTCCCCCTCGATCTCGAACGGCTCCGACACGTCCCACTCCAGAAACGCGAACCTCGGCTCGTCCCGCAGGTGGGCGAGGTTGCGTCGCGTCCCCGTAATCAGGCTGTCGATGCCGACGACGGAGTGCCCCTCGGCGAGGAGGCGGTCGGTGAGGTGCGAACCGAGGAAGCCGGCGGCGCCGGTGACGACCAGTCTCATGCGATCTCCGCCGGACCGATCTGCCTGCGCCCGACCGGGTAGTGTTCGAACCCCCGCGAAGCCATGCGATCCGGTTCGAACACGTTGCGCCCGTCGAACACGATCGGGCGGGCCATGCGCTGCGCAAGTTGCGACCAGTCGGGACGCCGGTACTGGAGCCACTCCGTCACAACGACGAGCGCGTCCGCCCCGTCGAGCGCCTCGTACTCGTTCGCCGCGTATTCCACGGCGTCCCCGAGGTAGAACTCGCGCGACGGTTCCATGGCGGCGGGGTCGTGCGCCACGACCGACGCTCCCCGCTCTCGCAGCCCTTCGGCGACCGCGCGCGAGGGCGCTTCGCGCATGTCGTCCGTGCGCGGCTTGAACGCAAGCCCCCAGAGCGCGAAGCGCAGACCCGTGAGGTCATCTCCGAACCGCTGCCGGATTTTTCGGACGAGGACGGTGGTCTGGCGATCGTTCGCCTCGCTCACGGACTTCAGAATGCCGAGGTCGACACCCTGCTTCTTTGCGGAGCGGATGATCGCCCGCACATCCTTGGGAAGGCAACTGCCGCCATACCCCGTGCCGGCATAGAGAAAGGCCGACCCGATGCGAGGGTCCGAGCCCACGCCGCGGCGAACGCGCTCGATGTCGGCTCCGGTTTGCTCGCAGAGTTCGGCGAACTGGTTCATCATGCCGATCCGGGCGGCCAGCATCGCGTTCGCCGCGTATTTGGTCAGTTCCGCCGAGGCGATATCCATGAAAATCAGCGGGTTCCCCGAGCGAATGAAAGGCTCGTACAGCTCCTCCATGCACCGCCGGGCGCGGTCCGAGTCCACGCCGCAGACGACCCGGTCGGGGTACAGGAAGTCCCCTACGGCGTCGCCTTCCTTGAGGAACTCGGGGTTGGAGCACATGTGGAAGGGCAGGTCGGCCCGTCGGGCGATCTCGGCCCGCACGATCTCGCTCGTCCCCACCGGAACGGTGCTCTTCATTACGACGACCGCGCCGGGGCGCAGATGGTCTCCGATCACGCGAGCCGCATCCAGCACGAAGTCGAGGTCCGCCAGCCCGTCCTGACCGGGCGGCGTGCCTACCGCGACAAAGATGGCGTCGGCCGTCCGGACGCCCTCCGTCGCGTCCGTTGTGAATCGAAGCCGTCCGGCGGCGAGGCCCTCCGAGATCAGACGCTCGATGCCGGGTTCGTAGATCGGGACATCTCCGGAGTTCAAGCGCCGGATCTTCTCTTCGTCGACATCGGCACAGGTGACGCGGTTCCCGGACCCGGCGAGACAGGACCCTGCCACGAGCCCGACGTATCCGGTGCCGATCACGGTGATTTCCATCGAGTTCTCCGTCGCTCCTCGTTCAGGGGGCCGTGTCGCCGCTCGACCGACGGGCGGCTCCGGAACTCGCGACCCAGTCCAGGGTGGCGTGCGCGCAGGCCCGCAGGTCGCGTTCCGCGCGCCACCCGGTTGCGGCCCGCAGCCGCGCGGGATCACCGACCACGGCCGCCGGTTCTCCGCTCCGGACCAGGGCCGGATCGCGCACGATCTCGGGCTCGATCTCCGCCCTCTCGAGGACCCACTCGAGCAGGCGGCGGATCTTCGTTGCAATCCCGGAGCACACGTTGTACGCCATGTGGGGCGTCCCGTCGAGGTCGGCGATGTCCGCGAGCGCCCGCACCCCGTCGCGTACGTCCGTGAAGTCGCGCTCCACGTCCAGATTGCCGACGGCGAGCCGAGGCTCCGCCATTCCCCGCCGAATCGCGAGGGCGCGACGGCAGAAGCTCGGGAGCACGAACACGGGACGCTGTCCAGGACCGACGAGCGGAAAGAGCCGCGCGACGACCACACGGACGCCGAGTGCCGTGCCGACTCCGCGGGCGACAACGTCCTGGGCGGCCTTGGTGGCGCCGTACACGCTCGTCGGCCGAAGCGGCGTACGCTCTTGCATCGGCCCGCCACCGCCGCCGCCGTACGAGTCCGCGGAACCCGCCACGACCACTGTGTGCACGGCCGCGGGGGCCCGCGCAACCGCCTCGACGAGGTTCAGCGTGCCCGCGCCGTTCACCGCGAGAGCGTCCCGGGACCGCTTGCCGGCCTCGGCTCCCGACGAGAAGCCGGCCAGGTGGAAGATTCGGCGCGGACGGGCGGCGTTCACGGCCGAAGCGACGGCGTCGGCGTCTCGCACATCGAGCCGCGTCCAGGCGGCCGCCGCGCGACCGGCCGGCGAAAGAGTCCCGCCGGAGGGGGCTTCCCCCAGCATCGTCGCCGTCACCTCGTAACCCCGGTCCAGCAGATGCTCGACCAGGTGCTGTCCGATGAACCCGTCGCCGCCCGTCACAAGGACCCTCACCGACGGCACCCGCTAGAGCACACGCGCGAGGCGCCGCGCGGCATAGGTCACGATGAGGTCCGCCCCCGCGCGCCGGATGGCGCGGATCGCTTCCAGGCTGGCCGCTTCCGGGTCGAGCCAGCCTCGCGCGCCCGCAGCCTCGATCATCGCGTATTCCCCGCTCACCTGATACGCGGCGGTGGGCATCCGGAACTCATCCTTGACTCGTCGGAGGATGTCGAGATTCGGCAGCGCCGGTTTCACCATGACCAGGTCCGCCCCCTCGGCGATGTCGAAACCGACCTCGCGGATCGCCTCATCCGCGTTCCGCACGTCCATCTGATACCCGCGCCGATCCCCGAAGGCGGGGGCGGAGTCCGCCGCGTCACGGAAAGGGCCGTAGAAAGCGCTCGCGTACTTGACAGCATAGGACAGAATGGCCACGTCCCCGAGGTTGGCTTCGTCGAGCAAGGCGCGAATCACGCCGACCCGACCATCCATCATGTCCGAGGGGGCGACGATGTCCGCCCCTGCGGCCGCGTGACTCACGGCCTGGGCGGCGAGCCGCTCGAGCGTCGGATCGTTCACGACACGACCGCCGTCGAGGATGCCGCAGTGGCCGTGATCCGTGTATTCGCACAGGCAGACATCCGTGATCAGGACCAGATCGGGAAGCGCGCCGCGAAGCGCCCGCAGCGAGCGCTGGATCACGCCGTCCGGCTGGTCCGCTCGCGAGCCCCGTGCATCCTTGCTTGCAGGCAGGCCGAACAGGAGAACGGCCCGTATCCCTTCCTCGAAGGCGGCGCCCGCTTCTTCGACGGCCGCCTCGACACTCAAGCGGTCGATCCCCGGCATCGAAGGGATCCGCTGTCGCGGCGGTCCCCGGTCATCGATGAACATGGGGTAGACCAGATCGGAAGCCTCGAGCCGAGTCTCCCGTACGAGTTCGCGCAGGGAGGCCGTACGACGCAGGCGGCGTGGCCGGGAGGCGGGGAACGATGCGTCAGGCATGGCCGTGAGTCGCGGCGAAACGGCCGGGGCGGGCGGCGGATGCCACCAGAGCGTCCACGAGCCCGGGCATCGAGTGCATGGCCGCCACGACATGCACGGGCAGACCAAGTTCGGCGAGCGTCGATGCAGTCACGGGACTGATGGCGGCCACGAGAGCGCCGCCGGTCTGCGCACCGACGAGTTGCACGAAGGCACGGGCGGCGGACGAGGCCGTGAAGGTCAGCCAGTCTCCGCGACCCAGTTCGATGAACTCCCGGAGAACGTCTCGCACGTCGGGGTTGACCTCCACCGCGTAGGCCGGGGCGACATCGACCCGCGCTCCGGCGGCGACCAGTCGTTCCCGCAGCACGGGACGCGCTCGCTCGGCCTGCACGAGCAGGACCCGCGCGTCTGGACGGCTCTCCGGCCCGGTCGCCGCCACGATCTCATCCGCGAGCGCTTCGCCCCGATAGATCGGCGGCACGAGGCACTCCGCCACGCCGAGGGCGCGTAGCGCGTCCGCGGTCGCCGGCCCCACGGCGGCGAACCGGCCCGTCGCCAGCGCGCACATCGAGTCCGCCTCCGACACGGCGTCTCCCAGACGCCGGACGGCGTTCACGCTGGTCGGCACGATCCAGTCGTATTCGGCCAGCCGCGCGGCCGCCCGCGCCAGCGCCTCCGGGTCGGCTGCGGGCACCAGCCGGATCGTCGGCGCCGTCGTTACGGTCGCCCCCGCGGCCTCCAGGAGAGTGCGGAAGCCTTCGGTCTGCCCGGCGGGCCGCGTGACCAGTACATGCTGGCCCGCGAGCGGGGGGGAGGTCACCGGACCACCGATGCGAGACGACCGGCCGCGGGAACCCCCGCGTCCGGTCGCCGGTCAGCGGTCGAAACGTCGCCGCGAGGCGTCGTCAGGACGCCTTGACGACTTTTCCCGCCTTGATGCACCGCGTGCAGACGCGCACACGCCGACGACCCGAACCCTCCACGATCCTCACCCGCTGGAGGTTCGGCATGAAGCGCCGCTTGCGCTTGTTATTCGCGTTGCTGACGTGGTTCCCGACGCCGGGTCCCTTGCCGCAGACGTAACAGAAATTCGCCATGACTCCCTCTGTATTCCGCTCAGTGAACGAACACGGAGTCGGCAAGAAGGAAGGTCGGGGACGATGGGATCAGTTCGCCCATGGACTCCATTACCGCTCCGGATTCGATCCACACGCCTGCGATCGAATCGTTGAATGTGTAGATCTGCCCCCGCACGAAGACACTGTCGCCTCCGTAGATCGTCGTCTCGGCCATCCGGAGGATCTGGATCGGGTCGGACTGAAGCAGCACCGGATAGGCGATGTCGTCCGCAAGCTGAAGAGCGAATGCGCCCTCCCCCAGCCCCGTCGCGACGCGGATTCCCGCGATCAAGACGCGGCGACTGACGGCTGCCGCCGGATCGGAAAGCAGGTCGGAGGCGTCCAGATCCCGAGCCGCCTCGATCTCGGCGGCGTCGGCGTCGGCGCGTGCCTGTTCGATATCGCGCGACTGGAGGTTCAGCCAATACATGAACCCTCCGATGGCCGCCAGCGCGACGATGCTGAGGATGACGCCGAGCCCACCTTCACCCTTGTTGGACATGTCTCTTCTCCCGGTTCCTCACGCCTCGCGATCGGTGAATTCGATGAGCGCCAACTCCGCTCCGTCACCCTTCCGCGCGCCCAACTTCAGAATCCTCGTGTATCCGCCCGGTCGATGTTCGAAACGCGGGCCGATCTTCTCGAAGAGTTTCCGCAGTGCGGCGCGGTCCGCGATCTGCCGACCGGCCAGTTGCCTGCTGTGCAGATCGCCTCTCTTCGCCAAAGTGATGAGCTTTTCGGCGAACGGCCGCAACTCCTTCGCCTTCGCCTCGGTCGTACGGATCCGCTCGTGCAGGATGAGACTCGTCGCCATGTTTCGCAGCATCGCCTTCCGATGGCTGCGCGTCCGACTGAGTTCCCGCCCCTTCTTTCTATGCCTCATCGTCGCTCTGAACTCCGTTTCCCGCCAGATCATCCTGCAGGTAGAGGTTCCCGTCTTCATCCCGCAGGAACGACATGCCGAACCGGAGTCCGTGCCGGCCGAGGACCTCCGCAAGCTCCTCGAGAGACTTCTCTCCGAAATTCTCCAACTTCAGGATATCGTCCCGCGATCGCGTGACGACATCGCCCAGCGTCGACACGCCCTGCTTTTCCAGCGTATTCCTCGAGCGGGCCGAGACCTCGCTGAAATCCTCGAGCGAGCGTTCGAGCAACTCGACAAGTTCCGCATCGACGGGCTCGCTTGCGCGGTCCTCCTGGACCGGCTCGACGGCCTCCGGCAGCGTGGGCACGGTCCCCATCTGACTGAAATACGACAGGTGCAGCCGGACGATCTCCGCCGCCTGCGAAACCGCCTCCGCCGGCTTGAGGGCTCCGTTCGTCTCGACGTCCACCTCGAGCCGGTCGAAGTCCGTGCGCTGGCCGACCCGGGTCTCCCTTACATTGAAATTCGCGCGGGTCACGGGGTTGTAAACGGCGTCTATCCGGATCGTCCCGACCGGAAACTCACGCTTGGTTTCGGTCTCTTCGGGAGGCGCATGGTGCTCCGCCATGACGAAGCCGCGACCGCGATTCACCCACAGGTCGAAGGTGAGAGGACGCTTCTCCGGCAGATCCTCCTGCAGCGTGAACAGCACGAGGTCCGGGTTCACCACTCGAACCGACGCATGCTCCACGATCTGCTCCGCCGTTACCGGACCGGCCTTGTGCGCCGTGAGCGAGAGCTTCGCTTCCGCTTCGTCCTCATCCATCACCAGAACCAGACGCTTCAGGTTCTGAATGATCTGATGTACGTCCTCCGCGACCCCATCGACCGTCTGGTGTTCATGCTGAACGCCGTCCGCCCGGAAGGCCCAAACCGCCGCTCCGGGAAGCGACGACAACATGATCCGCCGGATCGAGTTGCCGATCGTGTGTCCGAACCCGCGCTCCAGCGGCTGCAGGAGGAACGATGCGCGCGACCCATTGGGGGATCGCCTCTGCTCCTCCATCGCTTCCGGCAGCACGAGACCGGCCAGATCTACCAACACCGTCATATGCGCTTCACTCCCTGTTTTTTGCTCAGCGACTTCGCCGGCCGGACACGGGGCATGCCCCCCCGGCCGCGCGGGCCTACTTGCTGTAGAGTTCGACGATTAACTGTTCTTCGACGGCGAGCGGAATGTCGGATCGGGAGGGGCGCTCGATCATGCGTCCGCTCGCCGCGTCGTAGTCGACGCCCAGCCACGACAGTTGATCGCGCGACCGGCGATCCTCGATCGCCTCGATCACAACCGGCAACTTCCGCGCTCTCGGCGCCACCGACACCTCCGCACCGGGTCCCACGGAATAGCTCGGCACGTCGACCATCGCCCCTTCGACCCGAACGTGGCGGTGCCGAATGAGCTGCCGCGCCGCCTTGCGAGAAGGCGCGAAGCCGAGACGGTAGACGATGTTGTCGAGTCGGCTCTCGAGCGCGACGAGCAGGTTTTCGCCCGTGACGCCCGGGACGCGGGAAGCCTTCTTGAAGAGAGAGCGGAACTGCTTTTCCGCGAGTCCGTAGATCCGCTTCACCTTCTGCTTTTCCCGCAACTGCACGGCGTACTCCGACTGGCGCCGACGACGACGACCGCCGCCATGCTGCCCGGGGGGGAACGCGCGACGCTCGATCGCGCATTTCTCCGTGAAGCAACGCTTCCCCTTGAGGAAAAGCTTCTCTCCCTCACGCCGGCACAGCCGACAAACGGGTCCCGTATAGCGAGCCATCTATACCCTCCGCTTCTTCGGCGGACGGCATCCGTTGTGCGGAATCGGCGTCACGTCCTTGATTGAACGGATCGCGAGACCGGCCGCCTGCAGCGCCTGAATCGCCGACTCACGTCCCGACCCGGGGCCCTGCACTTCCACATGGACTCGCCGCATCCCCATGCCGGCCGCCTCGCGTCCCACCGTCTCGGCCGCGATGGTGGCGGCAAAGGGCGTGGACTTCTTGGAGCCCTTGAACCCCGCCTTTCCGGCACTGGCCCAGGCGACGGTGTCCCCGGTCAGGGTCGTGATCGTGATGATCGTATTGTTGAAGGTCGCCTTGATGTGGGCGACGCCCTCGGCATCGACCTGGCGCTTCTTTTTTCTTACCCGCTTTGCCATTCCCTGCGCGTCCTCCGTTTGGACCGACGTGGTTGCCGCACCTACTTCCTGGGTGCCTTCTTCTTACCGGCCACGGCGCGCCGCGGCCCCTTTCGGGTACGGGCGTTCGTGTGTGTTCGCTGGCCGCGCACGGGCAGATTCCGCCGGTGCCGCATCCCGCGATAGCATCCGATGTCCATCAGACGCTTCACGTTCATCGAGGTCTCGGTACGCAGCGAACCCTCGACCTTGTAGTGGTTCTCGATGACTCGCCGCAGCTTGTTGACGTCGTCATCGGACAACTGATAGACGCGAACATCCGCATCCACGCCCGTTTCGGCCAGGATGTTGCGCGCCGTCGAGTGGCCGATTCCGTAGATATACGTGAGGCCCACCTCGATCCGCTTGTTCCGCGGAAGATCGACTCCGGCTATACGTGCCATGTATTTCTGCCTATCCCTGCCGCTGCTTGTGCTTCGGATCTCGACTGCAGATCACCCGGACGACACCGCGCCTGCGGATGACCTTGCAATGCTCGCAAATTCGCCTGACACTCGAACGAACCTTCATGCTTCCGTCCTCTGGTGGCGGTTCGATGGCAACCCTTCAAAATACCAGCCCGAACCGATCCGAACAAACTCCATCGCCGTAACCGGAACTTCCCCGGCTCACTTGTACCGGTACGTGATCCGCCCTCTCGTCAAATCGTAGGGCGACAACTCGACCGCGACCCGGTCTCCCGGCAGGATCCGTATGTAGTTCATGCGAATCTTGCCGGAGACGTGGCAGACGATCTGATGCCCGTTCTCCAACTCCACGCGAAACATCGCGTTGGGAAGCGCCTCGGCGACCTCCCCCGTCATCTGGATCGGTTCTTCCTTCGCCACCTCAGGCCTCCCCTGCTGCTCGCGCCGGACTCGCGACGCGCGTCAACACGCGCGGGCCTTCCGGCGTCACCGCAACCGTGTGCTCGAAATGCGCCGAGAGGCGTCCGTCCCCCGTCACCACCGTCCATTCATCGTCGAGTGTGCGGATCTCCGGCCCGCCCGCGTTGACCATCGGCTCGATGGCGATGACGAGCCCCGGCTGCATCCGGAACCCGCGGTTGCGCACCCCAAAGTTCGGAACCTGCGGTTCCTCGTGGGGGGATTCTCCCACGCCATGCCCGACAAGCTCCCTGATCACACTGAAGCCCTCGGCTTCGACGTGCGTCTGTATCGCCCAGCCCAGGTCGCCGAGCTGGGCTCCGGGACGCGCCGCCTCGATACCCACGTCGAGCGCCGTTCGGGTCACACCCAGGAGACGCTCCGTAGCCGGCGCCACCTCTCCCACGGGAATCGTGACGGCCGCGTCCGCGAACAGACCCTCGAGCCTGACGCCGACATCGACGCTCACGATGTCGCCCGACTGCAATTCACGCCGGAACGACGGTATGCCATGGACAACCTCATCGTTGATGCTCGTGCACAGCGTGGCCGGAAACCCGTACAGCCCCTTGAAGGCGGGCGTCGCGCCCGGGTTGTCGCGAATCAGCGCCTCCGCGATGTCGTCCAGCTCCCCGGTGCTCCGACCGGGGATGGCCTGCTCCGCCGCCATCTCGAGGACCTCCGCCACGATCGCCCCCGCAGCGGCGATGGCGTCGATCTGGGCGGACGATTTCAGCCGGATCAACCGGCCATCTCCGCTACGCGCAACGTCTCGAAGAGACGATCCCGCACGGCCTCCAGCGTTCCCGTGCCGTCCACCGCGGTCAGTCCTGTCGCGGACCGGGCGTAGTAGGCGAGCAGAGGTTCGGTCTGGGCGCGATAGACCGCGAGCCGATTGCGAACGGTCTCGGCGCGGTCGTCCGAGCGCTGCACGAGGGCGGCTCCGCAATCCGGACAGGCGGCATCCTCTCCCACGGCGCGCACATGAGTCACGAGGCCGCACGATCCGCACACCCGCCGCCCGGAAATGCGGTCGACGAGTTCTTCCTCCGGCGCCTCGAGGGAAAGCACCGCGTCCAGTTCGATGTCCCGGTCGGCCAGCAGCTCGCCGAGCCCATCGGCCTGAGGGATCGTGCGCGGAAATCCGTCGAGCACGAACCCCCCGCTTGCCTCCGAACCGTCGAACGCCTCCGCGATGAGTCCCAGCACGACCTCGTCCGGCACGAGTTCGCCCGCTTCGTAGTAGACGCGAACCCTTTCGCCGAGCGGGGTTCCGGCGTGAAGCGCGGCGCGGATCATGTCGCCGGTGGAAAGGCGCGGAACGCCAAAGCGTTCGGCGAGAAACTCGCCCTGAGTGCCCTTTCCGACGCCGGGAGGACCCATGATGATCAGCCGGACGCCCATCACATGTAGCGCTGTCTGCCGCGATACTTGACGCGACCCTTCTTCATGAATCCCTCGTACTGGCGCAGCAGGAGATGCTGTTGCAGTTGCTGCATCGTATCGAGCGCGACGCCCACCACGATGAGCAGCGAAGTGCCGCCGAAGAAGAAGGTCTGAAGATCGAAGATCGAGAAGATCAGGTAGGGCAGAACGGCGATCAGCGCCAGGTATACCGAGCCGGGCAGCGTGATCCGCGTGAGCACGTGATCGATATAGTCCGCCGTCTTCGCGCCGGGCTTGACGCCCGGGATGAACCCGCCCTGGCGCTTCAGATTCTCCGCCAGATCCGCCGGGTTGAAGATGATGGACGTGTAGAAGTAAGTGAAGTAGATGATGAGAACGACGTACAGCACGTAGTACCACGCCGTCCCCACCTGGAGCGCCTGGCTCATCTCGTAGATGAAACGCCGGGCTCCGGAGCTGCCCGGTCCCGGATTGCCCATGAACGCGGCCAGGGTTCCCGGAATGATGATGATCGACTGGGCGAAAATGATCGGCATCACGCCGGCGGAGTTGATCCGCAGGGGGATGAACGACCGTTGCCCTTCCCGGATCCGGCCCCTGCCCACGACCTTTCGCGGAATCTGCACCGGAATCTTGCGCTGGGCCATCGTCAGAGCGACGACCGCGGCCATGACGGCGACGAGAGTCGCCGCGAGGGCGGCGAGCTTGATGATCGAGATGCCGCCGGCCTGGTAGAGTTCGAAGGTGTTGAGCACCGCTCCCGGGAAGCCCTGCAGAATCGAGAAGAAGATGAGCAGGGACATACCGTTGCCGACGCCGCGCTCGGTGATTTGCTCCCCGAGCCACATGACGAACACGCCCCCGGTCGTGAGCATCAGCACGGTGAGCAGGCGAAAACCGAGACCGGGATCGAGCACCGCACCCGGCTGAGCCTCGAGGAAAAGCGCGTAGGTGTAGGACTGCCCGATACACAGCACCACGGTCGTGTACCGCGTCCACTGCGTGAGCTTGCGGCGGCCTTCCTCCCCTTCCTTCTGCAGCTTTTCGATCGCCGGCATCACGGCGGCGAGGAGCTGGAAGAGAATGCTTGCCGAGATGTAGGGCATGATGCCGAGGGCGAACACGGTCGCGCGCTGCAGGCCGCCCCCCACGAAGAGGTCGTAGATGCCGAAGATCGTGCCCTGGAACTGTCCGGCGAGCGCCTGCAGGGCGACGACGTTCACACCCGGCGTCGTGATGTGGGAGCCGAGCCGATACAGGGCGAGACAGAGCAGAGTGAAGAGAATCTTCGCCTTAAGCTCCGGCACCTTGAAGATGTTCGCCGCGGCAGCCGCCGCGTTCTGGCCGTTCGCCATGCCTTACTCGATCACCTTTGCGGTGCCGCCGGCCGCCTCGATCTTCTCACGGGCGGAGGCACTGAAGGCATGCGCGCGCACGTCGACCGCCCGCCCGACCTCCCCGCGCCCGAGGATCTTCACAGGACGATCCGTTCCGCGGATAACGCCGCTCGCCCGCAGCGCTCGAGGATCGATCCCGCTTCCCTCCACGCGGTCCAGTTCCGAGAGATTGACGATGTGCCACTCGGTCCGCCGGTGCGGCTTGAACCCCCGCTTGGGCGTGCGCCGGTAGAGCGGCATCTGGCCGCCCTCGAACCACGCCGGAATCGACGCGCCACTCCGCGACTTCTGGCCCTTGTGGCCGCGTCCCGACGTCTTGCCCAGGCCGGATCCGTGACCGCGGCCGCGACGTTTTGCGGAGGACTTCGAACCGCGGGGCGGAGAGAGATTGTCGAGCCCGATCCGCTCGCGTTCAGCCATCTTGTCCGACCTCCTCGACTTCGACGAGATGCGCCACCGCGTGGATCATCCCGCGGATCGCGCGATTGTCCGGCTGCACCACCTGGTCCTGGTGGTGCTTGAGGCCGAGAGCACGCAGCGTGTCCCGCTGCTTGCGCTGCGCCCCGAGCCCGCTTTTCACCTGACGAATCCTTAACCGCTCACCCACGCATGGCCTCCCGGATCGTGGCAACATCCACTCCGCGTTCGGCCGCAACCTGCTCCGGCGTGACCAGATCCTGCAGTCCGCTCATCGTCGCACGAACGATGTTGAGAGGATTGTTGGTGCCGAGGCTCTTCGTGAGGATGTCCTGCACGCCGGCGCACTCGAGTACCGCGCGAACCGGACCGCCGGCGATCACGCCGGTTCCCGGACCGGCAGGCTTGAGCAGGACCCTGCCCGCGCCATGGCGCCCGAGAATCTCGTGGGGGATGGTCCCGTTCACGATCGGCACGACGACCATGGCCTGACGCGCCTGCTCGAATCCCTTGCGTATCGCTTCGGCGACTTCGTTCGCCTTGCCGAGGGCCATACCCACACGGCCCTGCCCGTCACC
This sequence comes from Candidatus Palauibacter sp., assembly GCF_965208055.1. Lineage (GTDB taxonomy): Bacteria > Gemmatimonadota > Gemmatimonadetes > Palauibacterales > Palauibacteraceae > Palauibacter. Next base: position 1,385,607 of record NZ_CBDBNY010000004.1, read on the forward strand.
GACCGCAACGAGCGCGGTGAACGAAAAGCGGCGGCCGCCTTTTACGACCTTCGAGACGCGATTGATGAAGATGACATTCTCCTTGAAGTTGTCACCGTCGTCGCGCCGTTTTCTTCCCCCTCTTGCCATGAAGCCCTCTCGTTAGAAGCGGAGACCGCCGTCGCGGGCGCCTTCGGCAAACGCCTGAACGCGGCCGTGGTAGGGATACCCGCCGCGGTCGAACACGATCTCGCCCACATCGGCCGCGACGGCCTTTTCCGCAAGTGTCCTGCCTGCAAGATACGCGTCGGCGACCTTGCCGGAGCGCTCTCCCGCGTCGCCGTCCGGGCCGGCCAGCGTCGAGACGCCGAGCAGCGTAACGCCACGATCGTCGTCCACCAGTTGGCCCTCGAGATGCCGCAGGCTTCGGAACACGACGAGGCGCGGCCGTCCGGCCGTTCCCCGGATCTTCTTCTTGATCCGGGCGTGTCGACGCGTCCGCAGTCGATGCCTCTGTTTTGTCCGACCCCTGATGTCCATCGTCTTCCCTCTGGTTTGGTCGCAGATCAGGCTGTGGCCGTGGCCTTGCCGGCCTTGCGGCGCACATACTCGCCCACGTAGCGAATGCCCTTCCCCTTGTACGGTTCGGGCGGACGGATCGCGCGGATCTCCGCCGCCATCTGCCCGACCTTCTCCTTGTCGTTCCCCGCCACCTTGATCAGCGTCGGCGTCTCGACGCTCAACGCGATGCCCTCGGGCGGTTCAACGGTGACCGTATGGCTGTATCCGACGCTGAACACGACGACGACGCCCTTCTGTTCCGCCCGGTAGCCGACGCCGTGGATCTCCAGGCGCTTCTCGTACCCCTGCGACACGCCCGTGACCATGTTGGCGATCAGGGATCGCGTGAGCCCATGCAGAGCCCGGTGCCGCGCCTCATCCGAGGGGCGCTTCACGGACACCACACCGTCGGACTGCGTGATCTCCATATCGGAGTCGAACGATCGCTCGAGCGCACCCCGCGGGCCCCTCACCTTCACGTGCGCGCCATCGATCCTCACCTCGACGCCGTCCGGCACGGGGATGGGCAGCTTTCCGATTCTCGACACGCTGTCTACTCCCTCGCGGAAGCAACCGCCGGCAACCGACTCCCGGCAGCTAGCTCCGCTAGTAGATTCTCGCGACGATTTCCCCGCCGACGTGCTGCCGACGGGCGTCACGGTCCGTCATCAATCCGTTCGATGTCGACATGATCGCGATCCCCATCCCGGCACGAACCTTGGGTATCGAGTTCGCGTCGACATATTTTCTGAGGCCGGGTTTCGACACGCGTTCGAGCAGCCGAATCACGGGCCGGTCGTCCGACGTGTACTTGAGATACACGCGCAGGCGGCCGTGCCGGTTGTCGTCCAGCACCTTGTAGCCGCGAACGAAGTGGTTCTCCGCCAGGATCCTGGCGACCTCGATCTTTATCTTCGAGAGCGGGATGTCGACGCGCCGGTGTCCGGCCCGGCCGGCGTTGCGGATGCGCGTCAGCATGTCCGCGATCGGATCGGTCATGCTCATCTCACCAACTCGCTTTCCGAACGCCCGGGATCTCTCCGCGGAGCGCCTGCTCGCGGAAGCAGATCCGGCATAGACCGAACTTCCTCATGTAGGCGCGGGGCCGGCCGCAGCGATTGCAGCGTCGTACCGTGCGCGAACTGAACTTCGGCTTCCGGTTCGCCTTCTCGACTAGTGCCGTCTTTGCCATTCAGCCCTTTCCCGCTAGATGACGACCGGGACCTCATCGCGAAACGGCATCCCCATCTCGCGAAGCAGGACGAGCGCCTCATCGTCCCGGTTGGTCGTCGTGACGAACGTAATGTTGAGACCGTGGATCTTGACGATCTCGTCGTAATCGACTTCTGCGAAGACCATCTGCTCCCGGATCCCGACCGTGTAGTTGCCGCGTCCATCGAACGCCCGGCTCCGGAACCCTCTGAAGTCCCTGATACGAGGCACGGCCGTACTGATGAACCGGTCGAGGAACTCGTACATGCGGGCATTGCGAAGCGTCACCATCGTCCCGATCGGCATGCCTTCTCGCAGGCCGAAGTTCGAGATCGAGTTCCGCGCCCGCGTAACGACGGGTCGCTGACCACTGATCACGGCGATCTCGTTCGAGGCGGACTCGATCAGCCTGGGATTGTCCTTCCCTTCGCCGAGTCCCGCGTTGATCACGATCTTCTCGAGCCTGGGGATCTGGTGCGGGTTCTCGAAGCCGAAAGCATCGGCAAGCTTCGCCCGGACCGTGTCCTCGTAGTATTGCCGCAGCCGCGGCTTTCCGTTTTCCGAACTCATCTTTGCCTGCTAGCCCGCCGTCGGGATGGGGTTGTCACAACGCCTGCAGATCCGCTCGATCGTGCCGTCCGCATCGCGCTGGCGGCGCACCCGCGCCGGCTCGTCGCACTGGGGACACACGAGCATCACGTTCGAAGCGCTGATCGGCTCTTCGTAGGTGACGATGCCGCCTTCGGTGATCCCGCCCTTCGCGTTAGCCACGGGACGCTTGTGATGCTTGCGCATGTTCACGTCCTGCACCACGACGAGTCCCCGCGAAGGGATCGTCCGCAGGACCTGGCCCTGGGCGCCGGCATAGTTGCCCGCGATCACCCGGACCGTGTCCCCGGCTCTCATGTTCAGTTTCTTCCGTGTCATCTTCGGTTCAGTTCCTCGTGCGACACCTGGCGGCCCCGCGGCTAAATCACTTCGGGGGCAAGCGACACGATCTTCATGAACCTCTTTTCGCGAAGTTCACGTGCCACCGGCCCGAAGATACGTGTCGCGGTCGGCTCTCCCGCATCGTTGATGATCACCGCCGCATTCTCATCGAAGCGGATGTAGCTACCGTCGCGCCGCCGGCTCTCCTTGGCCGTCCGCACGACGACCGCGCGGACGACCTCGCCCTTCTTCACGTTCCCGTGCGGGGTCGCGTCCTTGATCGTCGCGACGATCACGTCGCCCACGCGGGCGTACCGGCGACGCGATCCGCCGAGGACTCGAATGCAGAGAGCCCGGCGGGCACCGGAATTGTCCGCGATGCGGACCATCGATTCCTGCTGAATCATCTCGTCGTGTCCCCGTTACTCCGGACGCTGGACCAGCTCGAGCACGCGCCAGCGCTTGAGCCTGGAGAGCGGACGGGTCTCCTCGATCCGCACCACGTCACCCACCCGGTATTCGTTCTCTTCGTCGTGTGCCTGGTACCGTTTGCCTCGGCTCACCTGCTTGCCGTACAGCGGGTGCGCGAGCCGCCGCTCGACGGACACCACGACGGTCTTTTCCATGCGGTCGCTCACGACCGTCCCGAGCCGGACCTTGCGCCGGCCCTTCGTCGTCGATTGGTCAGCCAACCTGATTCTCCTCGCTACGCGCTCGCTCGACCTGCACGGTCTTCAGTCGCGCAATCTCGCGACGCAACGTCCTCAGGAGCGACGGGTTCTCAAGTTCCTCGAACGCGGCCCTGTAGCGCAGACGAGCGATTTCGTCCTTCGCGCGGGTGAGTTCCTCGACGAGTTCCTCGTCGGTGAGTTCGCGGATCTCCATGGCGTCGAGCAACACCTAGTCCTCCCGCTCCAGAAAGCGTGTCTTGACCGGAAGCTTCGCCGAAGCCAACTGCATCGCCCGCCGCGCGAGTTCGATGTCGACCCCCTCGAGTTCGAACATCACCCGACCCGGCTTCACCGGCGCGACCCAGTACTCGGGGTTCCCCTTACCCTTCCCCATCCGGGTCTCCGCGGGCTTCTGCGTGAGCGGCTTGTCCGGAAAGATGCGGATCCAGACTTTTCCGCCGCGCTTGATGTGCCGCGTCATCGCGACTCGAGCGGCTTCGATCTGACGGTTCGTGATCCAGCCCGGCTCCACGGCCTGAAGCGCGTAGTCGCCGAACGAAACCTTGTTCCCGCGATGCGCGGCGCCGCGCAAGCGCCCCTTCTGCTGTTTCCGGTACTTGATCCTCTTCGGCTGCAGCATGTGTCTCTATCCTCGCCCGCGGCCCGTACGGCGGCGGCGCCCGCCTGCCGTGTACGTCTGACCACGGCGGTCTTCCACGATCTCGCCGTGAAAGATCCACACCTTCACGCCGATCGTTCCGAAAGTCGTCCGGGCCTGTCGCTCCGCGTAATCGATGTCCGCTCGCAGCGTGTGCAGCGGCACGCGCCCTTCGTGATAGCCCTCCGAGCGCGCAATCTCGGCCCCGCCGAGCCGCCCGCCGCACTGAATGCGGATGCCGCCGGCGCCGGCTCGCATCGCCGCCTGCACGGCCCGCTTCATCGCGCGCCGGAAGCTGATCCGCTGCGTCAACTGATGGGCCACGTTGTCCGCCACGAGCTGAGCCTGCGTCTCCGGCCGGCGGATCTCCTCGACGTTGACGGAAACTTCCGCATCCGTCAGCAGAGCGAGTTCGTCACGCAGCTTGTCGACCTCGGCCCCCCGCTTGCCGATGACGACGCCGGGGCGGCCGGTGTGGATCGTAACAACGATCTTGGACGGCTTGCGCTCGATCTCCACCTGGGCGATCGCCGCGTGTCCGAGCCGCGCTTGCAGGTACTTCCGCAGCTTCTCGTCTTCGGCGAGGAGCTTCGGGAACTCCTTGCCCTGTGCGTACCAGCGCGACCGCCACGGCTTGACCGCGCCGAGTCTGAATCCGTACGGGTGTGTCTTCTGGCCCATTATTCTCTCGTGTCCACGACGACCGTCACATGGCTGCTCCGCTTGAGCCGGGGGGTCGCCCTTCCGTAGGCGCGCGCGCGCCAGCGCCGAAGCGTCCTGCCTTCATCCACGTACGCCTCGCGCACATAGAGTTCGTCCACGTCCAGCGTTTCGCCGCCCTCGTCCGCTCTATATACGGCGTTGGCGACGGCCGAACGGAGCACTTTTCCGATCGAGTGCGCCGCCTTCTTCTTCGAGAATTGCAGGATGGCGTAGGCCTCGTTGACGTCGCGCCCGCGAATCTGGTCGATGACCAGACGCATCTTTCGCGCGGACATCCCGAGGTTCTTCGCCCTGGCTGTCGCCTGCATCAGACTCTGCCCCTCCGGTCTCGCGCGGAACCGGCGTGCCCGCGGAAGGTTCGCGTCGTCGCGAACTCTCCGAGTTTGTGCCCCACCATGTTCTCCGTCACGTAGACCGGGATGAACTTGTTGCCGTTGTGCACCGCGAGCGTGTGTCCGACGAAATCCGGACTGATGGTCGAAGCCCGGGCCCACGTCTTGATGACCGACTTGTCTCCGGAATCGTTCATCCGCTGCACCTTCATCAGCAGCTTCTCATCGATGTACGGTCCCTTTTTCACGCTTCTCGGCATCGGATCTCTCGCTCCTACTTCGTGGCTTTGCCGCGCTTGCGGCCGCGCACGATCAACTTGTCGCTCGGCTTGTGCTTCTTCCTCGTCTTGCGACCCTCCGGCTTGCCCCACGGCGAGACGGGTGGACGACCGCCGGAACTGCGCCCCTCCCCGCCCCCGAGGGGATGATCCACGGGGTTCATCGCCACGCCGCGCACCTTGGGCCGACGGCCCTTCCACCTCGAGCGGCCCGCCTTCCCGGCTCGAATGAGTTCGTGGTCGACGTTGCCGACCTGTCCGACCGTGGCCCGGCACGATTCCGGCACCATGCGCATCTCGGTGCTGGGGAGCCGCAACGTGACCGTTCCCCGCTCTTTCGCGACGACCTGGACGGACGCGCCGGCCGAGCGGGCAAGCTGCGCGCCCTTGCCGGGCGCGAGTTCCACGCCGTGGACGACCGTCCCGAGCGGGACCTCGCGCAGCGGCAGGCAGTTCCCCACGTTCGGGTCGATCCCCGATCCCGAGAGGATGGTGTCACCGACACCGAGACCTCGCGGGTGGAGGATGTAGCGCTTTTCCCCATCCGCGTAGTGGATGAGCGCGATGCGGGCCGAGCGATTCGGATCGTACTCGATCTCCGCGATGACGCCGGGCACGCCGTCCTTCCTGCGCTTGAAGTCGATCCGGCGGTAACGCCGCTTGTGGCCGCCCCCGCGCCTCCGGCTCGTGATGTGTCCGTGATGGTTGCGGCCGGACTTCTTCGGCAGACCCTCCGTCAGCGACCTCTCCGGCTCGCTGCGGGTGATTTCCTCGAACGTCGATACGCTGCGGTATCGGGAGGCGGCCGTCACCGGCTTGAATTTGCGAATCGGCATCGATCAGGCTCCCTCCAACACATCGACGGGACCGTCGGCGACCTCGATGATCGCCTTCTTCCAGTGCGGCCGACGCCCCATCGTGCGCCCCATGCGCTTCTTCTTCCCCCGCACGTTCATCGTGCGCACGGAGGTGACTCGCCTTCCCTCGAAGATCGCCTCGAAGGCACGGCGGATTTCGATCTTGTTCGCGTCCGGCGCCACCTCGAAGGTGTACTTGGGACGCGGTTCCACCTCGCCGCGGTCGATACGCGCCTGGAGACGCCGTCCCACCCCGTCGGTCCCCTCGGATTGCAGGCTGGTCGACGTCTTTTCCGTGAAGAGCGGACGCAGGATGATCTCGTTCGGCGAGCGCCTCATGCTTCACCTTCCCCGGCGGTATCGTCGACGGCATCGTCCGCCGCGTCGAAGACCGACGACTCGACGAGTACGAGGTCGGACCAGAGGATGTCATACGCCGACGCCTCTCCCCATGGGAGCACGCGCACCCCGGGCAGGTTCCTGGCCGACAGATGGACATCGGGTTTGTGACCTACCGTCAGGAGAAGGACGTTCTCGGACTCGCGGCCAAGGCTGGCCAGCAGAGCCGCGATGCGCCGGGTCTTCGGCGGATCGAAACCCAGAGGCTCGATGAGCGCGAGGTCGCCGTGCATGGCTCTCGTATTGAGTGCGGAGCGGATCGCCAGCCGACGGATCCGCTTCGGTACCCGCACCCGATAGGAGCGCGGCTGCGGGCCGAAGACGACCGAGCCGCCGCGCCACAGCGCCGAACGGATCGAGCCGGCCCGGGCGCGTCCCGTCCCCTTCTGCCGCCACGGCTTCCGCGATCCGCCGCGAACGGTCGAGCGGGTCTTCGTCGACGCGGTCCCCTGTCGACGGTTCGCCAACACGGCGGTGACGACCTGATGGAGCACGTCTTCATTGACCATGCCATCGAACGGGGTCTCGGGCAGGGCCCGTTCGGCCCCTGCGGTGCCGTCGGAGCTGTACGTCGCGACGTTCATCGACCCGACCTCACCATGACGAGGTTGTTTCGCGCTCCCGGGATGGAACCTTGAACGATCAGCAGGTTCCTTTCGGCGTCGACCCGGATGATCTTCCGGCTCATCGCCATGCGCTGCGTCCCGCCCATGCGGCCTGCCATCTTCCGCCCCTTGATGACGCGGGACGGATCCGTACCGGCGCCGATCGAGCCGGGGGATCGGAGAATGGACGTTCCACCGTGGGAGCCGCGACCACCGGCGAAGCCGTGCCGCTTCACGACGCCCTGGAACCCGCGACCCTTGGTCGTTCCGGTCACGTTCACCCGCGAACCGACGTCGAACATGCCGACCGTGAGTTCCTGACCCAGTTCGAGCTTCTCGCCCTCGAAGTCGAACTCCGCGAGGACGCGCGGTACGTAGTCGAGGCCGGCGCGCGCGGCGTGGCCCGCGGCCGGCTTCCGCACGCGGCTCTCCTTCACGCGACCGAAGCCCAGCTGCACGGCATCATAGCCGTCCTGCTCGGTGGTCTTGATCTGGACTACCGGACAGGGTCCGACTTCCAGAACGGTGACACCGACGGCCTTCCCGTCGTCGTCGAAGATCTGCGTCATGCCGATTTTTCGGCCGATCAACCCGGGCATCTCGCTACTCGACTTTGATTTCCACATCGACGCCGGCCGCGAGATCCAGCTTCGTCAGCGCGTCGATCGTCTGCGGACGGGAGTCATGGATATCGATGAGCCGCTTGTGCGTCTTCAGTTCGAACTGTTCCCGCGATTTCTTGTCCACGTGAGGACTCCGCAGGACCGTGAACAATTGACGGCGCGTCGGAAGCGGGATCGGCCCGCTGACGGACGCACCGGTCTTCTGCGCGGTCCGAACGATGTCCGACGCCGTCTGGTCGATCACCGCTGGATCGAATGCTTTCAGCCGAATCCGAATCTTCTGCGCCATATGTGTGCGCCGTCTCGTTTTCCGGGGGTGTCCGCTAGTCGTGGATGGCGGTGACGACCCCGGCGCCCACCGTCCGGCCTCCCTCGCGGATCGCGAACCGGAGGTTCTCCTCCATCGCGATCGGCGCGATCAACTCCACCGCCATATTCACATTGTCTCCCGGCATCACCATCTCCACACCCTCGGGAAGCTCCGCCGAGCCCGTCACGTCCGTCGTCCGGAAGTAGAACTGCGGACGGTATCCGTTGAAAAACGGCGTATGACGTCCGCCCTCGTTCTTCGTCAGCACGTACACCTCCGCCGAAAACTTCCGGTGAGGCGTGATCGACCGGGGGTGCGCCACCACCATCCCGCGCTCCACCTCCGTCTTCGCCACGCCGCGCAGCAGAAGCCCCGCGTTGTCCCCGGCCTGGCCCTCGTCCAGGATCTTCCGGAACATCTCCACCCCCGTCACCACCGTCTTCTTCTCCGAGCCCAGGCCCACCAACTCCACGCCCTCGCCCGTCTTCACCACTCCGCGCTCGATCCGGCCCGTCACCACCGTCCCGCGACCCGTGATCGTGAACACGTCCTCCACCGGCATCAAAAACGGCTTGTCCGTCGCTCGCTCCGGAACCGGAATGTAGCTGTCCAACGCCTCCATCAACTCCCCGATGCACGCCGTCTCCGACGCCGACGGATCCCCGCTCTCCAACGCCTGCAGCGCCGAGCCCCGCACCACCGGCACATCATCGCCCGGAAACTCGTACTCGCTCAGCAACTCCCGTACCTCCAACTCCACCAGGTCCAGCAACTCCTCGTCGTCGACCTGGTCCACCTTGTTCAAAAACACCACGATGTACGGCACGTTCACCTGACGCGCCAACAAAATGTGCTCCCGCGTCTGAGGCATCGGACCGTCCGCCGCCGACACCACCACGATCGCTCCGTCCATCTGAGCCGCGCCCGTGATCATGTTCTTCACGTAGTCCGCGTGCCCCGGGCAGTCCACGTGCGCGTAGTGGCGTCCCTCCGACTCGTATTCCACATGCGCCGTCGCGATCGTGATCCCCCGCTCCCGCTCCTCCGGAGCCTTGTCGATCTGATCGAACGCCACGTACTCCCCGTATCCCTTCTGAGCCTGTACCTGCGTGATCGCCGCCGTCAGCGTCGTCTTCCCGTGGTCCACGTGACCGATCGTTCCCACGTTCACGTGAGGCTTCGTTCGCTCGAACTTTTCCTTCGCCATCGCCCCTCGTTCTCCTGTGTCTCGTCTGCGTCTGTTGGCGGACGGCCGCTTCGCCGCCTACGAACCGTTGGCGGAGACAATCTCCGCCGTCTTGGAACCCGGAACTTCCTCGTAGTGCGAAAACTGCATGGTGTAGACCGCCCGACCCTGGCTGATCGAGCGCAGGGTCGTCGCGTAGCCGAACATCTCCGACAGCGGCACGGACGCGCCGACGACCTGGGCCGACGAACGCTGCGTCATGCCGCCGATCTTGCCCCGCCGACTGGAGAGGTCTCCCATCACGTCCCCGAGATAATCGTCGGGCGTAACGACTTCCACGTTCATGACCGGTTCGAGCAGGACGGGTTGCGCCCTGCGCGCACCTTCCTTGAGCGCGATGGAGCCGGCGATCTTGAAGGCCATCTCGCTGGAATCGACGTCATGGTACGAGCCGTCGATCAGCGTGGCCTTGATGTCGATGATCGGGTAGCCGGCGACGATCCCCGAATCCAGCGCCTCGCGAATCCCCTGTTCCACCGAGAGCACGTACTCGCGGGGCACGTTTCCGCCCCGGATCTCGGAGTCGAAGATGAAGCCGCCGCCGGGATCCGTGGGCTCGAGGTTGATGATCACGTGTCCGAATTGCCCGCGGCCACCGGACTGCCGCACGAAGCGGCCTTCCACCTTGCGGACGGCTTTGCGGATCGTCTCGCGATAGGCCACCTGCGGACGGCCCACGTTCGCATTGACCTTGAACTCGCGCTGCAGCCGGTCGACGATGATCTCGAGATGGAGTTCGCCCATCCCGCTGATGATCGTCTGCCCCGTCTCCTCATCGGTGTAGACGCGGAACGTCGGGTCTTCCTCGGCCAGCTTCGCGAGAGCCCCCGACAGCTTCTCCTGATCCGCTTTCGTCCGGGGCTCGATCGCCACCCGGATCACGGGTTCGGGAAAACTCATCGACTCGAGCACGATCGGATCGGTCGCCGACGAGAGCGTATCTCCCGTCCTCGTATGCTTGAGTCCGATCGCGGCCGCAATGTCGCCCGCGAATACTTCATCGCGCTCCTCGCGCTTGTTCGCGTGCATCTGGAGCAGCCGCCCGAAGCGTTCCTTCCGCGCCCTGGACGAATTCAGAGCCTTCGAACCGGCCTTCGCCGTGCCGGAATAAACCCTGAAGTAGGTCAGGCGTCCCACATACGGATCGGTCGCGATCTTGAACGCGAGCGCCGCGAAAGGGGCCTCCTCGTCGGCCGCACGCTCGACCTCCGTCTCATCCCGCTGCGGAAGGTGGCCAGTGACGGGAGGGACATCGAGGGGGGAGGGGAGGAAGTCGATCACGGCGTCGAGCAGGCGCTGTACGCCTTTGTTCTTGAAGGCCGAGCCACACAGGATCGGCGTGATCCCGTTGGCCAGCGTCGCCTTCCGCACCGCGCCGCGGATCTCATCCTCGGTGAGCTCGTCCCCTTCGAGGTACTTCTCGAGCATGGGTTCGTCGTACTCGACCACGGCCTCGATGAGGGCGCTCCGCAGTTCCGCCACCTGGTCCGCCAGGGCGTCCGGCACGGGGCCTTCGGTCCAGCGCGCACCCAGGGATTCATCGTCGTAGACGACCTTGATCTCACGAATGAGGTCGACCATGCCCGTATAGAGTTCACCCTCGCCGAGGGGAATCTGAAGCGGATGCGCGTTCGCCCCCAGGCGGTCGCGCATCATCCGGACGACATTCATGAAGTCGGCGCCGACGCGATCCATCTTGTTGACGAACGCGATGCGCGGGACCCCGTACTTGTCGGCCTGCCGCCACACGGTCTCGGACTGCGGCTCCACGCCGCCGACGGCGCAGAAAAGAGCCACCGCGCCGTCGAGCACGCGGAGGCTGCGCTCCACCTCCACCGTGAAATCGACATGCCCCGGCGTGTCGATGATATTGATGCGGTAGGGTTCGCCGTCGTGAGTCCAGTTACAGGTGGTGGCGGCCGACGTAATCGTGATGCCGCGTTCCTGCTCCTGTTCCATCCAGTCCATCGTCGCGTCGCCATGATGCACTTCGCCCAGGCGATGCGTCCGGCCGGTGTAGAACAGCACCCGTTCGGTCGTCGTCGTCTTTCCGGCATCGATGTGCGCCATGATGCCGATATTCCGAAGCCGCTCGAGCGGCGTTCTTCTCTCCATGAGTCGATCTATTGGTCTCTATCTGTCGAACCTCGGGTGCCGGACGGACTCACTACCAGCGGTAGTGCGCAAACGCCTTGTTCGCGTCCGCCATCCGGTGCACATCCTCCTTCTTCCTCACCGCCCCGCCATCGCCGCGGGCGGCGTCGAGCAGTTCACCGGCGAGCCGCTGCGCCATCGTCTTGCCCGAGCGGGATCGCGAGTGCTGCACGAGCCATCGGCGGGCGAGTGAATCGCGCCGTCGGTACGACACTTCCATCGGCACCTGGTACGTCGCGCCACCCACGCGCCGACTGCGGACCTCGAGGATGGGCTTCGCATTCTGCAGTGCCTGCCGGAATACGTTCATCGCCGGCTGTCCCGTCTTCATCTCGATGCTCTGCATCGCTTCGTAGAAGGTCCGCTCGGCGAGGGATTTCTTTCCGTCCAGCATCAGCATGTTGATGAATTTCGTGACCTCCGTGCTCCCGTATCGGGAATCCGGAATCACCTCACGCTGTTCGGCACGGTTTCGTCGTGGCATCTCGTTTCGCCATATCCGGCTCCGGGTTCATCCGGAGACTTCGCAATAAAGCCCGGCCGCGGACTCCGAGGCCGGGCCCAACGGTGTCCGGCCCGCTCGAATTTCCGAAGGATCCCGAGCTATTTTCTCTTCTTCGAACCGTACTTCGACCGGCCCTGGTTCCTGTCGTCCACGCCCGACGCGTCAAGGGTCCCGCGGATGATGTGGTACCGCACACCCGGCAGATCCTTCACTCGTCCGCCCCGGATCAGGACGATGCTGTGCTCCTGGAGGTTGTGGCCTTCGCCTCCGATGTACGCGGTGACTTCGTATCCGTTCGTGAGTCGCACGCGGGCGACCTTCCGCAGAGCCGAATTCGGCTTCTTCGGCGTCGTGGTGTAGACGCGCGTGCACACGCCGCGCTTCTGGGGGTTCCCCTCCAGCGCCGGCGCCTTGCTCTTCTTCCGGACCTTCCTGCGGCCCTTGCGAACCAGTTGATTGATGGTCGGCATTCCCGCTCCATCGCTCCCTTCGGCCGCACCGGTGCGCCGATCACCGAACTCGGGGCCCGGCCGTTGGGGGTAAAAAAATCGGGGACGGATCCGAACCGCCCCCGCGGCGACTGCCGACCGGTCGGTCGACAGACGAGAGAGAGTAGTCTTGAGGCCTCTCCGTGTCAAGAAACTTCCGTCGCGGAGAGGGGGCGCGGAGATCCCGTAAACGCACCCCCTGCTTCGGTGTCGGATGGACGTCAGGTCGTCATGACCGCGCCCTCCTCCGCCACGGCGGCCTCGTCTTCCTCGGCCTGATCTCGGAGGTCCGAGAAGAGACTCCTGGGCATCTCCTCGGGCACGACCCTGCGGCGCATGGAGTCGATCTGCGCCTTCAGCGCGTCGTCCACGAGGAATTCGATATCGGAGAATCGGTGCGTCCCCGTACCCGCCGGGACCAGGTGCCCGATGATGATGTTCTCCTTGAGCCCTCTGAGGCGGTCCTTCGCCCCGCGCACGGCGGCGTCGGTCAGCACGCGCGTCGTCTCCTGGAAGGAGGCCGCGCTGATGAAGGATTCCGTGGTGAGGCTCGACTTCGTGATCCCGAGCAGGATCGGCTCCGCCCGCGGTGGCTTGCCTCCACCCTCGAGAACCTCGCGCGTCGCATCGCGGAACTCCATCCGATCCACATGCTCGCCTTCGAGAAATTCCGTGCCGCCCGGATCCGTGATGCGGACCTTCTGCAGCATCTGACGCACGATCACCGCAATATGCTTGTCGTTGATCCGCACGCCCTGCAGGCGGTAGACCTCCTGGATCTCGTTGAGCAGGTACTCCTGCACCGCCCGGGGTCCCCGGACCCGCAGGATGTCGTGCGGATTCACCGGACCCTCGGAGAGCCGGTCCCCCGCACGCACGAGATCTCCCTCGTGCACGCGAAGGTGCTTGCCGACGGGGATCTGGTACACCATCTCCTCGCCGTCGTCCATGGTCACGATGATCTCGCGCTTCCCGCGCTTGATCCCGCCGAACGAGACGCGACCATCGACTTCGGTAATCGTCGCGGGATCCTTCGGCCTCCGCGCCTCGAACAGCTCGGCAACCCGGGGCAATCCACCCGTGATGTCGCGGGTCTTGTAGGCCTCGCGGCTGATCTTGGCGAGCGTCTCTCCCGCGTTGACCGCCTGTCCGTCCTGCACGAGCAGCTGCGTGCCGACCGGTACGATGAACTCGCGCAGCTTGGCGCCCTTCCCGGTCACGATGTTGATCACGGGATGGAGCTTCTTCTCGCGGTCGTCGATGATGACCTGCTGACGCCGTCCGGTCGCCTCGTCCAGCTCCTCGCGCACCGTCTCTTCCGGTACGATGTCCGTGAACCGGATCTGCCCCTTCTTGTCCGCAACGATCGGTTCGGAGTACGGGTCCCATCCGAAGAGCAGATCCCCATGCCCCACGTCGGTGTCGTCCTCCACGAAGAGCGTCGCCCCGTAGGGAATGGCGAGCCGCGACAGGATGCGGTCGTCCGGCGTCTTCATGAGGAGTTCGCCCTCACGGCTGGTAACGATCGTGTCGTCCGACGGACTCGTGACGGTCGTCACGCGCTCGAAAGCGATCCGGCCTTCCAGCTTGGAGCGCCTTTGCGTCTGCGCCGCGATGCGTGCCGCCGTCCCGCCGATATGGAAGGTTCGGAGCGTGAGCTGCGTGCCCGGCTCACCGATCGACTGCGCGGCGAGAATGCCCGCTGCCTCACCCAGATCGACGAGTTCCATCGTCGCGAGATTGCGGCCGTAGCACTGCTGACAGATTCCGCGCCGGGACTCGCACGTGAGCACCGAGCGGATGCGGACCTGCTGGACACCGCTCTCATCGATGGCCCGCGCCCTCGCCTCCGTGATCATTCCCCCGGCCTCGACGATGACGTCGTCGTCGATGGGATCGATCACGGCTTCCGCCGCGATGTTGCCGGCGACGCGATCCGACAGCGGCTCGATGATGTCCTCGCCCTCCTTGAGCGCCGTGACATCGAGCCCGAGGATGGTGTTGCAGTCCTCCTCGATGATCGTGACATCCTGCGCCACATCGACGAGCCGGCGCGTGAGGTAGCCGGCGTCCGCCGTCTTGAGGGCCGTATCGGCGAGCCCCTTCCGCGCGCCGTGCGTCGAGATGAAGTACTCGAGCACGCTGAGGCCCTCCCTGAAGTTGGAGCGGATCGGGCTCTCGATGATTTCCCCGATGCCACCGGTCAACTTCTTCTGGGGCTTGGCCATCAGACCCCGCATCCCCGCGAGCTGCCGGATCTGGTCGCGAGAACCGCGGGCGCCCGAATCGAACATCATGAAGATCGGATTGAAGCCGTGTCTCGATTGCTGGAGTCCGCGGACCATCGCGTCGGCGACATCGTTGTTCGCGTGGGTCCAGGCATCGATCACCTTGTTGTACCGTTCCCCGAAGGAGATTACGCCGCGGTGGTACGCCTTCGTGAACCGGTTCACGTCCTCCTGGGCCTCGCCGAGGATCTCCTGCTTCTCGACCGGGATTTCCATGTCATCGAGTCCGATGGAAATGCCGGCCTTCGTCGCGTTGCGGAACCCGAAGTCCTTGAGTTCGTCGAGGAACGCCGTGGTGTCCTCGAGTCCGGCGAGCCGGAACGACCGGAAAACGAGGTCCCCCAAGGCACCCTTGCCCAGCGTCTCGTTCACGTACGGCACCCGCGAGGGCAGGATCGCGTTGAAGAGGGCGCGTCCGACGCTGGTCACGATCCACTTCCGCTCGACCTGGCCGTCGTCGGCCTCCTCGTCGATGAGCAGCCGAATCGGCAGGTGGTGGTCCGGCGTCCCCGCCTGCGAGCGCAGATATCCCGCTTCGAGCGCCATTTCAACCTGGTCCGCGCTCGCGAAGTGAGGGAGGTCCGATCCCGACGCGTGTTCGTCGAAGTCCGGCCGAACCTTCGTCATGTAGTAGCATCCGAGGACCATGTCCTGGGACGGCGACGCGATCGGCCGGCCGTTCGCGGGTTTCAGGATGTTGTTGCTCGACAGCATGAGGATCCGCGCCTCGAGCTGCGACTCGAACGACAACGGAACGTGCACCGCCATCTGGTCGCCGTCGAAGTCCGCGTTGAACGCCGCGCACACGAGCGGGTGAATGCGGATGGCCTTCCCCTCCACGAGCACCGGCTCGAAGGCCTGGATCCCCAGCCGGTGAAGCGTCGGGGCCCGGTTCAGGAGCACCGGGTGGTCCTTGATGATGTCCTCGAGGACCTCGTAGACGGTCGGGTCGTCGAGTTCGACGAGCTTCTTGGCGCGCTTCACGGTCTCCGCGTGCAGCCGCCGCTCGAGTTCGTGGATGATGAACGGCTTGAACAGCTCGACCGCCATCTTCTTCGGCAGCCCGCATTGGTGCAGCCGGAGTTCCGGACCCACGACGATGACCGACCGGCCGGAGTAGTCGACGCGCTTTCCGAGCAGATTCTGCCGGAACCGGCCCTGCTTGCCCTTGAGCATGTCCGACAGCGACTTGAGCGGCCGCTTGCCCCGTCCGCGAATCGCCTTGCCGCGCCGCCCGTTGTCGAACAGCGCGTCCACCGCCTCCTGGAGCATGCGCTTCTCGTTGCGGAGGATCACCTCCGGGGCGCGCATTTCCAGCAGCTTCTTGAGCCGGTTGTTCCGATTGATCACGCGGCGGTAGAGGTCGTTGAGGTCCGATGTCGCGAACCGTCCACCGTCCAGCGGGACGAGGGGACGCAGATCCGGCGGAATCACCGGAATCACATCCATGATCATGTGCTCGGGGCTGTTACGCTTCGAGACTTCGTCGTCGCTGTTGCGGATCGCGTCGATCACCTTGAGCCGCTTGAGCTTCTTCTTCTTCCGGTGCTTCGAGGTCTCGTGAACGACCTCGTAGCGCAGCTGCTCGGCGAGTTCGTCGACGTCCAGTTGTCCAAGCAGCGTCCGGACTCCTTCCGCCCCGATTTCGGCGCGGAACTCGGTATCTCCCTCCTCGCGCGCCTTGTCCGTCAGCTCCCAGTATTCATCCTCTTCCAGAACCTGCTTGAACTCGACATCCTGCCGGCCGGGCTCGGTGACGACATGCGCCGCGTAGTAGATGACCTTCTCGAGATCCCGCAGCTTCATTCCGAGCAGGTAGCCCATCTGGGAAGGAAGGGTCTTGAAGAACCAGATATGAGCCACGGGCACCGCGAGTTCGATGTGCCCCATCCGCTCGCGGCGAACCTTGGAGAGCGTGACCTCGACTCCGCACTTGTCACATATGTGGCCGCGGTACCGGATCCGCTTGAACTTCCCGCAGTGGCACTCCCAGTCCTTGACCGGCCCGAAGATGCGCTCGCAGAAGAGGCCATCGCGCTCCGGCTTGAACGACCGGTAGTTGATCGTCTCCGGTTTCGTGACCTCCCCGTGACTCCACGAACGGATTTCCTCGGGCGAGGCGAGCTTGATCTGAATCCAGTC
The DNA here is from genome assembly GCF_965208055.1 of Candidatus Palauibacter sp. Lineage (GTDB taxonomy): Bacteria > Gemmatimonadota > Gemmatimonadetes > Palauibacterales > Palauibacteraceae > Palauibacter. The sequence goes on from NZ_CBDBNY010000004.1 coordinate 1,402,568, forward strand.
GAACTCGGACGAACCGGCACTGCGATTTCGCGGAAAATCGATCATCTGTCACCCTCTTGTTTTCGCTAGAACAGCGGCTCCGACTCGTCGCCGCCGAGCGACACGCTCAGCCCCAGCGCCTGCAGTTCCTTGACGAGCACGTTGAAGCTCTCGGGCACCCCGGGCTTGGGCAGGTTGTCGCCCTTCACGATCGCCTCGTACACCCGGCTCCGTCCCGTCACGTCGTCCGACTTGACGGTCAGCATCTCCTGCAGTGTGTGGGCCGCGCCGTAGGCTTCCAGCGCCCACACTTCCATCTCCCCGAAGCGCTGCCCTCCGAACTGCGCCTTGCCGGCCAGCGGCTGCTGCGTGACAAGGCTGTAAGGACCGATGGAGCGCGCGTGGATCTTGTCGTCGACAAGGTGCGAGAGCTTCATCATGTAGATCTCGCCCACCGCGATATCCGCCACGAACTCATCGCCCGTGCGACCATCTCGCAGCCTCATCTTGCCGTTCGGACGCAGGCCCGCCCGCTCCAGCAGCTCGACAACGGCCTCGTCCACGCCCGAGGTGATCTTGCGCCGCCCCGAGAGCGCGGCGGTCTTCGGCCAGCCCTCGGACTCCAGCTTTGCCGCCGTGGTCGCGCCCGAGACATCGCGCACGACCCGGAGAACGAAGGAGGCCAGGCTGCGCAGGTACGGAGCGAGTTCACCTCCCCCTTCGAGATAGGCGTCGAGCGTGCGTCCGAGACTGGTCGGGTCATCCGACCCCGGATCGTCTCCCTCCCAGGCCTGAATCTCGTTGACGAGCGCTTGAATCGTCTCGTACGGCAGTTCGGGCGGTTCCACGTCCGATCCGAGCGTACGAGCGGCCCAGTAGGCGCCCCCGATCTTCAGGAGAACGCCGATCTCGTGCTCGGTCGCTCCCTGGAAGACGGGCGTATTCGCCTCGAACCCGAGAGCCCGCGCCGCCCAGCCCAGCGTGGTCTCGAGAATCTGTCCCACGTTCATCCGGCTCGGTACGCCGAGTGGATTGAGCACGATCTCGACGGACTGTCCGTCGGGCAGAACCGGCATGTCCTCTTCGGGAACCACGCGGGCGATGATGCCCTTGTTCCCGTGCCGGCCGGCCATCTTGTCTCCCACCGAGATCTTTCGCTTCTCCGCCAGGTAGACCTTCACGAGCTGGACGACGCCCGGGGACAACTCGTCGGGCTGGAAGATCTTGTCGATGCCCTCTTCGGTACGCTCGCGTATCCGTTCCACTCGCGTGCGAGCCTCGGCCTCCACCCGGCGGATCAGGTCGTTCGACTTCTCCGTCTTCACCTTCAGCGTCGAGAGGTCGATCTCTCCCAGGTCGATGCTCCGCAGTTTCGTCTTCGTCAGCTTCGTGCCCTCGGCGAACAGCGGCTCGAGGGAGCCCCGGCCGAGACACAGAACCACCGTCTCCCCCTGTAGCAATTCGAGGATCTCCTCGTCCCGGGCTTCCATCACGCGTGCGATTTCCTCCCGCTCGCTCTCGCGCAGTTCGGCGATGCGCTCGCCGTGTTCCCGTTCCAGCAGCGGATCGTCGATTCGCCTCGAGAAGATCTTGACGTCGATCACGGTCCCTTCAACGCCGGGGGGGACGCGCAGCGAACTGTCCTTCACATCCTTGGCCTTCTCCCCGAAGATCGCCGTCAGCAGCTTTTCTTCGGGCGAAAGCTCGGTCTCCCCCTTCGGCGTGATCTTGCCGACGAGGATGTCTCCCGAGCGGACCGCCGCGCCGATGCGGACGATCCCCCGGTCGTCGAGGTCGACGAGCGCTTCCTCCGCCACGTTCGGGATCTCGCGCGTGATCTCCTCCATGCCGCGTTTCGTATCCCGGACGTGGAGTTCGAGTTCCTGGATGTGGACCGAGGTGTAGACGTCGCCCTTGACCAGCTTCTCGCTGATCACGATGGCGTCCTCGAAATTGTGTCCGAACCAGGGCATGAAAGCGACGAGCGCGTTACGGCCGAGCGCGAGCGAGCCGCCATCCGTGCCGGCCCCGTCCGCGATCACATCGCCCGCTTCCACGGGGTCCCCGACCCGGACGATCGGCCGCTGGTTGATCGCCGTGTCCTGATTCGTGCGCCAGAACTTCCGGAGCCGATAGGAGTCGTACTGCGTGAGGCGGGCGAGGGGAATCTCGCCGGCCGCCCGGCGGGGCTTGCCCGTGTCGACCTCGACCTCGTCCGCCGTGACCCGCGTGACCGTCCCGGCGCGGCGCGCAAGCACGACGGCGCCGGAGTCGCGGGCCACCTTGCCCTCCAGGCCCGTGCCCACGAGCGGACGCTCGGGGAAGAGAAGCGGCACGGCCTGCCGCTGCATGTTCGACCCCATCAGCGCCCGGTTCGCGTCGTCGTGCTCGAGGAACGGAATGAGCGCGGGCGACACGGCCACCAACTGGTCCGGCGCGACATCCATGAAGTCGATCGCTTCCGGCGGCAGCAGCGGGTAGTCGTCGCGCCGCCGGCAGAGGACGAGCGAGCGGGCGAACGTCCCATCGGGGTTGAGTTCGGCGTTCGCCTGCGCGACCGCGTATTCCTCCTCTTCGCTCGCCGAGAGCCAGACAATTTCGTCCTGGGAAACCCGCTCGTTGACCACCCTGCGGTAGGGGGTCTCGAGGAAGCCCAGCTCGTTCAGACGGGAGTAGGTGGTCACGGACGTGATGAGCCCGATGTTCGGGCCCTCCGGGGTCTCGATGGGGCACATCCGTCCGTAGTGCGAGTAGTGCACGTCCCGCACTTCGAAGCCCGCGCGTTCCCGCGTCAGTCCACCCGGACCCAGCGCGCTCAGCCGTCGCTTGTGCGTCAGTTCCGAGAGCGGGTTCGTCTGGTCCATGAACTGGCTGAGCTGCGAACTTCCGAAGAAAGCCTGGATGACGGCGCTTACCGTACGCGCGTTCACGAGATCGTCGATGGAGATCTTCTCGGGGTCGCTGTTGATCGACATCCGCTCGCGAACCAGGCGGGCCATGCGCGACAGTCCGACGGAAAACTGGTTCGCGATGAGTTCGCCGATGGACCGAACGCGGCGGTTCCCCAGATGATCGATGTCGTCCGTGTATCCACGGCCCTCGTGCAGTTCGACCAGGTAGCGGATAATCGCCACGAAGTCGGACGGGTCCAGCACCACGAGTTCGCCCTCGGGGATCTCGAGACCGAGCAGTCGATATACGTCCTTGAGCCGGTGGTTGATCTTGTGTCGCCCCACCCGGCCCAGATCGTATCGCTTGGGGTTGAAGAAGAGCCGGTCGAGCGCGCCGCGAGCCGTCGCGAGGTTCGGCGCCTCGCCGGGTCGGACGAGCGAATAGATGGAGTGCAGCGCGGCCGCCTCGCTCGCCGTCGGGTCCTTCGCGAGCGTGTTGCGCAGCAGCGGCGACTCCCCCCGCGGACCACCCGTAAACACCAGGGCCTCGCGAGCCTTCTCCGCCTTGAGCTGCGCGAACAGGCTCGAATCGAAGCGCGCGCCCTCCTCGGCCAGGACTTCTCCCGTGTCCTCGGCCACGACATCGGCGGCGAGCTGCGGACTCGAACTCCAGTCGCGGCGCATGGCGAGATCCTCGTAGGTCCCGCGCAGCGGTACGAACGTCGCGCTCGAGAACACCTCGACATCCAGTGCGCCCGCGCGCACGAGGCGCTCGAGGGCTTCTTCGCTCAACAACTCCCCGCGGCGCACGATGAAGGCGTCCTCCTCATCGAACACGTCGACACTCGTGATCTCCTGGTCGAGGATGCGCTGCAGCAACTCCGCGTCGAGCAGGTCGCCGAGGGCCGCAATCGGCTCTCCGCCATCCGCGCCGGGAAGGTCGTGCGCCAGCCAGTGCGGCGCGTCCGGAGCGGGCTCGTAGCCACGCAGTTCCAGCGCCTCGGGATCATCTTCGAAGTCAGGGTTCGCGATGCTCTGAGCCACCAGCGTCCCCGTGACCTCGCGATGCGCCGACGACTCCCCATCATCCTCCGCGTCGATCCGGACGAGCCGACGCCGGCAGAAGCACTCGAGGATGTCCACGTCCCGTCCGTAGCCGAACGCCCGCAGCAGTGCGGTGGCGGGGAATTTCTTCTTCTTGTCGATGTGGACGTGGATCACGTCGTGGATATCGAGCGTGAATTCGACCCAGGAGCCGCGGAACGGGATGATCCGGGACGAAAAAAGGCGCGTGCCGTTGGGGTGCAGCGTCTCTTCGAATACGACGCCGGGGGAACGGTGAAGCTGGCTCACGATGACCCGCTCCGCCCCGTTCACGACGAACGTTCCCTGCTCCGTCAGGAGCGGCAGATCCCCGAGATAGACTTCCTTCTCCAGGATATCGCCCGGGCGCTTCTCGCCGTCCTTCCCGACCGTCTCGAAGATGACCAGCCGCAGCCGCGCCTTCAACGGCGCGGAGTAGGTCATGTCGCGCTCGATGCACTCCTCAACCTCGTACTTCGGCTCTCCGAGCGAGTAGCTGACGAACTCGAGCGAGAAGTTCTCGTTGACGTCCGTAATCGGGAAAATCTCCCGAAAAACACGCTCGAGACCGAGATCCCGGCGCTCCTCTTCCATCGCCTTCGATTGCAGCAGACGCTCGAACGCTTCCCGCTGGACATCCAGGAAATGCGGCATGTGCATGGGGCGGGCGAGCTTGTCGAACGAGACCGCAAGTCTGCCGTTGGCCGTCAAATCGTACCTCCCGCGGGGAACCCCGCGAGTACATGGGAGATGCGCAAATACCGGAGACCGCCCGCAAGCGGTCGCGCCGGTTCGTGCATGGTGTGAGGTCGGACCCCCGCGTTACCGGCCGGGCTGCGATCCGTCCGCAGCCCGGAACCGATCGGATGATCGACGCCGGGGCCCGCCACGCTCTTCAGCGTGGCTACTTGAGATCCGCCGTGGCGCCCTGCTCTTCGAGCTTCGCCTTGATCTCCTCCGCCTCCTCCTTCGACACGCCTTCCTTGACGGGTCCGGGGGCGTTGTCGACGACGGCCTTCGCTTCCTTGAGACCCAGGCTCGTCACTTCACGCACGACCTTGATCACCTGGATCTTCTTGCTGCCTACCGCCGTGAGGACGACATCGAACTCCGTCTGCTCCTCCTCGGCGGCGTCTCCTCCGCCACCGGGAGCGGCGGCGACGGCGATCGGCGCGGAGGCCGACACGCCGAAGGTTTCCTCCATTTTGTCTTTCAGCTCGGCGGCTTCGAGCACCGTCAGCGAGCCGATCTGCTGCAGAAGATCGTCGATTTTGGACATGTTCTTCCGTTCCCTGGATCCTGTACGCATTCCGCACGCCCGCACGTCACGGGCATGCGTACCACCTCAGGCGGACTCGTTCTTCCTTCCGACCTGTTCAATCATGTCTGCGATGTCGCGGAAGAGCGCATTCAGAGCGCCGGCGATGCCGGCAACGCTCGCCGTGAGCCCGCCCGCGATGCCGCCGAGCAGAATCTCTCGCGAAGGAAGATCGGCGAGGCGCTCCACTTCCTCCGGCGACGTTTCCACTCGGTTGATGACGCCGACCTTTACCACCGGCCGGTCTTCGTTCGCTTTCGCGAATTCCTTCAGCACCCTCGCCGGCGCGACCGGGTCGGCGTCGCTGAGGATGAGCCCCGTCGGACCCTCGAGATGGGCGCTCAGATCCGGGAGATCCAGATCCTCGAGCGCCCGCTTCATGAGGGTGTTCTTCACGACCCGATAGCTCAGGCCCTCGTCTCGGAGTCGCGTTCGGAAATCCGTGATCGCCTTCACGTCCAGCCCGGTGAAGTCGGTCAGGTAGATCGTCCCGCTCTCTTCGATCTGCGCAGTGAGTTCCTGCGTGACGCGCTGCTTTTCTTCGAGTCTCATGGATCTATCGGTACAGGTCCTCGTCGACGGGAATACCGAGACCCATCGTGCTGGTCACGGTCACGCTCTTCACGTACCGGCCCTTCGCCGCGGCGGGCTTCAACCGCACGATCTCGTCCATGAGCGCATCGAGATTCTCGCTCAGCTGGTCGAGTTCGAAGCTCACCTTTCCGATCGGCGCGTGCACGTTGCCGGTACGGTCCACCCGGAATTCGATCTTGCCCGCCTTCGATTCGCGAACGGCGCGACTCACGTCCATGGTGACCGTGCCGGCCTTCGGCGTGGGCATGAGGCCACGCGGACCGAGTATCCGGCCCAGCCTGGCAACATCCTTCATCAGGTCCGGCGTCGCGATCGCCACGTCGAAGTCGAGCCACCCCTCCTGAATCTGCTCGATGTAGTCGGTTCCGACGTAGTCCGCGCCAGCTTCCGTCGCTTCGGCCGCCCGGTCCGCCTTCACGAGAGCGAGCACGCGCACCTTGCGCCCCGTGCCCGCAGGCAGGATGACCGTGCCACGCACGATCTGGTCCGCCTTGCGCGGATCCACGCCCAGGCGGACCGCGGCTTCGACCGTCTCGTCGAAGTTCGCGAACGCCGTTGCCTTCACGCGCTCGAGCGCCTCGCGAGGCGCGAGGGCGCCATTCGACGGAGCGTCCCCTACGGCGGAGCGGTATTTCTTGCCGTGTTTCGGCATGTCTCCCGGTCTCTCCCGATCAGTCGGCCCGCTCGATCCCCATGGATCGTGCGGTGCCCGCGATCATCCGCATCGCGGCCTCTTCATCGGCCGCGTTGAGATCCTTCATCTTGATTCTGGCGATCCTGCGCAGCTGGTCGTCCGTGACCTTGCCGACCTTCTCCCGATTGGGGACCGGGGAACCCGATTCGAGACCGAGTTCCTTCTTGAGCAGTTCCACCGCCGGCGGCGTCTTGGTGATGAAACTGAACGTCCGGTCCTTGTAGACCGTGATCTCGACCGGGATGATCGTGCCGGCTTCCTGCTGCGTCTGCGCGTTGAACGCCTTGCAGAAGTCCATGATGTTGAGACCGTGCTGGCCCAGCGCCGGACCCACGGGCGGGGCCGGATTCGCCTGCCCCCCCGGAATCTGCAGCTTGATGAACCCGGTAACCTGTTTCTTCGGCGGCATCAGAACCCCTGCAACTGCGTGTAGTCCAGTTCAACCGAGGTCGGGCGCCCGAACAGGCTCACCTGCACGCGCACCTTGCCCTTCTCCGCAAACACTTCTTCCACCGTTCCGCTGAAATCGCTGAACGGTCCTTCCATGACTTCCACGACCTGCCCCGGCCGGAAGGGGATCTCCGTTTCCGGGCCCGCCTGCTCGAGTTCATCCGCGATCCCGAGGATCTTGTTCATCTCCTCGGTCTTGAGCGGCTGGGGATCCTTCCCGCTCCCGACGAACTTGATGACGCCGGGCACGTTGTTCACGACGTACATCGTGTTCTGGTCCAGCAGCATCTGAATGAGCACGTAGCCCGGGTAGAGCCGCTTCGTCGATTTGACGCGCTTCCCTCCCTTGATCTCGACAACTTCCTGCGTCGGGACGATGACCTCGCGAATCGGGGGCTCATCCCCGTACTCCTGGATCTTCTGCTCCAGAAGCGTCTTCACTTTCTTCTCGTGGCCCGAATACGTCTGCAGCGCGTACCAGCGCAGCACAGCCTCGGGAGATCCCGTCTGCGCGGCTCCCGCGCCCGCCGACTCAACCACCGAACGACCTGACGACGAACCGCACCGACGCCGCGAAGACCGAATCCATGGCCCCGATGACGATGGCCATGATGAAGACGAAGATCAGGATGCCGATCGTTGCACCGCGCAACTGATCCTTGTCGGGCCATGTGACCCGACGCATCTCGACCTGTACCTGTTCCGCGAATTCCTGGGTTCTTCTGACGATGCCGGCCAATCGAATCCCTTACCGTGTTTCTTTGTGCATTGTGTGTCCGTTACAGCGGCGACAGTACTTCTTCTGCTCGGCCCGCTGCGGATGGGTCCGCCGATTCTTCGTCGTCGAATAGTTGCGCTCTTTGCATTGCGTACATTCGAGCGTAATCCGAGCCCTCATTTGTGTTTCCTAGTCGTGGATGGCGGTGACGACCCCGGCGCCCACCGTCCGGCCTCCCTCGCGGATCGCGAACCGGAGGTTCTCCTCCATCGCGATCGGCGCGATCAACTCCACCGCCATATTCACATTGTCTCCCGGCATCACCATCTCCACACCCTCGGGAAGCTCCGCCGAGCCCGTCACGTCCGTCGTCCGGAAGTAGAACTGCGGACGGTATCCGTTGAAAAACGGCGTATGACGTCCGCCCTCGTTCTTCGTCAGCACGTACACCTCCGCCGAAAACTTCCGGTGAGGCGTGATCGACCGGGGGTGCGCCACCACCATCCCGCGCTCCACCTCCGTCTTCGCCACGCCGCGCAGCAGAAGCCCCGCGTTGTCCCCGGCCTGGCCCTCGTCCAGGATCTTCCGGAACATCTCCACCCCCGTCACCACCGTCTTCTTCTCCGAGCCCAGGCCCACCAACTCCACGCCCTCGCCCGTCTTCACCACTCCGCGCTCGATCCGGCCCGTCACCACCGTCCCGCGACCCGTGATCGTGAACACGTCCTCCACCGGCATCAAAAACGGCTTGTCCGTCGCTCGCTCCGGAACCGGAATGTAGCTGTCCAACGCCTCCATCAACTCCCCGATGCACGCCGTCTCCGACGCCGACGGATCCCCGCTCTCCAACGCCTGCAGCGCCGAGCCCCGCACCACCGGCACATCATCGCCCGGAAACTCGTACTCGCTCAGCAACTCCCGTACCTCCAACTCCACCAGGTCCAGCAACTCCTCGTCGTCGACCTGGTCCACCTTGTTCAAAAACACCACGATGTACGGCACGTTCACCTGACGCGCCAACAAAATGTGCTCCCGCGTCTGAGGCATCGGACCGTCCGCCGCCGACACCACCACGATCGCTCCGTCCATCTGAGCCGCGCCCGTGATCATGTTCTTCACGTAGTCCGCGTGCCCCGGGCAGTCCACGTGCGCGTAGTGGCGTCCCTCCGACTCGTATTCCACATGCGCCGTCGCGATCGTGATCCCCCGCTCCCGCTCCTCCGGAGCCTTGTCGATCTGATCGAACGCCACGTACTCCCCGTATCCCTTCTGAGCCTGTACCTGCGTGATCGCCGCCGTCAGCGTCGTCTTCCCGTGGTCCACGTGACCGATCGTTCCCACGTTCACGTGAGGCTTCGTTCGCTCGAACTTTTCCTTCGCCATCGCCCCTCGTTCTCCTCTCGGACTTCGGGTTCGGCGGAGTGGCCCGCGACGGGCGCTTCTCCTGCTCGTCCTGCTCGCGCGCGGGCTACGCCCTTTGTTTCGTCAGTGGTCTCGTGAAGGTGGTGGGGGGAGGATTCGAACCTCCGAAGGCATAAGCCAGCAGATTTACAGTCTGCCCCGTTTGGCCGCTTCGGTACCCCACCGCCGGTACCTGGCGCCCGATCGACGCCCGATCGATGAGTTCCAGGGTGCGCCGCTTCGGGGCGGCTGTTCGTCCGACTCGACCGAGCTGGCGGTGGGACTCGAACCCACAACCTCCGGATTACAAATCCGACGCTCTACCGGTTGAGCTACGCCAGCGACCCTTCCGCACAATAGTCTTCTAACATATCGGCATGCGTGACCCACCGTCAAGGTGTTTTCGAGCATCCGATTCGGGCGCCGTTCGCGAGCGCCGGCGCGTCATCTTGCCGCCCCGAGCGGACGCGGCACCTGGACCGTGCGACCCCCCATCCGAAGGCGCGTGAACTCCGCCAGATCCTCCACGATCACCCCACGGGCCTCGAGTTCGGCGCGAATCGCGTCGGCGCGCGCGAAGTCCCGGCTCGCCCGGGCGCGCTCACGTTCCCCGACGCGCGCCGTGGCCCAGGCGACGAGCTCGTCGTCGTCACCGGATGACTCCCGGTCCCGCACGGCCAGCACGCCGAAGACGCGATCGAATGCGTCGATCACGTCGAGGGCGGCCTCGGTGCCCGACGGGGCCAGGGGACGGGCGCCGTCGAGTAGGTGATTCGCTTCCCGAACGAGCCCGAACACGGCCGAAAGCGCTTCACTCACGTTCAGGTCGTCATCCATCGCCGCCTCGAACGCAGCGCGCGCGCGCGCCGCGACCTTGCCGAGATCGGTCGACGCATCCGTCTCCGCCTCGCCGGCCTCGCGCGCGCGGTTCCTGAACTCGTAGAGGCGGGTCACGGCCTTCGCCGCGGCCTCCAGGCCGTCGAACGTGAAGTTCAGCTGGGCCCGGTAGTGTCCGCTGAGCAGCAGATACCGGATCGCGGAGGGCGCGTGTCCGCGTTCGACCAGTTCCGGGATCGTGAAGCAGTTGCCGAGCGACTTCGACATCTTCCGGCCTTCCACCAGAAGGTGCTCGGCATGGAGCCAGAACTCCGAGAACTGCTTCCCCGTCGCCCCTTCCGACTGAGCGATTTCGTTGGTGTGATGCGGGAAGAGGTTGTCCACGCCTCCGGCATGGATGTCCAGCGTTTCACCCAGATGGTGCATCGCCATCGCCGAGCACTCGAGGTGCCAGCCCGGCCGGCCCGGCCCCCACGGAGAGTCCCACACCGCTACGGTTCCGTCGCCACCGCGGTCGCCGCCCTTCCAGAGGACGAAATCTCTCGGGTCGTCCTTGTCGTACTCCTCATCCCCGGCGGCCCTGCCGGCCGCCTCGAGTTCCCTGGAGTCGATGCCCGCCAGCCGCCCGTATTCGGGGGAACGCCCGATCGCGAAGTACACGGAACCGTCGCTCTCGTACGTGAGTCCTCGCTCGGAGAGGACCTCGACCAGCCGGATCATCCCTTCGATGTAACGGGTCGCGCGCGGCCGATGCTCGGGTTCCTCGAGCCCCAGCGTGTCCCAGTCCTCGAGGAACATCTCGATGACGGGATCCGTGACCTCGGCCAGCGGCACGCCCCGGGCGGAGGCCGCCGCGATCGTCCGATCATCGACGTCCGTCAGGTTCATGACCTGGCAGACCTCGTATCCCCTGAACCGGAGGTAGCGACGCAGCAGATCTTCCCACGTAAAGGCGCGGAAGTTCCCGATATGCGCGCGGTCGTACACCGTCGGCCCGCAGGTGTACATCCGCACCCGGCCCGGTTCGACGGGCTTGAACGGGCGGAGCCGCCGCGTCAGGGAATCGTAGAGTCGGAGGCTCATCGCCCGCCCGGGGGAAGGTAGTGTTCCGTTCTCCAGATGCGGTAGGCGGCGATTTCCTCCGCACGACGCGCGCGGGAGATCTGCAGACAACCACCCAACTGGCGATCCGACCGGTCGAGGATGAGTCCCGCGAGGACGCCGGCCTCGCGCGCGAACGCGAGTTCGTCCAGCGGCTCGTACGCGGGACCGCCGAAGAGGAGTCGCGCCGCGATCCACCCGTCGACGAACCCGTCGACCGCCTCGACTTCCCGGGAGACGAGCACGTCGCAGGCCACGTCGGGATCCTGACGCACGGCGTGCATTCGCAGGACCGCGTAACTCTCGTAGGCCCGGCCGGCCTCCCGCAGATTTCCCGGCATCACGAGCGCGGCGCTCGAATCCGTCACGACCTCGACCGCGTTCCACGGCCACGCGTCCCGCGCCTCGGACTCGTCGAGGTCGCGGCCGAACGACCGGAAGTAGAGCACGAGAGGGTCCTCCACGAGATCGGTCATGAGGGAGTCGGAACGATCCCGGAAGCGGAGGAGGAGGTCGGCCTCGAACTCCGCGACACTGCCCGAGGGGGCCGTCAGGCGATACTGGGCGTCGACCGACTCCGCACCGACGAACCCGGCGAGCACGACCAGCGCCGCAGCGACCCGCAGTCGGCGGCTCCGGCTACCGGCCGTCCGCCGCGAGGACGAGTTGGGGGCGTTCCGCTTCGGAGTCCGACCGCCGGTCGAGGAGGCCGGCGAATTCGAGAACGTCATCGCCCGCCCCGCCGAGCAGTTCGCACTCGCGGGCGAGCAGATTGTTCGAGACTTCGAGCGCCGAGCGCTCGCCGGTCCAGTGCTCCTCCACCACATCCCAGCCAAGCTCCTCTCCGATCCGATGCGTCACATACGCACAACAGAAAACATCATCCAGAAAACCGTACGGCCCGACCTCATCTTCCGGGATCACATCGTCCGGGCTCACGAGGTAGGCGATGGCCGCATCCACCAGAATCCTCTGCTGCCGAGTCAGGCGCGGGTCCTTCATGAGGGTGAACATCAACAAACCGTAGACGGGCGCGAGGATGACGACGTCACGCAGCGTGCCGGCGTATCGTGCGACCTGATCCTTCAGACCCTGGAGGTAGGCGCTGCTTGGCATCCCCTTCCAATCCCGATCCCGGTGGATCGCGCTACCGGGCGGCCAGCCTGACGGGTACGACCCGGCGGCGGGCGCGACGCCCAAAACATACAACCGGCTCTTTCCCCCTGTAACCCCTTCACTCCGCGCGGTGGCGGGGTCCGGGCGTGCGACGGACTACTCGACCGTCACGGTCTTCGCGAGGTTCCGGGGACGATCCACGTCGCAGCCCCGCAGGACCGCGATATGATAGGCGAGAAGCTGGAGCGGAACGACGTTGACGATCGGTTGCAGGAGAGGCAGCGTCGCGGGCACCGGGATCAGGTGATCCACCTTCCGCGCGAGTTCGGCCTCCCGGCGGGTCACGAGCGCGATCACGCGGCCGCCGCGCGTCTTAACCTCCTCGATGTTCACGAGCACCTTCGAGTAGACGGCGCCGCGCGGAGCCATGAAGACGACGGGCATGTCCTCGTCGATGAGGGCGATCGGGCCGTGCTTCATCTCGGCCGCCGGGTATCCCTCGGCATGGATGTAGGAGATCTCCTTCAGCTTGAGCGCCCCCTCGAGGGCGATCGGGAAATTCGGGCCCCGTCCCAGATAGAGGAAGTTGCGAGCAGGGGCGAACTCCTCCGCCACCCGCCGGATGTGGTCCTCCGTCGCCAGAACTTCTTCGATGAGGGCGGGAAGCCCGTCGAGGGCGCGCACGAAGCCGCGGCCCTCCTCGCGGCTCATCCCGCGCCGCCTCGCCATCATGAGGCCGAGGAGCGCGAGGGACACAACCTGCGCCACGAAGGCCTTCGTGGACGCGACGCCGATTTCCGGACCGGCGTGCGTGTAGATTCCGGCGCGCGTCTCCCGCGCGATCGTCGAGCCCACCACGTTGACGACGCCGAAGGTGGGGGCCCCCAGCCGTCCGGCTTCCCGCACGGCCGCGAGCGTATCCGCCGTCTCTCCTGACTGCGAGATGCCGCCCACCAGCGTCCTCGGGGCGATGATCGGGTTCCGGTACCGGAACTCGGAGGCGTACTCCACTTCGACCGGAAGGCGCGCGAGTGCCTCGATGAGGTATTCCCCGACGAGCGCGGCATGCCAACTCGTTCCGCACCCGGTGAGGACGATGCGCTCGGCCCCGTCGAGGTCCGGGCGGAACTCGTCGAGCCCGCCCAGCCGAGCCGTGCCTTCCTTCGCCAGCAGCCGCCCCCGCATCGCATCGCGCACGGTGTGCGGCTGTTCATGAATCTCGCGGAGCATGAAGTGGGGGTATCCCGCCTTTTCGATCTTCTCCAGGTCCCAGTCGACGCGGCTGACTTCCTTCGGGACGGGCTCCCAGCCGACGCGGCCGCGGTCTTTCCCGACATCGATGGTCTGGTGCCCCGACGACGTGAGGACGGCCATTTCGTCGTCCTCCAGATACACGATGTTGCGGGTGTGTTCGAGAACCGCCGCCACGTCCGAAGCCACCCAGGTCGCTTCTTCGTCCGTCTTTCCGATCCCGAGCAGCAGGGGGGCGCCGCGGCGGGCGACGACGATGCGCGCGGGGTCGTGCACGCTCATGGCCGCAAGCCCCAGCGTGCCCTCCACCTGGGTCAGTGCGGCGGCGACGGCGCGTTCCAGGTTCCCCTCGAACGCTTCCTCGATCAGGTGCGCGACGACCTCGGTATCGGTCTCCGACGTGAAGCGGTGGCCGAGTTCCGAGAGCTTCGTGCGCAGTGCGTCGCAGTTCTCGACCACACCGTTGTGAACCAGCGCCACGTCGCCGCGGCAGTCCGTCAACGGGTGGGCATTGGCGCGGGTGGGCGCGCCGTGCGTCGCCCAGCGAGTGTGAGCGATTCCGGCCTTTCCGGAAGGCGGGACTTCGACGAGCCGCTCCGCCAGGTCGTCGACGCGGCCCGCGCACTTATGGAGATCGAGCCCCGAACCGGTGTGGACGGCGAGGCCCGCCGAGTCGTACCCGCGGTATTCGAGGCGGCGGAGTCCGTTCAGAAGAAGGGGGGCCGCGTCCCCTGCACCGACGTATCCTATGATGCCGCACATTCGCCGATCAGACCCCGCGTCGCACCAGGGCGTCGATCCAGTCCGCGCGTTCGCCCGCCAGTTCCTCCCCGGGCGCCTCCGCCATGATGCGGAAGATCGGCTCGGTCCCGGACGGTCTGGCGTGGATCCACGACCCATCCGGCCACTCGAGCCGGATCCCGTCCTGCCGGTCCATCTCCGCTTCGGACGGGGCCGCGGCCGCGATCGCGGCGAGCGACTCCTCCATGCCCAGTCCTTCCCGGGAGATCGTGCGCTTCACGATCCGGTACGAGGCACGCTCGGCGACGACGGCGCCGAGCGTGGAACGGCTCTCCGCGAGGAACTGCAGGATCAGGGCGGCGGCCAGCGGGGCGTCCCGCGTGAGGTGGAGTCCCCCGTAGATGACGCCGCCGTTTCCCTCTCCCCCGATCGAACTCCCCACCTCGAGCATGCGGGCGACGACGTTGGCCTCCGCTACCGGCGTGCGGATCAGCGGTACGCCGACGCGATCCGCCGCGTCCTGTATCAGGCGGCTCGCGGAGAGGTTCGTCACGACGGGCGCGGGCTCGCGGGCGGCGACGAGTTCGACGGCCAGCGCCAGCGTCCAGTCTTCGCCCACGGGACGCCCGTTCTCATCCACGAGGGCAAGCCGGTCGACGTCGGGGTCCACGGCGAAACCGATGTCCGCGCGCACCTCCGTGACACATTCGGAGAGCTTTCCGAGGTTCTCCACCAGAGGCTCGGGAGGGCGGGGGAAGCGGCCGTCCGGTTCGAGATCGAGCCCGCTCACCCGACAGCCGAGACGCTCGAGCAGCGGGAGCATGATCGGCCCCCCGGCGCCGCGCACACAGTCGAGTGCGACGTGGAACGCGTTCGACGCGATGAGTTCGCGGTCGATGATCGGCAGCGACAGAATCCGCTCGACGTGGGCGCGGCCGGCGCCTTCCCGCGCGCTTCGGTCTCCCATGCGGGCGGACCCTGCGTATTCGATGGATTCGATCTCTCCCTCGAACCTTCGCTGGACATCCCGTCCGGCCGCCGGCGAGAGAAACCGCCCCTCGCGCGCCACCAGCTTGAGCCCGTTCCACGGCGCGGGGTTATGGGAGGCCGTGACGAGGAGTCCGCCCACCGCCGCCTCGTCCTCCTCCACGGCGAGGAGACCCGTGGGCGTCGCCACGATCCCGAGGTCGCACACATCCAGCCCGGCGGCCCGGACCCCCGCCGCCACGGCGTCGAGCAGCACCGGTCCGGAGACGCGGCTGTCGCGGCCGATCAGGACATGCCCCCGGCCGGGAGCCCCGGCGGCGATGTGGGTGGCGAAGGCCGCGCCGTAGCGGGCGGCGATGTCGGGCGTGAGCCCTCGTCCCACGATGCCGCGAATGCCTGAGGCAGAAACGATGAGCGACCTTGACACGCTGCGTTCTCCAAGTTTTCCGGCGGGATCGAATCTGCCGACCGTGAGACGGACGCGGGATCTTAATGGTTGGGCGTCCGCGCGGCTTGCGGCGCCTCTCCGGTCGCCCTCCCCTCACGGCGGGAATACCTTGCGCGCTCGACCGCGATGCGTCGTGCCACGCGTCGTCTGCCTCTACCCGAGCCGGAGATGAAGACGTGGACCCAGCCGCCCGACGGTTCGGAACCCGGGCCATTCACGCCGGGCAGCGCCCCGATCCCACGACCGGGGCGATCATGATGCCGATCTTCCAGACATCGACCTACGTCCAGGACGCCGTCGGTTCGCCGCGCGACGGTTACGACTACGCGCGCGTCAGGAACCCCACGCGCGACGCCCTCCAGGCGAATCTGGCCGCTCTCGAGAACGGGCGGTACGGCGCGGCGTTCTCCTCGGGTCTCGCCGCGACCGAAGCCATCGTCAAGACGGTGCTCAACGCGGGCGACCACCTCATCTGCGGCGCGGACGTCTACGGGGGCGTCGATCGCATGCTGCGCCACGTGTGGGAGCGGTTCGGAGTCGACTTCGATTTCGTGAACACGGGGGATCTCGATCAGGTTCGCGCCGCGATCCGCCCGGAGACGCGTCTCATCCACGTCGAGACGCCGAGCAATCCGACGATGACGATCACGGATATCGCGGCGTGCGCCGCGATCGCTCACGAGGCGGGGGCCGTATTGTCCGTCGACAACACGTTTGCGACGCCTTTTCTCCAGCGTCCGCTCGACGATGGCGCGGATGTCGTGATGCACTCGACGACGAAGTTCCTCAACGGTCACAGCGACATGATCGGCGGCGCGCTGCTCACGAACTCCGGGGAACTCGCCGAGGGTTTTCACTTTCAACAGAAGACGAGCGGAGCCATCCCGGGCCCCTTCGACTGCTGGCTCGTCCTGCGCGGCACGAAGACGCTGCACCTGCGCATGCCGGCCCACTGCCGCAACGCGCAGCGGGTCGTCGATGTCCTGCAGGGGCACGACGAAGTCGAATCCGTGCGCTATCCCGGGCTCGAAAACCATCCGCAGCACGCCCTGGCCAGGCGCCAGATGCGCGACTTCGGCTCGATGGTGAGCTTCGACCTGGGCACGGAGGAACGGGCCAACCGCTTCGCCGGACTCACAGAGGTGTTCCAACTGGCCGAGAGTCTGGGCGGGGTCGAGAGTCTCGTATCCATTCCCTTTTCGATGACCCACGCTTCGGTACCTGACGAAAAGAAGCGGGAGATCGGGCTGGGGCCGGGACTCGTCCGACTGTCGGTGGGCGTGGAAGACGCGGACGATCTTGCGGAAGACATCGAGCAGGCCCTCGCCCGTCTCTGAGCGGCGGGGAACGCGGTGCCGCAGTCTCGACCATCGAAACAGGGAGTTGAAACAGGGAATCGGGGCCGGACGTAAAGCCGGGAGCGCGGAAGCCGGTCCCGCGAATCGGCCGGCTCACATGGGCGCGACTTGACGCGCAGGGGGGGATTGATGTCGGCAGGCGACGAACACCAGAGACGGATCCTCACACAGATCGCCGCGGTCTCGTGGGAACACCCGGCGGACCGGGCGGCACTGAATGCGCTCCGCAGGATTCCGGGGTTCGACCTCGCCCTGCGAAAGATCCTCGCGCTGTTCGGGGAGCGCGCGCTGCGGCTGGCCTTCAAGGCAAACGCGGTGCGCACGTCGGAAACGCAGTACGCATGGGTTCATGCCCGTCTCGCCCGCGTCTGTGAAGTGCTCGACGTGGCGAAGCCGCCGGAGTGCTACATCTCGCAGACGCCGATCGTGAACGCGGGGGCGGTCGGCTTCGGCGAACCGTTCATCGTCCTCAATTCCTCGATGCTCGAGATCCTCTCCGAGGATGAGGTCGAGAGCGTGCTCGGTCACGAGGTCGGACACATCCTGTCCGGTCATGTGCTCTACCGGACCCTGCTGATCCTGATTCTCAACCTGGTGATTCTCCGATACACGCTCGCGGGATTGGCGCTGCGGCCGATTCTCATGGCCCTCATGGAGTGGTACCGGAAGAGCGAACTCTCGTCGGACCGGGCCGGGCTCCTCGCGGTGCAGAATCCGCGGGTCGCGATGTCCGCGCTGATGCAGCTTGCGGGCGGCGGGCGGGGCGTCACCCTCAACCTGGACGAGTTCATCGCGCAGTCCGACGAATACCGGGCCGGCGGCGATCTCCTCGACGCCGTCTACAAGGTGCTCAACGTGCTCGGCCAGACCCATCCGTTCGCCGTGATCCGCGTGGCCGAACTGCGCGACTGGATCGAGAGCGGCGAGTACGACCGCATCCTGGCGGGCGAATACCAGCACCGGGACGAGAACGACGACCGCCCGTATCGCGAGGATCTTCGCGAGGCGGCGAAGGGCTACCAGGACGGCGCGCGCGAACTCTTCGACGAGGTCGACGCCGCGGTGGATCGATTGCGGGATCGGCTGACCGGCGCCTTCAAGGGACGCTCGGAAGACTAGCAACCCGCGGCAAAAGCCGTTGCCGGGACGCGGCCGGCACGTCATCCTGCCGCCATGAACCTCCTCATCATCGGAAGCGGCGGCCGGGAGCACGCCTTCGCGGACTGCCTCCGCCGCGACGCACCGGACGCCAGGATCTACGCGGCCCCCGGCAACCCGGGCATGCTCGGCGCGGCGGAACTCGTCGACATCCAGGCCGGAGACGTAGGAGGCCTGCTCGACTTCGCGGCGGGGCGGGGCATCGACCTCACCGTCGTCGGCCCCGAGGCCCCTCTCGCGGCGGGCATCGCCGACCGCTTCGCCGAGGCCGGCCTGCCCGTCTTCGGGCCCGACCGGGCGGGAGCCCGCCTCGAGGCTTCCAAGGCGTTCGCCAAGCAACTGATGCGCGACTGCGGCGTGCCGACGGCGGATCACGAGACGTTCGACGATGCCGCGGCGGCGCTGGACTACGTCGCGGGCCACGAGGAACCGCTCGTGGTCAAGGCTTCCGGCCTCGCGGCCGGCAAGGGCGCCATCGTCTGCGAAACGCGCGGGGAAGCCCGGACGGCGATCCGGGAGATGATGGTCGACCGCAAGTTCGGGGACGCCGGCGGGCGGGTCGTGATCGAGGAGTTCATGCGCGGCGTGGAGCTGTCCGTGTTCTTCGTGGCGGACGGCGAGCGCGCCGTCCCCCTGCTCACGTCCCGGGACTACAAGCGGGTCGGGGAGGGCGACCGTGGCCTGAACACCGGCGGCATGGGGGCGTACTCCCCCGCGGCCCCGGCGGGCCCGGACTTCATCGACGAAGTGCGCCGCGAGATCGCGCAACCGGTGCTCGACGCGATGGCGGAGTCCGGCGCCCCCTATCGCGGTTTCCTGTACGCCGGGCTCATGCTGACCGCCGACGGGCCGCGCGTCGTCGAGTTCAACTGCCGGATGGGAGACCCGGAGACGCAGGTCGTACTTCCGCTCACGAGGTCGAACCTGCTCGAGCCGATGCTGCGGGTCGCGCACGGCGAATCGCTCGCCGGCTGGCGCCCCGAAGCCGCCTCCGGGCACGCCCTCGTCACCGTCATGGCGAGCGCGGGGTATCCCGAAGGCTCCGATTCCGGGCGGCCGATCGAGATTCCGGCCTTCGACTCCGCCAAGGTGAGGGTGTTTCACGCCGGGACCGCGATGAAGGAGGGGCGGCTGGTCACTGCCGGAGGGCGGGTGCTCGGGATCACCGGGTTCGGCGGGACGCTTGAAGAAGCGGCGCGGCGCAGCCGCGCGGCCGCGGCCCGGATCCGATTCGATGGCGCCCATTCGCGATCCGACATCGGGTGGCACGAACTGGATTCCGGCCGGCTCGGTCCGGACGAAGCGGCGCGGATCCATCCTTCGGGAACCGCCTCGGACGGTTAGCGGCTCATCGTGCCGGAACTTCCCGAAGTCGAGACGATGCGCCGGGACCTCGCCCCGCTGCTCCGGGGCCGGCGGATCCGCCGCGTCCGCGTCCATCACGACGACTTGATCCTCGGAGGGCTTTCGGCGCGGTCGTTTTCCCGCGCCGTGCTCGGGCGCGCCTTCGGAGACGCGGACCGCCGGGCCAAGTACCTGCTCTTCCCGCTCCACGCGGCGGAGGGGATCGACGGTCCGGTGGAGCAATTGATGCGCGTCCAGGTCCGCATGACCGGCCGTTTCGCGCTCGCCTCGGAACGTCCCGACTCCCCGGAGTTCCGGCATCCGGGCCTCGACCTCGAACTCGACGATGGCCGGACGCTGTTCTACGACGACGTCCGACGTCTCGGCGGCTTCGACCTGCTGACGCCCGAGGCATGGAAGGCCCGCGCGGACGCGCTCGGACCGGAACCCCTCGGCCGAACGTTCACCGCCGCGCGGCTGGCTCGGATCGTCGCGCCGCTGCGGGCCCCGATCAAGAACACGCTGCTGGACCAGCGGCGGGTCGCGGGTGTGGGGAACATCTACGCCAGCGAGGCATTGTACCGCGCGGGGATCGACCCGCGCCGACCCGCCGGCTCGCTCGACACGGAAGAGGTGCGCCGCCTGCATCGGGCGGTCAGGGCGGTCTTGCGCGAGGCGCTCGAGAGCGCGGGGACGACGCTCAGGGACTATCGCGCCGTGAACGGCCGCTCGGGCTCCTTTCAGACGCGGCTGGACGTCTACCAGCGCGAGGGAGTCGGGTGCCCGGGTTGCGCCCGGCCGATCAGTCGGATCGTGCAAGCCGGACGGAGTTCGTTCTTCTGTGCCGGCTGCCAGAGCTAGCGTCGCCCCCCCGGTGACCGGATCGGCGCATGCCGACGACGGCCTTCGGTGCGCATATTGGTCGCGGAACGGGGTAGGGTGGGTCGAAACCCGGCACGCCACGTCGGCGGCGGCGATCCGGCCGCTGCCGGCGCGCCGCCGCGACCCGGAGGGACAGGATCGAGTGAGCTACTCGGATCACAGCGAGCAGACGCTGGTGGAGATGTGTCTCCGCGGCGACGAGCGGGCCGCACGCGAGATCGTGCTTCGGTTCGAACGTCCGGTCTTCTCTCTCATCTTCCGAATGGTGCGGGACCGTGAACTGGCGGAGGACCTGGCCCAGGAAACGTTCGTCCGCACGCTGAACAATCTCCGCAGGTACGATCCCTCCTACAAGTTCTCCTCCTGGCTCTTCAAGATCGGCTACAACCTGACGATAGATCATCTGCGCAAGAAGGAACTCGATGTCGTTTCCATGCACGGGGCGCCGGACGCCGTGACCCCGGATCGCCAGGCCGCAACGGAAATCACGCTCGTCTCGGGCGACGAACGACCGGATGAACTTCTCGAGGCCCGTGAACTCGGATCCGAGATCGAAGCGGCCATCGGACAACTGCGACCCGAATACCGAACCGCGATCCTCCTGCGGCACATCGAGGGCTACGCGTACGACGAAATCGCGCAGGTGATGGAGATCCCGCTCGGGACGGTGAAGACCTATATCCACCGGGCGAGAAACGAATTGAAGGCCGCTCTCGTACATCTGACGGAGCCGTAGCAAGCCCGCGGGTGCTTCTTCCGCGGGTTGCCGACGCCTCCAGGGAGAACAGGAGTGAACTTGTCGCACCTTACACCTGAGGAAATCGAGCGATTCGCCAGCCGGAGGTCGGCGGCGTCCCCGCACGGGACGATGGCCGCGCATCTGGTCGCGTGCGCCCGGTGCCGGAAGGAAGTGGAGGCGCTGCGGGACGTCGTCGCGTTTCTCGAAGGCCTGACCGCGCATCGCCCGACCGACGGATTTGCGGAGAGGGTCGCACGGCGGATCGACTTCGCGGGCGCCGCGCTCGACCGCCGGTTGGCACAGTTGCCCGAGTGGTCGCCCACGCCTTCCTTCGCGAGCGATGTCCTGGCGCAGGTCGACCTGCCTCATCCGGCGCTCGACCGCGCGCTCTCCGGGCTCCGCGCCTGGTCCCCCGCTCCGGCGTTCGCCTCGGCCGTCATGGCCCGCGTGCGATTGCCGGTCCCGTGGCCCGAGCGCCTCCTCCGCTTCGCGCGGCGGCGCCGGGCGGCGCTGGCCACAGCGGGTGCGGCCACGCTGACCGTGTCGGGAGGCGCCGCGGCCTGGCTGTTCGGCGCGCAGGGCCTGGCCCCCGGTCAGCTTCTCGCAGTCGCCTTCAGCGGTGCGCGGACCGTGCTTGTCGACGCCATGCTCGCGGCGGGCCGCCTGGCGTACCGTTTCGGCCTCGTCGACGCGGGCGGATCGATTGCCGACCGGATCAGCCCGACCGCCGCGCTCGGCAGCCTGGCGCTGTCGAGTCTCGTCGGGCTCGCCTCTCTCTGGTACATGGCCAGACTGTTCCGGCAGCCGCTCCCACGACGCGTTCGCATCGAGAGGGCCGCATGACCCGGGGGCTGGCGTTCCTGGCCTGTCTCGCGGTCGCGCTTCCCGTCAGCGCGCAGGAGGTCGGCATCGCCGACGCCGCGATCACGCTCTCGGCCAGCGGCCGGGCCGAGCTGTGGTTCGAACTGGAGAGCGGAACGGAGCATCGACTTCGTTTCGAGGGCGAGACCGTCGAGGTCGACGGAATCGGGGTCGGATCCTATGCGGTGCGCGGCGGCCTGGAGAGCGCCTGGCGTGAGTTCCTCCGCGAACACGCGGGAGAGGATGCTTCCGCGGTGCGCGGCGGCCTGGTCGATTTCCGGCGGTTCCTGGAGGAGTGGAGATCGTCGGAGGAGGCCACCGACCGGCACGCGGCCCTGGCCCTCGCTGGTCGGATCGACGCGATTCTCGGGCTCGCCGCGCCGTCGCCGACCGGCGCGGCGCCGGCCCTTCCGACGGGCGAGGCGGCGCCGGCGGTGTCCGGTCGATCCGGACCCATGCAGATCGTTCCCGGCGGATTGGGTTTCGACGTCACCGGCGAGCTGGATCGCCTGCGCGACGCGCTCGATCGGCTCGGCGAGTCCGGCGAGTCCATCGAGGATGGGCTGGCCATGATCGTCCACGGCGACCATGAGGTCCTCGCCGAGGCCACGATCCCCGGAGACATCGCCATTCTCGACGGAACACTGAGACTCGCCGGGGGCGTCGAGGGCGACATCCTCGTGCTGGACGGCACGCTCGTGCTGGACGGCAGCGCCCGCGTGCGAGGCGACGTGCTTCAGGTGGGAGGCGACGTCGACTTCAGCGAAGATGCGTCGAGCGTCGAAGGGGAGATTCTCTCCGACATCCGGCTGGCGCCTTCGGAACCCTCCGCGAGGTCGGCACCGGACGCTCCCTCCGTTCAGCGGGTCGAGTCGTTCGAAGCCCCGATGCGGATGCGGCCGGCGCAGCCGGGCCTCGGATCGCGTCTCGCGCGCAACTTCGGACGGGCTGCCGAGGGCGTGGTCGCCGCGGGGTGCGCGTTCATCGTCCTCGCCGCCCTCGGCTTGCTGCTCGTGTATTTCGGGCGCCGCCGACTGGAAACCGTCTCGGATACGGTTCGGCTGGAGTTCGCCCGTTCGTTTGCCATGGGCCTCGCCGGCGAGGTGCTGTTCCTTCCCGTGCTTCTCGTCCTCACGGTGCTGGTCATCACCTGGCTGGTCCTACCGTTCTTCCTTCTCGCCGTATGGCTCGCCGGGGTCTTCGGATATCTCGCGGCGGCGCACGCCGGCGGCGAGATCTTCGCCCGACGCCGCTTCCGCTCCGAATGGCTGGAGAGACTCCGTCGCTCGAACTCCTATTACTACGTCGTCAGCGGACTCGCGCTTCTGATGCTCCCCTTCGCCGCCGGCGCCGTCCTGTGGGTGTTCGGCGGCGCGGCGGACTTCGTACGCGGCCTGATCCTCTTCGTGGCCATCGTCGGCACATGGGTCGTCGTCACGGCCGGTTTCGGGGGCGTCCTGCTCACGCGGGCCGGCGGAAGGAGCGTCGTGATCGACTGGTCCGCGGACAGCGCCCCCGATGGCGGTGCGTCGCCGGCGGCCGCGGCCGATACGCCCTCCGACACCGTAGACGATGCCTGATGCCCCGCTAGCGCGCCCGGCGGCACGGATGCTGCCGGGCGTGCTGATTCTGCTGTTGTTCGGCGGAGCGCGGATGCCGGTCGTGGCGCAGGAGTGGCGGGATTTCCGGACGGCACGGCAACTCGGCGACCTGGAAGCGCTGGAAATCGAACTGATGTACGCGGGCGGGCGGCTCGACGTATCCCCGTCGGACACACATCTGCTTTATGACGTGCGGCTCCGGTACGACGCGGAACGTTCCCTGCCCCGTCGCGAATGGCGCCGAGTCGGTCGAACCGGGCACCTTCGGCTGACCACGGCTTCGTCTTCCGAGGACCGGCGCGATGCCGACGATGCGATGCGGTCCGGCGAGTTGGAACTCGAGCTCGAGGATCTCCCTCGTAATGCGGACGCGACGGGAAGGCTGGACCTGTCGCTGAACTCCTCGGTGCCCACGGATCTGCGGCTGGGGATCGGTGCCGGACGAGCGCGCCTCGACCTCGGCGGCGCCCACCTTACGGCGCTCGAGATCATCACCGGAGCCGGCGACGTGGAGGTCGGTTTCGCCCGCGAGAACCGCACGGCGATGGAGTTGCTGTCCATCAAGTCTGGCGCGACGGCCTTCACGGCCGAGAACCTCGGCAACGCCCGCTTCCGGCGCCTCGAGTTCTACGGTTTCGTCGGCGACGTGGTCCTGGACTTCTCGGGATCGTGGCGATCGAGCGCCGAGGCCGAGATCAGGATGGGGCTGGGCGAACTCCTGATGCGGATTCCGGCGCATATCGGCGTCCGCGTTCGGCGTAGCGGCCTCGCCTCACTGAACGCCGCGAGCTTCGAGAAGGTGGGAGATTACTGGTTAAGCCCAAACTGGGACACGGCGCGCGTGCGGCTGGAGATCACGCTGGTCGCCGGGCTCGGCTCGGTCATCGTGGAGCACGGCTAGCCGCCGGCCGCCTCCTGGCGTGTGGCCTCCACCGCCTCCAGGCGGGTGACGGCCTCGGACGCGATACCTGCGAAAGCTCGGGATTCCGGTGCATCGGGTCTTCCGATCGACGTCGGGACCCCTCGATCGCTCTCCTCGCGAACCGCCACGCCGAGCGGCACGGCGCCCAGGAAGGGTACGTCGATCGAACCGGCGAGTCGCTCACCGCCGCCGGCGCCGAAGATGTCGTGCGTCTCGCCACAACCGGGACACGCGAAACCGCGCATGTTCTCGACGATGCCGAGGACCGGCACCTCGAGCTTCTCGAACATCCGGATACCGCGCAGCACGCCGCCGACGGCCACATCCTGGGGGGTGGTCACCATTACCGCTCCGTCCACGCGCACGAGTTGACACAGCGACAACTGGGCGTCGCCCGTCCCCGGCGGCAGATCGATCACGAGGTAGTCGAGTTCCCCCCATGCGACCTGCTGGAGGAACTGGCGGATGACCCCCATGATGATGGGTCCGCGCCAGATCGCCGGGGCGTCCTCTTCGATGAGGAAGCCGATGCTCATGAGCTTCACCCCGTGCGCCTCCAGGGGCACGACCTCTTCGCGGTCGATCCGGGGCTTCTCCTGGATACCGAACATCGTCGGGATGTCCGGGCCGTAGATGTCGGCGTCGAGCAGGCCGACGCGATGGCCCTGCCGGGTCCAGGTGGCGGCAAGATTCGTCGAGATCGTGGATTTTCCGACGCCGCCCTTACCCGAACTCACCGCGACGACGCGACCCACGCCCGGCATGGGCGGCGCCTGCGAGGGATGCCGACGCGCCTCTTCGCGGGGGCCCTCCTTCGGCGGCGGCCCCTGGCCCCCGGGCGGGGGGTCCATGATCGGAAGCGGCCGGGAGCCGCGGGTCGGTGTGTCGGACACGGGTCGGCGCTCGACTACGCGACGGCCTCCACGGAATGGACTATTGGAAGCGCATGGCAGAGGTGCTGTTCGATCCCGGCACGAAGCGTGGCGGTCGACATGGGACAGTCGTAACAGGCGCCGACGAGCCGGACCGCGACGCGTCCGCTTTCCGCGTCGAACGAAACGAGTTGAATGTCCCCTCCATCCGCGCGCACCGCGGGACGGATGTCGTCGAGGAATCTCTCGATCTCATCGAGTGTGCTCTCAACGGTGGCGATGCTCAAATCGTTTGGATCCTGGCGCGGGTCGGGGAGCGCTTCCGTGCCCTGCCGACACCTCGAAGTCGACGGGCCAGCGGGCTTGAGAAAGGTAGGATTCCGCCGTCCGGCGGTCAACGAGAGCCGGGCAGAAATCGGAGCTCGCTTTCCACCGTTGCGGACGGCCGGCCCGGGCGGAGTTCGATGAGCGGACTCTCGGTCCACACGGCGCCCATGTCTCGATAGTGTGGATCGAGCGGGTTCCCGGCCTGGCCCGTGGGCAGCAGGAAGTAGCCCGCCATGTCCGCGGGCGCGGCGCGAGCGACGAATCTCGCGCTGGGGCCGTATTCGCTCACGACCGGGGACCTCCACGCCGTGGAGTCGAGACGCGATCTCAGAGACGGGGCGTCGGGGCGAACCGTGTGGGGCCCGCCACGCGACGGATAGGGTCCGACGTGGAAACCGAACAGGCGGTCGAGCCACGCCACGGTTCCGAGCGGGTGGGCCGACCGCTCGCGATGGATTTCTCCCCACGAGCTCCCGGGCACGCCCGCTGCGGTGCGGGCCGCCTCTTCCTCCAGCGTCTCGAGGCGCTCGACCTCCGGCGTGCGCGAATCGTCGACCCAGGCGCTGTCGCCGGTCTCGACGATCTCCATGAACGCGAGATCGGGGAACCACCCGTCTCCGTCCTCGAATTCGTCGGCGACGATGAGCTCGCGCAGGCGGTAGAGCCAGGTGAAGAAGGGGACGGCGCCCCGACTTTCCGTTTCGATGCGCAGGTCCCAGCGCTCGAGCCGAAGCGCGAGCGAATCGAGGCCCGCGCGGCGCGCGGCGCGGACGGCGCGTGGCCGGTAGCGCTCGGCCCAGAGGCTGTGGCTGTCCAGCTGCGTCTCGCGCATCTCCTCCACCGTCCAGTCCGACGCGCGAGACACGAGGTCATCGATGCGCCGAGCCCGGAACGGCGCCGGATAGTACGCGCCCACCCGTCCGAACAGGGGCCGTGCCTGGAGGTTGTTCGCGCTGACGAGATATCCCCGTTCCGGATCTCGCAGCGCCGGCATCGCCTCCGGCGGCCAGAAGCCCGGCCAGCCCGCGGGCAGGCGCTCGAAGGAGATCGGGGAGGCGCCCTCTCCCGCCGGACGCAGGGGCACGGACCCCGCCATGCGGTAGCCGATCTCTCCGCTCGACGCCGCATAGATCACGTTCTGGTGAGGCGAACGAAAGTGCGCGACCGCCTCCACGAACGCGTCCACGTCGGAGGCCCGGTTCATCCGGAGGAGCGCCGCAAAGGGACCCCCGGGCTCAAGGCCCGTCCACAGCAGCGACAGCGTGAGTCCTCCGGCCGGGACGACGTCGGTGATCACCGGTCCGCGCGCCGTCGAACGTACGACCCAGCTCTCCGGCTCGTCGCGACCCCGCACGTGGATCTCCTCCGTACGGGTTTCGAAGGGTCGCCAGTCATCGGCGTCGCGATACATCGACCCGTCCAGGTTGATGCCTTCGACGACGAAGTCCGCGTCGTCCACCTCCCCGTTCGTGAACGACCATGCGACATGGCGGTTGAGCCCGACGATGACGCCGGGAGCTCCCGGGATGGAGAGGCCCGCCACGGCCAGGTCCGAATCCTCGGCCACGATGGAGTTGAGGTACCACGTGGACGGCGCGCGGAGGGCGAGGTGCATGTCGTTTGCGAGCAGTGGAACGCCATCCGCGGTGCGCGAACCCGCCAGAGCCCACGAGTTCGAGGCGTGGAAGCCGAAGCGGGAGAGATAGGTCAAAGGGTCGGGGGATGAAGCCGCGGCGCCCGGGTCCGGAGGCATCGGGGTCTCCGCGAAGGCGATACGCGGCGGCGCGGTGCCGGAGGGGAGCGTGTCCTGGAGGATGGTGGGCCCCCACGCGGGGTATCCGGTCCCCAGCGCCCGACGGTGATCCGCGTCGAGCGTCGCGAGCGCCGTGATCCGGTCCAGTTCCTCCCGCCACTCGGAGAGATCCAGGGACATGATGCGCCCGATCGAAAGGGACGCCTGCGGACTCCAGCGCTGCGGCTCGATGCCGAGGATAAGGAATTCGGGGGGCCACGGCCCTCGCCAGCTCGCGATGCGGGCGTTGACGCCCTCCGCGTAGGCTTCGAGCAGGGCCTGCTCCGATCCCGCCATCTCGTCGAGTTCGCGGCCCGCCGCCGACCACAGGTCCAGCGTGCGCGCGAGGCGGTCCGCGTCCAGGGCGATCGGACCGAAGAGTTCGGCCAGGCGTCCGCGCGCGACCCGCTGGAAGAGTTCCATCTGCCACAACCGATCCGAGGCGTGCATGAACCCCTGGACGCGCATGACGTCGAGTTCGGTCCCGGCGGCGATGGAGGGAACCGCCCACTCGTCGAACGTGACGACGGCCGGCTCCGCCAGGCCCGGGAGGACGTGCCGGCCGGATCGCGGCTGCATGGATCGTTGCAGATGGAACCACGCAAACGTCGTGAGAACCCCCACGATCACAAAGCCGGCCGCCAGCACGACTCCCGCTCGGCGCCGAAGGCTCATGGGTCCCCGCCGTCCGCCGGAGCGGGAGACTGCGGCTCCGCATCGAGCAGGGCGTGGTGTAGCGACACATACCGCTCGCCGTCACGAATGACGAGCGCCCGGGCGACAAGGTCATCGAGCAGCCCGCGCACCCGGTCGAGAGGAAGTTCGAGCCGGTCGGCGAGCGGAGATGCGCCGGTGCGGCCGAGACTCCATATCTCGCGCCACACCGCGCAGGCGCCGGGATCGAGCGCGCCCATCAGCAACGGTTCCCCGTCGGTATTCTCGGCGGCGGCCGCGAGCCCCCGGTGCCGCAGGACCGAATCGATCGGTCCGAGGTGGTGCTCCGCGATCCCGCGAAAGAGGATGAAGGACCGGCGCGGCGAGGCGTCCGAACCGAGCAGGACCAGCTTCGCGACGATTTCGTCCGCGCAGGAGAAATCGATCACGGGGACGTGGCGCAGGTCGAGGACCGCGAGGACCGCGCGGTCGGCATCGGCGATCTGGCGTTCGACCGTCGCCCGCACCGTCCGTCCGGTCGGACGCGTGACGAGGTAGCTGAACAGCGTCGTGTGGGCGACCGCCGGTCTCACGCGATCATGCCCTTTCTCTCTCGACCCGCTCGGGCAGGACGATCAGCACCTGAGCGCCGGGAAAACGGGGCAGATCCGTGCTGAGCGGCTCGCCTTCGTCCCAGTCCGGCACCCTTGCGATGCTCGCATCGCCGCTTCGGATGCGGATGGCGCCGTTCCACTTGATGATCTGGCTTCGGATCGCCTGCAGGCCCTGGCCGCGACCGGGATCCGCGAAGCGCGACTCGCCGCGCAGAAAGGCCGCCTCCAATGCGGCTGCCGCCGACCACCGCTCTCCATAGCGGCGCGCATGCTCGGCGCCCAGGGAGCCCTCGAAGCCCACGCCCACATCCATCACGGCGAGCACGACGACGTCGCGGCCCAGACGTCGCTGCCACCGGTACCGCTGCGCACACACCCAGCCGATCGAGTTGGCGTGTTCGAGGATGTTCTGGCACACCTCCGACAGCATGACGGAGAAGTGGATCACGGCGGGGCGGGGGTAGCCGAGCCGGTCGTGCAGGATGCGCTGCGCCCGGTCCCGCACACCCTCCACGACCGAATGGACGTCCTCGTGCGAGCGGATCGTCGTGACTTCGATGAGGGCGTCGGAGATCTCGAGGGACGGCTTCGGCAGCTGCTTCAGGTCGAACACCTGTGCCGCGGCGGGCCAGAAGCGCATGCGGTTGATGTAGGAACGGACCTCGGAATCTCGCGGAGGCTCGATCAGCGGAGGCAGTCCCGTGCGAAGGCGCGCCTCCTGACCGACCGCCAGCAGGCCGATGAGCCCGTACGGCGACACCCAGCCGACGGAGCGGGCATCGAGCAGGAGACGGGCCGTCGGATTGCCCTCCGAGCGGGCGCGCCGGACCAGCGTCTCGAAGGAGGCCTCGTCCAGGCGTTCGGGGACGCGGACGACCCGGCTCACGCGGAACCCGCCGCCGGACATCCGGCCCTGCCGGTCAGGACGCCCGTCTCGGAGCGCAGGTACTCGCCGAGCCCGGATGCGCCGCGGAATCCGGCGTTCCGTTGCGCCGCCCGCGTAGCCGCCCCGACGGATGACTCGAGATCCTCGCCGCTCAGCATCGTGACGAAGCAGGTCGCCCCCCACACGTCTCCGCAGCCGGTCGGGTCGCCCCCGGATACCGGCGCCTCGGGCTCCACCTTCCCGCTCACGAGCGCTTCCGCGGGCGCAACGGCGCCGGGCGGCGGGGGCGGATCGGCCGGCGCCCGCCAGAAGCTGCGGGTCGCGACCCAGGCGGCGCCCCGCTCCCCGAGCGTGACGAGGAGGCCGCGCGTGACCGGACCCACCACGTCCGCGGCGAGCGCCCATGGATCTTCCCAGCCCGCCGCCAGCGTGCCGAGTTCGTCCTCGTTCAGCTGCACGACGTCGAAACAGGAGAGCCAGGCGCGCCAGTCGTCGAGCGGACGCGGAGATCGCACTCCGTCCGTCCCCACGCCGAGCATCAACGAGTGCAGATCCGCATAGACCGGACCCCCCGTCGCCGCCCGCAGCGCCGCGGCGGCGGGGAGGTCCACCTCCCAGCCGGCGATGAAATTCACGTAGATCGCGTCGCACGAGCGTGCGAGGGGCACGAGTTCCTCCCGGGTCCAGCCCGGCACTCCGCCGGTGAGCTTCTCGGAGCGCCGCGCGTCATCGAGGTAAACGAGTTCGACCCGGTTGTTCGGTTCCGGCACTGTCCACACGCCATCGAAGGAGTCGACCCGCTCGAGTCCCCCGAGGAAGAGGTCCGCCGCCTCGCGCATGTCCCTTCCGATCTTGAGAATGGGAAACAGCGTCCAGCCTTCCCCGGCCTCCGCCACGGCGGCGTCGGCCGCAGCGAGCGCATAGGCGATCCCTCCCCATTCCTCCACCGGGCCCTCCCGGCCGATGTCCCGGGCGCGGATCGTGTCCCAGACCATCGTCCCCACGACCCCGAGCCGCGGCATGACTCAGAGGGGTCCGAGCCGCGCGACGCGGAACACGGCGGCGGCCCCGATGACTCCCGCCATGCCCCCGAGTTCGGTGCGCACGATCCGGCACGCCTCGGCCGCCGGCCGGAACGCCCGCTTTCTGACCTCACGGCGCAGGGGATCGAAGAGGTGCTTGCCCGCCCGCGTCACCCCCCCGGAAACCACGATCATCTCCGGGTTGAGAATGTTGATGAGGTTCGCCAGGCCGGTCCCGAGATATCCCGCCGTCTCGCGCATCACGTCGGCGGCATACTGGTCGCCCGCCACGATGGCATCGGATACGGCTTCGGCCGTGACCGCCCGCAGGTCGCCGCCCACGAGATCCAGAAGCATGCTCTCGGCGCCTGCCTTCAGTCCTTCCACCGCGCGCGCCGCGATCGCGGGCCCGGAGGCGTAGGCCTCCAGGCAACCGTAGCTGCCGCACGCACACTTCCGGCCCGTGGAATCGATCGTCATGTGTCCGATCTCCGCGGCCGCGTCCGAGGCTCCGTGGTAGAGTTCGCCGTCGAGCACGATTCCGCCGCCGATCCCCGTCCCCAGAGTGATGCCCACGAGGTTGTCGACCCCCCGCCCCGCGCCGCGCCACCACTCCCCGAGCGTGGCGGCGTTCGCGTCGTTGTCGAGTTCGGCTTCGAGTCCGGTTCCCTTCACGATCAGGTCGCGGAGAGGGAAGTTTCGCCACCCGAGATTCGGCGTCTCGATCACGGTGCCCGTGTCGCGGTCCAGCGGCCCGGGCGCCCCCGTTCCGACGCCGACGATCGCGTCCTCGTCGAATCCGCCCTCGCGCGCGGCATCGCGCTTGACGTCGCGGATCATCGACACGATCCGGTCCACGACGAATTTCGCGCCGATGTGGGCGTCCGTGGGCAGCGAATGCATGCCGAGCACGGTGCCGCCGTCCACAGGAACGGCGCCGACGTTGATCGTGGTTCCCCCAAGATCGACGCCGATGATGTGGTTTCTTCCGCTCACGCCCCTACCCGCCTCCCGCTGGTGGGACACCCCGCCGCCCGGCACGCTTCGGAGAATCATAGACCGGCGAGCCGAACCGCTCCAGCCGCCGCCGGCACGGCGGCGCTAGTCGCTTTCGACCTGCAGGACGGCGAGAAAGGCCTCCTGGGGGATCTCGACGCTCCCGATCTGCTTCATGCGCCGCTTCCCCTCCCTCTGTTTCTCGAGAAGCTTCCGCTTTCGCGTGATGTCGCCTCCGTAACACTTGGCGGTCACGTTCTTGCGCAGCGCCTTCACTGTCGTCCTCGCGATCACGTCCCGCCCGATCGCCGCCTGGATCGCCACGTCGAAGAGCTGCCGCGGGATAAGTTCCTTGAGCTTGCGGGCCATCTTCTGCCCGAAGTCGTATGCCCGGCTCCGGTGCACGATAACGCTCAGTGCGTCCACGGACGCCCCGTTGAGGAGGATATCCAGCTTCACCAGGTCCGAACGCTCGTGGCCCGTCACCTCGTAGTCGAGCGAAGCGTATCCGCGAGAGACGGACTTCAGCTTGTCGTAGAAGTCGAGCACGATCTCGCCCAGGGGCATCGAATAGGAGATCTCGACCCGGGTGGGATCCAGGTACTGGAGGTCGACGTACTTCCCGCGCCGATCGTGGCAGATCCTCTGGATCGCGCCGATGTACTCGGCCGGCGACACGACGCGAATCCGGACGAAGGGCTCCCGCACTTCGCTGATGTGGACGCGGTCCGGCATCTTCGACGGGTTTTCGAGCTGGATCTCGTCGTCGTTCGTGAGCGTCACCTGGTACTCCACGCTGGGCAGCGTCGTGATGAGGTCGACGCCGAACTCCCGGTCCAGCCGCTCCTGCACGATCTCCAGGTGGAGGAGCCCCAGGAAGCCGCACCGGAACCCGAAGCCGAGCGCGCCCGATGTCTCCGGCTCGTAGTTGAGGCTGGCGTCGTTCAACTGGAGCTTCTCGAGCGCCTCGCGGAGTTCCTCGAACTGGTCGGAGTCCGTCGGATAGACGCCGGCGAAGACCATCGGCTTCGCTTCCCGGTAGCCGGGGAGGACCTCCGCAGCGCGATCTCCGGCGTCCAGCACCGTATCGCCGACCCGCGTATGGCCCACGTTCTTGATCTGGGCCGTGAGATACCCGACCTCCCCGCAGCGGAGGGCGCCGGCGCGCTCGAACCCGAGTCGCATGAAGCCGACCTCGTCGACTTCGTACACCGCCTCGTGGCGTCCGAAACCGATGCGCAGCCCCTCGCGCAGTTCGCCATCCACGACGCGCAGCATGGGCATCGCCCCGCGGTAGCGGTCGTACTGCGAGTCGAAGATGAGCGCCCGCAACGGCGCCCCGGGGTCTCCGCCCGGGGCCGGGACGCGCTCGACGATGGCGTCGAGGACCGCGTCGATTCCCGTCCCTTCCTTCGCGGAGACCTGGATCGTCGAGGCGGGATCCACGCCGATCAACTCCGAGATCTCCGCCGCGACGCGTTCCGGGTCGG
Organism: Candidatus Palauibacter sp.; assembly: GCF_965208055.1. Taxonomy (GTDB): domain Bacteria; phylum Gemmatimonadota; class Gemmatimonadetes; order Palauibacterales; family Palauibacteraceae; genus Palauibacter. The sequence continues at coordinate 1,435,695 of NZ_CBDBNY010000004.1, forward strand.
CCGCGGGGAGGTCGATCTTGTTGATCACGGGGACGACTTCGAGATCCGCCTCGAGTGCGAGGAAGAGGTTCGCGAGCGTCTGCGCCTCGATGCCCTGCGTCGCGTCGACGACGAGGAGGGCCCCCTCGCACGCGGCGAGACTCCGGCTCACCTCGTAGGCGAAGTCGACGTGCCCCGGCGTGTCGATGAGGTTGAGCTGATACTCGACGCCGTCCCGGTACCCGTAGGCCATGCGAATCGCGTTGAGTTTGATCGTGATCCCGCGTTCGCGCTCAAGCTCCATCGAGTCGAGGATCTGCTTCCGCATCCGTCGCGCGTCCACCGTGCCGGTACGCTCGAGCAGCCGGTCGGCCAGCGTCGATTTCCCGTGGTCGATGTGCGCGATGATGGAGAAATTCCGGATGCGCTCCGTGGTCCGGGGTGCCGTCACAGTTCCACCACCAGTCCGTCGTACGCCGGCGTGACGCCGGCCGGGAGGCGCCGTTCGATGTCCTCGTGTCTCGTCCTGTGCGCGATGTGCGTGATGTACGTGCGTCCGGCCCCGAGTCGACGCGCCGTCGCCGCAGCCTCCTCCATCGAGAAGTGTCCCGGATGCGGGTCTCCGAACCAGAGCGCGTTCGCGACGAGGACGTCGACGCCCGCGAACACCTCCATGGCATCCTCGGGTACGGACTTCGCGTCGATCAGGACTCCGAGACCGCCGACGCGGAACCCGTAGCTGCGGTACGCCCCGTGCGGAAGCGCAACGACCTGCAGCGGGAGCCCGCCGGGCTCGATGACGTCGCGGTCGTCGAAAAGCGTCAGATCGAGTCGGGGCACCGCGGATCCGGGCTGGGAAGGGGCGTCTCCCCAGATATACGAGAAGCGGCTCCGGATGCCGGCGTCGAACTCGCGCGCCACATAGAACGGGATGGGCCGGCGCTCCCGGAGAGAGAAGATCCGCAGATCGTCGATCCCGTGCGTATGGTCCGCGTGCTCGTGCGAGAGAAAGACGGCGTCCAGCCGCTCGACGCCCGCCCGCAGCAACTGAAGGCGAAGTTCCGGGGGCGTATCCACGAGGAGACGGGTCCCGCCGGCTTCGATGAGGAGTCCGTGGCGCGTGCGTCGGTCCCTGGGGTCCGACGAGCGGCACGTCGCACAGTCGCAGCCGATCACCGGAACCCCGAAGGAAGTACCGGTACCGAGAAAACGGACTCTCACGGGCCGGGCGTCAGTGGCGGAAGAGGCGGATCACAACTCTTCGACGCGCATCATGTTGGTCGTGCCGGGGACGTGGAAGGGGACTCCGGCCGTCACCACGAAACGCTGCCCCGCCTCGCCCATGCCCAGCTCGAGGGCCACATCCCGGGCCTTGTCGAGCATGCTCGAATAGCTGATTCCGCCGTGGAAGAGGATCGGCTGCACGCCCCACACGAGCGCCAGCTGGTTGTACGTCCTCCACTGGTCCGTGATCGCCAGGATCGGGACCGAGGGACGCTGCGCCGACACGATGCGGGCCGTGTAGCCGCTCTGCGTGAACGTCACGATGAACGGCGAGCCCACGCGCTCGACCGCGATCAGCGACGCCGCCGCGATCGCTCCCGATGTCGTCTGCTGGATCTTCGAGAAGCCCTCCACCTGTTTGCCCGCCCGCCCGGTGCGTCCCAGCCGCTCGTGCTCGATCCGGCGGATGATCCGGTCCATCGTAAGGACGGCCTGCACAGGATACCCGCCCGCGGCGGTCTCGGCCGAGAGCATCACCGCATCGGTGCCGTCGAGCAGTGCGTTCGCGACGTCCGACACCTCCGCCCGCGTCGGCTGCGGGCTCTCGATCATCGACTCCAGCATCTGCGTCGCCGTGATCACCGGCCGCGCCCGTTCCTGCGCCAACCCGATGATCCGCTTCTGGATCATCGGCACTTCCTCGTACGGCAGCTCCACGCCGAGGTCGCCCCGCGCGACCATGACGGCGTCGCTCAGAGGCAGGATCTCCGCCAGGTTCTCCAGCGCCTGCGACTTCTCGATCTTCGCGATGAGCAGGCACCCCCGGTCCATTTTCCGGCGGGTCGTTTCGAGGTCGGCCGGTTGCCGCACGAAGCTCAGCGCCAGGTAGTCGATGACCTGTTCGACGGAGAACTCGATGTCCGCGATGTCCTTCTCGGTCAGCGCCGGCGCGCCGACCCGCACGCCGGGGAGATTGATCCCCTTCTGGGATTTGAGGACGCCGGCACTGAAGGCCACCGCCGAAACCCACGGCGGGTCATCGCAGACTTCGCGGACCGCGAACTCGAAGTGCCCATCGTCCAGAAGGATCCGGGTTCCGGGCTCGACCTCCTCGGCCAACTCCGGATACGTGGTCGGAATCCGTCCGCGCGGCGTGCTGCCCGCGGGGGGATCTTCGCCTTCGGGAAAGAACCAGTACGTGCCTTCAGGCTCGATATCGAGCTGGTCGCCCGGCAGATCGCCGACCCGGATCTTCGGTCCCCCGAGGTCGCCGACGATCGCCACCGGCCGACCGACCTCGCGGGCCACGTCGGAGATCTTCCGTACCATGCCGGCGGCGCGATCCGTCGACGTATGAGTGAAGTTGATGCGAACTGCGTCGCTGCCGGCCTCAATCAGGTCGTGCAGCACGTCCCGGTCCCAGGAAGCGGGGCCGATCGTGCTGACGATCTTCGCTCTGCGGAAACCTGCGCTCATCCGTGGCCCAAATGGCGTGGGAGGCCACGGTTCCTATCCAGGCAGCCGGCCAGCCTCCGAGAGATCGGGTCGGTGGGCTACGATCCACTCGTGCATGTGCTGCAACTGGCCGAGCGGGAGCCCCTCGAGGGATTTTACCTGCAAGCCCGGGATGATACAGGCGGCGGCGCGGCGGAGAAAGTAAGCGCGCTGGCGGCGGCGCTGTTCCGGGTTGAGGCTCGTACCGCCGGGGATGTCCGGGATCGGCTCCATGAGGCGGCGGTAACTGTAAACTTCGCGGGCGGAAAACTCTGCGGGGATCAGATAGGCGTGGCCTTCGAGTTCGAGGGTGCCGTCCGATGAGATGGCAACGGGACCTGCCATGTCCAGCCTCCTTACGCCTTACGTAGCTGCCAGAGACGCAAAAGACCGTGCCGCCGGAAGGTCGGACAATCTCCTCGATTCCCCTTCATCCCAGCCACACGGTCCTCGGGCTTCCAAGACCTACTATAGGCTTGAACGTGCCCTCGATGCAAACTTCCCGTCCCCGTTTCGCCTGGTTCCGCGCCGTGTGCGGACCCCGGACGCCGCCCGGGGGAGGATCGGGCCGTGACCGGGCGTGGGCGGGATATTTGACGCGCCGCCGCGGCGGCCGCTAAACTTCGGCCCTGTTGCGCCTACGGGCCGTCAGAGTTGCCCTGCCAGGGAGGCTTACACTTGCAGTACACGCTACGCGACAACGAAGAACTCGACCGCGCGCTGCGGAAATTCCGCCGCAAGGTCCAGCGAGCCGGGATCTTCCGGGATATCAAGAAGCACCGGTTCTACGAGAAGCCGAGCGAGGCGCGCCGTCGCAAGATGAAGGCGGCGGAACGGCGTCGGCGTCGGCGTCGGCGTCGCCAGAAGGCCCGCCGCTAGCCGGCAGTTCTCCCCGCAGTCTCGCAGTCTCAGGAAAAGCGGCGTTCGACGTACCCGTCGAGAATCTGCAGGAACTCCTCCACGATCCCGTCGCCGCGCAGCGTCGAGTGGTGTTCGCCATCGACGTAGACGGGCGCGGTCGGCGCCTCGGCGACCCCCGGCAGCGAGATACCGAGGTCCGCATGCTTCGACTCGCCCGGCCCGTTGACCACGCACCCCATCACGGCCACGGAGAGGTCCTCGACGCCGGGATAATGCTCCCGCCAGGCCGCAAGACGATCCGCAATATGGCTTTCGACGTCGAGCGCCAGCTGCTGGAAGAAGGTGCTCGTCGTCCTTCCGCAGCCGGGGCACGCCGTCACCTGAGGCTTGAAGCTCCTCAACTCGAGCGACTGCAGCAGCTGCTGCGCGATCCGGACCTCCTCGGTCCGGTCGGCGCCGGGTTCCGGCGTCAACGACACGCGGATCGTGTCGCCGATCCCCTCCGAGAGCAGGATGGCGAGGGCGGCCGAGGACGCGACCGTGCCCTTCCGCCCCATCCCCGCTTCCGTGAGTCCGAGGTGTAGCGGGTAGTCGCAGCGGGACGCGAGTTCGCGGTACACGGTCACGAGATCCGGCACGCGCGACACCTTCGCGCTGAGCACGATCCGGTCGGGTCCGAGACCGAGACTTTCCGCGGTTTCGGCGGAGGCCAGCGCACTCTCCACGATCGCGTCGAGGGTCACCCGGTGCGCATCCAGCGGCTCCGCGCGGCGCGCGTTCTCATCCATGAGCCGGGTCAGGAGCATCTGATCCAGCGAACCCCAGTTGACGCCGATGCGGACGGCCTTGTCGTGCTCGATCGCGGAGCGGATGATCGTCGCGAACTGCTCGTCGCGCCGCTTTCGGCCGACGTTGCCCGGGTTGATGCGAAACTTGGCGAGGGCGGCGGCGCAGTCGGGATGGCCGGGCAGGAGGATGTGCCCGTTGAAGTGGAAGTCCCCGACGAGGGGGACTTCGATGCCCAGGCCGGAAAGACGTTCCGCGATCCGCGGCACCGCCCGGGCGGCACGTGACGTATTCACGGTGATGCGGACGATTTCCGAACCCGCCTCGCAGAGGGCCCGGACCTGGTCCGCCGTGGCCGCCACATCCGCCGTATCGGTGTTCGTCATCGACTGGACGACGATGGGATGGGCGCTGCCCACCCGAACGCCTCCGATGTCGACGGACTTCGTCGAGCGACGTGAAGAAGTGGGAGTGTTCAAGGGCTTACTGCTGTGGATGAACCGGTGGCGTCAACCGCACTCGCTGTAGCCGCAAGCGTAGCACTTCGCGCAGCCTTCCTCAAAGGCGAGGCTGCTGCCGCACTCCGAGCACGCTCCGAGGAAGAGCCGGGCCGCCGACTCCTGGTAACGTTCGATCACGGGGCGCTGCGCCGACCGGGCGCCCCCGTTCGTGTTCTTGCTCCGAGCGGTTTCGACATCCTCGATGGGAAGCGTCTGCTGAATTCCTTCTTTCTCCTCGAGGTAGCGTTCGATGACCTGAGCGATCGCGTCGGGGCCGGACAGCACCTTGCTCGCCCCGAGTCCGACGGCCCGGTCGGAAGAAATCCCGCGCAACTGCTTGTGCACATCGCGCAGCGAGATCCCCGAGCGCAGGGCGAGCGAACACAGCCGTCCGATGGCTTCGGCATCCGCCATCGCCGCTCCCCCCGTCTTGCCGAGGGCGACGAAAACCTCGAACGGACGACCCTGATCATCCTCGTTGATCGTCACATACATCGTACCCAGCGGCGACTCGATCTGCCGGGTGTGGCCTCGCAGGACCTTGGGCCGCTGCCGCCTCTCGACGCGGCGCATTCTGGAACCTTCGAGTTCGGTGATCCGCCGCTGATTCTTCTCGACGGCATTCTCGAGCTTCCGGTTGTGCGCGCGCAGTTCGCCGTTCTGCGTCTCCGCGGCGGCGAGCCGGGTCAGCGTGTCCGCGAGATCTCCGGCAAGTTCGGGCTCCACGTCGACGGCTTCGAGCCGGACTCCGTCCGCGGCAACGGCCGAGCCGCTCTCGCTCGTCTGACGCTGGACATCCTTCGCCGTCGAGCCTGTCGACAGCACCTGCTCGTCACGCGACCCATCGCGGTAGACGGTGACCCCCTTGCACCGCAACTCGTACGCCATCTCGTAGATCTTGCGCACGTCCTCCTCCGTGGCGGTCGTCGCAAAATTGCACGTCTTCGAGATGGCGGAGTCGCAGTGCGCCTGAAACGCCGCCTGCATGCGGATGTGCTGCTCGGGCGGAACATCGTGCGCCGTGACGAAGATCCCCTGGACATCCCCCGGCACTTCATCGAAGTGGATGTGGCCCTCGTCGGCGATGCGCTGCATCAGCTCCTCGAAGTACCAACCCCCTTCCTTCGCACGGCGCACGAAGTCCGGATTCACATCCGGCATCAGCACGCCTGCCTGATTCCTCATGAATGCGACCGCGAACAACGGCTCGATCCCACTTGAACACCCCGCAATGATCGAGATGGTCCCTGTCGGGGCGACCGTCGTCAGGTTGCAGTTGCGGAGCCGGCGTTCCGGGCGGATCCGGTGGCCGTCGGCGTCCCGCGCGCACGTCTCGTCGGGACCCCAGATCGATCGCTCCCACTCGGGAAAGACCCCGCGCTCGGCGGCCAGCCGTTCGGACTCGACCTTGGACTCCTCGTCGACGAACTCCATCAACTCGCGCGCGAGTTCGACGGCGCGCTCGGAGCCGTAGGGTTCGCCGACCCTTACGAGCATGTCGGCCCATCCCATGATTCCGAGACCGACGCGGCGGATCCGCTGCGACAGGTCTTCGATTTTCGAGAGCGGATAGCGGTTGGCATCGATGACGTTGTCGAGGAAACGAGTCGATGCGTGGACGGCCTTTCCGAGCCCGTCCCAGTCGATCCGACCCTGATCGTCGACGAAGTAGCCGACGTTGATCGAGCCGAGATTGCACACGTCGTAGGCGAGCAGCGGCTGTTCGCCGCAGGGATTCGTGGCTTCGTAGTCGCCGAGGTGCGGGACCGGGTTGTAGCGGTTCGCCTCGTCGATGAAGAAGACCCCGGGCTCGCCGTTCCGCCACGCGCTGGAGATGACGCTCGAGAACACCTCCTCGGCGTTCAGCTGATCCACGACATCGCCGGTCCGCGGGCTGATGAGATCGTAGTTCGAACCCGTCCGGACCGCCGCCATGAAGGCGTCGGTGACGCCGACCGAGATGTTGAAGTTCGTGATCCGCGTCTTGTCGGCCTTGCACCCGATGAAGTGGCGGATGTCCGGATGATCGACGCGCAGGATGCCCATGTTCGCACCCCGTCGCGTGCCGCCCTGCTTCACGGCCTCGGTCGAGGCGTCATAGACCTCCATGAAGCTGACCGGGCCGCTCGCCACGCCCATCGTCGACTTGACGACATCGCCGGAAGGACGAAGGCGACTGAACCCGAACCCGGTGCCGCCTCCGCTCTGATGGATGAGGGCCATGTCTCGCAGCGTCTCGTAGATGCCGTCGAGACTGTCCGGAACGGGGAGCACGAAGCACGCGGAGAGTTGCCCGAGCGGACGCCCGGCGTTCATGAGCGTGGGGCTGTTCGGCTCGAAGATGCCGTCGGCCATCAGGTGATAGAAGCGTTCCGTGCATTCGCGGATCGCCTCGTCCGTCGCCCCGTAGCGGCCGTCCTGCGATGCGACGACGTCGGCCACGCGCCAGAAGAGGTCGCGCGGCCCCTCGATGGGTTCGCCACGGTCGTTCTTCTTCAGATACCGGCGCGCCAGCACCGTCCGCGCGTTCTCGGCAAGTCCGGGCTCGGCGAGGTCGGCCGGCCTGGCATTGGATCCCATCCGCATTTCACCCCGCACCGGAGCGCTCGTCGACCCGCCCTCCCGCACCGCCACATCCGGTGGATTCATTGCCGCCCCCGCCTTCCTGTTCACGACCGTCCACAACTCAGGTCAATCCGCGAAAAAAACCGGCTTCGGCCGGGACCCGACGACCGCGCGAGTCGAATGCCGGCCTAGGCCGGGAAGCCTGACGGGCGCGGAGATCGACTTACCCCGCGCCCATCGTTCTGGTTCTTCCTGGGCGACCGCTGTGGGCCGTCGTGCGGTTTTCCACGACTCCACAGCTTTTCCACACAAACCCCGTGTTTTTCCACACGCACCGCTATATGTGGTGGCCTCCGGATGATAACTACACCATATGTTGTGGTCAAGCCGGCGAACCGCGCCTCCCGGGCCTGCCGGCTAGACCGCCCGCCGGGTGCGCAGGATCCAGAGTCCGGCCCCGCCCAGAGCGGCCACGCCGGCGGAGAGCGTGCCGGTCCGCGGCTCGAGCAGCAGGAAGGCGCCGAGGGCGAACATCGCCCCGAACAGAAGCAGCGTGGCCCCGGCCGTCCGGAGCAGCGCCTCGCTGAGGGGAAGGTCGGGAGAAACGCCCGCGCGTTCGCGGATCGCGCCCCAGCCCGGTCCGGCGGGCCGCACCCGTCGACAGAACTCCACCAGGGTCGCCTCGTCCTCGGCGCGCGTGAGCCACATCACGGGAAGCCAGACCGCGGCCGACCCGAAGGCGGTCAGCGCGAGCCGCGTCCCGAATTCCATCGCGCCGAACGCCGGCAGGTAGGAACAGAGCGCGATGGCGAAACCGGCGAGCATGGAGGCGAGTTCGGCCCAGGCGTTCACCCGCCACCAGAACCAGCGCAGGATGAGCACCGCCCCGGGCCCCGTGCCGATGGCGATCATGAACCGAAAGAGGGCCCCGATGTCATTGGCGAAGAACGCTGCCGCCGTCGCGGCCGCCACGATGCCGACCGAGGCGATCCGGCCCAGCAACACGAGTCTCGCGGCCGAGGCGTCCGGGTCGACGAAGCGGGCGTAGAGGTCGTTCACGAGATAGCTCGCGCCCCAGTTGATCTGTGTCGAGACGGTCGACATGAAGGCGGCGAAGAACGACGCGACGACGAGGCCCAGGAGACCGGCGGGAAGGTAGCGCAGCATGAGCATCGGGTATCCCAGATCGGGATCGGCCAAGTCCGGAAAAACGACGACGGCCACGAGTCCGACGAGCACCCAGGGCCACGCGCGGACCACGTAGTGAAGCCACACGAACCACCATGCGGCGCGCTCGGCGTCCGCCTCGGAGCGGCAGGCGAGGAGGCGCTGCACGAACTCGCCTCCGCCATCGGAGCGGCGGAACGCCCACCACTGTATGCCGAGGTAGGCGAGGAAGGTCCCGAACGGGAGGGCTTCGGACCCCGGCCGGGGGACCATCTCCAGCACATCGCTCCGCCCCGCCGCCGCGAGTTGCGCCTTGAGTTCCGCGATCCCCCCGATTTCCGCCAGCGCGAAAGCGGCCACGAGAATGGCCCCGAAGAGCGCGAGAAAGAACTGGAAGAAGTCCGTCGCGACGACCCCCCACAGCCCGGCGATGCTCGCGTAGGCGAGCACGAAGATGGAGAGAGCCACGACGGCCCACAGGCGCTCGTCTCCCGGCATCCAGCCGGACAGGTCCGGAAGGAGCCCGAGAGCCTCGACGACCTTGCGCATGGCCAGCATCACGAAGCCGATCGAGATGCAGTTGATCGGTACCGCGAACAGGAAGGCGCGCGTGGCCCGCAGGACCGCGGCCGGGCGGCCGCCGTAGCGAAGTTCCGTCAGTTCCACGTCCGTGACGATGCCGGCGCGGCGCCACAGGCGCGCGAAGAGGTAGATGAGGAGGAGATGGGAGAGGCCGAAGGACCACCATTCCCAGTTGCCGGCGATGCCCCGGCGCGCGATGAGGGCCGAGACATAGAGCGGCGTATCCACCGAGAAGGTGGTCGCGGCCATCGACGTGCCCGCAAGCCACCATGGCAGCGCTCGTCCCCCGACGAAGAAATCGACGATGCTCCCGCGCGCCCGGCGCGAGAGCCACAGTCCGACGCCGAACGTGAGCGCGAGGTAGATCGCGACGATCCACCAGTCGACCGGGCTCAACGGCCTGTCCCGCCGGGCCGCGTCCCCGCCGCCGCCCCGACCGCGGAGCGCAGCCAGCCCGCGGCGGCTCGCTCCATCACCGTCTCGGTGGACCAGGCGCAGATGCCGGGGACGCCGAGCGCATCGAGCCAGCGGCGGTGACCGAGCAGGACGACGAGGCCGCGGCGCGCCGAGCGGATGAGGGCGCGCGTCTGCTCGACGACTTCGGCGGCGGGCGCGCCACGGCCCTTCCAGCCGCGAGGCGTCGCGGCGAGCACGACGATGCACTGCCCGGAATCGGAGTCGTCCGTGATCCGCCAGCCGGCCGCGCGCAGCTCGCCGGCGACGATCGTGCCCAACGCTCCCGCCCGGCCGGCCGGCGGCCCGACATCCGGATCGTCGGACACTCCGACGACCCGCGTTGGCGTCCGCGGCGTCCAGCCGCGCAGGATCTTCACGTCTCCCACGATGGTATCCCGGGCGAACGCGACCGGCTCGAACTCCGGCCGCGACGTTCGCGCGGAAGGCGGGCAGCCGCGGGCCGAGCGGGTCAGGGCCTCCTCGAACCTGGCGGCAAAGAGCGCGTCGTCGGCGGCCCGCGCCAGCGCAGCGACCGTCGCACCGGCATCCGCCGGGTAGCAGATGAGGTCGCACCCGGCGGCGACCGCCTCGACCGCGGCGCTCGCATCGTCGGGGCCGGCGCCGCCCATGATCATGGCGTCCGTCGTCACGACGCCTTCGAAGCCCAGCCGTCCGCGAAGGAGCCCCGAGACGATGTTCGGCTCCACCGTCGCCGCCCGCTCGCCGCCGAGCGCCGGGTAGGCGACGTGCGCCACCATCACGCTGGCGACCCGGTCCGCCGCGGCCGCGAAAGGCGCGAGATCTTCCTCGAGCAGTTCGGCGGGGGCATCGATGGACGGAAGTCCGATATGCGAGTCCTCGGTCGTCCGGCCGTGGCCCGGAAAGTGCTTCGCGCACGCCGCGGCTCCGGCGGATTGGCAGGCGTCGACCCAACGGACACCCAGCTCTCCGACGCGCCGCGGATCCGCGCCGAAACTGCGCGTGGCGATGATCGGGTTGTCGGGTTCCGCATCCAGATCGAGTACCGGTGCGATCACCCAGTTGATCCCGACGGACAGCGCTTCCCGAGCCGTGACGCGACCCGCCGCGGCGGCTGCGTCGCCGGGATCCGGATGCGCCGCGAGAGCCGCGGGCGGCGGTAATTCGATCAGACCCCGGATCTGCTGACCCGCTCCCCGCTCGAGGTCCGCCCCGATCCAGAGCGGCCGCGCCGCGTCGTCGCGGATCCGTTCGACCAGACGGCCGACTCGTTCCGCGTCGCCGCCGAACAGAATGAATCCGCCCACCCCGAGGGCGAGCGCCCGGTCCGCACGCCTCTCCACGTCATCGGGGGACCAGCGATCGAGCCGGAGCGCCTCAATGACGACCCGGGCCGGGCCCACGTCGGATCCGGTCACACGGCGGTCCGTACGCCGAGCAGGCGGGGACCGCGCGCACCCGTGGCCCATGGAGCGTTGGCCGGATAGCCGAGCACATGCTGTCTCGCCAGGAGTGCGAAGGCCACGGCCTCGCGGGCGTCCGCGTCGAGGCCGAGGACGGACAGGTCGCGGACGGGCACGGGATCCAGCAACTGCTCCAGTTGCGATGCGAGAACCGGGTTCCGGGCTCCGCCGCCGCAGAGGTAGCACGCCATCGGCGCTTCCTCGATCCACCGGTAGGCGTCCGCGATCGTGCGCGCCGTGAGTTCCGTCAGGGTCGCGACCGCGTCTTCGGGTGACAGCGCGGCGTGTCTCCGCAGCCAATCCAGCAGCCGGTCCCGCGAGAAGCGCTCGCGTCCCGTCGACCGGGGCGGCGGCTGGCTGAAGAAGGGATCGCTCAGCCAATCCGAGAGAGCGTCTTCGCTCGCGACGCCGCGCCGCGCCATCTCCCCGTCGAGATCGAAGCGGGATCGTCCGTCCGTGAGGAACTCGACCGCGCCATCGATGAGCACGACCCCCGGGCCGGTGTCGTAGGCCTGCGGCGTCGCCCCACTGGATTCGGCGGGAAGCGCCGTCACGTTGCCTATTCCACCGATGTTCTGAATCGCGCGTGATTCCCGGGCGCGAAAGAGGAGCGAGTCGGTATAGGCCGTGAGGGGCGCGCCCTCGCCGCCCGCCGCCACATCCCGCACGCGGAAGTCCGACACCACCGCGCACGACGTGCGCTCGGCGATGACCGCCGCCTGGCCGAGTTGCAGCGTCGACCCTCCCCGGGCGTCCGCGGGAGGCTCGTGCCACACGGTCTGCCCGTGGCTGCCGATCGCTTCGACGTCCGCCGGTTGGAGCGCGGCGGAAGCCAGCGTCCGGTTCACGGCCGCGCCGATCCACTCACCCAGTTCGAAGTCGAGCGCGCAGATCGCGGCGGCGCTGCCCGAAGTGATGGCCTTCGCGATCCTGCCGCGCGCCGCGCTGTCGTAGCTCTCCGTCTCGAAGGCGACGACGCGCCATTCCGCCGGCCGCTCGGCCTCGCCGGCCGTCTCGACGATGGCCACGTCGATGCCGTCCAGCGAAGTCCCCGACATCACGCCGATCCACAGAGTCACGCGTCCGCCTCGGTCAGCAATGCCGGGTGCACGCGCTCGCGCAGCCTCGTTTCGTGCGCGGCGTCGTGCTGCGCGACGCCTCGCAGAAACTGATACAGCGTCAGTGTCTCGGAGCCGACGCGGGCGCGACGAGAGAGAGCCTCCGCGACCCGCGCCGGACCGTCGGCCACGGCCGCCACGGTGAGGGCCCTCTCCGCGGAGAACCCCGCCGTCTCGATCTCGAAGCCGCGTTCGGGCGGAGAGGCGTTCGCCGTCCAGTCCTCGAAAGTCGGGAGCGACCCCGTCGAGTCGGCGGCCGCGAGCCACCGCTCGACTCGCGGCCGCACGGCGCTCCGCTCGAAATCCGCCAGGTGCGCGGCGTGCTGGCCCGGCGTCCACGCGGTTCGGCGGGCGGCGACGCGCTGCCCCTTCGCTTCGGCCGCGGCGCCGGCCGCGCGCGCCGCGGCGAGACGGGCCGGCGTGGCGCTCAGCCGCGCGAGCAACGCCGCGCCGTCGGGCCAGCCCGGCGCCGCCGGGTAGCCGCCGTAGCAGGGACGCTCCGGGCCGCCGAAGCGCTCGACCGCAAGGCCCAGGAAGCCGTCCGCGCAGTCGAGGTATCGCTCGGCCAGGGCCCGGTCGACCCGCAGGGCGTGCATGGCCAGCGCCGTCTTCACCGCGCCGCCCGTACGGATCAGCGCGCGGCGCGCTTCCTCGCGCGATGCCCCCGTGAGCGTCACGAAAATGCGGAGCCCGCGGTCGACCAGCTTATCGGATCGCGCCCGCAGGTCGACCATGAGATTCTCGAACACGCGGCCGCTGCGGATCATCGCCCCCGTGGTGATCGTATTGAGCACGAGCTTCGTCGCCGTCCCCGCCTTCATGCGGGTCGAACCCGCGATGACTTCGGGCCCGACGAGCGGCAGGATGAGGTGGTCCGCCAGCTCCGGGACCTCCGGAGGCGGCGCCGTGCAGCCGAGAAACGCGGTCCCCGCCCCGCGCGACGCCGCCTCCGCCAGCGCCCCGAGGACGTACGGCGTGGTTCCCGATGTCGTGATCCCGAGCACGAGATCCGCGGGCGAGACGCCGAACGCCCGTACCGCCTCGGCTCCTCCCCTCCGGGAATCCTCCGCCCCCTCGGCGCTCCGCACGAGCGCGCCCGAGCCCCCTGCGATGATCGCCTCCACGAGGCCCGGTTCGACGCCGAACGTGGGCGGACACTCCGCCGCGTCGAGCACGCCGAGGCGGCCACTCGTCCCCGCGCCGACGTAAACGAGACGCCCGCCGCGGCGGAAGCGCTCCACGACCTCATCGATGACGCGTGCGAGCGCGTCCGCCTGCGAGGCGACGGCTTCCGGCACCGCGCGATCTTCCGCCTGTATCATATGGACGATCGTCGCGCTGTCCGCGCGATCGATGGCGCGGGTACGCGGGTTGCGCCCTTCGGTTAGACGGGGATCCAAGCGTCAGGTCCTCGGGAGCCCTGCGGCTCGTTGCTGGAGTTCGCGACGTCCGGGTACATTCGGCAGGCGCCAACGTAGAAGGTTCGCCGGGGGGGCGGGAGTCGCGGCGGGAGTCGCGGCGGGAGTCGCGCCGCTTCGAAGAGGAGAGACGCGCCACGTGAGTTCCGGCCCTCAGCCGACGCAGAATCCGACGCAGAATCCGACGCAGAGTCCGGGGACGGACCTCGTCCTCAGGCGCCTTTCCGAGCGCTTCCCCGTCCCCGACAAGCCTCGCCTCGCCCCGCTGGACGAACTCGTCCTCACGATCCTCAGCCAGTCGACGACCGACGAGAACCGGGATCGTGCCTGGCGAACTCTCGCGGCGCGGTATCCGGCCGAGCTGGGGGCGGCGGAGGGCGGAGCGTCGGCGCCGTCCGGGCCGATCTCGTGGGAATCCGTGCTTCGAGCCACGCCGGCCGAACTGGCGGACGCCGTGCGCGTCGCCGGCCTCGCGAACCAGAAGGCGCCGGCCATCCACGCCGCTCTCGCGCGACTCCGGGCCGAAGTGGGGCGGATCACGCTCGATCACCTCGAGGAGATGGCCGATGAGGAGGCGATCGCCTATCTCACGACGTTCCGGGGAGTCGGAGTGAAAACCGCCGCGTGCGTGCTCTGCTTCTCGCTCCGCCGGCCCGTGCTGCCGGTCGACACGCATGTCCTACGGATTGCACGCCGCTTCGCATGGGTCCCGCCGCGAGCTTCGGCCGACCTGACTTACACCGCCCTCTCACGGACCGTCGCTCCCTCCGAGCGGTTCCGCATGCACATGCTGCTCATCACGTTCGGTCGTTCGCTCTGCCTCGCCCGGGCTCCGCGCTGCGGGGAATGCCCTCTCGAACCCGAGTGTCCGAGAATCGGCGTCTGACGGGCGCGCGCGCCGGTCGATGTAATCCTCGTCATCCTCCGATGTTCGGAAGCCCGAACACCAGGGGCTCGTCCAGCCGCAACCTGAGGATCGCCCCGACGGGGAGCGCCGGCTCCGCTCCGCCGGCTGCGAGGAGGATGGCGGAACCTCTCACGGCTCCCGCCGCGGCGCCCGCGACGGCGCTCTGGCGGCCACCGGCGAGGACGCGGCCCAGATTCATCCGGGCCTCCGCGCCGGCCGCCGCAGCTCCCGGCCCCGGTACGATCTCCACCACCGACGCCGATATGGGCCAGGCTTCGCCGTTGAAGAAGACATCGACGAAGCGGACCTTCACCATCACGTGTTCGCCGTCCCCGCCGGCTCCACCGTCCTCCCGGTCTTCCTCGCCGTCGGCCGCGGCCTCGACCGCGGTGATCTCGCCATTGATCAGCGAATTCAGCGGCACCAGGATCATGTCGTTCTCGATCAGCGGCCGCGTCACCCCGAACTTCACGGCGTCCCCGGGCCGCAGGTCGCCCGGCCGGATCGGATCGAGGAGTTCGACCTCCAGTTCCGCCCCGGTCTGAACGGTCACCATCGTGTAGGTCATTTCGGGCGCGCCGCCCGGCTCGGCCGCCGGTCCCCCGGCTACCGGCGGAGCCGGCGTTCGCCGCACGGGTGACGCGGGCGCCGTGCTCTCCGCCGCCGCATCGTCCGCGTCCGCGCTCCCTCCCGCTCCGGGGCCGATTTCCGGCGCGCAGCCCATGACCATCGTGGTCATCGCGCCGAGCGCAACGAGAGTCGCCGACGTTGTCCGTTCCATTTGTTCCTTCCCTCGTGTCGTTGTACGGCCTGCAAGCCGCGCATACGTTCGAACCGTGCGCCCCGCAGAATAAACGCCCGGCCGGCTCCCGCGGAGACATCTTGAAATCGCTCAGAGCGTTGCTACCCTACTTCCGCCCGTACCGCCTGGGTATCGCGGCCGGGCTTACGCTCGTGATCGTGAGCAACCTGTTCACGGTCGCAGGCCCCTGGGTGCTCAAGATGGCGGTCGACGCGCTGGAGAGGGAACTCCGCCCCGACCTCATCCTGCGCTACGCTCTCGTGCTCACAGCGATTTCCGTTGTGGCCGGCGCGACGAGATTCTGGATGCGCAAGCTGCTCAACGGGCTGAGCCGCCGCATGGAGACAGATATCCGGAGCGCCCTCTTCGCGCACCTCCTCAGGCTCCCGCCGCAGTTCTTCGACGCCTGGCGCACGGGCGATCTGGTGAGCCGCGCGACGAACGATGTCCAGGCGGTCCGCATGGTCGCCGGACCCGCGATCATGTACGCGGTGAACACCGCCACCGTCGCGACGCTCGCGCTCGGGCTCATGATCTGGATCGATCCCATGCTCACGCTCTGGGCGATGATCCCGATGGTCATCCTCCCTCCCATCGTGTTCATCTTCGGCCGGCAGATCCACGAGCGCTTCGAGAAGATCCAGGCCCAGTTCTCCGAGATCTCCAACTTCGCCCAGGAGAATCTGGCGGGGACCCGCATCGTGAAGGCGTACGCGCGCGAAGAGGCGCAGGCCCGGCGTTTCGAGACCCTCAACCGGGACTACAAGTCGCGCAATCTATCCCTCGCCCGCGTGTGGGGGCTGTTCCATCCGTCGCTCATGTTCTTCACGGGCATCGGCGCGGTCGTCGTCCTGTGGTTCGGGGGCGGACAGGTCGTCCGCGGCGCGATTACGCTCGGCGATTTCGTCGCCTTCTCCTTCTACCTCACGATGCTGATGTGGCCCATGATCGCGCTCGGCTGGGTCACGAACCTCTTCCAGCGCGGCGCCGCCTCGATGGGCCGCCTCAACGCACTGTTCGACATCGTGCCCGCTGTCCGTGACCCGGAGTCGCCCGTCACGCTCACATCCGCGCGGGGCGCGCTGGAGTTCGACGACGTTTCCTTCCGCTATCCCGGGACGGAGCGGGATGTGCTGCGGGACATCTCTTTCCGCATCGAACCCGGGCAGACGGTCGCCATCGTCGGCGCGACCGCGAGCGGCAAGTCCACGCTGGCCGCGCTCATCCCCCGCCTCTACGACGTGACGGCGGGGACGATTCGTCTGGATGGCGTGGATATCCGGGAACTCGACCTGGATTCGCTGCGCGACTCGATGGCCTTCGTACCGCAGGAGCCGTTCCTGTTCAGCATGCGGCTGAGGACGAACATCGAACTCCGGCGTGGTGGGGTGGATGCGGGCGAGGCGATCCCGGACGAACTGCGCAGCGCGCTCGCCGTCTCGCAACTGGAGAAGACGCTGACGATCCTCCCCGACGGGATCGACACGCGTCTGGGCGAGCGCGGCATCAACCTCTCGGGCGGACAGAAACAGCGCGCCACGCTGGCCCGGGCGGTCCACCGCGACGCGCCCGTGCTCATCCTGGACGACGCCCTGTCGGCCGTGGATTCGGAGACCGAAACCGCGATCTTGGAGGCGCTCCGGGAGTACATGTCCGGGCGCACCTCCATCATCGTCTCTCACCGCGTGTCGGCCGTGCGCACCGCCGACACGATCCTGGTCCTGGACGACGGACGCCTCGTGGAACGGGGCAAGCATGAAGATCTGATCGCGGCCGACGGGGTCTACGCGCGGCTGCTTCGCCGACAGCTCGTGGCCGAGGAACTCGAGCGCATCGAGCAACGGCGCGTCGCGAGCGCCTGACCGCCGCAGGGGCCCGGGTTACCGGTACTCCGACCAGAACCCGATCATCTTGTAGGCGAGCTTCGCCGCGGTGAAAGCCGAGGCCTCCTCCCCCGGCCGCGGGGCGAGTTCCACGATGTCCGCGCCCACGACGTTGCGTTCGCCGAAGACCCGTGAGAGCAGATCCAGCGCATCCCACCAGCTTCCACCCCCGGGTTCCGGCGTGCCGGTGGCCGGCATCGCCGACGGATCGAAGAAATCCACGTCGAACGTGATGTAGACGTTCTCTCCCAGCGCCTCCACCGCCCGCTCGATCCAGCCCGGCCGGCGCATCTCATGCGCGAACACGACCTCGATCCGGTGTTCGCGCCGGTGTTCGCGGATGACGTCCCGCTCCTCGCGGGTGAGCGCCCGGATCCCGACCGCGACGATGTCCGCCCCAGTCGTCCCGGTCGCCCCAGTCGTCCCGGTCGCCCGGTTCGCGCCGTTCGACCGGTACTCGAGTACTCGGCGCATGACGCAGGCGTGATTCCACGGAGAGTCGTGGTGACGATCCCTCAGGTCCGTGTGCGCGTCGAACTGAAGAATCGTGACGTCGCCGCCGAGTCGATCCGCCCACGCGCCCGCCGGAGCGCTGGAAATCGAGTGTTCTCCGCCCAATCCGATGACGAACCGATCCCCGGCGGCCTCGAGCAGGTCGTCGTACAGGGCCCGCAGGCGCGCGATCGCGGGCTCGGGGCCGGCCGTGCCGAGGTCGATGGACGGGAGGGTGCACACGCCGACTTCGTACGGCTCGCGGTCCAGTTCCTCGTCATACCATTCGATGTAGCGCGACGCCTCGATGATCGCGGTCGGACCTCCGCGCGTACCCGTCCCCCAGCTTGTCGTCGCTTCGTACGGGATGGGGAGGATGACGGCGCCCGCCGCCTCCCAGCGGCACAGCTCAGGCGGGAGATCGAGGAAGTTGCGGCGGTCCGTCCAGGCGTGCTCCGCGAGAGCCCGGGGCAGGTCGGCCTCGTTCAGTGCAGGCAGTCGGGGCAGTAGCCCTCCAGCTCGAGCCGGTAGCCGACGACGTTGAACGGCGTCATTTCGGCCAGACCCTCCATCCAGTCGCGCGGGCGCAGGCCTTCGATGTCCTGAACGCGGCCGCAGGAGAGACAGCGGATATGCTCGTGATCATCGGTTCGGCCGTCGTATCGCGCCGGACCCACGCCGAGCGAGAGCTTGCGCGCGACCCCGCAGGTCACGAACGCCTCGAGCGCCTTGTAGACCGTGGCGAGGCTGATGTCGGGAAGCCGCTCGCGCACCGAGGTGAAAACGTCGTCCGCCGTCGGGTGCGAGGACGTGCCGGACAGCACGCGGTACACGGCCGCGCGCTGGGTCGTAAACCGGTGTCCCCCGGCTTCGAGGGCACGACGCAACTCTTCTCGGGACACGCCTCGGCGTGGAGTTTCGGGAGGACTCACTTGACCATCACACCGTCAGGAACGGGTCATCGATCGGCCTTCGCGACCGATCCTCGCGTCCGGCGAAGCTAGCGACCCTGTCCAGCGGGATCAACGGAGGCATCCGCCTCCCGCGACTGTTCGAGGAGAGCTTCCCAGCGCGCGCCGTCACCCTCGATCGGTATGTGACGGACGGCCGCGGGCTGTCCGAGTCGCCGCTGCAGTCCGGCTACCAGGCCCGGCACGCGGTTGGCCGGCGCCCGCCCGTGCTCCACCACGACCTGGTGGGAGGGCGTGCCGTTGGCCGGCACCATGCGGGCGCTGTAGAGGGCGCGCCCGCCGTCCTCGAGGATGCTCGTGAAGAGGAAGAACTCCGAAGACTCCTCGACCTGGGGGAGCGGCGGAAACAGCCAGACATCGGCGATGCGGGGTGGAGGAATGCGCCGGCCGAGGTCGCCGAGCCGAGCCGCGCGAGAACCCGGATCGACCGTGATCCCGTTCCCGCTGTGCGGCATATCCTTCGTGACCTTCGCGTCCATCTCACCCTCCCCGCCGAATCCCCACCCTGGGCCCGCTACCGGCAGCCCCGAACGCACGGCACCGCGTCAACCTACTCCGATCTACCGGACGGAGGCAATCCGAAGACTCTACCGGTCCTTCTTCGAGGCGACGGCCGCTTCCACGAGCGGGCGCAACGCGTCCAGCACGACTCGCACCGCCTCGTCCAGGTCGAGTTCGACGAGGACGCCGGAAGCCTTCGCGTGTCCGCCGCCGCCGAGGAGTTGCGCGACACCGGACACGTCCACTGCCCCGTTCGAACGCAACGACACCTTCGTCCGATTGCGCGCGAGGCCGCGGAAGAGGAGGCCGACCTCCATTCCCGCGAGCCGGCGCGGGAACTCGACCAGACCCTCCATGTCGTCGCTGCGCGCACCCGTCCTCGAGAGGGCCCGACGATCCAGCGCGATCCAGGCGATGGGAGCGCGAGGGTCGACTTCCAGGCCCTCGAGGGCCAGCCGCATGAGGGCCAGCCGCCCCCGGCTGTACACGCCGTACAGCTCGCGGTACAGCGCACCCGTATCCACCCCCGTCTCCAGGAGCACGCTCGCGATCGCGTGCGCGCGGGGGGAGGTGTTCGAGAAACGGAATGAGCCCGTGTCCGTCGAAATCGCCGTGTAAAGGGCTTCCGCTTCCGCCCGAGTGAGCCTCTCGTCGTCGAGGGCGAGCAGGTCGTAGACGAGTTCACCCGTCGCGCAGGCGGAGGGATCGCGAATCGCCGGCCTCACGAGCGGAGACCCCACGGGCGGATGATGGTCGATCAGGACGCCGCCCGTCCGCTCGACGTGCTCGGGCAGGCTGCCGAGACGCTTGGGCTCGGCGGTGTCGAGGATGGCGATCGTGTCGGCGCCGTTCAGCGGGTCCGCAGCCGCCGGGTCCTCCTCGACGAGCACCGGGATGTCCCTGAGGAGGAATCGCAGCGAAGCCGGCGGTCGGCTCGGGGTGACGATCGTGGCTTCGGCTCCGTGCCGCAGCAGCCGGGATGCGAGCGCAACCATGCTGCCGAGGCCGTCGCCGTCCGGATTCACATGGGTCGTGAGCACGACGGACGACGCGTCGCGCAGGCGGCGCCGGATCGCTTCGAGCGCCTTCGCACGAGCCCGCAACATCGGGGACACGGTCAAGACCCGCTCCCGACGGCTGCCCGCAGGATCTCTCGCCAGAGTCCGCGGGTGGCGATGTCCAGTTCCCCGGGATCGCCCCGGTTGTCGAGTACGCGGTCGGCCCGACGCCGTTTCTCCGACGCCGCAAGTTGCGCGGCATCGATGGCGGCGAATTCCTCCGCGGTCCAGCCGCGGGACCCCAGCGCCCGCGCCTCGCGCACCTCTCGCGGCGCATCGACGACGACGATCATGTCGTAGTCGTCTTCCAGGCCGACCTCGAACAGGAGGGGGATTTCCTCCACGATCACGCGTACGCCGGCCGCGGCGGCCTCGGAGATTCGGCGGGCCCGCAGTTCGCGGATTCCGGCGTGAGAGATCTCTTCGAGGCGCTCGCGGGACCGTTTGTCGGCGAAGGCCGCCTCCCGGAGCGCGGATCGGTCGAGGGTCCCGTCGGGGGCGATGACCCCTTCCCCGAACGCTTCGCGGATGCGGGCGTATGCCGGAGAGCCCGGACGCACGATTTCGCGCGCGAGTTCGTCGGAGTCGATGACCGTGGCGCCCCGTTCGGCCAGATTGCGGGCCACCATGCTCTTGCCGGCGGCCACCGTTCCGGTCAGTCCGACGCGAAATGGCGTCGTGCCGTTCACCCGCGTATCCGGGCTTCCGCGGGAGACCTCGAGGCTAGACGGCGAAAGAGGTCCCGCAGCCGCAACTCCCGGTCGCGTTCGGATTCTCGAACGTGAACCCCGTGCCCTGAAACGAACTGTGGTATCCGATGGAAAGCCCGGCCAGGTACTGCGCGCTGAACGGATCGATGACGACGGGCACCCCCTCCGACTCGAAGGTGAAATCGTCCTCGCGCACCGCGGTGTCCATGTCCAGCCCGTATTCGAAACCTGAGCATCCGCCCGGAATCACGCTCACCCTCAGGACCGTCTCGGCGTCCGCCCCGGCCTGGAACTCCCTGACCTTGGCGGCCGCCTCGGCCGTCAGCGTGACGATGGGTTCGGCCGACCGCATGGCCTCTGCTATTTCGCTCATACCGCCCTTGCCTGCATCGCGTCCGTCTCGGCGCGCCGGATTCCCGGCGCTGTCCACCTTCCTCAAGACTTCCTCAAGATAACCGACTTCGTCGCTTCTCCCTAGCCGACGGATCCCCGGGCGGGCTGCCCCTCCGTCTTCCGGCATGACCGCCGGCCGATCTCCTCCAGCCAACGCATGGGCACATGCGCCCACCCGGGAACACCCCTTCGGCCCGCGTCGGGTCCGTGCCAGTCCGAGCCGCCGCAACGGAGCAGGCCGAGTTCGCCGGCCAGAGCGTGCATCCGGCTCCGCACGGCGGGGGGATTCGCGGGGTGGACGACCTCGACGCCATCCAGACCCTCGCTCGCCCAGCGGCGGATCTCATCCTCGCCGTGCATCCTGCCCGGGTGCGCGAGGCAGACGACGCCGCCCGCCGCGTGCACGCGTTCGAATACGATCTTCGGCGGCGTCGGTTCCTTGCCGACGAAGGCGGGACATCCGCGCGACAGGTAACGCCGGAACGCCTCGTGGATATCGGAGGCCGCGCCACAGGCCACAACCGCCCGGCCGACGTGGGCCCGGGTCGGGGCCGCGGCGCCCGTCTGGAGTTCCACGTCCTCCCAGGTCACGGGTGCGCCCGCCGCCTGCAGCCGCGCGACGATCTCGCGCGCGCGCCGCAGCCGATCCTCGCGGTAGCGGGAGAGAAAACCCTGCAGGTCGGGATCGGCCACATCGAAGCCGTATGCCAGGAGGTGCACGGACCGGCCGGGTTCGTTAGCGGACAACTCCGCCCCCGGCAGGAAGCGGAGACCGAGTCTTCGCGCCGCCGTCTCCGCCTCGGCGAGTCCCTGCGTCGTGTCATGGTCCGTCAGAGAGAACCCGTCGAGACCGGCGTCCGCCACGGCCCGGGCCACGTCGGCCGGCGCGACGGTGCCATCGCTGGCGGTCGAGTGCATGTGCAGATCGACGCAGGGCCCTGTTCCGGGCCCGGGGACCGTCTGGCCGGCGATGGGAACGTTCACCGACTGTAGGTCGGATAGTCGCGGGGGATTCCCATCGAACGAGAGGCTTCGAACAGGCCCCGGAGTTCCTCTTCCGGCATTTCCTCCAGGGCTTCACTCCCGCCCCGCCGGTCCGGATCCAGGCGAACCACCCGGTAGGGGCGCTGATCCGTGCTCTGGCAGAAGAACACGACGAGGCGCTCCCCATCCTCCTCGGCGAGTTCCGCCCGCCACACATCTCCCTCGGCCTTGATTCTCGTGCTCACGCGTTCATCGTCCGTTATCCGGTTCGTCGTCCTTCGGGGCGGCGCTGCGGGCTCGGGCGCGGCATGCGGGCCCGGGTTTGAGGTCGGGGTCACAAGATCGGGAGACGATGGAACAGGGTCAATGGCGACAGGCGCGTCGACTCGTGCGTGAAGCCCGGCATGCGATCGCGCTGACGGGGGCGGGGATTTCCGCCGAATCGGGGGTTCCGACGTTCCGCGACGCCGGCGGGCTGTGGAAGAGCTATCGCCCGGAGGAACTCGCCACGCCCGAAGCGCTCGCGCGCGATCCGCGGACCGTGCTCGAGTGGTACGCCTGGCGGCGCTCGGCGCTCGCCGACTGCCGGCCCAACGAGGGACACCGGGCGCTGGCGCGCTTCTTCCTGGGGCGCGGGGAATCCGGACTCGTGACCCAGAACGTCGATGGCCTCCACACGCGCGCCGCGCTCGAGGAAGCGGGAGACGACCCCGCGGAGGCGGCACTGCCCCTCGAGCTTCACGGCGCCGTGGGTCGCGACCGCTGCCAGTCCTGCGAGACGCGCTGGCCCGCCGAGCCGCTGGGCGAGACGCTCCCGCGGTGTTCGGCCTGCGGCGGTCTCCGGCGACCCGATGTCGTCCTCTTCGGCGAGGCGCTCGACGCCGACCTGCTGGACCGCGCGCGCCGGCTGGCGGAGCAGGCCGACCTCTGTCTCGTCGTCGGGACGAGCGCCGTCGTCTATCCCGCCGCCGCGATTCCCCTCGCGACCCGCGAGGCCGGCGGCCACATCGTCGAGGTCAATGTGCGGCGGACGGCCCTTACGGAGGCCGCCACGCTGGCGCTGCGCGGGGAGGCCGGAACGATCCTTCCCGCCTTGCTGGACCGGCAGTCCGGCAACCCCCGCTAGGACTCGGGTTCGACGAAGACGGCGCGCGCGAGGACGGGCTCGACGTCGAAGGAGCGGTCGTCCACTTCGAGACGGGAGACGCCATCGGCCTGTTCGCCGAGACACCGGATGCGGGTGCCCGGGAAGAGCCCGAGCGCCGCGAGTTCACGCAGCGTCCGCGGACTCTGGTCCGAGACTTCGCGCACGACGCCGCGGCCCCCCTTCAACTCCGCGAGAGGGATCCACTCGGTGCGGGCGAGTTCGCCATCCCGCGTCGGGATCGGACTCCCGTGGGGGTCGATCGACGGCTCCCCCAGCGCCCGCGCCATCCGGTCGATGAGCGCTTCCGAGGCGGCGTGCTCGAGGCGCTCGGCTTCGGCGTGCACATCCTCCCAGGAGAAGCCGAGTCTCTCGATGAGGTACAGTTCAATCACCCGGTGCCTTCGGATGATCCGGAGCGCCGCCGCCTCCCCCGGCACCGTGAGGAGCACTCCCCGGTACGGCGTGTGCCGGAGGAGACCCTGCGCGGCCAGGCTCTTGACCATGTTCGTGACGGACGCGGCGGAACGGTCCAGTGCCTCGGCCAGCGCGGTCGTGGAAACGGGCTCGCCGGCCTGCTGGAGCTTGTAGACGGCCTTCAGATAGTCCTCGACCGCCCGGCTCGGGTCCGGAGGGCCGGATTTCACGAAGTCGGCCGACGGAAGATGGAGTCCGACAGCACGGGGTTCAGTTCGACGTCATCATGGCGGAGTTCGCGCGTCGGGTTCATCTCCGTGTCCCGGTAGAGCCGCGAGATGACGTACGTGAAGTCTCCGGCCTGCTCGTACCCGTCCCAGTACATGCGCGCGCGGCTCTCCTCTCCCCTCCCCTGCGAGATGTAGTGGACCTGCTCGGGGTAGGGATCGTCGTCGAGGAAGTAGTAGAAATAGCGGTCGCCGGACTGGAGACCGACGCCGTCGCCGAAGGTGATGCGCACCTCGTATCCCCCTTCTTCGCGGGAACCGGCCCGCCGATTCACGCCGGGGTCGAAGAGCTTGTACGGGAGCCCGAACCAGTAGACCACGTCCCGTCCCACATACTCGGACTCGTCCCAGGCGCGGATTCCCGGCTCGAGAAGGCGCTCGTTGAGCGTGGCCCACATGTCGGAGCCCGTGAAGGTCTGGACGTAGAGGCCCTCGGCCTCGGGGCGTTCGATTCGTGTCTGCTCGACGCCGTCCACCTTCCGGTACTCCACCCGGCGGGGGCGCATGCGGCGGATTTCACCTGTCGAGTCGTACCACACGGTGGTGATCGTGTAGCGGGCCGATTCGATGTCGCGCCAGGCCTCCATGCCGCCCGCGGCCTCGACCCAGGCGCCGATGAGCGAGTCGGCGAGGACCTGATCGGGCTCCGGATCGGCGGTCGAGGTTGCGGGAGACGAACCCTCGCCCGCACAGCCCGCGGCTGCGGCGAGGGCAAGGGCCAGGGCGGGGCCGAGGCGTCGCGGGAGTTGGGCGCGGTGGTTCATGGGGACCTCCGGTGTCGGCTGCGAGTCGATCCTGTCGTCGCGGGGGGCGGAATATGCACGTTGGGGGCGGGCCCGTCACGGCGCGTCCGGCGCGGAGCCGACACCCTTCAACTGCACGACGACAACCTCGACAGGCTCGGACCCCCGGTTCACATCTCCGTGGAGTTCGCCCGGAGGATCGGCGTCGAGCCAATAGGCCCGGCCCGTCTCCCACGTCATGTCGCGCCGTACCCCGGCGTCACTGACGACGGTGAGCGTCCCCCCCTTGAGCGCGATGATGGCGCGGGGGCTGTCGTGGCGGTGCATCTCGAGCGGCTGGTTCGGCGCGATCACGCTCTTCCATACCTGCACGTGCTCGTTCTCGAACTGGGGCGTGCGCCCGGTGGTGGCCGCCTCGGCGTCCGGTGCCGCCCGTTCGCCGGCCTGGCCGCAGCCCGAGACCAGCACGGCGGCAGCGAGGACGAAAACGGCGGCGGGGACGACACCGCGGAGGGCGGCTGGGACGATTCCGGCGTGCATCATGGGTCTGCTCCTTGCTCGGCGACGATGTCGATTTCGGCACTGGAGTCGGCCGTCCCGCGCGTGGGCGAAACGACTTGCAGCGTAAGGCGATACCGCCCCTCGTCGAGCATGGGGAGGCGGAGTTCGACGGTACGGCCCTCGGCAGCGGAACCGGTCGTCGCCTCGAGCCAGCGGATGCCCGCCTGTTCCGTGTCGCCGCGGGCGAGCCCGCTCCATTCGAGTGCCCGGCGCCAGAACCCCTTCCCCTCCCGCGCGAGCGAGAGCGTCACCTGGAGCGCGGCGGCGGGAGCGGGGTCGGGAGCGGCGGATCCGTACCACTCCCAGTAGACGGCCAGGGTCTCGCCCGCTCGCGCGGTGCGGTGGCCTCGTGCACGGGCGAGCGCCTCCGCGAGCGTGGAGGGCGGCGTAGAGGGCGAAGCGTCGCCGACATCGAGCAACAGGATGTCGGACAGCAGGGGATGGCCGGCGGTGAGGGGCATCCGTGCGCGTGCGGCGCCGGGTCCCTCTTCGCAGCGCGCCTCGACACCGACGAGCGTGGCGGGCGCGAGCCCACGCGGCTCCGCGACCGCCAGCGGCCCGTCGCCGCGGCCGGTGCGGGTCGCCGTCACGCCGTGGGCGTCGGCGAGGAAGAGTCCGCTCTCCAGGTCGCAGGACGGCAGGGAGTCGGGCCACGTGAACGCCGCCACCACCCGCCGGCGCCCGTCTCGTCGAAAGCCGGCCACCTGGTGAGGGAGGTGCGCGATTTCGCCGAAGGCCGGTGCCCAGCTTGTGCGGCCCTCCGGCTCGTCCAGGTCCCAGAGCGGCTCGTCGTCCGCAGGCCCGAGGCGCGACACGGTGAACCGTTGTGCCCCGGGAAGGCGGTGGGACCACACGATCTCGTCGGTGCGCGAGCCCACGAACCGGCGGCGCGCCCGCTCCCATCCGGCGGGCCAGCCGAAGCGCAAGGTGATCTCGGTGAGATCGTCGCCCCATCGCATCCCCCAGGGGCTCGCCGCATCGGTCTGGAGCGCGGCGCGGACGCGCCGGGCGAGGTGTTCCGAGCGCCGCTCCAGTCCCGGCACGAGCCACAACGGGTCGGAGAGATGCCAGAACGACCGCTCCACGGCGCGCCGAGGCGGGCTTCCGCAGGCGAAGCGTTCGTAGCGGCCGCGCATGCGCCGGTCGAGGACCGGTCCGAGAGCGGTCCACCGGCAGCGCTTTTCTTCGGTCATTCCGTCGAGCGCACGCTCGAAGGCCATCTCCGCCTCCGCATAGCGGCCGTTCTCCTGGAGGACGAATCCGGCCAGCCCGGCGCACCACGCACTCTCCATGCGGCAGGCTTCGAGCAGCGCGAGCGCCTCTTCCGCGCGTCCGGCCTCCAGCCGGTAGGCAACGCGCTGCCCGGTCAGCCACTCGTCGCCGGGAATGATGCGGGCGACGCTGTCGAGGATCGCGAGCAGCGCGCGCCGCTCGTCCACGACCTCCTGCTCCTCGGGGACCGGGTCCCAATCGTCGTCGTCCCAACCCTCCACGAGGCAGAAGCGCCCGATCCCCTCGCCGCATTTGGGGTTGACCAGCGGGCCGCGCGGGAAGTTGCGGCGCCGGACGTGCTCGAATGCGCGCTGCGCGTCGCGCGCCGTTCGCATCGCCGCCTCGGCATCGGGTGATGCGGGCGATTCGCGAGCTTGAGCCGCGTCCGCTGCGAACGCGAGCGCCGAGGGCGCGGGGGTGGCGGGCGCGGGGGTGGCCACCGCCGGCGCCGAGAGCGCGATGACCGCGAGCGCCGGGGCAAGCGCCGTGCGGGAGACGCGGATCCCGATGTTCCGCCCCGAACCCATCTCAGTACACGTCCAGGTCCCGGCCGTAGGCGAGCGGTCCGTCGTAGCCGGCGGCGCGAATCTCCGCGACCATCTCCTCCGGTGTGGCTCCCCAGCCCAACTGGTGATGCAGGACGAGGATCCCCGGACGCGCCCGCACGGCGAGTTCCGCCAGTTCGACGGTCGACGTGTGGGCCTGGGCGTGATACGACTGCCATTCCGGCGGACGGTCGCGGAACGTCGTGGCCGAGTACACCTCGTGCACGAGCACATCGCATCCCGCGCACATCTCGATGATCGCCTCGGTCGGAGCGGTGTCGCCCGAGATGACGACCGAGCGCCCGCCTCCGTCGAACCGATAGCCGTACGCCTCGGGCCAGCCCGTATGCGGCACGGCGAAGGCGGTCACGCGGACGCGCTCGTCCTCGTAGATGACCCCCGGATCGATGTCGACCGCATCCACGCGCCACCCGTCCGGCGTCGCCGGCTGCTGGCCGCTGAGCCGGTTCTCGAGGTCCGCCGCCCATGCCGCCGTCAGGTGCGTGGCCATCGCCGCCGTCCCGTCGGGGCCGAACAGCTTCAGCGGCGCCTCCCGCTCGGCCACCCAGGGCGTGTGGATCAGGTCCGGCAGGCCGACCGTGTGATCGCTGTGCAGGTGAGTGAGAAAGGCGATGTCCAGCCGCGCCGCCGTGAGGCCCTCCGCTCCGTAGCGGTCGGCCGCCTCCGCAGCGCGCCGCACGAGGCCGGGGCCCGCGTCGACGATGTAGGCCCGTCCGTCCACGAGTACAGCGGTGGCCGGGCCCGAGGCCTCCGGTTCGGGATTGGGCGTCCCCGTGCCCAGCAGGACCACGTGCATACCGGTCGAGAGATCGGCGCCCTCCACGGCGCCCTCCACGGCGGCGACCTCGGCGGAGGGCGGCGTCTCGGCGTCGCCGGGGGCCCCGGCCGCGCCGGATGAAGCCTCTCCGGGGCCACACGCCGACAACGCCAGCGCGTGCCAGACGAGGAGCGGGCCGGGGGCGACGGCCGAGCGCGGGCGGCTTCGCTTCGTGCGGGACATGCGGCAAGATCGTTCGATCGAGCCCGCGGCTCAACCGTTCCACCAGTCTTGACCGGGTCCCGCACAGCCGGCCTTTTGCGGCGATGGACGAACCACGCCGCGCCACGCCCCCCGACCGCAACCTCGTCGCCATCGCCGTCGCGGCCTTCTACGTGCTGCTCTTCGCGGCCCTCGTGTGGCCCATCTATCCGTGGTTCGCCACCATCGAGCCCCGTGTGCTCGCGATGCCGTTCTCGCTCTTCTACGTCGTCGTCTGCCTCCTCCTCTCCTTCTTCGTCCTGTTCGGGTACTACCTGTGGGAGCGGAAGCGGG
This sequence comes from Candidatus Palauibacter sp., assembly GCF_965208055.1. Lineage (GTDB taxonomy): Bacteria > Gemmatimonadota > Gemmatimonadetes > Palauibacterales > Palauibacteraceae > Palauibacter. The sequence continues at coordinate 1,464,290 of NZ_CBDBNY010000004.1, forward strand.
AGACCGTCGACGGCGATCCGAACGGCGCGAGCCGCTGATGCCCGCCTGGCTGGTCGTCTTCCTCGTCACGATCGGGTATCTGCTCGCCTCGCTGGCGATCGGGCTCGCCTCCGGCCGCCACGCCTCCGACAGCACCGAGGGCTACGTCGCGGGCGACCGCTCGCTGAACTTCCTCGTCCTCTACTTCATCATGGGCGCCTCGGTGTTCAGCGCGTTCGCGTTCCTGGGCGGGCCCGGCTGGGCCTACTCGCGCGGCGCGGCCGCTTTCTACATCCTCGCCTACGCCTCGGTCGGGCTCGTCCCGTGGTATTTCTTCGGCCCGCGCGTCGCCGCGCTCGGCCGGCGCTTCGGCTACGTCACGCAGGCGGAACTCTTCGCGCACCGCTTCGACAGCCGCGCGATCCCGGCCATCCTCGCGGTCCTCTCCGTCTTCGCCTTCGTCCCCTACCTGGTGATTCAGATGAAGGGGGCGGGATACGTCTTCAACGTGGTTACGGAGGGGCGGGTGCCTCCGTGGGCGGGGTCGGCGATCGCGTACGGCGTCGTGCTCATCTACGTCTTCCGGAGCGGCGTCCTGGGCGTCGGCTGGACGAACACCTTCCAAGGGATGTTCATGATGGTGCTCGCGTGGGGGCTGGGCATCTACCTGCCGGCGAAGCTGCACGGCGGCGTGGGTCCGATGTTCGACGCGATCGCGACCGGGTTTCCCGACATGCTGCGGGGGCCGGGACTGGGAGCGGACGGGCAGCCGTGGAGCTGGGGCGCCTACTCGAGTTCCGTCGCCATCTCCGCCTTCGGGTTCAGCGTGTGGCCGCACTATTTCATGAAGATCTACACGGCCCGCGACGTGGACACCCTCAAGCGGACGGTCGTCTACTATCCGACCTTCGCGCTCTTTCTCGTCCCCATCCTCTTCATCGGTTTTTCGGGCGTGCTCGCCTTCCCCGGCGTGGAGCCGTCTGACGCCATCCTGCCCACGATCGTGACGTCGGCGCAGATCGGACTGCCGCCGCTCATCGTGGGGCTCTTCTGCGCCGGGGCGCTCGCGGCCTCGATGTCCACGGGCGACGCGCTATTGCACGCGGCGGGATCCGTGGCTGTGCGCGACTTCTGGGGAAATCTGAAGCCCGGGGCGCTCGACGACGCGGCGCAGCGCCGGTGGATCCGGAAGATGGTGATCGTCGTCGGGGCGATCTCCTACCTTCTGGCGCTGATCCCCGGGCTGAGCCTCGTCGAACTGCTGCTCCTCAGCTACGGGTTCATCGCGCAGCTCTTCCCGCTGACGGTCGTGACCTTCCTGTGGCGAGGAGTCACACGCGCGGGGGCGCTGTGGGGCCTCGTGACGGGTGGCGGCATCGCGTTCCTGCTCGATCTGGCTCTGCGGCTGGAACTCGTCTCGGCCGCCGCGACCGCCGGCGTCCACCCGGGCATCTACGGCATGGTCGGAAACGTGATCGTCATGATCGCGGTCTCCCGCCACACCGCCCGCCTCGCCCCCGCACATGTCGCCGAGTTCATCGACAGCTGAGCTACCGCGTCCAGATCAGGACGAGGCCGCACCGTCCGACCCCGAATCGCATCGTGCCGGCCGGGAGTGACGTGGAGGCCCGGTACACCTCGACGCCGGCGACCTCGCTCGGCAGTAAGACCGAGTCCAGCGTGAAGCTGTTCCCGGCGCCGTCGTCGAGATTGTTCATGTTGATGTTGTCGAGATACACCTGGACGCAGCCGCCGAAGGTCCCGGGAGTCGGCCCCCCGCGCACGAGCCGCGGGTGGAGCATCGTGTGTTGCTCGAGCAACTGGCTCATGCGCATCGGACGCCAGCGCTCCAGGTACTCCGGCGTGAGAAACTCGCCGACACCCAGCATCTCGCCCCAGTACCGCCGCTCGTAGAAGCCGTTACTCTCCAGCGTGGACGACCGGACCGTCGTCGCGACGAGAGGCTCCATTTCGACGGGATCGGGAACGAGGCCGATGTCCACCTGCGTCGTGAGTCCCGGCTTGACGGTGACGACGTATTCGAGGGGCTCGTATCCCATGCGGCGGACCTCGAATTCCTTCGCCCCCGCGGGGATGCCCGTGAGGATGTACCGTCCCCAGCGGTCGGTTTCGATGGCGCCCCGGCGACCGGCCACGGTCACGGCGGCGGTGGTGATCGGGTCCTTCGTCACGGCGTCGAATACGCGGCCTTCGAGGCGCCCGGGGTTGTCTTCCGCCAGGATCCGGAGTTCGACCGTACTCGTCTCGCCGCGTACCAGATCGACGGATGCCTGCTCGCTCGACCCGTCCCGGGCCTCCACCCACACCGTCGCCTGCGTCGCGTCCCTCGGAGCGCAGAACATCAGGCGGCCGTCATCGCCGGCGCCCCTGCGCACGGGACTACGGACGACATCGACCCAGCGAATACGCACGTCGGCCCCGCTCACCCGCACCATTCCCGTCGCGTCCAGCACCTCGATGCGGAGCCCGGCGCGATCCTCGCACGTGTGCGCCTCCTGGCCCGCCAGCGCTCCCGCCCCCGACAGGCTGTAGAGCGCCACGAACGCCGCTGAAGCGACGAGAGCCCGCGTACCCCGGGCCGCGCCCGCAAATGTCCGCCGTTTCATTCCGAACCTCCTCCTGGTTGACCTGCCCGTACCCGGATACCAGACGCCCCGGGCCGACCGCGGGTCACAGACCATCGGCGCCGGGCTTCCTTCGCGGCGCCTCAGCCCGCCCGTGCGTAGCGGGCCGGCCAGTGGAGGGCGAGGGCCGTGTTGCCGCGGATTCCGGTGGCCAGTTCGTCGATCACGATGTGCTCGTTGACGGTGTGGGCCAGCCGGTCGTCTCCGGGCCCGAAGCCGACCACGGTCATGCCCGCGAGCCCGAAGTGTCCGCCGTCCGTAGCAAAATCCCAGACGTCGACGGGCGGCTCGGCCCCGAGCGGGCCGGTGAGGACCTCGACCGCCGTGCGCACCGCACCGTGGTCGGCGGGTAGCGAGAGGGCCGGGTTGTCGGCCGGATATGTCATCTCGTAGCCGGCATAGCTCGAGCGCTCGTGCTGCGGGATCAGAATGTCGCTGCTCGATCCCTCGATCTCGCACGCGCGCAGCACCGGAAGGAGTTGCTTCCGCAGCGAGGCCGCGTCCTGCCCGGTCACGGTCCTGCAGTCGAGCGTGACCTCCGCCAGACCGGGGATGACGTTGCCGCTGCTCTGGTCCGTCCCGATGAGGGTCGGGGCGATCGAGCACGTGCCCAGATCGGGATCATGCGCGAGGTCGACGTCTTCCAGCGCGGCGAGGAACCGTCCGAGCACGGTCAGCGGGTTGCGGCCGATGTCGGTCATCGAGGCGTGGGCCATCCTCCCCCGCACCTGGACGCGGAGTTCAATCCGGCCCCGGTGTCCGCGACGGACCTCGTTCCGGCTGGGCTCGCCGATCAGGACCAGGTCGGGCCGCAGCGTTTCCGCCATGTAGCGGGCGCCGAGTCCCCCGACTTCCTCCTGGACCGTTCCCGTCACGTAGACGTCGCCGGGGGGCCGCCGGCCGGCGGCGATGAGGCGGGCGATGCCGTGCACCTGGGCCGCGAGCGGTCCCTTGATGTCGATCGCGCCCCGCCCCCACAGCAGGCCATCGTGTATCTCGGCGCCAAAGGGGTCATGGGGCCAGTCCGCCGGATCCCCGGCGTCCACATGGTCGAGATGGGTGTTGAACATCACCGAGGGAGCGTCGCCGTTGCCCCGGATGAGGCCGATGACGTTGCCCGCGGCGTCATCGTCGACCTCGTCGTAGCCGAGGGCGCGCATCTCCGCGGCGACGAGCCTGGCGAGTTCACCCTCTTCGCCGGGCATCGACTGCGTGCGGATGAGGCGCTGCAGGAAGCGGACACAGGCATCGAGTCCCTCGCCGGACAACTCCGGGACGGCGTGGTCGCTTGACATCATCATGATCGGCTCTCGGGGGTTCGGGGGTTGGTCGGCGGCAGCCGCGACCGCGGGAATCTAGCGCGGAACGTTCCCGCGGGAACGTCTCGCCATTCGCTCAGGGGTCGGCTCGGTGGTCGGCTCGGTGGTCGGCCACGACGGGCGGGAGGCCGATGGGCCGCGCCTCCTGGATGGCCGACGCCACCGCGAGCGCGCGCCATTCCCCGCGCGGGGGCCCGACGACCTGCAGCCCGACCGGGAGCCCCGCCGCATCCAGACCCGCCGGGACGCAGGCGACGGGCAGGCCGGGCATCGAGAGCAGGAAGGTCGGGGCGATCCAGTCCACGTACGTCTTCATCGGCCGCCCCCCGACCGTCTCCGGGTAGTTCTGCTCCGCCGGGAAGGGCGGGATCGCCATGCACGGCGTCAGCAGCGCGTCGTACCGCTCGAGGAGGTCGAGAAGCTCTTCCCTCACGCGGCGGCGCACGTTCTCGGCCTCCCCGATCTCGGCCGGGGTCAGCGACAATCCGGAGCGGAGGTTGGCCGACACGTTGGGCCCGAAGGCGTCGATGCGGTGGAGTTCGGCCTCGAAGTGGGACACGAACCAGTGCCCGCGGAGGACGAGAAACGCGTCCCACGCGTAGGAAAGGTCGAGATCCACCTCGTCCACCCGCGCGCCGCCCGCCCGCAGCGACTCCAGCGCCTCGCGGCATGCCGCCTCCACGCCGCCGTCGATTCCGATCCGCGCGATGTCGCCGCAATACGCCCAGCGGCCTCGGGCGAGATCCGTGGCGCCGGGTTCCGGCCAGTGCGGCTCGGGGGCGGAGACGGGCGAGGCCGGATCGGAGCCCGAGATCGCGCGGAGCCCGAAGGCGACATCCTCCGGATCCCGTGCCATGAGGCCGGTCGATTGCAGGTCATCCCACAGGTAGGCGGCCGGGACCGTCGGGACGAGCCCCGGCGTGGGGCGTAGCCCCGCGATGCCGCAGAAGGAGGCGGGGATCCGCAACGAACCGCCGAGATCGGTGCCCTGCGCGAGCGAGATCATCCCCGTTGCGAGCGCGACCGCGCCGCCCCCGGTGGACCCCCCCGCGCTGACGGCCGCGTTCCACGGGTTCCGGGTCACGCCGAACACCTCGTTCCATGTGTTGCCGCCCGCCGCGAACTCCGGCGTGTTCGTCTTCCCGAGGATCACCGCGCCGGCCTCGCGCAGGCGGCGCACGACGAGCGCATCCTCCTCGGGCACGTGGTCCGCGAACAGCGGCGAGCCGTACGTCGTGCGGAGGTCCGCCGTCTCGGTCACATCCTTGATGCCGACGACGAGCCCGGCGAGCGGTCCCGGATCCTCGCCGGCCCCGAGGGTGGCGTCGACCGCGGCCGCCTCCGCCTCCGCCCCGGGGTTCAGGGTGACGACCGCGTTGAGCGCTCTATTGTGCCGTTCGACGCGGGCCACGCAGGCGCCGAGCAGGTCGGCCGCGGCCAGCTCCCCGGCGCGGATGCGCCGAGCCTGCTCCCGCGCCGGGAGCAGCGCCGGATCATCGCGTTCCATCACGGCAGGCGAGTCTCCCCGGCTCCGGCGCCTATGGCAGGAACATCTGGGCGATCGCCTCCCCGTAGCGGGCGGAATCGAAGGGGAGCGCGTTCGTCTGCAGCGCGACCACCACGCCGTAGTCGTCGAAGTTCGCGAGGAAGGACCGTGTCCCCTTCACCGTCCCCGTGTGGCTCGGATAGCGACGTCCCTGCGGATCCGTGCGGATGAACCACGCCAGCGCCTGCTCGTGCGCGATCGGCTCGCCCAGCCCGTCCGGTGACGACGGATCGATCTGCCGGATCCCCGGTTCGAGTTGCGGGCGGTGCATCTCGGCCACCGTCTCCGGCGCGAGCAGCCGCCCGCCGTTGATCGCGAGCGCGAAGCGGACGAGGTCCTCCACGTTCGAGATGATGCCGCCGCCCGCGTACTTGTAGCTCGGATCCTCCGGCGGGGCGTTGATGAAGCGACCGGACTCGCCCCGCATGTAGCCGCGGCCGCGGTTCTGCACGACCCGCGACGGGACGTCGAACTGGGTGGCGAACATCCCGGCGGGCTCCCACACGTAACGCTTGAGGTATTCCTCGTAGTCCATCCCGGACGCCGCCTCGACGATTCCGTGCTGGAGGTTGTGGGCGTGCGAGGAGTACATCCACCCGGAGCCCGTGTCGTAGGCGAGGGGGTCGTCGCGCCACAGCTCCGTCGCCTCCTCGAAGGTGTCGTAGTGCCGCAGGCTGAGCAGGTCGTGGGGACCGAATTCGACGCCGTTGTAGTGCCGGATCCCGGAAGTGTGCGTGAGGATGTGGCGCACCGTGATCGGGAACTCCCGCTCCGGATACCAGGGCATGTACGTCTGGAGTGTCGCGTCGAGATCCACCTTCCCCTGCTCGACGAGCTGCATGAGACCGACCACGGCAAGCACCTTCGACACGGATCCCACGTTGTGGACCGTCCGGCCGGTGGCCGGGGTGCGATGGTCCAGTTCGGCGACGCCCACGCCCTCCGAGAAGACGATCTCCCCGTCCACCGCCACCGCGACAGACAGCCCGGGAAGGTCGTTGTCGTGGCGGATCTGCTCCATGTAGTCGAGCAGCCCGTCCCACGAGAAGCTTTGGGCCGCGAGCGGGGCCGCGGCCTGCGACAGGAAACCGAACGACAGAAGGAGCGACAGCAGCGGCAATGCGTTCGTCCGCGCCCGGCTCTGGGTCGTCATGGTCCACCTCTTTCATCGAGAAACGCCACCACGCGGCAGAAGGCGGCTTCCCCGCCCTTGAACTTCCAGGGGAAGCACCCGATGGTGAGCCGCCGGTTCTGCAGTTCCGGAGCGGCGATCTGTCCGCCGAGGTTCTCTATGTGCATGCAGTTGTGGGGGAAGAGCGCGTTGTGCGTGAGCTGATAGTGCTCTTCGGGAAACAGTTCCTCCACGGCCCCGGCCCCGCCGAACACCTTTTCCGCCATCGCCCGCACGCGGTCGCAGTGTCCGAAGGTGCCCTGCCCGAGGAATCTCCCGATCGGGAGGTTCATGGGATGATCCGTGGAGATCACGTCCACGCCCCAGACCTTGATCTTCCGGTCGATGAGCCACTGCACCATGTCCGGGTGCGCGCCGGGGTGGGTGTGGACGTAGCGCTCCTCGTTCGCCTCGGCGCCGAACTGTGCGAAGCGCTCCCAACCCGTGTGCAGGATCAGGAGGTCTCCGTCGCGGATCTCTACGCGCGATTCGATCATCTCGGGCGTGTACACGGCGAGATCGCCCATCTCGTCGCGCAGGTCGACGATGACACCGTCCCCGTACAGCCACTCCAGGGGGATCTCGTCGATCGTCATCCCGTTGGTTACGAAGTGGCGGGGGGCGTCGAGGTGCGTGCCCATGTGGTTCGAGGTCTGGATGTACTGCGCGTTCACTCCGTGTTCGACCTTGCGCTTGATGTACTTGACCTCGAAGGGGGGATAGTAGGGCCAGAAGAAGCAGTCCTGATTGAGGGGCTGTGAGAGATCGTAGAGTTTCATGAGCGCTCGGCTCCGCCTGGTGCGAGGTTGAAGTGAGGACCGATGGCCGTACGCTCCCCCATCCGGTCGGGGAACGCAATGCCGGGGGCTCGGGTCAGGACGGCCGGGCCCGGACGTTGAAGAGCGCCTGCACGGCCGGCTTGCGCACCTTGCCCATCGCGTTCCGGGGCAGGTCTCCGACGCAGAGCCAGGCGCGCGGCGCCTTGTAGCGCGCGAGCCGCTCGCGGATCCACGGATCCAGCCGTTCGGCGAGCGCGTCCGACCGCGGCGCCGCGTCGGGTTCGGGGACGACCGCGGCGGCGATCCGTTCTCCCCAGTCGTCGTCCGGGATCCCGACCACGGCGCAGTCGCGCACCGCGGGATGCGTGCGCAGGAGTTCCTCGATCTCGACCGCCGAGATCTTGTAGCCGCCGCTCTTGAGGATGTCGACGGAGCGGCGCCCCAGAAGACGGTAGTAGCCGTCCTCGAGGACCGCCTCATCTCCGGTCAGGAACCACCCGTCGACGAAGGCGGCCGCCGTCTCGCGGGGACGGCGCCAGTACTCGGAGAACACCATGGGGCCGCGAACCCGGATTTCGCCCGATTCTCCCGGCTCCCGGGCTGCCACGGCTTCCACGCCCTCTGCAAGCACGCGCCCCGTGGCCGGGCGCACGAGACGCAGGCCGACGCCGGGGAGAGGCTGGCCCACGGTGCCCGGCCGCCGCTCGCCATCGTAGGGATTCGAGAGCCCCATGCCGATCTCCGTCATGCCGTAGCGCTCGAGGAGGCGGTGCCCGGTGATCTCCTCCCACCGCCGGAACACGCGCACGGGGAGGGCCGCCGAACCGGACACCATCAGCCGGAGCGCGCGCACGCCGTGCGACCATCGCTGACGGGTGGCGTCTTCCGCAGCTTCCCAGGCGCGCAGGAGCTTGGCGTAGATGGTCGGCACGGCCATGAACACGCTGATGTCGCCCGAGGCGAGTCGCTCCCAGGTGGGCGCCGGGTCGAACGATCCGCCGAACGCCACCGCGGCCCCCGCGTAGAGCGGACAGCAGAGGGCGTTGACAATTCCGTGCGTGTGATGGAGGGGGAGGACGTGGAGGATGCGGTCGTCCCGCTCCCACTTCCACGCGTCGAGCAGCGACCGGATGTGCGCCTCGATCTGGCCGTGCGTCGTCACGACCCCCTTGGGGCGTCCCGTCGTGCCGCTGGTGTAGAGGATCATCGCGGGCCGGTCCAGCCCGACCGGTGGCAGCGGACCCGGGTCGGGCGCGTCGAACGCGGCAGAGTCTGCGTTCGTTGCGGATGCGTCGCGAGATGCGTCGTGAAACGGGATGCCGCGCTCCCGCGCGGGGCCCTCGATGCGAGCGCCCGTTTCTCCGGCCCCGATGAGCGCGGCGCAGTCCGCGTCGTCGATCACGTATTCGATCTCGCGCGCGGGATGGTCCGGACAGAGGGGCACGGCGATCCCGCCGGCGCGCCAGATGGCCCACTGCGTGACGACGTACTCGAATCCCGGCTCCATGAGGAACCCCACCCGGGCCCCGTCCAGATCGGCGGCACCGGCTTCGGCGAGGAGATGTCGGGCCCGCAACCGCGATTCCGCCTCAAGTTCACCGTAAGTGCGGGACGCGCCGCTCGAGACCACGGCGACGCGGGAGAACCACTCCCGTGACGGATGGAAGAGCGTGGGGCCGGTCAAGGTCGGGCGCGGGCGGCGGCGCGCGACAGCACGCGGGAGGTCAGGACGCGGATCAGGTGCCGGCGGTACGCCTCGTTCGCGTGCATGTCGGGGGCGGGGTCGGAGGTCTCCGCGCACGTGGCGGCGGCGGCTTCGATCGCTTCCGGCGTCGGCTGCGCGCCGACGAGTGTCTGCGCGGCCTCTCTCATCAGACAGGGGGTGGATCCCCCGTTCACGAGCGAGATCGCAGCGTCGTCGCAGACCCCGCCGGAGTCCAGCCGCACCCGCGCCGCGACGCCGGCGAGCGCGTAGTCGCCCCGGCGCCGGGCGATCTCGTCAAAGGCCGTCCCCTCTCCCGCGACGGACGGCGGCACTTCGATCGTGGCCAGGAGTTCGTCGGGCTCGAGGGCGGAGTAGAACGGGCCGAAGAAGAAGTCGTGCAGATCCAGGGTCCGCTGCACGCGAGAGCCGGACTCCCCGTCGCGCGAGCGGCGGGCGATCCTCACGCGCGCCCCGAGCGTGAGGAGGACGGCGGGCAGTTCCGCCGCGGGATCGGCGTGCGCCACGGAGCCTCCGACCGTACCCCGCGAACGAATCTGCGGGTGGGCGATGAAGGGAGCCGTCTCGGCCAGGAGCGGAGCCCGCTGCGCGATGAGCGATTCGTGTTCCAGCTGACGGTGCCGGACCATGGCGCCCAGACGGAGCCCTCCATCCTCCATCTCCTCCACCCGCGCCAGTTCCTCGATCCCGTTCAGGTCCACGAGGCGTTCCGGCGCCGCGAGACGGAAGTTCAGCATCGGGACGAGACTCTGCCCCCCCGCCAGGGGACGTGTCTCCAGCGACGTGTCCGCGAGCGCCTCCAGGGCCTCGTCGAGCGTGGCCGCGGCCACGTACTCGAAGGACGGGGGCTTCACGACACGCCCGCCGGGGGCGCCGCTCGTGGCCCCGAACGCCGCTCCCCATGCGCCTGAAGGAGTTCGAACAGGCGGCGCGGACTCGTGGGGATATCGAGGATCTCGAGTCCCGGTGCGATGTCGGCCAGCGCATCCTCGACGGCCTGCGCGAAGGCGGCCGCCACCGGGATCGCGCCGCCCTCCCCCACCCCCTTCGTGCCGAGAGGGTTCAATGTCGAAGGCGTCTCGAGGTGGGCCGTCTCGATCGCGGGCACGTCGGTCGAGGTCGGGAGCAGGTAATCCATGAACGAGGCGTTGCTCGTGCCGCCGAACTCGTCGAACACGAGTTCCTCGTAGAAGGCGTTCCCGATCCCCGCCGCGACGCCGCCGTGGATCTGCCCTTCCACGATCGTGGGGTTGATGACCGTCCCGCAATCGTGCACGACGAGGTAGCGCAGGATCTCGACCATCGCCGTCTCCGGATCCACCGCGACGACCACGGCGTGCGTTCCGTTCGCGGTCGTCCCGTACGGCGGCCCGAAGTACGAGGTCGCCTCCAGCCCCGGCTCGGTTCCGGGCTCCACGGCCCCGCGCAATGGGTTGGCGGCCAGCGCCAGCGCGCCGAGATCGACGGAGAGGTCCGGGGCGCCTCGCACGCGGGCGGCGCCGTCGGCGAGCTCGAGGTCCTCGGGGTCGACCTCGAGCGCCGCCGCGGCGTGGTCCAGGATCTTCTCGCGCACGGATTGCGCCGCGGCGTGGATCGCGTTGCCGGCGACGACCGCCCCGCGGCTCGCGAAGGTGCCCGTCCCCCAGTGGAAGTCGCTCGTGTCCCCGGTCACGACCCGCACGTCGGACGGCGTCACCCCGATCGCGTCGGCCACGATCTGCGCGAAGGAAGTGAAGTGCCCCTGGCCCTGGGTTCCGACGCCGGTCGCGAGACGGACCGTGCCGCCGGGCTCGACGGTGATGCGGGCGCCCTCGTAGGGGCCGATCCCCGTCCCCTCCACGTAGTTGACGACGCCGATGCCGACCGCGCGCCCGTCCGTCTGCACCCGCTCGCGTTCCCGCGGGAACGTCTCTTCGTAGCCGACGAGGCGGACCGTCTCTTCCAGCGACTCCTCGTAACTGCCGCTGTCGTAGCGGAGTGGGGCGAAGTCCTGGTACATGATCTCGTGATTGTACGGGAACTCGTCCGGGCCGATCACGTTGCGCCGCCGGATCTCGACCGGATCGAGGCCGAGGCCGCGCGCCGCGAGGTCGAGCAGCCGCTCCATGACGAACACGCCGTGCTGCCGGCCGGCGCCGCGCACCGGCGTGACGATCGGCTTGTTCGTGAACGCGACCCGGAACTCGCTCTCGTAGTTCGGCACCCGGTAGGGCCCGAGAAGCGTGCACTGGGTGTTGATGGGGATCGTGAGCCCGTAGGGGTCGTACGCGCCGGAATCGTGGATGAAGAGGTCCCGCACGCCGAGGATCCGGCCCTCGCGCGTGACCGCGATCTCCGCCTCGTGCAGTTGCCCCCGCTCCTGGGTGGTGGCGAAGAAGTTCTCGTACCGGTCCTCGACCCACTTCACGGGCCGCCCCAGCTGGATCGACGCCCAGGGGACGAGGATCTCCTCCGCGTAGAACATGATCTTCGGGCCGAAACCGCCGCCGACGAAGGGGGCGACGAACCGCACCTGCGACTCGGACAGGCCGAGGGCCGCGGCCACGACGTTGCGCACGGGGATGGGAGCCTGCGTCGTGTCCCATACCTGCAGCCGGTCGGCCCGCGCATCCCACTCCGCCACGACGGCCCGGTTCTCGATCGCGCCCCCGATCCCCCGGTCGTAGGAGAAGCGGCGCTCCAGCACGAGGTCGGCCCGCGCGCGGGCTGCGGCGTAGTCCCCCTTCGCCTGCCGGACGTGCGCCGCGAGGTTCGACGGGAGATCCTCATGCACGCGAGGCGCATCCGCATCGAGCGCCCGCCCGAGATCCACGACGGGATCGAGCGGTTCGATGTCGGCCTCCACGAGTTGGGCCGCGTCCTCGGCGACGTAGCGGCTCTCCGCGACGATCATGGCCAGCGCCTCGCCCTGATGCCGGATCCGTTCGCGGACGAGGGGGAGCGCCGTGCGCGCGTGGAACACCAGTCCTTCGAGCGGCGGCGGCGGCACGAGTACCGCGCCGGGCCGGAGGAGCGGGCCGAGGTCGGCCGCCGTGAAGACAGCGTGGACGCCGGGGTGCGCCCGCGCGCTCTCCACATCGAGGCTCCGCAGCCGTCCGGCCGGAAGGTCGCTCCGCACGAAGGCGACGTGCAGCGCGCCCGGCGGCTCCACGTCCTCCACGAACTGCGCGCGGCCGGTCAGCAGCCGCGCGTCCTCGTTGCGTGGCACCCGCGCCCCGACCCACGTCCCGCCCGCACGGCTCATGCGCGACCCGGCCGGCTCACGGCTCGCCCTCCCCACCGGCGGCGGGACCGTCGGCGGCGGGGCCAGCCGCTGCGAGGCGCTCGGCCGCCAGCGCGACCCCTTCGACGATGTTGTGGTAGCCCGTGCAGCGGCACAGGTGCCCGGACACCGCCTCGCGGATCTCCTCGCGCGAAGGCGCCGGGTTCTCGCGCAGGAAGGCCTCCGCCGTCATCAGGATCCCCGGGGTGCAGAAGCCGCACTGCAGCCCGTGCGCCTCGTGCAGCGCCCGCTGGACCGGGTGCAGGTCCTCGACGGAGAGCCGGCCGCCGGGGCCGCCGGCCGCCAGCCCCTCGACCGTCGTCACCTCGTGACCGTCGATCTGCACCGCGAACATGAGACAGGCCCGCACCGGTTCCCCGTCCAACTGCACCGTGCACGCCCCGCACACCCCGTGCTCGCAGCCCACGTGCGTGCCCGTGAGCCCCACGTCGGAGCGCAGGAAATCCGACAGGAGCAGCCGCGGCTCCACTTCGCCGGACCACTCGACGCCGTTGATCCGGGCGGAGATGCGAATTCCGCTCACAACGGGACCACCTGTCCCCTTGCAGATTCCCGTTCACGCACACAAGGAGGTTCGTAACGGTCGCGCTCGGCCCCGTGTGCGGCGTGCACCACATCGATGACGGTGACCACACGGGCATGAACGTCTTCACCCTCGAAATCACCCACGATCCGCAACGCATACGGGTGAGTCTTGAGGGTGTCGGTGCTCCGCATGATCCGCGTGAGCCATTCGTTGGCACGGCGGGTTCCGGAATACTGCATGATGTAGCGGGTAGTTTCCCGGAGCGAAGAGAGAGCCCTGGGCGAGAACTCGACGTCGAATCGGTTCACACGTCCAGGCCAAACTCATCCGCCAAGGCACGGATTGCCTCCGTGGCCGGGATACCGCGCTCACCAGCTCTATACCCGCGAATCGCCTCCTGCCACAGGTGGCCCCGCTCGGCTGAGTGGACGAGGAAGTCGTAGCGTTCCGGGCTCATGACGACCAGCGCGGCCTCGCCATTCTGGGTAATGGTTTCAACGCGGCCCTCGCGGATGCGCTCAAGGTGCTCGCTCGTGCGCTGTCGGAAATGGCTGAGCCCGTACGTGTCCTGGGTGCGATGCATCGGCGCCTCCATACGTGATTCGTAACAAATTCAGTATGTCGCGGCGTCGTCCAAGTGTCCAGGAGACCGGAAGGAGCACGCCGGGGGCGCGGGCGGGGGGATTCCACGGAAGCCGCAGCCGGCCGGCCGCTACGGGACGAGTTCCTGGCGCGGCTGGAGCTTCACCGCCCACAGCCCGCTGAAGTACTCCGCGAAGAAGAGGTTCCCCTTGTGGATCTGCGGACCCCAGGTGAAGGGCGCGTTCGCCACCACCCCGTCCGGATCGTACGCCATGTAGCGCGCGATCTCACGACCCTGCTCGCCCAGGTTCCCCTTCAGTTCTCCGGAGATGTCGAGTACGCGCAGCCCGCCGTTGTAGAACGCCGCGTAGAGCTTGTCGTCCTCGATCCACATGTTGTGCGAGCCCGCCTCGGGGATGTCGTAGCGGGCGACTTCCTCCGGGTTTTCGGGATCCGTGAAGTCCACCACATGGATGTAGCCCGACATGAACTGAGGCGTCCGCTCCGGATCCTGTCCGTCGAAGCCCGGGCGCCCCGCCTCGTCTCCCATGAACACGTAGAAGCGCCCGGTCGGACTCCGGTACGGGAAGGCCGCGTGCGTCCGCCCGCCGATGTCGCGGAAGCGCGCGATCTCGACGGGATTGGACGGAGAGCCGCCGCGGTCGCCGCCGCCCACGTCGATGAGCACGACCCCGTCGCCCCAGTTCGATGTGTAGGCGATCCCGTCCACGATCCAGATGTCGTGGATCGCGTGCCCCGGCGTGTCGAGTTCGAACCGGCCCACACGGTGCGGGCTGGCCGGATCCTCGATGTTGATCACGTCGAAACGGCGCCCGTTGTTCACCGCGTACACGTGGTCCTCGTGGATGAAGAGGTTGTGGACGCCGCCCGTAAGCTCGTCGTCGAACACGGAGATCGTCGTCACGTCCCGCGGGTTCCGGCAGTCGAGGATGACGATCCCGTTGCGGCGGTTCGAGGCCCCTTCGCGCGAGATCACGCAGATCTCCCCGTCCTCGCTCACCTTCACGTCGTTCGTCGTGCGTGCATCGACCACGACGGAGTCCGTGAGGACGGGACTCGCCGGATCCGTCACATCCCAGAAATAGACCGCGCCCGCCGCCGCGTGCGTGCCGGTGATCGCGTAGTCGCGCCCGTCGACGCCCTCCCACACCCACAGGTCCGAGGTGCGCTCGTTGTTCACCTGTCCCTGTCCCACGAACGTCACTTCCTGCGAGGCGTGTCGCGGATGGACCTCCAGCGAGGTGCGCGCGGCGCGGCCCGGCACGTTGGCGACGACCGTGTACACGCCGGGGAAGTACGCCACGAACCGGCCCTGCTCGTCGATCTCCGCCGGGGGAATGTCCGCCGTCGCCTCAATGGAGGGGTCCGACATCACGGTCCAGGTGACCGGAAGGTCGCCCACGGCGCCGCCCATCGCGTCCTCGACCATCGCCTCGAAACGCACCACGTCGCCCGTTCGCGCCCGCTCCGCGCTCCCCGACACCGTGAGGCGGGCGGCGGGGTTCTCTCTGACCTCGTAGGGCACGTCCGCGGAGATGCCTTCCGCCTCTGCCTGCAGCACCACCTGTCCCGGAGCGTGCGCGGTGAGGATGCCGAACCGGTCCACCGTTGCGACCCCCTCGTCCGACGTGGACCAGCGGATCTCGCCATCACGCTCATCATCCGCCGTGTCGAGCAGCGTCGCCCGGTGGCGCGTCGCGACGCCCACGTACGTCGACCCGTCCGCCGGCGTCACATCGATCCGGTCCAGCGGGGGGAAGGCCACGCTCACCATCGCCTCGCCGCGCAGGCCGCGCGCCGTTGCCACGATGGCCGAAATCAGGAACTCACCGCCCTTCACGGCTCGCACCCGGCCGGTCGCGCGGTCCACGTCGATGCTCTGACGCGCGCTCCCGCTCCGCCCGTCCGCGAACGCCGGGAAGAACAGGACCTGTGCTTCGAGCACGTTCCCCTCCGCATCCAGGACGCGGGCTTCCAGCGTGGCCTCCTCCCCTACCTCCAGCGACAGCGCGCCGGGCACGATCTCGACCGAGACCGCCTCCTGCGCCGCGGCGGGAGCCATCGCTGGAAATCTGGCGGCTGACACCAACAGGAGGGTGAGGACTACGGGGCGGACGGGCATCTTCATCGTTCGACCTTCGTGTCGGGGGAGTGCGGATCAGACGCCCCAAGATGTCCGGTTCGGAAGCTACGGCGCAAACCAGTCGGGGATCTCTAAACGGCTTGGGCGATCGCTCCCAGTGCACGCTGGCGCTGCTTGGCGCGATCGTCGAGCACATCTTCCTTCGCTGCCATGATCGCGCCACGAACCAGATCACTCCTGGTGGCGCCCGCCGTCCCGACGGTGGCCTCACACAGCCAGACGAGAAGCTCCGATGGCACTCGTAAACGCAGATTCTTCCGACACTTTCCCGTCGCAAGTCGGCTCTTGGAGAGCGCACGCAGCCGATGAACCATATCGGCGTCGGAGGAGGCCAAGGTCAGGTAGTATCGAATAACCGCAGGAGCGAACTGCTTGGGCGCCGCGTGATAGCGGTCAGCAACGAGGTGAAGCACGTCGTCGAGTTCCCGAGGCATCCGGACGCTCATCACCTTCTCCTTCGTCGCGTCCCTCGCCGCTTTCAGTTTCGGCGTCGACTGGGCGGGCACCGTCAGCACTTCTCCGGTTTCGGAGTCCACGCCGACAAGGACGTTCCTCACCGTGGCTTTCGACTTCTCGAGTTCGACCGTTCGGTACTCGTAAACGACTTCGACGCGCCCGCGTTCGGGTGCCAACGCGTACCCGCGATCTCCTTCACGCAAGATCTTCATCTCAACTCTCTGTTCGATGAACGCTTATGAACATCGCCTTCCGGTCGTCCCGGCTGGACTCAACGAAGTACACCTTGATGTACCACCGTTCCTCTCGAACCGTTGGCCTAAAGGTGGAGCTGTCCCGCTTTCACGGACACCTTCGCTCTTCACACTCTACACGACCCGCCACCACGGGGCGGCGAGTGCGTGCGGGCCGAGCCACTCGAGCGAGGTCCCGGTGTGGAGCAACAGGCCGGCGCGCGCCATCTCGCCGTGCTCGTCCCGGAACGTCTTCAGGTGCCGTGCGTCGCGGAGGCGAGGTCGTGTCGTGGCCTTGACTTCGATCGGCAGCAGCGAGTCTCCCGTCTCGATCACGAAGTCCACCTCCTCCCCTACCGTGGTGCGCCAGTGCAGGATCTCCGCCCGGCCAAGTCGGGCGTCACGCCAAGCCAGCAGGCTCTGCAGCACGAGGTTCTCGAGGTGGGCTCCGCGGGGCTCGCCTTCCCCGGCGAGGCTCAGCGCCAGACCGGTGTCCCCCCAGTAGAGTTTGGGGGACTTCGTGAGTCGTTTGGTGCGATTGACCGAATAGGCGGGAATCCGCACGAGGAGATACGACGTCTCGAGCAGGTTCAGGTATCGGTTGACCGTCGGCTGCGGGAGCCCGATGTCACGCCCGAGCGCCGTCTGGTTTACGAGGCCGCCGATACGCAGGCAGGCTGCCCGCATCAGGCGCCGGAAGTCCGGGAGGGCGGTGATCGAGGAGAGCGCCTGCAGATCTCGTTCCAGGTACGTCCGGACGTAGCCATCGAACCAGATTTCGCGCTCTCCGGCATCGCGGAGATGGACGGCGGGTACCGGAAAACCCCCACGCCGGGCCAGGGCGCGCCAGTCCTCGGCGTCGGCCGGCTCCGCGCCGAGGAGATCGCGCCAACCGGCGTCACCGGTCTCGATCAGATCCTCCCAGCCGCCGCCCTTCCCTCGCCCCAGCTGCTCCTGGCGCGTCATCGGCCACAGGGTCAGATAGCTGGCCCGCCCCGCAAGCGACTCCGAGACACGGCGCATCATGAGCAGGTTCGCGGAGCCCGTGAGCAGGAACTGGCCAGGTCGGCGATCACTATCGATCGCGCGCTTGACGGCGCTCAGCAGACCCGGCTCACGCTGGACCTCATCGAGCGTCACATGCTCCGCTCCCCTCACCAGGGAGTCGGGATCGCGCCGAGCCAGATCGAGCAGGTCAAGGTCGTCAAGCGACAGATAGCGACGCCCCTCCGGCCCGCACTGGCGCGCGAGCGTACTCTTCCCGGTCTGGCGCGCCCCGGCCACGACGACGGCGGGCATGACCCGCATCCTGGCCTTGAGAGCTTGCGTCACGAAACGGGGGAGCGGAGATATATTCATGGCGTGAATGATAATCATTCATACCGTGAATAGAAAGATCGACTCCGAGCCTTCAGTAGCTGTCGGCGTGGACGCCCTGTACTGCCCGGCCTGACGGGTCGGCCATGGCGGCGAAGGCGGGGTCCCAGGCGATCGCGGCGGGGGTGCTGCAGGCGATGCTCGGGCCCTCGGGGACGCAGCGCACCGCCGGCTCGCCGGGGAAGTGCGACGCGAAGATCGAGCGGTAGAGGTACGCTTCCTTCGTGAGCGGCGTGTTGGTGGGGAAGCGGGCCGCCGCGCGCGCCAGCTGTCCGTCGCTGACCTCGGCCTCGGCGATCTCCTTCAGGCTGTCGATCCAGGAATATCCCACGCCGTCGGAGAACTGTTCCTTCTGGCGCCACAGGATCTCGTCCGGGAGGAGTCCCTCGAACGCCTCGCGCAGGATGTGCTTCTCCATGCGTCCGTCCGCCGGTCGCTTCGACTCCGGGTCGAGGGCCATCGCGACATCGAGGAACTCGCGGTCGAGGAAGGGGACCCGCGCCTCGACGCCCCAGGCCGCCATCGACTTGTTCGCCCGTAGGCAGTCGTACTTGTGGAGCTGGTCGAGCTTGCGGACGGTCTCCTCGTGGAACGCCCGCGCGTCGGGCGCCTTGTGGAAGTAGAGGTAGCCCCCGAACACCTCATCCGCGCCCTCCCCCGAGAGCACCATCTTGATCCCCATCGCCTTGATGCGGCGGGCCATGAGGTACATCGGCGTGGACGCCCGCACCGTCGTCACGTCGAACGTCTCCAGGTGCCGGATGACGTCGGAGACCGCGTCGAGCCCTTCCTGCAGCGTGTAGACGATCTCGTGATGCACGGTGCCGATCGCGTCCGCGGCGGCGCGCGCCGCCTCCAGGTCCGGGGCCCCGTCGAGTCCGATCGCGAAGGAATGAAGCCGCGGCCACCACGCCTCCTCCGTATCTCCCGTCTCCACGCGGCGGCGCGAGAACTTCATGGCCAGCGCCGAGATGATCGACGAGTCGAGGCCGCCCGAGAGGAGCACGCCGTAGGGCACGTCCGACATGAGCTGCCGGTGGACCGCCTCCTGCAGCGCCTTCCGCACGCGCTCGGGATCCGCCGGGCCGTCCGCCACCGCCTCGTACTCGCGCCACCCCGGTCGATAGTACGGGACCGGCCGGCCATCGCCGCCATGGCTGTCGAGCAGGTGCCCCGGCGGGAAGTCGTGGATCTCCGGGCAGGTGTCGATGAGCGCCTTCATCTCCGAGGCGACGTAGAAGCGTCCTTCCGTGTCCCGGCCCGTGTAGAGCGGCATCACGCCGATCGGATCGCGCGCGATCAGGTAGCGGTCGCGGGTCTCATCGTAGAGGGCGAAGGCGAAGATCCCGCTCAGCTCGTTGAGCCACTCCGCAGGGGCGTCGGGCCGCCCCTCGTACAGCGCGAGGATGACCTCGCAGTCGGAGCGCGTCCGGAACTGGTAGCCGCGCGCCGCGCCCCGCTCCAGCTCCGCGTGGTTGTAGATCTCCCCGTTGACCGCCAGCACCGTCGTGCGGTTCGGTCCGAAGAGGGGCTGCGCGCCGCTCTCCACGTCGACGATGGAGAGCCGCTCGTGCGCGAGGATCGCGCGTTCGCCCGCGTAGATCCCGCTCCAGTCCGGGCCCCGGTGCCGCTGGCGCCGCGAAAGGTCGAGCGCCCGGCGGCGGAGGCCCGTCGCGCCCGGTTCGATCTCGAAGATGCCGAGGACGGAACACATGATGGGAAGCGCCCGCCTCAGACCCGGGGGAACCGGTTAGGGGACAAGTCGCTCTGCCCGCGGCTTCACGAGAAACAATCCCTCGCGCCGGCTCGAGAGCAGGATCGTCCCGCTCTCGAAGTACGGATAGACGCTCCACGTCCCGTCGAAGCCGGCCGCATCCTCGCTCCAGGGCGTGGTGTCGAAGCTCCCCGCCTCCATCGGATTCTCGGGGTCGCTGATGTCGAGCACGCGCAGGCCCGCGCGGTTGTTCGACATGTAGAGGCGGTCGCCCCGCACGTAGAGGTTGTGGTCCGTGACGCTGGTCGCGCTGTAGTACTCCCGCACGAGCAGGGGATCGTCGAGGTCGCGCAGGTCCCACACGAGCGTCCGGGTCCGGTCCACCTGCCCGCTCACCTCGTCGAGTTCATCGTTGGAGTAGAAGTACGCGTGGTCTTCCGTGAGCCAGCCCTGGTGCGCGTAGGCCACGTTCGGGTATTCGGCGCGCGCCACCGCGACCGGGTTCGACTTGTCCGTCACGTCGGCGATCGAGATCGCCGTCTCGTTCGCGTTCACGCAGATCTCGCGGCCCGCGTAGTCCTCGTCCGGGCCGTGGTAGACGACGCACTGCGTGTCGTGCGAGTTGCCGGTGTTGCGGCGCCCGGTGTTGGGATGGGCGAAACAGCCGACGAACATTGGATTGAGCGGGTCGTTGATGTCGACGATGTGCGACCCGCCGCCGCACGTCTCCCCTCCGCCGGACGCCCCCACGAGGTAGGCGAACCCCGTCGCTTCGTTGATCGCGACGTTGTGGACCGAAGCGACATCTTCGTACAGCGCCGTGGGTTCCCAGTCGCGGGGCTCGGTGACGTCGCGCAGCTGCGTGAGGTCGAAGATCTGCATCCCGTGCTGCCCCGCCCCGTCGGCGACGACGAACATGTGGTCCCTGAACACCTTCATGTCGCGCCACGTGTTGGATTGGCTGCCCGGTGTCTTGGCGAAGTTGCCGAGATAGCGCGGGTTGAACGGGTCGGTCACATCGACGAACGCGATCCCGTCCATGCGTCCGACGAGCCCGTACTCCCGCCCCGTCGACGGATCGGTCCAGCCCCACACGTCGTTGAGGCGGACGCCGCGGGGGGCGCCGAGTTCCTCCCGGGGGATGAAGGAGAGGAGGTCCACGCGGTCGCAGTCGAATCCCTCGGCGAGCCCCTCCTCGCAGTCGATCTGGCCGCCCGAGATCGAGGAGAGGCCTGCCTGCTCGCTCACGAGCCGGATCAGCCCGGACCCGTCCATGAGCACGGCGGACCCGGCTCCGAAGTCGTCGGCGGGCAGGCCCGCGACGACCCGGCCGCCTCCTGCGGCCACCACGCGCCCCGTCCGGACCGGTTCCTGGCCCGGCATGTCGAACCCGGCACCGACGGTCCAGCCGTCCTCCGATCGTTCGACCCGATACACGAGGCCCCTGCCGGAGGCCAGGGGCGCACCGACCCACGCGGTGGCGCCGTCCACGGCGAGCGCGGCCCCGAAGGCGGTGGGCGCCGGGTTGTCGGGCGCCACGGTCCCGGCGGGCTGCCATTCCCCGTCGGCGTCCCTCGCGAACCGGTGGACCGCGCCGAGCCCGGCGTCCTGTCCGGCCGCGCCGACCAGCGCCTCGTCGCCCGCAAACGCGACGGCCGACCCGAAGGCGCGCCCTTCGGCGCCGTCATCGCCGCCGAGTTGCGCGACCTGCCGCCATCCGGCGGCCGCGTCGAAGTGAAAGAGGTACGCCTCGCCCCGAGTCTCGTCGACGAGCGGCGCGCCGACGAGCGCGAGGTCGCCGGCCAGCGCGACCGAGGCCCCGAACCCCGCCGGCGCGGCGTCCGCCGCCAGCCGCGCCGCCTCCTCCCAGCCCCCGCCCGCGCGCCGGTAGGCGACGACGACATCCGCCCCGCCGGGGCCGTCCGAGGCCGCCACGAGGAGGTGCGTGTCCCCCGCGGCCAGCCCGCGCCCGAACTCCTCCAGTCCGGGAGAGGCGATCTCGGTCGCGTGTCTCCATTCGCCGTCCGCGCGCTCGAACACGTGCACGGCGCCCGCCCCCGGCGCGCCCACGAACAACCGGGCGCCGGCGGTCGCGAGCGCGACCCCGAAGCGGTCTCGCACGACCGCGCCCGGCGCGTACAGCACCTGGGCTTCGGTCCAGTCGCCGGGGCGGAAGACGCGCACGCTTCCGGGCTCACGCTCGGAGGTGGGCTCGCCCACCAGGACTCCGTCCTCGACGATGACGACTGAACTGCCGAACCCCTGCCCGGCCAGCGCCGCGGGACCCGTGATCGACGCCAGGACGGCGAAGGCGGCGACGGCGGCGATGGCGGCGGCCAACGAGCGGATCTTCATGACTGTGACCATGATCAAGGTCCTCCGGTTTCCAGCGATCCCGCGTACGCGGTGAACAGGTCGTTGATGTAGCGGACGTCGCGCCCCTCGCGGGCCAGGTAGCTCGCCGCCACCGCGGCGCGCGCGCCGCTCAGGCAGTGTACGAGCAGCGAGCCGTTCGACGGCAGCCGGTCCGTGTAGTCGGGCAGCCGCGTGTAGGACGCGTTAACCGCCCCGGGCAGGTGCGACGCCGCGTACTCCGATGCGTATCTCACGTCGAGCACGTCGCCGTGCCCCTTCGTCGACAGCCGGCTCGCGGCCTCGAGGTCGATCTCCGGAATCGCGGCCGCTTCCCCGCCTTCGGCAAAGTACCGCTCGAGCGCTTCCGGCTCCACGAAGCCCTTCACGTCGTCGAACCCGATCCGCACCAGACGCCGCACCGCCCACTCGAGATCGCGCTCATCGATGACGAGCGTGACCGCCGCGCCCTCGGGCAGCACCGAGCCGACCGCCGTGCAGAACGACTTCGTGAGCGGAACGTAGACCGAGCCCGGGAGGTGCCGGGCCATGAACGCCGACCGGTCCGGTCGCGTGTCGATCACGACTTCGGCGGCCGTCGAATCGGCCCGTGCGAGTGACGCCGCTTCCTCGGGCGCGAGCCGGCGTGGCTGCGGGAGGCTGGCCAGCACGCGGGCGCCGTCCCGGTTGTCCCGCTTCATGCGGGCGAAGTACATCGGCGGCTCGGGCTGTCCCTCGAGGATGTGGGAGACGAACGCGTCCTCCCCCCGAAGCGCCGCCGCGATCGCCGGGCTGAAGCGCCGTTCATAACCCACGGTCGTCTCCGGCACCGCCCCGAGCGCCTTCCCGCACGAGGATCCGGCGCCGTGGGCCGGCCACACCTGCAGGTAGTCGGGCAGGTCGAGGAAGCTCCGTACCGAGCCGAACAGCCGGCGCGCGGCGGGAGCCATCGCCCCCCTGACCCGGGCCGCCGTCTCAAGCAGGTCCGGCCGGCCGAGATCGCCCACGAAGACGAAGTCCCCCGAGAGGAGGCCCATCGGCTCGTCGGCCCCCGCCCCGCGGTCCGTGACGAGAAACGACATGTGCTCGGGCGTGTGTCCCGGCGTGTGCAGCGCCCGGAAGTCGATGTCGCCGATCTCGAAGCGGGCGCCATCCCGGAGCGGGACGTGGTCGTAGCCGCCGTCGCGGGCCCACTCGTACCGCCAGTCGGGGCCGCCCTCGTCCGAGAGATAGAGCCGGGTCCCGAAGCGTTCGGCGAACTCCCTCGCGCCGGAGAGGAAGTCGGCGTGAATGTGCGTCTCGGCCACGGCGACGACCCGCAGGCCCTCGCTCGCGGCCAAGTCCGCGTAGCGGTCGATGTCGCGCTGGGGATCGAAGAGGATCGCGTCTCCGGTACGCTGGCACCCGATCAGGTACGCGTACTGCGCGAGCGTGTCGTCGAAAACCTGTCGAAAGAACATTCCGTCGAAGCCGCCTCTCGAAGCCCCTCCAGCCGGCTGGCGCTACGGCGCCGCGATCAGCCCCGCCAACAACGCGACGCGCTCCACGGCCCGGTCGATCCACACGAACTCGTGCCGGGCGTGGGCGCCGTCGCCCACCGCCCCCAACCCGTCGAGCGTCGCCGTGTACTGGCTCGTCAAGTTACCGTCCGAGCCGCCGCCCGCCGATCCCTCCCGGAGTTCAAGGCCGATCTCGTCCGCCACCCGGAGCGCCCGTTCCCAGAGCACGACGTTGCGGGGCGTGCGCTCCAGGGGTCCGCGGCGGGCAACCTCCGTGACCGCGATCCGCGTCCCCGGCACCGTGGGCTTCAGTCCGACCATCCCCTCGCGGATCCGCTCGGCCTCCGCCGCCGTCCACACGCGCACGTCCACCTCGCAGTTCGCGCTCGCCGCGACGACGTTGGGGCGAGAGCCGCCCTCAATGAGCCCTACGTTCATCGTCGTCCCGGTCCCGGGATCCGCCAGGCGGTCGATCCCCCGGATCGTGTGGGCGAGTTCTAGGATCGCCGACGCGCCTTCTTCCGGGGCGAGTCCCGCGTGCGAACTCCGCCCCGCGACCTCGACGTGGTACTGGCCGATCCCCTTGCGCCGCGTCTTGAGCCGGCCGCCGGGGCCCAGCGCGGGTTCGAGGACGAAGGCCCTGGACGCGCCACGCGCCAGATCGCGGATCAGCGGCTCGGATTCGGGGCTCCCGATCTCTTCGTCCGAGTTGATGAAGAAGACGGGTGCGACGCCCGCGTCCAGCCCGAGGTCCCGGAGCGCCCGCAGCGCGAACACGCCGATCGCGAGTCCGGTCTTCATGTCGAAGGCGCCGGGACCCGAGAGGCGCCCGTCGGCCACCCGCACCGGCATCTCACGCAGCGTGCCGACGGGCCACACCGTGTCCATGTGTCCCACGAGAAGTTGTGCCCCGCCCGCCGCCGGCCCGTCCGTCGCGGCCCGTCCGTCCGCCGCTCCGGGGCTCCGCGCGAGCAGGTGGCCCCCGCTCGCACGCCCCGGGATGTGCTCGACATCCAGACCGACATCGCTCAGGGTTTCCGTGAGGATCGCGCGGATGCCGCTCTGGGTCTCCGGTTCGGTGGAAGGGGATTCCTCGCGCACGAGTTGGGAGATGAAGTCGACGAACTCGTCGCGCAGTTCTGTCATGCGGCCGCCCACGGCCTGCGCCGGCGTGCGCCCGTTCGCGCCGGGGCCGGTCATGCGCCGCGCTCCCCGTCGCCTTCTCTCGCTCCGCCGTCCGCCTGCAGCACTCCCTCGATCAGCGTCCGGTGGGCCTGGTATTCGGGGACATCGGGAATGCCCCCGGCCTCCTCCACCCGCGTCCGGAGGCGGACTCTGAACGCCTCCGCCGCTTCCGCGTCCCCCTCGAAGTCGGCCGCGCGCGCCGCGAGCAGGAGCCCGAGCAGGTGCTCCGGATGCGCGGCGAGGATCTCATCCGCCATGTCCCGGGCACGGCCGGACTCTCCCATGAGGAGACGCAGGAGGCCGACGTGGAACCGCGCATCCGCGTCGGTCTCTTCCGGAGGGACGGCGTCGTACGCCTGCAGCGCCATGTCGATGAAAAAAGCGGCGCGCTCGAAGTCGCCGCCCTCGTGTTCGCGCATCACGCGCTCGAAGAGCCGGTCCGCGACCCCGCGCGGGCCCATGGCGGCGAGTTCCTCCATGCTCGGCATGCCGGCTGCCCCGGCCCCGCCCTCCGCCGCCGGGGCCGCCGCCGGGCCACCCGCCGTCTCGCCCGGGAGACCGCCCGTCATCGTCATGTCTCCGATTCGCGTCACGCTTCCCCGCTGGACGAGCACCGCGATCATCACCGAGAAGGCCACGAGCCCGAGGCCGGAGAGGACCCACGGGAGCAGCGCCGAGCGAGGCTTCCGCGCCGGAGCGCCCACGGGCGTGCCGCACGCGGCGCAGTAGAGGGCGTCCGTCCGGAGCGGCGCCTGGCAGGCCGGACATCCCGCCCGCCGGGCGAGCGGGGCCCCGCATTGCGCGCAGAAGTTGCCCGACGCGGGGCTCGCGCAGCGCGGGCACGCCGCGGGACGGCTCATTGGGGCCGGTCGGCCCGGTCGCCGAGCCGCACGGTCGCCTCGTGCTCTTCCCCGTCCCGCAGATAGCGGAGCACGATCTCGTCTCCCGGTCTGTGGGCCGCGAGCGCGTCCGTGAACGCCTGCAGGTCGCCGACCTCGTAATCCCCGAGGCCGATGAGGACATCCCCCCGCGCGAGCCCGCCGCCCGCCGCGGGCGACCCCTCCGTGACCCCGGCGAGGAGCACGCCGAAGTCGACCGGCGTGAAGTCGGGCACGGTCCCGAGCCAGGCCCCGTAGCCTCCGGCGCGCTGCTCGCGCTCGCCCACGCCGGGGATGACGGCCAGCCGCTCTCGCCGTTCCGCCAGCGCCCGCGCGACGTTCTCCGTGAGGCGGGCCACACGTCCCAGACCGGCGGCATCGATCTTCTCCGCGTCATCAGTGTGCCGGTGATAATCCGAGTGGACGTTCGTGAAGAAGTGGAGGACGGGGATATCGTTCGCATAGAACGAGGTGTGGTCGCTGGGTCCGAACCCGGCCTCCTCCCACGCGAGCGGAATCCCGATGTCCGCGTTCGCCGTCGGGACGATCTCCTCCCACTCGGGCGCCGTCCCCATCCCGTACACGATCATCTCGCCGTCCTCGAGCCGCCCCACCATGTCGAGGTTGACCATGGCCACGGTCTCTTCCAGAGGAATCGTCGGATGGTTCGCGTACCAGGCCGAGCCGATCAGGCCCAGTTCCTCTCCCGTGAAAGCGATGAAGACGATCGAGCGCGCCGGACGCGGTCCCCCCCGGAGGGCACGAGCCGCCGCGAGGACGGCCGCCACCCCCGACGCGTTGTCGTCCGCCCCGTTGTGGATCTCGCCCGCCTCGCCGGTACTCCCGAACTCGCCCAACCCGAGGTGGTCGTAGTGCGCGCCCACCACGACGGCGCTCTCGCGCAGCTCGGGATCACTACCTCGGAGAATCGCGACGACGTTGCGCCCCCGGCCCGGCGGCGCGTGCGGCTGCGCCGCGCTCGCGAGCGGAAGCTCCTGGAAGAACCCGTCCTCCCCGCCCGGCTCGAGCCCGAGCGAGGCGAACATCGCCGCGATGTACTCGCCCGCGCACCGCTCCCCCGCGCTCCCGGAGAGCCGGCCCCCGAGCGCATCGTCGGCCAGATATCGCACCGTCTCCATCGGCGTCCCGAGCCGCGCGCCGTACACCGGGCAGGCCGTTTCGTCCTGTTCTCCGGCCTGGCCCTGAAGCCCGTCCGGGCTGGTGAGCGAGGCAAACACCAATCCGGGAATCAGCCACCGTCCATGGTGCGGCCGAGCTGACCTCCGCCCTCCCCTCAATTCTCCTGGTTCTCTCATGTCTGTCTCGACTCTGTCTCGACAAACCCAATTGCCTGAGGACGGCCCGGACGGTACCGGATCTTAAGATCCTTACTGCCCCAATCGGGAATCACTGTCTGACGTCAACTCTCTACCCGCCTCGGCATGCCTTCCGGCTGCGGCTCCAGGACGAGTGTAACGCGGATCACGAGGCGAGCTTCTCCTTCTTCGAGGCGAGTACGGCTCTACCCCGCGAGGTTCGCGCCTCGGCGGGCCTGTGGCAAGCGCGGCGCGGAAGGTGCATCTTGCGGGCATTCCGCACGATGGTCTTGGAAGGCGAGGAAACGTTGAGACGCAAACTCTGGATGTTGGCAGGGCTCGGGGCGATCGCGGGGGCGATGACGGTACTCGCCGCGGGCGGGCTGAACGAGAACATGGTGTTCTTTCTCACGCCTGCCGAGCTCGAGGCGCGCGCGGTCGAGATCGTGGACCAGCCGATCCGGCTCGGGGGCCAGGTCAAGCCGGGGAGCGTGGACTGGAATCCGGAGGCCTCCGAACTGCGCTTCGTCATCAGCGAAGGGGGCATCGAGATCTCCGTCGAGAGCACCGGCGCGCCTCCCTCCATGTTCCAGCCGGGGATGGGCGTCGTCGTCGAGGGAGCCTACGGGGAGGACCATGTCTTCCGCGCCACGAACCTGATGGTGAAGCACTCGAACGAGTACGCCCCCCCGGAGCACGCCGGCGACGCGGGCCAGGTCTACAAGTCCCTCCTCGAAGACTCCTGAGGACCTGGTGGAGACCCCGGTGAAGACCCGGTGAAGCTGCACGGGGTCGCCGCATGCTGAGCACGCTCGGCTACGCGTCCGTCATCGCGGCGTTGCTGGCCGCCGTGCTGGCCACCGTGGCCGGCGGCTGGGCCGGCCTCTCCCGCTCGGGCGGCGAGGTATCCAGCTCCCTGGCCCGCCGCGCGGCCTACTTCGCCTTCTTCGCGATGTCGGGCGGCATGCTCGTCATGGAGATCGCCCTCCTCACGCACGACTTCAGCGTCGAGTACGTGGCGCGAGTGGGGAGCCGCGAGACGCCGACGTACTACACGGCGATCTCGCTCTGGAGCAGCCTCGAGGGGTCGATCCTCTTCTGGGGCTGGATCCTCGCCGGCTACGGTGCGCTCTTCGCCTTCACGCGCCGCCGCGAGTTCGGGGCGCTGCGGGCGGCGGGTGAGCCGCTGACCGCGGTTGGCGGCGGACTCGCGCACGGTCTCCGGACAACCCCCCTCGTCCTCGGCGTCATCGGCGTCGTCCAGCTTTTCTTCTTCGGACTCCTGGCGGGGGCGGCGAACCCGTTCGGCATCGTGGACCCGGCGCCGGCCAACGGCCCCGGACCCAATCCCCTCCTCCAGAATCACCCGCTCATGGGCCTGCACCCGCCCATGCTCTACTTCGGATTCGTGGGGATGACGGTTCCCTTCGCGTTCGCGGTCGCGGCGCTGCTGCGGGGCAACGTCGAGGCGCGCTGGCTCCGGGACGCCCGCCGCTGGATGGTGGCGGCGTGGGCCTTCCTCACCATGGGGATCATCGGCGGCGGCTGGTGGTCGTACGAGGTTCTGGGCTGGGGCGGCGCCTGGGCGTGGGATCCGGTGGAGAACGCGTCCTTCCTCCCCTGGCTCACGGCCACCGCCTTTCTGCACTCCGCGATGGTCCAGGAGAGGCGGGGGATGCTGAAGACGTGGAACCTCACGCTGATGATCTCGACCTTCCTCCTCACCCTGTTCGGGACGTTCCTCACGCGGTCGGGCGTCATCGACTCCGTGCACGCCTTCACCGAGGGCGTCATCGGGCCCGTGTTCCTCGCCTTCATCGCGGTGGTGGCGATCGCCTCGCTGGCGCTCATCGGGTGGCGGAGCAACCGTCTCCGGGCGCCCGGGCAGGTGGAGAGTCCCGCCTCGCGCGAATCCGCCTTCATCCTCAACAACCTCCTCCTCGTCGGGTTCACCTTCACCGTCCTTCTCGGCACGATGTGGCCGCTCGTCGTGGAGGCGCTGAGGGGGGACCGGATCAGCGTGGGGCCGCCGTACTTCGACCAGGTCGCGAGCCCGATCGGGCTCGCGCTCATCTTTCTGATGGGGGTCGGGCCGGCGCTTCCGTGGCGGCGCGCGGGGCGAGAGCAGTTGAAGCGGTCGTTCGCGTGGCCGGCCATCATCGGCGCCGCGGCCGGGCTCAGCGTCTTCGCGCTCGGCATGCGGAACTCCCTCCCCATCCTCACGATCGCCTTCGCCGCCTTCGTGCTCACGACGATCGCGGACGAGTTCCGGAAGGGGATCGCGGCGCGGAGGAGGATCGCGGAACGGTCGTTTCTCGGCGCCCTGCGGGATCTGTTCACGCGCACGGGACAGCGCTACGGCGGCTACGTCGTGCATGTGGGCGTGATCGTCATCGCGCTCGCGATCTCGGTATCGTGGACGTGGAAGACGGAACGCGAGATGACGCTCCGGCCCGGCGAACGCCTCGCGATCGAGGACTACGAGGTGGAACTCATCGATGTGTGGGGGCGGGAGGAACCGCACCGGTTCGTGATAGGGGCGACCTTCGCGGCCTACCGTGACGGACAGGGGATCGGCGAAGAACGGCCCCGCATCAACTTCTACAAGGCCACGTCACAGAACATTGCCACACCGGCGGTGAAAAGTTCGCTCACGAGCGATCTCTACCTCACGCTGATGGCGGTGGACCCGGAGGGCGGAGACCACGCGACGGTGCGGGCGATCGTGAACCCGGGAATCGTCTGGCTCTGGATCGGGGGGATGATCATGGGCGTGGGCGCCCTGATCGCGATCTGTCCCTGGGGGCGGAGCCGGATGCGCGCGGCGGGGGCCGAACTGCTCGCCGATCCGGCGGCCGCGGCATGAGAGCGGCATGAGAGCGGCATGAGGGCGGCATGAACGGCTGGTGGCGGTGGGCCCTGCCGCTGGCGGCGCTACCCGTCCTGGCGCTCCTCTACTGGGGGCTCGGACAGGACCAGCGGCGGCTTCCGTCCGCCCTCGAGGGGCGCGAGGCGCCCGCGTTCCGGCTCGCGAACCTCTACGAGCCGAGCGATTCGGTGAGCCTGAGCGACTTCGAGGGGAAGGTCGTCGTACTCAACTACTGGGCCTCGTGGTGCATCCCGTGCATCAGCGAACATCCGGTGCTCGTGCGGCTGCGCGAGACGTACGATCCGGAGGAGGTGGCGCTCATCGGCGTCCTCTTCCAGGACGCGCCGGAGAACGGGATGCGCTTCATCGAGGAACTGGGCGGGGAGTGGCCGCTCGTCACGGATCCGGGGAGTCGGACCGCGATCGAATACGGCGTGTACGGGGTGCCCGAAACGTACTTCATCGGCGCCGACGGCGTGATCGCGCTGCGGCACGACCTCGCCGTCACGTGGGATCTCGTGGAGCGGAACGTGGACTCGCTGCTGGTCGCGCGGGCCGCGGCCGCTCCGCCGGGAAGCTGATGCGTCCCGCGCGGCGATCGGCGGCCCCGGGGTCGTGGCGGCGCGGCGCGTTTGCCGCGGCCGTGCTCGCCGCGGCCGGGATCGCGCTCCCGGCGGCCCCCGCCGCCGCCCAGACCGTCGACGGGGCCCTCGCCGGCATCGAAAGGCCGGCCGCCCCCGGCGACCCGGTCCGCACCGCGGAAATCGACCAGCGGACGGCGGAGATCGGCGCCACTCTGCGCTGCCCTATCTGCCGCCAGCAGTCCGTCGCGGAGTCCTCGGCCCGCATTGCGCGCGAGATGCAGAGCGTGATCCGCACCATGCTGACGGAGGGCCGCACCGCGGAGGAGATCGAAGCCTACTTCGTCGAGGCCTACGGCCCCTGGATCCTCCTCAAGCCCCGGGCCGAGGGCATGAACCTCTTCGTCTACATCGGCCCGGCGCTGGCCTTCCTTCTCGGCGGGTTTCTCGTGGCGCGCCGTATCCGACGGGGCCGGAGTCGCGACGCCGCGGAGGGCGTCGAGCCGAGTACGCCCGACCACCTGCGGAAGGCGGACCGCAGGTGGATCGAGGCCGCGATCAAGGGGTCCTGAGCGCCGGGAGACGTTCCCGCGGGAACGTCTCGGCGCGACTCCGGAGTCCGCCGGCTCAGGCTTTCAGTTGCTGGCGCAGGACCGTCTGGAGGATGCCTCCGTTGCGGTAGTAGTCCACCTCGACCTCCGTATCCAGCCGCGCGATGGCCTCGAAACGCTTCTCCGGCCCGTCGTCCGGGACCGCCGTCACCCGGATCGGATCCTTCGGCCGCAGCCCGTCCGCGATCCCCCCGATCGTGAAGGTCTCGCTGCCCGTGAGCCCCAGCGTCGCGGCCGTCTCCCCGTCGCGGAACTGGAGGGGCAGGATCCCCATCCCGATGAGGTTCGAACGGTGGATGCGTTCGTAGCTCACGGCGATGACCGCCTTCACACCCTGCAGGAAGGGGCCCTTGGCCGCCCAGTCCCGGCTCGAACCCGAGCCGTAGAGCGCGCCTCCGATGACGATGGTGGGCGTCCCCTCCTCCTGATAGCGCGTGGCCGCGTCGAAGATCGTCATCCGCTCGCCGCTGGGGACGTGGCGGGTGAAGCCCCCTTCCACGCCCGGCACCATCTGGTTCCTGAGCCGGATGTTGGCGAACGTCCCCCGCATCATCACCTCGTGGTTCCCGCGGCGGGCGCCGTACGAGTTGAAGTCGCGGAGGGCCACGCCGTGTGCCCTGAGGTAGTCCGCGGCGGGCGAGGTCGGCGCGATCCCGCCGGCCGGAGAGATGTGGTCGGTCGTCACGGCGTCACCGAGGAGCGCTAGACAGCGGGCGCCCGCGATGTCCGCGGGGGCCGCGGCTTCCTTCGACATCCCGGCGAAGAAGGTCGGCTGCCGCACGTAGGTCGAGGCCTCATCCCACGCGAAGCGGTTGCCCATGGGGATCTCCAGCGCGTTCCAGCGCTCGTCCCCCGCGTACACTTCCGCGTACTTGGCGCGGAACATCTCCGTCTTCACGGAGGTGCGGACGGCTTCGTTGATCTCGTCCCGGCCGGGCCAGATGTCGCGCAGGAAGACCTCCTCGCCCCAGTCGTTCGTCCCCAGCGGCTCGGTGTACAGGTCGATGTCCATCCGGCCCGCGAGCGCGTAGGCGACGACGAGGGGAGGGGAGGCGAGGTAGTTGGCGCGCGAATCGGGGCTGATGCGGCCCTCGAAGTTCCGGTTCCCGGAGAGGACGGAGCAGGCGACGAGGTCGTTCTCGCGGATCGCGCTCGAGATCTCGGCCGGGAGCGGTCCGCTGTTGCCGATGCAGGTCGTGCAGCCGTAGCCCACCACGTGGAAGCCGAGTTGCTCGAAGTACGGCATGAGGCCGGCTTCGTTGAGGTATTCCGTCACGACCATCGAGCCGGGGGCGAGGCTCGTCTTCACCCATGGACGCTGCTTGAGACCCGCCTCGACGGCCTTCCTCGCCAAGAGGCCCGCTCCGACCATCACCGAGGGATTCGAGGTGTTCGTGCAACTCGTGATCGCGGCGATGACCACGGATCCGTCGCGGAGGGAGAACTCGTGCGACTCTCCCTGTTCATCGGTCAGGCGCACGGCGACGCCGGCCGGAGCCTCGGCCACCGCCACGCCGCCGTCTCCCGCGCCGCCGGACCAGCCGGTCATCTGCGTGAGGCCGCCACCCCCCGTGCCCGGCCCTTTCAACGCGTCGAGCGCCTCCAGGAAGCGCGGCTTGCTCTCCGCCAGCGGCACGCGCTGCTGCGGCAGCTTCGGGCCCGCGATCGCCGGTGCGACGGTCGAAAGGTCCAGTTCCACGTGGTCGCTGTACTCCGCCTCGGGGGTCTCCTCATCGTGGAAGAGACCCTGCGCCCGGGCGTACCCCTCCACGAGCGCCACCTGCTCGTCGGAACGGCCCGTGAAGCGGAGGTAGGCGAGCGTCTCCTCGTCGATGGGGAACATCGCGCACGTAGAGCCGAACTCGGGCGACATGTTGCCGAGCGTCGCCCGGTCGGCGAGCGAGAGGCCGGCCAGACCCGGTCCATGGAACTCGACGAACTTGCCGACAACGCCCGTCCCCCGGAGGACTTCGGTCACGCGGAGCACGAGGTCCGTCGCCGTCGCGCCGTCGGGGAGCCGCCCGTGGAGCCGGAAACCGAGCACCCGCGGGACGAGCATGGAGAGCGCCTGCCCCAGCATCGCCGCCTCGGCCTCGATGCCGCCCACGCCCCACCCGAGGACGCCGAGACCGTTGATCATCGTGGTGTGGCTGTCCGTGCCGACGACGGTGTCGGGATAGGCCACGCGCTCGCCCCCCGTCGCGTCGTCGAACACGACCCGGGCGAGGTACTCGAGGTTCACCTGGTGCACGATGCCCGTGCCCGGGGGGACGACCTTGAAGTTGTCGAACGCCGTCTGCCCCCAGCGCAGGAAGGCGTAGCGCTCATGGTTCCTCTCGAACTCCCGCTCCGCGTTGATGAGGAACGACTGCGCGGTGCCGAACGAGTCCACCTGCACGGAGTGGTCGATGACGAGTTCGCACGGCATGAGCGGGTTGATCGCGGCGGGGTCGCCGCCCAGTTCCGCCATCGCGTCGCGCATCGCGGCCAGATCCACGACGGCGGGCACGCCGGTGAAGTCCTGCAGGAGTACGCGGGCGGGCCGGAAGGAGAGTTCCCGGCCGGGCGTCGTCTCAGCGTCCCAGTCCGCGATGGCGGCGATGTCGTCCGCCGTCACCGACTGTCCGTCCTCGTGTCGGACGAGGTTCTCCAGCACGACCTTGATCGAGAACGGAAGGCGCGACAGGTCGCTCCCGGTGGCGGAGGCGACGGCCCGCAGGTCGCGGATCGAGACGGGGCCGCCGGGAGCATCCAGCGAAGCGCGCGCGCCGAAGGAGTCGAGATCGGGGAGGTTGGACATGGTGGACCTCATCGAGACCGCGAAGGGTTGTTATTCTGTGGGCTTTCCCGTAGGGCAACGTATCGAATCCGAGGCCTCCGATCGACCGGAGAGCGGGGCTTCAGGTTGAACATGAATGTACTTGCGAATAAACTCTGATGCCGGTCGGTCGCCACACGACGGACTGGCCTTGGCGACGCGGATGGCCACCGACGTAGGCAAGGAGAGGGTATTGTCCGGAAGTCGAAAAGGGACGCAGCCTTCCGACGGACCGCCGGTCCTGGACCGCGATCCGCCCCGGGCGCTCCCACCGCCACCCGGCGGGCTCCTGACGCGCCGCTCGGCGATCCGCGCCGGGCTCGCCGGTCTGCTCGGCGCGCCCTTCGCGACATCGCTCGGCGCATCCGCCGCCTCCGCTGCCTCCTCTTCCCGGCCGCTCGCTCCCGGCCTGCGCTGGAGCGGAAGGAGCCAGGCGCAGCCGGACGACGAGATCCTCCTCGGCGTGTCCGCGGCCTTTTCCGGGCCCTCGCGGGGACTGGGCACCGAGCTGTATCGCGGGGCGATGTCCTGTTTCGGGCAGGTCAACGAGCAGGGCGGCGTCAACGGCCGGCGGATTACTCCCAAGCTCTACGATGACGGCTACCAGCCCGATCCGTGCGTGGAGAACACGCTCAAGCTGATGCTGGAGGACGAGGTCTTCCTGCTGTTCGGCTACGTCGGCACGCCGACCGTGACCCGCGTCCTGCCGCTTCTGAAGAAGTTCCAGGACCAGCAGATGTACATCTTCTTCCCCTTCACCGGCGCGCAGCCTCAGCGGGAGCCGCCGTACGGGGAGTTCGCGTTCAACCTGCGCGCTTCCTATGGCCAGGAGACGGCCGGTCTCGTCGACAACTTCGTGCGCATCGGGCGGCGGCGCATCGCCGTTTTCTACCAGGCCGACGCCTACGGGCGCAGCGGCTGGGCGGGCGTGAGGGCGGCGCTGGCACGGCACGGGGAGACGATTGCAGGTGAGGCCACCTACCGGCGAGGCACGCAGTTCACGAGCATCATGCGGCCGCAGGTCGAGATCCTGCAGGAGGCCGAGCCCGATGCGGTCATCTGCGTGGGGGCGTACGCCGCCTGCGCCGCCTTCGCCCGCGACGCGATGGATCTGGGTCTGCACGTGCCCATCGCGAACCTCTCCTTCGTGGGCAGCGAGAACCTGCTCTCCCTCCTCGTGGAGGCCAGCCGCGACGACCCGGCCCATTACACACCGTGGCTTGTGAATTCGCAGGTCGTGCCCAGTTACGAGGACACGACGATTCCGTCCGTGCCCGAGTACCGGGATCTGATGGACCGCTACGATCCACAGGTGCCGGAAGAGCTGGTGGTGGAACCGTACGACCCGTTCCCGTACAGCTTCACGAGCCTCGAGGGATACCTGGATGCGAAGCTGCTGACGGAAATCCTGCGTCGGATTGACGGCACACCGGAGCGCGGCAAGCTGAACGACGCGGTGTTCTCGGTGCGGAACTACGATCTGGGGATCGGCGAAATGGTCTCGTTCGGGCCCGATCGACGACAGGGTCTCCAGAGCGTCTATCACACTGTCGTGGAGGACGGCCGCTTCGTCACCCTCAACGACTGGGAAGCCAAGTTCGGCCTGAACGCGACAAGCGACGGGGCCTCGTGAGCCGGCCGGAAGCAAACGAGATCCGGATCAAGAAGCTCTTTCGGAGGACGCGCTTCGGCATTTTCGTCCTCTTCGGGGCGATCGTCTTCTCCACCTCCGCGCTCTCGATCCGCACGGTCTCCAGCCAGCTGTCGGAGGAGTACGAGAGCAACAGCGCGAACATCGCCAAGAACATCGCCGACTCCAGCGTCGACATCCTCCTCAACCGCAACCTCGCCACGCTGCAGTCGCTCATCGACCAGTTCGTCGAGATCCAGAGCATCCGGTACATCTACATCACGAGCGACACCGGCGAGATTCTGACGCATACGTTCGTGCCCGGCGTCCCCGAGGTGATCCGCGAGGGCGATCCGCACGCCACCGAGGCGATCGAACGCAGCCTGCCGGGAATGGGAGACTTCGTCGAGGTGGGCAGCCCGATCCTGGCCGGCCAGGCCGGCACGGTGCACGTGGGGATGGACCTCGATCTGGTGCGGCTGAAGATCCAGCGGGCCACGGGCCAGCAGATCTATCTCATCTGCATCATCCTCATCGTCGGAATCCTGGGCTCGATCTGGTTCGTGAGACTCGCCGCGACGCCGCTGGAAGACCTGCTGTCCTATGTGGTGACGCTGGCGAGCCGTGACGAAGCCGCGGCGACCGATGCGAAGGTGCTGGCGCGCGATGACGAGATCGGGGAGATGGCCCGCCTCATGCTGCACGCCGTGAAGGGCGAGACGGCGCCGGGAGCGGACTGAGGTGTCCTCATCCTCGGAGGGCTGGAAGGCGCCCCGAGTCGCGATCGCCTTCTTCTGCACCGTCCTGCAGGTCTGTTTCGGCACGGTGTACGCCTGGAGTTTCTTTCAGACGATTCTCGTCCGGCAGGCCGGCTGGACGTTCACCGAGGGATCGCTGGCCTTCTGCATCGCGATCTTCTCTCTCGGGACGGCCGCGGCCTGGGCGGGCCAGCTGCTGCCCAAGGTGGGGCCCCGGCGTCTCGCCCTCATCGGAAGCACCCTGTTCGCGGGTGGCTACGTCGTGGCAAGCTTCGCGTTGCGGCTGGATTCGATCCTGCTCTTCTACCTTGGCTACGGGTTCATCGGCGGGATGGGCATCGGACTGGGGTACGTGACACCCGTCACCACGGCCGCGAAGTGGTTCCCGGACCGGAAGGGACTCGTCACGGGCATCGTCGTGATGGGTTTCGGCATCGGCGCGCTTCTCCTGAGCAAGGGTCTCGCGCCCCTGCTCGTGCTGCAGACGGAGGGGGACCTTCCGCAGACCTTCCTGTGGTTGGGGATCGTCTTCGCCTGCATCCTGATCCCGAGCAGCCTGGTCATCGACGACCCGCCCGCCGCCCAGGTCGCGCCGTGGAAGCAGCCCGCACAGGTGGCCCCGTACCTGACATCCAGCCAGTTCGTCATCATCTGGATCGTCTTCTTCTTCAACATCGCCGCGGGCATCTCGGTCATCAGCTTCCAGTCCGAACTCCTCCAGGAGGTGTGGGGGCTGGCCGATCCGAGCGTCGAGCCGGCGGTGCTGGCGGAGTACGGCGCGACGCTCATCGCCGCGAGTTCCGTGTGCAACGGGCTGGGACGGATCCTGTGGGCCTGGCTCTCCGATCGTGTCGGGCGCGTGGCCGTGTTCCGGATGCTGCTCGCGAGCCAGATGGTCGTGTTCGGCGTCCTCATGACCGAATCCAACCCGTGGGTGTTCTCGGCGCTCGTGTGCTACGTGCTGCTCTGCTTCGGCGGCGGGTTCGCGACCATGCCGTCGTTCATCCTCGAGGTGTACGGCCCCAGGAACATGTCGAAGGTCTACGGTGCGACCCTCACGGCGTGGGCCGCGGCGGGGATCTGCGGCCCGCTGTATGTGGGGTACCTGAAGGACAGCTACCCCGACCGGGCGGTCATGTACTGCTTCCTGATCGGAATCCTCATGCTCGGCGCCGGCTACCTGTTCTCCTACCTGCTCGACGATGACCGCGTCCGCCTCGGCCGCCCGACGGTGAAGCAGACGCTGGAGCGTTACGGGATCCCCGTCCCCGACCGGTCCTGACCTGCCGCTACGCCGGTCCGAGTCGAGTCTGGAGATGCTTCCGGACGGTCTCGACGATGGCTGACGCCGCGGCGAGTGCTCGCTCAGCCTGCGGTTTGGCGAAGCCCGTCGCGGGTGTCCATGAGTCGAGGCCGTTCGGGTAGCGGGTGGGGACGTAGTAGAGGTCCAGGTCGCGGGCGTCGTCGAGCCGGGCGTCCAACTCGGCTACGCGCGGATCGAGTCGTTCTATCAGATTCCGGACGCTGTGTCCGAGTACGGCGCGCGCCCCGCCGGCATAGTGGACCGCCTTGACCGCCTTCTCGGCCGCCTGCTGAGCGGAGAAGCAAGCGTGCGCGTGGTACTCACCCTGCTCCGCGTAGGCCGCGAAGTCGAGATCCTCCACGGCCACAGCCAGCCACCGCCGTGCCTCGTCTTCGCCGGTCACGGAACTCTCACAGAATGTCCACTCCCTCGCGTCGGAAGACATCGAAGACGCCAAAGCCTCCGGCCTCGCCAGCCTCGAACTCGGCGGGCGTGTAAACGAGGAGGTCGACGACGACGGGAAGCGCGCCATCCAGCTCCCGGGCTAACGTTCGCCCGCGCTCCAGACGGGGCAGATCCGTTTCCATGACGACGGCCAGGTCGAGATCGGAAAACCCGTCGGCCTGGTCCCGCGCCCACGAGCCGAACACGATGGCTCTCCGCGCTCCCGCCTTCCGCAGTACCGGCTCCGCGCGCTCCCGCACCTCTTCCAGCGAGCAGGGCGCCGCCTCGGAAATCACCGTCACCTTCGACGGCCCATTGGACACCGCCGACATTTCCCCGGTTCGCGCGCGCAGACGCCCCTCCTCGATTGACGGTTCCGTCGCTCCACCACGGGAGCGTAGCCGTGCGGGGATTCGATATCCAGCGTGCGAACCCGGTGCGGGGTCCGGCTCGGCTCGGGCCGAGAAGAGTTCGACGCGAACGGGAAGATTCGGCGCCCCGGCAAGCCGATCATCCGTGGTGAGCAGAGGGGCGCCCAGGCTTTCGGCCAATGTGACGTACGTCGCGTCGGACGCTCTCATGTGGTGCCGGTAGGACCAGATCCTCGGGAGGAGTGGTTCGTGATCGTACCGCTTCAAGTCGAGGTCCCGAAGGTTGCGGAACGCCTCGGCGGCACGGGGGCGTGACACGGTGCCCGCGACTTCGTAGTGCCACAGAACGCTGGAAACCTCGAGGTCCAGAAGTGCGGGGCAATGGAGAGAAAGCTCCGGATCGCAGACCCGGCGCAAGATTCGCGCGCCGGATCGTGTACCGAGAACCAGGTCCACAGCCGCTGACGCGTCCAGAACGACGATCACTGCGGCTCAGCGCCTCTCCCGGGCGGCCCGCAGAACTTCGCTCGGAGGCGGGTCGACTTCGATCGGCGGCAGCCGGGCCATGCGGGCCAACAACTCCTCCCGCGCAGGTTTCTCCAGCGACTGCCGGATCTCGCGGAGGACGTAGTCCGACATCGATGTGCCGGCGAGCGCGGCGCGGGACTTGAGCCGCCGGTGCAGGTCGTCCGGCACGTTTCGGACCTGAAGCATCTTTGACATGCGTCAAACATGATTTCATGTTAGAGACATTGTCAACCCGGATCCTGCGATCGTCGGCGCGGGGCACATCCGGGAACCGTTCCGGCTCGACCCCGCCGCTGCCGAGGCCGGCGCTGGTGGCTAAGATGATGTCGCGGTCGCACCTTTCTTCCAAGGAGGTGTCCATTGGCGATTCTTCTCGCCCTTCAAGCTCTGATCGCGCTGCCGGTCGCACAGGCTGCCGCCCAGCCTCCGTGCGAGGGTTGGGCTACGGAGCAGTTCTGGCGGACCGCCGGTCCGGCGACGGTAAGGGAGTGCCTTGCCCGCGGGTCCAGGATCAACGACCGGTTTCCGCCCAAGAACATAACGGCCTTGCACCTGGCGGCAGGGTTCAGCGACGATCCGGCAGTGATCGCGGTGCTCGTCGAGGCGGGGGCCAGCCTGGAGGCTTCGTCACCGCCCGAGTATCGAACGCCGCTTCACTACGCGGCTCGGTTCAGCGGAAATCCGAAAGTCGTACGCGCGCTCCTCGGATACGGCGCGGACGTCTATGCCGTGAACAGACCAGGGCGGACGCCGCTGCACCTTGCGGCCCTGTACAACGACAACCCGGAAGTGGTGGAAGAGCTGGTCCAGGCAACGCAGGTGAACACCCAGGCGAGGGACGGAGAGACGCCGCTGCACGACGCCGCGAGAAGACGGCCGAATGATATGAGGGTGGGCGACCCGAATCCGGCCATCGTGGAAATACTCCTCCGGCAAGGCGCGGATCTGTCGGCGGAAGCCTTCGACGGCGGCACCCCCGCGCGCTGGGCCGAAGATGGACGTGTCGCCGACCTGATACGGAGCGAGGAGGAGCGGCGGACCGCGATCCGGGAGCGGTTCCTCCAGACGGTCGTGACGAGAGTCGTTGCGGGAGCGCTCGTGCTGGCGCTGCTGGGACCTCCGGCTGTTGCAGCCGCCAAGCGCTCAAGGAAGATCCTGCGTCGCCTGAACGGCGGGCGGCGGGCGGGGAGCGAATGAAAAAGAAGATCTACAAGGAGTTGGTGGCGGCCTCCTCGCGCCCGCTGGTGCTCTCCATCCTGGCTGGAGGTGACAGGTACGGGTACGAAATCCTCAAGCACGTGAAGCGTCTCTCGGCTGGCGAGCTGGAGTGGGCCGGTGGAATGCTCTATCCGCTGCTCCATCGGCTGGAGCGCGACGGGTTCATTGAGGGCTACTGGGAGATCACCAAGGAAGAACGGCCGCGCAAGTACTACCGGTTGACCGCCCGCGGTCGGCGCCAGATGTCGAAGGACAGGGCGAGCTGGCAGGCGGTGCATGCAACCCTTGAGTTGTCCTGGCGAGGCGCCGGTGCGTCGGCTGGATGACGAAGTCCGGACTTGGCGGGAGGGCCTGGAGGGCAAAGGGTGGTTCTCTCCGCGCGAACTGGATGAGCTGGAGGATCACCTTCGGACCCATGCTGTTGAGGCCCTGGAGTGGGACCCCACCCTGGGCTCCGACTCCGCGTTCGGAGCCGCGGTCCGCGAAGAAATCGGCGAGCCGCCCGTCCTCGTCCGGGAGTTCGCGAAAGCGGAGACCCCCGGGTGGAGGCCTCTCCTGGTGGCGGGATGGGGGCTGTACGGGCTGTCGTTCCTTCTCCCCGGCTTCGGCATTGTGGCGTTTGGGCCGTCCACCGCGGACTTCGGAGTCTCCGCCTCGGGGTGGGAGTTCCTGCGGCTTGCGCTGAGGAACGGCTGGATCATTGCACTGCTGCCGAGCCTGGCGATGGCCATGACGTTTCCGGTATTCGGCCGCGTCCGACGCCGGATCGACGGATGGACGGGACGCGCGCTCTCGGCGCTGAGTGTCTCCGCCTTCGGATTCGGAATCCTCAATCTCCTGCGTCCGCTTCCGGTCACGGTCGATGGCGACCTCGTCATGTACGGACATCTCGGTCCCGCCTACTGGGCGTGGTCCGCGTCGTTCGCGCTCGTGACCGCCGCCGCGTGGGCGCGCGCTCGCGAGTGGGCGTCCGACCCACCGAAGAAATCGTTCGCGTAGCCGGACGAGCCGTCCCCCCGCCCTCCGCAGGTCCACGCGGCTCTCCGGGGCAAGCCTTTCCAGCTGCGATCTGCACCTTCCTTCTTGCCATCTACACATGGGATCTTCTCGATGAACTTCCGGATGTCCGCCCGGCACCCACGCCCTTGAGCAGCCGGACGTTGCGGACGACGGCGCCGATGTGCTCGAACTGGGTAACCCGGTCGACGACGTTGAGCGCGTAGAGGCCCTTCTCGCCGTCCCGATCGCCCTGGTGGACGGTGTCGACACGGACGAAGCCGGGGCGGCCGTCGGGATCGGGCTTGCGGCGGACGCCGGTGGAGACTTGGACGGGGCGGGTCTTGTCGAGGGAGAGGGATCCCAGGCGGTAGTCTCGCCGATTGCGGAGGTTGTAGGTGTGGCCGTTGGAGATGTGTGCGAGGCGCTCGAAGCGCCCGTCGCCGTGGACCTCGTACTGGCGGCGGAGGACCTCCTTGGTGGCGGGTCCGGAGAGGCGTCCGTAGGCGACGTCGACCTCGGCCAGGAGGGCGGCGTCCCTCGGCGTGTAGCGCCGCTGGAAGGCGTTGGCCGGGGGCTTCCCGCCCCGGTCGCGGATGTGGCCGGTCCTTCGGTGCTGGGCGATCAGCCGGGTGAGTTGCGCTCTCGAGAGTCCGGTCACCTTGGCGAGGTAGACCTTGACGAGGCCCTTGTCCGGCTTGCCGAGGCGGTGGTAGCGGAGCCTCTCCAGCGAGCGCCGGACGAAGAGATAGATAGGCCGAGTCCCGGTCGTCGAGGGTAAGATCCACGGGCTCGCTGCCCTCGAGGAAGGCGCAAACCTCATCGAGCGTCCGACTCCGTTCGGTGCGAAGCGTCACGACCATGCCTCCATCATCTCATCGTCCCGCGCTTCGGGCTCACTCCCCGGTGGAAACCCATCCCCCGTTCAGGCTTGTCTCCCGTTGGACAGGCTTGCGCTTTTCCACCTTGCTATTAGTATTCGCTAGTACCTATTGCTATGCTGTGCCTCTCTGCATCTCGCAGCACTAGCTACACGGCCGTGGAAAAAGTCGCGATGTCCCGCGCCGGTGTTACCGAAGGGATCCGGGCGCCGGGACACCCGTTCTACCGGGCCTTGGAGGGTCTCTTGGCCGGTGCCGGGTTCGACGCGCGGTGCGAGGAGGCGTGCGCGGCGCTGCGCGCGATCGTGCAGCGTGACGACGAAACGGAGTACAACACATGGCTCCAACAATGCCTGGAAGCATCCGCACGACCCCCAGGCGAGGGAGTGATGGCCCGGCCACGCCGGCAACCACTTCTTCCACGGCCTGCTACGGGGTTGTCCCAAGAGCTGCGGCCGGCCTGGGCCCGCTACCTTGCTGAGGGGGCCCGTATCCCAGACCTCGAACAGCGGTCCGTCCGGCCGCCTCGCCAGCCATCTGATGCTTACCGTAGTCCTGGGCATTTCTGTAGCCTATTGCAGTGATACCATCTCTGGTCCAGACAGTCGTGCTGCCCGGTTGCCGTCCCCTTCCTTCAGCTGGACCCTCGTAATCTCACCCGATACAGTCCGATTTCGATCCCTTCAAGATACTCTGCGCTTGCAGGCGCAGCTGGTTGATGTTGTAGGTAGTGATTCGACTCAATCTGACGTGGCCTGGAGCACACTTGATACTCTGATTGCCACGGTCGATGAAGGTCTAGTCACCGCTCGGGGAAACGGCAACACGCAACTTATAGCTGTTTCGAGTGGACTTCAGGATACTGTTCAGGTGTTCGTGAATCAGATGGCCGCGAGCATCGATATTGATCGTGATCGCTTCGTATTCCTAGAGCTTCATGAGTATCAGCAAGTTCGTGCGACTGTTCGTGATTCCGGCGGGACAACAGTCGAGGTTGGTTCCGTCACTTGGACATCTACCGATGCCGGAGCTCTTCGCGTACCCACCCGTTGTGGCGGGAATGCCCATCTCGCTTACCCATGCGCACGGGCGATTCGTTCTGATACGGCCACTCTCATCGCCAGGTATGATGGGGTGGCAGATAGCGTTCCGGCGACGATTGCGGTCGCGAGACGGATCCGTCTGATCAGCAAGAGCTTCTACTTCTACGAGACTCCCGGAGCGACTTTTCAGATCGAGGCAGAGGTCACGGATCGGCGTAGGAATGTTATCCAACATGCGCCGATAACATATGACTTTCCCTTTGATGGAGTGGCTGTAGTTGACTCGGGGGGGTTAGTGACAGTCGTAGGACATGGTGACGCCTTGATCACTCTTCGTGCTGGCTCCGCTCGAGCGACAGTTCACGTGAGTGTGTTCTCCCCCGCAACATCGATCGAGATCGAACCAGATACCATCCATCTGCCTGCCCGGGGAGCTTCGGCGACATTCGCCGCTGTTGCCACTACCGCGGCAGGAGATCGTTACAGCTTAGGTGAGCACCTACCATTCAGTCGGGAGTCTCCCGAGTGGTCATCCACTGATACCAGTGTTGTGGCAGTAAATGCCGTCGGACTGGTGACGGCAAGAGATGAGGGGTCAGCGTCGATTGTGGCGACCTATCTCGAAGACACGACGACTCTTGTAGATACAGCTCTCGTTGTGGTCTCCTACCTGGACGAGATTGAGATTCGGCCATCTGGAGATATTCACCTGTCACGGATAGGCGATACGACGAGGGTGAGGGCTGTTGGTACTGGTCTCGCCGTATCACTGGCTGTTGGATGGTCGAGTGGGGATACAACCATTGCGACGGTTGATGAATCGGGACTGATAACGGCCGTGGGGTTTGGTACGACATCAATCGTCGCTGAAACAGGACATCTGCGGGCACAACGATCCGTGATAGTGCGTGAACGTCTGCCACCTACTGATGGTATCGAGCCTCAATCTCTGACGCTGTATCGGCCTCTGCTGAGACAGCAGTTGAAGCTTCGGCTGTTCGACGGATTCACTGAGATTACGCCCAAATCAGTGGAATGGAGCGTGAAGGATACTCTCGTCGCAATCATAGATCGAAACGGTCTGCTCACGAGTAGACGTAAGGGACAGACAGAGGTGGTTGCTGTCGCGGATGGAAAGACCTACACGGCCAACGTGGAGGCGTTTGATCCAGAACGTGATATGCTCATGGAACTTTATCATGCGCTGGATGGTCCCAATTGGACTCGTAATGGGAACTGGGGCACGGATCAGTTGATTTATGAGTATCCGGGTTGGGAGGGCGTCACTCCGTGGCTAGTTGCTCGGACTGAGCAGCTCGCTCCGACAGGTGCGAAGTTCTTCGCGAGTCTAGACCGACGATCACACGTCGCACGGGTGGTCGATGGATTGTCGATCACTGATCAGAAGGCAGCGCTACTGGATGCTGTAGATCGGGTCTTTGCGAACGACGAGGACAGGTTGTTGGATTCCCTTTCAGCTTTCCATGAGGGAAGGGTCTATGCCCTGGAGTTTGGCCGAAATGAGATGAGGGGAACCCTGCCGAGCCGGTTCTTCAATACGCTATCCGCCCTCACAGCTATTGACATGCGTCAGAACGAAGTGCGGGGATCTCTTGAAGAAATGAATGAGCTC
Source organism: Candidatus Palauibacter sp. (assembly GCF_965208055.1). Lineage (GTDB taxonomy): Bacteria > Gemmatimonadota > Gemmatimonadetes > Palauibacterales > Palauibacteraceae > Palauibacter. The sequence continues at coordinate 1,508,701 of NZ_CBDBNY010000004.1, forward strand.
GAGCTTGCGACTGTCGTGATTCTGGAGAGTAATCGCTTCTCTGGACCGCTTCCAGTTATTGACTTTCCAACTCTCATCATCTTCGGCGTGAATGGGAATGCTCTGTCGGGCACACCTGTGATAGCGTCCCCGGTGTTGACTCGGTTCTCCCTCTCACAGAATGAGTTCACTGGTGCTTTCGATATCACTCAGAATCCTAGCCTGATCGGCGCCGACTGGTCCAATACAAAAAGCCTGTGTACGAACGGCGGCGCATCGTTGGAGGCATGGGTGGAGGCGGCAGTTGGGCGTGAGTTCGGTCTCGGTCTACACGGGCCGATCTGCAATGATCAAGATGAGTTTGTAGTTGGTGCCCCATTTGCTGTGCAGGTTCAGTCAAGAAGGCCGGGACGCTTCACTGCTGCCATGGACAGTATCGAGCTGGATGTCCGATTCGTGGATCTGGCCGGGGCCCGGATATCTACGGCAGTGGATACTCCACTGGTATGGACTGTGATAAGTGCTGCCGCACCTGGTGCTGATTCAGTTGTGCGAGTTGTGAGCCATCCGAAGGCAGATGGAGACACGGCGTTCTTTGTTCAGTCGAAATGGACTGGCGTGGCTGAGGTTCGGGTTGGCATTAAGAATCACTTTATCCGGTCAGTTGATACTCTGTTCCTCACCAGTCCTATCGTCGATACCCTTGTGCGGCGAGATTCGACGGCAATATTCACGAGTTTACCAATTACGGTAGAACAGACAGTCGCTAGTCTTGATGTGCCAAGCGTATCCGTTGCTGCGAACACGTTTGGTGCATGGTCCTATATCGGGAGGGACCGTAACGATCAGCCTGCCTATGTGATCCCGCCCGTGGGCGTGTCATCGAGCGATACGTCTGTGGTGAAGGCGTTGCGGAATGGGGTTCTTCAGGCTGGATCTAGCGCAGGCACATCGTCAATCGTGGTAACGCAGCAGGATGGGATTGTTGGATCGGGTACCGTAACGGTCATTGCGAATACGGCTTCGGCTACAGCACCGTCGATTGACAGTATGCGAAACACAATGGTGTCTCCGGGTACGGAAGTCGTTTTGAGGGGGAGTGCACTGGATAGTACGACGAGAGTGGGGATTGACGGAGCGTTTCTACCTCTTTCTTCGCCACCGTGGCTTCCGGCAGGCGGTTGTGGATGGTATGAGTATACGGACGGTCTATACACGCCATTCGGATTCACGGTTCCGGACTGTCCCAATCCGGAGCCAACTCCGCTTGAGGCCTGCAGCGCGATTTATGATTGGATCATAACCGCCTTCACGGCGGCTTACGATGCAACGACGGCGCAGACATTCGCCAATGGAGTGGCACCGTACTGCCGGCCCTTTACTGTGCAAACGGCAGATAGCGTGAAGTTCACGATTCCGGATTTCGGACGTTTCCAATGCACGGCGGATCGTAACATTGCCCTTGTTCTCATGAATGATGCGGGAGAGGGCGATGCCATTTCGGTCCCCTTTGAGCTGCCGGGCAAGGAAGTACCTGCCGATCTGGCTGTTGGAGGGGTGTTTGCAGTGGACAGTTTGTCGCCCGGAGCTGGTGTTCGAGTGGAAGCGAAGCCGATATGTCTGGAGTTCCCCCGATCCTCTACGGAGAAGGACTATGTGATCACGGTGTCGGCTACTGCGCATCCGGATAGTGTCGATCTACTAAGAGTGAGTGATCTCAATGATGCGTTTAGGCTGACCGCTCGAGTTTCGGCTGATGATGGGCTCGCTGGAGCCGTGGCGGAGGGGATGGTTGCAGGAACAGGCTCTGAGATTCCCACGGACTTCCAAGAGGGATCCGTGATTATTGAAGATCATAGGAGAGCGAAGGAGGAGTTGAGGAGGCGCGAGAGAAGCGCGGCGGCGAATCATCGTCCGGGTTTAGCAGAGTCTCGTGCAGGTCCGAAATATGGAGTTGATTCGACGACGGCAGTAGGCGATACGGTCAAGCTCTTCCACGGTTTCGGTAGTTGCAGTGCGGATAACACTGTCGTGACGGGAGTGGTGAGGAATATTGGTACCCATGTGGTCATGGTAGCAGATATTGCAAACAGGAATGATTATACGGATGAGGATTACACATGGTTCACCGACATTCTGGATAAGGATATCCTGCCGGTGTTGATTGATTACTTCGGTGAGTTCTCTGATGTCAACGGGGACGAACGAGTCGCGGTTCTTTTCACAGATGAAGTAGGTAATGCTGTCCCGGGATTGCTTGGATGGGTGACGGTACTGGACATGCTCGACAAGGCGCATTGTGCGGGAAGCAATCATATGGAGATTTTCTACGGTCGGACTCCGGATGAGGATCTTGATCGAGAGCGCATGCTGGAGATCGTCCCGCCGTTGATTGCTCACGAGCTGACTCATGTCCAACAAGGGCGGGCTGCGGTAGGAACGACAGGTATCGAGGAAGCACTCAATGTCTTCTTGGAGATATGGGTGGCTGAAGGGCAGGCAACGTATGCAGAGGAAATAGTAGGGTTTGCGATTCAAGGCTTGTCAGAGGGGCGAAACTACGGCCCGGATAAGCTTGAGGGACAGCGTGAGGCATATGGTGAGTGGTTTGTAGACCTCTTCTCGGATTTGGGGTCATACCTGCATGAGAGGGTGTCCTTCCGGGATGGAGTCTCGGGGACGGGACCATGTAGCTGGTGGCGTGCCCAATCGGATCCATGCAGCGGTCGCTCTCTCTGGTATGGGGTGTCGTGGTCGTTCTGGAGGTTCATTGTCGATCAGTTCGGATCTAATATCACGGGTGGTGGGAAGGGGTTCCACCAGCGAATGATCGACAAAGGGGAAGTAGACATATGGTCCTTCATTGAGACGGAGACGGGGACTCCGGAGAGGGACGTTTTGTCGGCATGGAATGCGATGTTCTATCTTGATGATCATTCTGACTACGATCTGCCGACGTATCAGATGACGAGCTGGAAGGTGAAGGAAGCAGTAGAGTCTCTGGTGGAGTTTGTGACGATAGGACCGATACCTCGGATTGTTCCGGGATCGAATGTGACTCTCCCGGATCGAAACATGCGACTCAGTTCGGGACTGCGATATCTGATCGATACGAGCGGTGCGCATGAGGAGAGAAATATCTTCTTTGAACTGAAGTATGATCCGGGATATGTTCGCTCCGTACCGGTGCTTTTTCCAATCCGAGTGATTCGGGTGAAGTGAAGTTTGTGTGCGGGTATGGTGAGAGGGTACCGAAAGGCCCGAACGCACTGGAAAATATAGCGGAACCGGGTTGTACAAGGAGGTCCGGTCAATAAGTGTATGTGGACGCCCCCAGGTGGGCAAGCGGGGCAACTCCACAGAACCGAGTTGGTGGTAGTGTGGCCAGGTACTGTCGTATGTCCGGCCTCTGGATGCGGCGCTGTGTGGCCGCGGGTCCGTATGGTGTTCGTAAGATCGGATCCAAATCGTGTAAGCGGGCTCAGAGGCCCTTCACCTAAGGCTGGTTTTTCCGATCCCGTCTTGTCGACCGTTTGCCCTTACCCGTTCCTGCGTCCTGCTCTACACCCACACATCCCCGACAGCTTCTTTGCTCTTGGCTTCTCTCCCTTCAGCGCCCGGTCAGGCGGCGCCGCGAACCCCGTAGGTCTCTCGTCTCGTCGTCAGTGCCCAGACCCTCCGCGCCATCCTGTTGGCGAGCGCCACCGCGACCACCTTCTTCGGCTTGCCCGCCAACATCCCGGCCAGCCACGGATCCGTGTCCCCATCGTACCGGATCGCGTGCCGAACAACGGTCATGGCTCCCGTGACCAACAGCCGCCTGAGATCGCGCTGACCCATCTTCGATATCCTGCCCAGCCTCGGCTTGGCGCCCGTGGTATGCTGCCGCGGCACAAGGCCGAGCCAAGCCGAGAAGTCGCGACCGCGCCGGAAGCTCTCCATCGGCGGCGCGAAGGCTTGGATGGCCATCGCGGTGACCGGCCCGATGCCCGGGATCGTCATCAGGCGCGCCGCCTCCTCGCACTCCCGCGCGCTCGTCCGGAGTTCGCGGTCGAGTCCGTCGATCTTCTCATCAAGCTCGTCGATCCGCCCGAGCAGCAGCCCGCCCAGCTCGACGACCGCCGCGGGCAGGCCCGAGTCCCCGTCCTCGATCACCCCGGCCAGTTGCCCGAACCCGCTCCTGCCCTGCGGAGCGACAACGCCGTACTCGGCCAAGTGACCCCGAAGCGCATTGATCGTCTGCGTGCGCTGGCGCACCAGCAGGTCGCGGGTGCGAAACAGCATCCCCCGCGCCTGCTGCGCCTCGGTCTTGACCGCCACGAAGTGCATCGTCGGACGCTCGGCCGCCTCCGTGATCGCCTCCGCGTCCGCCGCGTCATTCTTGTGCCTCTTGACGAAGGGCTTCACGTAGATCGGCGGGACCAGCCTCACCTCGTGGCCGAGCGCCATGATCTCCCGGCCCCGGTAGTGGGCGCTGGCGCACGCCTCCATCGCCACCGTGCACGGCGGTTGCGAAGCGAGAAAGCCCAGCAGCTTCCCGCGGCCAAGCTTCCTGCGGTAGGCCACCGACCCGTCCGCCCTCGCTCCGTGCACCTGAAAGCTGCGCTTTGCCAGATCGATCCCGATGACGCTAACCTCCTCCATTGGATGCCTCCTCCCTCCGATGGTCGACGAATCGCTCAGCACCATCTTGGCACATCGCGATGCCGTCGGGAGGGGGCGTCCACTCCATCGTGTAAGAGTGGAGGCGACGTACCTTTCAGCTGACCAGTAACAGCGGATCCGGGGTGAGACCCGGAGAAAGGACGTCGCCTCATGGGCAACGATACGCGGGAGAGGTTCGCCGGGGGCGCGGGCCGGAAGCTCGCAAGGGAGCACGAGGCGAAGCTCCGGGAGCTGCACGCGAAGATCGGAGAGCTCACGGTCGAACGGGATTTTTGTCGGCGCGGGCTCAAGCGCTGAGCCGGGCGGAGCGAGTGCGGATGATCGAGCGGGACGGAGCGCTGAGTCTTACGAGACAGTGTGCGCTGCTGGGCGTGAGGCGGTCGTCGCAGTACTACCGGCCGAAGGGGGAGAGCGCGGAGAACCTGGCGCTCATGCGGCGCATGGACGAGCTGCACATGGCGTATCCGTTCTACGGGAGCCGGCAGATGGTGCGGCATCTGCGCCGCGAGGGGGTCACCCTTGGCCGGCACCGGATCCGGCAGCTCATGCGCCTGATGGGGGTGGAGGCGGTCTACCGGCGACCGCGCACGAGCGTGGCAAGTCCGGAGCACCGGATCTTCCCCTATCTGCTGCGCGGCCTCGCGATCTCGCGGGCGGACCACGTGTGGTGCGCGGACATCACCTATGTTCCGGTGACACAAGGCTTTTTCTACCTCGTGGCCGTGATGGACTGGGCGACCCGGCACGTGCTCGCCTGGCGGCTGTCGAACACGCTGGACGCGTCGTTCTGCGTCGAAGCCCTGGACCACGCGCTGGGCTGGAGGGCTCCAGAGATCCTGAATACCGACAGTGAGTATTCGAGAGCCGGTGCCCTCGCCGTGGTCTGACTCGAATACTGACTGACGCCTGGAGGTCTGGTGCGGGGGCGGCCGCAGCCGCCCCAAGGTGGCTTGACCCGCACTCCGACCGACCGAGCTGTCATTCGCTGGACTCGTCGGCCACCCGGGGGCAACCGGTTGAGGCTCCGGCCTCGACCGACATCGTGACCTTATGAGAGTCTGGCCCAAGGCGTCCCTTCACTGTCGTGTGCGACATCGGCCGGGTTCGGTGCCAACCCGTTCACCCATCATGGACAGAGGGGGCCGACATGGCGAGTACGCCAGCTGGGGACACCGGGATCGTCGGGGGCGTCGACACCCACCAGGATCTGCACACCGCCGCCATTCTGACGGTCGAAGGCGCGGTGCTCGGCACCGAATCGTTCTCCACGACACGAACCGGATACCGGGCGATGCTTGCCGGGTTCCGGTCCCACGGCGAGCTCCTGCGCGTGGGAGTCGAGTCCACCGGCAGCTACGGCGCCGGCATTGCCCGGCACCTGGCGCTGTCCGGAGTGCCCGTGCTCGAGGTGACCGGTCCGGACCCGGCCGCGCGAAGAGCCAGGGGGAAGGACGACGCGCTCGATGCGGTTGCGGCCGCCGAGGCGGCTCGCACGGGATGCCGGGTCCAGGTCGCCAAGGGCCGCGGCGGCGCGATGGAGGCCCTGCGGGTGCTGCGCACAACTCGCAAGACCGCGGTCAAGTCCCGCCACGCCGCCCTGCAGCAGCTCCACAACACCGTCGTCGCCGCGCCGGCCGAGGTGCGCGACCGGATCCGCGACCGGATCCGCAACCTCACCCGCATGCGCCGCCTGCGCGCCTGTGCGGCCTGGAGGCCGGATGCCGCGCGATACCGGGACCCGGCGATTGCCACCAGGCTCTCTCTGAGGTCCCTCGCCCGCAGGATCCTGGCCCTCGACGAGGAGATCGCCGCGCTCGAGCGTAACATCGCTCCGCTCGTCGAGGAGCTCGCTCCCGATCTGCTCGCGCTCGAAGGCGTGGGCGTCGCCAGCGCGGGCGAGCTGATGGTCGCCGCCGGCGAGAATCCCGGCCGACCGCGCTCCGAGGCGAGCTCCGCGATGCTGTGCGGTGCCTCCCCGCTGCCCGCATCGAGCGGGAAGACGCAGCGCCATCGCCTCAACCGCGGGGGGAACCGCCAGGCCAACTCGGCCCTCCACATGATCGTCGTGTGCCGCATGCGCACCGACCAGCGAACCCGGGACTACGTCGAGCGGCGCACCCGGGAGAGACTTTCCAAAGCGCGAGGTCATGCGCTGCCTGAAGCGTTATGTGGCACGCGAAGTCTACCGCGTGCTCACCGCGCCATCGCCCGCTTGACAAACATGAGAGCGTCCAGGGCGCCCAGTTCACCAGCGAGGCGTTCGCGGACCGGGTGCTGGGTGCGGGCGTGGCGTTCTCGACGGACGGCAGGGGCCGCTTCCTCGACATCATCTTCATCGAGCGGTTGTGGCGGTCGCTGAAGTACGAGGCGGTGTATCTCCACGAACTCCGCGACGGGCTGGACGCCGAACGGATCATCGGCTCCTGGTTCGACTTCTACAACGAGGTGCGTCCGCATTCGTCCCTCGGCGGGCGGACGCCGGGCGAGGCCTACCGCAACGGCGAGGGGGCGGTGTGAACGGCGGATCTCCACACCTGTCGCGGGGCGCTCTCTCGCGAGCCCGCGGGGCCGAGCAGAAACCTGGGATCTGCCCGTCCCGGACGCCTCGCACCATCGGTGGCCAAGCCTCGGTCGCCGACCGGGTTTCCCTCCCGGCCACCGGGGCTCATGTTGGAACCCGTCCTTCCCCTGCCCGGGGGAGGACCTGCGGGTGGAGCACCCACTCCAAGACAACTCACGGAGTGAAGTGACCCCCAAGAGTTGGACACCCGACCTCCGGGTTTATTGTGCTGCTCAGTCCTCGCGGTAGAAGTCCTCGACGATGGTCATGGGTGGCCGGTCTCCGAGGGAGGAGTGACGACGCACCCGATTGTAGTAGTTGATCCGGTCGCGGACGACGGCCGCGAGTGCCTCGACCGGGTCTCGGTCCTGGTGGACGATGACCCCGTCCAGCGAGTGCCGGAGGCGGGCCGTGGTCCGCTCCGCCGCCGTCCAGGCCGAGGGCGCCAGGCCGGAGTTGGCCGACGCCCAGATCCTGGACATCCCGGCATTGTGATGTTTGACCTCCGGGCGCAGTGCTGCGCAGGGTAGAATCTGGCAGGCCGGAAGGAGGTCGACATGGCACGGCGGCCGTGTACGCCCAAGCCAAAGGCCCAGGTGATGGCGGAGGTCTTCGCCGAGGAGACGACGGTGAAACAGTACAAGCGGGGGATCCGGGATCACACGTTGGTCATATGACCTGCATCCGGCGCACGGCACCGCGGGGACCGAAGCGCGGCGTCGTGGCGGTGTCCACGCTAGCCATCGCGCTGAACATCGCCTGTGATCCGCCGCCGCCTCCCTTGCCACCGGTGGAGGTCGGCTGGGCGCCGGCCGAGCCCGTGCAGGGCCACCTCTTCGTCATCGGCGTGGCGGCGCCCTCGGGCTCCGGCGTGATTTCGGCCACCGGCGAGGTAGCGGGCGAGGCGCTGCACTTCCGGCGCGCCGGCCCGGTGTTCGAGAGTCTGGCCGCGGTCCCGATCTCGACGGTGGACACGCTCGACGCGTGGGTGCGGGCGGACTACGCGGACGGCCGCTCTCGGACCGACTCGCTCCGCATCCCGGTTCGGGCCGGCGAATACGCGCACGAGCGGCTCACCGTGGCGCCGCGCTTCGGGTCCCCGCTGAACGAGGAGGACCAGGCCCGGCTGCGGAGCGACCGGGAGAAGGCCGCGCGCGCCGCCCGAGAGGCGCACGCCGCGCCCCGCATGTGGAGCGTCGTGCGGCTCCCCCGCGAGTCCCGCGTGACGAGCGGGTTCGGCACGGGTCGCGAGTTCAACGGACAGATCACGAGCCGCCATATGGGACTGGACCTCGCGGGTGCCCGCGGCACGACCGTGACGGCCGCGGCGGACGGCGTCGTGGCGGTCGTCGACGGCTTCCTGCTCGCGGGGAACGTCGTCTACCTCAACCACGGAGGAGGCCTGCTCACCGGTTACTTCCATCTGAGCGAGCCACTCGTCTCCGTTGGCGACACCGTCGCGGCGGGGATGCCCATCGGGCGGGTCGGGGCCACCGGCCGGGTCACCGGCCCCCACTTGCACTGGGTCGTGCGCTACGGGGGCACGAGCGTGGATCCGCGCAGCCTGCTCGCGCTTCCCGGGATCAGAGCCATCCCGGAATGATCGCCCTCCGCCCCGGCGGGTAGTCCTCGAACCGTTCCCGGTACCAGCGGTGGTGGCTGAGCGCCCGCGGGACGAGGTTCGCCGCGGTGAACAGGAAGAAGGCGAGCCCGGCCAGCGACCACGTCGCCAGCGCCCAGCCGGCCCATTCCATCACTTCGCCCAGATAGTTCGGACAGGAGACGTAGCGGAACCCGCCGCCCTGCGGGATCGAATAGCCCGTCTCCCCGGGCTTCCGAAGCTTCAGCAGGGTGTTGTCGGAGTGAAGGTTCAGGGCGAAGCCGGCCGCGAAGACGAGCAGGCCGGCCAGGAACCGGGGATCTCCCAGCCACTGCGGGTCGTATCGTCCGATCTCGGAGATCCAGCGCGCGTTCACATACGCGTTGACCATATTGAAAGTGAACCCGGAGGCCGCGGCGGCGACGGGCATCCTCTTTCCCGTGGTCCGCGTCCGGAGGGGATAGACGAATGTCCGGTGCAGATAGTGGCACTGCCAGATGCCGAGAAAGACGAGCGGGGCGCCGCTACCGGCCGACTGTCCACTGAAATAGACCCAGGCAAAGAAGGCCGGCGCCGGCAGTTCCATCAGGATCCAGCCGACGCGATCCGGGAGGGCCGGACCCCAGCCGCGCCCGGAATAGTGGCGGCCGTACGGAGCCTTCATCCGGAGCAGGCCGATGAACGTCAGCGGAGCGAGCGCGAGGAGGGCCCATACCAGAGCGCCATGGAGCGTGACCTCACTCATCGCGGTCCGCGTTCCGCTAGAAGGGGACGACCGAGCCCAGTCCGAGATCCTCCGCCCGGCTCAGGGCCGCTTCCGCGATCGCGACATCCTGCGCGGCGTTCCCCACCGACTTGAAGAGGGTGAAATCGTGGTCGCCGCGTCCGCCCGGGGCCTCGCCGTTCACGATCTCGCCGAGTTCGGCGTCGATCACGTCGCGCCCGACAACCCCCTTCTCCACCGGGATGATGAGGTCGCCGGCCTCCTCCCAGATCGCCTCGCGCTGGTCCACAATCACGCGGGAGCGGGCGACGATCTCCTCCGGGATCTCGCGGGTGTGTGGCTGGAAGGCGCCGATCGCGTTGATGTGGGCGCCGGGTTCAAGGTGTTCGGGGGAGAAGACCGGGGTCTCGCTCGTGGTTGCGGTCACGACGAGGCCCGCGCCGTCGAGCGCCTCGGCCGGGGTCGCGGCGGCTTGGATCCGGGGCTGAGCACCCCCTTCCGGCGGCACGAGCGATGCGGCTCGCTCCGTGAGCGCTGCGGCCAACTCCTCGGCGCCTTCGGGAGGGACGGAGACGATCCGGATCTCGCGCAGCGGCCGGCACGCCGCCAGCAGTTCGATGTGCGCGCGACCCTGGGCGCCGGCCCCGAACGCCGCCAGCACGTCCGCCGCCGGATCGGCGACGAGCTCCGTCGCCAGCCCGCTCCCCGCCGCCGTCCGGATCTCCGTCAGCGAGGCGCCGTCGAGGAGGGCACGGACCCTCCCGGTCTCGATGTCCATCACGAGGACCGCCCCCTGGATCATCGGCTGACCGATGGAGAGGTTGCCGGGGAAGACCGACACGATCTTGGCCCCGAGCCCTCCGGAGCCGCCGAGGAAGGCCGGCATGAGGAGGGTGATCCCGCGCCGGCTCTCGACATGCCCGCGCACGGGGACCACCGCCTGCCCGCCGGACACTTCCCCGAACGCCACCCGCATCGCGTCCACCGCCGCCGCCGCGTCCACCGCCCGCTCGATGTCGACTCTGGAGAGAACTCGAATGCTCATTCGGATCAGGCTCGTCTCGCAAAAAGGATGAACGCGGCGAATGCGCGCTTGTCACGGAGCTCAGAACTCTCCAGCCGCTCGATCGCGTTCTCGCAATCTTCGATGTCCGCCATCACTTCGCTCCGGATGAGATTGGGAGATGGATGATAGTCCGCCCGATGCCGCTTGTCCTGCATCTCCGTGAACACATTGGCGAAATCGACGATGGGCTGTGGAAAACCGAACCTGTCGACCTGTGCACATCTCTTGGCGTAGTAGGCGGCACTAACTGCGCAGCGCAGGTCGGCTTGACGCGGTTTGTATGAGGCCGAAGATGCCGGACGAAGCCGACGCGAGCGTTTACGTCGAGCGGCTTGTCCGACCGGAAGACCGCCCTGACGTAAAGAACGGCATCGTCGTCATGGTCCGTGCCCTCGCGGATTCGAACGGAGTCGAAGACCACACCGCTGAACTGCTCGCTGAGAACCTCCCTCAGGACTGTTTCGAGCTTCTCCAGATCTGCCATTCCGTGCGCCCTCCTCGCGCTTCAAGGTGTCGTCCGGATGCGGCCGTGCGGCTGTCATGGCGACCTTCCTCCAACCTACATGGCCACCGCCGATCCGTTCCACCCGATACTATCGTCCGGGCCATCAATCAGAACTCAACGAGCCCCCGCGGCCCTCCTTCCGTCTGCCGCCGGGCCGGGGCCGGAGCGGCGCTCGTGGAGGGCGGATCGCAGCATCGCGATCGCGGCGTAGAGGACGACGATGACGACGAGCCAGCGCATGGCGGTGAGGGGAAGCGACCGGACGATGAACGCGGCAATCAGCACGGCCGGGATCCCTCCGGTCGCCAGGCCGAGGGCCGCGCGGAGTCCGTAGCGTCCCGCCTTGAGGAAACGCAGGCCCGCGACCGGCATGAGGAAGGCGGACGCGCCCATCATGATGGGGAAGGCGACGGCCGGGTTCAGTCCCATGAGACTGACGACGATCATCGTCGGGGCGTAGATCCCGATCCCGATCGTCATCAGCGCGCCGAGGACGAACAGGCAGCCCGCCGCGAGGGCGAGCGACCCGCCCGACAGGCCCGATGCTTCCCCGCCCACGGCGGTGACCTCGAAGATCGCCATGAGGAAAGTGGCGGCGGCGATGAGGAGCGCGACCCCCATCCCGATCTGGATCCGGGAGCGGGGCAGCCGGGCCACGATCCCCGCGCCCAGCCATGCTCCCAGCACGGCGGCGGCGATGAGGACGAAGAGCGTCGTCGGCTGGACGCTGATGATCGCGATGAAGATGAAGGCCTGGATCACGACGGGGGGCGTGTGCCCGATCATCATCGTGCCGGGGATCTCCTCGTCGGGCACGACGTTCTTCAGCTTGAACAGCGAGGTCGTGGGGGCGAAGGAGCCGATGCCGAGCGTGTCGAAGAAGTTCGTGCCGAAGCCGACCACGAGTTCGAACGCGCTGGGGCGACCGCGCCAGCCGTCTCGCTCCCGCCCGGCCCGCGTGGCGGCGGCGGCGGCGCGCGCCCATGCGGCGAGAAGCCCGGCCGTGAGGAGCGCCAGGACGGAGAACAGGTAGAGGCGCGGATCGCTCAGGGCGGTGGGTCCTCGGACAGCGCCCGGTAGTAGGCCTCCACGAGTTCGCGGTATTCCTCGGGGACGTCATCCGACCCGGAGAGGAAGAAGCGCTCGATCTGCGAACCCAGCTCGCGGCGCAGGGCGAACTCGAAATCCTTCAGGCCCCGTAGCACGTCCGCCTGGAGCGCTGCGAGTTCCTCCGGATCGTCGAAGTCTCCCGCGGTCCGCAGGCGGTCGAGCCCGGCGATCGCCCGGTCGAGGTCGCCGACGTCGACGCCTTCCTGACGCAGTTCGTCGCGCAGGCGGCGCGCGTCCAGTCCCCGCTCGCGGAACTCGCGCTGGAACTGCCGGACATCTTCCGGCGAAAGCCGCGGTCCGCCGCCTCCGCCGCCCCCTCCGCCGGGCGCGAACCCCTGGCCGCCCTGCGGCGTCTGGCCGGGCTGCCCCGGCTGCCCGCCACGGCCGCCCTGGCCCTGGCCCTGTCCCTGCTGCTCGCCCTGTCCCTGCCCGCCCTCGCCTTCCTGCTGACCCTGGCCCTCCTGTCCCTGCCCCTGTTGCCCCTCCTGCCCCTGTTGCAGGCGTTCCTGGAGTGATTCGAGGCCACGGACCAGGTCTCGCGTCTCGTCCAGTTGCCGGCCGAGACGGCGGGGGTCCGATTCGCCCAGCGCGTCCCGCGCGGCCTGGACCCGGGCCCGCACGTTCTCCGCGTCACGGGTGATCTGCTCCTCGAAGTTCCGCACGTAGTCCTCGGACTGGGTGCCGAGAACCCCTCGGGAGAAAAGAAGCTTGTCCCGCAGCCGGCTCTCGCGGATCTCGGCCGCGGCTTCTCCCAGGCGGCGGGCTGCGTCCGGCTGGTCCTGTCGTGCCTCGCGCGCCAGACGGTCCAGATCGGTCTCCAACTGGTCGACCTCACGCGCGAGTTCGGCCTTACGTTCCCGGAGTCCGGTCACGCGGTCCCGATCTCCGCCCGTCGGATCCTCGTTCACGTCGCTCTGGAGTTCCCGCTGACGCTCCGCGATGCGCTCGGCCCGCCGGGCGGCGTCTTCGACTTCCCGTTCCACCGCCGCGACCTGACGGTTCTCGAGCAGGCGGCGCGCCTCGCGCAGTCGGTCGAGGGCGTTCGAGGCCTCCGCCTGCCCCTGCCCGCGGCGCCCCTGCGCCTGCGCCCGCCGCATCTCGTCCGCCGCCTCCTGCAGCCGGCGCGCGGATTCCTCGACCTCCGCCCGGTCGTCCTCGCGAGCCAGGCGCTGCAGTTGCCGGGCCAACTCCTCGGTCTGCTCGATCATCTGCTGCTGCTGGCCCTGGCCTCCGCCGGCGGCGCCGCGCGGCTGCGCGGCCGCGCGTTCGTTCATCTGCTGCTGGCGCCTCGCGAGTTCCTCGAGCTTCTGCAGCGCCTCGTCGACCTCCTGGTCCTGCTGTTGCTGCTGGCCGCGCTGGACGGTCTCGTACTGGTTCCGCAGGCGGTCCAGTTCCAGTTCGAACAGGTCCGCGAGTTCCTCGGCCCCCGCCCCGACGCTCCCGGGCGTACCGCCGCCACCGCCGCCGCCCTGCTGCACCTGGACATCGCGGAACGCGGCCTCCGCGCGCTGCAGGTGCTGGAGCGAGCGCTGCTCGGGCGCGAGCGCTTCCCGCAACCGACGCTCTCCCAGCTTCGTTTCCGCCTCCAGCATCGCGGGCGGCGCCAGCGGGAGTTCGCCAAAAACCGTCTCGAGCGACGGATCGCCCGCCACGCCCCGCTGCTGCATCTGGGCGATCAACTCCTCGACCTGCTGCCGCAGCCGCCCCTGCAGCAGTGTCAGGGTGGCCAGGTTCTCCGACATCTCCTCGTCGTCGAAGTCGTTCTCGTCGCGCTCGAGGCGGAAGGTCGCGGCGACGATCTGGCGCTGCTGTTCGGACAGTTCGCCGCCCATGCCGGCCCCGCCGCCTCCGCCGCCTCCCCCGCCCTGCTCGGCCTGGCGGAAATTCCGGTCGAAGGGACGGATTTCGACGAAGTAGATGTCCGAGCTTTCGACCCCGCCGCCGGGGCCGCCGGAGCGCAGGTCCGTCGCGCGGGCGTAGTAGGAGACGACGTCGCCCGGCTCGAGCCCGAACTCCTCCAGAAAGAAGGTGTGTCCGCCGGAGATCTGAGTGGTCCCGCCGCGGGCCGCGCCGTGGAGAACGCGGGACGATTCCTCACCGCCGTTCACCGAGTAGAGGAGCTCCACCCGCCCGAGCCCGAAGTCGTCCTCCGCCTCGACCTCCACGTACAGTTCCTCGATCGGCGAGAGGCGGGTGTCCCGTCCGGGCTCGGAAATCCGAACCCCGGGGGGTTGGTCGTCGAGCGGTTCGACGAGGTAGTCGGGGGAGCCGATGACGAAGCGGCTGCCCGGACCCATGAATTCGATGCGGTAGAAGGTCTCGCCGGTCACCGTGAAGCTCGTCTCGAACGCGCCGTCCACGAGTTCGAGCGCCGCGCCCTCCTCCTCGCCGTCGAAGGCGAGCCGCGCCGCCTCCGTGGCCATCGTCGGCATCACGCGAAGCCGGACCTCGGTCCCGCGCAGCACGGCGATGTCGCCGCCGTCCTCGACGGTCCGGGGGCTCAGCCCGGTGTAGGCGGGGAAGTGGTACTCGAGGTCGATCCGGTCCACGTAGGGCAGGTCCGCGACCTCGATGGTGAAGACGGGGGAGCGGACGCCCTCGGAGCTCACCGTGTAGTCGGTGGGCTCGTCGAGGTCGAAGAGCAGGACCTCGAACGCGGCGCCCTCCGCGGCCGGCGTCATGAAGTAGCGTTCCCACACCTCCGACTCGCCGCGCCGCACGGCGACCTCCACCTCGTCGGTCTCGAAGCCCTGCGGGAACGCGCGCACGAGTTGATCCGAGCCGCGAGCGATGAGCGCGTCTCCGGGCTCCACCGTGATCGCGTAGGGATTGGCGGCGTCGGCGGTCTTCCAGGGGCTCAGGAGGAGCGAGCCCGCCGTGCCCTGGAAGGCGGGACCGAAGAGGGCGATGAGCAGCACGGCCGTGGCGACGCCCGCGAACCAGGCGGTCGAACGGCGCAGCCGGTCGCGCTCGACGCGGCGTCCCCGGTCCACCCGGCGGGCGCGCCGGGCCGCGACCTCCAGCAGACGAGCGTCGAGGCCGGAGCGGGCGCCCGGCGACCCGGCACGCTCGATGGCCGCGAGGAACGCCGCCTTGAGCGACGGTTCATGCTCCTCCAGGTAGAGCGCGACCTGCGCGTCCGAGACCCGGCGCAGGAGCGGACGCACCACGAACCAGGCGGCGAGACCCGCCGCGGCGACCCAGAGCAGGATGCGGAAGGCGAGGACCGCGCCGTCGTCGAAGCGCAGCCGGTCGATCCCGAAGGTCGCGATGAAGAAGACGGCGAAACCGATCCCCAGCGTCACGGCGACGCCCTGGATGAGCTGGCGCACGCGCCACCGGCGTCTCACCCCGCGAACGATCTCGAGCAACTGGTGCTCCGTGTTCCGCGTCTTCGCCCATCGCATCATCGTCATCCTCCTTCAGGCGCCCGCCAGCCCCGACACGGGGCGTTGGCGCGTCCAGCGGTTCGCCAGCACGCTCTCCACGGCCAGCACGAGCCCCGCGAGCACCAGGAGCACCCACCAGAGCTCGGCCCGCCGCGGTACGGTCTCTTCGTCCGCCGCCGCGCCGTTCTCGCCGGCGGCTCCGGCCGCCGGCGGCGCGACGCCCGCCACGGCCTCCACAACGCGCTCGGTCGCCACCGGCGCCAGATCAGATTCGGTAATCGGAGGGTTCACCGCCACGGTAATCGCGCGGCCGGCGTCGTCCCGGAGGGCCACCTGGTAGAAGCCCGCGCGGGGAAACTCGATCCACGTCGGCCCTTCGCCGACATCCACCGGCTGACGGTCGCCGTCCGGATCCACCAGGACCCACTCGGCCTCGTCCCCGGCGAGCTCAGTGACGCCCGCGACACCCGCCCCACCCGTTCCGACGAGCGCGGCAAGCTCGAGCACGCCCCCGGCTTCGATCCAGCGTTCCGGCTCCCGGTACCCGGTGGCGTGGAGCGCCAGCCGGTGCACGAAGGGCAGGAAGACCGGCTGCAGCGCGAGGTCGTTCCAGTAGCGGTCGAGGGTCGACGTCCAGACCAGCACGCGGCCCTCGCCCACCGAATGTTCGAACAGGGCGGGCTCGCCGCTGTCGAAGCGCGCCACCACCACCGTGCCCTCGCCAGGCTCGAGGCTCCAGAAGCGGTCGAAGCGCGCGCCCGAGAAGTCTCCGCTGCGGGGACCGGAGAACAGCTCGAACACGGGGTGGTCGTAGTCGAGCGACGACAGCCGGCGGCCGTCCGCGGCGTCCACGAGGGAGCCGGGGGCGGCGCCGAGCAGTTCCAGTCCGGCGTCGGACCACCGATTCATGCTCGCATCCCGTCCGAGGACGATGAGCAGGCCCCCGCCGTCGCTCACCCACTCGCGCAGCCGGCCGGCCCGGCCCGCGTCGGCGAGGTCGGCGTCGTTGAGGATCGCGAAGTCCGCGGACGACAGCGCCCCGGCATCGAGGCCCGTGGCAGGCGTCCGCGAGGTCTCGATACGGGGCGCGTCGCCGATTTCGAGGGCGCGCTCGAGAAAGAGACTCCCGTCCGACGCCCTGCGGTTGTTCTCCAGGATGAGCGTGCGCAGTCCCGCCTCGGGCGCCGCCACGAAGCGGAACGCGTTGTCGATGGCCAGCCCGTCCTCCGGGATCGTGAGGCGCCCGCGGCTCCGGCCTTCCGGGAGGGCGAGGTCGTCGAAGACCGCCGTGCCGGCCCCGCGCGGCGGCATGTCCACCGGGATCGTCGCGACCGTCCGTCCCGCGATCTCGAGCGACACCGGGAGCCCCTCCACCGCCGCGTCGCCCATATTCGCGAGCCGGGCCAGGAGCCGGACGCGCCCGTCGCCCGCGGCCCGCACCGCCGCCTCCGCGAGCGCCACGTTCGCGCCCTCCTCCGGCGCGACGCTCGCCGCCCGCAGCGCGACTCCGTCGGGAAGCCGCACCCTGCCGCCGTCCTCCCACCCCGTGCGCTGGAAGTCCGAGACGAGCACGACCTCCCGCGTCCGGTCCTCCGACTCCGAGAGGATCCGCTCCGCAAGCTGGATTCCCCCTTCGAGCCGCGTCCCCAGGTCGGTCGTCGCCAGATCCGCGAGCGCGTCCCGGGCGGCCACGAGATCGAGCGTCAACGGCACCCGCTCGCGCGCCCGTTCATCGAACGTCGCCACCGCGACGCGGTCCCCCTCCCCGAGGCCGTCGAGGACGGCGCGCGCGGAGTCGAGCGCGGCCTCCCAGCGCCCTTCGTAGCCCAGGCTCGCCGACACGTCGAGGAGGATGACGACGTCGCGGGCCGAACCCGCCTCCATCTCCGCCACCGTGTCGAAGAAGGGCCGGGAAAAGGCGAGCGCGAGGAGGATGACCGCGATGCAGCGCAGCGCGAACAGCAGCGGGTGCCGGATCCGGCGCCGGTTCATCGTCTTGAAGGGCAGCTTCCGGAGGAACATCAGCGACGGGAACACCGTCACCCGGCTGCGCTGGCGATGCGTGAGGTGGATGATGATCGGGATCGAGAGGAGTCCGAGCCCGGCCAGGAACCACGGGGTCAGGAAACTCATCGGTCCTTCCCCTTCAGGCGCCGCGACCGGTGCGACAGGTAGCGGAAGAGCACGGCGTCGAGCGGCGTCGAGGTGACGACGAGTTCGTGGTCGATCCCGCGCTCGATCATCAGCTTCGAGATCTCGCCCACATGCCCCTCCACCAGGGAGAGGTACTCCTCGCGCATCACGTCGGGGGTCACCGGAAGCCGCTCTCCCGTCTCCAGGTCCTCGAACGACCTCGCGGCCTCGAACGGGAAGTCGACCTCGGCCGGGTCCATGATCTGGAACACGATCACGTCCTGTCCCTTGCCGCGGAGCGCCCCCACCGAGTCGAGGACGGTCTTCGGTTCCGTGTAGAGATCCGAGACGAGAACGACGATCCCCTTGCGGACCAGACTCTCGGCCACCTGCGTAAGGGGCCGCGCGAGATCGCCCGCCGTCTCGGCCTGGATGCGGTCGAGCGCCGCCAGGATCAGGCGTCGGTGCCGGACCGAGGGGGGGATGTATTCGAGCAGCTTCTCATCGAAGATCGCGGCGCCCACGCGGTCGCGCTGACTCGCGGAAAGATAGGCGAGGCAGGCCGTCAGGTAGCGGGCGTAGTCGAGCTTCGTGATCCCGCGCGAGCCGTAGTCCATGGAACGGGAGGCGTCCACGGCGAAGAAGACGTTCGCGTTGGTCTCGGCCTCGTACTCCTTGATGTAGTGGCGGTCGGTGCGTCCGTAGACCTTCCAGTCGATCTTGCGGATGTCGTCGCCCGGCAGGTACTGGCGGTGCGCCGCGAAATCGAGCGACAGCCCGAGGAAGGGCGACCCGTGCGCGCCCGCGATGAACCCCTCGACCACGGATCGCGCCACGAGTTCGAGGTTCCCGATCCGCGTGAGCACCGCCGGATCGAGGAACTGCGTCCCCGGAACCGTCCTCGAGACGATTCGCGCCCGCATGGCTCAGCCCGGCTCCCCGCTCACATCCCCGACTTCGGCGGCTTCACGTCGTCGAGGAGCCGTTCGACGAGGTCGTCCGTCGAGACGCGCTCGGATTCCGCGTGGAAGTTCGTCAGGACGCGGTGGCGGAAGACCGGGGCGCAGAGCGCGCGCACGTCGTCGAACGACACATTGATCTCGCCCCGCAGCAGGGCCCGCGCCTTGCCGCCGAGCACGAGGTACTGCGCGGCGCGCACGCTCCCGCCGTACGCCACGTACTGCTTCACGTAATCGGGGGCGTCGTCGCGCCCGGGGCGGGTGCGCCGCGCCAACTGCACCGCGTAGCGCGCGACCGACTCCGAGATCGGCACCTTCCTGACCAGGTGCTGGAAGCCGGCGATCGCCTCCGCCGACAACACCGGCCGCGGGGGCTCGCCCTCGACCGTCGTCGTCCGGAGGATGACCTCGAGTTCCTCGTCCTCGGGCAGGTAGCCGATGTTGATCTGGAACATGAAGCGGTCGAGCTGTGCCTCGGGGAGCGGATACGTGCCTTCCAGCTCGATCGGGTTCTGCGTGGCGAGGACGAAGAACGGGTCCGGAAGGCCGTAGGTCCGTCCCTGGATCGTCACCTGCTTCTCTTCCATCGCCTCGAGGAGGGCGGCCTGCGTCTTGGGCGGGGTGCGGTTGATCTCGTCGGCCAGCACGACGTGCGCGAAGAGGGGCCCCTGCATGAAGACGAGCTTGCGCTGCCCCGTCTCCGGGTCCTCCTGGATGATATCCGTCCCGGTGATGTCCGACGGCATGAGGTCCGGCGTGAACTGGATCCGGTTGAAGCTCAGGTGCAGGACGTCGGAGAGCGTCTGGATGAGGAGCGTCTTGGCGAGTCCCGGGACCCCGACGATGAGGCTGTTTCCGCCGGCGAAGATCGAGATCAGGACCTGTTCGACGACATCGTCCTGGCCGATGATGACCTTCTTGAGTTCCGCGCGGACGGCTTCGGCGCTCTCGCGCAGGCGGTCGGCGAGTTCGGCGTCGTCCGGGACCGCTTCGGGCGCGGCATCCGGGGTTTGGTCCGGGGCCTCGTCCGGCTCCCGATCCGGTGTCCGGTCCGGCGCGTCAATCCAGCGGGGGTCGGCTTCCATGCCGGCTCCTTCCGGGTTCAGTGTCTCGGCTCCACGTGAGCTCAGTGTGTGAGGGCGTACACCACATAGTTGACGCCCAGCTTGTACGCTTCGTTGGACAGGGCGATGGGAACGAACCCCCGGTCCGACCACTCCATGTAGTCGCCAATGTCGTTGTCGTGATTCACGATGACCATAAGGCGGCCATCGGGATCGTTATCCTCGAAGACCCCCCAGTAACTCGCCATCCCGCCCCGGTAGGGATGCGGCATCTCGATGTTGCTCTGCTCCAGGTGGAAGAACGAGTCGAAGATCGGGTGGCTCACATCGAGTTCCACGAGTTCGAGCCCCGGGAGCAGGACGCCCAGGACCTGCTCCGTCCAGTCGAGATCCCGCTGGCCGCCCATGTCGTCGATGATGAGGAACCCGCCCTTGCGGAGATAGTTGCTCAGGTTGTCCGCCTCCGCCTCGTTCATGCCCCAGTCGCCGGGCTCCGAGAGGTACGCCACCGGGAACTTGAACAGGTCCGGGTCGTCCATGGCGAGGACGTTGCCGCCCCCGCGCCGCGGGCCGATGGTCGTGAGCGCGTCCATGATCTCGCCGAAGTTGCGCTCGGCCACGGGCCAGTCGTGCGACCAGCCCGGGTTCCAGCCCCGGCCGCCCGTCCGGTAGTAGAGGCGGACGAAGGTGAACTCGCCCGTGTAGGGCGTGTTGTACTCCTGGTAGGCGCCGAGGTCGTCCCCGAATCCGCCGCCACGGCGTCCGCGCCCGCGCTGGCCCTCGAGGTCGGCGGCGGCGAGCAGCGTGAGCAGCGCGGCCAGGCCGCCGGTCGCGAGACGGCGGGCCACGAGTCGGGTCCGCGCGGTCATCGCCGGTCCTCCGGGTCGCCGCGGATCTCGAGCAGGAGGTCGAGCGCGGCCTCGAAGTTGGGGGCGATCTCCAGCGCGTCGAGCACCGCGCTGCGCGCGCTTCGGGCGTCCCCGCCCCGGTGCAGAGCGAGGGCAAGCCGGTAGTGGGCTTCGGCGAGGTCCGCCGGCTGCAGCGCCAGCAGCGCTCGCCGTTCGCGCGCCGCCTCGGGCCAGCGTTCGGCCCTCTCGTAGCTCGAGGCGAGCCGCGTGTGCAGGTCGAGGTGGAAGGGGTCGATCCAGATCGTGCGTTCCAGCACCTCGCGCGCGGCCGCATCATTGCCGAGCGACTGTTCGAGGTCGGCCAGCGCGAGGTGGGCTTCGAAGTGGTTCTCGTTGAGGGCGGTGTACGTCCGGTACGCCTCCGCGGCGCCCGCGAAGTCGCCCGCTTCGCGGCGGAGGTGGCCGAGAAAAAGGACCGGTGCGTCGAGCCCCGCGTATTCGGGGAAGATCTCGTGCGCCCTTTCGAGCGCCCGCAGCGCCTCTTCCCTCCGGCCCGCGCGCTGGGCTTCCGCCGCCGCCACGAGCAGTCCGGCGAAGGTGTCGGAGCCCGGCGGCGCCCCGGCTTCCTCGTCGCCCAGCGCCTGCAGCGTCGGGTCGAAGCGCGTCTCGATGTAGTCCCGCAACTCCCGGTCGAGGGCCGGGAGCGTCGTCCCCAGCGCCCGTTCCACGACCTCCGGCGTCTCCAGCCCGTCCCGGTATCCCGCGAGCATGCCGAGGATCGCGTCGAAGCCGCGCGTCGTCTCGATCATCTCGCACAGGAGGGAAGCCAGGTAGTAGGCGTGCTGCACCTGGCCGGGGTAGGCGGGCCGCACGAAGCCGTAGTTGAAGCGTTCGAGCGAGGGCAGCCGCTCGTCCCGGAAGGCCGCGAGGAAGCCGGGATCGACATCGGATCCCCACCCTTCCCGTGCATGTCGCTCGTCGAGGACCGCGAGTCCCTCGGAAAGCCAGCGGGGGACGCGGTGCTCGGTGTAGCCGAGCGTGAAGGCGTGCGAGATCTCGTGCCACAGCGTCGAGCCCCAGTTGAACGCGCCGCCCGGGCGCGCGCCGGGGGAGTCCATGGCGAGGACGGAACCGAAGCTCACGCCGAGCGCGCCGATGCCGGCGAGTCCGACCGTGCGCACGGAGAAATCCGCGTGCCGGTCGTAGACCTCGACCGAGATCGGTGTCGGCGGCTCGAACCCGTAGCGGGCGCTCAGGGCGTCGAACGCTTCCTCGGCGAGCGCCGTGGCGTAGATGGAGAGGGCGCCGGCCTCCTTCGGGTGCATGGAGAAACGGAAGCGCGGACTCTCCACCGTCTCGAACCCGGCCAGTTCCTCGAGCAGGTCGAGCGTATTGAACACCCACACGTTGAAGGGATCGCCCGCGAAGGAGGCCTCGAGGGTGGCGCGTCCCGCCTCGATATCGCCCGTGCGGAGCTGGTTCAGCCCGAGTTCCGCCCTGCCGGGCCAGGACAGGGGATCGAGGGCCACCGCTTGCCGCGCGAACTCCACCGCATCGGCGTACCGGTGCGTGCGGTAGGCGACCTGCGCGAGGGCCACGTAGAGGTCGGCGTGCCGCGGATCCAGCCGCAGCACGCGGTCGCGCGCCTCCGCGAAGGCGGCGGCGTCCCCCCGGAGGTGAGCGGCCGCCGCGATCTCCGTCCACGCGAGGAGGGAGACGGGGTTCGTCTCCAGCGCTCGCCGCGCCTCCGCTTCGGCCTCGCCCACGTCCTCGAGCTCCAGGTAGAGTCGCGCCATGAAGGCCCGAGCCTCCGTGAAGCGGGGGTTCGTCTCCAGCGCCTGCTCGGCGAGTTCGAGCGCCTCCGTGGAACCGTCGAACTTCGCGCGGCGCGCCTTCGCGAGGAGGGCGGCCGCGTGGGCCGGATTCCGGGCCAGCGCCTCGTCGATCAGCGGCCCGGCCTCGAAGCTGTCGTACTTGTCGAGAAAGAGGAGTCCGAGGTCGATGCGCGGCTCGGGGTCGCCGGGGTCGGCTTCGATGGCCTCCTCGAAAGCGCGCACGGCGTCGTGGAAGAGGTCGGGGTCGCGGGCTCCGAGGTAGGTGAGCGCGGCGCCGACGGCGCGGAGTTCCTCCGAGTCGAGACGGCGGGCGCGGTTGTAGAAATCGATGAACCCGTCGAACAGGGCGAGGGCTTCCTCGCGCTCGCCGCGGTCGAAGAGAAGGCGGCCCAGGTCGAGCCGCGCGAGCTGGGCGTCGCCGGCCCGGCCTTCGATGGCGCGGCGGAAGTTCGCTTCGGCGTCGTCGAGACGCCCGAGGGCGTACAGCATACTTCCGCGTGCGCGCGCGAGTTCGGTCTCCGCGTCGGCGCCGTCCGGGGCGCGCGCGGCGGCGCGGTCGAGCGCTTCGAGCGCGGACTCGTACTCTCCGGTCGCGGCGAGCGCGCGCGCCCACCCGCGCGCCGAGGCCGGGAATTCGTGCCCGGAGCGGGCCAGCGACCGGTAGGCCGAGACCGCCTGTCCGTAGTCGCCGGTCTGGTGCGCTTCGAGGGCGACGTGCAGGGGACCGCCGCCGTCGTCCGCGCTCGCCCGCTCCTGTGCGCGCCCCGGCAGCGGCGCTCCAAGCACCAGCGCGAACGCCAGCGCCGGGGCCGGGAGCGCGAACCGCGTCGGAGACGCGGGCAGCCGGACGACGCGGCGCCGGGTCAGCCGCACGGGTCGCTCCCGCTTTCGCGGAGGGCGCGGTTGATGCGGGCGAGTTCGACGAGGAGCGTCTCGAGCTGCGCGTCGTATTCTTCCTCCTCCAACTCGTCGCGGCGCGCCCGGAGGGCGGCGATCCCCTCTTCCACCTCGCGCTTCCGCGCCAGGAGCGCGGCCACGGCCGGATCGTCGGCCGCCGCCCCCGCGAGCGCCGGCGGCGCCTGGGCGAGGAAGAACCGGTTCGCGAGCGTCCCGTCGGGTCCGTCCGGACTCGGCTCGAGCGATCCCTCGCCGTCCCCGTCGTCGTCGAGCAGGGCGTGTTCGGTCAGCATCTCGTTGTCTCGCTCGTACCGGCGGCGGACCTCGCCGGTCGCGTAGCGGAAGGCTTCGAGCAGCGACACGCGCTCGTCCTTGTCCACGTCCGCCTCGTCCAGCGCGAAGGCGTCGACGAAAAAGCCGCCGAAGTGGGTCCGCTCGCGTTCGCGCGGGGAGCGCGTGGCCGTCACGACGATGCGCCGCTCGCCCGCGACCGCGGGCACGAACCCGCCGCTGGCGCTCGCCGCGTTCACGACCGCCACGGTCTGGGTCGGGAACGCGTGGAGCCACATCGAGAGCGCGTCCGCGGACAGGTCCGGGCCGGGCAGGCTGAAGCGCGACTCCTCGCCGCGGCCGCTCCCGTGGCCGAGCAGCAGGATGAGCGCCACGTCCGAGCGCCCCGCCCGGTTCGCCATGGCGAGTACTTCCCGCTCGACCGCTTCCAGGGTGGCCCGGTCCGCGACGCGGGGGGACAGCGCCGCATCCTCCGCGAGCCAAGTGACGGTCTCGCGAACGCCGAAGCGGCGGTCGAGCGCGTCGAGCAGCGACTCGGCTTCCGCCCGGAACTGCTCGGAGTACTCCGGCGCGCCCCCGAGGCCGCTGACGATGAGCACATGGGTCCGCGGCGCGGCGGGCCCCTGAACCGGGGGAGCGTGGCCGGACGCCGCGCCGGCGCCGAGGAGCAGCGCCGGGACGAGCACCGCGGAGACCGAAGTGAGCCGCGCGCCCCGGGTCACGCGAGGTCCTTCCGCCGGCGATACGCCCACTCCCCGCCCAGCAGTCCCGCCAGGAGGAGGAACAGAATGGGCATGTCCCACAGCGCGCGCTCCTCGTACACGGTGTCGCCGCTCTCCGTGTACAGGATCTCGTCGGCCATCACCTGCGCCTCGTCCGCCGTGTAGAACCGCCCCCCCGTCTCGTCGGCGATCCGGCGCAGCAGTTCCGTGCGGCGCCCGGCCCCGAACTCCTCGATCCGGGGCGTCCCCGCCCGGAAGAAACTCACTTCTTCCGCGATGTCGCGGCTCGTCTCCGCCCCGGCCCCCGCGCCCCCGATCCGGGCTCCCTCGGCGCGAACCTGCACGCTGTACAGTCCCGGCTCCCGCGGCACGAAACGTCCCTCGTACTCGCCATCCCGCTCCACCGTCCAGTCGAGCCGGACCTCCGACTCGGTCCCGTCCGGCCCGGTGACGCTGGCGACGACATCCGCTCCGTTCACGCGCAGGTAGCGCTCATCCTCGACGTCGGCCCGGATCCGGAGCGGCTCGCCCATGGGCGCCACGTCCTCCCCCGCATCGAGCTGGATGCGGCCCGGCGTGTCATGCACGAGCCAGCGCAGCAGTTGCCGCCACAGCGTTTCGTGCGTCTCGTCCTCCAGCGGGATGTCCGCGTGCATCTGCCACAGCCACGAGTCCTGCGTGGCGAACACGATGGACGTCCCGCGCCCGTACCTCTGGTGCGCGAGGAGGAGGCGCGGTTCGCCGTCGGCCGGCACCCCCCGAAGGAGGTCGACGGCCCCCGGCTTCAACCCGGTCACGAACACGCGGTTCACCGAGGTCAGAGGCGGAAGCTCCGTCCAGCGTTCGCCGGAGGCCTCGGCCGTCTCCGCGATCCGCATGGCCGCGTGCCTCTGTCCGGCCAGGGTGAGTTCCGCCGAGATCTCGAGCACGTCCGGCTCGCCCGCTCCCTCGAGCACCACCGGCAGCGCGTCGGCCAGCGGCGTCCCCGAGTAACCGCCCTCCCCGAGCGACCGCCGCCCGCCCAGCACGAGGAGACCGCCCCCACGCTGCGCCACGAAATCCGCCATCATCTGCAACTGGTCGTGCGTGAAGAAGCTCGCCTCCACGCTCCCCAGGATCAGCCCGTCGTACTCGTACAACTCCTCGCGCGTGGCCGGGAACCCGCCCGCGAGTTCGCCCGGCCCCTCCACGTCGAGCCGCAGGTACTTCTCGTCGGCCGTCCTCAGGAGCGTGACGACGTGCAGGTTCTCGTCTTCCGCCACGGCGCGGCGCACGAACTTGTTCTCGGGTCGCGGCGAGCCCTCGAAGTAGAGGATCTTCCGGCGCGTGTCCCCGACCTCCACCAGGACCTGACGCTCGTTGTTGCCGGTCAGCGCCTCTCCCTCCTGCGGATCCACGAAGAAACGGATCGCGCGCGGGCCCGACTCCTCCAGTGTGAACTGGAGTTGCACGGCTTCCTCGCCATCCGGCCCCAGCGTGAGATTATGCGTGCCCACGATGCGCCCCTCGTCCTCCACATCGAGCCGCACCGTGCGCCCGGCCAGCCCCGCGTGGGAGACGATGACGTCGGCCACGATCGTCGTCCCCTCGAGCGCCGCGCGGGGCACCTCCACGCGACGCACCTCGACATCGGGGGCGATGCGTTCCGCCCCCATTCCGATGGTGTAGATGGGGATCCCCGCCGCGCGCGCCGACAGCAGCGCCTCCGAGAGCGGCGGGATCGCTTCGTCGTCGTTGTCCGCGCCGTCGGAGACGACGACGATCCCGGACAGCGGGAGTCCGGCCATCTCCTGCTGCACGCGCGTGAGCCCGGCGGCGAGGTTCGTGCGGGGGCCGGTGAAGGCCATCTCGCCCGCCGCGTCGATCCGGTCCGCGTCGGAGTCGAACCCGTACATCCTCAGCCGGAAGCGGTCCTCGAGCGCCTTCCGGAGCGCGCCTTCGCCCCGCTGCATCTCGAACGCCCGTCCATCGTCCGGGTCCGCGGTCGCCGGATCCATGGCGGCGGAACCCGACACGCCGGGGTCGGCGGCCAGGGGATCGGCCGGCGGATTGTCCGTCCCTCCCTCCGCATCCTCCTCCGCCCCGCCGAAGAGGTCGAGCATCCGCTGCGCACGCGTTTCTCCGTTCTCGTCCGCCACGCGCATGCTGCGCGAGTCGTCGAGCAGAACCGCCACGAAGTTCCGCCGGGGGACGACCGTCGAGACGAGGAGCACCGGCCGCAGGAGGAGGAAGGCGAGAACCCCGAGCGCCGCGGCGCGCAGCCCCATGAGGACCCAGCGGTCGCGCGCTTCCACGGTGGGTCCGACGCGGCGGTATTCGAGCGCGAACCAGACGACGGCCGCCACGCCGAGGAAGACGAGCATCACCCCCCACCACGGGGCGGCGAGGGAGAGATCGCCGCGTTCGAACACGACGGGCCTGTATTTGAAGAGAAACTCGAACACGCGCTGGCCAGCCCTTCTCTTCCCTCGGACGGTCGCGGGAGCCGGGCCGCGGCGCCGGGCTCGTGTCCCAGGGCGCGCGCGGACGGTTCCAACCTACGGGATGCCGACTGCTCTATGAAACAAGGCTTGGCCGATGATCGTTGCTCACCGGCGCCTGACGGACGTTTGCGGTCAAATTCGTATTACACATAGAATACATGAGAACCCTCAACCGAAGGATTGGGACATGGGTCTGCGGACGGTGCGGCTCGATGAGGAGGAGGAAGCGATCCTCACGGATCTTCGCGAGAAGACCGGCAGGTCGATCTCGGACGTGCTGCGGCGGGGGCTCCGCTCCTACGACACGGACGTGAACGGAATCCGGCTGGGGGGACAAACGGACGAGACGATTGGCGAAGCCTACACGCGCATCATGCGGCGATACGACGATGGGTCGGCCGGGGCTCCGGACGATGCCGAATCCGCTCCCATGCCGCGTCGGTGCTACAAGGAAGCCGTCGTCCAGGCGATCCGCGAGAGGCACCGGCAGTGATCCTGATCGACACGGGGCCTCTGGTGGCCGCGTTCGATCCGTCCGAGCCGGGCCATGCCGCCTGCGGCCGGACCCTCGCGGCCCTGCGCGACGAGTCCGTCACGACGGCCCCGGTGCTCACGGAGGCCTTCCACCTGCTGGCGCGACGGCCGCGGGCGGCGCGGGGCGTGATGGACCTGGTGCTGGACGGCCCACTCGCCGTCTCCCGCTTGGAGGATGGGGATCTGTGGCGCTGCTTCGACCTCATGGTCCGATATGCGGATATGCCGATGGACTTTGCGGAGGCCTCCCTGGTCTGCGTCGGGGAGCGCTCGGGCATCGATCGGGTGTTCACCCGCGACCGGCGGCACTTCTCCGCGTACCGCATGAGGCGCGGTCACCGCCATGTGCCGTTCACGATTATCGAGCCGGAGGGCCCGGAGCCGACGACAGTTCGGGAGCCGGTGCAACCGTATGGAACCCGGCCCGCCGAGCCCACCGCCGAGTCCGCCCTTGGGGATGTCCGCGAGGCGCTGGACCGGCTGGACCGCATTCTGATGAGGTGAGGAGGAGGACGATGGGAGGAATCGGGATGGATCTTGAAAGCACCGTAACCGATGCCGTCGACGATGCCGCACCCGGCGGCGAGGTCATCGTATACGAGGAATCCGATGGCGACGTGCGGGTGGATGTCCGCTTCGACCGGGAGACTGCGTGGCTCACGCAACGCCAAATCTCGGAAGTGTTCGGCACGACATCGAGGAACGTGCAGATGCACCTCCGCAACGTCTTCTCGAGCGGCGAACTCGAGGCCGGAGCAACTACCAAGGATTTCTTGGTAGTTCGAGCCGAGGGGGATCGTACGGTTCGACGACGGCTGAAGCACTACAACCTGGATGCGATCATTTCGGTCGGTTACCGCGTGAACTCCAAGCGCGGTGTGCGGTTCCGGCAGTGGGCGACGCGCACCCTGCGCGAGCACTTGATCCACGGCTACACGTTGAACGAGCGGCGGCTGGCGGAGCGCGGCCTGCGTGAAGCACGCGACACTCTCGACCTGCTCAGCCGCACGCTGAAGAACCAGGTGCTGGTGACCGACACGGGCAGGGCCGTGCTGGACGTCATCGGGCAGTACGCCGACACCTGGCGCCTGCTCGTGGAGTACGACGAGGACCGTCTACGGATGCCGCCCGGTCGGAGTCCGTCGACCGGCGTGCTGGACTTCGACACCGCCACGGGCGCGATCATCCGGTTCGCTGCTCTTCCTGCTCTACCTGAAGCAGGAGAACGTCGAGCACGCGCTGAACCCGCAGGCGGTCACGGCGCTCACGCTGCTCATCGCAGAGAGCGCCCCCGCGGCCAAGGATCTGATGGTGCGTCTCATCATGAACCTCCTGCATGGCGGCGAGAGTGCCATGGGGCAGGTGTAGCTACGCGAGGCCCTCCCGTTCGAGGAACGCGATCATCGTGGAGACGCACTCCTCGGGGTGTTCGAGCTGCAGGAAATGCGTCGTGTGCGGGATGAAGTCGTAGTCCCACCCGATCAGTCCCTCGAGGTCGACGCTGGGCAGCGAGGAGAACTCGACGCTCGGATCGCCGCCGATCACCTTCACGGGACAGGCGAAGTCCGTCGTGTCCGGCTCGAAGGAGTACGCGAAGCCGTACTCGAACACCTGCGCCTCGAACTCGCGCGGACAGCGGAGTTCGTACCCGTCCCCGTCCGATGCGGGCCGGAGCAACGCGTCCGCCGCGAGGTCTTCCACCCCCGGCCGGGTGAACTCGAACACCCACGAACGCCGGAACTCCTCGGCGAACTCCTCCCTCGTGGCGAACCGGGGCTGGCGATGCCGGGCCAGCATGCCCAGCCGCCGCCACAGCGTGTCGATGCCGTAGTGGTCGCCGTCGGGCAGATACATGGGCGGATCGAAGAGGACGAGTCCCGCGTACCCGCGCCCGGGCGGATCCTGGTTGAGGGCGATCATCGCCGACAGCGAGTGAAACACGCCGACCGCAGGCTTGGCGCCGAAGTGACGTTCGATGCCGGCCCGGATGCGCGCGTCATCGGCCGTGAAGGTCGCGACGCTGTGATCGGCGAGGTCGGCCGTCGGGTTCCGGCCGTGGCTGCGGAGGTCGTAGACGATCAGTTCGAAGCGGGAGGCGAGGCGCGACCAGAACGGGTAGTAGAGGTCGATGGCGAGCCCGTTGTCATGGCTGAGGACGAGCCGCGCACCGTCCACCTTCCCGTGCCGCCTGAGGATGATGCGGGCGCCGCCGGTCGCCTCGACCTCGACCGCGTCGAGCGGCTCCGGGACCCGCCACTCGGGTGTGGTCATGGACCCCTCCTTTCCGAGGGATGATATACGCGCCTGTTATGCGGATGGCGAGACGACGACCCCTTCGCGCGCAGTCAGATCCCGGTAGAGTTCGCCGAGGCGCTTCGTGAGCGGCCCCGGCGATCCGTCTCCAATCACCCGCCCGTCGATTTCGGTCACGCTCGCCAGTTCCCCCATCGTCCCGGTGCAGAACGCCTCGTCCGCGCGATAGGCCTCGGTGAGGGAGAGATCCTTCACCCGGCTCGGGATATCGTGCTCCGCGCAGAGTTCGAGCACCGTGGCGCGGGTGATGCCCTCGGGACAGGCGACGGTCCGGCTCGTCATCGCGACGCCCCCGGATACGAAGAAGAGGTTCGTCGCGTTGGTCTCGGCGATGAATCCGCGCCCGTCCAGCATCAACGCGTCGTCGGCGCCGGCCGCGTTCGCCTCGATCTTGGCGAGGATCGACTGGAGGAGGTTGGCGTGATGGATCTTCGGATCCAGCGTGTCCGGCCCGAAGCGGCGCAGCGCACTCGTGATCAGCTTGAGGCCCGATCGGTCGTACACCGGCGCCTTGTGTTCGGCGAGCACGATGAGCGTGGGTCCCGACTCGTTGAGGCGCGGATCCATGCCGCTGGTGAACTTCACCCCCCGCGTCAGCGTGAGCCGGACGTGTACCCCGTCGCGCATGCGGTTCGCGGCGAGCGTCCGGCGGATCTCCTCGATGATCTCCTCGTCGGAGGGGATCTCGGCGAAGGCAAGCGCCAGGGCGGAGGACCGGAGCCGCGCGAGGTGTTCCCGCAGCTTGAAGATGCGGCCGTCATACAGGCGAAGCCCCTCCCAGACGGCGTCGCCCCCCTGCACAACCGAGTCGAAGGGGCTCACGCCGGCCTCGTCGCGGTGGACGAGCTTGCCGTTCACGTTGACGATGAGGCCGCGATTTCGCTCGTCGAACTGTTGTAGCACAGAAACCCGCCGTTGGTCCGGCCCGATTCAGCTTCGGCTCTTCCCATAACCGAAGCCCCCAACGAAGCCGACGACCAGAGCGCCGAAGACGTCGGGCGTCATGTGTTTCGCGATGGGATTGGGGGCCGGGCCACGCTGGACGGAAGTTATCATGGCCCGGAACTGCTGTTCGATCGAGCGTTTGCCGGACGAGTCGGCGGCCTCGGGCGCCAAGACTTCGGCTCCCGCAGCGTCCGAATCGGGAGAGTCGGGTTTGTCCGTCACGCTATCCGCTCCATGCGAGCTCCTTGCTCGTGGGAATCCACCCGATAGTACGTCAGGGTGTGCCCTGTCGCCGCGCGGTTCGATCCGCCCGGATCTGCCCCGGAGCAGGGGGAGCGGCGCAACAGAGGGCGTCAGATGTAATTTGCGGTCCGATCGATTCGGGGATGATACTTCGATGATGGAGATTCCCCGGAGGACTCGGGCGCGCACCGTGGCGACGATTTCGTTGGCGGCCGTCATGCCGGCGGCCGCGCTCGCCCAGGAACCGCCGCCGCCCGATCCGGACTCGGTGCGCCGCCTGCCGGAGGTGGTGGTCACGGCCAGAAACCGCGGGGAGTCCGTGCAGGACGTTCCGCTCGCGATCTCCGCCTTCTCCGGCAGGGATCTCGAGGTACGTCAGATCCGAAGCACGGACGAGCTGGGCGCCATCACGCCCAACCTCTCGTTCAACTCCTCGGGCGCCTTCGCGGGCACGAAGTCCGCGGCCCAGATCTTCATCCGGGGCGTGGGGCAGGTGGATTACCTGCCCGTGACGGACCCGGGCGTCGCGGTGTACGTCGACGGCGTCTACATGGCGCGCTCCGTGGGGGCGGTGATGGACCTTCTCGACGTGGAGCGCGTCGAGGTGTTGCGCGGCCCCCAGGGCACGCTGTTCGGCCGCAACGCGGTGGGCGGGGCCGTGGTGCTGCACTCGCGGCGGCCCGGTGAGCAACCGCGCCGGAGCTTTCGGGCGCAGTTCGGCAGCGACCGCATGACCCACGCCACGGCTGTGGTCAGCGGCCCCGTGGCGGACGGACTCTTCGCCGGCGTCACCATGGCCTACCGCAAGCGGGACGGCTACGTGACGCGGGTCCACGACGGCCTCGACCTGGGAGACGACGACAGCCAGGCGGCCCGGGCCACTCTCGCGTGGCGGCCGAGCGAGACCCTGCAACTCTTCGCGGCGGCGGACTATTCCCGCAGCCGGGAGAACGGCGCGCCCACGGTGTCGGGGGGCATCAACGACCGCGCGGCGTTCGGGGCCTTCGGCAACGGGCTGCTGCCGGGCTGCGGCGCGGTGGCGATCAACCCCGCCTACCCGGCCGGGGGTCCGCCCACTCTCCCCCCTCCCGGCGCGAGCACCGGGGGGGCCGCCGGCTGCTACGGCCCGGACAGCTTCGCGGGCGAGTACGTCGCCGAGGGCACCTTCCCCGCCTTCTCCGAACTCGACGCGTGGGGCGGCAGCGTCGAGCTGACCTGGTCGCCGGTGGGGTGGGCCACGCTGCGCTCGCTCACCGGCTACCGCGGCTTCGACATGAAGGCCTCGCGCGACGCCGACAACACGCCGGCCAACATCCTTCAGACGCAGGAATGGCTCGACCACGCCCAGCTCAGCCAGGAGCTGCAAGTGAGCGGCCTCGCGATCGGCCACCGCATACACTGGCAGACCGGCCTCTACCTCTTCCGCGAGCACGGATACCAACGGAGCGCCGTCATCGTGCCGCCGGGAGCCCTGCGCAGCGGCGGCGACTACGACAATCGCTCCGTGGCGGGGTTCGCCCAGGTGACCGGCGAAATCACGGAGGCGCTGTCGCTGACCCTCGGGGGCCGGTACACGAGAGACCGGAAGGGGCTCACGCCCGATCTCTACGCGCTCGGGGACGCCTCGCAGGGCACGGGCAGCATCTTCGCCCCCACGTGGCCGGGGGCCGCCGGCATCTACCTGTCGCCGGCCGGCCCCATGAAGCCTGGAGACCGCATGCTGCCGCGCCGGGACTTCGTCGCGGACTTCGGGGCGCTGACGGTTACGGCGAAGTTGGGATACCAGCTCAGCTCCGGCGTGGCGGCCTACGCCGGGTTCTCGAACGGATTCAAGAGCGGCGGCTTCGACATCCGCTATCCCGCGCCGCCCGCCGGGCACGAGCCCAACTCTCCCGGCGCGGCTCCGGGCACCTACGAGCCGGAGACCGTCTCCAGCTACGAGGTTGGACTCAAGTCGCTGTTGTCCGGTGGCCGCGTGCGGCTGAATCTCGCGCTGTTCCGGGCCGACTACGACGACATCCAGGTCCTCATCCGCGAGTCGTTCAACCCGATCACCTTCAACGGCGGGGCGGCGGACATTTCAGGGGCGGAGGTGGAGGCGGCGTGGCTCCCCGGCGCCGGCTGGGACATCCGCGCCCACCTCGGCGCCATGCGCGCCCGCTACGACAGCCTCAGCCCCAGCGTACTAAACAACGCGACCCCCGTCCTCCCCGGCTACAAGCTGGCCAAGACCCCGAGCCTCAGCCACGGCCTCATGGTCGGCAGGGCCGCGACCCTCTCCGGTGGAACCATCCTCACGCCCCGCGTCCAGTGGACCTACACCGGCGCCCAGCACCACGACGCGATCAACACCCCCCAGATCTTCCAGCAAGGCTATCACCTCCTCAACGCGTCGCTCGCCCTGCAGACGGGAGACGGCCGCTGGGAGCTGGTGTCCGCCGCCCGCAACCTCACGAACACCCGCTATCTCGTGACGGGCAACTCCGCCTTCGACACGGCGGCCGCCTACGTGGAGCGCGTCTACGGCCGGCCGCTGGAGTGGTCCGTCACGGTGGGATACCGCTGGTGACGAGCATTGGGTCGCTCCGCCGCGGACTTAGCTGCCGTTCGATACGATATCTGTTGATTGTCGCAGCGCATCCGCCAACCCGCGCCTGCCGTGGGTTGAGAACGTGATCGTAGGCGTCTCATTTTTGTTCTGATGAAAGAATCTGCAGAACCAATGACTCCCGGCGAGTTCCTCCGCCACCTTGCGCAACTCAACACTCATACGCGTCGGGGCAGGCGGGCGCCGCACAAGCCGCTCCTGCTCCTGTTCGCCTTGGGCCGCGTGCTGCGCGACCGCGACCGTCTGGTCGGGTACGCCGAGGTGGATCGGCGCGTCGGTGACCTGATGCGTCGCTTCGGGTTACCCGGGAGCGCCGTTCGTCCCCAGTATCCGTTCCGTTGGCTGCTCTCCGATGGACTCTGGGAGATCCCTCGGTATGCGGAGCTTCGGAAGAACGCGAGCGGAGACCTGTACGTTCGGCAGTTGAGGGATCTGGGCGTCGAGGGAGGCTTTCCGGAGAGAGTGCACGACCTCCTTCGCGCCGATCCGGGTCTCGCATGGCGAGCCGCGGAGGAGATCCTGCACGGACATTTTCCCGAATCTCTTCACCGGGAGATCCGCGAGGCGGCCGGCATCCGGGGAGAGCGGATGGCGAGTGAGGCGGAAGATGCCTCCGCAGCGCCGACCCTGCGGGAGCGGGAACTCGGTCCGCCGAGCTTCTATTCGTACCTGGCACGCCGACGGCGTCGCGATCCCCTTTTCCGCGGGTCAGTGCTCGACGAATACATGGAGCGCTGCGCGGTGTGCGAACTCGACATCCGCCTCGGTGCACAGCCGCTCGGCTTGGAAGCCGCGCACATCCAATGGCATTCCCACGCCGGTCCCGATGAAGTCGTGAACGGCCTCGCCCTCTGCCTTCTACATCACGAGGCCTTCGACCGCGGCGCGCTTGGCTTGGAGGAGCGCAAGGGGACGGGATTCAACGTGCTCGTTTCTCACGAGGTGCGGGAGTCACGCGGCGAGGCCGCCGGGTCGCTCATCGAGTTCTCCGGCCGCCGGATTCGGTCTCCCCGAACTGCGTCCCGGGCACCCGCGCCCCTATTTGTTGAATGGCACTCCAGAGAGGTCTTTCGCAGCCCGCCACTCTAGATCGGGGCCGGGGTTGATGAGGCCGACGCCGCTGTCTCATCTTCTGGCGCCGGACGGACGGGAGGTTCGCGTCGTGCCTGGAATCATGGCGACCGAGAGAGGGGCTTGATCGGACGCCGGGAGGCGGAATGGGGAAAGCACAAGATCAAAGCCGGTACGCCATCGTGTTCGCTTGCGGAGATGAGGACCTGCCGCCGCAAGAGTGGCCGGTCTCCGGGCGGGTTCCTGAATGGATTCGGGCCTACCGCGACGGCGTACCGCTCGGCCTCGTGGCTGCGGAGTCCGGGGATGGGCGCTTCGAGGCCGACGGCATCGGACGATTCCAGGTCCGGTATGCGTGGATCGAAGACGACGAGGTCACGTCCTACGCGCCCGGAGATTTCTGGCGCGGATTCCGTGAGTGCTCCGGCCTTCCCGACACGCTGGCGCTGTACCGGCGGGACGGCGACGAGCGCTACAGGTTCGTCCACGAGGAGGCCATCGGCTGGCCGCCGCCCTTTCGCCGGCGGCACTGGATCGAGTGGGAGGATCTCAGCTTGGCGACCCGCGTGGAATACATGGACGGGGAGATCGACACGCTTCCGCTGGGCGCCCCGCCGCGGCGTCCGGGGATGACCGAGTTGGCCCGGTAGCGCCGTGCCGAAGGCCGTCTTCACGACGAAGGTGGACCCCGCCTACGACGATCTCCCGGAGCAGCGGTACCACTTCCCGCGCACGTATCTCAACGCCGCGCGGGGCGCGTTGGGCGACTGGATCGTGTACTACGAGCCCCGGCGCTCCACCGCACACCTGTCGAGTTCCGGCGGGCGGATGTCCTACTTCGCCACGGCTCGCCTTGTGCGGATCGCCGCGGATCCCCGCCGGGCGGACCACTACTACGGCTATGTGAAGGATTATCTGGAGTTCGACCGGCCGGTCCCCTTCCGTGAGGGAAGCCTCTACTACGAGCGGAACCTCCAGAAGCCAGACGGCAGCACGAACAAGGGGCGGTTCGGCCGCGCCGTGAGAACGATTCGCGACTCCGAGTACCACCTGATTCTACAGGCGGGGTTCCACGACCTCGCGAGCCCGCAGTGGCGGCTGATGGAGCGCGATCCGGTGGAGACGGAGCGGCGCATCGTGGAGCAGATCTCACGCAGGCCCTTCCGGGACCGCGTCTTCTCGACAGCGGTGCGAACGGCGTACGACAACACCTGCGCGATCACGGGACTCCGCATCATCAACGGCGGCGGGCGCCCGGAGGTTCACGCCGCCCACATCAAACCCGTCGCGGAGAGCGGGCCGGACAGCATGCGCAACGGCCTCGCGCTGTCCGGCACCGCGCACTGGATGTTTGACCGCGGCCTCATCTCGATCGCCGACGACTACAGGCTGCTGCTCCGTGAGGGGGCGATCCCCGACCACTTCTTCCGCATCATCAACGAGGACCGCCGCTTGAAGGTGCCGGACATGCCGTCGCACCGCCCGCATCCGAACTTCCTCAAGTATCACCGCGAACAGGTCTTCCAGGCTCACGCATAGGAATCGGTCTACGCGGCCGTCTCGTAGAGGACGGCGTCGTGGAGCTGCTCCCGTCCAGATCGTAGTCGTGGGCTACGGCGGCGATTTCCTCGCCGGCGTCGATGCGGTCTACGAGGGCCCGAGTGGACACGCCGGATCCGGCCAGCACAGGTCGTCCGAACACCTCGTGGAGGTGGGAACAAGGTACTATCGGGCCGCAGGCGCGGGAGCCGGATTTGCGTGCGTCTCGACGCGACCCTGGACGCCCGCGATCCGATCTCCGCCACCCGTTCCTGCTTGCGCTTGATGCCCCGTTGACGACCTGCCGGAAGCTTGGTTCGGATCGACGGGGCGGAGGCCGATCGTCCCTCGCGGGTCTCGACCACGGTGGTCTGCCCGTACCACGTACTCTACGTTCCGGCTGGCACCATTGCCGGGCGCAAATCCGTAGAGAACCAAGAAAAGGAGAAGAGATCGTCCATGTCAAAGCGCCGTTCCGAAGACGACAGGCCGCGTCGCAACATTCGGTTCACCGGAAAGGGGTACTCGGTGGATCCTCGCGAGATCCTGGAAAGCAGCAGCGCGAAAGAGATCCTGCGAAACGTGCGAGAGAATTTCCCCGCGAAATCCGCGCCGGCGACCCCCGCCGAGAGGAACCGCTGATGTTGAATAAGCCGCGCCGCCGCAGGGAGTGCCGCAGGCTCAGTCGGGGCCGCTGCCGCACCGGGGGCACGCCTTCCCCGGAGGATGGGAGGGACAGCGTCGGGTTACCCCGGCGGCGCAGCAGAGTTGACAGATGGCACCCGGACATCCTCCTCCGGGGCTCGTCCTAGCAATTCGCTGCCGATGTCGAGAGCAATTCAAAATATTATCTGGCAATGGATTACGGGAGCCTTGGACGAGACACCCGCAGCAAACTATCAATTGATGTGATTTTGACATTTTGCGAAGGGAGGGGGTGCCGTTGTCGATGCCGCTCCGCTGAGGCGCTTCGTGAGCGGCCCCGGGGATCCGTTTCGATCACCCGCCCGTCGATTTCGGTCACGCTCGCCAGTTCCCCCATTGTGCCATCGCAGAACGCCTCCTCCGCGCGTCGGCGGCGGCGGCCGCGTTCGCCTCGATCTTGGCGAGGATCGACTGGAGGAGATTTCGCGTGGTGGATTCTCGGATCCAGCGTGTCCGGCCCAAAGCGGCGCAGCGAACTCGTGGCCAGGCCGCAGGCCCGACCCGGTCGTAGACCGGCGCCTTGTGCTCGGCGAGCACGATGAGCGTGGCTCGCGACTGGTTGAGGCGCGGATCCATGCCGCCCGTAAACTTCGCGCCTCTCGTCAGCGTGAGTGGGATGTGCATCCCGTCGCGCATGCGGTTCGCGGTGAGCGTCCGGCGGACCTCCTCGATGATCTCCTCGTCCGGGAGGATGTCGGCGACGGCGAGCGCGCGGGCGGAGGACCGGAGCCGGGCGAGGTGCTCTGCCAGCTTGAAGATGCGCCCATCGTACGGGCGCAGCCCCTCCCAGACGGCATCGCCCCCCTGCACCACCGGGTCGAAGGAGCTCACGCCGGCCTCGTCCCGGTGGACGAGCGTCCCGTCCACGTTGACGATGAGGTCGCGGTTCCGCTCGTCGAACTGTTGCAGCATCTGGCGTCCTTGTCACCCAGCGGATCCCTTTCGCGGTCCGATTTGTGCGATTGGCACGCGGCAACAATCTTATGCTTGCAACTTGGTCGGACCTTCCATGATGCTTCCCGCTCACGGACGGCTCCGTGCTGACCGGAGGATTCGAGTGACCCGAAAGTCCACAACGGTTCTTGCGCTCGCCAACGAGGCGGAGATCGACGTCCATGAGGTGTTGCTGGTGCTCTGGGATCTCGGTCTTGACCACATCCTTGAGCCCCGAGACGCCGTACCATTCGGCCACCTGAAGAACGTACAGGCCAGGATTGGCGTTGCCTCGAAGCGCCAACTACAGACGATCTCGTATTGGGCTACCATCCTCAATATCTCCACCGAGGACCTCAGGCACCGGCTTACGATGGCCGGCTGCCCACTTCGTCCCGCCGCCAAGAGGCTCCCTCCTGGTGCTATCAAGCACCTGAAAGCCCTCGGACTCTCCATGGGGATCAATCCGATGACGGGCCGGCCCACGGAACGTGCAGTGCCTGCTCCTCCGCCGCCCGTCTCCGAGGATCCGAGTCCCCCGGCTCCGCGCATCTCTTCCACCCCGCCCTCGGCAACGCCCCGTGCTACTCTCGTCGACTCGCCGTCGTCGGTACACAGGAAATCTACTGCTCCGCAGAGCAAAGAACGCCCTCCGTCACCGGTCTTTTTCAAGCTGGGGCGCGAGAACAAGGACATGAGATGGCTCGATGACGGTCACGTTACGACTATTCACGAGCGTTTGGTTGAGGATTTTGCCAAGCGGTCCGATCCCATCTCGCCATCCGGTGTTCGCAATGCGGACCTGCTGGCATCTGCTCTGTTTCGCCCCCAGACCGGTATGGGCGATACTCGAAAATATCCCACCGTGGAGACTGCGGCCGGCGCCCTGCTTCACGCGCTGATTCACGACCACCCGTTCCACAACGGGAACAAGCGAACTGCGATCGTCTCGACGCTAGTGTTCCTAGACTGGAACGGATTGGTCCTCACTTGCACCGAAGAAGAGCTCTTTCGTTTCGTAATAAGGGTCGCCCGCCACCGGATCATAGCGTCTGTAACAAGCGAGATGGCCGACCACGAAGCCTACGCCATCGCGAAATGGATCCGGGAAAATTCCAGAATCGTTGACAAGGGCGAGAACGTTCTCCCCTTCCGCAAATTCAGGCGAATCCTCCAAGCCTACGGCTGTGAGATCGGATCGCCCGGAAAAAACGGACAGGTCAGGATCGAGCGTGGTCCAGTCCGGAAACGGCGTGGGATTCGACTACGACGACAGCCGTTCACTGCACAGATACCGTACCGAAACGAGGGCCAGGAGATCCAGATTCACACGATAAAAAAGGTGCGCGAGGACCTCAGGTTGACGCACGAGCACGGTATAGATTCGTCGGATTTCTACGCGAAGGGTGCGAATCAGATCGATGACTTCATCGCAGAATATCGGATAATCCTCGACAAGCTGGCGAAACTGTAGAACAGCGAGGGTTAACGTCGCGCTGTGTAACGACCGAAAGGAGCAGTGCCACGGCTCGACACGCTGGGCAGGCTTCTCAATCCCGAAATGCGCCGGGACGTGGGGCGCCGGCGGCGCTCCGTGGCCGCAGGCAGGACACTCGGCGGTCTCCTGCAGCGGGTCGAGCGCGCTCTCGCACTTCGGGCAGTGCACGTCCGTACGCGGCTTCCTGAGATCGCCCAGCATATCCGACAGCGACTCGCCCTCGTACTCGCCGCCAACCCGCAGCTTCGGGCACAGGTCCTCGATCAGCAGCACGAACGCCTCGATCTCGCCACGCTGGGCGATCAGCCCCCTTGTGCAGCTCCTCGAGCGTCGTACCCGGCTCGAAGGTCATCATGGTGCCAACTCGCATGCCGCTCCGTACCGCTTCCCTACGAGATTCCCGGTGTGGAACTGCTCCACGTAACGGCCAATCGGGATCCGGCGCACCCCCGCGCCCCGTCCGCACTCGAGACCCGTCAGATCCCAGCGCGACACGAGAGAGTCCGCCTGGAAAACGTGCGGAGAATGGGACAGCCTCACCAAAGCCTCGCCACGGCTGTCCGTCACCACCCGCTCCAGCACCGCGCCGGACGCCGCGTCCTCGATCACGACCTCGTGTCCCGCCTGCCCCTGCGGGCCCACGTTCAGCCAGAACCAGAGCCCGAAGTCCCGGCGGTGCCGCAGCTCGACGGCCACCGTGTCGCCCAGGGCCGTGTGGCTCCCCGCGGCGACGGCCACCGTGTCGAGGATCGAGAGGAGTCCGGAGTGTCCGTAGGCCGTGTTGCGGTAGCCGTACGCGTCCGCGCTCCAGTACCGCCGCTCGACCGCCTCGAGCGCCACGTGCACGGTCAGCGGCGCGTCCCGCTCCACCTCGAGCTGCACGTCGCCCGTCCGGGTCGAGACCACCGTGTCGCCGCCGATCACCACCGGCCAGCGGTCGAAGATGTCCGCCGGCCCGTCCCCGATCAGAGCCCGAACGTAGGCCGGGGCCGGGGGTGGCGGGGGAGGGGGCGCCGGCGGCTCCGGCCGCATGAGCGCCTCTCCCCCGCCGCAGCCGGCCAGCGCCAGCACCGCGACGAGCCTACGCATCGGCGTCGGCCTTCTGGTTCAGCGCCGAGCGCGCCTGTGACGCGGCCAGGTCGTCCCGGACCTTCGCCAGATGCTGCTGCCGCTTCGCCTCGATGAATTTCAGCCCCGCCGCCCCCGCCTGTGCGTCCGGCTTCCACTTCCCCGCGTCCGCCAGCTGCTGAACCCCGGCTGCGGCAGAGAGCCCCGCTTTGAAGCCCATGTCCGCACGGGCCACCACCATCTCCTCGACCGCAGCCGTCGCCAGCTCCTCCTCCGGGATCTGCCGGCCCTCCCGGTTCGCCTCGATTAGCATCTTCATCAGCCGCTCAATCGCCATCAACCCGTCCGTCCTTTGCGGTGCCCGACTCGTGCAGAGCCGCCAGCACGTCCACGTCGTAGTGGGGATGGACTTACCCCGGCGGTCTCAAGCGGTCAACGCAACGGTCCCGGCGAAGACCTCACATGGTTTCAGCCAGTCGAGGGTTTGTCGAGGGCGACCATTGAGTTGCCGGGCGACGGCATCGAGGTCCGCCTGCGAGTGCGCGGAGAGATCGGTGCCCTTGGGGAAGTACCGGCGGAGCAGGCCGTTGGTGTTCTCGCTGGTCCCGCGCTGCCAGGGGCTGCGCGGATCGCAGAAGTAGACCGACACGCCGCTCTCGATGCTGAAGCGGACGTGCTCGGCCATCTCCTTGCCCTGGTCCCAGGTGAGCGAACGCCTGAGCTGCTCCGGCAGCGTGATCATCCGCTCGACCAGCGCGCGGCGCACATGCGGGGCGGTCCGCCCGCCGGGAAGGTGCAGAAGGAGCGCGTAGCGGCTGCGGCGCTCGACGAGGACGCCGATGGCGGATCGTCCCAGCTTGCCGAGGATCAGGTCCCCTTCCCAGTGGCCCGGCACGGCCCGGTCCGCGGCCTCGGCGGGCCGCTCGGAGATGGAGACCATGTCCTTCAGCCGCCCCTCTCCGGGCCTGTGCCTCGGGGATCGTCGTCGCGTACGGCCGGTGCGCAGGCAGGCCGTGAGTTCCTTTCCGAGCGCGCCCCGCGTCTGCACGTACAGCGACTGGTAGATCGTCTCGTGAGACACGCGCATCTCAGGATCCGAGGGACGGTCGAGCCGAAGGCGATGGGCAATCCGCTGCGGAGACCAGCGCTCGGCGAGCAGACGCTCCACCTTCCGCCGCAACCGATGGCTTCGAGCGAGCTTCGCCACCTTCGGGCGCCGGGCCTTCCCGGACGCCCGTCGCTCCGCCCTCCACGCCCGGTATCGTTCTCTCGAGCCGTTGGCGGCAACTTCGCGCGAGATCGTCGACGGCGCCCTGCCCAGACGCCCGGCGATCGCCCGGTACGAGTCTCCCGCCGTCAGGCCCCGCGAGATCTCCTCCCGCTCGGCAACCGTAAGGTGGTGCGGCGAACGATTTCGACCCCGGGGCGCGAGTCCGCCGGTGCGTATCAACAGCCGTTGGACCGACTTGGTCGAACACCCGACCGCCGCGGCGATCTCGGCGTGTGTTTGCCCGTTCTTGATCCGGTCCCCGATCTCAAGCCGGTCCGCCTCGCTCAGCCTCCCGTACTTCTCCCGTTGGCGCATCGCATACCTCCCGGCAGTTGAACAGCCGCTGCCAAGATGTTGCGTTCACCGCTTGAGACCGCCGGGGTAAGTCCACTCTTTTTCCTCCCGTGTCTCGCGGGTGTTGGCAGAGAGGGGCACCTCGCCTTCGTGGCAGCCGTTGCCATACACTGCCCGCTTCCCGGCGGTCCTCGCGGGCGCGGCCTCTGCCACCACCGCGCCGCTCGGCGAGCCGCGGCTCGCACGCCAAGGCGCGCCGCCCTTCTTGGACGGAGGCGGGCTCCAGAGATCCTGCGGAACGTTCGCAAGAACTTCCTGGCACCACCCCCCGTCAGGACGAGACGCGGCGCTGGGTTGATTCTGGAGAACACAGCCCCGTGCTGCTTGAGAAACACGGCCCGTCGGAGACGAGATCATCCATGCTAAAAGGGCCGTTCCCAAGACGACAGACTGCGTTGCAACGCCCGTTCACAAACAAGGGTTATTCGCTCGATCCCGGTGAGATCATCGAGGGAAGAGCGCGCAGAAGATCCTGCGGAACGTCTGCGCCGACTAATCCCCTTTGGTTGAGTCGCTCGTAAGGAGTTCGAAGATCGTGATAACCATACCATCGAGATCCTCTTCGATGCCCTCATTGGGTCCCGAACCGACGACGCGCCAGTGCCATCGGCTCCCGTCGCCGACCGCCGGGACAACGCGGAAGTACACCGTCTCGGTGCAACGAGGACTAGCGTGTCGGAAACGTCCGCCCTCCTTCCAAATTCCGACCACGGGGAAGGGCCACGCCGGAGCGGTCGGATCCGGGGCGCGATAGCAATCCACGTACACCGCCGCGCCGGCATAACGGAGCACCAGTCGATCTAGCGAGACTCCCAGCGTTCGGTCGTCATGCTCGAGATCAGCCTCGCACCCGACGAGACGGTTCGCTTCCTCCCGTGCGCCAGCCAAGAGCTGGTCCGCGGCCTTACGTGACGACGCGCTGATCCACTTCTTGTCACTCTCTAGCCTTCGTCGGTTCGCTCGGTCGATGGGGTCTTCCTTGAGACTCGTCATTTCTGAATCCTCCTCTCTTCTGTCAATCCAAACGATGTCCGGAGGTGACCCGAAGCGGGAAACCAACGGCTTGTGGTCGAGCTGCCGGTAGACTTCCGCCGGACCACACCCAATGAGCTCCGCCGCCACCTCCGCCCATTCCGTGGGCAGCGGGTTCTCTCGGAGCACTTGGCTCACCCGGCTAGGTGAGACGTCGAACGCCTCGGCTAGCGTCTTGATGCCCCCCGGAACCGCCGCAAGGAGGATCCGCGCAGGACCGAGTCGATTGAGCGCCTTCCGCTCAATCTTCGTCAAGCCAATCGGCTCATCTTCTTTAATCATGATCTCTAAAGTTATGTAGCGGCACGCCGGCGTCTAGCCCGACAGGTCGCCTGTATCCGCGCGCGAGAGTCAGATGCCTAGGTGTGGGACCCTCTCTCGGCTGCTGCGGAGCGACCGTCAGTCAGCCGTTGGGAGATCAAAGACGCGACGTTTCGGCCCAGCGGTTGCGAGCAGTTGATGCGGTCCCGACGGGGTGGCACGTTGGAACCTCGTTTCGCGGGCGAAGCCAGCTCCGGGCGACGATATCGGCGCCGTCTGCGACGTCGGGACGCGAAGGGAGGGGGTGATACATTACCG
Organism: Candidatus Palauibacter sp.; assembly: GCF_965208055.1. Classification (GTDB taxonomy): domain Bacteria; phylum Gemmatimonadota; class Gemmatimonadetes; order Palauibacterales; family Palauibacteraceae; genus Palauibacter. The sequence continues at coordinate 1,552,223 of NZ_CBDBNY010000004.1, forward strand.
AATGGGTGGGCACCGCCATCTCTATCGGCGGAGCGGTGATCGCGTGCGTGTTTGCCGCCGTCCAATGGATCCTGCTGTTGCGCGACGGGAAGATCCGGGACCGGGAGCGCAGGCAGCGTGAACTCGAAGCGAGGATCGATCAGCGCCATCGGGAGATGCAGCGCGAAGTACAGGAGCAGATTCGGCAGGAGATCCGGAACGAATTGAGGTGTCGGCTTCGCCACGAGATCCGCAACGAGGTGGGGAACCTGGAGCGGCGTCTCGGCGGCCGCCTCGATACTCTCACCCGCAGACAAATCGAGAGTCGCCCGACGCGCGGCTATCTGAAGTACGGGGCGTAACCCACTCCCGGGATGATGGCGCGTTGATTGGCGAGCGGAGGTTTGGCGTGAGTCGGGGCCCGCAGGGCCGCGGTCCTCGACCGTACACGAATCTTCCGCGGAGGCCGCGCAGCACCATGGGACCGGACTTGTTTAGCGATATCACGCTGCTGGTGGGCTTGACCGTCGGCGCTACCGCCGCTCTGGCTCGCATCTTGCGCGGCGCCGAGAGCCGCCTGCGCAGGGACTTGAAGGCGGAGATCGCGGACTTGCGCACCGAACTCCGCGGCTTGGAGAAGGGTCTCGGCGATCGCATCGACGCGGTTCGTGACGAACTCGTCGAGACGCGGGTCCCGATGGCCGACCGGGTCGCCCGCATCGAAGGGCGCGTGTTCGGCGTCCCCCTTCCCGGCACCGGGACCGACCCCGCCTGACCTCGGCACGGGTTGCCCGCCTCCCGTCCCCGACCCGACCTTCCCGGGCCACGGATTCCACAGGCGACACTGCCCGATAGCCACCCGCCACCGGCACAAGGTGCGATCATGATCGATTTCGAGAGCTTCCGCGCGAACCCGCGCGCCCGTTGCGGCGCCATCTCCCGCTTCCCGACCCTCCTGCTCGCGGGGATGGCGAGTCTCGGCGCCCTCGGCCTCCCCGGCACCCCCGCGGGTCCCGGGACGCTCGCCGCCCAGGAGGATGACGACGCGGACGACCCGCCCGAACTGAACTCCGGGTTCATCTCGGGGATCGGTTGGCGGAGCATCGGCCCCGCCCTCGCCTCCGGGCGGATCGCGGACATCGCGGTGGATCCGACGGACCGCAGCGTGTGGTACGTCGCGGCCTCCTCCGGGAACCTGTGGAAGACGACGAACGCGGGGACGACCTGGACGCCGATCTTCGACAACTACGGCTCGTATTCCATCGGGGCGATCGCGCTCGATCCCAACGACCATCTCACGCTCTGGGTGGGGACGGGGGAGAACAACGGACAGCGCTCGGTCGGGTACGGGGACGGCGTGTACAAGTCGATCGACGGAGGGCGCTCGTTCCGGAACGTGGGGCTCGAGACCTCCGAGCACATCGGCAAGATCTCGGTCCACCCGGACGACTCCGACGTCGTGTTCGTCGCGGCGCAGGGGCCGCTGTGGAACGCGGGCGGCGAGCGCGGGCTGTACCGGACGACGGACGGGGGCGAGACGTGGGAGCCGGTGCTCGAGATCGACGAGCACACGGGGGTGAACGAGGTCTACTTCGACCCGCGGAACCCGGACGTGATGTACGCGACCTCGTGGCAGCGGCGGCGCCACCAGTGGACGATGATCGACGGCGGGCCGGGCTCGGGGATCCACAAGTCGACCGACGGCGGGAACTCGTGGCGCGAGATCAACCGCGGCCTTCCCTCGGGGGACAAGGGGCGCATCGGGTTCGCGATCTCGCCCCAGAACCCGGACGTCCTGTACGCGATCGTGGAGGCGAGCGGCGACGCGGGCGGCACCTTCCGCTCGGAGAACATGGGGGAGAACTGGTCGCGCACGTCCCGCTACCAGTCGGGCGCGCCGATGTACTACCACGAACTGTACGCGGATCCGCACCGGTTCGACCGCATCTACTCGCTCGACACGTTCGTGCAGATGTCGGAGGATGGCGGGGAGACCTGGGGGCGGCTCCCGACGCAGGGCGTCCACGTCGACCACCACGCGATCGCGTTCGACCCGGACGACCCGGAGCACCTCATCCTCGGCAACGATGGGGGACTGTACGAGACGTGGGACTTCGGCGAGAGCTGGAACTTCTTCAGCAACCTGCCGCTCACCCAGTTCTACAAGGTCGCGACCTCGAACGACGAGCCCTTCTACTACGTGTACGGGGGGACGCAGGACAACAACACGCTCGGCGGCCCCTCGCAGACGGCCGACAACGCGGGGATCCGGAACTCGGACTGGTACGTGACGCTGGGGGGCGACGGCTTCGACCCCGTCATCGACCCCGAGAACCCGGACATCATCTACTCCCAGCTCCAGAACGGCGTGCTGTCGCGCTTCGACCGCGTGTCGAAGGAGCGGCTCGACATCCAGCCGCAGGAGGACGCGGACGGTCCCCCGCTGCGCTGGTACTGGGACGCGGGGCTCCACATGTCCCCGCACGACAACCACCGTCTGTACTACGGGGCGCAGATCCTCTTCCAATCGGACGACCAGGCTTCGACCTGGCGGCCGATCTCGGGCGACCTCACGCGGAACCTCGACCGCAACCAGCTCGAGGTGATGGGCCGGGTGTGGAGCGTGGACGCGGTGGGCAAGAACCGCTCGACCTCGGTGTTCGGGCACATCGTGTCGATCTCAGAGTCGCCGCTCGCCGAGGGGCTCATCTACGTGGGGACGGACGACGGACTCGTGCAGGTGACGGAGGACGGAGGCGAGAACTGGCGCGCGGTGGAGACGTTCCCGGGCGTGCCGGACACGAGCTTCGTCCACGACGTGGAGGCGTCGCTGCACGACCCGAACACCGTGTTCGCGGTCATCAACAACTTCAAGCGCGGGGATTTCCGGCCCTACGTGCTCAAGTCGACCGACCGCGGCGTCACGTGGACCTCGATCTCGGGAGACCTGCCGGAGAACGGGCCCGCGTTCACGATCGTGCAGGACCATGTGGAGCCGGACCTCCTGTTCGTGGGGACGGAGTTCTCGGCCTTCGCGTCGGTGAACGGGGGGGCGTCGTGGCTGGAACTGGGGAGCGGGCTGCCGACGATCCCGGTGCGCGAACTCGAGATCCAGAAGCGGGAGGATGACCTCGTCGCGGCGACGTTCGGGCGCAGCTTCTACGTGGTGGACGACTACACGCCGCTGCGCGAGCTCGCGGCGCGTTCGGACGAGATCCTCGCCTCGGAGGGACACATCTTCGAGGTGAAGGACGGGAAGATGTTCCTGAGGTGGAGCCCGGGCGGGACGAGCGGGTCGGACTTCTACACGGCGGACAACCCGGACTTCGGGGTCACGTTCACCTACTACGTGGGCGAGACGCTGCGCACGCGGGAAGCGGCGCGGCGGGCCGAGGAACGGCGGGCGCAGCGGCGGGGAGACGACACGCCCTATCCGACGTGGGAGGAACTCGAGGCGGAGGACCGGGAGGAGGCGCCGCGGGTGTTCCTCACGATCCGGGACGCGGACGGGAACATCGTGAACACGGTGAACGGGTCGACCTCGCGGGGCATGCGCCGGGCGACGTGGAACTACCGTTATCCGGGCTACAACCCGGTCACGGGCGGCGGGGGGGGCGGGGGCGGCTTCGGGGGGTTCGGCGGCGGCGGCGGCAACGGGCCCATGGCGCTGCCGGGGAGCTACACGGTGTCGCTCTCGCAGCGCGTGGACGGCGGGGTGACCGAGCTGGTCGGACCGACGCCGTTCGAGATCGCGCCCATGGGGGGCTCGGCGATCCCGCCCCAGGACCGGGCGGCCGTGCTCGCCTTCCAGCGCCAGACCGGGGAGCTGCTCCGCGCCGTCTCCGGGACGCAGCGTGTGGCGGCGGCCGCGATGGCCCGCGTGACGGCCATGAAGCAGGCCCTGGACCGCTGGCCGTCAGCCGACCCGACCCTCCGGCAGGAGGCCCGCGCGCTCGAGCTGCGGCTCCTCGACCTCCAGGAAACGCTGAACGGCTCGCGCACGCGGGCCTCCCGCGCCGAGCCGGAGATGCCGGGGATCGTGTCCCGCGTGAACCAGGTCGTGCGCGGCCACTGGAACGGCCTGCACGGCCCCACGCAGACGCACCGCGAGCAGTACCGGATCGCGAACGACGCCTTCACCGCGCTCTATCCCGACATGCGGCAGCTGATCGAGACGGACCTGCCGGCGCTGGAGAGGCGGCTGGAGGATGCCGGGGTGCCGTGGACGACGGGTCGCGCGCTGCCCGACTGGCCGCCGAACGGATAGCGGGGGCGGGGGGGCGCCCGCGTGAAGATTCTCTCGTACCTGTGGAAGACGGTCGGGCCCCGGCGGGTGGGGCTCGTCGTCATGTGCGTGTACGCGGCGTGGCTCGTCTTCTTCTACCGCTACCACTGGGTGGACGGGAGCAACCTCCTCATCCACGAAGCCGGCCACCTCGTCTTCTTCCTGTTCGGGGAAACACTCGGGGTGCTGGCGGGGCCGCTGCTCCAGCTTGCCGTGCCCCTCTACATCACGTTCCGACTATGGCGGCGGGGGGAGGCTGTGCCGGCGGCGGTGAGCGCGCTGTGGTCGGCCGAGAGTCTCATGTACACGGCGGAGTACATGGCCGACGCGAACCGCCTCGCCCTCCCCCTGATCGGGGGTCACCCGCACGATTGGCGCCTCCTCCTCGACCGCGCCGGCGCCCTCGAATCCGCCGAGGAGATCGGCCTCGCGCTCCACCTCCTAGCCAGCGCCGCCGCGCTCGGAGCCGTCTGGTGGACCATCCGCCACGAATCCGAGGCCACCATTTGACGTAAGTCGCTACTGGTAGCTACTTCTAGAACATGAGATCCGTAGGCATCAAGACGCTGAACAGCAAGCTGAGCGAATACGTGCGTCTCGCCGCGGCGGGCGAGACCGTACTCGTCACGGACCGCGACCGCGTGGTCGCGGAGATCGGTCCGCCGCGTGCATCGCGAAGCCCGGTCCTCGCCGACGCCATGCTCGCCGATGCGGTGCGGAAGGGTTGGCTGACGCCCGCTCTCGCCCCGGGTTCCGAGCCTCCCCGAGGCGGGCCGCCGGTTGCCACGCTATCCGAGTTGCTCGATGAACTGGAAGGCCACCGCAGCGATCGGTGATCTACGTCGACACCTCGGTCGCCCTGGCCCACTTGCTCGCCGAAGATCGCCGTCCGGCGACCGCCTTCTGGGCCGAGAACCTCGTCTCCAGCCGCCTTTTGGAGTACGAGATCTGGACAACTCTGCACGCGAGGGAGTTGGCGTCATCGCGGTCGGAGGCCGCACACTCGCTGCTCGCTCGAGTCTCATTGGTGGAGTTGGCGCCGCCCGTGCTAACCCGGGCGCTTAACGCGTTCCCGGTCCCGGTTCGGACCTTGGACGGGCTTCACCTGGCTTCGCTGGAGTTTCTGCGCGGGCGTGGCCAAGCCGTCGAACTTGCCAGCTACGACCAGCGCATGGTTGGCGCCGCCGAAGCCATGGGCATCCCGATCCTGGATCCCTAATGACCCGTCGCGCCGCCAGTGTTTTGCGGTCTGCCCACCTACTCCTGGCATGGTCCCTCAGTGCGGCCGCCGACGCGGCCGACCTCGGAGCGCAGGGAGTCGACCCCGCCGCGTACGAGCACCTGGTCGAACCGCGCATCGTGGAGCGGGCGGACGAGCGGGTGCTGGAAGTGCGCGCCGTCGGCGACCCCGACGAGATCGGCGACGCGGCATTCGGACTCCTCTTCCAACTCTACTTCTCAAGCGGAGCGGCGACCGGAGCGGCGACGGGCTTCACGCCTCCCGTCGCGCGCGCCCGCTGGCAGGACGGGCTCGACCGGATCCCGCGCGGCGAGTGGATCGGCCGCTATGCGCTCCCCATCCCCGAAGCCGTGCACTCGCTGCCGGAGCACACGGCGCCGGACGGCGTGACCGCCTCGATCGCGACGTGGGAATACGGAACCGTTGCCGAGATCCTCCACATCGGCCCCTACGACGCCGAACGGCCAACGATCGAGCGGCTCGGGGCTTTCGTCGAAACGGAAGGCTACGAAACGGTCGGCGGCCACGAGGAGGAGTACGTCCTCGGCCCGACCATGGCCGGACCGGGCGACCCGGACGAGTACCGCACGATCCTCAGGTACGGCGTTCGTCCGACTCCTTCGGGGCGCGCTCCTGCCGTTCTTCCATCCACCGCTTCTCCAGCTGCCGGAAGGTCTCGGTGAGTTCCGCGCGCAGCTCGGCGAACTGCTTGCGGAGCTCCGGGCGGCCCTGGAGCCGCAGAAAGAGGGCGGTGTCCTCGCGGACCTCCTGGGCGAGTTCCACCCACAGCATGGCCGCGAAGCCGCACGCGGGGGCCAGCACGGCCGCCACCGCGGCAAGCGTCCACCCGCCCGCCAGGTAGCCCAGCGCCAGCCACAGGATCCAGGCCGCCAGCGTTCCGCCCAGGAGCGTCGCCAGCTTGATCGTCGCCGTGACCTCGAACTCGGCCTTCGCGCGCCGGACGACGAAGCCGGGAAGCCGGGCTACGGGAACCCAGAGCAGGGATCCGGCGATCGCGAAGGGAAGCCCAAGCGCCAGGAGCGTCCCGCGCACGAGGACGTATCTTGCGACCGGGAAGAACTTGAAACGGCGAGGCACGTCCCCCTCGCCGGCGCGGAGTTCGTCGCTGAGCGCGGCGTACCGCTCCACCTTCTCGATCAGGCGGCGGTGTGCCTCCGGGTGCGATCCGCGGATCCATTCCAGCCCCCGCGCGAAGCGCTGAAGGCGAGGAAACCGCGTACCCAGCGGTTCCCGGACCCGCCACGGGACCCACCGCGACTCGCGCACGTAAAGCTGCTCCGCCACCTCCACGAGGATCCGGTCGCGGTGGCGGTCGAAGTTCAGGGTCTGGCGGCGAATCCCCTGTTCGATCCGGTCAGTGAGCCGGCGCACCGCGGCGACGGGGTTCTCCCGGTACGCATCCCTCAGGTCCGCGCACCCGAACGCCTCGCCGAAGCGCACGGCGACCTCGGTCCTCGCCAACTCCTTGGCCGCATAGGTGATCCCCACGGGAACGATGGACAGCCCGAGCCCCCAGTCGGCCCCCTCCTCCGCCTGCAGCGCGATCCGGGCGGTGCCCGTGCGGAACTCCACCAGGTGCGCCTCGGAGTGGCTCCGGCCCTCGGGATAGATCTGGATTGCGCCACCCCCGCGCAGCGCGTCGACCGCGGACCGAAACATCTGCTCGTTGCGGTGCGTCGCCTCGGGATCGTCCTCCCTCCGGTAGACCGGTATCCCGCCCAGCGCGCGCAGCACCGGACCCAGAAGGGCCCTGTCGAAGAGGGGCGCGCGACCCAGCGGCCGCGTGATGCGGTCGCTGCAGCGGAAGATCAGCAGCGCGTCGACCAGGCTGTTGGGGTGGTTGGCCGCCACGATCAGCGGCCCTTCGGGGAGTGGAGGCCCGTGTCGGCCGACGCGATAGAAAAGCGCGGCCGCAGTGCCGGTTATGCCGGCGAGCAGCCTGGGTATCCGATCCAAGTCTTCGCCTCCACCCACGGTCGCGAACCTCGGGAAGCTATCCTGGCTCCCTCTCCCGCACTTCGCCACGGGTCCGCCGACGTGGCTGCAACCTGAGGTGCCCGGGGGTTCCCGGGAGTCCCTGTGAAGCGTTGGGCCGATTCAAGATTGAACTTTCAATTGGCCCAAGCCGATGCAGGGGCGCTGACTCCTCCCACGGCTGACTCCTCCCATGAGTGCTTGAGCTCTCGCGCCGTTGCTCAGGCGGACCGCGGCGACCCATCCCCGTTGTGACGCTGCCGTGAGGACCTTGCAACCTAGCGGCGCGCGGCCCGCAGATAGCGGCGGCCGAGGCGAGCCATGCGCTCGTCCCCCAGTCCCTCCGCCTCGCGGATCAGATCCTCAACGTGCGGGGCCAGCGCCGGATCGCCCCAATCGCAGCCGGTCGCCGTCTCCGCGCTCCGCGTGTTGCCGATGTGGGCGCCCTCGAGGAGAGCGCGCGCCGCAGCGGCGTCGAAGCGGGGCGACTCACGCGATGGAAGGCCGTACCGAGGCTCGGGTTCGTGAACGGCGTCTTCGTTGACGAATGCGCGTGACATGACGTGTCGATGTGTGCCGATCTGCCCTCAAGCCGCACGTGCCGGCGCCCCGGGCCGACCCGGGCCAGGCCGATCCGGTGCGGTCAGCCCGTCAGTGGACGAGCGCCCCGGCCCGCGCCTGCACCGGCGGCTTGCCCCCGGTGCTCTTGATGTACGCGTAGGGGTCGTGTTCGATCGCGCCTTCGGGAAGAAACTCCCACAGCGGTCCCAGATCGTGCTTCACCCGGTCGATGTAGAACTGCGGCAGTTCCTGCGTCTCCCCCTCGAAGTAGTCCCGAAACTTCCGGTCCGACTTGAGCTTGTCGCGCACGGTCGTGTAGTACGCGATCCTCCCGTTCCCCTCCGACGAGAGGGCTCGCACCGCGTTCAGCAGTCTCGGGATCCCGCCCCGGTTGGCCCGGAGCCGACGCCAGACCGCCCGCTTCGAGAAGCTGTACTGCGTGAGGTCGATCACGCGGTCGTAGAACTCGATCCACTCGTAGTTCTTCGGCTTGAGGTTCATCGCGTGATTGTTGTTGAGGAAGTGGAACGGGAAGCCGAGCACCCGCCCTTCCTGCTGGTACTCGAGGTTGAGCGGCGCCGCCTCTCCGAACGACGTCAGCAGCGAGTAGCCGGGGAAGGCGGCGGGTGAGGCGTCCAGGAATCGCTTCGTGAGTTCGAAGGGCTCGGGGCCTTCGTCGCAGTCGAGACCCATGACGAAATTGGTCTGCAGATAGGGGATGTAGCTGGTGATGAGATTCGAGTGTTCGGACACCTGCCGAACCTTCTCGATGCCGTGACGGTTCCGCGACTTCGACTTGTTCCCCAGCATGTACCACGACTCGATGCCGGGGAGCATCGCGCGGAAACCGGCCTTCGCGAGGCGCTTGAGCCGCGGCTCGGGCAGGAGCGAGAGGCTGCTTTCCGCGATGAACTCGATCGTCCCGGGAGGGACGGCCTCCTCGATGGCCCCCAGCACGTCGTCGAACCGGACCCCGAAGTTGGGGTCGTGCCAGCCGACGATCGGGCGCTTCATCTTCTTCGCGAGAAAGCGGAGGTCGTCCCGCATCTCGTCGAAGTCGAGCGGCTGGTAGGGGATGACCGAATCGATGCAGAAGCTGCACGTGTACGGGCACCCGAGGCTGCCGAGCATCGGGACGATCTTGAACAGCGGCGCCTTCTCGAGCGTCGCCTCGATGAACTTCCAGCGCGCGCGCACCCCGGGCAGCGAGAGCGGCTGCGTCTCGGCGGTCACGTGGCGGCCGAGCGGGCGCTGCGGCTGGCAGTCGTCCAGGACTCCGTTGAGCGTCTCCTTGTCCGTGAATCCGAACACGTAGTCGAAGTACTTCTGCGCATCCTGGGGATAACAGCGGGCGTGCGGGCCCCCGATGCAGGTGACGGCGCCCCGGCGGCGGAACATCTCGCTGATCGCGTAGGCGAGTTGGGCTCCCTGCGAGAAAGCGCTCACGAAGAGCAGGTCGATGTCCTGCGGGAGTTCCTCGACGAGGTCCTCGAAGCCGGTGTAGCAGACGAGGCTCACATCATGCCCGGCTTCCTCGCACCACGCGCCGAGAACCTGCGGCATGATGCTCGCGAGGTTCGCGTGCATCACCTTGGCGTACAGTGCCTTCGTGGGTCCCTTCGAAACGAGGTCCACGATACCTACGCGGAGCTTGCGCAACGGCGATCCTCTCGGAATGGGTGCACGCGTAGCCGGGTCAGTGCACCGCGGAATCGCGTAACTTAGGTCTCCGCCGCGCCCGGCGGCAATCGACTAGCGGGGTTCCTGTCACGGCCCGCTAGCACGAATCCGCGTTGACGCGCACGTATTCGCGCACGAACTCGTCCAGCATCCTGGCCACCAGGTTCGTGACGGGATCCCCGTCGCGTCCGAGATAGAAGCCGATTCCCTGCTGCGGCGTTTCCCACGTCGGCGCCCAGTTCAGCCAGTCCGGCGCGGCGCCCGCGGAACCCGCCGGGAGGCGCCCGGCCTCTACCGTCCGAGGGTCGCTCTGATGGTCGTAAAGGAGCTTCAGGAGACGCAAACGGATGACGTAGACCGTCACGATGGCGCTCGCGGAAAGTCTCTGTGCGCTGACGAAGACGGACAGTTGGAGCGTGGAGGACCCGCCCGGCGAGCCGGCGAGAGCGAGGATGCCGGCCGCCTGCAGCCGGCTCGTCGCCATGCTCTCCACGGAGGGGGTCGTGATGCCGGCCGGGCCGCCGGTGTTCGTGACGAAGACCTCCACCGGAATGGGGCGGCAGGCGGTAAACAGGGCAAACCGGTCCCGGTTCGAGGGAGATCCCTGGGCGGCCGCTTCGGCAGGCGCCCACAGACCGAAGACGACGGCTGGAAGGAGCAGCTTCCGGGAAATCACGAACGATTCACGATCGAGGGAGTATCCTTGCCCGACGAGTCGCCAACCATCTACGAATGGACAACCTGATCCCGCGGGTTCCCTTTGCGCCAGCTTCGCCGCAGAATCTCGGCGCGGGACTCCACCCGGGATTCCGCCCGGGATCTTGCGCCGGATCCGCCCCAAACTCCGAGGAGACTTCAGATGACGGCTTCCGCCGATCGACGCTGCCGCGTCCGGAGAGTGATCCCCGCGCCTCGCGAGGCGGTGTTCCGGGCCTGGACCGAACCGGACCGGATCCGGCAGTGGTCCTGCCCTCCGGGCGCGACGATCCGTGAATCGGAGGTCGATCTTGTGCCCGGCGGGGCCTACCGCCTTCTCATCGAGGCGGAAGCGGGAACGCTTCATACGGCGTTCGGAGTGTACCGCGAGATCGCCTCTCCGAGCCGGCTCGTGTATACCTGGGACTGGGAAGAGCGCGAAGCCGCGGTCGGCGAGACGCTCGTCACGGTCGAGTTCCGGGACGACGGAGCGTCGACCGAAGTCGTCGTCGCGCATGAAGGCTTCCCCGCCGCCGAGGCCGCCGAGGGACACCGCCTCGGGTGGACGTGGTCGCTCGAGCGCCTCGAGGATCTCTTCCGCTGACCGCCTCCACGGACCTTTCCCCCCGCCGGATCTTCGCCTTCTGGGCTCCGCTGGCCGCTACATGGTTGATGATGGCCGTCGAGGGACCCTACCTGGCGGCGGTCGTAGCGCGGCTGCCGGAGCCCACGCTGGGGCTGGCGGCGTACGGCGTCGCGATCGCACTCGCGGTGCTGGTGGAGGCGCCGGTCATCATGCTGCTGAGCGCCTCCACGGCCCTCGTGGAGGACGCCGTCTCCTACCGTCGACTGCGGACGTTCGCGCACGGGCTGAACGCCTTCTCCACGCTGATGCTGCTCGCCGTGCTCGTGCCGTCGGTGCACCGCGGGCTCATGCTGGGGGTGCTCGGGCTTCCCGAGGACCTCGCGAACCTGACGTACGGGGCGCTGTGGTGCTTCCTGCCCTGGCCGGCGGCCATCGGCTACCGGCGCTTCTGGCAGGGCGTGCTCATCCGCTCCGGGCGAACGCGGCTCGTGGCGGGGGGGACGATCGTGCGGCTCGTCTCGATGTCGGTGGCCGCGCTCGCCCTCGCCCTCGCCACGGATCTCCCCGGCGCCGCCGTCGGAGCCTCCGCGCTCTCGTTCGGCGTGGTGATGGAAGCGGCGGTGGCGCGCTGGATGGCCCGCGACGCCATCGGCGCCCTGCTCGTCCCGGCGGGCGGGCGGGCGGGCGATGCGGCGGATGCGGCGGACCCGGCAGATCCGGCAGACCCGGTGACGGTCTCGGCGGACCCCCACGACATCGCGGAGATCGGCCGCGTGGGCGTCTCGACCGCCGATCCGGAGTCCGGCGCGGGGACCGAAGGCGGCGAACTGCGCTTCGGTGAAATCGGACGCTTCTACGTTCCCCTGATGCTCACATCGCTGATCGGGATCGCGATCCAGCCGATGCTCACCTTCTTCATGGGTCGTGCCGCGTCGCCGGTCGAGTCGCTCGCCGTGTTCCCGGTCGTACACTCGCTCGGGTTCATCTTCCGCTCCGTGGGTCTCAGCTTCCAGGATGCGGTCATCGCCCTGCTGGGCCGAAAAGACGAGGGCTACGAGGCGATCCGCCGCTTCGCGCTCGGCCTCGGCGCGACGCTGTCCGGCATCCTCGCGCTCCTCGCGTTCACGCCCCTCTCCCACCTCTGGTTCGTCCACGTGTCCGGCCTCACGCCCGAACTCGCCTCCTTCGCGATTCCGGCCGCCCGGGTGCTGACTCCCGTCCCCTTCCTCGGCGTCCTCCTCTCGCTCCAACGGGGCACGCTGATCCGGCACCGGACGACGGGTCCGATCATCATCGGGACCGCGGCGGAGATCTCGGCCGTGGCCATCGTCTTCGTCGCCGTCGGCTGGGGGCTGGGCTGGGTCGGCGCCACCGCCGCCTTCACCGGCTTTCTGGTGGGCCGTCTGATGGCCAATATCTACCTGACGCCCAAGGTGCGGGCGGCGAGGCGGACAGCAGTCGGCGCCGGGACGGACGGAAAGTCCGGGACACCCCGGGAATCAACGGATTCGCGGCATCGGGGGTCATCTGAATAGCGTGCGAGGCCGGCTGGACACGAGGGGTCGGCGGCTTCCGGTGACAGTGCCCGGTGACAGTGATCGGAGACAATGCTCGGTGACAGTGCTCGAGGAGGTACGGAAATGATCCATCGAATTCAGGCCGCGACGCTGGCGGCGGCGGGGTTCGCGGCGGCGGCAACCTTCGTCGGCTCCGCGGAGGCGGCGGCGCAGGACCATACCGCGACGACGGATGTTCTCACCATCGAGGAATGGACGGTGCCCTACCCGGAGAGCCGTCCGCGCGACCCGTTCGTCGGACCCGACGGGCGCGTCTGGTTCGTGGGACAGACCGCGCACTACGCCGCCGTGCTGGACCCGTCCAGCGGCGAGTTCAAGCGCTACGACATGGACGACGGCACGGGGCCCCACAACCTGATCGTCGACGACGACGGGATGGTCTACTACGCCGGCAACCGGGCGAACCACATCGGGATCATCGACCCCGCCACGGGCGACATCGACAAGATCATGATGCCGGACGAGCGGGCGAGGGATCCGCACACGCTGATCTGGGACGAGAACGGAAACATCTGGTTCTCGGTGCAGGGCGGGAACCTGATCGGCTTCCTCGACAAGGAGTCGAGAGAGGTGCGGCTGGTGGAGGCGCCCGAGGTCGAGACCCGCCGCGGCATGGGTTCGAGCCGTCCGTACGGGGTCAAGCTGGACTCCGAGAACCGACCATGGATCGCGCACTTCAACACGAACCTGATCGGGATGGTGGAGCCGTCCTCGTTCGAACTCATCGGCTACGACCTGCCCGAGGGTGCGCGGCCGCGCCGCCTGGTCATCGACTCGAAGGACCGGATCTGGTACGTGGACTACAGCCGGGGGAAGATCGGTCTCGTCGTCGAGGGTGGCGGGTTCCAGCGGGAATACGACCTGCCGGCGGGCGAGGAGTCGCGGCCCTACGGGGTGGCAATCGACAAGTACGATGTCGTGTGGCTCGTCGAGACGGGAATCCAGCCGAACCGGTTCGTCGGCTTCGACACGGACTCGGAGGAGTTCGTGGGCACACTCGACGTGCCGAGCGGGGGCGGCACGATCCGGCACATGTACTACGATCCGGCCACGGACTCGATCTGGTTCGGGGCGGACGTGAACACGGTCGGCCGGGCGGTGGTGTCGCCGCGCTCGCGCTGATGTCCCTTCCGGGGCCCGCGGCCGCTCTCTGCGCCGCGGGCCTCTTCTCGCTGGCCACGGCCGCGCTGGTCACGGCGGCCGCGGTCCCCTCGGGGGACTCCGACGCCGGACCGCCCGTCGCGACGCGCCCGGCGGCGCACACCCCGCCGCACATCGAGGGGCCGCCTCCGGGCCACACGGGGGGCTTCGGGGAACCGACCTGCGCCGCCTGTCACTTCGGCGCGCCGCTCAACGCACCGGGGGCCACGCTCGAGGTGTTCGGCATCGATGATGGCTACCGTCCCGGCCAGCGCCACCCGGTAACCATCCGTTTCCAGAGCTTCGACATGCTCGCGGCCGGCTTCCAGGGATCGTTCCGCTTCGAGGACGGGGACCGGCGCGGCGCCGGGGCCGGCGAGATCCGACCGCTCGACGACCGGGTCACCGTCGTGCCCGGGGAGGACGGCGACCCGGAGTACGTCCAGCACACCCGCGCCGGCTCCGCGCCCGTGGACGGCGTCGCGGAGTGGACCTTCGAATGGCGGGCTCCCGACGCGGACGCGCCCGTCGTGCTCCACCTCGCGGCGAACTCGGGGGGAGGGGACGACTCCCCGCTCGACGACCTCGTCTACACGGCGTCGCTCCTCCTCGCCCCCACCGCCGACCCGGCACGGACCCAAGCTTCGCGTTAGGTTTCGGGTGGGTCACGCCGGGGGCTCTCGCGCCACCGGCGTTGCGACCGACCGATGGAGGCGAGCCAGCTCGAGAGCCATGTCTACCAGCGATGTTGACCTTGCTGAAGGTCGATGTGACAGTTCGCGAGGATGCTCCGATCCGACTGGACCGCAGCCGATACCCTTGGCGGCCAGTCCCCGGACGAGGCCTCTTCAACTCGTGGCCGGAAGCACGAACCAATCCAACGCGCACCAACCGGTGGCGGCTGAAGACCGTGCTCGCCGACCTTGCGGAAGGCTGCGCGGTTGGGCCGCTCTCCCACCCGGCGCATTACTTGCCCGCAGGTCGCTCGGGCGGCTCGGAGTTGCAGCAGGTGATCACGGGATCCGCTCTCGACAGGCTCACCGCCGCTGGGCATCGCGCCTCCTCGACTCCCTCCTTGTCGGGCGTACTCAGCGAATACTTCGCGGCCACGTCGCTTGGCTTGCTCGCCAAGTCGAGGCGCTGGAGCCGGGGTGATTCGCTTGCAAGCCTGATCGAGCACACAATTCTCGGGGGGGCCCGATTGATTCCCGCTGATCGGGATTTCAGACGCGAACTCTCCGCCGACTCTCCAGCGCCTTCCCGAGCTGTCCCTCATCGGCCTTCTGATAGCATCTGAGCACCGTTTGCGCGTTCTTCCAGCCGCCGAGTTCGCACAGGACCTTGAGCGGCAGGTCCATGAGGTCGGTTGCGAACTTGCGCCTGAGCGAGTGCCAACCGCGACCCCGCTTCGGCTCCAGTCCGGCGATCGCCTCGGCCCGCACCCACCACTCGCGCACCAGAGAGCGGCTTACGCACACTGACGGGTCCCTCCGCGCGGGGAGCAGCGGGGCGACCCCGGTCCCCTGGCCTATCCTCCGCGCCTCTTCCAAGGCAGCGAGCGCCTCGGCGGTCAGCGGCGTGGTGTGTTCGTAGCCCGTCTTCTCGTGCCTCGCGCGCCACCGCACCACTCCAACTTCGAGGTCGATATCCGACCACCTGAGCTGGCGGATAGCGCCGATGCGGTGTCCGGTCTCGTGCGCGAGCACGAGCGCGACGCGGAACCGCCGGTTGACTCGTCGGGACGCGCGGAGCAGCGCCCGGTACTCTTCTTCGTCGAGGACGATTCGGGTGGGGTTCTTCTCCCTGGGCTTCCTGAGGCCCTTGAGCGGGTTCCTTTCCAGCAGCAGGCGGCCTCGCTCGTCCCTCGACCTTTCGGCCCAGTTGAGGACCGCGATCAGGAACGTCAGGTCCCATTCGATCGTCCGGTCGGACACGGGCCGTCGACTCGGTCCAATCCCGCCCGCGCGCCGCTCCCGGATGAACCGGTCCCAGTCGCGCTGCGAGAGCGTGGCCGGGTCGCGGTCCCTGCCGAAGAACTGGAGGAACATCCTCTTCGCGACCTTGTCGCTCCGGCGGGACCGTTCGCCCTTGGTGGGCGTCACCTCCTCACCGTAGATGTCAAATAGCGTGCCCAGCGTGAGCGGCTCGGGCTCGGCTTCCCGGCGCCCGTTCAGCGAGCTGTGGAGGATGCTCCGGGAGCGCGGATTCAAGATCGACGTCGTGGCCGTTGGGCGGACCTCGGAAGGGACGAGCCGCGCGGACACGGTACTCCGCAACTGGGCGATGGACCCGCGCCCATCCGAGTGCGACGCGGAGATCGACCGGGAGATCGAGTGGATCAAGGAGGTCATCCGTAGCGGGGACGTCCGCCTCATCCGAGAGGTGTGCGGTGACATCCGGGGCGGGCTTGAGCGGCTGGTGGAACTCCGGAATCGGGCTCGCCGGGAGTCCGGCCGGGGGCTGTTGCACCGGGTTGAACACATGGCGGTCGGAGCGGCTCGATCGGTCGTGGTTCCGACGAGCAATCGGGTGGCCCCGTGGCCGTACGGGAGATGTGTATTTGACATCGAGGTCAACCGGACACGACATCCGCCCTCGGGCCGGACACGCGGTCGACGCCGCAAGTCGCTGGCGGTATATCGTTTGCGCCAATGCGTACGGCGCGACGGTGACGTAGCGGCCCATGGGGCCGTGGACGGGAGCGATCCGCGCTCGCCTCCGATGTCTCGACGCCGCCAATGCGGCGACCCCCGCCGGTCTAGGGGCGCGCGGTGCTGTTTGCCCGTCTCGTCGCGCTCAGCCTTGCGCCGCCTCCATGATCGCGGCCACATAGTCGTCCAGACGGGCCATGACCTCAATCGTGTCCGCCTGGCTCTCCGCGTTCGCGAGTTCCTTGGCCAGATCGAGCAGTAGACGGCGAACCGCAACCGGGTCGCCCGCCTCCACCGGCGGCGTATCCGCAGCGTTGGGCTCCTCAGCTGTTGGGACCTCCGGTTCCGGTGGCGTCTCGGGCTTGGGCGCGGCGGCCCTTGCCCGCCGCGCCTTGACTTGGAGGGGGTACTTCGCGTGGAACTGTCGGGCCGAGAGTTCCGCGACGAAGGGGGCGATCTCGCGGGCACCGGCGAACAGGTCCGCGTTCGAGACATCGGGGTCCACTTCGAGCGTCCGCTCCACGAACTCCATGACGGCGGCACCATCGCCGGATGCCGCGGGCGCGGTGTCGGGCTCCGGGTCCGCCTTCGGTTGCCGTGCGGGCCGCTCTTGCGGTGCTATCCGCCGGATCGCTGGCAGCCGATACTTGGCATGAAACTGTTGCAGCGTGAGTTCTCCGACCGACTCGTCGATCTCGCGGGCGCCGGCGAACAAGGCGGCGTTCTTCACGCCGGAGTCCTGTTTCAGTTCGCGTTCCACGTACTGCATGACGGCATCATGCAAGCTGCCCATGTCCGTTACCCTTTCGCGTGGCAAGTCCGCGCCCGACGGAGGCGGACGACCGGAAGTCGCTCAATCAACGGGGCAGATCTCGCCCGCCGTCCGAGGAATCGCCGACATCAGCCCCGAAGCGCGCCGAACACGCCGTAGGCACGGCGGCGCTCAAACCAGCCTTCCCGCAAGGATAATTTCGAGGGGAGCGACCCCAGCAGGGGGCGGGGGTGAGCGTGTGAAAACGCGCACGGCCCCGCACCCGAACCGGGCACCTGTGCCCCTGGGGTCGCTCCCGTCACGGCCGCAAGCTCCGGCCCGCCACGGCCGGAGCTGTGGACGTGATGCAACCGCAAGCCGCCCAGCGGCATAGACAAGCGGCGGTGTGCACATCGGAACGGCGGTTTCGGTGCGCATGCACGCGGATGTCTCATGTGCACTCCCGGCACGGCCCCGGCGATCGGGGGCCTGCGCTCCAGACCGCGTCTCCCGGCAACGCTGCGTGAATGCTCGGCGGCGGCGCACTTTGCCGGTCTCCTCCGCGCCCCTCCGAATCCCGTGATGCCCGCGATACCAAGCCGTCGAAGTGCTGAGGCGGGCGCCGGTCAGGGCGCGCGCGCCGATGCGCAGGACGGCCCCGGACAGGCCGGAGACGAGTTCCCGCAACGCCTGGAATCTGTTGCCGCGGTTCGTCGGAATCGTTCGCCACGGGGTCAACGCCTCTCAAGGCATCGAAGCAGTATCGCCACAATATCGCCAGGTCAACCCAGTCCATCGCCCACGGATCGCGTTTGACAGGTTATCTTTGGGAGCGTCCCGAGGCCGACCAGCCGACCCGCATTTCTCTCAAGGAGAGCAAGATGACCAGCAAGGAGAGCAAGATGACCAGCAAGGAGAGCAAGATGACCAGTTCCCCCCCTGCGGCTGAGCGGATCCCTGCGCCAGTCGCACCGACCCTCGCTGTTCTGGTTCTGTTGGGGACACTTGCGGCTCCGCTGGACGCACAGGGCCCCGTTCGCCAAGGCGAGCGTGTCCGAGCGTTGACGACCGACGGTGCCCAATTCGTCGGCGTCGTGACCCAGATCGACACGGAGTCTCTGCGCCTCCGGCCCGATCAGACCACTGTGCCCGTAAACCTGACGCTTGCCGAGATTCAAAGGTTGGAGCGCTCCATCGGGCAGGGACATCATGGAAGGAAATGGGGCACCTACGGTGTGATCGCAGGCGGCGCGATAGGGGTGCTTTCCGGTCTGACGTGGTGGGGTCCGGGGGAAGGAGGAAACCAGCTGGCGACGGTAGCCTATCTTGGTGCGATCAACGCGATCTGGATGGGCGGTGCCGGCTACGCCGCGGGGTACTTCCTGGGCAAGCACGATATCTGGCAGACCGTCCAACTTGGTCGCTCTGGGCAGCGGCGCTTCGGTCTCGTCTTGGGAATCGGTCCGGCGGCCGGGAACGCGAAGGGGTCCCCCGTGCTGGTCGGCGTATCCATTCGCTGGAGATAAGTTGGCGTTTGCGACCCGCAAACTCCGAGCCTCAGCGAGGGCGCTGTTGGGGATCGAAGGGGCAAGCCCCTCGTCAGCTCCTTTGTACCCACAATGGGTAGGCTGGCTCCCCAGCCTTATCCGCGTCCGACAACCCCGTCGGGGAACGTGCCCGGGACCCGGCGGCGGCAGTCGCCGCCGCGGTGGTGGAGCACCCCTGCGAGCGCTTTGGGGAACCCGTTCAACGGGCCTCCGGAAGGGCGGAACGAGAGCCGAGTGGGGAAACGCCTCTCATGGTCGAAACCCGCCGACCCGCCGTCCCCGTGCCCGAAGTCGAGCGGGACTCGGTGATCGATGAGTTTCGGCAGATGCCCGGACGCCGTGACACTTGCCACGCCCGCAGCGGACGAGGTCGCCGCAATGGGTCCTCTCAGAGTTCAACCCCCTCGGTCCCTCTTGAAGTCTTCAACATAGCCTGTGAAATACGATCTTGGGGCGATAAGCTTGATTGATCTGGTAATAATGTTGCGATACTGATGCGATTCCTTGAGAGGGGAGTGATCGATGACGGAGGATTCCGCCGCGCTGCGGCGACGCATCGGAGCGTTGCAGGAACGCATGTCCGGCCTTTGCGGAGCCATTCTGCGGATCAGCGAGAGCCTCGATCTCGACACCGTCCTGCAGGAGATCGTCGACCGCGCCCGCGCCCTGACCGGGGCGCGCTTCGGGCTGCTCACGACCATCGACGAGGCCGGCCCGCCCGCGCGCTTCATCGGCTCCGGCATCACGGCGGACGAGCACCGACGAATGACGGACTGGGCCGACGGGCCACGGCTTTTCGAGCACCTGCGGGACCTTCCGGAGGCGCTGAGAGTGCGAGACGTCCCCGGTTACCTTCGCTCGCACGGGTTCAGCGCCGAGGTACTGCCGTACAAGACCGGGCAGGCCGCTCCGATCCGTCATCGCGGCGCGCACGTGGGCAGCCTCTTTGTCGGGGAAAAGGAAGGCGGGGGGGAGTTCGCGAGCGGGGACGAAGATGTGCTCGTGCTCTTCGCGTCGCAGGCGGCGACGGCCATCGCCAACGCGCGGGCCTACCGGGACGAGCAGCGGGCCCGGGCCGACCTGCAAGCCCTGGTGGAGACCTCGCCGGTCGGCGTGGTGGTCTTCGACGCCGGGACCGGCGGCATCGTGTCGCTCAACCGCGAGGCGAGACGGATCGTCGAGGGCCTGCGGATGCCGGACCGCTCGTTGGAGCGGTTGCCGGAGGAGATAACGTTCCGGCGGGCGGACGGGCGCGAGGTGGCTCTGTCCGAGTTCCCGCTGGCCGGTCAGTTGAGCAGCAGCGAGACGCTTCGCAGCGAGGAGGTGGTGCTCTCGGTTCCCGACGGCCGGAGCGTCAAGACGTTGCTCAACGTCACGCCGATCGATGCGCCGGAGGGCGGAGTGGCGTCGGTCGTGGTCACGATGCAGGATCTGGCGCCGTTCGAGGAACTCGAGCGGATGAGGACGGAGTTCCTCGCGATCGTGAGCCACGAACTGCGCGTGCCGCTCACCTCGATCAAGGGCTCGGTGGCCACGGTGCTCGCCGCCTCGCCGGGCTTCGCTCCAGCCGAACTGCTGCAGTTCTTCCGCATCATCGACGCGCAGGCGGATCAGATGAGCGGCCTCATCGGCGACCTGTTGGACACGGGGCGCATCGCGACGGGCACGCTGTCGGTCTCGCCGGAGCCCTCCGAGGTGGGAGCGCTGGTGGACCGGGGGAAAAATACGTTCCTGGCCGGTGGCGGCCGGCACGCGATCCTGGTCGAGCTTCCGTCGGACCTGCCCCGGGTGATGGCGGACCGCGAGCGCTTCGTTCAGATCCTCAACAACCTGTTCTCGAACGCGGCCGCGCACGCTCCGGAGTCGTCGCCGATTCGGGTGACGGCGCGACGCGCCGGCGTTGACGTGGCGGTCTCCGTCTCCGACAGGGGCAGCGGCATTCCACCGGAACAACTCCCGCACCTGTTCCGAAAGTCCGTCGGCGCCGGTGACGCGGAGCGCGGGCTCCGGGGTGGCTTGGGCCTGGCCATCTGCAAGGGGCTGGTCGAGGCCCACGGCGGGCGCATCCGGGCCGCGAGCGACGGCGAGGGGCGGGGCGCCCGGTTCACCTTCACGGTCCCGGTGGCCGGGGAGCCCAGCCGCTCCGAATCGGCGGACTCGGCGCGGGGCGGCGCGAGGGCGCTCCGGCATGGCCGGGAGCGCGTTCTCGTGGTGGATGACGACCCGCAGACGTTGCTCCACATCCGCAACATCCTCACCGCGGCGGGCTACGACACGCTGTCCACGGGCGACCACCGGGAACTCTCCGGCGTGATCCGCGCGGAGAACCCCCACCTGGTCCTGCTCGACCTCATGTTGCCCGGGACCGACGGGATCCGGCTGATGGAGCGGGTTCCGGAGCTGGCCGACGTGGCCGTCATCTTCGTCTCCGCGTACGGACGGGACGAGACGGTCGCCAGGGCGCTCGAGACCGGCGCGGTCGACTACATCGTCAAGCCGTTCTCGCCCACGGAGCTGACGGCGAGGGTGCGGGCGGCCCTGCGGGGCCGCGCCGGGCCAGAACGGTTCGAACTGGAGGAGCTGTCCATCGACTACGACCGGCGCCGCGTGACCGTTGCCGGCCGGCCGGTGGAGCTGACGGCCACCGAGTACGAGCTGCTGCGCGTGTTGTCCGCCAATGCGGGGCGGGTGTTGACGTACCGCTCCCTGCTCCGGCAGGCGTGGAGCCGGCATCCGGGCGGCGTCAACCCGAAGCTGGTGCACGCCGTCGTCAAGAGACTGCGCGGCAAACTGGGAGAGGACGGGTCCCGGGCGGCCTACATCCTCAACGAGCGCGGGGTCGGCTACCGCATGCCCGCACCGCCCGGGAAGTGATGGCACGGAGGTGCCGGCCAAGTCGGCGTCATTCAGCCCGACCCCGGCCGATCTGCCGACCTATTCAGACCTTCCCTAGTACCGGCGGCGGTCGCCGCTGATTGAGCCCGGAATCACCCGTACGATCCGGCCGTCCCGGTCGGCGACGACGATCGGGCCTCGCCAGATGTCGTCTCCATAGGGGATCAGGCGACCCGGGTCGCGCTCCCGCGCGGCGTCGGCGTCTGGGAGTCGGTAGGGGTCGGCCGCAGTCAGATCGACCGCGTAACCTATGTCCGCCAGAGATTGGATGGTGATCGCGCTCAGAGGCTCCGCACGGCCTTCGTTCGACCATCCCGTCATGAGTTCGGTCTCAAATACCGTCTCCCGCCAATGGCCGTTCCTTGTTCCGGGGCCGCCGGTGTTCTCCACGGGTACTTTGGCTCCCTGATAGCCCGTGCCGCCCGCTTCGTCAAAGGCGTCGACGGTCAGCGGGCCAACGAAGTGAGTGTCCGGGGCCTCATCCTCCGAGGCCGGGTTCCGAAGCAGGTCGAGATCGTCCCAAATGAGTCCGATTCCCAGCACATGCCCCATCTCGTGAAGGACCAGCTCATCGAAGCGGCCGATTCGTTCCTCTCGTTCGAGGTCGGCCGCATCGAACCTCATGCGACCGTAGATGGGCAGCTGACTCGCCCTGCGCACCCAGCACGGACCAGCCGACGCGAGGGTGCCGCCCGGACCATCGATCTCCTCGACGACCGCCACGATCATCACGTCGTCGATCGCCGCATGCCGCTCGAATCTTGGGTCGTCCCCGCAAGTCCAGCGCCGGGCCTCGAAATCCGGGAGTTCGGTCGGTGCCAGAACCGTCATCCAGCGCTCCGCCGCACGCCGGAACGTGGCCTCCTGGGCTCGGGTCATAGACGTGGCGAATACGAGTTCGATCTGGAATCCCGACCCGCTGACTGTGACCGTGACGCCGAACGAGGACACGGCGCTCAATCCCCCGGGGTCGCGCGCCGTGACCGTCACGGTCGCGACGCCCTTCGCAAGTGCCGTGACCGCAACGGAACTGCCCGACACCGAGACTGAGGCGACCCCGGCGTTCGATGAAGCCGCCGTGTAGGACAGGGCGTCACCGTCCGGGTCGCTGAAGTAGGACGACACGTCCACGGTCGCGGTCTCGCCGGCGGACACGGTCTGCGCGGGTATCTCGCCCACCGCCTCGGGCGACCGGTTCGGCACCGTCACCTGGAAACGCTGCTGCACGGCCAAGCCCTGCGGGTCGCGGGCCGTCACCGTGACGGTCACGACGCCCTTTGCGAGTGCGGCGACCGCAACGGAACTGCCCGACACCGAGACTGCAGCGACCCCGGCGTTCGATGAAGCCGCCGTGTAGGACAAGGCGTCACCGTCCGGGTCGCTGAAGTAGGACGACACGTCCACGTCCACGGTCTCGCCGACGGGAACAGTCTGCTCGGGGATCGTCCCCACTGCCTGCGGCCCCCGGTTCGGCACCGTCACCTGAACCATCTGCTGCGCCGTGCCGCCATTCGGATCGGTTGCGACCACGGTCACGGTCGCGACGCCCGAGGTTACGGCCCGGATCGTTAGCGTCGCCGCAGTGATCGTGACGGTGACAACCTCAGGATTTGACGAGGTCGCCTTGTATGTCAGCGGGTCGCCGTCCAGGTCCCGGAAATAGCTGGACGCGTCCACGGATGCGGCCTCGCCGGCGGACACGGTCTGCGCGGGTATCTCGCCCACCGCCTCGGGTGCCCGGTTCGGCACCGTCACCTGGAAGCGCTGCTGCGCGAGCAGGCCCGGCGGGTCGCGCGCCGTCACGGTGATGGTCACCTCGCCCCTGGCGAGCGCCGTGACCGTCAGGGAACTGCCCGACACCGAGACCCCGGCAACCCCGGCGTCTGATGAGACCGCCGTGTAGGAGAGAGCGTCACCGTCCGGGTCGCTGAAATGGGAAGACACATCCACCGTCGCGACCTCGCCGACGGAGACGGTCCGCGCGGGGATGGCGCCCATCGCCTGAGGCCCGCGGTTCGGTACGGGGACCGGACCCGTTACCTCCCGGTCCGCATCCCCGCAGGCGGCGGCCCACACGACGGAGGCCGCCGCCAAACCGCGTACTTGCTTCCGCGACCTAAACACCATCCACCGGACAATCCTCCGGCGCCGGGCCGCGTTATCGCTTCAGCCGGATCGGCTTCGCCTCGGAAGCCTCAAGGGCCTCGCGCGCAAGATCGAGTTTCCGCGAGACTCCCGACCGATCCGACATGTCCGCGCTGCTCTCCGTACCGGTCACGTCGATCCAATCGAAGAGCTGTGTGGATCCCCCCCCTCGGCTCACGAGCCAGATGGTACTCACCCGGCTCAGCGCACCACGAACCGCTGTGCTCGGTATAAACCTCTGCAGTTCCGTGTCCCCCGCCATCAGGAAAACCTCTCCGCCGTCACGGCCGATCGTAAGGTCGGTGAACTCACCCGCACCGGTTCGGATCGCCTCCGAGTTGCCGCTCACGTCACCGAAAAAGACCCACGCGCTCCGAGTCGCGTCGAACCCCAGGAAGAGGTAGTTACGGTTCTCGGGACCGGGGCCCAGGCTGATACCCAATGCGGGGTAAGCGTCGTCACCCGTGAACCAAATCAGCCGCACGGTTCCATCGTTTTGGGCCCGGCCCATCCTGGCCCGGATCGTCCACTCCGTCAGCACCGATTCGGGCTCGCGTTCCGCAACGCCCAGCCGCTCGTCGCCGACGGCGGTCAGCCGCAGAACCCCGTCGACGACGGTCGCATCCGCGTTGCGGATCTCCCAGTCGTCCAGGCTGGCGGCCGAGTCGAAGTCGTCCCGGAATCCGGCGCCGGCCGCCACCGTGACCTCGACGCTCTGAGTCGCCGACAGACCACCCGGATCCGTCGCCGTCGCCGTCACCGTCGCCGTCCCGGCCGCCACCGCCGTCATCGTCAGACTGCTTCCCGCGATATCGACCGTGACCACGCCGGTGTTGCCCGACTCCGCCGTGTACGTCAGTTCGTCCCCGTCCGGATCGCTGAAGAACCCCGCCACGTCCACCGTCGCCGCCTGGCCGGCCGTAATCGTCTGCGATGGAATCGTCCCCACCGTCTCGGGCGCCCGGTTCGCCGCCTCGACCGTCACCTCCGTGCTCTGGGTCGCGGTCAGGCCGTCCGGATCCGCCGCCGTCACCGTCACCGTCGCCGTACCCGCCGCCACCGCCCTCACCGTCAGGCTGCTCCCCGCAACGCTCGCGGTGGCCACCGCCGCGTCGCTCGACTCCGCCGTGTACGTCAGTTCGTCCCCGTCCGGATCGCTGAAGAACCCCGCCACGTCCACCGTCGCTGCCTGGCCGGCCGTAATCGTCTGCGATGGAATCGTCCCCACCGTCTCGGGCGCCCGGTTCGGCGCCTCGACCGTCACCTCCGCGCTCTGGGTCGCGGTCAGGCCGTCCGGATCCGCCGCCGTCACCGTCGCCGTCGCCGTACCCGCCGCCACTCCCGCTACCGTCAGGCTGCTGCCCGACAACGAGACGGAGACCACCGCCTCATCCGACGACGCGGCCGTGTACGTCAGCGCGTCCCCGTCCGGATCGCTGAAGAACCCCGCCACGTCCACCGTCGCCGCCTGGCCGGCCGTAATCGTCTGCGCGGGAATCGTCCCCACCGCCTCCGGCGCCTGGTTCGCCGCCTCGACCGTGATGCCCGCGCTCTGGGTCGCGGTCAGGCCGTCCGGATCCGTCGCCGTCACCGTCGCCGTGGCCGTCCCCGCTGCCACTCCCGTTACCGTCAGGTTGCTTCCCGACAACGAGACGGAGACCACTGCGTCGTTCGACGATGCGGCCGCATACGTCAGCGTACCTCCATCGGGATCACTAAAGTAAGGGAGAAACGTCGACCGTGACCGACTGTCCCGCAGTCATGACTTGGGCCGGGATCGAGCCGACGGCCACCGGAGCCACGGGCGGTGGTGGTGGCGGCGGTGGAGGTGGTGGAGGCGCCGTTGAGTCGCCTCCGCAGGAAGCAATCCCGATGAGCACCGCGAACAGGAGCGACGAACAGAACAGGTCTCGGTAGCGGAGTCCGAATTTTCCGTCGGAGCCAAGCCGGCTGCGTGTTCGTTCGCTCATCATCTCTCTCTTTTCAGCGAGACTACCTCGTGGCGATCCGGACCTTTTCGTGAATTGTAAGTAAGCTAACGGTTCAATTCCGATCCGTGGGCGATAGAACGGACCGTGTTGGCAACATCGTGACGACATCACGGGGTGGAGGACCCGCGGGAACGTCGTTCGCCTTTCACTCTGCACTCACTCCGGCGGGAGCGCCTTGGGTCGCCAGAAGCCGATGAGGCGGCCGCGCCGGGCCGAACCCAATTCCGGCCAATCGTCGATGTCCAGTTCCACTGCGGCGAGGGCGGCGGTCGGCATGTGCTCGCCGTCGCCCGTCAGGTGCCAGACGAGCGCGGTGATGCCGGGATTGTGTCCGACGACCATGAGGCGCTCCTCTGCTCCCCCCGTCGCCTCCACGACATCCACGTAGTTGTCGGGAGATGCGAGATAGAGATCGCTCGTCGTCTCGATTTCCACCTCCCGATCGAACTCTCCGGCGGCGAGTTCCGCGGTGGTGCGGGCGCGGACGGCGGTCGAACTCACGATGCGCTCCGGCACGAGGTCCCGTTCGACGAGAAAGCGGCCCATGCGGGGCGCGTCGCGCCGGCCGCGGGGATTGAGGGGCCGGTCGTGGTCGCGGAGCCCGGGGTGGTCCCAGGACGACTTCGCGTGCCGGAGGATGAGCAGCGTCTTCATGGGTTCACCAGCCGAACGAGCATCACGAGCGTCACCAGCGGATCGGGATCACGAGCATGGTCACGATGCCGACGAGGATCGTCGCCAGCCAGAGGAGGAACGCGTACCCGAACACCTCCCCGAAGCGGCGCCGCGTCACGGCGAGGATGGGCAGCGCCCAGAACGGGTGGATGAGGTTGAAGGCGGAGTCCCCGTACGCGTAGGCGAGCAGCGTCGTCATCACGGAGACGTCGAGCACCTCGCCGGCGGGGATCACGTACGGCGCCTCGATCATCCACTTGGAACCCGCCGACGGGATGAACATGCTCATGATCCCCGAATAGACGTAGACCACCAGCGGATAGAGCCGGGTCGTGGCGACTTCCGCGAACTGCTCGCCGAGCCAGCTTCCCAGGTTCGTGTTCTGGATGACGCCGAAGATGCCGGCGTAGAACGGGAACTGGAGGATGATCCCCCACGCCGAGGCCACGCCCTCGCGGCAGGCCCTCAGGAACGACGTCGGACGGCCGTGGAGGAGGAGCGCCACGACGAGGAAGACCGTGTTGTACGCGTTGATCGTCCAGCTCGCGCCGAAACCGCGCGTGATGATCGAGTGGATGAGCGGATACGCGAGCAGGACGGCGGCGAGCAGCGTCCAGCCGCGGAAGCGGTCGAGGCGCTCGGCCGGCGTCGTGCCGGGGCGCGCCGGAGGCGGTGGCGCAGGCAGGATCTCGTCCACTTCGGCCGGCGTGAGCGTCACGACATCCCGGCGCGGGTGGAGCACCATGGCGGCCACGAGCCCGACGAGCAGCATGACGGCGGCGTACCCGAGGTTGAAGGGATGGAACAGCGTCTCGGTGACCGGATAGAGACGGTCGACCACGGGGGCGCCGGTCCCGGGCTCGAGCAGGGGGTTGCCCGGCGTGGCGAGGATGAGGGGCGCGGAACTCGAAAGGCCGCTCTGCCACACGGTTCCGATGCCCATGTACGCCGCCGCGATGACGAGACGGAGGTCGGCACGCGGGTTGCGCTTGAGGATGAACGGGACGAAGAGCGCGGATCCGATGAGTCCGAACGCCCAGTTGAGATAGCCGGCCGCCATCGAGAATCCGGCCGCGAGGGCGACCGCCTGGGCGGGGCGCTCGGGGTTGGGGAGACCCGCGAGGCGATCGAGCAGCCGGTACATCGGGGGCGATGAAGCGCACGCATGGGCAGCCACCATGATGATCGAGAACTGCATGGCCAGCTCAAGCAGCGTCCACACCCCGGCGCCCCACGCCAGCCCGGCTTCCGGGACCGTGGCCCCGCCTCCGGTCACGGCGAGGAGGAGGGCGACCAGGGTGAGCGACATGAGGATGACCCACGCGTCGGGCACCCAGCGCTCCGTGACGCGGGAGAGCGCCGCGCCGCTCTCGCGCAGCCAGTCGAGCGGGCTCCCGCTCATGCGGTTCGGCGGATCGGGCTACGTCTCGGGCGCGGAGTCTTCCGGCGCGGCAGCGGCGTCGTCGGCCGCGGCTTCCGGCTCCGACGATGCGGTTTCCGGCTCGGGCGCCGCGTCGGCATCCGGCTCCGGCGCGGCGGCTTCCGGCTCTCCGGCGCCGGCCCGCGCGGGCGACGGCGCGCCGAACGCGGTGGCGGGCAGGACGTCCCGGAAGGATTCGCCGTAGAGTTCCCACACGGTGATGAACAGCGCCGCGACGATGGGGCCGATGAGCACGCCGGCCATGCCGAAGGCGATGAGCCCGCCGAGGGTGCCGAGCAGGATCATCAGGTCCGGCATCCGGGTGTCGCGCCCGACGAGCCAGGGGCGCATGAGGTTGTCCAGCGTACCCACCACGAGGCCGCACCACAGGATCAGCCCGATGCCGGCGACGACCTGGTCGGAGGCGAGGAGGTAGATCGCGGCTGGCAGCCACACGAGCGCGGATCCGATCCCGGGGACGATCGAGAGGACCGCCATGACCGTGCCCCAGAAGGCGGCGGACGGAATCCCCACCGCCCAAAAGGCGAGCCCGGCCAGCGCGCCCTGCACGATGCCGATGAGAAACGTCCCCTTCACCATCGCCCGCGTCACTGAGACGAAGCGGTCGAGCATGCGGCGCTCGTCTTCGTCGGACAGGGGGAGGTAGTAGAGGGCCTTGTGCAGCACGCCGCGGCCGTCCTTCAGGAAGAAGAACATGGCGTACAACATCAGCAACAGGAGGAAGACGACCCGCACGGTGGCTGTCGTGACGCCGGCGAGCCGGTCGACCACCAGAGCGCCGACGGATCCCGCGACTTCGCCGAGCTTCTGGAGGAGTTGCTCCTGGTACGGCCGCAGCGAATCCAGCCAGGGAATCCGGTCGAGCAGTTCGTCGAACCCTCCGGGCTGCCGCAGCTGAGCCTGCATGTCCTCGATCCAGGGACCCGCCGACTGCGTGACGTGCACAGCCTGGTTCGCGACGATGCCGAGGAACGCCGTGACCGGTGCGATGAGGAGGATGGCGAACAGGACGACCGCCGCGAAGGAGGCCAGTCCCTCCCGTCCCCCGAACCAGCGGCGGAGGGTCCGGTACGCCGGGTACATCATCCCGCTGAGGATCGCTCCCAGAAAGAGGGCCGTGAGGAACGGCCGGATCATGTCGAGGAAGAGGAGGCTGATCCCGAGGACCAGAAGGAGAAGGAAGATGGCGCGGAAACGCCCGGGATGAAGGGGCGGGCTCCCGCCCGCGTCAGCCATTGTGGGTGTCGGCGCCCGTGTCGGCGTGCGTGTCGGCGCTGAGGTCGCTGAGGAGGCGACCTGTCGCGGTCGCGCGTTGCGTCCAGAAATCCGCGACCTCGGGCGCCGTGGCCCCGCTGCGGTCGTGGAGTTGCTCCCAGTCCCGGGCCTCGCGCCCGAGCCAGTCCAGGGTCGCGCGCGGGCCCTGCGACATCATGGACCTGAGGATGTAGGCGCGTTCGCCCACGCGGAGACCGAGACCGAGGTCGCGCGCGGCTCTCGCGAGGTCCGCGCGCGTGAGGACGAGTCCGCTGCGGACCGGGCTCAGGAGGGCGTTGAAGAAGCTGTCCCCGTCGGTCTCGCGCGGGTCGGGCACCGGTTTCGCCTCGCGCAGCGCGAGCGGGCGGCGCGTTGGCGGCCCCAGGCGAGCCGATTCGCTGAACAGGAGGGCCTCGAGCGTGTCGGCCCACTCCCGGTAGAACGGGGGCGCGATCTGCCGCAGCTTGGTGAGAAAGGGGAGGACCCACGAGAGCAGGTGCTCCCACAGGAAGGCGTGCCGTGCGTCGCGACAGGCCTGGGTCGTCTTGCCGTTCCCCCTCTGCTGGGCGTCCACGAGCCAGGCATAGCCCCCGAGCAGGGCCCGAAGGTGGTCCGGATCGTCCGGGGGCGTCGTCCCCAGCGCGCGCCAGAAACCGGCGACACGGTCGCGCGCCTCCCCGCCCATGTGGCCATCCGTACCCAGAAAGGCGGAGGCGTACGGGTAGAGCTGGAAGAGGAAGATGTCGTTGTGGGTGGGCTCGTCCGGCACCGGTCCCAGCTCGAGGAGGTGGCCGATGAGCCGATTCTCCCCGCACGGACCATCGAGAAGCGCGCCGAGGGCGCGAAAAAGCTCCATGTCCTAATGTCCCGCGCCGGCGGCGCGTGCGGCACTGTTCACGTTCACATCATGAAGTAGATGGGGGCCTCGATTTGCTGTCAAGTTGCTCCCCATCGGCATTCCGCGAGTCCGGGCCGGGCGACTTCGAATCCTGCGGTTCCGGGAGGTCGTACGCCGTGCGCACGGGGCGCACCGGGCGGATGAGCCAGTGCGGCCGGCGCGTCCCGTCGGGCGAATGCCGCCGGGCTCCGCGCGTCTTGTCGAGCCAGCGCCGGTACACCTCGTGCGACCGCTTCGTGTCGACGTGAATGTCCCCGTGACGGTCACGCCGCGACGCCTTGACCACGCGCACCGCCTGGTGCCAGCAGTGCATGCCGGACACCGGGTCGGGATGCACCGGGAAGGTGAGGTTCTGATGGACGCCCACATCCGTCCACCAGATCCGTGACGTGTCCGGATCATCGGTCTCGTACGGCGCGGCCCCCTGCTTGCGCGACAGATTCCAGTCGCCGCTTTTCTCCGTGAGGGAGACCGTCGCCATGAGTTGCCGCTGACCGGCGACGCGTTCCCGCTCGCCCCGCCCGGCGTGCCCCGGCTCGACGGCGTCCGGACCCGAGCCGGCGGCGTCCGCCAGCTTCCAGCGCCCCATGTGGTGGCTGCACGCGACGACGCCCGGCTTGATCCCCTCGGTCACCCACGCCTTGAGGACGAAGTAGCCGATCTCGGTTTCGACCCGCACGAGATCTCCCGTCCGCACCCCCTTCCGCGCCGCGTCGGACGGGTGGAGCCACAGCGGGTTGGTGTGGGCAATCTCATCCAGCCACTTGGAGTTGGCCGAGCGCGTGTGGATCTGCACCGGGAGCCGGAACGTGGAGATGAGGCACATCTGATCCGGCTCCATCGCGGCCGGATGCACGTGACTCCGGATGTAGGCGGGAACGGCGTACTCGGGCCAACCCCAGCGGACGAGGGTGGGGGAGTAGAACTCCAGCTTGCCGCTCGGGGTGGGGAATCCGCGGAGAATCGTGTCGTCCACTCGGACGCCCACCGGGCGCCGCCCCTCCGGATCCGAGTCGGGGGCGCCCATGGGCGCGAGGTTCTCCGCGGCGGGGCCGGGGGCCCGCGTATAGATGCGGCCGAACTCGCTCTCCCGCGCATCATCGAGTTCCTCGGCGGGGACGGGCCGCTCGTGTAGCGGGCCGATGTCGCGCGCGATCTCGAAGGCGCCGTAGCGGCGCATGTAGTCCAGCGGGGAGAGTCCCTCGGCCGCGGCCGCCTCCGGCAGGCCGGGCACGGAGTGCTCGAACATCCAGCCGTAGTACTCGTCCACCGTGAGGCGCTGTCCGGGATTCTCCTTCGACTCCACGAACTCGCGGATCCCGCGGCTGCCGTCCGGGTCGATGCGCCAGGAGAGTTCGAGCCAGAACTCGTTCTCCTCCCACACTTCCCCCGGGTTCGTGTGGCGCGTGTCCGCCACCCGCTCGCCAAGCCGCTCGCGCGCGGAGCGGAGGACCGGCTGCCGGAAGCCGATCCACTGGCCGTCGTGCGTCTCGTAGGAGTGCAGGTCGTGCCGCTCCGGGCCGTGTCCCATGGGAAGGACGTAATCCGCGAAGTAGGCGGACTCGTTCCAGGTCGGCGTGAGCGCGACGTGGAGGCCGACCTTCTCCTCATCCGTCAGGGCCTCGATCCACGTGAACCCGTCCGGATTCGTCCACACCGGGTTGTACACGCGGGTGAAATAGACGTCGAGCTTGCCGCGTCCCTCCCTGAGGAGATGCGGGAGGAGGAAGGAGACCTCGTACATCGCCAGCGGAAACTCGTCGGGCCAGGTGAGGTCGTTCCAGTGGTCGGGGTGGCGGGGCATCCGGATCGGCTTCGGGATGAACTTGTTCCACGTGCTCGGATAGGTGCCGCCGGGCGTCGCCACGGAACCCGTGAGCGCGTTGAGGAAGAAGAGGGTCCGGGCCACCTGCCAGCCGCCCTCGTTGCCCGATGCGGCGCTCCGCCAGTTGTGCGTGGAGAGGCGCGAACCGGCCCGGGCCACGAGTTCGGCGACCTCGCGGATCTGCTCCGCATCCACGCCGGACTCCTCCGCCGCCCACTCGAAGGTGCACGCCTCGTACAACTCGCGGAGGGCGGTCTCGAACGACTCGAAGGTGCGCGGAAGGTCCGGCTTCTCGGCGGCGAGATACTCCTCCCAGTTGAACCAGCGCCGGACGAAGTCGCGGTTCCAGGCCCCGGTCGCGATCAGGTGGTTCGCGATCGCGAGGAGGACGGCGGCCTCGGAGCCGGGTTGCGTGGGGAGCCAGTGGTCGGCGTGCGTCGCCGTGTTCGACAGGCGCGTGTCGAAGACGATGAGCCGCGCCCCCTTCTTGACCCCGTCCATGATGCGCTGGGCGTGCGGGTTGAAGTAGTGTCCCGCCTCGAGGTGCGCACTCACGAGAAGGATGACGTCCGCGCGCGCGTGGTCGGGACTGGGGCGGTCCATGCCGAGCCAGAACTGGTAGCCGGCACGCGCGCTCGAGGAGCAGATGTTCGTGTGCGAGTTGTGACCGTCGATGCCCCACGCGGCGAGCAGCCGCTCCGTGAACCCGTCCTCGCCCGGCCTCCCCACGTGGTACATGACCTCGCGCTGGCGACCCTCGTCGATGGCCTTGCGGATCCGCGCCGAGATGTCGTTGAGCGCCTCCTCCCACGAGACGCGCACCCACTTCCCCTCCCCGCGCTCGCCGGCGCGCTTCAGCGGGTAGAGGACGCGGTCGGGATCGACGATCTGGTTCAGCGTGGCCGGGCCCTTGGCGCAGTTCCTGCCGCGAGAGCCGGGATGCTCGGGGTTCCCCTCGAACTTCCGCACCTGGAGCGTGTCGCGGTCGACGTAGGCCAGGAGCCCGCAGGCGGACTCGCAGTTGAAGCAGGTCGTGGGGACGAGCATGTAGCGCCGCTCGCGCCGTTCCGGCCACGCCTTCGAGTCGAGTTCGACCCAGTGGTCCCAGCGTTCCCGGGGGGGGAAGGCGGCGAGCTGGGTGCGGCTGGGGCCGGGATAGAAGGTCTCGCCGCGACTCTCGGTCTCCGAGCGTGCCGCGCTCACGCGCTCGCTGAGTTCTTGGAGCCGTCGCGAAACGCCGTCCGGGCCGGAGCCGTTGCCGCCGGAGCCGGAGCCGCCGGAGCCGGAGCCGTTGCGGCCTGCGCCGCTCGGATCGCTCATGCGAGGGGCACGGACTGGCCGGCCTGCACGTACGCGTGCTCGTGCGCGAGAAGTCCCGCGAGGGCGGCGACGCCGATCACCGGGGCAACCCAGACGCTGTTGACCGGGATCACCGTGAGGGCCGCCGCCAGCGTCACGAGCAGGACGCCGCTCCAGAACCATGGGGCGTAGCGGCCGCGCACCATGTTCCGGGCGGCGAGCGCGGCGTGGGCCGTGGCGTGCGTCAGCGTCAGTTCGGCGAGCACGAGCAGGAGGTGCGCGGCGGCCGTGAGCCCCACGAGCCGGCCCAGCGCGGCGGAGCCGCCGAGCGACGGGAAGAGCATCAGCGCCGCGCCGCCGGCGAGCACCGCCTGGACGAGAAAGTGCGGCGGCAGGAGCGGATTCTGCCACAGGTCGCGCGCCTTGGCCTGCGCGAACAGGTAGGCCGTATAGACCGCGGTCATGGCGGCCAGGGGCGCCCCCGCCCACGCCATCCAGCGCGTCGTCTCCACCGCGCCGGCGCCGCCGAGGAGCGCCGCCGCGAGGTGCGCGGTCAGGGCCAGGCCGTAACCGGCGATCACGAAGGCGCCGCGCACGAGCCAACTCTTCATGTGGGGTCTCGTGAAGATGAGGAGGAAACGCTTCGGGTGTTCGAGGTCCCAGATCAGCAGTCCCCCCGTGAGCGCGAGCGCGGCGAGGCCGAGGAGCGGCGTGAGGGTGAGCCAGGTCCCGCCCGACCACGCGAGCCCGCCCAGCAGGCAGAGGAGGAGTGCCGCGAGGTACACGCCGGCGGAGACCCCCTTGGTGAGCGTGTACAGACTCACGCGCCAGTCCCATGGCGCGGTGTGCGACACATCGTAGGAGAGAATCGCGGCGGCCGAGGAGTTCGGGCCGTGTCGCCCGTCCGCGCCCATCGGGTGCGGCTGGCCCGAGCCGACCTCGTGCGAACCCGCGGGCTGCTCGCTCCACATGTACAGCCCGCCTCCGGGACGGACGGCGGCCAGCGGATCGAGCGTCGCCTGGTGCGCGCCCTTGTAGAACAGCTTCGGGTGGGTCTCCTTCTCCGGCCTCCTCACGCTCACCGGGTCGCGCCCGACGTACTGCGAGACCTTCGATTCGGGGTCGTCGAGATCGCCGACGATGATCGCCTCCGTCGGGCACACCGTGACGCAGGCCGGCTCCAGCCCCATGTCGATGCGGTGAGCGCAGAAGTTGCACTTCTCCGCGGAATGGTCGTCCGGGTTGATGAAGATCGCGTCATACGGACAGGCGGCGATGCACGCCTTGCAGCCGATGCAGATCGACTTGTCGAAGTCCACGATCCCGTCGGGGCGGCGGAACATGGCCTGGGTGGGGCACGCGGTCGTACACGGCGCATCGTCGCACTGGTTGCAGCGCGTGACCTGGAAGGCGCGCCGCGTGGCCGGGAACGTCCCCACATCGGCGTACTTCACATAGGTGCGCGTGACGCCGAGCGGGACCTCGTTCTCCGACTTGCAGGCCGTCGTGCAGGCATGGCAGCCGATACAGCGCGTGTGATCGATGACCTTTGCCCAGCGGGCGGTCTGGCTGCCGCCGTTCGGCGCGGAGTCTGGCATGAATGCTCCCCGTGGGAGGTTCGGTGCGGTCGCGACGGCGCTCGCGCGCGGGCCGGCGGTCTCCGGTCACATGGCGCTGCTATGTTCCATCGTCGCGTCGAACCGGGCAAGCCTGTTCCGCCGGTCGATCCGTCGGTCCGTCAGTCGGTCAGCACGATTTCGAGGCCCGGGAGGTCCGCGCCCTTCGCCTCCACCCGCCACACCTCGCGGGGAGACAGCGGTTCGAGCGGGGTCATCGTCCCCGTGCTCACGACCATGCCGGACTCCGGGATCCCGGCCTCGCCGAAGCGCGGCCACAGCCGCGGTACGATCTCCAGCGCCTCGAGGGGATGCCCGAGGACGTCGCTTCCCCGCCCGCGCGCCACGAGTGTCTCGTTACGCAGGAGCCGGACCTCGAGCCGGTCGAGGCGGGCCACACGTTCGTCGAAATCCTGCACCCGCCGGTTGACCCGCCGGCCGACGATGAGCGCGCCGTGGAGCCCGAAGTCGGCGACCGAATCCGCCGGTGTGAGGCGCCAGTCCGGATAGTGACAGTCGACGATCTCGAACCCGAGCGCGATCCAGCTCGGCCGACCCCCGTTGGGCGCGTCACGTTCGGACTCGATGCCGAAGATGACCTCCACTTCGATCATCGGGGCGCAGAACGTCGCCAGCGAAATCTCTGCTACCGGTCTCGCCAGGCGTAGCGTTCGAGCGTAGATGGGAGCGAGGATCGGCCCATCCAGCCCGAGTCGCGGCCAGATCGCCCGGTTCGTGAACCCGACCTTGCAGCCCAACAGACCGTATTCCCGTTGCCGAAGACGGCGGTCGAGGTCCGCCGCGACGCGATAGGCCCGATCGAGCCCGAACTCTCCCGTGCGTTGTGTGGGCGGCCGGATCGTTTCGCGCCTGTCGCGGGCGGCAAGCAGGTCCCGTGCAAGATCCGCCTCGAAGGCTTTCGCGGCAGCGGAGGTGTCGGCCACAGGGTCGGCCATAGCGTCGGCCACGGTGTCGGCCACAGGGTCGGCCACAGGGTCGGCTTCGGTCATGTACGGCTCCGGGGCAGGTCCGGTCGGGGCTTGCGGGTCGCGCGCCGAAACCGGACGATTTCGCTTCGCAGGGCGTGCCTATGGTAACGTCTCGTGAGAGAGGACGAGATGCCTTTCGAGAGCATAGATCCGACCACGGAGGAACGGCTCGCGGCGTTTCCGGCTCTGGATGGGGGCGGCATCGACGCCGCGCTCGAGCGGGCGCGGGGCGCGTTCGACGTGTGGAGGCGGGTCCCGGTGGCCGAGAGGGCCGAACGCCTCCTCGCGCTGGCGAAACTCGTCGAGCGGGGCAAGGCCGCGTACGGTCTGCTGATGACGCGCGAGATGGGCAAGCCGCTGGCCAGCGCCGTCGCCGAGGCGGAGAAATGCGCCTGGGTGTGCCGGTATTACGCCGAGCACGGGCCCGCGCACCTGGCGCCCGAGCGCTTCGAATCCACCGGCACACACTGCTGGGTCGAGTACCATCCCCTGGGAGCGGTGCTCGGGATCATGCCGTGGAACTTCCCGTTCTGGCAGGCCATGCGCTCCGCGGTGCCGACCGTGCTGGCAGGGAACGTCTTCCTGCTCAAGCACTCGCCCAACGTGCCGCAGTGCGCGGTCGCGCTCGAAGGACTGTTCTCGCGCGCCGGATTCCCCGAGGGCGTGTTCCAGAACGTCTTCATCGAGATCGAGGACATCCCCCGCGTGCTCGACGACCGGACCGTGCAGGCCGCCTCGCTCACGGGCTCCGTCGCGGCCGGTTCCGCGCTCGCGGCCGAGGCCGGACGCCGCATCAAGACGACCGTGCTCGAACTCGGCGGCAGCGATCCCTTCATCGTCATGGAGAGCGCGGACCTCGACCGGGCCGTCGCGACCGCCGTCGATGCCCGCATGTGGAACAACGGCCAGTCGTGCATCGCCGCCAAACGGATGCTCGTCCAGAGTTCGATCGTCGACGAGTTCACGGCGCGGCTCATCGACCGCGTGTCGGCGCTCCAGGTCGGCGACCCGAAGGAGCCCGAGGTCGAAGTCGGACCGCTGGCCCGTCGCGACCTGAGGGACACGGTCGCGGAGCAGGTGGAGGCCACCGTGGCGGCGGGCGCCCGGGTGGCCGCGGGCGGACGCGTCCCTGACCGGCCCGGATGGTTCTACGAGCCCACCGTGCTCACCGATGTGCCGGACGGATCCCCGGCCTCCGATGACGAGATCTTCGGTCCGGTCGCCAGCATCTTCCCGGTCGCCGACATCGACGAAGCCATCGAGCGCGCGAACGCGACGGAATTCGGCCTCTGCTCCGCCATCTGGACGAACGATCCCGGGGAACGGGCCCGGGCCGTACGCGATCTGCAGGCCGGCGGCGTCTTCATCAACGGGATGTCCGCGTCCGATCCCCGCGTCCCCTTCGGCGGCGTCAAACGCTCGGGGTACGGGCGAGAACTCGGCCCCCACGCGATGCGCGAGTTCGTGAACGTGAAGACGGTGTGGGTCGGCGACTGACGAACCCGCCGCCTCCGTCCTAGCCGGCTTCCGGTGCCAGGCTGCGCACGATCCGGTCGATGCACTGCGTGGGAGACAGTGACTCGGTGTCCACGCGCAGGTCCGGGCGCTCCGGCGGCTCGTACGGGCTGCCGACGCCCGTCAGGTTCCTGATCTCGCCCTTCTCCGCCTTCGCGTAGAGGCCTTTCGGGTCCCGGGCCGCACACACGTCCAGCGGGGCGTCGACGAAGACCTCCATGAAGTCGGCGGGCTCGAACAGGCTGCGGGCGAAGTCCCTGTCTCTCCGAAAGGGGCTGATGAGCGCCACGATCACGATCAGGCCGGCGTCGACCATGAGACGGCCCACCTCGGCCACGCGGCGGATGTTCTCCGTCCGGTCGGCTTCGCTGAACCCCAGATCCCGGCTGAGGCCGTGGCGGAGATTGTCGCCATCCAGGACGCACGTATGACGCCCCGCCGCCATGAGACGCTTCTCGAGCAGGTTCGCGAGAGTGGACTTTCCGGACGCCGGCAGCCCGGTCAGCCACAGGCACCGGGCGCGCTGCAGCTTCAGGTCCTCGCGCGCGCGACGCGTGACGTCGAAGTCCTGCCACTCGATGTTCGGGCGCTTCGCGAGGCCGCCCGTCCGAACCGATGGAGCCATGTCCGCCTCAGGTCCGGACGGGTGACGCGGGCTCGAGCCCGCCGCCCGCCAGACCCAGTTCCGGCTCGGGTCCGCGACCGCGTCCGAGCCGGCGCTTGACCCGCTGCGTGAGCGTGTGGTTCATCATCGCCAGCGCCGGCACCGCGAGCATGATGATGAAGGTGGCGAACAGGATCCCGAACCCGAGACTCACCGCCATGGGCGAGAGAAACTGCGCCTGGGTGCTGCGCTCGAGGATGATCGGCGACACCCCCAGGAAGGTGGTCACGGAGGTCAGCATGATGGGACGGAAGCGAACCTTGGCCCCCTGCACGATGGCCTCCGACATGGGGAGCCCCGCCCGGTGCCGTTCGTTGATGAAGTCGATGAGGACGAGCGAATCGTTCACGACCACGCCCGACAGGCCGACGAGGCCGAACATCGAGAGCATGCCGAGATCGAGCCCCATGATCAGGTGCCCGATCGCGGCGCCGACGAGCCCCAGCGGGATGGAGGCCATCACCACCAGCGGCTGCACGTACGAGCGGAAGGGAATGGCGAGCAGCGCGTAGATAGCAAGCAGTGCGAGCAGGAAGCCGCGCGCCATCCCCTCGAACGCCAGCGTCTGCTGGCGCTGTTCCCCGCCGAACCCGTAGCGGAGGCCCGGGTATCGGGCCTGCAACTCCGGCAGGATCGCCGACGTGATCTCCGTGTTGACCTCCTGGCCCGTGATGACCGCGGCATCCACATCCGCCGTGACCGTCACGATCCGTCGCCCGTCGATCCGGTTGATCGTCGACGAGGCGATGCCGAAGGACAAGTCCGCGACCTCGGACAGCGGCGCCTCCCCTCCCGTCGGCGTGCGGATCCGGTAGTCCTGGAGGTCCGCGAGCGTGTTCCGCTCCGACTCGGGCAGCCGGACGTAGACGCGCACCTCGTCGCGACCCCGTTGCAGCCGGTAGACCTCGTTCCCGAAGAACGCCCCGCGCACCTGACGGGCCAGGTCGTCGAGCGTGATCCCGAGCGTGCGTGCGGCGGGCTTGAGTTCCAGCTCCAGTTCCCGCTTGCCCTGGCCGCGGTCGTCCCGGACTTCCGTCACCCCGGCGATGCGCGACAGGCGGCCGGTCAGTTCCGGGACCGCCGCGCTCAGCATGGCCGTGTCCGGATGGGAAAGCTCCACCTGCACCGGCGACCCGAGATCGATGAGGATGGAGCTGAAGGTGAGTTCCCGCGCGCCCGCGACCGGTCCGACCCGTTCCCTCCAGGCCCGCTCGACTTCGATGGCCGGCAGGCTCCGGATCTCGGGGTCCGACAGGCGCAGGCTGACCTCGGCGATATTGGACCGGACGAAGCTCGCCTCGGCGGCCATGCCGGGCCCGCCCGCCTGCGAGGGGCGCTGTCCGACGCTCGTGAAGGTCGCTTCGACCAGCGGCGGTTCGTCATCCGGCAGCTCCGCTTCCAGCCCCGCGATCGCCGCGTATCCCTGCCCCTCCACGTAGCTGGCCACTTCCAGGGTGCGCTCGCTCGTCGTGCCCTCGGCCATCTCGATGTAGGCGACGACCTCCTCGCCCTCGATGACGGGCAGCAGGCTGAACCGGAGATGCCGCCCCGCCACCAGGCCCCCCACGATCATGAGGGAGGAGACGGCCCCGAGCACGGTCAGCCCGGGGCGTCGCACCGCGAAGCGCACCGAGCGCTCCAGCGGACCGTCGACGAAGCGCTGCAGGTTCGTCTGTACCAGCGCCTGCAGGCGGTAGACGGGCCCCAGCAGCCCTCCCTTCCCACGGTCCGAGCCCGGCGCCGGCAGGTGCGAGAGGTGGTAGGGGAGGATGAACAGGACCTCGACGAGCGACAGGAGGAGCACCGAGATCACGATCGCCGGGATCACGTAGAGGAACTTCCCGAGGCTGCCGGGCACGAACAGCAGCGGAGTGAACGCCGCCACGGTCGTGAGCACGGCGAAGATCACCGGCACGGACACGCGTCTCGTGCCCTTGATGGCCGCGCGTAGCGCGCGCGTCCCCTTTTCCCGCTCCGCGAAGATGTTCTCCCCCACGACGATCGCGTCGTCCACCACGATGCCGATCGCGAGGATGAACCCGAACAGCGCCATCATGTTGATGGAGATGCCGGCCCACGCCATCACGGCGAACACGCCGGCGAAGGAGAGGAAGATCCCGACCGCCGTCCAGAACGCGAGACGCAGGTCGAGAAAGAGGGCGAGCGCAATGAGCACCAGAATCAGACCCAGACGGCCGTTCTTGATGAGAAGATCGATCCGGCTCTGCAGGTAGGAGGCTTCGCTGCGCCAGATGCTATAGTCGACGCCCCGCGGCAGCGCGCCGGCCAACTCCTCTTCCAGGTAGCGGTTGACTTCGTCGGAGATATCCAGGACCCGCTCGTCTCCCGTGCGCAGGACCTGAACGAAAGCGGTCGGCTGCCCGTTATAGGCGTTAATGAGGTCGACGTGCTCGAAACCGTCCTGGATGTCCGCGATATCGGACAGGCGGAGCATCGACCCGTCGACGTTGGCCCGCACGACGACGTCCGCGAAGTCCGCCCGGGTGTAGTTCTGGCCCCGGATGTGAACGAGAATCTCCTCGCGGTCGGTCTCGACGCTCCCGCCGGGAAGGTCGAGGCTGCCGCGCCGCACCGCCGCGGCCACCTCGTCGAGCGTCAGACCGTGGGCGCGCAGCGCCTCCTTCGACACTTCGATCGAGATCTCGTACTGCCGGACGCCGGAAACACGGACGAGGGAGATCGTCGGCAGCGAGGTGAGGTCGTCCTTGACCCGGTTCGCGATCTCCTTGAGGGTCCGCTCGGGAGCGTCGCCGAAGATCGCGATCTCCATGACGCGGCCTTCCGCGGTCAGCGCCACCACCTCCGGCTCCTCGGCATCGACGGGAAAGCTCGTGATCCGGTCGATGGCGGACTTGATCTCATCCAGCGTCTTCGACTGGTCCGTGCCCAGCGACAGTTCGGCGAGCACGATGCCGACGTTCTCCGAGGCGGCGCTCGTGACGCGGTCGACGCCCTGGATGCCCGTGATGCGCTCCTCGACCCGCCGCACGATCGCCTGTTCGACTTCGTCGGGCGACGCGCCGGGGTACTGGACCTGCACCTGAATCGTGTCGAGGGAGATCTCCGGGAACGTCTCCTGGGGCAGGCTGATGAGACTCACGAATCCCGCCAGGATGATCAGCACCATGAGCAGGTTGGCGGCGACGCCGTGCCTGGCCATCCACCCGATCGCCCGCCTCATGAGCCGTCTCCTTCCCGCTCGTCGCCTTCCTGCCCGTCGCCGTTGGCGCCCGGCTGCCACGGCTCCGCGCTCTCCAGCAACTGGACGGGCCGCACCGTCATCCCGTCGGTGACGAAGAGGAGCATCGAGACGATGACCGGCGTGCCGTCGGCGATCGGTCCGAGCACCATGGCTTCATCGTCCACTTCCTGGATCGGCTCGACCGGGGTCATCACGAGCAGGGTGTCGTTCTCCACCGTCCACAGGACATCGCCGTCGCGGACGGCGGCCGCCGGGACGACGGCGTATTCCTCGAAACTCGCGCCTTCGATGTCCACCGTCGCGTAGCTGCCCAGCAGGAGCGGGGGGCGGCGGGGATCGTCCTCCCGGGCCGCGAACGGCTCGGGCACGGTGACCACCACGTCGACCGTTCGCGTCTGCTCGTCGAGCGCGGATTCCGCCCGGTCCACGTATCCCGACCACGCGTACTCGACCCCGCCGTACTCCGATGTGATCTCGACGGGGATGCGGGTTGCCGCATCGCCCGCCCGCGCGCTCCACAGGCGCTCGATCAGCGCCGCTTCGTTGTCGCTCAGCGGCACGACGATCTCCACCGCGTCCGTCGCGTACAGACGGCCGACGGTCTGGCCCGCCGCGACGAACTGCCCGAGATCGACGGTCTCCTCGCGCACGATCCCGTTGAAGGGGGCCCGGATCCAGGTCCGTTCCAGCGCCAGACGCGCGTCTTCCAGCCTGGCCCCGGCGCTTCTGAGGGCCGCCGCGGCCGCATCGAGTTGCGGCTGCCGCGTGACGAGGGCGTTCGGCGGCGTCGGATCGAGGTTCTCGCGGGCCGCGAGCCGCCTCCACTCATCCAGCGCCAGGCGCGCATTCTCCTCCGCTTCCAGCAGCGCGACCTCGCGCTGGGCGACATCCGCCTCCGCGGCCTCGACCGCGTTCTCGTAGTCCGCCGGGTCTATCCGCAGGAGCGGCTCGTTCTCGAGGAAGCGCCCGCCGCTCACGAGAGCGGGCGAAGTCCAGACGACACGTCCGCCGACCTGCGACGCGATCGTGACCTCGGCGCTGGGCCGCACCGTGCCGCCGCCCCGCACCTTGATCGCGCCCTGCGTCACGCGGGCGGGCACCGTGCTGACCGTGGGGATCACGCGCGGCGGCTCCACTTCCGCCGGTTCGGCGCGCATGCCGAACAGGAGCGCGAAGCCGAGCACTCCCACGCCGATGATGATCGTCCCCTGCACCAACCGCTTCAGGAACCCCGGCAGCGCGACGGGCGCCTCCGTGTCCTCCGGTTCGTGCGGCGTGTGCCGCGTTCCGTCTTCCATCGCTCCGCCCTATCTCCGATCGGGGGGCGCCGCCGCGCCCTCCGGGTCTTCACTTGTCTCGACGTCCTCGATGTCTTCGACATCCTCGACGTCCTCCGCCACCCATGCGCCGCCCAGGGCGCGGTGCACGGCGAGCCGCGCCTCTCCGATCCCGCGTTCGGCGAGAACCCGGGTGGTCTCGGCGCCATTCAGGTTGACCCTCGCGTCCAGGTACTCGACGTAGTCGCCCACGCCGCTCTGGTAGCGCTCGAGCTGGTTCTCCAGCGAGGCGCGGGCGTCGGCGACCTGTTCCATGACCTGCGCGTACCGCTCACGCTCGTTCTCGAACTGCCGCAGGCTCGTGCGCACCTCGCGATAGGCGTCGAGCACCGTGCGCCCGTAGGCGATCAGCGCCTGGTCGTACTGCGCCCACGCGGCGCCGAGGTTGGCGCGCAGCCGGCCGCCCTGGAAAATCGGCGCCACGAGGCCGCCGATCAGGTTGGTGAACCACTGGTCGATGAGTTGCAGATCTTCGAGGTCGCCCGCCTGGCGGCCGACGGCCCCGTTGAGGGAAATCGTGGGAAGCAGTTCGGCCCGACGCGCCCCCACCCGGCGGCGCGCCGCCTCGACGCGCTCGAAGGCGGCCATGACGTCCGGCCGGTCCTCGAGCAGCGACACCGGCAGCCCGCCGGGAATCGGGGTCGTATCGACCGCCGGCTCCAGCTCGGGCGGCAGCAGATCCTCGATCATGCCCGCGTATCGTCCCACGAGGAGGGCGAGGCGCCCTTCCGCGTCGTCCACCGCCGTGCGCAGGCCCGGCAGGTTCGACTCGGCGGTCCGGTATTGCTGCCGGATCGCATAGAGTTCGAAGGTGTTCGTGACGCCGGCCTGATACCGCTCCCGCGTGAGTTCGGCGCGCTCCCGGAGCAGATCGACGTTGTCCTCGGCGATGGCGATTTGGGCCCGCGCCGAGACGACTTCGAGATACGTCGCGATGGTGGACGCGATGACGGTGAGCCGCACGGTCTCCGCGTCCGCCCGGGAGGCCAGGAAGTCGCGCACCGCCGCCCCGGATTCGTTGCGCAGCCGGCCCCAGAAATCGAGTTCGTACGCGAAGCCGAGCGAGGCCGAGTACGTCGTGAACTCGAACCGGTCGGGAAAATTGAAGCTGATCCCGGGAATCGGGCCGCCGCCGTCATCGCCATCGCCCCCGAACTGCGACCCCAGGCCGGTGTTGGCGGGGGTGCTGGACCGGTTGCCGTTCGCATCGAGCGTCAGCGCCGGGAAGAGCGGCGCCCGCGCGATCCGGTACCGGTGCCGCAGTTCCTCGAGCCGCGCGACGGCTTCGTGCAGGTCGAGGTTGGCGACGAGCGCCGTCTCGATCAGGCCGTCCAGCGTCGCGTCGTCGAACGCCCGCCACCAGTTGCGGGGCTCGGGCGCCGCCTCGGCGGCGGGAGCTTCCGCGTCGTATACCGCGGGCAGTTCGGCTACCGTGGCCGGAACCCGGGGGCCCGGGGCGAACGAACACGCGCCCGCCACCGTGACAAGAAGCAACCCGCCGGCTCGCCACGGACGGCGCACGCCGACCCCGGACGCCATCGTCGCGGCGCTCACGCGAGTTCCCCCCTCCGGACTCCTT
Organism: Candidatus Palauibacter sp.; assembly: GCF_965208055.1. Lineage (GTDB taxonomy): Bacteria > Gemmatimonadota > Gemmatimonadetes > Palauibacterales > Palauibacteraceae > Palauibacter. The sequence continues at coordinate 1,596,257 of NZ_CBDBNY010000004.1, forward strand.
CGGCCGGTCGGAGACCCGCGAGCAGGAGGTCGACGATGTGCGCCTTCCGTTCCTGCAGGAAGCGGTCGAAGTCCTCCACCGCCCGGGAGTGGAAGAGGCGCACCGTCGGGAGAGCGACGAACGGAAACAGGCAGGCGGACACGATCGTGAGCAGCGTGTGCCGGAGGTCGATCTCCCGGATCTCGCCCGCTCCGATCGCCGCGCGCAGCCGGTCCTCTAGCAGGAGCCCCGGCACCTCTTCGCGCGCCTCCATCGCGGCGGCGAGGTGTCGCTCGAGCACGCCCCCGCCGCACAGGCATTCGTTCAGCATGAGGCGCGCCATGTCCTGATGCTCGTAGATGTAGTCGATGTAGCCGTACACGAACGCCCGCAGGCTGTCCTCGACTCCCTCCTCCGCCCGCAGCGATTGGCTGAGCCCGGTCATGAACTGCCGGCACCCGTGCTCGAACACGGCCTCGTACAACTGTTCCTTCGTGCGGAAATAGTAGTGCAGCAGCGCGCGATTGATCTCCGCGTGATCCGCGATCTCCTGCAATCGGGCGCCGTCCCGTCCCTTGCGGGCGAATACCGTCAGGGCGGCGTCGAAGATCCTCTGTTCGGTATCCGGCGGTCGCGTCGCGGCCGGAGCTTGCGGTACCATCGCGAGCCTCACGTCATCCAGTGTTATCCAAATCGTTTAACAGTCTTGTCAAGAGGACCCGGACCCTAGTCACGGCTCGTAGCGGGCGCAAGTTTCTGGCCGGAGTCCCGCGACCGGGACTCGAATAACCGACGGAGGATCCATGAGGTCAGGCATTCGGGTGTACGGCAGGGTCGTTCTCGCGGTACTCGCGTTCGCGGTGCTGCCGCTTCGGGTGGACGCGCAGAGTGCGCCCCAGGTCGCGCGCTCGGCCGACGGGGTCGTCGTCGCGGCCCAACCGCTCGCCGCCGCGGCGGGCGCGCGGATGCTGGAACTCGGGGGGAACGCCGCGGATGCGGCCGTCGCCGCCGCGTTCGCGATCTCCGTGGTCGAGCCGAGCATGAACAGCATCGGGGGACGGAACCAGATCCTGCTTCGGACGCCCGACGGCGGGATCGCGGGGATCGACGGGACGACCTCCGTCCCCCTGGGATACGACCCGGCCACGGCGCCCCGCGCGGCCTACGGCTATCCGACCATCGGCGTGCCCGGATCGGTCGCGGGCCTCATGCGCCTGCACGAGGAATACGGCTCGCTTCCGCTGACCACGATCATGGCCCCGGCGATCGACTACGCGGCGCACGGGTTCCGGCTGCTGCCGGGCGAGGCGCGCCGCCAGGCGGGATCGCGCGGCCAGGTGGCGGAGTCCGAGGGCGCCCGGCGCTACTACCTCAAGGCGGACGGATCGCCCTACAGTCCGGGCGACCGGCTCGTGCAGTCCGACATGGCCGCGACGCTGAGGGCGATTTCCCTCGGCGGCGGCGACGCCTTCTACCGCGGGGAGATCGCGGGACGCATCGCCGACGACATGGCGGCGAACGGCGGCTTCCTGACCCGCGAGGCGCTGGCGGCCTACGAAGCGGAGGACTCGCGGATCGTGCGCGGATCCTACCGGGGGTTCGAGATCGTCGGCTCCGACATCCCCGCCTCCGGCGCGATCGCCATCCTCGCCCTCCAAATCGCCGAGATCTTCGATCCCGACAGCATGAGCGACGAGGCGTGGGCTTCCGTCATCGCCCAGTCCCTCGCCCTCGCCATGGCGGAATACCGCCGGCCGAGTTCGGACTCCTCCGCCGTGCGCGTGACCTCCAAGGCGCTCGCCCGCGAGCTCTCCGGGCAGGTGAGGGTGCCCGCGGAGGCGACGATGGAGTCGGGTGCGGCGGCACCCTGGGCGGCGGAACCCTGGGCAGCGGCGGGAGCCGGCGGCTCAAGACTCGCCGGCGTGGTCGAGGGCCTGGACCTGCCGCCGGAGGACGGCCACACGACGCATCTTTCCGCCGCCGACGGAAACGGGATGGCCATCGCGCTCACGCAGACGATCGGCCCCGGCATGGGCGCGAAGGTCGCCACGCCCGGACTGGGATTCCTCTACGCCGTGACGCTGGGCGGTTACCTGGGGATCAGCGAGCCGGGCGAGCGCGCGCGATCCGGAATCACGCCGTTCATGGTCCTCGACGACGGCGAGCCGTTCCTCGTCCTGGGAGCCGCGGGCGGCATCCGGATCATTTCCGCGGTGGTCCAGGCCGTGACCCGGGTCATCGACGACGGTCTGGCGCTGCCCGCCGCCCTCGCGGCGCCGCGCGTGCATCCCGACATGGGCCCCGAGGGCCTCACCGGCTTCTCCGTGGAAGCGGGTCCCGAGGACGGCTGGTCGGGGACTTCGGTGGAGGAATTCCGGGAGCTGGGATTCGAGATCACGCCCACGCCGCGGCAGGGCGCGTTCGGGCGCATCCACGGCCTCCAGTACGACGCCGCGACGCGCACCTGGATCGGGGCTGCCGACCCCGACTGGGAGGGCGCCGCCGTGGCGCCCCGCCCCGCCGGGCCGACAGAACGCAACGAGCGCCGGTAGCTGGTGGCGCGGCGCCCGCAGCCCCTTCCATTCCCGCCAGTGACCCGGATTCGGCTTACCCGAGTTGGAACCGGCACCCTGCTCCTGGCTCTGGGCGCGACCCTGTCCTGCGGGGAGTCTCCGACGACTCCGACGCCGGCTCCCCCTCCCCCTCCCCCTCCGCCGTCGGTTCCCGCGGCGGTAACGGTGAGTCCGGGGTCCGCGTCGCTGACCGCTTTGGGTGACACGGTTCGGTTCGCCGCCGAGGTGCGCGACCAGTTCGGGCAGACGATGACGGGGGCGACCGTGTCATGGTCGAGCGGAGACGCGTCCGTCGCAGCGGTCGACGCCGCGGGGCTCGTCACCGCGGCCGGTCCCGGCCAGGCCGACATCACCGCGACCGCCGGCGACGCCGCCGGACGGGCCCGCCTGACCGTGACGCAGACGCCCGATTCCGTCGCCGTGTCGCCCGACTCCGCCGTGCTGGCCGTCGGGGACACCCTCCGCCTCGCGGCCGTGGCGTTCGACGCCAACGGACACGCAGTGCCGGACGCGGCCTTCGCCTGGTCGTCGACCGAGCCCGCCGTCGCAGCGGTCGACGCCGCGGGGCTCGTCACCGCGGCCGGTCCCGGCCAGGCCGACATCACCGCGACCGCCGGCGACGCCGCCGGACGGGCCCGCCTGACCGTGGCGCGGGGGTCGGACTCCGTCGCCGTGTCGCCCCCCTCCGCCACGCTGGCCGTCGGAGACACCCTCCGCCTCGGGGCCCGGAAGATCGACCCAAGCGGGCGCGTCGTACCGGGGGCCACGTTCGCGTGGTCATCCTCCCACCCCTCGGTGGCCTCGGTGGATGATGCGGGACTCGTGCGCGGGATCGCGGCGGGGACGGCCCGGATCACGGCGGCATCCGGGGACGCCTCCGCGGCGTCCGAGATCACCGTCGTCGACCCGGACGACGACCGGGCCGCACTGGTCGCGCTCTACCACGCGACCGACGGACCGAACTGGCGAGACCGCGAGAAGTGGCTGACGGCCGCCCCGCTCGGGGACTGGTACGGCGTGGAGACGGATGCCTCCGGACGCGTCGTCCGGCTTGAACTCTCCGGGTACTGGGAACAAGGCGAGTTTCGGGGGGCGGGGCTGTCGGGCGAACTCCCGCCGGCGCTTGGATACCTCGCGGCGCTCCGGCGCCTGGATCTCAGCGGGAACAGCCTGAGGGGCGAAATCCCGCCCGAACTCAGCCGCCTCACGGCGCTTCAACGCCTGAATCTCAATGGAAACGCCCTGATCGGCGGAATCCCCCCCGAACTCGGCCGCCTCGCGCATCTGCAACGACTGGAGCTCGGCAACAACACTCTGGGGGGGGAGATTCCGCGCGAAATCGGCCGCCTCCGGGCTCTGCGGAGGTTGGTGCTTTTCGGCAACGGTCTGGTCGGCGAGATCCCGCCCGAACTCGGCCGCCTCGAGAATTTGCAACAGGTGCAGCTGCACACCAACAGGCTGACGGGCACGATCCCGCCCCAGCTCGGTCGGCTTGCGTCCCTTGACCGCCTGAACCTCGCCATCAACAACCTCGCGGGCGAGATCCCGCCCGAACTCGGCAACCTCGCGCGGCTGGCTGTGCTGGACGTTGCCGGGAACCGTTTGACGGGCGAGATCCCGCGCCGCTTCGAGGATCTTTCCGCAGTGACGCACCTTCTTTTCGGGGGCAACGACGGTCTCTGTGTGTCCGGCGCCGCCGCCATGGTCGCCTGGGTCGAAGCGAGAACCGTGGACGGCCCCTACTGCAACGAGTCGGACCGGGCCGCGCTCGAATCCCTGTACGATGCGGCGGGCGGGTCCGACTGGATCCGCTCGGCCGGGTGGCTGGGCGGCCGCGCGCTGGAGACGTGGCACGGCGTGTCGAGCGACTCGGCGGGCCGCGTCACCGCGCTCGATCTGGACGGCAACGGTCTTCGCGGCACCCTGACGGCCCGGCTCATCGAGCTGCCGGCCATGACCCGGCTGCGGATTGGCGGCAACCCCGGCCTCGCCGGCCGCCTGCCTCTTTCCCTGGCCGGTCTGGCGCTCGCCGAGTTCCGCTATGCGGGCACCGGACTGTGCACCCCGGCGGACACCCGGTTTCGGGCGTGGCTGAGCGACATCCCGTCGCACGAGGGAACGGGCATCGAATGCGGCGCGCCGACGGACCGGGAGATCCTGGAAACGCTGTACTGGGCGACGAACGGCCCGAACTGGAATTTCAGCGACGGGTGGCTCACCGCGTCACCCCTGAACGAGTGGGTCGGCGTGGGTACGGATGGTTCCGGGCGAGTCGTTTGGCTGTGGCTCCAACACAACGGCCTGTCGGGCTTCATCCCGCCCGAAATCGGCAACCTCGAGGAACTCCAGGAGCTTGTTGTTCCTTATAACGACCTTCGGAATCCCATTCCGCCCGAAATCGGCAACCTCTCAAAGCTCAGGAAATTCGAAGCCACCGAAAGCGGAATCTCGGGCCCCATTCCCGCCGAACTGGGTCGCTTGGCGAACCTGGAAAGCCTACGGCTGGCAGATAATCGGCTGACGGGGACGATCCCGCCCGAAATCAGTGGCCTCGACAGACTGTGGATCCTGAAGCTCAATGGGAATGACCTCACGGGGTCCATTCCGCCCCAGATCGGCGACCTCGCGAACCTGATAAACCTGGATCTCGACCGGAATGAGCTCACGGGCTCCATCCCGCCCCGGATCGGCGACCTCGCGAAACTGATCAGCCTGGGGATAAGGGGGAATCGGCTTTCGGGGCCGATTCCGGTGGAGCTCGGTCGCCTTGACGCCCTTGTGTGGTTGCGGCTCGGCGACAATGCGTTGTCGGGCCCGTTGCCGACGGAGTTCGGCCGCCTCGCGAGCTTGAACGAACTTGATCTGGCGCACAACGCCGCGATGGCGGGCGCCCTGCCGGCAACGCTGACGAACCTGCGAGGCCTCGAGGTCCTGCAGGCGGGGGGGACGGGCCTCTGCGCCCCGACCGATCCAGGCTTCACGACATGGCTGGAAGGGGTTCATCGGCGGCGCGTCGCACCCTGCGCCCCAGCCTCGCTGGCGTACCTGACCCAAGCCGTGCAGTCGCGGGAGTGGCCGGTGCCGCTGGTCGCGGGCGAGCAGGCCCTGCTACGCGTGTTCCTCACCGCCGCCGCCAGCAACGATGGGCCCATCCCGCTCGTCCGGGCCTCCTTCCACCGGGACGGCGCGCTCGTACACGTCGCGGACATCCCCGGCAAGCCGGGAGCGATCCCGGTCGAGGTCGATGAGGCCGACCTTTCCGCGTCGGCCAACGTTGCGATTCCGCCGGACATCGTGCAGCCCGGCCTCGAGATGGTGATCGAAGTCGACCCGGGCCGGACGCTCGATCCGGCGCTGGGCATCGCGAGGCGCATCCCGGACACCGGCCGCCTCGCGGTCGACGTGCGGGCGCTGAGGCGCTTCGACATCACGGCGATTCCATTCCTGTGGGCGCAGGCGCCGGATTCGGCGGTGCTCGAGATGGTGGCCGGCATGGCCGCCGACCCGGAGGGCCACGAGCTGCTTCACGAGACCCGAGAGCTGCTGCCGGTGGGAGACTTGACGATGGCGGGCCATGAGCCCGTGTTGACGTCGAGCAACCACCCGTTCCACCTGCTCGACCAGACGATCATGATCCGGATCATGGAGGGCGGCGAGGGCAACTACCTGGGCATCATGTCCGGACCCATCGCCACCTCATTCGCCGGAGTCGCGGCCCCGGGCACCGGGTCGATCTTCTCCATACCCCGCTCCGGCACCATCGCACACGAATTCGGACACATCATGGACCTCCGGCACGCGCCGTGCGGGGGCGCCTTCGAGCCGGACGAGGCGTACCCGCATCCGAACGGCAACACGGGCGACTGGGGATACGATGGCCGGGGCAACGGAAGACTCGTGTCACCGGAGCGGGGGGACTTGATGTCCTATTGTCAACCCAGGTGGATCGGGAGCTATCATTTTGCGAACGCGCTTCGCTTCCGACTCTTCGACGAGGGCCCGCCCGCGGCGCGGGCGGCCGGGGCCGGCTCTCCCCGATCGCTGCTTCTGTGGGGCGGCGCGGACGCCGGGGGAGAGCCGTTTCTCAACCCCTCCTTCGTCGTCGACGCGCCCGCCAGCCTGCCGGACGCCGCCGGGGAGTATCGCGTGGCCGGGCGGGCCGCCGACGGCCAGGAACTCTTTTCGCTGAGTTTCCCGATGATCGAGACGGCGGACGGGGACGGGCGCTCCGCCTTCGTCTTCGCCCTGCCCGTCCAGCCGGGTTGGGGTGGGAGACTCGCCAGCATCGTGCTCTCGGGGCCCGATGGCTCCGCCACGCTGGATGTCCGAACCGACCGGCCGATGGCGATCGTGCGCGACCCCGCCTCCGGTCGGATCCGCGCGATCCTGCGCGACCTGCCGCCCGCCATGGCGTCGGCGGAGACCGCGGCGGCCGCGATGCCGGCCGGACCGGGCCTCGAAGTGCTGTTCAGCCGGGGGATCCCCGAGCCCGACGCCTGGAGACGGTAGAGACCGTCAAGACCGGCCCGGCCGCGCCGGCTATGCCCGCTGCATGCCCGGGCAGCCGGCCGCCTCGGCGACGGCGCGCGCGATCAGCACCTGCGCGAGGTGGAGACGGTACTCCGAACTCGCGTTCTCGTCCGCCGGGGGCGTCTCGAGTTCCGATACTCGTGATGCCGCAGCGAGGATCTGCGCCTTCTCGGACGTGCCGGTGAGCGCCGCTTCGACCGCGTGCGCCCGCAGGGGCGTCCCGCCCATGTTCGTGAGCCCGATCGCAGCGCCCGCGATTCCGGAGTCCGTCCAGTTCACGACGGCGGCGACGCCGACGATCGCCCAGTCCTGGGCGCGGCGCTGGAACTTCTGATAGGCGCTGCCCCAGCCCTCCCGCTTCGGCACCCGGACGCCCGTCACGATCTCCCCATCCGCCGCGGCCGACATGAACGGGCCGACGAAGAAGTCCGCCGCCGATACCGAGCGCGTGCCGCCGCGCCCCGCGAGGGCGACCTCGGCATCCAGCGCGAGCAGCGCCGCCGGCAGGTCCGAGGCCGGATCCGCGTGCGCGACCGAACCGCCGAGCGTGCCGCGGTGCCGCACCTGCGGATCGCCGATCCCCTCCGCCACCTTCGCGAGGAGGCCGCTGCCGCCCGTGAGCGCGGAGGCGCCGGCCACTTCGTGGTGCGTCGTCAGGGCGCCGACCGCGACCGAGTCCCCATCGTCGCGCACGCCGCGCAGTTCTTCGATGCCGCCGATGTCCACCAGCAGCGAGGGCCGCGCCAGCCGCAGCCGCATGAGCGGAAGGAGCGAATGTCCGCCGGCCAGCGGCCGCGCGTCCTCGCCGCCCTCGGCGAGCAGGCTCAGCGCCTCATCGAGAGAGGAAGCGCGCTCGTAATCGAAAGACGCCGGAATCATGCCTCACCTCCCTGGGCCGCCTGAATGGCTCGCCACACCCGTTCCGGACTTGCCGGCATCGGGATGTCCGTCACGCCGAGGTGCGAGAGCGCGTCCACGACCGCGTTGATCACCGCCGGCGCGGACCCGATCGTCCCCGCCTCGCCGATCCCCTTCACCCCCATGGGGTTCGAGGTGCTCGGCGTCACCGTCCGGTCCGTCTCGAAGGACGGGAACTCCGCCGCCGACGGCACGAGATAGTTGACCATCGACGCCGTCTCCAGCGTCCCGTCCTCCCCGTACGTCGCCTCCTCGTACAGCGCGGCCGCGATCCCCTGCGCCACGCCGCCGTGTACCTGACCGTCCACGATGACGGGGTTGATCACGGGCCCGCAGTCGTCCACCGCGATGTAGCGGACGAGATCCACGGCGCCGGTATCCGTATCCACCTCGACCACGGCCACGTGCGTGCCGAAGGGGAAGGTGAAGTTCGGCGGATCGTACACGCAGTGCGCCTCCAGCCCGGGCTCCGAGTCCTCCGGCAGGCTGTGGGCCGTCCACGCCGCGAAAGCCAGCTCCGGCATCGACTTCGTGCGATCCGGGACCCCCTTCACCGAGAAGGTTCCCGCCTCGTACTCGAGGTCCTCGGGCGCCACCTCGAGCAGGTGCGCCGCGAGCCCCCTCGCCTTGTCGACGACCCGATCGCACGCGTTGTGCACCGCGACCCCCGCCACCGCGAGGCTGCGGCTGCCGTACGTGTTCATCCCGTGCGGCGCCACGTGCGTGTCTCCGTGGAGGACGGTCACGTCCTCGTACGGGATCCCGAGCATGTCCGCCGCGATCTGGGACCAGGAGGTCACATGCCCCTGCCCGTGCGGCGAACTGCCCGTCACGACTTCCGCCTTTCCGGTCGGCAGCATGCGCACCGTGGCCGCGTCCCAGCCGCCGGCGGCGTACTTGAGCGAGGCCAGCACCTGCGAGGGCGCGAGCCCGCAGATTTCCACGTAGGACGAGAACCCCACGCCGATCTGCCTGCTGCCGCCGCCTTCCCTGCGCTCCGCCTGGTCGCTCCGGAACCCGTCGTAGTCCAGCAGTTCCAGCGCGCGGTCGAGCGCGGGCTCGTAGTCGGCCGAGTCGAAGGCGAGCCCGCCCGGGCTCTGGACCATGTCGCCGGCCGGGAGGAAGTTCCGCCGCCGGATCTCCGCCACGTCCACGCCGACCTTCCGCGCGAGCGCGTCGATCGCCCGTTCGATGGCGTAGGTCGCCTCGGGCCGGCCCGCGCCGCGGTAGGCGTCCGTCGGGGTCGTGTTCGTGAACACGCCCGTGCACTCGAAGTGATACGCCTCCCCGCCGTAGCAGCCGCAGTAGAGGAAGGCGCCCAGGAGCGGAACCCCCGGCGCCACGAGCTGCAGGTAGGCGCCCATGGCCGCGAGGATGTTGACGCGGTATCCAAGGATGTCGCCGTCGGCCGTCGCCGCGATCTCGATCTCCTGGACCTGGTCCCGGCCGTGGATCGTGGCGAGGTAGCCCTCGCTCCGCCCGGCGACCCACTTGACGGGCTTCCCCAGACGGCGCGCGAGGGCGATGCAGAGCGCCTCCTCCGCGTACACGTTCAGCTTCGAGCCGAAGCCGCCGCCCACGTCGGAGGGGGCGATCACCCGGATCTGAGACTCGGGAATTCCGAGGGTGAGCGCGAACAGCACCTTCGCGACGTGGGGAATCTGCGTCGTCGACCACACCGTGAAATCGCCCGTCGAGGGGACCGGCTGCGCGACGACGGCGCGCGGCTCCATCGCGTTCGGGATCAGCCGCGGCTGCGTGTAGCGCTCCCTGACCACGACATCCGCCTTCGCGAAGGCCGCGTCCACGTCGCCGTTCGTCAGCGCCCACGTGTAGCTCTTGTTGTCATCGAACGACTCGTGCACGCGCGGCGCATCGTCGGCCAGCGCCGCCTCCACGTCCACGACCGCGTCCTGCACCTCGTAGTCGACCTCCACGAGTTCCGCCGCGTCGAGCGCCGCGTTGCGGCTCGTCGCGACCACGACCGCCACCGCGTCGCCCACGTAGCGCGCCACATCCTGCGCCACCGGCCAGTGGTCGGGGATCCTGATGTCGTCCGTCACGGGCCACGCCATCGGCAGGCCCGCCGCCCACTCGTCGGCCAGGTCCGCCCCGCTGTACGCCGCGACCACACCGTCCGCGGACGCGGCGGCGGACACGTCCACCGAGTCGATGCGCGCCGACCCGTACGGACTCCGCACGAGCGCCGCATGAAGCATGCCGGGCAGCGTGAGGCCTTCCAGGAACTGGCCCTGCCCTGTGAGAAGCTTGGGATCCTCTTTCCTGGGGACCCCGCCGCCAACGTATTTCTCGGCCGTCGCCATGTTCTCTCCCCTCGCCTAAGAGCCCATGTCGTCGGCGGCCGCGAGCACCGCCTTGACGATGTTGTGGTAGCCCGTGCACCGGCAGAGGTTGCCCTCCAGCGCGAGCCGGACCTCGTCCTCCGTGGGCGCCGGGTTCTCATCCAGGTATCCCACCGTGGCCATCATCATGCCGGGAGTACAGAACCCGCACTGCAGGCCGTGGTTCTCGTGGAACGCCTTCTGGACCGGGTGCCAATCGCCGTTCGACGCGAGCCCCTCGACGGTGGCGACCTCCGCGCCATCCGCCTGGACGGCGAGCACGGTACACGACTTCACCGACTGACCGTTCATCAGAATCGTGCAGGCGCCGCACGAGGACGTGTCGCAGCCCACGTTCGTGCCGGTTAGTTCGAGTTGTTCGCGGATGAAATGAACGAGGAGGGTCCGGGGTTCGACGTCCGCTTCGTGCCGAACGCCGTTCACGGTGACGGAGATGCGCTTCATGCGGCCACTCCTGATCCTGTGCCGGCGGGAGCGCCGGCGGAACTCCCGGAACGGGACTCGTCCGGCCGCCCGTCGGCCGGGGGATCTCAGTCTAGAACGCGTCGCGGGGCCGGTGCAACCGCGCTGGAGCCGGGAGTCGGCGGGAGGGGCTACCGGGCGGAGTCCGTCCGCGCTGGATCGAGGGTGAGGCCGACGCGGAAACCCGACCCGCCGCCGACCTGCGGGTGGGCGCGGCGCGCTTCGGCGGTGGCCAGAATGCTCCCGCCGCTCCGCCACGCCGAGCGCACGGTCCAGCGGAAGTAGCTGAACCCGCCGCCCCTCCAAGTGGGACGCAGACAGCGGCGTTCGCTCCAGAAGCGAGACGCTTCGCGGACCGGCGTGCCGTCGACCGGGACCTCCTCGTAGGTGGACGTCCAGCAGTCGGCCACGAGTTCCTGCACGTTGCCGAGCATGTCGTGCAGTCCCCACGGATTCGGCGGCAGCGATCCGGTGGGCGCGGTCGACCCCACTTCCCACTCGAGCCCGCACTCCTCGCACACCGCGTGTCCGCTCCCGACCTCGTCTCCCCACCAGCGGGCGGTCGTCGTCCCGGCCCGGGCCGCGTATTCCCACTCGGCGCTGCTCGGCAGCCGGTACGGGCGGCCGGTCACCTCCGCCAGCCAGGCGAGGTACGTCTCGGCATCGCGGTAGGAGACGTGGATCACGGGCCGGTCGCCCCGCCCCCACCCTCTGTCCGTGGGCCGGTAGTCGCATCCCCCCGCCTCGACGCAGCGGTCCCACTCGTCGAAGGTCACCTCGTACTTGCCGATCGCGAACCGGTGTCCGAACTCGACCCGCACGCGGGGACGCTCACTCTCCCGCGTGAACTCCGGCCGCCGCGGCTCCCGGTCGAGCCCGAGGCGCCGGTCCTCGCCCTCCGCCCGCCCCATCGCGAACCCACCCGGCGGCATTTCCACCATGACCGGGCAGAAGTCGCAGTCCGTGAACTCGTGCAGACCCGCCGGGTTGGGCTCGGCCGGACGCCGGGGCGGGGCCGTCTCCGCGACGGAGGGTAGCCGCCGGGATGTGATCCGCAGCACCGACCCGATCCCTCGGGGCGCGTTCCCACCGGCGAGCGCGCCTCCGCCCTGCGCGTCCGTTGCGCCCGCCGCCTCCGCGCCCGTCCCCACGTCGTACAGCGACACCCTCACCTCTCCCGTCTCCATCACCGGCCGCACCGCAACCAACCGCGACGGCGACGCGAACCCGACGGGGATGGCGGGGATGTCGAGCGTCCCCAGGTATTCGCCGGCGGCTCCCATCACGTCGACGACCTCGGGGAGGAGGCCGCGCGTCCGCCGCGACACCCACAGCCGGCCCGCCGGATCGGGCGTGAACCCGACGATGGGAGACAGCGTCTCCTCGTACCCGGTGGCGTCCACCACCTCCTCGGCCGTCACGCCGCACTGCCGCATGAGGCTCCGGTACGGGCCCGGGCCGAACGTGAGCGACGCCATCGCCATCTCGCGGGTGACCGGGATCGCCGGGGCCGCCGCCCGGCGCACACTGCTGAAGACCGTTCCTCGCGCGAAGCCGTCGATGCGGAACCCGTCACCATGCCCGAACCAGAGCGTGTCGCCGCGGCTCGCCCATACCACGTCCGGCGCGAACACCTTCGGGGCGGGCATGGACGCGCACGGCAGTTCCATGAGCGAGAGTTCCCGGCGGACGACGTGGACAGGCTCGGCCCCGCGCGGCGTGTGGACCGCCAGCGTCTGATCCATCGACAGGTCCGCCGTGGCCGATCCCACGGTCGCGAACCAGTCCGCTCCCCCACCCTCGCCGACCGCGAAGCCCGGCCCCCAGTAGTTCGCCGGGAGCCGCTCCTCACCCAGGAACTCTCCGTCCGGGGACCAGCGGCTGAGCACTCCCCGCCTCGCATCGAGCGCCACGAGCGTCCCGCCCGGCGCCAGCGTCAGCGCGGACACGCCTCGAAACTCCCCCGGACCACCCCCCTCGCGCCCCAATTCCTCCAGGAAGGCGCCGGCGAAGCCGAACACGGCGACCCGCGCGCCCGTCAGGTCCGCGACGTAGACGCGCCCGGCCGCCGGATCCGCCGCCACCCCCCAGGGGAGTGCCGTGAGCGCGCTGTCCGGCGTCATGAGATCCGCAATGTGGACGGCCCCGCCCGCGAACGGCGCGTCTGAGGTCTCGTTGTCGGAAATCGACACTCCCGCCGAGTCGCGCCGCGACGGGCCCCCGACGCCTTCTTCCGGCCCCGCCGCGCAGGCGCCGATCCCGAGGGCGAGACCCGCGGCGACGAGCGTGGGGAGCCGCATCAGCGCGCCATGCCGGGATCCCGCCGGCCGCTCGCGTATTGCAGGACGAGCCAGGCGACCGAAGCGAAGCCGAGGATCAGGAAGCCCACGATGGACGAGCCCAGGGTGACCTGCATCCCGCTCCATACCAATGACGGGCTTACCTCCCCCGCCCGCGAGATGGCCTCGGCCGCCATCCACACGCCAACCAGCGATCCGAGCACGCCGAGGCACGCGGCGAGGGCGCCGAGAATCAGGATCGAATGGATACGCAGGCCCACCGCCGGAGCGCCGGGGCGGACGAGGTCGACCGTCGTGCGCACGATCTGCACGAGCATGAGAATCAGGACGATCCAGATCGGATACTGGATGAATCCGAGTGATTCGAAGAAGGACATCGGTTACCTCCGCCTGGATGAGGTGGGTGTGACGGGAGAGGCAAAGAACGTCGATATGCGGTGCTCCATCGTCTCGTCGTCGATCAGTCGCGGCGTGATGGCGAGCCAGCCGAAGAGTCCGAAGATGGCCGCGCCGAACCCGAGTGCGGCACAGGAGACGATGCGGCCGACGGCGTCCCACATGGCCGGCATCGCGAAATCCTCGACGTCGAGCGCTTCGAAGGCGCTGTAGCCCTCCCAGGACGCGCCCAGCGCCCCGAGGGCGACCGCGAAGACGATGAGCCCGACCTGCCGTTCCCACAGGCGGCGCCGCAGGTCCGGCCGCAGGTCGCCGTCGATCCAGAGACGCGTCGCGGCCCGGGTCCAGTTCGCGGCGAGCAGGGCGACCACGATGACCTGGGGCCAGGCGAGCACGGCCGCGGAGCCGAGTGGGCCCGACCCGATCATCGTGATGCACGCGACCGCCCCGGCCAGGCCTGTGGCCGCGAGAATGCCGAGGCGTTCCACCCGGTCGATCCACCCCGTGCCCCGCGCCCAGCGGCCCAGCGGCGGCGCATGCTGCGCTTCGAGCTGAGCGAGCGTCTCCGTGCCCGGCACGAGCTGGCGAAGGGCGGCGCGGCGTGCCTGGGCCGGTCCGTATCCGCGACGCTCCAGTTCCGCCTGCAGCGCCTCCGCGTCGGCGTCGACTTCCTCCAGCAGGTCGAGGCGGCGGCGCGGCGGCACCGCAAGATTCCGTTCGATGTCTGCGAGGGGATGTTCAGGCCGCATGGGTTCCCCCGAAGAGTTCCAGCAGCACCCGGAACTGTCGCTCCAGTTGCGCCGCTCCCGCCGCCAGTTCGGCACGACCCGCGTCGGTGAGTTCGTACGTCTTCCGCCGCCGCCCGTCCCCGCTCCATTTCCCGTGCACGTGCCCGTCCGTCTCGAGTCGGTGCAGGATCGGATAGAGCGTCCCGTGCTGAAACGAAAACGCGCCCCCCGTCCGTTCCTCCACGGAGAGCGCGATCTGGTAGCCGTGTGCGGGTCCCCGCTCCAGGACCGCGAGCACGAGCAGTTCGTTGATGCGCTTCGAGAGAGTCATGCACACATGATATAAAGATGGTCTTTATATCGCAAATCTGAATACCGGGAAGAGCGGCGACGGTCGCGGGTATCCCCGGCCAGACCCGTCCGCGACATTGGAGACGGCGGGACCGGGCCGTCCGCGGATAACCGCCGCCAGGGGAGCCAGCGAGAAACGAATTGTACACGACCTGCATCTTCTGCCACGGCGACCTCGCCCGGAACGAGGCCCTCGAGGAGTTCCCGGTCGGCCGCCGTCTCGCTTTCGACGGGGCAAGGGGACGGCTCTGGGTCGTGTGCCGGCGCTGTGAGCGCTGGAACCTCTCCCCGCTGGAGACGCGGTGGGAGGCGATCGAAGCCTGCGAGCGCGCCTTCGAGAGCACCCGCATGCGGGTCGCCTCGGACAACATCGGCCTTGCGAAACTCAAGGAGGGCCTCGAACTCGTCCGCGTCGGCGACCCCGTCCGGCAGGAGTTCGCGGCGTGGCGCTACGGCGATCAGTTCGGCCGCCGCCGCAAGCGGGCCATGCTCATCACCGGCGCCGTCGCGACCGCAGCCGGGGCCCTCGTCGTGGGAGGCGTGGTCTCGCTGGGCTCGCTCTGGCTGACGAGCAGGTGGTCGAAGACCTGGTATCTCAATCGTGTCATTCACCGGACTCGAGATTCTCGCGGAGAGCCCGTGCGGGTCCTGCGGAGACACCTCTATACGTCGCGTCTCGTGCCGGATGCCGAGGGAAGTGGCTGGGGACTTCAGGTTGACTACATCCGGGGCTGGGACAAGCGATCGGGCAGGGCGTTGCGGACGATGATGATTCAGGGCCCCGACGCGACCGGGATGGCCGGACAGTTGATGGCGCGAGCCAACCGCCGCGGCGGCGCCGAGCAGGTGATCCGCCAGGCCGTGAGGCGGATCGAAAACGCCGGCCACCCGGAGGCCTTTCTTCCCGAAGCGGCGGAAATGGCGCAGCGCGCTTTTCGGCGATCCGCCAAGGATCATCCGCCCGTACACCGAATCGAACGGCTGCGGAAACCCCTGCCCGGTACGCTCGCGGGCATGACCGACAGTATGCGTCTGGCCGTCGAGATGGCGACGCAGGAGGCCACCGAACGCGAAGCGCTGGAGGGAGAACTGAAGGAACTCGAGGCGCGGTGGCGCGAAGCGGAGGAGATCGCCCACATCGCCGACAACCTCTTTGTCCCCGAAGGCGTCGACAGCTTCATCGCCGACGAGCGCGGGCGAACCGACGCCGACGCCGCGCACCTGTCGCGGAACGCCTGATGTATACGACGTGCATCTTCTGCCACGGCGACCTCGACCGGAACGAGGCCATCGAGGAGTTTCCCGTCGGCCGGCGCCTCGCCTTCGACGGCGCCAAGGGGCGGCTCTGGGTCGTGTGCCGGCGCTGCGAACGCTGGAACCTCTCCCCGCTGGAGACGCGGTGGGAGGCGATCGAAGCCTGCGAGCGCGCCTTCGAGACCACCCGCATGCGGGTCGCCTCCGACAACATCGGCCTTGCGAAACTCAAGGAGGGCCTCGAACTCGTCCGCGTCGGCGACCCCGTCCGGCAGGAGTTCGCCGCCTGGCGCTACGGCGACCAGTTCGGTCGGCGGCGCAAGCGGGCCATGCTCGTCACGGGCGCCGTCGGGGCGGCGGCGGGCGGGGTCGTCGTAGGCGGCACGATCGCCGGGTTCGCCATGGGCGGCATCTTCCCGGGGCTCTTCCAGGGGGCTCAGGCCTGGTATCGGGACCGCGTCCTGCTTCGTCTCAGGGACGAGCACGGCGACCCCATCCGGATCCAGCGAAAGCACCTCTACACCTCCCGTCTCGTGCCGAGCGCGGACGCCTCGGGCTGGGACCTTCGCGTCGATCACATCCCGGGGTGGGATAAGTGGGACAGGACGAACAAGCGCAAGAACCACCGACATACGATGATCGTTCACGGGAGCGAGGCGATCGGCCTCGCGGGCCAGCTCATGGCCCAGGCCAACCGGCGCGGCGGCGCACGGAAGGCGGTTCGCGACGCGGTCGGGAGGATCGAGGAGGCCGGGCACCCGGACGCGTTTCTCCCCGTGGCGGCGCGCCACGCCATGAGCGACTTCTCCGGTTCGGGGAAAGCAGATCTCCCGGCGAAGAAGATCGAGGGATTGATGAAGCCCCTGCCGGGCACCCTGGCGGGACTCAAGGTGGACATGCGGCTGGCGATCGAGATGGCGACGCACGAGCAGGCCGAACGCGAGGCACTCGAAGGGGAACTGAAGGAACTGGAGGCGCGCTGGCGCGAGGCGGAGGAGATCGCCCGCATCGCCGACAACCTGTTCGTCCCCGAGAGCGTGGACAGCTTCATCGCCGACGAACGTTCGCAGATCGACCACGACCCGGCGAGGGGGGGGCCGACCGGCTGAGAGCCTGTCCGGGGCCGCCCCGGTTCCCTATCGTGCCGAATGAGCGAGAAGAGACTCATCGTCGTCGGCGACCGCGTGCTCATCGAGCCGCTGGAGGGCGAGGACCGCACGAACGTCGGCCTCTACCTCCCGCCCACCGCGATCGACAAGCAGGCCGTGCAGGCGGGGACGGTCGTGGCCGTCGGCCCCGGCACGCCGGTCGGGCCGCCGGCCGAACTCGACGACGAACCGTGGAAGATCGGCGCCACCGAAGCCCGGTATCTTCCCATGCAGGCGCGGCCGGGAGACTACGCCCTTTTCTTCCGGAAGGCCGCGGTGGAGATCACCTTCGAGGGCACCCGGTACCTCGTCGCACCCCAGGGCGCGATCCTCACCCTCGTCCGCGAGGAGCCCCAGAAAGTCTCCGAAGGATTCGACGCCTCGATCCTCTGAAAATGAAAATGCGCGTGTGCCGCCGCCCATCTGCCGCCGCCCAGCACCACCCGAGGGCGTAACCTGAGGTGTCCGGGGGTTCCCGGGAGTCCCTGGGAAGCGTTAGGCCGATTCAAAATTGAACTTTCAATTGGCCTACGCCGATGGAGGGGCGTTTGACTCCCCCCACGAGTGCTTGGAATCTCGCGCCGTCGCTCAGGCGGAACGCGACGGGCTACCGCTCGACGGGGCCGATCCGGTTGGGGCGCAGGGAATGGCAGTTTACCTCCCAGGACGTCGCCCGCGCCTGAACCGGGGCGTCACCAGTCGGGGAGGCGGCAGCCGTCTGCCCCCGCAGCCGCGCCACGGCCCGCCCGACCATGTCCCCGCGGCTGCGACGCAGCGCCACGGCCCCCCGCACCTCGGGGCTCGACCACACGACCCAGAGCGTGTCGGCCCGCGTGAACCAGCGCGTCTCCATGCGGGAGAGGTCCCCGTCGCCCTCGAGAGGGACGGCCTGATAGGCGGTCATCTCCCTCCCGTAGGCATCCACCGAGTCGGCGAACAGCATGAGCGACCGCACGACGGGCGGGTCGGTCTCGGGAGCTTCCCCACCGTTATCCGCGAGCCAGGTGTCGAACCGGAGATGTCGGCAGCCGAGGAAGTCCCACAGCCGAAGGTCCGCGGGTTCGGGCGGGGGCGGGGGCTCGACCTCCCGGAATCGGAACCAGATCGAGACCCAGACGAAGACGACCGACACTCCGGCCACCGCCATCCAACGTTTCGTTCTCGCCAGCGGACTCTCCGTTGCCGGGCTCCATGCACCGCGCGACCCAGCGCCGACGACGCCGGGCCGCACCACGTCGCCGGCCAACCTAGCCCGGCCCTCGCCGCCACGCACAGCTTTTGATCCGGAGCCGGCGACGGTAGAATGTCCCCGCGATTCCCCGCCGTTTCCCCCCAACCACGCGTACCGCGGAAGTCGAGGCCTGCTTGGCGCCCCCGTCCGGGAAGATCAGGAACATTGCGATCATCGCCCACGTCGATCACGGGAAGACGACGCTCGTGGACCACATGCTGCGGCAGGCGGGCGCCTTCCAGTCGCACGAGCGGGTCGAGGAACGCGTCATGGATTCGAACCCGCTGGAGCGCGAGCGCGGCATCACGATCCTGTCGAAGAACACCGCCGTGCGCTGGGGCGAGACGAGGATCAACATCGTCGACACGCCGGGCCACGCGGACTTCGGCGGCGAGGTCGAGCGCATCCTGCGGATGGTGGACGGCGTGCTCCTCCTCGTGGACGCGGCGGAGGGGCCGATGCCGCAGACGCGCTTCGTCACGCGGAAGGCCCTCGCGCTCGGCCTCGCGCCCATCGTCGCGATCAACAAGGTGGACCGGCCGGAGCAGCGCGCGGCGGAGGTACACGACGAGGTGCTGGAACTGTTCCTGGAACTGGACGCGACCGAGGCCCAACTCGACGCGCCCTTCCTGTACGCGAGCGGACGGGACGGCTGGGCGTCGCCGGACATCGAGGCGCGAGGCGGAGACCTGGAGCCGCTGTTCGAGACGATCGTGGCGGCGGTCCCCTCCCCCGCCGGCGACCCGGGCGGACCCTTCCAGATGCTCGCCTCGACGCTGGACCACTCCAGCTACCTGGGACGCATCGCGATCGGCCGCATCGAGCGGGGCGCCGTGGCCGAGGCGGACCGCGTGGTGCTGCTGCCGCTCGGGGAGCCCGGACCCGTGCCCGCCGACGAGGCGCTCCCGGCCCGCGTGCTCAAGATCTACGGCTTCGACGGGCTGAAGCGCGTGGAGGCGCCCCGCGCGAGCGCCGGCGACATCGTGGCGCTGGCGGGACTCGAAGGAGTGGAGATCGGCCAGACGATCGCCGACCCCGACCACAGGGAACGTCTGCGCGGGATCGCGGTGGAACGGCCCACGCTCTCGGTGGATTTCCGGGTCAACGACGCCCCCTTCGCCGGGCGGACGGGCAAGTACGTCACGACCCGGCAACTGCGCCAGCGCCTCCTCCGCGAACTGGAGCGGAATGTCGCCCTTCGCGTCGAGCCCACCGACTCCCCGGACACCTTCTCCGTCTCGGGCCGCGGTGAACTCCACCTCACGATCCTCATGGAGACGATGCGCCGGGAGGGGTACGAGTTCTCGATCTCGCGACCGCGCGTCATCCTGCGCGAGGGCCCCGACGGGGAGGTCCTGGAGCCGTACGAAGAGGCCGTGATCGAGGTCCCGTCACAGATGGTCGGCGTGGTGATGGAGAAGATGGGGAGCCGGCGGGCCGAACTCCTCTCGATGCGGCCGACGGACCAGGGTCCGGTGCGGCTCGATTTCCGGCTCCCGTCGCGCGGGCTGTTCGGATACCGCTCCGAGTTCCTCACGGACACGCGCGGCGAAGGCCAGTTGCACCACCGCTTCCTCGAGTACGGCCCCCGCGCGGGCCACCTCGAGCACCGGCGGAAGGGGGTGCTCGTCGCCGACCGCCCGGGGACATCGGTGGCTTTCGCCCTCTTCAATCTGCAGGAGCGGGCGGAGATGCTGATCGGCCCCGGCGTGGAGGTCTACAGCGGGATGATCGTGGGCGAGCACGTCCGCCCCGGCGATCTCGAGGTCAACGTGTCGAAGGGCAAGAAGCTCACGAACATGCGGGCCGCAGCCGCGGACGAGAACGTCCGGCTTGAGCCGCCGCGCGAACTGACCTTGGAACTGGCCCTCGAGTTCATCAACGACGACGAGTTGATCGAGGTCACGCCCGACGCGATCCGTCTCCGCAAGCGCAAGCTCGACCCGATCGAGCGCAAGAAGGCGATGCGCCGCGCCGCCGCGGAGGCCCGCGAGGGCTGACGCTACAATGTCGCGCGCTCCGGCCGCGTTTAGTCCGGGGCTTCGGACTCCCGCGAATCCCCTCGTAGGGCGTTCACTATCGACACGGTCACCGCTCCGACGGAGGCGATGCCGGCGCAGGAGAAGGCGGCGACGTAGAGCCAGCCATCGTACTCGTTTCCCCGGCTGAAGAAAGCGGCGACGAAAAACACCGCCGCGAATCCGGCGGCAACTCCCTGGCCGGCCAGCTCGGCCAACGCGCGTCGCAAGGTCAGTTTGCCGCCAATCCCGCTCCGGATCCTCATCGTGGGCTCCTCCTTAAGCCAATCTTATCTCCGCGACGGCTGGAAGACGGTCCCCGTTCATTTGCACGAGGACGGGTCCGCGGAGATCGTGACGGCCTTCGCCGTCAGCCTCCGCTCCCTCGCTCCGCCACGCATCCGCCAGTCGACCAGTGCGTTGGCCCGGAGTCGCCTCGCTTCCGTCACCAGTTCCCCGATCGCCTCGCGCAGCGCCGAGACAGAGCCCCCGGCCTGTGATCCGCGCCGTATCGACCCGGCCTCCGAAGCTCTGACCACCATCGTGCGCGACGCCGAAGCCAGGACCGCCTCCACTTCCCCGAGTTCTTCGCGAGGGCAGGCGTCGAGTTCACTCCAATCGGAATCGCACCGAAAAAGACGCAGTCGCTCGATGTTGCCGTTCGGGTCGACACGCGAGTCGAGACAGGCCCACAGGCGGTCGTCATCGTCGCCGTCGCCGGTCAGCGACAACCGGAGATCCGCGCGCGCAAAATCGTCCGTGAGAATCGTGACGGCGAGGGTGCCCTCCACACCCGCCAGGATCGGCCGGACCGACACTTCGGTTCCGCGCGGAACGCCACAGAGAACGTAGCCGCCGTCGAGGGCCGTCCGCACCTCGGTTCGCACCGTGTCGCCGTCGCTGTCCCATGTCGCCACGACCGTTGCGCCCGGCAGGCCGATCCCGGAGTCGGCGTCCATTGCGACACCCCACACGGCGCCCGTCCCCGCGGGCCCCTCCGGGCAGACTTCGACCAGTTCCTGGCCGTATGCGCCGGTCGCCGGGACAGCCATCAGGAAAAACACGATCTTCTTCATACCTCTTTCCTTCCGGTGTTCTCCACCGTACCGGGCGTCCGGCGGCGGGCCGACACCCCGCCCGGACCGGACCGGGGTGTCGGCCGTCTGCCGCCCTCAAGAGTGGAATTCGCTCGTCGGTTCACTGCCCCGAAACACGCCCGACTCACACAACTGCCTGTAGCGCACACGATCCGGGGCACCGGCCAACGACCGTTCATGGGCCAACTCCGCGCCGTACAGCAGGAGCTTTCCGGCCTGGCACCACATGTTGGGCGGGTTCGGGCACGGGTTGTCCATCTCGTGGCGCTCGCCCGACCGAACCCCGCCACCTTGCGGCTGGCACGGCGGCGGCGGCTCACTCGCCTCGAACAGGGCGCGGACGTAGTCAATGCCGCCCGAATCGAGCAGGTCCGCCAGCGCCGTTTTCGCCTCCCCGCTGAGCGGATCCTCGTAGGACTCGTACAACCGCCTGAAAACCTCCGCCGCGCCCGCGTAGGGCGTTCCCGGATCGGCGGGCCATACTCCGTCCTTCGATTCAGAGTTCGCCGCAACCAGCAGGACGATGGCCGCATCGCGGCGTTGGTCCCCGTTGCCCTCCCGCATGACTCCCAGAAGCTCGGCGGCAAAGGCGTCCAGCTCCGCCTTCGAACGAGGCTCGAACTGCTGGCGCAGCACCGCGATCGCGGGCGCGTTGCCGGAATGGCCCGGTTCGTGCGGTACCATGAGCGCCCTGAGCGCGACGGCCGGGGACGGCGCCTGCCATGTCTCTTTCACCAGGACCATCCCGGGTTCGGGCGCGGTGCTCGGCACTTCCCGGGCGTGCGCCCGGACATACATCCGTGCGCCAAGGAAGCCGACCAGGACGAGAGTGAAGTATCTCACCGCCCGGCCGGTGATGAACATCCTCCGCAGGATACCCATGACGGGCTCCTTTCGTGAAATGTTGTCTTGTGAAGGGGTCCAGCGGGGTTCCGAGGCTCCGGTTACGGGGCCCCGGCGGGCACAACGGGAGATGTAACGCAGATGAGAGCGGCCGGCGGCCTACACTTGGCGTGGAGTCTCAGCATCGTTCCACCTCCTCTCGATTTCGGGAAGCGAATGCTGACCCTCATCGAGCCGTACACGACAGGTAGCCGAACGTTCCTGGGCGTCAGGCGTAGCCGATCCCGGGGTCGAGGTGTGCTCACCGGGGTGATATCTCAAGTCATCATGAGGAGGATCGGCGCCCGTGCATCGGCCTATGCCAATCGAAAGTCCGATCTTCAATTGGCATGGAGCTCCACAGGGAACTCCCGAAAACCACCCCAGGCAGATACCTGAGGTCCGACTCCTGGCAAGGACTAGCGAGCCTGCGGCGCCTCCCGCCTTCGGCGGCTGTTCCGCGCGTTCCGGGCGTGGAGGGCGAACACGGCGGCGCCCAGCAGCACCCCGGCGACCCGCGCCGGCTCGTTCGGGACCAGGATGAGGGCCCCGGCCAGCGCGAACAGGGCGCGCTCGGCGGCGCTGCAGGCGGCCACCGCGAAGCCCTCGATCGCGTACGCTGCGGCCGAGATGAGCGCTACGGTGCAGACGATGGCGAAGACGAACGCCGTCACCGAGGTCCCGTCGACCAGGATCAGCGCCGAGTAGGCCATCATCGCGGGCACGATGAAGAAGCCGAGGGAGAGCTTCACGGCCTGCGTCGCCGTCCGCATGGGCGCGGAACCCGCCACGCCCGCCCCCGCGAAGGCGGCGAGCGCGATCGGCGGCGTCACGTTCGATGTCTGCGAGAGCCAGAAGATGATCATGTGCGCGACGAGCAGGGAGAGTCCCAAGCCCTCCAGGGCCGGCGCCGCCATGACGGAGATCACGATGTAGGCCGCCGTCACGGGCAGTCCCATTCCGAGGACGAGCGCCGCGACCGCGATGAAGATGAGCGCAAGCCAGAGCAGCCCGCCCGCCGCCTGCACGACGGACTCCGTGAACTGGAGGCCGATCCCAGTCTGACCGATCACGCCTACGACGATCCCGGCGGTCGCGCACGCGAGCGAGATCGGCAGCGCGAGAACCGCGCCCGCCCGCAGTCCCTCCAGGATCGTGCGCCAGCCGACCCGCGTCCCTTTCCTCGCCATCCCGGTGAGGACGACCGCGAGGCAGCCCACCGCGCCGACCAGCGGGGGCGAGTAGTTGAGGAGGAGGAGCGCGACCACGAGCCCGAGCGGAAGCAGGAAGTGGACGCCCGCGCGCAGCGTGCGCCGCACCGGCGGCGGGTTCTTCATCCCCCGGAGCCCCAGCTTCAGGGCCATGAGGTGGACGAAGAGGAGCGTGCACCCGAAGTAGAGGATCGCGGGGGCGATGGAGAGCGCCACGATCTCCCGGTACGGCGTGTTCGTGAAGTCCGCCATGATGAACGCGCCGGCGCCCATGATCGGTGGCATGATCTGGCCCCCGGTGGACGCGGCGGCCTCGATCCCGCCCGCCTGCTCCGGCCGGTACCCCAGCTTCTTCATCATCGGGATCGTGAGCGCGCCCGTCGTCACCGTGTTCGCGATCGCCGAGCCCGAGATCGAACCCATGGCCGCGGAGGCGATCACGCTCGCCTTGGCCGGTCCGCCCCGAAACCGGCCCGCGGCGGCAAAGGCGAGGTCGATGAAGAAGCGCCCCGCCCCCGTCACCTCGAGAAACGCGCCGAAGAGAACGAAGATGAACACGGTCCCGGCCGCGATCCCCAGCGGCGTCCCGAACAGCCCCGCCCCGGTGAAGATCTGGAAGCGCAGGATGCGCTCGAGGGTGAAGCCGCGATTCGCGATCACGTCGGGCAGCAGGTCCCCGAGCCCGGCGTAGAGGAGGAAGACGAGGCCCACGGCGACCATCACCCAGCCCACGGCGCGGCGCGTCGCCTCGAAGAGAAGGATCACGAACACGAGACCCGCGATCAGATCGTGCGTCGTGAGCCCGTACAGGATGTGGTCGACCCCGCGGTAGTCGAAGCCCACGATGACCCACCCGCAGTAGAGGGCGGCCAGCGCGAGGGCGGCGTCGAGCCACGGGCTCCAGCGGGGCGCGGGCCCTTCCCCGGTCCACGAGGGCTTGGCGAGGAAGGTGAGGACGACGACCCAGGCGAGGTGGATGGGCCGGCCGAGCGTGGCCGAGAGCGTGCCGGTCGTGCTCTGCCAGAGCTGGAAGAGGGAGAGTCCGACCGCGAGGCCGAGGATGATGCGCCGCCAAGGCGGCCGCCGGATCGTCAACGCGCCGAGGGCGGTAGCACTTCGTCGAAGTAGCGCAGGGCGCCGGGGTGGAGCGGGAAGTCGCCCACGTCGCGCGCCGAGGGCGGGGTGATGAAGCTCGCCACGCCGGAGATGTTCTCGAGATCCTCGCGGCGCTCGAGCATCGTGCGCGTGAGATCGTAGGCGAGCGCATCGTCCATGGTGCGGGAGACGACGAGGAGGTTCCAGAGCGTCGGCGTGAGCACCGGCGCATCGACGCCGCGGTAGACGCCCGGCGGCACGCGGAAGCCGCTGTACGCGGGCTCCGATCCGACGATCGTCGCGATCTCCGCCTCGGAGAAGGGGACGAGGACCATGTCCCGGGAGACGCCGATCTCGACCACGGCGGGCATGCCCACGCCGCCCGCGATGAACCCGGCGTCGAGCGTCCCGTCCTTGAGCCCGTTCGACATCTGCGCGTAGTTGAGCTGCCGGACGGTGAAGTCGGACTCACCGATGCCCATCGCCTCGAGCACGTTCCAGGCGGTGACCGCGTTCCCCGACCCCGGGGGGCCGACGGACACGCGGCGCCCGCGGAGATCATGGACCGATTCGATCCCCGTGCTCCGGGTCGTCACGAGGTGCACGACGTTGGGATAGAGCTTGCCGAGGGAGGCGAGCGGCATGGGATCCGGGAAGCGGCCGCGGCCGGCCAGGGCGGCGGCGAGGGCGTCCGCCTGCGTGAACCCGACCTCGCTTTCCCCCTTGGCGACCTGGATGAGGTTGGTCACGGAGCCGGCGGTGGTCTCGGCCTTCATGTTCACGCCGTCGACATGCCGGGACCAGATCGAGGCGAGGCCTCCGCCGAGCGGGTAGTAGAGGCCGTTCGTGTTACCCGTGGCGATCGAGAGCGTCCTCTGCCCCCCGCCCCCGCAGGCCGCTACGAGGAGGGCCCCTGCGAAGATCCCTGCGACGCCCGTGCTTCCGCCGACACCTGTCACGAGGCGACGCAGGGCGATCGTGCGTCGCGTCATCTCGCTCTCCCAGTCACTGGCACCCGCATCAGCCCCTCCCATCTGCGTTGCCACTCTGCGTTGCGACTCTGTGATGCGCCCTCGGTCGCACGGCGCTGCTATGCTCCCTCGTCACACCGTGTCAGGCAAGCGCCCACCCGCCCGGACGCCCGGCGCTCCGCCTCCGACTCGTCACCGCGGGCCTCCGTTTCATCGGTGGCCGTCGCTTCACACCCCCTCAGTAACCTTGTAAATTTGGCACGGCATATCTAAAATACAACCATGAACAGTATGGTGGTCCCCCGATTGCTGCGGTCGCAGGTTGAGGAGCACCTCTCGCTCTTCCCGGCGGTCGGACTCCTCGGTCCGCGCCAGGTCGGGAAGACGACGCTGGCGAGGATGATCGCCGACGCCCGGACGGAGACCCACCTCGGGGAGCCTGGCCGGTCGACGGGCGGCCTGTACCTGGATCTGGAGAATCCCGTGGACCTCGCGCGTCTGGCCGAGGGATCGGGGTATCTCGAGGGAGTGACGGACCGACTCGTCGTACTCGACGAGATCCAGCGGGCGCCGGAGCTGTTCCGTGAACTGCGGGGGATCATCGACCGGAGGATCCGGGGCGGCGAGCGGGCTGGACAGTTCCTCATCCTCGGATCCGCCTCCCTCGACCTGCTGCGCCAGTCCGGAGAGAGCCTCGCGGGCCGTATCGGCTATCTGGAACTCGGCCCCCTGGATGCGCGCGAAGTCGAGGAGAGCGAACTCCTCCGCCTGTGGAGCCGCGGCGGTTTCCCGCCGAGTTTTCTCGCTCCGTCGGACGAGGCGAGCGCGCTGTGGCGGGAGAACTTCATTCGGACCTATGTCGAGCGCGACATCCCTCAGCTGGGACCGCGCATCCCCGCCGAGACGCTGCGTCGCTTCTGGACGATGCTCGCCCACTCGCAAGGCGGACTGTGGAACGCCTCGACCTTCGCGCGAAGTCTCGGCGTGTCCGGCAAGACGGTCGCACGGTACGCGGACTTGCTCGTCGATCTCCTCCTCGTGCGCCGGCTGCAGCCGATCCACGTCAACGTCCGCAAACGGCTCGCGAAATCACCGCGCCTCTACCTCCGCGACAGCGGAGTCCTGCACGCGCTGCTCCGCATCCCGGACGTCGACTATCTGCTCGGCCACCCCGTCGCGGGCGCCAGCTGGGAGGGCTTCGCGATCGAAACCCTGATCCGGGCGGCGCCGGACCGGCTCTCCCCGCCGGGATTCTACCGGACGGCGACCGGGGTGGAGATCGACCTGATCCTGGAAGTGCCGGGACCCCGAAGGTGGGCCATCGAGATCAAGCGCGGACTCGCGCCGCGGATCGGAAAGGGTTTCCGCATCGCGCTCGACGACGTGAGACCCGACAGGGCCTTCGTCGTGTACGGCGGTGACGACCGCTTTCCCGTGGGAGACGGAGTTGAGGTCGTCGGGCTGCGGGAACTCGCGACCGAGCTGGCCGCTCTTTGATCGCGATCACCCCGGGTGGACGTGGCGTCCAGTGATTCCCCAAGTAATGAGCCTTGGGCGACACCGGGCTCACCACCGGAACGACCGAGTGCGTCGCCGCCATTGGGTCAACGGGTCAACCCGGAATCACGCGCACGATCCGACCGTCCGCGTCGACGATGACGATCGGCCCCCTCCAGATGTCGTCGCCATACGGAATCAGGCGGCCGGGCTCGATCAGGCGGGCAGCGTCGGCGTTGGGTAGTCGGTAGGGGTCGGCGACCATCAGATCGACGGTGTAGCCGAGGTCTGCCAGAGACTGAATCGTGATCGCGCTCAAAGGGCTGGGGACGGATGCTCCCTCCGTCACGTATCCGGTCATGAGTTCCGTCACGAGGACTGCCTGCCGCCAGTGGCCGTTCCAGGTTCCCTGGCCGCCGGTGTTCTCGACCGGCACTTTGGCACCTTCGTAGCCAGTGCCGCCCGCTTCGTCGAAAGCTTCGATGGCCAGCGGGCCGGTGAAGTGGGTATCGGGAGCCTCCGTCTCCGAGGCGGGGTCGCGGAGTAGGCCGAAGTGATTCCAGAGCGCCCCGATCCCCAGTACGTGCCCCATCTCATGAAGGATCACTTCTTCGAGGTCACCACGCCGCTCGAGCCGGTCAAGGTCGGCCGCATCGAACTCCATCCGGCCGTAGAAGGGAAGCGTGCTCTCGAGCCGCAGACGGCAGTACCCTGCTTGTCCCAGGGTTCCGTGGGGTCCATCGATTTCGCCCACCGCCGCCACGATCAATAGGTCGTCGACCGTCTCAACGTGGCGGTCGAATCTCGGATCGCGACCGCAACCTATCGTGTCGTTCACAATCTGGTCCGGGAGTTCCGTCGGGGCCAGAATCGTCATCCAGCGCTCGGCCGCGCGGCGGAACGCCGCCTCCTGGGTCGGGGTCACTAACGTCGCAAAGACGAGTTCGATCTGGAACCTGGGGTCGGAGGTCATGACCGTGGCTCCAAAGGTGGACGATGCGCTGAGACCCGCGGGATCGCGTGCCGTCACCGTGATGATCACATCGCCGCGGGCGAGCCCGGTGACCACGACGGAATCTCCCGACACCGCGGCCGTGGCGACCCCGCTGTTCGATGAGGTCGCCGCGTAGGAAAGGGTGCCCCCGTCCGGGTCGCGGAAGTAGGACGACACGTCCACCATGGCCGTCTCCCCGACGGACAGCGTCCGCCGGGGGATCGTCCCCACCGCCTCGGGCGTGCGGTTCGGCACCGTCACCTGAACCGTCCGCTGCGCCACGCCGCCATCAGGGTCGCTCGCGCCCACCGTAATGACGGCAACGCCCGGGGCTACGGCCCGGATCGTCAGCGTCGCCCCTGCGACCGTGACCGTCGCGACTTCAGCGTTCGACGAGGTCGCCGTGTAGGTCAGCGGGTCGCCGTCCGGATCACGAAAGTAGGAGGACGCATCCACGGATGCCGTCTGGCTCGCGAACACGGCTTGGGCGGGGATCGCTCCGATCGCGTCGGGCGCCCGGTTCGGGACCGTCACCTCGAGGCGTTGCTGCGCGAGGAGACCTTGTGGATCGCGCGCCGTCACCGTGACGGTCGCCACGCCCTTGGCGAGCGCGGTCACCGTCACGGAGCTTCCCGTGGCCGAGGCTCCGGCGACCCCGGCGTTCGACGAAGCCGCCGTGTAGGAGAGGGCGTCCCCGTCCGGGTCGCTGAAATACGGCGAAACGTCGATCGTGCCGGCCTGGCCCGCAGCGATGATCTGGGGCGGGATCGTCCCATTTGCCAAGGGGGGACGGTTGGCTACCGGCGGTGGGCCCGCGAGGTCGGGATCGCCGTCGCCGCAGGCCGCGGTCCACAGCGTAGCCACCGCAGCCACCCAAAGGATTCTGCCACCCAGCGAAGCCCGGGCGCTGCGTGGAGGCCCGCTATCTGAAGCGCGCACGGCCAAGACGCCGTCTGTCCCTACCGTCGGCTTCTCGTGCGGCTCCGGCTGATCCGCATTGTGTCGAGCCCCCCGCTCGTTACGCCGCTAGCCGCGCCCTTCTTCGGAACTCGGAGCGATTGGATCCACTCCGGCGTCTCCGCCTGGCTGGCGGCATCGGCACTGCTCTCGGTACCGGTCACTTCCGCCCAGTCGAACAGGGCGGTCCGGCCCACATCGCCTTCCATCACCAATGACACGAAAAGAATCTGCTCCAGGAGCGTGGCCAACGTCTCGTCCGGTCGCCCGCGAACCAGATCTGTATCCCCGGCGGCCAGGAAGACTTCTTCGCCATCCCAGCCGAGAGTAATCTCTGCCAGTTCATTGAGACCATCGTTGATGGCGTCGGAGTTACCGCTGAGATCCGCGAGCCGAAGCCACTCTTCTTCATCGGCATCTCTCACCCACATGGAGAAGTTCGTCCCCGCTATGGGTCCAGTGTTGAAGGACATTAGTGGGTAGCGACGGATACCCGTGCCCCACCACACGCCTGCGAGACCATCGCGCTGGGCTCGGCCCATGCTCACGCGAAGCGTCCACACAGACAGTGGACTCTCCAGGTCGCGCCCCACCGCGCCGAAGAACTGGGCGCGGTTGTTGGTGACGCGCAGCACACCATCGACTATTGCGGCATCGGCATTGAGTATCTCCCAATCGGCCAAACTGGCCGAGGATGTGAAATCGTCGCGGAACCCCGCGCCTCCGCCGGCCCTGACGGTTACCGTGTTCTCACTCCGGTAGCGTCCGCGGACGCCGTTGACCGACATCTCTCCAGCCAGTCGATACTCGCCCGCCGCCGCCGTCGCCAGGTCGTACCCGCAGATCTGACCCTCCCTCCGCGTTCCGGAAACCTGACTCCACTCGGAGCCGGTCGATACCTGCCATTCGGTCCAGTGGACCTGATAAGCCACGCCGCCGACGTTGACGGTGCCGGCAGACAGACAACCGGTACCCAGGTTGATGCCTCCGATACTGAAGCCGCCGCTGGCGGTGATCCTCAGCCCACTGAGCGGTACGTAGTCGGAATCGGAACGAACGGTGACTCCGGTCGACTGCGTGGCGGTCAGGCCTCCGGGATCGCGGGCCGTTACGGTCACTGTTGCAGATCCGGCCGCCGTCCCTGCGATAGTCAGCGTGCTGCCCGACACGGACGCCGATGCGACGGCGTCCGCGGATGACGTGGCCGTGTACGTCAGCGCGTCTCCGTCCGGATCCCGGAAGTAGGTGGCCACGTCCAAGGCCGCCGTCTGCCCTGTGTCGACGGTCTGGTTCGGCATCGTCCCCACGGGCTCCGGCGCCCGGTTCGCTCTCGTGACCGTCATTGAGAAGCTCTGCGACGCCGTCAGGCCCGCCCTATCGTGCGCCGTCACCGTCACGGCAGCCGTGCCGGCCGCCACGCCCACCATCGTGAGCGTGCTTCCCGAGACGGAGACCGAGACCACGCCGGCGGCCGATGTTGTGGCGGTGTAGGTAAGCGCATCCTCATCCGGATCCCGGAAGTAGGACACTACGTCCAGGGTCGCCGCCTCCCCCGCTACCACGGTCTGGTTCGGGATCGTCCCCAACGGTTCCGGCGTCCGGTTCGGCGTCTCCACCGTGACCTGGAAGCTCTGCGCAGCCGAGAGCCCGCCCGGATCCGTTGCCGTCACCGTCACGGTCGCGGTCCCGTCGGCCACGCCCACCATGGTGAGAGTGCTACCCGACACGGAGACTGAAACGACCCCTGCGGTCGATGATGCTGCCGCGTAGGTCAGCGCACCGCCATCGGGGTCCCGGAAGTAGGAGACGACGTCCAGCGTCGCGGTTTGTCCCGTCTCGATGGTCTGGTTCGGAATCGTACCCACTTGCACCGGGGCTACGGGCGGCGGTGGCGGTGGCGGTGGCGGCTGTGTCGGCGGCGTCGGCCCGGAATCACCACCGCAGGCGCCGATGCCGACCAGAAACACGACAGACGCGAGCGCGCAGTTGATGGAGTCCGGACGTTGGCCGGGGACCATGAATCGTTTCAACATGACGCGTCTCCGGAACAGGCGTTGTCGATCAAAGAGTCTCGGGCCGTCCTACAACGAGTTGATGCGCCAGGTGCTCGTCCCGTCGATCCGGGCCGCCGAGCAGACCCGCAAGCAGAAAACACGATGTGCCCCCCTGTGGGAACGTTCCCGGTGAGCCTCACGAAGCCCGGAGGCCGCAAGGACGAAGGTATGCGAGACACGGTGGGAGTGGTGTCCCCTGTCTTGGGGACATCCGGAGACTCATCCGTTAACGCCGGGATCCCGGCAGGGCTTCCAGTGACATGATGCGCCGCACGAGGTCCGTCTGTTTATGAACCGCGAGTTTGCGATAGATCCGCCTGACGTGAGTGCGGACGGTGCTCTCGCCGCAGCCCAGCTCGACCGCGATGCCGGCGATCGTCTGCCCGGCCGCCAGATCCACCGCCACACGACTCTCCCTAGGCGACAACCCCAGGACCGCGGCCGCAAACGCCGGATCGATCCGAGGTCGGGCCGCCGGATCGACGAGCAGCACGAGTACGGCGACCTCGCGCGCGCTACGGTCGACGCCCTCTGTCCGTGCGGGGCAGATTTCGAGGACCAGCGGTGTGCGAGTCCTTCTGCGCGTGATCTTCATCGAGCCCCCGGAGCCCTGCTCGCCGTACGGGGGCAGGGCGCCAGTGAGCAAGCGCTGCAGTTCCGCGTTCTCCCCCGGCAGTCCGGCAGCCAGCGCGCCCCCGGCGTCGCAGAGCCCGTCGCGTTCCAGCAGGATCTCCCGGGCTCGGTCGTTCGCTTCCAGGATCCGCCCGCGACCGTCCAGCTGAACAAACCCCGACCGCCCGTTCTCGAGCAGCGCGGTCAGCGATTCACTCAGCGCCCCGGCTTGGGCCATCGCGTGCCGGATGCGCGCGAAGTGGCGCAGGTGAGGCGCGAGACGCCGGATGGTCCGGATCTGACTGTGCCCCCAGCTTCCCTCCTCGGTGGAGTTTCCGATGGACAGGACGACTGCAGTCCCGTCCAGCCCGTCAAGCCCCACGTAGAGACCATTCTGTGTTCCGTAGGTGCGCCGAAATTCATTGTATACGACGGAAGTCTTCTTTTCCTGGTCCGTATAGAGATCCGATCTGTAGACCAACTCTCCGTCGCGGAGTCCGTGGAGCCGCGGAATCGCTTCATCCCGCCAGTAATAGTCGCGAAAATAGAGTTCCTCATGATCCGCCCGGCGTTCTCGGCCCACGAAGAACCGGCTCAGATAGATCTCGGGATTGTCCGGCGGACTCGGATTCGCATACGACAGGCTATGGCCGTTCGTCCCAATCACCTCGTTGATCGAAGCGGCCGCCGAGACCCACTTGCCATCCGTCAGCGCTGCTTCGTATAGCAGCACCAACGTGCACTCGAACGCATCCTGCGTGGTCATACGGCGCCTACTTGAAACACGGCGTTCCGCAAACGCCGGCCGGCCGGAGATGATCACCTGCCGGCCGAGCCGCCGAGTCGATCCAGACGTTATCAGACACTCCCGCCCTCCCTTATTAGTTGGGCCAGCCCCCCTTTATAGGTGGACCACCGTGGGAACGTCGTCAAGCGATCCCGGAGCCGTCAGTCCCGCCTGAGGCACCGCCGAGTGAAGGCGACGATCGCGAGGGCGGCGGCGGAGACGACGAGGCCGATGAGCGTCCGGTCAAGGAGGGCGGGCGCATCCGCAGGGGCGAGGATGCGGACGGCCTCGATGGCGGCCAGCGCCTCCGGCACGCCGGGGCGCCGGGAGTGCAGTCCGGCGGCCACCGGCACGAAAAGGCTCACGATGAGGATCGCATAGAAGATCGTGAGCGAGGCGGTACGCGTGGAAGGGGGGATCGAGTCGGGAAGGAGCATTTGTTCAACGTCCATTCCCCGCACTCGGGATCCCGCGGCTGAACAGGATCTCGAGTCCCTGGTCCGCAGCCGCTGCCGGGACGCCCGGTGTCGGCGACGGGGCCGGCGGCGGACCATTGAGGATGCCGCGGATCCGGCCCGTCGCCGCGTCGCGCAGGATCGTGACGGGATCGTTGGTGTCGCGGTCGAGGCTCGCGGCGGCGCCCGGACCTTGCAGGGTGATGCCCGCCAGCTCCCCGGCCCACGTCACGGGCAGAGCGAACGTGAACCCCGCGCGGTCATCGTCCCCGTCGGTGAACTCCGCCATGGCGAACGACACCGAGAAGAGCTCGGCGCCGCCGGGATCCCGCCCGGTAAGCGACCATGCCCCATCGGCCGATGGAGGCGCCGGCGGTGCATCGATGAAGAAGGCCGGTCTCAGATACGGCGCGCTTTCGCCGTCCAGGCCGCCCCAGACCAGGAGCGTCTCGCCGGAGGTGGCCCCGCGGCCGTCGGCGGCCGCGACGAGGATGGAGTTGCTCTCCGTCTCGAGCCGGTACCGGACGGCGTTCGTGAACTGGTAGTCGCTGGTCCACGTCGGCTCGCAATAGGACATGAAGTCCCACCGGCTCGGCGGTACGAGTTCACCGGTGCGATGATCGTAGCCCCAGGCGCCGATGTTGCCCGAGCCGTAGGGGTAGTACCGGTCCGGACCGCCGGCGCCGCAGGCCGGCGCATGGTAGAGATTGCGGTTGTGGCCGAGTTCGTGCGCGATCACTTCGGCATCGAGAACCGAGAAACTCGACCAGCTTCCGATGTCGTTCGCGACGCCGAGGAGACCGCCAGGTCCGGTGGGTCCGGCCATCACCCCCAGGTAGTGTCCGCGCCCGCCCTCCACGACCCGGATCATCTCCGTAAGCTCCAGAATCGCGAAGCCGTTGTTCGTCGGCGATGTGACGGCCGGGTGCGCCGTCACGTCCAGTTCCGCAACGGGCAGAAGCACGTGCGTCCGATCGAACAGCTCGTGCCCTTCCGGATCGGCCGCCATGGCCGCCGTGATCTCCGTGATGGAGCGGTCCGGATTCTCCTCCCATATGAAGGGCACAAGCGTCAACTCGAACACCGGCATCGTCCGCACGTCGACCGCCATCCGGCCCGTCGCGGGGATGCGCCCGGCGACGCCCAGGGCGGGGTCCAGAGTCCCTTCCGGGTCCGGTTCGATCACGACCTCCAGCCCCGGCTGGATGACCCGGGCGGGAATCTCCGCGTTGACCGATTTCGACAACGAACTCTCATCGATCATCGTCGGGATCGGGTCCGGCTTCGCCGGGATGTCCAGCTCGTACACCACCGCTCCGTCCCGGTAGAACGTGGCGCGAACGGGGGGCATGCCCACGCCGGTTGCCCGTTCCGCCGTGACGAACACCCGCAACAAAGCCGGCTCGTCCGCGACCAGCGGGACCGGGAACTCGCGAGACTGGACGGCCTGCGTGAGATAGGCGGCCGCGTCGCCGCTGCCGTCGCAGAGCGCCACCCGTTGCCGTGTCACGCCTTCGAGCCAGTCGAGGAAAGCCGGGTCCGTCGGCGCGCAGAGCCTCGTCCCGACGGTGTGAAGATCCTCGAGATGCTCGAGCGCGGGGAGATCCAGAGGCAGGGCTCCGGCCAATCCCGCGTTGTCGGCAAGGCCCAAACTCGTAAGGCCCGTGAACTCGAGCAATCCCGCGGGCAGCGAGCCGCTCAGTTCGTTCGACGAGAGATCCAGAATCTCCAGGCTTGCAAAGCCGCCGACACGTTGCCGGGCGTGCGTCGACCGGTTCCGGTTACGTCCCATCTGCGCCCGGAGCGTGTTCCATGCGTCCAGTTTTCCATCGGAATCCGCCCGCCATGGCGCGTCCGATTGACCCCCCGCCCGGGGCACTTCACTCAGCGTCCGGGGGGTGGACGGCCACTCGCCGTCCGAGGATCTGAGTCGTTCCGCGCCGATCGCCGCACCCAGTCCCGCCGGAACGTCGGTCAATCGGTTCCCGTCGAGCTCCAGCTGCACAAGGTTGCCGAGCTCGCCCAACTCGCGGGGGAAGGACGTGAACTCGTTGGACGAAAGAACCAGAAGCCGCAGACTCGCCAGGCCGCCGAGTCCCGGCGGGATGTCGGTCAGCCGGTTCTCGGCGACAACCAACGCCTCCAGGTTGCCAAGGCCACCCAACCCCGGAGGGAAGGACGCGAACTCGTTGGACGAAAGAAACAGTGCTGCCAGGTTCGGGTAGCCGCCAGGACCCAGCGGAAGGTCGGTCAGCCGGTTCCCATCCAGGTCCAGCTCTCGCAGGTTGCCGAGTTCGCTCAGCCCCACGGGGACGGACGTCAATTCGTTCGACCAGAGCCCCAGGGATTCCAGCTTGGCCAAATCACCGAGTTCCGGCGGAATGGACGTCAACCGGTTGAAGTTGAGACTCAGCGCCAGCAGGTTGCCGAGTCCGCCCAACTCAGGTGGGACGGACGTGAACTCGTTGCGGTTGAGGAAGAGTCCCTCCACGCTGGCGAGCCCGCCCAGCTCCGGCGGGATGGGTCCTGAAAGCCGGTTCCCCGCGAGGACGACGAGTTCGGCCTTGGCCAGTGAACCCAGCTCCGGAGGGATGGCATCTCTCAACTGATTCTGAAACAGGATCAGGATTTCCAACTCGGCCAACCCGCCCAGCGCCGGAGGGATCGGCCCCTCCAGCCCGTTCCAACCCAGATCCAGGCTTGTGACCCGTCCTTCCGCATTCGTCTCCACTCCATGCCATTCGGACAGCGGTGCAGCCGTCACCCAGTTGTCGCCGGTCTCCCAGTTCGGGCCCCCGGTGGCGTGATACAGCGCGGTGAGGATCTCCCGGTCGGTCAATGCCGGGCATTGCACCCCCGTGCCTTCGTGTTGAGGAATCGCGGCGAGCCAATTCTGGAACCGGGCTTCGGCCGGCGCGCACAGGTCGGTGTTCGCGTAGTGCAGTTCCCGGAGCGGCGTCCGGGACAGGGAAGCCGGCAGCCGACCGGACAGCGCGTTATCGCCGATCCGCAGCGTCGTTAGGCCCGCCAGGTCGCCGAGCCGGTCGGGCAGGCCTCCTGAAAGGCCGTTCCCCTGAATGTCCAGGGTAGACACGAGGCCGGCTGAATCGACATCCACTCCGTACCAATCGCCGACAGGGCCATTTCCCAGCCATCCCTCGGCATTCGTCCAAGCTTCCCCCGTTGTCGCTTCGTACAGCGCCCGCAACACCTCTCGGTCGGGGCAGACGGGACCCCTCCCGCTATCAAGGGCTTCGTACCAGGCGACCAATCCGTCCGGCAGGCAGAGACCCGCGTTGTTCCCGAACGCAAACGATCGCAGCCGTGAGAGTTGCCGGAAGGTCAACGGCACGGTCCCCGCCAGATTGTTCCCGCTGAGGTCGAGGTACCACAGGTTGGCCAGCCTGCCGAGTTCCGGGGGGACCGGGCCCGTCAGGTTGGCGTTGTTGACCAGAAGGACCCCCAGGTTGGCGAGATTGCCGAGTTCCGGCGGGATCGGGCCTCGCAGGTCGTTGCCGTTGCCGATCGAGAGATTCGTCAGATTGGAGAGATCGCCGAGTTCGGGCGGGATCGGGCCGGAGAGGTCGTTCGCCTCAAGCAGGAGCAGCGTCAGGTTGGAGAGATCGCCGAGTTCGGGCGGGATCGGACCCGAGAGATTGTTCTCATAGAGCGAGAGATCCGTCAGATTGGAGAGATTGCCCAGCTCCGGCGGGATCGCGCCGGAGAGGCTGTTCACGGCGAGATCGAGCCGCATCAGGTTCGAAAGATTGCCCAGCTCCGGCGGGATCGCGCCCGAGAGGCCGTGTCTCACGTACGCTCGCGCATCAAAGTCCCAGTGACCTGAGAGGTCGATCCGGACAACCCGTCCGGAAGCGTCCGTCTCTACTCCGTACCAGTCTCCGAGGGGCGCTTCGGTCAGCCAGTTGTCGGCATTGCGCCAGTTCGGCCCATCCGTCGCCCGGTAGAGCGCGATGAGTATGTCCCGGTCGCTCGTCGGCGCCGCCGAAAGCCACGACGTCGATTCCGAGGCGGGCGCGATTGCCGCAGGGGGTGCGGCCACCGGCTCGCCGTCGCAGGCCGCAAGGAGCGCAACCGCGAAGAGAATCGCGCTTCCGTGGAATCGCATGGGCCGAACAGCCCTTGTCAGCTGGCCGAGCACTGGTGTCTGCTTTCTCATTTCGGTCACTCGGACTTCGGTTCCTTACCGGGGCGCCGGGCGGGTCGACTCGCGCGGGCGAGACGACCGGATCAGGACCGGCGCGACGCTATCGACGGACTCCCGCGCGCTCGACGACCCGGTGATCGTGAGGCGAGCGCCTTCCGAACAGTTGTTGCGCGCGTTGGTTTCCTCCGCCACGGCATCGACGCACATGCCGATGTAGACTGTTCCCGGCGCGCTGCTCGCGTCGACCGTGATCGTGAGCGGGAACGGGCGATCCTGCGACGGGGCCAGCGACGACAGAGAGTATGACTCCAGCTCGGTGTCGCGGCGGCTGATGGTCGGATTCACCGACCTCATGGCGCGGATCGTGGTGGCGCCCGAAGCGACCGTGCCCCGATTGCGGATACGGAACGTGAACGTCACCGACTCGCCTGGCGTCAGCGTTACGGAGGCCGGCGATGCGTCCGTGAACACCAGATCCGGGGCCGGAGCCGTGACTTCCACGTTGGTCCGCTGGGTCGCGCTGGCGCCGGCGGGGTCATGTGTAGTCACGGTCGGGGCGGTCCTGCCGACCCCGACACCCTGGATCCTGACTGCGGCGCCGGAGACGGAGACGGTGGCGACGGATGTGTTTGAGCTGGCCGCCGCGTACGTCAACTCATCCCCGTCGGCGTCCGTAAAATAGGGCGACACATCGAGCGCGACCGTCTCGCCGACCTGGATCGTCTGGTTCGGGATCGTGCCCACCGCCTCCGGGGCCCGGTTCGGCGTCTCCACCGCCACCGAGAAACCCTGAGCGGCCGTGAGCCCGTCCGGATCCCGCGCGGTCACCGTCACCGTCGCCGTCCCATCCGCCACGCCCACCATCGTCAGTGTGCTGCCCGACAGCGACACGGAGACGACGCCGGCGGCGGACGATGCGGCGGTATACGTGAGCACGCCGCCATCGGGATCGCGGAAATACGACGACACCTCCAGCGTGGCCGACTGTCCCGTCGCGATCGCCTGATTCGGGATCGTGCCCACTTGCACGGGGGCCACCGGCGGAGGGGGAGGCGGTCGGGGAGGAGGTGCCGGAGTCGTGGTTCCATCTCCTCCACACGAAGCGACCGCGGCGAGGAGCACGAGCAGCAGCGATCTGGCGAAACGCTTGGTGAGGACAACGAACGCGGCCATCGTCTCCGGCCGCCTGCATGTATCGCAGGACACATCCCTGGCCGTCCCGGTCCCGGACCGGTGTCGAAGCAGGTGCTGAACGGTGATCTGTCCGAACCTGGCCATTATCGACTGCTGAAGTTACAAGCTGTCGATCCGCCAGTTGTTCGTGTTCTGGATTCTCGACGCCGAGAAGCTGTTGATCGTGATGCCAGTCCCGGCGCACAAGGACCCGCCCAGGCAGGCGGACCCGTCGCTCCTCACCTCGAACTCCGCCCCGCCCGACACCCGACACTTCTGGCCCGGCGAGAGCGTCATCCCCACCGTGCACGGGGGCGCAACGGCCGGCGACGGGGGTTCCGGGGGCTCCGGGGGCGGCGGGGCGGTGGTTTCCTCGCCGCAAGCGGCAAATACGACCAACATTGTCATGAGTCCGAATCTTCTCATCTTGTGCTCCTCCCCATGGTAATCTCGTCAGCGAAGTATCAACCTGCCGCGCACCGGGGCTGCGTCGCCGCAGACCCGCAGGAGTCGGTACCGAAGCTCTCCAACCCGGACGCGGTTCTCAGCTTGTAACTTAGGTCATCCAGCGTGATTACAGGGCGACGTTTGTGACTATCATGGCGATACGTTGGCGATATTCCGATACCCCACGGAGCCGTGGCAGCCAGATAGCGGAGAACGATTGCCAGCGCGGCTACGGCGGAGGGTCGGATCCGGAACGGAAAGAGCAGGACGACTGGTCGGCCAACATCAACCGGGCGCCTGCCGACCACTAGTTCCAGGTCTGCGACTTGCCTGGCCGAACACTTGCTCGCGGATCGCGCGGACTCGTGGATCGACGGATGACAGGTCGACTTGACCGTGCGGTCCCCGCAAGGCCGTCCGCCGTGGTATCTTCCGAGGTGGCCGCCTCGCGCCGTGAGACGGTGGCGGAAACACAATCATGTAGAATGAGCCGGGTCGGATGCCCATGAGCAAGACGTGCCAGTTCGCGGCGGCGGTTCTTCTGACACTCGCGGTCGGCCACGCCTGCCGCTCAAGCGTCCTCGATCCCGTGGCAGGCTCCTGTGCGCCCGCCAACGGCGAACCCGTCAAGCTCGGGTTCTACGCCTTCTTCGCGCCGGTCAGCCACAGCGCGAACCCGGACCCGGCCTCGCCCGGGTTCGCGAACCATATGGGGTACGAGGCCGACTTGCTCACGGCACTCGAGGCGATGGAGCAACACCGCCTGACCTTCGTGCGTCGGCCCATCGCCGACTGGCCCGGAATCTGGCTGCTTCCGGCAACGCCGGAATTCGACATTGCGGGGGGAGGCATCACGATTCTGGAGTCCCGCACGCTGGACGCCGCTGGCCGGCAGGCCATCGCGTTCACCTCGGGCCACGTCGCCTTCCGCCAGTCTCTGCTGACGAGATCGGAGGACGCCGCGCGCCTCGCCTCCTACGACAGCCTCACGAGCGACGTGCGGGTGGGGGTCCTCCGCGGCACGACGGGCGAGGCGCGGCTGCTCCAGATCACGGGGATCGCGAACGGCGACGGCGTGCTCGCGCGCGGAACGAGGTTCGAGACCCCAGCGGGCACGATGGTTGCCGACGGCACGGCCCGTTACACGATCACGGCCGCGTCCTCGTCCCCCGCACTGGAGGGCCGGACGCACATCTTTCCTCCTTCTACCGCGATGCCCCAGGTGATCTACCTTGGCGACGAGGAGTTGCTGGCCGCCTTGCGGGATGGGAGCATCGACGCCGTGGCCCGGGGCGAGATCGGCAACGGCGAGGAGGCGCGGGCATCCGGCTTCGTCGTGGCCGCCGTGGATTCCCTGGCCGAGTACGGCGGCTTCTCCCTCGACGCCGACAACGTGGAGATGCTGGCCTGCATCGACGAGAAGCTCGATTGGCTCACCGACAACCGGCGGCTCGGCTACGCGGAGTGGCGGGCGGATCCCGGTGTGTTCCTCGCGCGGGCTGCTCTGTGGAACGGGGATGATGGCTGATCTTCGCGGCCCCGGTTGTGATGGGCGGAAAGGTGCGGCGCGGCCACGCGGTGGCTGCCGATGGGACCGCTAAGCGAGCGATTCCGGCATCCCTTGGCGAGCGTTTCCGGGCGGCGAGCGGGAGCATTTCGCGAGCGTCCCGCCGGGCAAGGTCCCAGAAGGCGGGGTCCGGGTCGCCGGGACCGGCCATGTCGGCGACTTGGAGGGCCGCCGATGCCCGGCTGCGGCGGACGGGATCGTTTGTCGCCGCCACGGCGGGAGGGCCAGCGCTGGCCACCGTCTGGAGCTCCGGTCACGATGCACTATCAGGTTCCTCGCGCACGGAAGTGGCTCGGCCGACCCGTTGAAACTCGATCGCCACCGACGCCGTAGTGCTGGCCGTGAATCGTCCGACCGAATGGCCGACCAACCGTGGAGACACCGGTTTGCCCTCACGGCGGCGAGGGAGACCAGCAGTCGTTTCAACATAATGCGTCTCCTGCGTTACAAGCTGTCGATCCGCCAGTTGTTCGTGTTCTGAGGGCCAGGTTATTGGGGGCGCGTTGGATCGCAGCGCGGAAATCCGCGTTAGCGCCCACGACGGCATCCGTCCGGGGCCGATCACGAAACGGACCCACATCGCGAGGTCCAGGTCAATCGCGAGGTCCAGGTCGAGCTCTCGTTATGATTCTCGAAGTGCGATGGCTCTCAATCCACTTGGACGCCGAGCCGATCAGCGTGTGCCTCGGCGCCCGCGCGCCAAGGCGACGATCGCGAAGGCGGCGGCGGAGACGATGAGACCGATGAGCGTCCGGTCGAGGAGGGCCGGCGCATCTGCGGGGGCGAGGATGCGGACGGCCGTGAGGGCGGCGAGTCCGGCCCCGATGGCGGCCAGCGCCTCGGGCACGCCGGGGCGCCGCGAGTGCAGTCCGGCGGCCACCGGCACGAAAAGGCTCACGCTCAGGATCGAATAGAAGATCGTGAGCGAGGCGATCACGCTCTCCAGCCAGAGGGCGAGCAGCACGGCGAGGGTTCCGCCGACGATGGCGGCGCCGCGCGCCACGCGCAGCACGTCCCTGTCGGGGGCCTCGGGTCTCAGGAATCCCTTGTAGAGATCCTTCGAGAGCGACGTCGAGAGCATGAAGAGCCCGGCGTCGGCCGAACTCACCTCGGCGGAGAACACCGCGGCGAGGCCCAGCAACCCGAGCGCCGGCGGGAGCGCCGTGGCGAGGAGCATGGGCAGCGCCTGCTCGCGGCTCGCGAGCGCGGGGTCGTAGACGCGTGCGATCATGCCGAGCAGCGTCGGTGCGAAGGCGAACAGCACGAGCCCGACGCCCGCGGCGAGGAGCCCGATCCGGATCGCCCGGGGGCCCGTCGCTCCGTAGACCTTCTGCACCAGTCCGGGCGAGATGATGAAGGCCGGCGCGAGGAGCGCGATGTAGACCCAGCCGGACCCGCCTCCCTGCCACGGATTCAGGTAGTCCGGCGACGTGCGCGCGGCGGTGGCCTCGATGGCGGCCCAGCCGCCGATGTCGGAGAGCGCCCACGGGATCGCGATCGCGAACCCGGCGAGCAGCACGACGAGCTGCACCAGGTTGACCCAGGCCGACGCCACGAGGCCGCCGGCGCTGAAGTAGGCGATGACGACGATCCCGCCCAGGAGCGCGCCGATCCAGCGCGGGGTGCCGGCGACGACCGCGACGATCTCGGCCATGGCGATGAGCTGCCCGGACACGATGGTGAGCGTGGCGAACCAGAGCAGGACGGCGATCAGCAGCCGGACGGAGCGGCCGTAGCGCAGGTCCAGGTAGTCGCCCATGGTGAGGAGCCCGTGGCGCGCGGCGACTTGCCAGATGCGCGGCCCGACCCAGAGGGCGAGCAGGATCGTCCCGATGCCCGCCGAGCCGACCCACCACCACGCGCTGAGGCCGTCGCGGTAGCCGAGCCCCGCCGCGCCCACCGTCGTGCCCGCCCCGAGGTTGGCGGCGAGCACGGTGGCGAAGAGCAGCACGGCCCCGAGCTTGCGGTCGGCCACGAAGAAGCTCCCGGCCGCGCCGACCCGCCGCCCGATCCACGCGCCCAGCGCCACGAGCCCCGCGGCGTACGCGAGCAGCACCCACAGCCCGGCACTCATTTGATCACCCGCAGCGAGCTTATTGGGGCGCGTTCAAGGCATGTGACATCCGAAGGAAGCACGACGTCAGCTGCGTCCGTAGCGGACCGCGTCCTCTTCGACCTCAAACGCCCTGGGCCGGTCCAGGTCGATGCCCGGACGAGGCTGTGACCCGTGCACAATCACCAAGGTGAAGGACGGTGGCTTGCGGCGATCAGGCCGCTTGGACTCGGGGTCCGGCGGGAGGGGAGTTGTCCCTTTCATGCGCGGAAGATAGCGGCTACCGATCGGCCACTCCAACGATCAGTCGCCGCTGCCCGCCAAGTCGGTTGCCGAAGGGAGGCCGGGGAGGCCCGTGGCGGTGCGGACGGCGCGCAGGATCGCTTCCGCGACCACGTCCGCGGCGAGCGCGCCGATGCGGCTGAGGCCGCCTTCGTCCTCGTGCCTTCCGGTGGCGAGGCCGAACAGGGTGTCGCCGTCGCTCGGGGTGTGGGCCGGGTAGATCGCGCGGGCGAGCCCGTCGTGCGCCATCTGGGCGACCTTCGTGATCTCGGCCTTCGAGAGCGTCGCGTTCGTCGCCACAACGCCGATCGTCGTGTTCTCGACGGAGGCGTCGTCGCCCGGCGGCCCCGCTTCGCCCGCCCGCAGCAGCACGCGGGCGTCCGCGAAGCCCGTCCCGTCCTCGGTGCGGACGCCGGCCACGATCTCGCCGGTGGCCGGATCGACGACGTCGCCGACCGCATTGACCGCCACGACCGCGGCCACGGTGAGACCATCCTCCAGGGTGATCGAGGCGGTGCCGATCCCGCCCTTCATCGCCCGCGCGCGGCCGCGGAGCTTCCCCACCGTCGCCCCGGCCCCCGCGCCGACGCTGCCCTCGGCGGGTGCGGCGGCGCTCGCCGCGCGGGCCGCCTCGTAACCGCACTCCGGCCCCGGCCGGGCGGACCCGCCGCCGACGCCGAGATCGAACAGGATCGCCGCCGCAACGATCGGGACGACGTGATCCCCGGCCCGGTATCCGATCCCGCGCTCTTCGAGGTGCCGCACCACGCCCGACGCCGCGTCGAGCCCGAAGGCGCTCCCGCCCGAGAGCACGATGGCGTGGGCCTCCTGCACGCTGTTCACCGGATCGAGCAGAGCGATCTCCCGCGTGCCCGGCGCCCCGCCCCGCACGTCGACGCCGGCCACGGCGCCGTCCTCGGCGAGGACGACCGTACAGCCCGTGGGCCGCTCCTCCAGCGTGAAGTGCCCCAGCGCGAGACCCTCGACCGCCGTGATTCCGCCACCCGCCTCGACCCCGCCACCCGCCGAACCCGATGTCTCCCGCATCTCCTGCGCCACACACCCTCCCGCCACGAGAAATCCGCCGAACGCCACGGCCGATGCGAGCGCAACCGAGACCCTCCCCCGCACGGGAAAGACCGGGGAACCGGCAGCTGAGAGTGTCATGTGGTCGCTCCAACCCTGGATTGGCCGGGCCGTCATTGCCGCTGCATTGACGTGTCGGCGAGCCCGCCGGAGCAATGTAGCATGGATCCCCCGTGCCGCGTGTCGACAAATGCTTGCAAGCATCGACTGCCAGCACCAGTTTCCGCTTGTCTACAGCCTGTTTCGAGGAGCGGAGCGCATGGGGAACACGATCACCGTCCGGGACATCGATCCGGGTGACAAGGCCTGGCTTCGCCGGGAGGCCCGCTACACCGGCGTTTCAATGGAGGAGTTCGTTCGCCGCCTGATTCGCGAGAGGCGGGAGAGTTCCGCC
The DNA here is from genome assembly GCF_965208055.1 of Candidatus Palauibacter sp. Lineage (GTDB taxonomy): Bacteria > Gemmatimonadota > Gemmatimonadetes > Palauibacterales > Palauibacteraceae > Palauibacter. Next base: position 1,640,287 of record NZ_CBDBNY010000004.1, read on the forward strand.
GGCGAGACGAGACCTTCGGAAGTGTTCGAGAGGTACTTCGGGTCGGAGTACGGAGTGGAGCTGCCCGAGCCTTCTCGCCGCGGATACAGGCCGTTCGCGTTCGACGACGAGTGCGAAGGTGAAGCGTGAGGCGGCCCCTCCGATGGCTCATCGATACGAACGTGGTCTCCGAGATGATGCGTCCGGCCCCCGAGCCGCGGGTGGCCGGATTTCTCGACGGAATCTGGGCCCAGGGCGTCGGTCTGGCATCCGTCACGGTATGGGAGATCCTCAACGGAATCGGACGCGTGGACGCCAGCCGGCGGCGGGAACAGCTGGCCGAGCGGTTCCAGGGCCTTCTGGACGACCTCTTCCGCGAACGGGTCCTCGACTGGACCCTCGACGACGCCCGTGTCTGCGCCCGCGTCATGGAATCGAAGAGGCGGCGAGCCGAACCGCTCGACGACCACCTGCCGGACGCGATGCTGGCGGCCGCGGCCGCGCGTCACGGCCTCACTCTGGTCACGCGGAACGAGAGGGACTTCCGGAACACGGGCATCGAAGTGGTCAACCCCTGGGCGGGCGCGTCGCGCTGATCCACGGCCCGCATCGCGCTGATCCACCGGCGGCGTCGCCGTAGCGGGCAGCCTGTGGCTGTTACGCCCGGAGTTCCGGGCGGTCGCGGTAGTCTTCGAGCGCCTCCGGGTTCGCGAGCGCCTCGACGTTCTTCACGGACTCGCCCAGCACCACGGCCCGCACGGCGAGTTCGGAGATCTTGGCGCTCTTCGTGCGCGGGATGTCCGCCACCTCCAGGATCCGCGCCGGCACGTGCCGCGGCGAAGCGTTCTCCCGGATCTCCCTCCGGATCCTCGTCTCCAGTTCCTCGTCCAGACTCCGGCCCTCGGCGAGCCGCACGAAGAGGACGACGCGCGTGTCGTTCTCCCACGGCTGTCCGATCACGATCGACTCCACGATCTCCGGCATCCGGTCCACCAGGCGGTAGATCTCTGCCGTCCCGATCCGCACCCCGCCCGCGTTCAACGTCGCGTCCGAGCGGCCGTAGATCACCACGCCGCCGTGCTCCGTCCACTCCATCCAGTCGCCGTGCCGCCACACGTTGGGGTACGTGTCGAAGTACGCCTCGTGGAAGCGGCTCCCGTCCTCATCCCCCCAGAACCCCGTCGGCACCGACGGGAAGGGCGACTTGCAGACGAGTTCCCCCTTCCCCGCCGGCATCGACCGTCCCTCCGGATCCCACACATCCACATCCATGCCCAGCGACGGCGCCTGGATCTCTCCCCTCCACACCTGGAGCAGCGGGTGCCCCACCACGAACCCCGCGCACAGATCCGTCCCGCCGGAGATCGAGGCGAGGTGGACGTCCGGCTTCACGTCCCGGTACACGTAGTCGAACCCTTCCGGCACGAGCGGCGACCCCGTGGAGAGCATCGTCCGCACGGAAGAGAGGTCGTGCGACTCGCGCGGGCGGAAGTCCGCCTTCCCGAGCGCATCGATGAACTTCGCGGACACGCCGAGTTGGGTCATCCCGACCTCGTCGGCGTAGTCGAACAGGACGTGCGGGCCGGGGTGGAAGGGCGAGCCGTCGTACAGCGCCACCGTCGCCTCGCTCGCCAGCGCCGAGGCGAGCCAGTTCCACATCATCCACCCGCAGGTCGTGTAGTAGAAGGCGCGGTCGCCGGCGCGGATGTCGGCGTGGAGCTGATGCTCCTTGAGGTGAGTGAGGAGGACGCCGCCCGCCGCATGCACGATGCACTTCGGGATGCCCGTGGTCCCGGAGGAGAAGAGGATGTAGAGCGGGTGGTCGAACGGGAGCCGCCGGAACTCGATCTCCCGCGGGCGCCACGGGCCGATGAAGTCGTCGAACCGCACCGCATGGGGAATGGCGGAGAGGTTCGGCTCCGGCTCCGTGTGGGGGACGACGATCACCCGTTCCACGGAGGGGAGCCGGCGTACGATCTCGGGGAGGCGGTCCAGGCTCGAGTACCGCTTCCCCTGCCAGAAGTAGCCGTCGGCCGCGAGGAGGACGCGCGGTTCGATCTGCCCGAAGCGGTCGAGGACGCCCTGCAGGCCGAAATCGGGCGAGGCGGTGGAAATCGTGGCCCCGAGGCTCGCCGACGCGAGCATGTAGACGATGGACTCGGGCATGTTGGGCACGTAGCCGGCCACCCGGTCGCCGGGCTCGAGTCCGAGCGCGTCCAGCGCCTGCGCGAGGCGGGAGGTCGTGTCGTATAGCTGGCTCCAAGTGAGGTCGCGCCGCATGCGGTCCTCGGCCCGGAACATCAGCGCGGGGGTGTCGTCGCGGCGGCGGAGCAGGTTCTCGGCGTAGTTCAGGCGGGCGCCGGGGTACCAGCGCGCCCCCGGCAGGCGGTCGAAGTCGACGACGACGCGCTCCCCACGCTCTCCGATGACCCCGCAGAAGTCCCATACCGCGTTCCAGAACGCCTCCGGCTCGCGGACCGACCAGCGCCACAGCGCCTCCGGGGAGTCGGCGGCCGCCCCGCAGTGCTCGTTCGCGAAGCGCGTGAACCGCGCCATGTTGGTCGTCGCGGCGAAGTCGGGGTCCGGCGTCCAGAGCGGCCGGTCCGCGCCCGTCACGCCCGGTTGGCCCTTCCGGCCCACGATGCCGTCATGCGCGTTCCTCCGAGGCCCAAAAATACCGGAAGGCGGCCGGTATGAGTTGCGCGAGGAGCCAGACGAAGAAGACCAGCGACAGCGTCCCGAAGACGGCGAACCCGATCCCGCTCCAGGCCGACACCCAGTCCGGCGGCACGTAGGTCTCGCCCGGCGCGTGCACCGCCCGGGTCACGCCGACCGCCGTCCCCACCACGTGCAGCCAGATCACGAGTCCCGCTACCGAGAGGTTCAGCCCGATGAGCGACCACCGCATCGCCGGCGTGTGGAGCGTGTCCCAGGCGTCCTCTCCCTCGCGAGCCTGGAAGTGCTCGCTCAGGATCCAGATCATCGCCCCCAGCAGGATCATCGTGTCGATGCCGATCATCGCCCCCATCGCGTGTCCCGTGACGACGTACGTCCCGTGGATGATGGCGTTCAACGGCGGGATGGAGATGAGAATCGCGCTGAACAGGATGGCGCAGGTCCACCACTTCGCCGCCGCGAACGAGCCGCGGGACGCGCAGAAGGCGGGGTCGCTCGGCGTCTTGAGCGCCCGCCACAAGTCGAACATCGCCCGCGCGAGGACGATGATCTCCATCATGCTCACGACGAACGCGATCCACTTCACCGACTCCCGGCCCGGCAGGTGATAGGTGTGGTGCGCGAAGTTCGTGAACGAGTTGAGCAGCCCGACGCCGAACAGCATGTAGGCGGTCGTCGAGCGCCCGTAGGAGGGGTCTCCCGAGATCCTCTCTCCGAGGTAGATCACGGAGCCGTACACGAAGAGGTTGAAGCTGCCGACGAGCGTACCCGTGGCCTTCCACTGGATCCGCATGTCCTGCACCGGGTCGCCGAAGATCCCGGGGATGAGCCACATGTGCTGTTCCACGAAGGTGACGATGAAGAAGAGCAGCCCCACGCCCCACATCGTCACGTACACCGGCCGCTCCCAGAACCGCTTCCCCGCCAGACGGAAGAAGTTCCACGCGTAGCAGATCCAGCCGACGAGGATGAGGAGGGAGAAGACGGGGTGAAAGCCGACGTATTCGCGGCCCGTGCCCACGCCCAGGGCGAGCGTGACGAGGATGCCGAGGCCGGCGAGCGCCCAGGTCAGGACCTGGACCCGGAGGCGCCAGCGGTCCCCCATCGTCGGCAGGCCTTCGTCCTGCAGGAAGCGGTACACGACCGCCACACCGCCGAGGAAGATCCAGGCGGAGGCGAACACGGTGTGGATCGGGCGCAACTGGCGCAGGTCGAGGCCCACCTGCTGAAACCACGGGGCGAGCGAGGGCACCGAGTAGAACGCGGCGAGGATCCCGCCGAGAAGCGTGATCGCGATCGCGATCAGCCCGCCGCGGATGAAGGTCAGAACGGCGAACTGGTGCGCGGGGTGGCCCGCCGCAAAGGGCTTCATGGGAACTCCCACCACGGCAGCGCGCGCCAGTCGAAGCTGCGGTCCGCCGCGAGCGCCTCGGTCGCCGCTTCCAGTTGCTCCCGGTTCGCGGCCAGGAACTCGAGGAACGCCATGAGCGCGTCGCGGTCGGCCGCGTCGAGCGGCGGGACCGGGGGCGGCATGCCCATCAGAGGGCGGCCCTCGGCGAGGACGCGGTCGAGCGAGTCGGGTGCGAGCGCTCCGGCGACGAGCGAAAGGTCCGGGGCCCCCACCGGCGAGTCGCGGAACGGGAAGTGACACGCGCTGCACGGCCGGGTGCGGTAGGCCGCGAACCCGGCGGCCGCTTCGGCGATATCCTGCTCCGGCCCGTCGGCTGAGGCCGCGCCACCGGGCATCCCGGCTCCGAGCGCCGCCTCGACCGCCCGCTCGAACGCCGCCTGCGCCCCGGCTCCCTCTCCCGGCGTCCCCATCCTCAGTTCGCCGCGGCCGATCTCCGGTCGATCCATCTCCCGCAGGAAGGCGGCCATCGCCGCCGACTCTTCATCGGTGAACGCGAGGGGCGGCATCTGCCCGCTCCCCACCGTCAACAACGAAACGAGCCGGGTCGAATCAACCCGGCTCGCGGCGTTCGTCAGATCCGGCCCGAGGAAGCCCCCCTGACCGTAAAACTGGTGACAGGTTTGACAAGCATGGCGCTGCCAGAGCACACGCCCCTCAAGCGCCGCCTCCGACAGCGGCTCGCTCCGCACATCGGAATACACCAGGCCCGTCTGGACTCCGAAGGAGAGCACCAGCACGGCCAGCAGCAGCTTTTTCCGGGCCGGTGTGAACATGGAGAGCACATGAGGGGTTGAAGTCGCGTGATCCCGAACCCCGGCATGATCTTCGCCGAAGGCTGCGGTCGTCAAGCCATCGGGGTTGATATCCCGTTGATGCGAACGGCCACGTTCACGGTGTAACGACAAACTACGCTCGCGCGAACTCCGTGAACCAAATACCTTACATATATACACTAGTATGTAAGGAGACGCGGGAAGAGGTAGCCATGCTGGTCAGGATCACATCCAAGCGTCAGGTCACATTCCCGGCCCGGGTTCTGGAGGCGATGGGGGTGGAGCCTGGCGACCGACTCGAGCTGGAGGAGGGCGCCGACGGCTTCATCGTGCGCCCGCACCGGATCGACCTCTCACGCCTGGCACCGCTTCGCGGCAAGCTGCGTCCGGGGGCAGAGGCATTCGATATCTATGCCTTCCGCGCCCAGCTCCATGATCCGGCGCTACGGGATTGACACCTCGATCCTGGTGCGTCTGCTCACGGGCATGCCCGAGGCGGACTACGCCGGGTGCGTCGAGCGACTGTCCGCGCTCGTGACCGACGAAGGCGCCGCCGTCGCCGCCTCCAACCAGGTGATCGGCGAGGCGTACATCGCCGTGCAACACCACTACGGCGTCAGCAAGGCCGACGCCCGCGCGGGACTGCTCGATGTGTTCCGAAGCGGCCTCGTCGCGCCCCTGAACGGCCGGCCGGTTCAAGAGGCGATCCAGGCATCCGATGGGGCCGGACTGCTCGATCGTCTCATCGCCGACGACTACGCGAGCACGGACCTGGACACTCTCACGCTCGACAAGGCGATGGCCGATCTCCCGCGCGCTCGGCTTCTCGGCGCCTGACGTTCCCGCGGGGCACGTCGCCGGGCGGCTGAGGCCCGCCCGGTTCGATGAGGCGGCGCGCTCGAAGCGGCCGGGAAACAGCTCGTCGGCCGCGTCTTGGGCGGTCAAGCCAGCCTACCCCGTGGGTACAAAAGGGCTGACGAGGGGCTTGCCCCTTCGGTCCCCAACAACGCCCTCGCTGAGGCTCGGAGTTCGCGGGCCGCGGCCGGCCCCGAGTGCGTATCGGCGCCGCCGCGCGGCGTCTGCCCGGCGGCAACGCGCGACCCACCAAGCAGCCCGGCCCGAGTCGCTCGACCCGGCGGAGCGAGACCCGCTGGTCGGGGCAGGTCGCTATGCCCGGTCAGGCCGTTGGCGGACAGCCATCGGAATGGGCGGGGGCGGAGGTTCTGGAGGCGGCCCCCGCCCTCCGCCGCGCCGCCAATGGCGCGGAAGCCCAATCGGGTTTCGTGAGCGGTTCAGAAAACCCGCCAGCCCACGCCAACCAACACACCGTCGCGGGTGGGCCGGACCGTGAGACCCACGTTCTCAAGTCCACCGCTTTCTTGAAGCCGGGCGTTGTGCCTGTTCGCCGTACTCACCGCAGACACGGTTCCCCAAATCGTTCCGACCGTATAAGCAAGAAAGCCAGCCGCCGCGAGCCCGAGCCCTCCCGACTCGTCCACTTCCCCTTCCACCACACCCGCCAATACGTCCTCGGCGAATATGCCGGCGCCGACGAACGCCAACCCAAGCCCACCAATCCTCACAACCCCAGGTAGCAGACCGGCGCCCACGTCACCGGCATAGGCATGGCCAACGAACGGCACGAACAACTCCAGAACTCCTGCCACGGCCGCGCTTTTTTGCCCCTCCGACGCCTGCGCGGGTATCCGTGTATCGAGGACCGGAGCGCCCGCGAAGGCGGCTTCCACTGTGGGGCTCAACGAGGGTAACCGAAGCGCCCGCCACCCTTCCCCGCTCGATGCATCCAGAACATTGAGGGCGAGGTGGTTTTGGGGTCCGGATGTCTGGGCGGCTGCGGCGGGAGCGAGGGCGAAAAGACCCAGCATCCCGCTCAGGAACAAAGTTGAAGGTGCGCGATTCATGTCGGCTTCCTCCGTTCTTGTGGTTTTCGATCCACCAAGGTGACCGGGCGCGTCCCCGATTGTGGGAAAAAGGTGCGGTCCGTGGGCGAGAGTCAATATGAGAAGTGTCACGCGCCAGTAGTTGGGATATAACTGGTCACTACTATCTGGTAGACACATACAGTGATGACGCACGCTTCCGCCCGCGCTCCGCGTCAACGGTGGGGGCGCCAGTCGACGGTAGGCGGATGGGAACTGGTAATAACCGTAATGGTAGGTCCTTACTGTAGGCTGAGCACTGGCGTTACAGAACCCTGGGGATCGTGTGCAATGGAAGGAATGGGGCGGGATCAGACCCCGGCTTGAGAATCGAGCTTGGAGTCGTATGTTGCGACGCGGCTGGGCGGCGCTCGAACGCCGATGCGAATGGAGCAATGACGAGCGACGAGGAACGCATGCCGACGGGCAACGAAGTGGAGGCGGGGGCGCGGGTTGCCGAACCGGCGCCTCCTGAGGCCGCGTGGCTGCTGCGGCACAACGTGGAGCTGCCCGATCCCGTCGAGGGCTACCTCCGACGTGCGGAAGTGGAGGAGCGGTGCGCGCTCACGGGCCATCGCCTCACGGTGCTGCAAGCCCCCGGGGGTTTCGGCAAGACGGTCCTGCTCGCCCGCCGCTGCCGAGCTCTGCGCAAACAGGGTCTTGCCGTGGCATGGCTCTCGTTCGACGAGGCGGACGGACCGGAGTCGGTGGCGAAATATCTCGCCCTGGCCTTCGAGCGGGCCGGCGTCGCGGCCTTCGATCCGGCCGGGGAGCGCGGCGGCGCCTCCCCGGCCCGGCCGCCGGATCCGGAAGCGGACAGCCGGGCCGAGTACCGGATCGGCCTGCTGATCCGGGCGCTGGAGCGGCACGGCGCGCCGTGCGTGCTCGCGCTCGACGAAGTGGAGCGGCTGCGGAACCCCGAGGCGGTCGGGCTGATCAACACGCTGCTTCGCCGCGCCCCGCCGCACCTGCACGTGGGGATCGCGTACCGGGAACGGCCGCCCGGGCTCGCGATCGCCATGTACGCGCTCGAGGGGCGGGGGGTGAAGGTGACTGCGGAGGACCTGCGCTTCTCGAAGTCCGACGTCTCGCGGTTCTTCGGCGGGAGCCTCTCGCGGCGCAGGCTCGCCGCGGTGGTCGCCGACTCGGCGGGCTGGCCCCTTGCGCTTCGCATCCACCTCGACACGGCACGGGCAGGGGTGCCGGACGCCGCGGGCGGCGACGACACGCTCGCCGGCTGGATCGAGACGCGTCTGTGGCGCGGCTTTTCCGCGGAGGATCGCGACTTCGTGCTGGACATCGCGCTTTTCGACCGGCTGGAGCCGGAGCTGATCGACGAGGCGACCGGTGCGGGGAACGCGGGACGGCGGATCGCGTCGATGGGAGCGTTGGCTGGGCTGTTGTCGACCACGGGAGGCGGAGTGTCGGCGATGCGGCTGCATCCGCTGATCAAGCGCCACTGCGAGAAGCGGCGGTTCGAGGAGGCGCCGGAGCGGTTCCGGGCCATCCACCGAGGGATCGCCAGCGCGCTGGCACGCCGCGGCCGACCGGTCGAGGCGCTGCGGCACGCGGCGGAGGCGGCCGACCCGGCGCTGCTCGGCCGGATCGCCGAACGCACGGGCGGAGTCCGGCTGTGGCCCGAGCAGGGCCCCGAGGCGCTGCACACGGTCGACGGAATGCTGACCGAGGAGGCGCTGTCGGACCATCCGCGCCTAGCGCTGGTGCGTTGCGCGGTGCTCACAGCGTCGGGCGACATCGAGGAGGCGAGACGGCTGTACGGGGCGACTGCCGAGAAAACGGCCGGCTACACGCGGGACCGGGAGGGCGGCGACGACCGGGCGCTGCGGACCGACCACATCTTCGTCCAGGGGATGCTCCACATGTGCGGTTGCGGCCGGTACGGGGACGGGATCATGGCGACGATGGCAGAGACGGAGGCCTTGGCGAACGCGGCGGAAATCGACCCGCTGCTACGCGGGATGTTCAGCGTCGGCATGTGCATCGTGCACAATCAAATGACGGCGTTCGACACGGCCGCCGAATGCGCCGGGCGCGCGCGGGCGGCGCTCGGACGCGCCTCGCCCTTTCTGGCCCACCTCGACCTCCAGGCCGGATCGACCGCCATGGCGAGGGGCCGCCCCCGCGAGGCCCGCCAATATTACGACCGCGCGCTCGAGGTCGCGCGGGCGAGCCATCTGCGGGATGTGGGCGCGGTGATGATCGGCGAGGTGCTGGCGGCGGAACTCGAGCTTGAACGCTCGGCGGTCGCGCCACGGCTGGGCGGGCCGCGGGTGTCGCCCCGGTTGCTCGGCAGGTGCAGCGCCTGGTTCGACGTGTACGCGGCGAGCATCGGAGCAAGGGTGGAGTTGGAGATGCTCGGCGGAGGTCCGCGGGTGGCTCTCGCGTCCGTCGAGGACGCCTGCGAATACGCGCGCCGTACCGAGCGCCCGGCGTTGGCGCGGTTCCTGTCGGCGCTGCGCGTCTCGGTGCTGCTCGACGGCGGCCAGGTGGACGAGGCGGCCCGCGCGTGGCGGTTCGACGGCCTGCCCGAGCCGCCGGCCCGGTGCCTCGACCTCGGGACCCAGAGCTGGCGGGAGATGGAGATGCTGGGGTGCGCGCGGCTTCGGCTCTTCATCTCCCGCGGCGAGTTCGACGCGGCCCGGGAGTTCGCCGCCGCGCTCCTGGCGGTCGCCGCGGAACGCGCCCTGGTGCGAACCCGGATGAGGGGACTGGCGCTTTCGATGGTGCTGGAGCACCGCGCCGGGTCGCCCGACCGCGCGGCGGACCATCTGGCGGATTATCTGCGGCTGTTCGCCCAGGCGGACTACGCCCGCCCGCTCGCACGCGACCGCGAACTCGCCATCGCGCTGCTCGACGCGACCGGGTCCACCGCCGGAGCCGCCGATGCGCGCGTTGCCGCGGAGGCCGCGGCGCTGCGCAAGGCCCTGTGCGAAGAAGCGGGCGCCGAGTGGCAACCGCCCGCCCGGGCGCTGACCGAGCGCGAACTCGAAGTGCTCGCCCGTCTGGAGCACTCACAAGACAAGGACATCGCCCGCACCCTCGGACTCTCCTACGACGGCGTGCGCTACCGGGTGCGCCGCATCTTCGCCAAGCTCGGTGCGAGAAGCAGGCTCGACGCCGTGCATCGAGCCCGCGCGCGCGGGATCCTGCCAGCGGAGCCGGTGGCTGGTCGGGACTAGCGAGCGCCAGCGCCCTGAGCCCGTGCGGCGTCATCCGATCCTGCGGGATGCTCCGCGGTCACCTTCACCCCCCGCCCCTCGCCCCCGCCTCCACTTCGTTGCCCGTCGGCATGCGTTCGTCATTGCTCCATTCGCACCGGCGGCGCCCAGCCGGTCGCGTCCCAACAAACGACTGCAAGCTCGATTCTCAAGCCGGGGTTTGATCCGCCCCGCGATGGATAGGCGGGCGAAAGGGACGCCAAAGTGGTCGGTATTCGCAAGTGTCTACCATATCGGTAGTTCCCAGTTCCATACCAACTACCCGCACGCGGCAGTCTCACCGTTGTCACGCGCCACCCAGCAAAGTTATTGATCCCATTAGGGGAAACAAGAACACCACGAACAAGCTAGATGAGTACTCGCGCGCCCATCCGGCACGTCGCGGCGCGGAGGGAAACGTCGGAGACAACCATTCGGATTCCGAGTGCCTATCGGGCAGGGTTTTCCGCAGCCCGTGCCCTGGACCCCGCGCAAGCCGAGGCGTACGTCCGGCACACGACCGTCGGAGACCCGCACGCCGATGCCGTGGCCGAGGATCTTGCGTCCTTGTCGCCCGATCAGGTGCACTCGCTGCTCGCCAGAGCGTTTCTGGACCCGGCGAGTCCGCCGCGCGACCTGCCGGAGTCCCTTCGGAGCCTCGTGGCCGATTCTGCGATCCTGCCCGACTGGTTCGACGCGGATCTGGCACGCACCGCGTCTCGCGCTTTTCTCCGCAATTCGGACATCGTTCTGGCCGCTCTGGTGGGGGGCAGCATCGTGGAGGGTTTTTCCACGCTGATCAGCAAGTCGTTTCGCGTACGTGGTCGCGTCACCAATATGGGAGTCCGCCGCCTCAAGCAAAACGGTCTGCAACTCGTGGAGCAGTACCTTCCCGGCGGGATGAACCCCGGTGCCGACGGATGGAGGTTGTCCGTACGGGTCCGCCTTGTGCACGCCCAGTCCAGACACTATCTGAGGCGTTCGGAGGAGTGGAATCGGGAGAAGTACGGCATGCCGATCAGCACCGCGCACGTACTCCTGGCGGGGTCGGCTTTTTCCGGCCGGCTCATGCAGCACGTGGCGACGCTGGGAGGGGACTTCACGCAGGAGGAGCGGGACGCGTACGTGCATGTCTGGAGATACACGGGGCGGCTGATCGGAATACCCGAACCCCTCATCTTCCACGACGAGTCCTCGGCGGTCCGCGCGTTTCGACTCGGGTCCATCTGTGAGCCGGAGCCCGACTACGACGCGATTATCATGGCCAACAGCATCGTGAACAGCGCGCCATTGGTCGTGGGAGTCACCGACATTCCCAAACGCAGGGCATTGGCCCGAACCGTGTACCAGGCGTCCCGGGAGTTGATCGGCGACCGGCTCGCGGACAAGTTTCTTTTTCCGTGCAATCGACGCAAGGTGGTCCCGTTTCTCCGCTTCCAGAACCGGTCCAGGCGCGTGCGGCGGAAGGTCTTTCCGCGCTGGGGCCAGCGCGACAGGCTGGCCAAGTTCAACGCGTTGATGAACTTCGTCGACCTCGGCAGCTCTGAGCATTCTTACAGGCTGCCCACGGCGGCGCGCGACGAGGAGTCCGCTGAGTGGTAAGGACGGGCAAGCCTGCGGACCCCTCCGGGGCGAAATTCCCGCCAGAATGAGTGTCGGGGGAGGATAATCAGCCCATCGTTCACCTCCTCGGGGGATGACCTCCAAGGAGAGAGAGACGTGTGGCGTGGCTTGACGGGGGGTTACAGTGGTGCGTCGTCTGGTCGGACCGGGAAGCTCTGGCCGCTGCTGCGGCGGACGCGAATGTCCAAGTGACGCAGCCCCCGAAAAACGAAGCTGGACTTGTAAACGGGCGCACGCGCACCGAATTGAATATCGTCGAAACGCTCCAGCAGGACCTCCAGGGCGACCCGCCCCATGAGGCGCGCCAGCGGCGCACCGAGGCAGCGGTGGATTCCCTGGGCAAAGGACATGTGCCCGGCGCCTTGGCGCGTGAGGTCGAGGGTGTCGGGGTCACTGAACGCCTCCGGATCGCGATTGGCCCCGCCCTGGAGAACGACGACCTGGGAGCCTGCTTTCATGACCCTATTCCCGAGTTGGACTTCCTCGGTGACGTAACGGCGGCCAATCTGTACGGGCGCGTCGTAGCGGAGCAGTTCCTCAATGGCGTTCGGCATCAACTCGGGCTGCGCCCGCAGAAGCTGCAACTGTTGGGGGTGGCGGAGCAGGGCGTTGAGGCCGTTCCCAATGAGGTCCGCCGCCGGTTCGCCGCCGGCCATGACGAGCAGGCGCAACGTGGCCTGTATTTCCTCCGTAGTCATCCTCTGCTCGCCCTCCTCGGCCAGCGTGAGCCGGGAGAGCAGATCATCCATTGGGGCGCTCCGGCGCTCTTCGATGATCGGAGCGAAATAGACGTCGAACGCTCCCGCAGCCTCGATGGTCAGACGCAACTCGCCGCTGGTCAGACGCGGTTCGGTCATCCTCTTGATTAGTTCCGACCACGCCTGGAATCGCTTTCGGCCCTCGGGCGGCACTCCGATCATACCGGCGATCACCTCCACGGGCAGCCGCGCCGCCAAGGTTGACATCAGATCGAACTCGTTGCTGTCACCCGCCCGGTCAAGCAGCGCGTGGACGGCGCTGCGGACCCGGCCATCCATCTTCTCAGCATAATCCGGTGTGAAGGCGTGCTCTACCAGCCTCCGCAGACGAGTGTGGTCGGGAGGGTCGAGCGCGGGCAAGGCGGGGCCGACTGCCTGGCGGACGGCCGAAACCTGCCGCTTGTTGCTCCGCCGGACGTGTTGGCCGGTCCCAAAACGCCGGTGGTCGCGCAGGATCGCGTCGACATCCTTGTATCGCGACAGGACCAGCATCCCGGTGAGCGGGCTGTGGTGGCAGGGGTCACGCTCGCGGAGTCGTCGGAAGGCGGGATACGGGTCGGCGATGTAGTCCGGATCGAACGGGTTCCACACGACGCCCGACTGGATGCGTTCCTGCAACAGGCGCGTCCGAATATAGATTGGCCCGATGGCGGAGCGGAGGGCGTCGCGAAGTGTCATGGGAGTCTCCTGCCCACCCGCCGTCAGCTTGGAGGCCGACGGGCCGGCGCGTGCGCTCGGGGCGGCGCACCGAGGAACAGAGCGGCCACCACGGACAGGGCCACGGCGGCCGCGCAGATGGCGAGGGTGTGGCCGACGGCGCTGGCCAGAGTGGATCGCAGGGCGTCGAGGAGCGCATCTGGCAGCCCAAGGGCCACAACTTCCGCCCGATCGAGGAGAATCGCCGGGTCTTCCCGGATGGCCTCAAGCTGCTCGGGAAAGCCGTCACCGCCCGCCGCGTCGCTGACCGCCTCCTCCATCTCAGCAGAGAACCTGACCGCCATGGAGGCTCCCAGGGCCGCCAGGCCGAGCATGCCCCCGACCTGCCGGTAGAACTGCACGGCGGCGGTCGCGGCGCCCACGTTCTCGAAGGGAACGGTGTTCTGAACCGCCAACAGGACGGTGGCCAACACGCCGCCCACGCCAGCCCCAACGACGGCGACGGATGCTGCGGCACGGGTAATGTTCGCATCGGGGTCGACGGTGGCGATCAGGTACATGCCCACGGCCGTCAATCCCGTGGCGGCGACGCCCACAAACCGGTAGCGCGGGTTGCGTGTCGAAAGGAACCTGGCCGACAGTACCATGGCGAACACCATGCAGAGCACCATAACGGTCAAGTAGGCGCCGCTGCCGGTCGCGGATACCCCGAGGCCCGCTTGAAGAAGCAGAGGCACGAAGATCACGCCGGCGTATAACGCCGACCCAGCGAGAAACACCATCGCCAGCGAAGCCGCCACCACGCGCTCACGGTATATTTCCAATGGCATGATCGGCGACTCCGCCCTCGATTCCACGACCACCAGTCCCACGGCCATCGCCAACCCGAACGACAGCAGACCGATGATCTGCGGGGAACTCCACTCGTACTGAACGCCGGCCCAGGTCAAGGCCAGCAGTATCGCCGCGACGGCAAGGGCCAACGCCGCCATGCCGAGATAGTCGGTGGAGCGACGCTCCTCTTCGGATTCGATCTTTGGGTAGACCCGCGCGATCAGCAACAGCACGGGGAGGCCCAGCGGAACGTTCAAGAAGAAAATCCATCGCCAAGACGCGTGCTCGGTCAGGTAGGCTCCCAGCAGTGGTCCGATCAGCGCGGCCATCCCGAACACGAGGCTGTTCAAGCCGTGCTGCTTGCCGCGCTCCTCCGGCGGAAAAAGGTCCGCAACGGCGACGAATCCCACGCTCAGCATCACGCCGCCCCCGATGCCCTGAACCGCGCGCGCTGCCGCGAGCTGGGTCATGGTCAGGCTGAAGCCGCACGCGGCGGAGGCGACGAGGAAGACGGCAATGCCCAGGACGAAGATGAGCTTGCGGCCGTGAATGTCGCCGAGGCGGCCGGAGATGGGAATGGCGATGGCGGAGGCGAGTACGTAGCTGGTGGCCACCCACGTATAGCTCTCGAAGCCGCCCAGATCGGCGACGATGCCGGGCAAGGCGGTGGCTACGATGATCTGGCCGAGCGAGGCGAGGAACAGGGCCAGCACGGCACCGGCCATGGTCAGCGCCTTCTGTCTTCCGGGCAAGTGCGTCGGAGCCCGTCGGCCAGCCGCCCGGTCCAGCATCATGCGGAGGTTTCCGAGTGGGACGAGGCTTGAAGGTAGCGGTCGGCTTCGTCGGCCGCGCGGATGCCGGTCATCAGGGCACCATTCACGTTTGCGAGCATATGCAGATAGTCGCCCGCCAGAAAAAGGCCCCGAACCCCCGGAAACCCTCCGGCGCGCAGCGATTCGATTCGCCGCATCATCCCTCCGTCGGGTAGGACCACCGCCTCCTCCCAACGATACACCCGAGTGAACAGCGGCTCTTCGGGCATCGCTGGGGTGTAATTTCGGATTTCGTCGAGGACTCTGCGTTTGATCTCCCCATCGTCGAGGCCGATCAGTTGTCGGGAAGCTTCCTCGGAAGGGTAGGCGTGAATACAGCCGTGGCCCTCCGGCGCCGACAACGGGGAGCCGACCGTGCTGTCCAGGAAGCAATCCAGCAACGACTCGCCCTTCCTCTGCAGCATGAAGAAGTAGTGGCCCTTCGGCAGGGGGTGGCGGTCAACCCCAAAAACAACGTGACAACAGCAGGAGTACCGCACAGACTCGAGGAGCTCCCGCGTTCGGCCCGGAAGTCGGGGAAGGACCCCGAGCGCGGCGGACGCTGTCGTGGCGCAGATCACCGCGCGGGCTTCCAGAAAACCGTCCCGCGGCGTCACGACGCCCCGGACCGCGCCGTCGCTCACCACGACCCGCTCAACCGGTGTGACCAGGCGCGTCACGTCCTCACAGACCCCCGCCAGCCTTCGGGAGAAATACCCCATCCCGCACTCCGGCATGCGAAGCGTGTGTTGCCGCTCCAGAAAGGCCATCCACAGCATCATCATCCCGTTCAACGCGCCGATGCGTTCCGGAGTGCTCAGCGTGATGCTGGCGACGGCGAAATCACCGAATTCTTCAAGGAACTCCTCTCCGATGTGCTTGCGGCACCACTCCGCGCACGTGTCCTCGACATCGAGGTCCAGCAGACTCAGGTAGTCGCCGGACCGGAAGTCGTCTTTGCGCTTCCTCAGGAGTCGGGCGAAACGGACGAACTGCGCGAGCCCCCTGGGCGAGAAGAGGGAGAAGGACAGCAGCGTCCTGACGTTGTCGAGATGGAGGAAGGACGAGGGATTCATGACGCCCGTTTTCTGCTTGCGGCTGTTGTAGACGGTGGCAATGGGCGAAACGGGAGAGCGATCAAACCGGACATTCAGTTCCTCCGCCACCGCGAGGGCCGCGTTGTAGGCGGTGGAGAAGAGCTGCGCCCCGGTATCGACATAAAAGTCACCGACCACCTCGCCGGCCATCCGCCCGCCAGCGCGGTCCGAAGCCTCCAGCAGGAGCACGGGGATCCCGCGTTTGCGGAGTTCATGAGCCGCCGACAGGCCCGCGGCTCCACCTCCAATCACAATCACCCTCGGCTCAGGCATCAGGATCCCGACCTCCTGCGCGTGCGGCTGCGGAACCCGGCATGCCGCCGGATCCGCGCACCGGTCGAAGCCGGCCCGTCCAGGTACCCATCACGCGATGCCCTTGAATGGCCGGTATGCGAGGCGGGACGAGGCGGAGAAAGCATTGGCGAGACTGAAGAACGGGCGCGGTCCCGGCAGGAATTCGTATGCATCGAGATCATCGAAGGCGGCGACCAATCGTCCCATGGCGACCTCCGCAAGGCGTCTGCTCATTTGGTCCGTGTGGCCTATCAGGCCGAGGGAGACGACCAGGATCATGAGGCATGTCAGCATATTTCGCCGGTAGAGGTCCCAACACGCCTTGAACGTGAGATGCCCGGCTCCCATGCTCGCCACGATGTCGCAATACTCGGCCACCGCCTCGCGTTCGATCTCCCGGCGCATTTCGGGCTCCACGCTTCGCGCCATGAAGTACGAGACGTCAAACGGACCGCTGGCGATGCCGCTGACCTGCCAATCGATCACGATGACATCGTCCGGGCCGCCGCTGCCGTAGAAGAGGTTGGGCAAGTAATAGTCGCCGTGGATGAAGGTCTTGGGCTCTCTTCCGATGTCGTACAGGTAGTCGGAGACCCTCGGTCCGAAGGCTTCGGCAAAACCGTACATGTCGTCCGAGAACAGGTGTCCGAAGTGCTTCAGAGCCGGGGCGAGGTATCTTAGGTAGGCGAGCTGCGACAGTATCCGGGTTTTTCGGCTGAGAGCGTCGTGGAGGGCCGACGCCGCCGGGTCGGAGTAGTTCTCCCAGTACAGGCCGTGTAGTTTCGCAATGGCGCGTACGGCGCCGCGTGCCTGCGCTGCGGTTGCGCCTCCCTCGACGGGCACCATCTCGCGGCCTTCCAGATCCTCCAGAACCAGCACAAAATTCTGGCTGCCGCCCCAGTCCCCGTAGAGCAGCGCCGGCGTTCGGAACGGCAGACGATGGGCAACATGGCGGTAGAAGTCGTACTCACGCCTGTAGAACTTCAGGCTGGCGGACACCCGGCGGGTTCTGGATACCGCGCTGGGCAACTTGACGACAACGCTCTCAAATGGGGCAGCAGCTCCCCCCCGCCAACTCATCCGGCAGCGCAGCAGTTCCGCCTGCATGCCCATTTCGGCCCCGATCCCGCTGACGGTCATGGTTTCGATGGGCGGCAAACCGGACGCGCCGCCCGCAGCCAGGGCCTCCTGCATCCACGCGGGAGTGATGGCGTCGACGCTGGCCGGTATCGGAGGGTTGGCGGGCATGGTCTTACCTCCCGGGGAGCCGTGTGTCCCCAATCGTGGGTCGAGAATGTACGACTTCCGAGGGCGCGTCAACGGCGGGGCTTCGGTAAGCCAGTAGTCGGAATCATTACTGGTAACTACCGATATGATGGTCACTTGAGGATCTCACCGGCGCTCATGTCACCAACCGGTGATGTACCGTCGCGAGCGCTGGCACGATCATCATCAGAATAGCCGTCCCGACCACGATCCCGAACCCCAGCGAGGCTGCGGGCGGGATGAGATACTGCGCCTGCAGGCTCCGTTCGAACATGAGCGGGGCCACGCCGAGAAAGGTGGTGAGCGAGGTGAGGAAGATCGGACGGAAGCGCGCCTTGGCGGCCGCGACGATGGCTTCCCGGCCCGGCATGCCCTGGCGCAGGCGTTCGTTGATGAAGTCGATCATGACGAGCGAATCGTTGACGACCACGCCGCTTAGCCCAACGACGCCGAACAGCGAGAGGAACGAGATGTCGAGCCCCAGCACGAGATGGCCCACCACGGCGCCGATGATCCCGAACGGAATGGCCGCCATGATGATCAGCGGCTTCGTGTAGGAGCCAAAGGGGATCGCCAGGAGCGCATAGATCGCCAGCAGGGCGAGGGCGAAGCCGCCCCCGAGCGCGCCCAGGGATTCGACTTGTTCCTGCCGTTCGCCTCCGAAGGAGTAGCCGAGTCCCGGGTTGCGGCGGGCCAGCCGCGGCAGCACCGAGCGTTCCAGAAGGTTCGTAACTTCGTCGCCGGTGACGTCTCCGCCGCTCACGTCTGCGGTGACGGTGAGGACGCGCTGGCCGTCCTTGCGCCGGATGGTGGTGGGCGACTTGGCGAGCCGCAGGGACGCCACGCGACTGAGCGGGACCCAGCCACCGGCCGGGGTCGATACAAGATACCTCTCCACGTCGGTGATCGCGTTGCGCTCATCCTCGGGCAGGCGCACGTAGACGCGGACATCCTCACGACCGCGCTGCACGCGGAGCGCTTCGTCCCCGAAGAAGGCGGAGCGAACCTGCCGGGCCAGGTCCTCGAGCGTGAGCTCCAAGGTCCGCGCTTCGGGTAGCAGGTCGAACTGGATCTCCGTGAGTCCCCGGCTCTCGTCGACTTGGACATCGGCGACCCCGGCGAACCCCCTGAGCCGCGCCATCAGGGTGTCGGCGAGCGCGGTCAGCCGGTCCGGATCCGGGTGCGACAGTTCGACGTGGACCGGGGAACCGAGGCTGAAGACCTCCGCCGAGATTGCAAGGGACTTCGCACCCGGCAAGGAGCCGGCCTCTTCGCGCCATGCGTCCTGAAGCTCGGTCGCGGAGATGTCGCGCTGGTCGGCGCTCACGAGTTTGAACTCGACCGCCGCGATGTTGGCCTGCGGATTGGTCTCCTCGGTGGCCGCGCCGCCGAGCCCCGTCTGGCGGGCCGGCAGACCGATTGTCGTGTTCACTGCCGAAAGGATGGACCCGGAGTCTTGGCCCCGGCCGGATGCGAGCCGGTTGAGCGCGCGGCGTCCCGCCGCCTCCAGATCCAGGACCACGCGGGAGGTTCGATGCGCTGGAGTGCCTTCGGGCATCTCCAGGCTGGCTGTCACGAGGTCCCCTTCCAGCGAAGGCAGCAAGTCGAGCTTCATGATCCCGGCGGGAACGACGGCGACACTGAGGATCACCATGGCCACCCCGGTCGCGATCACCAGTGCGGGCCGGCGCGTGGCGAACCGCAGGCTCCTGTCGAGCGGACCCTCGACAAACCGGCCGAGCGCGGCGTCAACGCCGACGCGGACCCGCGCGGCGAGGTGCGTCACACGGGACGCGGCGGAATCACGGATGTGCGAGAGGTGGTTCGGCAGAATCAGCAGGGACTCGAGCAGCGAGAACAGAAGAACCGAGATGACGATGATGGGGATTTCCCCGAACAACCTTCCGAGAATGCTCGGAACGAAGAAGAGCGGACAGAAGGCGGCCACCGTGGTGAGGACCCCGAAGACCACGGGTCTCATGATTCCGCGCGCGCCGCGTATGGATGCGGCGACCCCCACCCCCCCGTCCCGTTCGGCGTAGATGTTTTCTCCGACAACGATCGCATCGTCGACCACGATTCCGATGGCGAGAATGAAGCCGAAGAGCGACAGCTGGTTGATGGACACGCCGAGGACGGCCATGACCGCAAAGGTGCCCACGAAGGACACGCCGATTCCGACCGCGACCCAGAACGCCAGCCGCAACTCCAGGAAGAGGGCCAAGGCGAGGAGGACCAGCGCCAACCCCAGAAGCCCGTTCTCGACCAGGAGTCGCAGACGCGACCTGACGGTGTCGCCGTCGTTGTTCCAAATGTCGAGACGCACGCCCGCCGGAAGTGAAGGGATCACCTCGTCCTCGAGGTGGCGCTCCACGGCGTCCACGATCCTCAGCACCTTCTCGTCGGCGGTCCGGAAGACCTCGACGTAGGCTGCGGGCTGCCCCCCGTAGCGGCCGAAGAGGTTCACGTCCCGGAATCCGTCTCGCACCTGTGCGATATCGCCCAGCCGCACGACCGTGCCGTCCGCTCGGCTCAGCACGATAAGCTCCTCGAAGTCCTGCTGTGTGTACTTCTGCCCGGTCGTGCGTATCCGGACCTCTTCGTCCCGAGTGTCGATGCTTCCCGCCGACAGGACCATCGAGTTGCTTCGCACGGCGCTCGAGATGTCACGGAGGGTGAGGCCGAGTGCGCGCAACCGCTGGAGCGGCACTTCGATCGAGATTTCGTAGTCGCGAACGCCGGTCGTCTCCACAAAGGAGATCTCGGGCAGCGCGGAGAGCCCGTCCTCGGCGCGGTAGGCAAGCTCCTTGAGGGTCCTCTCGGGCACATCGCCGTAGAGCACGATGCGAATGACGCTCTGCCGGTTGGTCACCTCGGCGACCTCCGGGCGCTCGGTGCCAGCGGGAAACGTCTGAATTCTGTCGATCCGGGCCTTGAGGTCGTCGAGGAAGCGCCGTGCATCCTGGCCCCGCTCGACTTCCGCCACGAGCAACCCGCGGCCCTCGACGGCCGTCGCCCGAACCCGCTTCAGTCCGTCGATTCCCTCAACAGCTTCCTCGATTTTCACAACGATGGACTGTTCCACCTCCGCCGGCGTCGCGCCGGGATAGGAGACCGAGACGGACACCCTGTCCATCGATACCTCGGGGACGAACTCCTGGGGCAGCCTCGCAAGCGCGGCGAACCCCGCCAAAAGGATGAACGCCATCACGAGGTTGGCGGCGACGCGGTTGCGCGCCATGTACCCGATTGGGCCACGTCCCGCGCGCGCGGGCAGCCCATCGTGCTCGCTCACTTGGGGAACCCGATTGCGCCCTCGGCACCACTACGATGGGTGGAGGTGCTGAAACGCGCAGCCTTCGTGTGAGTCAAAGGCGGGCCGGAGTCGGAAGTCTTCGGAGGCAAGGCAGAAATCATGGCCCCCTGGTCAACGCTTCAAGCAACGTGTGAAGGGGTCGTTGGCGCGCGCGCTGCACTGCGGGGTCAAGTTGACGAAACGGCTCCCACCAAGTCGTCCACCGCCGCAATGCCGCTGGCGGCGGCACCGTTAACCGAAGGCATATGCATGTAGTCGCCCGCGAGAGCCAGTCCCCGAACCTGCTCCCGCAGCCTCCTGCGTGCCCGGGCGATTGCGGTCAAAGCACCGCCGGGCATGAGGCACACGGCCTCCTTCCAGTGATATACTCGTGCGAACCGCGGCTCCGGCATGTCTGGCGAGTATCGGCGGATCTCGTCCAGAAAGCGTTGGCGAACATCCGCATCCGCAAGGCGCGAGAGGGACTCGGCTCGACCGCTTGCGGACTCGGCGTGGATCAACCCCCCGGACGGTGCCACCTGCGGAGACTTGACGGCAGCGTCGCTGTAGCTCACGACGAACGACTCCTCGCGGCGTGGCAGGGCGACGAAGTAGCACCCATCGGGCAACGTCGGCCGATTGACGCCGAATACCACGCGGCAGTTGGACGAGTAGGTCACCCGCCCGAGCGCGCAGTCGATGTCCGCCGGCAGATCCGGCAGCAGGCGGCGCGCCTCGGTGGCGGGCGTAGCGCAGATGACCCCGTCGGCGGCGACGACGCCGGCATCGGTCTGTACGCCGACCGCAGCGCCGTCCCGGATGACGATACGCTCGGCCTTCGCGGAAAGGCGGATCCGGTCGGCAGCGGCGTCTACCAGGGCTTGGGTAAGCTGTCCCATCCCCTGTTCGGGAGTAAGCATGTCGGCGGACTCGAAGGTGAATCCCCAGAGCAGAGCCATTCCGTAGGCGGTGCCCACGTCTTCGGGTTCGCCAAGGGTCATGGCTCGGATGCTCGTGCCCGCCAGCCCCTCGAGCGACTCGAGGCCGGCATTGCTTCGGATCCAATCGGCGATGCTCGCGTCGGCGTCATGCGCCAACGCCCGCGAGGGGTCGCCGAAGCTCAGGTCGGCAGCATGGCGGCGGAGCTTCCGTTCGAGTCGGATGAGCTGCCACAGGCTCTTGGGCGGGAGCGCCTTCAAGGAGAGCAACGTCCTCAGGCTCCTCCATTTGTCATGCCGGTCGAATACGCGGAATCCACCCCGGCTCCAGATCCCCGCGCGGCGACTGACCGCGCGAACCGGGACATCGAGTTCGCGACAAAGCCGGAGTGCGGTGTCGTACGCCGCCGTGAACACCTGCGCCCCGGTGTCGATCCGGCATCCCTCCACTTCCTCAACGGCGATGCGCCCACCGGCATGGCCGGCCGCCTCCAGCACCGTGAAATCGACGCCGCGTTTGCGCAGCGCCCACGCGGCAGAGAGTCCGGCGGCCCCCGCACCTACCACCACCACTCTCACGGTGCTGCGGGCTTCCCCGAAAATGCCGGATTCAGCCGGGGTGCGTCGAACGCCAGGGCGCAGGCGAGCGCGGCGGCAACTCGCCCTTTCGTCCGCAACCGCCACCAGTCGCCCGGACCCCGATCACGCCGGGCACCACATCCGATCACCGTGTTCTCGCTGCAAGTCCGTGGTCTCATCGATGGTTCCGTCTGTGTGGGCGCATGCGGGAAGATCCTTCGCCCGTAGGCTCACCTGCGGGGAGCAGTGGACGCGGTGTCCCCAATCGGAACCAGGGTGCGCGGCTCCGGAGGGCGCGTCAACGGTGGGATTATCGACTCGCAGGTAGTCGTCATGACACTGGTAACTACCATCATGGTAGACGCTTACGGAGACCAGGAACTTGGCATCACGCCCGCCCTCTCATCGCGGAGCGCCGGGACCGCGGGCAATGAAGGGGACGCGGCGGATCAGGCCCCGGGATTGGGAATCGGGCACGCGATCGTATGTTGCGAGGCATTGCAAGGCCCGAACCCCGATGCGAATGGAGCCATGACGAGCAACGAGGAACACACGCGGACAGGCAGCGAAGCGGAGGCGGAGGCGCGGGTTGCGGACCCGTCTCCGGACGCCCCGTGGCTGGTGCGGCACAAGGTGGAGGTGCCCGATCCCGTCGAGGGCTACGTCCGGCGCGCGGAAGTGGAGGACCGGTGCGCCCTCACGGGCCACCGCGTGACGGTGCTGCACGCCCCCGGCGGGTTCGGCAAGACGGCCCTGCTTGCCCGCCGCTGCCGGGCTCTGCGCAAGCGGGGCCTAGGAGCTTGCGCCGTAGAAGCCGATGGTGCGGCGCGGTTCGGCTGGCTATGGTGATGCCGTGCTGTGACGGGTTCACGTTCGGCGCGGGGAGTTGGCGATGAGTGCGAGGTCTCTACCGTACGATCCGGAGAGGATGAGGACGAGGTTCCGTCCGTACGATCCGGACCAGCAGTTGCTGCTGCCTCAGGATCTTCGTGAGTGGGTGCCGGCGGGGCACTTGGCGCATCATGTGAGCGATCTGGTGGACGCGGCGGACCTGTCGGCTTTCTACGCGCGTTACGAGGGGGACGGGCGGCGGCGGAGTCCGTACGATCCGCGGATGATGGTGAAGGTGCTGGTGTACGGGTACGCGACGGGGGTGTTTTCGTCTCGGAAGCTGGCGCGGAAGCTGGAGGAGGACGTGCCGCTCAGGATGCTGGCGGCGGGGAACTTTCCGGCGCACCGGACGCTGTGCGAGTTCCGGAAGAGGAACCTGAAGGCGTTCGGTGCGTTGTTCGCGGAGGTGGTGCTTCTGGCGCGGGAACTGGGTCTGGCGGGGTTGGGCCGGGTGGCGGTGGACGGGACGAAGGTTCGGGCGAACGCGAGCAAGCGGAAGGCGATGAGCTACGGGCGGATGGGTCCGGAGGAGGCGCGCCTGGAGGCGGAGATCGCGGAGTTGCTGGCGCGTGCGGAGGCGGCCGACGCGGAGGAGGACGAGCGGCACGGGGAGGACGTTCGGGGCGACGAGCTGCCGAAGGAGTTGAAGCGGCGGGAGGACCGGCTGGCGGCGATCCGGGCGGCGCAGGCTCGTCTGGAGGCGGAGGCCCGCGAGCGCGACGACGCGCGGGGCCGGGAGCCGGAGTGGGATCGCAACCCGAAGGGGGGGAGTCCGTACAAGCTGGACTACGGGGAGCCGGAGGCGGACTCGCAGACGAACTTCACGGATCCGGAGAGCCGGATCATGCGGACGAGCACGGAGGGCTACCAGCAGTGCTACAACGCGCAGGCGGTGGTCGACGGCGAGAGCCAGCTGGTGTTGGGGGCGGAGGTGACCGACAACGCGAGCGACCAGGGGCAGTTGGTGGAACGGGTTGACGAGGTGTCCGGGCGGTTGGGGGAGACGCCGGGCGAGGTGCTGGCCGACGCGGGCTACTCGAACGAGGAGGACCTGGCGGCTCTGGATGCGCGGGGGATCGACGGCTACGTGGCGCTGGGCCGGGAGGGCGGGGCGGCCGCGGAGCCCGACCCGGAGACGTGCCCGGCGAGGGCGCGCATGGCGAAGAGGCTGAAGACTCCGGAGGGCCGGGCGGTGTACGCGAAGCGCAAGTGGATCGCGGAGGCTCCCATCGGGTGGATCAAGGAGGCGATGGGGTTCCGGCGGTTCAGCATGAGGGGCCTGGAGAACGTGCGCGGCGAGTGGGATCTCGTGTGTCTGGCGCTCAACGTGCGGCGCCTCCACATCCTTCGGGCCGCGTGAGGGGCCGGAAACCCGTGTCGGGCGTTCCCCGGGGCACAAGAAGGGGTCCGCGACCCCGCCCGAACGCCGCCCGCCGGGCCGTCTCCCCGCCAACAACGCGTTCCCGCCCGGAAAACGACCGATACTTCGGCTCGCGGGACCCCGCGGGCGGCATCCGATCGCTTCCGCCGCGCTCCTGCGGCGCAGGCTCCTAGCCGCCGCGTGGCTCTCGCTCGACGAGGAGGACGGGGCGGAGTCGGTGGCGAGGCTCCTCGCCCTGGCCTTCGAGCGGGCCGGCGTCGCGACCTTCGATCCGGCCGGGGAGCGCGGCGGCGCCTCCCCGGCCCGGGCACCGGATCCGGAAGCGGACAGCCGGGCCGAGTACCGGATCGGCCTGCTGATCCGGGCGCTGGAGCAGCACGGCGCGCCGTGCGTGCTCGCGCTCGACGAAGTGGAACGGCTGCGGAGCCCCGAGGCCGTCGGGCTGATCAACAGGCTGGTGCGACGCGCCCCGCCGCACCTGCACGTGGGGATGGCGTTCCGGGAACGGCCGCCCGGGCTCGCGGTCGACATGTACCCGCTCGAGGGGCGGGGGGTGACGGTGATCGCGGAGGACCTGCGCTTCTCGAAGTCCGACATCTCGCGGTTCTTCGGCGGGAGCCTCTCGCGGCGCAGGCTCGCCGCGGTGGCCCGCGACTCGGCGGGCTGGCCCCTTGCGCTTCGCATCCACCGCGACGCCGCCCGGCGCGGGGTGCCGGACGCCACGGGCGGCCGCGACGCGATCGCCGGGTGGATCGAGACGCGGCTGTGGCGCGGCCTTTCCGCCGAAGACCGCGACTTCGTGCTGGACATCGCGCTTTTCGACCGGCTGGAGACGAGCCTGATCGACGAGGTGACCGATGCGCGGAACGCGGGGCGGCGGATCGCGTCGATGGGCGCATTGGCGGGGCTGTTGTCGACTACGGGCCGCGGGTCGACGATGCGGCTGCATCCCCTGATCAAGCGCCACTGCGAGCAGCGGCGGTTCGAGGAGGAGCCGGAGCGGTTCCGGGCCATCCACCGAGGGATCGCCAAGGCGCTCGCGCGCCGCGGCCGGTCCATCGAGGCGCTGCGCCACGCGGCGGAGGCGGCCGACGCGGCGCTGCTCGGCCGGATCGCCGAGGGCACCGGCGGCGTCCGGCTGTGGTTCGAGCAGGGGCTCGAAGTCCTGCGCGCGCTCGACGGGATGCTGACCCAGGCAGTCGTGTCCGACCACCCGCGCCTGGCGCTGGTGCGCTGCGGGGTGCTCGCGGCGTCGGGCGACATCGAGGAGGCGAGACGGCTGTACGGGGCGACTGCCGAGAAAACGGCCGGCTACACGCGGGACCGGGAGGGTGGCGACGACCGGGCGCTGCGGACCGACCACATCTTCATTCAGGGCCTGCTCTGCACGTTGGGCTGCATGTGGTACGACGACACGATCATGGCGGGCATGGCGGAGGGGGAAGTCCTGGCGAGCGCGGCCGACACCGACTCGCTGGTGCGCGGCATGTTCAGCCTCGGGATGTGCCTCGCCCACAACCAGATGACGGCGTTCGACGCGGCAGTCGAATGGGCGGGGCGCGCACGGGCGGCGCTGGGACGGGCCTCGCCCTACCAGGCCCATGTGGACCTCCAGGCGGGGTTGGTGGCGATGGCGAGGGGCCGCACCCGTCAGGCCCGGGAGTACTACGACCGTGCGCTTCGGGCCGCGCGCGCGAACCATCTGCGCGACGCGGGCGCGGTGATGCTGGGCGACGTGCTGGCGTTCGAACTCGAGTTCGAACGCACGGCGGGCGCGGCGCGGTCGAACCGGCCGCGGGTGTCGCCGCGGTTGCTCGGCCAGTGCGGCGCCTGGCTCGACGTCTACGCGGCGGACATTGGCGTGAGGACGGAGACGGCGCTGCTGGCCGGCGGCCCGGAGGACGCGCTCAGGCTGGTGGAGAACGCCCGCGAGTACGCGCGCACGACCGAGCGGCCGCAGTTGGCGCGGTTCCTGTCGGCGCTACGGGTCTCGGTGCTGCTCGATGGCGGCGAGGCGGACGAGGCGGCGCGCGCGTGGCGGTTCGATTGTCTGCCCGAGCGCCGGGCCGAGTGCCTGGATCTCGCGGGCCAGAGCTGGCGGGAGATGGAGATGCTGGCGTGCGCGCGGCTTCGGCTCCTCGTCGTCCGCGGCGAGTTCGATGCGGCCCGCGAGTTCGCCGACGCGCTGCTGGCGGTCGCTTCCGAACACGCGCTGGTGCGGACCCGAATGCGGGGACTGGCGGTTGCAATGGTGCTGGAGCAACGAGCCGGGGGCTCCGACCGCGCGGCGGCCCATCTGGCGGATTATCTGCGGTTGTTCGCCGAAGCGGACTACGCCCGGCCGCTCGCACGCGACCGCGAACTTGCCCTCGCGCTGCTCGACGATGCCGGGTTCGCCGCCGGGGCCGATGCGGCCGTCGCTGCCGCGGCCGGGGCGTTGCGCAACGCCCTGTGCCGGGATGCGGGGGCAGCCGCGCCGGAGCAGGCGCTGACCGAGGGCGAACTCGAAGTGCTGGCGCGTCTCGAGCACTGGCAAGACAAGGACATCGCCCGCACCCTGGGACTCTCCTACGACGGCGTGCGCTACCGCGTGCGCCGCATCTTCGCGAAACTCGGGGCTCGCGGCAGGCTCGACGCCGTGCAACGTGCCCGGCAGCGCGGCATCCTGCCGGCGGAGGCGGTGGCTGGTCGGGACTAGTGTCATGTCACATGTGATATGTCGCATGGATGGTGACAGGTTTCCCGCCGGTCCACGATGGCGGGGAGGCTGGCATGAAACGGTATCTGGTGGAGTTGGAAGCGGGGGAGCGCGAGGCGCTGGAGGCGATCACGCGCAAGGGGTCGCACCGTTCGCGGAAGGTGGTCAACGCGCTGGTTCTGCTCAATTGCGACGAGGGGGAGTTCAACAAGCGGCGCGCGACCGGCGGGGAGATCGCCGGGGTGTTGCGGATCAGCGCGCGCAGGGTGGACCGGGTCAGGAAGCGGTTTGTCGAGGACGGTCTGGAAGCGGCGCTTGGGGCCCGGCAGGGTCGTCGCGCGAAATATCTTCGCAAGGCGGACGGCGAATTCGAGGCGCGGCTGGTCGCGCTCAGCTGCGGCGATCCGCCCGAGGGGCGCGCGCAGTGGTCGCTGCGCCTGTTGGCGGACCGCGCGGTGGAGCTCGGCTACATCGACAGCGTCTCGCACGAGACGGTGCGGCGCGTGCTAAAAAAAACGCCATCAAACCCTGGCGGCGCGTCGGCTGGGTGATCCCGCCGCGGCGCAACGCCGACTTCGCGGCGGGGATGGAGCGGGTGCTCGACGTCTACCGGCGTACGTACGATGCGGACTTCCCGGTGGTGTGCATGGACGAGACGCCGCGCCAGCTGATCGGCGAGACGCGCACGCCCGTCCCGCCGGCGCCGGGACGGCCGGCCCGCGAAGACTACGAGTACCGGCGCCTCGGCACCCGCAACGTGTTCATGGCCACCGAACCGCTGGCCGGCCGGCGCCGGACCAAGGTGACCGAGCGCAGAACGAAGACGGACTGGGCCCGCTTCCCGCGCGACATCGCCGCGCAGTACCCCGACGCCACCCGGATCACGCTGGTGATGGACAACCTGAACACTCACCGCCCCGGCGCGCTCTACGAAACCTTCGAACCCGCCGAGGCCAAGGCGCTTTGGGATCGCTTCGAGTTCGTCCACACCCCCAAGCACGGCAGTTGGCTGAACGTCGCCAAGGTCGAACTCAACGTCATGATCCGCCAGTGCCTCCACCGACGCATCGACTCCATCGACACCCTGCGCGCCGAAGTCGCCGCCTGGCAGGCGGCCAGAGACCGAATCCGAGCCAAGGTCGACTGGCAGTTCACCACCGACGACGCACGTGTCAAGCTCAAGCGTCTCTATCCGACGTTTGATGTGTGACATGACACTAGTCTCCTACCGCGCAAACGGCACCTGCATATCTTCACCCGTGAGAGAAAGGCCTCCTGAGGAACTTCGCCCTCGTCGGAGGCCATGCCCGTGTGCCAACTCGATCACCGAAAAGGGGGTGGCTCGAATGGATACTCATCGTGTCGCGCCAGCGCGGCACATCCGCTGTTCTGCGCGCAGGCTCAAGTTCATGGACGCCGAGTCCCACGACTGGCACGAGCGCCGACGACAGGAGGTTCACGCCAAGTGGGAGGAGGGAGGGCTCGACCGCGGCGAGTACGACGGGATCATGGTCATGTTCGACCGCTCGGAATCGGAGGAGCGCAGGGCCAGCCGCGTCGTTTAGCGACCGAAAGTCGTTGTACTGCGGTGTCTGCCAGACTCTCGGCGTGACGCCGGGACGACACCGCACTTCGCAAACCGGATCCGAGAGACATGGGCCGAACAGCGGGAGCTGTTCCTCAGCCCGGTCGAGGTCGACGAGACCTACGTTCGGCGGTAAGTGCGGAACAAGCACGTCTCGCGGCGGCTGAGGCCTCGGGGGCGAGACCGCGGCAAGACCGCCGACCCCGGCCTCCCGAGACCGTGCCACGAATCGCGTATCGACCGAGGTGGTTGAGAGCACCGACGGTCCCGCGCTCCGGGGCTTCGTCAAGGACCGCGTGACGCCGAGCGCGACCGTCTACACCGACGACGCGGTCGGGTAAGCGGCTCGCTGTGCCCGGAGACCGTTAGACACTCGCTACGGAGCGCACCGCTGGAGATTGATCTCTCGGGGACCGGGTTGCGGCTGGCGCCCCGAGATGCTTCATGCGGCCGTGTATTCAACACCCTCCGCAACAACAACCCCTCGACCACGGAGGCTGAGACGTCACCTTGAGGCTCGTCCCCTCCGGCCGGGTATCACTTTTTCACCCGCCGCATGTGTCACATTTTCGGCCACCGTTGACACGGGCACCTGCCGGTGACCTAAGGTAGCGCCGTACTCTTCCTCCACCTTATCACTCGGCGCTACAGGCACGCCCGGACAGGTTGCTGCCCCGCATGTTTGCCGTTCCGTTTCGGGGTCCGTCCACGGCTTGGGAGAGCCAAGGCAATCCGCTTCGTGTCGGCGGAAAAAATGGGGAGGGGTACATGGCGGCCATCAAAATTGTAAGTTGTTCATAATAAGTTGTTTACGAGATTCAGCAAGGCGGTCCGCGGGGAACGTCTTCGGTTCAGGCTCGCAGCGCATCGGGACTCACCTCACTGCGGCCGGCAGTCTTCGCACTACGACGCTCGCCACTTCGAACTCGTCGAACTCGATAAAGGCGGCCAGCCCATTCGGGCCGAAGGCGTCGGGCATCCTGGTCGCACCGATCCGATAGGTGCCAACGTACTCGCCAGCTGCTGTCAACACGTCGATGGGGCCGTCTTCCAGTGGCTCGCCGCCTCGCCGCATGACCCAGATCCGTCCCTCCCAGGTGGCGGAGAGCGCCTGAATCACCGGGATTTCGGAATAGAAGCGGGCCTCTCCGAGCGAAAAGGAGTACGAACCCCCACTCGTCGCGGCGCTCCCGCGCAGCGTCTCCTCTCTCTTTCGGTTGAATTCCGCTTCGATCCCCGGCGAAACGCGTTCGGGGCGAAACGGCCGGGTGATCGTCCTGAGCAGCGCGCCGTCGTCCCGGGCCGTGACGTTGAGCGCATATGTCGAAGAGTCGGAGTAGACAATGTCGCCGGTCGGGAGCACACCCATGAGCAGCTCCGGTTCGAAAACGAGGGGGCGGGGCTGGCCGCGCAGGACATCCGCCATACTCGTCGACTGACCGTCCGGACTCGCAATTCTCGGGAGGTTCGCCGCGAGGTCATCCTCTCTCGGCTCACGCTCGGGCCGCCAGGCCCGCACCAGCGTTTCGGCCCGGACCTCCTCGCCCCCGATGTCGTGTCGGTCGATCGGGCGGTAGCCGGATGGCCACGCCAAACCGCCCAGGCTCGATAGGAGCCACGTCCGCCCTTCCATCGAATAGACCGCCCCGCCGCGCGGATCCACGTGTATTTCCGGGAGGACGGCCAGACCAACGCTCGCGACGGCGTCTCCACTCTCACCGGCGCGCGGCGTCCCCATCCCGCCACGCACCATGCGCAAGAACTGACCCGAAGCGTTGAAGAGGTGGTAGGCCCGGTGCCCCAAATCGGCCACGATCGTGGTTCCGTCGCGCAACACCGCGTAGGTCGCGGGGCTTCTGAATTCGCCCGGTCCTTCACCTGCGGAGCCGAAGTGCCACCGGAACTCGCCCGTGGAGTCAAAGACCACGATCCGCAGGTCCGCACGCGACCCTCCGGAATCGAACACGTAGAGGTTGCCTTCAGCATCGAAGGCCACCTTGGAGATGTTCGCGAACATCTCCCATTCCTCGCCGATAGGAACGCCGACGCGGAAGACATGTGCGAAATCGGGTTCCAACCACTGGTCCCGTGCGGACAGGTCGACCACCTCTTGGGCAGCTGCGACCGTAGCTGCTGCGAGGGCGAGGGTCACGAGGCCGAGAGCGATCACCGTGGACTGCGATCTGCAGGGCGAGATGCCCATCCGGGCTATCTCGCGGTCCCGCGAGCTGAGCCGGGTCCGGCTGGCACGCTTAACGCTCACGCGCCGGGGGCCTCGGCCCGAAGCTCGTGATGTAGTATGGACCCGCAGATGTCTCGGGCACCCTGTCCAGGAACCTCCAGCCGCTCTGTTCAGTGCGCTGGATGATCAGAACCCCGGAGTCGGGAACCCCCTCGGCCCGTTCGGCGGCCAGAGCCCGAAAGCCGTTGTTCTCCGACAGCGGCCCTTCTGCTTCATCGTCGTAGTCGACCACCACCGCCAGACGAGAGCGGGGCGCGTCCTCGACGCCTGCGCTCCGAATCGTCTCGTTGGTCCAACTGATCTCTTCAGCCCGGATTACAAGGTCCGAGGACCGGCTCCACTCAAGACGGCCCGCATCGGGATCGTAGACGAGCCCCCGTCCGAACCCTCCGTCGGCGCCATCGTCGGTCGTGGCTGGATCACCGAGGGCCTTCTCCAAAGGGGGAACCTCGACCGCAGTCGGCGAGCTCGGCTCGCTGCAGTAGACGAGACCGAGAGTCAGGAGCACGACGAGGCCGGAGCACAGACCCAGACGAAGCAGCGGGGGTAGCGTCGTCGCGGGCTGGCGCGTGATGATCATTCGAAATCTTCCCTCGAGCAGGCGCGTCCGGTGGCCGGAGTCGGCGGCACTCGCGAACGCGGACAGAGGAGGCGTCCGCTCCGTGCGCACCAGGTCTATGGCCCCCAGGAGAGCCTGGGCGTAGGCGCGCGGCGTGCAGCCGAGGGCGCGCACGGCCAGCGCGTCGCAGCAGATCTCCTCCGCGGCACGGAGTCGTCGCCTCGCCCACCATGCGATCGGGTTCCACCAGAAGACGGTGCACGCCAGCCACTCCAGCCAGCGCACCCAGTGGTCCCTCCTCCGGACGTGAGCCAGTTCATGCGCGAGAATCCAGCGCAACTGAGACCGCTCCATCCCTTCGATGAGGGCAGAGGGGATGAGAACACGGGCGGTACCACCGCTCCAGTAGACCATGGGCGAGACGACCGCGGCCGTCGTTTCGATCATCGGCACCTTCTTCAAGCCGAGCGTCGGTCCGATGTCACGCGCCATCCGCTGGAGGTCGGGGCTGGCGCCGCGCGACGCACGTCTCATCGAGCTGCGGAACCCCCGCGCCCGAGCCACGGTCCACCCGACCATCGCCGCCACACCCAGGATCCAGGCGAGGACGAGTCCGAAGCCTCCATACAGCGTAACCCCCCTCGCTACCTGCTCTCCGGGGGGGACAGCCGACTGGATCACGCTGAACGTCACCTCTTCGGCGGGGCCTTGAGCCGGGACAACCGGGGTCAGCACCGGCAAGGCGATCAGCGGCGGGAGGAGGAGAGTGGCGAGCAGCGTGAGGCAGAGCGCATGGCTCAGCTGCGGCCGCTCGTTGCCCCGCGCGGCGAGCCACACCGCGGCGCCGAGGACGATCGAGATCGCGAGCTTGGTGCCGGCGATCTGCAGGGCGAAGTCCGTCATCTCTCCTCCAGCAGGCGGCGCAGGCGTGCCATGTCGGCGTCGGAGAGTCTTCGTTCCGCCACCAGGTGCGTGATCATCGGCACGAACGAGCCGCCCGTGACCTGATCGGCGAGTGCTTCGAGGCGGCCGGCGGCGTAGGCCTCGCGGCTGATGCGCGGCGTGAAGAGGTGGGCCGCGCGGTCGCGGTCGCGGTGGACGAAGCCCTTGTCCTCCAGCCGTTGCAGCAGCCGCTGGATCGTTCCGTGCATGGAGTTGGCGGCGTCCGGGTAAAGGTGCTCGCGCAGCAGGCGCGCCGTTTGAGCGCCTTTCCGCCACAGCCGTTCCATGACCGCGAGTTCGGCGTTCGCAAGCTTCGGTACCGTCATCGGCAATGGTCTCCGCTGCAGGATACAACGACATCTTGTCGTAGTATGCGACACGGTGTCGTACACGTCAAGTGGGGGGAGGGTTCCCCGACGTTCCCGCGACCCGGAACGTCACGGCGGGTTTGCAGGTCCGGGTCGCTACTTTCCGACGCGGGTCGCCCGTGCTTATGCTTCCGGGTTATCCGGCCTTTCGGTTCCTTCTTCCCGGTGCCTCAATGCATAAGCGAATGCGTAAGCAAACATTGGCAGCAGGGCTGGTCGCCCTGCTCGGCACGCCCGCCGTCCTGGCGGCGCAGGGCCTCTCCGACGATGAACTGGAACCCCTCGTCGCCCGTGTGGAAGCGGGCGTGCTCGAGCGCGCCAAGCTGGCCCAGGTCATGGTCGACAAGATCTTCTCCTTCTCCGAACTGGGGCAGCAGGAGGTCGAGACCTCGGCCTACATCACCGGGATCCTGGAGGAGAACGGCTTCACCGTCGAGTACGCGCCCGTGGGCATCCCGACCGCCTGGTTCGCGCGCTGGGGCAGCGGCGAGCCGGTCATCTCGTTCGGGTCCGACATCGACGGCATCCCGAAGGCCAACCAGAAGCCCGGCGTCGCCTACCACGACCCCCTGATTCCGGGCGCGCCCGGCCACGGCGAAGGCCACAACTCCGGGCAGGCCGTGAACGTGGTCGCCGCGCTCGCGCTCAAGGACGTGATGGAGGCGGAGGGCATCGAGGGCACGCTCGTGCTCTGGCCCGGCGTCGCCGAGGAGCAGTTGGCCTCCAAGGCCTGGTACGTGCGGGACGGCTATCTCGAGGACATCGACATCACCCTCTTCACGCACGTGAGCAGCAACCTGTCGGTGAGCTGGGGCCAGGGGCGGGGCACCGGGCTCGTCTCCGTGGAGTTCACCTTCGAGGGCGAGGCGGCCCACGGCGCGGGCGCTCCCTGGCGGGGCCGCAGCGCGCTCGACGCGGTCGAGCTGATGAACGTTGCCTGGAACTTCCGGCGCGAGCACTTGCGGCCCGATCAGCGCTCTCACTACGTGATCAGCGACGGCGGCGATCAGCCGAACGTCGTGCCGCCGAGCGCTTCGGTATGGTACTTCATCCGCGAAATGGACTACGAGGACATCAAGCGCAACTTCGACACGGCCATCCGCATCGCCGAAGGGGCAGCCCTGATGACCGACACCGAGATGTCGTACCGGATCATCGGAGCCGCCTGGCCGCGACACTTCAACAGAGTCGTGGCCGAAACGATGCACGAACACATCGAGGAGGTCGGGCTTCCGGAGTGGACCGACGACGACCACGACTTCGCGAGCGCGGTGCAGGAAGCGGTGGGAAGCGTCCCGTCGGGGATGCCGGTCGCCCTCTCGCCCCTGGGTGAGCCGGGGCCGCGCCAGAGCGGCGGATCCGACGACATCGGAGACATCTCGTGGAACGTGCCTACGGTGACCATGCGCTTCCCCTCGAACGTGCCGGGGCTGCCGGGTCACCACTGGTCGAGCGCCATGGCGATGGCCACCCCCATCGCGCACAAGGGCGCGGTCGCCGGTGCGCGCGTCATAGCCCGCACCGCGCTCCAGCTCTTCGCCCAGCCGGAGCTGGTCGAGGAGGCTTGGACCTACTTCCGCGAGGAGCAGACCGCGGGAGTGGAGTACATCCCCTTCATCGGCCCGGACGATCCGCCCCCGATCGATCTCAACCGGGAGATCATGGACACGTTCCGTCCGCTCCTCGAGCCGTTCTACTATGACGAGACGCGCTTCAACACGTATCTTGATCAGTTGGGGATCAAGTATCCGACGCTCGCGCGGCCGGCTTCCGAGGACGACCGGGCGACCCCCCCGGGATCGAACTGAGGACTTTCGCAACCGGAGTGATTCGATGATCGACGCAAGCCGCAGGCTTCTCTCCACGGGCGCCGCCATGCTGCTCGTGGCGACCCTTACCGGCGCAGGCGGCCTCCCGGAGGCCGTCACGGAGCCCCCGGCCGACGCACCGGCGGTGGCATCGGACGACGAACCTACCGAGGTGGGCTGGCGCCTCCTGGCCAGCCTCGACTACCGCACCGGCGAGCCGGGCGAGGAGTTGGCGGCTCTCGCGGGCCAACTCGTCAAGATCCCCGGATTCACGGTACCGCTCGAAGACTGGGCGTCCTCGGCGACGGAATTCCTCCTCGTGCCCTATGTGGGCGCCTGCATCCACACGCCGCCTCCCCCGCCCAACCAGCTCGTCTACATCGAGATGGAGGACGGCCAGCGGGCGAAGCTGGACGGGTGGAACCCGGTGTGGGTCGAGGGCGTGCTCGAGATCGAGATGACCGAGAGCGTGTACGGCTACGTCGGCTTCACCCTCACCGGCCAGCGGGTCTATCCGTACGAGCCCTGATCCGGGATGCGGCCACCTGCATGCATTGAGCGCGCTCCCGCCAAGCCGGGGGCGCGCTTTTTTTGGAGCCACGCTCCGCACGGAGACGCCAACAAATGAACCTCGCGATCGACATCCGAAGCCTGCGCTTCCGCTACGGTGGCGGCCCGTGGGTGCTGGACATCCCCGAGTTGACGCTCGAGCGGGGGACGCGCGCGTTCCTGTTCGGCCCCAGCGGCAGCGGCAAGACGACGCTGCTCGGCGTGCTGGCGGGGGTCCTGGAAGCCGAAGAGGGCGAGGTCAGGGTGCTCGGCAAGGACCTCGCCTCACTCCCGGGCCGACAGCGGGACGCCTTCCGGGCGGAGCACATCGGCTATGTCTTCCAGATGTTCAACCTCATCCCCTACCTGTCCGTACTCGACAACATCGCGCTCCCCGCGCGCATGGACGCGGGACGCCGGGCCCGGCTGGACGGCGCGGGAGTGAAGGAGACCGCCGCACTGCTGGCCGACCATCTCCACATCGGCGACCTGCTGAAGAAGCCCGTGACGGAACTCTCGGTGGGCCAGCAGCAGCGGGTGGCCGCCTGCCGGGCGCTCATCGGGGCTCCGGAGCTCATCATCGCCGATGAACCGACCTCCTCCCTCGACTTCGACCGCCGGGAGGCCTTCCTCGAACTGCTCTTCCAGGAGTGCGAGCGCGCCGGCGCCACGCTGGTGTTCGTGAGCCACGACCGCACCCTGGAGGGCATGTTCTCCCGCACGATCTCGCTCCCCGACATCAACAAGGCGGTACTCTGATGCTGGTCCTGGACCTCGCGCTCAAGTCGCTCCGCAATCGCGCCTTCAGCACCTCGCTCACGGTGGGCTCCATCGCCCTCAGCGTCGCCCTCCTGATCGGCGTCGAGAACGTGCGCGTGGGCATGCGGGAGAGCTTCTCCAACACGATCAGCCAGACCGACCTGATCGTCGGTACCAAGGGCGGCACGATTCAGCTGCTGCTGTATTCGGTCTTCGGCATGGGAGCGCCGACGGAGAACGTTTCCTGGGAGGCCTACACGCAATGGGCGGAGCACCCCGCGGTCGAGTGGACCGTCCCCTACAGCCTCGGGGACAGCCACAGAGGATTCCGGGTCATCGGCACGAACGAGGACTTCTATCGCCACTACCGCTACCGCGGAGGTCAGGAAATCGCGCTGGCGGAGGGACGGGCGAACGCGGACCTGTTCGACGTGACCCTGGGCGCGGACGTGGCGGTCGAGTTGAACTACGCGCTCGGCGACGAGATTGCGGTGACGCACGGGCTCGGCGAGGTGGGCTTCCTGAACCACGACCACATGCCCTTCACGGTCGTGGGCGTCCTCGCCAGGACGTTCACCCCCGTTGACCGCGCCATCTACGTGACCCTCGAAGGCATGGAGGCCATCCACTGGGAGGACGGTGCGCCGCCGCCATCGGACGACGAGCACGCTCACGAGGAAGCGGAGGCAACTCCCGCGGACGACGGCCACGCCCACGAGGAGGATGTCTCGATCGAGGATGTCGAAGTCACACAGGTGACCTCGTTCTTCGTGGGCACGACCAACCGCCGGGACGTACTCCAGCTGCAGCGCGAGATCAACGACTTCGAGGGCGAACCGATGATGGCCGTGATCCCCGGAGTCGCCCTGAACGAGATGTGGCAGGGCCTGGGCTCCGCCGAGACCGGCCTCCGGCTGGTGACGATTTTCGTCGTGCTGGTGGGACTGCTGGGCATGCTGGTCTCGCTCTACACGTCGCTCAACGAGCGCCGCCGCGAGATGGCGATCCTGCGCGCCGTCGGTGCCGGACCGAACCGGATCGTGGCCCTGCTGGTGCTCGAATCCGTGTGCCTTGCCGCGGCGGGGGCGCTCGCTGGACTCGCGCTGGTGTATGTGCTGCTCTCAGCCGGACAGTCTGTTGTCGAGGCGCAGGTGGGACTCTTCATCCCGATCCGGCCACCCGGCCCCATCGAGCTGCTCTTCCTCGGCGCCGTGGTGATGGCCGGATTCCTGATGGGCTTCGTGCCCGCGCTCAAGGCCTACCGCACCGCCCTCCACGACGGGCTGGCCGTGCGGGTGTAGGGTCAGTTGATGCGCTTCTCGCGGCCGGTCCATTCGCGGTCGCGGAGGATGTACTTCCGGACCTTGCCGGTGGAGGTCTTGGGGAGGGGGCCGAACTCGATCGCGTCGGGGCACTTGAAGTGGGCGATCCGGTCGCGGCAGAAGTCGATGATCTCCCGCTCCGCGGCGTCGGTTTCCGGCTTCAGCGTGACGAACGCCTTCGGCCGTTCGCCCCATTCGTCGTGCGGGATCGCGATCACGGCACATTCGAGCACGGCGGGGTGGCGGGCGACCGTCTGCTCCACCTCGATGGTGGAGATGTTCTCGCCGCCCGAGATGATGATGTCCTTGGCGCGGTCCCGAAGTTCGACGTAGCCGTCGGGGTGCCGCACGGCGAGGTCGCCGGAGTGGAACCAGCCCCCGCGGAAGGCTTCGTCCGTCGCCTCCGGCTGCGCGAAGTAGCCCTTCATGACGATGTTCCCGCGCATCACGACCTCGCCCATGGTCGCGCCGTCGCGCGGCACGTCCCTGCCCTCTTCGTCCACGACCCGCATGAGGTCGGCGCCGACGAAGGACTGGCCCTGGCGGGCGAGCAGGCGGGCCTGATCTTCCGGCCCCCGGTCGTCCCAGTCCGCGTGCCAGGCGCAGGTGGCGGTGGGGCCGTACGTCTCGGTGAGCCCGTAGGCGTGGACGGGCTCGAAGTTCAACGCCCGCAACTGCTCGAGCAGCGTCGGCGAGGGGGGCGCTCCCGCGATCATCGTCCGCACCGGGTGCTCCAGGCGACGGGCGGCGGGATCGTTGACGAGCATGATCTGTACGGTCGGCGCCCCGCAGTAGTGGGTCACGCCCTCGGATTCGATCAACTCCCAGATGCGGCCCGGATCGATTTCCCGCAGGCATACGTGGGTGCCCGCGATCGCGGTCACCGCCCAGGTGAAGCACCACCCGTTGCAGTGGAACATCGGGAGCGTCCACAGATAGACCGCGTCCGGCGTCATCTCCATCTCGATGAGTTCGCCGATCGCGTTCAGGTACGCGCCGCGGTGCGTGTACACGACGCCCTTGGGGCGGCCCGTCGTTCCCGACGTGTAGTTCATCGAGATCGGGTCTTCCTCGTCGTCGGGTCCGGCCGCGAGCGGGGGCGGCTCGCCGGAGGCGGCATCGGCGGTCGACGCGAGAAACGCCTCGTAGGGATCGTCGGGCGCGCCGCTGTCGTCGATCCGCACCACCGACACCCCGGTGCCGCGCAGCGCATCCTCGTCGATGAGTCTCTCGAGCGCCCGGTCGACGAACAGGTAGCGCGCGCCGCTGTGCTCCAGGATGTAGGCGATCTCGCCCGCCCCGAGCCGCGTGTTGATCGCGACCAGGACGCCGCCCGCGGCCGGCACTCCATAGTGCGCCTCCAGCAGGGGCGGCGTGTTCGGCGACAGGAAGGCCACGCGGTCGCCCGGCTCGACCCCGGCCCGGAGCAGTCCCGCCGCCAAGCGCCGGACGCGAAGCTCGAACTCTGCGTAGGTGTAGCTGCGCGCGCCGTGCACGACGGCCGCCTTGTCGGGGTACACGAACGCGCTCCGCCGCAGGAACTCGAGCGGCGTGAGTTCGGTCCGGTACGGGCGCCTTTCGCTCACCGGCAAGCCTGCGGTACTGCGCTCAGTCGCCGCCCGCACCGGCTTCCGCCAACAGGCGCCGGTACACGTCGCGTGCTTCCTCGAACTGGCCGTAGACGTGGTCCTGCTCGGCCTGCGACCGCCAGCCCGGCCACTCCCGCGCCTGCCGCTCCAGTTCGTCGATCCAGTCTAGGCCGTACTGCGCCCCCGCCGCGTCGCGGATCGCCTCGCCCCCGACCGTGAACCAGACCGGGTTCGTGAACCCCTGGGGGTACGCCGCGTCGAGCGGGAAGCGTTCCTCCGGCTCTCCCTCCGCCCGCAGGTGGATCCAGCCGCTGTCGTCGATTTCGACGTCCCCCGAGAAGGAGGCGGACTTGCGGTCCTCCGAGAGTTCGAGGTCGAGGACGTCCTCTCCGTCGCGCACGAGCCAGGCCCGGGTGAGCGGCACGATGGACCGCACGCTCGCCTCCACTTCGACGCTCGTCGCGCCACTCCCGAGTTCCACCACGGAACCCGGGATCTCGCCGTTCACCGTGAGTTCGACGAGCGGCCCGTTCGTCACGAACGCAGCTGCGCCGCGCAGACCCTCGAACCAGCCGTCCGCCGTCAGACGCCCGTCCGGCGTCCGCACGTACGTCCGCATCGCCCCCAGGAGCGGCGTCGCGTGCAGGTTGCTGATCGAGTCCTCTCCCCCGGTCGCGCACACGCGGACGTCGTTGCTCCACAGCGCGTAGAG
Source organism: Candidatus Palauibacter sp. (assembly GCF_965208055.1). Lineage (GTDB taxonomy): Bacteria > Gemmatimonadota > Gemmatimonadetes > Palauibacterales > Palauibacteraceae > Palauibacter. Next base: position 1,679,842 of record NZ_CBDBNY010000004.1, read on the forward strand.
CGGGAAGAACCCGGCCCGCTCGGCCGTGGACCACTCAAGCGCGTCGCTCGTGCCCAGCACCGCGTCGACCATGAACCCCTTCCCGCCCATCAGCCCGAACGTGAGTGGGTCCACATCGCCGAAGTAGGGGTGGACATAGCCCGTCGTCGCCCCCTGCTCCTGCGCCTTTCGCATCATGTCCGTGTTCGACGGATAGAGGCTCTCGATCCCCGTCCCCTCGTATCCCGTCGTGAACGGCGAGATGAGGTGGTCGCGCATCCCGAACATGAACACGTGCCCGTAGAACGGCGGCCGGTACTCCTGTCCCACGACGACGACCATCTCCTCGGTGGACACCGGGTGGGCGCCGCCGCCCGGCACGAAGAACTGGTGGTCGAGGATCCGGTTGTCCTTGTTCGCCACCTGCTCGTTGACGATGTCCTGGTCCTCCCCCGCGGACATGAACATCAGGTTCTCGAGCGTGTTGTGGAGGTTCCCGGCGTAGTTCATGTGGACGTGCGTGGAGCCGTTGTGCCACCCGTCCGCCGAGAGATCCGCGAACCGGTGCAGGGTGACGGCGAGATCGATGGTCTCCCCCGCCTCGATCGCCACCTTCATGCGCTGGGGCTCGATCTCGAAGCCCTTCACGATGGTGAGGTCCGTTTCGCCCGGCGGGAGCGCGACGGTGAACGTTCCGTCCGTGTGGAAGGCGGGATAGCGTCCTCGCTGGCCGATGCGGGCGTATTCGTCAGGCGGGGCGTGATACTTCCCGTCCGGCCCCAGCAGCGTCACGCGCGCGGCAACCGGGTCCCGCCCGCTCGCGTCCGTGCGCACCGTGACCGAGAGCATGCCCGTCGGACCCGCGTACTCGCGCTCGCCGATCTCGATCCGCCGCCGCCCGCCGCCGTACGTCTCGATCAACTCGAGTTGCGGGAGGCCGTCCTCGTTCGTGATGTAGGCGATCGTCTCCCCGTCGGGCGACCAGCGCGGGTGGAAGGCGTCGTGCTCGAAGAAGGTGAGCTTGTACGGTTCTCCGCCCTCGGTCGGCTGCACGTACAGGTTGTTGAACTGGTCCGCCGCCCCCGCAGTTGAGGAGTACACGAAGCGGCGACCGTCGAGCGAGACGTCCGGCCGGGTGCGGTAGAGCGTCTGCTCCCGCAGCACCGTCCGCGCCTCCCGGATTCCGTCCGCGCGCGCCGGCACCCGGATCACGTTCCCCGAGCCCAGCGGGACGTCACGGTTCGAGACGAGGAGGAGTTCCTCTCCGTCCGGCATCCACGCGGGGGACAGGTGCATGTCCATCGGTCCGAAGTAGAGCCGGTTATTCCCGTAGCTGTTGTCGCTGCTGACGGCGATCTCGGGTTCCGCCCAGTCCCCGTCCGCCACCGCCCGGATGTAGACGTTGAAGAACCCGTTCGGCGCGCTCGACACGTACGCGATGCGGCTCCCGTCCGGGGAGAACACCGGGTCCGCGTACACGAAGCTGTCGTCCGTCAGCGCCCGCGTCTCGCCGGTCTCCGTATCCAGCATCTCGAGCTGGACCCGTTCGCCGCCGTAGTCCGCCGTGTACACGATCCAGCGGCCATCGGGGGAATAGGAGGGGGCCGAGTGATACGTGCCCCCGCGCGTGAGTTCGGTGGCGTCGCCCGTCTCCACGTCCACTTCCCAGACGGAGCCGGCCATCCCCACCGCGATCGCTGACCCATCGGGCGACCAGGAGGGGAACCAGGGCGTCGTCCCGGGCGCCGGCGGCAGGTAGTAGTTGTGCATGTAGTTGCCGCCGTGCCGCACGCCGGGATACCCGCCGAACGGGGGCGGCGGCTCTTCGGCGAGCACCGGCGTCACGGATCGGGCCGAGGCCGACTCGAGCAGCCCCGGCTCGCCGGAGACGCCGGGCATGCCGTCACCGGGCTCGCAGCCGATGGTGAGGCCGACTGACAGGACGAGAAGGGGAGCGCGGCCGATACGCATGGCAACTCGCAGGGTCGAGGATCGGTGACAGGGGTCCCCAACTTGGTCAGCCCCTACCGCCCCGCGCAACGCGGCCCGCGCGGCGAGAGTGGACCGCCTGCGTCTACGGCGGGATGAGCGCCAGCACCTCCCCGCTGAACGCCAGCGGAACGGCGAAGGGCCGGATTCTTCCCGCCGAACCCGCCGCAAAATAGCTTCGATGACGAAGATCGGGCCGTCGAATCCGCCACTCGCGGATCAGCCAGCGATCACGGCTTATCCGTTCAAAGTACAGATCGCCGCCGAACTGCGATTCGTCTATCTCAATCGGGAAAAACCGGAGGCGGCTGGAAGGACGGACGGACTGCACGCGCAATCGTAGCGCCGGCTCCAGGTGCTGCCGCAGGAACGGGCCGGAATCGGTACGTGCCCTGGGCGTAGTAATACTTGACCGGTCGAACGATTCGCATCCGCAGAGCGCCGAGATCCGCGGTGTGTGACACCGTGGCGAGGATCGGGAGAACCGACTCGTAGAGCGCGAAGGCTCGCGCGCGCAACTCAGGGGTGGTCGGACAGACGTTCTCTTCCGAGACCAACAGTTCCGGGAGCGGAATCGGCTCCACGGGGATGTCCAGTCGCAGCGTCCGGGACTCCCCTGACCAGTCGACGTGGAGAGTGTCGGAAGCCCACGATTCATAGCCGATTCGGGCCACAAGGAGGCGATACACGCCCGCCGGCGGCATGGGCAGGCTGAACCCGCCACGGGGGTCCGAAATGTCTTCCGCCAGGACGAGTTCGTCCGGGTCGACGAGCCTGATGTGCGCGCCTTCCACGGGTGCGCCGCTGCCTTCGGTCAGAAGAAGTCCCAACAGCCGCGGGCGAGTCTCCTGCGCCGCGGCGGGAAGCGCGAGCAGCCCGAGTCCGAGACTCGCGAGCAAGGCGGCACGCGCTGCTGCGGGTGCGGTCTTTCCCTGCTTTTGCGACAAGGCGACTCCCGGAGGTCACAGGTCATGTGGACGGCTCTGGGAGCTAGACCCTCGCCGGACCCGAAAGGTCACGGCGAGGGGGCTTGTCCGCGGCGTCAGGCTCCCGGCGGGCGGTAGGAGACACCCTTCGCGACGGCCTCGTCCACCGTCTCGGGGTCGATCAGCACGGTCACGGAGACGGTGAGCGCCCCGGCTGCGGCGATGTTCAGCGACAGCGTCAAGGCAGCCTGCTCGTCGGGAAGATCCGCGATGAGGAGGAGGTCGTCGTCACCGAAGGCGTAGTAGAAGCCTTCCAGTGTGCCGCCCGCGCTCTCCACCGTCTGGCGAAGCGCTTCCCGGCGGCCGGTGCCACCCTCGGCGATCAGACCCTTCAGACCCGATTGCGTGTAGCTCGTGCGGAACATGTACTTGGCCATGATTCTCCGTGTTCTGGATGGTGGTTTGTGGTTGGTTCGGGTACCCGCCGGTCAGCAGGTCAGGCAGTTGTTGTTGTTGTGAGAGCCCAGGCTCTCCAGAAGCGCAACGGTCTCCGGGAAGGGCGAGACGCGCTGCACGGGGCCGTTCGCCATGTCGGCCGTCGTCTGGCCGCGGCGGCTGACGACCGTGACGTCCCCACCCACCTCCACGAGATAGAGGATCATCTCGTCGTCGCCGCGCGAGGCCGCGTTGTGCAGCGCCGTGTAGCCGTTGTGGTCGCGGACGTTCACGTCGGCGCCGAGTTCCTCGATGAGGTACTTCACCGCCGGCAGCCAGCCGTCGGGCGTGTGGCGGTGCGCGTTGCCCGCGAACCCTTCGCCGTAGCCGACGCCGGAGGCCGCGTGGATGGGCATCACTCCCGGCCCGCCCGGGGGCACCGGGGGCAGCCCGGACGCATCCGGGGCGTTCGCCCGCGCCTGGTCCGCCGCCTCGGCGGCCGCGATCAGCTTCGACCGCACGTCTTCGGTGAGATTGTCGAGATCCTTGTCCGGGAACTCTCCCTGCTCCTCCTCGGGCAACTGCTCCCGGATGTCCTGGAGCAGCTTGAGGCGCTCTTCCGGCGGGAGTTCGGCGTAGGAGGAGTCGCGCAGCGCGTTCAGCGCCTGTTGCCGCAGGAACTCGTCCGGGGAGAGACGCTGGCGCCGGGGGGGCGCCTTGGTCGGGATGTTCGGGTCGGCCCCGTACTCGACCAGGAGCTGCATCGCCTCGACGTCCGTCGCGTAGGCGGCGCGCCAGAAGGCGGTGGCGCCGTTGGTGTCGACGAGGCCGCAGTTCCGGTTGCCGCAGCCCGTGTACACCATGTACCACGGATGGCGCGTGATCCGATGGTCGGGGTCCGCGCCGGCGTCGAGCAGCGCGCGCGCCACCTCCAGGTAGTTCGCGCTCTGGAGCGGACGTTCCTGCGGCTGCGGGAACCGGGTGCGCGGCTGCCAGCGGGCGTTGAGGACCGCCCACAGCGGCGACACGCCGTTGAGTTCGGCGGCGATGTTCGGGTCCGCGCCCCGCTCGAGCAGCAGGAGCACCAGGTCGAACTGGCCGTTGATCGCGGCCATCACGAGCGGGCTCGTCCCGTCCGCCGCGCTCACCACGTCGATGTCCGCTCCTCCATCGAGGAGGGCGATGACCGACTCCACATACCCCTGGCGGACCGCGTGCAGGAGCGGCGTCAGGCCGCCGATCTTCTCGACCGGCGGCAGGAAAAGGCGGCTGAAGTCGCTCTCGTCCTCCTCTTCCTCCTCCTCTTCCTCGGGAAGGCCCTCGGCGTAGATCTCGCGTCCCGCACGCACCGCGGCCTGAAGCTCGCCGGGCGTCGGCGTGCGCGCCTCGTCGCCCTCTCCGGTGAAGGCTTCGAGCACCTCCGTCTCACGCTGCCGCGCGAGGCGGTCCAGCTTTTCCTGCTCGATGATGTCGATGACGAGCGCCGTGAGGTCGGGGTTCGCGCCGCCCTCCAACAGGACGCGGATCGCGGCGGCCCGGTTGCCGGCCGCGGCGAACACGAGGGGCGTCTGGCCCCACTCGGCCTCGACCGCATCGGGATCCGCGCCCGCGTCGAGCAGCACCCGGATCGCGTCGGGGTTCCCGGACGCGGCGGCGAGATGGAGCGGCGTGGCGCCGCTGTTCGCGGTCACGGCCGTCGCGTCCGAACCCGCCCCGACGAGGCTGGCGAGAATCTCCGCCGAGCCACGGCGCGCCGCGAGGTGGAGCGGCGTGTACTGCCCGATCCGCGTCACGGCCGCCACGTCGGCGCCGGCGTAGATGAGCATGTCCGCGAGTTCCGCGTCGCCCCTGTCGGCGGCCCAGTGGAGCGCCGTCATCCCGTCGCCCTGCGCGGCATTGACGTCCAGCCCCTGGCGCAGGAGTTCCCGCACCGTCTCGACTTCGCCGCGCATGGCGGCGTTGGCGACGGGCGAATCGGGTGGCGCGTCGGGTGGCGAATGCGGCGGTGTCCCCGCCGAAACGAGGACGGCCGCGCAGAGGACCGCGAACGCGTGCCGGAGCCTGCCCGCGCGCACGATCAGTTCCCCGCGTCCGTCGTGACCGGGTCGGCCTGGTTGAGCGACATCGGGCCGGTGCTGTCGCCGAACTCGTGCATGTCGTCGACGCCGAGTCCGTGCAGGACCGAGAGCATCGCGTTCGCCATCGGCGTTCCGTCCGGCGCCTTGATGTGCAGGTCGCCTTCGAGCATCCCGTTGCCGTGGCCGAGCATGAAGAGCGGCGCCCGCCGGTGGTTGTGCAGGTTCGCATCGGCCATCGGCGAACCCCACAGCACCACGCTCTGGTCGAGCAGGCTCGACTCGCCGTGCATCGTGTTCTTGAGCTTGTCGATGAGGTACGGGAGCTGACCCACGCGGAACTGGTTGATCCTGTTGAACTCCAGCACCGCTTCCTCCCGGTTCCCGTGGTGGGAGGCCGGGTGGAAGGGCCGATCCGACTCGCTGTCCGGGAAGACCCGGTTCTGCGCGTCGCGCCCCGTCTTGAACGAGATCACGCGCGTCATGTCGGTCTCGAGCGCGAGCACCTGGATGTCGAACATCATCTGCATGTGCTCGGTGAACGAATCGGGTACGCCCGCCGGCGCCTCCGGCAGGGCGCGTTCCTCGCCGCTCGAGTTCCGCCCCTCGACCATCTGAATCCGGCGCTCCAGTTCGCGGACGTTGGTCAGGTACTGGTCCATGCGGCGCGCATCCTCCGCGCCGAGAGTCCGCTGAACGGAGGAAATCTCGCCCGAGATCCAGTCGAGGATGCTGCGCCGCGTGGCTCGCCGCGCCGCCCGCTCCGCCTCGCTCCCGCCCGCGCCGAACAGAAGGTCGAAGGCGACCCGCGGATCGCGGATCATGGGCAGCGGTTCGGTCGGCGACGCCCAACTCAGCGAATCGGTGTACGCGCACGAGTAGTTGTACGTGCAGCCGCCCGCCTGATCGAGGTTTTCGATGCAGAACTGCATCGACGGCATCGGCGTTTCCTGGCCGAAGCGCTGGGCGTAGATCTGGTCCATCGAGGTTCCGCAGAAGATGTCGGACCCCTGCGTCTGCTTCGGGTGCGACTGCGTCAGGAACACGGCGCTCGAACGGAAGTGGTCCCCGCCGATCTCGGGCGGCGTGAACGCCTCGGCGTTCCGCACGTCCGTGTTGCTGATGATCGTCAGGTGCTCGCGGTACGGGCGCAGCGAGACGAGCGCGCTCTCATCGATGATCTCGAAGCCGCGTCCCGCCTTCTCCGGCGCGAAGAGGAACTTCGTTGCGCCGTGCTCGCGGTTGCAGCCCGCGAGCCCGTGCACTTCCTCGATCGCGATGAACCGGGTTCCCGTCCCCTCGGTCAGGCCCTTCGCGCTGGTCGATCCCCACAGACGGCCCGCCGGAACCATCGCGTCGAGGAACGGCAGGGCCAGCGTGGCCCCGACGCCTCGAACGAAGGTCCTGCGAGGCAGGTGCTGTCCGGTGATGAATTCCATGTTCTCCCTCTCGGAACGTCGGACCGTCGCCCGGCCGTGCGGGCCGTCTAGCGGCGGTCTCCCGAAACTTCCTCCGAAACTTCCTCTTCTACCGCGGTCGCGGGCATGGCCCGCTTCATCTTGAACGCATCGCCGTTCACGACACCCATGATCAGCGACGAAAGCCTGTAGTCGTCCTCCTCCGCATCCTCCACGATCGACCGGATCCAGGGCTGGTCGTAGTACTCGACGCGGCGGCCGAGCGCGTAGGCGGCCAGGTTCTCCGTGAAGTTCCGGAGCAACGGCAGCGGGCGTTCGAGGAGCGCGTCGACCAGTTCGGGCGGCGTCTGGACCGGCGTCCCGTCGTAGAAATCGCCGCGCGTGTCGAGCGGCATCCCGTTCTCGCGCAGGCGCCACTTTCCGGTCACGTCGAAGTTGTCGAGCGCGAGGCCGATCGGGTCCATGAACCGGTGGCAGGAGCGGCACGCCGGACTCGCCCGGTGCATCTCCATCCGCTCGCGCGTCGTGAGCAACCGGCCGTCCAGCGACTCTTCCGTTTCGTCCAGATCCGGCACGCCCGGCGGGGGCGGCGGGGGCGGCGTGCCGAGCAGGACCTCCATCACCCACTTGCCCCGCAGCACCGGCGACGTGCGGTTGGCGAGCGACGTCAGAACGAGGACGCTGCCGTGGCCCAGGATCCCGACGCGCTCGTCGTCGGGATAGTTCACGCGCTGGAAATCCCGCCCCGCCACGCTCTCGAACCCGTAGTGCTGGGCAAGGCGCTCGTTAACGAACGTGTAGTCGGCCCGGAAGAAGTCGAGCAGGCTCCGGTCTTCGCGGATGAGGCTCTGGAAGAGGAGTTCCGTCTCCAGCTTCATCGCGTCGGCGAGGTTCTCGTCGAAGTTCGGGAAGAAGTTGGGGTCGGGGCGGACCTTGTAGAGATCCTGCAGCCGCAGCCACTGCGACACGAAGCGCGAACTCAGCGCCTCGGAGCGGGGGTCGGCGAGCATGCGGCGCGCCTGCCGCTCCAGTTCGTCCGGATTCGAGAGCCGTCCCTCGACCGCGACCGCCCGCAGTTCCTCGTCGGGCGGAAGGCCCCAGAGGAAGAACGAGAGCCGCGAGGCGAGGTCGATGTCTTCCAGGGCGTAGGCCTCTCCGCTCCTGACGCCGTCGGGCTCCCGCTCGAGCCGGAGGACGAAGAAGGGGCTCGCGAGGACCGCCTCGAGGGCCATGCGCACACCGATCTCGAAGCCGCCCTGCTCGACGCCCATGTCGTAGAAGGTCATCAGGCCGTCGACCTCGCTCGGTTCGAGCGGGCGGCGGTAGGCGCTGCGGGCAAGGTCGGTGAGGATGCCGCGGGCGCAGGGCCGCTCCTCTTCGAGCGACGTCGGACGGCAGGTGAAGATGCGCTGGCGGATCGGCGACTCGGACACGCCGGTCGGGTTGTGCGGCCCCCCGATGATGACGTCCTGCAGGTGCGGCAGCGTTGTGATCCCGCCCCCGCCCGAACCGCCGCCGGCGTTGGACCACACGTGCGGCCGGATGAGATCCTCGTACGGCCCCTCCTGCCGCCGGACGAAGGCCGCGGAAACGCGGTGCTGTCCGGCGCGGACGAAGATCGGCTCCGTCCCGACCGGCGTGAAGCCGCGGTCATCCGCGCCGCCGCCGCGCCGCGTGTAGTGGAGGAGCGCGACCCGCTCGCCGTCGATCGAGACGTCGACATCCTCCATGCGGGAGTTCGCGCCGGAGGTGAACACGAGCGAGAAGGTGTACTCGCCGTCGGCCGGGAACGTGTGCTCCACGACCATCCCGCCGCGCGTCCCGAACGGGGCTCCCTCCACGTGGTCCCACGGGTGCTGCGACACGTACTGCGAGTTCTTGTACGTCGTGTTGACCGCCGGGGCGTTGCGGTCGCCCACCGCCATGCGGCTGATCTCGGCCGCCGCGTTCAGGTAGGCGTCGAGGAGCGTCGGCGAGAGCGCCTGCACGTCGGCGATATTGTCGAAGTTGGCGCTCATCTGGTCGTTGGGGAGCCACTTCCCCGCGTCGACCTCGAGCCCCAGCAGGTCGCGAACCGCGCGCTCGTACTCGGGCCGGTTGAGCCGCTGGAAGGTGCGGCCGCCGGGGTTCGGGTTCCGGGCCGCGGCGTCATCGACGATGGCCTCGAGCGTCTCGACGAGTTCGAGGAGTTCCTCCTCCGGCGGACGGCGCACGCCGGGCGGCGGCATCATGCCGGCGCGCAGCTTGCGGATCATCTTCTCGGCCGTCTCCGCCTGCGCGTCCGCGGCGTCCACATCGAACGATTCGAGGGTGAGGTTCCCCGCCAGGCGCCGGCTGTTGTGGCAGTTCGTGCAGACCCCCTGAACGATGTCGTTGGGATCGATCGACGCGGCTGCATGCCGGAACTCCGCGGCCGAACCCACGCCGGGCTGAGCGGCGGCCCCGGCCACGGCCGCAACGGTCGAAGCCTGGCCGTCCTGGGCGGGAAGGCTCGCGGGGACCGCGAGAGCCAGCGTCAGGGCCGCGCCAACCGTGCGGATCGCCATCGCTTTGTACGCTTCGTGTCCGGGCATCGGGACCGCTTTTTCAGGCAGTTCGCTCTGGGCGAAACATCGGCGGAACTGTGGGCGAAACTGTCGGCGTATTAAAAGATGTATCCGCATAACACGCTAAGCCCGAAACCCGCTGTGTGGCAAGCGGCGCGCGCCCGTTCAGCGGTCGCGCCAGCGCACCGATTCGGGGGTGATCTCGTCCACGGTTCGGGCGCCCAGAAGCGCCATCGTGCGCCGGAACCCCTCGTCGAACCACTTGAGGACGAGGTCCACGCCCCGCTCGCCGCCCGCGCCCAGCGCGTAAAAGTACGCGCGGCCCGCCAGACAGGCCTTCGCCCCGAGCGCGACGGCCTTCGCGATGTCGCTTCCGCGGCGGACCCCGCCGTCGATGAGAACATCGAGCCGGTCCCCGACCGCCTCGGCGACAGGTTGCAGCAACTCGAGCGTCGGCGGCGCGTCGTCCAGTTGCCGCCCGCCGTGGTTCGAGATCACGATCCCCTCGACGCCCGCGTCCGCCGCGAGGACGGCGTCCTCCACCGTCTGGATGCCCTTGATGACGATGGGGCCGTCCCAGATCGAGCGCAGCCAGTCCACATCATCCCAGGCCAGCTTCGGATCGAACTGCTCGTTCACGTACTGCGCAAGGCCCATGGCGTCGACGCCCCCCGTCCCGCCCGCCGCGTCCCGGCGGACGGCGCTCGAGAAGATGATCGGCTCGGAGGTGAGGAAGTCCCATGTCCAGCCCGGTTTCCGGATCCCGTCGACGAGCGTGTCGAGCCCCAACCGGGGGGGGAGCGTGAAGCCGTAGCGGACGTCGCGCTCGCGCCGCCCGAGCACCGCGACGTCGACGGTGAGGAGGAGCGCCTCGTAGCCGGACTCGCGGGCCCGCTCGACGAGTTCCGCGACCAGGCCGCGGTCCTTCCACACGTAGACCTGGAACCACCTGGGGCCGGAACTGACGGCGGCCACCTCCTCGATCGAGCGCGTGCCGAGCGTCGACAGGCTGTAGGTGATCCCCGCGCGCGCCGCGGCCCGGGCCACGGCGAGTTCGCCCTCCGAATCCGCGATGCGGCTGAACCCGGTGGGAGCGAGGATGAGCGGCAGCGGCTGGCGCCTGCCGAGGACCGTCGCGCCGGGGTCCACATTCGTCACATCCCGCAGGACGCGGGGCCGGAACTCGATGCGGTGGAAGGCGTTGCAGTTCCGCGCCTGCGTGCGCTCATCCTCCGCCGCGCCGTCGATGTAGCCGAACACGCCGCGCGGGAGCCGGCGCCGCGCGACGTCCCGCAGGTCCTCGACGCTCGCGCAGCGGCCGAGCCGGCGCGCGACGGGACTCAGTTCGAACTTCCTGAAGCGAACGACGGAGCGGAGCGTCTTCAGCATCGAGCGTTCCGACACGCCGAACGCCAAGGCGACCAGCGCGCCGGCGATGAAGCCGAGGATCGCGAGCACCGGAGGCCAAATGTCGACGAGGGACGACATGGGGAGTCCCCCCGGCAGCGTGTCGGCGAGGATCTCGATTACCGCGCCGACGAGCGCCCCGCCGAACGCCCAGACCAGGGCCACCCGGACGATCCCGCCGATGTGTCTGCGCCTCTTCGTCATGTCCGCCTCCCGACACGGGCCTCGGCTTCGATCTCGACCCGGTATCCCGACCCGATGAGACCCGCCTGGACCAGCGTGTTGGCGGGCCGGATGCCGCCGAAACGATGGCCGTGCGCGCGGGCTACCGGCTCCCAGTCCGCCAGTTCCGGCACGAAGATCCGGGTCCGGACCACGTCCTCGAGGCGTCCGCCCAGCGATTCGATCGCACCCTCGATCTTGTCGATCACGAAGTGCGTCTGCGAGGCGGGATCGTCGCCGCCGACAAGGCGATCCCCGTGCGTGGCCGTCGTCCCGGAGACCGCGATGTGGTCGCCCGTCCGCACCGCCCGGCTGTAGCCGGCGAGATCCTCCCACACCGTGCCGGAGCCTGCTCGCGCCCGGCCGCCGGTCCCGGTCCGGACGGGATACGGCGGCGGAAGTTCGTCCAGGTGATCGCTGAGATCGCCCGCCGCCGTCAGGTAGGGAGGCCGCCGGTACTCATCCCCGCAGTCTCCCGGAACGGGATCCAGCGCGCCGCGCGCCGCCGCCAGCTTCTCCCGGTCTTCCGCATCGAGCTTCAGCGACGAAAGGCGCAGGTTGTCGGCGATGTGTTCGCTTCGCCCCAGCCGGGCGCCGATGATCACGCCCGCCACCGCGGGCCGGTCGAGGATGGCGCGCGCCGCGACGTTCGCCATCGAGACGCCGTGCTTCGCCGCCACCACCCGCATTGCCCCGAGGAGCGTCTGCAGCCGATCCCAGCCGCCCGCCGCCTCGACGAAGCGGCGGTACTTCATCTGCGACCACGTCTCCACTCCGTCGGGGCCCGGGTCCGGGGCGTCCAGCCAGCGCTCGGTCAGGAGTCCGCCCGCCAGCGTCCCGTACGCGAGGAGTTGCACCCCGTGCCTCAGACAGACGTCCGTCATGGCGCCGGCCGCGCGCCCGTCGAGGAGTGAGAAGGAAACCTGGTTCGAGACCACCTCGATCCCGCTGTTGAGCACCATGTCGAGATGGACGGCGTCGAAGTTCGTGAGGCCGAGGTGCCGGATCCGTCCTTCGTCCTTCAGCTCCTGGAGGGCGAACAGGCAGTCGAGCCAGCTCGGATCCGCGTAGCGCCAGGCGTGGAACTGGAGGAGGTCGATCGCGTCCGTCCGGAGCCGGTCCAGGGAGCGCCGGACGGCCGCCCGCACCGTGGCCGGCGTGTGCGCGCCCGGCGCGGGCGTCCACTTGGTGAGGAGCTGGAGGTCTCCGTCTCGAGCCCGGGACGCGCACGCACCCGCGACTTCCTCGGCCGAACCGTAGTGGTCCGCCATGTCGAACGTCGTGAAGCCGGCCGCGGCATAAGCGTCCATCGCGGCGGCCGCCCGGTCGATGTCGATCGGGCCCTCGCGCTCCAGGTCGGCGATCTGCCACAACCCGGTCAACACGCGGGAGATCTCCAGGCCGGGAGCCAGTTCCCGGCGTTCCGGCCTACTCAGGCGGCAACTCGCGGAAGAGGCGGTCGATGTCCGCCCCGGAGGCCCGCAGCGTTCTCATCTTGCGGATGTAGATGAGCGACCCCAGCGCCATGACGCCGATCCAGAGCGGAGTGGAGCGGAAGTACCACCCCGCAACATCCGCCGTCAGATCCTTCCAGGTGTGCGTCACGAGAAACGCCCCCAGGAGCGCGATCCCCGCCACGCACACGCACGTTCGCGGAACCGGGCCGCGGAGCACGCGGAAGTCTGCGGCGATCGCCGGGTTCCGCCGCGGGAGGACGAGCACGGAGAGGCACATGAGGATGAAGTTGACGAGCATCGACGTGACCATGATGTCGACGCCGAGGAAGAAGTCTCCCGCGATCTCGCTGCCCAGGATCGCCACCGAGGCCAGCGCGGTCGACAGGAGGACGGCCGCCTGCGGCGTGCGCGACGCCGAGTGGACCCGGGCGAGGCCCGACGGAAAGATGCCGTCCTCGGCCCAGGCGAAGACAAGGCGCGAGACGGAGAGGATCATCGCGGGCAGGTCGTTGATGAGGGCGATCGCGGCCCCCGCCACGATGAGCACCGTCCACCACGACGGGAGCACGTAGCCGAGCAGCCCCGGGGCCGTCAGGTCCTGTTCCTGCGCCCGCGCCCACACGAACTCCCACGGGACCGTGTGATAGACGGCGGCCGTGAAGAGGAGGTAGTAGGCGCCCACGATGAAGACGGCGAGGCCGATCGCCAGCGGGAGCGCGCGGTTCGGGTTCCGCGCCTCGCCGCCCGCCTGCGCGATCGCATCGAAGCCGACGAAGCTGGCGAAGAGGAGGCCGGCAGCGGCGAGAAAGCCGGCCGGGCCGAGCGGCGGAGGCGCGGCGGCCGGCACCTCCACGCCTTCCCTCGCGAGCAGCGCCGCCGCGAAGTCGGCCTGGTCGAACGAGAATCCGGCCACGATGACGATCGCGCCGAGGGCGAACATCACGACCATGAGCGGCACGACGGTGCGTTCGTAGGCCTTGAGGCCGCGCAGGTTCACCCACGCGAACGCCCACAGCATCGCGAGCGCGAGCCCCACCCGGACCGGGCCGGTGTCGAGCGCGCCGGCCACTCCCGCCATGCCGAGCGCGCCCGCGATGTCGCGCAGGAACGGGACGACGAGATAGGAGACGACCCCGATGACGATGGAGAGGCCGAACCACTGCGAGAAGCTCGCCACGAAGCCCCAGTACGGGCCGAGCGCGCGGCTCGCGAAGACGTAGCTGCCCCCCGCCCGCGGCATGGCGGAGGCGAGAATCGCGTAGGCGAGACCCGCGAGGACGGCCGGGAAGGCGCCGAACGCGAACGCCGGGAGCACGTTGTCCCCGATCGCCGGGACGCTGCGCTGGATCATGACGGGAACGACGTTGATCCCGGCGCCCAGCATCGAGCAGATCCCCGTGGCCGCCAGCCCCCACAGTCCGAGTTGGCGCGCGAGCCCCGTTCCGCCGGCCCCCGGCGCCCCCGTGTCTCCGTCCACCGTCGTCAGACTTCCTCCCCGGCGAGGAACATCCACGTCTCGACGGCGGTGTCGGGGTTGAGCGACATGCTCTCGATCCCCTCCTCCACCAGCCAGCGCGCGAGGTCGGGATGGTCGGACGGTCCCTGCCCGCAGATCCCGATGTACTTGCCCGCCTTCGCACAGGCGCGGATCGCCATCGAGAGCGTCGCCTTCACCGCGGCGTCGCGCTCGTCGAACAGGTCGGCGATCAACCCGGAATCGCGGTCGAGGCCGAGGGTGAGCTGCGTCATGTCGTTCGACCCGATCGACATCCCGTCGAAGTGTTCGAGGAACTCGTCGGCGAGGAGGGCGTTCGAGGGCAGCTCGCACATCATGATGAGCCGCAGCCCGTCCTCCCCCCGGGCGAGGCCGTTCTCCGCGAGGAGGTCGACGACGGCCCGGGCCTCGGCCACGGTGCGGACGAAGGGGACCATCACCCACACGTTGTCGAGCCCGATCCCCCGGCGAACCCGCCGCAGCGCGCGACATTCGAGTTCGAACGCGGGACGGAAGCTCTCCGATACGTAGCGGGACGCGCCGCGGAAGCCGAGCATCGGGTTCTCCTCGTACGGCTCGTACCTCCGGCCCCCGATGAGGTCCGCGTATTCGTTCGACTTGAAGTCGGACAGGCGCACGATGACGGGCTCGGGGGCGAAGGCCGCGGCGATGGTGGAGATCCCCTCGGTGAGCTTCTCGACGTAGAACTCGACGGGATCGGCGTAGCCCGCGTGCTGGGTGCGGATTTCCTGCTGGAGTTCGGCCGGCAGGTCGTCGAAGTCGAGCAGGGCCTGCGGATGGACGCCGATCATGCGGTTGATGATGAACTCGAGCCTGGCGAGCCCCACCCCGTGGTTCGGGATCGAGGCGAAGTCGAACGCCCGGTCCGGGTTCCCCACGTTGAGCATGATCTTGAGCGGGATCTCCGGCATCGCGCCGAGTCGAATCTCTCCCTCCTCGAAGTCGAGCATCCCCCGGTAGACGTACCCCGCGTCGCCCTCGGCGCAGGACACCGTCACGTCCCCCGCGTCGGCGAGTTGCACCGTCGCGTCGCCGCAACCCACGACGGCGGGAATGCCGAGTTCCCGCGCGATGATCGCGGCGTGGCAGGTTCGGCCGCCGCGATTCGTGACGATGGCGGCGGACAGCTTCATCATCGGTTCCCAGTCCGGGTCCGTCATGTCGGTGACGAGCACATCGCCGCGCCGGAAGCGTCCCATTTCGGAGGCGGACGCGATGACGCGCGCCGGGCCGCCCCCGATCCGTCCGCCGATGCTGCGCCCCTCGGCGAGCACCCGGCCCCGTTCCTTGAGCGTGAAGCGGGAGATCACGCCGCCCGAGCGGCTCTGCACGGTCTCCGGGCGCGCCTGCAGGATCCGCAGACCGCCGTCGACGCCGTCCCGAGCCCACTCGATGTCCATGGGGCGCCCGTAGTGGTCCTCGATGAGGAGCGCCTGGCGGGCCAGTTCGTGCACCTCATCGTCCGAGAGCGAGAATCGGTTCCGGTCTTCCTCGGGAACATCGACGGTCTCGACCGAGGCGGCCGCCGGGTCCCGGCCCGCCGCGCTCCGGCTCCCGGCCCCGGCGCCCGCGTAGACGAGCTTGATCGCCTTGCCGCCCAGGTTTCGCCGGAGGATGGCGTGGCGGCCCGCGCGCAGGGCGGGCTTGTAGACGTAGAACTCGTCCGGGTTCACGCCCCCCTGCACGACCGTTTCGCCGAGACCGTAGGCGCTCGTGATGAACACGACGTCCCGGAATCCCGACTCGGTGTCCAGCGTGAACAGCACGCCGCTCGATCCCTTGTCCGCGCGCACCATGCGCTGGATGCCGACCGAGAGCGCGACGTCGCGATGCGCGAACCCCTGGTGGACGCGGTAGGCGATCGCGCGGTCGGTGAACAGCGAACCGTAGACCTCGTGGACCGCCGCGAGGACCGCCTCCGCGCCGCGGACGTTGAGGAGCGTGTCCTGCTGTCCCGCGAACGAGGCTTCCGGCAGGTCCTCGGCCGTGGCGGAAGACCGCACCGCAACGGAAACGTCCCCGCCGGAGGCGTCGCCGCCCGCGCCGAGTTCGCGGTAGGCGGCCTCGATCCGGGCGGCGAGCGCCGACGGAAGCGGCGTGTCGGCGATCCAGCTCCGGATCTCCGAGCCCGCGCCGGCGAGCGCCCCCAGATCCTCGACATCCAGCGCGTCGAGCACGGCGTGGATGCGGTCTCCGAGGCCGCCCGAGAGGAAGTCGCGGTAGGCGCGGGCCGTGATCGCAAAGCCGCCGGGAACCTCCACTCCGGCGGCCGAGAGATGGGAGATCATCTCGCCGAGCGAGGCGTTCTTTCCCCCGACCGAATCGAGATCGGCGAGTCCGATCGACTCGAATGGCGCGATATACCCGGACACGGCGACTCCCAACCCCGGCCTCCCGGCGACCCTGAAAGGTTGTCTCAGGCGAACTTAAGCCGGAGAATCAGCGTACGATGACCCAGCGAACGGTTTTCTTCGTCTCCGACCATTCGGGCGTCACGGCCGAGACGCTCGGCCAGAGCCTGATCGCGCAGTTCGACGCCCTCGACTTCACGAAAGTCACCGTACCATTCGTCTCCACCGTCGACAAGGCGAAACGGGCGGCCCGGAACATCAACGCCGCCGCGAGGGCGCAGGGGTCGCCGCCCATCGTCTTCAGCACGCTCGTGAAAGAGGACGTGCGGGCCGCCGTGCGCGACATCGTGGGACGGACGGACGCCCTCTTCCTCGACTTCTTCGACTCCTTCCTCGCCCCGCTCGAGAAGGAATTCGGGCAGAAGTCGCAGCACGCGATGGGCGTGTCGCACGGGATTCAGAACTACCGGGAATACGACCGCCGCATAGAGGCGATGAACTTCGCGCTGTCCCACGACGACGGTTCGAACGCGCAGGGATACGACCGGGCGGACCTCGTCCTGACCGGCGTGTCGAGATCGGGAAAGACCCCGACCTGTCTGTATCTCGCCCTCCAGTACGGCGTGTTCGCCGCGAATTACCCTCTCGCGGGAAGCGACCTGGAGGAGCGGCGCGTCCCGTCCGCCCTCTCGCCGCACCGTGACAAGATCTACGGGCTCACGATCGAGCCCCGGCGACTGGGGGAGTTGCGAAGCGAGCGCGGGATCGGCCGCCGCTACGCCTCGCCCCGCCAGGTGAGCTTCGAAGTCCGTCAGGCGCAGTCGCTATTCGAGCGCCTCGACATCCCCTTCATCGACGCGACGCGCTGCTCGATCGAGGAGCTGGCGAGCCGGATCCTCGACGCGACGCGCCTCGAGCGCCGCACGACATCGTGACGATGTCACGACACCGTGACGACTCCGTAACTGCCCCTTCAGGAGGTCCCGCCATGTGTGATTCCCGCACCGACCCGGCTCCCGCCGCCCGCTCGGCTTCCGCCGGCGTGTTGGCGCTTCTCTGTCTCGCGCTTGCCGCGCCCGCGGTCGCCGCGCTCCCGCAGGAAGGCGACGTCGCGCCGGCCTGGGACGTGACCGCGCCGCTCGGCGAGACGCGCGAGATCGATTTCACGACGGACGAGGGGACGTGGATGTCGATCGACCTCGAGCCGGGGGGTGAATGGCTCGTGTTCGACCTCCTCGGGCACATCTACCGGCTTCCGGCGGAGGGGGGCGAGGCCGAGGTGCTCACGCAGAACACCGGCGTGGCGGTCAACTATCACCCGAGCCTGTCGCCCGACGGGTCCACGATCACCTTCATCTCGGACCGCGGCGGGCAGAGCAATCTGTGGCTGATGGACGCGGACGGGTCGAACCCGCGGCCGGTGTTCGAGGACCAGGGGCTGCGCGCCTGGGAGCCCGCCTGGAGTCCCGACGGCCGGTTCATCGCCGTGCGGCGCTCCTCGACGCGGCGGGGCGGGGGCGGTGCGCCGCCGGGGCTGTGGATGTACTCGCGCGACGGCGGCGAGGGCGTGCAACTCGTCGGCTCGGACTATTCCGGCGCCCAGTGGCCGTCGTTCTCGTCGGATGGGGCGTCGCTCTACTTCCACTTCCGGGCCGCGCCGACGGGGCTGTGGTCCGGCCGGCTGGACATGACGCAGGGACACAAGCAGATCCGGCGGCTCGACCTCGAGACCGGGCGGGTGGATGAGATCACCTCCGGGATCATGGTGCAGCAGGGACAGACCTCGAGCGGCGGGGCGATCGCGCCGGAGCCTTCGCCGGACGGCCGCTGGCTCGCCTTCGCGCGCCGCATCCCGGATGGGACGATCTCCCACGACGGGCATCGGTTCGGGCCCCGGACGGCGCTGTGGCTGCGCGATCTGGAGACGGGGGCCGAACGCGTCCTCATGGACCCGATCGAGGTGGACATGGCGGAGGGGATGAAGGTGACCCGCGACCTCCCGGGGTACGCGTGGGCCTCGGACTCGCGCTCGATCGTGGTTTCGGCGGGCGGGAAGATCCGCCGCGTGGACCTCGACGGCGCCGTCGCGACGATCCCCTTCACCGCCCGCGTGCAGCGCACGATTTCGGAGATGGCGGGGCGCCCGCAGATGGCGCTGGGCGAGACGTTCAAGGTGAAGTTCCCGCGCTGGACCGCCTCCTCGCCGGACGGCGGCCGGCTCGCCTTCCAGGCGGTGGGGCGGGTGTGGACCATGGACCTGCCGGACGGGACGCCACGGCGGCTCACGCCGGATTCGTTCGGGCCGTTCGAGATGGCGCCCGCGTGGTCGCCGGACGGGCGCTCGATCGCCTTCACGAGCTGGGCGGACGCCGACCAGGGTCACGTGTGGCGGGTCTCCGCGGACGGGGGCGAGCCGCAGCAACTCACCACGCAGAGGGGCGAATACCTCAACACCGCGTGGAGCCCGGACGGCCGGGACATCGTCGTCACGCGGGGGTCGGGAGCGACGAGCCACGGCCGGACCGTGGCGAGCAACCAGTTCTTCGACTTCGTGCGCGTGCCGGCCGAAGGCGGCGACGCGACGCTGATCACGAAGGTGGCGCGGCCCTACGGGGGCGGGCGTCCGCTGATGCCGCGGCGGCCCGTCGCGCAGGCGTCGTTCGGGCCGGACGGACGGCTCTTCTATCCGGAGGCTCTGGGGCCCGACGACGGCGAGCCGGCGGGGACGGAGATCGCCTCCATCCGCCTCGACGGGAGCGACCGCCGGGTCCACTTCACGCTGCCGGACGCGGACGAGGCGGCGGTGTCGCCGGACGGGGCGTGGCTCGCCTTCCAGGAGGGCGACAACGTGTACCGGATGCCGTTCCCCTACGGCGGTACGGGGTCCAACATCGTCCGCATCGCGAAGCGCAACGGCCAACTCCCGGTGACGCAGGTGAGCTTCGAGGGCGGGATCCATCCGCGCTGGCGCGACGCGAACACGCTCGAGTTCGTGAGCGGCCCCCGCTACTACACGCACGACCCGAACAGCGGCGAGACGGTCGAGACGCCGATCGACCTCGAACTCCCGCGCCACATCGCCCGCGGGAGCGTCGCCTTCACCGGTGCGCGGATCATCACGGTGGAGGACGGCCGGGTCATCGAGAGCGGCGACATCGTCGTGCGGAACGGCCGCCTCGCCTGCGTCGGCGACTGCGACACCGCCGGCGCGGACCACGTGATCGACGCCTCCGGCACGACGATCATGCCCGGCCTCATCGACATGCACGCACACCATCACCGCGACCACCTGGGCGTGATCCCGCAGCGCAACTGGGAGTCCGCGATCTACATGGCGTACGGGATCACGACGACGCTCGACAACTCGCAGTGGTCGTCGAACGTCTTCCCCGCCGCCGAACTCGTCGAGGCCGGGGCGATGATCGGCCCGCGCACCTACAGCACAGGGGATCCGGTGTACTCGGGCGACGGGGCGCGCCAGAACGAAATCACGAGCCGGGAGGTCGCCGACCAGAACGTCGCGCGCCTCGCGTCGTGGGGCGCGGTGATGATCAAGGAGTACTTGCAGCCGCGGCGCGACCAGCGGCAGTGGGTCACGGAGGCGGCCCGCGAGCGCGGCCTGCGCGTCACCGCCGAGGGCGGCGACATCGAGTACAACATGGGCATGATCATGGACGGCCACACCGGCTGGGAGCACCCCATGAGCTACGTGCCCCTGTACGGCGACGTGGCAAAGTTCTTCGGCCACGCCGACGCCGTGTACTCGCCCACCTTCATGGTCGGCGGCCCCGGCGCCTGGAACGAGGAGTACTTCTTCCAGACGTACGAGGTGTGGAAGGACGAGAAGATGCGCCGCTGGCTCCCGTGGCGGATGCTCATCCCCTCCACCCGGCGCCGCATGATGCGCCCGGAGACGGACTACAGCTTCCCCCTCCTCGCGCGCGGCCTCGGCGACATCATCGAGGAAGGCGGCTGGGGGGCGATCGGGTCACACGGCCAGTTGCACGGCCTCGGTTCCCACTACGAGGTGTGGATGGCCGCGGCGGGCACGGACGAGATGACGGGGATCGAGATCGGCACGATCCACGGCGCCCATTTCCTGGGTCTGGAGCACGAGACGGGATCGCTCGCGGAGGGCAAGCTGGCGGACTTCATCGTCCTCAACTCGAACCCGCTCGACGATATCCGGAACACGGCGGACCTCCGTCTCGTGGTGAAGGACGGGATCGTGTACGACGCGGACACGCTCGACGAAGTATGGCCCGACCCGAAGCCGTTCGGCGATCATTACTGGTTGGATGAGGACGCCCTCATGAGCGACGACCGTCCCACCGACTACTGGGACCGGCGGCCGGAGGGCGGCGACCCCGATCCCCGGAACTGACATTGTCAGTCGTTGCCGTCGATCGAGCGACGGATGGCGCGGGCGGTGATCTCGGCGCGGTAGTCGACGAGTCGTCGCCCGTTCTCGATCGTCCGCTCCACCGGTGAGAGGTCGACGCCGTTGATGGAGAAGAGGCCGGCCTCCAGCCGCTGATCCGCGCGGATCGTGTTCGGATCGACCGTCGCCATAATGGACGAATAGTGATAGTCGTCGTGGTACTCGTTGCGGGTCGCCACGCACTCGTCCGGTTGCTGGAATATCTCCAGTTCCTCCTTCAGATAATCGCAACTGTAGATATCTTCGGTATAATACTCCGGGATGAAATGGACGCGGGCCGGACTGTCGGCCCAGGCCGCGTTGAGGGCGGCGGCCACGTTCTCCATGCCGCTCACGTTCCCGCCGCTGTCTCCGATGAGGACGAGATGCTCGAACCCGTGCGCGGCGAGGCTGCCCAGCACATCCGTGAGCATGGCCTCGAACGTCTCCTGCCGGACGCTGATCGTGGCGTGGTACCGCATGTGTCCGGAGGGCGGATCGATGTTCCCCTCCGGAACCAGCTTGATGACCGGGGCGACGAGGGCGTTCCCCAGTTCGCGCGCGATCGCCTCCGCCGTGGCCTGCAGCACGAAGTTGTGCTTGCCGCTGGCCAGGTAGGGACCGTTCTGTTCGATGCCGCCGGTGCCGATGATCGCGGTCGTCATCCCGTCCGCGAGGGCGTCGCGCACCTCCATCCACGTCATCTCCTCGATCCACACGGTGTCGAGCCGGTCGATCGGGCGGGGGGCGTCCAGGTCCTGAGCGTGGAGCGGGGCTGCGGCGACGGTCGTGAGGGCGACGAGAGCGGAAGCGGCGAGGATTCTGCTGAACACGGCGGTCTCCCGGGATCGAGGCTGCGACGGACAGCGGGTCATCCCTTACTATACGGCGACGACAGGGCGAGATTCGAGGTCCGCATCGGAGTCCAGGGAATCGGAGGATCCCATGAGGTCAGCTCAAAGCGCCAACCCCCCCTCCGTGAGGGCGGGATTTCGGCTGGCGGGCGTTGTGACTGCGAGCGTCCTGCTGGTCGGAATTGCGGCGGCGTGCCGCGGCCCCGCGCCCGAGGCGGAGCCGTTCGACGTGGTGGAGGCGACGATTCCGGACATGCAGGCGGCGATGGAGAGCGGACAGCTCACGTCGCGGCGGCTCGTGATGGAGCACCTGGCGCGGATCGCGCGCTACGAGTGGCAGCTCAACGCGGCGGTCTCGATCAACCCGAATGCCCTCGCGGAGGCCGAGGCGCTCGACGCGGAGCGGGCGGCGGGCAACGTGCGCGGGCCGCTGCACGGCATCCCGGTCGCGCTCAAGGACAACATTCACACGACGCACCTCCCGACGACGGGCGGATCGCTCGCCTTCGAGGGTTATTTTCCGCCGTACGAGGCGACGCTGACGACGAACCTTCGCGAGGCGGGCGCGATCATCATCGCGAAGGCGGGGCTCACGGAGTTCGCGAACTTCATGGCTGGACCGCCGAACCAGATGCCGGGCAACTACAACGCCCTCACGGGTTACGGTCTCAACCCCTACGATCCGCGCCGCGACCCGCGGGAAGACCGCAACGACGGGCGTCCGGCGCTCACCACGGGCGGCTCCAGTTCGGGGATCGGGACGGCCGCCAGCTTCTGGGCCGCGAACGTGGGGACGGACACGGGCGGATCGATCATCAGCCCCTCGAACGCGAACATGCTCGTGGGCATCCGGCCGACGATCGCGCGCGTCAGCCGCTGGGGCGTGGCCCCGGTGACGCTCGATCACGATATGGCGGGACCGATGGCTCGCACGGTGACCGATGCGGCGATCATGCTCGGGGCGATGGAGGGGGCCGCGCCCGACCCGAACGACGCTGCCACCGCGCGCTGCGAGGCGCCGCCGGGCCGGGACTACACGCCGTTCCTGAACGCCGACGGGCTGGAGGGCGCACGGATCGGGATCCCCCGGTCGTTCTACTACGAGCCGGTCGAGGTCGGAGCCGAGGCAATCGGCGGCCTCGGCGACGAAGCGGCGGCGCTCATGGCGGAGGCGATCTCGATACTCGAGGCCGCGGGCGCCGTGGTCGTGGACCCGGCCGAGGTCCCCAGCTTCGTCGACCCCGACCCCGGAGCCAACTTCAACACGTGGCCGCTCTGCATCGGGGGACACCAGGCGAAGGGGTCGGACGAGGGGTGTTCGGTCAACTTCAAGTACGGGATGAAGCGCGATTTCGACGCGTGGCTCGCCTCGCTCGGACCGTCGGCGCCGGTCAGGACGCTGACCGAGCTTCGGGAGTGGAACCTCGCGCACCGCGACGCGGGGTCGATGAAGTACGACCAGTCGCGTTACGACATCTCCGACGAGATGGATGTCGAAGCGGACCGGGCCCGGAACGCGGCGGACATGGCGAAGGATTCGGTGCTGAGCCAGACGCGGGGGATCGACGCCGTGCTGGAGGAATACGACCTCGACGCGATCTTCACGCCGGGAAGCCGGGGAGCCGCGCTGGCGGCGCGGGCGCAGTACCCGCACATCGTCGTGCCCTTCGGCTTCGTGCCCAACGCGCCGACACCCCCCTTCCCCGAGAGTTTCGACGCCCGGCCCGCACCGTTCGGGATCGGGTTCACCGGGGCGGCCTGCAGCGAGCCCCGGCTCATCGAACTCGCCTACGCCTTCGAGCAGGCCACCCTCCGCCGCGTACCGCCGGAGAGCTTTCCTTGAGCTACACCGCGCGGGATCTGGTCGACCTGTTCGACCTCGAGCCGGTCGAGCGGAACATCTACCGCGGGCAGAACCGGGATATCGGCTCGGGCCGGATCTTCGGGGGACAGGTACTCGCCCAGTCGCTCGTGGCGGCGCGCCGGACCGTCGAAACCGAGGACCGGGCGGCACACTCGCTGCACGGATACTTCATCCTCGCCGGGGACCTGGAGATTCCGGTCGTCTACTTCGTGGACCGCCTGCGCGACGGGCGGAGCTTCACCACGCGGCGCGTGACGGCGATCCAGCACGGGCGCGCGATCTTCAACATGTCCGCCTCGTTCCACAAGACGGAGGAGGGCATCTCACATCAGGACGAGATGCCGGAGGTGCTGCCGCCCGAGGCACTCGAGTCCGAGATCGACATCATCCGGCGGAACGCCGAGCGCGTCCCTGAGCCGCTCCGCTCGCTGCTCACGCAGGACCGGCCGCTCGATCGGCGTCCCGTGGCCCCGCTCGACCCCTTCAAGCCGAAGCCGGACAGGCCCGTCCGCCGGGCCTGGATTCGCACGGTAGGAGATCTGGGCGACGACCCGCTCGACCACCAGGCCGTGCTCGCCTACGCCTCCGACTACGGGCTGCTGCGCGCCGCGCTCGTGCCGCACGGGCGTACCTTCTTCGACCGCGACCTGATGGGCGCCTCGCTCGACCACGCGATCTGGTTCCACCGTCCCTTCCGGGTCGACGACTGGCTCCTGTACGTCACGGAGAGCACGACCGCGGGCGGCGCGCGGGCGTTTACGCGCGGGAGCTTCTTCACGCGGGAAGGGGCGCTCGTGGCCTCGGTCGCCCAGGAGGGGGTGATCCGAACCGGCGGCCGGCCGGCTTCGGCCGGGAAGCCCGCAACCGATGAGGGAGACGACAGGGGAGACGGCAGGGGAGACGACAAGGGAGACGACAAATGACACGGCGAATCACACGACTCTTCTTCTTCCTCGGTCCGGTGTTTGCGGCGTGCGGCGGCGCCGCGGACGGAGGCGACGCCGCGGACGGCGCGGCGCAGCAGGTGGAGCCCGTCAACGACCTGCCCGGTCCTTACGAGCGCATCGAACCCTGGGCGGAACTGCCCCCGGGCGCGGTGCAGTGGGGACAGGTCACGGGCGTCGAGCAGGGACCCGACGGCCATCTCTACGTCATGCACCGCTGCTTCGAGAACAGCTGCGCCGACCGGCCCGAAGACCCGATCGTCAAGTACGACCTGTCCGGCCGGGCGCTCGCTTCGTGGGGCGCGGGTCTGTTCAACTATCCGCACGGGTTCCACGTCGACCATGAGGGGAACGTCTGGGCGACGGACGCCCGCGGAAACGGGGAGCTTGGACACCAGGTGTTCAAGTTCAGCTCAGACGGCGAACTCCTGCTCACGCTGGGGCAGGCCGGCGTCGCGGGCCTCGGGCCCGACGTGTTCAACCAGCCGACCGATGTCCTCGTCCTTCCCGGCGGCGACCTCCTCGTCACGGAGGGGCACGGCGAGGGCAACGACCGCGTCGTGCGATTCAGTCCCGAGGGGGATTTCCTGGACGCTTGGGGCGGGCCCGGTTCGGGGCCCGGCCAGTTCAGCACGCCGCACGCCATCGCCAGGGACTCGCAGGGCCGGATCTTCATCGGCGACAGGGCGAACAACCGCATCCAGATCTTCCTCGAGGACGGCACGTTCGTGGAGGAATGGAAGCAGTTCAGCCGTCCGAGCGGGATCTTCATCGACGACGACGACACGATCTACGTCGCGGATTCGGAGAGCTGGGGGCCGAACAACCCCGGCTGGAAGAAGGGGATCCGCATCGGGAGCGCGCGCGACGGCTCCGTCTCGTACTTCATCGAGGACATCGAGTCCACGACGATCGAGCACAGCGGCGCCGAGGCCGTGGGCGTGGATGCGGAGGGAAACGTCTACGGCGGCGTCGTCCGCCGGCGCATGCTCGAAAAGCACGTGCGCGTGAGGTAGAGGGACCGCGGCGCGGCTATTTCGTCCAGATCACGACAGCGCCGCAGCGCGCGTCGTATCCGCCGAACTCGGGCGGCAGCTCGCCGGGCCCCTGGTACACCTCGATGCCCCCGACCTCCACCGGCAACACCAGCGAGTCCAGTTCCCGGACCGGAATCGGAGAACCGTCGAGATAGGCGCTGAGTTCACAGCCCCCGGGCGTGAACCCTCCGGATGCCCTCGAACTCTCGACCCAGCAGTCGCGGAACCCGGAGCCGGGGCACCGAAGGCGGATACCGGGCGCGTCGGCCAGCATGTGCGAGACGCGAACCGGACGCCGGCGATCGATGTCCTCCAGCGTGAAGTACGTCCCGCCGCCGAGCAGTTCGCCGAAGTACTTGCGATCGTAAAACCCGTTGATTTCCAGCCGTCGCGGTCGGCTCGCGGTCACGACGAGCGGTTCCATCTGCACCGGCGCGGGCACGAGCCCGACCTGGAGTTCCGTGCTCAGTCCGCGGACCACCGTCACCTCATAGCGGAGGGAAGCGTAGCCGATCCTTTCGACCTCGAGCAGGTGCGACCCGGCGGGCACCCCGGTGAGTGCGAACCGGCCCTGGCGGTCGCTCTGGACCTCCGCGGGCCGGCCGGTCAGCGACACCGTGGCCGTCGCCACCGGATCGTCCGTCGTCGCGTCGAGCACGCGGCCCACGATCCTGCCCGGCTCGGCGTCTCCGAACAGGACGCGCAGGTGGACTTCGTGTGCCATGCCCGGCTCGAAGGCGACGACCGCCTCTTCGCTCGAATCGTCCCCGAACTCCGCCCACAGCGTGGCCGCCCGCGCATCGCCGGGAACGCAGAGCGAAAACGCCCCGTCGACCCCGGCGGGTTCGCGCACCGGCCTCAGCACCTCATCGGCGGTCCAGCGGAGGACGATCGTGGCTCCGGGGAGGACGAGAGCCCCGGACTCCTCGGTCACCAGCACGTGAAGCGACGCCCGCTCTCCGCACTCCGTCGTCTCCTGGCCTGCGGCCGAACCGGCCGCCGTGGTCAGCAGCCCAAGAACCAGGGGCGCCGCCGTCGTGATGGGGACCTTGCCGGTCACGCGAGCGCCGCGTCGATGGCGGCGGCGTGCCGCCCGAGGAAGGCGTCGAACTCCGCGACCAGCGCGTCGCAGTCCTCGTCATCGTGCGCCAGCGAGACGGTGACGAACCCCCGGCGGGCCACGTAGAACCCGGCCAGCAGCATCTCGAGCTGGAAGAGGTCGCGGGCGGCCATCGGCGTGTGGGCGACGTCGGCGCGGCGGCGGATCGGCCTGCGCTGGAAGTGGACCGTCATGATCGAACCGCGGCCCGTGACCTGCACGGGCGCGTCCCTCGCCGCCGCGACCCCGTTGAGGGCGGCGCGCAGAGCGTCTCCGCGCACCGTCAGCCGGCGCACCGCGTCGGGCGTGAACACGTCGCGCAGTCCCGTGAGGCCCGCCGCCATGGTCAGCGAGTTGTTGTTGTGCGTGCCGGGATGGCTGAGGTGATGCTCCCGGCGCGGATCGAAGCGGTCCATGAGATCGGCGCGTCCCCCGAAGGCGCCGAAGGAAGCGCCGCCCCCGAGATACTTTCCGAACGTCGTGAGATCGGCGTGAATGTCGAGCGCTCCCTGCAGGCCGCCCGGGGCGAGCCGCGACGTCTGGACTTCGTCGAAGATCAGCAGGACGCCGGCCCGGCGCGTCGCATCCGCCAGCGCCTTCAGAAACACCCGCGTCCCGGGGATGCACCCGCCGCCGGCGAGCATGGGCTCGACGAGCACGCAGGCAAGTTCGGTCGCCCGCTCCGCGATGACGGATCGCGCGGACTCGGCATCGTTGTAGTCCGCGACGGTCCACGGAAAGGGCACGTTGAGACGCCGGTCCGGGCCGGTGAAGTTCAGGGGCCCGCCGTGGTACGCCCCGTCGAACACGAGCACCCCTTCCCGGCAGGTCACGGCGCGCGCCAGACTGACCGCCATGAGGTTCGCCTCCGTCCCCGAATTCGTGAAGCGCAGGCGGTCGACGGACGGAAAGCGGCGGCAGATGAGTTCGGCGAATTCCTGCTGGTTCGGGCTCGGGGCGCCGAGGGTCAGGCCCCGTCCCGCCGCCTCCACGATCGCGGCGCGGATCGCGGGGTTCGAGTGGCCGTAGAGCCCGGCCGTGTAGTCGTTGAGGAAGTCGACGTAGACGTGCCCGTCGAGGTCGTGCAGCCGCGACCCTTCGCCACGGACGATGGTGACGGGGAAGGGGTCGTAGTGGTTGACCGTTCGCGTGTCCGCCCCCGGCAGGTAGTTCGTCGAGCGCTCGAAGCTCGCCTGGCTCAGGGGATTCGCCGCCGCGTAGCGGGCCGCCGCGTCGGCCGCGAGTTCCTCCAGTGACCGCGTCTGGACCGGGCCAGTCGTCATCTGTTCCGTCCCGCGCTCGGGTTCTGCTACCTTGCCGGTGCCACCCGGTGCGCCCCGGGTGAGGGGGCGTTCCCCGGACACTGGCTCCCTACGGGAGGATACGAAAGATCGTGGAGAGACGAAAACTCACCCATACCGCCCTCGAGGTGTCCCGCGCCTGCATGGGCACGATGACGTTCGGGTCGCAGACCGACGTCGAGGCCGCCGCGGCGATGGTCGACCTGTGCCTCGAGCGGGGCGTCGACTTCTTCGACACCGCGAACGTCTACAACCAAGGTTTGTCCGAAGAGATCCTGGGCGAAGTCCTCGGGGACCGGCGCGCGGAGATCGTCCTTGCAAGCAAGGTGTGCAATCCGATGGGAGACCCCGTCGAATACTCGGGCCTCTCGCGCGACGCGATCCGCCGCGGGATCGAGGACTCGCTGAGACGGCTCCGGACGGACTATCTCGACATCTATTACCTGCATCTGCCGGACCATGAGACGCCGATAGAGGAGAGTCTCGCCGCGCTGGAGGAGCTCCGACTGGAGGGACTCATCCGTTATCCGGCCACATCCAACTACAGTGCGTGGCAGATGGGCGAGATGTTCTCGATCTGCGAGCGCGAGGGCTGGGCCAAGCCGTGGATCGCGCAGCCGATGTACAACCTCGCCGCGCGCGGAATCGAGCAGGAGTACCTCGCCTTCACGAAGCGCTACGAGATCTCGAATATCGTCTACAATCCGCTCGCGGGCGGGCTGCTGACCGGGAAACAGCGGTCGGCGGCGCCGCTGCCGGGGACGCGCTTCGACGGCAACCGGATGTACCTGGACCGCTTCTGGCACGACGAATACTTCCACGCCGTGGCCGAGGTCGGGACGATCGCGCGGGACGCGGGTCTGACGCCGGTGGAACTCGCCCTGGGCTGGCTGCGCGCGCAGGAGGGGGCAGACTGCATCATCCTCGGGGCGTCACGAATGGAGCACCTCGAGGAGAACCTCGACGCCTTCGACGCGCCGCCGCTCGACGCCGAGGCGCTCGCCGCCTGCGACGCCGTGTGGGCCCGGCTTCGGGGGCCGACGCCGGCCTACAACCGCTGAGGCTCGAGCCCGCGCGCGAACCACGCTCCGGGCGCCGTTACGCGTCCCGGGGCGAGCCCTCCAGGAGACCCTCGAGCGGGCGCTCCTCCGCCCCGTTCTCCGTGCAGACGGCGTAGTGCGTCTCCGCGGAGCCGTACATGGCGACGCCGGCCGTCTCCCCCTGTTTGTCGAGGAGGAAGAAGCGGACGTCGAAGTTCGGCAGGCCGCGCGCGTTGAGGAGCCGCGACTCGACCGTGTTCGACTGGATCCGCTCCAGCGTGGCCACGCCCGCATCGAGCGGGCTCATCCCCTGACGCATGAACTCGACGGCGAGGAACGACGAAAGGTTGTAGAGGTTCGCCTCGCCCCGGCCCGTCGAGCCGACGGCGCCCACGTCGTTGTCCACGTAGAGGCCGGCGCCGAGGATCGGGGAATCTCCCGTTCGCCCGGGGATCTTCCACGAGAGGCCGCTCGTCGTGGTGACGCCGCAGATGTCGCCTTCCGCGTTCACCGCGTTGCAGTTCGTCGTCCCCCAGAACGAATGCGCCGGGATCAGGCCATCGTCGACCATCGAGAGGCCGGCTTCGAGCCGCTTGCGGGGATCGAGCCAGTGGCCGGGGTCGATGCGACGGCGCCATTCGAGCCACAGGGTGCGCGACGCCTCCGTGTTGAGGTCGTCCTCGATCTCGAACCCGAGTTGGCGCGCGAACGCCTGGGCGCCGGCCCCGACGAGCAGGTGGTGGTCGGTGAGCTCGGCCACCGCCTTCGCGACGAGCGACGGAGTGCGGACGCCCTCGAGCGCCGCGACGCCCCCCGCCCAGCGTCGGGGTCCGTGCATGCAGCACGCATCGAGCTGGACGACGCCGTCCGCGTTGGGGAGTCCGCCGTAGCCGATCCCCATCTCCGTCGGGTCGTTCTCGGGGATGTTCACGCCCGCCGTGAGGGCGTCGAGCACATCCTCGCCCTCGACGATGCCGCGGAAGGCGCGCTCCACCGAGCTTTCGGATCCGCCGTTACGGAAGCGGATCCCGCTGAGATCGGAGATGACGATGGGCCGGGCGGCCCGCGAACCGGCGATCGCGGGCGCCCCCGGGCGATTGGAGGCTCGTGGCGGTCGACTCTCGGCGGCCGCGGCGGCGGGAGCGGCCACGGCGGCCGAAGCCAGACCCGCGGCGGCGGTCCGAACGAAGTCGCGGCGATCCATGCTCATGGCTCTCATCCTCGCTTCCAGGGTGCGTGAGCTCTCAACATACTATTCTCGGTAGCTTTGGGGCCCGCCTCACGTACGTTGACGCTTCGAGCCCGGTCGTGACGCCCGAGTTGCCCCTCCCCACGCTCCCGCGAGAACTTCGGGAGCGGCGACGGAAGACAGGAGTGAACGTGACGATTCGGGTCTGCGTAGGTGGGGCGACGGGCTGGACGGGCGAGAGCATCGTGTCCGCCGTCCTCGGTGCCGAGGAGTTCGAACTGGTGGGCGCGGTGGCGCGGCAGGCGGCGGGCAAGACGGTGGGGGCCCTTCGCGGGGAGGCGGACGGTTCGGCGGTCCGCGTCGCCGCCACCGCGCGGGCGGCGCTCGAAGTCCCGGCGGACGTCTACATCGACTACACTCACCCGACGGCCGTGTACGGCAACGTGATGGCCGCGATCGAGGCGGGCGTGGCCGCCGTGGTGGGAACCTCGGGGCTGGCGGCGCGCGAATATGCGGAAATCGACCGTGCCGCCCGCGCCCGGGGCGTGGGCGTGATCGCGGCGGGCAACTTCTCGGTCACGGCGGCACTGCTGAAGCATTTCTCCGGGATCGCCGCGCGACATGTGCCGCACTGGGAGATCGTGGACATGGGCTCGGCGGGGAAACCCGACGCACCCAGCGGCACCGCACGGGAGTTGGCCGAGTTTCTGGGAACGGTCGCGGACAACAAACTCGCCCGGCCGGTCGCCGGGACTCTTGGGTCGCGCGAGGCAAGGGGGGCCACGATCGGGGGCGCGCAGGTACATTCGCTCCGGCTCCCGAGCTACATCATCTCCGTGGAGTCGATCTTCGGCCTACACGATGAACGCCTGACGATCCGGCACGACGCGGGGTCGAGCGCGGTGCCTTATGTGGCCGGCACCCTCCTCGCCTCGCGACTGGCGCCCGAGCGCGTGGGTCTTACGCAGGGCCTCGACCGGCTGCTCTTCGACTCGTAATTCCCCCTGCGCCCGACGGCCGGGAACGTCCCCGGCCTCCCTCCGCGCCGGCCGACGACGGATCTTCCCCAACATCGGAGAGCGGGGCGTCGGCCTTGCGCACGCACGCCCGCATAATTTTTATGCACGACTTTCAGCAATGTTTTTGGGCGTGAGACGCGATTCATCATTGAAGATGACAACCAAGATTTCGGGGCGGGCTCGAGGTGCTGGTCAGCAGCGGGCTTCCCGGCGCGGAAGCCTGGAGACGATGATAAACGCCAACATGGAGGGATCGATGAGCGAGATTCCCCGGCGCGACTTCGTCCGCCGAGCCGGACGTCTGGCGGGGGCGGCCGCGATCGCCCCTTCGCTGGCCGGGCTCGCGGCCTGCGCCGAGAGTCCGTCCGCTCCGGCTCCGGTGAAGCTTGCCGGATCCAGGCGGACCGGGAACGGGTATGGGCCCTTGCGCCACGCCGGTCCGGAACTGGCGCTGCCGGACGGATTCTCCTACACGATCCTCGGCGTGGAATGCAGTCCGATGTCCGATGGAACGTTGACGCCCCGCGCTCACGACGGGATGGGCGCCTTCCCGGTGAGCGACGATGTCGTTCGCCTCGTGAGAAACCATGAGGACCGGGACCTGCCCGGCCTGGCAATGCCGCTGGTCCCGCCGGACCTGGCGTACGATCCCCAAGGGGGCGGCGGAACGACGACCCTGGAGGTCCGGCTGGACGCGGATGGACGCCCGACCCTGCTGCGCGACTTCGTGAGCCTCGGGGGGACCATAGTCAACTGCGCGGGTGGCGTGACACCGTGGCGCAGTTGGCTGTCGTGCGAGGAAACGACCGAGGGACGACGGGACGGCGGCTGGTCCGTCCCCCACGGATATGTGTTCGAGGTCTCCGCGGACGCCGACGGGCCGGTACGGCCGGAGCCCCTGAAAGCGATGGGACGTTTCTCACACGAGGCGGTAGCGGTGGATCCCGACACCGGCTTCGTCTATGAGACGGAAGATTACGGCAGCCGCGTGGGTTTCTATCGCTTTAGACCCCGCACTCCGGGCGTCCTGGCGGATGGGGGCACCCTGGAGATGCTCGCCGTACGCGGCGACCCTCAAGTGGATCTCCGCACCGGCCAGAACACGGGAACCTGGCGCGAAGTCGAGTGGGTTCCGATCGAACGTCCCGATCCGCCCGAGGCCGAGGATGAACCGACGACTGTTTGGCGCGAAGGGTACGAAGAAGGCGGAGCCCGGTTCTCGCGTCTCGAGGGCTGCTGGTACGGCGACCGCAGCATCTATTTTCATTCCACCAACGGCGGGAACGCCGAACTGGGGCAGGTCTGGCGGTACGTGCCCGCGGAGGAATCGCTGGTCCTCGTGTACGAGTCGCGTGCGGCGGACGTCTTGGACAGCCCCGACAATATCACGGTCAGCCCCAGGGGCGGCATTCTCGTCTGCGAAGACAACGGCGCGGCGACACATCTTCGAGGTCTGTCGCCTTCGGGAGAGATCTTCCCCTTCGCTCGGAACCTCCTCAACCGGCGCGAGTTCGCGGGGGCGTGCTTCAGCCCGGATGGCCGGACGTTGTTCTTCAACCTTCAGGGCGATCTGGACTTCACGGGGCCGGGCGACCTGAGCTACACGTTCGCGGTCTGGGGACCATGGGAACGAGGGGCGCTGTGAACCGGCTTCAGGCACCGCGCACGATGAGAGCGCACATGCGGGTTGGGGCGGTCCGTACAACAGGGACCAATAATCGATATCGCCGGGGCGACACAATGAACGAACGAACAACCATCCGAATCAACGGACTCCGAGACCGCGACCTGTTTCGGTCGTTGCTCCTTGTCGCGGCTCTTTTCGGGATCGCCTCCTGTGGAGGAGACGGGACCACGGAGCCGCCACCCCCGCCGCCACCCCCGCCGCCGGCGGCTCCCGTGGCGGTCGGCTCGATACCGGCCCAGGTCATGACGGCGGGACAGTCGGTGACCGTGGACGTGACTCCGTTCTTCAGCGATCCGGATGGGGGGACCCTGACTTACACCGCCGCCTCATCCGACGACGGCGTGGTCTCCGTTTCCCTGTCCGGCGGCAGCCTGACGGTGACCGCGGTGGCGGCGGGGACGGCGACGGTGACCGTGACGGCGACCGACCCGGATGGGCTGACGGCGATGCAGAGCGCGAACATCACGGTCGAGGCGGCCAACCGGGCGCCGGAGGCGGTGGGGGCGATTCCCGCGCAGACGATGACGGCCGGCCAGAGCGCGACCGTCGATGTGTCCGCCTTCTTCAGCGACCCGGACGGAGACGAGCTGACGTACGCGGCGGAGTCGAGCGACGCGGCGGTGGCCACCGCGAGCGTCGAGGGCGGCAGCCTGACGGTGACCGCGGTGGCGGCGGGGACGGCGACGGTGACGGTCACGGCCGCGGACCCGGACGGCCTGACCGCGACGCAAGGCGCCGAGGTGACGGTGGAAGCTAGTAGCGCCGGATTCCGGGACGACTTCGAATCCGCCGCGAGCCTGGACGATTGGGAGATCGTTGAAGGGCGGGCCTCCGTATCCGATGGCCTGCTGCGCCTGACAAACACCGACGACGAGCCCGGATGGATGCGCAACTTCTTCGATTTTTCGCTGACGTCCTGGACGCTTCGCGCGAGAATGTCCCGGGCCGAGGGGCGTGGCCGGGTATCCCTTGCGTGGTATACGGGCAACGAGCGGTACACTACCTTCTCGTTCGACATCAAGAGGAACAGCAGCGGCAACTACGCTTTGTACATGTGGGATGACGAGGAGGAGGACTGGATCAAGCTCGACGACCAGTCCGGCGAGTCGGACGCCGTCAACGACGGCGCGGGCGAAATGACGGAGATTACGATCATCCGGGAGGAGGGAGAGTTGATCGGGCTGGCCGGAGACACGGAACTCTTCCGTTGGCGACTGAACAAGACCGCTGCCCCCTTGTTCGATGAGTTAACCGGGGTCGAGCTTCACTATGACAGCTCCAGCGGCGACAGATCGGGACTTTACGACTGGGTGGAGGCGACCGGCATCGAGACCGGCGGGGCGATGGCGGATCCGCCTGTGGCGAGATCAGTGCCGGAATCCGCGCGGTCTGCCAGGAAACGCCGCTGACATCTCCATCGTGAACGAAGGCCGGCGACGCGGCAGCACCGGATTCGCGACGTCATGGTGTGCCGCGGCCGGTGCCGGGGCGGGAACGTTCTCAGCCTTCCGGCCGGTTCGCGACGATCGCGATCCGAGCCCCGTCGGGGCTTACCGCGAGGCGAGTGATGCCGCCCACGCCCAAGTCGGAGAAGTCGGCGATCTCGGTCCAGTCCGAACCTTCCGACCTGGCGTAGAGCCGCCCGCCGTCCCCCATGATGATCTCCCCCTCCGGCGTCCACGCGTAGTCCTCGCGCCCCGGCAGCGTGCGGGTGATCCGCTCCGTCGTTCCTGCGACAGGGTCGAGGCGCTCGATCCACCATTCGTCGTCCGAGACCTTTCGTACGAAGGAGATCTCCTCCGTCCCCGGAATCCGGTGGATGGACCGGCCGGGGCGCTCGGCGACGACCTCGATCTCGCCCGTGAGGGCGTCCGCCACCTGAAGCGTGGGCGGGTCTCCGAGGATGAACATCGCGACGATGTGCTCGTTGGCCCACGCGTGGTATCCGACCGGCTCCGCGGTGGAGAAAATCGGCCCGACGGGGTCACCGGAGAGCGCGTAGCGCCAAAGGTACTGCCTGCCCCGTATCTCGTGGATCGCGGAGAAGGCGTCCTGGCCGGGGATCTGGAGCGGTGAGAACTCGCTCGCTTCGGCCGTGTGCGTCAGGCGCTCCGACGCTCCGGGCTCGGCCAGACGCGCGACCTCCGTCTGGGTTCGATCCACGGCGGACGTGTAGAGGATCGCGGAGCCGTCGAGCAAGAAACTCGGCTGGTTGTCGTAGCCGTCGCGGTCCGTCGCTCGGCCCGCATCCGGGATGGACAACGCACCACCTTCGCGGACCAGCGCGGCCACCCAGATGTCCGTGGAGGGAGCACCCGCAGCCGTCGGGGTGTAACTCTCGGGCGCCGATCCGATCTCGGGCATTGGCCCGTCGGGCGGCACCGCCGGGAAGGATACCGCCGTCCCCCCGTCGGCGGTCGCGGAAGCCTCGCCCGCCGCCGACGCTCCGCCGTCTCCCGGCGCACACGCCGCCGCCACGGTGAATCCTCCGAACGCCAGTACCGGCGCCGCGCGCGCCGTCCGCCGCAGTCTCCGCTGGATCATTCGTCCCATCTCCTTTTTCTGTTGACGCATCCCGATGCCTCTACACTGTCTCGGAAGCGAGTCTTGCGGTAGAGCCGTAGTGGAGGCCCGCGATTTGCACCGCCGAAAAGGAGCTGGGACATGACGCTCGAACCGCTGAACCGCGGAGCCCCCGCCAACCCCCTCTCTGCCAACACGCGCGAGACACGAGAGGAGAAAGAGCCCCTCTCTCGGGGGAGGGCAAGCGAAGCGCGGCGGCTTCCGCCGCGGATCCGGAGGTGTCGGCGAAACTGAATCGGAAAGTGTCTCACACTCGTTGGCAGGTTCCGCCCGGGCCGTCCGATTCGTGACGCTGTCCGTTCTCACACTGCTCCTCGCGTGTGGCGACGATCCCACAGCCCCCACACCTCCCTCCCCGGTGACCCCCGTACCGGACTTCGTCTCCGTTACGCCGCCGTCGGCCACGCTCTCGGCACCGGGCGACACCGTGCGGTTGACGGCCGCTACGGGAGACGCCGAGGGAGCGCCGGCGGTCTCGGTCGATCATCCGGACCGGATTGCACTCGTGCGGTTCTACTGGGCGACCGGAGGGGAGAACTGGATCCGCAAGGGCAACCGCGCTTTCGGGCCTGGCTGGCACGGATCGAGACGAAGAGCGTGACGCCGTGCCGCGACGGCGGAGCTCGCTAAGTGTCGTATTCCGGCCTCCCGGCCCGTAAACGCGTTCCCGCGGGAACGTCCGTGGGCGTCGGCTAACGCGGCAGGACGCCGAGGATCACGCGCGACGGGTGCGCCGCCGACCGGTATACGGTCTGCGTCGCGGCCCGGTAGTCCCCCGGTAACGCCGTGTACGTGTCGACGAACGTCTGCGGGTTGCGGTCGTAGGCCGGGAACCAGGAACTCTGGACGTGGACCATGAGTCGGTGTCCCGCCTTGAAGGTGTGGAAGCGGTCGCGCAGGTCGATCTCGATCCGCGTCACCTCTCCCGGGACCATCGGCTCGGGGTTCTCGAGGTCGTTTCGGAAGCGGCCGCGCATGATCTCCCCCGCCAGGTGCATCTGGTAGCCGCCCATGGGGACGTCGCAGTTCGGGCTGGGCGGCGCGTCAGCGGGATAGACGTCGATCAGCTTGACGATCCAGTCGGAGTCCGTCCCCGTCGTGGAGACGAAGATCTCGGCCCCGATCGGACCCGCGATCGTGAGGTCCTCCTCCAGCGGTTCCGACTGGTAGACGAGGACATCCGGGCGCTCCGAAGCGAAGCGCTGGTCCTCCACCTTCCACAGGTGGCCCAGCGTGGTGCGCTCCTCGGCCGAGAACGGTACGGGATTCGCCGGATCGCTCACGTACGAATCGGCGTGCGCGTCGGCGACCGCATCCCCGGCCGACCCGGCGGCGGAGTCCGCGGCCCGCGTCGGGGGCCCGAAGCCCAGCGTCCCGTCCGGTCCCAGGTAAAGACTCACGGGGGTGACGTCCGCCGGCGGCCATGAATCGTAGGCGCGCCACTCGTTCGTCCCCGTGAGGAAGACGTTGGCCTCCGTCGCGTCCCACGTCCCCTCGTCCTTCAGGTGGTGCTCGAAGAAGGGGAGCTGGAACTCCCGCTGGAAGTGGAGCGAGGTCTTCGTGTCGAAGGCGATGCAGCCGAGGAAGTCGCCGTCCATCCGCCGCCAGCCGCCGTGCAGCCAGGGGCCGACGACGAGCGTGTTCTCGAGGCCGGGGTTCTCCGCCTCGACCGTCCGGTAGATGGACATGGGGCCGTAGAAGTCCTCGGTGTCGAACCAGCCCGCCACGTTGAGCGTCGCGGGGCGGACGTCGTCCAGGTAGCGCAGCGCGTTCTGCGCCTGCCAGAACTCGTCGTAGTCGGGGTGCTCGATGAAGTCGCGCCACGCCGGCACGTCGCCGTGGAAGTAGAGTTCGTCCACCGTGGCGGCGGACCCGGCGTTGAGGAAGAAGTCGTAGCCGGAGGGCGTGCCGTAGTCGAAGCGGGCCCCGCGCGTCGAGGTCGGGCCGTCGCGGCGGCGGGCGTTCCCGGACAGCCACGAGAAGGCGTACATGATCCGGAAGGCGCCGTTATGGTGCCAGTCGTCGCCGATGAACATGTCCGAGGGCGAGGCCTGGGGCGACGCCGCCACGAGGGCGGGGTGCGCGTCCACCATCCCCATTACCGTCTGCCAGCCGGGATAGGAGATCCCCCACTGCCCCACGCGTCCGTTGTGGTTCTCGACGTTCGCGAGCAGCCACTCGATCGTGTCGTAGTTGTCCGTGATCTCGTCGGTGTCGGTCGGGCCGCGGGGTTCCGGCGCGGGGGCGCGGATGACCTCGAACTCGCCCTCGGACCTGAACTGCCCGCGCACGTCCTGAAAGGCGAAGATGTATCCCGAGCGGTCGAACTCCTCGGAGGGACCGAGCGGGTTCCGGTATTCGCCCGGCTCGTAGGGGCCGATGGAATACGGAGTCCGGAAGAGGAGGATGGGATACTCCCGCGAGCGGTCACGCGGCTCGTAGACGAGCGTGTAGAGTTCGATCCCGTCCCGCATTGCGACCACGTGCTCGGTCTTCTCGTAGTTCTCCAGCAGGAAGTCGTGGTGCGCCGCGGCGATGGCCTCGGCTTCGGTCTGGGCAGCCTCGGTCTGGGCAGCGGCGGCCCGGGCGGGAGTCTGCGGCGGAGCGTCGGCCGCGTCGCCCCGTGGCCCGCACGCGACCAGCCACGCGGCGGTCGCCCAGATCGCGAACGCCCGCAGCGAGAAGGCCGGCGGCAACGCGGATCCACGCCCGATTCGACGGTCCGACGGGTCCGATCGCGTCATCATGGTTCCCTTCCTGCACAGGTCGTTTCGCAGATGATCGCCGCTGGAGGCGGAACCCCCTGCGGCCTCAGCACGGTCTCACCGGCGGCGAAGCTCCGCCCAGTGCGTAAGCGCGTTGCCGAGGCGCACGTTCGGGAGCGTGATGGCCGTCACCGAGCCGTTCAGGATGTTGTCTCGGAGGTTGAGTTCCAGCGAGAGCACGTAGTCGGTCCGGTTCGCGTCCTCCGTGCCGATGTCGCCCTTGAAGCCGCCCCTCAGGTATTCGCCGTCGAAGCGGGCGTTGTTGAGCAGCGTCCACAGTTGATCCCCCAACCGGACGTGGACGCGGCCGCCGTCGTCGATCGCGAGCGCCAGCCGGTGCGGTCCGAGGTGGGTGTCCACTTCGCCGACCCAGTCCCCGGCGAGGTCGGGCATCGGCGTGAACGCGATCAGCGGCACCGCGGCGTCCCCGGCCCCCTCGAGGATCCCCTCACGTTCAAGCCGGTGCGGGCCGGGAACTTGCGGCCGCGTCGGTTTCGGCACGGCGTCCGGGTACAGCGTGTGCCAGATGAGGTTCGAGATGTAGCCGGTGAGGGGCGTCGCCGAGTTCGAGAGGACGACGACGGCCGCGTTCTCCTCCGGGGCGATCGCGAGTTCCGTGCGGACGCCGCCCATGCCGCCGCCGTGGCGCTGGAGGCGGAGTCCCCCCGGGAGGGCTCGCAGCGCCCAGCCGAGTCCGTATTCGTTGCCGGGGGCACTCTCCCGGATCGGACGGCGCATCGCCTCGGTCGCCGCGTCGGAGATGATCCTGCGTTGATCATCGAGGTCGCGCCCGAGGTGGAACATGCCGAAGCGGACGAGGTCGTGGGCGCTGCTGAACACGGCGGAGCCGCCGGGGTGGTCGAAATCGTAGAACGGGATCGGACTCTGGTCCGTCGCGTACCGAGTCGCCGTGAAGTGCTCGAGCCCCGGTCCGATGCCGACCGACGTCCGGGTGAGGCCCAGCGGCTGAAACACCTCGTCGCGCATGAAGTCGGGGTACGACTGCCCCGAGACGCGCTCGATGATGTAGTCGAGGATCCCGTAGCCGAGATTCGAGTAGTTCCAGCGTTCGTCCGGCGCCGTGACGAGGTTCGCGTAGCGCCGGATCGTCTCGTCCATGTGGGGCCGGCGGTACGATTCGTCCTCGTAGAAGAACTGGTAGTGGAGGGGGAGGCCCGCCGTGTGGCTGGCCACGCGCCGCACCGTGGCGCGCGCCGCGTCCCAGGCCCGCCCGTCGATCTTCGCGGGACCGAGGTAGTCGTTCGCCGGCGCGTCGAGGTCGACGAGGCCCCGTTCCACGAGGACCATGAGACCGGTCGCCGTGATCGGCTTCGAGATCGAGGCGAGCGAGTACATCGTGTGTTCGGTGGCAGGGATCCGACGCTCGCGGTCCGCCCACCCGAACCCCTCCTCCCACACGACTTCTCCGCCCAGCGCGACGGCGACAGCCATGGAGGGCTGGTCCCAGGCCACGAGCGCGCTCCGGATCTCGTCCCGCACGGACGAGAAGTCGGGGACGGGCTGGCCCTGCAGCTCGGCCGCGCTCAGACACAGGAAGCCGACGGACGCGACAGCGAGCCACGGGACGCCGATCCGCAGGGCGCCGGACCGGGCGACGCCAGGCCCCGGGGTGCCGGGATGTCTGAGGGTGTCCTTCATCCGCATCTCCTTCCGGGAGGGGTGGCTCTGGACGGTGGAGCGTGACGCGGGCGGGCGTCAATGGGCCGCGGACGGGACGGACTCATTGACCGCCGGCCGAAGCCGCTTCCATGATGCGTCCATCGATCTGACGGGCCGACTCGGGGTCGAGGTCATCCCCGGAGCTCGGCGGGCTGGGAAACAGGATGGGACGATGTCCGAAATGTCCGAAATGGATCGCCGCACCTTCGTGCGAACCGGCGCCGCGGCCGGCGCGTTTCTTTCGCTGGGCGGCTGTCGGGCGCCCGGTGGCGACTCCGGGGCGGGGCGGGACGGCGCTGCGGGGGCGAGATCCCGGGCGGGGAGCGACCTGCCGGACTTCGCGCTCGACGAGATCACGATCGACGACGTCCACGCGGGGATGCGGTCGGGCGAGTACACCTGCCGGTCGATCACGGAGATGTACCTGGAGCGGATCGAGGCGCTGAACCGGCAGGGACCGCGGCTGTTCGCGGTGCTCGAGACGAATCCGGACGCCCTCCAGATCGCCGACCAACTCGACCGCGAGTTCCAGGCCTCGGGGCCCCGGGGGCCGCTGCACGGGATCCCGCTTCTGCTGAAGGACAACATCGACACGGCGGACGGAATGACGACGACGGCCGGGTCGACGGCGCTCCTCGGGTCCATCGCCCCGCAGGATTCGTTTGTCGCGGCGGGATTGCGCGGCGCCGGGGCGCTTCTGCTCGGCAAGGCGAACATGAGCGAGTGGGCGGGCTGGAAGTCGTTCGAGTTCGGGGCGTCGGGCTGGAGCGGCCGCGGGTGGGACGGCGGCCGGGGCGGCTTCTGCAAGAACCCGTACGCGCTCGATCGCACGCCGGGCGGGTCGAGTTCCGGGTCCGGGTCGGCGGCCGCGGCCAACCTCGCAGTCGCGGCGATCGGCTCGGAGACCGACGGCTCGATCGTCGGCCCGTCGTCGCGGAACTGCCTCGTCGGCATCAAGCCCACGATCGGCCTCCACAGCCGGGGCGGGGTCATCCCCATCGCCCACAGCCAGGACAGCACCGGCCCCATGGCCCGCACCGTGCGCGACGCCGCGATCATGCTCGGCACCATGGTCGGTGTCGACGCCCGCGACCCGCTGACCGCCGCGAGCGCGGGCAACTTCCTGACCGACTACACCGGCGCGCTGGACCCGGGCGGACTCAGCGGCGCCCGCGTCGGCGTCCTGCGCGAGTACGCCGGCTTCGACCGCCGCGTGGACGCCCTGTTCGAGGAGGCGCTCAACGCGATGCGGGCGGAGGGCGCGACCGTCGTCGACCCCGTGACGCTCCCTGAGGAACTCTGGTTCGGCAACGAGTACGAGATGGAGGTGCTGTACCACGAGTTCAAGCACGATCTGAACGCCTATCTCGCCTCGCTCGGACCGGACGCGCCGATAAAGTCGCTGGCCGAACTCATCGAGTACAACGAGGCGAATCACGACCTCGAACTCGCCCTCTACGGGCAGGAACTGCACGTGCGGTCCCAGGAGCGCGGCCCGCTCACGGACCAGCGCTACCTCGACGCGCTCGCCATGAGCCACCGGCTCTCGCGGGAGCAGGGGATCGACCGCGCCATGGACGAGCACCAACTCGACGCTCTCGTCGGGATCACGGCGGGCATCCCCGCGCTGCAGGATCCGCTCGACGCCTCGGACGGGGGTGGCGGGGGATGCTCGACGCCCCCGGCCATGGCGGCCTATCCGAACATGACGGTCCCGATGGGCTTCATCGGAGGGCTCCCGGTCGGGATGTCGCTGTGCGGCCGCGCCTGGAGCGAGGCGACGCTCATCCGGCTCGCGTACGGCTTCGAGCAGGCGACGAACGTCCGGCGCCCGCCGACGTTCCAGCCCACGCTGCTGATCTGAGCGGTCCTGCGGCGGCACCCCCGCGACCGACCTCGTTCGGGACTCCGAACCCCGGGTGCACAGCGTGACGCTGACCGACTTCATCGACCGTCATTACCGCCACTTCAACGCGGCGGCGCTGCGAGCGGCGGCCGAGGCCTGGCGCGATCTGATCGATGGCGGGGGACAGATGCTCCTCACGCTGGCGGGCGCCATGAGCACGGCGGAACTCGGGCTCTCCCTCGCGGAGATGATCCGGGCCGGGAAGGTGCATGCGATCTGCGCCACCGGCGCGAACCTCGAAGAAGACCTCTTCAATCTGGTGGCACACGACCATTACCGGCGCATTCCCGACTGGCGCGCGCTCACCGCGGCACAGGAGAAGGATCTCGAGCGGCGGGGGCTGAACCGCGTCACCGACACCTGCATCCCCGAGGCCGAGGCGTTTCGCGCGGTTGGGACGCCGCTGGGTGAGCTGTGGCGGGCAGCCGACGCCGCGGGCGAGCACCGACTCCCGCACGAGTACCTCTACCAACTGATCTGCAACCGCGCGCTTGCGGACTGCTACCGGATCGATCCGGCCGATTCGTGGCTGGTGGCCGCGGCCGAGGCGGATCTCCCCCTGTTCGTGCCGGGCTGGGAAGACTCTACGCTGGGCAATTTTCTCGTCGCGGAACAACTCGCCGGCGGACTGAGCCGCCCCGGCCCCGTGCTCGCCGGCACGGAGTACATGGCCGCGCTCGCCGATTGGTACGCGCACACGACGACAGGCTGTGCGCTGACGGACCTCCCCGAGATCGACGCGAAGCCGGACGCAGGGCCGGAGGCAAGGCCGGACGCGCGGCCTGGCCTGGAGCCGGGCCCGGAGCCGACACCGGCAGCGGATCCGGTGCGCGCACCGGGCGCTGGCCCGAACGGAAGCCCGGTGGGATTCTTCCAGATCGGGGGCGGGATCGCGGGCGACTTCCCGATCTGCGTCGTCCCGATGATCCGGCAGGACCTCCGCCGCTGGTGCCCTTATTGGGCGTACTTCTGCCAGATCAGCGACTCCACGGCGAGCTACGGATCGTACTCCGGCGCCGTCCCCAACGAGAAGATCACCTGGGGCAAGCTGGACGTGGACACGCCGAAGTTCGTCATCGAATCCGACGCGACGATCGTCGCCCCCCTCGTATTCGGCTACGTCCTCGGCTGGTAGGCGGCGGCCTACCTCCCGTCTTCGTCAGCCCCGAGGAGCGCCTCGAGGTCCCACCCCTCCAGAACGTCGACCATCGGGCGGTCCGTCCAGTCGAAGCGGAGCGGGGTGATCGTGACGAGACCTTCATTGTGCGCTTCGGTGTCGCTCCCGGCCGGGATGGCATCCGGCGGCCCGAACACGGGACGGAACCGGCGCTCTCCCTCGGCGTCCTCACCCGGCTCCGGCTCCGTCTCTTCATAGTCGATGCCGAAGTAGCTGCCGCCCATGGGCCGCGCGGCGATGCCGGCGGTTTCCTCCGCGGTAGCCGCCGGGAAGTTGAGCGAATAGACGATGCCGGTCTCCGGCCCCCGGCGACGCAGCTCGGCCACGAAGCGGGCGACGACGCCGGCCGCGTGTTCGAACCCGCCCGGGCGCCCGCCCTGCGACGCCGCCACAGCCGGGATCCGCAGATACGCTCCCATCATCGCGGCCCCGATCGTCCCGGACATGTGCGAGACCTCGCCGATGTTCGCGCCCCGGTTGATCCCGCTCACGACGAGGTCGAAGCCGGATTCCGGCGCCAGTGCGCGGACGGCGAAGAGGACGGCGCCGGCCGGCGTGGCGTCGACGCACTGCCCCGCCAGGCCGGCGGTCCCCCCGTCGCCGGCATCCTCCGCCTCTGGGTAGGTGCGGAGCCGGATCTCCTGGTTGAGGCCGATGGACATGCTCGTCCCGCTCTGCTGGCCGCAGGGGGCCACGACCGTCACCTCGCCCACCGTGCGCAGCGCCGCCGCGAGTTCCTGGATACCCGGCGATTCAATCCCGTCGTCGTTCGTGACGAGGATGTGGAAGGGAGTGCCGTCCGCCGGAGCCTCCGTTGCAGGCTCCCCACCGCACCCGAGCGCACCGGCCCACGCGACCCCCGCGAGCACACACATTGTCCCGATACCGGCTCTCATCGGCGGCCCCTTTTCCTCGTCACGTCGTCTGTTGTTTCCGACCCTCG
The DNA here is from genome assembly GCF_965208055.1 of Candidatus Palauibacter sp. Classification (GTDB taxonomy): domain Bacteria; phylum Gemmatimonadota; class Gemmatimonadetes; order Palauibacterales; family Palauibacteraceae; genus Palauibacter. The sequence continues at coordinate 1,723,671 of NZ_CBDBNY010000004.1, forward strand.
CGATGGATAGTCTCGCCCGGACCGATCCGTGGCAAAGCCGAGAGGAGGCCGAGTGAAAACCATCCTGAAGCTGGCGGGCCTCGTCGTGCTGCTGAACGTCGTGCGCTACACCGTGGGAGGGTTCATCGAAGGCTTCACCATCATGGAGCCCATGCACCGCCCGCTGCCCCTCTTCCCGGAGGCATTCGACCAGGACTTCTCGTCCACCGACTTCATGATCTCGCTGGGCTACAACTACGCGATGTGGTTCGTCGCCGCGGTCGTCTTCCATCTCCTGAACCCCGTGCTCAAGGGCTCGCTCTGGGTCCGCAGCCTGAAGAGCTACCTGTTGATGGCGGCCTTCTTCTGCGCGCTGGCCGCCATCTACATGAACCACTACGTGGCCGGGATCCGGCCCTTCTACTACTGGAGTATGGTCGACGCGCTCATCGTCTTCACTGTCGTAGCGCTCGCCAACGCCCTGCTCTACCCCGTCTTCTTCCGCGACCGGGCCGGCGTTCAGGGGCGAGAAGACGCCGTCTGAGCGACCCCAGGGGGGCGCGTCAGAACAGTTGGTTTGCGGCCAGGGCCCCGGCGTAGGCGAGGGCGAGCATGTAGCCGAACTGGGTCAGCGGCCATTTCCAGCCGGCCGTCTCCCTCCGCATCATGGCAACCGTGGACATGCACTGAAGCGCGAACACGAAGAAGACGAGCAGCGCCACCGCCCCCCCGAAATCCAGATCCCGCTGCAGGGCGGCCCGCAGTTCGAGGGACGTCTCGTCGGTGTCCTCGATTCCGTAGATCGTGCCGAGCGTGCCGACGATGACCTCGCGCGCGGCGAGGGAGGAGACGAGACCCACTCCGATCCTCCAGTCGAACCCGAGCGGTTCGATCGCCGGCTCGATCACCTGCCCCATCTGTCCGAGCGCGCTCTCCTCGACCGGCGGCGGGGCGCCGTCGACCCGCGGGAACTGAGCCAGGACCCAGAGGACGACGGTCACGGCGAGGATGATCTTCCCGACCCTCCGGAGGAAAATCTTGCTACGGTCAAGCAGCCGAAGCCCGAGCGTCCGCAGCGAGGGGATCCGGTACGGCGGCAGCTCCATCACGAACCCGGACGGCTTCCCGCGCAGCAGGGTGCGGCGGAGGAGGAAGGCGGTGCCGACCGCCGCGGCGAGCCCCAGCGCGTAGAGGCCGAGCATCGTGGCGGCCCGCGTCCCGACGAACGGCCCCAGCAGCGGACGCTCGGGGATGAACGCCGCGATCAGGAGCGCGTACACCGGCAGCCGCGCCGAGCAGGTCATGAACGGGGCGATGAACATGGTCGCCATCCGGTCGCGCTCGTCCTCCACGGTGCGCGAGGAGAGGATCGCCGGGACCGCGCACGCGTAGGCCGAGAGGAGCGGCAGGAACGCGCGTCCCTGAAGGCCGACCCTCAGCATCGTGCGGTCGGCGATCACCGCGGCCCGCGCCATGTAGCCGGAGTCCTCCAGGATCCCCAGGAAGAGGAAGAGGATGAGGATCTGGGGGAGGAAAACGAGGACGGAGCCCACCCCCGCCCACACGCCGTCGATGAGGAGGTCGCGGAACCAGCTCGCCGGAAGACGCGCCGCGACCCACTCGCCGGAGGAGGCGATGGCGAGTTCGACCCCGTCCATGATCGGCGTGGCCCAGGCGAAGATGGCCTGGAAGACGAGCACCGCGATGACGAGGAAGACCGCTGGCCCCGCGATCCGGTGCAGGAAGACCGCGTCGAGACGTTGCGTCAGCTTCGGCGGACCGGCCGAGCTGTATTGCGCCGCCGCGAGCGCCTGCTGGACGGCTTCGCGACGGCGGGAGAGCGCGTCGAGCGTGGGGAGTCCGGCTCGCACCCGGGATCCCGACGCCGACGCCGACGCCGACCCCGACTTCGCGCGGGTCTCGGGCGCCGACGGGCGCACGGCCACCCGGTCCAGGAAGTCGGCGACCGCTTCCACACCGCGCCCCGTCCGGGCGTCTGTGCGGACAACCTCCACCCCGAACGCTTCGGCGAGCGCCTCGTCGTCCAGGCCGCCACCCCCCGCCTCGAGTTCGTCCGCCATGTTGAGGACGAGCAGCGTGGGGCGCTCGCGTTCGAGGACGGGGCCGACGAGCATGAGCTGCGTCTCGAGCCGGACGGCGTCTACGATGAGTACGATGGCCTCGGGCGCCCGCAGCCCTTCGATTCGGCCCTCCAGCGCGTCGCGCGTGATGCGCTCGTCCGCGGAACGGGCCGAGAAGCCGCTCACCCCGGGCAGGTCGACGATGTCCAACTCGACGCCCGACGCGAAGCGCGCCCGGCCGACGTGCTTCTCGACCGTGACGCCGGGATAGTTCGCGACCTTCTGGCGCAGCCCCGTCAGACGGTTGAAGAGCGTCGTCTTGCCGGAGTTGGGCGGCCCGATGAGCGCGACCACGGGCGGCCCCGAATCCGGGACATCCGTGCGGGGGCTTCCGGCGCGTGGCGCGGTCGCGACTGGGGACATGACGGGAAACAACCGATAACGATTATCGTTAGTTGAGACTGGTTCTCAACCGGGGAGGACGCTAGTATGTTCTGCTTCGATGGTCAAACCAGGTTGAGGGGGCAACGCGGCGTGAAAAACGGAAGATCGAACGGCGAAGTCGCGGCAGCCGAACGGCTGGCGGTCTCGAACTCCGCGAACGGTTCCCCTGCGTCTTCCCGTACGTCGCTGATGGACGCACCGCTGCGGCAGGCGGTCGAACTCGAGCGCATCGACGCCCCGAACGAGGAAGTCGAACCCCTCCTTGAGCGCGGCATCCTGCCGGGCTGCCGACTGCGCCGCGTCCGCAATTCTCCCGCGGGGGACCCAATCATCTCCGTCGAGGGCACCCTCCTCGCGCTGCGCCGCGAATCCGCCGCGCAGATCTTCGTGCGCGAGATCTAGCCGCTCCTTCACCCTTCCGGCGCGACCCGCTCGCGCTGGCGCCCCTCGCAACGCCTTACGCGTAGGGCATCACCGGCACCTTGCCGAGCAGACGCGCATAGACCGTGAGCGCGCCCCGGTGGTGCGCCGTGTGATCCGTGATCCCGTTCACGACCGCCCCTCGCGGCTGGCCTTCCATGATCCTGGGATCGCCGATCGGCGCGCGGAGATCCTCGTCCGACGCGGACCCGATGACCTCGATCGCGCGGCCGTAGGCCCGGTCGACCCAGGCGATCGCTTCGGCGAGTGAAGTCACGGCCCTCGCCTCCTCGAGATGTCCCTCGAAGTCCATGTTCCAGCCGTCGCCGAAGGCGCCGTCGACGAACCAGTCGACCGTACCGGCGGCGTGCGCCACGTGGCCGGCCACGGTGAAGACATCCGGGTTGGGCCCGAAACCCGAGTCGTCCTCCGTGAACGTCTCGAGGGTCTTCTTGAACAGGTGCATGGACATGGAAAGGTCGGCGGTCAGACGTTCGGCGTAGGACATGGATGCTCCGTGAGTGTTGTTATTCGGTTTTTATTCGGATCGCGCGAGACGATGCCGGCGGGCCGGGGTAATGTCAAGCGGGCCCGGCCGGCCCGGCTGGATTCACCGGGGACGCCTCGGCCCTAGTTTCCTCGGGCACACCGCGAACCGAAACCGGGAAAGCCGATGGGACCAGACGCGCACGCCAGCACCGCGAGCAACGGGAGCACGCCCGTCGGCGTGGGAGGCTGGCTGCTGGTTTACCTTCTTGGTTCCATCCCCTTCCTGCTCCTCCATTCGGCGGGCTTGTCGGGGTGGTTTCTCGACTACGCCCTCTGGCTGCTGATCGCGATCTTCCTGCTCCTCGCTTCCCCGCTCGCTCTCATCCTCGTGAAGTCGTCCCGAGCCCCGAGGTGGAACATCGTCGCGCTGTGGGTCATCGCCCTCCCGATCACGCTGCGCGCGGCCGCCGTCCCTTTCTATCAGGAGACGGGCGGGCGGGCGCAGAGGAGCCCCGAGGAATGGGCGGCCGCGATCGCGATCCTCGCGGTCATCGTGCTCGGATCCCTGGCGTGGGCGACGATCTGGACGGCCTACTTCCGGCGCTCGCTCCGAGTACGGAACACCTTCAACCGGTCATGAAGAAGGCAACTGTCAGCCGCCGGAACTTTCTCGTCCGGGGCAGCGGCGCCCTGGTCTCTCTCTCCCTGGGCGCCGGCTGCTCGGACAACGGCATGGGTCCGGTCGTCGGTGTGCCCCCCGCGCCGCCTCCACCACCGCCGCCGCCTCAGGATCAGATCGACGTGATCGTGGTGGGCGCCGGTCTGTCCGGGCTGGTCGCCGCGTACGAGTTGGTCCGCGCGGGGCACGATGTCCGGGTTCTGGAAGCAAGGGACGCAGCCGGGGGCCGGGCGCAGACACTTCGCGAGCCCTTCGACGACGGGCTCATCGCCGAATCCGGCCCGGCCCGCATCCCGCCCGACCATGACCGAACGCTCGGCTACATCGACCACTTCGGCATCGAGACATCTCCCTTCTATACGCAGGAAGGCGAGTACCTCATCGTTCCCGATCAGGGGGACCCCTACCGGGAGACGCCGGACGTGTTCCTCGCCGGAGGGCGGGACGCGTGGCTCAAGATGCCGGCCGGGACCGATGCCTTGCCGATGGCCTTCGCCGAGGCGCTCGGAGACCGTGTGCGGTACGGGTCGCCGGTGACGAGGGTGGTCCGGGACGACGGCGGGGTCGTGGCCACCCACGGAGCCGACGACGACGCGGAGGAACTGAGGGGCGCGCGCCTCATCTGCACGGTCCCCCTCCCCGTCATCGACCAGATCGTGTTCGACCCCGTCCTCTCGGAAGCAAAGCGAGCGGCGTTCGAAGCCACCTCCTACGAAGACGTCACCCGGGTCTACGTCCAGTACGCGGAACGAGCCTGGGAGGACGACGGCTTGAACGGATGGGGGTTGTCGCTTGTGGAGGGATTCTCGGAGTTCTGGCATCCCACCTGGAACCAGGAAGGGCCTCGGGGGATTCTGATGTCCTACCTGTTCGGAGACATGGCTCGCGCGGTCGCGGCGATGGAGGCCGGCGCCATCGTGCCCGACTTCATCGACCGCTTCGATGGCCTGTTCCCCGGCTCACGCGAGGTCGCGGAGCACGGAACCCACTTCGCGTGGGAGGACCAGCCCTGGATCGGGGCGGCCTACACGCAGTACAACCCCCCGTTCTCGGAACTCCCGGAACTGGCATCGCCCGAAGGCCCCATTCACTTCGCCGGCGAGCACGCCTCGGGGGACCGGGGGTGGATGCAGGGAGCTCTCCAGTCGGGACTGCGGGCTGCACGGGAGATCGATGCGACGGTGACGGGGGAGCGCTCCCGCGCGACCGTGGCCATCTCGCGGCGGCGGCTGGTGCGCCGTCTTGCGGGTGTCCCCCGTGTGCCGGAATGGCTGGCGCCTTGAACCGTTACCGAGTGAGCGCGGACCGGCCCGCGCCCGGGGGAGGTCGCGCGGATTCCAGGCGGATCGCGGGCGGGAGCCGCCACACGGTGATGACGGGGACGTCGAACTCGTCCGCTCCGATGAACGCGACGAGGCCGCCCGGGCCGAAGGCGTCCGGCATGTCGGGCAGCGCCGCGGTCCCTGTCTGGAGCGTGCCCAGGTAGCGTCCGTCCGGCGCGATCACGTCGATGGGGCCCGGCTCGTCCGCGCCCGGCTCCGTGCTCCGCTGGACCCACAGCGTGCCGTCCCAAGTGGCGCGCACGGCCGCGATGAGGGGCACTTCCGGGAAGAACCGCATGTTCTCCGCAGCCGCCAGCCAAGCCGTCTTGACGTCATTCACGAGCGCGACCATCTCCGGCGTCGGCGTCCCGAACCATGTGTCCCTTCGGCTCCGTCGTATCTCGACCAGACGTTCGCGCTCCGTGCGTTTCATCTCGTCCGTCACTGGCAGCGGCTGGATGGGTCGGCGCAGGATCCGCGATACCGTGCCGGAAGGATCGGTGAGCTTCAGGGCGTAGCCCGAGGAATCCGAGAACACGACCTTGCCCGAAGGCAGCACGTCGAACAGGACCTCCGGCTCGAACCCCCATACTTCGCCGATTATGTCCTCGATCTCCCTGTTGCCGCGGTCGCGGCTTTCCTCCCGCTGATGCGGGGGCCAGGCCTCCACCAGCGTGTGCTCCGCCACTTCCTCCGACGACATATCGACCCGCACGATCGAACGCTCGCTGCGACCGATCAGCGACCGGGAACCCGTCCATGCCGGTCGGAGTCCCGGGCGGCTCGCGATGCCGAACCCCGAGCCCGATTCCCGCACGGTGTCTTCGAACTCGCCGTTGGGACTGAAGATGTGGTATCCCCTGCGCATCATATCCTCGACGACCGCGCGACCGTCCTCCCACACGACGAGTTGGGTCGGCGCGCGGAACTCGCCCGGACCCCCGCCGGCGCGACCGAAGTCGCGCACGTATTGACCGACGGCGTTCACCACGACCACATGCGAGGTGCCCGCCAGTCTCGCCCCGTTCAGCAGGTAGAGGTTGCCCGCACCGTCGAAGGCTACGTTCTGGATGGCGGAGAACTGCTCCCACTCGGCCGTCGCCGCGGCCGACCCGAGGCGGTACACGAGCTGGAGATCCGGCGACAGGGGAAGATCCTCGGCGGGAAGATCGACGACCTCCTGGGCTTGCAGGCCGGCGGCTCCCAACGCAGCGACGAACACTCCGTTGAGGAACGTCCCGGTAAGGACGGTCGCTCGCGATCTCCGTCCCATCAGGAGGTTCCCTTCATCGAGCCGGTGGAGGTTCATCGAGCCGGGGGAGGTCGCGCGGATTCCAGGCGGATCGCGGGCGGGAGCCGCCACACGGTGATGACGGGGACGTCGAACTCGTCCGCTCCGATGAACGCGACGAGGCCGCCCGGGCCGAAGGCGTCCGGCATGTCGGGCAGCGCCGCGGTCCCTGTCTGGAGCGTGCCCAGGTAGCGTCCGTCCGGCGCGATCACGTCGATGGGGCCCGGCTCGTCCGCGCCCGGCTCCGTGCTCCGCTGGACCCACAGCGCGCCGTCCCAGGCCGTGCGCACGGCCGCGATGAGGGGCACTTCGGGAAAGAACCGCATGTTCTCGACCGCCTCGCGTTGCAGCGACCTGTAGTTGTCGATGAACTCGAGGACCGAGGGGGGCGGTGGGCCCCCGCGCTGGGTGAGCGTGCGATTGCTCTCGATCTCGAGCCGCCGTTCGCGCTCCACCTCCTCCATCTCCTCCGTCACGGCCAGCGGCCGGATGGGACGGCGCAGGATACGCGAGACCGTGCCCGACGGATCGGTGAGCTTGATGGCCCAGGCCGACGAGTCCGAGAACGCGACGCCGCCCGAAGGCAGCGCGTCGAACAGGAGGTCCGGTTCGAACCCCCATGCCTCGCCGATCATGTCTTCGAGATCGCCGCTCCGCGGGCCCTCGTCCTCGACCGGCGCCCATGCCTCGACGAGTACCTGATCCCGGACATCCTCCGAGGACATGTCCACGCGCTGGATCGTGCGCCGGCTGTGCCCGATCAGGGTGCGGGCGCCCGTCCGCTCGGGGCGGAGGCCCGGGCGGCGCGCCATCGCGACCAGGCCCCCTCCACTCTCTCTCACCATGCGCTCGAACTCGCCGGCGGGACTGAACACGTGGTATCCAGCGTACATCATGTCCTCGACCAGGACCTGCCCGTCCTCCCACACCACGAGTTGCGTCGCGGCGCGGAACTCGCCCGGGCCGTCACCGGCGCGACCGAAGCTGTTCACGAATCCGCCCGCCGCGTCCACCACGACGACGCGCACGTCGGCAGATGTCTGTGTCCCGTCCAGCAGATAGAGGTTGCTCGCGCCGTCGAAGGCGACGCCGGAGATGGAGGTGAACTCCTCCCATTCGGCCGCCGCTGCGGCGGATCCGATGTTGTACACCAACTCGAGGTCCGGCGAGACGGAGACATCGTCGGCTGGAAGGTCGACGATCTCCTGGGCATGAAGACCCGCCGCCCCGAGCACGGCCGCGCACGTCGCCCCAAGCACCACCCCGAGTGCCGCCACCAATCCGGCGGCGCATGCCGCGGCGAGCCGCGGTCCAAGGCTGGCATTCGGTCGTGACATCCGCCTCATCTTGGCAGCCCCCTGTCGCGGCTTAGGTTCGTTCGGGTGTAGGCGCGGTGCCCGACCCGTCTCCACGGCCGATTCCGCGCCGCCTACTATGGAGGTAGTAGATATGATCCGCAAGTGCTCTTCCGGTTCGTTCACCGGCACGCCGACCCCTCTGATCTCTCGTATCCCGCATCTCACTCTCGTCGCTCTTGGCGCCTCCGCCGCGTGGGTCGGCTGCGGAGGAGGAGAGGCGCCATCCGACGAACCCTCGGGGGCCGCGACCGCTGCCGCCGCCGACGCGACGCCGCAGTTCGAGACGACGGAGGTCGCCGAGGGGGTGTACCAGTTCCGCTGGATCGGACACAATGCCCTGTTCGCCGTGACCTCGGAGGGGGTCTTCGCCTTCGATCCGATCTCCGTCGAGGCGGCCGGCACCTATGCGGAGGAGATCCGCCGCGTCGCGCCGGGGGTCGAACTCGTGGCCATCGTGTACAGCCACAACCACGCGGACCACGCGACGGGCGCCGAGGTGCTGCGCGAGGCGTTCGGGGCCGATGTCCCCATCTACGCGCACCGGAACGCGGACGCGCCGCTACGGGAAGCCGCGAATCCCGACCTTCCCCCGCCCACGGCCACCTTCGATGAGACGATGACGCTCGCGGGCGGCGAGATCGAACTCCACTACCTGGGCCGAAGCCACAGCGACGACATCGCCGTCGGCTTCCTGCCGGCGCACAGCCTTGCCTTCGCGGTGGACTTCGTGTCGCGCGACCGGTTCGGGTACCAGGACCTCTCCAGCTTCCACTTCCCCGACATGTTCGGCGCGATCGAGGGCCTGCTCGAGATCCCGTTCGAGACGATCGTGTTCGGGCACGGGCCATCGGGAGACCGCGCCGCCATTGAGCGGCAGTTGACCTACTACCGGGACCTGGACGCGGCCGTGCGGGCCGCCGTCGAGGCGGGCCTGAGCGAGGACGAGACGGCCGAGACCGTCGTCATGGAGGACTACAGCCACTGGGACCGGTACGACGACTGGCGTGAACTCAACGTGCGCGGCATGCACCGGAAGCTCTCGGCGGCCGGCGTGGGAGAGGACGAGGAGGAGGGCGAGCACGGGGAAGGCGGCGAGGAAGGCGAGGGTGAGCACGGCGAGGGGCGCGGGGAGCACGACGGCAATAGCGGTGAACACGGCGGCGAGGGCGGACACGACGAGGGGGACGAGGGCGAAGAATCGGGCGAGTACCTCGGACGAGACGAGACGTGGGACGCGACGCGACGCGGGGCGCGCCTGATCCTCTCCTTCAACCCGGGTGCGAGCGCGTTCGCCGGGACCGTGGAGAACACGACGGGCGAGACGCTCTGCGCCGTTCGGGTCGAAGTCCACCTGTCGTCGGGCACGGAACTGGGGCCTACACAGCGCACGGATCTCGCACCGGGCGCCGCGACCGCGGTCGAACTGGAGACCGACGGAGAGGCGTTCGAGCGCTGGACCGCACACCCCGAAGTGTCGCGATGCGCAGGGTAGGAGACGTTCCCGCGGGAACGTCTCGCCGCGCTCCGACCTGACGAGGTCCCGTGAAGGACCGCGTCTTCACCGTCTTTCAGTGGGTGCCATGCCCGCTCGAGCGGACCTTCGCGTTCTTCTCCGACGCCCATAACCTGGAGCGGATCACGCCGCCCTGGGTGAAGTTCCGGGTCGTGACCCCGCCTCCGATCGAGATGGGAGTGGGAACCCTGATCGACTATCGCCTGCGCCTGCGGGGTGTCCCTCTCCGCTGGCGGAGCGAGATCACCCGCTGGGATCCGCCACACGGCTTCGTCGACGAGCAGCGCCGCGGCCCGTACCGGAAGTGGATCCACGAGCACCGCTTCCGCTCGGAGGACGAGGGCACGCGCGTGGAGGACCGCGTCACCTACGCCGTTCCGGGCGGCGCGCTGATCGACCGCCGGTTCGTCCACCCGGATCTCGACCGGATCTTCGAGTATCGGCATCGCACCATCGCGGAACTGCTCGGGTAACGCTGCCAGACGTTCCCGCGGGAACGTCTCCCGGCGGTTTCGACGTCAGCCCGCCGAGCTTACCGGACGGCGGGCGCGATGCGTGCGCGCATGACGTAGGGCACGTCGAGTTCGTCCGTCACGATCAGCCAGACCCGATCGCCGCGCACGACCGGGGTCACCTGATCGAAGAGGTTGAGGCCGAGCCCCAGGCTGGCGGTTCCGAGGTACGCGCCGTCCCCGGAGTAGACATCGAAGAGGACTTCCGCGCCGCCGGACGGCGTGCGAACCCACACGTTGCCCTCCGCTGAAGTAAAGATGTCCTCGACGGCGGGACTGACGGTGGGGACCCGGGACCAGTCCCATTCGGCCACGCCCATATTCGAGGTCATCTGCCGCATCATGTCGATGACGGAGTCGCGCTCGACGGCGGGGACGGCGACGGGCGGTCGCCGGGTCTCGACGAGAAGCGTGGTGTCGCCGCCGGGCCGCCACCGCTTGATGCGGTATTGCGGGTCGCCGGCCCGCGTCGACCAGAAAGCGCCCTGCGGATCGATGTGTCGGATCTCGGCCGCGTAGAACGGGATCGAATACGCCATGTAGCCGCCGCCCGTCTCCTGGTAGAAGGCGCCGGGCTGGCTCGCGGGATCCCACTCTTCGTCTTCCGGGACTTCACCCGGCAGCGGCAGCGAGTCTACCCGGGTCATCGTGAAATCGTAGACGTGCAGTCGTCTCCGGTTCCCGGACCGCCAAGGCCGGTAGATGCGGTTCCCGTTCACCATCGCGCCGTTCCAGGTCGCGTTGAAGTTCGCATCGGCGAACGGGAAGGACTCGACGAAACCGTCCTCGGGATCGAAGACCGACATCCGCCCGTTGCGCGTATCCGGGACCCAGATGCGGCCCCGCGGATCCAGCATGAGCCCCGTCGCGTTCGCGAACTCACCGGGCCCCTCGCCTTTACGGCCATGCGTCGCGAGATGAGCGCCATCGGGTTCGAAGACGCGGAGTTCCTGCGCCTGCGAATCGAGGACGGCGAACCGCCCGTCCTCCAGCACGACGAGACTCTTCAGACGCCCGAACGCGTCCGGTCCGGCCCCCTCAACCGTACCGACGCGCAGTTCCTCGACCAGTGTCCAGGTGGGGGAGGCATCCGGACTCGGAACGTTCGTGACGCGGATCGTGCCCGACGGCAGGGTGTCCCGCACCGTGGTCCAGCCGGGCGGAGGCGCGTTGTCGCCGCACCCGGCGAGGGTGACCCACGCCACGGCGAGCAGGGCGGGGTTCCTTCCTCCATACATCATTCGACGCCCGCCGCCGAGCCCACGAGGCGGCGGAGCGCGGCGATTTCGTCCTCGAGCGAGTCTTCGATCTCCTCGATGCGGCGGTCCGTGTCCAGTTCCTCGATCAGCCGCTCGATCTCGCGCGTCTTCCCCTCAAGATCGTACGCCTCGATCTCGGCTTCGATGGCCGCGACCTTCCCCGACGCGTCGTAGTCTTCGATCTGCTGCTCCACTTCGCGGGTTTTTCCCTCCGCGTCGTAGGCCGCGATCTGCTCCTCAACTTCCTGGAGTTTCCCGTCCAGGTCGTACGCGGCGATTTCCTCCTCGGTCCGCCGCATCCGCGACTCCAACTCCCGAAGCTCATCCTCCAGCGCTGCCCGGGTTTCGGCTCTCGCCGCCAGCCGCATTGCGGCGTTCAAAGAAGAGATCCGGCCGCGGTAGGAGGAGATCAGGCCGCGCAGACCGCTGACATGACCCCGGTACCCGGACATCCGGCCGCGCAGACCGCTGATGTGACCCCGGTATCCGGACATCCGGCCGCGCAGACCGCTGACGTGACCCCGGTGCCCGGAGATCCGGCCGCGCAGACCGCTGACATGACCCCGGTGCCCGGAGATCCGGCCGCGCAGAGTGGACTCCTCCCCCCGAATCTCCATCACCTCCCGATACCCGTGCATGATCCGGAGCATCAGATCGTGCCACTCGCGTGCCTCGGCGTCGAAGGTCCCGCGCACGCCGTCGACGCTCCACTCGTATTCGATGCCGCCGGGGCCCTCGGTGATCACGAGGCGGCGGGTCTGGTCTTCCCTCGACTCGAGAAGAAGCCAGCTGTCCGCGCCCACGGCTCGGACCTCGGTGCCGTCGTCGCTCATCACCACGTCGCCGTGTGTCCGCATGCACAGGTGCATCCCCTCAACCGATCTCTCGATCGTGCGGTCTCCCTGGCTCCAACGGGTGACCCGCAGGCCCCCGCCTACCCTCATCGTGCGTATCGAATCGCTGCCGGCCCACGGGCACTGGATCTCCTGCCGGGGGAGCCGGTCGAGGGACGCCGCTGGGCGAGCGGGCATGGCCATTGCGCCCCCTGCCTGGGGTTCCACCTGGGCGGCAACGGCGAGTTTTCGCTCGCGCGGTGCCGGGATTGCGGCCGGAGGGGCGTCGCTTGCGGCCGGAGGCGCGTCCTCCCGGGCGGGCCCGGCTTCGTGAGATGGCGCCGGAGCTTCGTCGAACGGGACGGGACGGGCGGCAGCGACAGAGACCGCCGCCGAGCCTACGATCGTCAAGGTCACGGCAGTCCGGGTCACGCTGGGACGCGGGCGCCTGCGGTTCAGAATGGCCACGATTCTTGTCTCCAGTTGCGAGGTTCTTACGAGGGGGAGCGCGAGTACGTTCGGACGACGGCCGCGGGCGGACGCGAGCCGCAGAAGGAGGCGAGCGTAGTCGGAGGGACGCGCTCCGAGCGCGAGCACCTCCTCGTCGCACGCCTTCTCGCTGGCGATCTCCGCGCGTCGTGCCGCGAACCAGCCGAGGGGATGGAACCAGTAGAGGGCGAGCACGATCCGCCGCACGAGCTGCCGCAGCACGTCTCTTCGGCGGATATGGATGAGTTCGTGGGTCAGCACCACCGCCCGCCGTTCGGGGCTCCATTCCGCCGCCGCCGCGGGGAGCAGGATCACCGGCTTCCACAGCCCGCCCGTCATCGGCGTGGCGACCGCCTCACCGGAGAGGAGCCGGACCTCGCCGCGGAGGCCCAGCCGGCGCCGCAGCTTCTCGGCCTCGCGCACCCAGCCGGGGTCGCGCACGGGCCGGGCCGTCCGCACCAGCTTCCGCAGCCGGAGGACGGCGAAGGCGAGCGAGACCAGCGAGAGGGCGCAGCCGGCCAGCCACGCGATCCACGCGATCCGGACGGCGGAGCGCCCCGTGGCGGCGTTGGCAGCGCTTCCCGCCGCGTCGGCGCGCCCCGGCAGCCCGGCGCGCCCCGCCAGCCCGTCCCGCGCGGCCAGTCCGGGCCGCTCTGCCGGGACCAGGGCCTCCCGCGCTTCGCCGGTCTCCAGCGTCGGCATGGAGCCGGGGGCATCGAGGGTGGGGTCAAGGGTCCGAGAGGCGGCGGCATCGACCACGGCCGGGGCCGACTCGCCACCACGGTCGCCACCACGGGCCGGAAGGAGCGGCACCTCCCACGAGGGACCGAAGAGGCTCAGCAGAGGCAACACGAGGACGAGGGCGAACGTCGCGGTCCAAAGCAGATGCAGGGTCCCCGAAGCTCCCCGCCGTCCGAACCACGCGAGCGCGAGCGCCAGCAACAGCAGCAGCGTGACCTGTGCCGTCAGCACCACGGCGGGGATCACCGTCCCTCCTCCGCCGCCTTCTCGATCATCTCCCGGAGGCGGGCGTGTTCCTCCGGCGTGAGGCCGCCCTCGCGAAGCTCGAGCAGCGTGGCCACCGCCCCCTCCACCGAGTCGCCGAAGAAAGTCTTGAGCACGCGGCGCATGGCCGAGCGCCGGGCGCGCAGGGCGGGCATCGTGGGCGAATAGAGATAGCGCGGTCCGTCCGCTTCACTCACCAGGTGTCCCTTGTTCACGAGACCCCGCAGGATCGAGCGGACGGCCGAGTAGGTCGGAGGGTCCGCCATGTTCTCCTGGATCTGCGCGGCCGTTGGGTTCCCCAGTTCGTACACGAGATCCATGACCTCGCGCTCTCGTCTGCTCAGTTCCGGGAGTGGCTTCACTGCGGTCGTCTCCTTCTCCTGCGACGTCTCACGAACGCTCCGGGGCCGGTATTCGGGGGCCGGTGTTCCCTCTGCCCAAGTCAACCTGGCACGAGTGTGCTGAAAAATCAACACGTCCTGTAGACAAGCGTCCTTCCCGGAGGGTTGCACCTCGTGAGCGTCGTGAGACGGGACTGCACCCGGGATGCCGCGCGTCCGGAGACGTTCCCGCGGGAACGCGCGGACGTGGCGATGAGGGACCTGCAGTCAGCCGAGCGAGATCACTCCTGGTCGAGGCCGAGCACGCGGCGACTGAACGCCGGGTCATCGTACTCCTTCGGCCACCTCTCGCGGTCACCCTCGATTCCGAGCCGGCGGCGCGCTGCCTCGAGCTTGTCGAAGTCGATCCCGCCGCCTTGATTGTGGCGGACAAGTTCGACCCAATCGTCGCCACGCTGTCGCAGCTCGTCACCTCCGCCGCTTGTCACTGATTCCCCGATTCGAGCAATGCCGACTCCTCAGGCGGCGAAACCTGCTCGGCTTCTTCGACGGGCCGGATCGGCGGCTTGAAGACAGGGACCACCAAGCCACCCATACCGGCGCGGGCCGCAAAGGTCTGAACCAGCTCCCGCCAGTACGGCCACACGTTGTAGGTGCCGTTCAATTCGGCGAAGTGTCCCAAGGCATCCCTCGGATACGAACTGGCGTCTTCCAAGCGATACACTGCCAAAAACGTCGCGTCGATGCTGACGAGTTCCTGCTCCTGTTCAGCGTTCTCGGCTCCAGTGCCTTCAAGTATCAGGTTGACTTGCACAAACAAGCAGTCCAATCGGCTGGGCGGCAACTCGAATCGGCATCGAAATCGCTGTGTCAGCTGAGCAACTTCCGGCGGATCGAAGGGATCGAAACCCGTCCTCATCTCGGCATGGGTGAGGTTGACAGATTCGATAGCTACGTTTCGCGACACCAAGCTCGCGCGATCGAGATTCGTAGTCACGACGACTTCCTAAGCGCCCCTCGGCAGCGTGCGGCCTGCCGACCCTGTACCCGGCAGTTCCTCTACCGGATCAGCACGACCGTCACCCCGGCGATGGAGACTTCGGCCCAGCTCCGGTCGGCGGTGAGTACCGGGAGACCGAGTCGGCACGCGGTGGCCAGGCACGCCCGATCTCCCAGTCCGAGGCCGAGGTGCCGTGTCCTCCGGCGGTAGGCGCCGCTGAGCAGGGCGGTCTCGCGGTCGAAGGGAATGATCTCGATCCCCGGTTCATCGAAGACGCTGGCCACCGCTCCCGCGGTCCAGTCGCTCTGCGAGAGCCGCGCCGCGACTTCGGCCACGTTCACGGACGACATGGCCGCGCCACGTTCAAGCGCGCGGACGACGCGCTTCGCGCCGGGCTCCTCGAACAGCGCCGCCAAGACGGCTGAAGCGTCCAGAACGCTCGCGACCGGCTCAGTCACGGGCGGCTTCGGCTCGCCGTTCCAGGATGAACTCATCGACGACGCTCTCGGACCCCCGTCGCTTCTGCCGCGCGATGGCCTGAAGGCGCGCGAGGGCCGCGCTCGGGGTGCGCAGCCGGATCGTGTCGCCCTCCAGGCCAACCACCAACTGCTGCCGGCCCCGGATGCCGAGCGCCTTCCGAAAGCGCGCGGGAACCACCAGCCGCCCCGCTTCGTCGATCGTCACCCGCTCGGGTTCGGGCAGGGGATCCGGCGAAGCGTCGGACAGCGAGTCTGGAGTGCTTTTCTTCATGGCATGCTCCGGTTTTCTGGTATATATCAGAAAGATACCGTGACGGGGTCCGGTTCACGAAAGGGCGACACCGCGACCCGCCGTGGGGAACACCCTGCTGCTGCATGCCAGACGCCGCCTTTGTCGATACCATGGGAACCGCCGCTCCGACCTCCCCAGCTTCGCTTCGATGGTCAACTTGGGATCATCGACGCGGGAGGCAGCAGCGGAGGAGGCAGCAGCGGAGGAGGCAGCAGCGGAGTGACTCAGAGCGAGACTGCCACCGCAGAAAGCATCCGGCGAACCAGGGTCGAATCAGGAAGGGCTCAGCATGATCACACTCGAGGGGAAGACCGCGATCGTCAGCGGGGCGGCGAAGGGGATCGGGGCCGCGTGCGCGCTCGCCTTCGCCCGTCACGGGGCGGATGTCGTGCTGGGGGACGTACTGGAGGAGCGCTGCGCGGACACGGCCCGACGCATCGCGGAGGAAACCGGCCGGGAGACGCTCGCCGTGCGCGCGGACGTGAGCGAGGAGAGCGACTGCGCCCGCCTGCTCGACGCCTGCACGGAACGTTTCGGAGGCTGCGACATCCTCCTCAACAACGCGGGGATCATCGCGGCGGGCTCGATTCTGGACGCCGAGGTCGAGGACTTCGACCGAGTGCTGGGCGTCAACCTGCGCGGGACCTTCCTCCTCTCCCGTCTCGTGGCGCGCCGGATGGTGGAGCGCGGCGTGAAGGGGGCGATCATCCACATGTCGTCCACGAACGCGGTCGTGACGATCCCGAACCAGCTCGCCTACGCGGTCTCCAAGGGCGGGATCATGCAGCTCACGAAGGCGATGGCGGTGGCGCTCGCGCCGCATGACATCCGGGTCAACGCGATCGGGCCGGGGACGATCGTCACCGACATCCTCGACTCGGTGATCGCGGACGAGGAGGCGCGGCGCACGATCCTCTCGCGCACCCCGCTGGGGCGGTTCGGGGACGCGGACGAGATCGGGACGGTGGCCGTCTTCCTCGCGAGCGACTACGCCTCCTACCTCACGGGCGAGACGATCTACCCGGACGGCGGACGGCTGGCGCTGAACTACACCGTCCCCCTGCGGGAAGACGGGTGAGCGGCCGACCCATGCCCGAAGCCCGGCTCGCGATCGACATCGGGGGAACCTTCACGGACGTGGCGTTGGAGGCCGGCGGGCGCCTCGTGACGACGAAGGTGCTTACGACCGCGGCGGCCCCGGAGCGCGGCGTCCTGGAAGGCGTGCACAAGGTGCTGGGGCTGGCGGACGTCCCGCCCTCCGCCGTGCGTCTCGTCATCCACGGCACCACGCTGGCCACCAACGCGATCATCGAGCGGCGGGGGGCGCGCACGGCGCTGATCGTCACCTCCGGGCACCGCGACGCGCTGGAGATGGCGCACGAGAACCGCTTCGAGCAGTACGACATCGGGGTCGACCGTCCGGAACCCCTGGTGCCCCGCCGCCTCAGGCTCCCGGTGGAGGAGCGGGTCGACCACCGCGGACACGTCCTCATCCCGCTGGAGGAGGATTCGGTGCGCGCGCTGCTGCCGACGCTCGAGGCGGAGGGGGTGGAATCCGTCGCGGTCGGGCTCATCCACGGCTACGCCAACCCCGATCACGAGCGGCGGATCGGCGAGATCCTCGAGGCGTGGCGGCCGGGGCTCCCGGTGACGCTGGCCTCGGACGTGTGCCCGGAGGTGCGCGAGTACGAGCGGCAGTCGACGGCGTGCGCGAACGCCTACGTGCAACCGCTCATGGCCCGCTACCTCACGGGACTCGCGGAGTCGCTGCGGGAGTCGGGCCTCGCCTGTCCTTTCCTTCTCATGACCTCGGGCGGAGGACTCACGACGCTCGAGACGGCGGTCGCCGCTCCGGTCCGTCTCGTGGAATCCGGGCCCGCCGGGGGCGCGATCCTCGCCAGCCACCTGGCGCGAAGTCTGGACCTGGGCGACGTCCTCTCCTTCGACATGGGCGGGACGACGGCGAAGCTGTGCATGATCGACGGCGGTCGGCCGCTCCATTCCCGGACCTTCGAAGTCGCCCGCAGCTACCGTTTCAAGCAGGGGAGCGGGCTGCCGGTGCGGATTCCCGTCATCGAGATGGTGGAGATCGGGGCCGGGGGCGGGTCGATCGCGGGAGTCGACGACCTGGAGCGGATCCAGGTGGGGCCCGCAAGCGCCGGGTCGGAGCCGGGGCCGGCGGCGTACGGACGGGGCGGAGATGAACCCACGGTGACGGACGCGGACGTCGCCCTGGGGCGGATCGATCCGGAGTTTTTCGCCGGCGGCTCGATTCCCCTCGACCGGGGGCGGTCCGAAGCCGCGATCGAGGCTCGCGTGGGCAGGGAACTTGGGCTCGACCCGAAGCTCGCCGCGCTCGGCATCAGCGAGATGGTGGACGAGAACATGTCCAACGCGGCGCGCACGCACGCCGTCGAGTGGGGGAAGGGGGTGGCCGGCCGCACGCTCATCGCCTTCGGCGGCTCCGCCCCGATCCACGCGGCGCGGCTCGCCGACAAGCTGGACGTGGACCGCTTCCTGGTGCCGGCCGACGCCGGCGTGGGTTCGGCCGTAGGCTTCCTCCTGGCGCCCATCTCCTACGAGGTCGTTCGCAGCCGCTACATGCGACTTTCGGCGTTCGATCCGGAAGTGGTGCGGGAGGTGTTCGCCGAGATGCGGGCGGAGGCGGAGGCCGTGGTATCACACGGGGCGCCCGGAGCGGCCACGACCGGGAAGACGCGCGCCTACATGCGCTACGTGGGCCAGGGCCACGAGATCGGCGTCGACCTCCCGGCGGACCTCGGGGACGGGGCAACCCTCCGTGACGCGGCGGCCCTCCGCGAAGCGTTCGACCGCGGCTACGAGACCGTGTACGGACGCACGATCCCCGGACTGGACATCGAGGTCCTGAGCTGGACGCTCGTCGTGTCGGCGCCCGCGACGCCGGCCGCGGACGTTCCCGCGGGAACGTCACCCGGTGAACGGACCCCGCCAGTTGACCAACTGGCCGAAGCGGACGTTCCCGCGGGAACGTCTCCCGGGGGGCAGGCCGCCGCGAAGAAACCGGAGCCGGAGCGCCGGACCGAACTGTGGGACGGATCCGGCGGAGAGTCGATGACCGCGGCGGTTCACAGGCGAGCGGCGCTCTCGGAGGGAGCCCGCGTTGAGGGTCCGGCCGTGATCGCCGAGGACCAGACGACGACCGTGGTCCCGGACGGATGGGAAGCGCGAGTGGTCCGCGGGGGTCACCTCTTCGTCGAGCGGCGGGCGGCGAGAGCGTCGGCGGAAGCGACAGCGAGCGCGGAGGCGGCGGGCACCTTGGCGGCAGCCTCCGGCGCGGCGGGCGGCGGCGCGCACACCGGCATCGCCGCGCTCGAAGGCCAGATCATGTGGAGCCGGCTCCTGTCCGTGGTCGAGGAGCAGGCGCGGACGCTCGTGCGTACCGCGTTCTCGACCCCCGTGCGCGAGGCGGGCGACCTCTCCGCCGGCGTGTTCGACCTCTCCGGACGCATGCTCGCGCAGGCCGTCACGGGCACGCCCGGCCACGTCAACGCCATGGCCGCCTCCGTCGGGTTCTTCCTTCGGGACTTCCCCGTGGAGACGCTGCGCGAGGACGATGTCCTCATCACGAACGATCCCTGGGAGGGGACCGGACACCTCAACGACTTCACCGTGGTCACGCCGACATTCCTGGATGGGCGTCCGGTCGCGCTGTTCGCGGCCACGAGCCACATCGCCGATGTCGGGGGACGCGGCTTCGGGGCGGACGCCAACCAGGTGTTCGAGGAGGGGATCCGCCTTCCCATCGGATACCTGATCCGCGGCGGACGGGTGGACGAGACGCTCATGCGGCTGGTGCGGGCAAACGTGCGCGACCCGGACGTGGCCCAGGGCGACCTCTACTCGCTGGCCGCCTGCAACCGCACGGGGTGCGAGCGGCTGGTGGCGATGATGGCGGAATTCGGGATCGATTCCCTGGAGCCGCTGGCGGAGACGATCATCTCCACCTCGCGGCGGGCCATGCGGGAGCGGATCGGCGCGCTCCGCCCCGGGACCTACCGGAACCGGATGCGGATCGACGGCTACGATGAGGACCTCGACCTCGTGTGCGCGCTCACGGTCCTGCCCGACGGGGCCATCAGGATCGACTGGGACGGCACCTCGCCCATGTCGTCGCGCGGCATCAACGTCCCGGTGACCTATACGCGCGCGTACAGTTCGTTCGGCGTGCGCTGCATCGTCGGCTCCGAGGTCCCGAACAACGCGGGGTCGCTGGTCGCGATCGAGGTCTCCGCCCCGCCGGGATCGCTGCTCAACGCCCCCCCTCCCGCCGCCGTCTCCGCGCGCCACGCAATCGGACAGATGCTGCCGGACGTCGTCCTCGGCTGCCTCGAACAGGCGCTGGAGCCCGGAGCCGTCCCCGCGGAAGGCGCGTCGTGCCTCTGGAACCCCGTCATCATGGCGGGGCCGGGCCTGACCGGCGCTTACCCCTACCACGGCGAGGCATTTGTCGTGAACCCCTTCCACGCCGGCGGCACGGGCGCCCGCCCCGGGAAGGACGGCCTGTCGGCGACGGCCTTCCCCTCCGGGGTCCGCAGCACGCCGATCGAGATCACCGAGACCGTCGCGCCGCTCATCTTCTGGCGGAAGGAGTATCTCCCGGACTCCGGCGGTCCGGGCAAGTGCCGGGGCGGCCTGGGTCAGGTGATGGAGATCTCCCACGCGGCGGACGAGGCGTTCGCCGTCTCGAAGATGTTCGAGCGGGTCCGCAATCCGGCCCGGGGACGCGACGGGGGCGGCGACGGCGCCGCGGGCCGGGTCCACGTCCTGGGCGTGGGCGAGTTCCGGCCCAAGGGCCGCGAGGTCGTGCCCCCCGGCCGACGCATCGTCCTGGAGACACCCGGAGGAGGCGGACTGGGCGACCCGGCAGCGCGCCCGCGCGACCGGGTCCGCGAAGATGTCCGCGACGGCTACGTCTCCGCCGACGAGGCGGGCCGCGCGTATGGAGCGCGGTCGGCCTTGCCGTAACAACCATGATAATGTACGGTATCGCCAATACCGCATACTAAAATGGTCATTACGATGAAGAACAACCTTCACGGCACGTTGCCGCTTCCGGTTCGGCGACTCCTCCGCAAGCTCGGCTCCGACATCAGGGATGCCCGTCTCCGCCGCCGCATCCGCGCGGCGACCATGGCGGAACGGGCACTGATCAGCCGAACCACCCTCGGCAAGGTCGAGCGGGGCGATCCGGGCGTCTCGATGGGCAACTACGCGACCGTGCTTTTTGTCCTGGGGATGGAGGACGGCCTGGCGGAACTGGCCGACCGCAAGCGGGACGGACTTGGGCTCGACCTGCTCGAGGAACGCCTGCCGCAGCGCGTACGCGTCGCCGCGCTCCGCTCCCGGCGTGAGCACGCAGACGATTGAGGCGACCGAGGTGGAACGCCGGATACGGGTCCATCTGGACCTGAACGACACACCCCTCCTCATCGGAAGGCTCTGGGTCAGAGTTCGTGGCAACCGGGAGAGCGCGACGTTCGAGTACGATCCCGGCTGGCTGGACCACCCGCGACGGTTCGCGCTCGAGCCGGCGCTGACGCTCGGGCCCGGGCCCTTTCATACCCGGAAAGCACTCTTCGGATCGATTGGCGACTCCGCGCCCGATCGCTGGGGACGCGTGCTGATGCGCCGCGAGGAGGCTCGCCGCGCCCGGCGGGAGGGACGGACGCCGCGCGCGCTGTTCGAGTCCGACTACCTCCTTCGCGTCGATGACGAAGCTCGCATGGGGGCGCTCAGGTTCTCGTTAGTTTCAGCGGGCGGAGACGGACCCTTCCTCGCCGAGCCCGGGGAGAGGCGGGTTCCCCCACTCGTCGAACTGGGCCGGCTCCTCGCTGCAGCCACACGAGTCACGCGGAGGGAGGAGCGAGATGACGATCTCCGTCTTCTCATCGGACCCGGGGCCTCGCTCGGCGGCGCCCGCCCCAAGGTCGCCGTGAGGGATGGCGCCCACGGGCTGGCCATCGCGAAGTTCCCCGGCGCCAGGGACGACCACGATCTCGTGCTGTGGGAAGGCGTCGCACTCGAACTCGCCGCACAGGCCGGCATCGACGTGCCTGTATGGCGTTTCGAGCAGATTGCGGGGCGACGCGTTCTCCTCCTGCGACGCTTCGACCGCGAGGCGCGCCGCCGCCTGCCGTTCCTGTCGGCGATGAGCATGTTGGGGGCCGATGACCGCGAATCGAGGTCGTATCTGGAGATTGCGGACGCTCTGCGGCGCCACGGCGCGGCCGTCCGGCGTGATCTGACCGAACTCTGGCGCCGCGTCGTATTCAGCATCCTCATCTCGAATACCGACGACCACCTCCGCAACCACGGCTTCCTGTATGAGGACGGACAGGGGTGGCGGCTCTCCCCGGCCTATGATCTGAACCCGACCCCGGCAGAGATCCGCCCACGCCTTCTACAGACGTATATTGACGAGTACGATGGCGCCGCGTCGGTGGACCGCGCGCTCGCCACCGCGGCGTACTATGGTCTGGATCTCGACGACGCGAAGCGGATCGTCGGCGAGGTCGGGCGGGCGGTTTCGGCCTGGCGCGGGACCGCAGCAGGTTTCGGCGCTTCCCCGGAGGAGATCATGCGGATGGAATCCGCCTTCGAACACGAGGATCTGGACGAGGCGACCCGTGACACGGCGCCTTCACGGTGACCTGATGGCGGATCGGACACGGAACAGGTGGACGCTGGCGTGCGTCGCGGCGGCGATGGCCGCCTGCGACGGCGGCGCCACCTCGCCGCCGCCGGAGCCCGCGCGCACGCCGGTGGCGACGGTCGGCGCCCTGGCGCCGGACGTATCGGAGGGGCTGGATGCGATCGTGTCCGTCCGTCTCGATCCCCCGCCGGCCTCGTCCATCACCGTCCGCTACACCCTGAGCGCGGACGGAGACCCGGCCACCGCCGACGCGGACACGGCGGACTACCGCGCCGATGGCTCGGTGTCCGTTCCCGCGGGGACGAGCGTCGCCGAGGTCCGGATCGCGATCCGCGACGATGACGACATCGAGCCCGCGCGCGAAGCCTTCCTCTTCCGCCTCGACGCGCCGGCGGCGGGCGCGGGATATGAACTCGGAGCGGCCACCTCAACGCAGGTGACGATCGCGGAAGGCGTTTGCGACCGAACTCCGGAGATCCGGGACGCGCTCGTCATCCGGAGTCGCGCCGAGAGTTGCTCGGCCGTGACGACGCAGCACCTGGGTATCACGACGCTCAACCTCGCGGGCACCGAGATCCCCACCCTCAGGCCCGGCGATCTTTCCGGCCTGTACAACCTCAGAAACCTGGACCTCTCCGGCGTCGGCTTCACCGCCTTTCCGGTGGGCGTGTTCGCCGATCTCACGAGCCTCGAGACGCTGCGCCTGCGGAACAACGGTTTCGAGACGCTGCCCGCCGACGGGTTCGCCGGGCTCGCGAGGCTGAAGTCGCTGGACCTGGGCGACAACGCGCTGACCATGCTGTCGGCCGAGTCGTTTGCGGGACTCGCGTCCCTCGAGACGCTGGAGGTGCGGGCCAACGCGCTCGCCACGCTGCCGGCGGGCGCGTTCGCGGAACTCTCGAGCCTGGAGCGACTGCACCTGGGCGGCAACGACTTCACGACCCTCGGCGACGGCGTCTTCGCCGGGCTGGGCCGCCTGAAGTGGCTCTACCTCGGCAACGGCCGGATCGGCGCGCTGGAGGCGGGCGTCTTCTCCGGCCTGGCCGAACTGGAGAGCCTGCTGCTCCAGGACACCGGGCTCGAGGCGCTCCCCGCCGGCGTGTTCGCGGGCCTGGGCCGCCTCACGGAATTGCGGCTGGACCGGAACGGACTGGAGACGCTCCCGGAGAGTGCGTTCGCGGACCTCTCCCGCCTGGAGTCGCTCCGTCTGTACGGCAACCGGCTCGTGGGGCTGCCCGAGGGGCTGCTCTCCGGACTCTCCGCGCTCCGCGTGCTGCAACTGAACAGAAACCGCCTGGCGACGTTGCCGGCGGGGACGTTCGTCGGCCTGTCCGGCCTCGACACGCTGCTGCTGGCGGAGAATCCCGGGGCCCCGTTCGCCCTCGCGCTGGAACTGAAGCGGACCGACAATCCGGACCCCGCCGCCACGGGTCCCGCCCGGATCGCGCTCTCCGTGACGGAGGGGGCGCCGTTCGCGATGACGGTTCCCCTCTCCGTTCGGGGCGGCGCACTCTCGTCGGAGACGGCGGTCCTCGAGGTGGGGAGCGAACGGAGCGCCGAGATTACCGTGACCGCGACGGAGGGCGGCCAAAGCGAGGTGCAGGTGGTCGCGGGCCCCGCGCCCGGAGTCCCGGGAAGCGTGACCGGAATCGAGATCGGACTGGGGGACCCGCTCATCCTGTTCGGGGAGGGGACGAACGCGCCGCCCGTGCCCGAGCGCGAAGTCGCGCCCCAGCGCCTGCAGGCCGGCGGCCAGCCGACCATGCTCGCGGCAACCGGGTATTTCCGCGATCCGGAGGGGGCCGACCTGCGGATCGCGGCCGTCACGGCCGACTCCGCCGTGGCGATGGCGACCGTCGCCGACGGGGTCGTGACGCTGTCGCCGCTGGGCGCCGGATCCACGACAGCGACCCTGACCGCCATCGATCCACCGGGCGCGACGGCGGAACTCACCTTCCGCGTGATCGTGCGGGAAGCCGCCCCGCGACCCTTCGACATCGACCTCATCCTCCTCGACGAGGTGACGGCTTCCCAGGCGGAGGCCTTCGAGGACGCGGTGGACTTCTGGTCCGCGATCCTGCAGGACACCGAGTTGCCGGACGTGCTCCTCGGGCCGGACACCCCGCTCGGGTGCTGGGACATCATGAGCGAACAGCGCATCGGCACCGTCGACGATGTCGTCATGGTGGCCTCCGTCCGGGAGATCGACGGCGAGGACGGGGTCCTGGCCCGCGCCGGCCCGTGCGGAGTCCGCGACGCCTCGAGGCTCCCCTTCATGGGCGCACTCGAGTTCGACGCCGCCGACCTCGCGCGCCTCGCGGAGGAGGGCAGCGCGAAGGACGTGGAGGAGGTGATCCTGCACGAGATCGGCCACGTGCTGGGGATCGGCACCGTGTGGATCGACCACGGTCTGCTCCGGAACCCGTCCATTCACAATACAGGCGCGGACACGCATTTCACGGGCCCGCTGGCCATCGCCGCGTTCGACGAGCGGGGCGGAGCCAACTACAACGATGGCGCGAAAGTTCCGGTCGAGAACACGTCGGGACCCGGGGCGGCGGACTCCCACTGGCGGGAATCGGCGCTCGGCCACGAATTGATGACGCCGTTCCAGATGGCGGGCGATCGCGACCTCCTCAGCCTCATCACCGTCCAGTCGCTCGCGGACCTCGGTTACGCCGTGAAGGTCGGACTCGCCGAGATCTACCGGATCCCCGGATCCACGGGCGGAGATCGAGCGGGACCGGCGCGGGGCGACAAGGCGGCGCCGGGGCGCCGCATCCCCTACGGCGACGACATCCTCCGGGGGCCCATCAAGGTCGTGGACCGCAACGGCCGCGTGGTCCGCGTGATCCCCAACTGACCGATTGCAGGATTGCGCCATGAGCACCGTGACCATCTCTTCCCGGTATCGAGTCGTGACACCCCGAGACCTCCGTGAACGCATGCGACTGAAGCCGGGACAGGAGGTGCAGGGCCGCGCGCGGCTTCGTGCGGGACCTTGATACAGCCATCGAGCGGAGCGAGATCAGACACAGGCAGACAGGAACCCGGATCTGGGATGAGACCACTTCACTTTCTGGAGATACGCAACTTCAAGCAGTTTGGAGATGCGCAGCGCATCGAACTGGATCACCCGACCGTTCTGATCGGTCCGAACAACTGCGGCAAGACGTCCGCGATCCAGGCATTGGCGCTCTGGTCGCAGGCCGTGAAGACGTGGTTCGAGCGCAAGGGCGAAGCACCTCCCAGCAAGCGTACCGTAACTGCGCTAAACCGGCTGAGCATCGTCTCCGTGCCCGTGTCGCGCACGCGCCAGTTCTGGCACAACACGGTGGTTCGCACCGGACGCACGGACATCATGATGGAGATCACGCTCGGCGTGCTGCACGAGGGCAGGGTTTGTCCCCTCACGATGAGTTTCCGCAACTCGGGTACCGAAGTCGTTTATTGTACGCCGGACGAAAACACCCTGGAGAATCCCGGCGCCATCGCGACCGCCGCCGGAATCGACGTGCGGCTTCTGTACCCGATGTCCGGGATCGACATCGAGGAACCGCTTCTGCAACCGGGACGGGTCGACGTGCTGCTCGGCCAGGGACAGACGGCCCAAGTGCTGCGTAATCTCTGTCTCATGGTGCACCGGGAGGACCCCGATACCTGGGGACGTATCGTCCAGTTGATGGGTCGCTTGTTCGCGATCGAACTCGATGATCCCTCCGAGACGGTGCGTGGCGGCATCGCTCTCCACTACCGGCAGGCCGGAGTACGGGAGGCGCTTGAGATCGCCCTCGCGGGCCGCGGACTTCAGCAGATGCTCCTCATCCTCGCTTACATCCATTCGCACCCCCGCAGCGTACTGCTCATCGACGAACCGGACGCACACCTCGAGATCCTTCGCCAGAAGCAGGTCTACACCCTGCTCCGTCGCGTCGCGGCCGAGCACGGCTCGCAGGTCGTCGTTGCTACCCATTCCGAGGTCGTATACCGGGAAGCAGACGACGACGGACTCACTCTCCTGCTTGCCGGAGAGGCACAGGATCTGAGCGGGCAGCGAGAGATCCGCGACGCTCTTCGGTACTTCGGGGCCGAGCACTACGTCAGAGCCCGAAAGAAGGGTCACGTGCTCTACGTCGAGGGGCGGACCGATTTCGATATCCTCTACGCGCTCGCGACCAGACTGGAACATCCGGTGGCTGAGGTCTGGGAGGATCACGGCGGCATCAACGTATACTATACACGGGACAACTACCCGGAAGCCGACCTGGATTCGGAGCTCGAACGGGCCGAAGGGGCCTACGGACGGAGACCGGAAGGGCATTTTCGGTCCATGAGCATGATGATCCCCGGACTGCGGGGACTCGCGATTTGTGATGGTGACGGCAAACAACATCGGGATTCGACGAGAGATCGTCTAACGACCACGTACTGGAGAGC
This sequence comes from Candidatus Palauibacter sp., assembly GCF_965208055.1. GTDB lineage: Bacteria > Gemmatimonadota > Gemmatimonadetes > Palauibacterales > Palauibacteraceae > Palauibacter. Next base: position 1,750,588 of record NZ_CBDBNY010000004.1, read on the forward strand.
ATACGAGACGGAAAATTATATCGTTCGGCCTGAAATCCTCAAACGTCACGCCAAGCAGACACTGGCCGCGGCGGGAGTGAGTGCGGCCGCGGATCGCCCACTCGGGGAGACACTCGACGAGATATTGGACACCCTCATCCTCGAGCGCGTATTCGACGGCGTATCTGGAGACTTCTTGACGTGGAAGCGGCTCGACCGCGACGCTGCAACACTTCTCTGGGACGCCAGGACACGTACGGTCAAGCTGAGCGATTTCGCCGAGGAGTTTTTTCGACGGTCCGGAGGAGAATTCGGCCTTCCGATCCTTCTCCGGAAGGGAGAGCTGGATCAGCTGGTTGCCCTTTGGGAGCCTTCCGAAATCCCGCGTGAACCCAGGAAGAAGCTGGACCTGCTGCTCGAACTCGTACGACCGGACAAGGGGGCCGAAGCATGATCCGCCAAGAATCGACGCGGGCGACGGCAACCATCGGTCGTCAGCCGGGAGCCGTAGTCCTCTGTTTTGCAGCCCTGCTGCCGGCAACGGCGCTGTTGGCCGGGTGCGCGACGGACTCCGGCGGCGGTGGCGACGTGCCGACGCCGGCCGAGATCATCGGGTTCGCGCCCGGCGAGGACTACAGGCTCACGAACTACGATGGGATCAAGGCGTACTTCGAGGCGCTCGCGGCTTCCACCGACCGCATGGCGCTGGAACGGATCGGCGAGAGCACGCGGGGCGAGCCCCTCTACCTCGCTGCGATCTCCTCGCCGGAGAACCTGCGCCGGGTGGAGCGTCTGAAGGAGATCACGCGGACGCTCGCCTACGCCCGCGATCCGGACGAAGGCTACGGATCGATTCTCGATGAGGAGGAGGCGCGGGCGCTGGCGCGGGAAGGCGTCGCGGTCGTGTGGATCGACGGCGGGCTGCACGCCACCGAGGTCGCGCACGGTCAGCTGATGCCGGAGATGGCGCACCACTTCGTGACGGACGAGTCCCCGGAGACCCGGCGCGTCCGCGACAACGCGATCGTGCTGCTCATGCCGAACATGAACCCGGACGGCCTCAATATCGTCGCCGACTGGTATATGTCGAACGTGGGCGGCGAGTTCGAGATGGCGCGCGTCCCGGAGCTTTATCATCACTATATCGGGCACGACAATAACCGCGACTGGTACATGCTGACGCAGATCGAGACGCAGGCCGTGACGCGGCAGCTCTATCACAACTGGTTTCCGCAGATCGTCTATAACCAGCATCAGTCGAGCCCCTTCCCCGGGCGGATCTGGATGCCGCCCTTCGAGAACCCCGTGAGCCCGCACCTCGACCCGCTCGTCGTGAGTTCCCTGAATCAGATGGGACATTCGATGCGGCGGCGCTTCGACGAGGAGGGGAAGCCGGGCGTCAACAGCGGCATCGTCTTCGATCTGTGGTGGAACGGTTCCATGAGAGGCGGGCCCGACTATCACAACATGCTCGGGTTCCTGACGGAGACCGCGGGCGCGGGCTATGCGACGCCCCGCTGCTACGACGAGGACGAGATCCCGGACACGTTCGGCGCCCGCGCGGGGAACCTGCCCGCGAAGACGCCGTCGACGAACTACAACAACCCGTGGCTCGGCGGCTGCTGGCACCTGCGCGACGCCATGGACTACATGATGACCGCCGCGAAGGCCGTGGCGGACATGGGCGCGAAGCTCAAGGAGGAGTACCTCTTCAACCACTACCGGATGGGCCGGCGCCAGATCGAGCGCGGAAACGCGGCCGAGGGCGGCCCGTTCGCCTATGTGCTCGACCCCGCGGCCTCCCACGACCCGGGCGCGGTCGTCGAGTTCATGGGTCTGATGTGGCGGTCCGGGATCGAATTCCTGCGCGCGTCGGAGCCGTTTTCGGTCGGGAGCCCGGCCGGGGGCCCGGCCGGGGATTCGGCCGCGGATCGCGCCTTTCCCGCCGGGTCGTACGTGATTCCGCCCCAGGCCTTCCGGCCCTACGTCGTCGACCTGATGGAACCCAAGGAGTATCCGGACCGGCGCCAGTATCCCGGCGGACCGCCGGAGCCGCCCTACGACATGACCGGGTACGAGTTGCGCTTCCAGATGGGGCTCGAGGCGGTGAACGTTGACGAACCGTTCGACATGCCGCGCGGCGAGTGGGGGGAGGTCTCGGGAGACATCGGCGAGGTGCGCGGCGAGGGGGCGGCCGGGTTCGCCGTGCACGGCAACGCCAACTCGATCTACCGCGGGCTGGCCGCCGGCGGCGGCACGGGCAGCGGGGGCGGGGACGAAGCTCCGGAGCGCTTCCGCAGCGTGGAGATGCTCCCGACGCCGAACGGCGAGGTGCCCGCCGGGTCGTACTGGCTGCCCGACCTTTCCGCCGCCGAGGCGCAAGCGCTCGCCGCGGACCACGGACTCACGCTCACCGGAGTCTCCTCTCCGCCCTCTCCCGGCGCCGTCGTCGAGGCACGGGCGCCGAGCGTCGCGATCTACCGTTCGTGGCAGGCCCCGATGCCCGAGGGCTGGACCCGCTGGGTGCTGGACCAGTACGGCTTCGAGTGGGAGAACGTGTGGGACGCCGACGTGCGAGAGGGAGACCTGTCCCGCTTCGACGTCATCCTCCTCCCCTCGCAGGGCGCGGCCGGGATTGCGCGGGGTCACGCGCCCGGTTCCATGCCGGAACCATACACCGGGGGGCTCGGCAAGGAGGGCGCCGCCGCGCTCAGGGCCTTCGTCGAGGACGGGGGTTGGGTGCTGGCCTTCGACCAGGCGGTGGACTACGCGATCGAGACCTTCGCCCTCCCCTTCCGCAACCGAACTCGGGGCCTGTCCTCGCAGGAGTTCTTCATCCCCGGATCCGTGATCCGGCTGGACGTCGACCCCTCCCACCCGCTCGGCTACGGGATGGACGAGGCGGCGATGGCCCTCTTCTCGCGCAGCCAGGTGCTGGAGCGGACGGGCGGCGCGGCGGGCGGAGGCAACATCGGGGGCGCTGGAGGCGGCGCGGACACCGGCCGAATCTCGACCCCCGTCTGCTACGCCGCCTCGGACTTCCTCGTTAGCGGCTGGACGCTCGGCGGCGAAGAGGTGCTCGCCGGCTACCCGGCCGTCGCGCAGGTCCGCGTCGGCGCGGGGCAAGTCGTGCTCTTCGCCTTCCGGCCCCACTTCCGCGGGCAGCCGCGCAACACGTTCAAGCTCCTGTTCAACGCGCTCGCGGCCTCCGCGACGGAGGGACTGCCCGCGAGCCCCGGCCTGCGCTGCCGCTAGCTTGCAGGCCCGACCAAGGCCGTCTAGCTGTAGATGCCACGATAGTTGTTCACCGGAGCGACGGGAATGCTGACGCGCGTCAGGCTGGAGAATTTCAAAGCGTGGCGGGAAGCCGACGTGGCGCTCGGCAGAGTAACCGGCTTCTTCGGAGCCAACAGCGCCGGCAAGAGCAACCTCCTCCATCTCCTCTTGCTGCTCAAACAAACCAGGAATGCCACGGACCGCGGCGTTGTTCTCGATTTCGGCGGGCGAGCCAAAATGGTGAACCTGGGGACGTTCGCGGACGTGGTTCACCTGCATGACGAGGAAAGGACGATCCGCTGGCTCCTTGATTGGACCTTGCCCAAGCCCCTGAAAATCGCAAACCAGTTGACGCGATCCGCTACCCCGCTGTTGGAAGGAACCAGCCTTCAGACCCGATTCGAAGTAGGGTTGGAGAAGGCACAGCTGTCTCCCCGGAAGTTGGCATATCGGTTCGACGATGTGGATTTCCTTCTGCGGCCAAAGGCCAATGCAAAACGGAAATTCGAGCTGGTAGCCGACCCGCCGAACTTCTCGCTTGTGCGCAACCCGGGACGTGCCTGGCATCTGCCGCCCCCCTTGAAGACCCACCTCTTTCCCGGTCAGGCAAAGAGCTACTATCAGAATACGGCCTTCCTCGGTGATTTCGAGTTGGCGTATGAGACATTGATGGATTCCATCTACTATCTCGGTCCCTTGCGCGAGTATCCGCAGCGAGAATATCACTGGGCCGGATCGAGCCCGGACGATGTGGGCCAGCGCGGTGAACGTACGGTAGACGCGATACTTGCCGCCACGATTCATGGGCAGATGAGAAGCCTTGGTTACAGGAAGCACAGGAAAACCTTCCAGGAGATGATCGCGTACTGGCTGCGCACCTTGGGATTGATTCATGATTTCCATCTCGAAGAGATCGCCAGGGGAAGCAACCTTTACCGGGCGATGGTCAAGAGGTTCCCGTCGAGCGTGCCGACGCCATTGACGGACGTCGGATTCGGCGTGTCCCAAGTACTGCCGGTGCTCGTGCTGCTCTATTATGTCCCGGAAGGTTCGACGGTGCTGATGGAGCAACCGGAGATCCACCTTCATCCCGCCGTTCAGAGCGGCTTGGCTGACGTCATGTTGAACGTGGCCGAGGTGCGAAACGTGCAGGTCGTCGTGGAGAGCCACAGTGAATACCTGCTGCGGCGTCTGCAGCGGCGCGTAGCTGAAGAGAGGGCATCCGCCGAACACGTGAAGCTGTATTTCGTAGGCGCCAAGCGAGGCGAGGCGCAGCTCTTCGACTTGCTCCTCAACGAGTGGGGGGAGATCGAGAACTGGCCTGACAAGTTCTTCGGAGACGAGATGGGCGAGATCGCGGCGATCTCCAAGGCTTCCTTGAAACGACGGATCGCCCGGTCGGGATGACGGCGTTCGTCGTGGACACCAACGTTGCGGTAGCTGCCAACGGACGCGACACGCACGCGGACGAACAATGCCAATTGGCCTGCGTGGAGAAGCTGGAATCTGTGGTGCGGAGTTCCAGGACAACGTCTGCAAGAGCGTCCGGGCCGGCCATGTGCGGACCGGCGAACATTGGACCAGAAACTGGCGACCGTGCCGGATCGCCCGATGAGCCCGTCCGGGCCGAGTCTGCGCACCCGTCTCCGCTGGGTGATGGCCGGCGAGGGTGAACTCCGCCGTATGCGCTGAACCGGGCGGATCGCTGTTGCCGACCGGCCGGCGCGCGGGTTAGCGTCAAACGCTGCGGGCGGTTCGGGGGTTGAAGGCGTGGGAACGGCGCTCGCGAGGAGGTCTCGGTTTGAAACTGACGGTACTCACGGCCGCGGTGGTGCTCTTCGCCGGATTCGAGGGATTCGGCGCGGGAAGCGTCGCGGCCCAGGAGCAGCGCGCCACGGACCGGGACGCCGCCGCCAGTGAGCGGTGGCGCAGATGGCGGGACTACAACCGCTACCCCGGCCGCATCCCCACGCCCGAGGAGTGGGAGCCCCCCGCCGGGCCCATCCGGATCGGCCTCCAGGCCGGTCACTGGCGCGCCGACGAGGCCCCGAACGAACTCCGCCGCATCCGCTACAACGGTACGCGCTGGCGGGAAACCGCCGAGTGGGAGGCGAACCTCGCCATCGCCCGGCTCGCGGGCGCGGAACTCGAGGCGCTGGGATACGAGGTCGACATCCTCCCCGCCGTCGTGCCCCCCGGCTACCGGGCGCACCTCTTCATCGCGATCCACGCGGATGGGAGCGACAGCCCCGCCGCGTCGGGATACCGCGTCGCCTCCCCGCGGCGCGACGCCACGGGACGGGCCGAGGACGCGGCGCGCGTGCTGCGGGAGGCGTACGGCGCCGCGACCGGACTCAGGAACCTGCCGATCTCGACGCGTCGCATGCGGAACTACTACGCCTTCAACTACCGCCGGTACGAGCACGCGCTCCATCCGATGACGATCGCCGTGATCATCGAGACGGGGTTCATGACCAACGCCCGGGACCGGGACATCATCCTCGGTGCGCCGGAGAGGTCCGCGCGCGGGATCGTCGAAGCGGTCAAGGCGTTTCCGGTCACGCCGCCGCCGGCCGCGGGCGCCGCGAGCCGACAGGACCGTTAGCCGGGGGCGACAGGACGATCAGCCGGCGGTCCCGAGGCGGTGAGTCAGCCTCCGACCCGCACTCCGAAGCCGGCCATGGCGGACAGGTTGCGCGCCTGCGCCCCATCGGAGGCGGGATCCCAGTGGAGGTTGCGGACCCCGTAGTGGTAGCGGGCTTCCACCGTCACGAACCAGGCCTCGGCGGCCGTCACCTCGAGGGCTGCGCCCGCGATAAGACCCACATCCGCGACACCCCGGAGCTGGAACCGCCCCTCGCAACTGTTGCTTTCCTCGAATTGCGCCACGCCGCCCTCCAGGCGACAGCCCACCTCGTGCCCCCAGTACGCGCCTCCCAGCAGAATCGGGCGCACGCGCGCGGGCGCCGGCGTCAGCCGGAACCGAAGCAGGACCGGAAAATCCAGGTAGGACATCCTCGTCCTCGACCCGTCCCGATGGAGGCCCGACGTCGAGAACCCCCGTTCCAGATAGAGCGCTTCGAGCTGGACCGTCCCGCGCTCCGACAGAGGCAGCGTCACGAAGCCGCCACCCGCCTTTCGAAGCAGCGCCTCCGATGTGAACTGGTCGACGAAGGCGGCGTCGGCCCAGGTCACGCCTCCCTTGAGACCGAACGCGGTCTGCGCCGCCACGGACCCATGATTCAGCAGAGGCGTTACGGCCGCGAACGCCGCCAGCCACCCGATGGCTCTCACATTCCGCTCCTTGTCTCGCTACCCGCCGGACTCGGTGCGCCCCCCGGCGCAGCCCACGGCGCGGCGCACGGCGACAAGCTGCGTCGGGCGGGACGGTTCCGCCATCACCCCTCCCGCCATCGTCATCTTTCCCTCATCCGCCGATGGACCACAGATTCACGCCGCCATGGACAGCGAACGCAGGTACGGAGAAGAAGAAGTCCGAGAGGTTTTCGCGCGCGCCGCCGAGGAGGACCGCGCGAGCCCGCCCGCGCGCGTGGAGGGAGGCCTCACGCTCGAGGAACTCCAGGCCGTGGGTCTGGAGGTCGGCCTCTCCGCCGAGCGGATCGCGGTGGCGGCCGCGGGCCTCGATGCGCTCCCGCGCGCACTTCCGCGGCGAAAGCTGCTGGGCATTCCGATTTCCGCGGGCCGGGTCGTCGATCTCCCCCGGGAGTTGACGGATCGCGAGTGGCAGTTTCTCGTCGCCGAACTGCGGGCCACGTTCGACGCGAAGGGCGAGGTCGGGGCCGAGGGCGGGATCCGCGAATGGAGCAACGGGAACCTCCACACGGTCCTCGAACAGACGGAGTCCGGCCACCGACTCCGGCTGGGAACGCGCAAGGGCGACGCGCTCGAAACCACCTTCCTGGGCGTCATGTTTGCCGTCATGTCGGTGGTCGTCGCCTTCATCATGGTCGCGGACGGCAGGGCGGGCGCCGCGCTGATGGTCCCTGCGCTGATGGCCCTCGGCGGGGGAGGCGTACTCGTCGCCAACGCGATCCGGCTGCCCCGGTGGGCCGGCGAACGGGAGCGGCAGATGGAGCACATCGCCGCCTGGACGAATCACCTGCTCTCGGCCGCCCCGAAGGGCGCAAAGGAGGCGTAAATATGCGGAGGATTCTCATCGCTGCGGCCCTGGCGCTGCCGGCGGCTCCGGCGGAGGTGCTCGCGCAGAGCGGCGGGCTCGACGTCATCGTGCTGAACGCCGAGACGGGCGCGGGTCTGCCGAGGGCGCAGGTCACGCTTCCGGGACTCGGCTACGGCGGGATCACGGATGTCGAGGGTCACTTCCACATGCCGAACCTCCGCTCCGGCCCCGTCGCGGTCGAAGTGCGGCTGCTCGGCTACGGCATCGCGCAGCGCGAAGCGACCATCGTGGACGATTCCGTCGTCGTGCTCGAGGTTCCCCTGACCCAGACCGTGATCTCCGTGGCCGGACTCGTCGCCATCGGCAGCCGGTCGAGGCCCCGGACCGTGACCGAATCGATGGTCCCGATCGACGCCATCCCGCCCTCGGAACTGCTCGACCAGGGGGACACGGACATCGACGACCTCCTCAGAACGACGATCCCCTCCTACAACGTCAACCCGCAGGCGACGGGGGACGCCGCCAGGATCATCCGACCCGCGAACCTGCGCGGACTCGCCCCGGACCACACGCTCGTGCTCGTGAACGGGAAGCGGCGCCACCGGGCGGCGGTCATCACCTGGATCGGCAACGGCGTCGCCGACGGCGCCCAGGGCCCGGATCTCTCCAGCATCCCGGCCATCGCGCTGCGGCAGGTGGAGGTGCTGCGCGACGGCGCCTCCGCCCAGTACGGCTCCGACGCCATCGCCGGCGTGATGAACTTCCATCTCAAGGACGCCCGTTCCGGCGGCGCGCTCGAAGTGCGGGGCGGCGGCTTCGGCGACGGCGGCGGCGAAGGCTACACGATTTCGGGCAACACCGGACTCCCCCTCGGCGCCACCGGGTTCGCCAATCTGAGCGCCGAGTACGGGCGCTCGAACTCGAGCAGTCGCAGCGTGCAGCGGGCGGACGCCGCGCTCCTCGTCTCCCGGGGGAACACGCACGTGCGGGACCCGGCCCAGATCTGGGGCGCGCCGAAGATCGAGGACGACCTCAAGCTGTGGGGCAACTTCGGCTACTTCCTCGGCAGCGCCACGAAAGCCTACGCGCACGCGAACCTCGCCAGCCAGCGCGTGACGGGGGGCTTCTTCTACCGCAACCCGAACACGCGAAGCGGCGTGTTCAGCCTGGATGGCGGGGAGACGCTCCTCATCGGCGACCTGCTCGACGTGCAGGACGGCGTCCTCGACGGCTCCGCCGGCTGCCCGGTCGTCCGCGTCACCGACGGGCTGGCCGACCCCGCCGCCCTCCAGCAGGTCCTCTCGGATCCGAACTGCTTCACCTTCCAGGAGTTGTTCCCGGGCGGGTTCACGCCACAGTTCGGAGGGGATGTGAGAGACGCCTCGCTCGTGGCCGGCGTCGAGGGCCAGGTCGGGCGCCTGCACTGGGACGTGAGCGGGAACTACGGCGAGAACGAAGTGGATTTCTTCATCTTCAACACGGTCAATGCTTCGCTGGGCCGGGCCACGCCCACCGAGTTCGATCCGGGGCTCTACCGGCAGGTGGACATCGACCTGCATGTGGACGCCGCGTACACCGTGAGCGACATGCTCGACCTGGCGGCGGGGGTCGAGTGGCGCGACGAGCACTTCACGATCGGCATCGGCCAGGACGAATCGTGGACGCTGGGCCGCCTCGCTCCGCAGGGGTTCAGCGCGGGCTCCAACGGCTTCCCCGGCTTCAGTCCCATCGCGGCCGGCGACTGGCGCCGCACGAACACCGCCTTCTACGCGGACGCCGAACTGAGGGACTACCGAAACGACCGCTGGACGCTCGGCGGAGCCCTTCGGTTCGAGAACTTCGAGGACTTCGGCTCGACGTTGAACGGCAAGCTCGCGGGGCGGTACGCGCTCACGGGCGGCCTCGCCCTGCGCGGCAGCCTGAGCACGGGGTTCCGCGCGCCCACGCCCGGCCAGCAGAACGCCTTCAACGTCTCCACGCTCTTCGACCGGAACCTGGGCGACCTGGTGAACAGCGGGACGATCCCCTCCACTTCCAGAGTCGCGGCGCTGAGGGGAGGGGTCCCGCTCGACGCCGAGAAATCCCGCAACTTCGCCGCCGGAGCGGTGCTGGAGCGCGGCGACTTCCTGCTCACGGCGGACTACTTCCGCGTCGCCCTGTCCGACCGCATCGCGCTCACGCAGCGCTTCAACCTCACCCCGGACGAACAGACGAGACTCGTCGAGGAAGGCATCGTGAGCGCGCGCAATCTGCAGGAGTTCCGCTTCTTCACGAACGACTTCAGCACGCGCACGCAGGGTCTCGACGTCGTCGCCACGTACGCGCCCGCATCGCTCGCCGGCGGGACGGCGCTGAGCCTCGCCTTCAACCACACGCAGACGAGGGTCACGAAGTTCGATCCGGACAAGCTCGATGACACCCGCATTCGCCAACTCGAGGAGGGGCTTCCCGGCACACGCTGGATTCTCACGGGGAAACACGCGCTCGGCCGAGTGAGTCTGCTGGGGCGCCTGAGCTACTACGCGGGCTGGTTCGATGCCCGGGACGATCTCTCGTATCCCGGCGCCCATCTCGTCGATCTCGAGGCCTCATGGTCGATCGGCGAATCGCTCACGTTCACCGCCGGAGGCCAGAACGCCCTGAACCGGTACCCGGAGGAAAACCCCGGCGCCACGTTCTCCGGCAACCGCTACGGCCCCGGATCCCCCTTCGGCTCCAACGGCGGCTTCTACTACCTCCGCCTCGCGTATCGCTGGAACTAACGGGCGCGGCGAGAGTCGTGCGTCCGCGACGCCCGTGCGCGGGATGGAATGACCGGGGTGGGGGTCGAACCCACGACCTGCGGATTAAAAGTCCGTTGCTCTGCCAGCTGAGCTACCCGGCCGGGAAACGGGGCGGACCCGACGGGGGTGCCGCCCGGCGCGATTCAAGCTAACACGGTCGCCAAAGCTGTCCACTAAAGCTCTCCGCTTTGGAGGTCAGCCCGGGGGGCGCGGCAGCCCGCGCAGGACCCGCACGCGGGAGCTGTCGGCCGCCAGTTCCGCCGGGAGCGCGGCGGCCCCATTGCGCAGGATGCTCCGCACCTGCCCCGTGGCGCGGTCGATCACCATCATCCCCCGCGCGCCGGCCTCCCGGTCCACCGTGGCCACACCCTCCGGCCCGCTGAGTTCGAGCCGGTCCAGCGCCTCCGTCCATGCGGGATCAAAGGGAATCGAGTGGGAAAAACCCTTGCTCCCGTCCGAGATCTCACCCGGCGTGAAACTGATCGAGAACAGCGTCTCTCCCTCATCATCGAGTCCCCGCACCCGGTAGTCGCCGGGCGCCCCGGGAGCGTGGACTCTCCCCTCATACGCGAAAGCGGGTTCGAGCACGAGTTCGCCATCGGCTCGGACGCCCCCCCAAAGCATGAGCACCGTCGATTCCTGAGGGGGTTCCCCGGACGCCTCCGGTGGCCGCTCCTGCGCCAGAATCCCGCCCGCGGAGGGTACGGAGGGCAGCGTCGCCGCTACGGCCGCGGCGGCGGCCGCCGGGAGTCCGGCCCGAACCGCGAGCCGCCGCGCACGCATTCCAGGTCCGTTCATGGTGAGGAGTCCGTTCATGGTGGGCTTCTACCCCCGATCCCCGCGTTGTGCTCCCCGTAGTGTTCCAGCATGAACCGCCGCAGCGCGCGGGCCGCCCGGGCCGCGTAGTCGCGCCGGTTCCGATCCGTGTCCCGCACTCCGCGGTAGTGGTGCTCGATCTGAATGCCGCTCACCGTCTCGCCCGCCGCCAGCGAGCCGTGCTCGCGCGTGTTGTATCCCCCGCGAAAATAGGGCGCGTCACCCGGCGAAGGGTCCGCCGGACTCGGCACCGACGCGACATCCTCCGCCTCCAGGAGCCCTCCCAGGGACATCTCGCCCCGCAGAAGCTGCGAGAAAGCGAGCGAGGACCTCTCCGCCAGCGTCCGGATGCTCGTGCGCGAGACGACTTCGGCCCGGTCGAGCGCCGTGTCCGTCAGGTTCAGGTCGTCACGGCCGAGCAGGTAGCCCAACTCCAGCCGGTCGATGGCGTGGCCATGGCCGTGAATGTCGAGGTACAGCCCCGACGCGAAATCCTCGGCCACCGTCGTCCGCGCCGTCTCGATCCACGCCTGGAATTCGCGCCACGCCTGCTCCGCGTACGGGTTCCCCTCGGCCGCCTCCACGATCTCGCGGTTCGGGTCGAGCTTCGCGCGCACGAGGTGGGAGATGATGACGTGGGGCGTCCGGCCCGTGAGTTCGAGCAGCGCATCGCGCATCGCGAGCGCGAGTTCACGGGTGTTCGTGTCCGTCACGTGGGTCCCCCCCGCGCGGTCCGGGATCTCGGCCGGGAGGAGCGCGCCACCGTGCGGCGCGGACAGGACAATCCCCATGTCCCCGGGGATGTACTCCACATAACCGTTCCGCCCGAAGTAGCTCCGCCCCGGCTCGTAGCGGGCGACCTCCTCCGGCACGAAGACCTCGAGCCGCGCTTCGCCACGCACGCCATCGACCGCTGCCGCGATGCGCGTGACGCCCGGAGCCACGCCCCTGACGACCGCCGTCGCGGCCCCCTCGGAGACGATGGTCGCGATTTCCGGATCCTCCACCGACCACCGGAGCGAGCCCGACACCGCCATCCCGGTACCGGTGCGGGCGACGGCCCGGAAGTCGGCTTCCCCACCCTCTCCCACGATCAACGTGGCGCCCGGAATGACCTCCACCGACGCGACGCCCGGCAGCTCCGGGCGCGGCCCTCCCACTTCGCCGCCCCCGCACGCCCAAAGCAGGAGGGCCAGCGCATACCGCAAAGGGGCAGACTCTCCGCTCACCCGGTCGCTCCGCCGTCGATCCGCCGTTGATCCGCCGTTGACGATCCCCTTCATCATGCTGGCTGAACGCTCCACGTAAGGCAACGCCTCGCCGGGCCGGTCGCCTGCGCGCTGCCCGGCCTGTCGCCTGCGCCCCGCTCGACCACTTGTCCAATTCTTGCCCAATTCTTGCCCAGCGTATGGAAATAACGATATGATTTTCTGACAAGAGAATTCATACTTCGATCCATCGGGAGCCGGACATGCGCATATCGGAGCGGGGGCAGATCACGATCCCGAAGAAGCTGAGAGACCGTTTCGGGATGAATCACAACGTCGAAGTCGAACTCGTGCCGGCGGAAGGGGGTCTCCTCATCCGAAAGAGGACGGCCGCCGAGCACCCCGTGGACCGGGTCTACGGCATTCTGGGAACGGGCGGGAGCACGGACGACTACCTCGAGGAGCTTCGGGGCCGATGATCACGGCGGTCGACACGAGCGTGCTGCTCGACATCTTCCTGCCGGACGAGCACCATGGCCGCACCTCGAAGGAGTGGCTGGCGGAGGCGTACGACGCCGGCGCGATCCTCGTCTCTCACGTCGTGTACGCGGAGTTGGCCCCCGCGTTTCCCGACCGGGAGGCGCTGGACCGGGCGCTGCAAGAGGTCAATGTCGTCGTCTCCCCGATCGATTCGGACATGGCCCACGATGCGGGGCGCCGCTGGGGACGGTATCGCCGGTCCGGAGGCGCCCGGGACCGCATCATCACGGATTTCCTCATCGGCGCGCACGCGGTCGCGAGCGCCGACCGCTTCCTCATCCGCGACCGCGGCTTCTTCTCGAGCTACTTCCCGGAGCTGAACCCGGGGGGCTGAGACGTTCCCGCGGGAACGTCGCCCTCACTCCGGCGCCCTCGCTCCGGCGCCCCCGCTCCGGCGCCCGCAACGGCCCCCCGCAACGGCGCTACCGCGCGCGGCGGGAGATCCAGCCGCCGTAGAGGAGCGCCCGGTAGTATCGCCACGCGTCCTCGAATCCCGCGCCCGCCAGCAGTTCGAGGATGCGCGCCTCCGAAGCCCAGTGGATACCCTCGTCGATCTTCGCGCGGAACGCGGCCCGTTCCGCCTCTCCCATGCCGTGGATCTCCCAGTAGCGGCTCCACGCCGAGAACAGTTCATCGAAGCGGGGGCCGCTCCGGTCTCCGTGGAGTTCGAACAGAAGGAAGGGGGCGCCCGGCGCGAGGCGGCGGGCGATGTCGCGCAGGAGCGACTGCTTCGCGCCGTCGTCCGGCAGGAAGTGCATGACGTTGAAGCAGGTGGCGGCGTCGAAGCCCTCCTCCTCGACATCGGAGACATGTCCGTGGACGAGGCGGACTGCGGCCCCCACGCCGGCTCCGACGCCGGCCTCCACGCCGGCCTCCATCCCGGCCTCCCGTATCCGGTGCCTGGCGATCTCGATCATCTGGCGCGACGGATCGACGCCGGTCAGCCGCCACGCGGGCTCCGCCGTCTTGAAGGTGACCAGCTCGATGCCGGTGCCGGCCCCGACGACCAGCACGCGCGGACTCGGGCCCACCCGTCCCCCGAGGAGCGCGAGCGCCTGCCGGAACGAGCTCAGGTAGCCGGGTATCACCGTGCGGGCGATGTACTCGTAGTCGCCGCCGTAATCCCCGTCGAAGTCGAACGGTTCCGCGCTTCCGCGTGTACTCATGGGCACAAGAGACTCCCCGCCCGGAATTCGTTCAAGTGTGACGTCGCGGCGACGCGGGGCGTGAACCCGACACGAGGTCGCGACTCGTACGGGAGGGGGTAGCGGCTCGCATGGAAGGGGTCGCGGACGTGTTGAGATTCAGATTGCCGAAAGGCACGATGGTATAGATGAATACGATGAATACAAAGAGATTGGCCGCCTGCGTGCGGGTTGCGGTGCGGGTTGCCGTGCCGGGCGCGGCGCGGGTCGCGGTGCTGGCCGTAGCGCTGGCCGCAATACCCGCCCTCGCCGGTTGCGGCGCCGCCGGGGCGGGGAACGATCCGGCCATGTCCGGCCGGCCGGCCGCCTTGGCGGCGAACATCGAGCCGGAACAGAAGGTGCGCGGCGTCTCCTTCTCCGCCCCGCGGCGCGAGATGGCGCCGGACGCGCTCGTTCGCGCTTCCCGCACCGGAGCGAACTGGGTCGCCGTCGTCCCCTACGCCTTCGTGGACCCCGCCCGGCCACGCGTCGCGTTCGACCGCGAACGCCAGTTCTGGGGGGAGACGGCGGAGGGGGTGGCGAAGACCATCGAATACGCCAGGGAGAGCCGGCTCTCCGTCCTCCTCAAGCCGCACCTCTGGGTGCGCGGACAGGGCTGGCCGGGCGAGTTCGAGCCCGAGACGGAGGAGGATTGGGAGATGTTCCTCTCGGGATACCGGGAGTACATCCTCCGGTTCGCGCACGTCGCCGACTCGATGGACGTGGAGATGATGAGCGTGGGGACGGAGGTCGATCTCGTCGCACTCGCGCGCCCCGACTACTGGCGGTCGCTCATCGAGGAGGTGCGGGCGATCTACGGCGGCCGCCTCACCTACGCGGCGAACTGGGACAAGTACGCCCAAATCGAGTTCTGGGATGCGCTCGATCTCGTGGGCGTGGACGCCTACTTCCCCCTCACCGACGACGCTACGCCGGACGTGGAGACGCTGATCGAGGCGTGGGAGCCGTGGAGCGAGGAGTTGCGCGAGGTCGCGGCCGCCACGGGCAAGCCGATCCTGTTCGCCGAGTTCGGGTACCGCAGCGTGGATGGAGCGGCGGGCCGCCAGTGGGAGTTGCCGGAGGGACGCCGCGCGGCGGGCGTGCCGGCGAACTACGAGGCGCAGTCCGGAGCTTATGAGGCGCTCTTCCGCGTGTGGTGGGATCGTCCCTGGTTCGCGGGCGGCTTCGCCTGGAAGTGGTACGCGGGATCCCCGGCCGGAGAGTGGATCGCCACCGACTACTCGCCACAGGGGAAGCCGGCGGAGACGGTCATGGCCACCTGGTACGGAGGCGACGCGAGCGCGGGGACGCCCCCGGTGCTCACGCTTCCGGATCGCGTTGCGGATCGCCCGCCCGGTCCGGCGCCGGATTGAACTCCAGTTCGGTCTGCAGGACGCCCTGGAAGGTGATCCGGTGGTGCGGGGTCGGGCCGTGCCGGCGGATCGCTTCCATGTGCTTGCGGGTCCGGTATCCCTTGTTGGACGCCCAGCCGTAGAGCGGGTATCGCGCGCCGAGACGCCGCATCAGGCGGTCGCGCGTGACCTTCGCGAGGATCGAGGCACAGGCGATGGAATGCGAGGCCCGGTCTCCCCCGACGATCGAGCGGTGCTCGCCGAGTTCCGGGACCGGATTGCCGTCCACGAGCACGAGTTCCGCCGGAAGCGGGAGACGGTCGAGCGCTCGGCGCATGGCCACGATGGTCGCGGCGCGGACGTTGAGGCGTTCGATCTCGCGGGTGGAGGCGGCGGCGACGCGCCAGGCGAGACACTCCGCGCGGATGCGCCGGGCGAGTTTCTCGCGACGGGACGGGGAGACCTGTTTGCTGTCCGTACACCCCTCGAACTGCTGTCCGGGGTGGAGCGCCACGGCGCCCACCATCACGGGACCCGCCACCGGACCCATCCCGGCCTCGTCGATCCCGACCACGACGCGGAGGCCGGAGGCCCAGCCCTCTTCCTCGTAGTCGAGCGGCGCCGTGGCCGGCGCTCCTGGAGCGGGCGTCGCCGGTGTCAGCCGTCCTGCTTCTTGTCGAGCCACCACTTCCGCTCTGGCACCCGGGCCCGCTTGCCGCGGCAATTGCGCAGGTAGTAGAGCTTGGCCCGCCGGACATCGCCCCGCCGGACGACTTCGAGCCCCACGATCCACGGGGAGTGGAGGGGGAAGATCCGCTCGACGCCGACGCCGCCGGAGATCCGCCGCAGCGTGAAGGTCGCGTTGATCCCCGCTCCGCGGCGGCCGATGCACACGCCCTCGAACGGCTGCACGCGCTCCTTCTGGCCTTCCTTCACGCGTACGCGAACGCGCACCGTGTCCCCCGGCGCGAAGGCCGGCAGGTCCGTGCGCTTATATCCCTCCTCGATACCGGCGATTCTGGGATCCATCGTTCGTCTATCCTTGTTTCCTGCGTCTCTATGTGCGTGTCCGGCTGCGTATCAAGCTGCGCGTCAACTGCGTATCGGTCCGCGTCACGGGAGGGTAGCGGCGATGTGACGATGGGTACAGCCACAGCCTTTTAGTATACCATTGTCGACGGGCCCGCGCCAAAAAACCGGATCCGCCGGCGACGTCAGTCGGCCGCGTCGAGGTCGAGGAGGTCGGGGCGGCGGCGGCGCGTCGCCGCATCGGCCTGCGCGGCGCGCCAGCGGTCGATGCGGGCGTGATCGCCCGACCGCAGCACGTCCGGCGCCCGTCGGCCGCCGTGCTCGGCGGGCCGCGTGTAGGCGGGAGCGGAGAGGCGCCCCTCGTAGAACGAGTCGGAGGCGGCCGAATCGTGATCGCCGAGCGCCCCGGGGAGGAGGCGCACGACGGCGTCGATGACGACGAGCGCGGCCGGCTCGCCCCCGCTGAGGACGTAGTCGCCGATGGAGATCTCCTCGTCGACCCAGGCGTCGACGACCCGCTCGTCGATCCCCTTGTAGCGTCCGCACAACAGCGTGAGATCGGACTCGAGCGCGAAGCGGACCGCCGTCTGGTGATCGAACGGTCGCCCGCGCGGGGAGAGCGAGATCACGCGCCCCGGGCAGTCCAGCGCCGTGAGCGCGGCGTCGAACGGCTCGGGCTTCATCACCATGCCGCCCCCGCCTCCGAACGGCTCGTCATCCGTTGTCCGGTGGCGATCCGTCGCGTAGTCGCGCACGTCGATGAGCCGGTAGTCGACGAGCCCCGCCTCGCGGGCGCGGCCCGGGATCGAGAGGCCCAGCGGGCCCTCCAGGTAGTCGGGAAAGATCGTGAGGACGTTGATTCGCATCGGAGTCTCGTCGCGGGCCGCCGGTCGGGTGTGCAAGGCGCTCACATAGCGTTCAGATAGCGCGCTTAGATAGCGCTTAGATATCGAGCAGGCCGGCGGGGAGCTTCATGCGCACCTCGCCGGCCTCGAAATCCAGTTCCACGACGAGTTCCGCCTCGAACGGGATCAGCCGCTCGCGGCCGCCAACGTCGAGCGCGAGGAGCGGCGCGCCGGGCTGATCGTACACCTCCCGGATCACTCCGATCGCCACCCCGTCCTCGCACACCGACATGCCGATCAGGTCGTGCAGCAGGTAGCCCCCGTCCGGCAGGTCCGGCAGCTCTTCGCGGGGGACCGCCAGGCGCGCGCCGCGGAGCCCCTCGGCCGCCGTGCGGTCCGCCACCTCGCGGACCTCGACGAGCCACCGCCGGCCGTGGAGCCGCGCCGTCTCCAGCGTGAGCGCCCGGGGCTGGAGCGCTCCGCCCGCCCGCCCGCGCGCCCGCGCGCCCGCGTCCGTGTCTCCGTCGATGAGGTGGAGTCGGCGGCCCGCCCGGAAGAGCGCCTCGGCGCGGTCGGTTTCGGCTTCCAGGAGCAGCCCACCGCGGATCCCGTGCGGCCGGGCGATGCGGGCCACGATCACGGGCGCGTCGGACATGGTGGCGGCGGCGCTAGTCCTCGTCGCCGGCGTCGGCCGCAGCTTCGGCCGCGTCACCCGGGGCGTCATCGGCCGGAGCGGCTGCCTCCGCTTCGGTCGCTGCCTCGGCGGCGGGCGGCTCCGGCTCCGGCTCCGGCGGAGCTTCCGCGCTCGGCTTTGGACGCTGGGACGTGCCGCGCTGTCCGGGCGGCGGACCGATCTCGACGATCGCGGTCTCCAGCGACCCCGGATCCACGCCCTCGTGGAACTGCTTCCACACGCCCGTCTTCCGCAGAAGCGACCGCACCGTGTCCGTCGGCTGCGCGCCCTCGTTGAGCCAGTGCAGGGTGCGCGCGGCGTCGATCCGCACGAGCGATGGCTGCGTACGCGGGTTGTAGAGCCCGAGGCGCTCGATCGACGCGCCCGCCGTCCCTTCGCGCGAGTCCGTCACGATGATGCGGAACGTGGCCGCCTTCTTCGCCCCACGCCGCTTGAGTCTGATTGTCGTCGCCATTCAGTTCTCCGATTCTCTCCCTGATTCCGCCCGGTATTGGCCCGGTATCGGCCCGGTATCGGCCCGAAACCGGCTCCGGTCTAGCCCAGTCCTCCGCCCAGTCGCCCAAGGTCTCCGGGACCTCCCGGCATCATCCGGGGCATGAGCTTGCCCATCTGCTTCATCATCTTCCGCATCTCTCGGAACTGCTTGAGGAGGCGGTTCACCTCGTGCACCGGCCGTCCCGATCCCTTCGCGATCCGCGCCCGGCGCGACCCGTTCAGGATCTCCGGCCGCTTCCGCTCCTCCGGCGTCATCGAGAGGATGATCGCCTCCAGGTGCCTCACCCGCCGCGGGTCGACGTTCGCCTGGTCCAGCATGCCCGCGTCGATGCCCGGCATCATCTTCAGCAACCCCTTCAGGGGTCCCATCTTCTGGATCTGCTGGATCGAGGTCAGGAAGTCCGCCAGATCGAACTCTCCCTTCCCCGCCAGCATCTTCTTCTGCAAGCGCTCGGTCTCGCCGAGGTCGACCGTCTGCTGCGCGCGCTCCACCAGGCCGACGATGTCCCCCATCTGGAGGATCCGGCCGGCCATGCGCTCCGCGTCGAAGACCGTGAGGTCCTCGGGCCGCTCGCCCGTCCCCACGAATCGGATCGGCACGCCGAGCACACTGTAGATCGAGAGCGCCGCGCCCCCGCGGGCGTCGCCGTCCATCTTCGTGAGGACGACCCCCGTAAGCCCCACCGCGCCGTGGAATCCCTCGGCGATCCGCACCGCCTCCTGCCCGGTCATCCCGTCCGCTACGAGCAGGACCTGATGCGGCTCCACGGCCGCCTTCACGCGGCGCAGTTCGTCCAGCAGTTCCTCATCCGCCTGCAGCCGGCCGGCCATGTCGAGGAGCAGGTGCGTGACCCCGCTCCGCCTCGCCTCGTCCAGCGCGCCGCGGGCGAGTTCCGCCATGCCCTCGCCGCTCGGCCGCGCCAGGAGCGGGACGCCCACCCGCTTCGCCAGCGACTCCAACTGCTCGGGCGCCGCCGGGCGGTAGGGATCGCACGCGACGAGCCCCGGCCGCCGCCCCTCCTTGGCCAGGCGTCGCCCCAGCTTCGCCGCCGTCGTCGTCTTCCCCGACCCCTGCAGGCCGACGAGCATGATCACCGTGGGCGGGACGGCCGCCTCCGACGCCTCCGGCGCCGTCTCGCCCAGCAGAGCGACCAGT
The DNA here is from genome assembly GCF_965208055.1 of Candidatus Palauibacter sp. Lineage (GTDB taxonomy): Bacteria > Gemmatimonadota > Gemmatimonadetes > Palauibacterales > Palauibacteraceae > Palauibacter. The sequence goes on from NZ_CBDBNY010000004.1 coordinate 1,770,086, forward strand.
TCGTCGTGAACGATCTTCACGATCTGGTCGCCCGGCCGGACCGACTTCATCACATCCTCGCCGAGCGCGCGCTCCTTCACCTTCGCGAGGAAGCCGCGCACCACGCGGAAGTTGACGTCCGCCTCGAGCAGGGCGCGCCGCACCTCGCGCAGCCCCTCGTCCAGCATCTTTTCCGTGATGACGCCGCGCTGGCGCAACTTCTTCAGCGCACCGTCGAGCCGGTCACCGAGACGTTCGAACATCCACCACTCTCAAGCCATTCCCGCAGGCATTCCCGCGGTATGGAGGCGGACCGAATCCCGCTCCAGGGTTCCAACGGTTGCAGGCATCAAAAAAACGCGATTGGAAGGTCTCCATTCGCGTCTCGAGAAGGCGCCGAACCGCCGGCAGCCGATCCGTACCCGATCCGTATTGAGCCGCCAAGTCTAGGGGTTTTCCCGACTTCAGGCAACGAGTCGCGCGGCGAGGCGGCAACGGCGGCGAGTTGCAACACATCCCACCGCGTGACATGGTTCTCTGGCGTCCCACATTGCAACCGCTCCAGGGTCCAGGGCCATGAACTGGCGAGATTACATCACGGTCGATCCCGAGGTCTGCCATGGTCAGGCTTGCCTCACCGGCACGAGAGTGCTGGTGGCCACCATCCTCGACAACCTTGCGGCCGGTCTCGACCACGAGGAGATCACGCGAAGCTATCCGTCCGTGACCCGCCAAGGGATCCAAGCGGCCGTGCACTACGCCGCCGAGCTCGCCAGGGAACGCGGGATATTCGAACGTACCCGCCGGCCAATCACGCCGGGGTCGTTGTGTTCCGCCTTGAGAGCCAGGCGCGCGACCGTGTGCTGGACGTCGCCGAGCGTTTTCTGAATTCCCTTCCCCGAACACCGATCGCCGGACAACTGTGGATCGTAGAGGAATCGCGCATCCGCGTGCGCCGGTGACGGGAGCGTTGACCCAGGTCAGCGCCCGTCGACGTCAGGTTGGGGGGCTCGTGGGGAGGGCGATCGTTTCGCGGCGGGCGGCGCCGACGCCGACGAAGCGGATGGGCGTGGCGCAAACCTCCTCGATCCGGGCGAGGTAGCGGCGCGCGGCGCCGGGCAGGTCGTCAGAGGCCCGGCACCCGCTCGTGTCCGCGTTCCATCCCGCCCAGCGCTCGTAGACCGGACGCACGCGGGCGAGGTCCGCGACGGCGTCCGGGAACGAAGCGGTCGGCGCCCCGTCGAGTTCGTAGCCCGTCGAAAGTTGGACCGTCTCGAAGGTGTCCAGCACATCCAGCTTCGTGACCGCGAGGCCGGTGAGACCGTTCACGCCGGCCGCGTAACGTGCGACGCTGCCGTCAAACCAGCCGGGGCGGCGGGGGCGGCCGGTGGTGGCGCCGAACTCGCCGCCGAGTTGCCGCAGGCGTTCGGCCTCCGCCTCGGGGAGTTCCGTCGGCAGCGGGCCCTCGCCCACGCGCGTGATATACGCCTTCACGACGCCGATCACCTCGTCGATGAGCGTGGGGCCGATCCCGACTCCCGACGCCGCGCCTCCCGCCGTCGTCGTCGAGGAAGTCACGAACGGGTACGTCCCGTGGTCGATGTCGAGCAGCGCCCCCTGCGCGCCCTCCAGCAGGACCCGTCCCCCAGAGGAGAGCCCGCCGCGGATCTCGTCCCCCGCGTCCGTCAACAGTTCCACCATGGTCGGGCGGACCGTCTCGAGTTGCGACATCACCTCGTCCGCCTCCACGCGCCGCTCGTCGCCGAGTCCCGCCAGCGCGACGTTCGCGCGCAATGCCGCCGCCGCCACGATCTCATGCGTGCGGTCGAGGTTGCGCAGATCGCCGACGCGGAGGCCCGTGCGCGAGATCTTGTCGCGGTACGCCGGGCCGATCCCCCGCCCCGTCGTCCCGATCTTCTTCGAGCCCCGGCTGTCCTCCTGCGCCGCGTCGAGCAGCCGGTGATAGGGGAGGACAAGATGGGCGCGCCGGCTGAGTCCGAGCCGTCCGTCGAGATCGATCCCGCGGGCGCCGAGCGCGTCCATCTCCCGCTTCAGCACCCACGGGTCCACCACGACCCCGTTGCCGAGGAGGCAGCGTGCCTCCGGATTCAGGATCCCCGAGGGGATGAGGTGGAGGATGAACTCCTCCTCGTCGGCGCCCTCGCCCACGCGCACCGTGTGCCCCGCGTTCGCGCCACCCTGGTAGCGCGCCACGATCGTGGCCTGCTCCGCGAGCACGTCCACGATCTTCCCCTTCCCCTCGTCTCCCCACTGCGCGCCCACGACGACGACGCAGCGCACGCTGTCATTGAACACGATGTGTCTGTGGCTTTCTGTTGGGGTTCAGTGCGACGTCAGGCGGAGACGCCGAGGACGGCAGCTTCAAGCGCGGCGTCGACCATGGCGAGCTTGGCGTCGTCGGCCGGCTTCAGCGGACTCCGAGTGGGACCGCCGTAGAGACCCAGCCGGTCGAGCGCGGCCTTCACCGCGGCGATCCCTCCCTCGGCCACGAGGCGCTTGTGGAGCGGAGCGACGCGCTCCTGCATCGCGCCGGCGCGGCGATGGTCGCCTTCCCGCCAGGCGTCGAAGATCTGGCAGCACGACCGCGTCGCGACCACGGCCACGCCGAGGATGCCGCCGACGGCTCCCGCCTCGAGCGCAGCGTAGAGGAGCGCTCCCGAGCCCACGAGCACCTGCGCATCGCGGCCGCACGCCTCGACGAGCTGCCCCAGGTTCCTGAGATCCCCCGAGGAATCCTTGATCCCGATGATGTTCGGGTGCTCGACGAGCCGGCCCACGAGATCCGGCGTAAGGTGCACCGGAACGAACTGGGGGATGTGGTAGAGGACGACGGGCACCGGAGACGCGTCCGCCACCGCGAGGAAGTGGTCGCGCACCACACCCGGCTTCATCGCCTTGAGGTAGTACGAGCTGGAGCGCACGAGGACGGCGTCGGCGCCGAGGTCCGCCACCTCGCGGGTCACGGAGATCACCTCGCGCGTGGACTCGGCCCCCGTCCCGACCGTGAGCGTGCGGTCCCCGATGCGCGCGGCGGTCGTCTCCACCAGCGCGCACAGTTCACGGCGGTCGAGGAGCGGGGCCTCTCCCGTGGAGCCCGCGACGACGATGCCGGCGATGGGGTGCGAGAGCCACTCGCGCAGGTTGCTATCGAACGCGTCCAGCGCGAGTTCGCCGTCCTCGCCGAAAGGCGTGGCCACGGGCGGATGCACACCTGAGAGATCTCTCATTGGATTTCCGGGGTTTCCTGGTCAGTCGCGGGTCAGGGACGTTCCCGCGGGAACGTATTCGGGGTGTTTTCTTCAGGCAGAGGGACTCGACACCTGTCCGTCCCGCCGGTTGAAGCCCTGGAACAGGCTCAATCTGGTATCAGCAGGAGGGTGCTTCAAGGCGATCGACTTGCGGAGGTGTTCCCGCGGGAACGTCTCCGACCAACTCCGTGACCCTCCCGCAAGCGTCCGCCCGACCCGGTCGGGACTGACGCAGCGGTCCAGGTCGCCGGTGTCGTGGTTTTCGATCCCGGCCAGCCACGCGGTGAACGCGGCGCTCCCGGGAACGCAGATCGACGTGCCCCTGACGGCCAACACCTCCAATCGGGCAAGCTGCAGAAAGCTCTCCGGGAGCGGTCCCGACAGGCCGTTGGTGTGGAGAGACAGGCTCGTCAGACCGGAGAGATCGCCCAGTTCGGGCGGAATCGCTCCCGAGAGGTTGTTGGAGCTCAGGTCCAGCCGCGTCAGGCTGGTGAGGTCGCCGAGCTCGGGCGGGATCGGGCCCGACAGGCCGTTGGCGTATAGAAGCAATACGCCCAGGCTGGCGAGGTTCCCGAGTTCAGGCGGGATCGAGCCCGAAAGGCCGTTGGCGTGGAGCGCCAGCAGCTCCAGTTCGTCGAGGTCGCCGAGCTCCGGCGGGATCGAGCCCGAAAGGTCGTTCTCGCCGAGGTTCAGGAACGTCAGGCTCGCGAGGTCGCCGAGTTCGGGCGGGATCGAGCCCGACAGGCCGTTGGCGTATAGAAGCAATGCGCCCAGGCTGGCGAGGTTGCCGAGTTCGGGCGGGACCGAGCCCGACAGGCCGTTGGTGTGGAGCACCAGGAACTCCAGGCTGGAGAGGTTGCCGAGTTCGGGCGGGATCGAGCCCGAAAGGCCGTTGGCGTGGAGCGCCAGCAGCTCCAGTTCGTCGAGGTTGCCGAGCTCCGGCGGGATCGAGCCCGAAAGGTCGTTCTCGCCAAGGTCCAGCGATGTCAGGCTGGCGAGGTTGCCGAGCTCCGGCGGGATCGAGCCCGACAGGCCGTTGGTGTGGAGCGCCAACCTCGTGACCCTCCCGGAAGCGTCCGTCTCCACGCCGAACCATTCGCCCAGCGGTGCGTCGGTCAGCCAACCGGCACTGTTCGTCCAGTTGGACCCGCCGGCCGCCTCGTAGAGCGCCGCCAGCGGGGCCCGGTCCGGACTGACGCAGCGGTCCAGGTCGCCGGCATCCTGGAATTCGAGCCCGGCCAGCCATACGGTAAACGCGGCGCTCCCGGGCACACAGATCGAGGTGCCCCTGACGACCAGCACCTCCAATCGGGCAAGCTGCAGAAAGCTCTCCGGGAGCGGTCCCGACAGGCCGTTGGTGTGGAGAGACAGGCTCGTCAGACTGGAGAGAGCGCCCAGTTCGGGCGGAATCGCTCCCGAGAGGTTGTTGGAGCCCAGGTCCAGTTCGCTCAGGCTGGTGAGGTCGCCGAATTCGGGCGGGATCGGGCCCGACAGGCCGTTGGCGTAGAGAAGCAATACGCCCAGGCTGGCGAGGTTCCCGAGTTCAGGCGGGATCGAGCCCGACAGGCCGTTGGCGTAGAGCGCCAGGAACTCCAGGCTGGAGAGGTTGCCGAGCTCGGGCGGGATCGAGCCCGACAGGCCGTTGGTGTGGAGCGCCAGCGTCGTCAGGCTCGCGACGTCGCCGAGCTCGGGCGGGATCGAGCCCGACAGGCCGTTGGTGTGGAGCGCCAGCGTCGTCAGGCTTGCGAGGTCGCCGAGCTCGGGCGGGATCGAGCCCGACAGGTTGTTCCCGCCGAGGTCCAAGGAGGTCAAACTCGCGAGGTTGCCGAGCTCGGGCGGGATCGAGCCCGACAGGCCGTTGGTGTAGAGATCCAGCGTCGTCAGGCTTGCGAGGTCGCCGAGCTCGGGCGGGATCGAGCCCGACAGGTTGTTCCCGCCGAGGTCCAGGGAGGTCAGACTCGCGAGGTTGCCGAGCTCGGGCGGGATCGAGCCCGACAGGCCGTTGGTGTAGAGATGCAGCGTCGTCAGGCTCGCGAGGTCGCCGAGTTCCGGCGGGATCGAGCCCGAAAGGCCGTTGCGGGCGAGCGACAGACCCGTCAGGCTGACGAGGTTCCCGAGTTCGGGCGGGATCGAGCCCGAAAGGCCGTTCTCGCTGAGGTTCAGGAGCGTCAGGCTCGCGAGGTCGCCGAGTTCCGGCGGGATCGAGCCCGAAAGGCCGTTGGTGTGGAGCTCCAGCGTCGTCAGGCTCGCGAGGTCGCCGAGCTCGGGCGGAATCGAGCCGGAGAGGTTGTTGCCGCCGAGGGCCAACTTCGTGACCCTCCCGGAAGCGTCCGTCTCCACGCCGAACCATTCGCCCAGCGGTGCGTCGGTCAGCCAACCGGCACTGTTCGTCCAGTTGGACCCGCCGGCCGCCTCGTAGAGCGCCGCCAGCGGGGCCCGGTCCGGACTGACGCAGCGGTCCAGGTCGCCGGCATCCTGGAATTCGAGCCCGGCCAGCCATACGGTAAACGCGGCGCTCCCGGGCACACAGATCGAGGTGCCCCTGACGACCAGCACCTCCAATCGGGCAAGCTGCAGAAGGCTCTCCGGGAGCGCTCCCGACAGGCCGCCGTTGGTGTGGAGCGACAGGACCGTCAGGCTGGAGAGATTGCCCAGTTCCGGTGGAATCGCTCCCGAGAGGTTGTTGGAGCCCAGGTCCAGTTCGCTCAGGCTGGTGAGGTCGCCGAGCTCGGGCGGGATCGGGCCCGACAGGCCGTTGGTGTAGAGCACCAGTTCCGTCAGGCTGGAGAGGTTGCCGAGTTCGGGCGGGATCCCTCCTGACAGGCCGTTCGTGTCGAGCGACAGGTCCGTCAGGCTGGAGAGGTCGCCCAGTTCGGGCGGGATGGGACCCGTCAACTGGTTGTCGGAGAGGTCCAGGAGCTCAAGGTTCGCAAGATCGTCCAGTTCGGGCGGGATCGAGCCCGAGAGCCCGTTTTCGCTCAGCTCCAGTCGTGTGACCCGGCCCCGCTCATCGGTCGTGACGCCGTGCCACTCGCCCAGCGGGGTGCCCGTGCCCCAGTTGTCCGACCTCGTCCAGTTCGGCCCGCCCGTGGAGTCGTAGAGCACCATTAGGGTCGCCGCCTGCGACACCGTCACCGTCGCGTTCCCCTGCGCCGAGCCCGATGTCGCCGTCACACTCGCGCTCCCGACGCCGACCGCCGTCACCAGGCCTGTCCCGTCCACCGTCACCACCGACGCGTCGCCCGAAGCCCACGCGAACCCGGCCCCCGCCACCGCGTGGCCGTTCGCGTCCAGCGCCTCGGCCGTGAGGCGCACCGTGTCTCCGATAGCCACAAGCGTGTCCGCCGCCGGCGTCACCCGAACCGTCGCCGCCGCCTGCGACACCGTCACCGTCGCGCTCCCCTGCGCCGAGCCCGACGTCGCCGTCACACTCGCGCTCCCGACGCCGACCGCCGTCACCAGGCCTGTCCCGTCCACCGTCACCACCGACGCGTCGCCCGAAGCCCACGCGAACCCGGCCCCCGCCACCGCGTGGCCGTTCGCGTCCAGCGCCTCGGCCGTGAGGCGCACCGTGTCTCCGATAGCCACAAGCGTGTCCGCCGCCGGCATCACCCGAACCGTCGCCGCCGCCTGCGACACCGTCACCGTCGCGCTCCCCTGCGCCGAGCCCGATGTCGCCGTCACACTCGCGCTCCCGACGCCGACCGCCGTCACCAGGCCCGTCCCGTCCACCGTCACCACCGACGCGTCGCCCGAAGCCCAGGTCACCGCGGCACCCGGCATGACCCGGCCGTTCTGGTCCAGCACCTGAGCGGTCAGCTGCGCCGTCTCCCCCAGCGCGGTCAGCGCCGCCGTGGCGGGGGACACCGTCACCGATGTCGCTACCGGCGGTGGCGGAGGCGGCGGCGGGGGCGCTGTCGGTTCGTCATCCCCGCAGGAGACGGACACGACCGCGAGGAAGACCACGGAAGCCCCGGCGCTGCGGCGCTTGGTGAGCATGTCTCGCCGTCGACGGTGCGTGTGCATGTCTCTCCCCTCGATTCGATGCCCCTGTCCTTCCGTCACTTCTCAGAAGTGACACCCCAAATGGGTGGGGAGCAAGTGCACTTACATATATAGCTTATCGATCTAGATGCATGCCTCTTCCTTCCATCCGAACCGGGCTCCGTTCTACGTCATCAGTAGCCGCGCGACTTGTCCACCCGGTTATCGAGCGGCTCGCCGCGCCGGTAGCGGGCGATGTTGCGCACGATCAGGTCCGTCTCGCGCTCCCAGAAGCGGGCCGATGTGCCGCCGACATGGGGGGTGACGAGAACGTTTTCCAGGCTCCACAACGGGTGTTCGGCCGGAAGCGGCTCGGTCTCGAACACGTCCAGCATCGCGCCGCGCAGGCGCCGGGTTTCCAGCGCCCGCACGAGCGCCGCCTCATCGACGAGGGTGCCGCGGGCGAGGTTGATGAGCACGGCGCCCGGCTTCATGCGGGCCAGCTCCGCCGCGCCGAGAAGGCCGTCCGTCTCCGGCGTCTCGGGGGCCGTGAGGGCGACGAAGTCCGACGATTCCAGGAGTTGCGGCAGGTAGTCGGGGCCCTCGATGCGGTCGAGCTCGGGGGGCTTTGGGCCGGGGCGGCGGCGAATGGCCTGAACTCGCATGCCGAGGGCGTGCGCGCGGCGGCCGAGCGCCGATCCGATGCCGCCGTAGCCGACGATGCCGAGCGAGGCTCCGGCCACCTCGCCGGCCGCGGGCGCGGCGTGCAGGGGACTCCGGGGCGAGTTCAGCGCGGACTGGACCCACTCGCGCTCGCGCTGCGCCCGCACCGCGATGTCCAGGCCGCGGACGAAATACAGGATGCCGGCCATGGCGTGGTCCGCCAGCGAGTCCGCGTACATGCCCGCCGAGTTCGTGAAGATGACGTCGCTCTCCCGCATCTCCTCGAACAGCGAGTTCCGGGCCCCGGCCGCGCCCGAGTGGAACCAGCGCAGCCCGCGGGCGGCGAGGAAGACGTCGCGGCGGATCCCCCACCCGCAATAGACCTCGGCGTCGGCCACCGCTTCCAGAAGCTCCGGCGGCGTCACGCGCACGCCGTCTCCCGTCGCCTCGAGCGCGACGCGGACCGAATCGATCTCCCATTCCGGGTCCAGCGCGTCGCGGATCCGTTCGAACGACGACTCCGGCATCGACCAGTGGGGAGTCTCCGGCGCGTACATCCAGATCACGAAGCGGCGCAAGGCGACTCCCGGCGCTCCCGGCTCAGCTCGCGGACAGGTGGGGGAGGTCGGCGTCCAGCGTGCGGGGGCCGACGCCCATCCGCTCGCGCACGACCTCCATCGTGCGGGCGGCCTCGGCGCGGGCGCGCTCCGCTCCGGCCGCAAGGATCTCGATCACCCGCTCCGGGTGCGCGCGCAGTTCCGCCGCCCGTTCGCGCACCGGGGCGAGATCCTCCGCCACGTTGTCCGCGAGTTGCCGCTTGCAGGCGACGCAGCCGATGCCCGCCGTCTGGCAGAGGATCTCGATCTCCTCGCGCTCCGCCGGGTCCGTGAAGAACTCGTGCAGGGCGAAGACGTTGCACACGTGCGGGTTGCCGGGATCGTCCTTCCGCACCCGCGCCGGGTCCGTGACCGCCGTGCGCAGCCGCGCCCACAGTTCGTCCGGCTCGGCGACCATGCGCACCGTGTTGTCCTTCGACTTCGACATCTTCGCCACGCCGTCGAGCCCGCGGACGCGAGCCCCCGTCCCCACGAGCGTCTCCGGTTCCGGGAAGAAGTCGCCGAAGCGCGCGTTCCAGCGCCGCGCGACCCCCCGCGACAGTTCCAGGTGCTGGCGCTGGTCCTCTCCCACCGGCACGAAGTGGGCCCGGTACAGGAGGATGTCGGCCGCCTGCAGCACCGGATAGTTGAGGAGACCCGCGTTCACCGACTCCCGCCCCTGGGACTTCTCCTTGAACTGCGTCATCCGTCCCAGGTCGCCCACCGGCGTGACCGTGTTGAACAGCCACTGGAGTTCGCTGTGGCAGGGGACGTGCGACTGCGCGAACAGCGTGCAGCGTTCCGGATCGATCCCGGAGGCCACGAGCGACACGGTGAGATCGAACACGCGGCGCAGCAGGTCCTCGCGCTCGTACTCGCGGGTGATCGCGTGCAGGTCGACGATGCAGTAGTAGCACTCGTACTCGTCGACCATCGCCGCCCAGCGCCGGAACACGCCGAGATAGTTCCCGAGATGTGCGTGTCCCGTGGGCTGGATGCCGCTGAAGACGCGCTTGCGCGGACCCGGCGGGGCCTTGTCGGTCGGGGAGCTCGGAGGGTTTCCGGGGTTCGCGGTGCTCATGATGCGGGTAGTATCGCGTGCCGCGCCGGACGATGCGAGGTCAGGCGCCCGGATCCCGGAAGCTGATTTCCTCGGCTCCGAGATCCTGATAGCCGATGTTCCTGGCGCCATCGTTGAGCAGTTCCGCGAGCCAACGCGCTCGATGATCCCGGCGATCCTTACCCGATTGCCAGAACCATAATGGGGCGATGTATCGAGTCAAGTGCATCTGAGACAGGTCCGCCAGATCCCAGTGGATGAATCGCGCGAATGCGGTAACAGCGATCAGGTGCATGCGCCCAGGCCGAATCCGGTTCGCCTGGTCATCGAATATTTCCTTGCGCAACTGGTCCAGACGTCTCGCGATTGGCATGCGCGGGCCGGTGAAGTCGGGCGGGCCCGGCGCAAAACGTAGAGTCAGGTCCGAAGGAAGCCAGTCGGTCAGGTCAACCGCCAAGGCTCCACCGTCGTACCGACTGTCCCCGACTTGTTTGGCTGCCTTGGAAACCCTCTTCCTCACGTTCCCGCCGCTGGTAATCCTCTTGACCTCGATCGCGTACTCCTTTCCGTCATTTTGAACGATGTAATCCGGACCCACCCCGTCGGGCCTGGTCAACACGCCAACGGATACCCCGGCGCAGGACAGGGCGGCTCCGACCCACAGTTCGCTCTGCGCCCGATAGGCCTGATGCCGGGTTCGGCCGATAGTGCCGCCAACTGCACGGGAGAGGGTCTCGACGATCGGCTTCAGCGGGTGCTGCGGCAGCATGCCACCTATGTTCGTGAACTCCTGAGCATCTCTTGCGGCGTGCGCAATCTTGAGCAGACCCTCCCTGGACTCGGGAAACGACTGAGCAGAAGCGACTTGTTGCAGGTGCCCGGCAGTCCTGGGCAGCCGACTGCTTCCGGGCACGGCAATACCCCATGCCTCGATCTTCGCGATCACCTCTTCGAGGTCATGGGCCAGATCCGCCATCCTCGCGGGCGTTAGGCTCTTGCCCTCGGGAGGGGGTTCCGCCGCCGGACCCAACGGACGGAACGAGATGGGAACAGGGCTTTCGCGGGATGCAGACTCCCCGGACCGCCGGGGGCCCCAGCTTTGCCCGTCGTGGGCCCTCAGCCCCACGCGCGTCGCGACGGTCGTGGCCAAGGCCCGAAAATCCCGGTAACAGCCTTGCACCGCTGCAGCGTGCCCGCCGATGGCGCCATCGGCAGGCTTTAGTGCGAACATGGGCTTCCTCGCCTCCTGGGCCAGCGGCATCAGGCTCCGGTAGTGCTTGAGCGTGGCGAGGCAGTGCGGATCATTGTCGGTCGTCGTGCCCTCCGATAGCAGAGGATCGCCGACGACGGCCGCGCGGTAGACCGCGGGAATCCGGCTCATCCACCGCCTGTACGCCTTGACCGGGCGGTCCAGGCGGACGGCATGTCGCATGACGATGTACCCGATGGGTCTCATCGTGCCCTCCGGGACGGCAAGATCCGCGACGGGATTGCGTTCGCGCCTCTCCTCCCATTCGTTCTGCCAGCGGCGAAGTGTCGGCCCCAAGTTGCGAAGGCCTTGGAGCGAATAGAGATCCGGGGTCAAGGGGACCACGACGGAATCCGCGGTGACGAGGGCTGCACGATTGAATGCCCCGAGGTTTGGCCCAACGTCTACGAGGATTAGCTTCGCTTCCACCCTGTCGGCAGCCCGACTCAGGATGCGCGGAAGCGCCGAGAGCACCCGGAACGCCCTCGGTTTTTTGTCGAGGCATGCGGGCCACTGGCTCGACAGTTCGTCTTCCGCCATCGCGAGCCGGAGATCCCCAACCACGAGCCCGAGCCCGGGCTCCGGCTCCTCGACGTGAGGGTTTCCCACGTCTCCGGTTCCCTCCAACAACGGACGCAGGGCACCGTAGACTGTCCCGCGCTCCCCGTCTTCCGGCCACAGCGGCTCGAGCCTTCCGTCGTCAAGGAACATGCTGGTCAGATTGGCCTGAGGATCGAGATCTGCCGCCAGCACGTTCACGCCGAGGCGGGCGTACATCCAGGCGAGGTGGTAGACGAGAGAAGTCTTGCCGACGCCACCCTTGTTGTTGAAGAAGGCGATGGTCTTCATTGGATCGCCCATACGGTGACCGCAACCCGTGTGGGCTGGAAGTCGAAATCGGGCTCGGGGTTGCCGTTTTCGTCCAGTGTCTTCTTCGCAAGGGGCACGCCGAAGCCGAAGCGCTGAGCGAAGCCCAGGTGGTGCATGATCTCGGCGACCAGGGGATTCCTGTAATCGACCGCTCCGCTGCCGAAGTTGTCGGGCGTCACCTGACCGTAGAGTCCGCCGGGGTTCTGGATCTCCACCCGGTCGGAATACCAGTAGACCCGGACCGGCGCATTTGTGCCCTCGTACTGCCTGTGCATGACCGCGTTTCGCGCCAGCTGTTGAAGCGCCGTCACGGGATAGTCCGGCGAACGTCTCTCGAGGGAGCCAGCCGCAACCTCGGTGCGGAGCGAGATGTTGAGTTTCAGGAGTTCATCCAACTGTCGCAGGACATCTTCGAGTCTCCCTGTCAGCTCCTTCTGGCTGCGAATCGGATCCACAATCTCGGTGCCGTCAATGCGGAGGAATTGGACGTACGCGCCGGGAACCCAGCCCTGGGGGTCCTTGCCGAGGCCCAGGAGCGCACCCCAGGTCGGCGTCTCACCCGCGAGCAGACGCAGAGACTGGAGCTGTTGATCCAGGGAACGCCGGTTGTCATCCAGAACTTCCTGCGCCACCGCCTGCGACAGGTAGTGTGACTCGAGGTACTCGAGATCGAGGTCCTCGAGCGAGGCTTCCGGCGCCGGGCGCCGATCGAAAGGCAGATCTCCGGCGCGTTGCCGCTCGCTCAGGCGCTGCTCTTCCTCCGCAGAGGCGGCCCGTACGGTCGGGCCAACCCTCACCCAGACACGCCCCCTGTAACGTACCGGCGGACTCCGCGAAGGCTCAACGACGATCACGGCGACTTCGCAGCCGGAGAGGCAATGCTTCTGAACGATCAGGGACGGGACAGGAATGATGTTCCCGTCGTCCTTCATGCCCGCAAGTTGCGTCAGGAGCTCGTCATCGATGGTTGCGCCGGCGCAGCTACCGTCGTTGTCCTCGACTCCAATGAAGATCACGCCGGGCAGTCCATGTCCCGGCAGATCGTTGGCGAGCGCACAGATGTTCCGCCGTAGTTTGTTCCGGTCGGAGGCGGAACGCTTACGTTCGACCCGGTCCGACTCGAGGTCCCACCGCAATCGTTCCAGTTCGCGTTCGTCCGGTGGATTCATCGGTCTCGCCGAGTGGTCAATGGACTCCATTCTCCTTCGAAGTGGACCTCCGGTATCGAGAGTGTAAGGATGAAATCCGAGAAGACGCGCTTGCGCGGACCCGGCGGGGCCTTGTCGGTCGGGGGCTCGGAGGGTTTCCGGGATTCGCGGTGCTCATGGTGCGGATAGTATCGCGTGCCGGGTCGGACGATGCGACCCTGACGGCCTTCACATGACTTCGGGAGGACGGGAAACGTTCCCGCGCGAACGCCCAATCGACGTGAAACCGGCTATTGCGCGCCGTCGCCCGATGGCTCGCGGGCGCGGATCAGGTCGCCCAGTTCCCGAATCTCCCCGCGAAGATCCCGCATCTCCCGGCGAAGATCCGCCACGCTCTCGCGCAGTTCCACGCGGAGCGCCGTGACGTCCTCCTCGAGGATTTCGACCTGCGCCTCGACGCGGGACACACCGGCGACGAGCTCCACTTGCGTCTCGCGAAAGGCGTTGAGCTCGTACCACACGAGCGTGAACCCCCCATCAGAACGGTGAGGGCGATCGCGAGCGAGACGCCAAATGGCCTGGTGGACGGCTCCGGCGATTCGCGATGCGTCTTCCGGCTTGACCTCCGATACCCGCGACCGATCGTCGCTACCCACGATGCCGCGCTGTTGCATCGGCCTTACTCCATCAACGGCGGGTCAGGTGCGGGTCAGGCGGGGGCGGCGTGGGCCTCGCGGGCGTGGAGGATGGCTTCGACGAGGGGGTCGGGGCCGAAGCGGATGGGGTCGGTGGCGGGGAGGCCGGTGACCTCGCGCGCGTGCTCGACCGCGTCGGCGGCCCTCTGCTCGGAGATGTCGTAGGTCGCCAGGGAGACGCCGATCACGCGGCCGGGGACCTCGGGGCAGGCCCAGGCGAGCGCGTCTTCGTAGCGGCGGATCACCTCGTCCAGTTCCGGGAGCACGACCCAACTGTGGTTGCCGCCGTAGATGCGGGGGCGGCTCGGCATCCACGTGAGGATCATCGCGTGCGGCAGCGTGCCGTGGAGGAGGCCGTGCGTGACGCCGGAGTAGCCGGGGTGCATGAGCGACCCCTGGCCTTCGACGAGGACGATGTCGACGCCCTCGCCGTCCCCGCCGCGTGCCGCCTCGAGGGTGACGCGTTCGGCGGCGCCGGAGATGAAGTCCGACACCACCGCGTCGATGGCGATGCCCGTGCCGGCGATGAGGATGCCCGTCTGGCCCGTGGCGGCGAAGCCGGCGCGCACGCCCCGGGCCCGCAGGGCGCGCTGCAGCTCGAGCGAGACCGTCATCTTGCCCGTGTTGCAGTCCGTGCCGACCGTGAGCACCCGAAACGCGTCGGTCCCCATGGCCCGGCCCGCGCCCACCGGCAGGTCGGGGGGCGGTTTGCGGAGGTCGAACAGCGTGCAGCCGCGCCGCTCCGCCAGCGCCGCAAGCTCGGGATCGTCGCCGAGGAAGAAGTGAAGGCCGCTGATGATGTCGAGTCCCGCCTCGAGCGCGGCCGTGAGCACGGCCCGCCACGCCTCGGGGAGTTGTCCTCCCTGCGGCGCGATCCCCACGAGGAGGGCTTCAGGGCGGGGTTCCGTCGCGAGCGCCTCGGCGAAGGTCGCGACGATGGGGATGTCGCCGCCGAAGCCCAGCGTCTCACCCACGGTGCGGCCGGCGAAACGGGAGTCGATGACGGAACTCACCCGCTCCGGCTGGTAGCGCACGGCCGACGAGGCGGTCTTCGCCGTCTCGACCCCGAAGGCTCCCTCCGCGAGGATCGCGAGCCGAGAGGAGGAAAGCCGCTTCCGCCCCGGGCCCGGGCTCATTCGCTCTCGGCCCGCTCCGTCTCGCCGGACTCGCCCAGCAGCTCGAGGAGTTCCGCTTCGGGAATCTCTTCCGCGTCGGCGGTGGCGTCGGCGGTGGCGTCGGCGTCACCGGCTCCGTCCGCGTTCGATCCGGCGTCCGACCCGGCGGCCGCGTCCGACCCGGCGGCCGCGCCGGAGCCGAGCGCCTTCACCTCCTCGGGCTCGCCGGAGGGGAGCAGGCCCATCGAGGCCTTCATCTCCAGCAGCCTGTCCTCCACGGCGGCGTCGCCTCCCGCCTCCAGCGCCTTGAACTCGCTGAGGAGGGTGTCGCCGGTGAGTTCCTCGGTGACCTCCGCGCTCGCGAGCGCCTGGCGCTCCGCCTGCTCGATCTTCTCGGTCATCTGATCGAAGGCTCGGAAGGCGCTCTTGTCGTGCAGCCCCTGCATCGTGTCGTGGATGCGCTTCTGGGCCTCCGCGCGCTTCTGCTTCGCGATGAGGAGGTTCTTCTTGCGCTTCGCCTCCTCGATCTTCGCGTTCAGCTGGCGCAACGAGTCCTTGAGCTTCTCCGTCTCGTTGCGGTGGTTCTGCCACTGCGTCTCCAGCTCGCTCGCGTGCTGGGCGTGTTCCTGCCCGCGCACGAGCGCCTGGCGCGCGAGGTCGTCGCGGCCCTCCCGAATCGCGAGCCGCGCCCTCCGCTCCCACTCCTGCGCGGTGGAGCGCGACTCCTCGAACTGCGCGCGCAGCTTGCGTTCGTCCGCGATCGCGACCGCCACCTCCTGCTTCGCCTGGGCGAGCTGGCGGCGCATGTCCTCGATGATGGTCGTGAGCATCTTCTCGGGGTTTTCGGCCCGAGCGATGAGGTCGTTGAGGTTCGATCGAATCAGCCGTGAAAGACGGTCCAGGACACCCATGGTGTATGCTCGTTTCCTGTGCTTGCTCTTCGTTCGGTCGAAATCAGTCGGTCGAAATGTCGGCGGTAAGGCTGTCCCAATGGGAGGTCAGCGCGAGCGTGAGGCTCTCGAGCGTGGCGCGGAACTCCGAGAAGTCGAGGTTTTCCAGCTCCAGCGTATCGCTCAGGATGATCTCGCCGTTCTCGAGGCCGTAGGCTCCGTGGATGAGGTCCACCGCGTTCAGTTGCAGGAGCTTCCGGTAGAGCGCGAGCTGGTCCTCGTCGTCGACCGGCAGGTCGCGGATGTCGGCGCGGCACACGAGCACCGGCGGCTGGTAGTTCACCAAGATCCTCGGCTGCCGCCCCGCGCTCTCGCCCTCCGGGTGGACGATCCACAGTCCTTCGTCGAGTTCCTCGAAAGCCGCATCGGTGCGGATGAGGAAGCTTTCTATGTCTTCTCTGTTCAGCATCAGTTCGGTCCCCGCAGTCGTGAATCGGGTCGCCCTTCCGGGCGAGACTCGTCCGATGGCGCCCGGCTCGCGGGCGCGCCGCCCTCGAGGAGGCGGGTCATGAAGCGCTGCTCTTCCGTCAACTGGTCCACCTGGTTCGCCAGCAGCGCGACGTGCTCGCGCAGACGCTCCACCTCCGCGTCCCGGCCCGGTTCCACCGGCGTCGGCGGCGGGCGGGCCGCGACCCGCTTCGAGGCCACTTCCCCGAACGTGACGAGCGCCACGATGATGATGATGAAGACGAAGACGCTCATCGCCGTCCTTGCCGCCGTCCCTTGCCGCCGTCCTTGCCGAAACCGGTACCGCCCGGGAACCGGCCGCCATCGGTGAAACGAACCTACGAGGCGCCGCGAGCCGGAGTTTCCCCGCGGGCGGCTCGCGCGAACCGCTGGCGGCGGGCCATTATAACGTCGGGACACACGCCACGGAACCTGCGGGCCGTTCTATTACGGGGTAATGAATAACGTGACCTCCTCCCCCATTCCGCCCCGAAAAGGGAAGCCGGAGGGCGCTCACCCCCGCAACGCGCTCTCGGCAGCGTTCGTGCGCGCGGCGCCGCCGGGCAGGTACTGCGACGGCAACACCCTGTACCTGTTCGTCCAGCGGAGCGGAGCCCGGAGCTGGGTCCAGCGCCTCGTCATCCGCGGGCGGCGCCACGACCTCGGACTCGGCAGCGTCGAGCTGGTCTCGCTGGCCGAGGCGCGGGAGAAGGCGCGGACCAACCGCAAGCTGGCCCGCGAGGGCGGCGACCCGCTGGCGGAGAAACGGCGCACCTGGGAGGTGCCCAGCTTCGCCGAGGCGGCCGCGCGGGTCCTGGCGCAGAAGGAGGCCGGTTGGCGTAGCGAGAAACACGGGAAGGACTGGATGTCGAGCCTGGATCGGTACGCCTTCCCGCGCATCGGCAAGATGCGGGTCTCCGAGGTGACGAGCGCCGATCTGCTTGAGATCCTTTCCCCGATCTGGTACACGAAGGCGGCGACCGCCCGGGTCGTGCTGCAGCGCATCCGCTCGGTGCTGGATTGGGCGGTCGCGCTGGAGTTCCGCACCAGCAACCCCTGCGACCAGCTCGGGCCGGTGCTCGGCCCGCAAAACCGCGTGATACGGCACATGCCGGCCCTGCCGCACCGGGAGGTCGCATCGGCGATCGGGGCGGTGCGGGGATCGAGCCGGTCGGCCGCCGGCCCGCTGGCCTTCGAGTTCCTGGTGCTGACGGCGGCGAGGTGGGGCGAGGTGCGGTGGGCCGAGTGGGAGGAGATCGATGACGACGCGAGGGTGTGGACGGTGCCCGCGGCGCGCATGAAGGCGAAGCGTCAGCATCGCGTGCCGCTGGGCCACCGCGCCCTGGAGATCCTCGACCGGGCGCGAGGGCTCGACGGCCACAGTCCGTTCGTGTTCACCCGCGGCAGCGCGAAGCCGCTGTCGGAAAAAACGCTGCGCCGGCTCCTGATGAAGCAGGAGATCGCGGCGGTGCCGCACGGCTTCCGGTCGAGCTTCCGCGACTGGGCGGCCGAGGAGACGGACCATCCCCGCGAGGTCGTCGAGGCCGCCCTGGCCCACGTGGTGCAGAACAAGGTCGAGGCGGCCTACCGCCGCACGGACCTGTTCGAGCGCCGGCGCCACCTCATGAACGACTGGGCTGCCTACCTCGCCGACCGGAGTCGCGATTGAGGGATTGAATGAGGTAACAACGGCGATGCTGTAATCGATAACATGTCAATTACCAGCTATTTACAATTATTACGCCGTTGACACTCTCACGGCGGCAGACCCGGATGGCCTCCAGGCCAACCAGGGCTTCAACGTCACGGTCCAGGCGGGAGCCACGAACCAGGCGCCGGTAGCGGTCGGCACGATTCCGGGCTCGAGGCTCCAGATCGGCGGCACGTCGACGATCGACGTGGCGGGCTACTTCAGCGACCCGGACGGCGACGAACTGACCTATGCGGGCGCCAGCTCGAACGAGAGCGTGGCGACCGTCGCGATGGAGGGCTCGACGGCGACGATCAGCGCGATCGCGGCGGGCGACGCCGTGATCACGGTTACGGCGAGCGACGGATCCGCTTCGGTGTCGCAGGGCTTCCGCATCGACGTCCCGACGGGGCCGAAGGAGGCCACGCTCGTGATCACGAGGCTGCTGGACGCGGATCGGCAGCAGATCAGCGATCCGACGGGCATCTCGGGCACGATCTACGCGGTCCTCGATGTGCAGTCGAACGATGAGACGTGGACGGAGATCGGTCTCACGCTGAACGGCGAGACGGTCACGCCCCTGTGCCGCGGCACTGGCGGCAGCTCCGCCGACGCGATTGCGGGCCCAGGACTCGCCGCCGCAGGGCAGGTCGAGATCGAGTGCGCCCTCAAGACCAACGCCGTCGTGGGCGAATGTGCGGGGATGCCGCTCATGCCCAAGTACGGCAACGGCGCGTACGAGTTGAGCGCCTTCCTCACCACCGATGACGACGCCACGCGCGAAGTCGTCGCCTCTCAGCCGATCTCGCTCAACAACCACGGTTTCGTGGCGATCGCGCATGTGCCGGGCAGCCAGTCCGAGGTCGGAACCCACACCAAGGGTCTCACCTTCTACGGCGGTCCCTCCGTCGAGGGCAACGTCAACACCTTCCACGCGTGCCCCGTCGCGTACGACGGCACCGAGGTCGGGACGATGCAGCTCGGAACGATGGTGACCGACACGGAGCGTCCGAATCCGAATCCGATTGCCGACGCGGCAAGAGCGACCTTCAGGGAAGGTGGCAGCGGATCGTTTTATCCGATCAAGGAAGCTCCGTTCACGTGGATGATCAGCACGGCGTCTTCGAGGAACGGGAACGGCGGTGTCGAGAACGTGCCGGGCGAGACCGAGCACTGGATCGTCAACGACGGCATCATCACCGATCCGAACGGCCGCGACGTCACCGCCACGTTCCGCGTGGGCGGCGAGACGGCCAAGCTCGGGCCGCTTCACTTCGACTTCAAAGCTCCGGCGATAACCGACGGTTCGGAAGTCGTGATCGCCGCCGCAAACGCCGCCTCCGCGGATTGGGCATCGACGACGGAGATTTACTACCGCGACAGCGGCGGGTCGACCGCGCGACGCTTCCGGATCACGGAAATGAGCGACATGGGTGTCGGGCACGTGTACGGCACGACCTCGGCGATCGCCGTGGGCGACTACTCCGCGGGCAGGAATAACGACGCCAGCCCGAACACGGCGTTCGCTGCGCTGGACGGTCTTGAGAACGTCACACACATCAGCCAGCTGCCCGAGGAAGACCCGAAGGTCGATGGCATCGCCGATGGCGGCGGAATCGACGCCTACGTGGCCGAGGTTCAGTCTCTGGCGGACCGGCTGGGCAACAGCACTTGGCTCGGTGGTGGCAGGATTCGTACCGCCACGACCTTCGGCGTCGACCGTACGCCACCCGTGATCAGCCGCGAGCGGCCCGCCGAAGCGCTGGTGCTGAAGACCAACGAGCTGCTCTTCGAGATCGAAGATCCGCGGCTCGGGACCGGCGAAGACGGCAGCCAGCCGATGGCCACGGTCCATGCGTATGCCGGCGACTCGAGGTACTGGGTCACCAGCCGTCATTACTGGACCTCCCGGCCCAGCACTGCCGGTGGATCGGTGACGGTCGATATCGATCCGGAGGGGAACACCCGTTTCGCGCGTGAAGACACTCACGTCGTGTACGTTCGGGCGCTGGACGTGGCCGGGAACGCGACGTCGACGTCCTTCACGTTCGTTCGCGACCAGACAGATCCGGCCCTCACGTTGTCCGCGGTGCCGAACAACTTCGGCGCGACGACGGCGAAGTCGGTGAGCGTGACGGTGGCCGGAACGCTGAGCGACGCGACCGAGATCCGGCGCGCGTTCCTGAGCATCCACGCCGGCGCCACGTGTGCGGAGGGCGACGATGCCTTGGAATCGTCGCAGGTGAGCGGTCCCGTCCGGCGGCTCGACAACGGCACCAACGAGATCGAGTTCTCCGAGGTGTTCACGGTCAAGCAGGCCGACGACGCCGGCGAGACGTCCTACTGCTTCTACCTGAAGGCCGAGGACGACGCGCGCGACGCCGATGACCGCGCCGCCCCGAACGTGTACAGCGATCAGGTCTCCACGTTCAGCGTGATGTGGCCTGCAGGACCGCCGCCGGCTCCGACGTACGATCTCGTCTTCACGGGTGCCGACGACGCCGCGCTGGCGATGGTGTCGGTGGACGAGGGCTCGACGGCCACATACAAGGTTGCCCTGTCCGAGGAGCCGACGGCAGATGTAACCGTCGCGATCACGGTCGCAGAGGCCAACCGAGCGGTGTATGCGGACCTCAGCGATGATGAACTGACGTTCACTCCGGCCAACTACAGCACGGCGCAGGAAGTGACGATTACGACCCTCCCGGACGATGATAACGCGGTCCCGGAAACGTTCACCCTGTCACACGATGCCAGCGACGGCGGGTACGATGACGCTGACGCGGACCTCCCGGGTACGGTGAACGATGACGAGGTCGCACTGATGGCGTCGCTAATGAGCCTGGGCGAGAACGACGACACCACGATGGTGACGGTCTCCGTCGCGACAGGCGTGGCGGATCCGGGCGCGGGCGACGACAGCAATCCCAGGACGATCGAGGTAACGATCGGTGGCACCGACCCTGGCGAAGCCACCCTTGACACCGACTTCGGTCTGTTGGCTGCCGACAAGACGACCCCGATCACCGGAGCGTTCAACATCGTCCTGGCAGAGGGCGAGACGAGCAAGGACACGATGCTCTATATCGTGCCGACGGATGACGCTGTTCCCGATGAGGAAGACGAGGTCATCCCGGTCGCGGGTACCATGACGGGCGGTACTGACCTATCCGCGGAGGACAGGGAGAGCAACTTGGTGGCTGATGACGAGATCGATCTGACGGATGACGATCCCGATGTGACCATCACCGCCAACGTCACGTCGGTGGCCGAAGATGCCGATGCGACAGAGGTAACGGTTACGGTGACCGCGTCCGACAGGCGGAACGAGGACAGGACGTTCACCGTGGCAGTAGCTGCCGATCCCGAGGCCAGAGCCGCCGCCGTGGCAGACTTCACGGTGACCATCGGACCGGGCGAGTTGACCGGACGTGGGACATTCGATTTGGCGCCGACCGATAATACCGACGACGATGGCGATGCAACGGTTACGATCAGCATCGCGTCAGTGACGCCGGCAAACAAGGCAAACGGAGTCGCTTACACGTTCGGTGAGGCGGAGATCGAAATCGTCGATGACGACGAAGCAGGCAACTGACCTAAACCGGCAGTTGTGGCCGACGTAGGCGAAGTCGGCACGGTAGGAAGGACGGGCCCCGCGAAGTTTGCGGGGCCCGCTTCTGTTTTATGCGAGGAGAAGGAAATGCCCAGCCGCGACGAGGAGCACGACCCGACGGAGCCCCACCCGGAAGAGCACGACCCGAAGGACCCGAGGGCCATGAACCCGTTCTACCGGGGAGCGCGGCTGTCGGAAGTGGCGCGCGCCGTCGCCTCGCCCACGGATCCGGAAGTGCGAAAGCGGCTCAGGCGGAAGGGAACGGCGGGATAACGGGCCGCCCCTCGGCCCATGCACCAACTCCCGGTAGGTGAGACGTTTGCCCACCATGTGAATCACGACCTGCTGCATCCTCTCGAGAGTGCCGAACGGTCGAAGGTTGTGCTTGCCCGCCAGTTCATCCACGTACCGCTGCAGATGCTTCCGACTCAAGACATGAAACGTTCCCTTGTAGGCCCGCTTGAGTATCGCCCAAAAGCTCTCCATGCCGTTGGTGTGGGCATCGCCCCGGACGTACTCCCCCGTCTTATGCTTTGCCGCTCCGTGCCGGTAAGCCTTCGCCAGCCGGTTGTACGTAGGGTACTCGTCGGTGTAGATGATCGAACCCGGCTCGGCGTGCGCGGTGACGATCCGCCATGGTCGCGGCAACTATCAGCACGGACACGCCAGACAAGGCCAGCGGCGTCGCCCATACCGTCGAGATCGCTGAACTCACGATCCGTAACGCCGATAGCTCAACCGGGAACTGACGAGGAGACCGATGTCACCCGGTTCCCCGTGACGTCGGCGGGGGACCGGGACGATCATCGAGAAACGCCACACGCAAACCCTAGCGGTCTCTGACGAGAGGCCTCACGGAAGCGGGCCCCCGCGAAATCTGCGGGGGCCCGCTTTTTCTTGTCTTGAATCTGGCAACGACAGCTTCCGACGAGCTATGTTCTCCTCCGTGGGTGACCACCTTCCCTCTCTTGGATGCCCGTCCCCCTGGTGGCGGGCGAAGCGGCGCTGTTGCGCGTACATCAACGTCGAGTCCGCGCAGACGGCTCGCGAGGATGTGGGGCGGGCGATGGGGGCGATCGCCACGGAGATCGCCCACGAGGCCCGGGACACGCTGGGCGATCCGGAGACGGCCGAGGCGGCGCGGGGCCTCGACACCACCGAGCGTCCCGATGTCGCGCTGGGCACGTTGCTGCGCCTGTGGACGAAGGCAGACGCCGCTCCGCTCGTGCTGCTGATCGACGAGATCGACGCGCTGGTGGGCGATTCGCTGGTGTCGGTGCTGCGGCAGCTCCGCGCGGGGTACGCCCACCGCCCTGCGCGTTCCCTCACAGCGCCGTGCTGTGCGGGGTGCGGGACGTGCGCGACTACCGGATCCACGCGAGTTCCGAGAGGGAGGTGATCGCCGGGGGCAGCGCATTCAACATCAAGACCCGTTCGCTCCGCCTGGGGGACTTCACCCGGGCCGAGGTCGAAGACCTGCTGGGCCAGCACACGGCCGAGTCCGGCCAGGCCTTCGCTCCGGAGGCGCTCGATGCGGTGTGGGAGCAGACGCGCGGCCAACCCTGGCTCGTCAACGCGCTCGCACAGGAGATGTGCTTCCCCGCCGGCGCACTCCGTCCGCGCGACGATCCCATCTCCGACCGGGACGTATTCGAGGCGCGGGAGACGCTGATCCTGCGCCGCGAGACGCACCTGGATCAACTGGCGGACAAGCTGCGCGAGCCGCGTGTGCGCCGGGTGGTCGAACCGCTGCTCAGCGGGAGCGACGCGGAGTATTCGGGCCGGGACTTCGAATACGTGCGCGATCTCGGACTCGTGGCGCCGGACCCGCCGCTCCGTATCGCCAACCCCATCTACGGCGAAGTGCTTCCCAGGGAACTCACCTGGGTGCTCCAGCAAGCGATGCCGCCCCAGCGGACGGCCTGGTACGTGGACGCGGACGGCGGCCTGGGCATGGACGGGCTGCTGGCCGCGTTCCAGGATTTCTTCCGGCAGAACTCGGAACACTGGATCCAGCGCGCCCAGTACACGGAGGCGGGCCCCCAACTCGTGCTGCAGGCGTTCCTGCACCGGGTGGTTAACGGAAGGGGCCGGATCGAGCGGGAGTACGCGCTGGGGAGCCGCCGCGTGGACCTGTTGGTCGTCTGGCCCGGCGGACAGGGGCGCGCCGGCCGGTTCGTCGTCTTCGACATGCGCGAGGGCAGGACCTGGGCGGAGAAGATCTACCGGGAGGAGCGGCAGCAAAACGGCACACCCATCACCGTGTGGGGCGCCTGATCGGCGGTCAGGCCATCCCGGGCCCGGGAGAGTTCAGGGAGCGGGGGGCGTACCCAGGGCGCGGATATCCTCACGGATCCGGGCAAACCCCTCGTTCATTCTGCCCTCCAGCCGATCGATTCGCCGATCCCCACATGGACCTCTCCGACGCCGACGCCGGCCACCTCATCGTCTCCGGCATGCGCGAGGGCCTCCTCATCGCTTCGCATCATACCCCCAAATGAGGTAGTGAATGTGGGAATACCCACCTATTTTAGGGGGCACGAGATTTGTTCTCCCGTGAAACGGGTCGGGGTGCGTCAGGCGGGGTCGGCGCCGGTATCCGTGCCGGGATGAATCGCGCAAAGATCGCGAAACATGTCCTTATGGTCGCGCCGCGAACACCATTCATTACCACATTCGAGTGGGAGTGCGACACGATGAGGACGCTCCGCTCGTTCCATCGCGGGTGCGACGCCTTCGCCGAACCGCGCCGGTGATCCACCGATTCGGGCTCTTCACAAAGGGGCCGCCATGTCAGCGACGGCACCCGGGCGCGAACGCTGGTCTCGAATAAGGTAGCAGATAACGTAACCCATGCCCCGTTTGACAGTTATGCGTTCGCGACCCCCTTCGCCGGTCCCAGCCCACGAGGGTAGCCGCCATTTAGCCCGTACGCCGGGGGGAATCCGCTCGGTGGTATCACGAAGACCCCGCCTCGACAACCCCCTGCGACCGGTTCCGGTCCCCTGCTCAGCCCTACCTCGAGAGCGAGAGGTCGATGGTGCCGCGATGCCGCGAATAATCCGTAAAACAATGTACTACAATCAGTTATTGCGATTCCGCGACTGCCACTCTCACAGCGGCCGACCCGGATGGCCTCCAGGCCAACCAGGGATTCAACGTCACGGTCCAGGCGGGAGCCACGAACCAGGCGCCGGTAGCGGTAGGCACGATTCCGGGCTCGAGGCTCCAGATCGGCGGCACGTCGACGATCGACGTCGCGGGCTACTTCAGCGACCCGGACGGCGATGAGCTGACCTATGCGGGCGCCAGCTCGAACGAGAGCGTGGCGACCATCGCGATGGAAGGCTCGACGGCGACGATCACCGCGATCGCGGCGGGCGACGCCGTGATCACGGTTACGGCGAGCGACGGGTCCGCGTCGGTCTCGCAGGGCTTCCGCATCGACGTCCCGACGGGGCCGAAGGAGGCCACGCTTGTGATCACGAGGCTGCTGGACGCGAACCGACAGCAGATCAGCGATCCGACGGGCATCTCGGGCACGATCTACGCGGTCCTCGATGTGCAGTCGAACGACGAGACGTGGACGGACATCGGTCTCACGCTGGAAAGCGAGACGATGGGGCGCCAGACGGTCACGCCTCTGTGCCGCGGCACCGGCGGCAGTTCCGCCGACGCGATTGCGGGCCCCGGACTCGCCGCCGCAGGGCAGGTCGAGATCGAGTGCGCCCTCAAGACCAACGCCGTCGTGGGCGAGTGCGCGGGGATGCCGCTCATGCCCAAGTACGCCAACGGCGCGTACGAGTTGAGCGCGTTCCTCACGACCGATGACGACGCCACGCGCGAAGTCGTCGCCTCTCAGCCGATCTCGCTCACCAACCACGGTTTCGTGGCGATCGCGCATGTTCCGGGCAGCCAGTCCGAGGTCGGAACTCACACCGCGGGTCTCACCTTCTACGGTGGTCCCTCCGTCGAGGGCAACGTCAACACCTTCCACGCGTGCCCCGTCGCGTACGACGGCACCGAGGTTGGGACGATGCGGCTCAACACGGTCGTGACCGACACGGAGCGTCCGGACCCGAATCCGATTGAGGACGCGGCCAAGGCGACCTTCAGAGAAGGTGGCAGCGGATCGTATTATCCGGTCAAGGAAGCGCCGTTCACATGGATGATCAGCACGGCGTCTTCGCGGAACGCGAACGGTGGCGTCGAGAACGTGCCGGGCGAGACCGAGCACTGGATCATCAACGATCACATCATCACCGATCCGAACGGCCGCGACGTCACCTCGACGTTCCGCCAGGGCGGTAAGATGGCCAAGTACGGCCCGCTTCACTTCGACTTCAAAGCTCCGGTGATAAGCGACGGTTCGGAAGTCGTGATCGCCGCCGCAAACGCCGCCTCCGCGAGTTGGGCATCGACGACGGAGATTTACTACCGCGACAGCGGCGGGTCGACCGCGCGACGCTTCCGGATCACGGAAATGAGCGACATGGGTGTCGGGCACGTGTACGGCACGACCTCGGCGATCGCCGTGGGCGACTACTCCGCGGGCAGGAATAACGACGCCAGCCCGAACACGGATTTCACGCCCCTGGACGGTCTTGAGAACGTCACACACATCAGCCAGTTGCCCGAGGAAGACCCCAAGGTAGATGGCGTCGCCGATGGCGGCGGAATCGACACCTACGTGGCCGAGGTTCAGTCTCTGGCGGACCGGCTGGGTAACAGCACCTGGCTTGGTGGCGGCAGGATCCGTACGGCCTCGACCTTCGGCGTCGACCGTACGCCACCCGTGATCAGCCGCGAGCGGCCCGCCGAGGCGCTGGTGCTGTCGGGCAACGAGCTGCTCTTCGAGATCGAAGATCCGCGGCTCGAGACCGGCGAAGACGGCAGCCAGCCGATGGCCACGGTCCATGCGTATGCCGGCGACTCGAGGTACTGGGTCACCAGCCGTCATTACTGGACCGCCACGCCCGCCCCCAGCACTGCCGGTGGAATGGTCACGGTCGATATCGATCCGGAGGGGAACGCCCGTTTCGCGCGTGAAGACACTCATGTCGTGTACGTTCGGGCGCTGGACGAGGCCGGCAACGCCACGTCGACGAGCTTCACGTTCGTTCGCGACCAGACAGATCCGGCCCTCACGTTGTCCGCGGTGCCGAACAACTTCGGCGCGACGACGGCGAAGTCGGTGAGCGTGACGGTGGCGGGAACGCTGAGCGACGCGACCGAGATCCGGCGCGCGTTCCTGAGCATCCATGCCGGCGCCTCGTGCAAGGAGGACAGCGAGGCGTTGAAATCGAGTCAGGTGAGCGGTCCCGTGCGGCGACTCGACAACGGCACCAGCGAGATCGAGTTCTCCGAGGTGTTCACGGTCAAGCAGGGCGACGACGCCGGTATGACGAGCTACTGCTTCTACCTGAAGGCCGAGGATGACGCGCGCGACGCGGATGACCGCGCCGCCGCGAACAACTACAGCGATCAGGTCTCCACGTTCAGCGTGAGCTGGCCTTCAGGACCGCCTCCGGGTCCGACGATCGATGCCGGTGATGCCAAGGGCGAGGCGTCCGCGACGGAGGGCGCGACGCCCAGCGCGGGGGATGCAACCCAAACCCCGCCGGAGCCCCGCGTGAACGGCTTCCCTGTGAAGCTGGGCACCGAGCCGGACGAGGACGTTACGGTGACGGTCAACGGCGCATCGCCTCCGGTCAGCAACATCGACACGGATCTGGACACGGCCAACGACCAGAACACGCTCACGTTCACGAAAGCCAACTACAGCACGGCGCAGTACGTGTACGTCACGATCACGCACGACCTGAACGCCGCGTCGGAGTCGGTGACGCTCGATCTGTCGGCGGAGAGTGATGACGACGACTACGATGGCGTGACCGGTCAGGTGACGGTCAAGACGGCCGATGACGACATCGGCCTGACGGCGAATGTCTCGTCCATCCGTGAGGATGCCGACAGCACCGCCGTAGTCGTCACGGCGACTGCGGCCACCGCGCCCACTGATGCGGCCGGGTTGACGATCGACCTGACCCTGGCAGGTGTGAGCGGCGGCACTGGCGATGGGGCCGGAAGCGATGGCGATGACTTCCGCGCAACGGCGACCGGCACCGGCAACCAAATCGTGATTAAGAAGGGCGATAAGACAGCCATCGATACTGTGTGGGTGACGGCGATCGATGATGCCAACGCGGATTCCGAACTCGGTGAGCAGATCGAGATCAGCGACGACACCCGCACCGACGCAAACGGTGTCTACGTGGCGCCCGCGAAGATCACGATCATCGACGCCGATCCTGACATCACGCTGACGGTGACCCGGAATTCTTCGATCGATGAAGGGGCGGATGCGACGTCAGTGGAGGTCACCGCGACCCTGCCGACTGGTGTGACGGCGCCGCACATCCTCACGTTCACGATAGGAAATATCGCCGCGTGCGACGCGGTTAGTGCTTCCGCGAGTGACCAGACGTTCACGATCGACACGGGTTCGTCCTCGGGCAGCGGCACGGTGTCGGTGACCCCGGAGGATGACATCGACGGCGACGACATGGACTGCGACGTCACAGCCACGGTGGCCCCGGAGGCCAAGACTACCGGCGGCGTGAACTGGACGATCAAGGATGCCGAGTTGACGATCGTCAACTCGGACGATTCCGAGCCCTAAACCTTCAGACGTCCCTTGGTAGGCCTTACGAGGGCGGGTAGTAAGAAAAGAGGGGGCCCCGCGAAGTTGCGGGGCCCCTTCTCTCTTAACCGCACGACCCGACGAGGAGGACATGATGCCCGACCGTGCACCTGAACGCCTCTCCGCCGCCGGACGGAAGCCGGACCCGAAGGAGCATGACCCGAAGGCCGTGAACCCGTTCTACCGGGGAGCGCGTTTCTCGGAGGTGGCGCGCGCCGTCGCCTCGCCGCTCGACCCGGAAGTGCGCGAGCGGATCAGACGTATGGGACGGCGGGATAACGAGCCGCGCCCCGACCGTACACCAGATCCCGGTAGGTGAGACGCTTGCCCACCATGTGAATCACGACCTGCTGCATCCTCTCGAGAGTGCCGAGCGGCCGAAGGTTGTGCTTGCCCGCCAGTTCATCCACGTACCGCTGAAGATGCTTCCGGCTCATGACGTGGAACGTCCCCTTGTAGGCCCGCTTGAGCATCGCCCAGAAGCTCTCCACGCCGTTGGTGTGGGCATCTCCCCGGACGTACTCCCCGACCGAGTGTTTCGCCGTTCTGTGCCGGTAGCTCGGCGCCAGCCGGCTGTACGTGGGGTATTCGTCGGTGTAGACGGTCGAACCCGGCCCGGCGTGCGCGGTGATGATCCGCCATAACGTCCGGCCGTCCGTGCTGCTCACGACGTAGGCCGACACCCTGTTCGTGGCCCGGTCCTTGAGCCCTACCACCGGGATCTTCCCCGCGAACCCGCCCTCCTGGCGAAGCCGTTTGTCGGCGTGCTTGTTCCCTTCCTTCCCTCCGACGAAAGCCTCATCCACCTCCACCGGCCCCTCGAACCGGGCCGGTCGGACTCGAACGAAGACCTGCCGGATCCGGTGCTGCATGAACCACGCCGTCTTCTGCGTCACGCCGATGTCGTGCTGGAGCCGGGTCGACGCCACGCCCTTCGGACTCGTCATGTCCAGGTAGATCGCGGCCCATTTCCGCAGGGGGAGCGGGGATCCCGCCATCACCGTCCCCGTCTTGACCGAGAAGTACTTCCCGCAGTCCCGGCACCGGTACGGCATCTTCGCGTGCTTGCAACGGTAGGTCCCGAGGCTCCCGCACCGCGGGCAGTGCCGGTCCCCGTTCGGCCACACGAGTTCCTCGAACCACTCCCTGGCCGCCTCCTCCGTTGGGAACATCTCCGCCAGCTCGAGCAAACTAAGGCTCATCATTTCACGCATCTCTTTGGGTTGCTTTCGGTTGTCTCGCCCTCCCCACGCTTCCCAACAACCCCTGTATATAGCTCCCGCCTCCTCCCCCTCCCCCGCCGCCTCCCGCCAACCGGGCGCCGGTCGCGGCTGCCACGATTCCGGATCAGGCGGTCGTCGAGGGATAGACCGTGACGATCGACCTCTCGGCATCGTTCTCGGATCCGGCCGGAGACCCGCTGCTCCGAATACGACGTGGGCCACTACCGGCATCCGGACAGCCTGGAGGAAGTGGTGGTCACCGCGCTGGGCGGCAAGCTCTACGAGGCGTATACCGGGGTCTACTACGACCACGCGCGGGAGATCCAGGTCGACCACATCGTGGCCAAGGGGGAGGCGCACGATTCCGGCGCCTGCACTTGGTCGCTGAGCGAGCGCAGGGCGTTCGCGCACGATGTCGAGAACCTCGCACTGGCTACCCCGACCCTGGATCTGGGCGTGAAGGCCGGAAGCGACGCCGCCGAGTGGCTGCCGAACTTCAACCGGTGCTGGTTCGCGGTCGTGGCCGTGCGCCTCAAGTACGGCTTGACGGTGGACGAGGCGGAGCGCGATGCCCTGGAAGGCGTGCTGGCGGACTGCGACTCGACGGAGTTGATCCTTACCGCTGAATCCTGGACGGTCGAAGCGATGACGCTGGGCGACGAGAGCGGATGGCAGGCGGTGTCTCCCAACGAAGCGGATCTCGACGGGCTGGGGGTCGCGAGCCGGATGGCGGTGTTCTGTACGTCCACGTTCGTCCGTGGACTTCGCGTTCGTGGCCCGGGGCGCGCGGCTGGACACGGGCGTCGAAGACTACGAAACCGGGCGTCTGGGCTACACGTCCCGCGTCGGCATCGAGTGGTCCGCGCCGCCGTCGCGGACGCTGGAGCGGATCACCGTCCACCAGTACCCCCACTGGGAGACCTGGACGGCTCGCCTCGGCCGTGTGCCTCGCGACGCGTTCATCGACGGGCTGACCCAAGACCGCCAGCGGCTCTTCGTCACGTGGCTGCTTCACGACGAAGAGCGTCCGTGGCCTACGAGGGCGGGGCCAACGCCGGAGAGAAGATCCTCGACGCCCTCCAGCGCTGCACGGGTGGCGACGGCGACGTGGCCTCGCTCCTATCCGGCCTGTCCGGCAACCCGACCGCCATCAGAGTACGCCCGTGACGCGGCGCTGATTGCGCCCCCATGCGGGCGGGGCGACGTTCAGGGCATGCGCCGATTCAACACCGCCGGCCCCGCCCGGGCGGACGAGCACTACTGCGTGCCTCCGCTGGACCGGGTGAGCCTGGCCGGCGTGCCGGACCTGATTCGCTTCAAGGCCTACTTCGCACTTGTACGCCGCCCGGCAGACGGGGAAGACCTCCGCCCTGCCGGCGCTGCGCGACCTGCTGAACGACGGCGCCGCGGGGGAGTACCGGAGCGGGGGCTCGAACAGACGGCCGCGTACATGGACCTTTCTGATGCCGACGCCGGCCGCCTCGTCATCTTCGACATGCGCGAGGGCAGAACCTGGGCGGAGAACGTTGCGCGTCGCTGTCGACATTCCCGGGCTCCGCACTGATTGCGTCCCCGCAGGGGTGGGGCCAGCTTTCGGCCATGCGAGACTTCAACACGGCCGGCCCGGTTCGCCGCCGCCTGCACTACTGCGTTCCGCCGCTCGAGCGCCTCAACGCCGCCGAACTCCTGCATCTCATCCGCGCCGAGCGGTACTCCGTGCTGCACGCCCCCCGGCAGACCGGGAAGACGACCGCGCTCCTGGCGCTGCGCGACCTGCTGAACGACGGCGCCGCGGGGGAGTACCGCTGCGCGTACCTCAACGTCGAGCCGGCGCAGACCGCCCGCGAGGATGTGGGGCGGGGGATGGGGGCGATCGCCTCCGAGATCGCGCGGGAGGCAAGGAACACGCTGAACGACCCGGCCACGGCCGAAGCGGCGGACCGGCTCGACACGACCCGGCGTCCCGACGCCGCGCTGGGCATGTTGCTGGAAACCTGGGCGCGCGCCGCCGATTCGCCGCTGGTCGTGCTGATCGACGAGATCGACGCCCTGGTGGGCGACACGCTGGTGTCGGCGCTGCGCCAGTTGCGCGCCGGCTACGCCCACCGCCCGGCCGGGTTCCCCCAGAGCGTGGTGCTGTGCGGTGTGCGGGACGTGCGCGACTACCGGATCCACGCGAGTTCCGAGAGGGAGGTGATCGCCGGGGGCAGCGCCTTCAACATCAAGGCCGAGTCGCTCCGCCTGGGCGACTTCACCCGCACCGAGGTCGAGACCCTGCTGGGGCAGCACACGGAGGAGACGGGCCAGGAGTTCTCGCCGGGGGCGCTGGACGCGGTGTGGGAGCAGACGCGCGGCCAGCCCTGGCTCGTCAACGCGGTGGGCCGGCAGCTGTGCTTCGAGCATCAGGCGCTCCGCCCGCGTGACCGTCCGATCTCGGAGCGGGACGTGTTCGAGGCGCGCGAGGTGCTGATCCTGCGCCGCGAGACGCACCTGGACCAGCTGGCCGACAAGCTGCGGGAGCCGCGGGTGCGCCGGGTGATCGAGCCGCTCCTGAGCGGCGGAGACGAGGCGTACTCGGACAGGGATTTCGAGTACGTGCGCGATCTGGGACTGGTGGCGCCGGACCCGCCGCTGCGTGTCGCCAACCCCATCTACGGCGAGGTTCTGCCCCGGGAACTGACCTGGATGCTCCAGCACCGGATGCCGGAGCCGCAACCGGCGTGGTACGTGGACGCGGACGGCGGCCTCGACATGGGCAGACTGCTCGCCGCCTTCCAGGATTTCTTCCGGCAGAACTCGGAACACTGGGTCGAGCGGGCACGCTACACGGAGGCGGGCCCCCAACTCGTGCTGCAGGCGTTCCTGCACCGGGTGGTGAACGGGAGGGGCCGGATCGAGCGGGAGTACGCGCTGGGGAGCCGCCGCGTGGACCTGCTCGTCGTCTGGCCCGGCGGACAGGGGCGCGCGGGCCGGTTCGTGGTCGAGTGCAAGCTGCTGAAGGAGGGCCGCTCACAGGCCCGGACCGTCGAGCGGGGACTCGAACAGACGGCCGCGTACATGGATCTCTGCGACGCCGACACCGGACACCTCGTCGTCTTCGACATGCGCGAGGGAAGGAGCTGGGCGGAGAAGATCTACCGAGAGGAGCGACAGCGAAACGGCACGACCATCACCGTGTGGGGCGCCTGAGTTCGCGGTCAGACCGCTCCGGGCGCGACGGTGAGGCGGATGCCCAACGCGTCAAGAACCCTCATCACCGTACCGAGACGCGGATCACGCTCGCCGGACAGCGACTTGTACAGGCTCGGACGGCCCAGTCGCGCTCCCCGGGCGACCGTGGTCATGCCCATGGCGCGGGCGACGTTGCCGACCGCCTTCGCGAAAAACTCCGGATCGTTCTCCGCCAGCGCGGCCTTCAGGTATTCGATGCGCGCTTCGTCATCATCGAGAAACTCGGCGCTGTCCCAGGGGGTGTAGGTTTCTCCGCTCACGCCGCCTCCTCAGAGTTCGCCCGCCATTCGCCGGGCGCGTTCGATGTCGTTTTGTTCCGGATCGTTTGCCCTCCGCGACGCGTTCGATGCGAACGACGATCCGCGCACGGGCCCGCCTGTCGCGCAGGTTCTTCAGCCATCGGCGAAACGTGCCGCTCTTGACGACGGTGTATTCCACGGGAGAAGGGTTGTATCCCAGTGGATACATTTGTCAAGCCGGGGGCGTAATGCAGCCGTGACTCTACGGCCCTGACAGGCTTGAAAGACGCACGAGATGGGCTTAGGCTGTGCCGGCACCGGTCCTCCTCTTGTGTAGCCGCCATGTTATTGGGGAATAACACTTTATCGACTACTGGAGGCCGGTGCCCATTTCATCCTCTGAGAAATCCGGGCTCGCGGTCTCTGACGAGAGGCCTCACGGAAGCAGGCTCCGGCGAAGGCTGCGGGGGCCCGCTTCTTTTCTTTGTGGGGAGGTGCAGGTGAGAGCGATGATGTCGAGACGCGGCTGGGTGCGAAGCGCCCTTCCGCTCATTCTGATCGGAGTTGCGGTTCTTGGCGCAGCCTGTGGCGGGGGCGACGCGGTCGACCCGGCGGGGCCCGCGCCTCCTCCTCCGCCTCCTCCGCCCGCGAACCGGGCGCCGGTGGCGGGCGAGGCGATTCCGGATCGGACGGTCGTCGAGGGACAGACCGTGACGATCGACGTCTCGGCATCATTCTCGGATCCGGACGGCGACGCGCTGACGTATGTGGCCACGACATCCAACCCCGCGGTCGCGACCATCGGCCTGTCGGGAACCGAACTGTCCGTCACGGGCGGTGCGCGGGGCGCGGCCGCCGTGACGGTCAGGGTCTCCGACCCGGGCGGGCTCTCGGCTACGCAGAGCTTCGCCGTCGAGGTGGCGGAACCGGTGCCTACGACGGTGACGGTCGCGCCGGACACCGCGACGCTCACCGCGATCGATCAGACGACCCCGCTGTTTGCCGGCGTGCGCGACCAGATCGGCCGCCCGATGACCGATGCGACCGTGGCCTGGTCGAGCGGCGACACTGCCGTCGCGACGGTCGATACGACCGGCCTCGTGACGGCGGTGGCCAACGGGAGCGCGACCATCGCCGCGCACTCCGGCGAGGTATCGGGAAGCGCGTCGATCGAGGTGTCACAGACGCCCGCGACGGTGGAGATCGCACCGGCGACCCGCACCCTCGCCGCCGGCGACACCGTGCGGCTGGTCGCGACGGCCACCGACGGCAACGGACATGTGGTCGAAGCCGCCGCTTTCGGCTGGACCTCGAGCGATACGGCCGTCGCTTCCGTGGACAGCCTGGGCCTCGTAACGGGCGTGGCCGAGGGCACGGCGACCATCACGGCGGCGGGCGGCGATGCGGCCGCCGGGGTGGAAGGCACGGCGGAGATCACCGTCCTTCCGCCGCCTCCCGCCAACCGGGCGCCGGTGGCGGGCGAAGCGATTCCGGATCGGACGGTCGTCGAGGGCCAGACCGTGACGATCGACCTCTCGGCATCGTTCTCGGACCCGGACGGCGACGCGCTGACACATGCGGCCACGACATCCAACGCCGAAGTCGCCACCGTCGCGCTGTTGGGAACCGAGTTATCGGTAACGGGCGTTGCGCGGGGCGCAGCGGCGGTGACGGTCACGGCCTCCGACCCGGGCGGGCTCTCGGCCTCACAGAGCTTTGCCGTCGAGGTGGCGGCCGCGGCGCCTGCGACGGTGACGGTCACGCCGGCGACCCACACCCTCGCCGCGGGCGGCACCGTGCGGCTGGTCGCGATGGCCACCGACGGCAACGGACATGTGGTCGAAGCCGCCGCCTTCGGCTGGACCTCGAGCGATACGGCCGTCGCTTCCGTGGACAGCCTGGGCCTCGTAACGGGAGTGGCCGAGGGCACGGCGACCATCACGGCGGCGGGCCGCGATGCGGCCGCCGGGGTGGAAGGCACGGCGGAGATCACCGTCCTTCCGCCGCCTCCCGCCAACCGGGCGCCGGTGGCGGGCGAAGCGATTCCGGACCGGACGGTCGTCGAGGGCCAGACGGTGACGATCGACCTCTCGGCATCGTTCTCGGATCCGGACGGCGACGCGCTGACGTATGTGGCCACGACATCCAACCCCGCGGTCGCGACCGTCGGCCTGTCGGGAACCGAACTGACCGTCACGGGCGGTGCGGCGGGCGCGGCCACCGTGACGGTCAGGGTCTCCGACCCGGGCGGGCTCTCGGCGGCACAGAGCTTCGCCGTCGAGGTGGCGGAACCGGCGCCTACGACGGTGACGGTCACGCCGGACACGGCGACGCTCACCGCGCTCGGTCAGACGGTCCGGCTGTCCGCCGACGTACGCGACCAGATCGGCCGCCCGATGACCGATGCGACCGTGGCCTGGTCGAGCGGCGATACCGCCGTCGCTTCCGTGGACAGCCTGGGCCTCGTAACGGGAGTGGCCGAGGGCACGGCGACCATCACGGCGGCGGGCGGCGATGCGGCCGGCGGGGTGGAAGGCACGGCGGAGATCACCGTCCCTCAGCCTCCTCCGGCGCCCGTTCGCGGATGAGGTCGGCGAGTTCGCCTATTTCTTCGCGCAGACCGCCGATCTCTTCCCGCATCTCCGCCCGCAGACCGCCGATCTCTTCCCGCATTTCCGTCCGCAGACCGCGCACCTCGGATTCGAGGCCGGTCACCCGCTGGTCGAGGCCGGTCACCCGCGCGTCCAGACCGCCAACGCTTGCGACAAGCTGCATCTGCGTCTCGCCGAGCACCGCGGTCTGATTCCACACGAGAGTGAACGCCGCCGTCACGACGGTGAGCGCGAGCGTCAGGGAGAGTCCCAGGCTCCAGCGCGTGATCGTGATGCGGTCCCGGGCCCCCGACCGCCGAGCGCCCGCGCGGGACCGGCGGTCCTCGACAGGCACCGAACCGGCATCCGCTCCGGATTCGAGAGTTTGCGCTTTCGGCTCGGGCATGGACGTTCCCTCGGTTGATGACCTCAAGCTAGCGATTCGAGCTACCGTCCCAAAATCGCCAACGAGATCAACGGATCATCAACCGGGAACGGTGGAGGGCGGAGGGGCGCCCCTCGAGAATGTCCCTGTCGTCCAGGCTCGCGGCGGAGTCGAAGTCATCGCGGAATCACGCGGACGATGCGGCCATCGGGGTCGGCGACGACGATCGGACCTCTCCGGATGTCGTCCCCGTAGGGGATGCGCCGCTCCGGGTCGATCCGCCGGGCCGCGTCGGCGCCGGGAAGCCGGTAGGGATCGGCCGCCGCCGAGTCGACGAGATATCCGAGGTCGGCCAGGGACTGGACCGTGATCGCGCTCAGGGGCTCGGGACCGGAAGTCAGGTATCCGGTCATGAGTTCCGTGACGAGCACGGCTTCCCGCCAGTGGCCGTTCCTGGTGCCCGGTCCGCCCGTGTTCTCGACCGGCACCTTGGCGCCGGCGTAGTCGGCGCCGCCGGCTTCGTCGAACGCCTCGATGGCCCGCCGGCCCGTGAAGTGGGTGTCGGGCGCCTCGTCTCCGGAGGCGGGGTTGCGCAGCAGGTCCAGGTCTTCCCAGAGGATTCCGATGCCGAGCACATGCCCCATTTCATGGAGGATCGTGTTCTCCATGTGGCCGTCCCGCTCGAGGCGGTCGAGGTCGGCCTCGTCCAACACCATGCGGCCGTAGAAGGGCAACCGCGACGAACTTCGAATCCAGCAGGGGCCCGCGAAGGCCAGCGTCCCGCCGCGGCCATCGATCTCGCCCACGGCCGCCACGATCACCAAGTCGTCGATCGCGACGACGTACCGCTGAAACTTCGGATCACCACCGCTGCAGCCCAGAGTCGCGTTCAGCGCAGCGTCGGGGAGGTCGGTCGGCGCCAGCACCGCCTCCCAGCGCCGCGCCGCGCGGACGAAGGCCGCCTCCTGGGTCGGGGTCACGGGGGAGGCGAACACGAGTTCGATCTGGAACCCCGGCCTGGAGGTCAAGACGGTCGCGCGAAACGTCGCAGCGGCGCTCAACCCGTCCGGGTCGCGCGCGGTCACCGTGACGACCGCGGCGCCGTCCGCAACCCCGCTGACCGCCACGCTGTTGCCCGACACCGAGACGGCGGCGACTCCGGGATCCGAGGAAACCGCCGCGTAGGAGAGCGCATCCCCGTCCGGATCCTCGAAGTGGAGCGAGGCGTCCACCGTGACGGTCTCGCCGACGGGCGCGATCACGCCGGGAATCCCGGTCACCGCCTCGGGAGCGCGGTTCGGCACCGTCACGGTGAAGGTCTGCTGCGCGGCCAGGCCCCGCGGGTCGCGCACCGTCACCGTGACGACCGCGGCGCCGGCCGCAACCCCGCTCACCGCCACGCTGTTGCCCGACACCGAGACGGCGGCGACTCCGGGGTCCGAGGAAGCCGCCGCGTAGGAAAGCGCATCCCCGTCCGGATCCTCGAAGTGGAGCGAGGCGTCCACCGTGACGGTCTCGCCGACGGGCGCGATCACGCCGGGAATCCCGGTCACCGCCTCGGGAGCGCGGTTCGGCACCGTCACCGCGAACGTCTGCTGCGCGGCCAAGCCCCGCGGGTCGCGCGCCGTCACCGTGACGACCGCAACGCCCCTGGCGATCGCGGCGACCGCCAAGGCGCTGCCGGAAACCGAGGCCCCGGCGACCCCCGCGTTCGATGACGACGCCGCGTAGGCGAGGGCGTCCCCGTCCGGATCGCTGAAGTAGGAGGCGAGATCCACGGTCGCGGTCTCGCCCGCCGGCACGGTCCGCGCGGGGATCTCCCCCACCGCCTCCGGGCCGCGGTTCGGCACCGTCACCTGGACCGTCTGCTCCGCCGCATCGCCATCCGGGTCGCTCGCGCGGATGGTCACCGCGGCGACGCCCGTGCCCACGGCCCGGATCGTGACGGTGGCGGCCGCGACCGTGGCGGCCGCGACCTCCGCATCCGAAGACATCGCCTCGTACGTCAGCGCGTCGCCGTCCGGATCGCTGAAGTAGGCCGAGGCGTCCACGGAGACCGCCTGTCCCGCGAACACGGTCTGGACCGGGATCGCTTCCGCGGCTTCCGGCCCCCGGTTCGGCACGGTCACCCGGAAGCGCTGCTGCGCGAGGAGTCCGTCCGGATCGCGCGCCGTCACGGTGACCGTCACGACGCCGCGCGCGTGTGCGGCGACGACGACCGAAGCGCCCGACACGGAGGCGCCCGCAGCCGCGTCGTTCGACGAAGTCGCCGTGTAGGAGAGGGCGTCCCCGTCCGGGTCCCGGAAGTATGACGACACATCCACGGACACCCTCTCGCCGGCGGCCATCGTCCGGTCGGGGATCGCCCCGACCGCCACGGGCCCGCGGTTGGGCGCGGGAGGCGGACCCGTGACGTCCTCGGCCGCGTCTCCGCAGGCGGCGGCCCACACGATGGCGGCCACCGCCGCTACGCGCACCCGTTTCGGCAGGCTCCCGGCCCGCGGCGACGGCATGGTCTAGCGGTCATCCCGGTTTCGGCGCGTCCCGGTCAGGATGCCCGGCCGGGCGCGCTTCGCGTCGGAAATCTCCGCGGCCGCCGGCAGGAGGTCGAAACCGCTCGCGGCGCCCGTCCGACGGGACATGTCCGCACTGCTTTCCGTGCCGGTGACCTCGACCCAATCGAATTGAAGCACATCGCCGCTGCTTCCGAATCCCGCCAACCAGATGGTGGTCACCGCCGCCAAGGCTGTACGGATCCTCGGGTTCGGCGTGATTCTCCAGAGCTCGGTGTCTCCCGCCATCAGGAAGAGCTGGTTGCCGTCCAATCCGACCGCGACGTCCGTGAACTCGCCCGGCGCGTCGCGAACAGCATCCGAGGTGCCGCTCTCATTCGTGACGAGAATCCATTTCGACGTACCCGACGCATTGTCGTCCCAAAATACGAACCTGTAATTGAGCTCCCTGTCACCCAGCGGGCCGAGCACTATGCCGAAGGCCTGGTAGCGGTCGTCCTCCGTGAACCAGTACAGCCCCACCGCTCCGGCGTCGGCGGCCCGGCCCATGCTGGCGCGGATCGTCCACTCCGTGAGCACGGGGTCGACCGCGCGGTCCGCGATCGCGCCCGGAGTATCCGCTGTCTTGGTGAGGCGCAGCACCCCGTCAACGACGGCGGCTTCGGCGTACAGGAAGTCCCAGTCGTCCAGGCTGGCCGATGAGTCGAAGTCATCCCGGAATCCGGGGCCGGCCGACTCCTCGACGGTCACCTCCGCGCTTTGCGACGCCGACAGGCCGCCGGGATCGGTCGCCGTCACCGTGACCGTCGCCGTGCCCGCCGCCACGGCCGCCACCGTCAGGCTGCTTCCCGACATGCTCGCGGTGGCCACAGCGGCGTCCGTCGATGCCGCCGCGTACGTCAGCTCGTCGCCATCCGGATCGCTGAAGAACGCCGCGACGTCCACCGTCGCCGTCTCGCCCGCCGTCGCCGTCTGCGCTGGAATCGTCCCCACGGCCTCCGGCGCCCGGTTGGCCGCCTCGACCGTCACCTCCGCGCTTTGCGACGCCGACAGGCCGCCGGGGTCGGTCGCCGTCACCGTGACCGTCGCCGTGCCCGCCGCCACGGCCGCCACCGTCAGGCTGCTTCCCGACATGCTCGCGGTGGCGACAGCGGCGTTCGTCGATGCCGCCGCGTACGTCAGTTCGTCGCCATCCGGATCGCTGAAGAAGGAGGCGACGTCCACCGTCGCCGTCTCGCCCACCATCGCCGTCTGCGCGGGAATCGTCCCCACCGTCTCCGGTGCCCGGTTCGCCGGCGACACGGTCACCTCGGCGCTCTGCGTCGCGGTCAGCCCGTCCGGATCGGCCGCCGTCACCGTGACCGTCGCCGTGCCCACCGCCACGGCCGTCACCGTCAGGCTGCTTCCCGACACGCTCGCGGCGATCACGGCGGCGTCCGTCGATTCCGCCGCGTACGTCAGTTCGTCGCCATCCGGATCGCTGAAGAACGCCGCGACGTCCACCGTCGCCGTCTCGCCCACGGTCGCCATCTGCGCGGGAATCGTCCCCACCGCCTCCGGCGCCCGGTTCGCCGCCTCGACCGTGACGCCCGCGCTCTGCGTCGCGGTCAACCCGTCCGGGTCGGTCGCCGTCACCGTGACCGTCGCCGTCCCGGCCGCCACGGCCGTCACCGTCAGACTGCTGCCGGATATCGAGACGGAGACGACGCCCTCGTCCGACGAGGCGGCGGCGTACGTCAGGGCCCCGCCATCCGGATCGCTGAAGAACGGAGTCACGTCCACGGCCACGGACTGTCCCGCGGTCATGACCTGGGCCGGTATCGAGCCGACCGCCACCGGGGCCACCGGCGCGGGTGGCGGCGGCGGTGGCGGAGGCGGATCCGTCGTCCCGTCTCCGCCGCAGGAGACAACCCCGAAGAGCGCCGCGAGGCTGACGACCGCCAGGGTCCTTCGATAACGATCCGTGATTCCGTTCATTCAGTCTGCCCCCTCCGCTGCTCGTCCCGGCCGATCCGATGGGCCAATTGGGAAACGCAAGCACTGTTCAAAAACGGTTACCCGACTTCGCCTGCGTCGGCCACAACTGCAACTAGCGCGGCCTTCGGTCGAGCCTGTCCGCACCGCCGGGAATCCGGACTCGATTCGCGGCGGGGGAACCGGCGACCGCCTTCACCTGATCGAACCCGGGCGGAGCGCCGGCGTCGCCGGCCGTCGCGGCAACCTCCTCACCTGAGACCTCCACCCAGTCGAATAGCGCAGTCGCACCGGCGGCGCCCCGGTTCACGAGCCAGATGGCCACGATGCGGTCCAGAAAATCGCCCACGCGAATACCGCGCAGCGGCGCGTCCGGGCTGACCCTTAAGAGCGTAGTACTGAAATCGCCCCCGCCCACCTCGAACACGAAGGAGCCGAACGGATCGTGTCCCAGTCGGATCCGATCATACGAATTCGGAGCCGCCCCGATGCTCCGCGAATGTCCGGACAGCTCCTCTATCACGGTCCATCCGTTCTGCGCGCCATCGAACACGGCGAACTCGTAGTTCATCGTACTAGACGCGGGCAGTAGCAGCCGGATGGCGTGGAACCGGTGGTGACCGGTAAACCAGATCACTCCAGGGGTTGCCTCGCCCGTGACACGACTGATCACCGCGGTAAGTTCCCACCCCCGCAGACTGGGCGGCGACGAGCGTTCCGCGCTCCCGGTGCCCGTGACACTGTTCGTCAGATGCAACGCGCTGTCGGCAACCGTCGCCTCGGCCTCCTCGATGCGCCATCCCTGGAGGCTGGTGGAGGTTTCGAAGTCGTCGCGAAAGCCGCCCGCCCGCCCGCGGACGGTGACCTCGATGGTCTGCGTTCCGGTCAGGCCGCCCAGGTCCGTCGCCGTCACCGTCACCGTCGCCGCGCCTCCGGCCACGCCGATGATGGTCAAGTTGCTGCGGGACAGCCGGACCGACACCACGCCGGCGTTCGATGTCGTCGCGGCATATCTGAGCACATCGCCGTCCGGGTCGCTGAAGTACCGAGACACATCGAGACTCCAGGCCCGCCCCCCGTCGAGGTTCTGCGCCGGAATCGAGCCGGCCGGTGCGGGCGGGCGGTTGGTTGTCTGCACCGTCACGGCCACGCGCTGCGTCGCGCTCAGGCCGCCCGGGTCCGTCGCCGTCACCGTCACCGTCGCCGTGCCGTTTGCCACCCCGGTGAGCGTCAGCGTGCTGCCGGAGACCCCGGCAGACACGACGCCGGCGTTCGATGTCGTCGCCGCATATGCGAGCGCGTCGCCGTCCGGATCGCTGAAGTACCGAGCCACGTCGAGGCTCGCGGTTTGCCCGCGATCGATGCTCTGGGAGGGAATCGAGCCGGACGGCGCCGGGGCGCGGTTGGGCGTCTGCACCGTCGCGGCCACGCGCTGCGTCGCGCTCAGGCCGCCCGGGTCCGTCGCCGTCACCGTCACCGTCGCCGTGCCGTTTGCCACCCCGGTGAGCGTCAGCGTGCTGCCGGAGACCCCGGCAGACACGACGCCGGCGTTCGATGTCGTCGCCGCATATGCGAGCGCGTCGCCGTCCGGATCCCTGAAGTACGAGGCCGCGTCGAGCGTCACGGTCCGCCCTACGTCGATGCTCCGGGCGGGAATCGAGCCGGACGGCGCCGGGGCGCGGTTGGGCGTCTGCACCGTCGCGGCCACGCGCTGCGTCGCGCTCAGGCCGCCCGGGTCCGTCGCCGTCACCGTCACCGTCGCCGTGCCGTCAGCCACCCCGACCATGGTCAGGCGGCTGCCGGACATCGACACGGAGACCACGGCGGGAACCGCGGTGGCCGCAGTATAGGTGAGCTCGTCGCCGTCCGGATCGCTGAAGTACGAGGCCACGTCGAGCGTGACGGTCCGCCCCACGTCGATGCTCCGGGCGGGAATCGAGCCGGACGGCGCCGGGGCGCGGTTGGGCGTCCGTACCGTCACGTCCACGCTCTGCGTCGCGCTCAGACCGTCCGGGTCGGTCGCCGTCACCACCACCGTCGCCGTGCCGTCCGCCACCCCGACCATGGTCAGACTGCTGCCGGATATCGACACGGAGACCACGCCGGGGGAGAACGTGGCCGCCCCGTAACTCAGCGGCCCTCCGTCGGGATCGCTGAAATAGGCAGCCACGTCGATCACCGCCGACTCGCCCACGGTCACGATTTGAGCCGGAATCGAACCGACCTGCGTCGGCGGGACGGCCGGTGGAGGCGGGGGCGGGGGGGGCATGGTCGGTTCCGCACCGCATGAAGCGACACTCACCAGAAGCGCGGAGAGGAACGACATGGATACGGCGCGTTCTCGGGGCTGAAGCCGAGCGAGGCGAGGGTTGGTCACGAACATGATCATCCTTCGGAAGGTTCGGGTGAGATCGAGTCCAGCCAGGAGTTCAATCCCCCCAAAAAGAAGCGGGCCCCCGCAGACTTCGCGGGGGCCCGCTTCCATGAGGCCTCTCGTCAGAGACCGTTAGGGTTTACGAACCGTCGTTGTCGATCAGGTCACGAACCGTCCTGGTTGGTGATCTTCACTTTCGCACCACCAACTGTGTACACCACCGTTGGCGTAACGCCGGACTTCTCGGTCGCCGAAGCGCCGGTGATATCGATGGTGATATCGCTATCATGGTTGTCCGCAGGTGTCAGCGTGACGGTTCCGGTAACTGAGGTCGCCGTACCATCCAGATTCAGCGTGACCTCATTCGAACTGAACGTCCACATGGCAGGAGTCTCGGTATCCGCCGGCAGCGTGACCGTAATCTGAACGATGTCACCGAGCGCCTCATCCACTGATGCTGTGACGGTCAACTCGGTGGCTCCTGCGTCCTCCGCCACCTCTGTCATATCCACCGACAGCTGGATGTCCGGATCGTCGTCCAAGATCATGATTCCGACGGGATTGGTGTACGCCGCACCCACTGTGGGGTCGCTGTTTGCTCCCGTCAGCCGGATCGACTCGCCCTGCTCGG
Organism: Candidatus Palauibacter sp.; assembly: GCF_965208055.1. GTDB lineage: Bacteria > Gemmatimonadota > Gemmatimonadetes > Palauibacterales > Palauibacteraceae > Palauibacter. The sequence continues at coordinate 1,813,281 of NZ_CBDBNY010000004.1, forward strand.
GCGTAAGGGCGTCGTCGATCGCATCCACTTCGACTGTGTCGGCCACCGCCACCATACCCGAAGCAATCGTCAGACTCAACGCAGTGATCGCGGCGAAATCGTCATTACCATCATCAGTATCCTCCCCTGCGCCGACGAAGTTCACCGTCACAGGTGTGCCACCGGCGGGCGCCTTCATGCCGGCCGTCACGGTAACGATCACATCCACGGGGTCGTCATCCTCGCGCACCGACGCCCGATTCACCGAGATCTCGAAGTCGTCGTCCATAACGCGCACGCCAACCGTCGTGTCGTCGAAGTCCTTCGCCTTGTGGGTCAGGCTCCTCAACTCGGACGCGATGTTCAGATCGTGCGTGGTGGTGACGCTCACCGAGACCGTATCCGTCGCCGACGTGAACTGGAGATCGCCATCGTTGAGCTCGGCCACCGTCCAGGCTCTCGGCGCGTCAACCGTCAGGTCGAGCGGGTACGTCGCGCCCGTCGGCGCGTCCTTCAGCGTTACGTGGTAGACCGTCGCAGCCCCCTCGGTCGCGCTCAACGAATCCGCTGCGGTCGCCGTCGACGGATCTGTGTCGTCTGTTCTCGTATTGAACTCGAACGTCGGACCCGGTGGCGGTGCCGGCGGACCTGCAGGCCAGTTCACGCTGAACGTCGCGATGGCATCTTCGTACTTGTTCGCCCCGACGCGGTCATCCGCGTCGCGCGCGTCGTCCTCGGCGCTCAGGAAGAAGCAGTAGGACGTATCGCCGGCGTCGTCGCCCTTCTTGAGCGTGAACACCTCGGAGAACTCGATCGTGTTGCTCTCGTTGTCGAGTCGCCGGACGGGACCGCTTACCTGCGACGCCCCCAACGGATCAGCGGCGGTGCAGTCGGTACCTTTATGGATGCTCAGGAACGCGCGCCGGATCTCGGTCGCGTCGCTCAGCGTTCCCGCTACGGTCACGCTCACCGACGCCGCAGTGACCTCGCTGGCGAAGCTTGAGGGCACCGCAGATAGCGAGAGAACCGGCTTTGTCTGGTCACGCGTGAACGTGAAGGACGTGGACGAGCCGTTGCCGGCTTTGTCCGGCGTCCAGGCGAACACCGTGTGACTCGATTCACGCGCAAAGCGGTGAGTCGCCGACGAAGGCGTGATATCGACCTCGACCGAGCCGTTGGCGGCGACGGTCGCTGAACCGACCCAGTAGGTCGAACTGGAGCTGGGGCTCGAGCCGCCGGCCCACGCGGTAACGCTGCCGGACAGCCCACTGCCGTCTTCGCCGGTGGCGAGCCGCGGATCTTCGACCTCGAAGAACAGCGAGTTGTCCGACAGCACCAGCGCTTCGGAGGGCCGCTCGCGGCTGATGACGGGTCCCGTATGGTCCACACCGAAGTTCGTGGCCGTACGGATCCTTACGCGGCTGAGGCTGGTGGCATTCCCCAGCCGGTCCGCCAGAGACTGAAGCTCGGCCACGTAGGTGTCGGCGCCGCCGCCATCCGCTATGCCATCTACGGTGGCATCTTCCTCAGGCAGCTGATTGACGAGCGTGACGTTGTCGAACAGGGCAGTGAACTCCGTGTCCGGGCGAGTGTCGCTATTCCTGCCCGCAGAGTAGTCGCCCACGGCGATGGCCGAGGTCGTGCCGTACACGTGTCCGACACCGCTTTCGGTCATTTCCGTGATCCGGAAGCGGCGCAGGGCGTTGCTCGGCCCGGCGCGATAGAACGTGGCCGTCGTGGGCACCCAGCTGGAATGTGTGGGATTGTTCGAGGTGGCGATCACGACCTGCGAACTCGCGGTTATCGCCGGAGCCTTGAAGTCGAAGTGAAGCGGCCCGAGCTTCGCATACTCGTCGCCCACACGGAACTTCGCGGTGACGTCGAGGCCGTTGGGGTCGAGGATCTGTCCATCATTGACGATCCACGTCTCGCTCGCGTCGTCCCCGCTCGGGATGTTCTCCACGCGGAGGTTGGGGTTCCACCATTGCGTACCGGCCGACCACGTGAACGGCGCTTCCTTGCTCGGAGAGTCCGAACCGAATCGGCTCTCCCTGAAGCTCAGGGAGGTGGCGCCCTCCACGGGCGTCGGCGTCGGCCTGCTGGTGTCGGTGTGCCTGGTGGACAGCGTCATCTTTCCAACCACGGTGCCGTCGTACGCGACGGGGCACGCGTGGAACATGTTGACGTTGCCCTCGGCGTTCGGACCGCCGTAGAAGGTGAGGCCGTTCGTGTGGGCGCCGAGCTCGAACTCACTGCCCGGAACATGCGCGATCTGCACGAAACCGTGGTTGTCGAGCGAGATCATCTGAGAGGCGACGACTTCGCGCCTGGCGTCGTCATCGGTGGTGACGAAAGCACCCAGAGCATAATCGCCGTTGGCGTACTTGGGATCGAGCTGCATGCCCGCGCACTCGCCCACGACAGCGTTGGTCTTGAGGGCGCACTCGATCTCGACCTGCCCGGCGGCGGCGAGTCCGGGGCCCGGAATCGCGTCGGCGGAGCTGCCGCCAGTGCCGCGGCACAGGGGCGTGACCGTCTCGCCGTTCAGCGTGAGACCGACATCCGTCCACGTCTCGTCGTTCGACTGCACATCGAGGACCGCGTAGATCGTGCCCGAGATGCTCGTCAGATCGACGATCTGCTGCCGATCCGCGTCCAGCACCCTCGTGATCACGACCGTGGCCTCCTTCGGACCCGCGGGAACGTCGATGCGGAAGCCCTGCGACACCGAAGCGGATCCGTCGCTCGCCGTAACCGTGATCACGGCGTCGCCCGCCGCGATCGCGCTGATCGTCGCCGTCGAGCCCTCCATCGCGACGGTCGCCACGGCCTCGTTCGAGCTGGCGCCCGCATAGCTCAGTTCGTCGCCGTCCGGGTCGCTGAAGTAGCCCGCGACGTCGATCGTCGACGTGCCGCCGATCTGGAGCCTCGAGCCCGGAATCGTGCCGACCGCTACCGGCGCCTGGTTCGTGGCTCCCGCCTGGACCGTGACGTTGAAGCCCTGGTTGGCCTGGAGGCCATCCGGGTCGGCCGCTGTGAGAGTGACAACGGCACTTCCTGCGGCTACGCCCGTCACCGTCGCGGTCGAGCCCTCAACACTCACCGTGACGACGCTCCCGTTGGACGAAGTACCGCTGTACGTCAGCTCGTCGCCGTCCGGGTCGCTGAAGTAGCCGGCCGCGGGAACGGCGGCCGTGCCACCGACGTCAACGCTGTGCGCCGGAATCGTGCCAACTGCCACGGGCGCCCGGTTCGCCGGAGGTGGCGGCGGGGGCGGGGGTGGCGGCGGCGGCGGAATGACCGGCGGCGGTGGAATGGTGATGGGCGGAATGTCCGGGAACGGCGGCGTGACGACCTCTACGGTGTCTCCGCAACCGCCGATGGCCAGGACCGCCCCGACCGTCAACAGCCTCTTGGTACCCTTCTTCATTCACTCCTCCTCAGGGATGAAGTCCTTCGGGTGTATGGCTAACTCGATCCATCAACATACCACCGTTAACGAACGATGCACCACACCCCAGCCCGTGAAATCGGGCTGAACATACCGACGCTCCCGAAGAGGGTCAAGAGCGCCGGAAGCCACTAAAACGCTGTGTTTTCGTCGATCAAACAAGTCCGTGAACCGTCTCCGGCAAGAGCGTTGTTTCTGCGGTGATCCCGGGGGATCACGCCGTCACTTCGGGTCACGTTTTTCCGGGGGGATTCGAGGCAGGCCCCACCACACTCTCCACACCCAATCCCCCGCGTACCTTGGAGTATGACATCGATTTCCGCCTGCCGTCAAGTTTTGCGCCAAGTGTTGCTGCGCCGTACCGCGCGCTGATACGGGCCCCTACACCGCTCATAGGGCCAGGGTTCCGCTCGATTTTCGGCTGGATTCCGGACTCGACTTCCGGCTCGGTTCCGGCGGGAACTCCGGCAGGAGCGAGGCGAGGTGCCGACCGGTGTGGCTCGCGGCGGTCGCGGCGATGAGTTCCGGGGGACCCGCCGCGACGACGAGCCCGCCTCCCGCGCCGCCTTCCGGACCCATGTCGATGACCCAGTCCGCCGTCTTCACGACGTCCATGTGGTGCTCGATGACGATGATCGTGTTGCCGCGGTCGGCGAGCCGGTGGAGGACGCGGAGGAGGAGGCGCACGTCCTCGAAGTGCAGGCCGGTGGTGGGCTCGTCGAGGATGTAGATGGTGCGGCCGGTGCTCGTCTTCGCGAGTTCGGTGGCGAGCTTCACGCGCTGCGCCTCGCCGCCGGAGAGGGTGGTGGCGGGCTGGCCCAGGGTCACGTAGCCGAGGCCGACGTCGGAGAGGGTGCCCAGGCGGCGCTTCACGGACGGCACGGCGTCGAAGAACTCGAGCGCCTCGTCCACGCTCATGGCGAGCACGTCGGCGATGCTCCGCCCGCGGTACAGGACCTCGAGCGTCTCGCGGTTGTAGCGGCGCCCCCGGCAGATGTCGCAGGGGACGTACACGTCGGGCAGAAAATGCATCTCGATCTTCACGAGGCCGTCGCCGCGGCAGGGTTCGCAGCGCCCGCCCTTCACGTTGAAGCTGAACCGCCCCGCCGCGTAGCCGCGCATGTTCGACTCGGGCAGGCGGGCGAAGAGTTCGCGGATGGGGGTGAAGAGGCCGGTGTAGGTGGCCGGGTTCGAGCGCGGCGTGCGGCCGATGGGGCTCTGGTCGACATCGATGACCTTGTCGAAGAGTTCAAGGCCCTCGATCGCGTCGTGCGCGCCGGGGACGAGCTTCGAGCGGTAGATCTCGCGCGCGAGGCGGCGGTAGAGGATCTGCTCGACGAGGGTGGACTTGCCGGAGCCGGACACGCCGGTGACGCAGATGAAGGTCCCGAGCGGAAACTCGACGTCGATCGCCCGCAGGTTGTGCTCGCGGGCGCCCCGCACGACGAGGTGGCCCTGCTCGGGGGGGCGGCGGCGCTCCGGGACGGAGATCTCGCGCTCGCCCCGGAGGTAGGCGGCGGTGAGCGAGCGTTCGTCCGCCAGGAGCCGGTCGATGTCGCCGGAGACGATGACTTCCCCGCCCTCGCGCCCGGCCCCCGGCCCCATGTCGACGATGTGGTCGGCGCGGCGGATCGTGAGTTCGTCGTGCTCGACCACGAGGACGGTGTTCCCGAGGTCGCGCAGGGCGCCGAGCGTCTGCAGCAGCTTGCGGTTGTCGCGCGGGTGGAGGCCGATGCTGGGTTCGTCGAGCACGTAGAGGACGCCGACGAGGCGGCTTCCGATCTGGGTGGCGAGGCGGATGCGCTGGGCCTCGCCGCCGGAGAGGGTGCCGGCGGAACGGGCCGGGGTGAGGTAGCCGAGCCCGACGTGGTCGAGGAATTCGAGGCGCTCGACGACCTCCTTGAGGATGGGGACGCGGATCTCGGCCGTCTGGCCGGCGGCGGCGCGGGCGCGCTCGAGCCAGCCGCCGAGGAGCGGGCGGAGTTCGGCCACGGACTGCGCGGTGAGTTCGGGGAGGGAGAGCCCTTCCAGGGTGACGGCCCGGCTCTCCGGGCGCAGCCGCCCGCCCTCGCAGGCGAGACAGGTGGAGAGCGTCATGTACTCCTCGAGCGCGAGGCGCACGCGCTCGCTCGTCGTGTCGTGGTAGCGGCGCAGGGTGGCGGCGACCGCCCCTTCCCAGCCCACGTCGGTGTCGCCGTAGAGGATCGCCTCCTGCCGGTCCGCGTCGAGGTCGCCCCAGGGGGTGTTGAGGTCGAAGTCCAACTTGCGGGCGAGCCGCACGAGGGCGTGGCGGCGGCCGCCCGAACCCGGCGTCCCCAGGGGAAGGAGGACGCCCTCGAGGATGGAGATCCGGTCTCCGCCCACGATGAGGTCCGCGTTGGGGACGCGCTGGGAGCCGAGCCCGTCGCACTCCGGACAGGCGCCGAAGGGAGAGTTGAAGGAGAACTGCCGCGGCTCGAGTTCCGGCATGCCGAGCCCGCAGCCCGGACAGGCGTACCGCTCGCTGAACAGGTGCTGCGTCTCTTCGCCCCCGTCGTCGCCCCCGTCGTCGCCCCCATCGTCGCCCCCGTGGTCGCCCCCGTGCAGGGCGACCTCGACGACGCCGTCGGCCATGCGGAGGGCGGTCGCCACGGAGTCCGACAGCCGCTCGCGGTCGGAGGCGCGCACCGTGAGCCGGTCCACGACGACGGAGATGTCATGGTTCCGGCGCCGGTTCAACAGGGGCGGGTCGGAGAGGTCGATCAGTTCTCCATCCACGCGCGCGCGCACGAAGCCCTCGCTCAGCGTGCGCTCGAACAGGTCGCGGAACTCCCCCTTCCGTCCCCTTACGAGCGGCGCGCGGACCTCGATGCGGGCGCCGGCGGGCCAGCCGAGGATCTGCTGGGCGATCTCCGAGGGCGACTGCGGACGCACGGGGCGGCCGCACGAGGGACAGTGGGGGGTGCCGGCGCGGGCCCACAGGAGGCGGAGGTAGTCGTAGATCTCGGTGACGGTGCCGACGGTGGAGCGCGGGTTGCCGCCCGCCGTCCGCTGCTCGATCGCGATGGCGGGCGAGAGTCCCTCGATGACGTCGACGTCGGGCTTCTCCATGACACCGAGGAACTGCCGGGCGTAGGCGGAGAGCGATTCGACGTAGCGGCGCTGCCCCTCCGCGTAGATGGTGTCGAAGGCGAGCGAGGACTTGCCGGAGCCGGAGAGCCCCGTGACGACGATGAGCCGGTCGCGCGGCAACTCGACGTCGACGTCGCGGAGGTTGTGCTCCCGCGCCCCCCGCACGATGAGGGCGTTCGGCGCGCCCCCGTTCTCCCTCGTTTCCCCGGCCTGACTCCCGGCCTGACCCCTGGCTTGATCCATAGCCGGGGATCGTAGGCGCGCCCGGCGCTCCCGCGCCAGCTTCGGAGTGCGGCGGCGGCGGGCCGGGCCCGGCTCCGCCAGGCCGGGCCACGCGTTCGAGGGCCGGGCACACTACGTTGCGCGGTGGGATCCCCGGCGCGACGGAGACCCCGCCGAGGGGGCCGCGAAACGGGGCGAACGGTATCCGGGGACGGAGGGAGAGAGTTGACCACTACCGATGTACGCGAAGAGGCGGGCGCCGCGACGACCGCGGAGGCGATGGAGTCGAGGTTCGACGCGATCGACCGCAAGCTCGTCGACATCGACCTTAATCTGGAGCGGCGGTCCGCCGGCCTGCGCAACGACCTGGTGACCGTTCGGCTGCGCATCGTCGAACTGCGCGAGCAGGTGCAGGAGCGGCTGCTCCAGCTCGACAGGCGGTTGTACCGGTTGACCCGGGACGTCGCCGCACTCCAGCCGCGCGCGCCCGCGGGCGAACCCGCACCGGCCGGCCCACCCGGCGCGGGCCATGGCGAACGGCGGGATGCGGCGCCGGGTTGATGACCCGTTGATGGCGCCGGGCATGGTTATGGCGTCACGCAATTCCGGGTACGACGGGGAGGGACGTTGTTGATCCGCAGACTCACACGCAACGGTCGCGACGAGGCGCTGGTCGCCGCGGTCGTGCGGGCACTCGAACCACGCTTCGAGGCCATCGACGACCGCTTCGAGGCCATCGACCGCCGCTTCGAGGCCATCGACCTCCGCTTCGAGGCCATCGACCTCCGCTTCGGGGCGATGGACAACCGCTTCGGCGCGATGGACGCGAAGTGGGAGCGCCGGTTCGCCGACCTCCGCAACGAGATATCCGGATTTCGGGAGCGCTCCGTCGGCGTCAGCGAGCACGTCGCCCGTCTGCACGAGCACGTCGACGCGCGGCTGAACGGGTTCGACGCGCGGCTGAACCAAATGGGCGATGAGATCACCGAGAAGTTCTCCGAACAGTTCGCCGCCCTCTCCGCGACCGTGGTTCACGGGTTCGGCGGGCCGAAACCTCCCTGACGCCGGGCGGCGACGCGTCCGCGCCGGTTGGCGATACCGGCGCCTCCGCCCTCCCCTCGCTTGCACCGTCAAGGCGGCTCGCGCGAGCTTGGTGCGGCCTCAAGGCAAGATGTGGCGTAGACCAGAGACGCCCGGCGGCGAAGAACACGTAGAGGGACCCCTCGACCATGACCGACCACGCCCATATCGAGCGTATCCATATCCAGGGCTTCCGCTCGCTGGCCGATGTCGAACTCTCGCCGGGAGCGGGCGCGAACGTCCTGATCGGCGCGAACGGCTCGGGGAAATCCAACTTCGTGAAGTTCTTCGATATGCTGAGTTGGATGCTGAAATCGCGGCGGCTGGCCGAGTTCGTCGGCTTGGAGGGCGGCGCGGACGATCAGTTGCACGGCGGGAACGACACGACGCCGCGTCTGGACGCCGAAATCGAGATACGCACGGGCACCGGGCGGAACGACTACCGGTTCAAGCTCGCCTTCGCCCATCCCGACCGGTTGCTCTTCATCGACGAGGCGTTTCGCTACAGCCGCGACGATCTTGAGGGCAACGCGCCCTGGAACTCTCTGGGCAGCGGACACCGAGAGGCCTTGATCGTCGATGCGGGGCAACTAAACGGCGAGGGGCCGGCGCCGGAGATCCGGCCGCAAACCGCGCGCACGGTGACTCATCTGCTGAGGGACTGTACCGCATATCAGTTCCACAACACCGGCGCGACATCGAAGTTCAAGAAGAACTGCGACGCCGACGATCACGCATACATGCGAGCCGACGGGGGCAACCTGGCGGCCATACTCTACCGGCTGGAACAGGAGCATCTGCGCCGGTACGACGTTATCTGCCGTCACATTCGGCGCGTACTGCCCGGGTTCGACCGCTTCGAGATCGAGGAGCAGTACGGGAAAGTGGCCCTGCGCTGGCGATCCAGGCATTCGGACAAGACCTACGGCGCGCACCTCACTTCGGACGGCTCGCTGCGTTTCTTCGCTCTCGCGACGCTGCTGAACCTTCCGGCGGAAATGCTGCCGGGCGTGCTGCTGCTCGACGAACCGGAACTCGGCCTGCATCCCAAGGCGGTGGCACTCGTGGGCGACATGATCCTTGCGCTGGCGGAGAGTCGGCAGGTCATCGTCGCGACGCAGTCGCCCCTCCTCGTCGATGCGTTCGAACTCGATCAGGTTTTCGTACTCGAACTCGAGGACGGGCGGACGGTGACGCGCCCCCAAGACGCGAACCAACTGCGCGAGTGGCTTGAAGACTACACGCTGGGCGAACTCTGGCAGAAGAACCTGCTCGGCGGACGGCCGTGACGCGTTTGGCCATCTCCGTGGAGGGGCAGACGGAAGAGGACTTCGCCAAAGATTTGCTGGCGGCCCATCTCCAAAGCTGGGGCGTCGACGTGAAACCCATCTTGATTGGCCGAGCGCGAGGCAAGGGACAGGGTGGCGGTAATGTCTCGATAGGCCTGCTCGCGAAAGAGCTGCAGGCACTGCGGCCTAATTTCGATGCCGTAACCTCCCTGGTCGACTTCTATGGGTTCAGAGGCAAGGGAGCCATGTTGCCGGACGACCTCCTCCAGGCGATCCGGGAGAGCATCGGACGATACGACGAGAGATTCGTGTTTCCTTACGTCCAGATGCATGAGTTCGAGGGACTGCTTTTCTCGAACGTAAACGCATTCGAGCGCGTGTTTCTCGATCCTCCGATCGCGGATCTGAGGTCGATCCGCTCCGCATTCGACACGCCGGAGGACATCAACGACAGTTCCGCGACGGCGCCGAGTAAGCGCATCAAGAAGCTGATTCCGAGCTACCGGAAGCGATTGGACGGTCCTCTGCTGGCGGTTGAAATCGGGCTGGATGGGATACGGAGCCAATGCCCGAGATTCGACGCCTGGCTGCGGCGCCTCGAATCCCTCGGTGAGCCTGCGACCTGAGCCCTTGCCTTCATCTCCCGACCCTGGTCAGCGACGGCGCTGCGGCCGGACCGGAAAGGGGCCTGTCCGAATTGTCGCTGTATGTGCCCAACGGTAGCTTTTTCGCCCTGCCGGCCCCCGCGTCGCTGGAAACCTCATGACCCACGAAACACCAAAGAACGGCCTTCATCTCCCGACCTTGGCCATCGCCGGGTTTCGGGGTATCCAAGAGCTTGCGATCGGCCGGCTCGGCCGGGTCACGCTGCTTACGGGAAACAACGGCGTGGGGAAGACGACCGTCCTCGAGGCCGTCCGAGTGTTCGCGGCGCGCGGCCGCCAGTCGACGCTGTCGAGCCTGCTACGCGACCGGGACGAGTACGCCGCCGAGGCCGATGACGACGATGACAAGATCCGGGCGCTCGACTTCGCCGCGCTTTTTTTCGGACGGAGCCCGTCACGAAAGCGGATCTCGATCGGTCCCGTCGCCATCGCTCACCAACTCACGATCGAGGAAGTTGCCCTGACGGAAGAGCAACTCTCCCTGGTCGAAGGGCTGATACCGGAGCTTCCTTCCGATGGCACCATCCGGTCGCTGCTGTCTCGCTTCGAGGGCACGAAGCAGATTCTCCCGTTTTTTTCGATGGACGCGGGATCAAGTGCTGACGGACGGTACACAAGGGCTCAGGCTCATGCGGCCCGAGTCCTGGGACGCGCCATGGGAGCCGAAAAGAGTCCTCCCGAGATCCGGTGCCGGTCCTTGGGCCCAGGCGTGCTGGAAGACGACAAGATCGCGAAATGGTGGAACGACGTTGCGCTAACCCCCGACGAGGACAAGGTCGTCGATGCTTTGAGGCTGGTCGTGAACGGGGTGGAGCGCGCAGCTGTGGTCACGGGACACACCGGCCACCGACGACGACGCAATCGGGTGATCGTACGGTTCAAGGGCGATCCCGCTCCCGTTCCGCTGAAGAGTCTGGGGGACGGAGCCGTGCGCTTGTTTGGCGTGGCGTTGGCCCTGGCAAACAGCCGCCACGGATTCCTCGTCATCGACGAAGCCGAGAACGGCATCCATCACTCCCTCCAAGAGCGTTTCTGGCGCATGGTTCTGCAGACTGCGGAAGCGAACAACGTGCAGGTCCTGGCGACGACGCACAGTCGTGATTGTACGAAGGGATTCGCCCGGGCGGCGGCCGGATATGAACCCATCGACGGTGCTCTTGCCCGGATCAACCGACAGAACGGGGAGGTGTGGGCGGTCGAGTACCCGGAGAAGGACATGTTGATTGCGGCGGAGCAGGGTATCGAGGTTCGATGAGCAACGATCCCAATTCTCCTCCAAGGCAGGCGACCTGAAGACCGATGGCGAACTTGCCACGAGGTTTCCGGGGTGGCTGCAACGCTTGTTCGGCGAATCAGACTGACCTGCCGCCCTGACACAGATACCGCGCTCGCCCCTTGAGCGTGCGGCCGTTCAGGAGCGCTGCGGATCCCGCCCGGCGAGGAGGCCGGCCGCCACGGTGACCGCGGTGCCGATGAGGACGAACCAGGGCCAGGCGACCGCGTCCCGCGCTCCGATCCATATCGCGGTGACGGATCCGATCCCCAGCACGATCCCGAGGCGGACCGAGCGGCTCGTGGCCCGGCGCGAGAAGCGGGCGAGCGCGAACGCCCCCAGCAGTCCGCCGTAGACGAGCGACGCGATCCCGAGCGACACCTCCACGGCGGTGCTCCCCGCGCTGAGGGGGATGAACCCGATCGCCGCCGCCACCAGCAGCACGGTCCACACCGCCGCACCGATCCTCCCCACGCGCAGAATCCGCCGCTCGTCCGCCTCCGGACGGGCCGCCGCCCAGAAGTCGTAGGCGGTCGTGGATGAGAGCGCGTTGATCGAACTGGAGAGGGTAGACATGGCGGCCGCGAACACGCCCGCGATGAGCAGGCCGCGGACGCCGGCCGGGAGCACATCGACGATGAATCCCGCGAAGATCTCGTCGGCGCGCACGAAGGCGGCTCCGTCGTACCAGGCCCAGAGGCCCAGACCAACGAAGAGGAAAAGGGTGAACTGGAAGAGGACGGCGAAGCCGCTGCCGACGAGGGCGCGACGGCTCGCGGCGAGGTCGCGGCAGGCGAGGAGGCGCTGGACGATGAGTTGGTCGGCGCCGTGCGAACCCATGGAGAGGAAGGCGCCGCCGAGCAGGCCGGCCCACAGCGTGTAGGGTCGCCCGAAGTCGAGGGCGGGGTCGATGACGGTGAGCTTCCCGGCCTCCGCGGCGCGAGCGAGGATCTCGGGCCAGCCGCCGGGCACGGCTCCCGCGAGGACGACGAGCGCGATGAGCCCCCCGGCCAGGTAGAGCGCCATCTGCGACGCGTCCACCCAGACGACCGCGCGGATGCCGCCGATGAAGGTGTAGATGAAGGTGACCGCCCCGATCACGAGTACGGAGGTGATGAGCGGCCACCCCGTGACGAGCGTGAGCGGAATCGCCGTCGCGAAGAGCCGCACGGAATCCGCCAGAAGGCGCGTGACCATGAAGATGCCGGAGGTCAGCCGCCGGGTCTCCGTCCCGAAACGGGCTTCCAGCAACTCGTAGGCCGTCCGCAGCCGTCCCTCGCGATACGCCGGCAGCAGCCAGGCGGCGACTGCGATCCGCCCGAGCACGTAGCCCGCCGCGATCTGCACGAAGGCGAGCGACCCGCCGTACGCGATGCCGGGGATCGAGAGAAAGGTGAGCGTGCTGGTCTCCGTCGCCACGACGGAAAGGAGGACGACGACCCACGGCAGGTCGCGTCGTCCCAGAAAATACTCCTCCCCCCCGCGCGCGCCCCTCCCGAGCCATGCCCCCCAGGCCGTGACCCCGCCGAGATAAACGACGAGGATCGCAAGATCGAGAGAATTCAACGGTCGCGCGCCGGCGGCGCCGGTCCGCCCGCGTCACGGGGTCCCTCCGTCCGGTCGCGGGGTCCCTCCGTCCGGTCGCGGGGTCCCTCCGTCCGGTCACGGGGGCGCACCGTCCGGTCGCGGGGGCGCACCGTCCGGTCGCGGATCGAGGTGGCGACGGCGTCGTGCACCGCGCGCCGCAACTCGATGTGCTTGCGGTTGTCCCGGGTCGGGTTCACGCGGTTCGTGAGCAGGACGACGAAGAGATCCAGTTCCGGATCCATCCACATGCTCGTGCCCGTGAAGCCGGTGTGCCCGAACGCCCCTTCACCGAAGTAGTCCCCCGCCGACGAGCGCCCGGAGGGGGTGTCCCAGCCCAGCGCCCGACTCGAGGCGGGAGCGGCCCGCGCGGTGAACTGCGCGACGATCTCGGGCGACGGCGAGTCGAGACGGGCGGCGAACGAACGGGTATACGCCCCGGGCGGGGGGCGCGCGGTGACGGCGAGGTCTCGCCCTTCGCGCGCGGCGGCGAGGATCCAGGCGGCGAACTTCGCGAGGTCCCGGGCCGACGAGAAGAGTCCGGCGTGTCCCGCCACGCCCCCCAGCGCGTGGGCGTTCTCGTCGTGTACTTCCCCGTGCACGTGCCGATGCCGGTAGACGGTGTCCACTTCGGTCGGAGCCGTCCGGCGGTACAGCGACCGGGGCGGATCGAACCAGGTCTCCGTCATCCCCAGCGGACGAAAGACGGATTCATGGAGGTAGTAGTCCAGAGCCTGTCCCGTGATCTCCTCTATCAGGAAACCCAGCGTCATGAACCCTATGTCGGAATAGACCGTCCGTTCCCCGTCATCCCCCGGCTCATAATCGGGTTCGAGGGCGGCGATCGCCTCGCGGTATTCCTCTTCTCCCCGGAGGGTGCGCCAGAAGGGACGGAAGGGCGGCAGACCCCCCTGGTGCGTCAACAGGTGGCGGACGGTGACGTCGCGCTTCCACCCCTGCGACCACTCCGGCAGGTGCTCGCCGATGCGAGTGTCGAGGGAGAGTTCGCCGCGGTCGATGAGTTGCATCACCCCCGTCGTCGTCGCGACGACCTTCGTGAGCGACGCGAGATCGTAAAGACTGGAATCCGCCGCGGCGGTCCCGGGCGCCGACGGAGCCCCGGCCATCGACGGCGCCCCGGCCGTCCAATTCAGGTTGCCGTAGCCGCGCAGCCGGACCACCCGGTCTCCCCGCCCGGCGGCGAGCACCGCGCCGGGCGTCGCGCCGTCCCGGATCGCCGCGTCGATGATCCGGTCCACGCGGGCGAGCGAATCTCCGTCCATCCCCACGTTGACCGGCCACTCCTCCCACGCCCGCCGCATGCGCCCGTCCGCGACCGGAGGACCGGGTTCGCCGATGTGCGCCGGCGCCGGCACCGGCTCCGCTTCCGGGTTTCCGCCGCTGATCAGGCCATCGCCGAGCGCATGACGAGGCGGGAGCGAGATCGGCAGGCGGCCGGAGATCGGCGCGCCGAGAAGGGCGAGCGCGGCGGCTTCCTGCGAGGCGTCCGCCCCGCCCCACGCGATGAGGTACGCCTTGGCCTCCGGCACCGACGTGAGGAGGTAAGGACTCCCGAACGAGACGAGCACGGAGGTTCGGCCGGCGTCGTCGAGGCGGTAGAAGAAGCTCCGCACCTCTTCGGGGAGGTCGGTGGAATCGCGGGCGGCGCCGGGCCGGACGTAGGCGGAGAAGATGACGGCGTCGACGGAGCGGGCGCGCCGGAGAAGCGAATCGTAGACGCCGGGGTGGGTGTCGAACCCGATCCGCGCCCGGCGGACGCGCACGGTTCGGCCGAGTTCGCGGTTGAAGACCCGTCCGGCGGCGAGGTCGTTCGTCCCGGCGAAGGTCACGGACAGCACGGAGCGCACGGAGCGCGACTCGACACGGTCGAGGGGCACGGCATCGGCCTCGTTGCGCACGAGCGTGATGGAGCGCGTGGCAACCCCGCGGGCAAAGGACTCGTGCCACTGGGTGCCGACGAGCCGGGGGATGGCGTCGGGGTCGACCTCCGCGCCTTCGTGCAGACGGGCGCGCGCCTTCAACTCGAGCACGCGCCGGGCGGAGGCTTCGATGCGCTCGGCGGTGAGCCGGCCGGAGCGGACGGCGCCGACGACGGCCGCGATGGCCCTGAGTGGCTCGCGCGGCATGAGCAGGACGTCGCTCCCCGCTTCCAGCGAGCGGATCGCGGCTTCACTGGCCCCGTAACCGTCGGCGATGGCGGCCATGTCGAGCGCGTCGGTGAAGAGGACGCCGTCGAAGCCCAGATCGTCGCGCAGCATGTCCGTCATGAAGTAGGGGGAGAGCGTCGCGGGCGGCGCGCCGGCGCCGAGGATGCCGGGGGCCGCGACGTGGGCCGTCATCACCGCATCGACGCCCTCCGCGATCGCCCGGCGGAAGGGGACGAGTTCGAGGCTGTCGAGGCGGGCGCGGTCGCCGGGAATGATGGGGAGAGCGACGTGCGAGTCGGTGCCGGTGTCTCCATGGCCCGGGAAGTGCTTGGCGGTGGCGAGCAGGCCGGCGTCGTGCGCGCCCCGGATGAACGCCGCGCCCAGCGCCGCCACGCGCTCCGGATCCTCCCCGAAGGAGCGCGTGTTGATGATGGGGTTGGCGGGGTTGTTGTTGACGTCGAGCACGGGGGAAAAGGTGATGTGTACGCCGAGGGCCCGCGCCTCGACGCCGGTGACCCGGCCCGCGGAGTAGGCGAAGTCCTCATCGTCCGCCGCGCCGAGCGCCATCGCTGGAGGGAGGACGGTCGCGCCGGGCATTTCGAGCATGTTCGGCAGCGCGAACACGCCGCTCACGCGGAACCCCGCCCCGGACTCGAAGTCCGCGCCGACGAGCAGGGGAACGTCGGCGGAGGCCTGCAACCGGTTCAGCCGCGCGGCGTAGCCGAGGGGGGTCCCGAGCGAGATCACGATCCCGCCGATCGCGTCGTCGCGCACGAGGGACTCGACGCGCGTGAACTCCTCGTCGTCGCGCGGAGCGTACCCGCCGCTCATCCACACCATCACGAGCTGCGCGACCCGCTCCCGCAGGCTGAGACCGGCGAGCGTCTCCTCGACCCAGGCCCGTGCCTCGGCGGAAAGAGCGGGCTCGACCGGACGGCCGCCAAGGAAAGCCCCGGCGTCCGAGGCGACTGCATCGGAGCCAAGCGCGCCGGAGTCGGCAGCAGCGCTGGGGTCCGCGGTGGCGCCGGCGCCGGGGTCGGCAGCGGCGCCGGCACCGGCGGGACCGGAGGCGGGAGGGGACGCCGCGGGACCGGAAACGGGAGGGGACGCCGCGGAACCGGAGGCGGCGGGATTGGCGGAGGAGACGCAGGCGAACGTACTCGCGGCCAGCAGCGTGGCCAGCCCGAGGGTGGCGACCGACCGTCCCCGCGGAACTGGCCGCCCCCGCCCGCTCCGCTTTCGGGAGCCGCTCAACCGCTCTAATCTCCGCACCATGTCGACCTCCGCCCGCCCCGCGTCTCGCGCTCGCTGCCCCGAACCTACGCGGCGCGAAGTGAATCCGCTCGCCGGTTTCCTCTTCCTTCTTCCCCTTCTTTCCCTTCTCGCGGTCGTCCTCCCGACCGTCGCGTGTGGGGGGTCGGAGGGGGGATCGGGGGCCGGCGAGGCGGAGGGGGGATCGGCAGCCGAGGGACCGGCGGCGGCGGACGCGCCCGCGTCGCTGGTGCGCCCCGGGATCGACGTGCTGCTCGCCGATTCCTCCCATCTCATCGATGGGCGGCGCGTGGGACTGATCACGAACCGGAGCGGCGTGGGGCGCGACGGCACGAGTTCCATCGACCTCCTGCACGGCTACGCGGACGCGGAACTCACGGCTCTCTTCGCCCCCGAACACGGGATCCGGGGCACGGAAGCGGAGGGCGCCGCAATCGACGACGCGACGGACGAAGGGACGGGGCTGCCGATCTACTCGCTGTACGGCGAGACCCGGGCGCCCACGCCGGAAATGCTGGCTTCGATCGACGTGCTCGCGTTCGATATCCAGGACATCGGCTCGCGCTACTACACCTACATCTCGACGATGGCGCTCGCGATGACGGCGGCCGGGCGCGCGGGCATCCCCATGATCGTCCTCGATCGCCCGAATCCCATCGGAGGTCTCACGCAGGGTCCCGTGCTGGATCCTGCCTTCGCGACCTTCGTCGGCCTTTATCCGGTGCCCGTGCGGCACGGACTCACGGCGGGCGAACTGGCGCGCCTGTATCGGGGGGCGTTCGGCGTGGAGGTGGAGTTGCACGTCGTCCCGGCCGCGGGCTGGTCGGCGGACCGCTGGTTCGATGAGACGGCCCTTCCGTGGATCGCGCCATCGCTCAACATGCCTTCGCTGGAGAGCGCCACACACTATCCCGGCACCTGTCTGTTCGAGGGGACCAACCTCTCCGTCGGCCGCGGGACGCCGACCGCGTTTCAGGTGCTGGGCGCCCCGTGGCTGGACGGCGAAGCCTGGGTCGCGGGAATCCGGGCCGTGGCGGACGCGGCGGACGCAGCGGACGCAGCGGACGCGACGGACGCGACGGACGCAGTGGGCGCGACGGTGGCGGCAGGCGAGACGGTGGCGGCAGGCGAGACGGGCGTGGTGCGGCTGCCGGGGGTCGAGATCCGGGCGGTCACGTTCACGCCGGAGTCGCCGAGCGACGGAAGGTTCGCGGGCGAGGAGATCTCCGGGATCCGTCTCACGGTAACGGACCGGTCGACCTACGATCCGGTGCGGACGGCGGTGGCCGCGCTGCTCGCCGCTCGTCGACTCTCCGGCGACGCCTGGGAGTGGAGGGTGCGACACTTCGATCGTCTCGCGGGTTCGGACCGCCTCCGGATCGCCATCGACCGCGGCGCCCCGCTCGATGACATCACTTCGGAATGGGCAGCCGATCTCGCCGCCTTCGAGGCCCTCCGCCGCTCGTACCTGCTCTACTCCCGCTAGACGAACGGGGGCCCGCCCTCCGGCCCTCCGCGCAGTCGGCCAGTCGGAGCCGCGGGGGCGCCAGACGTTCCCGCGGGAACGCGTGACCTGCCTCTCCATCCAGCCGGACGCGGTACTGCGAGTCTTCGATGATACTCCGTTGAGATCTGACCGAATACTAACCGAAGAACGGATGGAGTCGGCGCGCGTCTTCGCTTCCGGCGGTGCGCGTGCCGGCGCCTGGCTCGCGATCACGCGTTGCTCTCGGTCACCGTTTGCTCGCGATCACCCTGGACTTCGGAGATAGGCCATGTTCCACGACACGCCTCGGGGCGGCGACGCCCCTAAAGGTGACGGCCCGGGCGGCAACGGCCGCAGCCCCGCGACTCGGCTGGGCGCCCAGCCTTGCGTCGATCCCCTCGGCGATGAAATCGCCCACCTCTGCGCTCATCTGGACGCCAGTCAGTACCGGCTTCTCACGCTGCTCCAGCGCTTCGACGCGGCGGAGGGCTGGAGCGGGTGGATCTCCTGCGCGCACTGGCTGTCCTGGCGCACGGGCATGACGACCGGCACGGCGCGCGAACGGGTCAGGGTCGCCCGGCGTCTCGCCGTTCTGCCGCTCACTTCCGCCGAAATGGAGAAGGGACGCCTCTCCTGGTCCAAGGTTCGGGCTCTGACCCGGATCGCCGCGGAAGAAAACGAGAAGCGCCTGGTCGAGTTCGCCCTGCACCACACAGCGAGCCAGGTCGAACGTTTCGTCCGCGCGTGGCGTTCGGCCGAGGCGGCCGCGGACGCGTGGGATGACCACTCCGAGATCGCGACCCGCCGCTCTCTGAGCGTACAGGTGTCGGAAGACGGCATGTATCGCGTGCGGGGCTGGCTGACGCCTGAGGTGGGCGCCCTTCTCATGCGGGCGCTGGAGGCGGCGGGGGACGAATTGTACCGAGCGGAACGCGCCGCCGAGCGAGAGGCCGAACGGGCGGAGGGGACGGCCGCCGCCGAGGAACCGGCCGGCGCCGGGGAGGGTGAGCGCGAACAGGGCGCGCCCTGGGAGCCGAAACCTCTGAGACTGCCGCGTACGCCGGGGCAGCGGCACCACGATGCGCTCCAGGCGTGGATCGAGGACCGGACGCAAGCGAAGGTCCAACTCGTCGTCCATACGGTGGCCGGCGCCCCCGACATCGTGAGCACGGAGGAGTCTTCACACGTTCCCGCGGGAACGTCGCGGCGCCTCTCCTGCGATGCCGAGGCGGTACGGGTCACGCGCGGACCGGACGGCTCCGTGCTGGACGTGGGCCGCCGTCGCAGGACAGTGAACTGGCGCCTCCGCAAGGCGCTCGAGGTCCGTGACGGCGGATGCCGCTTTCCGGGCTGCGGATCGCGCTACACGCAGGCGCACCATGCGGTCCCGTGGGCGGATGGGGGAGAAACCGCGCTGCACAATCTCATCCTGCTCTGCCGATTCCATCACCGGATGGTCCACGAGGGCGGCTGGCGCGTGGAGATGCCGCAGCCGGAGACCGACGCGGCAGGCGAGGCAGCCGTGGCCGGGGCGGACGGCACCTCGGGGTCGGCGCACTTCAAGGACCCGGATGGGACTGTGGTTCCGGCTGTCGCACCGCTGTGCGAGGATGTGGCGGCGCCGAGGACGCCCGATGCGGGGCTCGCCGGCTGGCACAGGCAGCCGGGGATCGATCCCTGGACCGGGGCCGGTAAGTGGGAAGGGGACCGGCTGGACATGGACTGGGCGCTCTGGGTCCTCTGGGGTCAGTACGGAGACGCCGGTACGCCCGGCACGCCCGGCACGCCTGACGCACGGGGCGAAGCACCCCGCGCCGCCTGAGCCCTCCACTCACGTTTCCGCGGGAACGCGAACCGACGACGGTCGCCGGTGGACCCCCTACCTGGGGACGATGATCCGGGCGGCCAGCGGTGAGACCTTCGCCTCCATCGGAGTCTCACCTCGGGGGTCGCCGTCGATTTCTATGGCGACGGGCGGATCGGCCTCGATCCGCACGCTGCGGGCCTGAAAGAAGATGATCTTGTCGTCTCCCGAATACCGGTTTCGCGTGACGCGCCAGATGATGCGGGCGACCTCGGGGAGGTTGCTGGGGGCGTAGATGCACACGTCGATCAAGCCGTCCTGGAACGAGGCCCCGGGCGCCATCCGGAACTCCACGGGAAGGGGGCCGGCCCCGAGCTGGCCCGCGTTCGCGACGAGCACCATCGACGCCTTCACCTGCACTTCCTGATCGTCGGCGGTGATGCGGAAGTCGGCGCCGGGACGGTTGATGACGTTCTTGAGTCCGCTGTAGATGTAGGCCCCGAAGCCGAGGCGGCTCTTGAGTTCGGCGGTGGCACCGGCCATGACCTGCGCGTCGAAGCCGGCGCCGGCCATGAGCGCGAACGTCTCTCCGTTCGCCTCCGCGAGGTCGATTCTGGTCACTCTTCCCTCCACCGCGATCCGCACACTGTCCTCCAGTGACGTGGGAATGTCGAAGTTGAGGGCGAGCTGGTTGGCGGTTCCGAAGGGGACGATCGCGACGGGCACCGACGTTCCGGCGACGCCGCGGAGGGCCACGCTCACGGTGCCGTCGCCCCCCGCGGCGACGATGGCCCGGTACCCTCGCTCCGCAGCCTCGCGGGTGACGGCCAGACCTTCCTCTGAATCCGCAGCCTCGATGATATCGAAGGGGACGCCCCTCGCGGCGAAGGCGCCTCCCAGCCGCCGGCGCAGCGTCTCGGGCTCTGCGGTTCCGCCGCCGGCGCCGGGGTTGAGGAGCACGAGGAATCGCTCCGAATCGGGATAGAGGTGCGCGCTGGACATGGAAGGAAGTTACGGGTCCCTAGCGAGAACCGCTGCCGGAGCCGGAACTGTCGTCGGAGTCGGAACTGTCGTCGGAACCGCTGCCGAACACCCACTCACGGAAGAGGAAGAGACTGTAGGTGCGGTCGTTGGCGACGTTTGTGCCCACGCTGAGGCCGAACAGCCTCTCGTCGAATCGGCTCGCGGTGCCAGCTTCGACGGACCAGCCGGGGAGGAACGCCCACTCCAGCGCCGCCCTCGGAGGTCCGCCGCCCAGCGGCTGCCAATAGGAGAGGAAGAGGGCGTTGCTCGCATACCACCCGACTTCGAGCGCCGTACGCTCGAACAGGCTGCGGTTCGCGGCGATGCCTCCCGCGCCGCGCCCGGAAGCGATGGAGGTCAGGTTGAAGTAGGAGATGCCGGTCGCTCCCCCGAGAGCCGATGTGAGCCCGGAACTCAGCGGACCGAAGAGGAACTGCTGCCCGATCCTTTGGGCCAGCTGTTGGTCGGCGGAGCGGTAGCATGGCGTCCCCACGGCGAGCAGGCAGAGCTGGTCGGTCTCGCTCATGGGCGGATTACTCGTGAGGAGGAGCTGCGGCTCGGTTGGGGTACCGGTGATCCGAGCCTCGACGGACACAGGCCCGTCGACCGTCCGGTCCCGATATTCGGCGGTGATGTCGAGGAGGGGGTTGAAGCCGGCGTCGCCCACGAACTGAATGCTCCCCTCGGTGATCCGGAGGGGCCGGACGTAGGGCGGCACGCGGTCGAAGAAGTATGTGCCCCCCGGTATCTCGGCGCTTCCGCTGATGTAGAGCGTATCGAGGCGGCGGTCCACATGGACGGCAAGCCCCTCCGCCACCACCTCGGCGTCGAGCCGAGCCGACCGCAATGAGAGGTCGGAGCCGAGATCGACGTTGGCGTTCAGGACGAGGTTGTCGAGGAACGGGTTCTGGAACTGCGCCAGAACACTCTCGGTCGAGGCGTCGAGGAGCTCGAAGACTTCCAACTCGCCGGGATTGAAGACCTCGAGTCCGCGGAGGAACTCATCCTGCTCCAGAAAGCCGTCGGAGAGGACGACATCGCCGCTCACCCAGGGCCTCGCGTAGGCGCTGTCGAGCCGCGCCCGGCCGGTCACGGCGAACTCCATGTCGTTGCGCACGATGCCGTGGAATTCGTTGGCATCGAAGTTCAGAGCGAAGATCGGGTTGGTGATCCGGGCGATGTCCACTGTACCGCGCGCCAGCAGCGAACCGCCCAGGTCCGACCCCACGTAGGCCGAATCGACGAAGGCGAGCGAGGAACCGCGGAAGGCGATGCGGGCCCCGACATCGGTGAGCCAGACGCCGAGGTCCGGAACCCAACCCCGTCCGTTCACGATGCGCAGGCCGCCGTCGTAGCGGAGGGCGCCGGGGGCGCCGCGAATCGAGAGGTCGGTCTCGGCAGTGCCGGTGACCTCCTCGAAGCTCGCCAGCACGAGTTCGACGAGCGCCAGCGGGAGACGGCCTCCGGTCAGGTCAAGGTCGAACGGGTCGTCGAGGAGGCGGCGTTCCACCGGAAGGATCGCGAGATCTGTGGCCACGGCGCCGCCGAGTCGCGCCAGGAGGGCGCCGCCATCGACGAGGTCGATCTCTCCCCCGAGTTCGCGAGCGGCGTAGCGGACCCGCGCGTTCAGCGCGTCGTAGGCCTGATGTTGAAGGGACGGATCGAGGATCTCGAATTCCGCCGTCACAAGGGGTTCGGCCAGCGTGCCCGTCGCCGTCACGGTGCCACCGAAGGTGCCTCCGAGGACCGGTTGCTCCGAGAGCAGGTAGCCGAATTGGTCGACGCGCACGCCGAAGATCTCCACTCCGAGCGATCCCTCACCTGCGGCGGGGATGCGGCCGTCGGCGCGTAGCCGACCGAGTTGACCGTTCAGATGGAGGCCCTCGACGAGGAGCGCCGAGTCGGAGTAGACCAGTCTCGCGGGCGTCACGAGGGTGGACTCGAGTTTGCCGAGACGGAGCCGGAGATCGGTCAGGCCCGCGCTCCAGAGGTCGCCCCCGACCACGACGCCCCGGCCCGAGACCTCGAGGCTGGAGTCGCGCTGCGCGTAGAATTCGGCGTCCAGCGCGTCGGCGCCGGGCTCGCCGGCGCCCGAGCGGGCGAGCCGCACCGAAAGCGAATCCACCCGCCGTCCATCCAACTCGACATCCGTAGCCGTGAACCGAGACCGGAGATCGCCGATCCGCGGCGGGTCGAACAGTTCGACGCGGGCGGAAAAATCTCCGGCGCGGTAGCTCCGAAAACGCGCGCCCGAGGCCTCGATGGTGGCGTCGAGCGTGAAGTCTCCCCAGCGGCCGGTGGCGGTCCCCCGCGTTTCCAGTCGACCCTCCAGTCCCTCCGTCGGTCTCTGGGTTCGCCGGGCCCGGCCCAGCAACTCCTCGATGCTCTCGAACAGCGCTTCGCCGGCCTCGGCCGCCGCGCCGCCCGGAATCTCATCCACAACCCAGCGGTCCCAGTCGGAGAGATCCGGAGCCTCCGCCTCGAAGGCGATCTGCCCGCTCCGGCCCTCCGCGAGCCCGAAGTCGCCCAGCACCGAGAGCGTCCCCACGTCTGAAGCGAGGAACGCGCTGTCGATCGTCGCCACGCCATCGGCCACCCGCAGCCGCACGCGACTGTCGAAGATCTCGGCCTGATCCACCTGGGAGGGGAGGACTTCGAGGTCGAACGCCGCCTCGAGCGTCGCGGGATCGATCCCTGCTCCCCGCACCCGCCCGCGGACGGCGAGCCGCGACGCCGGGGCGCCTTCGACCCACTGGTCCAGCGAGAGATCCGTTCCCTCGATCTCCGTGTCGTAACGCAGCGCTTCCGAGGCGAGATCGAAGTCCCCGTTCAGGGTGAGTCGGCCGCGTTCCGATTCGAGTTCCGCGTCGAGGGCCAGCGCCTCGAGACTCCCGCGCGCCCGGACGGGGCCGGTCACCGCGCCCGCCAGTTCGACCCCCGAGGCCCACGGACGCAACAGCGTGAGAGCCAGCGGGTTCACGTCGATCGCCGCATCGACCCGCGACTGGGCGAGGTTGAGGAACCCGGAACCCGAGAAGCGCGAAAGATCGCCGGCCGGCGTCAGGTGCTCGACGTCGCCCTCGAAGGTGACGCCGCTGTCCTGTTCGCGATCGAGCGTGAGCGTCCCGTCGAAACGCCCGTCGATCCCCAGGTCCATGTCGATGAGACGGGTCCAGCGAGATTCGAAGGCGTCGACTTCCACGCCGAGGCGGCGGAGGCTCAGGAACTCCTCGCCGATGCCGACGCCACCCCGCGCCAGCAGGCGGGACGGCGGGATTCCCGGCTCGGGATCGTGCAGGGTGAGATCGGCGACGATCAGGAGGTCATCGACATAGCCCGAGCCGCGCAGCGTGCCGCGCATCGTCCCCGGCACCGTCTCCGCCAGCGTCGCGGGCTCCGCCACGGACGACGGGTCGGACTCCGCGTCGGACTCCGCGTCGGGAGCGGCGGCATTGCCGGGCGCGGAGAGTGAGTCGCGTCCGAGGAGTGGGCCGAGGTGCGCGAGCTCGAAGGGCGCCAGCGTGACATCGATTCGACGGAATCTGGGGCGTGGCTCGAGGGCGAGAGCGAACCCTCCGGTCATGCGGGTGTCGCCCGTTCGGAAGTCTCCGTTCGTGACGTCCACGACCGTGTTCCCGTCGCGGCCGCTGAGGTCGATGGACATGGGGCCGCCACCGGTCTCGGGCAGGTCGATGGGCAGCCAGCGGAGGTCCCGCACGTCGAGCGGATCGCCTTCCAGCGCAAACTCGAAGTCGAGACCGTTCGCGGCCATCCACCCTTCCCCGCCGATCACCGACTGGTCCGTCTCCAGCCTCTCCAGATCTACGCGCGCCGTGTCTCCAAGCGTCAGGTTCATGCGCAGGATCGAGACTTCCAGGGGCTGGTTTACGGCGAGCAGCGTGGCGGCCGCATCCTCGACCTCGATCATGAACGGGGCTTCGGGATCCGTCACCCGCGTGACCGGGAACCGGCCGCGGAGGTTCGTCAGTTCGAACACGCGCTCGAATTCGCCGTCCGGTGTCTCTTGCAGGGCCCACGGCGACTCCCCCGCGCGCGCCTCGCGCAACGCTTCCGTCCTGGCGGCTCCCGCCAGCGTTTCCGTCCACGGCGTGCGGATCTGGATGCGGCCGGAGGCGACCGTCGCGTCACGCAGGAGGATGCCGAGCGCGGCCTGCGGCGCCCCGGTCGGCGTCGGCCCCGCGTCCACCGTCTGGTCCGGCCCCTGGTCCGGCTGGTCCGGGCCCCCGTCCGGGTCCTGGTCCAAGCCCTGGTCCAAGCCCTGGTCCAAGCCATGATCCAAGCCCTGGTCGGGGGAGAGGGAGAAGGCCGCCGCGAGGAGCGAACCCGCCGGGAGGAGGGAGGCCGCCGGGAGGAGGGAGGCCGCCGCCATGGTCGCCGACTCGGCGGCAACCGCCGAGGGCTCGGCTGAAGGCTCCGACTGTGCCGACGGGTCGGGCTGTGGCAGCTCGGGGAGCGGTTCGAAGATGCGTTCGTAGTTCCAGCGGCCATCCGGGTACTGCCGGAGACGGAGGTCCAGCCCGCGGGCGTGGAGCCGGCCCACGTCGAGTTGCTGCCGCAGGAGCGCCACGGGGTCGAATTCGATCGTGACGGTGTCCAGCGCCAGGAGCAGTCCGCCGTCCTCGTCGACGATCTCGAAGCGGGAGACGGTGAGTTCGCTGAGGAGATTGCCGGAGATGGCGTGGCCGATGCGTACCTCCCCGTTCACGCTGCGGGCGAGGGCGTTCTCGAGCAGGGAGAGCGCGGCGTCCCGACCCCTGGCGGTCTGCGTCATCACGATGAAGACGCCGAGCACCAGCAAACCCGCGAGCACGGTCAGCGGCAGGGCGATCCGTCGCCGGCGCGGGGGCGGCGCGAGCTCCGACCCGCCGGACTCGAGCGTGGACTCCGACCCGCCGGACTCGAGCGCCGGTTCGCCGGACTCGAGCGCCGGTTCGTCGGACCCTGGCACGGACCCAGCGGACCCAGCGGACCCAGCGGACCCAGCGGACCCAGCGGACCCGGACGGGGAATCCGGCGGGGGGGTCGACCCGGGGGGGCGTTCGCGGGGACTCAGAACGCTTCTCCGATGGACACGTGGATCTGCACGCGGCGCCAGAGTTCGAGCAGGGGGTGCGGATCGTCGAACCGGTACGGATCGAACAAGACGGGCTGCGGCATCTGGACCAAGGTTCCGTCCTCCATCGATACAATTGCCGGTAACTCGGTCGCGAATGTCGTATTGTACCCGATATCGAGCCGGATGGAACCGACCGGGCTCGCGTACCGGAGTCCCAGGCCGGGCGTCCACTGGAGTTTCCGAAGCTCCGTGAGCCTCTGCGAGACGCTTCCCGCGTCCCCAAAAAAGACGAGACTCCACCGCTCGCTGAGGTATCGGCGCAGTTCGAAACTCAGTTCCAGTTGAGCGTCACCGCCGCGGGGCCGCTCGTCGAAGGCGCCGGGGTTCTGCGTCGCGAGCCGCTCGACGCACGCCGCGAAGTCTCCGGCCGGGCAGTCCTCCACCTGGTCGGCCACGAGCACGCGGGGTCCGAGCAGGTTCTGCCCCACGCCGCGCACGCTCTGCGAGCCACCGACGAAGAAGCGTCGCGATGGATGGATGAGCCGGTCGGTCCGGGGGGCGCCGGGCGTGAAAATGCGCGTGCCGGGGAAGCGGACCATCCCGGTGCGCGCGCGCGCGGCGAACACGAGACCGGGTTCCAGTTCCCGGAAGAGGGCGGCTTGCGCCACGATCCGCGCGTACCGGTAATGCGATCCCGTCATCTCGTGGGCGACCTCCCCCTCCGCCGTCAGGTAGTAGCCGCGGGTGGGGCGGAGCGCGTCGTCCGTGTCATTGTAGATCCCGGCGAGGGTGAGGGGCGCCAGCCAGCGCGATCTCGTCACGGTGACGATGTCCTCGGGCTCGCAGAAACCGAAGTTGATGCAGAAGAAGATGTCCGCGGACTGCTCGCCGAAGCCGGTGAAGCCCGGTGAGTAGGAGAGGGTGGCGGAGGCCCTGTGCCCGAGCCGGCGCGTGAGGCCGATTTCGGCGCCGTAGCCCTCCTGGATGAAGACATCGGGGATCGTCTCCCGCTCGAGGAAGATCCGCGCGCTGAAGCTGTTCTCGGACGAAAAGGCGACCGGGAGGAGCAGTTCCGCCTGGAGCAGGTAGTTCAGCGTCCGAAAGGCGTCGTCGGTGCCCACCTGGGAGCAGGGGAAGGATCCGTCCAGTTCGTCCGCGAAGATGTTCCCGAGCTGGCCGGTGATCTCCAGCCGCCGGGCCGCGCCGAAGAGGTTGCGGTGCGTGAGCCGCGTCTCGGTCCGGAGACACTGGTCGGTACTCCATCCGACGCCGAACCGGGCGGCCCGCGGCGAGGCCGGCGTGACCTGGACGACGAGATCCAGGGTCGAATCGGCGGTGGCGGCCCCGGGCGGCGGCGGTTCCCGGCGGATCGAGGCGAAGCGGATGGCGTCGAGGCCGAAGAGGTTCCGCTGCCCTTCCAGCTCGGCCTCCTGGTTGTAGTAGTCGCCCGCACTGAGGGGGAGGAGGTCTCGGATCACTTCCTCGCCGATCGCCTCGCCGCCCTCGATCCGGATCTCGCGCAGGCGATAGCGGGCGCCGGGGTGGACATCGAGCGCCACCTGCGCGGTCCCGTCCCTCCCGCGATGGAAGTCTTCCAGAGCCATGGCGTAGACGTAACCCTGACGGCGTAGCGAACCGATGAGGCTGTCCACGCCGGCCTGGAGCCGCTGGCCATCGAAGGGATCGCCGACGCCGAGACCCACGAGGGCCGCAGCCTCCTCCGCGCCGAGGGCTTCGGGCAGCCCCTCGATGGAGAACTCGTCGATGAGGGTGGCCGGACCTTCCTCGATGAGAAACGAGACGCTGGCATTGACGCCGTTCGTGCGGATGATGTGGTGGACGTCCGCCTCGAAGTGGCCGCGGTAGTTGTAGTACAGGCGCAGCCGGTCGGCGTCGACCGCGACCTCGAGCGTGTCGAGATAGGCGCGGCGGTGCGCGAAGCCCCAGTTCGTCGCCAGACAGAAGGGGGACAGCAGGAGGCTCGCGCACTCGGTGCCGCGGGTGCGGATGACCGCGCGCAACTGCCCGTCCGAGAGCGTCGCGTTGCCGCGGAAGTTGAGGGAAGTCACCTCGGCGCGGCGCGGTCCCGCCTCGCCCGCTGCCTGCCCGAGGAGCGGGGACGGCCCGAAATACGAAGACGGCCCGGCGAACGAAGGCGGTCCGGCGAGGGTGACGGCCAGCGCCAGCCCGGCCAGAGCCACGCGTTTCACACCGCCGCCTCGCCGGCCCGGCGGCGCAGCCTGAGGACGAGCGCGATGCCCGCCGCGAACATCAGGACCGAGATCACCTGAGCGAGCGTGAAGTCTCCGAAGAAGCGGTCGTCCTTGGCGCGGAAGAACTCGACGACGAAGCGCTCGGCCGCGGCCATCGCGAGCCACATGCCGAACAGCCACCCCTGGACGTGCGGGTGCCGCCGCAGCCGCCACAGGAGAAAGAAGATGACGAGCGAGAGTCCGGTCTCGTAGAGCTGCGTCGGGTGAACGGAGAGGACCTCGGTGTCCGGGATCGCGGGGTCCACGTCCGCCCCGAAACGCCGCAGGTTGCCGGCGGTCGAGGGCGGAATGCCGTTGGGGAAGGCGATGCCGGCGAACGATTCCGTCGGGCGCCCGTAGTCGTCGCCGACGAGGAAACAGCCGATGCGGCCGATTCCGTAGGCGAGCGGGAGCGCGGGCGCGATCGCGTCCACTCCGAGACCGGGGGAGACGGGGCGCCGGTACAGTACCCACATGACGCCGAGGAACCCGCCGATGAACCCGCCGTACCAGACGAGCCCGCTGCGCGAGAAGATCATCCCCAGCGGATCGACCACGGTCAGGTCCCAGTAGAGGAGCACGTAGTAGATCTTCGCCCCGGCGATGCCGCCGATCAGCGCCCCCAGCAGCATGTCCGCCGCGAGGTCGCGCCCGGCGCCGAGGCGCGCGGTTTCCTTGCGCAGGAGCAGGTACCCGCCCAGAAAGGCGAGCGCCATCATGAGCCCGAAGGAGGTGAGCGTGAACTCGCCGAGTACCGGCAGCGTCAGTGTGAAGAGTTCGGGATACACGTCTGGTACGCTCCTCGTTGGCTCTGTGCTGCTCGTTGGCTGCTGTGCTGCTCGTTGGCTCTGTGCTGCTCGTTGGCTGTCCCGGCTTGCGCGCCGGCCGCTATGCGAGGCCGGGAAACGCGAGCGCCGCTTCGGCGTTCAACGACCACGGGCTGCGCTCCCCTCTCGCCAGGCGGAACTGCGCGGCCGCGGCGATCATCGCCGCGTTGTCCGTCGCGAGACGGGGGGAAGGGGCGTACAACTCCCCGGACGAGCCCAGACGCTCGGCTAAACCTTCACGAAGACATGAGTTCCGCGCCACTCCCCCGCCCAGCACGACCCTCCGGCAGCCCGTCTGTTCCACGGCGCGTCGGGTCTTCTCGGCGAGGACTTCGACCACGGCCTCCTGGAATTCCGCGGCCAGATCGTCGACGGCATCGGCGAGGGCGCTCTCCTCCTCCAGTTGTCCGGCGATCCGCGCCGCGGCGGTCTTCAGACCGGAAAAGGACATGTCGTAGTACGCGGGATCGCCGGGCAGATCGCGCCGGCTCAGCATCGGGCGCGGGAGCCGGAAACGCCCCGCCGCGCCACCGGCCGCCGTGCCCCCGGCCGCCGTGCCGTGCGCCGCGGCGCTCCTCTCCGCGGCGCGCTGAATCTCGGGTCCTCCCGGATACGGCAGCCCCAGCCGGCGCGCGACCTTGTCGAAAGCCTCGCCCGCCGCGTCGTCCCGCGTCTGGCCCAGGAGGCGGTAGCGCCCCCATGCGCGGGCCTCGAGCAGGAGCGTGTGTCCGCCCGATACGAGGAGACCGATGAAGGGGGGATGCGCACCCTCGTGCTCGAGCGCGGTGCCGAACAGGTGTCCCTCCATGTGATGGACGCCGAGGAGAGGAAGCCCGCGCGCGAAGGCGTAGGCCTTGGCCCAGTTCACGCCCGCGAGCAGGGCTCCGACCAGCCCGGGCCCCGCCGTCACGCCGACGCCGGCGATGTCCGCGTGGTCGACGTCCGCCTCTCGCATGGCGTGCCGCACCATCGCGTCGAGCGAGCGGATGTGCTCGCGGGCGGCGATCTCCGGCACGACGCCCCCGAACGCGGCGTGCGCGTCCTGCGACGCGATCGCGAGACCCCTGATCCCGTGCTCGTCGACGACGGCGGCGGAGGTCTCGTCGCACGAAGTCTCGATTCCGAGGACCGGCCCGCCCCGGAAGCCGGCGGGGGGGGCGACGACGGGGGCGACGACGGGGGCGACGGGGGGCGCGACGGGGCGCTGAGCGGCGCCCGGGGCGGCCGGCGTGTCTATGGGTCGGGCGGGTCGGAGGCGATACCCGCGCTCACCCGCTCCGGAACGAGGTCGATCGTCACCGTGCCGGCCACGGCGTCGGGCAACTGGGCGCGCACGGGATAGGACCCCGCCGATTCGAAGGAATTGGGGATATCGACCGTCACGCGCACGTCCCCCGGATCGAGTCCGTCCACGATGGCCGCCGGGCCGGTGACGGCCACCGTGACCGTGGGCGGATCCACCGCCGCCATGAGGGCTCGTGGACCCGTGGTGACGACTTCGCTCGCGAACAGGCGGGTGCGGAGAGAATCCACGTCGACGGTCGCGATCACGGTGGCGGGCTCGACCGAGAGTCCCGCGAGATCCGGCGGCAGGGCGATCTCGAGTTGCTGGGTCACGCGCGTGGAGACCGCGCCGACCTCGAGCGTGGCCGTCGTCACCTCGGAGATCTGGTTGACGAAGGACGCGGGTCCCTGGAGCCACACGCTGTCGGGGGCAACCTGCATGCCGACGACCAGCACGCCCGCCGCCGCCCTCGCATCCGTCCGGCCGGAGACCGCGACCCGCTTCCCCACCCGCTCTTCGAGATACACGGTGACGGCGCCCGGAGAGACTCCCACGGGATCGAGCCCGAGTTCGCGATTGTAGATGACCTCCGAGGTGGAGAGCGGCACCTGGACCACGGTGTCTTCGACCTGGTCGAGCACCTTCCGGATCACCGGCCTCTCGAAGCGCGCGGCGAACACCTGGTTCCGGCGTCCGCGGAACGTTGTCGTGATCTCGGCAGGCCGTACTTCGCGCAGACTCCACGCGGAATCGCTCACCTGGATCTCGAGGAGCGTCGATACCGGCTGCTCGGCAATCTCGGCATCCGCCGACACGCTGAGCCAGAGAAGCACGGACAGCACGATCGCCGCGACCTTGTAGGGCCAGTTCTGCGTGAAGGCGCTCCTGAAATCCATCTAGCCCTCCTCGTCGCCGGGGGTCGCGCCGCCGGGGGTCGCGCGGCCGGGGGTCGCGCCGCCGGGGGTCGCGGGAATCGTGTCGCGGGCGGTTTCCCGCGTGAGATCCGCCGTGGCCGGGTCGGGCGGCGCCCCCGCCACGATCACGGAGACGAACCCCTCCCCCCGGAGAGCGGAGCCCGGGGCCGGACTTTGAAAGATGACGCGTCCCTGCACCTCGGGGGCCTCGACCTGGTAGCGGACGGCGCCCAGGCGGAGATCGACCTCCTCGAGGAGAAACTCGAGGTCGTCCACATGGCGGCCCTGAAGATCGGGGACGGCGACGATCGCCTTCCCCTGGCTGACGAAGAGGCGGACGCGAGCGGGGAGCGTGAGGTTCGTCCCCGCGACGGGCTCGGTCCGGATCGCGCCGGCGACGGCGCTCTCGTCGGTTTCCTCGATATCGATATCGAAGCCGAGCCGGGTGAGGAGAGCCGCGGCCTCGCCGCCCGGTAGTCCGGCGAGGTCGGGCACGCGGCGCGTTTCGATGCCGGCGCTCGCCGTGAGCACGATCGTGTCCCCGGCCCGGGCGAGCTGGCCGGGGAGCGGTCGTTGGGCGACGACGGCGCCGGCGGGAATCTCGCCGTGATGGAGCCGGCCCTGCTCGGTTGAGACGAGCCCCAGCGCGGAGAGGCGTGCGCCGGCCTCGGCGATGGCTACGCCCGTGAGATCCGGGATCTCGGTGAAAGCGACATCGGTCGGATCCGCCGCCGCCGGGAAGAGCCGGATCGCGGCGAACAGGTAGCCGATGCCGAACATGGCGGCGAAGAGGAGGACCAGGCGCAGGAATCTCACGGGACTCTCACGCGATCCGCCGCAGACGCGCGGCGTAGGCGCCGTCCGTGCCGGTGAGCCATGGGCGCATGAAGAGGTCGCCGCGAGACGTCACGCAATCGCTGCGCGCACCCGCGGGGGGCGGCTCGCGCCGGTAGTCGGACCTCCGATCCAGAAAGGCGTCCACCTGTTCTTCGTTCTCCTCGCGTTCGAGCGAGCACGTGCTGTACACGAGCAGCCCGCCCCGTCTCACGGCCGCGGCGCACGCGTCCACGATCTCGCGCTGCAGGACCACGAGGTCGTCGAGGCCGCGCTGTTCGAGCCGCCAGCGGGCATCGGCCCGCCGCCGCAGTACTCCGGTGCCCGTGCAGGGCACATCGGCCAGCACGGTCCCGGCCGCGGCGACCGGAAGCCGCCGCGCGTCGGCGACCGCCGCGCTCACGGGCAGTTCGAGCCGCCGGGCCGGCGCGCCGAGGCGGGCCAGCCGCCGGTGCGAGATGTCGAGCGCCACGACCGGCAGACCGTACTCCGCGGCGAGCCCGAGGGTCTTCGTGCCCGGCGCCGCGCACACGTCGAGTACCGGCTCCTCGAGCCGGCCACCTGCATAATCTACCACGGCGGAGGCCGCGGGGTCCTGAATCACCGCTCGGAGGTGCGAGAGCGCGGTCGCGGGCAGTCCCTTTTCGAGCCGGAAGGAGCGCGGCCAGCCGGGGACGGGCTCGAGTTCCACGCCGTCGGGCGGCGCCGGATCTTCATCAGTCAGCATGCGGACGACGACAACCGGCGGCCGGTTCTGATGTTCGACAAGCCGCCGCACATCCGCGAGCGCCCAGCGCGCCAGCCACCGCCGGACGAGCCACTCCGGGTGCGAACCCCACGAGCACAGGTGCCCCACCGGATCCACGTCCGGATCGGGAAAGGGACCGCCGCCCGCGAGCGCGTTCGGGCCGGCGCCGGAATCGGTGTCGCGGATCCTGGCGAGCGCGCGGAGCACGGCGTTCACGTATCCGGCGCGGCCGCGCCCCAGGGCCGAGCGTGCCGCGCCGACGGTTTCGCCCACCGCCGCGTGGTCCGGCGTCCTCAACTCCGTCAACTGGTACGCGCCGATGCGAAGCCAGTCGCGCACCGCCCGGTCCATGCGGGACGGCGGCCGGTCGGCGCAGGCCCGGATCCAGGTGTCGAGGCGGGCGCGCAGGCGGAGGCAGCCGAAGGCGATGTCCAGCGCCAGTCCGCGATCGGCCGGGTCCACGGCCGGGAGGATGCGCGACGCCGCGCGGTCGGAGAGCGCGCCCCGCCGCACCTCGCCCAGAATCCGGTGGGCCGCCGCGCGGGGGTTCAAGCCGGCGGCGGCACGCCCTCAAGCGGGCTCGAAGGCACCGCCCATTCACGTCGGGGCATGCGGCCGGCCAGGTAGGCGCGCCGGCCGGCTTCCACCGCCAGCCGCATGGCGCCGGCCATCTCCACCGGATCCTCCGCCGCGGCGATCGCCGTGTTCATGAGAATCCCGTCCACGCCCTGCTCCATCGTCGCGCAGGCGTCGGACGCGGTGCCCACGCCGGCATCGACGATGACCGGGACGGACAGGCGGGACTTGATGATGCGGATGTTGAGGGGGTTGAGGAGTCCGAGGCCGCTCCCGATCGGCGAGGCGAGCGGCATCACCGCGGCGGCCCCGGCTTCCTCGAGCCGCAGCGCCGTGATGAGGTCGTCGTTCGTGTACGGAAGCACCACGAACCCCTCGGCGACGAGCACGCGCGTGGCCTCGATCAACTCCTCGGTATGGGGCAGGAGCGTGTCGGAGTCGCCGATGACTTCGAGCTTCACCCAGTCGCTCATGCCCGCCGCCCGCCCGAGCCGCGCCGCGCGGATCGCCTCCTCGGCGCTGTAGCAGGCGGCGGTGTTGGGCAGGAGGCTGAACTCGTCCGGGCTCAGCGTGCGGAGGATGTCGTCGCGGTCCGGGTTCTCGATGTCGACGCGGCGCACCGCGACGGTGACCATGTCGGCGCCGGAGGCCCGGATCGCTTCGAGCATGATCTCGGGACTCGGGTATTTCCCCGTTCCGACGATGAGCCGGGAAGCGAACCTGCGGCCGGCGATTTCCATCGGCGCCATCTCATCCGCCTCCCACGAAATGGACGAGTTCGACGCGGTCTCCGGCTTTCAGTTGCGCGCTCTCGACCTCGGGCGGACGGACGATCCGCCGGTTGAGTTCGACGACGAGCGTGCGTCCATCGAGCCCGAGATCCCGGAGCAACGTCGCGACTGACGTTCCCGCGGGAACGTCTCGCTCCCTTCCGTTCACCTGAATCTGCATCTCCATGGTCTCCACGAAGTCCGTATCCGGTCCGTGATCGGTCCGTGCGTTCGTTCGCGTTCGGTCAGCGATCCCGCCGGTCTCGCCGATCGAGCCGGTCCAGCCGGTCCAGCTGTCTGCGAAGGTCGAGCGCGGCTCGCGCCGGGTCGGGCGCGGACCACACGGCCCGACCCACCACGATGCCGTACGCCCCGGCTTCCGTCACCTCCTCGATCCGGTCCGCGCCCACGCCTCCGATCGCGAGGATCGGCGGCGGACGGCGCGCGGACAGCCGGTTGGCGGGCAGCCGGTGCGCGGCCAGCCGCAGGGCTGACAGTCGGCGGCGAACCGCGGATACGGCGGCGGGCCCGCTTCCCTCGACCCCCGGGTGCGAGGGCGTCGCGTAGATCGTGCCGAGCACGAGGTAGTCGGCGCCCTCCCGGGCCGCTCGCAGCGCCCCCTCCGCGTCATGCACGGAGGCCCCGATCGCGAGCCTCCCCGCGCACGCCGCGACCATCCGGCGCGTCTCCTCCACCCCGAGCGCCGTGCGCCCAAGTTGTACGGCCCGCGCACCCGCCGCCAGCGCGACATCGGGCCGCCCGTTCACGACGAGCCAGCTCCCGGCGCGCGAGGCCGCGGGGGCGAGCCGCTCCGCGATTTCGAACATCCGCCGGGCGCTGATCCGGGCCCGCAGATGGATGGCGAGCGGGGCCGCGCGCTCCAGTACGCGCTCGACCGCCGCCAGTCCGCCCGGACCGCCGGAATCCCCCCGGCGGCCGGAGCCCCCCCCGCCGCCGGAAACCCCGGGATCGCCGGCGCCCTCCAGTTCCCGCTCCGAGACGAGGACGTGCAAGCGCGGGAGTCGTGGCTCAGTCGAAGCGAACCTCCTTCGGGTCCGGGAGACCCCTCACCCACTCGGCCGCGCTCATGCGGCGGCGGCCAGCCGGTTTCACGGCGCCGATGGCGATCGTGCCCAACCCCGTCGCGACGCGCAGCCCCCGAACGGGATCGGCCCGGACGACGGTGCCCGGCGCAGTGCCCGGCGCAGTGCCCGGCGCAGTGCCCGATACGGTGCCCGAGCGGGAGCTTCCGGCGTGGGCGCCGCCCGCGCGGGGACCGTCTTCCGCTCCGGGGGCGTCGACGCTCGGCTCGAAGCACTGCAGAGTTCTCCCGGCGAGGACGGCGGGCGCAGCGAGCGACGTCCAGGCGGCGGGCCAGGGGTCGCAGCCGCGGAGCCGGTTCGCGACTTCGGCCGCGGGGCGAGACCAGTCGATGCGCGCCGTCTCGCGGTCGAGCTTCGGCGCCCATGTCGCGCGCGCGTGGTCCTGCGCCCTCTCCACCGCCCGCCCGGACGCGAGGTCGTCGAGCACGGTGACGAGCCGCGCGCCCCCCGCTTCCGCGGTCTCCGCGTACAGTTCTCCGGCCGTCATCGCCGCCGGGATGGGGATCCGCGTCTGTCCGAGCACGGGGCCGGCGTCGAGTTCCGCGACCATGCGCTGGATGCTGACCCCGGACTCGCGGTGCCCCCGGATGATGGCCCAGTTGATGGGAGCCGCGCCGCGCAGCGCGGGCAACAGCGACGCGTGCACGTTCAGCGACCCGAGCGGCGGCAGGTCCAGCGCGGCCGGCGGGAGCAGACGGCCGTACGCCGCGACGACGGAGATGTCGGGGCGCAGGCGGCGCGCGGCGGCAAGGAAACCCTCCTCACCGGGACGCTCGGGCTGGAGCACGGGCACGCCGGCCTCGAGCGCCCACGCCTTCACCGGACTCGCCCGCGGACGCCTCCCCCGGCCGGCGGGCCGGTCCGGGTTCGTGACGACGCCCGCGATGTCGTGCCCCGCCCCCCGCATCGCCTCCAGCGAGGGGAGCCCGAACTCCGGCGTGCCCCAGAACAGGATCCTCATCGCAGGAGACCCCTCATGCCGCCCGCAGCCGCTTCAGTCCCGCTCCTGTTTCCGCCACTTCGCGAGCAGGATCTTTCGCTTGAGCGGACTCACGCGGTCCAGGAAGAGGATCCCGTCCAGGTGGTCCTTCTCGTGCTGGATACAACGGCTCAGAATGCCGTCGGCGCGGATCTCCACCGGCTCTCCATCCAGTCCGAGGCCGCGGGCGACGATGGACGCGCTGCGCTCGACGGTCTCCGACAGTCCGGGGATGCTCAGACACCCCTCCTCCTCCTTCACCGCACCCTCTTCTTCGACGATCTCGGGGTTCACGAGGACGCCGGGCGAGATCTCCTGGTCTCGAACATCGTACACGAAGAGACGGATCGGCACCCCCACCTGGGGCGCCGCGAGACCGATGCCGTCCGCGTCGTACATCGTCTCCTGCATGTCCGCGGCGAGTCGGCGGATCTCGTCGTCGATCTCCGTCACGGGGGCGCATTTCTCCCGCAGGACGGGGTCTCCGAACATGCGGATGTCGAGGATCACGAAGACTCGGCGGGGCTACCGGAGCCGGCGGGACGGAGGCGCCGAACCGGCGGCCGCTAGTTGACTTTGCCGATCTTCGAGCGCTCGACCTCGACCCGGGTGTCGCCGCTCTTGATCGTGACAATGTCGTTCGAGAGGTGGACGATCTCGCCCACGATGCCGCCGATCGTCGAAACCTTGTCCCCTCGCTTCAGGTTCTTGACCATCTCCTGGTGCTCCTTCTGCTGCTTCCGCTGCGGACGGAAGAAGATGAAATAGAAGATGGCGATGAATCCGAACATCATCATCATGGTGGCGGCCGGATTCGCCGTCCCTCCCTCGGGGGCGCCCATGAGGTTCAGCATCAGCATGGTCCGTCCTCACCTTCCTGTTCGGTCGCGGGGCGCGGGGAGCCGCGCCGGTAGGTCGCGAGCCAGTCGTCGGCCCAGCGGTCGTATTCGTCCCGGAGGATCGCCGCGCGCGCGCGGGAAGTCAATCGGATCAGGAAGCGCACGTTGTGCAGCGAAAGGAGCCGCAGGCCGAGCAGTTCGCCGCTCACGAAGAGGTGCCGCAGGTAGGCGCGGCTGTAGCCGGCGCAGCAGGGGCAGTCGCACGTCTCGTCGAGCGGCGCGGGATCGGATGCGAAGCGCGCGCCCTTGATGTTGAGGCGACCCTCGGCCGTGAATGCGGTGCCGTTGCGCCCGTTCCGGGTCGGCGCCACGCAGTCGAACATGTCCACGCCGCGCCGCACCGCCTCGATGACGTCGTCGGGATAACCGACGCCCATCAGGTAGCGGGGCCGGTCGGAGGGGAGGGTGGGTTCGATGGTGTCGAGCACGCGGTGCGTCACCTCTTTCTCCTCGCCCACGGAGAGTCCGCCGACCGCGATGCCCGGCCACTCGCCCATGGCGAGCGTGCGTTCGACGGATTCGAGGCGAAGGTCACCGCAGGAGGCGCCCTGGACGATGGGAAAGAGGAGCCCGCCGCCGCCGTGTGCATCGCCGTGTGCATCGCGATGGGCATCTTGCAGCGCTTCGTGACGCGCCCGGCACCGCGCCAACCAGGCGAGCGTGCGCTCGACCGCGGTCCGCGCCGCGTCGAGCGAGGCGTCGCCGGGGGGACATTCGTCGAATGCCATGCGGATGTCGGAGCCGATCGCGGCCTGGATCTCCATCGAGAGTTCCGGCGTGAGCCGGTGCAGGCTCCCGTCCAGGTGGCTGCGGAAGGTGACGCCCTCGTCGTCGATCCGGTTGATGCGGGCGAGCGAAAAGACCTGGAATCCGCCCGAATCGGTGAGGATGGGACCGTCCCATCCCATGAACCGGTGGAGTCCGCCGAGTTCATCGAGCACGCGCGTGCCCGGCCTCAGGTAGAGGTGATAGGCGTTCCCCAGGAGGATCTCGACCCCGGCATCGCACAGTTCTCCGGGGGTGAGCGATTTCACCGTCCCCAGCGTCCCCACCGGCATGAAGCACGGGGTGTGGATCGTGCCGCGCGCCAGGCGGAGCGTTGCGGCGCGCGCCCGCCCGCTCGTTCCCTCGACGCGAAAGCGCCCGGCGTCCGCGGGTCCGGTCACGGGATCGTGCTCATGTGATGACCATCGCGTCGCCGTAGGAATAGAAGCGGTATCGCCCGCGGATCGCGTGGGCGTAGGCCTCGAGCGTGAGTTCCCGGCCCGCGAATGCCGCAACGAGCATGAGCAGGCTGGAGCGCGGAAGGTGGAAGTTCGTCACGAGGGCGTCCACGGCGCGGAAGGTGTAGGGGGGACGGATGAAGAGGTTCGTCCACCCCCGCCCCGGTGCGAAGGGGCCGCCCGACGAGCCACCCGCGCCGGCCGCCGAGCCACCCGCGCCGGCCGCCGAGCCACCCGCGCCCGCGCCGGCCCGTGCGACGACCGTCTCCAGTACGCGGCAGGAGGTCGTGCCGACGGCGAACACGCGCCCGCCCGCCGCGCGCGTCGCGTTCAGGGCCGCGGCCGCGGAGGACGAGAAGCTGTACGCCTCCGCGGCGACCTCGTGCTCGTCGATCCGCTCCGCGGTCACGGGACGGAAGGTGCCGAACCCGACGTGGAGGGTGAGGGACACGAGGCGGACCCCGCGGGACTCCACCGCGGCGAGCATCTCGCGGGTGAAGTGCAGTCCCGCCGTCGGCGCGGCGATGCTCCCGGACGGGGCCGCGTACACGGTCTGGTAGCGCTCCCGGTCGTCCGCATCGTCGCCGGTGTCGCCGGTGTCGCGGGTGTCGCGGGTGTCGCGGACGATGTACGGGGGGAGGGGGACGCGGCCGTGGCGCTGGATCAGGCTCCACGGGTCCCCGTCGCCGGCCAGGCGCACGAGGCGGGTGCCGTCGGAGGCGGAGTCGAGGATGTCGACCGCGAACCCGTCCGCGATGTCCACGGTGCGGCCGGGCTTGAGCTTGCCGCCGGGGCGGACCATGGCGCGCCAGAGGCGGGTGTCCGCCTCGTCGAAGTCGTCGAAGGGGGCGAACGGCTGGAGCGCATCGGACTCGGGACGGACGAGGAGGATCTCGGCGCGGGCGCCGGTCGGCTTGCGGCCCAGCAGCCGGGCCGGGAAGACGCGGCTGTCGTTGACGACGACGGCATCGCCGGCGGAGAGCCGCTCGAGCAGCGCGGGGAAGGCCGCGTCCGTGAAGCGGCCCCGCGCGCGGTCGAGCACGAGAAGGCGGCTTGCGTCGCGCCGCGCGGCCGGACGGGCCGCGATCAGTTCGGCCGGCAACTCGTAGTCGTACGCCTCCGTCCGGCCCGCCGGCTCATCCGTCATCGCCGAACAGCGCACGCTGTGCTCCGCCCCCCGACCCGTCCCGGTCGCCCGGGAGGGCGTAACCGAAGCGCTCGTACGCCTTCCGGGTGGCCACGCGGCCGCGTGACGTGCGCTGCATGTACCCGTTCTGGATCAGGTACGGCTCGTAGACCTCCTCGAGCGTCCCCGCGTCCTCGCCCACGGCGACCGCGAGAGAGGCGAGTCCCACCGGCCCCCCCTCGAAGGTCTCGATGATCGCCTTGAGCACGCGCGCGTCCATCTCGTCGAGGCCGTACTCGTCGACGTTGAGCAGCGTGAGGCCCTTCTCCGCCGTCGCGGAATCGATCGTGCCGTCGCCCCGCACCTGCGCGTAGTCGCGGACGCGGCGCAGGAGGCGGTTCGCGATGCGGGGGGTGCCGCGGGCGCGCCGGGCCATCTCGCCCGCCCCCCCGGACGTGATCGGGATGTCGAGGAGGCTCGCGGAGCGGGTGACGATGCGCCCGAGGTCCGACGGCGGGTAGTAGCCCAGGCGCTCGATGACGCCGAAGCGCGCGCGCATCGGGGCGGTCAGGAGTCCGAATCGGGTCGTCGCGCCCACGAGCGTGAAGCGCTCGAGTTTCATCGAGAAGGTCTCCACGCGAGGTCCGTCGCCGAGTCGGATCTCGATGCGGTAGTCCTCCATCGCCGGATAGAGGAACTCCTCGATCACGGGCCGGAGCCGGTGGATCTCGTCGATGAAGAGGATCCCGCGTGGCGGGAGGTTCGTGAGCAGGCCGGCGAGGTCGCCCGGCTTCTCGAGCACGGGGCCGGAAGTGAGCTTGATCCCGACGCCGAGTTCCTCGGCGAGGAGGAGGGCGAGCGTCGTCTTTCCGAGGCCCGGCGGGCCGTAGAAGAGGGTGTGGTCGAGCGCTTCCTCGCGGCCGAGCGCCGCCTCCACGAAGACGGAGAGGCTCTCCTTGACTCGCGCCTGTCCGATGAACTCATCGAGCCGCTGCGGGCGCAGCGAGGCGTCCGGGCGTTCGTCGCTCTCGAGCACCTCGGGCGTCGTGATCTCCGTGCGCGGACCCGTCTCGTCGGTCATACGTGCTGCAGCGCGCGGCGCACGAGTTCCTCGGCGCTCACGTCGGGGTCCGCGTCGGCGTCCCCGGCGGCGCCCACGCCCGGGTCGCCGGCCCCCTGCGCGAGTCCCTGCAGGGCGCGGCTGACGGCGTTTTCGCTCTGCGAGCGCGGGTAGCCGAGGCCGCGCAGCGCCTGCACGGCCGCCGCGGCGACCCCGCCGCCCGGCACGGGGTCGTCGCGCATGTCGCTGAGGTCGTCGAGTTTGTCGGTGAGTTCGATCACGATGCGTTCGGCGGTCTTCTTGCCGACGCCGCTCACGGTCTGGAGGGTGCGGTGGTCCTTGGCCCGGATCGCGCGCACGATGCGCTCGGGCCGAAGCGCCCCCAGGATCGCGAGCGCGAGCCGGGGGCCCACGCCGCTCGGGACGCGGAGCCGCTGGAAGAGTTCGCGGTCGCCCGGCGTCTCGAAACCGAACAGCTCGAACGCGTCGTCGCGCACGACGAGGACGGTGTGCAGTTCGACCTCGGATCCCTCGGGCGGCAGGCGCCCGGCGACCCCGAGCGGCACGCTGACCTCGTAGCCGACGCCGTCGCCCGTGAGGACCTCGATGACGCTCTCCCCGCGCCAGGCGAGTTCGCCCCTGAGGCGCCGGATCACGGAAGCCTCCGCAGCGCCCGGCTCACGCGCTCCGCCCGGCTCACCGGATCGGTCCGGCGAGGAGGTGGCACAGCGCGACCGCGCAGCCGTCCGCCGCATCCGCCGGACGCGGCGGCTCGCCGAGCCGCAGATGGTGCTTGACCATGAAGCCGACCTGTTCCTTGCTCGCGGCGCCCGTCCCCACGACGTGCTTCTTCACTTCGCGTGGCGCGTACTCGTGCACCGGCAAGCCGCGCAGCGCGGCCGCGAGCACGAGGACGCCGCGCGCGTGCCCGAGCACGAGCGCCGTGCGCGCGTTCCGTCCGTGAAAGGCGCTCTCGATCGCGACGCACCCGGGCTCGAGCCGGTCGATGAGGTCGAGCGCCGCGGTGTGGATGTCCACGAGACGCTCGGGGAGGTCCTCTCCGCGCGGCCGCACGACGCCGCATTCGATGAGGCGATACGAGAGCCCTCCCGGACGGCGCCCCTCGACGAAGCCGTATCCCGTCGCCCGCGTGCCCGGGTCGATGCCCAGCACCTTCAGGGAGCTTCCCAGTCCGCCGCCTCCGCCTCCTCCAGATCCACGTTCGTATTCACCTTCAGCACGTCGTCGTGCTCGTCGAGCGCATGCAGGACGGCCAGCACCTTCTCTGCGTCGCGCCCCTCCAGTTTCACCGTGTTGCTGGGCAGCATCGCGAGGTCCGCCTCCTCGACGGGGACGCCGGCGTCGCGCAGCGCCCCCAGGACGTCGTGGAAGTCGGGCGCCGCCGTCGTCACGACGTACATCCCGTCCTCGGACTCGAAGTTCTCGGCCCCCGCCTCGAGCGCCGCGTCGAGCGCCGCGTCCTCGTCGCACCCGTCGGCGGGCACGAGGATCTGGCCCTTGCGTTCGAACATCCACGCGACGGAACCGCTCTGGCCCAGGTTCCCCCCCCGCTTGTCGAGCAGGTGCC
This sequence comes from Candidatus Palauibacter sp., assembly GCF_965208055.1. Classification (GTDB taxonomy): domain Bacteria; phylum Gemmatimonadota; class Gemmatimonadetes; order Palauibacterales; family Palauibacteraceae; genus Palauibacter. The sequence goes on from NZ_CBDBNY010000004.1 coordinate 1,854,949, forward strand.
GGAGTTCGGCCAGCGTGCGGCGGGGGTTGTCGGTCAGGCATTCGAGGTAGAGCGCCGCGCCCCCCGGCGCGTAGCCCTCGTGCGTGACCTCTTCGAAGCTCGCGCCCGGCAGGTCCCCCGTCCCGCGCCGCACCGCACGATCGATGTTGTCGGCCGGCATGCGCTGGCCCTTGGCGTTGTCGATCGCGGTCCGCAGGCGCGGATTGAAGTCCGGATCTCCCCCGCCTTCCCGCGCCGCCACGGCGATTTCGCGACCGAGCTTGGAGAAGAGTTTCCCCTTCGCCCTGTCGGTCACCGCCTTCTGGCGCTTGATCTTCGACCACTTCGAATGGCCCGCCACCGGCTACCGCCCGCCCATCTTCCTGGTCGTCGTCCTCGTCCTCGTCCTAATCGTCGTCGCGCTGCGAATCGGCGATCACCTTCTCCTGAACATGCGGAGGAACCTGCTCGTACGCAGCCAGGCTGCGCGTGTGCGTCGCCTTTCCGTGCGTCAGGGAGCGCAGCGCGGCGGAGTACTTGTAGAGTTCGGCCTGGGGGACGTGCGCTTTCACGACCTGCCGCCGCCCCTTCGAATCCATGCCGAGCACGCGGCCGCGCCGCTGGTTGAGGTCTCCCATCACTTCGCCCATGTATTCCTCGGGCGTCTCGACCTCGATCTCCATGATCGGCTCCAGGATCACGGGGTTCGCGTCCCGCGCGACTTTCTGGAACGCGATCGATCCCGCGATCTGGAAGGCGATGTCTGAGCTGTCCACGGAGTGATGCGAGCCGTCGTAGCATTCGGCCTGGAAGTCGACGAGCGGATAACCGGCGAGGACCCCCCTGCTCGAGGCCTCCCCGATCCCCTTCCCCACGGCCGGGACGAACTTGGTCGGGATCACGCCGCCCTTGATCGAGTCGACGAACTTGTACCCTTCCCCGCGCGGCAACGGGCTGAGCCGGATGTGGCAGTCGCCGAACTGGCCGCGCCCGCCCGACTGCTTCTTGTGGCGCCCCTGCCCCTCCGCCGTCCTCGTGATCGTCTCGCGGTAGGCGATGTTCGGCTGGTGCGTGTCCACGTTGACCCCGTACTTCCGGGTCATCTTCTCCAGCGAGATGTTGAGGTGGATCTCCCCCAGCCCGCGGATGATCGTCTGTCCGCGCTCGGGATCGTAACCGGAAGAGAAGGTCGGATCCTCCTCGTGCAGCTTCGCGAGGCCGCTGCCGATCTTGTCCTCGTCGGCCCGCGTGCACGCGGTGACGGCAAGGGAGAGATCGGGCTGGGGCCACTCGATGCCGCCGAAGGAGAGCTGGCTCCCGCTGTCGCAAAGCGTGTCGCCCGTGTGCGTGTCCTTGAGTTTCGTCACGACCCCGATGTCGCCGGGGTTCAGCGCGTCGACATCAATGCGGCGGGACCCGTGCGGAATCGCGAGGTGCGCGATGCGCTCGCTCGCGGAACGGTCGGGGTTGGCGAGCGTGACGCCGTTCTCCATCCGGCCGGAGAAGACGCGGAAATAGCTCAGGTCGCCGACGTGGGGTTCCGATGTCGTCTTGAAGACGAGCGCCGCGGTGGGCGCGGCCGCCCCCGGCTCCAGCGACACTTCGCCGTTTCCGTCGCGCGCGGTCTGGGGCGCGGCCCGGTCCGGCGAGGGGAAGAGTTCCACGATGCGGTCCATGAGCGCCGGCACTCCCGCGCTTGTCTGGCATGAACCGCAGAACACGGGGACGATGTCGCCGGAACGGATCGCCTCCGCGAACACCTCGCCGAGCCGGCCGGGATCGAGTTCCTCTCCCTCGAAATAGGCTTCGAGCAGGTCGTCATCGCCCGACACGATCGCCTCGATGAGTTCTTCCCTGAGGTCCTCCACTTCCGACGCGACGTCGGCGGGCGCGTCGGCCACGCCGGCCGCGCCCTTGTCCCCTCCCTTGAAGGTGTGCGCCTTCATCGTGAGGAGGTCGACGAAGCCGCTGAAGTCGGCGCCCGCCCCGATGGGGACGTGGACCGGCATCGCCGCGGAGGTGAGTTCGTCCCGGACCTGACCGAGCGTGTTGCGGAAGTCCGCGTTGTCCCGGTCCATCATTGAGACGAAGACGGCCCGCGGCAGGCTCACGGCGTTCGCGGCGGCCCAGGTCCTCTCCGTCCCCACTTCGACGCCGGAGATCGCATCGATGACGCAGATGCCGGCGTCCGCCACGCGGATCCCCGCCACGACTTCGCCCAGGAAATCCAGGTAGCCCGGAGTGTCGATGAGGTTGATCCGCACGCCGTTCCGGACGGCGTGGGCGACGGCGAGGTTGATCGAGATCTTGTGGCCGGTCTCTTCCGGCGTGAAGTCGGTGAGCGCGTTCCCCTTCTGGACATCGCCCTTCCGCGTGGCTCCGCCGGCGATGTAGCACATCGAGTCCGCGAGCGTCGTCTTCCCCGCCCCTCCGTGCCCGAAGAAGACGACGTTGCGAAGGTTCCGCGTTTGATATTCCGAGGCGGCAGACGCCATGTACACCTCCTGTACTCTGCTTGTACTCTGCTTGTACTCTGCCTGGGAAGACGCCGGGGCTGGCGGCCCGCGACAGGCGCTTGCTCCGGCCACGGGCCGTTCCGTGCGCGACGCTCCCGGCCGGGGGCTCGCGCGGGGCGGACATTGTAGAAACCGGCGGCGCAAAACTCCAGCCGCAGGGCCACTGCCACGGCCTGCCACGGCCACGGCCCGCTATTGCCGGGGCCTGCTAATGTGTGCGGGTCTTCTTCCCCGTCTCCTGTGTCTGCTGGTACTGCCGGCTCACCTCGTCGAGGAAGGCGCGCTCGCGCGCGGAGAGGGAGTCCATGCCGCTCGCGCGGATCTTGTCGAGGATCCGGTCCACCTCATCGAGGGAATCCCCGTCCGCCCGGCGCCGTCGGCGGGGCGAGGGCGGAGGCGGCGCGGGACGCCGCGCCTTCCCGCGCGGGGACACCGGACGCTCCTTGTAGAAGGCCCTGCGCGCGAGGCGACCGATGCGTTCCCCGTACCGGAGATAGACGAACCCGGTCACGAGTCCGCCGAGGTGCGCCCAGTGCGCCACGCCGTCCGCCGATCCCTGCACGGTCGAGAGGAGCGTGAAGGCGCCGAGCGCGGCCACGAACCACTTCGCCGGCACGGGAAAGACGAAGTAGAGGTAGATCTTCGCGTCCGGCCAGTTGAGGGCGAAGGCCACGAGGAGGCCGAAGATCGCCCCGGAGGCGCCCACCATCAGCGTCGGCCCCGTGAGCGAGTAGAGGAGCACGGAGAACAGAGCCCCGCCGAGCCCGGTCACAAGGTAGAAGCGGAGGAAGAAACGGCTGCCCCACTTCCGTTCGAGCGGCGGGCCGAAGAAGAAGAGGGCGAGCATGTTCATGAACACGTGCATGAAGCCGCCGTGCACGAACATGTAGGTGACGAGGGTCCACGGGCGCGTGAGGAAGCCGGGCACGGAGAAGCCGAGCCAGTCGATCGCCGCGACGGGCACGAGCCGCATCGCCATGGCGAGGAAGATGACGAAGTTCGCGATCATGAGCCGCAGGACCCAGCGACTCATCGGAGAGCCGTGGCCGAAGCGGATCCCGCCGCCGCCCACGCCGCCGCCCATGCCGCCGCCGCGGAAGCCGCCGCTCCGGAACGCGGGCCGTCGCATCATCCCGACCCCGCCTCGCCGTCGCCCGTTTCGCCGTCGCCCTGGAGGTCGATGGCGGAGGCGAGCCGCTCGTCGCGCTCCGCGCGCTCGATCGCGAGCCGGATGAGACGGTCGACGAGTTCGGGGTAGGACACGCCGCTCGCAGCCCAGAGCTTGGGGTACATGCTGATCCGGGTGAAGCCCGGAAGAGTGTTGATCTCGTTCACCACCAGTGAACCGGCCGGGAGCGGGCCGCAAGCCTCCGCCGCGAGGAAGAGGTCCACGCGCGCCATCCCCTCGCAGCATAGCGCGCGGAAGGCCCGGACGGCGATGTCGCGGGCCCGCGCGGTGGTCTCGGCATCGAGGTCCGCGGGAATGAGCAGGTCCGCACCGTCGTGATCCAGGTATTTCGCCTCGTAGGAGTAGAACGCGTGCGTGGGGGCGATCTCCCCCGGGATCGAGGCCTCGGGGGCCTCGTTCCCCAGCACGGAGATCTCGATCTCGCGGCCCCGGATCGTCCGTTCGAGGAGCACCTTGGTGTCGAAGGAAAACGCCTCGTCGAGCGCCCGCCGGTAGTCGGAGTCCGTGTCGACCTTCGAGACGCCGACGGAAGATCCCATGTTCGCCGGCTTGACGAAGATGGGGGCGTCGAGCGCGGCCACGGCCTCGTCCCAGGAGGGGGGTTCGCGCCGGGAAAGGACGGTGATGAAGGGCGCGACGGGGATGCCGGCGTCGCGCAGCAGCCGCTTGGCCACATCCTTGTCCATGCAGACGGCCGAGCCGAGGATCCCGGGCCCGACGAACGGCAGGTGCGCAAGCCGCAGGAGTCCCTGTACGGTGCCGTCCTCGCCGAAGGGGCCGTGCAGGACGGGAAAGACGACGTCCAGTTCCGGCAACCCGGCCGGCTCCGGGCGGCCCTCACCGGGCCCCTCGCGCCGGCCGGGGTCCTCGGGACCGTCCGGGACGACGGGTACGATCCGAGGGCGGCGGCCGGGGGTCACGGCGAGCCTGACCGGCGCGTCGGGGAGGCGGATGCGCCGCGGATCCGAGGCGTGCCGCAGGAAGCGCGATTCGTCGGCGAGATGCCACCGGCCGCGGCGATCGATGCCGATGAGCACGACCTCGTAGCGCTCCCGGTCGATCGCCTCGATCACGTTCTTCGCCGACCGGAGCGACACTTCGTGCTCCGGGGACTCGCCGCCGAAGAGGACGCCGACGCGCGGACGGCGGTCAGCCACCGGACGCCGGCACGGGATAGCGGATGGGGAGTCGCGCCCAGATGGCGGTCGGGGCGCCGCCGTGCTGCGCCGGCCGGTACCGGAGGAGGCGGGCGCCTTCCACCGCGGCCGAGTCGAGCACGGCATGCCCCGACGAGGTCACGACCGAGACGGAGTCGACGCGTCCCGCATCGGATATCCGAATGCGGAGGAGGATGTCTCCGCCCGCCCCCTCCTCGAGGGCGGCGGCCGGGTAGGGGAACGCGGGGGACGACGCGGGCTCGAGCACGGGCCACACGAAGCCGCCTTCGCGGAGTTGGTCCACGCGCAGCGCTCCGACTTCGGGGCTCGGATCGTCCGCGCACCCGGTGGACGCGGCGCCGGCGAGGGCGGCGAGGACCGCGAGGACACCCGACCTGACCGCCCGCGTGCTATGCATCGCCGAACGCCTTCCATTCGGCGAGCGTGTTCAGCGCCTCGAGCGGCGTCATCCCATCGAGGTCGATCCCGGCCAGCTTCTCGAGCACCTCGCGGGCCGCGGCGATGTCCGCGCTTTCGGCGGGATCGGGCGCGCCGGACGGCGGCGGGTCGCCATCGGGGCCCGGGGCGGGAGCGGGGGCCTCGAAGAGGGAGAGTTGCCCCAGTCCCGCCTCGGCCAGCACGGCTCCGCGGCCGCCGGCGCCCCACGGCCCGCTCTCGAGCATGTGCAGGATGCGGGCGGCGCGCCCGACGACGTCGGGGGGCAGTCCGGCCAGCCGGGCGACGTGCACGCCGTAGGAACGGTCGGAGCCCCCCGGCTGCAACCGGTAGAGGAAGACGATGTCCTGACCGGTCTCCCGCACCGCGACGTTGAAGGCGGCCGCGCGCGGCAGCGACTCCGCGAGGCCGACGAGTTCGTGGTAGTGGGTCGCGAACACCGTGCGGGCTCCGAGTTCGTGCAGCCGCTCGGTCACCGCCCATGCGATCGAGAGGCCGTCGTACGTCGACGTGCCCCGCCCGATCTCGTCGAGCAGGACGAGCGAGCGCTCGGTGGCGCCGTGCAGGATGGTCGCGGTTTCCGTCATCTCCACCATGAAGGTGCTCTGCCCCGCCGCGAGGTTGTCGCTGGCGCCCACGCGCGTGAACACGCGATCGCATACCCCGATGTGGGCTCGGCGAGCCGGGACGAAGGAACCGATGTGCGCCAGGAGCGCGATGAGCCCCGCCTGGCGCAGCACTGTGGATTTCCCCGCCATGTTCGGGCCGGTGACGATCAGAATGCGGCGTTCGTCGTCCAGCCGCATGTCGTTCGGGATGAAGGTGTCCCTCGCGGCCGCGGCCTCGACGACGGGGTGCCGGCCCTCTTCGATGTCGAAGGCGATGTCGTCGCTGAGCCGCGGACGCACGTAGTCCTCGGCGGCGGCGACCTCGGCGAGGCAGGCGAGGAAGTCGATCTCGGCGACCTGGGCGGCGGTCGCCTGAATCCGCCCGACCTCGGCGGCGACGGCGTCTCGCAGCTCGTGGAAGAGCCGGGCCTCGAGCTTCGCGATCTCATCGTCGGCCCCGAGCACCTTCGCCTCCCACTCCTTGAGTTCGGGCGTGAGATACCGCTCGGCGTTGGTGAGCGTTTGCCTGCGGGTCCACTCCTCCGGCACGCGGTCGAGCTTCGAGCGCGTGACCTCGAGATAGTACCCGAACACCCGGTTGAACCCGATCTTCAGCGTGTCGATGCCGGTGCGCTCGCGCTCCCTCACCTGCATGCCGGCGATGAAATCGACGGCGCTGCCGCGCACGCCGCGCAGTTCGTCGAGTTCGGCGGAGAAGCCGCTCCGGATCACGCCGCCGTCCTTGAGGGCGTGGGGAGAGTCGGGGTCGATGGCTTCGTCGATGCGGGCCGCCACGTCCCGGAGCGGATCGAAGCCGGAACGAAGCTCGGCGAGCCGGCCGGCCTCCAGCGGCGCGAGGGCGGTCGCCAGCCCGGGCAGCGCGCCGAGCGAGAGGCCGAGGCCGAGGAGTTCCCGCGGCGCCGCCCGTCCGGTGGAGACGCGGGCGGCGAGCCGCTCCAGATCGCGGATCGGGCGGAGCGCGCCTCGAACGCGTTCACGCTCCTCCGCCCGCTCGAGGAGTTCCTGCACGGCGTCGAGGCGGACCGCGATCTCGTCGGGGACGACGAGCGGGCGCAGCAGGCGCCGGCGCAGCAGGCGCGCCCCCATCGGCGTCCGCGTGCGGTCGATGAGGGCGAGGAGCGACGCCCCCTCGCCGGGGCGCAGGGGTTCCACGAGTTCGAGGTTCCGCCGGGTCATCTCGTCGAGGTACATCACGCGTCCCGCTCGATCCACGCGCGGCGGCCGCAGGTGGTCGAGGCCCGCCGGCCGCACTTCGTCCAGGTAGCCGAGGAGCGCGCCGCTCGCCGCGAGGAGAAGCGGGTCGCGCGCGGGATCGAGGCCGAAGCCGGACGAGGAGGCGACGCCGAACCATTCCCGGAGCCGCTCGTCCCCGAGCGAAGCGTCGAAGCGCCAGGCGGGCCGCGCGGTCAGATGCCAGGGTCCGGCGGGCGCCTCCGTCTCCTCGGGGATCACGATCTCGGCGGGCTCGAGTCGCCCGAGTTCGTCGTTGAGATCCGCGGCGGCCACCTCGCGGAGCTCGAACTCGCCGGTCGAGAGGTCGACGACGGCGAGCCCGAACGGGGCATCTCCGGCGATCGCGACCACGTAGTTGTTGCGGCTCGCCGGGAGGAGCCTGTCCTCGAGGACCGTGCCCGGCGTGATGATCTCGACGACGTCCCGCTGCACGATCCCCCGGGCCTCCGCCGGGTCCTCGAGTTGCTCGCAGATCGCCACGCGGCGGCCCATCTCGAGCAGGCGGGAGACATACTCGTTCACGGCCTTCACGGGGACGCCCGCGAGCGGAACGTCCCGCTTTCCGCCGTTGTTGCGGGCGGTGAGGGTGATCCCCAGCAGGCCGCTCCCCTCCTCCGCGTCCTCGAAGAACATCTCGTAGAAATCGCCCACCCGGAAGAAGAGGAGCGAATCGGGGTGGCGGGACTTGATGTCGAGATACTGCCGGATGAGCGGCGAGTACGCACTCGAGTCCGGGTTGGCCGCGGCCATCATCGCCTCACGAGACGACGGGGATGATGGCGGGCTCAAAGCCCGCGTCCAGGAGTCGGCGCGCGAGGCTCTCCGCCGCTTCCCGGCGGGCGAAGCGGCCCAGCCGGACGCGGTGGAACCCGTCTTGCTCGACGACGCGGGAGAAGAAGCCGGCGGCTTCCAGCTGTCCCCGCACCTCCTCCGCCGGATCCCGGCGCGAGAACGCGGCGACCTGGATCGCGAAGCGCGGGCCGCCCGGCGCGCAGCCGCGCGCCGAGGCTTCCGCGAGGAGCGTGATCGACGCGGCGCCGACGCGCCGGCCCTCCGCGGCCCCCCGTTGCCACGCTTCGCACGCCCGGTCGAGGAAGCCCCGGTCCTCGAACGTCCGCGCCGTCCAATACCAGGACGCGACCGCCTCGGCGCTCCGCGGATGGTCCGCCCGCAGGCGCTCGAGGTCGGCCGCCGCCCGAGAGGGTTCGCCGAGCGCCAGGTCCAGTTGTGCGAGCCGCAGCCATGCTCGGGATCCGTAGCGCGAGCCGCCGTCCATGGCGACGGAGAGGAGTTCCGCGCGGGCGGAATCCGGGTCCGTCAGGAGGCGCGCCCGAAGGTATCGCGCGCGCACGACGTCGCCGCGAGCCGCGTTCCGCCCCACCGCGGCGAGCCAGCCTTCTATCGCCTCGGCGGCGCCTTCGAACCTCCCGGCCTCGATCCGTGCCTCGAGATGATCCAGGTCCACGGGAGTGGCGGCTTGCGCGGCCTGCGCGGGAGAGGGGACGGAAAGCCCCCACAGCGACGCGCCGGCGAGCAGCGCCGGCGCCCACGCGCGGCGGCTCCCATGGCCCGGGCGCCCTCCGCGGCTTCGGCGGTTCCGGCGGCTCCGGGTCATCTTCCGGCGTTTCCCGCCTGCGCCAGTTGCAGGAGCGTCTCGGCGAGAACCGCCCGGTCTCCCCGCCCCGACTTGAGGTGCCGGTCGGCGCGGTGGAGCGCCCGCAGCGCGTGATCGAGTTCGTGTACGGTCCATGCCCTCGCCTGCTTCGCGTAGGCGTTCGCCTTCCAGGAGAGATAGCCGCGTCCGGTCTCCGACAGGGCGGCTCGCAGGCCGGCGGGTCCCGCTTCGAGGGCCAGACCAAGCAGAAGATGCTGTTCCACAAGTCCGGCGACCAGCCCAACCCCCCGCTCCGAAGTGAGCACGTTTTCCAACTCGCGCAAGGCGCGCCGGTAGTCGCGCGAAGCCACGAGATCGAGCCAGCTCCAGCGATCGATCCGATGAGTCCGGGGAACGACGTCGCGGATGTCCGCGTCGGTGCGGCGGTCGGCGGGAAGCGAGGCGAGCTTCTCGAGCTCGGCGTCCAGCGTCGAGAGGTCCGACCCGACGGCTCCGGCGATCCACTGGGCCGCCGCCGGCGAGAGGTCGAAGTTCCAGCGCCTCCGCGCCCGATCGTGGATCCAGCCCGGGATCTCCGCCGCCCGCGGCGTACTCCACTCCAGCGTGCGGCAGTTCTTCCTGAGGTCGCGGTAGAAGGCCGCGCGCGACCCCTTGGGGATGCGCGCCGTCACGATGAGGGCGAGGTCGGGGGGAGCCGCCGCCGCGGCCCGCTGCAGGACCTGGCGGGCCTTCGTTCCCAGCCGCTCGACGTCGCGCACGAAGACGACGCGGCGCTCCGCCATCATCGGGGGCATGGCCAGGGTGGCGGCGAGTTGCTCGTCCGTCACGTCCTCGGCCCGGAACTGGTCGTAGTTGAAGTCGCGCGTGGCCGGGTCGACGGCCGCCTCGACGAGCTGCTGCGCGGCTTCGTCCCGCAGGCGGATCGCGTCTCCGTGCAGGAACCAGGCTCCGGTGGGGGGGGCCTTGCCCAGGGCTCGCGAGAGCCGCGGGTCGAGGGGCGCGCTCACGGCGCCGAAAGAGACCCGTGCCGCGGACCGCGGCGGTGGGTCAGCGAGACTCGTCGAGTTGGCCGGTGCGTCGCTCGACCGGCAGGGGGATGGAGTCGCTTGTCGCGATCGGCACGGCGTACGTCGAACCGAACAGCCCGCCCCCGTCATCGAGCGCGGGAGCGAACGGGGCGAGGAACCAGTCCGGCACGTAGGGGTCGTCGGCAAACCGGCTCCCCTGGCTCTCGGCGACCGTCTCCGCCGGCACGTCCGCCATCACGGGCGGAAGCTGCACTTCGACGAGCAGAGGCTGGCTTCCGTTCGACACGCCGAGCGTGAAGAGTCCCGCCGACGCCACGGCGATGGCCGCGGCCCGGCCGAACTGGCCTCGCCAGGACCGCTTCGGAGACTCGTCGACGTGGTAGAGGCGGTGCTGCAGGCGGGGCAGGAAGTCCGGAGAGGTGGCGACGCGAGGCAGAGCTCGCCAGACGGCGAGCCCGCGAGTCAGGACCCGCTGATAGCGTCGACACGACTTGCAATCCTCCAGATGCGTGTCGAAACGACGGTGCTCGCCAGGGGCAAGCGCACCGTCGAGGTATTCGGTATGTCGGTCGATAAACTCTTTGCAAACCATCATTGCACCATCACGAAAAACGTCCATCCGGGCTCATCTACTCTGAACTGCGTGCCAGGGTTCCTTGCGGCGGTCCGGCCGTGCGGGCCTGGCGCCGGGATTCAATCGAGCGATTCAATCGAGCATCGGGGCGATGATGCAGGCGAACCGGTTCCGCGCCCGATTCAGGCGCGACTTGACGGTGCCCAGCGTCACTCCCGTGATCTCCGAAATCTCCTCGTAGCTCTTCCCTTCCAGTTCGCGCAGCACGAATACGACACGGTGATGCTCGGGAAGTTCCGCGACCGCGGCCTCGACCTGTTCGCGCACACGCCGCTTGCGGAACAGGTCGTCGGGCCGGTAGGCCGTATCCTCGAATTCAAGCGGCCGATGGTCGGCTTCCCAACTCTTCCTGAGCGTATGGAAGAGTACCAGCGGGTTGCGCGCCCGGTTCCGCAATTCGTTCTTCGCCAGGTTGCTGGCGATCGTATAGATCCAGGTTGAGAACTTCCGTGCGGGATCGAACCGGTGGAGGTGCCGGTAGACGCGCACGAAGGTCTCCTGCACGAGATCCTCGGCACGGTCCCGGTCTCCGATGGTGCGGTAGATGAAGTTGAGCAGGCGGTCCTGATAGCGCTCGGCAATCTCGTTGAACGCGAAGCGCTGCCCCCCGAGGTAATGGGTGACGAGTTCGGCATCCTCGAGGCGCTTCAACTCCCCGCGCCCGAGTGGTTCCATCTCCTCCGGCGCCGCGTATTGCCTCACGACTTCGAGGTTCGGCTTCGTGTCCATGCCGCTTCCTTTGCAGGCGAGTTCGGCGCGTTAAACCCCGTTGCCGCCGATTCGATCCATCCGGCGGGCAACCCAGCGCGCCGCGAGGGTCAGCGCACAGATGGTCTTGCCGTCGCTGATCTCTCCCGCATCGATCATCTCGATGGTACGGCGCAGGGGCAGCCGATGCACATCCATGAACTCGCTCGCCTCGTGACTCGTCTCCCCCGCCTCCAGATCCCACGCCGCGAAGAGGTGGATGACCTCGTCCGTGAAACCCGGCGTCGTGTGTACGGAGGCCAGCCGCTCCAGGCGTCCGGCACGCAGCCCCGCCTCCTCTTCCAGTTCCCGCAGAGCGCACGCCTCGGGGGGCTCGCCGGGCTCCAGGTTGCCGGCCGGCACCTCCCAGATGAAGCCGCCGGCGGCGTACCGGTATTGACGCACCAGCGTGACGACGGGCTCGCGCGGCGGCGCGGCGCCGGCCACGCCGGAAGGCCCGGGAAGGTCCAGCGCGACGACGGCGGCGGCGCCGGAGTGGCGGATCAATTCGAGCCGGCCGATGGACCCGTCCGGGAATCGCACGCGATCCACGTCGACGTGGACCCTGCGGCCGGAGTAGACGCGCTCTCCGTCCACGCGGCCCGTCGAGACGCCGCGCCCGGCGCCTTCGCGCGCGCCGCCGGTCGGGGCGTCGGTCACGGCGTGCTCACGAGACGGACCGCACGTCCACGGGCTCGAAGCCATCGAGCGTGGGCGCGGCCGTCGCCGCGTCGCCGACCGCGAGGAGTGTGAGGCGGTCGGGGTCGAGGTACCTGCGGCAAACCTCCCGCACCTCGTCCGCCGTCACGGCCTCGATGCGCGAACGGTACGTCTCCCAGTAATCGTCGGCGAGGCCGAATACGCGCTGACGGCTCACCTTGCCGCAAATCTGCACCGCGGTCTCGAACTGGAGCGGGAGGGAGAGCGTCAGGGCGTTGCGGGCCAGCTTCATTTCGTCGGCGGTGACGGGCGTGGTGCGCATGGTCTCGATCTCGCCCAGGATCTCCTCGAACGCGGGTCCGGTCCGGGCGCACTCGACGGCCGTCCGCGCGACGAAGGGTCCCGCGCCCCGGCGGAACCGGAAACTCGATCTCGCCCCGTAGGTCCACCCTTTTTCTTCGCGCAGATTGAGGTTGATCCGGGAGTTGAAGAGGCCGCCGAGGATCGCGTTGGCCACGATGATCGCGTAGTGGTCCGCGGTGTTGTAGGGGGCGCCCACCGTCGCGACGCGGATCTCGCTCTGGGCGCTGCCGGGCCGGTCGATGAGGATGAGGTCGTTCGCCCGCGGCACCGGCGTTTCCGGGGCCGGGACACGGGCGGTCTCGCCGCTCCAGCCGCCGAAAAGCGTCTCCGCCGCGGACATGAGACGCTCGCGGTCGAGGTCGCCGCACGCGATGAGGAGGGCGCCTCCGGGGCGATAGCGCGCGGCGTGGAACTCCCGCACGGCTTCCGGGCCGATCTCCGACACGGTGGCGGCGGTGCCGGCGACCGGGCGGCCGTACAGGCGGTCGCCGTAGAGTTCGGCGATGGTGGCAAGGCCCGCGACGGTCGCCGGATCGTCTGCCTGGCGCTCGATTTCATCGATGCGCTCGCGGCGGATGCGTTCGACTTCGTGCTCGGGGAACCCGGAATCGAGGATGGTGGCGGCGAGGAACTCCAGGGCGTCCTCGAACACCTCCGACAGGAAGTGCATGGAGACGGCCCCGACGGCGTAGCCCACCGTCGCGCGGTAGCCGACGCCGAGGCGGTCGAGCCAGCGCGCCATCTCGATGGCGTCCCGGCCGGGGGTGCCGGCGGTGAGGAGCCGGGCGGTCAGTTCGCCGAGACCGCCGAGTGCCGGCGGTTCGACGCCCGCGCCGCATTCGAGGACGAGGTGGAGCGATACTTCGGGCAGACCGCGTCGCTCGGCGTGCTCGACCCGCAGGCCGTTGGGGAGCGTGTGCCGCTCGAAGCGCGGCAGCGCGAGCGCGCGCGGAGCGGCCGGCGCCGGACGCCCGGCGCGGTCGGGGGTCGCGGTTCGGGGGTTCGTCACGGCGTCTCCTCCGTCGTGTCCGCCGCATCCGTTGCGTCCGGGCCCTCCGCGCCCTCCGCGCCCTCTTCGGGCACGACGTGGAGGACCGTGAGGCCGCGCGGGTCGAACACGGTGTGGGCCACGCGCTCCACGTCCGGGCGGGCTACGGCTCCGTAGCGCGCGAAAGCGTCGTTCACGTAGCCGGCGTCCCCGCGCAACACGGCGGCATGCGCGATCGCGTCCGCCCGGTCGCCGAAGCCCGCGCGCCCGTTCAGGAGCCCGCGCCGGGCGCGGTTGCGCGCCCCTTCCATTTCTTCCTCTTCGACGCCGCCGCGGAGCAGGTCATCGATGACGTCCCTCACTTCCGTCTCCAGGTCGGCGGCGGCGACGCCGGGGCGGGCGGTCGCGACGACGAAGCACATTCCGGCGCTCTCGGTCGGCCACGTGAAGGAGGTCACGTCGGCCGCCATCTGCTTTTCGTACACGAGCGACTTCTCGAAGCGGGAACTGTTCCCGTCGGCGAGCAGGTAGTTGAGGGTGACGACGGCCTCGAAGTCGGGGTCCGCGTAGCGCGGCGAATGATACAGGAGGTACACGCGGGGCATCTGAACGCGGTCCGGAAGGAGCGCGCGCCGCTCTCCGCCTCGCGCCGGCAGGGGGACGTCCGGACGCGGCGCCACGGGTCGCGCGGGAATCTCGCCGAACCAGGCCTCGACCCGATCCAGGGCTTCGCGCGGATCGAAATCGCCGACGAGTACGAGGGTCGCGTTGTTGGGACCGTAGTGAAGGTCGAAGAACTCGTGGACGTCCTCGAGCCGGGCCGCGTCGATGTCGGGCATGTAGCCGATGGTCGGATGACGGTAGGGGTGCCCCTCGTCGTAGGCGCGCTCGAGCAAGGTCTCGAACGCGAGGCCGTAGGGGCGGTTCTCGTACGACTGCCGCCGCTCGTTCTTCACGACTTCGCGCTGGTTGTCGAGCTTCTCCTGCGTGATCCCGGGCTTGAAAAACCCCATGCGGTCGGACTCCAGCCACAGGCCGAGATCGAGTTCGTTCGCGGGCAGGGTCTCGAAGTAGTTCGTGCGGTCGAACCACGTCGTCCCGTTGAGCGTGCCGCCGGCATCCTGCACGAGCTTGAAGTGCTGCTCCTTCGCCACGTGCTCGGATCCCTGGAAGAGGAGATGCTCGAAGAGGTGCGCGAAGCCGGTGCGGCCGGCGCGCTCGTTCTTCGATCCCACATGGTACATGACGTGAACGGCGACGAGGGGAGCGGACGCATCGGGCTGCAGGACCACTCGCAACCCGTTGTCGAGCGTGTGCTCGCGGAGTTCGAGCCTCATCGTCGCGCGAGACGCTGGAGCCAAGGTTTTTCCCTTTCGGTGCTGCTGCTCTCGGTGCTGCTGCTCTCGGTGCTGCAATGAAGTGAGGCGGAGGGAGATAAGCCGGGTTCTGTCACCGGCGGGCCAGGCCCGCGGCGAGGTCATCTATCTGGGACCTGCGGTTACCCGAGGCCTCGTGCGGCCTACCCGGAACTCTAACGCGACGGGCCGCCGCTCGTTCCTGCTTGGCCTTGCTCCCGGCGGGGTTTGCCGTGCCGCCCCTGTCTCCAGGAGACGCGGTGGGCTCTTACCCCACCCTTTCACCCTTGCCTGTGCGCCTGAACCCTTGCGGGTCGCAAGCCGCCATCGGCGGTCTGCTCTCTGTGGCACTTTCCGTCGCCTTGCGACGCCCGGGCGTTACCCGGCGCCGTGCCCTGCGGAGCCCGGACTTTCCTCGAACGGCGTGCATGCACCCGTCCGCGACCTCTTCTCCCTCCGCCGCCGACAACCTAACCGATTGGCAACCCCTTGAGGAATTGTCTACTCTAAGGGTAGGAGGTGGAGTGTCCGGCGGAGGCGTTTGCCGGACCCGGAGTCTTCCCGGAGAAGGAGTCGCGAACGCGCGTAAATCGTATGCTACCCGAGTCTACAACACCCCGCTTGGCGATGGCCCTGTGGGCGCTGGGAATGACGGTCGCGGCGGCTCTTCCCGCGGCCTCCCAGGAAAACAGCCCCGACGGCCTGTCGTCGTATTACGTCTACGTGGCGGCGGAATCGGAGGATCGCGTCGATCTCGTCCGGTTCGATGGCACCGGTGCGTCGGTGCTGGATTCCGTCTTCGTGGGCCGCTTCCCGACGGAAATCGACGGGCCGCACGGCCTGGCGGTCGATCCGAGCGGGGAACGGTGGTACGTGACGCTCGCCCACGGGAATCCCTTCGGCACGGTCGTCGCCTACTCCACGGAGACGAACCGCCCGCTCGGGAGCGCCGAACTGGGGCTCTTCCCCGCCACCATGCAGGTGACGCCGGCAGGCCTCCTCTTCGCGGCGAACTTCAACCTGCACGGCGAACACGAGCCGGGTTCGGTGTCCGTCGTCGACGTCGGCGCGATGATCGAGGTGGCGCAGATTTCGACCTGCACGATGCCGCACGGGTCGCGGCTCACGGCGGACGGGTCGCGGCACTACTCGGTGTGCATGATGGATGAGATGCTCGTGGAGGTCGACGCGCACCGGCTCGAGGTCGCGCGGCGCTTTCTCCTCGCCCCGGGTCTGGAACAGGCGTGGCCGCACGACTGGCTCCCGACGCGGCCCGTGGGGGCGCCCGGATGCAGCCCGACATGGGCACACCCGGCCGTGGACGGACGCCATGTGTACGTCGCGTGCAACCGGAACGCGGAGGTGCTGGAAATCGATGCGGAGGCGTGGCGCGTGACACGGCGATTCGAGACGGGCGAGGGTCCGTACAATCTCGATGTGTCCCCGGACGGCGCCCACCTCGTCGTCACGTACAAGAGCGGGCAGGCGACCGGCATCTGGGATCTGGCCAGCGGGACGGAAACGGCGCGGGTTCCGAACACGCGGACGCTGCCGCACGGAATCGCGATCTCTCCGGATTCGCGCTACGCCTTCGTGAGCGTGGAGGGCGTGGGCGGAGAGCCGGGAACGGTGGACGTGATCGACCTCCGGGCCGGCGTCCGGGCAGCCAGCGTGGACGTCGGTAAGCAGGCGGGCGGCATCGCCTTCTGGAAGGTGGAGTCGCGGTGAGGCGCGGCGCTCGGACCGTACTCGCGGGGATGCTCGCGGGAGTGCTCGCCGTCGCGTGCGGGGACGCGGGAAGCACGGAGGTCGGCTCTCCGCCGACGACGCTGGCGCCCGTTTCCGCCGCCGTGGACACGATCGTGACGGGCGAGGCCACGGACCCCCCGATCGCGGTTCGGGTCGAGGATGCGCTCGGAAACGCGGTCGAAGGGGCGCCGGTCCGCTTCGTCATCGTGAGGGGCGAGGGCGAGCTTTCGCCGGGGGTCGCCGTCGCGGGGCGGGACGGTGTCGCGGAATCGGTCTACCGCGCGGGCCCCACGCCGGGCCAGGCGGAGATCCAGGCGGACATCCCGAGCGCGGCGAACGTCCCGCCGCTCCGCTTTCTCGTTCTCGCGGAGGCCGCGGACACGGTGCTTCTCAGCATCGTGGAGGGAGACGGCCAGCAAGCGGAGGCGGGAAGCCAGCTGCCGCTTCCGTTCTCCATCCGGGCGGAGACGACGAGCGGAGCCCCGGCCGGCGGCGTCCGCATCGCCTTCGACTGGACGACGCCGGAAGCAACCCCGGACGTGCCGGAAGCGGAGGAAACGCCGGGACTGCCGGAGGCGGGGGACACGACGGCGGTGGCGGAAGCGCAGGAACCGCCCGCGCCGGACGAGTCGCCGGAGAGCAGGGGCGCCCTCACGCACGACATCGTGATGACGGACGCGGACGGACGGGGCGGCGCCGTGTTCACGCTGGGCTCGCGGGCGGGCGACTACCGGATCCACGTCTTCGCCACGGGCGGCGTGTACTCGGACACGCTCTCCTTCTCGGCCACGGCGCTCGCATCGCCGGGCGGGGCCGTCCAACTCGATTCGGTCGGGAACGGAAGACTCGCCGCAGGCACACGGGCGCTCCTCCACGGCAGCGGCTTCCGCCCGGTCCCGGCCGACAACCGGGTCTGGATCGAAGGCACGGCGGCGACGGTGGTGAGCGCCACGGAGACGGAACTCACGGTTGAAGTGCCCGCTTTCGCCCGCACGTGCCTGCCCGAGCGCGAGGTCGGCGTGCGGGTGCTCGTGGGTTCCGACGCGAGCAACGGTCTTCTGCTTCCGATCGAACCGGCCAACCAGCGCGTGGGCCTGGAGGTCGGCGAATCGCTTACCCTGCGCGGGCCCGTCGAGGTCGAATGCGTTCAGTTCCCGCCGGGAGCGCCGCTGGCAGCGGGAGAAACAGGAGACGCGGGCGAAACGGGAGGGGCGGGCGAGCCCGGGGCGCCGGAAGTCATCGGGGCCGCGACGCGAGAGTATCGGATCGTCATCGGCAACACGGGGCGCAGCGCCTCCAGCGGGCTCCCGCTCCGGCTCACGTTGCGGACGCCCGGCGACATGTCGGGGGATGGCCCGGCGACCGCGGTGGGCCGCGGGGTGATCGACGCCGGGATCGCGGAGGCCGCGCTGGCCGGCACGCGCAGGGACATCGGGATACGCGCACGCACGCTTACGCAGCTTGTTCAGGCCCGCATCTCGCCCCTTCGGCCGGATGGATCGACTGGATCGATGGCGGTCTCGGCGCCGGCGCCCGGAGACACGCTCGAGTACTTCTTCGCCGTCGGTGCGGAGTTGGCGGGCACCTGCATCGACCCCGCGAGCACGGTACGGGGAACGGTGCGGGCCGTGGGCGAAGGCGTGGTCCTGGTGGAGGATGTCGCCGCGCCTGCCGGAGGTCCGACGGAGGAAGAGTGGCTCGCGCTCGCCCGGGCACTGGACGGGACGGTTCTCCCGGCCGTGACCTCCTATTTCGGCCCCCCGGAGGACATCGACCGGAACGGGCGCGTCGTCGTCCTGTTCACGCCCGATGTGAACCGGCTCGGCGACGGCGAGGCGGGCGTCGGAGGGTTCTCCCTCCCTCAGGATCTTGCCGCTTCCGGACGGGGCGACGGCGAGTTGTCGGACCCGGACGGCGGGATCTGCCCGGCGAGCAACGAGGCGGAGATCATCTACAGCGTGAGCGCGGACCCGGATGCGACGCTCGGCCGCGCCGTCTCGACGGAGGACCTGCTGCGCGAGACGCCCGCCCTCGTGGCGCATGAGGTGCAGCACATCGTCAGCGCGGGGCGCCGCGTGCCCGCTTCCCCGGCAGGGTTCGGGGCCGCCGAGGAAGTGTGGCTGGATGAGGCGCTTTCGAGTCTGGCCGAGGAAGTGGCGGGACTCGCCGCACTCGGGCTCCCCGTCGGCGATCGCCTCACCTTCGACCGCGTATCCGAGACGCCCGAGGCGCTCGACACCTTCAATGCCTACATGCTGGGCAACTTCCGCAACCTCGGCCTGTACATGCTCGGACTCCCCGGGGCTCCCACGGTCTCGACGGACGACCTGGACGGCGTCGGCGGGCTGCAGATGCGAGGCTTCGGCTGGTTCCTCCTGCGACGGCTCGCGGACCAGGCGGGCGGGGACGAACGGGCCTTCTTCCGGTCCGTCGTCGGGGGCGGAGAGAACCACGGGCGCGGGGTCGCGAACCTGGAGCGGGTCACCGGCCGGGAGTGGGCGAACATTCTGGCGGACATGTCGGTTTCGCTGGCGCTGGGCGCGCGGACGCTGGACGAGGGAATGGAGGGACCGTCGGGAGAGGACCCCGAAGCTGCGGAGGCGGGGCCGCCGCTCGCCGCGGCAACGTGGAATGCCACAGATGTGTTCCGGTCCTTGAACGAGGATACGGACGCCCGGTCGGGTCTTCCGACCGCGATCGCGCTCCGGGCCGAACCGCTGGGGTTTGAAACCCGAGTGCTGAGCCTCGACGTAGGGCCGTCGAGCGTACAGTACTTCTCACTCGCCTCGGTTCCGGGCGCACCGGGCCTCTCGCTGTCGCTGGAAACGGCGGGAGGAACCCCGGCGGGTGAGACCGCGGAACCGCTAATCACGATCGTGAGGACCAAATGAGACGCCTTTCCGGCGTTTTTCTCTTTCTCTTTCTCTGCGGGCTGTCTCTCGGAGCGTCGAAGCTGACGGCGCAGATGACTCCCGCCGTACCGTTCGGCGAGGATACCGGTCCGGAACTGTTCGGACTCGCCGGCGTCATCCAGCCCCTCAACAACCTCACCGACAACACCGGCGCGTACGGCATCGTGATTCCGCCGGACGTGATGATGGGGGGCGAAGTGACCTACTGGGCCTCGCGCGCGGTCGGGATCGGCGTGATGGGGCTCTATTCTCCCGCGACGCTCGAAGCCGTCGCCGGCGGGCCCGGACGGGGACCGGGAACGCTCGGCGAAATGGAGTACCTGGCGGGCACGGTGAATCTGACGTTCCGACTGCGGTCGTCGGGCTCGGCGGGCGCGCTCGAACCCTACGTCACGATGGGCGGAGGGCTTCGGCAATTGAAGTTCTACGGCGCCGAAGTGCCGAAGCTCAGCGCGACGGACCCGATGGCGACGGCCGCGATCGGCGTCCGGGTCCATCTCATGTCGTCGGTCTGGTTTCGGGGCGAACTGCGGGACATGGCGTCCTACTACATCTCCGCCGCGACGGACGCGTCAAGACTCCAGAACGACATCGGCATCACGATCGGCTTCGGCGTCCGCTACTAGCCCGGCAGCGTGACGCGCACTTCCAGGGTTTCGGGCGCGATCGAAACGGACGTCTTCTCGCCATTCGGCCACACGACGTGCAGCGTCGCGGGACGGCCGGCCGTGTCGCCGGGCGCGCGGGCCGTGCCGGCCGCGGCGCCGGCCATGCCGAGCGTCTGCGTCGATTCATGGCGGGCCAGATAGCCCTCTCCTGACCGGACCTCCCGCACCGGACCGAGCGTTCCGTCCGCGTATTCGAGCCGGAGGCGGGCGCCGATGGCCCGCGGGTTCCCGGGTGGCCCGTCCAGCGTGATCCGGAGACCGGGCGTTGCGCCGACGTTGCGGTAGAGCCGCGTTTCGCCGCCGTTGACGCCGAAGGCCACGTCCACGCGACCATCGCGGTCGTGGTCCGCAAGCGCGACCGCCCGGGCGTCCCCGTAGACCGCGATCCCGGACCGGGAGCCCCGAACGGGCTCGAAGCCCCCCTCGCCATCCCCTCTCAGCCAGAGCCCGCGCCCCGCGTCGTAGCGCGGCGCCCCCGGCCGGCCGGCGTAGAAGTTCTGCGCGAGGACGAGATCTTCGTGACCGTCCCCGTCGAGGTCGGCGCTGGCGACGCCGAACGCGGGCGCGCGCTGAGCCGCCGCGGGCAGCGGGGCGCTCTCGAAGCCGGAAGGACGGTTGAGCCACACGGTGTGGCGCAGTTCGTTCGCGTCCAGCCGGCGCTCCGGGTCCATGCCTCCGATGAGGTCGGTCAGGGGTGCGGTCGCGAAGCGCTCGTACGTCACGCGCAGGAGCGTCGAGAGTCCGCCGGGGACGGCGAGCGCGTCTCTGCCCCGAAGAGGGCGCCACGTGCCGGACTCCATCCGGGCCTCGACGAGATCGACGATGCCGTCGCGATTCATGTCGCCGTAAATGAGCGAGTAGGCGGACGGTACGTCGAGATTCGCGCCCCAGCCGGTCGCGACGAGGTCGGGCAGGCCATCCTCATTGAAGTCCGCGGCGGCGAGACCGTTCCAGCGCCCCGTGAGACGCGTGAGCCCCAGCGCGTCGCTCACATCGGTGAAACGGCCGTCGTCGTTACGGAAAAGGCGGACGCTGCCCCACTCCAGGGCGAGCGCGAGATCGGGGTCGCCATCGAGGTCGTAGTCCGTGAAGAGGGCGGCGGTGACGAGCCCGAGACGCGCGAAGGGGAGGGAGCGCTCCGCATCGACGCGCAGGGCGCGGCCATCGTCGACCAGCAGACGGGAATCCACGGCAACGGGGTAGGCCCCGGGGGCGACGCGTCCGCCCACGAAGAGGTCGAGATCGCCGTCCCCGTCGATGTCGGCCTGGGCGAGCGGGCCGGTCGCGGCGGGGGGCTGCCCGGGCGGGGCGCCGGGCGCTTCGATGAGCGGGGGCGCCGGCGCGGACGCGCCGAGCGGCGCCGCGATGACCGCGGGAACGGCCGCGGCCTCCGCGGGAGTGCCCGCCTCGTACGCGCTCATACCGATGAGCAGCGCGACGCGACCGTCGGCCGCGCGATGCGGCAGCACGGCGGTCGCGTCCCAGGCCAGCGCGGGCACGAGGGCCCGCGGGGCGGCGAAACCGTCGCCCTCGTTCCGCATCACGACCGGGCTGCCCCCCCGGCCGCTCCCGACGACGAGATCGGCATCGCCATCGCCTTCCACGTCGATCCACGATACGCCCGGACCGGGGCGATCGAGCGAATGGGGCAGGAGCGGCTGCCGGAGCCGGTCGTCGAAGGGCGATTCGACGTGCCGGTGCCCGAGCCGATCCGAGATGTCGACGAAGTGGGGACCGGCCTCGGGCGCCGCCGCCGTGACGGGGTCGGCCGGGACGGCGGGCCCGCCATCGGGCGCGGCCGCGCCGGCGGCCGGGTCGGGCGCCGCCGGCTCGGCGGTGGCGGCGTCGATCTCGTATTCGCGGTTTGCGACGATGCCTTCCAGCCGCGTGCGGCGACCGTCCGGCCAGTCGACGGTGAGGACCATCTCCCCGTCCGTCGCCGCGGCGAAGCTGGCGACGGGTTCGGAAGAGGAGAGATAGGCGCCTCCCGCGGTGATCTCGCGCACCTGGGCGGGCACCGCCCCCGGGCTTCCCGGCGTCGCAGGGTCGCCGGACCGGCCGGGGCCGCCGGGTCCCTCGAGGCGGATCCTGGCTCCGATCCCGCGCGTGTTCGGACCCGCCGACCGGAGACGCACGAGGATACGGGGCGCCGCGGCTTCGTTCCGGTACAGGAGGGGAGGCGCCCCGAGTCGCGTCACGACGATGTCGAGGTCTCCGTCACGGTCGAGGTCGCCCGCCGCGAGGCCGTGCGAGATGTCCGCGTCGACCCCCCAGCGCCAGCGCTCGCTCACGTCGGTGAAACCGTCCTCCCCTCCGCGGAAGGCGACGTTCGGCTGCGCGAGCGGCGGGAACATGCGCAGGGCCTGATCCGCCGGCAGCCCGGGGATCGCCGCCACGCGGGCATTCGCATCGCCGTCCAACTGGTCCCACGCGTGGCCCGTCGTGACGAGGATGTCGTTCCAGCCGTCCAGGTCCGCGTCCATGATGAGCGCGCCCCACGTCCAGTCGGAGGCGGCGAGCCCGAGTTCCCACGCCGCCTCGGCGAAGGTGCCGTCCCCCCGGTTGAGTTGGACCGCGTTCCGGTTCACCTGGATTCTCGTGTCCGTGACGCCGGGAGGCGCCGGGACGGCCTCGTAGCTCGGGGTCTGGACGAGGCGTCCCGCCGGCTCCCGTGCGAGCATGTCGGTGGTGAGGAGATCGAGGTCCCCGTCGCGGTCGAGATCCCCGACATCGACGGCCATCGAGGAGAGGCTCGTCGTGCGGACGGCCTCGCTCGAAGCCGGCGCGAACGTCCCGCCGCCGATGTTGATCCAGATCCCGTCCTCGCTGTTGAAGTCGTTCGCGACGTAGAGATCCGGATCGCCGTCCTCGTCCCAGTCGCTGAACCTGGCCGCGAGTCCCCAGTCGCGAGCCGCCGTCGAGACGTTCCCGCGGGAACGCGAGAGCGGCGCTCCGGGGCCCGCCGACGCGAAGCGTCCATCCCCGAGTCCGGTGTAATACTCGTCCGGCTCTCCAAGCTCGAAGCGGCGCACGAAGCGGCCATCGAACTCCACCCGGTAGTGCTCGTCGTAGAGTTCCCGCAGTTCCGGAGGGGTGACGAGATTTCCGTCCTCGCCGCGCTGGAGGTGGTTGATGTCGAGGACGTCCGGCGGGTACAGGTCGTCGACCTGCCGCGTCTTGTAGTTGGCGACGTAGAGGTCCAGGTCGCCGTCGCCATCGGTGTCGGCCAGCGCGAGGGTCGTGCTCCCCCACTCCCCGGCGAGACCCGTGTCCTCGAGTTCCGTGAAGCCGCCCGCGCCGTCGCCGAGGAAGATCCGGTTCCGGCCCCCGTGGACCGCAATCGCGAGGTCAAGATCGTCATCTCCATCGACGTCCGCGAGCGCCGCGCCTCTCGCCAGCACGTCATCGAGCGCGAGGGCGGGGGGCGTGATCTCCTCGAAGCGCCAGCCGCCGAGGTTGCGGTAGAGCGCGCTCGCGCGCCCGAAGCCGGCGAGGAAGAGGTCCGCCAGGCCGTCTCCGTCGACATCCCCGATCGCGACGCCCTGCCCTTCCGCGAGCACCCGGTTGCGGAGCCGCGCCTCCTCGTCGACGTCGTACAGGAAGGACACGCCCCGCCCGGAGGCATCGAGCGGCCGGAAACCGCCGGAACCCCGGGGCCTCAACTCGCGCCACCGGTATCCGTCCGCTTCGACCCAGGGCCCGGGCTCGGGAGCCCCGCAGGCGGACAGCGCGAGGAGTACCGGGACAAAGAGGACCGGAGCGCGGAGGGCCGGGGCGAGGCCGATCAGCGCGCGGGCCGGCCGCATCATCGGTCGGTGGAGCGTGTGTTCAGCCACCCTCCCCGTTCGCCGATGCCCCGTGCCCGCCGCCGATCACGCGCTCGAACAACTCGTAGATGCGCCGGTACTCGTCGGTCCACGACGAGGGCTCCGTGAAACCGTGGTTCTCCACCGGGTACACGGCCATCTCCCAGTTCTCCTTGCCCAGTTCTATGAGACGCTGGGCGAGGCGCACGACGTCGGAGAAATGGACGTTCGTGTCGTACATGCCGTGCGCGATGAGGAGATGTCCCTCGAACCCCTCGGCGAAGTAGATGGGGGAGGACTGGCGGTACGCCTCCTCGTCCTCGTGGGGGAGGTTGAGGATGCGGCTCGTGTACCAGTGGTTGTAGTGCGCCCAGTCGGTCACGGCGCGGAGCGCGCCGCCCGCCGCGAAGGACTCCGGCGCCGTGAAGAGCGCCATGAGGGTGATGAATCCGCCGTAGGACCCGCCGTAGATCCCCATCCGGTCGGGATCGACGCCCTCCTCGCGGACGAGGTAGGCGGCCCCGTCCACCTGGTCGGAGAGGTCCCAGCCGCCCATGTGACGGTAAATCGCCGTGCGCCAGTCGCGCCCGTATCCGGCGGAGCCGCGGTAGTCGATGTCGAGCACGGTGTAGCCCTGAGCCGCCAGGAAGTGATGGAACATGTATTCGCGGTAATAGTTCGACCACCAGTTGTGGACGTTGTGCAGGTATCCCGCCCCGTGGACGAAGATGACGCCGGCCCCGTTGGGCTCGACCCCGAAGTCGGCGGGCCGGTAGATGCGCGCGGGCACGGCCACGCCGTCGCGAGCCTCGAAGTGCACGATCTCGGGCCGGAGCCAGGGGAATCCGAGCCACGTCCCGGTGGGGGAGGTCGTGACCCGGGTCATCGCGGCCCCGGGGCCGGCGTCGGCGAAGTAGAGTTCGGGCGGCCGGTTCGCGCGCGAATGGAGGACGGCGAAACGCCCGCCGTCGGGCGACGGAGTGACGGTGAAGGAACCCTCTCCCTCGAGGAGTTGGACCCGGTCCGAGCCGTCGAACGCCATGCGCCACGGATGCTGGTCGAAGGGTGACAGCTCGCTCGTCTGCAGCAGGAACGAGTCCCACCCATCGGGGATCGTCACGCCGAGGACCTCCCACTCTCCGGCCGTGAGCGCCGCGCGGTTTCCGCCGTCCGCGTCGATCGCGTACAGGTGGGAGTAGCCGGTCTCCTCGCTCACGTACCATGCGCGGGGCATCCCGCCCGCCGCCTCCGCCGGGAGCCAGCCGATGCAGCCCGCGCCCTGAAAGCCGAAGCAGGGGCCGCCGACCCACGCCTCGTCGTGATGAGTGTCCAGCATCGTGAGCGAACCGGTCGCCGCCTCGTAGGCGTAGAGCCTCCACGTCTTGTAGTCGTAGTCCACCGCGAATACGAGCCCGTGGGAGCCGGAATCGTTCCAGCCCGCGAAGCTCGCCACGGCGAGACGGTCATCCGCCGCTTCCGGTTCCGACTCGGACTCCGCCGCTTCCGGTTCCGTCTCCTCCGACTCCGGGTCGGGGTCCGGGTCCGAGCCGTCTCCCGTGAGGTCGAGCCAGGTGGCCTCGCCCGTCCCGGTGTCGACGACGGCGAGGCGCGAGACGCCCTGCTCGTCCCCGACCTTGGCCCGCATCTCCGTGTTCTCGGTGTAGCCGGACTGCGTGACCCAGCGGGGGATGTCCGTGCTCCGGCCTTCGCCGCCGAAGCCGCCGCGCGTGACGGTGACCGCGACACGGCTCCCGGTCGGGTCGGCGACGAACGACTGCGCGCGTTCTCCCTGCGCGAGGTGCAGCGTCTCGCGTTGCCCGGCCTCCCGCAGTTCCCGTCGCTCCTCGGCGCGCTCCTCACGGATATCCTGCACGCGGATGTGCTCGAACAGCTCCCGCTGCTGTTCCTCGAGGAAGGCCTTGTGTCCCTCGGCATCGGGGTCGTCGGGCTGCTCCGGCCCGCCCACGGAGGTGAGCTGCCGGATCTCGCCGTCGTCGATGTCGAAGGCGAAGAGGTTGTTCGCCCGGCGGAAGAAGATGGACGCGCCGTCGCCGGAGAAGACGGGACCCGCCTCGAAGTCCTCCGTGTGCGTCAGCCTCCGGCTCGAGGAGGCGGCGCGGTCGATGAGATGGAGGTCTCCATCGGAGGACGTCACGCGCCAGCGGCCGTCGGGAGAGACGTCGCCCTGCGCGAGGATGGGGCCGAGGCGAAGTTCTTCTTCGTCGTCGACCCGTTCGGGCGCGCCGCCCGTCGAACGGACGCGGTACAGGGCGCGCTGCTCGTGCCACTCGGCGCCGCCCGGGAGCCAGCGGAAGTAGATCCACTCGCCGTCGTCGGACCAGCTCACGCCGACGGGCGCCTGCCCGACGTGCTCGGAGCCCCGCATGATGGACTCGAGCGTGAGCGCGAAGGCGTTGTCGCGCGCGGGGACGGGCTCGAAGCCGGCCAGGGTCTGCGCCTGGAGCGACGGAGCGGCGGCGACCCACGCGGCGGAAATCGCGGCGAACATCGCGGCGGCGACGATGCGGGCGCTTCCGGATCCCGCGCACCGGGGTCCCGCGGGCCGGAGGGCGGCGCGCCGGAGGGGGACGCGTTCGAATGTCGGGGAAGACTTCACGGGGCACCTCCTCCGTTCCCGGAGGGCAGATACTGTCCGGGGATCGGCAGATCGGGCCGCTCGCCGGCCCAGTAGATCGTGACGACGTACCAGCGGTCGCCGTCGTGCATGAGCTGGATCGAGTTGATGCCGCGGGCGAACGGCTCGGGGTCGTCGGCGTTCCGCTTGGAGTCGTAGGTGGAGAACGCGTGCACCACCGGCCCGAAGCGCGCCTCGCTGCGGGCGATCTCCCGCTCGAAGAACCCGTTCTGCTCGAGGAAGGCGCCCGCCTGTTCGGCGTATTCGCCCGGGCTCCACACGTTGTAGCCGTGCTCGCCGCCGGGCCCCCGACCCGTGGGAATGAGGCGGGCTTCCGGAATGAACAGGGAGCGGAAGCGGTCCCAGTCGCGCGCCTGTCCGGCCGGGCCCGAGATCACGTCGTAGAGCGCGGCGAGGATGCCGTCGACCGACTCCACATCGGCGGGAGCGGCGTCGGGCCAGCTTTCCGCCATGGCCACGTTCGGTCGGCCCTGGGCGAGCGAGGGGGTGGGCATCGCGAGCGCCAGGGGTCCGGCGGCCAGCGCGCCAAGGAGGAATAGTGTGCGCAGTCGTCGCATCGTTCCGCTCCGGTTCTCGTGGAAGGCGTCCCGGAATCTAGCCCGGACCGGACGCCGGGTGCGACCCGGCGGCGACGACGCGTACGACCCGAAGGCGGGGACGCGTACGACGGGAGCGGCGGCGTTCGGTTGCATCGGACGCGGGCTGCGTCTACCGTTTTCGGCTCGTGGCGCCCGCGCCCGTAGCTCAATTGGATAGAGCGTCTGACTTCGGATCAGAAGGCTGGGGGTTCGAGTCCTCCCGGGCGCATGATCCCTCGTCCGACAGAGCAACCACTCCGAGAACTCCGAGCCCTGACGAACGTCGCCGACATGAAGCCGAATCCGAACATGCCGCGGGGCCAGGCGGCGCCCCATCGGCAGGCGGCCCAGTGCCCCATCGATCACCAGGCGGCCGAGCGCGCCGCGCGCTCGCTGCCGGGCCCGGTGCGGCGAGCCGTCTTCCTGGGGGTGGGGAGCCTCAGCGTGACCGCGGGCATCATCGGCATCGTCGTGCCGCTGTGGCCCACGACCTGTTTCCTCCTGCTCGCCGCGTGGTGCTTCGCGCGCAGTTCCCCCCGCGCCGAGCGCTGGCTGTACGAGAACCGCATGTTCGGCCGCTACCTCGCCGCCTACCGCGAGCGCGGCGTCATCTCCACCCGAGTGCGGCGCGGCGCGACGATCTTCCTGTGGAGCGCGATCCTCGTCTCGGCCGTGCTCGCCGCCGGACAACTCTGGATCGTCGCCCTCCTCCTGCTCGTCGCCGCGCTGGTCACCGCCCACCTCTACTCCCTGCCCAGCGAAGGCTGACTCCGGCTCGGCGACCGGAAGCGGTGCGCTTCAGGTCGTGGCGGCGCGCTCGCGCACCACATCCGGGGGTGCCGGGGTGATGATCCGACACGCGGGGCCGATGGCGCGCGCAAGGCGCCGGTCGAGTGTGAGCAGCGGGCAGGAGAGCGCCTCCGCGAGCGCCACGTACCACCCATCGTAGATGCTGAGGTTGCGGCGCAGTTCCCAGGCGCGATCGGCGAGCGGTTCGAAGGGGAACAACTCGACCTCGAGCGTGAGCAGGTCGTGCCGGGCAAGGTTCGCCTCCGCGCTCTCCAGCCGCTCGGCGAACTCCAGGCGGCGAAGGACGTTGCTGGCCTCGGCGAGGGCGATCTGCGGACCAGCCAATGCACGGCCCTCGCGAGCTGCTTCCGCGATCACGGCTTCGGACCAGGCGCCGTCCGGCCCGACGTGGGCTACTGCCGCCGCGAGGACCGAGGCGTCAACGACAACCGTCACTTCCGGTCGGCGTCTCGCGCCTGCAGGATGCTCTCGGTGGTCACGCGATTGTTCGACAGCCGCTTGCGGGAGTGAACGTCCGCCAGCCACTCGTGAACGGCGGGTTTCGTCACCAGCCGCTTGAGTTCGCCGCGCAGATACCGCTGCATGGACTGGCCGCGAGAGGCCGCGCGAACCTTCAGCCGGTCACGCACTTCCTCGGGGATGTCTCGGATGGTGATTTGAACGCCCATGACATCATTATGACATCAACAGCATCTTCCTGCAAGCAAACGCGTTCCCGCGGGAACGTCCCCCGGGCTCGCCGGACGCCTCACGCGCCGAGCGCGGCGATCAGATCGGAGCGGGTGAGGATGCCGAACGTGCCGTCTTCCTCTCGCACGAGCACGGCGGGCTGCTCGCCGCGCAGTTGGCGCGCGAAGCCGTGGATGGGACTCGAGGCCTCGACCACCGGGAAAGGCGGCCCCATGAGGTCCCGCACGAGGCGCCCGCGCGCGTCCGGGTCGCCCATGAGGGAGCGGAGGATGTCGAGTTCGGTGAGACTGCCGATGACCTCCTCCCCCTCCATCACCGGCACCTGGGAGATGCCGCGCTCCCGCATCGCCGCGATCGCGTCGTCCAGCGACATGTCGGCCGGGGCGGAGACGAGCGCTTTCCCGGTCGAACGGCGCCTGGCCAGCGCCCCCGCGGTGAGCGTCTCCGCCTCGTCGAGAAAGCCGTGCTCCTGCATCCAGACGTCGTTGTAGACCTTGCCCAGCGCGCGGTAGCCGCCGTCGGGCATGATCACGACCAGGACGGACTCGTCGTCGATCGCGTCCCGGTGCGCCTCCATCCACTGGAGGACGCCGGCCATCGCCATGCCGCACGAGCCGCCGAGGAACAACCCTTCTTCGCGCGCGAGACGGCGGGTCATGAGCATCGATTCCCTGTCCGTGACGCGCACGTAGTCGTCCACGATGTCGAAGTTCATGTTGCCCGCGAGGATGTCCTCCCCCACCCCTTCGGTGACGTAGGGATAGATTTCGTCCTCGTCGAACTCCCCGGTGTGGAAGTACTTCCAGTAGACGGAGCCGTACGGGTCGACCCCGATGATCCGGACATCGGGGTTGCGTTCCTTGAGATAGGCGGCGGAGCCCGAGATCGTGCCGCCCGTGCCGGAGCCGACGAAGAGGTGCGT
The DNA here is from genome assembly GCF_965208055.1 of Candidatus Palauibacter sp. Lineage (GTDB taxonomy): Bacteria > Gemmatimonadota > Gemmatimonadetes > Palauibacterales > Palauibacteraceae > Palauibacter. Next base: position 1,884,289 of record NZ_CBDBNY010000004.1, read on the forward strand.
GATCCTCCCCTCCGTCCCCTCCCACAGTTCCGGGCCGGTCGTCCGCAGGTGGGCGAGCGCGTTGGCCGGGTTGTCGTACTGGTTCATGTAGAAGGAGTTGGGCGTCTCGTCCGCCAGCCGCCGCGAGACCTGGTAGTAGGAGCGCGGATCCTCGGGGGCGACCGCGGTGGGGCAGACGATGACTTCGGCGCCCAGCGCCCGCAGGATGGCGATCTTCTCGGGGCTCTGCTTGTCGGTGGTCGCGAAGATGCACCGGTAGCCGCGCGCGATGGCGGCGAGCGCGAGCCCGACGCCCGTGTTCCCGCTCGTGCCCTCGACGATCGTGCCGCCGGGCCGGATCTCGCCCCGCGCCTCGGCATCCTCGAGCATCGAAATCCCGATCCGGTCCTTCACGGAGCCACCCGGGTTGAAGTACTCGAGCTTCGCAAGGACGGTGCCGGGGAGGTGCGCGGCGAGGCGGTTTACGCGGACGAGGGGCGTGCCGCCGATCGTGCCCAGGATGTTCTCATGCCACATGGATGCTACCCGGTAAGGTTGAAGAGCCGGCTGTACTTGACCACGAGCTGGCGCTGCCTGGGGCCCGCCATGATGCCCGTGCGCTCGAGCGAGCCGGTGTGATTGGTGTCGTTCCACACGATGTATAAACCCGTGCCGGCCGTATCGAGCCATGCGAGCCGGACGTTGGTCCCGACGTCCTTCGTGTCGTCGTTGTACTGGACGTTCGTCTGCAGGTACAGGCGGGGCGTGAACGAGTAGGACGCGTTGAAGCGCACGACGGCCGTCGTGAAGCTGCCCTCGTCGAGGCGGACGTCGAAGTAGTTCGTGATCAGGCTCGCGCTGAACGTGTCGCCGTAGCGGTACGCGAGCGTCGCGTTCGGGCCGAAGCGGGTCCCGGTGTAGAACCCTCCGAGTGCCCATCCGACCGACAGCGAGAGGGGGGCGCCGCGATTCGTGTTCGCCCTGAACTCCCAGTCGAGGTTGTGGTACGTGCCGGCCGGGATGACGATGTCTTCCCGGATCGCGAACGGTGCCTCGAGACCTTCGCCCGTGAGGTTGAAGCCGGGGAGCTGGAAGAACGCGCCGTTCTCGAACGCGAAGTGGTTGTCGAAGTGCACGAGATACGATTCGTTGAAGCCGCCCAGCGTCCACCAGCTGTTGCCGGAGATGTGGGGGCGGAATTCCCGGAACCAGGACACGCCCTCGGTGCGCAGGTGGCGGAGAAAGCGCCAGTTCACCTGCCGGTAGCCGCGCCGGTTGAGAAAGCCGACCTCCGGGTTGAAGGCGTCGCCGACCTGCCGGTACCCCGTCGTGACCTGCCAGTCGCGCGTCACGTAGCGCATGCCGCCGGCGAAGCCGTACTCGCCGTCGTTGAACCCCGTCCCCGGCACCTCGTCCCCGGCCGTGGCCGGCGTGGCGGTGAGGCTCGCCCAGCCATCGAGCGTCAGCGCTTCGCCGACGCCGAGCCGGCCATCGATGCCGTACGTGAGATTGTGGTCCTCCGCATCGGCCGTGTTGAGGCGCGACACGAAGATGGCGCCGAGCTGCGACCGGTTGCCGAACTCCCGGTACGCGCGCAGCACGCCGAAGTTGTTGGCGGGCGCAATCCGCTCGCTCACGCCGGTGTCGTCGTCGAGGTGGAAGGCCTCGCCGGTCTGGATGTTGAGCATGCCGACCTGGAAATCGCCGACCTTGCCCGTCATCCGGGCGCCCGCCCGGATCGGCACCTCCCGCCCTCCCTGGAGTCCGATGCGGCGGCTGAAGAAGAGTTCGGCCGAGCGGCTCGCGCCGACGGCGAACGTCCCCGCGTTCTCCAGGAAGAAGGCGCGCTTCTCGGGGAAGAAGAGGCTGAAGCGCGTGAGGTTCACCTGCTGGTCGTCCACCTCCGCCTGCGCGAAGTCGGTGTTCACGGTGAGATCCAGCGTCAGGCTCTGGTTGAGGCCGATCTTGGCGTCGCCCCCGATCTGCCGGCCGAAGGCCACGTCCGACGACGCGGCGCCGTAATCCCTGAAGCCGTCCACGAGCGCGTACGGACTGACGGTGACGGTCCGCCGGGCGGGGGCCTCCAGGGTGACGGTGCCGGCGAGCGAGATCCGGTACACGTCGAACTGTCTCGGCAGGGGCGCCCACATCGACTGCTCGCTGTTGCGCCGGATTCTCCGCTCGAAGTTCAGGCCCCAGTCCTGCGCTCCCCCGGCGCCGTAGCGGAGGGTCGAGAAGGGGATCCGCATCTCGGCGAACCAGCCGCGTTCGTCCCGGGTCGTGGCGACCTCCCACGAGCCGTCCCAGTTGAGGTTGAAACCGCCCGCCGAACCGCGCTGCTGGCGGCCGCCGCCCCGGCCGCCGCCCACGCCCTCGCCGGTGACCTGGCCATCGTATTCGATCCCCGCGGGCGTCGTGCCGAAGACGAAGGCGTTCTGCCGGTCCAGGTAGGTGTCGAGCACGACGACGAAGGCGTCCGAGTCGTTGAGCGAGGCGTCGCGCAACGTCTGGCCCGTGACGATGCCCGACGGGTCTTCATCGAAGAGCCATGCGCCGATGTACAGGGCGGCGGCGTCATGGCCGACCCGGACCTCCGTCGGCTGCGACACCGGCTGCCCCTCCGACGGCTCGCGCTGGGTGAAGCCCTCGAGCGGCTCGATATCTGACCACGCGTCGTCGTCGAGCCGCCCGTCGATCACCGGAGGCGCCGCGACCCGGGAGGCGCGCGCGACGGGGGATTGCTGGGCGTGGAGCAAGGCGGGCGCCACGAGCACGGCGAGCATGATACGGACGGCGATGCCACGAATCGGGCGCATGCGGACCCGTTTCCCTCTCAAGTGACGGATCGCTGAGGAGACACGATCCCCCCGCGGATGGCGGCGATCGCGGACGGGCCCACGCGGCAGCACCCTCCGATGCCATCGGCTCCCGCGGCCCGCCATTCGACCGCGCGCCGCGCCCAGTCCACGGGGATCGCGCCGCCGGTCCAGCGCTTCGCCTCCGCGTCCCAGACCTCCCCCGAGTTGGGGTAGACGAGGATCGGCTTCCCGGTCGCGCGGCGCGCCGCCCCTATGAGAGACACGGTGAGGGCCGGATCCGTGCAATTGACGCCGACCGCCACGACGTGCGGTTCCCCGTCGCACAGGGCGGCGGCGGTCTCCAGCGGCGTCCCGTCGGCGAGGTGCGCGCCATCACGACACTGGAAGCTGATCCAGGTCGGAAAATGGGACACGGCGGTGAGCCGGCAGTAGGCGCGCGTCTCCTCCACGGACGGGGTCGTCTCGCAGGCCATGAGGTCGGCCCCGGCCTCGGCCAGCGCTTCCCAGCGCGGGGCGTGGAAGTCGTACAGTTCGGCCGCGGCGAGCCCGTAGTCGCCCCGGTACTCCGACCCGTCGGCGAGGAAGGCGCCGTAGGGGCCGACGCTCGCGGCGACGAGGGGTCGCGGACGGTCGGGCGGCTCCATGGCGCGGTCGGCCAGAAACTCGTCGCGCGCGGAGACTGCGACCCGGACGGCCCGCCCGAGCAGGCGAGCCGTGTCGGCTGCGTCGAGACCCCGGGCCGCGAAGCCCTCGAAGGTCGCCTGGTAGGTCACGGTGGCGATGCAGTCGGCGCCCGCCTCGAGGAAGCGGCGGTGCGCGGTGCGGATCACGTCCGGGGCGTCGATGAGGGCGCGGGCGGACCACAGAGGGTCGTTGAGATCGCAGCCCAGCGCCTCGAGTTCCGTCGCCAGGCCGCCATCGAGGACGATGAAGCCCTTCCGCTCGATAAAGTCGCGGACCGGGTCGGTCAAAGCTGGTCCGGGTCGAGCATGATCGAGAACCCCTCGAACACGAACTCGACCCCGCCGTCCTGAAGCCGGTTGCCCACGGCGATGCCCTCGAACATGGCGTCCAGGGCATCGGTCAGCTCAAGCAGCCGGGAGGGCTGTGCCACCGGCGTGCTGTGGGCCGTGAACAGCATCGTCAGCTCGGGGACAAGCTCGGCGAGCCGGGCCATCGAGGTCCGGTACGCCTCCAGATCCGTCTCGGGCGCAAAGAGCCAGATCGGGCCCTCGTAGAAGGAATCCCCGGTCCAGAGGAACCCGGCCTCGCGGTCGAGGAGGGCGATCGCGTCGGGCGTGTGGCCGGGGACGGCGACGACTTCGAGCGTCCGTCCGCCAAGAGCGATGGTGTCTCCGTCGCCGACGAAAGCGGCGATCTCGAACGCGGGCGTGTGGTAGTTGTTCTCCGTGATCCCCGCGGGCAGCGCCCGGCAGAGTGCGTTCGCGGACACCTCGCCCCGCACCTCGGAGTTCGCGCGGCCGCGGGCGCGCGTGCGGGTGAACTCCGTGTCCATGGCGAGCACGCGCTCGAAGGCCGCGTTGCCTCCGACGTGGTCCATGTGCGTGTGCGAGTTGAGGACGGTCACGGGCAGCGTCGTGAGTGCGTCCACGACGGCGCGGATGCGGCCGATCCCCATCCCCGTGTCGAACAGGAGAGCGCCCTCGTCACCCAGGATCAGGTAGGAGATGACCTCCTGGAACTGGAACGGCTCGTAGATGGCGTACACGCGCGGCGCGACGCGAAAGACTTCGAACCAGTCGTCCGCGGCCTCGGCGCGTTCCAGCTCGGCGTACTGCGAGCGGGGCACGTTCGAGCAGAACCCCGCCGTCGCCGCACGCGACTCGGAAGCGACATCGGGGCCCGGCGCGCAGGCGAAGACGCCCCCGGCCAGCGCCCCCGCGGCCGCCAGCCGGAGGATCACCGCACGCACACCCGGCGGCGGCCCGCCTATCCGTCCTGGTCCGTCGTGATGACGCGGCCCACCCTCGCCTGGAGCATCTGGTTGAACTCGGCGAGTTCGTCGGCGAGGACGGCCTGCAGCCGCACCTCCACCTCGTCGATCTGGTCGCTGAGAAGCTGCGCCACGTCGGCGTGCTGGTCCGTGGGCGGGAAGTCGGCCGTCCCCACCGTGCGCTGGAGATAGGACAGGCGGCCGCCGATCATCGAGGGCCAGCGCACGCCGTCGGGCCCGGTGTTCTTCAGCTGCACGAGTTCGCCCTCCACCTCGATGAGCGACGCGTCGAGCGCCTCTCCCGCCTCGAGGACATCCTCGGCGTCCCCCGCGTCTTCGAGTACGGGACGCAGGTCGTAAATCTGCCGCCGCAGCAGTTCGATCTGGTTGACGAGGTCGGCGAGCCGGTTCCGGTCCTCCACGATGTCGTCGAGCAGCACCTTCTGCGCGAGGATGTCCGCCATCGAGCCCTCGGCGTTCGGGTCGCGGAGGACCGTCAGCTCCTCGGACCCCACGTCCTCCTCGTCCACTACCAGAGTTACCGTGTAGGTTCCCGGAGGCTGCCGAGGCCCGCCGCCGCCGCCGAAGAAGCCGCCGCCGACCTGCCGGGAGACCTCGGGCATCGGCATCCAGTCCGCGAACTGCGGCTTCGTCCGGTACTCGATCGGCTTCGCGTCGGGCCCCCGGAAGTTCCACCACACGCGGTTGAACCCGTCGTGGGTCGACCCGTCCAGGGTGGCGAGCGTCTCGCCGTCCGCGTTCTCGACCCGGACCTTCACCTCGCGCCCCTCCGCGCCGCCGAGCCAGTAGTTGATCGACGCCCCGTTGGGCGGGTTCTCGCCCACGGACCAGTCCTCGTACATCACCTGGGGTTCGGAGATGTCGTTGAAGCGGTACGCATCGCGCGGCGCGAACAGGTGCGCGTCGGCGGCCGCGATCTCCGGCGTGAGCTGCTGCACGGGGCTCAGGTCGTCGAGGATCCAGTAGCCGCGCCCGTACGTCCCCGCCACGAAATCGTTGAAGTGCTCCTGGATGATGAGGCCGTAGTACGGCGTCGGCGGCAGGTTCGGCATGAAGAGCTGCCAGCTCTCCCCGTCGTCGTAGCTGATGTAGACGTTCGTCTCCGTGCCGAGGTAGAGGAGGCCCGGCCGCACCGGGTCCTCGAGCAGGTAGCGCGTGTAGTCGACCGGATAGTTGTCGACCCCGTTCGTGATCTGCGTCCACGTCTCCCCGAAGTCGTCCGTCCTGTAGGCGCGCGCCTCGAAGTCGCCGACCTGGTGGTGCTCGATCGTGATGTACGCCTTGGCGACGTCGAAGCGGGAGGCGTCGATGCTCCGCACGATCCCGTCGGGCGGCAGGTTCGGGATGTTCTCCGTGACGTTGGTCCACGTCGCGCCGTCGTCGCGGCTCACCTGCACGAGGCCGTCGTTCGTGCCGGCCCAGAAGACGCCCTGCTGGATGGGCGACTCGTCGAAAGCGTAGATCACGCAGCAGAACTCGACCCCGATGTTGTCGGGCGTGAGCCCGCCGGAGATCGTCATCTTCGAGCGGTCGTTCGTCGACAGGTCCGGGCTGATGACCTCCCAGCTCTGGCCCCGGTTGCGCGTGCGGTGCACGTGCTGGCTCGTGACGTAGATCGTCTCGTTGTCGTGCGGCGAGATGAGGAGGGGGAAGGTCCACTGGAAGCGGTAGCGGATCTCCTCGGCGGGATACCCCATCGTGGACTCGGGCCACACCTCCACATCGCGGAACTGGCCGCGTTCCCGGTCGTGCCGGACGACGATGCCGCCGACCGCGCCGGCCCCGGAGGCGCTCGACCACACGATGTTCGGGTCCGTCGGGTCGGGGGTCGCGAAGCCGCTCTCGCCGCCGCCCACGGTCGTCCAGTCGCCGCGCGGGATGAGTCCGCGCGCCCAGAAGCCCGTGTAGCGGGTGTTCGACGGCCCGTGGTAGGACGGTCCGTCCTGCCGGTTCCCCATCACGTTGTAGGGGATCTCGTTGTCCACCGTGACGTGGTACATCTGCGCGATGGGAAGCTGCATGCGGGACCAGGACCGCATCCGGTTCTCCGTGATCGCCACGCCGCTGTCGCCGCCGATGAAGACCCGGTCCGCGTTGGTCGGGTCGACCCAGATGTCGTGCAGATCCCACCCCGGAGCCGCCGGATCGCCGCCGGGGGGGCCGCCGCCGAGGAAGTTGAACATCTCGTACGTCGCGCCCCCGTCACGGCTCACGCTGAAGCTGGACGAAAGGAAGTAGAGTTCGTCGCGGTCATCGGAGGAGACGCCGCAGCGGGTGTAGTAGGCCTGCCGGGAGGCGAGGTTGTGGCTGTAGTTCACGAGCCGCCACGTGCGCCCGCCGTCGTCGCTGCTCCACAGCTCGCCCGTGTCGGCCTCGTAGCCCTCCATCGGCACGCCGTCGCTCGTCTCGATGAGGGCGTAGACGCGGTCGGAATCCGAGTGGGACATGCAGACGGCGATCTTCCCGAGCGTCCCCGTGGGAAGCCCGTTCCCCTCGAGTTCGGTCCACGTGTCTCCGCCATCCATCGTGAGGTGGAGCCCGCTCCCCGGGCCTCCGCTGTCGCGCTTCCACGTCTTGAGATCGATGTCCCACATCGTGGCGAAGATCTTCCGCGGGTTCGCCGGGTCCATGACCATGTCGTAGGCGCCCGTCCCGCGGTCCGCGAACAGGACCCTCTCCCACGAGGCGCCGCCGTCGGTGGTGCGGTACACGCCGCGCTCGTCGGACTCCGCGTAGGCGTGGCCAAGCGCCGCGACGTAGACGATGTCCGCGTCGCGGGGGTGGATCAGAATGCGACCCACCCGGCCGGTGCCTTCGAGCCCCATGTGGGTCCAGCTCTCGCCGCCGTCGGTCGACTTCCACACCCCGTTCCCGATCGAGACGTTGGAGCGGATCGAGGTCTCGCCGGTTCCGGCCCACACCACCGCGTGGTCGCTCGGGGCCACGGCGAGGGCGCCGATCGAGTGTACGGGCTGGTCGTCGAACACGGGCCGCCAGTGCAGCCCGGCGTCGTCCGTCTTCCAGATGCCGCCGGTCGCGGCGCCGGCGAAGTACGTGTTGCGGTCGCCGGGGACGCCGGCCACCGAGGAGACGCGGTTGCCAACCGGTCCGATGTGGCGCGCCCGCAGCCCCTCGTACTGCTCCGGGGCGAGCTGCTGCGCGTCCAGCGGCGCGACGGCCGCGAGCGCGAGGGCGAGACTGATGGAGAAGCGGCGAACGTTGGTCATGGCTCTCTGCCTCGTGATGCGGGTCGCTTGAGCGAGGAAACGTGCGGCGAAAGAGGGGCGCGGACCAGAGCCCCGGTTGTTCAGTTCAAGCTCAATCCCGGCGTCAATCGGAGTCGCGGACGCCCCCGGATACTTCGTCAACCGCATCGCCCCCATCCGGGCGGGTGGCCGTCGAGAGAAGTTAAAACAAGACGGGTCCCCGCCAAAAAGCGGGGACCCCAAGATCAGGGCCGCAGAGGCCCCAGTCCAAAACAACTAGCGGTAAGTACGCTAATCGTGCGGCATGGCTTCCACAAGATCCCGTTTCGGACCCGGGCTTACCTCGTCGCGAAGGCCCCGCAGCGTCAGTTGTAGGCCGGGAGGCCGGTGGCGTCGTGTCCCAGGATGAGGGAATGGATGTCGTGCGTGCCCTCGTAGGTATAGACCGACTCCAGGTTCGCCATGTGACGCATCGAGGCGTACTCGGCGAGGATCCCGTTCGCGCCGAGCAGCCGCCGCGACTCGCGGGCGCACTCGCACGCCATGTTCACGTTGTTCCGCTTCGCGAGAGAGACGTGCTGCGGCCGCATCGTGCCTTCGTCCTTCATCCGCCCGAGCCGGAGGCAGAGAAGCTGCGCCTTCGTGATCTCGGTGAGCATGTCCGCGATCCGGACCTGCTGGATCTGGGTCTGCGCGATCGGCGTCCCGTCGAACTGCACGCGGTTCTTCGCGTACTCGACCGACTCCCGATAGCAGGCCATGGCCGCGCCGACCGCCCCCCACGAGATGCCGTAGCGCGCCTGCGTGAGACACTTCAGCGGGCTCTTGAGCCCCCCGCTGCCCGGGAGGAGGTTCGTGCGCGGCACCCGCACGTCCTGCAGGACGAGTTCGGAGGTGTCGGACGCGAGGAGGGAGAGTTTCCCCTTCTGGTCGCTGGCCGAGAAGCCGTCGCGTCCGGTCTCGACGATGAAGCCGCGGATCGAGCCGACGTCATCCAGGTCTGCGGTCTTGGCCCAGATCACCGCGACGTCGGCCATCGACCCGTTCGTGATCCACATCTTGGCGCCGTTGAGGACCCACTCGTCCCCGTCCTCGACGGCCCGCGTGATCATGCCGCCGGGGTTGGAGCCGAAGTCGGGCTCGGTGAGGCCGAAGCACCCGATGGATTCACCGCTCGCCAGCCGCGGCAGCCACGCGCGCTTCTGTTCCTCCGATCCGAAGGCGAAGATCGGGTACATGACGAGGGCGCCCTGTACCGAGACGAAGGAGCGGAGTCCCGAGTCCGCCCGCTCGAGTTCCTGCATGATGAGGCCGTAGGCCACGTTGTTGAGGCCCGCGCAGCCGTACTCCTCGGGGAGGTTCGCCCCGAAGAAGCCGAGTTCGCCCATCTGGGGGATGAGTTCCCGCGGGAACGTGCGTTCGATGTAGTGGTGGCCGATGATGGGCAGGACTTCCTGGTCCACCCACTCGCGCACCAGATCCCGAATGGCGGTCTCCTCTTCGTGGAGGAGCGCATCGAGATTGAAGTAGTCGACACCCTCGAAACTCATTCGCGAATTTCTCCGGATTCGGGGCAGCCCGTGGCTGCCGGTTGAGAGGCGGCGGACGAATCCGCGCGGAAACAGCGGAAACAGCGGAAACAATGGACGCCGAGCGCGACGCCGGCGACGGCGAGCAGGCTGCCGGCGACGACTCCCGGCCAGCCGTACACGTGCGCATTGATGACGAGGACGATCCCGACCATGGTGGCGAGCGCCGCGGCGGGAAGTCCCAGTACGGTCCGGATGCCGGCGCGCGTGCCGGGCCGGGCGCCTATCGGGCGAGACGCCATCGGGTGTAGCCCTTCACGACCTCGCGGCCGATGCGGAAACCGAGATAGTACGCGGCCACGAGCGGCAGCCCCCACGCGTAGGCGGGCAGGAAACCGAGATCGGGGGAGGTGCGGAGCCAGATCGCGACCCAGACGGCGAACGGCAGCGTGATGCACGCGGCGACCACATGGCGCCAAAACCGCATGCGCCGCTGCATGCGCGGCCCGCAGGCCTCGCACCAGTCGTCGGCGTCCAACTGTCCCTTGGGGAACATCTGGCCGCAGGCGCCGCACATCACGCCCTTGAAATGAAGCTCATCCACCGGTTCGCGCCCCGTGCCGGTCATTCACCGGCGGCGTCCAGTCGTTCGATCACCGCGTCGGCGAACTCCGTCGTGCCGGCGGAACCGCCGATGTCCGGGGTATGGCCGACATCCTCGTGCAGAGTCCGGTGCAGGGCGGCGCGGATGCGCGCGGCGACCTCGGGTTCATCGAGGTGGTCGAGCAGGAGGCAGCCCGCGAGCAGGAGGGAGGTGGGGTTCGCGATCCCCTGCCCCGCGATGTCCGGCGCCGACCCATGCACCGCCTCGAAGATCGCGGCCCGCTCGCCGAGGTTCGCGCCCGGCGCGAAGCCGAGCCCGCCGATGAGTCCCGCGACCTGATCCGAGAGGATGTCGCCGAACATGTTCTCGGTCACGATCACGTCGAAGCGGTACGGATCCAGTGCGAGTTGCATCGCCGTGGCGTCCACGATCCTGTCGTCGAATTCCACCCTTCCCTCGTACTCGGCCGCGACGTTGCGCCCGACCTCGAGGAAGAGACCCTGCGTATACTTGAGGATATTCGCCTTGTGGACGAGGGTCACGAGACGACGGTTGTGGGCGAGGGCGTACTCGAACGCGAAGCGCACGATGCGACGCGACCCGTAACGCGTAATGAGCATGACGGACTCGGCGACGGCGCGCGGGTCGTTCTCCATCCCGATGAAGTGCTCGATCCCGGCGTAGAGGCCCTCGGTGTTCTCGCGCACGATGACGAGGTCCACATCCGGATAGCGGGCGGCCGGAAGAAGGGTTACGGCGGGACGGACGTTCGCGTAGAGGTCGAAATGCTTGCGGAGCGCGACGTTCACCGACCGGAAACCCGAGCCGATGGGAGTGGTGAGCGGCCCCTTGAGCGCGACGCCGGTCGCCTCGATCGATTCGAGAGTCGCCTGCGGAAGCGGCTCTCCGACGGCCTCCATGGCGGTCACGCCGCCGAGGCACTCGCGCCAGCGGATGGGCGCGCCCGCGGCCTCCAGGATCGCAACGGTGGCTTCGGATATCTCCGGGCCAATGCCGTCGCCCGGAATCAACACGACGTCGTGTATCGGTTTCATCGTCACGAAGGTGCGAGTCGATCGGCCACGCGCAGCGCGAGCGTGGTGAGGGCGAATGGGGATGCGGCTTCCGCGGCCGCCCCCGCGACCGCGCCGTGCCAGAGGACGGCGCTGCGCCGCACGTCGATGAGGGCGAGTTGCAGGACGGCGCGGCTCTCCCGATACGACACCGCGAGCGGCAGCACGACGAGGCGGGCTCCGAAGAGGGCGGCCACCCGGCGAAGCTGCGAGTGGAGCGGTTCGTAGAGTTGCGACTCGGGATCCGGCGCGGTGAGCAGGCCCCGGTAGGCGAGCCGCCCCGGGTCGACGCCGATCATCGGGTTGCGCGAGAGGCGGGCCTCCACGGCAGGCGGAAGAGCCCAATGCGCGGCCCCCTCTTCCTCGCCGAACGCAAACTCGATCTCGGCGTTGAGGAGGTCGATCGTGCGCTGCGCGCTCCCCGTCCCCCCGACCCACGTCCCCTCGAGGTCCGGGACGGCCGACTGTACGGGGAGGATGATCACGGGCGCGTCCCCCGCAACGCCCCGCGGAAGGATCTCCTGCGCCACCGCGCGGTCGGCGAGGCAGCCGAGTCCGGCCAGTCCAGCCAGCGCTGTAGCTGCGAGGCGGATCCTCATACGGGGGCCTGCTCCCCCTGGACGCGCCCGATCTCGGCTTCGATTTCCTCGGGCGAGAGTGTGTGATCGCACTTCTTGGCGAGTCGGAACAGCGCCTCGCACAGGATCTCGTCCTCCGGGTCGTATCCGTTACGGACCAGCCAGTACCGGACGTTGCTCAGCCCGGAGACCGGCGAAATCTCGATGGTCTGCGTCCGCCCCACGATCGAGGCGGGGACGCCACTGTAGACGCGGTCCTCCAGCCAGCCGTCCCCCTTCTGCATGGCCTTGATGATCGCGGCCGCGTGTACGCCGGTCCCCGTCCGGAAGGCGTCGTCCCCGATAACGGGATAGTTGTGGGGCACCTCGACGCCGCACATCTCCGCCGTCACGCGGCAGTAGTCCGGGAGCCGGTCGATCGGGTGGTCGTGGGTCCCGAGCAGGTGGAGGTTCACGAGCAGGAGGTCCATCTCGACGTTGCCGATCCGCTCGCCGATGCCGAGCGCCGTCGCGTGGACGCGATCCACTCCTTCCTCGATCGCCGCCAGCGCGTTCGCCAGCCCGAAACCCCGGTCTCGGTGGCCGTGCCAGTCGACCTTTACGGGCTCGCCGGTGGCGGCGACGAAGTCCTTCGCGAAGCGGACGAGCCGGCGCACACCGGCGGGCGTCGCGTGTCCGACGGTGTCGGCGAGGCAGATCCGCCGCGCTCCCGCTTCGATCGCGGCCGAGAAGAGCCTGCCCAGCGTCCTGGGCCGCGACCGCGTCGTGTCCTCCGTCACATACATCACGTCGAGGCCCTCGCCGACCGCGAACTCGATGGCGTCCCGCGTGGCGGCGAGGATGCGCTCGACATCCCAATCCTCGGCGTATTGGCGAATCGGCGAACTCCCGATGAAGGCGCCGACTTCGAGCGGAAGGCCCGTCGCCTGCTGGATGCGGGCGATGGGTTCGATATCCGCGCGGACGGTGCGCGCCGCGCAGTTCGCCTCGATCGGCAGGCGATGGTCCACGATCTCGCGGGCGAGCGCGAGCACGGCGCCGCGGGCCCGCGGCCCCGCGCCCGGAAGTCCGATGTCGGCGGCGTGGATGCCGAGGTCCACCATCAGGTGGAGAAGTTCGATCTTCTTCTCGATGGGCGGGTCCTTGACGGACGGATTCTGCAGGCCGTCGCGGAGCGTCTCATCGTCCAGTTCGACCCGGGTCGCCGCGTAGTCATGGCTCCCCGGAAGCGCGTTCCAGTCGTATATGAGTTCGTCCTGGCTCACGTCCACTCGCCTTCGACGACTCCGTCGTCTCCCACACTCACCTTTCCGCGCACGCCTCGAAGCGTCACGCGGTCCCCGACCAGTGAATCTACGAGATCGCAGTCTTCGATGACGCTGTCCGCGCCGACGATCGTGTGGCGGAGGCGCGAACCCCGGATCCGGCTTCCGGATGCCACGCTCACGTTGGGGCCGACCGCGGAAGATTCGACGATGGCGTCCGCGGCGACCGCAATGGCGCCTTCGACGGCGACGGAATCCGGAAGGTCGGGCTCCCCTCCGTGCCCGCGTTCCAGCATCACGCGGTTCGTCTCGAGCAGCGTTTCGGGCTTCCCGCAATCAAACCAGCCGCCGACTTCCGCCGTATGGATACGTGCGCCACGGTCGATCATGTACTGGAACGCGTCCGTGAGAAAGTACTCCCCGAGCTTGGGATCCAGGTCCATCACATGCCGAACCCCCTCGAACATCAGCTCATGGTCCTTCACGTAGTAGACGCCGATGTTCGCGAGCTTCGATACGGGTTCCGACGGCTTCTCGATGATCCGCCGCATGGTTCCGGCCTCATCGGTGACGATGACGCCGTACCGCTGGTAGTCCTCGACCTCCTTGGCCCAGATGATGCCGGACGCGGACGCGTGGCGGTGCAGCACGCTGAAGTCGGCATCGAAGAGCGTGTCCACGAAAACGATGAGGACCGGCCCGGTCACCCAGGGTTCCGCCAGCGCAATCGCGTCGGCCGTCCCCCGCTGGCTGGCCTGCTCCACGTAGGTGACCGGGAGGCCGGGGAACTCCTCGGCCATGAAAGCCCGGATCCGACCGGCAAGGTGCCCGGTGATGCAGATGAACTCGTCGACGCCCTCGGCTCTGAGCTGCTCGATGACGTAGGAAAGGACGGGCCGATTGGCCACGCGGAGTAAGGGTTTGGGACGGGTGTGGGTGTGGGGACGGACCCTTGTACCCATTCCCGCCAACGGTATTATGGCCTGCATGTTAAGCCGTCAGAGTTTCGGGAGAGTGGTCCTGCCGTCTGCGGGGGCCGGGAGCCCGGGCCAACCGGGCCCCGCGGATCGCCAAGCTATCCGTCCGCGGCGGACGCGGGCAACCGGGGAAAGAGGGCTTCCGGGGTGACGGAGGCAGCTCCCGACGGCGGGCAGGCCAGCGGGCTCTCCCGCTGGTTTCAGGAGAATTCGGCGGATACCCGTGCGCCGGACGGGCCCGAACCGCGCCTCTACGAGGTGGCCTTCTCCCGGGTCTGGGACCAACTGCTCAATTACGCCGGGCGGCGCTGGTGGTGGACGCTCGCCCACCGCGACGAAGACCTGGGGCTCATCTCCGTGAGGTGCGCGGTCCCGCTCCTGCGCTGGGTCGATGACCTGACGATATGGGTTGCCCTGGATGCGAACGGGCTCACGCGGGTCGAGGCGTTCTCGCGCGCGCGGCGGCGGAACTTCGATCTCGGCACGAACCGGCGGCGGATCCGGCGCATGCTGAAGTCGCTCGACCGGGCCCTGGGGCCGCGAGCCAGGCTGCCCGACGCCGCTCCCGGCGGAGACGCGTGGGACGCGCCGGGGGAGACGTGATCGGGCGCTGCCCATCCGCGGTGGCGGGCGCCGCCCTGATCTTCTTCGCCTGTGCAGGGCCTCCCCCGGATGGAACGGCGGAAGCTCGCGGAGAGATCGCAGGCGAGTCGCTCACGCCGGCGGTCGACGCGCGCTACCTGACGCACCTGCTCTTCGCCTCCGACGACGGGACGGCGTTCATCGGCTCGTTCGATCAAACGGCCGAGGGCGACGACCTGCGCCTCGACTACGACGTGCGCCTCGCGGACGGCGACGCCTGGCAGTCCCTCGTCCTGACGCGGGACACGGTGTCCGTGGCGCGCGCGGCGTGGCGCCTGCTGCCGACGCCGACGATGGCGGTGCGCGTCGGCGATGCCGGCCAGGTCGTGAGTCTCCTGTTCAGCGAACCCGAGGGCGAGGGCACGGATCCGGTCCGTCTCGTGGCGGGCGAGGAAGTGTCCGTCTGGACGGGACCGACCGGGCAACGGGAGTCGCTGGGGATGGCGGCGCTGCGGATGGGCGACAGGGCCGTGCCGGGCATCCTCTTTTTTCGGCGCGCCGCCCGGGCGCTGAGCATCCCCGTCGCGTCGACGGATGGCCGGACGTTTGTGTTCGCCGACTCGCTCGGCAACGGTCTCGTTGTCCACGCGGGCACCATCGGCCAGCCGGCCGTTGCCAACACCTGGCTGCACGGGGTCGAAGCGGCCTGGGGTGAGGTGACGCTCGAAGCGCCGGATCCGGGGCGGGCGGGCGGTTCGGCGGCGGCCTGGCGGTTCGAGATCTCCGGTACGACGGTCCGCGGGAGTTTTCGGCCGCTGATGAGCGAGGACCCCGGCGACGGGCCCCTCATCCGCATGGAGGCCACCGTCTACGTCGGGACGGAAGTGCTCCACTTCAACGGGTTCACGGCCACGCTGCCTTCTCCCTGATGGAATTCGATTGGCTGCGCGCCGTCGTGACGGTGGCCTTTGGCGCCCTGGCGGGCGGGATTACGAACCGGATCGCCGTGTGGATGATCTTCCATCCCTACCGTCCGCCGAAGATTCTGGGCCGGCCCGTGCGGTGGCTGCAGGGAGCGGTTCCGAAGAATCAGAAGCGGTTGGCCGATTCGGTCGGTGGCGTCGTCGGCGGGGCGCTTCTCACGCCGGAAGACATCACTTCCGAGCTGCGCCAACTCGAGTCCGCCTTTCGGGAGCGGCTGCGGGAACTCGCGGTCGAACTCGGCGAGGGCGAGCAACCGGCACTGGCCGACCTCCTCCCCGAGGCCGCGCTCGTCGAGGTCCGGGAACTCCTCACGCGGATTCTCGGACAGGGCCGGGAGTTCCTGGCCGGGACGCTGGACTCGCCGGAGTTCGGGGATGAATCCGGGCGCCTCCTCGAGTCGATCCGGGAGTCGCTGAGCGACGAATCCCTCGCTCAGACGCTGGAACCGGAGCGGGTCGCGGCCGTGCGCGACACGATCGACGGCTGGCTCGAACGGCTCGTCGATTCGTCGGCCTTCGAGGCGACGGTACGCCGCCACCTGGACGAGGCCGCGCGGCAACTCCTCAGACCGCACCGGACGTTCGAGCAACTGATCCCCGCGGGGCTCGTTGCCGCACTCGAGCACGCGATCAAGGACTATCTTCCGGTCGCGATCGAGCGCTTGAGCCGACTGCTCGACGACCCGGACGCGAGGGAGCGGATCGAGCACGTGCTCGGGGAACTGTTCGACCGCTTCATGCAGGATCTCCGCTTCCACCAGCGCGTCGTGGCCCGCTTCATCGTCACCGAGGAAACCGTGACGCAGGCGCTCGATACCCTGCGCGAGCAAGGCGCCGACCGCCTCGGCGGCGTGCTGCGCGAACCGGAGGTTCAGACGGCGATCGCGCGGCACGTCAACGACGGCGTCGTAGAATTCCTCCGGCACCCTCCTTCGGAGGTCATCGGCGGCGCGGGCGATCCCCAGGTCGAGAGCGCGCTCGATGCGTCGGCGGAGTGGATCGTGAAGGCGGCGCGGGATCCGGGCTCGCGCGCTTTCCTGCTCGACCGGCTCGAGGGACTGCTCGAGCGCTTCGGCGAGAGGAGCTGGGCGGACGTGCTGGGCGCCGTCCCGGCCGACCGCGTGGCGGCCTCGCTTGCCGCAGGGTTTCGGTCCGACGCGGGACGCGTCCTGTTCGACTCGATCGCCGAGTCGATGGCGGACCGGCTCCTTCGCACGCCGATCGGGCGGCTCGGGCGTTTCCTGCGCGAAGATGCCGCGGTACGACTTGCCGACACACTGGCCGCGCCCGCGTGGGACTGGATCGTCAACCGGGTGCCGGAGGTGGCGGAGCGTATCCGGATCGCCGACCGTATCTCGACGAAGATCGAGAACTTCTCCATAGAACGGATCGAACACCTTGTTCGCGATATCAGCCAGCGTGAATTCGACCTCATTGTGCGGCTCGGATACCTGCTCGGCGCCGGCATCGGCACCGGGCTCGTGATCCTCGATTCCCTCCCGGTCCTCGAGTTCATCCGGGGGCTGCTCGGATGAGGACGCCGCACCTCGCTGCCGCCCGCGCGGTCGCGTGCGGCGTCGGTCTCGCCGCGTTCGCCTGCGCCTCCCCCGACACGGCGATCGACCGCACGGAGGGCACGGGGGAGCTGCGGGGACTGGCGCTCGAACAGCCTTTCGAGGTGCCGGAGTTCATCCTCACGAACTCCCGGGGGGGCCGGTTCGACTTTCGGCCGGAGACCGCGGGGTCGCTCACGCTGCTCTTCTTTGGTTACACGCACTGCCCCGATATCTGTCCGGTGCAGATGGCGGTGCTCGGGGCCGCCCTCGACGATCTCTCGTACGCGGACCGCCGCGAGATCGAAGTCGTCTTCGTAACGACGGATCCGGCGCGCGACACACCGGACCGGCTGCGGAGCTGGCTGGACCTCTTCGACGCGTCCTTCGTCGGCCTCAGCGGGGAGCTGGAGACGGTGAACGAGATCCAGGCCGGGTTCCACCTTCCGCCGGCGCAGGTCGAAGAGACCTCGCACCCGCCGGGCGCGGGAGAGCCGTACTTCGTGGGACACGCGACGCCGATCGTCGCCGTCACGGGCGACGGCGTGGCGCGGGCGCTGTACCCGAGCGGCGTGCGCCAGACCGACTGGCGCCACGACTTTCCCCTGCTCCTGCGCCTCAACCGGTCGGTTTCGAAGCCGGCGGGCGAAGCGGGCACGAGCGGCGACTGAGGCCACACGATGCAATGGTGGTGCGCGGCCCAGGGCATCCCGTGGGACTGGTCCTGGCGCCCCTATCCGGGCGTCTGGCTCTTCGTCGCGTTCCTGTGCCTCGCCTATCGCGTCTTCACCCGGGGCGCCGCGCCTTCGCGGAGCGAGATCGCCCGCTTCGCCGGCGGCGCGCTCACGCTCTGGGTCGCGCTCGACTGGCCGGTGGGCGCGCTGGGTTCCGGGTATCTGGCGTCCGTGCACATGGTGCAGTTCCTCCTCATCGCGCTGCTCGCCCCGCCTCTCATCATCGCGGGACTTCCGCGCGCGGCGCTGGAGCGAGTGCGCCGCGGCCGGGCGACTTCCGTCCTCGGGTTCCTCGCGCGACCGCTCATCGCGCTGCTCTTCTTCCATACGATCGTCATCGCGACGCACTGGCCGGAGGTCGTGGACGGTCTCATGGCCTCCCAGGCAGGCTCGCTCGCGCTCGACATGGCCTGGCTGGCCGGCGGACTCGTCTTCTGGTGGCCCGTCGTGAGTCCGATCCCGCACCGGCCGCGTTTTCCGCTCGGCGTCCGGATCTGCTACCTGATCGCGAGCACGGTGTTGATGACGCTGCCGTACGTCTTCCTGACGTTCGCGGAACTCCCCTTCTACGCGACGTACGAACTCGCGCCTCCGGTAGGCGCGCTCTCGGCGGGCGAAGACCAGCGGCTCGCGGGGCTGATCATGCGGATCGGCGGAGGCACGATACTGTGGACGGCGGCGGGTGTCGTCTTCTGGTTCTGGTACCGCTCGGAGAACGACGCGGCGGACTGAGCCGGACTGAGCTGGACTGAGCCGGGACCGAGCCGCGACGACGCTATTCGCTCACCTGTTCGGACACCCAGTCCACGTAGGGCGCGGAGCCGGCGGTCACGGGAATGAAGAGGACCTCCGGGACATCGTAGGGGTGGAGTTCGCGGATGCGCCGCTCGACGGCATCGCTGCGGGCCGCGGTCGTCTTGAGGATGCCGAGGGCTTCCGCCTCCTCGCAGACCTCGCCCTCCCATCGATAGACGGAGGTCACGCGGTCCGCGACGTTCAGGCAGGCGATGAGCCGCTCTTCGACGAGGGCCCGTCCCAGCCGCAGGAGTTGTTCGCGGTCAGGCCCCGTGATGAGCCCGGCCACGACGTCGCTCACGGGCGATCCCGCTCTTTTTCCCGCCCGCTCATGGCGTCCTCGGCCCGCTCGTAGAGCGCGTCGACCGCGCCGGCGAAACGGGTCTCGATCACGCGGCGCTTGACTTTGAGCGTCGGCGTCAACTCCCCGCCCTCGACGGTGAACGGCCCGGGGACGAGGAGCACGTCGCGCGGCCGCTCGTAGTGCGCGAAGTCCCGGCAGCGTTCCCGCACGGCCCGTTCGATCATGCCGCGCGTCCGGGCGTCCGTGACGAGGTCGGCGTCCGCCGCTTCCTCGACTCCGTGCAGTTCCGGACGGACGGCCCCGAATTCGGGCACGACGATGACGATGGGGAACTTTCGTCCGTCGCCGAGCATCACGGCTTCCGCCACCATCGGGTGCCGCTTGATCTCCGCCTCGATGGGCTGGGGAGCGATGTTCTTCCCGTAGGCGGTGATGATGAGGTCCTTCTTGCGGTCCGTGATCCGGAGGTATCCGTCCTCGTCGATCTCGCCCACATCGCCCGTGTGGAACCAGCCGGCGTCATCGATGGCTTCGGCCGTCGCCTCGGGCTTGTTGTAGTAGCCCGCCATGATCTGCGGCCCGCGGACGAGAATCTCTCCGTCCTCGGCGATCCGGATCTCGGTGCCGGGGATCGGTTTCCCGACCGTGCCGAGGCGGATGGCGTCGATCGGATTGAAGCTGACGGCGGGCGAAGTCTCCGTGAGCCCGTAGCCTTCGACGATGGGCAGGCGCGCGGCGAAGAAGAAGCGGGCCACGGCCGGCGCCAGCGGGGCTCCGCCGCTCACGAAGTACAGGATCCGTCCTCCGGTGCGGGCGCGCAGCTTCGAGAACACGAGGCGGTCGGCGAGCGCGGACTGGAGACCGAGACCCGGCCCGACCCGGCGTCCCTCGAGTTCCGCCAGCGCGCGGGTTTCGCCGACACGACGCGCCCAATTGAAGATCTGCTGCTTCGCCCCGCCCGCCGCCCGGGCGCTGGCTTCGGCGCTCTCGAGCACCTTCTCGAACACCCGCGGGACGGCGGCCATGAAGGTGGGCGAGACTTCGCCGAGATCGCGGGCCACCGTGGTCGGGGACTCCGCGTACGCGACGGTGACCCCCGCTTGCCACATGATATAGTGGCCGACCGTGCGCTCGAACACGTGCGCGAGGGGCAGGAGCGCGAGGGCCACGTGGGTAGAGTCCATCGGGAAAACCCGCAGCGCCATGTCCGCGTTCGAATGGAAGTTGGCGTGCGTGAGCATCACGCCTTTCGGGTCGCCGGTCGTGCCCGAGGTGTAGATGAGCGTCGCCAGGTCTTCCGGACGCGTCTTTCGAGCGTGCGTTTCGTAGGTCGACGCGAGCGTTTCGGGCGCGGACTCGCCGAGGTCGGAGAGGGCGTCCAGCTGCATCGTGGCGAGCGAAGACCCCTCGGGCGCTGTTACGGGCTCGAAGGCGATCGCCAGTTGCAGTGCGGGCAGTTCGTCTTCGATCTCCGCGATCTTGTCCAGTTGCTCCTGGTCCTCCACGAATACGGCGCGTGCGCCGGAGTCCGCGAGGATGTAGCACACCTGATCGGAGGGAAGCACCGGGTAGACGGGGACGGAGGTGAGCCCCGCCATGACGATGCCCCAGTCGGCCAGGGCCCACTCGAGGCGGGTCTGCGAGAGGATCGCGATGCGGTCGCCCGCTTCGAACCCCTTTGTTCGGAGCCCGAGCGCGATGGCCCGGGCACGGCGGCCGATGTCATCGGTCGAGGTCGAAATCCAGACGCCGTCGGCTCCCCGCGTCCGCGCCGCGTCCGCGCGGGGCCGGGAGAGCCCGTCGAGGAAGAGTTCCGGCAATGTGCCGGGCCGATAGTCTTCCGGGAGCGGACTCGAGACTTGCACGTTGCCGGTGGCGGGCCGCTAGTGGGCGGCCGATTCCGCGACCGGCACGCCGAGCCGTTGGAGGGTGCGCCGGGCATGCTCGAGATGCCTCGGTTCCTCCCGGTCGCCGCGCGCGTAGGCCAGGAACTCCTGAAGATGCCGCGAGGCTTCCCGCTCGGCGCCCTTCTTCAACAGCAGGAACGCCAGACCATAGTGCGCCGCCGTGCTGCGCGGGCGCTCCTCAAGGGCGGCGCCGTACGCGCGAACCGCATCATCGGTGAGTCCAATGTGCGTGTACACCACGGCCATCTGTTCCAGCGTGGCCGGATGCCGCGGGCTGTACTTCAAGGAAAGACGAAATGAAATGAGCGCCTCGTGGTAGAGTTCCTGCCGAACCAGTTCCACACCTTCCTCGTAGAAGTCCGGCCGCTTCCGTCGGCGCCTTCCGTTACCGTCCCAGATCTTCCTCCACACCATGCCACCCCCCCCCAAGAGCGAGTCCGGATCGTACATCTCACTCACACCACCTCCGCACATCTCCCACGAATCCCCACACGTCTGGCGACAGCGGATAATTATAGCGTTTTGTCAAGCTGTGGCAAATTGCGGACTACGTTTGACGACGTTCACCGACCCAGACGGTGGCGTCGGAGGCGACTTTCGCGAACCCGGACGCGGCGAGCGAGTCGAGGTCCTCCAGCGTCGGAGTCTCGACGACGAGGCGCGCGCCGGGCCGCGCGCAGCGCGTGATCTCGGACAGCGGCAGGGGAATGGGAGCCGCGAGCGCGATCCCGTGCAGCGCGCCGGAGCGAACCGGCCAGCGGAGCGGAGCGGCGCCCAGGAGAGGGTCGACGCCAGCCGCGAGATCCTCGACGGCCACGGCGGGCGGGGGGGAACGGCCGGCGGGATCCGGGAGCCAGACGAGCACCTCGAGACGGTCTCCGAGGCGGGCGATGGGAGGGGCGTGCGCGGCCAGCCTCGGGCCCAGGAGCACGACCATCCCGGCCCGGTCGCTCACGCCCAGCAGGGCCGCGAGGCGCAGTGCCCCCTCCGTTGCCGCCTCCGGAGCGGCCTCCCCGCCGGACCCGGCCGGATCGGGGATCGCCTCGGGCGCGGTCGCGGGAGGGCGGGTCGTCCCGGCGCCATGCGTGGCGCGGCGCGCGGCGTCGGAAAGGTCGAAGCGCATCGTCCCCCGACGGATGGGCACCTCGATCTCGCACAGGGGGCACCCCAGCCGTCCCTCGACCACGCGACGCGATTCCGCCCGGTCGACGAAGGCGACGAGCCCCGCCGACGCCCGGCAGTCGGGACAGTCCAGGACCTCAGCCAGTTCGAGAAACATGTCGCCGCCTCGCCGACTGCCCGCGCCTAGTCGCGCGAGTGTGCCAGACGGAGGAATTCCTCGCGCGTCCGGTGATCCCGGCGGAACAGGCCGCGCACCGCGCTCGTGATCGTCTTCGAGTTCTGCTTCTCGACACCCCTCATCATCATGCAGAGGTGAATGGCCTCCACGACAACCCCGACACCCTGCGGGTTGAGCGCCTCCTCGATCGCCTGCGCGATTTCCTCGGTCAGGCGCTCCTGAAGCTGAAGCCGGCGGGCGAACACGTCGACGATGCGGGGGAACTTGGAGATCCCGACGATGCGTCCGTCCGGGACGTACGCGATGTGCGCCTTGCCGAAGAAGGGGAGCATGTGGTGCTCGCACAGCGAATAGACTTCGATGTCCTTGACCATGACCATCGAATCGTGGGGTTCCTCGAAGATCGCCGTCCCGATGACCTCCTCGACGGTCTGGCCGTAGCCGCGGGTGAGAAACTCCAGGGCGGCGGCCACGCGCGCCGGCGTCCGGACGAGCCCCTCGCGGCCGGGGTCCTCGCCGAGCAGTTCGAGCTGTTCGCGGACGAGACGCGACAGGCGCTCTTCGCTCACGATCTCCTCCAAGAGTGCTCCGGGATCTCCTCCGACGGATGCGGGGCGCCGTCGCGCCCCGCCCGGGATGCAAAAGGGGCGACCCGTGGGTCACCCCCTCTGTAGGAATCGGATGCAAGGGGATTTCTTGAAGCCCTCCGCAACACGGTTCGGCCCCTCCCATCGGTTTCCGCCGTCCCCGCAGGGCATGACGTCCGCCTCCGGATCGGAGACTCTATGGGCAATTGTTGGCTCAAGAAATATGGCCTTGCATCCGTCCGCGTGAACGTTAGTGCCGCTTCGGGTCCGCGGCAAACCTTGCTGGCCCGAGGTTGGCGCGCGCGGTACCGGCGACCCCGGTGGCGCGTGGCGACCGCCGAAGTCATGATGCTTCCGAACTCTTCCCCACGGAGGCGCCATGGCCCGCCGACCCTCTCCGCCGATTTCCGTCACGTCGTCACAGGAGGTGACGGACGAACAACTCGACGCGTACATCCGCACGCGCCTCGCGCTCGCGGGCGTCGATCTCTCCGTGCTTCCCGACGACGATGAGGATGCGCCGGCCGATCAGCGCCGCATCATGGCGTCCGCGCGCCGCTTCCTGAGGTCGACGCCCGGGGCGATCGCCGATTTCGAGTTCGATCCCCTGGGGCCCGCGCCCGCCATCTATCCCGCCGAACTGAGCGCGTGGAACCGTGGGTGAGCTGAATCGGCGTCGTTTCCTCGAGCGGATGACGGCGCTGACCGCGACGGCCATTGCGACCCCTTCGACCCTGGGCGCGATCTCCGACGCGCGGGCCGGGATCGCGCCGGGAACCGACGGAGGGATCGCGCCGGGAACCGACGGAGGGATCGGAGCGGGCCGCGGGGCCGCGACCGGACGCGTCGGCGAACTGCACCTTCCGCCGGCGGGCCGTCCGCAACCTGCGGACCTGACCGAACTCACGCTCGCCGAAGCGGCGCGGCTCCTTCGTGACGGCGACGTGGGCGCGGTCGAACTCGTGGAGGCGTATCTCGCGCGGATCGGCCGGTGGGACCCCCGCTATCAGGCGTTCAACACGGTGGTTTCCCAGGCCGCGCTCGAGGCGGCCCGGACCGCGGACGGGACGCGCGGACGGGCGCCGCTGACGGGCGTGCCGCTCGCGATCAAGGACAACTATTTCACCGCCGGCGTCCGCACGACGGCCAACTCGTTCATCTTCGAGGACTTCGTGCCGGATTTCGACGCGACCTCGTGGGCGCGGCTTCGCGACGCGGGCGCGATCCTGCTCGGCAAGACCCAGATGGGACCGCTCGCGACGACGGCCGCCTCGACCCCCACGGGGGAGCGCACGACGGTGAACGCATGGGCCCCGTACCACGACAATGTGAGCCCGGGCGGGTCGTCGAGCGGGTCGGCGACGGCGGTCGCGGCGCGCATGGCCCCGTCGAGCACCGGGACGCAGACGGGCGGCTCGATCACGAACCCGTCGAACGCACAGGCGCTGACGGGCATCAAGCCGACGATGGGCCGGGTCTCGCTGCACGGCATCCTCCCTCTCACCTACACGCGAGATCATCCGGGCCCGCTGGCCAGGGACGCGGTGGACGCGGCGTTGATGCTGCAGGTCATGGCGGGGCCCGACCCGGCCGACCCCCGATCCCTCGGCCTCCCGCCGGTCCCGGACTACCTGGGGGCGGTGAGCGGGGACGGCGGCGCGCTCACGCATCCGGAGCGCGGAGGGGCGGTGCGGATCGGCGTTCTGCCGGGCTTCCTGGACGAACCGGAGCCCCCGGCGGACCCGGGGCCCGAACCGGACCCCGATGTCGACCGCATCGGAAGCTCGTTCCCGCGGCGGGAGCGGACCCAGGCGGCGTACCGTCGCGAAGTGGCGACGGCGGAGGCGCGGCGGCGCATGCTCGCAACGCTCGAGGACGCGGGAGCGGAAATCGTCGAACTCGACTTCCCGACCCACTGGGAGACGCTGACGAGCTTCAACTTCAACAACGTGCGGCTCCCGGAGCGCTCGGAGATCTTCCTCGAACACCTTCGGGACGACGTGAGGAAGTTCGGCGTCTCGCTCGCGCCGTGGGTCAACGGGCTGCTCCTTCCCGCGGCCGAGTACGTGCGCGGCTCGCGGGCGCGGCTCGTCCTCCTGGAGGAGGTCCTCGACGAGGTGTTCGGCCGCTGCGACCTGGTGACGCAGACCGCGCCCTACCCCTTCGACATGGTGGGGCTGCCGCTCATCGGCTTCCCGATCGGATTCGAGACCGGGTCGACGGGACACCCGAGACCCATCGGGGGCATGTTCGGCGCGGAACCCTACGCGGAACACCACCTGCTCGCCGTCATCGCGGCGTACCAGCGCGCGACGGACTGGCACCTGCGGCGGCCCGCGGACCCCGGCGCACTCCGGCCCGCCGACGGGGAGGGGGGCGTCCCCGGCGACGGCTCGGGCGGCCGGAGCCCTTCACCGGGGCGCTACGATCTGTTCGACGTGATGGAGCGCGGCGAATAGGGAGCGGTCACCATGCGATGCCGTAGTCGTCGCCGTGGTGGCTCGAGCCACCCCAGAAGGCGTCGTTCTCCCAGTCGAAGAAGATCGCGTTGATCGGCCCCGATGTGCGCTCCGCGAAGGTGAGTTCGTACCCCATCGAGTCGAGGGCGGAGCGGATCCAGGGCGGCGTCGCGTCCTGCAGCAGCATCCGTCCCGGGCGCGTCTCGTGCTGGCCGAATGAACCCCGCATCTGGTAGCTGTTCATGTTCGGCGCCTCGACCGCCTGCTGCACGTTCATGTCCCACTCGACCACGTTGAGGAAGAACTGGAGCAGGTTCTGGTCCTGTCCGTCTCCCCCCTGAACGGCGAAGGAGAGGAAGGGACGGCCGTCCTTGAGCGCCATGCCCGGCGTGAGCGTGGCGCGCGGCCGCTTTCCGGGTTCGATCACGTTGTACGGGTTGTCCGCCTCGTCGAGCACGAAGCTCTGGGCCCGCTGCGAGAGCCCGATCCCGGTTTCCCCGGCGACGACGGCGGGAATCCAGCCGCCGGAAGGCGTGATGGAGACGACCCAGCCCTCCGCGTCCGCCGCCTGTACGGAGGTCGTGCCGAGATAGAAATCCTCGTCGAGTTCCGCGTGATCGCCCGCGGACAGTTCGACTCCCTGTTCCGTCGTGACGGCGGCCCGCGTCCCCCAGCGTTCGAGCAGGTCGGTGAAGGGGTTCTCCTCCCCCTGGAAGGGATAGGGATCGCCGGGCCCCGCGTTCGGATCGTTCCGGTCCCAGTCGATGGCCTCGAGCCGGGCCCTCGCGTAGTCCTTCGAGAGAAGTCCCTCGATCGGTTCCGCGGGCGGGAAGTAGGGGTCGCCGTAGTAGAAGTCGCGGTCGGCGAACGAGAGGTTCATCACCTGATAGAGGGCGTGGAGATAGTTCGCGCTGTTGTAGCCCATGCCCTTGAGGTCGAGCTGCTCGGCCATGTTGAGCGCCTGCAGCATCACGGGCCCCTGCACCCAGGTCGTGAGTTTGTAGACGTCGATCCCCTTGTAGTTGGCGGTGACGGGTTCCTCCAGGTAGACCTGCCAGTTCGCCATGTCC
Organism: Candidatus Palauibacter sp.; assembly: GCF_965208055.1. Lineage (GTDB taxonomy): Bacteria > Gemmatimonadota > Gemmatimonadetes > Palauibacterales > Palauibacteraceae > Palauibacter. The sequence goes on from NZ_CBDBNY010000004.1 coordinate 1,910,568, forward strand.
TCCATCGTGATGAGCGCGCCGGCCGCCTGCGCGCCCGCGACGAAGTCCGCCGCGATTTCTCCCCGGTAGAAGGCGTCGTACGCGGCGTAGATCGCTTCCCTGCGGCTCGCGCCTCCCGCCAGTGCCTCGGCCTCGGCTTTCACGAGCCGTTCGAGCGTCCGCTTCAGTCCCGGCTGCCGAAAGATCTCGCCCTCCCGCGGGCCGGGGTTTTCCGCGTCGTCCGGGTGCGTGAAGTAGACATCCATGGACGACGGCCACTGCCGGATCTCATCCACCGTATTCCGGATGCGGCGCGCCGCGTCGGCCTCGATCGGGTATCCGTCCGCCATCTCGATGGAGGGCCGCAGCACGTCGGCGAGGCTCAGCCGGCCCCATTCGGCCAGCATCGTCATGAGCCCGCCGGGCGTGCCGGGGGTCACGGCCGACAGCGGACCGAACTCGGGCGGGAAGTCGTCGTGGCCCTCCGCGCGGTAGCGGTCGGGGGTCGCGCCGCTCGGCGCCGCGCCGAGGGCGTTGACGCCGATGACGCGCTCCTCTACCGGATGATAGATGAGCGCCTGCGTCTCCCCTCCCCACGAGAGCACGTCCCACATGGTGGAGGTCGCGGCGAGCATGGCGGCGGCCGCGTCGACCGCGTTTCCGCCCTGGTGGAACATGCGCGCCCCGGCGGTGGCGCCGAGCGGCTTGCCGGTGATCGCCATCCAGTGGCGCCCGTGCAGCACCGGCTTGGCGGTGCGCTGGGCTTCAACGACCGGGGGCAGAGCCAGGAGCAACAGAGCCGCGAGCGCGACGCGGGGCGTCATGACGTTGCGGGGAGAGCGGGAGCCGAGAGCGACAGACATGATGAAATCCTCCGGAAAGAAACCGCGCGAAACGACAGCCGAATATGGGCCCCGCGCGGCCCGGGGCGAAAGCCGGGCCGGAGCTACCGCCTGCGCCGGATCCCGCGCCGCAGGGCGGTGGGCTCGGGGCGCTCGACCTCCACCTCCTCGGGGGGCGGCGGCTCCACGTCGGGTTCGAAGCCGGGGACGACGCGGCGCTCGATCGTCTCGCCCAGCAGACGCTCGATGGCTCGGATCTCGACCCAGTCGCTCGCGGCCATGAGCGTAATCGCGTCGCCGGTGTCGTCGCCGCGGGCGGTGCGGCCTACGCGGTGCACGTAGTCTCTGGGATCTTCGGGCACGTCGAAGTTCACAACATGGCGGATGCCGCGGATGTCCAACCCTCTCGCGGCCACGTTCGTGGCGACGAGGACGCGGATCGAGCCTTCCCGGAAGCGGCGCAGCGCCTTGTCGCGCTGGTCCTGGTGCTTGCCGCCGTGCAGGCCCGCTACCGCGACATCGTGGGACCGCAGGTAGTCCGCGAGGTAGGTCGCCGTCACCCGCGTGCGCGTGAAGACGAGCACCTGTCCCTCCGGCCACTCCCCGAGCAGATGGTGAAGGAGGGCGTGTTTCTGCGACCAGTCCACCGGGTGAAGGACCTGGCGGATTCCGGCCGCCGCCGTCTCGCGCCCGATCTGGACTTCTTCGGGGTCGGTCATCAGTTGATGGGCAAGCCAGCGGACGCCATTGGGCATCGTCGCCGAGAAGAGAAGCGTCTGGCGGTCGTCCGGCGTGTGGCGAACGATCTCCTTCACATCGTCGATGAATCCCATGTCGAGCATGCGGTCGGCCTCATCGAGCACGAGGACTTCGACCCGGGACAGGTCCGCGTTCCCGCGCTTGATGTGATCGAGCAGGCGGCCCGGCGTGGCGACGAGCACGTCGCACCCGAACGCGAGTTCCGCCTTTTCGGGTCCCAGCGGCGTGCCGCCATGGACGACGACGGACTCGATCGAGGACACCGCGCCGTACGTCGTGACGGCGGCGGCGACCTGCTGCGCGAGTTCGCGCGTCGGCGTGATGACGAGGCCTCGCGGGGCGGTGGACGGTTCCGTGGCCGCGAGGCGCTGCACCGCCGGGAGGGTGAAGGCCGCCGTCTTGCCCGTGCCCGTGTGGGCGGTGCCGAGCACGTCGTGGCCGGCCAGGATGGCAGGGATCGCCTGGCGCTGAACCTCGGTGGGCTCGGCGTAGCCCGCCCTCGCCACGGCTTCGACGAGGTCGGAGGAGAGGCCGAGTTGGGCGAAGGGGTGCCCCTCCTCACTCACGGACGTAGAGTCTCTTGGATATGATGACCGGACTTCGTTTCGCGATGGAATCGGACAGACGTCGGGGCCGCGCCCGACGAAGCGTGCGCCGCCACGGTGGGGCGCGGCCCGTCGCTTCGCAAGACGGAGGGAGGCTCGCCGGGCCGACGCTCCGCCTCGCGGCTCTCGCCGTGTGCTTCCTCCCGGCCCTGTCGGCGGGGTGTCGTCCGGGCCCGGAGGGACCGCGCCCGCCCCGGATTCCGGCGGAGCAGGCGACGCTCGACCCGGCTTCGGTGGCCCCCGAACCGGGCATGGAGTTGCGCCGCCCGGCGGACCGCGCCGGCTTCGATATCGCGCACTATCGGCTCGAACTCGACCTCTCCCGTCCCGCCTCGGGAGCGTTCGCGGCCGTCGCGACGCTGCGGGGCGACCTCGCCGCCGGTGCGGATCGCGTGGACCTCGACTTCATCGGGCTGGAGGTGGCGTCCGTGACGATGGACGGCCGGGCCGTCGAGTACGGGCGCGGCGGCTCGGTGCTCACGGTCGGTCCGTTCGAGGCGACAGCCGCCGCCGTGGAGCGCGAGATCCGCGTCGAATACGGAGGTTCCCCGCAGAACGGCCTCTTCTTCGGCGCGGATCGCGACGGCGAGCCGGCCGTGTTCGCGGACAACTGGCCGAACCGCGCCCGGTGGTGGTTTCCCTCCAACGATCACCCCCTGGACAAGGCCACCGCCCGCTTCGAGGTACTGGCCCCGGCGGGGTTCGAGGTCATCGCCAACGGGCGCCTCGTGGAGACGCGTCCGGGGGCCGAGGGTGGGACAGTGTGGGTCTGGGAGACGGATTCCGGCGCGCCGATCCCCTCCTATACGATGGTCGTGGGGATGGCCCGCTTCGAGCGTCGCCCTCTCGGCGCGGCGGGCTGCGGACTCTCCCCGGCGGCGCCTCGTCCCGGAGGAGAAGGGGAGGCCTGCGCGGCCGTTTCCGTGTGGGCGCTGGCGGGCGATGGCGACTACGGGGCCGAACGCTTCTCGCGCGCGCCGGACATGCTCGACTTCTACAGCGAGCTGATCGGGCCGTATCCGTACGAGAAACTCGCCCACGTGGAGTCGTCGACCCGATTCGGGGGCATGGAGAACTCGAGCGCGATCTTCTACGGGCGCGGAGCCTGGGAGGAGCGGCGCATGGGCGAGGGGGTCATCGCGCACGAGACCGCGCACCAGTGGTTCGGCGACGCGGTGAGCCCGGCGTCCTGGAACCACCTGTGGGTCAGCGAGGGATTCGCGAGCTACTTCGGCCCGCTCTATTTCGAGGCCCGGGACGGGACGGAGGCGTTTCGGGCGCTCATGAGCGGGAGCCGCGAGGTCGCGGTGGGGTCGGACGTCGTTGGGCAGGCGATCGTCGACTCCAGCTCCAACCAGCTCTTCGACCTCCTGAACCGGAACAACTACCAGAAGGGCGCCTGGGTCCTCCACATGCTGCGCCGTCACATGGGGGACGAAGCGTTCTTCCGCGGGATCCGGGACTACTACGCCGGTCATCTCCACGGCGCCGCCCTGACCCGCGACGTGCGGGAGGCGTTCGAGCGCGCCTCGGGCCGCGAACTGGGCTGGTTCTTCGACCAGTGGGTCCACGGCCCCGGACACCCGCGACTCGAGGTGGAATGGGGCCCGGAGGCGGAGGATCTCGTGCTCTCGATCCGCCAGGCGCAGCCGGCGGAGTGGCCGGTGTTCACGCTCGATCTCGAGTTCGAGGTCGAGGGGGGCGCCGCCGATGGCCGTCGCGCGAGCGTGCGCGTCGACTCCCGGGAAGCGACGCTGCGCATCCCGGGCGCCGCGGGGGCCGACGGCGTGCGCTTCGACCCCGACGTCAGCGTGCTCGCGACGGCGGAACTGCGGCGGCGCTGACCGGGCGGGCGATCCGGGCCGCTTCCGGGCTGCCGAGCGCCAGGTCGCACGCCAGCAGGTCGTCGTCCGTTTCGCGGCGGATCACCTCCCGCGCCGCGCCGTCCCGCACGAAGATGACGGCGGGGCGTCCGACCCCGTTGTACCGGCTCGACATCGCGAACACGTAGGCGCCCGTGCCCGGGATGGCGAGCACGTCGCCCACCTCGGTGTCGGCGGGCAGCGTCGCCGACGGCACGACCACGTCGCCCGACTCGCAGTGCCTTCCCACGACGCGAAACGTCCGCCCGGTCTCGCCGAGCGCGCGCGAAGCGTTGAGCACCTCGTAGCTCGCCCCGTACAGCGAGGGGCGCGGGTTGTCGGAGAGCCCGCCGTCCACGGCCAGTGCCTCCGCGGCCCCATCGAGACGCTTGCGCGCGTGAACCGTGTAGAGGGTGAGCCCGGCGTTCGCGATCACGGACCGGCCCGGTTCGACGATGAGCCGGTACGCGCCCAGCCGCGCCGCCGCGTTGGACCGGCGCAGGCCGGCCCGCAGCGCCTCGGCATACCGCCGCGGGGAGGGCGCCACTTCCCCGGCGCGGTAGGGCGCCGCGAGCCCGCCCCCGAGATCCAGGTCGACCATCTCGGGAAAACAGAGCCGCAGCGGCGCCACGAAATCCACTGCCGCCTCCGCGACCCGGGAGAAGAGCGCGGCATCCCGAATCTGGCTGCCCGCGTGGATGTGGACGCCCGTCAGGCGCCACCCTCCCGCGCCCGCGATCCGGCGCGCGACGGACCCCGCGATGGCCGGCGACATCCCGAAATGCGTGCCCGGCCCCACGGTCCGCACCTTCTCGTGCGTCTCCGGGGTCAGATCCACGTTCAGTCGCAGGAGCAGGTCGGGACGATGGTCGGACTCTGCCGCGGCCGCGGCCCTCCGGAGGTCATCGACCTCGGCCGGATGGTCGATGACGACCCGGCCCACCCCGTACCCGACGGCTCGTTCCAACTCGGCGGCCGATTTGGCGTTCCCATGGAGGATGACGTCGCGCATCGGGAAGCCCGCTCGCCGCACGAGTTCGAGTTCCCCGCCGGAGACGACGTCCACCAGCCAGCCCTTCCGGGCCAGAATCCGCACCAGGGCCCCGCACAGGAAGGCCTTTCCGGCGTATGTCAGTCCGGCGTCCGGTCCGAAGGCGGCGCGAAAACGGGCGAGACGGTCTTCGAGATGGCTTTCGTCGACGACGACCAGCGGCGTCCCGAATCGGACGGCGAGTTCCGTCAGCCCTACCCCGCCGACGCGCCCTCGCCCGCCGGTCTCGGTCCATGAGACGGGCAGGACGTGCTTCACATCAGGGCTCCGACGACGGCGAAGCCCGCGGTCGCGATGCCTCCCGCGACGAGCGCATAGGGAATCTGCGTGCGGACGTGCTCGATGTGATCGGTCGCCGACGCGAGCGAGGCGATGATCGTCGTATCGCTGATCGGGCTGCAGTGGTCGCCGAAGATGCCACCCGACAGCACCGCGGCCACGAACGGCGCGGGCGGCAGGCCGAGGGCGTTCGCGAGCGGGACGGCCACCGCGAGCATGATCGCGAACGTCCCCCAACTGCTTCCGGTGGCGAAGGCGATCACGCCCGTGACGACGAACACGAGCGGCAGCAGCACCATGAGCGGGAAGGTGTCTCCGACGACGCCCGCCGCATAGAGACCCGTCCCCAGCGACCTCGTCACATCGCCGAGCGACAGCGCGAGCCAGAGCACCACCGCCATTCCGGTGAGCGCCCCCGCCCCCTTCAATCCCACGCGACTCAGCGCTTCGATGTCGAGAGAGCGCTGCCCCAGAGCCAGGAGCCAGGCCAGGGCCAGCCCCACGAGCACCGCCCACAGCACGCTCGTGGTACCGGACCCCTCCGCAATCGACCCGCCCCCCGTCACCCACATGAACAGCGGCATGGAGACGACCATGGCCGCGATGGGGATCAGCATGTTGCGAGGCTTGAGCGCGACGCCCTCGGGCGGCGGCGGCGCGATCTCCTCCGGATCCGCGAGCGCCACGGCGTGGTCCCAGTGGAGACGCCCGTCCCGCGTGCGCGCCTCGGCTTTCTTCATCGGGCCCCAGTTCCAGCCCCGGAAGGCCGTCAGGCCCGCGAGGACGAGGGCCGCGACGGCATAGAGGTTGAGCGGAATCGCGACGAGAAAGACGCCGAGCGGGTTGGCCACGCCCTGCTCGGTCAGGATCCCGAGAACCAGCGCGCCCCACGCGTTGAAGGGGATGAGGATGCAGACGGGCGCCGAGGTCGAGTCCACGATGTAGGCCAGTTTCTCTCGCGAGATCCTGAAGCGGTCGAAGAGGGGCCGCGACACGGAGCCCGCGACGAGGATCGTAAGATTCGATTCGATGAAGACGACGATCCCGATCAGCCAGGCCATGATCTGGGCGCGCCGGGCGTTCGTCACCCAGCGGGCTTCCTCGACCCAGCGCACGAAGCCTCGCATGCCGCCATTCGCCTCCACCGTGGCGATGAGGGCGCCGATGAGGAACGTGAAGACGATGACCCGCGCGTTGCCCGCGTCGCCGAGCACGCCGATCGCGCCATCGATCGCGCCCGCGGCGCCCGCGGCCGGGTTCCAGCCGGAGAGAATCGTGTGTCCGAGCCAGATGCCGGCCGCCAGCGAGAGGAAGACCTGCCGCGTGTAGATCGCGAGCCCAATCGCCAGCAGCGGAGGGAGAAGCGAGGCGAAGCCGTACGTACCGACCTCCTGCAGAGCGATTTCGGCCATTCACGTCCTCCCGGGGTTCCGCCGCCCGCGGGGGCGGCTCAGCGCTTCGAGACCCAGCGGCTCCGTCGATCGTAAAACCTGAGGGGTTGGTCCGCCGCGCGCGAGATCCCGACCCGCGTCGTGACCCGCACGACCGCCTCCGGGACGGGCTCGCCCCAATGCACGGAGAGCGGGGGATGGTCAAGTCGATGCCCCTGCATGTCGGGACCCACCGCGAGCGCCTGGGCGAGCCGGGCCGGGCCGTTGGTGAGTTCCGCTCGGCCGCGGCGGCGGCGCATGACATCGATACCCTCGGTTGGCTCGACGGCCCGCAGGAGGACGCCGGCCGGGAAGCCCTCCGGTCCCGTGACCACGTTCAGGAGCCAGTGGATGCCGTAGTTGCGGTGGATGTACGCGGTGCCCGGAGGTCCGAACAGCGGTGCGTTTCGCGCCGTGCGGCCGATCCGCTCGGCCGCGTGGCAGGCGTCGTCCTCGGGCCCCGTGTAGGCTTCCGTCTCGACGATCCGGCCGGCGGTCCGCTCGCCGGCGCAGTCGGAGCGCACCGTGCAGCCGAGCAGTGCCCGGGCCACTTCGACGGCGGAGCGAGAGAGAAAGTCGGCGTCGATCGGTCCGGACCGAGGGCCCGGACCGGCCGAGTCGTTCAGCTTTCCCGCTCTGCTCGCCGGGCTGCGCGGACCACTTTCGCCCGGCCTTCCGAGAGCACTTCGGTCAGGCGCGCCGGCTCGGAGTCGATGACCTCGAACACTCGGTCGCCGAAGTGGTCGAAGAGCACCTCCGCGGTCCGCTTCCCGACGCCCGCATAGTTGCGGACCATGTGCCCGATGGGTCCCCCGGCGGGCTTCGCGGCCGGCTTGGCGGCGCCGCCGGCCGACTTCCCGGCCCCTCCGGCCTTGCGTGCCGCGGGCCGGCTGCGAGTCGGAGCGTCCGCGCGCTTCGCTTCCTTCTTCGCCTTGCCCGTGGCCGGTTCCTCATCGGCGACCGGGCCGATGCGAGGCGCGCCTGCCTTCTTCGCCGCACTCGGCGCAGCGGTCCGCCCGCGGGATCCCGACCGGTAACGCCCGAGCGTGCGCCGGGAAGGCGTCTTCTCCCGGGCGCTCGGCTGGCTTTCCCGGGCTTCCGGCTCGCGCTGCGGCGTGGGCGCCGCGGGCTCCTTCTTCGGCGTCGCCTGCTCACGATCCGGCCTCGGGGCCCGCTGTTCCCGCGCCTTCGGCTGGCCGCGGCGCGCGGCAGACCTGCCATCTCGCTGATCCGCCCGGCCCTGATCCGCCCGGCCTTTCGCGGCCGTCCTTGCGTCCTGCGCGCCGGCCGGGTCCTTCCCGGCGCGTTCGGCTCGAGGCGGCTCCGACTTCCGCTGCTGAGCCGGCGTTTTTCGCTGCCTCGGCGTGTCCGCCCCGGCCGCCGGAGACGATGGCGCACGCTGCGGCGCCGGCTTGCTGGGGGGCGCCGGCTTGCTCGCGGGCGCGGCCCTGCTCCCGGGCGCCGGCTTGCTCCGAGGCGCCGGCTCGCTCCTGGGCGCCGATCCGATCCCGAAGCGGCCGAGCGTCTTGCGTGCGGCCCTCGCCGCAGCGGACAGCGCGGACCGCCCGCCCCCATCGTCCTCGCTTGCGGGCGCCGTCGGCTCCGCCCCGCTCGCCGGCGCGGCCGGCGCAGCCGCCACGGTCAGATAGTGATTGCCGTCCTCGTGCCGCGACATCGCGACGACGCCCGCATCGTGCGCTGCCCTCAGGAACAGGCTGAACTTGCTGAAGCCGAAGGTGCCCTCATCGAACGTGGCGTCGTACTGCAGGAGCTTGCGCTTGACCATCGAGTCGCGGACCGGGGCTCCGTTCCGCGAGAGCTCGGCCACCGCGCGCTTCAGCGCCTCGTAGGCGCCTTCGACGGCCGGAGCAGCCGAAGATCCCGTCACCTTCGCCGACGGTTTCCCGGCTTTCGCGGGCGCTCGCTCGCTCGAGGTTTTCGGGGCGGACGCACGGCCGCGGCCGGAGCCTCCGCGGCGTCCACGCCGACCGCGGCTCCTGGCCGTCGGGGTCTCCGCCCGGGAGGACGCCGCCTCGCCGCCCGCCGCCGACGCTGATGCCGACGCCGACGCCGCGCCGGAAGGCAGGCCGACATCGTACTGGCCGTTTTCCCGCTTCTGCAGCACGATCCGCCCGCGTTTGGCCGCTTCACTCAGGAATCGGTTGAATCGGGAGAAACCGGTCGTCTTCTCGTCGAAGCCCGGATCCATCTCCAGCATCACCTGCTTCAGCCGATCCGACCGCATGACATCGCCGCGCTCGGCCATGCGCGCGACGGCCCGGCTCGTCAACTCCCACGGATCGTGCTTCTCGGTCTGCGTTTCGTCGGCCGACTGGAGTCCCGACACCCGGTTGTAGCTGTAGTACTCGTCGCAGTTCTGGACGAGGATGTCGGATGCGGACTCCTGGAGCCCCACGCCGATCACGTACTTCCCGTACTCCTTCAGCTTCAGGACGAGACTCGAGAAGTCGGAGTCCCCCGAGAAGAGAATGAAGGTCGCGATCTCGGGGCGCGTAAACACCAGTTCGAGCGCGTCGATCGCGAGTCGGATATCGGTGGCGTTCTTCTTCGACGACCCGTAGGCGGGCGCGAAGATGAGATCGATGGAGGACTCGGAGAGCGGCACGATGTACTGGGGATAGCGTCGCCAGTCCGCGTACGCCCGCTGTACGGCCACCTTGCCCCGGATGATGTCCGAGTCGAGGAAGTTTCGGAGTTCCTGGCCCAGGTTGGACCGGATCCCCATGGTGACGTTGTCGAAATCGATGAGAAGCGCCGCGGCAGCTGCCATATCGGCGGAGGAGCGCCGATGGGGCGCCCGCATGTACATGTCGTTCATGTCCTCTTGTTCCGTTCGTTGTCGCGAACGGTCCGGCGAGGCCCCTCCGCCTCGCCCCCGGTGGCGGGGGGGATGGTGAGAGGGGTCTACGGACCACGGTTCGCGTTTTCGCCGGTCCGGCCGCGGGCCGCTTTGCCCGACGACCGCCGCGGCGATCTGGTTCCGGCAGCCCGTGGCTGCCTAGTCGGCCTCCGCGCGTATGACGCGGGCCAAGCTCACGCGGCGCGCTTGTGCGCTGGAGGCTTCCGGAAGCTCATCCAGAAAGTGAATGAGATCCGGCACTCTGTGCTCTGCCAGAGACTCGTGGCAGAAATCGCGGATTTCGTCGGCCGTGATCAGGGCCCCTTCGGCAGTGATCACGCAGGCGCAGATGAGTTCACCCAGCACGTCGTTGGGGATCCCGAGAACCACCGCTTCTTCCACCGCGGGGTGGGACCGGAGCTGCGCTTCGATTTCGGCAGGGTGTACGCTGTTACCCCCGCGAAGAATCACGTCGCTCAGGCGACCGACGATATGCAGGTAACCCTCGGGGTCGACCATCGCAAGGTCGCCCGTCTTCAGGAAGCCGTCTTCCGTCATGGTTTTTCGGGTCTGGCCGGGCTGACGGAAGTACCCGTGCATCACGTTGAAACCACGCACGGCGAGTTCACCCACGGACTCGTTGGGGAGTTCCCCGCCGGCCTCATCGAGCACCCTGAGCTCGACCCCTTCGAGCGGGCGGCCCACCGTGTGGGCTCGCTTCGACTCGGGATCCGACCGGGTCGTGATCGAGACCGTGGGGGAGGTCTCGGTGAGACCGTAGGCGCTCTCGAGATCGGGGACCAGGCGACGGCGCAGGTCGCGCACCAGGACATCGCCGACCGGGGCGCCCGCGATGAGCCCGGTGCGCACGGAGTCGGGCCGGGCCCCGCCGCTTTCCAGCGCCCGCAGCAGCATCACGAACATGGTCGGGACACCGTGTACGACCGTGGCCTCGTGCTCCCGCGCAAGCGCGAGCGCGCCCGCCGCGTCGAAGGTCTCCTGCAATACCAGCGCCCCGCCGGTGCCGAGCGTCGTGAGCAGGGCGGTGAGCCCGAAGATGTTCGGCAGCGGGACGATGCACAGCGTCCGGTCGTCGCCGTCCAACCCCAGCCGCGCGGCCGTCGCGAGGGCGGTCCGCACCAGGTTGTCGTGCGTGAGGACGACTCCCTTCGGAGCCCCCGTCGTCCCGGGTGTGTACAGAATCGCGCAGGGATCCCGGTGCACGTCCACATCCGCCGGCGGGACTTCCCGGCCGCGGCCGCTCGCGATGAGGTCCTCGAACTGGAAGATCCGGTCGTCATACCAGAGATCCTCCTCTCCGACCGTCACCACGTACTGCAGGTCCGGCAGCCCGCTGAGGAGGTGCTCGAACCGCTGGAGATAGTCCACGCCATCCCAGTCCTCGGCCGAGATCGCGACGGCGGCTTCGGAATTCCGCAGCGCGAAACGCAGTTCGCGCGCCGAGCAGTTCGGGCCGATGGGCACGAGGATGGCGCCCGCTTCCGCGACCGCGAGGACGGAGATCACGAATTCGGGCCAGTTGGGCAACTGGACGGCGACCCGGTCCCCGGGCTCGACCCCCAGGTTGTGAAGCCCCACCGCCAGGGCGCGCGCGTGCGACGCGACGCGGGAATAGCTCCACGACCCGCCCCGCGCGAGTATGCAGGGCGCGTGCGGGCTCAACTCCGCGTGTCGGGCGAAGAGATCGGCGATGCTGAGCGCAGTGGTCGGTGACGGTTCGGCCGGGATCACGTCCGACAATCTCAAACTCGCCGGGCTGGGCGTAAAGCCGTCGCGAGCGGTTCTCCGAGATCTTCCTCGCCCAGAGCGAAGCTGTGTCGTCCATCCGCGTCGGTAGCCACCTCGCCGAGTCGCGAAAGGAATACGCAGCGGATCCGGTCCAGGCGAGCCTTCTTGTCCTTCGACATCGCATCCTGAATCTCGGTTGGCTCGCGGTCGGTCTCCCAGTCGCCGCCGAGCCCGCACGCCTCCAGCAGTGCGGCGAGCTGTTCGGAGGTGCCGCGCTCCGTAATCCCGAGCAATTCTCCGAGGCGCGACTCGGCGCGCATACCCGCGGCGACGGCCTCGCCATGGAGGAGTTTGTAGCCTTCGAGCGTCTCCAGAGCGTGGCCGACCGTGTGTCCGAAGTTCAGGATCTCCCGCCGGCCCCGCTCCAGCGGGTCATCGCCGACCACCGCCGCCTTGTGCCGCACCACGCGCTCGATGAGTTCCGAGGCGGCCTCCGGGTCGCCGCTCGACAGCGCCGCGGACCCGCTCACCATCCAGTCCCAGAGTTCCGCATCGAGAATCGCCGCCGTCTTCACGGCCTCCGCCAGCCCGGCGCAGCGCTGGTGCCGCGGCAGCGTCTCCAGGACGGCGGGATCGATGAGCACGGCCGATGGGTGATGGAAGGCCCCGATCAGATTCTTGCCCGCCTCGGTATCGACGCCCGTCTTGCCCCCCACGGAACTGTCCAGCATGGCCAGCAGCGTCGTGGGAATCTGAACGACGGGAACGCCGCGCATGTACGTGGCCGCGACGAAACCGGCCAGATCCCCCGCGACCCCGCCTCCGAGCGCGACGACGGCCGAGTCGCGACCGAACCGCGCCTGAAGCATGCGATCGCTCAGCGCGGCCCACTGCTCGCGACTCTTGTTCCACTCGCCCGCCGGGAACGAGAACAGATCGGCGGCGAGACCCGTCTCCTCCAGGCGGGAGACGATCCCGGCGCCATAGAGCCGCGCGACCTGCGAGTCCGCGATCACGGCGTAGCGGTGCGCCGGCGCATGCCGCCGGCAGACCGATGCGGCTTCGGCGAGCAGCCCCGGTTCGATGTGAATCGGGTAGCTCCCGCCTTCAGTGACCTGAACTTCCAGCGTCCTGCGGCTCATGAACCTCCATCGGAAGCGCCCGCGAGGCGCAGGTCCGTGAGGGTGACGCCCGCCGGGTCGAGAGCGGTCGCCAACTCGGCGATCGAGCACCCGAGCGCGGGATGTCGCCAGGCGCCGGCAACCTCCGCCAGCGGCAGGAGAACGAAGGCCCGCTCCGCCAGCGCGGCGTGTGGAATCGCGAGGTGCGGCGCCTCGACAACTTCGTCCGCGTAGAGAAGGATGTCGAGATCGAGAGGGCGGGAGGAGAATCTCGGCGCGTCCGGGTCGCGCCCCGCGTCCGATTCGAGGTCCTTGAGCGAGACGAGCAGGGCGTCGGGCTCGAGACGAGTCCAGCCGACGCAGCAGGCGTTCAGGTAGGCGGGCTGGTCCAGGCCGTACGCGGGCGCGGTCTCGTAGACCCTGGAGAACCGGGGCTCGACCAGCACCTTCTTCGCCAGACACCGTGCGGCGGCGCGCAGATGGTCGATGCGAGAACCCAGATTCGATCCCATCCCGACGGCCACTGCCCGCAGCGAGGCGTCGGCGCCGGAGGATGGCAGGCCGGACCCCGTCAGGGCGCGCTGGGCGCCCGAATCGCTAGCGGCTCTCCGGGAGTATCGGGACGATGTTGTTCCCCGGATTCGTGTCGCCCGGCTCATCGAGCGCGGTGTCTTCCGTCGAATCAACGGCCGGAACCGTGGGCCCGACCGTGAGGTCCAGACACCCGGTCGTGGACACGCCGGCCAAACCGATCAGGACTGCGCATGTCGCCAGGAAGTGCGTGGCTCTCGGTCTCATGTATGCCTCTGTATGCTTGCTCGGGACCATCTCCGTAGCCGGAAGCTAGTGCGGCGGACGACCGCCACACAACGAGGAAACGTCCGAAGTCCCGCTTTTCTGACACGTCCGGCCGCGGACGCGAAAGAGGCCACCGGGGACGAACCCGGTGGCCTCTTCCATCGGCCCGATGTACCGCGGAGAGTGCTAACGCACGACGAGATCGGCGTTCGCCGCCCGCCGCTCCACGGCCAGGCTCTTCTGGAGACGTTGCAGCGCGAATGCCGCCCGCTGCAGCGCGGAATCGAGACTGCCCGGAACCACGGCCGGCGGTATGGGGCTGCCGGCCGAACTCGGTTCACCCCCGCCGAAGGTGTAGATGTCCCGCTGCAGAACCTCGAGGTCGGCGGCCGGCATCGGCAACTGCAACGCCGTCCCCGCCGGCAGGATATCGTTGCGCCGTCCGTGCCAGAACTCCAACCCGCCAAAGACGTTGAACACGTTCTCGAAGTGCTCCCACCACATCGCGTCGCGCAGGTTGCCGCAACGTCCCTGCACGTCGTACCGCTTCCTCGGCGTGCACTCGCCCGCCGCATTGGACGGCACCGCGTCCGTCGGGTTCGCCGGCGCGGGAGGCAGGCCCGCCTGGGCGCGCGTCACGTTGATGACGTCGGCGGCGCCCCCGAAGTTGCCCATGCGGTAGTGCCCCTCGGCGACGTAGTGGTCCATCTCGTTCGACGTCATGGACTCCATCGTGCCGAACTCACACCGGCTGCAACTCAGAGTGTAGTGCTCGTACCGCGTGTCTCCGTAGTGCGACTGGCGGTACGTGCCGCGCTCCGGCCGGAAGATGATCGTCGCGTTGTACCGGGCGACCGGACCGGTGGACGCGGCCGTCGGACTCACGCTCTCCCCCAACGTGCCGTTCTCGTTCACCGCCGGGAAGCGCTTGTCGTCGCCGAACGTGAGCCTGCGGGCCGTACGCTGTTCCGTCGGTGTCGAGAGCCAATCCTGATACTCCCCGCTCTGATCCGCCATGCCGACCCAGTCCATGTGCATCCGGTGCCAGGTATTGTTCTCCTGCATGAAGATCTTGATGCCGCTCCACCACGGAGTCCCGGAAGATCGGTCCTCACCGATTACGACGACGTCGCGCATCCCGTTCTGCGCGTCCTGTATGACCTTGCTCCAGTTCACGCCGGCGGCCTCGGCGTCGGTTCGGGGCAGGTTCGCCGCGCAACGTGCCTTCCAGCTCACCAGATAGTCGGCGAACTGGTTGTTGTCCCAGGGGTTGCCGTTGATCCACGTGTCCGGAAGCGTGAACGAGGACGCGCGAACCGCAGCTTCCGCCTCGTCCAGCCTGTTCATCGCGTACGCGAAGACGGCGTTGTAGTCGGCCGTCTCCAGTTCGCCCGTCAGATCCGTCGTCTCGTCGACGATGAACGCCTGGTCGTACCACAACGCCAGCAGACAGGAGAGCATCGCCTGACTCGCCATCGCGAACGCGCGTGCGCGTGCGTTGCGCTCGCCTCCGGGGCCGATCTCGAGACCCTCGTCGATGGCCCGGATCCCGTCCGAAGCCCCCGAGATGCCGGAGTAGGCGTCACCCCAGTTCCCCTCGAATATGTACGAACTGCCGTACGAGGGGGAGTTCGGCAGCGGCTCGCGGGGCTCACGACCGAGGTCGTTCATCCCCATGTTGCCCCACGTCGCCGTGTGGCGGCTCGACATGTGGTTGAATGCGAAGTTCGCGTTGGTCCAGTAGTGCCCGATTTCCCAGACCTTGAGGAAGGAGCTCGCGATGAGCGTCTCCACATCGTCCGGGCCGGCCAAGGCGCGCGCCCGGTCCGGCTCATTCGGGTTGTCGACCTGCAGGTCGCAGCCCGAAAAGCCGACCGTCAGCGCCAGCGCCAGGGCCGGTAGTGTCAGCTTCTTTTTCATGACCCCTCCATTACTTCAGTCCAAGTCCGTCCTACCCCCGTGCATGAAGGGGACTCAAAAAACCAGTTCCGCCGAGAAGGTGAACGTCCGGAAGTTGGGATAGCCGAAGCTGTCCACGCGGTTCACAGCCGCGCTGCCAAGTTGTCCGCCCACTCTCCCGACCTCGGGGTCGTACCCGCGATACTCGGTCAGCGTGATCAGATTGCGGCCGATGGCATTCAGCGTGATCCGATCGAACACACTGCCGAACAAGGCCTCCATGGCCGTCTCGGGCAACGTGTAGCCGATGGACAGCTCGCGGACCTTGAGCCAGTCGCCGTCCTCGCGGAACCACGAGTTGTCCGAGCCGACGTTGTAGATGACCGACGCGTACCCGGTGGGCTTGTTGAGCTCCAGCGGCTTGCCCGTCTGGTCCACGTCCTCGCCGCGCAACTCGCGAAGCGCCCACTGGGCCGTGTTGTTGTAGATGGAGTGTCCGACCGAAGCTTCCAGCAGGCTGTTCACGCTGAGGCCCTTGTACCGGAAGTTCATCGCGAACGCGCCGTTGAAGTCGGGCGTGGTGTTCCCGTACGGCAGGAACTCCGTCAGCCGACACTTCTCCATGTAGTTGGAGGGGTTCTTGGCGACACAGGCGGGGGAATAGTCCTGGACGTAGAATGGGTGGCCCCACTGGTACGTGCGAGTGCCGTCTTCGGAGTTAACGTCGACCGTCGTGCCCCACAGCTTGCTGCTGAATCCCTCGGTGTATTGGGCGCCGCCCGTCGCGACGAGCAGCCCGTCATCGTTCACCTGGAAGTTCGCCGCGCAATCCGAAGCCGACACGCCGACCGGCGCCAGATCCGCGCAGCTCGTGGCCAGCACCTCGCCCCACAACTCGCCCAGCGGACGACCCTCGGATACGAAGAAGGTCCCCTGGGTGAAGTCGGGTACGTCCAGGCGCGTGATCTCCTGCTTCGTCCTGTCGAGGTTCAGCCGGAACTGCAGCCCCAGATCCTGCTCGTCGATCGCCGCGTAGCGCAGTGATACCTCGTACGTCTGCGCCGCGATCTCGCCCGCGTTCTGCCACTGGCTCGAGAAGCCCACGAAGGCCGGCTGCGGAACCCGAAGAAGCTGGTCATCGGTATTCTGCCACGCGTACGTGAGGTCGAGGCCCAGGTTCTCGAAGAACACGAAGTTGATCCCCGCCTCGCGCTCCGTCGTGTACTCCGGCCTCAGAGCACGGTTCCCGAGGTTGATCGGGAAGATCGCACCCGCCGAGACGCCGAACGTCTCGTACTGGGCGGCGAAGTTCGGCCGGCCGCCGGCCGTGCCCAACGAGAAGCGCAACTTCAGTTCATCGATCGCGTCGATGCTCCAGAAATCTTCCTGTGTGATACGCCACGCGACGGAGCTGCGGTAGTAGGTCTGCCACCGCTCATCGGGCCCGAACAGCGAGGAGCCGTCGCGCCGAACGAGGCCGTCGACGATGTAGCGGCCGAGGTAGTCGACGCTCGCGATTCCGAACAGCCCTTCCGCCTTGATGCTGCGGACGGTGTTGCTTCCGGTCGTCTCGCCGATGATGGCGCCGAAGTTCGGCACGTCCTGTACGGAGAACCGGCTCCCGAACACGCCGTTCGATTCGAAGGCCTGATCCTCGATCAGGTAGCGGACCTTCCCGCGCACCGTGAGGTCGCCGTCCATGAGCGCCCGGCTCGCGCCCAGCGTCACCGACGCGTTGATGGCCTCGTCCGTGAAATTGCCCTCCCGCAGGCGGCCGCCGGTGAACTCACCCGTGCCGCTGGCGCTGGAAGTGCGCTCGTTCTTCGGCCGGATCTCGTAGTCGCTGAAGTCCGTTCGGTCGAAGGATGCGTTCGCCTCGAGCGTCAGCCAGTCGATGGCCGCGGGCGAGAAGTTGAGGTCCACCGACCCCATCGTCCGCGTGCGTTCGTCGCGGCTGTCGTTCGTGGCCAGGAGGTAGAGCGGGTTCGCCTCGATCGACTGCGGGTCCGCGTCGATGTCGGGATACCCGTCGAGCGGGGAAATGCCCGAGAGGTCGATCGCCGGCGATACGAAGGTCAGCCGCGCAAACGCACTGTTCGTGACCGCCTTGTCGTCCTGGTCGGCGCGCGAGTAGAAGCCGCTCGCCGCGATGTCCAGGTCGCCGAACCGCGTGTCGACGTTCAGGCGCACGTTCTGGCGCTCGTAGCCATCGTCGTTCGGGGTCCCGACATTGAAGGCCGACAGTCCCTGGGCGACGCGATCCGCGTTCAGTGTGGCGAGGTTCTCGACACACGCCGAGCAGCTCACCACGCCGGCCTCGCGGAACTGGTCCACGCTCACCCGGAAGCTCGATTCGCCGAACCGGCCCGTCACCGCGCCGTAGATGTCCAACGTCTCGCCCGGATCGAAGAACGTGTCCATGTGGTCGAAGAGCTCGCCCGGGAACGCCTGGTTCGCGAACGCCGTCGCCACCGTCCCGGGTTCGCCCGGAGCGATCTGGTTGTACAGCAGCGCCGAGCCGAAACCCCTGCGGTTCAGGTCACGGAAATCGACCTCGTTCCCGTCTGTGTCGATGAACTTGGTCCCGGCCGCATTCATCGTGTACGGGTGCGAACGCACCAGACCGATGTCGCCGACGAGCTGACCGAAACCGTACTCGCCGCGGCCGAGGATGTTCAACGAATTCGTCTGCAGGCCCGTACCGCGCTTCGTCGTGATCTCGATCACGCCGTTCTGCGCCCGCGAACCGTACAGCGAGGCCGCCGCCGCGCCCTTCACGATCTCCACGTGGTCGATGTCCAGCGCACCCACGTCGGCGAGCGAAGCGCTCTCGGACTGGATGACCCCGTCGATCACGATCAGCGGTGACTGACTCCGGCCGGTAGCGTCGATCGATGTCGGGCCGCGCAGCATGATCGACGCCGCCTCACCGGGCTGGCCCGAACCGGAAATCACCGACACGCCGGCCGCCTTGCCGGCCAGCAGCGATGACGCGTCCGCCGCCGGGACCGGCAGGTCCCGCGCCGACAGCCGCTCCACCGTGAACGGGAGCTTCACCTGCGGCGTCTCGCCCACCACCCCCGTCACGACGATGTCCTGAAGGCGGAGAGCCGTCTGCTCCACGGCGAAGTCCGCCGTCGCCACCTGACCCGATTCTACCGTCACCGTCTGCGACAGTTCGTGGTATCCGATCAGGCGGACCGTCACCGTCTGCTCGCCCGCCGGTACTCCTTCCAGCCGATACGTGCCCTCCGGACCCGAAAGGGTGCCGATCACTGTTCCCGCAACGAACACCTGCGCGCCGGCCACCGGGGCCAGCGACTCCGCGTCGGTCACCGTCCCCGAGATCGCTCCCTGAGCGAGCAGCGGGGCCGCGCCGATGAAGAGCCAGGCGCTCAGTGCCGTGGCGGTCAGCGCGCCCGCGCGCCTCCGCCGTTCTGACAGCCTTAACAACATGGACCACTCTCCTGCAGCAGTGAGATCCCTGCGGCCCGTGGGCCGCCACCTCTATCTGAGATCAGACCGGGAGGCGCCCGCAGACGCCCCCCCGGTCGTTTTACCTCAACGCACGACCAGATCCTCGCTGGCGCGCGCGGCCTTCTGGTGCGTCCGGAGCCGATGCAGCGTGAGCGCCGCTCTCCGCAACGCGGAGTCGAGGCTGCCCGGAACGATCGACGGGGGCGTCGGATTGCCGGCCGCACCGCCCGCGCTCCCGCCGAAGGTGTAGATGTCCCGCTGCAGCACTTCCAGGTCCGCAGCCGGCATCGGCAGCTGCAGCGCCGTGCCCGCCGGCAGGATGTCGTTGCGGCGCCCGTGCCAGAATTCGAGCCCGCCGAACACGTTGAACACGTTCTCGAAGTGCTCGAACCAGATCGCGTCCCGCAGGTTGCCGCAGCGCCCCTGCAGATCGTACCGCTTGCGCGGCGTGCATTCGCCGTTGGCGTTCGAGGGCACCGCATCCGTCGGATTCGATGGCGCCGGAGGCAATCCGGCCTGCATCCGCGTCACATTGATGATGTCCGCGGCTCCCCCGAAGTCGCCCATCCGGTACAGGCCTTCGGCGACGTAGTGGTCCATCTCCTGGCCCGTCATCTCCTCCATGTCCCCGGACTCGCAGAAGTTGCAGCTCAGGGTGTAGTGGTCGTACCGCGCATCTCCGTAGTGCGACTGCCGGTACGTCCCGCGCGAGGCGATGAAGATGATGTTGGCGTTGTAGCGGTGGACGGGGCCCACGGAGGCGGCCGTGGGACTCACGCTCTCCCCCAGCGTCCCATCCTCGTTCACGGCGGGGTAACGCCGGTCATCCCCGAAGGACATCTTGCGCGCCGTCCGCTTCGAGGTCTCGAACGAGAGCCAGTCCTGGTACTGCCCGCTCTGGTCCGCCATGCCGGCCCAGTCCATGTGCATCCGGTGCCACGTCCCGTTCTGCTGGGCCTTGGCCTTCAGGTCGTCGAACCAGGCCGTGTCCGACGAACGGTCTTCGCCGACGACGACGACATCCCGAATGCCCCCGCGGGCGTCCGCGATGATCTGGCTCCAGTTGGCTCCCGCCGCCTCCGCATCCGTTCGCGGCAGGTTCGCCGCGCAGCGCGCCTTCCAGTTCACCAGGTAATCGGCGAACTGGTTGTTGTCCCAGGCGTTCCCGTTGATCCAGGTGTCCGGGAGCGAGAACGAAGCCGCACGCACGGCGGACTCCGCCTCGTTCAGCTTGCCCATCGCGTAGTTGAACATGCTGTTGTAGTCGACCGTCTCGAGTTCGCCGGTGAGATCCGTCGTCTCGTCGACGATGAAGGCCTGGTCGTACCACAGCGCGAGGAGGCAACTCAGCATCGCCTGAGTTGAAACGGCGAAGGCGCGGGCGCGGGCGTTCCGCTCCCCTCCCGGCCCGATTTCCAGACCCTCGTCGATGGCCCGGATCCCGTCGGACGCCGCCGCGATCCCTCCATAGGCGTCGTTCCAGTGCTCCGAGAACACGTACGACCAGCGATAGGAAGTCGAGTTCGGCATCGGTTCCCGGGGCTCGCGGCCGAGGTCGTTCTGGCCGTTGTTGCCCCACGTCGCCGTGTGCCGGCTCGACATGTGGTTGAAGGAAAAGTTCGCGTTGTTCCAGTAGTGTCCCATCGCCCAGACCTGCTGATAGGAACTGGCGATGAGCGACTCGACGTCATCCGGACTCGCCAGCGCGCGCGCCCGGTCCGGCTCGTTCGGGTTGTTGACCTGAAGGTCGCAGCCCGAAAAACCGACTCCGAGTGCCAGCGTGACGGCCGGCAGTGTCAGCTTCCTGTTCATGACCCCTCCATAAACTCAGTCCATGTCCGTCCGACCTCCGTCTCCCGGAGGGGCATCAGAACACCAATTCCGCCGAGAAGGTGAACGAGCGGAAGTTCGGATAGCCGAAGCTGTCGTACCGCTGCAGCGTGGAGCTCGAGAGCTCGCCGCCGGTGCGGCCGACCTCCGGGTCGTATCCCCGGTAGTCCGTGATCGTCAGCAGATTCCTGCCGATCGCGTTGAGGGTGATGCGCTCGAACATGTTGCCGAACAGAGCGTTGACCGCGCTCTCGGGCAGCGTGTAGCCGAGCGCCAACTCGCGAACCTTGATCCAGTCGCCGTCCTCGCGGAACCAGGCGTTGTCGTTGTTCGAGAGGTAGACCCCCGCCACGTAGCCGATGGACTTGTTAAACTCGAGCGGTTTGCCCGTCTGGTCCACGTCCTCGCCCCGGTCGTCCCGAAGCGCCCACTGTGCGGTGTTGTTGTAGATTGAGTGGCCCATCGACGACTCGACGAGGGCGTTCACGCTCAGGCTCTTGTAACGGAAGTTCGACCCGAACGACACGTTGAAGTCCGGCGTCGTGTTCCCGAAGGGGAGCACGTCGGTGAGCTGGCACTTCTCCATGTAGTTGCCGGGGTTCTTCGCCACGCACGCCGGCGAGTAATCCAGGACCTTGATCGGAATGCCCCAGAGGTATGAGGCCTCGCCACCGTCGGTCGTGGGCACCGTGCCGTCCGTGCCCCAGAGCTTGCTGCTGAAGCCCTCGGTGTAGTCGGCGCCGCCCGTCCACACGAGGATCCCGTCGTCGTTGACCTGGAAGTTGGCGTTGCAGTCGGACGCCGCGATGCCGACGGGCTCGAGGTCCGCGCAGGTGGTCGCCAGCACGTGACCCCACATCTCGCCCAGCGGACGCCCTTCGGCGACGAAGAAAGTCCCCTGGCGGTAGGCGGGAACGTCCAGACGCGTGATCTCCTGGCGCGTTCGATCCCAGTTCAGCCGGAACTGCAGGCCCATCTCCTGCGTGTCGATCGGGGCGTAGCGCAGCGACGCCTCGTAGGTCCTCGCCGTGATCTCGCCCGCGTTCTGCCACTGGCTCGAGAAGCCCACGAACGCCGGCTGCGGCACGCGCAGCAACTGGTCGTCCGTCGTCTGCCACGCATAGGTCAGGTCGAGACCGAGGTTGTCGAAGAAGACGAAGTTGATGCCCGCTTCGCGCTCCGTCGTGAATTCCGGCTTGAGCGCCGTGTTCCCCAGGTTGACGGGGAAAATCGCTCCGCCCGAGATGCCGAACGTCTCGTACTGCGCCTGGAAGTTCGGCCGCCCGCCCGCCGTCCCCAGCGAGAAGCGCAGCTTCAGTTCATCGATCGCATCGATGCCCCAGAAGTCCTCCTGCGTGATGCGCCACGCAAACGAGCCGCGGTAGTACGTCTGCCACCGCTCGTCCGGGCCGAACAGCGAGGAGCCGTCGCGCCGGATGAGGCCGTCGACGATGTAGCGGCCCCGGTAGTCCATGCTCGCGATGCCGAACAGCCCTTCCGCCTTGATGCTCCGGACGGAGTTGCTGCCGGTCGTCGAGCCGATGATCGCGCCGAAGTTCGGCACGTCCTGCACCGAGAACTGGCTTCCGAACACACCGTTCGAACCGAAGTTCTGGTCCTCGATCAGGTAACGGGCCTTCCCGCGCACGGTGAGATCCCCGTCCATGAAGGTCTGGGTCGCACCAAGGGTCACCGAAGCGTTGATCGCCTCGTCCTCGAAGTTGCCCTCGCGCAGGCTGCCGCCGGTGGGTCCTTCCCGCGTCTTCTCGTTCTTCGGGTAGAGTTCGTAATCGTAGAAGTCCGTCCGGTCGAACGATGCATTCGCCTCGAGGGTCAACCAGTCGATGCCCGCCGGCGAGTAGTTGAGGTCGACCGACCCCATCGTCCGCGTTCGCTGGTCCCGGCTGTCGACGATCGCGAGCAGGTAGAGCGGGTTGCTGGAGATGGACTGCGTGTCCGCATCGATTCGCGGATATCCGTCGACCGGATCGATCTGCGCCAGGTCGACGGCCGGCGAGGCGAAGGTCAACTGGCTGAAGGCCCCGTTCTCGAGCGCCTTGTCGTCCTGGGTGGCGCGCGAGTAGAACCCGCTCGCCGCGATGTCCAGGTCGCCGAAGCGCGTGTCGACGTTCAGACGCACGTTCTGCCGCTCGTACCCCTCATCGTCCGGCAGCCCCACGTCGAAGGCCGTGAGCCCCTGGGCGACCCGGTCCGCGTTCAGCGTGCCGAGGTTGTCGATGCAGACGGTGCAGCGCACGACGCCGCCCTCCCTGAACTGGTCCACGCTCACCCGGAAACTGGACTCGCCGAAACGGCCCGTGACCGCCCCGTAGGCATCGATCGTCTCGCCGGGATCGAAGAACGTGTCCATGTGGTCGAACAGCTCATGCGGGAAGGCCTGGTTCGCGAAAGAAGTGAAGGAATCGCCGGGCTCGCCAGGATTGATCTGGTTCGCGAGTACCGGGGCGCCGAAGCCGGGACGGCTGAGATCGGTGAAGGCGACCTCGTTGCCGTCGGAGTCGATGAACAGCGTTCCCGCCGCGTTCATCTGGTACGGGTGGGAACGCGTGAGCCCCACGTCGCCGACGAGCTGGCTGATGCCGTACTCGCCGCGCGCGAGGATGTTCAGCGTGTTCGTCTGCAGACCCGTGCCGCGCTTCGTCGTGATCTCGATCACGCCGTTCTGCGCCCGCGAACCGTACAGCGATGCCGCCGCCGCGCCCTTCACGATCTCCACGTGGTCGACATCCAGCGATCCGATGTCGGAGAGCGACGCCGATTCCGACTGGATCACGCCATCGATCACGATCAGCGGCGATAGCGATCGACCGGATGAATTGATGGAGGTCGGACCCCGCAGCATGATGGACGCCTCGGCGCCGGGCTGGCCCGAACCGGAAACGACCGATACGCCCGCCGCCTTCGCCGTCAGCAGCGAGGAGACATCCGCCGCCGGGACGGGGAAGTTCTGCGCCGACAACCGCTCCACCGTGAACGGGAGCTTCACCTGCGGCGTCTCGCCCACGACCCCCGTCACGACGATGTCCTGGAGGCGGAGAGCCGTCTGCTCCACGCTGAAGTCCGCCGTCGCCACCTGACCGGACGCCACCGTCACCGTCTGCGACAGCTCACGGTAGCCGATGAGGCGGACCGTCACGGTCTGTTCGCCCGCCGGCACCCCTTCCAGCCGATATGTGCCTTCCAGGCCCGACAGCGTACCGATCACCGTTCCCGCAACGAACACCTGCGCACCGGCCACCGGGGCCAGCGACTCCGCATCGGTCACCGTCCCGGAGATCGCTCCCTGAGCGATCAGCGGGGCCGCGCCGACAAAGAGCCAGGCGCTCAATGCCGTGGCGGCCAACGCGCTCGCGCGTCTCCGCCGTTCTGACGACGTGTACATCATGGATTGCCCTTTCCCTAACGTGAAACCGTCGGCGACCCCAACCCTCTCCCGTCCGTTACAACCCGCTAAAAACGGAATGATCGGGAGCCGCAGTCCTGCGACCCCCGATCATTTGTGTGTAAGCGTGCGCCTCGTCGTTAAGCGCACGCCTCCCGGCACCGTCACTGACGGCGCCGGGAGGCGTCCGTGCTCCATGGAAGGGCCGTCTATCCAACCAACCGCCTTCCTGGTTCAGAACCTTCGGGGAGAACCACCCCCTGCCCGGGCCTTGCCGGACTACTGCTTTCTTACCGAACTACGAGATCCCGTGCCTTGCGGTCAGCGGCCTGGCTGGCCTTGATCCGCTCAAGCGCATAAGCGGCCCGCTCCAGTGCGGAGTCGAGGCTGCCGGGAACCACGCTCGGTGTCGGATCGCCGGCCGAACTCGCCCCGCCACCGCCGAACGTGTAGATGTCGCGCTGAAGCACTTCGAGGTCGGCGGCCGGCAGCGGCAACTGCAGCGCCGTACCCGCCGGCAGAATGTCGTTGCGACGCCCGTGCCAGAACTCGAGTCCGCCGAACACGTTGAACACGGTTTCGAAGTGCTCGAACCACATTGCATCCCGCAGGTTGCCGCAGCGGCCCTGCACGTCATACCGCTTCCGCGGCGTGCACTCGCCCGCGCCGTTGGAGGGCACGGCATCCGTCGGGTTCGATGGAGCTGCAGGCAGCCCGGCTTCCATCCGCGTCCTGTTCACGATCTCGGCGGCGCCCGCGAAGTTGCCCATGCGGTAGTGCGCCTCGGCGATGTAGCCATCCATCTCCTGCTTCGTCATGTGCTCCATGTCGCCGAAGAAGCAGAAGCTGCAGCTGAGCGTGTAGGCGTCATACCGCATGTCGCCGTAGTGCGACTGCCGGTACGTCCCGCGCTCCGGCCGGAAGATGATCGTGGAGTTGTAGCGCGACCGCGGCCCGTAGGACGCGACGGACGGACTCACGGTCTCCGACGTAGCGCCGTTCTCATTGGTCGGCGGGAACCGCATGTCGTCGCCGAATGCCATTCTGCGCGCGGTGCGCTGCTGCGTCGGAATCGACAGCCAGTCCTGGTACTCGCCGGACTGGTCGGCCATGCCCACCCAGTCCATGTGCATCCGGTGCCAGGTCTCGTTCTCCTGCATGAGGGTCTTGAGACCGTCGAACCACGGGCTGTCCGAGGACGAGTCCTCACCGGTGAGGACGACATCCTGAATGCCGTTCTGCGCGTTGGAGATGATCTGGCTCCAGTTGGCCCCGGCGGCTTCGGCGTCGGTCCGCGGCATGTTCGCCGCGCAGCGCGCCTTCCAGCCCACGAGGTAGTCGGCCCACTGGTTGTTGTCCCAGGCGTTCCCGTTGATCCAGGTCTCCTCGAGCGTGAACGAGGCCGCTCGGGCCTGCGACTCCGCCGCGTCCAGCTTGCCCATGGCGTAGCTGAACATGGCGTTGTAGTCGACCGTCTCGAGTTCACCGCCCAGGTCCGTCGTCTCGTCGACGATGAAGCCCTGGTCGTACCACAGCGCAAGCAGGCACGAGAGGATCGCCTGATTGCCCGCGGCGAATGCGAGCGCACGCGCGTTCCGCTCGCCACCGGGCCCGATCTCGAGACCCGCCTCGATGGCTCGGACCCCGTCCGATGCCCCCGAGATTCCGCCGTAGGCGTCACCCCAGTTGGCCTCGAAAACGTAGGCCCAGCGATACGAAGGGGAGTTCGGCAGGGACTCGCGGGGCTCACGACCGAGGTCGTTCATCCCCATGTTGCCCCATGTCGCCGTGTGGCGGCTGGCCATGTGGCCGAACGCGAAGTTTGCGTTGTTCCAGTAATGTCCGATTTCCCAGATCTTGATGAAGGAGCTCGCGATGAGCGTCTCCACATCGTCCGGGCCGGCCAGGGCGCGAGCGCGGTCTGGCTCGTTCAGGTTGTCGACCTGCAGGTCGCAACCCGAAAAGCCGACCGTCAGCGCCAGCGCAAAGGCCGGTAGCGTCAGCTTCCTATTCATGGTCTCTCCGTTGTCCAATCGGTATCTCCCGGTCCCTTCCGTCGCGGTCGATCAAGCGGGGACGCCCTCCGGAGAGGGCGCCCCGCCACTGCCACGGGCAAGGAATCAGAATACCAGTTCAGCTGAGAAGGTGAAGGTCCGGAAGTTCGGATAACCGAAGCTATCCACTCGGTTCAGCGCTGCATTCTGAAGCGATCCGCTCGCGCGTCCGACCTCGGGGTCGTAGCCGCGGTAGTCCGTGATCGTGAACAGATTGCGGCCGATCACATTGAGCGTAACCCGATCGAAGATGTCGCTGAACAGACTCTCGACCATGTTCTGGGGCAGCGTGTAGCCGAGCGAAAGCTCGCGCAGCTTGACCCAACTGCCGTCCTCGCGGAACCAGGAGTTGTCGGCGTTGACCGAGTAGATCGCGGAGGCATAGCCCACGGGCTTGTTGTGCTCCAGCGGTTTGCCCGTCTGGTCCGTGTCCTCACCCCGCAGTTCGCGAAGCGACCACTGGGCCGTGCCGTTGTAGATCGACTGGCCCTGCGAGGTCTCGAGGAGCGCGTTCACGCTGAGACCATGGTACCGGAAGTTCGTCGCGAAGGACGCGTTGAAGTCCGGCGTCGTGTTCCCGAACGGCAGGAATTCGGTCAGCGTGCACATCTCCTCGTAGTTGCCGGGATTCTTCGACACGCACGCCGGCGAGTAGTCCTGGACCTTGATCGGGAGACCCCAGTGGTACGAGTTGCTTCCGTCCGCCGTGGCGACCTCGACCTGCGTTCCCCACAGCTTCTTGCTGAAGCCTTCCGTGAAGGCGGCGCCGCCCGTCGGGACGAGGAGGCCGTCATCGTTCACCTGGAAGTTGGCGCTGCAGTCGGAAGCGGACACGCCGATCGGCGCCAGATCCGCACAACTGGTGGCCCACAGTTCGCCCCACAGCTCGCCCAGCGGGCGACCCTCGGAGACGAAGAAGTTGCCGCCCTGTGTGAAGTCGGGCACGTCGAGACGCGTGATCTCCTGCTGGGTCCGGTCCCAGTTCAGCCGGAACTGGAGGCCCAGGTCCTGCTCGTCGATCGCCGCGTAGCGCAGTGACACCTCGTACGTCTCGGCCGCGATCTCGCCTGCGTTCTGCCACTGGCTAGAGAAGCCCACGAAGGCCGGCTGCGGAACCTGCAGGAGCTGCTGGTCCGTCGTCTGCCACGCGTAGGTCAGATCGAGACCCAGATTGTCGAAGAAGACGAAGTTCAAGCCCGCCTCTTTCTCGGACGTGTACTCCGGCTTCAACGCACGGTTCCCGAGGTTGATCGGGAAGATCGCCCCCGCCGAGACGCCGAACGTCTCGTACTGGGCGGTGAATCTCGGCCGCCCGCCCGCCGTGCCCAGCGAGAAGCGCAGCTTCAGTTCATCGATCGCGTCGATGTTCCAGAAGTCCTCCTGAGAGACCCGCCACGCAACGGAGCCGCGGTAGTAGGTCTGCCACCGCTCATCGGGGCCGAACAGCGAGGAACCGTCGCGCCGAACGAGACCATCGAGGATGTAGCGGCCGAGGTAGTCGGCGCTCGCGATCCCGAACAGTCCCTCCGACTTGATCCCTTCGGTCAGGTTTTCCCCCGACGTCTCGCCAATGATCGCGCCGAAGTTCGGCACGTCCTGCACCGAGAACCGGCTCCCGAACACGCCGTTCGACTCGAAGACCTGGTCCTCGATCAGGTAGCGGGCCTTACCGCGCACCGTGAGGTCGCCGTCCATGAACGTCTGGCTCGCACCCAGCGTCACCGACGCGTTGACCGCCTCGTTTACGGAGTTGCGCTCTTCCAGGCTGCCGCCCGTAAAGTCGCCGGTGCCGCCACCGCCGGCCGTGCGCTCGTTCTTGGGTCGGATCGTGTAGTCGCTCCAGTCCGTCCGGTCGAACGATGCGTTCGCCTCGAGCGTCAGCCAGTCGATGGCCGCGGGCGAGAAGTTGAGGTCGACGGAACCCATCGTCCGCGTGCGCTCGTCCCGGCTGTCATTGACGGCCAGCAGGTAGAGCGGGTTGGGCTCGATCGACTGCGGATCCGCGTTGAGGTCCGGATACCCGTCCGTCGGGTCGACCTGCGAGATATCGAGCGCCGGGGACATGAAGGTCAGCCGGGAGAAGGCGCCCGTCGATACGGCCTTGTCGTCCTGGTCGGAGCGCGAATAGAAGCCGCTCGCCGCGATATCCAGGTCGCCGAAGCGCGTGTCGACGTTCAGACGCACGTTCTGCCGCTCGAAGCCCTCGTCGTTCGGAACACCGACATCGAAGGCCGTGAGACCCTGCGCGACACGATCCGCGTTCAGCGTGGCGAGATTGTCGATGCAGACGGAACAACTCACGACGCCGCCTTCGCGGAACTGGTTCACGCTCACCCGGAAGCTCGACTCGCCGAAACGGCCCGTCACGGCGCCGTAGAGGTCCATCGTCTCGCCGGGATCGAAGAACGTGTCCATGTGGTCGAACAGTTCGTTCGGGAACGCCTGGTTTGCGAACGCGGTCTGCGGCGTCGCCGCCTCGCCCGGGGCGATCTGGTTGTAGAGCCGGGCGGAACCGAAGCCGGGGCGGTTCAGGTCGCCGAAGTCGACCTCGTTGTCCTCGCTGTCGATGAACTTCGTGCCGGACGCGTTCATCTCGTACGGATGCGAACGCACCAGGCCGACGTCACCGACGAGCTGGCCGAAGCCGTACTCGCCGCGGCCGGTGATGTTCAGCGAATTCGTCTGCAGGCCCGTCCCGCGCTTCGTCGTGATCTCGATCACGCCGTTCTGCGCCCGCGAACCGTACAGCGATGCCGCCGCCGCGCCCTTCACGATCTCCACGTGGTCGATGTCCAGCGCGCCCACGTCCGAAAGCGATGCGCCCTCGGCCTGGATCACGCCGTCGATCACGATCAGCGGCGACATGCTCCGGCCGGCTGTGTTGATCGACGTCGGACCGCGCAGCGTGATCGTCGCCTCGGAGCCGGGCTGGCCCGAAGCCGAGATGACCGATACGCCGGCCGCCTTACCCGCCAGCAGCGAGGAGGCGTCCGCCGCGGGGACCGGAAGGTCCTGCGCCGACAGCCGCTCCACCGTAAACGGGAGCTTGATCTGCGGCGTCTCGCCGACCACCCCCGTCACGACGATGTCCTGGAGGCGGAGAGCCGTCTGCTCGACGTTGAAGTCGGCCGTCGCAACCTGGCCCGACGCCACCGTCACCGTCTGCGACAGCTCGTGGTAACCGATCAGGCGGATCGTCACCGTCTGCTCGCCCGCCGGTACGCCTTCCAACCGGTACGTGCCCTCCGGACCCGACAGCGTACCGATCACTGTTCCCGCAACGAACACCTGCGCGCCGGCCACGGGGGCCAGCGACTCCGCGTCGGTCACGGTCCCCGAGATCGCTCCCTGAGCGAGCAGCGGGGCCGCGCCGATAAAGAGCCAGGCGCTCACTGCTGTAGCGGTCAGCGCGCTCGCGCGCCGCCGCCGTCCTGACAAGTGAAACAACATGGATCTCCCTCCTGTGGCAGTGGGATCCTCTGCGACCCGAACCTTGTTCGAGGGCCGAACCCTCGCCCGACGCAGCCGGGTCATTACACCGCGTCGAGACCAACCTGAAAAGCTCTTCGGTTTCTCGTTAGCCTGCACGTCGTGTCGTGTCACTACTCCCTTACAACGATTGGCGGAACCATTTTGCGACGCACCGGACGCCGCGATGCCGAATGCAGCGCCCGCGGCGAACCGAAACCCCGCTCCCCGCCACCCTCCGAAGCCCGATGGCTCCCCATGCGCGTCCTGCACCCATCCGGCACGCCGGGTGCGGCCCTTCGACGCACACCCGCAACTTCCCCGACGAACGGGACCGGGCAACATGAACGTCAACTTCGGCCCGTGCAAGACCCTCGCGGAGGCCGTGACGGGACCGCCTGCGCGGGCGTCGGGCCTGTGAAACTCGAGACATCAGGACCGGAGAGAGACCCGCGCGAACGCTCGCTTGCCTCGCTGCACGAGATACTCGCCTTCTCCCAGGCGGAGGTCGCCCTCCCGGATCACGTTCCCGTCCACGCGCACTGCCCCCTGGCGGATGAGTCGACCCGCCTCGGACGAGGAAGCCGCGAGCCCCGAATCGCGGAGGATGTGCGCGATCCAGAGCGTCTCCCGCTCTCCGAGAAGGAGCGACACGGCGGGGACGTTGTCGGGCACTTCCCGGCGTCGGTGCAGGCGGTCGAACGCTTCCCGCGCCTCGTCTGCCGCCCCCGCGCCGTGGTAGCGGGCCACGAGGTCTCCGGCCAGCCACCGCTTGGCGGCGAGCGGATCGGTTCCCGCCTGTGCGCGACGGGTGGCGAGTTTCTCTCCGGAGGCGCTCGATACGAGCACGAGCCACTCGTCGAGCAGCGTGTCCGGGATCGACATCACCCGCCCGAACGTCTCTCTCGCCTCCATCGCGATACCGACGTAGTTGCCGTAGCTCTTGGACATCTTCCGATTCCCGTCGGTCCCGCGCAGAAGCGGCATGATGAGGCACACCTGCGGCTCCTGGCCCGCGCGTTCCTGCAGCGTCCTCCCCAGCAGCAGGTTGAACAGCTGGTCGGTGCCGCCGAGTTCGACATCGGCCCGCAGGGCGACGGAATCGTACCCCTGCATCATCGGATAGAGGAATTCGACGAGGCTGATGGGACGTCCCTCCCGGTGGCGGGCCGCGAAGTCGTCGCGCTCGAGCATGCGGGCGACCGTGTACTGCGAGGTCAGCCGCAGGATGTCCGCCAACGCGAGGCCGGCGAGCCATTCGCTGTTCTTCCGGATCTCGGTCGTCTCCGGATCGAGGATGCGAAAGACCTGGTCTTCGTAGGTGGCCAGGTTCGACTCGATCTCCTCCTCGGACAGCATCGGCCGCGTCTCGTCCCGTCCGCTCGGGTCGCCCACGCGGGCCGTGAAGTCGCCCATCACGAAGACGACGCGGTGGCCGAGTTCCTGAAAGGTCCGCAGCTTGTGGATCGACACGCCGTGGCCGATGTGGAGATCGGGCCGGGTCGGGTCGAACCCCTGTTTAATAAGGAGGGGCCGGTTCTCTCGTGCCGAACGCTCGAGCTTGGCCACGAGTTCGTCTTCCGGGACGATGGACTCGGCTCCCTCCCGGATCCGGTGGATCTGTTCGTCTACGGGGAGAAACATCTGCGCCTGCGGTCGGTATATTCCCTATCGTTCCCCGTCGCGGGTCGGTCCCGCCCGGGGCAGCGTAACGATAGAATCGGGCCGGGGGCGGTTCGATGCGAGGGGTGAGATCCGGAGGACGGTGAACGGCCGGGAGATGGCAGGGGGGAAACGGGGATGATGCGTCGACGACGAGTTGCGCGCCGATCGCGGGGCGCGAGGAAGCGGCCGCCCCGGAAGCGGAGAGGCGGGCGGCGGACGCGCGCGACGGACCGGCGTCGGAAGGCCGCGGGTCTGGCGAGCCTCATACCTCGACGGGCTCTGGTGCTCGCCGTTCTCATCGGCGGCGGGCTGGGGGGAGGCGTCGCGTGGCGCGGGTGGACACACCTGTGCGACGAGTGTCCCTCCATCGCCCAGATACACGCGTTCGAGCCCAAGGAAGCGACGAAGCTCTACGCGGCGGACGGATCGCTCCTTGCCGAACTCGCCATCGAGCGGCGGACCGCGATCCCCATGGAGGACCTCCCGCGACACGTGTACAACGCCTTCATCGCGGTAGAGGACAAGCGCTTCTGGGGGCACGCGGGGGTGGATCTGCTGCGGACGACGCGGGCCTTTTTCGACTTCCTGATGAGGGGGTACGGGGCCGCGGGCGGCAGTTCGATCACGCAGCAGCTCGCGGGCAACATGTTCGAGAGTTCCGTGAACCGGCGCGACATCAGCATCCGGAGGAAGCTGCGCGAGATGCGGGTCGCGATCGATCTCGAGGGAGCCTACAGCAAGTGGGAGATCCTCGAAGCCTACCTCAACCAGATCAACTTCGGCGGCGTATTCGGGGTCCAGGCCGCGGCGGAGCGTTACTTCGGGAAGACCGCCGCGCAGCTCAATCTGCCGGAGGCGGCGCTGCTCGCGGCCATCCCCCGGAATCCGGCGGGGTACAACCCGATCCGGCGCCCCGAGCGGGCCATCGGGCGGCGCAATCTCGTCCTTCAACTGATGGCCGCCCAGGGACTCGTGAGCATCGAGGACGCCGAGGCGGCGAAGGCGTACCCGCTGGAACTCGCGAGGGGAGCCCGCATCGAGCAGGACGCGCCCTACTTCGTGGAATGGGTGCGGCAGCGGCTCTACGATCGATACGGCGCCGACATCTACGAGAAGGGCTTCCGCGTCTACACGACGCTCGACCCGGATCTTCAGACGGTCGCGGATTCCGCGCTGCTGGCCCAGCTGGAGTGGGTGGACCGCCACCCGGCCTATCGCGGCGTCACCTTCGAGGAAGTGCGGGCGTGGCCGCCCGACAGCCTGTACCAGGTGAGCCGCGGAGGCGTGGAGATGCCCTACGTGCAGGGGATGTTCATCGCGCTGGACGCGGCGACCGGTGACGTGCGGGCGATGGTTGGCGGGCGCGATTTCGGCGACTCCGAGTTCAACCGGGCGACCCAGGCCATTCGGCAGCCGGGGTCCGTGTTCAAGCCGTTCGTCTACGCGACGGCGATCGCGTCCGGCATCCCGGCATCGGAGATCATCTACGACCAGCCGTACTACCTGGAGAATGTCGGCGGCGACCCCTACGCGCCGCGCAACTTCGACAACGACTTCAAGGGTCCGCTGACGCTGCGGCGGGCGCTGGCCCGGTCCATCAACATCGTGGCGGTCAAGCTGGGGCAGCGCGTGGGCGAGGAGTCCTTCGCGCAGATGGCCGAGCGCATGGGCATCTCATCGAGTGTGCCGCGGGTGCCGTCGGCCGCGATCGGCTCCATGGACGTTCGTCCGATCGAGATTGCCAGCGCCTACAGCACCTTCGCGAACCTCGGCGTCCGCGTCTCTCCCCGGTCGATCCTCCGCGTGGAGAGCAGGGACGGCCGCGTGCTGTGGGAGAGCCGGGTCCAGCGCGAGCGGGTGCTGGAGCCGGACATCGCCTGGATCGCCCAGTCCATGCTGCGGGACGCGGTGGACCAGGGTACCGGGACGCTGGCGGTGAGGTCTCGCTATGCGATTCCGTTCTCCATACCGGTAGCGGGCAAGACGGGGACGACGAACGATGCGACGAACACCTGGTTCGTCGGGCTCACGCCGGACCTCGTGACGACGACGTGGATCGGGCTCGACCGGCCCCGGCGCATCTATACGGGCGCCACGGGGGGAGGCACGGCGGCGCCGGTCGGAGCGGCGGTGCTCGCGTACTACTACGAGACGCACGAACACCCCGACGCGTGGGAACGACCGCCCGGCCTCATCGAGCGGACGGTGGACGAGACGACGGGACTGCTGTCCACGCGCTGGTGTCCGATCGACGTCAGCTACGTCGAGATCTACCTCGAGGGGACGGAACCGACCGAGATGTGCGACGCGCATGGACCGTGGAGCGCGCAGACCTCCGCCCGGCGGAATTTCGCGCCACACTAGCCGTTACCAGCCGTTCAGGCGATCCGCTCCAGAATCAGCGGTTGCGCCGCGGGTGGCTCGGGAGAGAGCCGGATCGCGTCCGTGAGGCGGTGGGCGGCCGTCGCGGCGCTCGCCGCGTCCGCCGCGTGTACCGTGAGGACAGGCTCGCTTTCGGAAACTCTGTCGCCCGCGTTGCGGTGAAACTCGAACCCCACCCTCGGATCGACCGCATCCTCGACGCGCCGGCGACCGGCGCCGAGTTCCACCGAGGCGACGCCCACTCTGCGGGCGTGGACGTCGAGCCAACCGGAGCCGGGCGATCGGAAGGTTTCGCGGACCGGGGCCGAGGGGAGGCGCCCGGGATCGTCGACCACCCCCGGGTCCCCTCCCTGGACCTCGATGAGCCGCGCGAAGCGCTCGAGCGCGGCCCCGCTGTCCAGAATCGCGCCGAGTGCCGTCCCAGCCTCTTCAGCGTCGGGTGAGCGACCGACCGAGACGAGCAACTCGGCGCTCAGCGCGAGGGTGACCTCGCGTAGATCCGCGGGTCCTCCGCCCCTCAACGTCTCGATCGCCTCTCGCACCTCCAGCGCGTTGCCGACGGTGCGGCCCAGGGGGGCGTCCATCGCGGTGAGGAGCGCGCTCGTCCGCACCCCCTCGGCTGCCGCGAGGTCGACCATCGTGCGCGCCAATCCACGCGCCTGCTCACGGTCGGTGATGAAGGCGCCGCGCCCGCACTTCACGTCGAGCACGAGCGCCCCGATCCCCTCCGCCACCTTCTTGGAAACGATCGAGGCCGCGATCAGGGGTGGGGAAGGAACGGTGCCCGTCACATCCCGGAGGGCGTATAGACGTCCGTCGAGCGGCGCGATTTCCTTCGTCTGGCCGATCATCGCGCAGCCGACGTCATCGAGAATGGCCTGAAACCGTGCGAGATCCAGGGACACGTTGAACCCGGGGATCGCCTCGAGCTTGTCCAGCGTTCCGCCGGTGTGCCCGAGACCGCGGCCCGACATCATGGGGACGCGAAGTCCGGCTTCGGCCAGGAGCGGCGCCAGGATGAGCGAGACCTTGTCGCCGACGCCGCCGGTGGAATGCTTGTCGACCGTCGGCGGACCGTCATCCGAGAACCGCAGTCGCGCCCCGGACTCGATGATCTCCCGCAGGAGCACGGAAAGCTCGGCGGGATCCAGCCCGCGGATGAACGCGGCCATGAGGAAGGCGGACATCTGATACTCGGCGACGTTTCCCTCGAGATACGCCCGCAGGAAGGCCGCGAGTTCGTCGGACGAGAGCCGCCCGCCGTCCCGCTTCTTCTCGATGATCCGGGTGGGGAGCATGGGGCGCCAACCTTGTCCGGCCCCGGCCCCCTGTCTAGCTTTTTTGGCGATGATCTCCCCCACTCAGGCCCCTGCCGTGATCCTGCCGAGGTCGGTCCTCGCGGATCTCTTTCACCGCTGCGCGAGCCTGGGCGACGCCGGCATCGCGGCGTTGAACGAGGCGGGGGACCGTACCGGCGCGGAGGCCGTCGCGCTGCTCGGCGATTCGCCGGACGCGCTTTCCGCGGCGGAGTTCTGGACCTTTCTGGACGAGATCCTCCGCAAGGCGGGCCTCGGGTCGATATCGTTCAAGCCGGGAGGAGGAGCTTCCGCCGCCATCGCCTGGTGCGACTCGGCGGAGGCCACGGCGCGGTCGACCGGAGGCGCGGCGGGTCTCGCCAAGGGCGCGGCGGGAACCACGGATGACGCGGCGGGGAATGCTCGCTGCCACTTCGCGACGGCGCTGTTGCGCGGCGTTCTGAGCCGCCTGGCGAAGCGCCCGGTAGAGGTCGCCGAGGTGCAATGCGGCGGCGGCGCGGAGCCATGCTGGTTCCTGTTCGGATCCGCGGAGACGATCCACCGGGTGCGGACCGACGACCCATCCAGGGCCGGAGGCCGGGAGCACTGAGCATGCCCCGCGGTCGTCTGATGGCGCTCGACTACGGCCGACGACGCATCGGGGTGGCCGTTACGGATCCCACACGGACGATCGCGGCGCCTCACGGCGTGGTGGAGAGGTCCAACCGCCGGGCTCCGGGGACTGCGGTTCCGGACGCGCTGACCGAACTCGTGGCGAAACTGGAGCCCGCCGGCATCCTCGTGGGTATCCCGTTCTCGATGGATGGGACCGCGGGCGAGATGGCTCAAGAGGCGCGGGCCTTCGCACAAGCCCTGGAGGACGCGACGGGAGTGCGAACCATCGAGTGGGACGAGCGGCTGTCGACCGCCCGGGCGGAACGAGAGATCCTCCGCATGGACCTGCCTCGGGGCCGACGGCGGCAGAAGGGCCGCACGGACGAAATGGCCGCATCGCTGATGCTCTCCGCCTATCTGCGCAGCGCTCCCGGCGGCGGCGGCGTCCCGCCCGGCACATGAAGCGCCTGCCGAAGGGGACGGGCCTTCGTCTGCTCCTCGCCGCTCTCGCCGCCATGGCGCCCGTGGCATACGGGTTCTTCTCCGCCGAGTTCCGGGGCCGGGGCATTCCCGATGGATCGGTTGTCGAGATCCTCGTCCCCGATGGCGCCGCGTCACTCGAGGTCGCCGGCGTACTGCGGGCGGCGGAGTTGATCTTCCACCCCCGGATCTTCGACGCGTACGTGCGCCTCAAGGGTCAGGGGCGACAGCTGAAGGCCGGGCGGTACGATATTCCGCGCGGCGCCCCATACCCGTACCTGCTCGAAGTGCTCCGAACCGGAGCCGTCGTGACGAGGCCGCTCACGATCCCGGAGGGTCTTCGGGTGCCGCAGGTGGCGGAACGCCTCGCGGCCTACGTCGGCGATTCGACCGCGACCGTCCTTGCCTGGCTGACGGATCCGAAGCGGATCGATGAGCTGGAGGTGCCGGGCCCCACGCTGGAAGGGTACCTGTTCCCGGAGACCTATCGATTCGCCGATGGTGTCGGAATCCCGGTCATCGTTCGGGCGATCGTCGGACGGTATCGGGCGTTCTGGGGGGTCGAGGAGCGAGCTCAAGCGGCCGCGCTCGGCTTCGATGAGCGAGAGATCGTGACGCTCGCGAGCATCGTCGAAAAGGAGGTACGGTGGGACGAGGAGCGTCCGGTGGTCGCGGGGGTCTACTGGAACCGCCTTCAGCGCGACATGCTGCTGCAGGCGGATCCCACGGTTCAGTACGCCCTCGGCGAGCCACGCGCGCGCCTGCTCTACCGCGACATCGACGCCGTCGCCGATCACCCCTACAACACCTATACGCAGCCGGGACTTCCACCCGGGCCCATCGCGTCCCCGGGCGCCGCCTCGCTGCGGGCCGCCCTCCAGCCCGCCGACCACGACTACATCTTCTTCGTGGCGCGAAACGACGGCTCGCACGAATTCACGCGGACCCTGCGCGAGCACAACAACGCGATAAACCGGATACGCCTCGCCCGCGGGTCGGGGGACCGGTAGGACGAAGAGGGACCGTGCCCGGCTCCCCCATATCGGATGGCTGGCCTCTCATGGTGATCACCCACCCGCGGCCCGCCTGCGGCCGTTCGCTGGAGCAGGTCGTGGCCGATTGCGTGGACGCCGGGGCGCCCGCGATTCAGCTTCGAGATAAGACTGCGGACGGCCGCGCGCTCACCGCCACCGCGGCGCGGCTCCGCGCGACCACCAAGTCCGCCGGCGCCGCACTGATCGTGAACGATCGTCTCGATGTCGCACTCGCCGTCGGCGCGGACGGCGTCCACCTCGGCCCGGACGATCTCCCCGTCTCGGCGGCCCGCGCCATCGCTCCGCCGGACTTCCTCATCGGCTATTCCACCGACGACCCGGAGGAAGCTCGGCGCGCCGCGGCCGCAGGGGCCGACTATCTGGGCGTCGGAGCCGTGTTCGGCACGCGCTCCAAGCCCGGCCTCGCAAACGAGGCGATCGGCCCCGACCGAGTCCGCCGCGTCCGCGCCGCCAGCCGTCTCCCCTGTCTCGGAATCGGCGGCATCACCCTGCAAAACGCCGCGGAGATCCTCGACACCGCCGCCGGCATCGCCGTTCTCTCGAGCGTAATGTCCGCCTCCGACCCGGGCGCCGTCGTACGCAGCCTGCTACGTCTCGCCGGCGGAGGAAGGCGTCGGCCCTAGATGCGGAAAACGCCTCGCATCCGCAACGGACACGAGGCGTTTTCGCAAAAAGTCGCCGGCAGCGACCTACTCTCCCAGGGCGTCCCCGCCCAAGTACCATCGGCGCTGAGGGGCTTAACTGCTGGGTTCGGGATGGGACCAGGTGTTTCCCCCTCGCTAAAGCCGCCGGCAATCTCCGATCTGGCTAACGAGTCGAGTGCAGGGCGATCGAGCGCGCTGAAGCGCTTATCGACCTCGTATGAAAGATATGGATCAAGCCTCACGGACGATTAGTACGGCTCGGCTGAGGCGCTCACACGCCTTACACCTGCCGCCTATCTACGCAGTCGTCTCCTGCGGTCCTTCAGGCACCTTGCGGTGCGGGAGATCTCATCTTGAAGTAGGCTTCCCACTTAGATGCTTTCAGCGGTTATCCCTTCGCGACATAGCTACCCTGCGATGCCCCTGGCGGGACAACAGGTACACCAGCGGTCACTCCACTCCGGTCCTCTCGTACTAGGAGCGGCTCTTCTCAAATCTCCAACGCCCACGGCGGATACAGACCGAACTGTCTCACGACGTTCTAAACCCAGCTCGCGTACCGCTTTAACGGGCGAACAGCCCGACCCTTGGGACCTTCTCCGGCCCCAGGATGCGATGAGCCGACATCGAGGTGCCAAACCGCCCCGTCTATGTGAACTATCGGGGGCGATAAGCCTGTTATCCCCGGCGTACCTTTTATCCGTTGAGCGACGGCCTTTCCACACAGAACCGCCGGATCACTAAGGCCTGCTTTCGCATCTGCTCGACCTGTCGGTCTCGCAGTTAAGCTCCCTTATGCCTTTGCACTCTTCGCGCGATTGCCGACCGCGCTGAGGGAACCTTTGCGCGCCTCCGTTACCTTTTGGGAGGCGACCGCCCCAGTCAAACTACCCGCCTGACACTGTCCCCAGACCGGTTTCACGGCCCCAGGTTAGAATCCAGACATCGCAAGGGTGGTATTTCACGATTGGCTCCACAGAACCTGGCGGCCCTGCTTCAATGCCTCCCACCTATCCTACACAGACGGTGCCCGAACCCAATATCAGGTTGTAGTAAAGGTGCACGGGGTCTTTTTGTCCTGCCGCGGGTACTCGGTATCCTCACCGAGACTCCAATTTCGCCGAGCTCTTGGTTGAGACAGTGCCCAAGTCGTTACGCCATTCGTGCAGGTCGGAACTTACCCGACAAGGAATTTCGCTCAGTTGCTCCCACCTGTTTCCAGACGGGCTGGACTCTCTCTTAACTGACCGCGATTCATCTTCCCAGCAATCATCCGAATCACCTCTAGTCCTTCCGGCGTCAAATGATCGCCCTTCTCCATCCTGAGAAGAACCTTCCGGAACTTGATGAAATCCAGTCGCTTCTTCGTCTTCAGTTGATGCTTCATGAAGAACGGCACGATGTGCCGCATCAGATGTTCGCGTTTTCTCACACGATACGCCATTCGATCTCCGTGGTTTCGTCGAACCACACCGCAACCGAAATAGCTTTTCAGCGCATGAAGAACCTGTA
Organism: Candidatus Palauibacter sp.; assembly: GCF_965208055.1. Lineage (GTDB taxonomy): Bacteria > Gemmatimonadota > Gemmatimonadetes > Palauibacterales > Palauibacteraceae > Palauibacter. The sequence goes on from NZ_CBDBNY010000004.1 coordinate 1,949,682, forward strand.
CGTCTCGGGAATGTTGTACGACGGTGAATTCCGGCAGCACCTGGTATCCGATGCTCATCTGCTCGTGACGGCTCACACCGACATGAAAGCAGCCTTCCCCATCCACAAATCCCGTAATCCATTCCGCATTGAGATTCATAAGTCAGTTCCGAACGTTTGGTCTCTGAGGGTTCCCGGATCGCGCCGGGCCTTCCCTGCGGATTACCCCCATGTCCGTCGGATTTTTACTTCCGCATCCCGAGCCGAAGCTGGGATCGGCGAGTACCGATCGGTTTTCGAGGGCTTTCCCGCATATAGTTCGGTTTCTCTAAGGCTAGCGATTAGTTAACCTTAGGACCGTTATAGTTACGGCCGCCGTTTACCGGGGCTTCATTTCAGAGCTTCGCCGAAGCTAACCCTTCCATTTAACCTTCCGGCACCGGGCAGGCGTCAGTGCCTATACGTCGTCTTGACGACTTTGCAGACACCTATGTTTTTACTAAACAGTCGCTTGGGCCGATTCTCTGCGGCCGGCTTCGGCTCCCCTGCGCGAAGCAGGATCACCTACCGCCGGCTCCCCTTCTCCCTAAGTTACGGGGACATTTTGCCGAGTTCCTTAACCAAGACTCACTCGAGCGCCTGAGGCTACTCGCCTCGCCCACCTGTGTCGGTTTGCGGTACGGTCACACGTACTCCTCGTCCACGAAGCTTTTCTTGGCAGTACGATTACGGTCCCTTAGCGAAGTCCGAAGACTTCTTCGGCATCGGATCTCGGCTTCACCAGGCGGATTTGCCTACCCGGAAACGCCTACCTCCTTACATCGTTCATGTCCATTGAAACGACGGACCTTTCACCTCTGCGTCCCTCCGCGAACTCAAGCGCAGTATCGTGTGGTACGGGAATGTTGACCCGTTTTCCATCGGCTACGCCTTTCGGCCTCACCTTAGGGGCCGACTAACCCTGAGCTGATTGGCATGGCTCAGGAAACCTTGGGCTTACGGCGACAAGGGTTCTCACCTTGTTTCTCGCGTACTCATTCCGGCATTCTCACTTGCCTGCGCTCCACGGGTAGCCTTCCGGCCCCGCTTCACTGCTCAGGCAACGCTCCCCTACCCCGCGCGCAGATGCGCGCAGCCTTAGCTTCGGTGGCTAACTTGAGTCCCGACCATTATCGGCGCAGATCCGCTTGACTGGTGAGCTATTACGCACTCTTTCAAGGATGGCTGCTTCTAAGCCAACCTCCCAGTTGTCTCCGCAAATCCACCACCTTTGTCACTTAGCTAGCACTTGGGGACCTTAGCTGAAGGTCTGGGCTCTTTCCCTCTCGCGCACGAACATTATCGCACGTGCACTTCCTCCCTGAGACCAACTAACGGGCATTCGGAGTTTAGTAGGGGTTGGTACCCGGTTTAGGGCCCTAGCCCTTCCAGTGCTCTACCTCCCGCAGTCTACACTCAGAGGCGATACCTAAATATCTTTCGGGGAGAACCAGCTATCTCCAGGTTTGATTGGCCTTTCACCCCTATCCACAGCTCATCCGAGCAGTTTTCAACCCACAACGGTTCGGTCCTCCACGAAGCATTACCCTCGCTTCAACCTGGCCATGGATAGATCACTCTGGTTTCGGGTCTGTCCCCAGCAACTTTACGCCCAGTTAAGACTCGCTTTCGCTTCGGCTCCGCCGCTGAACGGCTTAACCTCGCTACTGAGGAACAACTCGCCGGATCATAATGCAAAAGGCACGCGGTCACCCGACTTCTCTCACGAAGAGAGAGTTCGAGCTCCCACCGCTTGTAGGCACACGGTTTCAGGATCTGTTTCACCCGCCTCCCGGCGTACTTTTCATCTTTCCCTCACGGTACTCGTTCGCTATCGGTCACGGACGTGTATTTAGCCTTGGCAGGTGGTCCTGCCGGATTCAATCGGGATTTCACGTGTCCCGACCTACTCAGGAATGGTCCAGAGATCGCAACGTCGGCTTCGCCTACGGGGCTGTCACCCTCTATGGCTTGGCTTTCCAGACGGATTCGACTCACCGTCGCGCGAAACTCCGAGAGCCGGCAGACTCTCACGAACCACCCTGCTACCCCATGGAAGCAACGGCTGCCGCCTTGACACCTCCATGGTTTGGGCTCTTCCCCGTTCGCTCGCCGCTACTAAGGGAATCACGGTTGTTTTCTCTTCCTCGAGGTACTTAGATGTTTCAGTTCCCTCGGTTCGCTTCCCAACGCCTATGTATTCAGCGAAGGGATGACCGGGCATCACCCCGGCCGGGTTTCCCCATTCGGAAATCCAGGGATTAACGCTTGCTTGCAGCTACCCCTGGCTTATCGCAGCTTGCCACGTCCTTCATCGCCAGTCCGTGCCTAGACATCCACCCTGTGCCCTTGATCGCTTGATCCATCTTCGTTGACGGCATCAAGCACCTCAGACGCACTCGGCGCCCAGCACTCTCACTCGCTACCGAATTGTCAAAAAAGCAAACCCGCGAGACGCCCCAGGGCGCTCGCAGGGAAGACGGATAAAATAGGGTCGGTTCGGAGGAGCGTCAAGCACCCGCCGAGGACCCTGAAGAAATCAGCCCTCCGCGTGCGGCTCCACCTCTTCCGCGAGGACGGCGACGGTGTTGTCCAGGACCTGAAGGAAGCCGCGGGCCACGCGGAAACGGTGCGGACCGTCGTCCGTACGGATGTGAAGCAGGCCTTCTCCCAGCAGGACGACCATGGGGGCGTGGCCGTACAGGATCCCCAGTTCGCCATCGTGGGCGGGGGCGATGATCGACGTCGCGGCGCCGGAGAAGGCGGCGGCGGACGGCGAGATCACCGAGATGCGCAGTCGCCGTTCAGCGGACCTTCGGTTCGCCTCCACGGCGGTCGGGGCGCCGGCTCCGATCGAGTCCGCCGCCGTCATGCGGCCTCTGCCTCCAGCTTTCTGGCCTGCTCGATCGCCTCCTCGATCCCGCCGACCATGTAGAACGCCTGTTCCGGCAGGTGGTCGAATTCGCCCTCGACGACGCGCTCGAACGACTCGATCGTCGTCTCCAGCGAGACGTAGCGCCCCGGGATGCCGGTGAACTGCTCGGCCACGTGGAAGGGCTGCGACAAGAACTTCTGGATCCGCCGGGCCCGGTTCACGATGACCTTGTCCTCCTCGGAGAGTTCATCCATCCCGAGAATCGCGATGATGTCCTGCAGATCCTTGTAGCGCTGCAGCGTGCGCTGCACCGCGGTCGCCACGCGGTAGTGGCGCTCGCCCAGGAACTGCTCGCTGAGGATGCGGCTGCTGGAGTCGAGCGGGTCCACCGCCGGGTAGATGCCGAGTTCGGCGATCTGGCGCGAGAGGACGGTCTGGGAGTCGAGGTGCGTGAAGGCCGCGGCCGGCGCGGGGTCCGTGAGGTCGTCCGCCGGCACGTAAATGGCCTGCACCGAAGTGATCGAGCCTCGGGTGGTCGACGTGATGCGCTCCTGGAGGTTGCCCATCTCCGTGGCGAGGGTCGGCTGGTAGCCCACAGCGCTCGGCATGCGGCCGAGCAGCGCGGACACCTCGGACCCGGCCTGGCTGAAGCGGAAGATGTTGTCGATGAAGAGGAGGACGTCGAGGCCCTCCACCTCACGGAAGTACTCCGCCACCGTGAGGCCGGTGAGTCCCACGCGCAGGCGCGCGCCCGGCGGCTCGTTCATCTGTCCGTAGATGAGCGCCGTCGAGTCGAGGACACCCGATTCCTTCATCTCGAGCCAGAGGTCGTTCCCCTCCCGCGTGCGCTCGCCCACGCCGCAGAAGACGGAGCGGCCACCGTGCTCCTGCGCAATGTTGTTGATGAGTTCCATGATGATGACGGTCTTGCCGACGCCGGCCCCGCCGAAAAGTCCCGTCTTGCCGCCCTTCACGTAGGGGGCGATGAGATCCACGACCTTGATCCCGGTGACGAAGATCTCCGTCTTCGGCTCGAGGTTCTGGAGGGTGGGCGACTTGCGGTGGATCGGCCAGCGCTCCGACGCCTCGACCGGACCCAGTTCGTCCACGGGCTCGCCGAGGACGTTGAGGATGCGGCCCAGCGACGCCTCGCCGACGGGCGCCGAGATGGGGTGTCCCGTGTCCACGACGTCCATCCCGCGCGTCACGCCGTCCGTCGCGTCCATGGCGACCGCGCGTACCTGGTGGCGTCCGATGTGCTGCGCCACCTCGCACACGAGATCGTGCACGGTCCCGTCATCGTCCTCCCAGGAGAGCGAGAGCGCGTTGTAGATCTCCGGCAAATGCTCGGGCTCGAACTCCGCATCGATCGTGGGTCCGATGACCTGCACGACCTTGCCTGTGCCTCGTTCGGTCGATCCTTCAGACATATGTCAGCCTCATGGCTATCGGTTCTCGGGGGCGCCGACGCCCCGCGTGCTATCCGTCCAGCGCGTCCGCGCCGCCGATGATCTCCGCGATCTGGTTCGTGATTTCGGCCTGGCGGGCGCGGTTGTACGTCCGCCGCAGGTTGTCGAGGAACTCGTTGGCGTTGTCCGTCGCCGACTTCATCGCCGTCCTGCGGGCCGCCTGCTCCGCCGCCGCCGTCTCCAGCAGCGCGCTGTATGTCGAGTTCGTCACGTAGAGCGGCAGGAGATGATCGAGGATTCCTTCCTCCGACGGATCCAGGATATAGAAGGGCTGCGGACCCTTGCGCGCCTCGCCTACGCCGACCGGGAGAACCTGCCGGACCGAAGGGGGCGTGCTCACCATGTTGCGGAACTCCGCGAAGACGAGCCGCACGGCGTCGAGCTCGCCGGCCACGAAGCGGGCGGCCAGGTCGTCAATGAGCGTGCGCGCGTCATCCGTCGTCGGAGGATCCCCCAGGTCGTTGCGCGTGTGCGCCATCTCCACGCCGCGGAACCGGAAGTACGAAATCCCCTTGTTCCCGTAGACGTGGAACTCGACCCGGGCTCCGGCTTCCTCCAGTTCGCCGAGCTGCGTTTGCGCGGTGCGAATGAGATTCGCGTTGAAGGCGCCGCACAGGCCGCGATTGCTCGTCACGAGCACCACCGCGGCGCGTTCGATGCGGGCGGGCTGGCGCAGCAGAGGCTGGGATTCCGCCAGGTCCGGCGTGGCGAGCCGCGCGATCATGTCCATCAGTTCGGCCGAGTAGGGACGCGCCCGGATCACCCGCCCCTGCGCCTGCGCGAGCTTGGCGGTCGCGACCATCTCCATGGTGCGCGTGATCTTCTTCGTGCTGTCGACGGACTTCATCCGCCGATAGATGTCCCTCGACTTGCTCATGCCGCGGCGTCCGCAGCGTCCCCTCGGGAGCCTTCGTCATGGACGAAGGTGTCGGAATAGGACTCGATCGCCTCGCGGAGCGCGGCCTCGGTCTCGTCCGACATCACGCTCTCCTCCCGGATCGTCTCTCCGACTTCAGGATGGCTCGTGCTCATGTACTCGAGGAATCCGACTTCCCAGCCGCGAATCCGCGACACGTCGAGGGCGTCCAGGAACCCCTGCGTCGCCGCGAAGATCACCATCACCTGCTCCTCGACCGGCATCGGCTCGTACTGGCCCTGTTTCAGGACCTCGACGGTGCGCCGGCCCCGGTCCAGCTGCCGCTGCGTCGCGGAGTCCAGCTCCGTGCCGAACTGCGCGAAAGCCTCGATCTCGCGGAACTGCGCGAGGTCCAGCCGCAGACGTCCGGCAACCTTCTTCATCGCCTTGATCTGCGCGTTTCCGCCCACGCGCGAGACCGAGATCCCCACATTCACCGCCGGGCGCACACCCGAGTAGAAGAGGTCGGTTTCGAGGAAGATCTGGCCGTCGGTGATCGAGATCACGTTCGTCGGGATGTAGGCCGACACGTCGCCGGCCGCCGTCTGGATGATCGGGAGCGCGGTCAGCGAACCGCCGGGCTTCCTGATGTCCGGGTGGCCGGCGATCGCTTCCGGATCGTTGCTGATCTTGGCCGCCCGCTCGAGCAGTCGGCTGTGCAGATAGAAGACGTCGCCCGGGTATGCCTCCCGCCCCGGCGGACGCCGCAGGATGAGCGACGCCTCGCGGTAGGCGTCGGCCTGCTTCGTGAGGTCGTCGTAGATGACGAGGACCGCCTTGCCCTCCTCGTACATGAAGTACTCGCCGATCGCGCAGGCGGCGTAGGGGGCCATGAACTGCATCGGCGCGGGGTCCGCAGCGTTCGCGGCCACCACGACGGTGTAATCGAGCGCACCCTCCTCGCGGAGCCGTTCGACGATGCCGGCCACGGTCGAACCCTTCTGCCCGATCGCGCAGTAGACGCAGATGACGTCCTCATCCTTCTGGTTGATGATCGCGTCGATCGCCACCGCCGTCTTTCCGGTGCCGCGGTCCCCGATGATCAGTTCCCGCTGGCCGCGGCCGATCGGGATCATCGAGTCGATTGCCTTGAGGCCCGTCTGCAGCGGCTCGTTCACCGGCTGGCGGTACACGATGCCGGGCGCCTTCCGGTCGACCTTCATGTAGGTCACCGTCTCGATCGGCCCGCGGCCATCGCGCGGCTGCCCCAGCGTGTCCACGACGCGGCCGAGAATCGCCGGACCGACGGGCACGGCGAGGACGCGACCGGTACGGCGCACCGGATCTCCCTCCTTGAGGGCGAGATAATCGCCGAGGATCACGGCGCCGATGTTGTCTTCCTCGAGGTTCGAGGCGAGACCGATCACGGAGACCCCGCTGTCGCGGGAAGTGATCTCGAGCATCTCGTTGGCGACGCACGTTGAAAGACCCCAGATGCGGGCCACGCCGTCCTTCACCTCGAGAACCTCGCCCACTTCCTCGACCCGGAGTTCTTCCTCGTAGCGGTCGATCTGCTCGAGCAGGGCCTTCTTGATCTCGCTCGCTCGAAGGGAGCTATCGAAACCTGTCATCGTCTTCTCTTCTCTATTTCTCGTTGCTTCACGTTTGCCGACCGTCTCAGTACAGTTCGCGCCGCATCTGCTCGAGTTGCCGCCGCAGCGAAGCGTCCAGCAACTCGTCGCCGACGCGGATGATCACGCCGCCCAGAATCTTCGGGTCCTCGTGGAACTCGGGGACGACCTCCCGCTCGAAGCGCCGCTCCAGCGCCGAAACCACCTCGCTCCGGACGCGGTCATCCGCCTCGAAGGGCAGCGTCACGGTGGCGCGGACCCGTCCCGCCTTCTCGTCCAGCAAATCGCGGTAGGCGTGCGCGATCCCCGGGAGGGCCCGCTGCCGGTCGCGGTCCAGGATGACGAGCAGGAAGCGGATGAAGAGGTCCGGCGCTCTTCCGGAAAGCGCCGCCTGGATCGCCTCCTTCTTCTCGAACAGCGACACCGCGGGCACTTCCAGGAAACGCTGGAAGTCCGGGACGTTGGCGTACAGGTCGCCGATCTCCTCGATCAGCCGCCCGTACGCCGCCTCGCTCCCGTCCCGCGCCGCGAGGTCGAAGAGAGTCCCCGCGTAGTTGCGGGCCACCGCCGAGGCGCTCATCGCTCCGTCACCGGTCCTCGGGCCATCACACTAGACGTCCGACACGAACTCGTGCACGAGACGCCGGTTCTCCTCGGCGTCCAGCCGCGCCCGGATCAGCCGCTCGGAGGCCGCCAACGCGAGATCCACGGCATCCCGCCGGATCTCCTCCCGCAGCCGGTCCCGTTCGTGTCCGATCTCGCGACGCGCGTCATCGAGCATCTGCGCCTGCTGCGCCCGCGCCTCCTCCAGCATCTCCTTGCGGAGACCGTCGGCGTGCCGCCGGGCGTTCTCCAGCATCTCCCGCGCCTCGCTGCGGGCCGCTTCCAGCGCGGCCTCCTGCTGCGAGAGCAAGCCCTTCGCTTCATCGCGCGCGGAGAGGGCATCGTCGATCGCGCCCTGGATCTTGTCGTGCCTCTGCTCGAGTCCGCCCGCGATGAGCGGGAAGACCCACTTCGCCAGGACGACGAGCGTGAGCACGAACAGGACGATCGTCCAGACGAAGAGTCCCAGATTGAGCGAGAAGATCCCGGTCTCCGTCTGGGCCGCCAGCACCAGCGGCGTAGCGAGCGCCCAGCAGCCGGCGACCCCGGCCGAACGCATCATCCGCGGATGAAGCCGGCGATCACGAGTCCGAACAGCGCCACACCCTCGATGAACACGGCCAGCACGATGGCGGCCGTCTGGATGGTCTGCGCTTCCTCCGGCTGGCGGGCCATCGCTTCCGTCATGCGCCCGCCAATGAGGCCGATTCCGATCCCGGCTCCGAGCACGGAGAGCCCGCCACCGACGATGGCGAGACCGATTGCGAGGCCGTCGCCCGTCGACATGCCCTGCAGTAGCGTCAACATGTTCAGCATCGTTGGCTCCAGTTTCCTTTCTCTGTCGGGGGTTCGAACGACACCCCCCGTTCCGTCCGCGCCTCTCCGGCGCGGAAGTTGCCCGCGGACCCTCCCGGGTCAGTGCGCGTGGCGAATCAATCCGATGAACACCGAGACCAGCATCGCGAAGATGTACGCCTGAAGCAGCGCGATGAAGATCTCCAGCATCATCACGAACAGCGCGAGGCCCATGGACCCCAGAATCGTCGCGGCCCCGACCGTCGTCCCGAAGACTCCCTGACCGATCATCGAGCCGTAGGTGAGGATGAGGCCCATGAAGGCGAGGATGACGAAGTGCCCCGCCGTCATGTTGGCGAAGAGCCGGATCGCGAGCGCCATGATCTTCGAGAACTTCGCGATCAGTTCGACCGGGGCCATGATGAGGAGCGTGACCGGCTTCAGCGGCCCGGGCAGCCCGGGCGGCAGAAAGAAGACGGTTTTCGCGTAGCCCAGCGGGCCGAGGGCGATGAACCCCGCCGTCTCGATGACGACGAGCGCGATGATCGCGAGCGCGGCGGTGACCATGATGTTCCCCGTCGCCGTCGCGCCGAAGGGGATCAGGCCGAGCAGGTTCGCGTACAGGATGAAGAAGAAGAAGGTGATGACGAGCGGGACGAACCTCTCTCCGCCGCGGCCGATGTTGGCCATCACGATGTCATCCCTCAGGTAGAGATAGAAGGCCTCCATCCCGTTGAGGAGCCCTCCGGGAGCCTTCTCGCCCTCCTTGAGCCGCTCCGTCGAGCGGGCGGCGATGAACATCGTCACGATCGTGAGAACGGCCGCGAACATCAGGAACAGCACGTGCTTCGTGATCGAAAGGTCGACCTCGAGGCCGCCGATATTGAAGGCCGGGAGCTCCGGGAGATGGATCTCGCCGAAGGGTCCGAACTCCCAGATCTTCGAGTCCACGACGTGATGCATCATGACTTCAGTGCCCCACTCCTCGGCGTGCTCGCCCGCCGCCGCGGCTTCGCCGTGGTGTTCCTGGGCAGCCGCAGCCGCGGGGGCGGCGTGCTCCTGCACTCGCTCCGTCAGACTCCTCAGGGAGGCCATCGATCTATCGAGCACCCGGTTCATCCGGTCGTGCGTTCCGTGTCGAGTTGGTCTTCTTGGTCTTCGTGCGCGCGAGCGCGAGCCACAAGGCTTCCGTCCACAACAACACCAGCATGGCGAGTCCGTATGCGATGGGCAGATCGGGCGTCGCCGCTCCCGTCCATGCCAGTCCGCCCGTCACGGCCAGCCCTCCCATGCGGAGACCGATCCCGCCCAGCCAGGGCCGGGTCGCCCGCCGTCCCGCCAGGAGCGCACGGTTCAGCGGCCAGACCGCGACCACCTGAATCAACCAGGCCGAAGCGATCCCCCATGTGCGCTCGCCGTCCCGCAGCCACGCGGCCGCCGCCACCGCCAGCCCCAATGTGGCCAGCGCATAGGTCGGTGTACGCCGCATCCAACGTGTGGGAGTCCCCTTCACTTCCCGCGGTCCGTCTCCCCGTCGGTCTCATCGGCCGCAGCGCGTTCGCGCTGTGCCGCCAGCCGACCGAACATGCTGTAGCAACCTCCCGCGAACCCCGCGAACACTCCGAGGAGCACAAAGAGAGGCGCGGTCCCGAGACGGTTGTCGAGCCAGTTGCCGCCGACGGCGAGGAGCGCGATCGCCAAACCCATCGCGATCCCGAGGCTCGCGAATTCCGAGCCCGCCGCCTTCGCGTACCGGCGGCCGATGCTCCCCTGTGGTTTCTCGGGTTCCGGCCGGTTCGTCGAACCGGGAGGCGGCTGGCGCATGAGGATACATCTCCGTCGTCGGAGCCCCGCGCCGACCGCTTGTGAAAAATTTCCCAAGCCCAATCTGTCCGCTTGTGAAAAATTTCGCAATGCCGGTTTCGCTTGACGCTGGGCAGAGAAAGCCTAGGTTGCTGCCACCATATTGAAGGCCTCTGGTCAACTCCGAAATGGCCTCGCCGACGCCCGGGTCTCGCAGTCCCGCGGCCCCCCTCACGCCTGGAGCCGATTGAGTCTTGGAAGCCGGTCGAAAGGTCGAGACGGATGACGTTCGGCTGCTCGATGATCTGGGTCATGCCCGGCGCCAGATCGAAGCGGAAGTCGGGAAGCGGATCATCGGGCAGCGGGAGGTCGTGGAAAAGCTGCTCATCACGCTGCTCGCCGATGGCCACGCGCTCCTGGTAGGCGTCCCCGGCCTCGCAAAGACGCTGCTCGTCTCGACGCTCGCCGAAGCGCTGCACCTGGAGTTCAGCCGGATCCAGTTCACGCCGGACCTGATGCCCTCCGACATCACCGGGACCGAGGTGCTCCAGGACGACCAGCGCACCGGGGAGCGCCGTTTCGCGTTCGTCCGGGGGCCGATCTTCGCGGATGTGATCCTGGCGGACGAGATCAACCGGACGCCGCCCAAGACGCAGGCCGCCCTGCTGCAGGCGATGCAGGAGGGGGAGGTCACGGTCGGCAGCGAGACGTTTCCGCTCGGACGCCCGTTCTTCGTCCTCGCGACGCAGAATCCGATCGAGCAGGAGGGGACGTATCCCCTTCCCGAAGCTCAGCTCGACCGCTTCATGTTCGAGCTTCGGATCGGGTATCCGACGGCGGAGGAGGAGTCGGTCATCGCGGACATGGCGGCGAGCGGACCGCCCGCCCAGGTGAATCCCGTCGTGACGGCGGGCCAGCTTCTCCAATACCAGGCGCTCGTGCAGAGGGTTCCGGCCTCGGCATCGGTGGTCGACTACGCGGTGCGGCTGGCGCGGGCCACCCGGCCGCGCGAGGCCTCCTCGCCGGAGTTCGTGCGCCGCATGGTGAGCTGGGGCGCCGGGCCGCGGGCCTCGCAGCACACGGTGCTGGCAGCGAAGGCCCGGGCGGCGCTCGATGGCCGTCCCGCCCCCAATCTCGACGACGTGCGGGCGGTTGCGCCCGCCGTGCTCCGACACCGGGTGGTTCCGGGTTTCGAAGCGGAGGCCGAGGGGAAGACCGCTGACGACATCGTCGCGGAGTTGATCGAACACAGCCGCGGCTGGTAGACGTTGGACGAAACCGACAGTACGCAGCTCTCACCGACAGTTCGGGCGGGCCCTGAGGCTCCGGCCGGAGTCCGCCGCCCATGACCGGCACCTTCGCGCTGCTCGCCTTCCTTCTCATCTGCTCCGGGTTCTTCTCCGGCGCCGAGATCGCGCTCTTTTCGCTCGGGGAACCTCGGGTCCGCGCCCTTGCACGCGAGAATCGTCCGGGGGGGCGGGCGCTCGAGCGGCTGAAGCGGAACCCCGAGCGACTGCTCATCGTCATCCTGATCGGGAACAACCTCGCCAACATCGGGGCGGCGGCGGTTGCGACCTACACGGCGACCGAACTGTTCGGCTCCGCGGGGGTGGGGCTCGCCACGGGCGTCATGACGCTCCTGGTCCTCTTCTTCGGAGAGATCACGCCGAAGAGTTTCGCCGCGCGTAACGCGGATCGGCTCTCGCTGTTGGCCGCTCCGTTTCTCGCGGCCCTGGGGCGCCTGCTCCTGCCGGTCGTCCTCCCGCTCGAATGGCTCGTGCGGCGGGTGCTGCCCGACACCGGGAGCGGGACGCACGTGAGCGAGTGGGAGATCCGCGCCATGGCGCGCCTCGGGCATCAGTCGGGCGACATCGAAGCGCACGAGCGCCAGTTCATCGACCGCGTGTTCACGCTGGACCGGCGGCGCGCGAGGGAGATCATGATCCCCCGGGTCGAAATCCTCGCCTGGGAGGACTCGCGCAGCCTCGGGGACATCGCGGAGGAACTCGCCGACGTGCGCTTCAGCCGGATCCCCGTGTACGGCGAATCGCTCGACGACGTGACCGGCGTGCTGTACCGCACCGAAGCGTACCGGGCGCTGCTCGGCGGGCGGCGGAAGCTCCCTCTCTCGGCCGTCGCCCGCGAACCCTACTTCGTGCCGGATACGGTCACCCTCATCGAACTGCTTGAGCAGTTTCGGGCGCGCCGCGTGCACATGGGGCTCGTGGTGGATGAACACGGCGGGCTCGACGGGCTCGTGACGCTCGAGGACATCCTCGAGGAACTGGTCGGCGACATCGTGGACGAAACCGATGTGCCGCCCGAACCCATCATCCGGCTGCGAGGGGACGAGATCGCCGCGGACGGCGGCGCCGAACTGCGGGAGATCAACGACTTCTTCGGGACCGCGTTCCCGGTGGTCGAGTACCGGTCGCTGAACGGCTTCCTCCTGGGCGAGCTGGGCCGGGTACCCGAGGCGGGAGAGGTGGTCGAACACGGCGATGTGCGGATACGGGTCGTCGCGAGCACCGACACGCAGGTGACGCGCGCCCGGATCCGCCGAAGCCCGGGAGGCCGGTGAGGCTATTGCAGCGTCGACGCGACGGGGCCGGCGGTCGCCGCGCGCAGATACCAGTCGAACAGGGTGTCTCCGAACAGGAACGAGACGGCGGCGCCGAGCGCGAGGAAGGTTCCGAAGGGCACGGGCTTTCCCGTCCGGAGCGAGACCGGACCGTAGACGAGAGCCCCGGCGAGCGCGCCCAGGAAGATCGTGAGGAGGGTGCCCCCGGGACCGAGGAAGGCGCCCACCATCGCCATCATCTTCACGTCGCCGCCGCCGAGCGCGGGCTTGCGCAACGCCTTCTCGCCCAACCACCCGACCACGTAGAGAAGTCCGAAGCCCAGAGCCGCGCCGGCGATCGCCGCGCCCGGCGGCGTCGACCCGGGGAGCGCCGAGAGGGCGAGGCCCGCGGCGCACCCGCCCACGGATAGCGCGTCGGGGATGATGTAGTGACGCGCATCGATGACCGCGATCGCGAGGAGGAGCGTGAACAGGACGGCGCCCGTCGGCGCGGCGACAGATGCTCCGTACCGCCACGCCATGCCGCCCCAGATCACGGCCGCCGCCAGTTCGATCGCCGGGTAGCGATACGAGATGCGGCCGCCGCAATCGCGGCAGCGTCCCCGCAGGAGCAACCACGAGAGCACGGGAACGTTGTCGAACCAGCGGATCGCCGCGCCGCACGGCGGGCAGCGGCTGCGCGGGCGAACGACGCTGTGCTCTGCGGGCATGCGTGTGATACACACGTTCAGGAAGGAGCCGGCCGCCAACCCCAACAGCGCGGCTCCACCGACGATCGCAGGGTCAGCCACTCGGGCGCCCGATCCGCATCCGGTCGAGCAGGATGGCACCCGCCGACGCCACGTTCAGCGACTCCACGCCGCGGGCGAGCGGAACGGAGACGACGCGGGCGGCATCGGCGCGGAGCGGGGCGGAGACGCCGTGCGCTTCGCTGCCGAGCGCGAGCGCAACCGGCCCGGGAGGCGGACCCTCGAGCGGCGTACCGTCGGCCGCGGCGACCCAGATGGGGATCCCTCGCCCGGCAAGCCGCGCCACGGCATCCCGGGTGTGCCTCCGGAATACGGGGCCGCGGAACGACGCTCCCGCCGAGGCCCGCAGTGCCTTCGGCCCCCAGGGATCGGCGGTCTCGCCAACGCCGATCACGGCGGCCGCTCCGAGCGCGAGCGCGGTGCGCACGAGGGCGCCGACGTTTCCCGGATCCTGCACGCCGTCGAGGAGCACGATCGCGCCGTCGCCAACGTCGTCCCAGCCGTACGCCGGCACCTCGCCGATCGCGAGGACGGGCTGGGGCGTGGCGGCGTCCGCCAGCGTCTGAACGATCGCTTCGGGCACCGCCTCCGTGCGCACGCCCCGGGCCGCGGCACGCGCGAGCAGCGCCTCCAGTCCCGGCTCGTCCCCCGCCCCGTCGGCGTGCAGCACGGCGACCGTGCGGCCCGGCCACTCGAGCATCTCGCCGACGAGCCGCCGCCCCTCGGCCAGGAAACACCCGGTTTCCCGGCGTCCCTTTCCGCGGTGCAACGACCGCCAGGCCTTGATCTCCGCGCGCGTCGGCATGCCCTTATTTTACGCTGCGGCGCAACGCAGTGTCATCGCGCCGGCGGAACCGAGGGAACCGGCGTACCAGAGCGAACGGACATGTGATGCCGAACAAGCCAGCGCGGGCGACGGCCCTCACGATCGCGGGAAGCGATTCGGGGGGCGGAGCCGGTATCCAGGCCGACCTCAAGACCTTCCACGCGTTCGGCGTGTTCGGCACGAGCGCGGTCACCGCCGTGACCGCCCAGAACACCATCGGGGTCCAGGCGGTACAGGCGCTCGACCCGTCGATCGTGCGACGCCAGATCGAATCGGTCCGGACGGACCTGGCACCGGCGGCGGCGAAGACGGGGATGCTCGCCGACGCGGACATCGTGCGGGCCGTCGTCGCGGGTCTGCAGGGTTTCGAAGGGCCGCTGGTCGTCGACCCCGTGATGGTGGCGACGAGCGGCGACCGGCTCCTCCACCCGGAGGCCGTCGACGCGATCATGGACGAACTCCTGCCTCTCGCCACCCTCGTCACGCCGAACCTGCCCGAGGCGGAGATCCTTGCCGGGCGGACCGTGAGCACCGAAGCCGACATGTCCGCGGCGGCCAGCGCCATCCTCGCGCGGGGGGCGGGCGCGGTGCTGATCAAGGGGGGACACATGGCCGGCGATGAGGTGGTCGACCTGTTCCGGAACGGAGAGAGCGAGCGCGTGTGGCGGACGCCCCGCATCCGGACGACGGAAACCCACGGGACCGGATGCACGCTTTCGGCCGCGATCACGGCGGGGCTGGCATCGGGGCTCACCCTCGAGCCGGCGATCGAACGGGGACTCGCCTTCACGCACGCGGCCATCGCGGCGGCGCCGGGTCTCGGCTCCGGCCGCGGTCCCTTGGATCACTGGGCCCATCCCGGAGGCGGCTCCCGCGACTGAAGGCTATTCGCCGTACGGAACCCAGATGTTCTTGATCTGGGAGGCGTGCCGGAGGAACTCGCGCCCCTCGCCGCCGGGACCGAACCAATCCCGCCCCCGGGCGGCCTCCACCCACGTCCGCTTGAGGTTGGAGGCCGAACGCCGCTCCACATCGGCAGCCCCTTCGTCCGTCCCGAAGTACCACATCCCGTCCACGGCATCGTGGCCGGCGAGGGTGGGCCGCAGTTCCTCCTCGACACCCGTGAGGATGTTGATGACGCCGGGCGGCACATCCGAGGTCTCGATCACCTGGTAGAAGTCGGTGGCGAGGAGCGGCCAGCGCTCCGAGGCGACCGCGACGACGGAGTTCCCGAGGGCAACGGACGGAACCACGCTGGAGATGAAGCCGAGAAGCGCGGGTTCCGGCGGACAGATCACCGCCATCACGCCCAGCGGTTCGGGCATGGCGAGGGTCACGTTGCGGAAGGGCGTCCGGTGGACGGCCCCGTCCCACTTGTCCGCCCACGCCGCGTAGGTGAAGAGGCGCCGCACCGACGCCTCCACCTCGCGCCCAGCCGCTTCCGCATCACAGCCGGTGAGCGCGCGCAGCCGGTCCTCGAACGCCGCCCGGCGGGCATCGAGATTCTCGCCCGCGTAGTACAGGATCTGCGCCCGCAGGTGGGCCGTCGTGCCCGCCCAACTCGCGGCGAGCGCCGCCTCCACGGCGTTGCGCGCGTCCTTTCGGTTTCCGCGGGCCACTTCGCCCGCGGCGCGTCCCTGATGGTCGAGGACCTTCAGGCTGTACCCGCCATCGGGCCGCGCCTGCCGGCCCCCGATGTAGAGTTTGGCCGTCCGGTCGATCGCGGGCAGCGGCGCCGGGGCGGGGGCCTGCGCGGGGGCGGGGGCCTGCGCGCGGGCGTCTGCCTGCTCGTCGCCTTGCGCCGGGTCCGAGTTTCCCCGGGGGCCCGACTCCGCGGCCTCGGAACGCCGGCGGACGTACTCCCGGAGCCCTTCCCGGCCGCCCTCGCGGCCGAACCCGCTCTCGCGGTAGCCGCCGAACCCGGATGCGGCGTCGAACACGTTCGTGCAGTTGATCCACACCGTCCCGGCCTTGATCTGCGAGGCGATGTCGAGGGCGAGGTTCACGTTCTCGGTCCAGACGCTCGCCGCGAGGCCGTAGCGCGTGTTGTTGGCGAGCGCCACAGCCTCGGCCGGAGTCCGGAACGTCATCTGTACCACGACAGGACCGAAGATCTCGACCTGGGCGATCTTCGCGGCCGGCGACACGTCGGTGCAAAGGGTGGGCGGATAGAACCAGCCGTCCCGGGGGACGCTCCAGGATGGTTGCCAGACCGTGGCGCCCTCCTCGCGTCCCTCCTCGACCAGCGACTCGATCTTCTGCAACTGGACGGGCGCGATGATCGCGCCGATGTCGACGCTCTTGTCGAGCGGCGCGCCCATGCGAAGCGTCTCCATGCGGGCGCGCAGACGGTCGGCGAGCGCGTCGGCGATCCCCTCGTGGGCCAGGATTCGCGAGCCGGCGCAGCACACCTGACCCTGGTTGAACCAGATCGCGTCGACCACGCCCTCGACCACGCTGTCGAGATCCGCGTCATCGAACACGAGGAAGGGCGATTTTCCACCGAGTTCCAGCGAGATCTTCTTGCCGGTCCCCGCCGTCGTCTCGCGGATGATGCGGCCGACCTCCGTCGAGCCCGTGAAGGCGATCTTGTCGACGTCCGGATGCGCGACGATGGCGGCGCCCGTGCGACCATCGCCGGTCACGATGTTCACGACGCCGGGCGGCAGATCGATCTCGCGGCAGAGTTCCGCGAACCGGAGCGCGGTCAGCGACGTGAACTCGGCGGGCTTGAGGACGACCGTGTTCCCGGTCGCGAGGGCGGGCGCGATCTTCCACGCCAGCATGAGCAGCGGGAAGTTCCACGGGATGATCTGGCCCGCGACACCCAGCGGCTCGCAGTCGGCCAGTTCCGATTCCATGAGTTGGGCCCAGCCCGCGTGGTGATAGAAGTGCCGCGCGACGAGCGGGATATCGATGTCGCGCGATTCGCGGATGGGCTTCCCGTTGTCGAGCGTCTCGAGCGTCGCGAAGAGCCGGGAGTGTTTCTGCAGGTGACGGGCGATCGCGTACAGGTAGCGCGCCCGTCCGTGTCCCCCGAGGTCGCCCCAGGCCGCCTGGGCCGCCCGCGCCGCCGCCACCGCGCGGTCCACATCCACGGTGGAGCCCCGCGCGATCTCGCCCAGTTGCTCTTCGTTGCTCGGATCGAGGGTGGCGAAGAACTCGCCGTCCGCCGGTTCGCGCCAGGCGCCGCCGATGTAGTGCCCGAAGCGGGGACCCCGTGCCGCGATCCACGCCCGCGCCTCGTCCGCGGCCTCCGGGGCCGGGCCGTACTCCATCGTCTCGAACAGTTCCGCGATCTTCGGCATTCCCCTCAACCCCCTCTCAACGCGACCCTCACCGGCGACCTCATCCCAGCGGGTGCCGGTGGTGCGCGGAATACCGCCCCGTCGCCCGGTGTTCCAACTGGCGTTCGATGTCCGCGAGCAGCGAACTCGCGCCGAAGCGGAACAGCGACCGGTCGAGCCATGCCCCGCCCAGTTCTTCCTTCACGAGAATCAACCACTCCAGCGCCTGCTTCGCCTTACCTACTCCGCCGGCCGGCTTCAGGCCCACGTGGAAGCCGGAGAGTCGCCGATAGGCCCGGATCGCGCGCGCCATCACGAGTCCGACAGGGAGCGTCGCGTTGACCTTCTCCTTGCCGGTCGAGGTCTTGATGAAGTCGGCCCCGGCCATCATGCAGGTCCAGCTCGCGCGGGCGACGTTGCGCAGGCTCCCGAGTTCGCCCGTGGCCATGATCGTCTTCAGGTGGGCCTCGCCGCACGCCTCGCGGAAGGCTCGGACCTCGTCGTACAGCGCCTCCCAGTCGCCCGTGAGCGCGTGGCGGCGGGTGATGACGATGTCGATCTCGCGCGCCCCGGCCTCGACCGCTTCGTGGATCTCCTCGACCCGCTGCGCGAACGGCGTGAGCCCGGCGGGGAAGCCGGCGGCGACCGCGCACACCGGGATGTCGTCGCCGGCGAGCGCCTCCACGACGGCGGGAACCATCGTCGGATACACGCAGACGGAGGCGACGCGCAGGCCGAGATCTTCCACCTCGAGCGCGCGGAGGAGGTCGGGACGCACGGGCTGGCGGGCCTTGGCGGCGAGGCGAGCCACCCGTCCCGGGGTGTCGTCGCCGGCAAGCGTCGTGAGGTCGATCATCGTCACCGCGCGGAGGAGCCAGGCGGCCTGCCACTCCTTCTTGATGCTGCGGCGCTTCCCCAGCGTCGCGGCCCGGCGCTCGATCGCGCTGCGGTTCGCGGCGTGAGCCCGGATCAGATCCAGGTCGAGCGGGATCCCCGCGTTACGCGCCCGCATCGGGACGATACCGGCACCCTCCACGATGCGGGCAGGAGGCCCGGACGACGTTGCGGGATTGGGCGAGACGCTCGGTTCCGGTGGCTTGGTCATGGCGAGAATATCGCGCACTCTCCTCACACTGGCGAGCGAACGCCTCCGGCGGGCATGGGCACATTGCCTAGTGTCGCTAGACACTTTACACTTCGTGGATGATACGGAGTTTCCGGCATCGAGGGCTGAAGCGCTTCTATGAACGCGACGACCGCAGCCTCATCGCCCCTTCCCTGCGCGAGCGGGTGGAGGTGATGCTCGCCCAACTCGATGTCGCCAACTCCCCGGAAGCCATGCGCCTTCCCGGGTATCGGCTGCATGCCCTGAAGGGGAAGCTGCGAGGCTATTGGTCGGTGACCGTCGGGGCCAACTGGCGCATCATCTTCCGCTTCGAGGACGGCGATGTTCACGACGTGGAATTGATCGATTACCACTGATGAACGGAGAACCACGATGCCGATGAAGAGCCCGCCACACCCCGGTAAGGTGGTTCGCGTATCCTGCCTCGAACCCCTCGGCCTCAGCGTGACGGAAGGCGCGCGAGTGCTCGGCGTGAGTCGGCAGGCGCTCTCCAACGTCGTGAACGGCCACGCACGAATCTCGACCGATATGGCGGTGCGGCTCGCGAAGGCCTTCGGTTCCACGACGGGGACCTGGATTCGACTGCAGGCCGCCTTTGACGTGGCTCGAGCCCGGGCGCGGGAGGACCTGATCGAGGTCGAGCGCTACGAGGCGCCGACGGCTCCTTGACGCTCGGCCGCCTGTGGGCCGAAGCTGTGGCTACCACACACCGCAGGTGTTCCGCGGCAATCTCGAGCAGACGCCCTTGCACACGACCGGGTGCTGCCTTATTCCGCAGCCTGCGGCCCGATACCGTGACGGATCGCGACCTGACGATTGACCATCCGGAGAACCCCATGACAACGAACGAGACCTGGTGGCCGAACCAGCTGAGCCTGAAGGCCCTTCGGCGGAACTCTCCCGCCTCGGACCCGATGGGCGCGGACTTCGACTACGCGGAGGCGTTCAAGAACGTCGACGTCGAGGAACTGAAGCAGGACATCGAGCGGGTGATGACGACCTCGCAGGACTGGTGGCCGGCGGACTACGGCCATTACGGGCCGCTCTTCATCCGCATGACGTGGCACGCCGCGGGCACCTATCGCATCACCGACGGTTGCGGCGGCGGCGGGTCGGGCGACCAGCGCTTCGCGCCGCTCAACAGCTGGCCCGACAACGGGAACCTGGACAAGGCGCGTCGCCTGCTGTGGCCGGTCAAGCAGAAGTACGGCCGCAACCTGTCGTGGGCCGACCTCATCATCTTCGCCGGCAACTGCGCCCTGGAGTCGATGGGGTTCCGGACGTTCGGGTTCGCCTTCGGGCGCCCGGACGTGTGGGAGGCGGACGAGACGGACTGGGGCTCCGAAACCGAGTGGCTCGCGGACGAACGCCACGACGAGGAGGGAGAACTCCAGGAAGGGCTCGGCGCCGACCACATGGGTCTGATCTACGTGAACCCTGAGGGGCCGGGCGGCAAGCCGGATCCCGCGGCGGCCGCGAAGTTCATTCGCACGACCTTCGCCCGCATGGCGATGAACGACGAGGAGACGGTCGCGCTCATCGCCGGCGGCCACACCTTCGGCAAGGCGCACGGCGCCGGCCCCGAGTCCCACGTCGGCACCGAGCCGGAGGGCGCCGGTCTCGAGGAGCAGGGCTTCGGGTGGCGGAGCAGCCACGGCAGCGGCAAGGCCGGCGACGCGATCACGAGCGGCCTGGAGGGCGCCTGGACCACCGAGCCCACGCGGTGGGACAACAACTTCATGGAGAACCTGCACGAGCACGAGTGGGAGCTGACGAAGAGCCCCGCCGGGAAGTCGCAGTACACGCCGGTCAACGCTTCCGAGGTCGCCACCGTGCCGGATGCGCACGATCCCTCGAAGAAGCACGCCCCCATGATGCTCACGACGGACCTCTCCCTGCGCGAGGATCCGGTCTACGCGCCGATCTCCAAGCGCTTCCTCGAGAACCCGGCGGACCTCGCGGACGCCTTCGCCAAGGCGTGGTTCAAACTGCTCCACCGCGACATGGGGCCGCGCAGCCGGTACCTCGGACCGCTGGTCCCCGCGGAGCCGCAGTTGTGGCAGGATCCGGTGCCCGACGTCGACCACGAGTTGATCGATGAACAGGACGTCGCGGACCTCAAGGCCAGGATCCTCGCTTCGGGCCTGTCCGTGTCCCGGCTGGTCTCGACCGCCTGGGCGTCGGCGTCGTCGTTCCGCGGCACCGACAAGCGCGGGGGCGCGAACGGAGCCCGCATCCGCCTCGCCCCGCAGAAGGACTGGGAGGCGAACGACCCGGCCGAACTGGCGGAGGCGCTGCGCACGCTGGAGGGGATTCAGGCGGAGTTCAACGACGCGCAGGGCGGCGGAAAGCGCGTCTCCCTCGCCGACCTCATCGTCCTTGCCGGGTGCGCGGGCGTCGAGCAGGCCGCGCGCGCTGCCGGGCACGACGTGCAGGTGCCGTTCGCGCCGGGCCGCACGGACGCGTCGGAGGAGTGGACGGACGCGGAGTCGTTCGCCGTCCTCGAACCCGTCGCTGACGGGTTCCGCAATTACGTCAAGGACGGGAACGGAGGATCAGCGGCCGAGCAATTCGTGGAGCGGGCCTGCCTGCTCACGCTGACCGCGCCCGAGATGACGGCGCTGGTCGGCGGCATGCGCGTCCTGAATGCGAACACGGGGCAGTCCAAGCACGGCGTGTTCACCGACCGGCCGGGAGCGCTGACGAACGACTTCTTCGTGAACCTGCTCGACATGAGCACGGAGTGGCGGGCGTCCTCCGATGGCGCGTTCGAGGGCCGGGACGCGGCCTCCGGGGACGTCAGGTGGACCGCCACCGAGGCGGACCTGGTGTTCGGTTCGAACTCCGAACTCCGGGCCCTCGCGGAGGTGTACGCGTGCGGCGACGGGCAGGCGGCGTTCGTGCGCGACTTCGTGGCGGCCTGGAACAAGGTGATGAACCTCGACCGCTACGACCTGACTTGATCGCAAGGCAGCCGCCGCGGGGCGCTACGGCTCGATGTCGTAGCGCACCACGTACGGGATGTCGAGCATGCGACCTTCGATCGCGACGACCTCAGAGCCCCTCGATATCGAGCGCGACGATGGAGGATTCTTCGAAGCTGCCGGTGTGGAGGGTCCAGACCCTGCGCCCTCTCGCTTCCAGTAGTCGGTGATCTTCGGGAAGGCGGATCGAGCCGAGGAATTGTCCGGAGGAGAGAAATACGTCATGCATGGCTCCCGGGGCCCCGTGTGGGCCGGATGCACCGGGAGCGGGGCGGTCCCGCTGGACCCAGATCCGTCCATCCGCGTCGACGAAGATCCGGGAGATGATCGCCGGTTCCGGGGGCTCGCCGATTTCGCGGAGGGCGGCCTGCCACGCTTCGGGCATTCGCTCATCCGCCTCGCCACCCCGCTCGGCAGGCGATAGCGGGAGCGCTTCAGCGGGATGACAGAACCGCACGCGCATGGTGTCATCCCGGTCGGAGACCGTCAGTTCGTACCGTCCATCCGGGTGCGAGACGACCCAGGTCTCCGCGCCCACTCCCACCAGCGACCGTGGCCATGCGGGCAGGATTGTACGCTCCAGGACTCTGGCGCCGGACCGGGTGACCGTATCGTTCACGGGATTGGCGGGAGACCAGCGGACGAAGGACCGCTCCTCCCAGCCATCCTCGATGGGGCCCGGGAACTCCAGCCACACCGTGTGATCCGGCTGTAGCGCCACGAACGTGACCTCGCCGGATGCGAATACCGGTGACAGAAACGCCGCATCCACCGCCGTGACGGTGGCCGAGCGGGAAGCGAGATCCAGTGTGGTCAGCCGAAATGCCCCGAAGTCCAGCACGAGCAGCGTGTTGGCATCTTCCCAGGTCACCGCGGCGGGTGCCTGGACCTCACCGGGGCCTTCACCGCGTGTCATGACCGGGCCCAGCCAATCTCCATCGGGGTTGAGCAGAATGACTTCGGCGAGGCCCCAGTCCGCGATGGCCACCGATCCGTCCGGGCTTACGGCGACGTCAGCCGGGAAGATCAGTTCTTCCGCTTCCTCGGAACCGCCGACACGCCACACTTCACGCCAAGAGAGCTCCGCCGGCCACGCGCCGACGCGCGTGTTCCTTACAACCGGACCATCGGCGTCCGTGACGTCGCACGCCGTGGATGCGGGCCGGTCACAAGCGGCGATGATCGCGGCCAGCAGCAACGTCACAGTCCGGGATCGCAGGGCCATGTGCTGACACTGACCGGCCGACGGGCTCGCGGTCAACCGGGATCCTCCTCCTGAAAGCTGAGCTTTGCGATCCGCCAGGGCGGGAAACGGGTGTCCTGAAGGACATAGAGATGCCTCCCCCCGCCCAGCACCCGTGAGTTTTCCGGTAAGGGCACATCCTCGTACAGCTTGCCGCCGGTGTGCCGGTCGTAGATGTCGAGCGACGAGTGGTACTCGGTGAAGCCAACCTCGGAGCCAAAGCGTCCGTGTACGACGATCAGGTGAGACCCCACCACCGCCATCTGCGAGATCGTGCTGTGGCCCCCAAGCAGGTTCGGCAGCGGGGTCAGGTTGTTTGGCGCGAGCGCCCCAGGCTCAAAGACGGGAACCGGTAGAAACGTCGAGGATGGCACGCCGATCTCGCCAACCGAGTCGCCCGCTGTGCTCAGAATGGCCACCGGGTAGCGGAGGCTGGACGCCATGTAGATGGAATCGCCTGCCACGTCGAATGAGAAACGCACGAGCGACGCCCAATAGGGCCTTTCGATGGGAACGAACGGGTAGGTATAGGCGCTCCAGGCGACCCGGTTGTCCGCAAGTCGATGAAGCAGGCGAGGACGCTGAAGGAGCCGTGAAGCGTCCGGCGACCGCTCGGTGGCAAGCATGAGCCCCACCAGCAGATCATCCCCCATTGGCTCGATTCCCGACGGGACGCCCGGGAGTTGTGCTATGGTGTCCGGTTCGAGGTCGCCCGTCAGGTACGTGAGACGAATCTGACGGGAATCGAGCACGGCGACCTCGCCTGAAGCGGTCTCGGCCAGGCCGTTGATTCGCTGGAACTCGAACGGCCCCTCGCCGAACCGGCCGAAAGCCGCATCGAGCCGCCCATCCTCGCGGTAACTCCGGATTCTCGGGAGCTGTCCGTCGCTGAGCAGGAAACCCTCGGTAGCGCGTTCCGCAAAGGAACCTGGCGTGGCGATGGAGTCTTGCGGATCCTCACCGAGCGTGACCACGACGTCCGTCTTGAACACCTCGCCAAGAGCGACTCGCGCTGCCCCGCTTCCCGAATCAGGCGCTCGCGCACATGCCGTGACCGCCAAGACCGCCAAGACCGGAGCGAGACGTGGCACGTGCGCATCCTCCCGGCAGAAAACCGACATCAACCTATCAAACGATGACTTCCGAGAGGCATCGGATCGGTTCAATCGTCACACTGGCGTCACCCTGGACTCCCCTCGCGGAGGCTGAGCTTTACAATGCGCCAAGGCGGGAAACGGGTGTCCGCGAGAAGGTACAGGTGCCGCCCGCCACCCAGAATCTGTGAGTTCTCCGGTAACGGCACGTCCTCGTAGAGCTTGCGGCCGGTGTGCCGGTCGTAGATGTCGAGCGACGAATGATACGCGCCGAAGGCCGCCCCGGATCTCGGGGAACGGAAACGGCCGTGTACTACCGCGAGATAGGAACCAACCACAGCGATGTGCGAGATCGTGCTGCGCCCCCCAAGCAACTCTGGTATTTGGGTGCCGTACCCGCCGGGCCCGAACGCACCGGACTCGAACACGGGAACCGGCTCGAAGGTCGGGGGTGGAACACCGAATTCACCGATCGAATCGCCTGTCGCGTTCAGGATCGCGACAGGATAGCGGAGAGAGAATGCCATGTAGATGGAGTCGCCCGCCACGTCGAACGAGAAGCGTGCGATCGAATTCCAGTAGGGTCTCTCCGCAGGAAGAAACGGCCACGTGTACGAACTCCACACCACCTCGTTCTCCGTGAGGCGATGCAGCATCAGTGGGCGACGATGGAAACGCGAAAGGTCGTCAGCCCCACCCGATACGCCGCCGAGTCTCATATCCAACGGGAGGTCGTCGCCGATGGCCTTCGCACGCCAGGGAATCCCGGGTAACGAAACCGTGGTGTCCGCCAGCAGCTCTCCGGTCAGCCAAGTCAATCGGGTCTGACGGCTATCGAGCACGGCGACCCGGCCCGAGCCTGTTGCCGCCAAGCCATCGATGCCCTGGAACTCGAAGGGGCCCACTCCGAATCGTCCGAAAGCTGCCTCGAGCCGACCGTGCTCGTCGTAGCTCCGGACCCTGGGGAGCTGCCCATCACTCAAGAGGAAGCCCCCGTGGGCACGCTCCTGAAAAATGCCCGGCACGGCGATCGAGTCCTCTGGACTCTCTTCCAGCACGATGACCGTGTCGGTATCGAACGCAACGTCCAGTGCGATCCCGGCTAATGGTTCCGCAGGATCGGGCGCGATGTCGCATGCTACAATAGCCAGCACCGTCACGAACGGGGCGGCAGAAACCTGCCACTGCCGCCGCCTGAGACCCGTCAAGATACGATCCTATTGAATGACAATGACGAGTTCCGGAAGGCAGCACCACTCTTCTGCCGTCCAGCACGCCGAGCCCTCACATGTACCCCTGAAGTCATGCGCTAGCTCAACACACGGTCCCACCTCGTCTTCCCACTCCTCGACACACTCATCCCCGCCCTCTTGTCCATCCAGCGCCATCGGACCCACGGTCGTGGATGCGATTCCGAACGTGAAGAGCACCGCCAGCACGGTGGCGATACGGGTCAATTGTGCGAACCGGTCCATTTTTTCCCTCCTCTAGGGATTCACGAGTTGACTACGAATGAGGCCGGTCGTGAGAGTTCCACGCAGAACGCCCACCTGAGCCTCGAAGTTCCAACCACAATCGGAGGCGGCCTTTCTGGAATCGGCCATCAATACGACTCCGGTGCGATCGACGAGAAGCTTCGTGCTCGGGAGAAGTGGCCCGAAGGCGGCCTCCAGATCTTGTCGCGATGCGGCGGTGAACGTCGTGCCGCGCAACGCCCGTCGCGCATCCTGAGGCACGTCGTCGTCACCAAACACCACGACATGGCGCTTCAACGACGTATCGTCCCCAAGGGCATTCCATACGGCCGACCTGCCACTCAAGCAGGTTCGGCACTGTGCGACATCAACGATCCAAACCAGGTGCGCCTCCGCAGGATCCGGTTCTTCGAGTCCGAGCCACGACAAGGACGCCGAGGTTCCGACCAGACGGTCCCGGACGTTCGTCCGCTCAACCAGAGGACCCGTCGCCCGCAGCGTCGCCGAAAGCTCGCGGTTGTGCGAGGCCACGTTCCAAACCAGGACCGCGCAGCCAAAGACCAAGCCGAGCACGGTCAAGTCCAGAACCGTCCTGAAGGATTTTCTGGCCGCCATGAGCGTCACCTGCCTGCCACGAAATCGTGTTTCTCCTCATCCGTAAGCTGCATTCCCCAGCGAGGTTACGGCAATGAAACATGGTGTATCAGTTTGGGTCAATCCGAATATTTTTGGTCGAGAGTGAATACTCGGTCCGATTCGGCAGGCAGGATGGTTCGGACATGGTCCACCGTGAACGCCGCGAAGAGTGGGTTCGGGGCCATACGCGCAAGCTCCCCGAGCGTGCAGCCCGGCCATGCTCCCACTCTTCGGGCGATCGTGGCCCGGCCAAGTCGCACGTGTCGCGCCACGCTCTTCCATTGCAGGCCCGACCGGCGAAGCTCGTATACCCTGAGGACCGAGAGACCGGCGAGGAACGCGCCCAGCGTCGTGGCGCCGTTCGCTCGCACTCCGAACTGCTTGAACAGCGTGACCGGCGCACAGCCCACGTCCCCGGCCAGTTCCCGCACGTTGCGAACCGGTCGGTCGGCAGCCCGCCGCACCGCTTGAACCAGGGCTTCCCGGAGAGCGGAAGGCAACGACGAGCGCTCGAACGATTTCGCCAGGCTCCACAGACCCCGTGTCGCGCGCGCGGCGTCGAGGCGGGGCCGGAGACGCGTCCGGTATTCGGTGAACCAGACCATCGCCGCCACACGCACGCGAAGCAGTTGCCTGGCCAACTCGGGATCGGGATTCGTCACGAGAACCACCGGCACCCACGGCCGCTCGCGCTCGAACCTCGCCAGCAAGTCGATCTGCGCCGACCGAACCCGGCCCGCGCAAGCGATCACGACCGCCTCGACCTCACGGTCGATACTGGCGAGCGCTTCGGTGGCGTCCGCCACCCGGGTGCCGGGGCCCGCGGCTCGGCATACCTCCCGGGCTGCCTGCGGCGTGTCGGCGACTACAAGGATCATGGCGGCCTCTTCCGAACGGGAACGCGGCAGCGCCCGCGAGCTTCGATGTGCCTCCGGCCCATACCGTGTAGATGCAGCGAACGGGCGAAACCCCTCACGAGCCGGCCGACCGGATGGCGCACGTTCATCGGCGTTCGTCTTGTAGACTGCTTGTAACACAATGTATGGCAGGCGGTTAGGAAGATCGGCGTCCGAGCCCGGGAGACAGCGGCGGCTGCGGTGGGATCGCCGGTGGCCGGTGCATCGATCCCACGAATCGTCGTGGGACTCGGTCGAAGTCGGCGCCAAGAGCAGCGGCGGCATCCCGGTCCGGCTTGAGGCTGGCACCCGGTTGACGCCACATTGATGGGCATCTGGAGGTTTGCCATATGCGGACGGCCACTCCGGCGACGCGTCGCGGTGAACCTTTCAGCGGGAGATCTCCGGGGCGAGATCAAGGATGTGCGCGACAAGCTCGGGAACGAGATCGGTGCGCTCCGGGGCGAAGTGGCGAAGACGAGCACCTCGGTGGCCCGGTTGGAGGACCATGCCTTCGGCGACGAAACGTGCTGACGCTACGGGAACCGGCGGATCGACTCGGCGACGAGGCGTTGGAAGCCGGTCTGGGCGAGTTTCGTCGTCTCGAGCACTTCCTCGTGATTCAGCGGCTCGTCGAGGACGCCCGCCGCGTAGTTCGTGAGGCAGGAGACGGCCACGCAGCGGATGCCGAGGGCGCGCGCCGCGATCACCTCCGGTACCGTGGACATGCCGACGGCGTCGGCGCCCAGCGGTCGCAGCATGCGGATCTCCGCGGGGGTCTCGAAGGCGGGGCCGTGCATCGCCGCGTAGACGCCCTCATGCAGCGTGTGGCCCAGCTCGGCCGCGGTCTCGCGCACGATCACACGTAGTTCGCGGTCGTAGGCGAAGGTCAGGTCGGGGAAACGATTCTCCGTCCCCACGACGGAGCCGATGAGGGGGCTCGTGCCGGTCAGGTTCAGGTGGTCCGAGATCAGCATCAGTTCGCCGGGGCGCCAGCCCTCGCGGATCGCCCCGGCGGCGTTCGAGAGGAAGAGGACGGGGATCCCCAGCGCCGCCGCGACCCGCACGTAGAAGACGACGCGGTCCGGCGGGCCGCCCTCGTAGAGATGGACGCGTCCGCTGAGGCCCAGCACGGGCCGGCCGCCGAGCGTCCCGATCAAGGCGTGCCCGGCGTGCCCGATCACCGTCGGACGGGGCCAGCCGGGAAGATCCTCGTATGGCACCCGCACGGGATCCTCGATCTCCGCGCCGAGCCCGCCGAGCCCCGAACCCATCGTGACCGCGACATCCGGCACGGCGCCGTCCAGCCGGTCCCCGATGCGGGCTCGCAGCGCCGCGGCCGCCGCCTCGACGCCGGCCTGGATGTCGGCGGCGCGGGTCACGCGAGGACGCCGGCCAGCGTCGCCGTCATCCACGTCGCCACGGTACCCCCGAGCATCGCCCGGAGGCCGAGTTTCGACAGATCCTCACGCCGGCCGGGGGCGATCCCCCCGATGCCTCCGATCTGGATCGCGATCGAACTGAAGTTCGCGAAGCCCGTCAGCGCGTACGTGCACATGATGAGCGACTTGTTCGAGAGCTGCAGGTCGCCGCCGAGCCCGGCCCCGAGGTTGGTGAAGGCGAGGAACTCGTTCGCGACCATCTTCACGCCGAACAGCGTTCCGACCTCGACCGCGTCGGCCCACGGCACGCCGATGAGCCAGGCGACCGGGGCGAAGACCCAGCCGAAGATCCGCTCGAGCGTGATGCCCTCCACGCCGAACAGCCCCGTCACCCAGCCGATGATGCCGTTCCCCAAGGCGATGATGGCGAGGAAGGCGAGGAGCATGGCCCCCACGTTCAGGGCGAGCTTCAGCCCGTCCCCGGCCCCTCCGGCCGCCGCGTCGATCACGTTCGCGTGCGCCTGCGGCGGGTCGATGTCCAGCGTGCCGCGCGTCTCGGGTTCTTCCGTCTCGGGCATCAGCATCTTGCTCACCACGACCCCCGCCGGAGCCGCCATGATGCTCGCCGCCAGGAGGTGTCCCGCGATGCCCGGGAACACCCCCACGAGGATCGCGACGTACGCCGCCAGCGCGCCGCCCGCCACGGTTGCGAAGCCCCCCGTCATCACCGTGTTGAGTTCCGACATCGTCATCCGGTCCACGAAGGGCCGGATGAGGAGGGGCGCCTCCGTCTGGCCGACGAAAATGTTGCCGGCGGCCGAGGTCGTCTCGGCGCCGCTCGTCCCGAGGGTCCGCTGCATCGCCCAGGCGACGCCCCGCACGACGCGCTGCATGAACCCCAGGTGATAGGCGAGGGCCATGAGAGAGGAGAAGAAGATGATCGTGGGCAGGACGCTGAAGGCGAAATTCGCGCCGATGTTCACGATGCCGCCCGCGCCTCCGTCGACCGGCGTCGAGCGATCCACGAGCGACCCGAACACGAAGCGCGACCCCTCGTTCGTATAGCCGATGAGGGCGACGAACACGTCGTTGACGGCGCTGAAGAAGGTTCGGCCGATCCCCGTCTTGAGGACGAGG
The DNA here is from genome assembly GCF_965208055.1 of Candidatus Palauibacter sp. GTDB lineage: Bacteria > Gemmatimonadota > Gemmatimonadetes > Palauibacterales > Palauibacteraceae > Palauibacter. The sequence continues at coordinate 1,979,148 of NZ_CBDBNY010000004.1, forward strand.
AGGGCGAACACGACCTGAAGCCCGAGCCCCTTCGCGACGAGGGGCCACGAGATCGACTTCCGGTGCGCGGAGCAGAGCCACACGGTCGTGAGCAGGAACGCGATCCCGAGCAGGCCCCGCGCCAGGCGCGAGAAGAAGGGTTCGTCGATCGTGCCGCCCACCCCCTCGAGCCCCTGCGCCGCCAGCGGCGCCGCCGTCGCGGCCAGCAAGAGGCAGAACGCCGCGGTTGCGGCCGCCGCGGCCATTGCGGAGCGGCGTGGGACGCGACGCTGGGACATCGGCGCACTCCGGTTGAGGTTCGCGGCGACGGGAGCTGCGGAAACATATCCCGTCCCGTCTTCCGCGCCACGCTACGCTCGCTTCCATGCCAATTTGGCACCTGACGCCGACCGACGGTGCCGGCGAGTGCCATTTTGTCGGAAAATATCGAAAAAGACGGCGTACGGCCGCGCCGCGACGCGGCACGGCGATTGCACCTTGTTTCTTCGTTCGCGGGTGCGCGCCGGAAACGAGGCGCCGCTCCATGCGATTCGGACGTGGTTCGGAGCTGGGACGAGACCAGCGGAAACAGCAGACCAGCACAAAGCCAAGGACAATCGAATGGGCAAGATCATCGGAATCGATCTCGGGACGACGAACTCGGTCGTCGCGGTAATGGAGGGTGGAGACCCCGTCGTCATCCCGAGCGCGGAGGGCGCGCGCACCACGCCCTCGGTGGTCGCCTTCACGAAGGAGGGAGAGCGGCTCGTCGGACAGGTCGCCAAGCGGCAGGCCGTCACGAACCCCCTCAACACCGTCGCCTCGATCAAGCGCTTCATGGGCCGCAAGCGGTCCGAGGTGGGCGAGGAGATGAAGCTCGTCACCTACGACATCCAGGGCGACAACCAGGACCGCGTCCAGGTGCGGATTGCGCACGCGGACAAGACCTTCACGCCGCCGGAACTCTCGGCCATGGTGCTGCAGAAGATGAAGCAGACGGCCGAGGATTACCTGGGCCAGGAGGTGACCGAGGCCGTGATCACGGTCCCGGCATACTTCAACGACGCCCAGCGCCAGGCGACGAAGGACGCGGGCCGCGTCGCCGGCCTCACGGTCCGCCGGATCATCAACGAACCGACGGCCGCGGCGCTCGCCTACGGCCTCGACAAGAAGTCGGACGAGAAGATCGCCGTGTTCGACCTCGGCGGCGGCACCTACGACATCTCCGTGCTCGAACTCGGGGATGGCGTGTTCGAGGTGAAGGCCACCAACGGCGACACGCACCTCGGCGGAGACGACTTCGACCAGCGCCTCATCAACTGGCTCGTGGACGAGTTCAAGAAGGACCAGGGGATCGATCTCTCGGCCGACCCGATGGCCCTGCAGCGGCTCAAGGAGGCGGCGGAGAAGGCGAAGATCGAGCTCAGCTCCACGATGCAGACCGACATCAACCTCCCCTTCATCACGGCCGATGCCTCGGGTCCCAAGCACCTCAACCTCGCCCTCACGCGGGCGAAGTTCGAGCAGCTCGTGGACGACCTGATCCAGCGCACGATTCCGCCGATGGAGAAGGCGCTGGCCGACGCCGGTCTCTCGGTCGATGAGATCGACGAGGTCATTCTGGTCGGCGGCTCGACCCGGATCCCCAAGATCCAGGACGTGGTGAAGGATTTCTTCGGTCAGGACCCGCACAGGGGCGTGAACCCGGACGAGGTCGTGGGCATCGGGGCCGCGATCCAGGGCGGCGTGCTCGGAGGCGACGTGAAGGACGTCCTCCTCCTCGACGTCACCCCGCTCTCGCTGGGGATCGAGACGCTGGGCGGCGTGATGACGTCGCTCATCGAGCGCAACACGACGATCCCCACGAAGAAGTCGGAGATCTTCTCGACCGCGGAGGACAACCAGAACACGGTGGACATCCACGTGCTGCAGGGCGAGCGGAAGATGGCGAGCGGCAACAAGACGATCGGCCGCTTCCAGCTCACGGGCATCCCGCCCGCGCCGCGCGGCGTGCCCCAGGTCGAGGTCACCTTCGACATCGACGCGAACGGCATCCTGCACGTGAGCGCCAGGGACCAGGCGACGGGCAAGGAGCAGAAGATCCGCATCGAGGCGTCGTCGGGGCTCTCCGACGCCGAGATCGAGACCATGGTGAGGGACGCGGAATCGCACGCGGCGGAGGACCAGGAGCGGCGTGAGACCGTCGAGGCCCGCAACCGGCTCGACTCGCTCGTGTACCAGACGGAGAAGAATCTCGAGGACTGGAAGGAGTCGCTCGACGACGCGGACCGGTCCGCGATCGAGGAGACGCTGGAGCGGGGGCGGGCCGCGCTCAAGCAGGACGACACCGAGGAAGTGGACGCGGCCGCCACCGCGATCCAGGAAGCGGTCGGCGCGGCGGCGCAGAAGATGTACGCCGCGGCCGGGATGGGCGCCGACGCCTCGCCGGGCGACATGCCGGGCGACGGGGACGGAGACGCCGAAGTCGAGGTGGAAGCGGACGACGCCGGTGAGGAGGAAGTCGTCGAGGCGGACTACGAGATCGTCGAGGAGTCCGACGACAAGTAGTCCCCGGCGCGGTTCCGGCGGCGCGCGACCCGGGAGCCCGGCCCTCTGGCAACCCCGGGTCGCGCACCGCTCATCCTATGTGCACGGCGGAAGGAAACGCTAAGTTCGATTCGATATACTGTTCGGCTGTGCGGTGACACGGCTGGGAGAGGGAGATGGGGGCATGAGCGACTCGCTGCGTACTCGACTGAACCTGCTGATCGCGACGGCGATCGCGTTCGCGTTCGGCGTGGGATTGGCTTCGGTACTGGACCTGACGCCGGTTTCGATCGCGGCCGACAGCAACCGGGACCCGGGGTGGGTGATCGGGGCCCCGGCGAGCGCCGAGATGACGATGGAGAGCGGCTTCGCCAATGTGGCGCAGCGCGTGGCCCCCGCGGTCGTCACGATCTACCTGACGGCGGAGCGGGAAACCTCGTTTCCGAACGCATCCCCGTTCCCGCCGGGCTTCGAGCCGCCGCCGGGCTTCGAGCCGCCGCCGGGGCTCGAGCTTCCGCCCGGGTTCGAGCTGCCGCCCGATTCCGAGCAGGACCGCGAGGAGGAGCGGCGGCCACGGACCGTCGAGTGGAGCGGGTCCGGCTTCATCGTCTCGGACAACGGCTACGTGGTGACGAACAACCATGTGGTGGCCGGCGCGGAACGCATCGACATCGAACTCCACGACGGACGGGTCTTCGACGACGTGGAACTCGTGGGGCGCGATCCGCAGACCGACGTGGCGCTGCTCCGGCTCCAGGTGGACGACATCGCCGTCCTTCCCATCGGCTCGAGCGACGAGACCGCGGTAGGCGAGTGGGTGCTGGCCATCGGGAGCCCCGGCTTCCGCACCGCGCCGGGACCGCTGCTGTCGTCCGTGACGGCGGGAATCGTCTCCGCCAAGGGGCGCAACATCTCCATCCTCCGGGACCGCAATCCTCTCGCGATCGAGGACTTCATCCAGACGGATGCGGTGATCAACCGGGGCAACTCGGGCGGGCCGCTGGTGAATGCGGCGGGCGAGGTGATCGGAATCAACACGGCGATCCTGTCGACGACGGGGAGCTACCAGGGGTACGGCTTCGCGGTCCCGATCGAACTCGCCCGCGAGGTCGTCGACGACCTGATCGAATTCGGGGAGGTCCGGCGGGCGCTCATCGGCGTCTCGATTACCGATGTCGACGCCGCGGACGCGGCGTTCTACGGCCTGGAGCGCGTCGAGGGCGCGAAGATCCAGACCTTCTCCTTCGACAACAGTCCCGCCAGGCTTGCCGGACTCGAAGGCGGCGACGTCATCGTCGGCGTGGCGGGGCAGCCCGTCTCCGGCGTGTCGGAACTGCAGCGGCGGATCCGCGCTTTCGAGCCGGGGGAGACGGTGGCCCTCGACATCGTGCGCCGTTCTACGCTGGAGCGCGACCGGGCTCGCGTCCGCCTCATCTCGGCGGACGACGACTCGCCTCCCCGGGTCGCGGCACGCTCCGAGACGCCCGAGGCGACGGGCGACGTGCTCGGCCTCGAAGTAAGTGATGACGCGGAAGTCGAACCCCGGGAATACGCGCCATACCGCATCGAGCCGGGGTTCAAGGGCGTCGTCATCACAGGCGGAGATTCGAGGGGCGCGGTGGGGCGGCTGCGCCTTCCCGAAGGGACGCTCATCCTCGACATCAACGGCGAGGAGATTCAGGGGCGGGCCGACTACGAGCGAATCCTCTCCGCGCTGGGGCCCGGCGATGCGCTGAGCGTGCAATTCAACGTCCTGCTGCTCGACGGGAGTCGACGGAACATGTTCCGGAGCGTCGTAATCCCGGAACGCTGATCCGCCGGGCGCCGGGAGGGGCGGGGGTTCTTGCTTGCCCCCGTTCCTCGCGATCCCGAGATTCGGCCGATCCCGGCGCCGCTTTCGACCTGGCGGAGTCGCGCGAAAGTGGCGGAATTGGCAGACGCGCCAGCTTTAGGAGCTGGTGGCCCTTGGCCGTGGGGGTTCGAGTCCCCCCTTTCGCACTTCGTGCCGTACACCGTGGGCACACCCGTGTGCACACACTGAGCCGTTCGCCCGTCCGGGAACACGAGCGGGAGCCAAACCGACCTTGAGCGCAGCCGACTCACAATCCGCCACGACGGATCCGTTCGACGTCGCGATCAAGCAGGAGAACGATTACCTGCGCCGCCTCGACGTGTCCGTCGACCCCGCGCAGGTGGCGGCGACGCGCCGCCGCGAAGCCGCCAAACTCCGGAAGACGACCCGCATCAAGGGATTCCGGAAGGGGAAGGTCCCGGTGCGGATCGTCGAGGAACGCTACGGTCCCCTCATCGACGAGCGGACGGTCGATGCGCTCGTCAACCGGGCGTATCGGAACGCCATCGAGCGGCACGACCTCTCCACCGTCGGGGAACCCGTGGTGAGCGAACTGGATTACCGGCCCGGTGAGCGGCTCTCCTTCCGCATCGACGTGGAGGTGATGCCGGCGATCGAGCTTGCGCGGACCGGAGGGTTCCGGGTCCAGCGGCGCGAAGTGGCCGTCGAGGATGCGGACATCGACGAGGTCATCGAGAACATCCGCAAGGAGAACGCGGTGCTCCAACCCGTGGACCGGGCGCCGCGGAGCGGGGATGTCGTCGCGGTGGCCATCCGGGAACACGGGAGTGGCGACGGCGCCGCGGAGAAGCCGTATCGGTTCGAACTGGGCGCGGGCTACGCGATTCCGGACGTCGAAGCCGCGATCCTCACACTGGCGCCCGGCGAGGAAGGCTCGTTCACGGTCTCCTACCCGGACGACTTCGGAGCCGAGGAACTCGCGGGCGCCACCCGGTCGCTGCAGATCCGTCTCGACGATGTCCGGACCAGCGAGCTTCCCGACCTGACGGATGAGTTCGCGAGCGAGATCGGAGATTTCGGGACGCTGGCGGACCTTCGAGAAGCGGTCGGAAAGGAACTCCTGGCGCGGGGTGAACGTCAGGCGGACGAGGAAGTCGGCGAACAACTCCTCGACGCGGTGATCGAAGCCAACGCCTTCGAGGTGCCGCCGAGTCTCACGTCGCGTTATCTTGACCAGGTGATCGACGCCCCCGAGGGAGCGGATCCCGAGCAGGTCGAGGAGGCCCGCAACTCCGTGGCCCCCCAGGTGGAGCGTCAGATCAAGCGGGATATGGTGCTCGAGCGGCTCATCGAGGATCAGGGGCTCGATCTGTCGAGCGAGGAATTCGACGAGCGCCTGTCGGAACTCGGGAAGGCGAGGAGCAAGAGTCTGGTGGAGATACGCCGGCAGCTCGCGAAGGAGAAGCAGCTCGACTCGCTCCGCCGCCGTTTTGCCATCGACAAGGCGTTCCGGTTTCTGATCGACGGCTCGGACGTGAGCTGATGGGCTTCGCAAACCACGTGAGGGACTGACTTGAGCACGATATTTGCACCGTATGTCATCGAACGGTCGAGCCGCGGGGAACGCACGTACGACATCTTCTCGCGTCTCCTCATGGACCGGATCGTCTTCCTCGGAGCTCCGATCAACGACGATGTGGCGAACGTGGTGATCGCCCAGTTGCTCTTCCTGGAGGCGGACAACCCGGAGCGCGAGATCAACATCTACATCAACTCGCCGGGAGGGAGCGTCCAGGCGGGACTCGCGATCTACGACACGATGCAGTTCCTGAACGCCCCGGTGGCGACGATGTGCATGGGGATGGCGGCGTCGATGGGAGCCTTCCTGCTCGCCGCCGGCACGCCCGGCAGGCGGCGCTCGCTGCCGAACGCGCGGATCATGATCCACCAGCCTTCCGGCGGCTCCTACGGGACGGCGGCGGACATCGAGATTCAGGCGAAGGAAATCCTCAACGCCCGCGAGCGGCTGAACGGGATTCTCGCCGGACACACCGGACAGGACCTCGACCGGATCGCGGAGGATGTCGACCGCGACCGCTTCATGTCCCCGGAGGAAGCGCGGGATTACGGGCTCATCGACCTGGTGGTGGCGCGGGAGGCGGAGGTTGACGGCAAGAACGGGCGACCCCGCCCCGCCGTGGCGAAGTAGCAGGGCAACCCGGGGGACCGAGGGGAGGCGACGATGCCGAGCGACAAGCACCTGCGCTGCTCCTTCTGCGGCAAGTCCAAGGATGCCGTCCAGAAGTTCATCTCCGGACCCAACGTCTATATCTGCAACGAGTGCATCTCGCTCTGTAACGAGATTCTCGCCGAGGAAGAGGAACGCGAACAATGCGGGCGCTTCACGGAGATCCCGACGCCGGCGGAGATCAAGGGCACGCTCGACGAGTACGTGATCGGGCAGGAGCTGGCGAAGAAGACGCTCTCCGTCGCGGTCTACAATCATTACCAGCGGATCAACCACCGCAGCCTGGTCGACGACGTCGAGATCGAGAAGTCGAACATCCTGCTGCTCGGTCCCACCGGAGTGGGCAAGACGCTGCTCGCGCAGACGCTGGCGCGGATTCTCCAGGTCCCGTTCACGATCGCGGACGCGACGACGCTCACCGAGGCGGGGTATGTGGGGGAGGATGTCGAGAACATCCTCGTCCGGCTCCTGCAGGCGGGCGAATACAACGTGGCGGAGTGCGAGCGCGGCATCGTCTATATCGACGAGATCGACAAGATCGCGCGCAAATCGGACAACCCGTCGATCACGCGGGACGTGTCGGGCGAGGGCGTCCAGCAGGCGCTGCTCAAGATCCTCGAGGGGACCGTGGCGTCGGTGCCGCCCCAGGGCGGGCGCAAACATCCGCAGCAGGAGTACATCCAGATCGACACGCGGAACATCCTCTTCATCTGCGGCGGCGCCTTCGACGGGCTCGAGGAGATCGTCCAGGAACGGCAGGGGCGTCGGCAGATCGGGTTCCGGGATGACATCATCGCCGGGACCGCCGCGAGCGACGAGGACAACCTTCTCGCCTGCGTCGAACCCGAGGACATGCTCCGCTACGGGCTCATCCCAGAACTCGTCGGACGGCTGCCGGTGCTCGTGGCGCTGCACGACCTCGACGAGGATGCGCTGGTGGAGATCCTGCAGCGTCCCAAGAACGCGCTGCTCAAGCAGTACACGAAGATGTTCGAACTCGAAGACGTGGGGCTCACGCTCGACCCGGGGGCGCTGCGCGCGATCGCGCGCAAGACGATCGACCGCGGGACGGGCGCCCGCGGGCTGAGGGCCGTGATGGAGTCCATCATGCTCGATGTGATGTTCGACCTGCCGGGGCGCATGGATATCCGCGAGGTCGTCGTCACGCGGGAAACCGTCGAGGAGAGCAACCAGCCGCTCCTCATCCTCGAGCCCGAGGCCAAGCGCAAGGAGGCGTAGGGTCACTACTCCGGTCCGGACGGCCGAGTTCATCGGCGCGGTGGGCGCGGCCGGACAGAAGCCGCCGCGCGACCTCCAACAGATCGCGATCGCCGGGCGCTCGAACGTCGGAAAGTCCTCCCTGCTCAATCGTCTCGTGGGGCGCAAGAGCCTCGCGCGAACTTCGAAGCAGCCGGGGCGCACGCGCGAGATCAACTTCTTCCTCGTCGACGACCGCTATATGCTCGTCGATCTGCCGGGCTACGGGTTCGCGAAGGCGCCGAAGACCGTGCGGGAGAAGTGGGGACGGCTGATCGATGGATACCTGCGCCGGACGCCGAAGCTGCTCGGCCTCGTGCTGCTCGTGGACGCGCGCCGCGGACTCACGGAGGACGACGAGCGGATGGTCGAGTTCCTTGGGGGGACCGGGACGCCGACGCTCTTCGCGCTCACGAAGACGGACAAGCTGAACCGGTCCGGGCGTCGGCGGGCGACGAAGAAGCTGCGCGAGGCGCTCGAGCTCGATGCGGACCAGCTGGTCGAGACGTCCGCGCGCACCGGGGCCGGCGTCGACACGCTGCGCGAGAGCATCGCCGCCCTCATCGCCAAGGCGGAGACCGGCTAGCCGATCGGACTCGTCGCGGGAGAAGGAGATGTCCGCGCCGGCGATGGACGCCTCTGCGGGAGCGCGCCTGTGGCGGGAGAGCGAGGCGCTGCTGGCGCGACATGGCCGGGGCGGCGAAGAGGGTCCGCACCGGTCCGCCACGGGTGAATCAGAGTGAAATCGCAGCGGAAGGGCATCGCCTTGTTCAAGGGACACGTGAGTTCGGAACCCGTGGAGATCGAGGCGCCGATCGAACGGGCGTGGGACATCCTCACCGACTTCGAGCGCTACGGCGAATGGAATCCGTTCACGCCCGCCGTCGCCACGGACTTCGAGATCGGCTCGCGGGTCGACCTGTACGTGAGGATGGGACCCTGGAGACTGAAGCAGGTCGAACGGATGGAGGTCGTCGAGCCGCCGCATCTCATCGCCTGGGGCACGACGATGGGCCACCGTTTCCTCATCTCGGCCCTGCGGGAGCAGCGTCTCGAAGCCATCGGCGAAGGGCGCTGCCGCTACCGGACGTCAGACGATTTCGCCGGACTTCTCATCCCGCTCGTGATGCTGCTCTTCGGCGGATTCGTGCGCCGCGGGTTCAACGACGTGGCACGAGGGCTGAAGGCCCGCGCGGAGACCGGTTCGGCGGCGTGACGAGGCCCGCGCCAGGGCGGGACGCGACACTAGTGTTCGATGCCGTACTTGCGGATCTTGCGGTAGATCGTGCGCTCGCCGATGCCGAGGGCCTGCGCGGCTTTCCGGCGGTTTCCCCCGGTCTGGCGGAGCACCGCGATGATCGCCTCGCGCTCGATCTCCTCCATCGTCATCCCGGGCCGAATCGCGATCGTGTCGGCGTCCTCCGGGTAGGGACTGTCCCCGGTCGGTGGGGCGACTTCGTCCCCGGCGGGCGAGGCGCCTGCGGCCCCGGCCGCATCGGACGCGTCGACCGCGTCGGTGATGTCGATCTCGATCGCGTCTTCGATATCTTCCCCCGCCCCGCTCCGGGAGGGAGCCGCGAGGAGTTGGCGGTCGCCTCTCCTGTAGGCCTCGAACTCCCGCTTGAGGTCATCGATGTCCACCTTGAGGTCGACGAGGGTGCGGAAGACGAAGGCGAGTTGCGGTGAACCGGGGATGGATCCGGCGCCGGCGTCGGCCGGAGGCGCGACGTGCGCGGGGGACGGCACGAGGCTCACGCCGCCCGACCGGATCTCCGGCGGGATGTCCTCCGGGCGGATGACGGAGCCGGGCGCGAGCACGACCATGGATTCGATCAGGTTCCGGAGTTCACGGACGTTCCCCGGCCAGTCGTAGTCGAGCAGGATCTGGAGCGCTTCCGGAGCGAGTCCGCGGAACTCCCGGTCGTGCTGCCGGCTGAACTCCGAGATGAAGCGGCGGATGAGGACGGGGATATCGCGGCGGCGCTCGCGGAGCGGCGGCATGTGGACGTTGAGGACGTTGAGGCGGTAGTACAGGTCGCGGCGGAACTCCCCCGTCTCGACCGCCTGCCTGAGGTCGCGGTTGGTGGCGGCGACGACGCGCACGCTGACCTGGATCTCGTGGTCCCCGCCCACCCTCATGAAGCGGCGGCTCTCGAGCACCCTCAGGAGCCGCGTCTGGGTGGGGAGCGGCATCTCGGCGATCTCGTCGAGGAGGAGCGTACCGCCATCGGCAAGTTCGAACATGCCCCGCCGCAGTGAGGTCGCTCCGGTGAAGGCGCCCTTCTCGTGCCCGAACAGTTCGGATTCGAGCAGCGACTCGGGGAGGGCGGCGCAGTTCACCGCGATGAAGGCCTTGGCGCGCCGCGGGGAGAGCCGGTGGAAGGCGCGCGCCACGAGTTCCTTTCCGGTCCCGCTCTCGCCGGTGAGGAGGACGGTGCTCATCACGGGGGCGATCATGTGCACCCGCTCGAGGATCTCGCGCACGGCCTCGGCGCGTCCGATGATTCCCGTTTTGCGCTGCAGGTCGTAGCGGTCGAGGTGCGTCTGCAGGACGACCCGCATCTCGTCGGGATCGATGGGAACCGGGAGCGCCTCGTCGAGATCGAAGGACCGTGCCAGCCGCCGACGCGCGTCCGGGTGGGTCTCCTCCGTGAGTCCGAGCACGGGCGGGCGCGGAATCTCCGCCTCGAACAGGCCGCGCATCGCGGCGGCGCGTGACTCGTCGGGAGGACCGGTGAGGACGAGGGCGACCTCTGCCGCGCCACCCAGCCGTCCATCGAGTTCGCGCACGGACTCCACGAACTCGACCTCGTGCCCGTCGGCCTGCGCGGCCTGCCGGACGGCGATGGCGGCCTCCACTGCGCGCCCGTCGACGAAGACGCGCGCCATCAGCCGCCTGGCGACGTGTGCGCGGTGTCGCCGCGCAACAGGTCGACCGCGTGGTCGACCACCGGTTCGAGGGCGGCGAGGCCGTCGGACACGCCGCCCGGGCTCCCGGGCAGGTTGATGAGGAGCGTCTCGCCGCGGACTCCGGCCAGCCCGCGGCCGAGCGCGGCGTAGGGCGTGGATTCGGCGCCGACGCGGCGCAGCATCTCGGCAATCCCCGGCGCCTCGCGCTCGAGGACGGTGCGCGTCGCTTCGGGCGTCACGTCGCGCGCGGCAAGTCCGGTTCCGCCGGTCGTGAGGACGAGATCGACCCCCCGTACATCGCACCAGTGCAGGAGGCGGGAGGCGATCGCGTCACTCTCATCGGGCACGACATCCGCGCCGGACAGCGAGTAGGCGCGCCCCCGAATCCACTTCCGGATGAGATCTCCGGAACCATCTTCGCGCTCGCCGGCGTACACGCCGTCGGAGATGGTCACGACGGCGATCCGCGGGGCGATCCGGTGCAGCGATCCGCGCGGATAGAAGGGCGGGCGCACGACTTCGGCCGCGATCGCCTTCCCCCGAATCATGATCTCCACCGCGTCGCCGAAGCCCGCGTCGACCGGCAGGTAGGCGGTCGCGATTCCGTGCCCCATGGAAGGGCTCACGGTCCCGCTTCGGACCTTTCCGACCGCCTCCCCGTCGAATCGCACTTCGTAACCCGCCCGCGGGAAGCCCCGCTCGAGCAGTCTCAGGAAGCGCAGCTTGCGGGCGAGACCGGCGGCGCGCTGGACGGCGAGGGCTTCCGCGCCCATGAAGTCACCCTTGGCGTGCTTCACGAGCCACCCGAGTCCGGCCTCGAGCGCGGTCGTCTCATCGTCCACGTCGTTGCCGTAGAGCGCGTACCCCATCTCGAGCCGGAGCGAGTCCCTGGCCCCCAGGCCCGTGGGGACGGCGCCGGCCGCGACGAGCGCCCGCCACGTCGCCACCGCGTGCGCGTTCGGCATATAGAGTTCGAACCCGATCTCCCCCGTGTAGCCGGTCCGGCTGATGACACACGGCGCGCCCGCGACCTCGCCGTGCACGAACCGGTAGTACTCGATCTCCGCCAGCGGCTGGTCCGTCAGCGGCGCCAGCATCACCTCGGCCATGGGTCCCTGGAGGGCGAGGAGGGCGATCTCATCGCTCTCGTCCGTCATCTCGACGTCGAAGCCCCGCGCGAGCCCGCTGAGGTGCGCCCAGTCCTTGGCCAGGTTGGCGGCGTTGACGACGAGCCGGTAATCGGCCTCGCCCATGCAGTAGACGATGAGGTCGTCGATGACGCCGCCGGTCTCGTGGCACATCGCGCTGTACTGGGCGTCTCCCGGCTCCAGGCGCGAGGGGTCGTTCGTCGTCGCGTAGGCCACGAACGCCCGCGCGTCCTCGCCGCGGACGCGGAACTCTCCCATGTGGGAAACGTCGAACAGGCCCGCGGTCTCGCGCACGGCATGGTGCTCGGCCCGGATCCCGGTCGGGTACTGGACGGGCATCGCGTACCCGGCGAAGGGAACGATCTTTCCGCCCAGGCGGACGTGTTCTTCGAATAGCGGGGTTTCTTTCAGGTCCTTCACGATGCCGCTCCCATGAGCATGGCGAGGATCGCCTTCTGCGAGTGGAGCCGATTCTCCGCCTCGTCCCAGACGCGGGACGCCGGCCCGTCGATGACTTCGGCCGCGACTTCCTCGCCCCGGTGCGCGGGCAGGCAGTGGAGGAAGATCGCATCATCGGCGGCCCGGGCCATGATCTCCGCGCCCACATGGTATCCGTCGAAGGCCCGCGCACGCTCCGCGGCCTCTTCCTCCTGTCCCATCGAGGCCCAGACATCCGTCGTCACGACGTGCGCCCCCTCGGCCGCCTCGGCCGGCATCCGAAAGAGATCGACCTGCGTCGCGCGTCCCGCGGCGGCGAGGATCGCGGGGTCCGGATCGTAACCTTCCGGGCAGGCGAGACGGAGTCGGAAGCCGAGCTTCGCCGCCGCGTTCAACCACGAGTTCGCCACGTTGTTGCCATCGCCGATCCAGGCGACGGTCCGCCCCGAGAGGTCGGGGCCGAACTCCGCGCGCGCGGTCTGCAGATCCGCCATGATCTGGCAGGGGTGCAGCAGGTCCGTGAGGCCGTTGATGACGGGAATCGAACCGTGCTCGGCCAGCGCCTCGACATCGGCCTGCGCGAACGTCCGGATCATGATTCCGTGCACGAAGCGCGACAGGACACGGGCCGTATCGGAGAGCGGCTCCCCGCGTCCGATCTGGATGTCGCGCGCGGACAGGAAGAGCGCCTGCCCGCCCAGTTGGTGCGTCCCCACCTCGAAGGACACCCGGGTACGGGTCGAACTCTTCGTGAAGATCATCGCGAGCGTCTTCCCGGTGAGGGGACGGCCCGCCGCGCCGGGGTCGGCCTTGAGGCGGTCGGCGAGATCGAGCGCCTCGCGCAGCCGCTCGGGCGCCCAGTCGGCGATCGAGAGAAAATGTCGGGTCCGGTCCATGGCTTCGTGTGCCCTCGGGTCTCCGCTCAGAGGATGTACCGTCTCAGGTCTTCGTCGTCCGCGATGCGCGACAGACGATCCCGCACGAAGTCCGCGTCGACGGTGATCGTCTCGTTCGCCCGCGCCTCCGGCAGATCGAAGAGGATCTTCTCCAGGAGTGTGCTGAGCACGGTATGGAGACGCCGGGCGCCGATGTTCTCCGTCCTTTCGTTCACGTGGCTCGCGATGCGGGCGATTTCGCGGACCGCGCTCTCCTCGAACTCGAGCCGGGCGGACTCGGTCTCCACGAGTGCCCGGTACTGCGCGAGGAGGGCGTAGCGGGGTTCCTGGAGGATGCGCGTGAAAGCCTCCGCGTCCAGACTCTCGAGTTCCACGCGGATCGGGAACCGGCCCTGCAGTTCGGGGATCAGATCCGAGGGCTTCGCGATGTGGAACGCCCCGGCCGCGATGAACAGGATGTGGTCCGTGCGGACCATCCCGTAACGCGTCTGGACCGTGGACCCCTCGACGATGGGCAGGAGGTCGCGCTGCACGCCCTCGCGCGAAACGTCGGGTCCCGCGCCGCCGTGCTTCCCGGCGACCTTGTCGATCTCGTCGAGGAAGACGATCCCCATACTCTCGGTTCGGCGCAGCGCCTGCTCCGTGACCTCCTCCATGTCCACCAGGTTCGCGAGTTCCTCGGAGCGGAGGATCCGGCGGGCGTCCGCTACGGTGACTCTGCGGCGGCGCGTCTTCTTCGGCAGTACCCCCTTGAGGACTTCCCCGATGTTGAAGTCCACGCTCTCCATGCCGCCGCCCACATCCAGCATGGGGATCGAGCTTTCGCTGACCTCGACTTCGACTTCCCGTTCGTCGAGCATGCCGTCGCGCAGGAGGCCGCGGAGTTTCTCGCGCGTGCGATGCTTGCGCTGCTCGGAAGGCTCGTCGGAGCGGGTTTCGGATGCGTGTCCCGCAAGCGACACGACGAACTGCCGCTGCGGGTCCCCGCCGGAACCCGCCACGGGCTCACCCTCCGCCACGGGAGGAAGCAGCAGGTCGAGGAGGCGCTCCTCGACTCGCCGGTCGGCGATCTCACCGTGCCGGGCTTCCTGCTCCTCGCGCACGAGCTTGATCGCGATCTCGACGAGATCCCGGATCATCGATTCCACATCGCGGCCGACGTAGCCCACTTCGGTGAACTTCGAGGCCTCGACCTTGATGAACGGAGCGCCCGCAAGCCGCGAGAGACGGCGGGCGATCTCGGTCTTCCCCACGCCGGTCGGGCCGATGAGGATGATGTTGTTGGGGAGGATCTCCTCGCGCATCCCCTGGTCGACGTTCTGCCGCCGCCAGCGGTTGCGGAGCGCGATCGCGACGGCCTTCTTCGCCTCGTCCTGTCCGATGATGTACTGGTCGAGTTCCTCGACGATCTGTCGCGGGGTGAGCGCCGCCGCGATTCCGGGGTCGCCGGGATCCGGGGCGGGGCTGATATCGGGGCGGTGCGTCACTCCCCCGCCATCGCTGGTCGTCATGGTTCGTTTCCGTTCCCGTCCGCGTTGCCGTCCGCGCTGCCGTCCGCGCTGCCCGGGAGTTCGAGCACCGTGATCTCCCGGTTCGTGTACACGCAGATCTCCGCCGCGATCTCGAGGGCCTGCCGGGCGACTTCCGCGGCCGGCAACTCCGTCCGGCGGACGAGGGCCCGCGCGGCGGCGAGCGCGTGCGGCCCTCCGGAACCGAGCGCGAGAATGCCGTCGTCCGGTTCGATGACCTCTCCCGTGCCGGCGATGAGCAGGCTCGTCTCCCGGTCGGCGACGGCGAGCAGCGCCTCGAGCCGCCGGAGGTAGCGGTCGCTCCGCCACTCCTTCGCGAGTTCCACCGCGGCGCGCGTGAGGTGGCGAGGGTAGCGTTCGAGTTGCGCCTCGAACTTCTCGAACAGGGTGAGGGCATCGGCGACGCCGCCGGCGAAGCCCGCCAGGATCCGGCCATCGCGCATGGTGCGGAGCTTGTTCGCCTTCGCCTTGACGACGGTTTCGCCCATGGTCACCTGACCGTCACCCGCCATCGCGACCTCCCCTCCGACCCGGACACAGAGGATCGTCGTGGCTCGTATCATTCTCTTCATTCTCCTCCGCGCGGATGGGCCCGGGAGTGTACGCGCTTGAGGCGGTCCACGGATGTGTGCGTGTAGATCCGGGTCGTGCTCAGACTCGCGTGTCCCAGCATCTCCTTCACCGAGACGAGGTCCGCCCCCCGATCGAGAAGGTGGGTCGCGAAGGAGTGGCGCAGCGAATGTGTGGTCAGCCGGTCACCGTCCGCGACCCGCGCAAGTTGGGCCGTCACGTCGCGCTGGATCTGCCGCCGCGAGAGGCGGGTGCCGCGAACGGAGAGGAACGCGGCGCGGGAGGTGCTTTCCCCACGTTTGCCGAAGTAGGCGCCGAGCGCTTCCGAGGCGCGCCGGCCGAGCGGGACGATGCGCTCCTTGCCCCCCTTGCCGAGAGCGCGAATCTGCCCGGCACCGAGGTCCGCGGCGGTCACGTCGAGGCCGTGCACTTCCGCCAGCCGCAGTCCGCACGAGTAGAGCACCTCGAGGAGGGCCCAGCGCCGCAGCGCCACCGCGGATCCGTCCCGCCGCGCCGCCTCGCCGGCCGAATCGAGCAGTTCGCGCGCGTCCTCTTCGCTCAGAAAGGAGGGCAGCGTCCGGTCCCGGCGGGGAGTGCGCACGAGCCGGGCCGGGCTGGCCTCCACCCGATCCGTGCGCTGGAGGAAGGCGAAGAAGGCGCGCACCGCGCCAAGCTTGCGGGCGATCGAGGAACGTTTCAGCCCGCGCAACTCCAGGTCTCCCATGAAGGAACGGATGGACACCCGATGTACGTCCGCCCAGCACCAGTCGCGTGTTCCCTCGTACGCGCTCACGAAGGCCTCGAACTGGTCGAGGTCGCGACGGTACGCGGACACGGTGTTGAGGGACAGCCGTCGCTCGGCACGGGCGTAGCGGAGGAAGTCCTCGACCCAGGCGCGCCGGGCTCGCGCTCGCGCACCGGTGGGCGCGGACGTCCCGGTCATTTTCTCGACGACTTCTTGCGGGGGCCGCCGCGCCGCCCACCCGCCTTTCTGGTCGCGTCGCGCTCCTTCCGCTTCCTCAGCAGGTCCAGCGCCATGTCCAGCGTGACCTCATCGGGCTCCGTCCCCCTGGGCAGCGAAGCGTTCGTCTTGCCGTGTTTGACGTAGGGGCCGTAGCGACCCTTGTAGATTGCGATCGACTCGCCGTCATCGGGGTGCGCGCCGACTTCCCGCAGCGGTGTGGCGCTCGCCCGCCGGGCCCGCGTCTTGGGCGCGGAGAGCAACTGCATGGCGCGCTCGAAGGTGATCTCGAGCGGATCGTCGTTTTCCGCCAGCGAGCGGAAATCCTTTTGGTGGACGACGTACGGACCGTAGCGACCGATCCCCACCTTCACCGGGTCGCCGCTCTCCGGGTGCGTGCCGAGCGGGGCGGGCATGGCGAGCAGCTTGAGCGCCATCGCCAGCGACACATCCTCCGGCTGAACGTTCTTCGGGAGGGAGGCGCGTTTCGGCTTCCTCCCGTCCGTCCTCTCGCCTTGCTGCACGTAGGGGCCGTAGCGCCCCTCCATGAGGTAGATGGCCTCTCCGGAATCGGGGTCCTCTCCCAGCCGGTCCGGACCTTCCGCCCGTTTCTGGAGGAGATCGATCGCCTGCTCCTCGCTGAGGTCGGCCGGGGCGACATCCTCCGGGAGGGACGCGGTGAGCCGATCACCGTTGCGCTCGAGTTCGAGGAAGGGGCCATAACGGCCGATCCGCACGCGGGGGGTGAGGTCCTGGAGGCGGACGGTCGAGGCCTCGCGCGGGTCGATGGCCGCTTCGCGCTCGACAAGTCGCGCTTCGAGACCGTTCCCGCCGCTGTAGAACTCCCCGAGGTACGCGCGCCAGTCCACGTTGCCGCGTGCAATCTCGTCCAGCGCCTCCTCCATCTCGGAGGTGAACCCGGTGTCGACGAGGTTCGGGAAGTGATCCTCCAGGAGACCGGTCACCGCGAACGCGATGAAGGTGGGCACGAGTTGCTTGCTCTGTCGCACGGCGTACCCTCGATCGACGACGGTCGAGATGATGGCGGCGTACGTGGAGGGGCGCCCGATGCCGTCCGCCTCCAGTTCCTTCACGAGCGCCGCATCCGTGAAGCGGGGGGGCGGCTTCGTCTCGTGCTTCCGACTCTCCAGCTTGCGGTTCTCGAGTGCCTGACCCTCCCGCATGTCGGGGAGGACCGTTTCCTGGTTCTCCAGCGCCGCGTCCGGGTCGTCGGAGCCTTCGACGTAGGCGCGGAAGAAGCCGGGGAACTCGATGACTTTCCCCGCGGCGCGGAAGCGCGCCTCCTCCGCGTCCACATGCACGTTCAGGTGCCGCAGCCGGGCATCCGCCATCTGCGTCGCGACCGCACGTCTCCAGATCAGTTCGTAGAGCGCCTTCTGCCGGCCGGTGAGTCCGAGTTCGGCGGCCGTGCGCATGTCGGTGCCGGACGGGCGAATCGCCTCGTGGGCCTCCTGGGCGGAGCGGGATTTCGTCTTGTAGCGCCGCGGGGCAGAGCTCAGGTATTCCTCTCCGTACCGGGCCGCCACGCGGCTTCGGATCGCCGTGATCGCGGCTTCGGACAATGTGACGGAATCGGTCCTCATGTAGGTGATATGGCCGGCCTCGTAGAGCGCCTGCGCAATCCGCATCGTGTCCCGGGCCCCGAGGTTCAGCTTGCGGTTGGCCTCCTGCTGGAGGGTCGCGGTCGTGAACGGAGGATACGGGCTCCGCTTCGACTGCTTTTCCTGCAGCTTGACGACCTTGAAGGTCGCGTCGGCCAACCGCGCGCGGAGGGCCTCGGCGCGTTCCCGGTCCAGCAGGACAACCTTGCGGCCGGACTTGAGCGCGCCGGTGCGTTCATCGAAATCCCGGCCCCTCGCGATCGCCACACCGTCGAGCGCAGCCAGATCGGCCGTGAAAACGTGCCCATTCGCGGCGAGGTGGGCGCGCAGCCGCCACCAGGTCCCGCTCCGGAAGGCGCGCCGCTCCCGTTCGCGCTCGACGAGCAGGCGGACGGCGACCGACTGCACGCGGCCTGCGGAGAGTCCGGGCTTGATCTTCTTCCACAGGAGCGGGGAGACCCTGTACCCGACGAGGCGATCCAGAATCCTGCGCGCCTGCTGGGCTTCGATGCGGGGGAGGTCGATCTCTCCCGGCTGCTCGAGCGCCGCGAGCACGGCATTCTTCGTGATCTCGTTGAATGTGATGCGGCGGAACCGCTCTCGAAGCGACCGCTTCCGCGCGGTCAGAGCCTCGACAATGTGGTAGGCGATCGCCTCGCCTTCGCGGTCGGGGTCCGTGGCGAGGAGAATGGAATCCGCCTTCGCCGCCTCCGCGCGCAGCTTCCGGAGGACGGGTTCCTTCCCCTCGATCGTGACGTACTCCGGCTCGAACCCCTTTTCGACGTCGACGCCGAGGCCGCTCCTGGGGAGGTCCCGGACGTGCCCGACGGATGCCTGTACGCTGAAGCCGGCCCCGAGATACGACTCCAGGGTGCGGGCCTTCGCGGGCGACTCCACGATGACGAGATTCACGTGCGGCCTCTCAACTCTCCTGTGGTCCTTCCGTGGTTCCTTCCACCGTTCCTTCCCGGTCCGCCGGCGGGCGGGGGGCGAGACGCCGCAGACATCTCAGCGCTACCTCCACGACATCTTCCGGTTCCCGTCCATCCGTCTCCAGCGCCAGTTCGGCCTCCGCGTAGGCGGCCTCCCGCGCCGCGAGCAGGGCGGCGAGCGCGGCCGCCGGGTCGGGTCCGGCCAGCAGCGGCCGGACCTCGGCGCCTTCCCCGGAGAGGCGATGGATCGCGGTCTCGGGGCGCACGCGCAACCAGACGCGTACCCGGCCACCGGACGTACGGTCGATGTCCCGGCGCGCCATCCACCCTCCTCCGGTCGCGACGACGACACCCGCCATCCGTGCCGCTCGCGACGCGGCCCGGGCCTCGAAGCGCCGGAACTCGGCCTCCCCGCCGACGCGGAACAAGTGAGGGATCGTCGCCCCCGCCAACTCCTCGACCTCACGGTCCAGATCCACATAGCGATACCCCAGCCGCCGGGCGAGGAGCGGTCCTATCGTACTCTTCCCCGCCCCGGAGAGCCCGACGAGCCAGATCTTGCGCGGCACGCCCACCGCGTCACGTCCCGATCCGGGCGAGGTAGCTGTCCATATTGGACCGCATCTCGGCGACGCTGTCGCCGCCGAACTTCTCGATCCACGCGTCGGCCAGCACGAGCGCCATCATCGCCTCTCCGACGACGCCGGCCGCGGGCACGGAGCACGTATCGCTGCGCTCCAGGAGCGCCTTGGCGGGCTCGCCGGTCCGGGTGTTCACGCTGTCCAGGGGGCGCCGGAGCGAGCTGAGCGGCTTCATGGCGACGCGGGCCACGATGTCGCCCCCCGTCGTCATCCCCCCCTCGAGTCCGCCGGCATTGTTCCGGCGCCGCCGATAGCCCCCGCTCGCGGGGAGGGCGGGATCCCGCTCGATCTCGTCGTGCACCTCCGACCCCCGGAGGCGCGCGGCCTCGAAGCCCATGCCGATCTCGACGCCTTTCATGGCGTGGATCGACATCATCGCCCCGCCGATGCGGCCCCCCAGGCGGGTCTCCCAGGTGACGTGGCTCCCGAGCCCCACCGGGACGCCGCGCGCCACAACCTCGAATACGCCCCCCAGCGAATCCCCGGCGCGGCGGGCGGCATCGATCGCGTCGACCATGGCGGCCGACGCGTCCGCATCGATGCAGCGCACGGGCGACGCGTTCGTCACGGCGAACAGATCCTCCGGCAGCGGCAGTCCGGGCGGGATCGACACCGGACCGATCGACACCACGTGGCTCTCGACGTGCACGCCGAATTTGGCCAGCAGGCGCTTGGCGACGGCCCCGGCGGCAACGCGTGCGGCGGTCTCCCGCGCGCTGGCCCGCTCGAGGATGTCGCGCGCGTCCTCCCTCCCGTACTTGAGCATCCCCGCGAGGTCCGCGTGTCCCGGCCGTGGCAGGTACACCCGGCGCAGGAGTTCGTCGTCGTCCACCTCCGGCGCGTCGATCGCCATCGCCGCGCGCCAGTTCCTGTGATCGCGGTTGGGGATCCGGATCGCGATCGGCGACCCGAGGGTCTCGCCGAGCCGCACACCGCCGAAGATCTCGCCCACATCCTTCTCGATCCTCATGCGGCCGCCCCGGCCGTGCCCTCCCTGGCGGCGGACCAGCTCGAACGAGACATCGCCGGGCCTCAGAGCCAACCCGGCGGGGATCCCTTCCAGCACGGCGACCACGGCGGGGCCGTGTGTTTCGCCCGCCGTCGTCAACCTCAGACACCTCAGCATCCTGTCCTCATCGCGTCAACATCGCATGACAGTCGCATGAACATCGCGTGGATCTCTCCTCATCGAACGGCCGTTCCAACGGCGGGAAAAGGATGCGCCGAGGCGGGAGCCGCAACCTGCCGGCCCCCTGACGGCCCCCGCCAGCCCCTTACCGCCCCCTTACCGTCCGTCCGGCTGGCGATGAATGATGTGCGGCGTAACGAGGATGATCAGGTCCTGTTTCACCTCATTCTCCTTCGTGCTCCGGAACAGATTTCCAATCAGCGGGAGGTTCATCAGCCCGGGAATCCCGCTGCGGCTCCGACTCACCTCGCTCAGCGTAAGTCCGCCGATCACGGCGGTCTCACCGTCATCGAGCAGCAGCGTCGTCTCGCCGATCTGTTTCTCGAACACGAAGCCCACATCCGAGAGTCCGAGCTTCAGCCCGGACCGTTCAGCCATCAGTTCCAGCCGGATCTGATTGTTGTTCGTCACGTGCGGGACGACGTCCAGAATAATCCCCGTGTCCTCGAAATCGACGTTGACGCGCGCGGACTCGGTCTGGGCTCCCGGCTCCAGAACCCGGATCGGGGTGCGTTCGCCCACCTGAATCCTGGCGTGCGCGTGGTCCACGACACGGATCGAGGGCGCCGCCTGCACGTCCGACAACTGCTGCGATTCGAGCGCTTCGAGGAACGAGAAGAGGGAGAACTCGCCGAACGCCACGGCCGTCAGGATCTGAAGCGCCGGCTTGATCGGGCGATCGTTCGCGTTCGCCAGCGCCGCGACCGCCGTGCCTCCGAGGCTCACGAGCGTTTCGTTCGTCCGCTTGACGAACCCCTGATCGACCGTTCCGTCGCCATCCACGTCGACGAATTGAGGCGGCGAGTTGGGGTCGGGCGCCGAGATGACGTCGTTGATGCCCTGTTCCACGAAGCCGCCGGCCCGCTCCTTGAGGTCGTACACGATCCCCAGTTGCTGTACATCCGTCCGGTCGACAAACACGATCTTCGCCTCGATCGCCACCTGGGGCAGACGTCGGTCCAGCGCCGCGATGATCGTGTCCATCCGCGCGACGACGGATGGTGCGTCGGTCACAATGACCGTATTACTGCCGGCGAACGACACGACCTGGCCGCGATCGGGCGTCGCCAGTTGGCGGAGCGTCTCGGCCACCGAGTCCGCTTGCGCATAGTTGATGCGGATCACGCGCGTTTCGCTGAGCAGTTGATCCCGCGCCTGGAGGTTTTCGAGCCAGTCGACGACGATGATCCCGCTGTCGGTCCTGTGCCAGCCGAGGTTCTGGGCGGACAGGATCGCGTTCAGCGCCACGTCCCACGGCTGGTCGCGGATGTCGATGCCTCGAACGACGACGGACGCGACCTCTCCATTCGGGACGACCGAGATGTCCGCGAACTCCGAGAAACCGGCGAGGACGTCGAGCATGCTCGCGCTGTCGTACACCACCGAGATGCGCGATTCGGTCTCCTGCACGACCGGCGGCGGCCCGGCAACCCCCCGAGCTTCCGTCGTGGACCAGGGAGAAAAGGGCGGCCCCGGGTTCTCGAAGGTCACGCGAACCGCGCCGGAGTCCGCGGTTACCCGGTAGGCGGTTTCCCGATCGAGGTCGAAGATCAGCCGCACCGTCTCGGGCCGGAACTGGGTTGAACGGATGCCGATAACTCCGCCGCGGTCGATCCGGTCGTAGTGGCGGCGCGCCAGTCCCCGGTTCACCCCCTGCAGGTCCAGAAGGAGCCGCGGAGGATTGGCGAGCATCATGTGGCGGGGCGTCGCCGGTCCTCCGACGACCACCGTGATCTCGGTCTCCGTCCCCTCGGAAGCGATCCTCACTTCCCGCATCTCGGCTGGAGACGCGGCCGCAACCGCCGCGGCGAAGGCGACAACGGCTCGGGAGATCATCCGCCTGTCCTCCGTTCACGCCTCACCCGCAGTGTCTCCCGACGGCTGACCCCGAAGCTCGTGATCACGAAATCCACCTCCTCAATGCGAATTTGCACGACCCGGGCCGTGCCGATGATGTCGCGTTCGCGGGCACGGTATCGACGGCCCGTCGTTCGATCGGTCAGAATCGCAACGCTTCCGAGTTGCGGGTGGTACAGCACGCCGGAGAGCGTAAGGTCTCCGAAACGGGGCCCCGCCTGCGTGTCGGGGTGAAGCGGCAGGAACGGGTCGCGTCGCTCGAAGGCATGGTAGGAGAAGATCTCCCGCTCGTAGATCGGCGGCCGCGTCTGCGCCGCGATCTCCGCTGGACCAGCCCGGAACGCTGTGGCGAGCACCACGGCGAGAATCCTGCGAATCATCCGTCCTCCGACGAGACGGCGTCTTCCGGCGGAAGCACGAAGGTCTCGAGGCTGAAGCGCGCGTGAACGAGTTGCCGTCCCGAGTCCGTGATGCGGGAGGGTACGATCTCGTCGACCTCGGGCCGTACGATCCGGGCGAAGCTGGCGACTTGCGTCAGGAACCGTCCCACATCGTGGTACCCCCCCTCCACCTCGAGCGCCCACTGCTGCCGCACGAAGTAGCCGGTGGAGTCGGCCACGGGATCGGAGGGCAGCGCGCGGACCAGTTCGAGCCCGAGCGACTGTGTTTCGGCCGCGATGGCTTCATAGATGGCCTCGACTTCACCCTCTCGCGGAATGAGCCGCTTCAGCACCGCGAGTTGCCGTTCGCCGAGTACGAGATCCTCGTGGATCTCGGCCAGGTTGCCGTCCTGCAGCCCGGCGAGGGCGTTGGCTCGCTCGGTCCGCTCGACCCGCTCCGCCAACCCGGCCAATTCCACGCTGCGCGGGTTCCAGAAGTGCAGATGGAAGGCCGTCCCGCCGCCCAGCAGGAGTACGAGTCCGAGCGCTCGGTACTGCGCGCGGGGATCCCTCGGTAGCACGGTCACGTCGGTTCGACTCGCCGAGAGGCGGACGCATGGGCGAAGCGAAGAACGAGGGTGAAGGCCTGCCGGGAGACCTGATCGGGATCGGATCCCTGCTGCTGGCTGCCGACGATCCTCACATCGGCAATGTAGTCCGAGGTGTCGAGGGTGCGGACGAATTCCGTGATCGCGAGCGGATTGCCCGCAATCCCCTGAACTTCGACCGCAAGGTCGGGCGGCGGCGACAGTTGGCGCAGAGAAGTAAGCCAGGCCGGCGGCGGGAGGGCGCGGCTGATTTCGTCCATCATGTGCGGCCACGCGAATCGGTCGCGGTCCAATTGTTCGACGAGGGCGACGCGCTCGCGGATCTCGCGAGATTTCTCCGTCAGGCTGTCGCTGGCCGCCCGGAGTTCGGCGAGTCGCGCCGAGTCCGCCACCGCTGCTTCAAGACGCACCGCGAGTTCGCCGGCTTCGGCCCGCTGCAATCGCCATAGCGCGATCACGCCCGGCGGGATGGTCAGTGCCGAGATCAACAGCGCGACGCCCCAGAAGTCGATGCGGAGACGGCCATCGCCGCGCCCATCGGTCGCGATCCCTTGCCGCGGGCGCAGAGCTTCGGGGAGAAGATTGATCTCGATCATGGCCGTACCCGCTCTCTCACCTTCAGCCTCCCCGGACCGGAGACCGAAGAGCCAGCCCGACCGAGAGCATGAGCATCGGCGCCACCGAGCCCAGATCCGTCCGATCCGCAACGTCGGGCGCGACCTCGATGCGTGCGAACGCGTTCGCGAGACGCGTCTCCACTCTTGTCGTCTCTGCGAGGATCTCGACCAGACCGGACACCGTGGCTCCTCCCCCGCACAGGTATACGCGTGCAATCCCCGGTCCGGTCTCGACGAACGCCCCCGCCCGGTCGATACCGCGTGCGATCCGGCGGGCGCACTCATCCAGCCCGTCTGCAGTCGGGCCCCCGATGGCCAGTTCGCGGGTCAGCAGCGGAAGCCCATTCCGGAGCAGGTGTATGGCGGTCGAATGGGCCCCGATGTCCACCAGCACGGTTACATCCTTCATCGCCGCCGGATGGTTCGCCTCGAACGCGTTGCGAAGGGCCAGAGCCTCCACGTCGACCGTCGTCGGGTTCAGGTCCGCCCGCCGCAGGAGTGCGACCCGCGTCTCGATGACGTCGCGTTTCGCCGCCGCCAGCAGCACGCTCATCGTCGAGCCTTCTCCGTCCGGATCGATGATCGCGAAGTCCAGTTCCGCGTTCTTCATGTCGAAGGGGACGTGCTGTTCCGCTTCCCACGGCATCACGGCGCGGGCCTCCGCCTCATCCATCCGGTCGATTTCGATCACCTTGCTGAGCACATCGCGGCCCCCGATGCCGATGACCACATCGCGGGGCTTGATTCGCTCCCGCCTGAACATCGAGGAGAGCGTGTCGGCGACACGCTCCGGATCCCCGATCGTCCCGCCGCGCTCGGTATCCGCCTCGTTCGGAGCGGTCGCGAGCCCCGTCAGGCGTGGCCCGCTCTGGCCATGGTCGATCACCGCGGCCTTGCTGAAGCCACTGCCGACATCGACCCCGACGGTCGTCTTCCGGCGCCGCAACCCGAGTCTCCTCATGCTCAGTTGCGGAGCGACATCGCGTAAACGACCCGCCGGCCCGCCGCGCGACCGTTGCGGCCGATGGCCGTGCCGGTCAGCCGAACTTCGCGCACGCGGGAGAGATCCGCGGGCGCTACGCCGGCCTGGATGGCGCCGCTCGACAGCCGGTACTCGAACGCCGCGCCCAGCTCGAGTGGGGACACGAACTCCTGGCCGTTGCGCCGGATGGATACCGTCCCCGCCTCGGAACCGGATCGGCGGATGGCGTAGGTGAGCCGTCCATAGACGCGAGCGAGCGAGCCGGGTACGGGCGTCGTACCGAAGCCCCCGTTCCAGCCGCTCGTGCGCCGGAACCACCGGGTCGGCATTCGGTTCGCCCGATCCGCTCCCGCCGCCCGGCAGGCGGTCTCCGCCGCCGCCGAGACACTTGAGACGGGCGTAAACCCGTCCGCGTAGACCCAGTCCGCCGAGTACGGCTCGGAGAACGCCGTGCCGCGCCACCCGGACTGAAGGTTGGCGGCGATGGAATCGTAGGCGAAGAGATCGATCGAGCCGCTGCTCACCGTGTCGCACACGACCGCGCTCAACACGACGACGCGCAGGGACACGGTGTCGCGCGTTGCAAGGAGCAGGTCGCCCGGCCCGGCGCTGCGGATCTCCGCTCCCATTCCGTCGGCCAGTGCGCGTGCGATCTGCGAGGCCTGGATGGCGTCCTCATTACGCAGGTGAAAGCGGCTCTGACTCCCCAGCAGGCCGATGAGCAGGCCGACGAGCAGACCGGCGCCAGCGAGCGCGACGAGCATTTCGGCAAGCGTGAACCCTTCCTGGCGGCATGACCCGGCGGGCGTCAGGGGGCGCGGAACGCTCATGGCGCCGCGGGCAACGGACGAGGCCGCGAGAGGACGATCTCGAGTGCCGCCGCCGGGGCCGGCGGCAGCGACACGGTCACGCGGGCGTGCTTGAGCCGCGGCAGCGGCGCGGTCACGTCGTGCGAGATGTCGAATCGACGTCCAC
The DNA here is from genome assembly GCF_965208055.1 of Candidatus Palauibacter sp. Taxonomy (GTDB): domain Bacteria; phylum Gemmatimonadota; class Gemmatimonadetes; order Palauibacterales; family Palauibacteraceae; genus Palauibacter. The sequence goes on from NZ_CBDBNY010000004.1 coordinate 2,005,247, forward strand.
CGATATCGACGGTACTCGTGTGGGAGACGGCGGCGGCATGTCCGGCCCGGACGAGCGACTCCACGGCGTTTCGTCCCGCGAGCGCGTGCTCCGTATCCCACTCCGCCCGGAGCGCCAGGGAACCGATCCCGAGCGCAACGCCCGCCGCTCCAAGGACCCCGACGGACGTGACGACGATGGCCAGCAGGACCTCCACCAGACTGAAGCCCGCGGTCTTCAATGTTGAAAAGGTACCGAGCGAACCCGGCCCAGGAAGTTCGACACCAGCCGAATGCCGCGCTCGCCGCGATACAGGTAGACGCTGCCGGAGGCCCCGTGCCCCCGGGCGTTGAAACGGAGAGTGGAGGGCTGCAACCGCACCGAGTCGAGCCGGCCGAGTGCGTGCCTCCCGAGATCGACGCGAGACAGCAACGACCCTCCGCGCCGCGATACTTCGAGACGGGTTCCCGCGAGCGTCACCGTAGTCGGCGCATGGGTCGCCATGGCGTGGAGACGTGCCAACGCGAGCTGCGACTCCGCCACCCGGGCGGCTCGGGTCAGACTGAAGCCGTCGAGGGGTCCGCGCGAGATGATGAAGGTCGCGGCCAATCCTGTAACCGCCAGCGCGACCGCGACCTCCACCAGACTGAACCCGTTCCGCCCTGTACGCGATCCATGCGACCCGCGTGATTCGCCTTGTTGCACGGGGTGCTTCCTTTCTCGAATGAGCGTTTGCCAACTCTGTCCGTAAGCATCGCTCCCCGTGTCAACGGCGCATCAACAGGTGGTGGCTTCGGTGATCTGTCCGACGACGCCCGTGGCGTTGGCGGCCGACGAATTGACGCACCACGTGTTCGGCGAGGATGCGTGTTTCGCCGTGATCCGGTAGCCGTCCGTGTACGCTGTCACGGCCAGCGTGATGTTCGTGCTGGCCTGGAAATCTCGAGTCCCGTCGCCATCGAGGTCCGCCCCTCCGCCGGCCGCCACGCTGGCGGCGGCATAGGCCTGATGGTTGAAGAAGTACGCTTCCTCGGCCGTCATCATGTTGCGAAGGTCGCTCTGCGCGGCGGCATCGAACGCCTTTTCCTTCGTACTCGTGAACTGCGGAATCGCGATGGCCGCCAGAATACCGATGATGACGACCACGATCAGCAGTTCGATCAGCGTGAATCCCTCGGTGCCGCTCCTCGTCGTTCTTCTCATCCCTCTCCTCACTTCCGCCCGGGTTGGATCTTCCGCAGCACCTCCGGTGGGGCTGCGCGGGCCGCGGCTCCGGCGGCGCGCCGGTGACCACAGCCGGTTACCCCACAGTTAGTCATCGTCCAGCAACGGAGTATCAACACCCCAGTCCGGAGGTTCATCGAAGCCGGAGGCCGCACGGATTCGGCCATGCCGCACCGACAGGGTCAGCGAATGCACACGTCCGGCACTGTCACGCAGCGGCCGGCGGATATCGTCGGTCCCGCCCGATGGCTCCAGAGGCTCCGGAGGCGGCAACCCCAGCGCGCGCAACGCCTCCGCCACGGTGTCGAACCCCCCCGCGAAGGCGGCCGTCCACGACCGGACGAGTGCCGGACCGCCGATCCGGTCCGGCCTGGCTCGCAGACGCAACGTCCAGTTCGGAGCCTCGAAGCGCAGCCACCGGTCCTCCCCCGCCCGCCGGTCCGCCGCCACGCGTCCGTACCGCTCGAAGGCCGCATCGACGGGCTGGCCGAGGAGGTCCCGCACGCAGGGAGCCTTCACGCACCGGAGTGCGCCTTCGTCGTTTGTACTCGCGGACATGCGGCAAGAAGAGGAATGAGGGGAAAGCCCGCAAGCCGCGAGGCCCCGCTTCCCGCGATGTCGGCGAAGGCGTTACTGGATCGCGTTGATGAGTTCGAAGATCGGGAGGTACATGGCGATGATCATCCCGCCGACGAGACCTCCGAGGAACACGATAAGAACCGGCTCGAGTATCCTCAGCAGGCTCTCGGCGCCGGCATCGACTTCGTCGTCGTAGAAGTCGGCAATCCGGGCCAGCATCCCATCGAGATCGCCGGTCTCTTCTCCGACGTGGATCATTCGGGTCACCATGGGAGGGAAGGCCCGGGTCTCCTGCAGAGGCCGAGCGACGGAGTCACCCCGCCGGATCGCGACCCGACTCGCCCGTATCGCGTCTTCGATGACCTGGTTTCCCGCCGTCCGTGCCGTGATCTCGAGCCCATCGAGAATCGGGACGCCCGACGAGAGCAGCGTCCCCAGGGTCCGCGTGACGCGGGACACCGCGGCTTTTCGGATCAGCGATCCGAGGACCGGCAGCCGCAGCAGCATACGGTCGAGGCTCCGCCGGCCCGCATCCGTGGCGGCCCAGCGGTGCAGTGCCAGGGCCCCACCGCCCACCACGGCGAGCAGCGCCCACCACCAGTTCTGGAAGATCCCGGAGAGGCCGATGACCACGCGTGTCGGGAGCGGGAGCGTCGCATCGAAGCTCGCGAACACGGTCTCGAACGTCGGGATCACGAAGAGCAGGAGCGTCGCGACGACCGCGATGGCCACCGCGAGCACGACGCCCGGGTAGAGCATGGCGCCATTCATCTTGCGACGGATCTGCTCGCTCTTCTCGAGGAAGGTGGCGAGGCGGTCGAGAATCCCGTCCAGCCTGCTCCCCGACTCGCCGGCATGGACCATGTTGACGTAGAGCTGGGTGAAGACGCGGGGGTGCCTTTCGAGTGCGCCGGCCAGCGTGTTCCCGGCCTCGACGTCGCGAAGCGTGTCGCGGGCGACGTGCCGAAGCGCGGAGTTCTCCGCCTGGAGCGCGAGGGTCTCGAGCGTTCGGGTGAGCGGTAACCCGGCGCTGATCATCACCGAGAACTGCCGTGTGAACAGCACGAGATCACGCGTCGTCACCCGCGCCGACGGCGCCAGGATCCGCCGTACAAGTCGGCCCATGTTTGCCGCGGCAGACGTCACAGGCCCTCGATCGCAAGAGAGGTGGACCGACCGCCAGCCCCCACATCATCCACCCCGCACCATCGCCGGCGGCCGGTCCCAACCGCTCTCCTCACGTCGAGCCGCCTCACCGCGCGGACCCATCCATCGAGGACGTATTTGCCATGCGACGGAACTCGGCGGGGTCGGAGGCGATCCGGAGGCATTCCTCGAAATCCACCTGTCGCCGGACATAGAGCTGGTGCAGCGCATCGTTGAGCGTCCGCATGCCGAACCTGCGCGCGGCCTGCATCGCGGAATGGATCTGATGGACCTTCGCCTCACGGATCAAGGCTCGGACCGCGGGCGTCGCGACGAGAATCTCGCAGGCGACGACGCGTCCGCCGCCCTGCGCCCGGCGAAGGAGCGTCTGGGTGATGACACCCTCGAAGACGTGGGCGAACTGCGCCCGCACCTGCTCCTGTCGGTGGGCCGGGAAGGCATCGATGATCCGGTGGATGGACTCCGCGGCCGAACGCGTGTGCAGCGTACCGAGCGCGAGGTGTCCGGTCTCCGCGATCGTGAGCGCGGCTTGAATCGTCTCGGGATCCCGCAGCTCGCCGATGAGGATCACGTCGGGATCCTGGCGCAGTGCGTAGCGGAGGGCGCTGGCGAAGTTGGGCGTATCCTGCCCGATCTCGCGCTGGTTCACGATGCAGCGTTTGTGCGGATGCACGAATTCGATCGGATCCTCGATCGTCACGATGTGGCCCGCGCGGGCCGTGTTGATGCGGTCCACCATCGCCGCCAGCGTCGTCGACTTGCCCGATCCGGTGGGCCCCGTCACCAGCACGAGCCCGCGCGGTTTGTCCGCCAGTCGCCCAACGATCGATGGAACGCCGAGTTCGCGCAGACTCGGGATCTCGACCGGCACCCGGCGGATGGCGCACGCCATGCTCCCTCGCTGCCGGAACAGGTTCGCGCGAAAGCGGGAGAGGCCGGGGATCGCGAAGCCGAAATCGAAGTCGGGCTCGCCCGCGAAACGTGCGCGCTGGTCCTTCGATAGCATCGAGCGGCCGAGGGCCGCGGTGTCCTCCGGATCCAGCACGGCCTCCGCGCGACTGTCCGTGAGGTCGCCGTCGATCCGGAGCTTCGGGCGTTCGCCCGCCGTAAGGTGCAGGTCGGACGCGCCCCGTTCGACCATCTCGCTCAGCAGTTCAACCAGAAGTGCGTCCATGGGCCCGGCCTACGCCGGCGTCTCCCTGAGCACGTCTTCGAGGGTCGCGATCCCCCGTCTCACCTTGGCGAACCCGTCCTGCCGCAGGGTGATCATCCCCTCGTCGATGGCGCGGCGTTCGATCTCTTCCGAGGATGCGCCCGCCAGGACCAGCCGGCGGATCGCGGGGGACATCGGAAGGACCTCGTACAGACCCTGACGGCCCGAATACCCCGACCCGCCGCACGAATCGCACCCGGCGCCGCGGCAGAAGGCGCTCCCGCCGCGCCCACCCGCTTCCAGTCCGACCGACCGCAGGATCTCGGGTGCGTAGCTCGTCTCGGTTCGACAGTCGGGGCAGATCCGGCCGACGAGCCGCTGGGCGGTGATGACCTTGACGGCGACGGCGACATTGAACGCCTCGATCCCCATGTCCACGAGTCGCGTCGGCGTCGAGGCGGCGTCATTGGTGTGGAGCGTGGAGAGCACGAGATGGCCGGTGAGCGCCGCCTTGACGGCGATACCGCCCGTCTCGCGGTCGCGGATCTCGCCCACCATGAGGATGTTCGGGTCCTGGCGCAGGAAGGCGCGAAGCGTCGTGGCGAACGTAAGGCCGATCTTCGGACGCACCTGGACCTGGTTGATGCCGTCGATGCTGTACTCGACCGGATCCTCGGCGGTCATGATGTTCGCCTCCGGCGTGTTGAGTCTCGCGAGCGCGCTGTAGAGCGTTGTGGTCTTCCCGGATCCCGTGGGCCCCGTGACGAGGACCATGCCCGATGTCTGTGAGATCGCGGCGAGCAGCGCGCGCTCGGCGCGGGCCTCCATCCCGAACGATTCGAGATCCAGTACCTGCCGCTCCTTGTCGAGGATTCGGAGGACGAGTTTCTCGCCGAACAGCGTGGGAAGCGTCGACACCCGGAAGTCGATGACTCGGTCGGCGACCGGCATGCGGATCCGGCCGTCCTGGGGTATCCGGCGTTCCGCGATGTTCAGGTCCGCCAGGATCTTGAGGCGAGACGTCAGGGCCGCGGCCATCCGGAAGGGTGGACGCATGATTTCGCGCAGTCTCCCATCCAGACGATAGCGGACGCGCAGTTCACTTTCGTACGGCTCGACGTGAATGTCCGACGCGCCGCGATGCACGGCATCGCCGAGGATGTCGTTGATGAGCCTGACGGCCGGTTCCTCACCGGCTTCGGCCGAGCCGGCTTCGGCCGGAGATGGCTCGGCCACCTCCGCCGCGCGCCGTTTCTCGTGTGTCGCGCCGGCGCCATAACTCCGGTCGATCCGTTGGCGGAGCGTGTGTTTCCCGACCTTGACGGCTTCGACCTCGAACTGGGTGAGGAATGTCAGATCGTCGATGAGCGCCGCGTCGGACGGATCGGCCATCGCGACGGAAAGCGTCCGGCCCGCACGCCGCAGCGGGAGTACGAGATGCCGGCGCGCGAATTCCGCCGGGATGAAACGAAGGGCGTTCGGATCCGGCGCCAGCCGCCTCTTCGTCGGGGCCGGCGTATCCGGAGCCGCCGCGTCCGAGGCCAGCGTATCCGAGGCCAGCGTATCCGAGGCCAGCGAGGGCATCACGGCGCGCTCGCGCATACCCGTTCCCGGAAGCGGGCGAAGGAGCGTGCCCCGATGCCTCGGACGCGGGTGATGGCTTCGGGGGTTTCGAACGGCCCGTTCGCGCTGCGGTCTTCAATGATGCGGGCCGCGAGAGCGGGTCCGATGCCGGACAGACTCTCGAGTTGTTCGCGATCGGCCCGATTGAGATCGATTCGCGCGTTTCCCGGCGGACATCCCGTCGACGCCGCCGCGACCGGCGCGGGACGCGACCGGGGCGCCGCAGGCTCGAAGCGAAGATACGGCGCGAGTCGGCGCGCGGTGACCTCCCCCACACCGCCTACCCGCTCCAGGTCGGCCGCGCCGCGGAAGGGAGCACGCTCCCGCTCCTCGATGAGAGCCTCCGCCAGACTTGGACCGACGCCGGGCAGCCGCCGCAACTCGTCGGCCGGGGCGCGGTTCACGTCGATCTGTTCGCCGTCGGCGAGCGGAGTCTGCGCCCGCTGCTCCCGGGTCAGGGCCGCGACGACCTCGCCCTCGATGCCCTCCAGATCCGTCGCGGGATCGATTTCCCCGAGACCCTCCACCCGGCCGGCGCCGGGCGCGAGGAAGGTGCGCGTCACGAGACTCACCCCCACGAGCACGAGCGCGGCGCCCAGCGCCTTGCGTTCCGCACGATTCAGATCCCACACCCCGCACCTCCCCCCATACCAGGACCGATTCCTGCACGAGGATCGGGAAGCGGATCAACCGGGCGTCAAACGGTCATGCGCGGGCGTGTCGGAGGGCGTTGGGATGCGTCGGGACGCGTCAGAAGATGAAGGTGATCTCGGCCCAGCCGTCGACCGGGTTTCCGTCGCGCAGCGCGGGCCGGTATTCCCACGCCCGCACCTGGCGCATGATGTCGCGGTTGAAGTCCTCGTCCGGAGTCGGAGGATCCAGTTCGACGAGACCTGGACGCCCGGTGGCGTCGACGAAGACGCGCACCGTCACTTCCATGCCGCGCACGGAGCCGGGGGGATCCCAGTGCGGCACGACGGATCTCGGCACGGGCGACACGTATCCGTCGCCCTCGCCCCCGCCCGCCCCGTCGTTCCCGGGACCGATCCCGGCCCCGCTCCCGGCGGAGGGCGCCGGCGCGCCGACGGGCAGCAGTTCGGAGGACACTTCGATCGCCGCATCCCGGACCTGGATGTCGGGCATGTCGACGGCGAGGACGGGCCGCGGAGGCGGCGGGATCTCGATCCTCCGCGGCATGGAGACCCGCAACGCCTGCAGACCGCCCCCGCCGGCGGGGAGATCCGGATCGGCGCCGGGCCGGGCCGCCCGCTCGAACTCGGGCGCCGGGCGCACCCACGCGAACAGGAGAAGCGCGTGCAGGAGCACGGAGGCGAGCATGCCGCCCCACCACACGGCCCGCTCCCGCGGATGTGAGCGCGCCCACGCGACCCTCGGTCGCCAACCCCGGCCCTCCCCTGTCGCGCGCACGATTCGATTCGACTCCCGGGCTGTCAGGCGGCTGCCGGCAGGCTGTCCGCCGGCCCACGAGGCATCCTACGGCAGGCCGCGGTTTCAGGTTCCGGCGCTTGCCGCCCCGTCAGACCTTCCGGCACATTGTGCGCCACCCGACACGTCTCCATCCAGGAGCCATCTTCCGTCTCCATGAAAGCGATCCGCAAACCCGGGGCGGTCCCCGGCCTCGTTCTGTGCGACGCCCCGGTGCCCGAGATTCGCTCCGGCGACGTGCTCATCAAGGTGCGGCGGGCGGGGATCTGCGGCACGGATCTGCACATCCAGCAGTGGGACCAATGGTCGCAGCACCGCGTGACTCCGCCCGTCACTCTCGGCCACGAGTTCATGGGAGAGGTGGCCGAGATCGGCCGGCTGGTGCAGAACATCGAGGTCGGCGACCGCGTGTCGGCGGAGGGACACCTCGTCTGCGGGCACTGCGAGTACTGCGGCACCGGGCACGCGCACGTGTGCCGGGAGACCCGCATCATCGGCATCGACCGGGACGGCGCGTTCGCCGAATACGTCTCCATTCCGGCGGCGAACATCATCCATATCCCCGACTCCATCGACGACGACCTGGCGGCGGTGCTGGACCCGCTCGGCAACGCTTTCCACACGGTTTTGCACACCGACGTCGCCGGTCGTGTCGTCGCCGTGGTGGGCTGCGGCCCCATCGGTCTGTTCGCGATCGGAATCGCGCGCGCGGCGGGCGCCTCGAGGGTCATCGCTGTCGAACCGCACGAGGGGCGGCGCGCGCTCGCCGCGAGCATGGGCGCGCACGACTGCCTCGACCCGCTCGAGGGGGACGTGGAGGCCCGGATCGCCGACCTCACGCACGGCTACGGGGCCCACGTGGTGTGCGAGATGAGCGGGCACCCGGACGGCGTGCGCTCCGCGTTCCGCATGTGCCGCAACGGGGGCCACGTCCGCCTGCTGGGGCTGCCCAAGGACGCGGTGGAGGTCAATCTGGCGCGCGACGTGATCTTCAAGGGGCTCAACGTGTACGGCGTCGTGGGGCGCCTGATGTACCGCACGTGGATCGAAATGCGGGACTTCCTCGTCGAGGGGCGTCTCGACATCGACCCCGTGATCACGCACCGGCTCCCGTTCGACCGCTTCCAGGATGGGTTCGACGCCATGAACTCGGGCGAGGCGGCGAAGGTCGTCCTCGCGCTGGACTAGCGGCCCGGCCCCCGTGGCGCGCGCCGCCGCCCCCGTCGTCCCGGCCCTCGCCGTCACCGTGCTGCTGACGGCCGGGTGCTGGCGCATCGGGGATCCCACGCCCAGCGACGCGCTCGTCACCTGGGCCGCCTACCCCGAGACGGTGCGGGTGGACGAACCCTTCTCGTTCGAGTTCGCCGGCCCGGTGTCTCCCGACCAGTGCGGGCGGCTCGACACCGCCACCCTGGCGATCACCGGCGCCTCGATCGAACTCGCCGCCGTGCGGAGCACCTTCAGCACCATGTGCTCGCCGCAGAACGTCAGCTTCTACGAGGCGCGGCCGCTGAGGATCGCGACGCCGGGAGCGTATCGCGTGCGCGGCTCGGCCGGGATCGATCTCGGCACCCTGATCGTCACGGACACCGGGACTTTCTCCGGCACCCGCGCGTGGGGGGAAGGCACCATCCGCGAGGCGGCCGGGTGCTGGCTGTTCGGGCCCGGGTGGATCGGAAGCCAGCGGGTATTCGCGCTCGACGGCCTGAGCCCCGAGCTTCGCGAGGCGGGGACCGACCGCGTCCTCCATGTCCGCGGGCGGCTGCGGGGCTTCATCTCGTGCGGCAACTGGGGGTCGCGCCCCAGAATCCGGGTCGACACGGCGTGGGCCACCGACAGGCGGGTCGGCGATCTCTATCCCTAGCGACACGAGTCCGGGAGGACGCGATCATGGCACGGTATCATGACACGGTATCATGACATTGTATGAGGAGCGGGATGTGATGACGGCGAATGTGAACCGGGGCCTCGAGCGCCGCCTCGTCTCCGAACTCGGGGAGATGAAGGAGAACGGGGTCCACAAGGAACTGCTGCACATCATGGGGCGGCAGGCGCCCGTCGTGGACATCGATGGTCTGGGCGAGACCATCAACATGTGCTCGAACAACTACCTGGGCCTGTGCGACGAACCCTCCGTGATGCAGGCCGTGAAGGACGGGGTGGACAAGTACGGGGCCGGGACCTCCTCGGTGCGCTTCATCTGCGGGACGTTCGACATCCACCGCGAACTCGAGGCGGTGATCGCCGACTTCCTCGAGACGCCGGCCTCCCTCACCTACACCTCCGCGTGGAACGCGAACGAGGGCCTCTTCGCGCCGCTCCTGGGGCCGGAAGACGCCCTGATCTCGGACCGCCTCAACCACGCCTGCATCATCGACGGGATCCGCCTCTGCAAGGCGCGCCGCTTCATCTACGACCACATGGACATGGGCTCGCTGCGCGAGGCCCTGGAGGCGAGCCGGGACGCGCGCCACCGGCTCGTCATCACGGACGGCATCTTCTCGATGGAGGGGGAGATCGCGCCGCTTCCGGAGATCCGGGAACTGTGCGACCGCTACGACGCGATCATGGCGGTGGACGACTCGCACGCGACGGGGGTGCTCGGCGACACGGGACGGGGGACGCCCGAGCACTGGGGCATGCACGGCGAGGTCGACATCGTCACGTCGACGCTCGGCAAGGCGCTAGGAGGCATGGCGGGCGGCTTCACGGCGAGTTCCGAAGCCGTGATCGACTTTCTCAATCAGGCGTCGCGCACGCAGTTGTTCACGAACGCCCTGCCCTGCCACTCGGCGGCCGGCGCCATGGCCGCCATCAGCCATCTGGAAGCGCACCCGGAACTCGTGGCCCGGCTCCGCGACAATACGGAGTACTACCGCGAGGGACTGATCGAACTCGGATACAAGCCGATTCCCGGCGCCACGCCCATCGTCCCCGTGATCGTCGGAAGGACGGCGGACGCGATACGACTCAGCCGCGAACTGCTGCGCGAGGGCGTCTTCGTCATCGGGTTCGGGTATCCCGTGGTCCCGCGCGGCGAGGCCCGGATCCGCTGTCAGTTGTCGGCCGCGCACGAGCGCGAACACATCGACGCCGCCCTCGCCGCCCTGAAGAAGGTCGGCCGGCGGCTCCACCTCATCTGACGCCTCGGGCGCCACGGAGACTGCGGGGAGCATGGAATCGTGACTGAGCGCGGACTGAGTCGGGAGATGCCCGGGGGGATGGTCATCGCCCCGTCGATCCTCGCCGCCGACTACGCGCGGCTGGGGGCGGAGGTGGCCGAGGCGGAGGCTGCGGGAGCGGAGTGGTTCCAGCTCGACGTGATGGACGGACACTTCGTCCCCAACCTCACGATCGGGCTGCCGGTGCTGGAGTCGCTGCGCGCGGTCTCCGACTCGTTCCTCGACGTGCACCTGATGATCGACAACCCGGGCGAGTTCCTCGAGCCCTTCGCGGCGGCGGGCGCCGACATGCTCACGGTCCACCAGGAGGTGTCGGCCCACCTGCACGGGGACCTGCACCGGATCCGGGAGCTGGGCTGCTACGCCGGCGTCGCGTTGAATCCGGCCACCCCCGCGGAGACGCTGTCGGAAGTCCTGGGGTACGTGGACCTCGTCCTCGTGATGACGGTGAACCCGGGGTTCGGAGGACAGAAGTTCATCGCCGAGGCGGTGCCGAAGATCTCCACGGTGCTCCGGATGGCGGCGGATCGCCGGCTGGCGCCCCCGGCCATCCAGGTCGACGGGGGGATCGACCCGACTTCGGCTCCGGTGTGCGCGGCCGCGGGGGCGTCGGTGTTCGTGGCCGGCTCCTCGGTCTTCCGCTGGGCGCCCGGCATCGACGCGAACATGGCGGCGCTGCGCGACGCGCTCGCGCCCTTCGGCTGAGATTGCGGTGAACGGCGGCGGGCTTTCGCGCGAAGAACTCATCCGCTACGGGCGGCATGTGAGCATCCCGGAGGTGGGGATGGAGGGGCAGCGGCGCCTGCGGGCCTCGAGCGTGCTCATCGTGGGCGCGGGCGGGCTGGGATCGCCGGCGGCGCTCTATCTCGCCGCGGCGGGCGTAGGACGGCTCGGACTCGTGGACCACGACCGCGTGGAACTCTCCAACCTGCAGCGACAGGTGCTCTACGACACGGATTCGGTCGGGACGCCGAAGCTCGCCTCCGCCCGGACGCGACTCGCGGGCCTCAACCCGCACGTCGCCGTCGAGACCTTCGAGGCGCGCCTCGATTCCGGGAATGCGATCGAGATCCTCGAGGGGTGGGATTTCGTCATCGACGGGAGCGACAACTTCCCGACCCGGTATCTCGTGAACGACGCGTGCGTGATGCTCGGGACGCCCTTCTCGTACGGAGCCATACTGCGCTTCGAGGGCCAGGCTTCGGTCTTCGCCGCGCCCGACGGCCCCTGCTACCGGTGCCTGTTTCGGGATCCGCCGCCGCCGGACCTCGTGCCCAACTGCGCGGAGGCCGGGGTTCTCGGCGTCCTGCCCGGGATCGTGGGGTCGATCCAGGCAAACGAGGCGATCAAGTGGCTGGCGGGGATCGGCGAGCCGCTCGCCGGGCGCCTGCTCCTCATCGACGCGCTCCGCATGGAGTTCCGCTCGCTGGATATCGCCCCGGACCCCGAGTGCGTGGTGTGCGGCCCCGAGCCGAGCGTGACGGACCTCATCGACTACGAGCGCTTCTGCGGAGAGACCGGGGGCGAGGCGGCGACGGGCGGCGAAGGCGGGGCGGAGGACGGCGCGGGAACGGAGGACACAGGGGACACCATGGAAGATGTCGACATCGATGTGCACGAACTGAAGCGCCGGATCGATGCCGGCGAGCGTTTCCAGCTCATCGACGTGCGCGAAGACTACGAGTGGGCGATCTGCAACCTCGAGGCGGCGGGGGCGCGTCTCGTGCCGCTCGCGACGCTCCCCGCGGCGGTCGAGAGCTTCGACGCGTCGGAACCGCTCATCATCCATTGCCGCTCGGGTCCCCGCGGCGACCGCGCCGTCGAGTACCTGCGCGCGGTCGGGTTCGACCACGCGGTGAACCTCGCGGGCGGGATTCTGGCGTGGGCCGAGGAAATCGATCCCGCCATGCCGCAGTACTGACGGCGGCCTGAGTCTGTGACATCAGCCGTCCGCATCGTCTCACTCCTCGCTTCGGGGACGGAGATCGTCGACGCGCTTGGACTCGGCGAGTGCCTCGTCGGCATCTCGCACGAATGCGACCATCCGCCGCACCTGCTCGACCGTCCGCGGGCGAGCCGGCCCCGCTTCGATCCCGAGGGGCTCACCAGCGGGGAGATCGACGCCGCAGTGCGCGAGGCGATGATCGAACACGGCAGCGTGTACGAGATCGACGAGGCCCTTCTCGCGCGGCTCGACCCGGACATCATCATCACGCAGGCCGTGTGCGAGGTGTGCGCGGTGCCGACGGGCGGGGTGCGGGAGGTGCTCGGCGCGCGCGGGATCGAGGCCGAGGTCGTGTCGCTGGATGCGCACACGATCGACGACATCCTCGCCTCGCTCGGGCAGGTGGCGCATGCGGTCGGGGATCCGGAGGTGGCTCGCGGACCCGGGAGGTCGCTCCGTGGGCGGATCGAGGCGGTGCAAGCGGCGGTGCGGGACGCCGTCCCTCCGCGGGTGCTCGGCATCGAGTGGTTCGACCCGCCCTTCGCGCCCGGCCACTGGGTGCCGGAGATGATCGAACTTTCCGGCGGCCGGAACCTGGTAGGCGAAGCGGGGCGGCCTTCCCGCGAGGTGTCGTGGGACGAAATCGGAGACCTCGACCCGGACGCGCTCCTCCTCATGCCCTGCGGCTACGGTCTCGAAGCGGCCCGTCAGGACGCCGACATACACGCCGCACGTCTTCGGAAGGTGGCTCCGCGCGCGATCGCCGAGGGGCGCGCCTGGGTCGTCGACGCCTCCTCCTACTTCAACCGCTCCGGTCCCCGTTTCGTCACGGGCGTCGAGATCCTGGGCGGACTGCTGCACCCGGACCGCCTCCCGCCCCCGGATCCGGCGGTCGCCGCCGCGTGGACGCCCTCCGCCTGACGGACGGGTCGCGGGACTCGGTGGGGACATCAACGGACCACGCATGAGGGGCGTTAGGGAGCCCCGACGCCAGCCGCTTGTCGGGCGTCAGTCGAAGTTGACCTGGCGTACCTCTTCGACTCCTTCGAGGCCCTCCAGCGCGCGCAGCGTCTCCGCCGGCAGTTCGCCGTCGATCCTCACCACGCCGAAGGACTGGCCGCCGCCCTTTCGCCGCGCAAGGTGGTACTCGGCGATGTTCGCGTGCACCTCGCCGAGCACCGTCCCCACGGCGCCGATCACCCCCGGCTGGTCACGATTGCGGATGAGGAGGCAGGTGCCGCGGGGCTCCGTCTCGATGCGGAAGGTTCCGACGCGCACAATGCGCGGTTCCATCCGGGATCCCATGAGGGCGCCGCCCACAACCCTTCCCCTGCGTCGCCCCGATGCCGCGGAGAGTTCCACGTAGTTCGTGTAGTCGCCCACGGCCTGCGTACGTACGCGCACGATCTCCAGACCCCGTTCCGCCGCGATCGACAGGGCGTTCACGACGTTGAGGGGGGGATCGACCCGGCGTTCGAGGAACCCGACGGCGACGCTCGCCGCGAGGGGTCCGAGCACGCCGTCCTGCGGTCCTCCGTAGTGCACGTCGATCCGGTTGGGGGGTGCGTCCTCGATTCCGGCCAGGAGGCGTCCCAGCCGGTACCCGAGATCCATGATGGGTCCCGCCCCGTCGCGATCCTCGGCTTCGAAGGGAGCGTTCAGCGCGGCGCTGTAGTCGCCCTCGACGAGTGCGTCACGCACGGAGACGGCGATCTGTCGGGAGACCTGACGCTGGGCTTCGTACGTGGACGCGCCCAGATGCGGGCTGAACACGAGTTGAGGGGCGTCCCGCAGCGGGCTGTCGGCGGGGAGCGGTTCCGTCTCGAACACGTCGAGGCCGGCGGCTCCGAGATGACCGCTGGCGAGCGCCTCGGCCAACGCCGCCTCGTCCACGAGCCCGCCCCGCGCGGCGTTCACCAGAATCGAGCCCGGGCGCATGGCCGCGAGTTCCCCGCGGCCGATGAACCCGCGGTTTTCGTCGGAGAGGGGGACGTGCACCGTAATCGCGTGGCACGTCGGAAGGAGTTCCTCGAGGCTGGCGAGTTCCACCCCCAGATCGCTTGCACGGTCGGCGCTCACGAAGGGATCGTGGGCCACGACGCGCATCCCGAACGCGCGCGCCCGCCACACGACCTCCGCTCCGATCCGCCCAAGCCCGATCACGCCGAGCGTCTTCCCGCTCAACTGTATGCCCCGCAGCTCCTTGCGTCTCCATTCCCCGGCGCGGATGCTCGCGTCCGCCTCCGTGATCCGGCGGGCCGCGGCGAGGAGCAGAGCGAAGGCGAGTTCGGCGGTGGACTGCGTGTTCGCGGCGGGCGCGTTGAGCACGGCGATGCCGCGCCGCGTGGCGGCGGGGATGTCGATGTTGTCCACGCCCACGCCGGCACGCCCCACGACTCTAAGCCGGTCGGCGGACTCGATGAGGTCCGGGGTGACCTTGGTGCGGGACCTCACGATGAGCGCCGATGCGCCTTCGAGTGCGCTGCGGAGCGCTTCGCGATCCGATTCCGTGTGATCCTCGACTACGAGCCCGGGGGCGGCCCGCAGCGTCTCGATCCCGTCCGGGAGGAGGGGGTCCGCGATGATGACGCGAAGGTCGCTCCCGTTCGAATCGCTCACGGATTCTCGCTCAAAGGACTTCGTCGAGGACGGCCAGAAGCGCCTCCAACTCGTCGATAGTGTGCTCGCCCATGTGTCCGATCCGGAACGACGGCTGTTTCAGGGGGCCGTAGCCCGCGGCCACCGTGTATCCGTGCGCCAGCGCGCGGGAGACGACTTCGGGACCCGTCAAACCATCGGGAAGCATGATGACGGTCACGCACGGCGAGCGGTAGCCCGCGGGCGCGAGCACATGCCACGACCGGCCCGTTCGCGCGGCCGTATGGTCCACCCATTCGTACGTCCGGCGGGCCATGGCATCGTGACGCTCCCAACGCGCCTCCAGCCCTTCCTCCATCATCCGGTCCAGTTGCCGCTCGAGAGCGAAGAGGAGCGAGACGGCCGGCGTGTTCGGCGTCTGCCAGCGCTCGAGGTTCTTCTCGAACTTGAGGATGTCGAAGTAGAAGCCCCGGTGTTCGACCTCCCGTGCGCGGGCGAGCGCCCGCTCGGAGGCGACGGCCAGCGCGAGACCCGGCGGCAGGGCCACCGCCTTCTGCGACCCCGTGAGGACGAAATCCAGTCCCCACTCGTCGGTCTTCACCGGCGCCCCGGCCAGGGAGGAGACCGTGTCGACGGCGATCAGCACGTCGTCGAACTCGTGGACGACGGCGGCGAGTTCCTCCAGCGGATTGAGGACGCCGGTCGAACTCTCCGAGTGGACGACGGTGACGAGATCGTACCGGCCGGGCGCCGCGGAGAGCGCATCGCGCAGCCGTTCCGGCAGGTTCGGTTCGCCCCACTCCGCCTCGAGCGCGTCCGCGGGGCGCCCCGTCGCTTCGGCGATCGCGTGGAACCGCTTGCTGAACGATCCGTTCGTGAGGCAGAGGACGCGGCGGCGCGTGAGGTTCGTGATGGCGGCTTCCATCATGCCGGTCGCGGACGATGTCGACAGATACACCGGACGCGATGTCCGGAAGAGTCGCGACGCGGCAGGCTGCATCGCTTCGATGAGGCCCGAGACCTCGGCGCTCCGGTGCCCGGCGACGGGCCGCCGCATGGCGTCGAACAGGTCCGGAGGCACTTCGGTCGGGCCGGGAAGAAAGAAGCGGCCGAACGAGATTGGTGGGTTCATGGCGGGAGATGGTATCGTCCCCGGACGCCTGTGGCCAATCGGTCCCGCGCGGTTCTGGAAGCGTCCGGTTGACGCGCCGCCGGGACGGCGGGATTTTGCGGCCCGACCAAGGGGTTCACACATGCGATACGTCACAATCACCGACCTGTCTCCGGAAGATGTCCTCGACCGCGCCAAGACGTTCTTCGGCCGGCATTCCGGGCTCGCCGTGCGCGAGGAGACGGAGGCATCCGTCACCTTCGCCGGGGAAATCGGCCTCGCGAGGTTCGCGGTCGACCGGGCGGGAGGGCACACGAATGTCCGGGTGGAGACGGATCGCGTCGTGGGCCTCGACGTGACCGACCTCGCGAAGCGTTTCCTCTACACGCTCCGGAACGTCCATTGACACCGGAGGCCGCATGAACGCCATCACGGTACGCCTCATCATGCCCGATCGCTGGCTCGAGCACGTGGCCGAAATACCGGCCGACACGACTGTCGCAGACGCCAAGGCCTTCGGCATCCGCGCGATGCTCCAGCGCTCCTCGGACGACCCCGGCGACTTCTACACCGAGTTTTCCGAGCGCCGCATCCGCGATGAGACGCGCACCCTCGCGGAGGTGGGGATTGCGTCGCGCGGCGTCCTCTCGATTCGGGCCTACGACCTCGGGCACTACCCGCCCTTCCGGGGCTAGCGGGACGGGCGGTTGAAGTAGCTCCGCGTCTCCCGCCATACGACGCCTGACAGGAGCAGGAGGCCCAGCAGGTTCGGCGCCGCCATGAGGCCGTTGAGGATGTCGGAGATCAGCCACACGACATCGAGTTCCACGACCGCCGCGAACCCGACGACGAGCACGAAGGCCAGCCGATAGGGGCGGATCACGCGTTCGCCGAAGAGGTAGGCGAAGCTCCGTTCCCCATAGTAGGACCACCCGAGCATCGTGCTGAAGGCGAAGGTCGCGAGGCTGAGCGCGACGATGATGTCCCCCGCGCCCGCGAGAAGACTCGTGTCGAAGGCCAATTGCGTCATGTTCGCGCCCTCGGCGCCCGACTGCCACGCCCCCGTCGTGAGGATCGCGAGTCCCGTGAAGGTGCAGACGACGATGGTGTCGATGAACGTCTGTGTCATGGAGACGAGGGCCTGCCGCACGGGCTCGCGCGTCTGCGCCGCCGCCGCGGCGATCGCCCCCGTGCCGAGCCCCGATTCGTTCGAGAAGATGCCGCGCGCGACCCCGAAGCGCATCGCCTGGAGGACCGTGTAGCCCAGGGCCCCGCCGGCCACCGCGCGCCCCCCGAACGCGTGCTCGAACACGAGCCGGAAAGCCGCGGGGATCTCCGCCGCGTTGGACAGGAGGACGATCCCGGCGACACCCATGTAGAGGACGATCATCGTCGGCACGATGACGCTCGCCACGCGCCCGATGGACCGGATCCCTCCGATGATGACGAGCCCGACGGCGCCCGCCGTGGCGAGACCCGTGACCCAGTGCGGCAACCGAAACGATTCGTTCATCGCGTCCGCCACCGCCTGGGACTGGACGCCGTTTCCGATGCCGAACGCCGCGAGCGTCGCGAAGAGCGCGAAGGCGATCGCCAGGCCGCGGCCGAGCCCGCCCCGGCCGAGGCCGTGCTCGAGGTAGTACATGGGGCCGCCCGCCTTCTCGCCCCGGGAGTCGGTCTCCCGGTAGCGGACGCCGAGCACCGCTTCCGCATACTTCGTCGCCATCCCGAGGAGTCCCGTCACCCACATCCAGAAGAGCGCCCCGGGGCCGCCCGCGCCGATGGCGGTCGCGACGCCCACGATGTTCCCGGTGCCGACCGTTGCGGCCAGCGCGGTCATGAGCGCCTGGAAGTGCGAGATGTCGCCCTCGCCGCCGGGTTCGCGGCGCTTGACGAGCGCCAGCCCGAGCGCGTGCCACAGGCGGCGGAATTGGAGGCCCCGCAGCAGCAGCGTGTACACGAGGCCCGTGGTGAGGAGGAGGATGATGAGGGGGACGCCCCACACCCAGGCCTGAATCGCCTCCAGGGTTCCGACTGCGGAAATTGCGGTCACCTCGTACTGGACGTCATCGGGGGAGCGCGCGCCGGACGGCCGCGGCGAGCGGGCCGTGACGTTAGACGCGCCTCCGAGCCGCCGTCAACGCAACGGGACGGGCATGGCGCTCGGTGCCCGGGCCCACCGCGTGTCTACGCCGCCTCCACGCCGGGTCCACTTTGGACGGACGGACGCCTTGAGTACCTTCCCACCGATGGGCGAAGGCCCGTGCACGACCCCTTGTCCAATCCGTTTCTTGGGATCCCGCTCTTGAACCAGGACCAGTCGGAACCCGCGGCGGGAACGGCCCCGCCGTCTCCGGAGACGCTCGAGACCCTCTCGGGCGCGATCGAGCGGGGACGCCACATCGCGCTCATTGCCGCCGAGGGGGCGGGCCTCGCGCCGCTCTACGCGGCCGCCGCCGTGCGGGATCTTGCCGCGGGCGAGGCGGGCGGACGCGCCTTCGTGCTCACCGCCACCGTGGACCGCGCGCGGCGTTGCGCGTCGCGCATGCATGCCGCGGCCCGCGCCGCCGGGCATGAGGTCGTCGTCGTGCCGGGCGCCGCCGCCGGGGCGATCTCGCGGGCCCCGATCCTCCTCGGGCCTCCGGCCGCGCTATTGGAAGGGGTGCGAAGGGGGGACATTCCGGCGGGGGCGCTGTGCACCCTGGTCCTCGACGACGTGCGTGCGCTCGAGCCGGCGCGGGCCGCCGTCGAGGCCGTGGTGCAGACCTCGGGCGAGGGGGCCCGTCGGATCGCGACGACCCACGCTCGCGATGCGGCGTTCGACGAGTTGATCGAACGCTGGCTGCCGCGCGCGCGCCGCTGGCCGAAGGAACTGTTCGCCGAGCCGCGGGCCGGGGCGTCGGCGGGCGGCCGCGTGGCGGGCACTCCGATCGCCGTCGCGAGCCGGGCGACGCGCGAGGGCCGGCTGGCCCGTCTGGCCGAATTGCTTCACGACATCACGCGGGCCGGCGCGGCCACCGCCGTCAGCGTCGAGGCGCCCGCCACCGCCGTCGCCCAGGTGAGCACGGCGCTGTCGCTAGCCGGGCTGCAAGTTGCCGACTCCGAGGGAGCCGAAGCGGCCGAAACGGACGGCGCTGCCGCGGTGCGGGTCGGGGCGTGGGGCGATGTCGACCCCGCCGCCCATGCCGTCGCGTTCGAACTGCCGCCGGCGCCGGAGCTCCTCGCCCGCGCGGCGGCAACGGCCGAGCGCTGTTACGCCATCGTCGACACGCTGCACGAGCGGCAGCTCGAGCTG
This sequence comes from Candidatus Palauibacter sp., assembly GCF_965208055.1. Taxonomy (GTDB): domain Bacteria; phylum Gemmatimonadota; class Gemmatimonadetes; order Palauibacterales; family Palauibacteraceae; genus Palauibacter. The sequence continues at coordinate 2,024,549 of NZ_CBDBNY010000004.1, forward strand.
ACGGCATTGCGGGCCGGGCTGCAGGCCGCGCCCCTGGGCGATCCCGCGGACCCCGCGCTCATGGACGACGTGGCCGCCTTCCGGACCCGCGTCTCCGACGCCCTCGAGCAGCAGGATCTCGCGAGCGGTGCACTCCTCCTCGCCCCGCTCATTGAAGAGCACGGCGCCGCGCGCGTGGCCGCCGCCCTGGCCGGACTCCTCCGCGGGGTGGACCGGCCGGCCCATCGGACCGGCGACGCGGCACCCGGCGATGGCCCGACCCGCGACGGGCCGACCCGCGACCGCGCGGGCACACCGCCCGACAGGAGCGCCCAGCGCGCCACGCGGCCGACATGGACCAAGGTCTTCGTCGGCGTCGGCAGGCGCGACGGCGCCGGCCCCGGCGACCTCGTCGGCGCCATCACCGGCGAGACATCCGCCGCCGGCGGACAGATCGGACGCATCGACATCCGGCAGAACTTCACCCTCGTCGACATCGACTCCCTGATGGCCGACGAAGTCGTCCGGGGCCTCGACGGCAGCCAGATCAAGGGCCGGCAGGTCGTCGCCCGCCTGGACCGCGAGACCCGGTAAGCCCGATGAGCCCGAGGAGCCCGATCGGCCTGATGCGGCGCCTGTTCGACTTCAGCCAGTTCCGGGGCCGCCTCCTCGGAGCCCTCCTCTTCACGGGAGGTCTCTCGGTCGTGGGGACGGTCGGTTTCTCCCTCATGCCCGGGTACAGCCTGTCGGACGCGTTCTTCATGACCGTGATCACGGTCTCGGCGGTCGGGTACGGCGAAATCCAGACGCTGACCGACGGCGGCCGCGTGTTCGCGAGCTTCATGATCGCCGGCGGCATCATCACCCTCGCGGTCTGGTTCGCCCTCATCACCGCCACCCTCGTCGAGATGGATCTGGCCCAGGCATTCAAGAGGCGCAAAACAATGAAGAGGATCGACTCCACCCGGGACCATGTGATCCTGTGCGGCGCGGGCCGCACGGGCCTCGCGGCGCTAGGAAGGCTCGTCGCCCGCGGCACCCCTTACGTCGCGGTCGAGAGCAACCCCGCGCACGCCGCGGACGCGCGGAACGTCGACCCGGACGCACTGATCATCGAAGGGGATGCGACGGACGACGACGCTCTGATGGCGGCGGGGATCGACCGGGCGCGCGGGCTCATCGCCGCGTTGAGCGCGGACACCGACAACGCCTTCGTGTGCCTGGCGGCGCGCGAGCTGAATCCGAATCTGACCATCGTGGGGCGGGCGCGTTCCGAGGAATCTGTGAGCAAGCTCAGGAAGGCCGGCGCCGACCGCGTCGTCACGCCCAATGCGACGGGCGGAATCCAGATGGCCTCCCTCGTCCTGCGTCCCAACGTCACGCTCTTCGTCGATACCGAGACCTCCGGAGACGGCATGGGCCTGCTCCTGGAGCAGGCGTCGGTGGCGGAGACCTCGGAAGTCGCGGGACTCACGCTGGCCGAGGCGCAGATCCCGGCCAGAACCGGGCTCCTGGTCGTCGCCATCCAGCGCGGAGAAGGCGATCGCGACGGCGGCGATCGCTTCCTCTACAACCCGGGACCGGACGAGAGGGTGCGGCCCGGAGATCTCCTGGTCGTCCTGGGTCCGCCCCCCAAGTTCCCCGAACTCCACCGCCTCCTGAGCTGACGCAGGCCGCCCCGACCCGAGGCTGACCTGACGCGCACACCCGGCAGGATCAGAGCTTCTCGGGATTCTCCTGGAAGAAGGGCGCCCACTTCTCCTCGGGAGAGGCCGACGTGAGCAGGCTCACCGCGATCAGGAGGCTGAGCGAGATGAGGACCCCAGGGATCACGATGTAGTCGCTCGAAGCGAAATCGAATGCGGTCCCCCCGATCGTGGCGGTGAAATTCACGCCGAACCGGGACAGGAGCGTGATCCCGACGATGCTGCCGATCCCTCCGGCGATGCACGCCACGCCACCCTGCGGCGTCACGCGGCGCCACAGAAAGGCGGCGAGCAGCGCGGGCGTGAGGCTGGCCCCGACCAGCGAGTAGGCGTACAGCGCCATCTGGAGCACCGTGTCGAACTGGGTGAGCAGGAAGAGCCCCAGACCGCCGAACGCGAAGATGCAACCGCGCTGCAACCACAGTTTCGTACGTTCGCTGGCATCCGGGTCGACGAACCGCTCGTACAGGTCGCGGCTCACGTTGGTGGACGGCACGAGCAGGAACGTGTTCCCCGTCGAGAGCACGATCGCGACCGCCGCCGCGAGCAGGATGGCGCCCGCGAAGATCGGCAGACCGTTGGCCGCGATGTGAAGGATGATCGTCTCCGACGCGGCACGCCCCACCAGCGACACCTGCTCCGGATCCGCCAGCTCGGGGTACACCGCGCGTCCCACGATCGCGATCAGGGCAAGCGACGTCTCGATGAAGACGACCCCGAGGAACATGCCGACGACGGCCTTCTTCGCCGACCCGGCGTCCTTGGCGGAGAAGAACTTCTGGTACATCCCGCTCTCGCCCAGGATGAGGAGGAATGTGGGCAGGGCGACACCGAGCACCCAGAGGAAGTTGTGGCCCCCGAGCACCGTGAGATGCTGTTCCGGCAGTGCGGCGGCGATCTCCCCGACCCCGCCGTTGGCAAACACCAGATAGGGCAGGCCGATGACGATGCCGAGGGTGATGATGATTCCGTTCAGGAGGTCCACGGAGACGATCGACACCATGCCCGCGAGCGCCGTGAAGAGGACGATGGTGATCGCCGTGATGTACATGCCCGTCGTGGGCGAGATCGCGCCGTCGGTGACGATGCTCAGGATCCAGCCGCCGCCCCGGAACTGGTAGGCGGCGATCGTGACGTAGGCGAGGATGATCGCGACCGTGCCGAGGATGCGCGCCGCCGCGTTGTAGCGCTGTTCGAGGAGGTCCGGGACGGTGTACTTCGCGATCGAGCGCACGCGGGGCGCGAGGTAGAAGGCGACGAGCAGACCGACCCAGGCGCCGAAGGAGAACCACAGTTCCGCGATGCCCGTGCGGTAGGCCAGCCCGGCTCCGCCGAAGAGCGACCCCGACCCGATCCAGGTGCAGATGAGCGTGCCCACGAGGAGCGCCACCGGCACGTTCCGGCCCGCCACCATGAAGTCCGCGTGGCTCTTGATCTGCCTGGAGCGCCACACGCCGATCCCGATGAGGACGAGCGGGTAGCCGAAGACGGCAATCGTCAGCAGGTCCATCGGTCCTCCGGTCTCCAGAGTGGCTACTGGGTGGCTACTGCGTGGCTACTCCCCCTTCGACATCCGGCGCTTCAACTCCTCGAGCATCGCGTCGGCCCGCGCCTCCCGCAGCTCCCGCTCGGCCACGAAGTCCCGCTGCGGTGCGCCGGCCATCGGGTCGAGCGCTTCCTCCACCTGGCGGCGCGCGTCGTCGAGGTCGCTGCTTCCCTCCATCTTCTCCGCCATGCGGTCGAACGCGTCCGCGGAGTCGTACCGGTCGGAGGAGTGCTGGATCGCCTTCGCGCGCCGTTGCTGCACGCTGAGCGAATCCCGCCGCGCCATGGCGCTCTTCAGCTGTTCCACGCCCTGCGCGGCCTCGGCCTGCTGCTGCTGGAGTTCGGCCTGCGTCCCCTCGGCCTTGATGACGAGGACCTCGAGCCGCTGCCGGTGCCGCTCCGCGAACCGCTGCGCGACCTCGACCGTCTCGGCGTCCCCGATCTCGGCCGCCTTCGCCGCCCGCCGTTCCGCGACCCGCGCCGCCTCCTTCTCCCGGTCGGCCTGACGCACCTGTGACTCGAGCAGCCCCTCGAGTTCGGAGATCCGTGCCCGCGTATCGACGAGTTCCTGGCGCATGGCGCGGATGACGCGGTCGATGTCGTCCTCGGACGCGCCGGGCTGCTTCGCTTCCATCCGGTCGAGCGCCTCGTCGACCATCTGCCTGAGTTTCCTGAACATGGCCCTGAGTTTAGCAGCCCCCGGCGAAACGCCGCCACCGCCGACGCACCGGATCTGTCGGCGCGCCTCGCCGCTTGCCGATGATACAATACTCCTGTATAGTATATCCGACACAGGGAACGATCGACTCGGATGAGCGGTCGATGATGGACGCGAGCGTGGAGCGAGTGGCGGTGAGCGATGCGGGGCCGCATGCGATGGGGATCGCGGAGGGGACGAAAAACGACCTCGGCCGTCGGTTGGCCCGTATCCGGGGACAGGTCGGGGGCATCGCCCGCATGGTGGAGGATGAGCGGTACTGTCCGGACATCCTGCAGCAGTTCGCCGCCGTTCACTCCGCGCTCCGCGCGGCCGAGAAGGAACTCCTGCTGAACCACCTCGAGCGCTGCGCCACCCATGCCATCGAGGAAGGCGGCGACGCCGCGGCGGGAGTGCGCGCGGAGATCGCGGATCTGTTCATGCGCTTCGCCGGCAAATGATGCGTAAGATCTATCGGATCGCCGGCATGCACTGTGCCGGTTGCGTCGGCTCGGTGGAGAAGAGCCTCAACGCGGTCGACGGCGTGGAGGCTTCGGTGAGCCTGCCGGCCGAGTCGGCGACGCTGACATTCGCCCGCGACGTGAGCTTCGAGGAACTCGCCGCCGCCGTGGAGGGGGCCGGCTACGAGATCGAACCCATCGCGGAGGCCGACCGCGGGGCGGCCGAGCGTTCGCGCCTTGCGGAGACGGAGGCCCGCTCCCGTGAAGCGTGGCGGGCTATGTGGACCGCGTGGGCGCTCACCGTCCCGGCCATGGTGTGGATGCTGCCGGAGATGTTCGCCGGGGTGCGCTGGCCGTCGCCCCTCGTTTTCGACTTGGGCGTCACGCTGCTCGGGGCCGCCGTCCTCGCGGGCCCGGGGGGTCCGACCCTGCGCGGCGCGTGGCGCTCGGCGCGCGGCCGGATGCCGAACATGGACGTCCTCATCGCGCTCGGGGCGGGCGTTTCCGTGCTCACGGGCGTGTGGGCCGTCCTTCACGTCCTCGGGTTCGCCCCGATGATCATGAACTTCGCTCCGGTGGGCGCGATGATCGCCGCCATCCACCTCACGGGACGATTCGTGGAGGCGAAAGCGCGCGGGCGTTCCTCATCGGCGATCCAGGCCCTGCTGTCGCTCGAGGCGCCGACAGCCCGCGTCGAGCGGGAGGGCGCCGAACTCGAGGTTCCGACCCGTGAGGTCGCGGTGGGCGACGTGATGATCATCCGCCCGGGCGAGAAGATCCCGACGGACGGCGTCGTCCTCGAGGGGAGGAGCGCGGTCGATGAATCGCTCGCGACGGGCGAGTCGATCCCGGTCGAGAAGGAGCCCGGGTCTTCCGTCCTCGGTTCGACCGTCAATCACTCCGGCGCGCTCCGCGTGCGGGCGACGGGCGTGGGCGAGGACACGTTCCTGTCGAACGTCATCCGTCTCGTGGAGGAGGCGCAGGCGAGCAAGGTCCCGATCCAGGAGTTCGCGGACCGGGTGACCGCCATCTTCGTGCCCGTCATCCTCGTCGTCGCGCTGGCGGCCTTCGCGGGCTGGTTCGCCCTGCCCGGAGTCTTCACGGACGCGGCGCGCTGGGCCTCGGGGTTCGTCCCGTGGGTGAACCCGGAGTTGGGCCGCCTCTCCCTCGCGCTCTACGCCGCGGTCGCGGTACTCGTCATCGCCTGCCCTTGCGCGCTCGGGCTCGCCACCCCGACGGCGCTCATGGTCGGGACCGGCGTCGGAGCCACCCGCGGCGTCCTCATCCGGGACGGGGCCGCCGTCCAGACGCTGGACCGGGCGGACACGCTCGTGTTCGACAAGACGGGCACGCTGACCCGCGGCGCCCCTCGCGTGGTCGAGATCTTCGCGGCCGGCGACCGTACGGCCGACACCGAGGCGCGCGTGCTCGGGCTCGCGGCCGCGGTCGAAGACGCTTCGGAGCATCCGCTCGCCCGCGCCGTCGTCGACGAGGCGCGGCTTCGCGGCATCCCCTGCTCCCGTGCGGCCGACGTGGAGGCCCGCATCGGGATGGGCATCGTCGGCCACGTGGACGGCGCCCCCGTCGTCGTGGGGAGCGCGCGGCTGCTGCGCGGGGAAGGCATCCCGGACGAGGACATCGCCCGGGTCGAGCGGCGTCTCGGCGACGACGCGCGCACGACCGCCTGGGTGGCCGCCGGCGGGCGGCTGCTCGGCGCGCTCGCGATCGCCGACCCGGTGAAGGAGGACGCGCGGGAAACCCTCCTCGAGCTGAGCCGCCGCGGCTTCAGGACCGTGATGCTCACCGGCGATCATGAAGCCGTGGCGGCCGCCGTCGCCGAGCATCTCGGCATCGACGACTTCCGGGCCGGGCTGCTCCCCGCCGACAAGGTCGAGGCCGTGCGGCAACTCCGCGCCGAGGGCCGCACCGTGGCCTTCGTCGGCGACGGGATCAACGACGCCCCGGCCCTAAAGGCCGCCGACGTCGGCATCGCGGTGGGGACCGGCACCGACATCGCGATCGAAGCCGCGGACATCACCCTCGTGCAGGGAGATCTGCGCTCCGTGCTGCGCGCGACGAAGCTCGCCCGCGCCACCTTCCGCAAGATCCGGGAGAACCTCTTCTGGGCCTACGTCTACAACGTCGTCGCGATCCCGGTCGCCTTCCTCGGCCTTCTCCACCCCGTCATCGCGGAGGCCGCGATGGCGCTGAGTTCGATCTCCGTCGTCACGAACGCGAACCGCCTCCGCCGCACCCGGCTGTAGCGACCCGTTTCGGGCGACCCCGCGTCATGCGCCGCGACGTTGCCTTCGTCGCTGTCGGGGCGCATCATAGGCGCCGTCCGTTCGGGTTCATCCGTTTGCTTCCGAGAGAGGTTCGATGGCCTCACGCTGGGTCGGTCTCGCATTGGGACTCTGGTTCCTGGGCGCCCCGTTCATCTGGGGATATCCGTTCGGTTTCCTGTGGTGGCACAGCGTGGTGCTCGGCGGTTCCATCCTCGTCGTCACCATCACCTTCAACCTCGGCATCAACCGGATCAGCGGCTGGGGACTCATCGCCCTCGGCGCCTACAGCATGCTGTCGCCCTTCATCCACGGGTATCTCGCGAACGCGCAGGCCCTGTTCAACGACCTCATCTTCGGCGTCATCACCGTCGGCACCGGCACCGCGATGGGCGGGGCGGGAATCGAACACTCCGACGAGGCGCACAGCGCCGCCTGAGTCCGGACGTTCCCGCGGGAATGTGGGTCAGCGACGGTCCGCTCCCAAGCCCTTACCGCCTCAACACCCCCCGGACCGCCTCTTGCATGACAACACCCGAATCAACCGCCAATTGCCGCTTCCACGGTCGGCCGCGCCGGCAACCACTTCTTCCACGGCCTGCTAAAAGCAGACCTCGCCTTCGGGGCAACGTACGTCTGACTGCAACACCATCCAGAGCGCCTCTTCGTCGTAGTTGCGAAAGCGGGGGGCGATTTCGAAGCCCCAGTACTCCCGGCACGTCGGCCAGCTGCAAAACTCTGTCCGCTCGTCGGGAGGCTGGTCGGGGGGATGGTCGGGGATGTAGGGGGCAGGCGGATATTCGCTCCGACGGAACTCGAGCGTCCACTTCCTATCCGGCTCAAGCACCCACTGTGCCTGGCCCCCTGCAATTGGGCCGGAGGCGCGCGGTTCACCGTTGAAGAGGAGAGACACTTCGACGAAGACCCGGCCCCTGCCTGGGACGGAGAAGGGTGCGACCGGAAAGTCCTCCGCCGTGAAGGTGCGCTCAATGGCTCCGCTGAGTTCGACCCGGAGGCCGGCGAGGCCACGATCGTCTTCCATGGAGTTGTATTCGTCAGGGAAGGATCTTCCGCTGAAGGGCAGCGGCAGGTGGAGGGTCCCGTTCGTGATGCCCAAGACATCGAGGATGCTGCACCCACCGCACGAGAGGGGTACGAGTAGGAGCAGGAACCGTAGAAGCATGGGGATAGGGTCCGTTCTTCGCGGATTTCCGCCAAATCTAGCCCAGTAAGGGTCGCAGCACCAAGTGTCGGGGCGGCACGCCGTTCGGTGAACACCGTACGCGCTGCGGAACGCGGACCTGCTTCGGGGATCGACTCTGCCGTTGCGGCGCATCCGACGATCAAATGGCGACCGCCGACAACGCGACGTTTACGAACAAGGTATCCGCTCGCCATGCGGGATCTCCAAAGTCGTCCGGCGAACCGTAGACATCTATAAGCATGCTGTCGATCGATACAGACGCCAGCCCGGACCCCTCCGGTGGCAGGAACTCGAGGAACAGGCACCGCTGCCCGGCACCACGAGTAAACAGCATCTCACTGATTCGCGCGGTGTATTTTCCGTTCTCGTCCGCAATCCCGCCTCGAAATCCACGAGGCAAGGGGAACGTATCGCACTCGAAGTCCACGGTGTCGGTGTGGAACCCCTGCACGTGTACTTCGGCAACAGGAGCCCCGGCCGAGTCCGTCACAACCCCCGCTATCAGCCTGGCGGCCCAGCCTCCATCTATTAGGTCCACAGGTTGTTGCTGACAGGCGACCCAGAGTAGCGCTGCCAGGCACCTCATCGCGTTGCCGTGCATCTCCGCTCGTCCTTCCGAGAATCAGACACTCAACGTGGCCATCGCCGTTCGTGAACTGACCGGCATCCGCCACGACGCGTCCGGGGCCGTCGACCGCTCCCGCGATGAGCGCGGCGTCGTTTTTTGAATCCGCAAGAATCTTGATCATCCGGAGCCTCCGCCGAGAACCCGCTCGGGCTGTACGGATTCGGGCGGTCGGGCTAGGCTCCGAACTTCGCGAGGCGACCGGCGGTGGCCGCGGCGAGGCGCATGAGGTCGCAGCCTCGGACGCGGCCGTGGGCGCCGGTGCGGCAGGCGGTTTCGCCGAACGTGGTGGCGGCATCGTTGCGGGCCGGGCCGCCGTGGAGGAGGAAGGGCACCGGGTGCCAGCTGTGGCTGCGCATGATGGAGGGGGTCGAGTGGTCGCCGGTCACGAGGATGACGTCGGGTCCCGCGCCGACGAGGTCCGGGACGATGGCGTCCGCCTCCTCGATGGCGGCTACCTTGCGGTCGAAGTCGCCGTCTTCTCCGGCCTTGTCGGGAGGCTTGAAGTGAAGGAAGAAGAAATCTTGCTCGGTGAACCGCGCCCTGAGGGCGTCGACGAGCGGGGGCGCGCCGGCGGGCACCGTGCGCGCCTCCATGCCGACGAGGCGCGCGACGCCGCGGTACATGGGGTACGCGGCGGCGGCGGCGGCCCGCATGCCGAATACGTCGCCGAAGCGGGGCCAGTCGGGCTGGCTGGAGACGCCTCGCAGGAGCGCCATGTTCGCCCGCGGCTGGTCGGCGAGCCGTTCGCCCGCCGCTTCGAGCCACGCCGCGAGGAGCCGCGCCGTCGGTTCGGCCGCCGCGTTCCGCGCCGCGGGAGACCGGGGCGGTTGACCGGTGACGCCGGGGTCGGTGTCGTTGACGGCGTCGCCCGCCGGTGCGTCCGGGTGCAGGACGAGGACGAAGCGGTGTTCCTTCACGTGGCGCACGGAGCAGCGGGCGCCGTCGAGCGTGATGCCGTCGAGCCGGGCGGCCAGGGGGGCGGCTTCCTCGCACGGGATGCGGCCCGCGCGGCGGTCGGTCACCCGGCCCCGGGCGTCGAGGGTGCAGAAGTTGGCGCGCACGGCGATGTCGCCCGGCCCGAGCGGGAATTCGATGCCGAGGGCTTCGAGCACGCCGCGGCCGGTCTCGTACACGAGGGGATCGTAGCCGAACAGGGCCAGGTGGCCGGGGCCGCTGCCCGGCGTGATGCCCGGCGCCACGGGGTCGTGGAGGCCGCACGTTCCGGCGCGGGCAAGTTCGTCGAGGTGCGGCGTGCGCGCGGCCTCGAGTTCGGTCGGCCCCCTGGGCTCGCGCGGCAGCCCGCCCAACCCGTCGAGCACGTAGAGCAGCACCTTGCCCCCGCCACCCCCGGCGAGACGGGCGATCCGGTCGAGTTCCATGCGGCGGAACGTATGAGCGCCCCCGGTGGCGGGCCAGCAAACGGAGAGGGCGGATCGGCGGTCCCGGACCATCGCGGGGCGGGGCCGGATGCGCGCGGCGGGCGGCCGAACGCGCGCGGTCGCGGAGCGCGGCCGTGAGTACCGCGGTCGCCGCGGAGGGCGTCACCCGGCGCTTCGGGCGGCGCTGGGCGCTGCGCGGGGTCGATCTCGCCGTGCCCCGCGGCGCGGTCGTCGCGCTGCTCGGCGCCAACGGGACGGGCAAGACGACGCTCCTCCGCCTCATCTCGACGCTGCTCAAGCCGACGGCGGGCCGGCTGGAGGTCCTGGGTCACACCCTCCCCGCGGGCGGAGATGAGATCCGGACGGGCGCCGCGTTCATGACGGCCGGCGGGCACGCGTACGAGGAGTTGACGGGGGTCGAGAACCTGCGCTTCGCGGCCCGGATGTCCGCGACGGCACCCACGGACGACGACCTGCGCGACGCGCTGGCCGCGGTCGAACTCGGCGGGGCGGCGGACATCCCCGTGCGCGCCTGGTCGACCGGGATGCGGAGGCGCCTCGAACTGGCCCGGCTTCGGCTCCGTCCGCTGGAACTGGTGCTGCTCGACGAACCCTTCGTGAGCCTGGACGAGAACGGCGTGGGCCTCGTGCACGAGGCGGTCCGCCGGTGGCGCGATGCCGGCGCCGCCGTGATCATCGCCTCGCACCGGGTCGAGGACGCGACCCGACACGCCGACGACGTCGTGCGGCTGGTGGGCGGCCGCGTGGCCGCCGCGACCCCGTGAGCGCGCTCGCGCGGCGAGCCGCCGCCATCCTGTGGAAGGACATCCTCTCGGAGACCCGCACGCGGCAGGGCTTCACGGCGATGCTCTCCTTCGCCGCGCTCGTCCTCTTCATGTTCAGCTTCGCCATCGGGGTGGACAACGACCTGCTCGAACGGCTGGCAGGGGGTCTCCTTTGGGTGGCGATCGTCTTCACCGGCACCCTCTCCCTGGGCCGGACCTTCCAGAACGAGGAACTCGCGGGCGGATCCCGCCTGCTGCGGCTCTATCCCGGCGACGTGCGCGCCATCTATCTGGGCAAGCTGGCCGGCAACCTCGTCGTGCTCGCCGCGCTCGAGGTCGTCCTCTTCCCCGCCGCCGCGATCCTGTACCAGGTCGACTTCACCGCGCAGGCCGGCCCGCTCATCCTCGTGGCCGCCCTCGGCACGTTCGGCTTCTCCGTCATCGGAACCTTCTTCTCCGCGCTCACCGTCCACCTGCGGGCGCGCGAACTCCTGCTGCCGCTCCTCCTCTTCCCCGCCCTCGTCCCGGTCGTCCTCGGCAGCGTCGGCGCCACGGAGGCGTTCCTCGCCGGCGACCCGCTCGGGCGGGCCGGCGGGTGGCTGAGGTTACTCGCGTCCTACGACGTGATACTGTTCGTGGTCTGTCTGTGGATCTTCCCCGTCGTCCTCGAGGAGTGATGCGGATCTCATGAACAAACTGGCACTGCTGGGGTGGATGGCGATCGCCCTCATCGCCGTCGGCAGCGTGCTCGGACTCGTCGTGCTGCCCGCCGACGCGCTGCAGGGCGAGGTCCAGCGCCTCCTCTACGTCCACGTGCCGGTTGCGTGGGTGATGATGCTCGCGTTCTTCGTCGTCTTCCTGATGAGCATCCTCTATCTCGTGCAGCGCCGACTGAAATGGGATCTTCTCGCGGTCTCCGCCGCGGAACTCGGGGTGCTCGCCGCCGTCCTCACCCTCATCCTCGGCACCCTGTGGGGCCGGCCCACCTGGGGGATCTGGTGGGCCTGGGACCCGCGAATCACGACCACGGCGCTCCTCGTACCCATCTACACGGGATACCTCGTCGTGCGATCGATGACGGAGGATCCGGAGCAGCGGGCGCGCTGGGCGGCCGTCATCGGTCTCATCGCCTTCGTCCAGGTCCCGATCGTGTACCTGTCGGTGTTCTGGTGGCGGAGCCTGCACCAGCCCCCGTCGTCCCCGCAATCGATGTGGAGCGCGTACGGGCTGGTGATGCTGCTCGGATTCGTCGCATACACGCTCGCGTTCGCGTACCTGTGGCTGCGGCGATACCGGCTGACTACAACGGAACTCGAACTCGAACTGTCGGGACCGGAGGAGGGGTGAAGCGGGTATGAACGATCACTGGCTCTTTATCGGCGCCGGATACGGCATCACCTGGGCCACTCTCGGCTGGTATCTCCTCCGCCTGCAACGCCGGGAACGCACGGCGGCCGCGGCTTCGCGCGGGGCCGGCGAGGGAGCCCGAGCGAGGGGTCCGGGGTAGAAGCAGTCGGGAAAACGTGCGGTTTACTCCGATTTCCTCTATTATTTCAAGTTTGTATCAAGAGCGATCGGATCGAACCGTGGCGGGGCGGAGTTCCGGTTGGCCCACCCCGCGGCGATGGTTTTCGACAACCGACCCGGGTCAGGATTCGGATTTAATATGGCGAAGACGGCCACAAGCCGACGCATGTTCTTCGACACGCACGCGCTCGACTCGTTCGACCAGTATCTGCAGGATGTCGAGCGCTATCCGCTCATCGAGAGCCCGCAGATCGAGCGGGAGATCGCACGGAAGGCGCGGGCCGGCGACCGTCACGCGGCCGAGCGCCTCGTCACGGCGAACCTGCGGTTCGTGATCTCGTACGTGAAGAAGTACCAGGGCCGGGGGCTCAACCTGGCCGAACTCGTCTGTATCGGGAACGAGGGCCTGCTCAAGGCCGTCAAGAAGTTCGATCCCGACAAGGGCGTGAAGTTCATCTCGTACGCGGTGTGGTGGATTCGGCAGACGGTGCTGCAGGCGCTGGCCGAACAGACCCGCTCCGTACGCATCCCGCTGAACCAGAACTCCAATCTCGTCAAGCTCTCCCGGACGGAGACGGCGCTCACCCAGAAGCTGGGACGCTCGCCGACGGACCGTGAGATCGCCGAGGAGATGGAGGAGCCGGTGGAGACGGTGCGCGCGCTGCGGCGCGTGGCCTCCGCGGAACTCAGCCTCGACGCGCCGCTCGACAAGTCGGACCGCGACAGCGCGTCGTTCGGCGAGCGTTTTTCGGGGATGGACGACGCAGACATCGAGGAGGATGTCGAGGACCAGGCCCGGCGGGAGTTCCTCGAGAAGATGTTCGAGCGCTACCTCACCGAGCGGGAGCGGAAGATCCTCGTCCTCTACTACGGCCTCGACGACGGCGAGGAGATGACGCTGGAGGAGATTGGTTCGCTGCTCGGCGTGACCCGGGAGCGCATCCGGCAGATCCGGAACCGGGCCTTCGACAAGCTGCGCGCCTCGCCGGACGGAGAGGCCCTGGAAGGGTTCTGGCGCGCGACCGCCTGAAACCTCGGGGGCCGCCGGCCCCCGGCCCCGCACCATTCGCCGGAGAGTCGACATGACGCGCCATCGTTCGAGACTCGGCCTCCTGATCCGGCTCATCCGGCTCATCCCGCTGCTGTTCGGTCCCGCCGCGGGCGTGCACGCGCAGTCCGGGGCCGACGTGGCGCGCTCGTACCGGGAGGCCAACGAAGCGCAGATTCTGCGGGACTTCGCCGAACTCCTGACCTATCCCAACCGCGCCCGCGATCTGGAGGACGTGACGCGGGCGGCGGAGTACATCCGCGACGAGTTGCGGGCGGCGGGCGTCACGTCGGAGTTGCTCGGCATCGACGGCGTCGCGCCTCTCGTGTACGGCGAACTGCGGACACCGGACGCGGAGCGGACGCTCGGGGTCTACGTCCACTACGACGGGCAGCCGGTCGATCCCCGGAACTGGACCCACCCTCCGTTCGAGCCGACGCTGTACACGGCGTCGATGGAGGTGGGCGGGGCGCCGCGCGACTTCCCGGAGGCCGGCGAGCCGGCAGACCCGGAGTGGCGGATCTACGCGCGTTCCGCGGGGGACGACAAGGCCCCGATCGCCGCGCTTCTTCCCGTGCTTCGGGCGTTTCGGGATGAGGGCATCCAGCCGACATCGAACCTGGTCTTCTTCTTCGACGGGGAGGAGGAAGCGGGGTCGAGGCACCTGGGCCAGTACATGGAGATGGCGGCGGACCGCATCGAGGACATCGACGTGTGGCTCTTCTTCGACGGGCCCGCGCACCAGAGCGGGCGTCCGCAGCTCACCTTCGGCGTGCGGGGCTCCATGGGGATGGAAGTCACGGTCTACGGGGCCACCCGCAACCTCCATTCCGGCCACTACGGCAACTGGGCGCCCGACACCGGGAACGTCCTCGCCCGGCTCCTCGCCTCGATGAAGGACGAGTCCGGGCGGGTCCTCATCGAGGGCTGGTACGACACGGTCGAGCCGCTCGGCGCCGAGGAACGTGCCGCGCTCGAGGCGATGCCGCCGGTCGACGAGGACCTCAAGCGGGAGATGGGGCTCCTGTGGACCGAAGGGGAGCCGGAGACGCTGTCGGAGCGGATCCTCCTCCCGGCGCTCAACATCCGCGGCCTCACGAGCGGCAACACCGGCGCGCTGGCCCGGAACATCATTCCCAACACGGCCGTCGCCGCGCTGGGGATCCGGCTCGTGAAGGGCAACGAGGCGGCCCACCTGCGGCAACTCGTCGTCGATCACATCGAAGGACAGGGCTTCCACGTCGTGTCGGAGGACCCGGACATGGAGACCCGGCTCCGGTATCCGCGCATCGCCAAGGTCACGGGGGGCGGCGGCTATCCCGCGGCCCGCACGTCGATGGACGATCCGTTCGTGCAGGAGATCATCACGGCGGCCTCGGCGGCGGCGGATCGCGCGTTCGGGCCGGGGTCGCTCGTCCTCGCGCCCGGCCTCGGCGGCACCCTGCCCCTCTACCTGTTCACCGACGTGGCGGGAAAGCCCGCCGTGAACGTCCCGGTCGCGAACCACGACAACAACCAGCACGCGCCGGACGAGAACCTGCGCATCGCGAACCTCTGGTACGCGATCGACCTCTACGCGGCGCTCCTGACCATGCCGATCACGGCCTTCTGAAACACCCGACATCCGACCCTCTGACCGGAGCCGGTCCCATGCGACGATCCCTGCCCGTCTTCCTGTTCCTGGCTCTTGCCCCGGCGGCCTTCGCCCCGGCGGCCTCCGCCCAGACGAACCCGCTGTGGACGCAGGAGAAGGTGAAGAACTACCTGCCGCACATGACGGTGCCGGAGGTGCGGGACTTTCTCACGCGCAGCGACATGGTCCTGATCCCGGTCGCTTCGCTGGAACAGCACGGCAACCACCTTCCGATCGGCACCGACTACCTGAACGGGGTCGAGCAGGCGAAGCTCGTGGCGCAGCGGGCGGACGTCCTCGTGGCTCCGATCCTGCTGCCGGGCCAATCCCCGTATCACATGGGGTTCGAGGGGACGATCACCCTGCCCTCGCCGCTCGTGCAGGAGGTCTACGTCGAGGCGGTGAAGAGCCTCATCGCGCACGGGTTCAAGCGCTTCCTGATCATGAACGCGCACGGCGGGAACCGGGCCATCACGACGTTCATCGTGGACCGCATCAACCAGGAGACGGCGGGCATCGCCGTGGATCTCGGCGCCGTGTCGGGACCGTTCCGCGACCGGAACCGGATGGCCTCCGTCCCGAGGCCGCCGCCGGACGAACTCGACCGGCACGGGGGGACGCCCGAGACCTCGAGCTCGCTCTACCTCATGCCGACGCTGGTGGACATCGACGCGGCGGTTCCGGCGGAGATCACGATGCCGGCCCACCTCGAGGCGATGCTTCCCGACGTGCTGGCCGGCGACCCGACGGCGCTCGCCGTGTTCCTCGCCGAAGGGCTCAAGGACGAGTCGACCGGCAAGGGCACCTCATCCATCGAGATGTCATCCACGGGCGTATGGGGGACGCGCGACCCGGCCGAGGCGTCGCTCGAACGGGGACGGATCGCGACGGAGGCGATGGTCGACGCCGCGGTCGCCTTCATCGAACGCTGGAACGAACTCCGCCCCTCCGGTTCCTGATCCGGCCGGGGCAACGTGGCTTCGCGGCCGGAGTAGCCTTATCCTCGTGTTCCGCATGGACCCGTTCTGTCCGAAACCCTTGATCTGATCAACTACGGATCGGGCCCTTCCGAGGAGAGTTACTGGGAAGCCTACATCGACCAGGATTCGCGCTATGAGGTCTCGCTGACGGGCGCCTGCCCCGTCGACGAGCTGTCCGATGCCGAGCTGGAATTGGCGCGAACCGTGCATGCCGAGTTCGGGATGATGGACCGCTGGGCGGTCGTGGATTACGCGCATCGGTTGCCCGAATGGAGGGACCCGGGGGAGACCCGCGTCCTCCCCATTCGCTACGAGGACATCCTCGTGCACGAGAAGACGCCGGAGGAAAGCGAGCAGATTGTCGGCGATCTGCGCGCCATGGGGGCCGCCGAAGCGATCTTCGGCTAAGAAACGATCGTGCAGGCCGGAGAGTGCTTTCTCATCGGCGGGCACGGGCTCACGCCTCACCTCTGGATCGTGCTCACGCAGCCGTCAGGCGATCCTGCCCGCGTCCTGATCGCAAGTTGTACCTCTCGGAAACCTTGGTCGGACGACACTATCCTGCTCGACCGCGGCGATCACCCCTTCATCCGTAGTTCATCCTCGATCAGAACGATCGCGCGGATGTAGCTCCTAAGTCCGCCGAGAAAGAGCGCGGAATTCGGGAAGGGTGAGGAGGAAGATTCCCAGGGTGATGGCGGCGCTTCCCACGCACCAGCGGCAGATGGCGTGGATGACCCAGAGTTCGAGCGCCGTCAGGTAGGCGGTGAAGGCGAGTCCGCCCAGGGCGAGCACGGCCAGCGCACGCGGGATCCAGGCGGCGGCGCCGATGCCGTCCCGGGTACCCAGCATCGAGACGCCGAACACGGCCACGTACCAGCCCACGCCCCAGCCCGCGACCGGGAATCCGAGGAAGCGGGCCCAGCGCGAACCCTGCACGAGATCGCATCCGCCGCCCGCGCCGCACGCGAGTTCGCCGTAGTAGCCGAGCGCGTAGAGGAAGAGGTAGGTGGAGAGAAAAAGGCCGGCCAGCGCCAGGAGCGCGATCCCCCGGCGCCGGTTCAACTCATTCACGGGCTACGGTGCTCCCTGGCCGCTCTCCGAGGCATCGCCCCCGGAGGAGAGCGCATCGAGCCGGGCCTGGATGAGACCCTCGATGTGGCTGTAGGGCTCCACGCCCGCGAGGTCCACCCGCACGCCGTCGACGAAGAGCGTGGGCGTGGAGTTCACCCCGCGCGACACGCCGACCTGGTGCGACTTGGCGATGTCCTCGAGGGGGCGGC
Source organism: Candidatus Palauibacter sp. (assembly GCF_965208055.1). Lineage (GTDB taxonomy): Bacteria > Gemmatimonadota > Gemmatimonadetes > Palauibacterales > Palauibacteraceae > Palauibacter. The sequence continues at coordinate 2,041,686 of NZ_CBDBNY010000004.1, forward strand.
GCTCGCGCATGCACGCGTTCCAGGTATCGGCATCGACGCCGGCCTGACTCGCGATCTCCGCGATGGCGCCGCCCGGGTCGGCGAGCTGATACCAGCGCGTCTGACGAGCGAGGATGAGATCGTGCACCGGCCAGTAGAGTCCCTGCTCACCCGCGCAGCGCGCGGCCAGTGAGGCCGCGACGGAGTTGGGAAAACCGACCATGTAGTCGTACGAGACCCAGCGCACGGGAGCGTTCGCGGTCTCGACGTAGTTCTGGCGCAGCAGCTTGCCGGCGAAGCCCGCGAAAGTCGCGCAGTGAGGGCAGGACGGGTCGTAGAACTCCTCGATCGTGATCGGCGCGGACTCGGGCCCGATCGCCACGCCGACGGACGGATCGGCCTCCGCCTCGGCCAGGACCTCGAGAAGATCCGGGTGCGTCGCGGGCGGACCCGAGCCACCCTGCCCGCCCCCGACGAAGAGCCAGTACCCGCCGACGGCCACGATGACGACCAGGGCGATCGGGAACCACTTGTTCGAGCGCGAGGGAGGGTTCGTCTGCCGTGCCGTCTTCTGCGCCGTTTTCTGAGCCGTCTTCCGTGCCATCTTCCGTACTCTCCGTCCTAGATCAAATCCCGGGCCAGCCATGCCAGCGCTGCAGCGACAAAGAAGGTCACTATCGCGAGAATCGCCCATCGGCCCCGCTTCGACAAGCGTCGGGCGCGAAGGGCTGCCAGCGCCCTGAGGCCGGGGATCATGCGATCGGACCACAGGGCCCCGATTTCGAGGAGCGCCGCGGCGGCTGCGGACACGTACGCCCGGTCGAGCTTCGTCACCTCGTTCGTCCAGGCCCGGATCGCCTCCTCGACGCTCGCTTCCTCCGCCTCGGGCGGGGCGAGATCGCGCGCGTGCAACTGCTGCAGGAGGAGCTGCTGTCGGGCCAACGCGGCGTCGAACGCCGGGTTCAGGGCGCCAATGTACTTGGAAGTCGTCTCCCGCAAGGCGGGCTCGCCCGCGGCGGCCAGCGCCTTCTCGCCCTTGTCCCGGTCGAGACGCTTGGTTCTGACGACCGCCTGTACTTCGGCCGTGTACACGCGTACCAGCTCTTCCGTGACACCGCGAAACGCGGCGATCGCATCCTGCCGCATCTGCTCCGCATCCATGGCCTGAACGGCGCCGGCGACGGAGTCGGCTTCGAGCGCCGCGGAGCGCCGCAGCATGAGGGGGCCCAGCGCGATCTCACCGAGCGTCCGGAAGTGTCGATCGAAGTAGCGCCGATCGAAGCTTTCGCCGATCGAGGGGTCGATCCGCACGCGGTCGACCGCCGCCTCGCACACCCGTTGGAGCGTGTCCGCCCCCACGGAGAAGTCCGGCAGGGGCGCCCGCAACGGGCGCGCGACTTCCCCTTTGCCGAACATCTCGAGGGCCTCATCGGTGTCCGGCGGCGCCGGTACGGTGCTGGCGACCTGCAGGACGGCGCGGATTTCCTCCGGGAAGAGATAACGAATCCCGAAAGAGGCATCGCCCTTGCCGAGTTCGAGGACGGGGCGGCCATCTCCATGGGCGTCGCCATGAGCATCGTCGGTGGTCTCGGCCGCGTGGTCGGTCGGCCAGCGCAGGGTATATTCGTGATCTTCGGCGAAGAGATGCAGCCCGCGCCTCGTAAACACCGCGAGGTAGAGACCGTCGAGGGGCGTCTCGCCGATCGTGCCGGCGATCTCGGTGCCGGCGGTGCACACGACGACGTCGGCGGCCAGTGGCCGGAGGAGGGACCGCCGGCCCGCCACATCGCTACCCCGTTCCACGCTGCGAGCGAAGTCCTCCAGGTCTCCGCTTTCCCCGAAGAAGGCGACGGTGTGCCGCCGGGCGAAGACGAGAACGAGGCCGGCCCGCCTCGAGACCCAGAAGACGGACGGGAGCGGTATCTGCCGGTCTTCGAAGTGAATCCCGGCCGGCGTACAGACGACCGAGACCTGCGGCCGTACGTGCTCGCCCGCCGGGCGAACGTCGAATCGATACGCCTTCGGGTCGCGTTGCGGGCTCTGGTTCATGCGCTGGCCAGAGCCGACATCACGCGGCGGGTGTCCCCGAGAGAAGGAAGGGCTTCATCTGCGCCGGCCCGGCGCAGATCGTCCACGGAAAAGCGTCCGGTGGCCACTCCGAGCACGGACAGGCCGGACCCGCGGGCACACTCGATGTCGTGCGGGGTGTCCCCGATGATCCAGGTGCGGCCGGGGCCATACCGCGTTCCCGTATGGCGGAAGGCCCGCTCGAGCGCGATGGGCGGCAGCCGGTTCCGGTCCGCGTCGTCGCACCCGAAGGCGCCGAACGAAAAGCGGCGCCAGAGCCCAACCGCCGAAAGCTTGCCCTCGGCGCCGGCGACGATGTTGCCCGTCAGAAGCCCGAGCGCAGCCCCCTCCGCCTCGATCGCATCGAGGATCTCGGGAACGCCCGGCGTCGGACGCATCCGTTCGCGTCGCTCGTCGATCTCGTCCGCCAGCCGGGCCGCGTATGCGGGCCACAGCCGGTCGAACCCCGGGGCGATCTCGGCCTCGGAGAAGCCCTCGGCGCGGAGGAGCGTACGCACGATCTGCGGGTCCGTCATCCCGTCGAAGGGGAGATCGTCGATGGGACCGGGCGTCCCGTACACCTCGATCATCGCGTCCTCGATGGCCGCGCGGCCGACCCCCGCCGCGTGCACCAGCGTTCCGTCGATGTCGAACAGCACGAGCTCGGCGGTGCGTCCGGAAGCCCCTGCCCCGTTGGAAACCATCAACCGCCGATCCAGTCCGCGAGGAGCGCGGGCTCGATGTTGCCGCCGGACAGGATCGCCACGGTCTCCCCGCGCGCGGCGGGCGTGACCGCGCCGTTGAGCAGCGCCGCCACCGTGGCCGCTCCGGAGGGCTCCACCACGAGCCTCAGGCCGAAGAGCCAGCGCACGGCGTCCCGGATCGCCTCGTCGTCGACCGTGATGACGCGATCCACCAGATCGCGGCAGTGGGCGAAGGTGAGGTCGCCGGGGCGCACCGGCTTGAGGCCGTCGGCGACCGTGGACACGCGGTCGAGCGTGACGGGCGCGCCGTGCTCAAGCGAGCGCTGCATCGAGGCCGCCCCCGCGGGTTCGACGCCGATCACCGCGGCCTCCGGGCACCGGCGCCGCACCGCGGCCGCGACGCCCGACAGTTGCCCGCCGCCGCCGATCGGAGCCAGCACCAGCCCCGGTTCCCGAGCGCCGAGTTGCTCGATGATCTCGAGCGCCACGGTCCCCTGCCCCGCGATGATGTCCGGGTCGTCGAACGGCGGCACCATCGTCCCGCCGAGCTCCCGTTGAATCTGCTCGGCGCGCGCCTTGCGCTCGGCTGACGTCGTGCCTTCGAGTTCGACCTCCGCCCCGAGGGCGAGGGTCGCCTCGCGCTTCACGTCGGGCGCATCGACCGGCATCACGATCCGGGCCGGCACGCCGAACGCCCGGGCGGTCCACGCCACGGCCTGCGCGTGATTGCCGGACGAGTAGGTGAGGAGCCCGGCCGCCCGCTCTTCCGGCGAGAGGCGGCTCACGTAGTTGTACGCGCCGCGCGCCTTGAAGGCGGAGACGCGCTGGAGGTTCTCGCACTTCAGCCACACGCCGTCCGGCGCATCGGTCGCTCCACGCCCGCCCGCTTGCGGGAACGGGGCGGGGATCAGCGGCGTGCGCCGCACCGCTCCGCGAATCCGCTCGTGCGCGGCCTCGACGTCGGCGAGCGACACCAGGGTCGCGGTCGTGCTGCTCACCCGGCGTCCGAGTCGGCACCGGCGTCCCCGCTGGCGCCGGCCCCGTTGGCGTCGGCCTCGCCCTCCGCATCGGCGAGAGCGTCGGCCCCGGTACCATTGTCCGCCGCCGGATCCGTCCCGATCGGATCGATCAGACTCGCGACGTCCACGAGTTCGTCACCCTCGTCGAGGGAAACGAGCCGCACGCCCTGCGTGTTCCGTCCGATCACGCGGATTCCCTCGGCCGACTGCCGGTTGATGACGCCGTTGCGGGTCACGAACATGAGTTCGTCGTCGTCCGTTACCTCGCGCGTCGCCGCTACCTGACCGGACGTCGCCGTCACCTTCAGGTTTATCACACCCTGTCCGCCGCGTCGCGTCTTTCGATAGTCGTCCACGTCGCTTCGCTTACCGATGCCCTGGTCCGTCGCGGTCAACAGCGAGCCGCCACGCCGCGCGACCACCATCCCCACGACGGTGTCCTCCTCCTTGAGCCTGATGCCGCGCACACCCTGTGCGACACGTCCAACCTCCCGCACGTCTCCCTCGGAGAACCGGATCGCCCTCCCGCGCCGCGTAGCGAGCAGCACGTCGTTCGAGCCATCGCTCAGCTTCACATCGATGAGGCGATCGTCCTCGAGGATGTTGATGGCGCGCAGACCCGGCGCACGCACATTCCGGTACGCGGCGAGGCTCGTCTTCTTCACGAGGCCGCGGCGCGTGGCGAAGATGAGGAAGCGGTCGGCCGAGAACTCGCGCGCCCTGACGATGGATGCGATTTTCTCGCCCTTCTCCATCCTCAGCAGGTTCACGATCGGTTTGCCGCGCGCCGTCCGGCGTGCGAGCGGGATCTGGTACACTTTGAGCCAGTACATGCGGCCCGCGGTCGTGAAGATGAGGAGATAGTCGTGGGTCGAGGCGAGGAAGAGGTGCTCCACCCAGTCCTTTTCCTTGGTGCCCATGCCGGCGATCCCGCGCCCGCCGCGGCGCTGCGCCCGGTAGACCTGGGGCTCGATGCGCTTGATGTAGCCGGAGTGCGAGACGGTGATGACCATCCGCTCTTCGGCGATGAGATCCTCATCCGTGAGGTCCGACGTGTCGGGCACGATCTGGGTCCGGCGCTCGTCGCCGAACTTGCCGACGAGGGTGGACAACTCGTCTCCGACGATTTCCATTCGCCGGCCGCGCGACGCGAGGATGGCCTCGAGTTCCTGCCGGCGCGCACGGACTTTCTCCAGTTCCTCCTCGAGTTTCTCGATCTCGAGACCCGTGAGGCGCGCGAGCCGCATGTTGAGGATCGCATCGGCCTGGCGTTCGCTGAGATCGAAGGCGGACCGGAGTTCCTCCCGCGCGACCTCGGTCTCGGGGGAGGCGCGGATGATGCGGATGACCTCGTCGATGTGGTCGACCGCGACCTTGAGTCCCTCGAGGACGTGCTCCCGGTCCTTCGCCACGCCGAACTCGAAGCGCGTCCGCCGCTCGACGACCTCGTGCCGGTGCTCGAGGAAGTGCCGGAGCATCGTCTTGAGGTCCATCACCTGCGGCTCGCCGTTGACGAGCGCGAGCATGATGACGCCGAACGTGGACTGCAGCTGTGTGCCCTTGAAGAGCTGGTTGAGGACGATCTGCGGCACCGCATCGCGTTTCAGTTCGATGACGACACGGATCCCGTCGCGGTCGGACTCGTCGCGGAGGTCGGAGATGTCCGTGACGCGCTTGTCGCGCACCAGACCCGCGATCTGCTCGATGAGGCGGGTCTTGTTCACCATGAAGGGGATCTCGCGGACGATGATGCGGTCGCGGCCGTCCCGTCCCTCCTCGATGTCGGCCTTCGCGCGCATCACGACCCGGCCGCGGCCCAGGCGGTAGGCTTCGCGGATCCCGGCGCCGCCGAAGATCGTGCCCCCGGTGGGGAAGTCGGGACCCCGGATGATCTCCATCAACTCGTCGAGCGTCGTGTCGGGCGCCTCGATGAGGCGGTGACAGGCGGCGGCCACCTCGCGGAGGTTGTGCGGGGGGATGTTCGTGGCCATGCCCACCGCGATCCCCGACGAGCCGTTGACGAGGAGGTTGGGGAGCGCCGAGGGAAGAACGGTCGGTTCCTGCAGCCGATCGTCGAAGTTCGGCGTGTGAGCGACGGTGTCCTTGTCGATGTCGCCCAGAAGCTCGCTCGCGAATCCGGCGAGCCGGGCCTCGGTATACCGGTAGGCCGCGGCGGAGTCGCCGTCCACGGACCCGAAGTTGCCCTGCCCGTCGACGAGCGGATATCGGAGCGAAAACTCCTGAGCCATCCGGACGAGCGAATCGTAGACGGCCGAATCGCCGTGCGGGTGGTATTTTCCGATCACGTCGCCGACGACGGTGGCGCTCTTTCTGTAGGGTCGGGTCGGGCCGAGTCCGGCCTCGTGCATCGCGTACAGGATCCGCCGGTGGACCGGCTTCAGACCGTCGCGAACGTCGGGCAGGGCCCGCTGTACGATGACGCTCATCGAGTAGTCGATGAACGATTCGCGCATCTCTTCTTCGAGCGGTCGCTGCTCGACGCGTTCTATGCTCTCGGTGGTCATGGATTCCCGCTGGAACTGGCGTTTTCGAGATCTCGAGGACTGGGCGGCCTACGGCAGCTCCGGGGGAGCTCGGCCGCACTCGGTGAGACCCTGTAATCTACCGGATTTCGGGGCATTCCGCGACTTTCAGAGGCGCCACTCCACGCCTGCGGGACCGGCGTTTACGATCGGCGTATCGCCGGCTCGGGAGCGGACGCCCCACGAGCCGTGGATGTGGCCGCAGACGACGAGGCGGGGACGGGTCCGTTCGATGGTTTCGAGGACGGCTGTACTGCCCATGTGTCGACCCGACGCGTCGGCGTCCGCGTGGCCGAGCGGAGGGGAGTGGGACACGAGTACGGCTCGCTCGGGGCACGGTGCGAGGAGGTCCCGGGCTTCGTCTTCCGTGAAGTCGTAGCTCCAGGAGCCGAAGGGCGTCACCGGCACCCCGCCGCCGATCCCGAAGAAGGGCACGCCGCCGATGTCGACGCCCGTTCCGTGCAGGACGCGAGCCGCCGGCCAGCCGCGGCACGCCTCGGAAAGCTCGCCGGCGGACTCGCCGTTCCCGGGGACGAGGACGGTGGGGGTCTCGATCCCGGCCAGGACTTCGACGATCCCGGCCAGGCCGCGCCGCTTCACCGCGAAATCGCCGGCCCCGACGACCACGTCGAAGTCGGCCGCCCGCTCCACGATCGACGCCGCGGCCGCGAGATCGGTGTGAAGGTCGCTGAACAGAAGGAGACGCATGGCGAGTCGCTCCGTAGTTTGGGGACATGCGTGAATCGAAACTGCTCGTCTACGGCGCCACGGGATACACCGGACGCCTCGTGGTCGCCGAAGCGATTCGGTCCGGGCTGAGGCTCGTTGCCGGCGGCCGGGATCCGGAGAAGCTCGCCGTGCTGGCGTCGGCGACCGCCGCGGCGCCCGGTCTGGAGACCCGGGCCTTCGGGCTGGACGATCCGGCGGGGCTGGCCGGCGCGCTGGAGGACATTTCGGTCGTCCTCCATTGCGCGGGACCGTTCTCGCACACGGCCCTCCCGATGTACGACGCCTGCCTGAAGACGGGCACGCACTATCTCGACATCACCGGCGAGATCGATGTGTTCGAGGGGCTGGCGGCGCGCGGGCCGGAGGCTGCCGAGGCGGGGATCATGGTCATGCCGGGCGTCGGCTTCGACGTCGTCCCGAGCGACTGCCTCATCGCGGACCTCGCAGCGCGGCACCCCGGCGGCCGCTACCTGAGGCTGGGTCTCGCGGCCCGCTCCGGCGCCTCCCGCGGCACGATGCGGACGATCGTCGAGGGGATCGGCCACTTCCGGATCCGACGCGACGGCGCGATCACGAGGGTGCGACCGGGCCAACTGCGCCACGCGTTCGACTTCGGGCCTCCCCCGCAGGCCGCCATCGTCGGCGTGCTGGGCGACGTGTCGACGGCCTTCCATTCCACCGGAATCCCGAATATCGAGACCTATCTCCAGGCGACCCGCACCTTCGTGCGCCTCACGAGGATCCTCCGCGGTTTCCGCCCGTTCCTGTCCGCCCGCATGGGACAGGCGTTGCTGAACCGCCTGATCGACCGCGGACCGGAGGGGCCGAGCGTGGCGGCGCGCCGGACGGCGCACGCGATTCTGGTCGCGGAGATCGAGGACGCGGAGGGGAAGCGCGTGGCGGCGCGGGTGCGGACGCCGGACCCGTATGGCTTCACCGCAACGGCGGCCGTCGCCATCGCCGGGCGCGCGCTCGCCGGAGACGTCGGGGCGGGCTACCAGACTCCGTCTTCCGCGTACGGCGCGGAGCTGTTGCGGGAGTTCGATGAGGTGACGTGGGAGAGGATCGACGATCAGGCGACGGCCCGGTAGTCCTCGATCTCCCGAAAACCCAGAGCCTGCAGCGCCTCCCGGATTTCGCGGCGCGCGCCGGGCGTCCCCACCGCGAGGAGCATGTACGGGCGGGCGGGCGCGCCGAACGCCGGGAGGTCCTCCGGGCGGAGGACGACGGCTCCGTGGATGTTCTGCCCGATCTTGCGGGGGTCCAGATCCACGAACGCCTCCACCGGGCGGGCGCGACCCCCTGAGCCGTCCTGTTCGAGCCAGCCGCGCGCGAAGGCCTTGCCGACCTTCCCGGCGCCCCAGATCACGAGCGGCCGTCCCGCCGGTATGCGACCGTTCGCGAGGTGCGCGATCTTCAGGCGCCGGAACGCGGCGGGGCTGTAGCGGTCCGACCGCTCCGACAGTCGGTGCGGACCCAGGCGCCACTCGTGCAGAACCCGCGGCACGTTCGTCATGCGGCAGCCCGCCGCGGACAGCCGCAGGATAAGGTCGTAGTCCTCCGGCCCCCCGGTCGGTCCCTCCGCGTCGCGATAGCCGCCGACCGCCTCGAAGGCGTCGCGCCGCACCATCAGCGTGGGGTGGGCGATCGGACATTCGACGAACAGATCCCGCTCGACCGCGGCGGGCTCGGTGAGCCCGTTGATCCAGCCCTCATAGCGGAGGTAGCCCGAGCCGGGCCGGGGCCGCGGGATGTAGCGCACGCCCGTACCGCACGCGGCGATGCCGGGGCGCCGGGTCAGGAGGCGGAGTTGCGCGGCGAGCCGGCCGGGGCGCGCGACGTCGTCGGCGTCCATGCGGGCGAGGAGCGGCGACCGCGCCGCCCGCGACAGCCGGCGCCGCGCCGCGACGATCCCCGACCCGTCGCGGTCGACGAGGCGGACGCGGGGGTCCCGTTCCGCCCACGCCCGGAGCAACGGCCCGGTGCCGTCTCTCGAACCGTCGTCGAGGGCGAGCACTTCGAAGCGCGACTCGGACTGTGCGGCCAGACTCTCCATGCAGGCGCGCAGGAACGGTTCGGCGTCCCGGCACGGGAGAAGGACGGAGACGCGTGGCGCGCCCGCTTCGGTCACGCCGATTCCGCGCGGGCGACGGCCGCGTCGAGCCCGAGCCGCTCCGCCCGGGCACGGAGGAAGGCTCCCGTGCGCGAGGCCTCGGACTCCGCAATGCTGGCCGGCGGGCCCGCCGCCACGATGCGACCTCCGTCCTCTGCGGGCCCGGGCCCCATGTCGATGACCCAGTCGGCTTCCGCGACGACGTCGAGGTTGTGCTCCACGACGACGACGGCATGCCCTTCTCCCACGAGTTCCCGCAGCACCGCGACGAGCGTGCCGACTTCCCCCACCCCGAGGCCCACGGTGGGCTCGTCGAGGATGTACAGCCGCCGGCCCGCACTTCGCCGGCGCGCGAGTTCCCGGGCGATCTTGAGCCGCTGCGCCTCCCCTCCGGAGAGCGTCGTGGCCGGCTGGCCGAGCCGAAGATACCCGAGACCCACCCGCTGCAGGTGCCACAGCCGGGCGCCGAGACGGTCGTGCCGGATGAAGAAGCGAATCGCCTCGTCCACGGTCATATTGAGCGCATCGCGGATCGAGCGGCCGCGGATCCCGATCTCCAGCACCTCCGGACGGTAGCGCGAGCCTCCGCACGCCTCGCAGGGCACGGAAACATCGGCCAGGAAAACCATCTCCACCGTCTCCTCGCCCGCGCCCTTGCAGTGCTCGCAGCGCCCGCCCGGGCGGTTGAAGGAGAAATATCCCGCCTCGTATCCGCGGGAGCGGGCTTCCGGGAGGGCGGCGTACGCGCTCCGCAGCGCCGTGAAGGCTCCGATGTACGTTGCGGGGTTCGAGCGCGGCGTACGGCCGATCGGCCGCTGGTCGACGAGCACGACGTCCTCGAAAAGTTCCGCGCCTTCGAGCCGCTCCCAGGAGCCGGCGGGCTCGCCCAGATGCGGTTTGGCGGAGGAGCGGTTCGTGATCTCCCGCTCGAGGGCGTGATAGAGCACGCCGCGGATGAGCGTCGATTTCCCGGAGCCGGAGACGCCGGTGACGAGCGTGAGCGCCCCCAGGGGAATCGCCACATCCACATCCCGAACGTTGTGCAGGCGGGCGCCGCGCAGGACGAGTTCTCCCCCCGCCGCCGCTCCCCCATCCCGGGGTGCGCCGCCCCACCGCCCGGCGGCAGCCGCCCGCCGCGCGAGGGCCTGTCCCGTCCCGGTGTCCGACGCGAGAAGGCGGTCCCAGCCACCCTCGAACACGATCTCGCCGCCCTGCTCTCCGGCTCCCGGCCCCAGTTCCACGATGCGATCGGCCCGTTCCAGCACCGCGGGCTCGTGCTCGACGACGACGACGGTGTTCCCGCGGTTCGCGAGCCGCTCGAGGACGCCGGTGAAGGCTTGGATGTCGTGCGGGTGGAGTCCGATCGTGGGTTCGTCGAGGACGTAGAGTGTGCCGACCAGCCGGCTCCCGAGACAGCTGGCGAGGCGGATCCTCTGCATCTCCCCCCCGGAGAGGGATCGGGCCTGGCGGTCCAGCGTGAGATACCCGAGTCCGACTTCCGCGAGAAACGAGGTCCGATGCTCGAGTTCGCGCAGGATCGTCGACGCGACCTGTCGCTGGAAGGGGGTGAGGTCGAGTCCGTCCGCGAGCCAGCCGGAGATTTCCGTTATCGTCCGCCGGGCGACTTCGGCGATGTGCCGCCCTCCCACGCGGACGTTCAGCGCCTCCGGTTTCAGGCGGTAACCCTCGCAGCCGGCGCACCGCTCGGGAAGCTGATACTGGCGCAGAAAGACGCGGATGTACGCTTTGTACCGCTTTTTTTCCTTCGAGCGGAGAAAGGGGATCACGCCCCGGAAGCGTTCCGCCGCGAACCTTCCTCCGTTCAGCAGCACGTGGCGGCCATCCTCCGGAAGCGCCTCCCAGGGGAGCGTCGTGTCGAGCCCGGAGGCGGCGGCGAACTGTCTCAGGAGCGAGCGTTCGCGCCGGTAGCGGGGCTTCGACCACGGATCGAGCGCCCCCTCGTCCAGCGAACGGCCCGGGTCGGGGACGATGAGTTCGGGGGAGTACTCCAGCACCGCGCCGAACCCCGTGCAGGTGTCGCACGCTCCGGCGGGGCTGTTGAAGCTGAACAACTGGGGGGTAGGCCGCGGAAAACCGGAGCCGCAGACTCCGCAGCGATAGGCCTCCTCGAAATCGCGGCGCTCGGGCGTCGAGGCGCCGCGCCGCCAGACGAGCGCGACGGCGGCGCCCCCTCCCTCGGCGAAGGCGGCCGCCAGCGAGTCCGCGATCCGTTCGCGATCCTCCGCGCGTGACGTGACCCGATCCACGACGACGAGCGCCTCCCGGGCTCGGGTCAACGCACGAACTTCTTCCAGTTTTCCCTCCAAGTCTCCCTCCAGGTCTCCCTCCAGGTCTTCCTCCAGGTCGATGTCCGGCAGGTAGAGTTTGCGACCGTCGGCGAGGACGCGGACGTACCCCCGTGCCCTGAGGTTTTCCACCACTCTCGCGCCGTTCCCGCGCGCTTCGCGGGGGACCGGAAAGGCGATGGCCAGCCGTGCGTCGGGACCCAGGTCGAGGAGCGCATCGGTGGCCGACGTCACGGTGTCCGGCACGACGGAGCGCCCGCACTCGGGACACACGGTCGTCCCCACGCGCGCCCACAGCAGTCTCAGGTAGTCGTAGACCTCGGTGATCGTGCCGACGGTGGAGCGGCTCGACTGCACCCGGTTGCTCTGGTCGATGGCGACGGAGGGACTCACGCCCTCGACGAGATCGACGGCGGGCTTCGGCATCCGCTCGAGGAACTGCTTGGCGTAGGTGGACAGCGACTCGATGTACCGCCGCTGCCCTTCGGCATAGATCGTGTCGAAGGCGAGGCTGGATTTCCCCGAGCCGGAAGGCCCCGTGAGGACGGTGAGGGCCCCACGCTCGATGTCGATGTCGATGCCCTTGAGGTTGTGCTGCCGGGCGCCTCGGACCCGGATCCGGTCGCTCATGGGAGCATGATGGCCGGCGGCGGCGGGGCGCGCCAACCTGATTGGAACGGAGCGGCCGAATCCGTACTATGCGGGCATGCAGACACCGGACGGTCCCCTCCAGGAGGAAGAAGCGCTCGGGAAGGCGTATGACGCCCGTCTCATGAAGCGTCTGCTCGGGTACCTGAGACCGTACCGGGGCAAGGTCGCGATCGCGGTGCTGATGCTCGTGGCGGCCTCCGGTCTCGCGCTCGTCGGCCCCTGGCTGACGATGGAAGTCATCGACCACGCGATCCCGGACGGCGATTTCCGCGCCCTCCGCAACCTGTCCGTCCTCTTCTTCGTTTCGCTCCTCCTCTCCGGACTGCTGGAATATGGGCGCACGATCCTGACCACGTGGATCGGGCAGAACGTGATGCTCGACCTGCGGCAGGAGATCTTCCGGCACCTGCAGCGCCTGCGGCTCGCGTACTTCGACCGGAATCCGGTCGGACGCCTGATGACGCGGCTCACGAGCGACGTCGAAGTCCTGAACGAGATGTTCACTTCCGGCGTCGTCACGATCTTCGGGGACGTGTTCACCGTCGCCTTCATCATGATCGCCATGCTCGTCATGGACTGGCGGCTCGCCCTCGTGACGTTCGCGGTTCTCCCCCTCGTGTTCGTGGCCGCCTGGCTCTTCCGGAAGAAGGTGCGAGAGGCGTACCGCGACATCCGGATCCGGCTCGCGCGCATCAACGCCTTCCTGCAGGAACGGATCACGGGGGTGCGCGTCGTGCAGCTGTTCCGGCAGGAGCGGGCGGCGACGAACTGGTTCGGCAGGATCAACGATGACCACCTCGAGGCCCACCTGCGCTCGATCACGTACTACGCGCTCTTCTTCCCCGTCGTCGAGGTGCTCGCGTCCGTCGCGCTTGCGCTCATCATCTGGTACGGAGGCAACCAGGCCCTGCAGGGGACGCTCACGATCGGGGTCATCGCGGCCTTCCTTCAGTACGCGAGACGGTTCTTCCGCCCCATCCAGGATCTGTCCGAGAAGTACAACATCCTGCAGGGCGCGATGGCGAGCTCGGAGCGGATCTTCGGGCTCCTGGACGAGGCGCCGGGCATCGAGGACCCGCCGGACCCGACGGACCTCCCGACGGATCTGAAGGGCCGCATCGAGTTCGAGGACGTCTGGTTCCGGTATCTGTCGCCGGAGGAGGACGCGGCGGGGGTCACGACGCCCGCCCTGGCCCACGCCGCGGCCTGGGAGGGGGCGGAGGGGCGGCTCGACGAGGACGCGCCGGACGACGGCTGGGTGCTGCGCGGCATCAGCTTCACCGCGGAGCCGGGGCAGCGGCTCGCGGTCGTCGGAGCGACCGGAGCGGGCAAGACAACGCTGTTCAGCCTCCTCATGCGCTTCTACGAGCCGCAACGCGGGCGCATCACGCTCGACGGGGTCGACATCCGGGAACTCCGGCTCGCCGACCTTCGCCAACAGATGGGCCTCGTGCTGCAGGATGTCTATCTCTTCTCGGGCTCCGCCGCGAACAACATCGCGCTCGACCGCGAGCAGGTAGGGCGGGACGAGATCCGCGAGGCGGCCCGGCAGGTCGGGGTCGACCGGCACCTCGCGCGGCTGCCGAAGAAATACGACGAGCCGCTGAGCGAGCGGGGCGGGAACCTGTCGGTCGGCGAGCGCCAGCTGGTGTCTTTCGCCCGCGCGCTCGCGGGGGATCCGCCCATCCTGCTCCTGGACGAGGCGACGAGTTCGGTGGACTCGGAGATCGAGGCGGAGATCCAGGCGGCGCTGGAGCGCCTGATGGAGGGGCGGACGAGCCTCGTCATCGCGCACCGGCTCTCCACGATCCGGGGGGCCGATCGCATCCTCGTGCTCCACCACGGACTTGTCAGCGAATCCGGCACGCACGACACGCTGCTGGAGAGCGGAGGGCTCTACGCGCAACTCCACCGCCTCCAGTTCCAGAAGCCGACGGCCGCCGCATGAACGCCGTGCTGGACTGGGCGGCGGCGCTGGATCCGCGCCTCGTGCTCCTCTCCCTCATCGGGGTCCTGAACCTCTGGGCGACCGGCGTCACCGCGCTTTCCCGGGCGCCGACGCGAGAAAAGATGCTCTGGGTCGCGGTGATCTTCCTCTGCCCCATCGTCGGCAGCGTGCTCTGGTTCGTGTTCGGCCCGAAGCTCTGGGCGGAGCGGCGCTAGCCCCGCACGCCGGCGTGACAACGAGCATGGTTCTTCCGCGGTCCGCCTGAGGAACGGCGCGAGATTTCAACACACTCGTGGGAGGAGTCACCGCCCGTGCATCGGCGTAGGCCAATTGAAAATTCAATTTTGAATCGGCCTAACACTTCACAGGGACTCCCGAATACCCGGGCACCTCACGTCGCTCCCTCGGGTGGTGCCGGACCGCGGGTCAGGACGGCCAGAGCGGACGCAGCAGATCCGCCGTGCGGGCGCCGGCGCCGGCGCCCGCCTCGACGAACGCGCGGGCGGCCCGGGCGTGGCGCCGACGGCGAGGCGGGTGGGCCAGCCCGGCCAAGGTGTCCGCGAGCGCGCCGGCCGGGGAGACGAGCGCGCCGCCGGCCGACGCGAGGGCGCGGGCGTCGGCCCGGTCGTGACGCGGGCCGAAGATGACGGGCAGCCCGGCCGCGGCGGGCTCGAGCACGTTGTGGAGCCCGGCGCCCCCGAGGCCGCCGCCGACATAGGCCACATCGCCCGCCGCGTACAACTCCGCGAGCCGGCCCACTTCGTCGAAGACGATGACGGAGGCGTCGCGCCCCGCGGCCGTATCGCCGATCTCGCTCCAGCGGATGACGCGTTCCCCGCGGGCCGTGCAAGACGCGACGAGGGCGTCGACGTGCGCGGCGATCGGCTCGTGGGGCGCGATCACGAACTGCCAGCCCGGGCCGCCACCCCGTCGCACGGCCGCCGCGGCATCGAGCAGCGCCCGCTCGTCAACGGGCCACGTAGAGCCGGCGACGAGCCGTGGCGCCGACCGGTCCGCTGCTCCGTCCCCCGCTCGATCCCCCGGTCCGAGCGCTGAGAGGAAAAACACGGCCGAGCCGTCGGCACGAGCGCGGTCGGCCCGCTCGAGCGCAAGGTCGAACGCCGCATCCCCCGTCACCGTCATCGCCTTCGGCCGGACGCCGAGCGCCTCGAGTCGCCGCGCGTCCTCCGGGCTCGCGGCGCCGACCGCGTCCAACCGCGCATACGAAGCGCGGAAGAGCCGGCGGGCGAGGGCGCCGGAGCGCCGGCTCCCGTCGCGGACCGTGCCGTTGATGAGCGCGACGGGCACTCCGGCCCGGTGCGCCGCGGCCACGAGTCCGGGCCACACGTCCAACTTCGCGAACACGAGCAGGGCGGGGCGGACGGCGGCGAGCGCCGCATCGCAGTCCCGCGCGCGGTCGAGGGGCGGCGGGCCCGAATGATCCGGATCCAGCCACGCGAGCGCGGCCCGGCCCGATGGCGAGCCGTACGTGACGACGAGCTGCGCCCGCGCACCGGCGCGCAATGCGGACGACGAACGACGCAGACCCCGGATGGCCGGCGCCGCGCCGAGCAGTTCGCCGGCGGAAGCGCCGTGGAGCCACACGAGCGGCCCGGGCGCCCGACCCCACCCCCACGCGCCCAACTCCGCGGTGGCGCCCCGCCGGGCCGCCACCGCCCGCGCGATGTCCGGCCGGGCGCGCCGAAGCAGCGGCGCCGCCGCGAGCGCGACGCCGGCGACCGCCTCCGTAAGGCGCGCCCCGGCGTTCACGACCGTACTCCGGAACTTTTCGCCCGCATCCCGTCTCCATATTCTCCGGCGTGCGCTATCTCGGGAACAAAACGAAGCTCGTCCCCTTCCTGCTGGAGACCGTGGACCGGTTCCAGGAGGTGCCCGGCGTCGCGTGCGACCCGTTCGCCGGCACCGCCAGCGTGTCGGCGGCACTCAAGGAGCAGGGCTGGCAGGTCCATGCGGGCGACCTGATGGCGTCGTCCTACGCCCTCCAGGTCGCGCGCGTCCAACTCGACGCGCCCCCGCGGTATCCCGCCTCGCTCCTCCCGGCGGCGGCCGGCAACGGAAAGCGGGAGATCGGCTACCGCGCCCTGCTCAAGGGGCTGGACAGGGAGGGACTGGACGAGGAGAGGCCGGACGGCGAGGGGCCGGGCCGCCGCGGGTTCATCTTCGAGCACTACACGAGTGACGGAGCCGCCGGCCGGGAGCACGGACGCATGTACTTCTCCCCCGAGAACGGACGGAAGATCGACCGGGTCCGGACGCGGATCGAACGCTGGACCCGCGGATCCGCCCACAGCGAAGCCGCGGCCCAACTCCTGATCGCAACACTCATCGAGGCCGCCGACCGGGTCGCGAACACCACGGGCGTGTACGCCTCGTTCGTGAAGACGATGCAGCCGAACGCCCTGCGCCCTCTCGAACTCCGCCCCATCGACCCGACCCGGCGCCGGAAGGGAGCCGGAGCCTGCAGCGCGTTTCGCGGACCCGCCGCCCGGCTCCTGGAATCCGTCGGTCCCGTCGATCTCGTCTATCTCGACCCTCCTTACAACGGCCGGCAATATCCCGCGTATTATCACATCCCGGAACTCCTCGCGCTCGGCTGGGCAACGCCGCCGGAGATTCGGGGGAAGACGGGACTCATACCCGATGAGGCGCAGCGCTCGGACTGGTGCCGGAAGCACCGGGCCCCGGACGCGCTCCGGGAGGTGCTGGAGGCCGCGGACGGACGCCACATCCTGTTCAGCTACAATGACGAGGGGCACCTGGACTGCGCGGCCATTGAGGAGATGCTGCGCGAACGGGGCCTGCCCGACAGCTACGCGTTCCACGACCGGCCCTACCGCCGCTACCGGAGCGACGCGGACGGCCCGCGGCGGAGCTACCTGCGCGACGACGTGCGAGAACACCTCCACTACGTGAGATGCGCGTGAGCGCCGTGAGCCCGGAGAGCGCCGTGCGCCCCGAGAGCTCGGCGAGCCCCGAGAGCCCGGGCCTCCCCGCCTCCCGCGCGCGCTCAGTGTTCCGGCTGCTCCCGCTGCTCCTGCTGTGCGCGGGTGCGTGCTCGCCGGCGTACGTCCTGCGCGCGGGCTGGGAGGAGGCCCGCATTCTTTCGGCGCGCCGCCCCATCCGGGCCGTGATCCACGACACGACCGTGGCCCGCGAGACCCGTGACAAGCTCCGACTCGTCCTCGACGCGAGGGACTTCGCGGAACGCGACCTGGGGCTGCGCGCGGGCGCGAGCTACGAGTCCTTCGCGCAGCTCAATCGCGACACGCTGGTCCTGAACGTGCTCGCGGCCCCGGAGTTCGCGCTGCGCTGGAAGACGTGGTGGTTCCCCATCGTCGGCCACCTCCCCTACAAGGGATACTTCGACTTCGACGACGCCCGCGCGGAGGCCGCCAGCCTGGCCGAGGACGGCTATGACGTCTCGGTCCGGCCGGTCTCCGCCTTCTCGACGCTGGGCTGGTTCCCCGACCCCATCATGTCCACGACGCTGCGGCTCGACAGCCTGGGGCTGGTGGAGACCGTGATCCACGAGATCACGCACAGCACGTACTTCCCCACCGGGCAGGCGGATTTCAACGAGAGCTTCGCGAACTTCGTCGGGCACCGCGGCGCCATCGAGTTCTTCTGCGAGGCCGTGGCGGACGAGAGTGCGTGCCAGCGGGCGCGGTGGAGGTGGGAGGACACGCGCGTATTCGGCGACTTCTTCCATTCCATTCTCGCGCCGCTGGAGGAGGTGTACGCCTCCACCCTGCCGGACGAGGCGAAACGTGCGGCCAAGCGCGAAGTGTTCGAAGACGCGGCCCGGCGCTTCGAGACGGAGTACATCCCGCGGCTCCACGCGCGGTACGGCGCGATCGACCCGGACGGTCTCGACAACGCGTGGGTCATCTCGCGCCTTCTCTACTACACGAGGCTGGATGACTTCGAGCGTGTCTACGAGTCGCACGGCGCGCTGGTCCCCTCCGTCGAGGCGCTGATGGCGGAGGCCGCGGCCGGCGACCCGTGGGAGGCCCTGACGCGCCTGGCGGGTCCCGCGGACACGGGCTCGGGCGGCATGAGCCCCGGCGCAACCGACAACTCCGAAACCACGGAAGGTTCGAAATGACGGAAACGTTCGCCTGCGTTCGCTGCGACCGCGGCGACCGGGGCAGGATCGACCGCGTCCCGTTCCCCAGCGCGTTGGGCGAGCGGATCGTGGCTGAGATCTGCGCCGCCTGCTGGGAGGAGTGGAAGGAGCGCCAGATGCTCCTCATCAACCACTACGGGCTCAAGCTCCACGAAGCGCGGGCGCGAGAGTTCCTCTACAAGAATCTCCGGATCCACCTCTTCGGCGAGGAGGGCGCCGCCGCCCGCATCGATACCGACGCGGAAGGGTCCGTCGAGTGGTAGCGCACCCGCGCCAGCCGCCGTCGCTAGGAAACCACGAGGTTGAGCATGCGGTCCGGGACGTGGATCACTTTCCGGATCGCGACCCCGTCGAGGCGCCGGATCACGTTCGCCTCGGCCATCGCCGCCTCGCGCACGACGTCTTCGGGGGCTCCGCGCGCGACCCGGATCGTCGCCCGCAGCCGGCCGTTCACCTGCACCGGGAGTTCGACCTCGTCGACCACGAGCTTGCTCTCGTGCCAGGCCGGCCACTCGGCGTGATCGAAGATGCTCGACTCACCGCCGAGCCGGGTCCACAACTCCTCGGCGATGTGGGGCGCGACCGGCGCGATCATGATCACGAGCGGCCGCACCTCGTCGACCGAGGCCGTGCGCCCGCCGGCGCGCAAGGTGTTCAGGTAGTCCATCGCGGCGGCGACCGCCGTGTTGTAGCTCAGCGCCTCGAGGTCCTCCGAGATCTGTTTGATCGCGGCGTGCAGCGCCCGCTCGACGCCGGGATCATCGAATCCCGTGCGCCCCGCCTCGGCCGCGGCCGTCACGCTGCCCCACACCTTCTTCAGGAAGCGCTGGGGCCCGGCCAGACCGCTGTCGCGGAAATCCCCGCCCCGCTGGAAGGGGCCGAGGAACATCAGGTACATGCGGAACGTGTCCGCGCCGAACCGCGCGATGTATTCGTCCGGCAGGATCACGTTGCCGCGCGACTTCGAGATCTTGGCGCCGTCCCTGATGAGCAGGCCGTGCTTGCGGAAGCGATGGTACGGTTCCTCGAACTCGAGGTGCCCGAGATCGTGCAGCACCATCGTGAGGAAGCGGGAGTAGAGGAGGTGGAGGACGGAGTGTTCCTCGCCGCCGATGTAGCTGCTGACGGGTAGCCACTTCCGCATCCGCGCGGGGTCGAACGGCCGGTCGTCGAACTCGGTCGAGGGGTAGCGCAGGAAGTACCAGCCCGAGTCGAGGAAGGTGTCGGATACATCGGTCTCGCGCCGGGCATTGGCGCCGCACGCCGGACACGCCGCGGCGTGGAAGGCCGGGTCGCGCGCGAGCGGACTCACGCCCGTCGCCGTGGGGCGGAAGTCCTCCACGTACGGGAGGACGACGGGGAGGTCCTCCTCCGGCACCGCCCGCGGGCCGCAGTCGTCGCAATAGATGATGGGGATCGGCGGCCCCCAGTACCGCTGCCGGGAGATGCACCAGTCGTGCAGCCGGTAGTTGACCTCGGCCGCCGCGAGCCCGCGCTCCGCCAGCCACTCGGTGATCGCGCGCCCGCCCGCGTCGGCCTCCATCCCGCTGAAACGTCCGGAGTTCACGAGAATCTCATCGGCGGTGTGCTCGACGAAGGCGGTCTCCCCCTCGCCTCCGCCGACATCCGCGGGATCCGCACCCTCCGGGAGCGCCGCGCGGGAGCAGACGACCTGGACGATGGGCAACCCGAACTGTCGCGCGAAATCGAAGTCCCGCTGATCGTGTCCGGGCACGGCCATGATCGCGCCGGTGCCGTAGTCCATGAGGACGTAGTCGGCGACCCACACGGGAATGTCCTCCCCGGTGGCCGGGTTCCGCGCGTACCCGCCCGTGAAGACGCCGGTCTTCTCGCGATCGTCGGTCTTCTGGCGCTCCACCAGGTCCACGGTTGCGGCCGCGCGCACGTAGGCTTCCACGTCGGCGCGCCGTTCGTCCGCCGTGAGCCGCTCGACCAGGGGATGCTCCGGCGCGAGCACCATGAAGGTCGCGCCGAACAGCGTGTCGGGACGCGTCGTGAACACCTCGATGCGATCCCCCTCGCCTTCCGCCCCATCCCCGGCGCCGGAGAGCGGAAAGTGCAGCCGCGCGCCCTCGGAGCGGCCGATCCAGTTGCGCTGGGCCGTTTTCGTCGTCTCGGACCAGTCGATCCAGTCCAGGTTGTCGAGCAGCCGCTGCGCGTAGTCCGTGATCCGGAAGAACCACTGGCTCAGCATCCGCTGCTCGACCGCGGTGTCGCACCGTTCGCACAGGCCGGCGATCACCTGCTCGTTCGCGAGGACCGTCTGATCCTTCGGACACCAGTTGACCGCCGCTTCCTTCTTCTCGGCCAGACCCGCCTTGAAGAGCTGGATGAAGATCCACTGCGTCCACTTGTAGTAGCGGGGATCCGTCGTATCGACGGTGCGGGACCAGTCCGTCATGAGGCCCGCCCCCCTCAGCATCCGCTCGAAGTTCCGGATGTTCGAGGGGATCAGCTCCATCGGGTGCGTGTCGACCTTGAGCGCGTGGTTCTCCGAGTGGATGCCGAACGCGTCGTATCCGATGGGCTCGAAGACGTCATCTCCCTGCAGACGCCGGAAACGCCCGTAGATGTCGGCCCCCGTGAAGGCGTACAGGTTCCCGACGTGGAGCCCCTCGGCCGACGGATAGGGGTACATCATGAGGTTGAAGAACGGACGCGCCGCGGCGTCGAGATCGGGCTCGTTCGTCCCGTTCTCCTCCCACCAGGTCTGCCACCGCGACTCGATGGCGCTTGGATCGTACATGGGTCGCGGGTCCGCTCCGTCTACGGGATCACGCCGGGGAGATGCACGAGACGGCGGCACCCTGCGGAGGCCGCCGTCCGGCCGCACAAGATGGGGCCGGAACGGTGGCCGAACAACTTGCGGCTAGTCTTCCCGGCCGGGACCGGGGACCCTGTGGTCCAGGCTGAACGTTCCGCTGCCCGTCGTCCACAGGAAGAGGAAGATCGCGCAGTACAGCACGGCGAGTTCTCCGCCGTTCACGATCGGCCAGAACTCCATCCCGCGGGCGAAGAAGTGGCGCCACCAGTAGACCACGGCGAAATGCCCCGTGAGGATGAAGGCGACCCAGCGCGTCCGGATCCCGAGGATGATGAGGATCGGCAGGAAGAACTCGATGAGGCCGGCGATGCCCGCGGGCCAGGAAAACCAGTTGCCGACGGCTTCCCTTCCGAACATGCCGAGGAGCTTCTGTGCTCCGTGCTGCCACAGCATGAGGCCGGCGGTGACCCGGAGCAGGGCGTGGGTGGTTTCCTTCGAGACGGGTGCATTCATGGCGCCTCCCATAAGGTGGGCTCCGGCGTCCGGCCCCGCTTGCAGGCCCGGAAGTGCCGCCGTAGCCTTGCGACCCATGATGCCGGTTGATTCTCCGCGCGCACAAGACGGGACGTTCGAGGGCGAGATCCCCGTTCGCATCCCGCTGGCCCTCCTGCTGACCCTCAAGGACCTCGACACGCCCGAAGATCCGCGGGAACTCGAGGAGGTGGACCTCTCCCTGAACCTGCGGCGGCGGCTGGGGCTTTCGAGCGTCGTGCTCAAGCAGATTCGCCGCTACGAGGACTACGACGGGGATGTGGGTGCCGCCGAAGTGGCGAGCCTGTTCGAGCTCATCGCCAAGCGGATCGATGCTCCGGAGATCTTCGCCTCCACGGGATGCCGGGTCACGCATGAGGCAATCGGCCGCAACGCGCGGGTGACCCTTCGCCTCGGGTGGCGGTTGATCCCCCTCGGTCTCCGCCGGATCCTCGCCTGGCGGCGAGTGAAGAAAATCGGCCGCCGCCTCAGCCCCTCATCGGAGGTCCGGATTGCGAAGGGGATAAACGGGCTCGTGATCGAACGCGGCCTCCCGGCGCTGTCCACAGCCGGCAAGGGCGGCGGCGGCTGCGAAATCGTGTCCGGGATCATCGACGAGTCGTTCCGGACGTATCGGGCCGGGGAGGGCGACGTCTCGCACCCACAGTGCGAAGCTTCCGGCGACGATCACTGCCTGTGGGTCTTCGAGGCGAACCCGGGCGCGACCCCGAGCGCGACCCCGAGCGCGGACCCAAGCACGACGCCGGACTGACTCCCGGGGGCGGATCGCGGCGCCGGCGTCGGATCAACCCTCTCCGTTCCGTCCGTTCACATGCGGTTCGACGTGCACGGTCACGTCGGTGAATCCGATCTGGGCGGCGACCCGCCGCTCCACTTCATCGGCGATTTCGTGACCGCTGACCACCGTTTCGCCGGGTGCGACCTGGACCGTGAGTTCCGCGAAGCGCCCGACCGACTGCCCGCGCGAACGCACCCGCGTCACGGCACGCACGCCGGGCACCCGGCTCGCCACGCCTTCGATCTCCCGCGGATCGACGGCCCGCTCGTCGACGAGGACCGGGACGGTCTCGCGGAAGATCTTGTAGCCGGAACGGGCCACGACGAGCGCCACGACGAGGGCGAGCCATGCATCGGCCGCGGCCCAGCCCGTCCAGTCGGTGATCGCCAGCCCGACCAGGACTCCGGCCGTCACCAGGACGTCGGACGCCGTGTGCCGCGCGTCCGCCGCGAGGATCTCGCTCGACAACCTCCGGCTCGCCCGCGCTTCGCCCAGCGCAACGGCCGTGTTCACGACGATGACGGCGGTGAGCACGACCAGCATCTCGGGCTGGATGTCGGGGGGAGCGCCGCCCCGAACGAGGCGGTCGAGCGCGCTCTGTACGAGTTCGAAGCAGGTGACCGAGAGGAAGGCGGCGATGGCCAGCGCCGCGAGCGTCTCGAATTTGCCGTGTCCGTAGGGATGTTCGGCGTCCGGCGGGGCGGCCGCGAGGCGCATCGCGGCAAGGCCCACGACGTTGTTGATCGCATCGACGCCGGAATGGGCCGCGTCGCCCAGCACGGCGATCGACCCCGAGCGCAGCCCCACGATCAGCTTCGCCGCGATCACCGCCACGTTCGCGAGCAGCACCCACAGGAGGATGCGGCGCACTTGTCCGTGGCGCTCCGCGGGCGAATTCACCGCCTCGGACTCATCGCTTGAAGCGACGCCCCCGGCTGAAGTCCGGTTTCGAGGAGTACGGCTCGGACCCTTCCGCCTCGCCGTCTCCCTCGTCGTCTCCCTTTGCGACTTCCTCATCCCGCAGCACCGCGTCGAAGCGGCTCGAACGGGCGCGCTGCCGCCCCCCCAGCAACCAGCGCCAGGGCGAATCGCGCGGCGCCCTGCCCGTCGGCGCATGCTTGTCGTAGAGCCCCGGAGAGCCGAGCCCCACCCAGATGCCGAAGGCGAGGGCGAGGACCGCGCCCACGGAGCCGGCGATGATCAGGATCCGGGCCAGCGTGTCTTCGGTCATGAAACTCCGCGCTTGGTCGCACCGGTGCGTGGGGTTCTTGCCTGCGCCGCGGGGCGTCGTCTACTGTCACGCCGAGCAGCCCCCGGCCGGCTCGCTGGTGTCGACACTAGATGGCGCCCCCGGCGGCCCCGTGACAAGCGCGCCGGCCTGGTTCCCCCTCCGATTCGAGCGATTCCATGACCGAACAGCACCGGGAAATCGATGTCCTGCTGGACGAACAGAGGACTTTCGAGCCGTCGGCGGACTTCGTCGCGGCGGCCCACGTGGGCGATCGCAGCCCGTACGACGAAGCCGACCGGGACCGTGAGACGTACTGGGAGACGTGGGCACGCGAACTCGACTGGTTCACGCCCTGGAACCGCGTCCTGGAGTGGGATCCGCCGTTCTCGAAGTGGTTCGTGGGTGGCACGCTCAACGCCGCGTACAACTGCCTCGACCGCCACCTCGAGACGCGCGGTTCGAAGGCGGCGCTCATCTGGGAGGGCGAGCCGGGCGATGTGCGGCGCTACACCTACCGCGAGTTGCACGGGGAGGTGGGCCGCTTCGCGAACGCGCTCCAGGGGCTCGGCATCGGGAAGGGAGACCGGGTCGCGATCTATCTCCCCATGGTCCCGGAAGCCGCCATCGCCATGCTCGCCTGTGCGCGCATCGGCGCCCCGCATTCCGTCGTCTTCGGAGGCTTCTCGCCGCAGTCCCTGCGCGACCGGATCGAGGACGCCCATGCCACGTGCGTGATCACGGCGGACGGAGGATATCGCCGCGGCGGGATCATTCCTCTCAAGGCGAGCACGGACACCGCAATCGAGGGTCTCGACTACGTGAAGAGCGTCGTCGTCGTCCAGCGCTCCGCCGTGACCGACCCCGAGGCCGCGCCGCACGGAGACCGGGTGGACACGCCGTGGTGCGAGATGGCCGAAGGCCGGGACCACTGGTACCACGAACTGATCGCCGCGGCGGACGCCGAGTGCCCCGCCGAGCCGATGGACTCGGAGGACCTGCTCTACATCCTCTACACCTCCGGGACGACGGGGAAGCCGAAGGGCGTGATGCACACGACCGGCGGCTACATGACGCACGTGACCGCGACCGCGAAATGGGTGTTCGACCTCGGGGAGGACGACATCTACTGGTGCACGGCGGATGTCGGCTGGGTGACCGGCCACTCCTACATCGTGTACGGCCCGCTCTCGAACGGGGCGACGGTGGTGATGTACGAGGGATCGCCCGACTGGCCCGACCGGGGCCGCTTCTGGGACCTGTGCGAGAGCTACGCGGTGACCGTGTTCTACACGGCGCCGACGGCGATCCGCGCCTTCATGAGGTGGGGGGACGACTGGCCGGCGGGCTACGACCTTTCCAAGCTCCGGCTGCTCGGAACGGTGGGCGAACCCATCAACCCCGAGGCGTGGGTCTGGTACGACCGCCACATCGGGGGCGGCCGCTGTCCGATCGTCGACACGTGGTGGCAGACGGAGACGGGCGGAATCATGATCACGCCGCTCCCGGGGGCGATCGTCACGAAACCGGGGACGGCGACGGTCCCCTTCCCCGGTATCGAGGCGGCGATCCTCGACGAGGAGGGGAATCCGGCGGAGTCCGGCTACCTGGCGATCACGTCGCCGTGGCCGGGGATGCTGCGCGGGGTGTGGGGAGACGAGGAACGCTACCGCGAGACCTACTGGTCGAAGTGGCCCGACATCTACTTCCCCGGCGACGGGGCGCGGGTGGACGAGGACGGCTACTACTGGATCATGGGCCGCGTCGATGACGTGTTGAACGTGGCCGGGCACCGGATCGGGACGATGGAGGTGGAGTCCGCGCTGGTCGACCACGAGACGGTGGCGGAAGCGGCGGTGGTCGGGCGTTCGGACGAGATCAAGGGACAGGCGGTGGCCGCGTTCGTGAGCGTGGTGGAGGGGACGGAGACCTCCGAGGCGCTGCGCCAGGAACTGCGGGGGCACGTCGCCGCGCAGATCGGGGCCATCGCGCGGCCGGCCGACCTCATCTTCGCGGCCGAACTGCCGAAGACCCGCAGCGGTAAGATCATGCGGCGCCTCCTGCGCGATGTGGCGGAGGGACGGGCGCTGGGCGACACGACGACGCTCGCCGATCCCGCCGTGGTGAGAAACCTGCAGCAACAGTTCGCCGACAGCGAAGGCTAACAACCAGAGCCGGGAGAACCCGCCACGCCATCGCCCGCGCGCAGCCGCCGACGCTCATGACCCCGTCCTCGCCGGACACCGGTGCGCGGAGGGCGGGTCAACTCGCGCTGCTCGCGCTCGTCGATCTGCTCGCGATGAGCCTCTGGTTCTCGGCCAGCGCGGTCGCGCCGGAGCTGCGCGACGCGTGGGGGCTCGACGACTCCGGGGCGGCCTGGCTTACGACCTCCGTGCAACTCGGCTTCGCCGCGGGCGCCGTCCTTTCCGCGCTGCTCACGCTGTCCGACGTGTGGGACCCGCGCCGGCTCATGGCGGGGTCGGCCCTGCTCGGTGCGGCCGCGACCGCCGCGATCGCCCTCTTCGCGGACGGACTCGCGCTCACCGTCGTCCTCCGCTTCGTGACCGGGGTCGCGCTGGCCGGCGTCTATCCGCCCGGGATGAAGATGGTCGCCGGCTGGTTCCGCGCCGGGCGCGGAATGGCCATCGGGATCCTCATCGGCGCCCTCGCAGTCGGAAGCGCGACGCCCCACCTGCTGCGGCCGCTCGGAGGGATCGGCGCCTGGCAGACCGTGCTCCTGCTCGCCTCGGGCTTCGCGGTCGTGGCGGCCGTGCTCGCCGCGACGGGGCTCCGCCCGGGCCCCCACCAGGCGCCGGCCGCGCCCTTCGATCCTCGCGCCGTGCGGCGCATCTTCGCCGACCGGGCGACGATGCTCGCCAACGGCGGCTATCTCGGGCACATGTGGGAACTCTTCGCCATGTGGACGTGGATCCCCGCCTTCCTGGCGGCAAGCTTCGTCGCGGACGCGAGCGCGGGCACGACCCCTTCCCTGGCGTCATACATGGCGTTCGGGACGATTGCCGCCGGAGGGCTGGGCGCCGCCGTGGCCGGCGTGCTCGCGGACCGCGTGGGACGGACGGCCGTGACGAGTTGGAGCATGGTGGTGAGCGGTGCGTGCTGTCTGGCCATCGGACCCCTGTTCGGCGGTCCCGTCTGGCCGATCGCGGCGGTCTGTTTCGTATGGGGATTCGCGATCGTCGCCGACTCCGCGCAGTTCTCCGCCTGCGTGAGCGAGTTGGCCGAACCGGAATACGTCGGGACGGCGCTCACTTTGCAGACGGCGGTCGGCTTCCTGCTCACGATCGCCACGATCCGCCTCATCCCGGTGTGGGAGGCATCGCTCGGCTGGGAGTGGGCCTTCGCGCCCCTCGCCATCGGCCCGGCCCTCGGCACCTGGAGCATGCTCGCGCTGCGACGGCGACCGGAGGCCGCCCTAATTGCCGGAGGCCGCCGCTAGTAGGACAGGCTAGCTGTTTTGCCCCCCGGCGTGGTTGTGTCGGTCGAGCCCCGGGTCTACCGTGAGACGAGCCCACTCAACCTGGTCCGGAACCGGGAGTTCCTCCGTGACACGACACACCGGCCCGTTCGTACCATGGTCCCCGCGTATGTGCACGTTACTCGCCTTGGTCATCAGTGTTTCAACGGCGTGCGGGCAGGCGGAAGCCGGGTCGCGGACGGAGGACACGCCACCGGCCGCCGCAGATATCGAGTCGCAGGCGGCGGCCAACCGACTCTCGGCCGACGAGGCCGCGGAAGGCTTCGAACTCCTCTTCGACGGGGAATCGCTCGAAGCGTGGCGCGGGTTCCAGATGGATGACGTGCCCGCGGGCTGGAGCGGAAAGGAGGGCGCGCTCGCCTTCACGCCCGGTGTCGGAGGCGGGACTCTGATCACGCGCGATACCTACACGGACTTCGATCTGCGCCTTGAATGGAAGGTCGGCGAGGCCGGCAACAGCGGGATCTTCTTCGGAATCGTGGAGAGCACCGAGAGCGCCTTTCAGTCGGGGCCGGAGATGCAGGTGCTCGACAACGCCGGCCACTACGACGGCGGGAATCCGCTCACGTCGGCGGGCTCGAACTACGGTCTCCACGCGCCACCGGAAGATGTGACGCGTCCGGTCGGCGAGTGGAACGAGGTCCGAATCGTCCGCCACGGCAACCAGGTCGTGCACTGGCTCAACGGCGTGCAGGTCGTCGAGTACGAGATCGCCTCGCCCGAGTGGGAGGCGCTGGTGGCGGGCAGCAAGTTCATCCAGTGGCCCGACTACGGCCGGCACCACGAGGGCCATCTCGGCCTGCAGGACCACGGCGACCCCGTCTGGTACCGCAACATCCGGATCCGGCGCCTGTAGCCGAGCTGTTAGTCGGGATACGCTCGGCAGACCGCCCGAATCTCGCCCGTCACTTCTGAGCGGATCACGTTTTCACCGTTGCAGGGATCCGACGGGTTCTCGCATCCCGCCAGACAGGAAACGACAAGAAGCAGCAACACGCCCACCTTCTGTTTCGCGACCACGAAGCATCATCCTCGGTCCTGGTATCCGGCTCCCGTCCCACTCACCTAACGTCCAGTTCGGCTCCCGTGTGACGGCCTCGAGACCAGACCGCCGGCCGCGGCTGCGAGCCGCGGGGAACCCGACCGCGAGGTGGCAACCGGGCGGAAAAGAACTGACCTAAACGTCCAGCGTCCGGTGGGTGAAGCTCCGTCTGCCGGGTCCGTAGTCCGCCGCGCCCTGCCCTTCTCCGCGCAGCAGCCAGCGCGTCGTGAGGAGGCCCTCGACGCCGACCGGCCCGCGGGCGTGGATGCGGGCGGTGCTGATCCCCACCTCTGCCCCGAGCCCATAGCGGAATCCGTCCGCGAAGCGGGTGCTCGCGTTGTGGAACACGCTCGCGGCGTCGACCGCCTTCAGGAATCGCTCCGCGACCTCCCCGTCCTCGGCCACGATCGCGTCCGTGTGGCTGCTCCCGTAGGTGTGAATGAAGTCGACGGCCTCTTCCAGACCCGCCACGGTCCGCACCGCCAGCGTGAGGTCGCCGAACTCGAGTCCCCAGTCCTCTTCGGAGGCGGCCCCGGCCCACGGCAGGACCCGGCGGGAGGGCTCGTCGCAGCGGAGTTCGACCCCGCGCTCGCGGAGCGCCTCTCCGATCGGGCCCAGCCGCGGCAGGAACGACTCGTGCACGAGCAGCGTCTCGGTCGCGTTGCAGGCCGCCGGATAGTCGCACTTCCCGTCCACGGCGAGCCGCACCGCCATGTCGAGGTCGGCCGACGCGTCCACGTAGAGGTGGCATACGCCCTCCGCGTGCCCCAGTACCGGAATCCGGCTCCGCTCCTGGATCGAGCGCACGAGCGCCCCGGATCCCCGCGGGATCACGAGGTCGATGAGGTCGTCAAGCGCGAGCAGTTCGTCGACATCCCGCCGGTCCGGGACGCCGAGGACGGCACGTGGATCGAGGGCGGCCTCCTGCAGCGCCCGTTGCAGGCAACCGACGAGTACCTCGTTCGAGCGCGCCGCCTCGCGGCCGCCCTTCATGATCACCCCGTTCCCGGAGCGGATGGCGAGCGACCCGATCTGGATCACCGCATCGGGACGACTCTCGAAGATGATGAGAAGGACGCCGAGCGGACTCCGGACCGATTCGAGGACGAGACCCTCATCCAGTTCCGTGCGCGTGAGCACGCGGTCGATCGGATCGGCGCCTTCGACGAGCGCGTCGATGCCGTCGAGCAGACTCTCGAACTTGGCGTCGGGGAGCCCCAGACGGTGGAGGAGCGGCCCGGAAAGTCCTTCCTCCGCCGCGCGCGCCAGATCCTCGTCATTCGCCCGCGAGATTTCGGCCCGCGACCGGACCAGCACATCCTTCAGCGCTCGCAGCGCTGCCGTCCGGCGCTCCGCCGGCGCGCTCCCGATGGTGCGTTGCGCCTTCCGTACCCCGGCCGCCCGCTCCCGCAGCGTCTCAGACAGTTCTCGCTTCAATTCAACGCTTCCTTCAGGGTTCCTTGAGGATGAGATGCTCCCGCCCCACGAGTTCGACGCTCGCCCCCGCCTGGTGCGAGGCCGCCTGGAGGGCGAGCGTGGAGTCGAGCGCGACGACGCCCCGACCGACCAGGGACCCGTCGAGTTCCCGGACTTCAACCACATCGCCCCGCCGGAACGCGCCTTCCGCCTGTGCCACATCCCCGGCTCGCAGCGGCTCGCCGCCCCGGAGGCGTTCGGCCCCACCCTCCGCCAGGACCAGCGTCCCGCGCGGGTGTGAACAGTAGGCGATCCAGCGGCTGCGCGAGGAGAGCGCGGCGCGAGGCGGGACCCACGTGCCCTCCTCCTCGCCGGCCAGCACGCGGTCGAGCGCGCCCGGATCGACGCCCGACGCGATGACGGTGTGGCAGCCGCCGCGCGACGCGACCCGGGCCGCTTCCAGCTTGCTCGCCATCCCGCCGCGGCCGAGCCCGGAGCGCCCGTCCACGTCGAGTCCGTGCTCATCCGGCCGGTCGATCCGGCCGACCAGCCTCGCGTCCGGGTCGCGTCTGGGGTCGGCCGTCATGACCCCCGGCACATCCGTGAGAAGCACGATCAGGTCCGCCGCCAGTTCGCTCGCAACCAGCGCCCCCAGCCGGTCGTTGTCGTCGAAGATCGGCCGCTTGCCGGTTCCCCGGTACACGCGGTCGTTCAGCGAGATCGCGTCGTTCTCGTTCACCACCGGGACGACGCCGAGCCGGAAGAGGCTCTGGAGCGTCTCGTGCAGGTTCAGGTAGCGGACCCGGTCATCGAAGTCCGTCCACGTGATGAGGATCTGCGCGCAGGTGACGCCGAGCCGGGCGAACCCCTGCTGGTAGAGTTCCATGAGCCGGCTCTGGCCGATCGCGGCGCATGTTTGCTTCAACTCGGCCGTCTCGGGCGGTTCGGGAAGTTGCAGGGCGACGCGACCGAGTCCCACCGCCCCCGAGGTGACGATGAGGACTTCGCGGCCCTCCCGCCGCAGACGGCTGGCGCTCTCCACGACGCGGAAGAGGTGGGAGAGAGCGATCGTCCCATCGGCATGGGTGACCACGCCCGTCCCCACCTTGAGGACGATCCGCCGGGCGCCCACAATCGCCTCGCGCGTAACGGTCGGCGATCCGGTTTGGTCCGGGGGGATCGAGACTGAATGGAGCTGGCTCACGTCGAACGCCTCACAGCGAGCGGGACCGCTGCCGACCACGGGGCCGGCGGAAGGCAACCAAAGGTACACGGGCGCCCCCCCGGCACCAGTCCCCGGCACGGGCCGTTGCATGCCGCGCTCCGACGCACGACGCTTCGGGGGCGGGACCGGGGCGGGGCGGCGAGTCGCGGCGGGGGCGTAAGCGGAAGGCGGAGTTCGCGTGCAGGTCCACCTCATCGACGGCACCTACGAGTTGTTCCGGCACTTCTACGGAGCGCCCTCGGCGAAGAACGCGGGCGGCCACGAGGTGGGAGCGACGCGCGGGGTCGTGAGTTCGATGCTCGGCCTCCTCGAGGGCGGCGCCACCCACGTCGCGATCGCCACCGACCGCGTCATCGAGTCCTTCCGCAACAATCTCTGGCCCGGTTACAAGGACGGCTCGGACATCGACCCGGCGCTCTACTCGCAGTTCCCTCTCGTGGAGGAGGTGCTCGCCTCGGCTGGGTTCGTCGTGTGGCCGATGGTGGAGCACGAGGCGGACGACGGGATGGCCTCCGGCGCCGCGATGGCCGCCGCCGATCCGCGCGTGGAGCGCGTCTTCATCTGCACGCCGGACAAGGATCTCGCCCAGTGCGTGGAAGGCGACCGCATCGTGCAGTTCGACCGCCGGCAGCGGATACTTCGGGACGAGGCCGGAGTCATCGAGAAGTTCGGCGTGCCCCCGACCGCGATCCCCGACTGGCTGGCCCTGGTGGGAGACTCGGCGGACGGATTCCCCGGCATCCGGGGCTTCGGCGCGAAGACCGCCGCCGCGGTGCTCACCCGCTACGGCCGCATCGAGGACATCCCCTCGGACGGACGAGACTGGGACGTCTCTGTGCGCGGCCCCGAACGTCTTGCCCAGACGCTGCGAGGGGGACTGGACGACGCGCTCCTCTTCCGCCGCCTCGCCACGCTGGTCCGCGAAGCGCCGGTATCGAAGTCCGTGGACGACCTCGAATGGTCCGGACCGCGCGACGATTTCGACCTCGTCGCCACCGTACTCGACGCTCCCGACCTGCCCCCCCGCGTCCGCCGTCTGGCCGACGCGCGCAAGCCGCCGGCTTAGTCGCCGGTCGGAGGGACGGCCTCCATCAGCAGGGCGATCGCGGCGTTCAGGTTCTCTCCGCCCGGACCGGCGCCCGTGTACTTGCCGAGGCGCGTGATGACGAGGCCGCGCGCGGGGATGAAGACCGTGTACTGGCCGCCGGCGCCCGCGAAGGCGCCGTAGTCGTCCTCGATCGGGAACCCGAGATCCTTCCACACGAAGCCACCGCCGTAGACGGGACGTCCGTCGGCGATCCAGGCCGGGGCGACCTCCATCGCGTAGTCGACGTAGCCCTCCGGGAGGATGCGCTCGCCCTCCCACACGCCGTCCTGCAGGTAGAGGTTGCCGAGCCGGGCCCAGTCGCGGGCGGAGCCGAACTCGTAGCCCTGCGTGAGGAAGTTCCCGTTCGGGTCCGTCTCCATGACGAAGTTCCGGATCCCGAGCTTGTCGAACAGGTTCCGCTGCGGGAAGGCGTGATAGTCCCCGCCGCGTCCCTCCACGCCGAGGCGAACGAGGTAGTTGGTGAGCGCCGGGTCGGTGTTCCGGTACCGTCCCACCGTGTTCGGCTCCCACTGCTGCGGGCGGGTGGCCGCCCACTCGAAGGCGTTCTCGCCCGTGTAGAGGTAGAGGTGGTCGGGATACCCCATCTCCTCCGTGTACCCGGGGTCCTGCGGCGCGACGATCCGGATGCCGCTCGACATGCGCATGATGTCGCCGATGCGGATGTTCCTCCGGTCATCCTCCTGCCATTCCGGGATCGGGGCGGGCTGCCACAGCTCGTACACGCCCTGCTGGATGAGGACGGCCAGGAGCGTCCCGGTGAGCGACTTCCCCTTCGACCAACTCTCCAGCGGCGAGTGCATGTCGACATCCGGGCCGTAGCCCTCGCCGATGATCCGGCCCTTGTAGGTGACGACGAAGCCGAGCGTCTTCCCCTCCTGGTCCATCGCGATCTCGACCGCCTGTCCGACCTTCTCCATGTCGATCTCGGGCGGGTACGGCTCGTCCGGGAGCACGTCCCCCATCGGCCACGGCGTGGTGGCGGGATCCGGGGTCATCGGCTCGACGACCGACGGTGTGAAGTAGATGGAGTCCCGGCCCAGCGGATGCGTGATGCAGCCCTGGCTGCCGTACAGCTTGGCCGTGCGGGTGATCCCCGAGCCGAGCGTCAGGCTCACGGTCTGCGCCTCCATGTCGACGACCGTGTCGACGACCGCGCCGCGGTGCTGGAAGGGCGCGGTGAAGCCGCCCACGTTCGCGGCCGCGTCGCGCCAGTCGAGTCCGGTGATAAACGTCCCGGAGCACAGCGTCTTCGCGAATCCCGCCGTGTGGTGCACGATCGGCTCGCCCGGCGGCGGATCCCATTCCGTCGGAAGCTCCAGCGCTTCCCCGCGCGCGATCACGCGGTCCATAACGGATTCGCCGGAGGCTTCGTCCCCGCCGGCCTCGCCGGCGTCGCCCGGCGCACAAGCCAGAAATCCAAGGAGAGAAAGCGAAAACGCGACACGCAGGTGCGCCAGGGAAGCTCGATCACGGATGCAACGCATGGGTGATCCTCCGGTTCGTCCAGGTACGGTTGGGCTCATGTGCTCAGTTTGGCAGCGCGGCCGTCGACTGCCGCAGCGCCTGGTGAAACGTGGTCCGAGCGATTGCGCGTGACAAGCGGGGCGGCGGCGAGACCTTCAGCCCCCGAGCAGCCACGCGAGCAACGCCGTGGGAACGGCGGACAGCTCGGGATCGTCCAGGTCCAGCGCCCGCCTCGTCGCCACGAGGCCCCGCCAGGGAGATGCCCTCAGGGTGGGGGCAGCCCGCTTCCACCGGTCTCCGTCCACGTACTTCGACTCGATCGCGAGCCCCCCGAACCCGGGCCCGGTGAAGTCGATCTCCTTGCGGCTGGGCGTCCGGTGATGGAGAACGGCATCGAAGTTCGGATACCCCCCCGGATCCCTGCGCAGGAAGGAGCGGACCAGGGTCATCCCCAGCTGCTGCTCGGAGAGGAGCGAGAGGTCGACCGGCCTCCTGGGACGCGCCGACAGCGCCGCGAAGATGGGGTCGGTAAAGTACGTCTTTTCCTGTGACCGGAGGGCCGGCGCGAGGCGGTGTTCGCGGTAGCAGGGCCACACGACGAAGCTTTCACGGAGCGCATCGATCCGGCGGCGGACGGTGTTTGCCGACGTGCCGGTGTCGGAGGCAATATCGCTGCGGTTGGTCGGCGACCCGATGCCGGTCGCCAGTCGGCTCACGAAGGCATCGGTGTGCGCGCGCGACCAGGCGGACTGCCCGAAAGCCTCTCCCCGGATCACGTCGAGCAGGCTCTCCTTGAGGGCGCGGGCGATCGGCCCGCCGCCTGTTTCCGGGCTCGGGGCGTCGGTCGCGGCGTGTGCCGCCACGGCCTGTGGAAACCCGCCGACCGCGAGGTACGTCTCCCATCCGCGTACGAGATCCGGCAGCCACGGCGCCAGCCTCCTCGCGGCTTCGTCCAGAACCTCGGGCGTCAAGCCGGCCACAGGCAGAGGCGCTCCACCGGCGGGCGGGAGCCCCCCCCTTTCTCCTTCCGCGTCATCCTGCGCCCGCAGGAAGCTCCTGAAGGACATGGGCAGGAGCACGCGGTCCGAGTCCACCGCACCGCCGCGCCGCCCGGCGAAGGCCTTGACCGCTTCCGTGAGGTCGCGCGCGGAGGAGCCGGTGAGGACCACGGTATCCAGTCCGAAGCGCAGATCGTTGTCACGCAGCCACTTGATCGCCGGCGGCCATCCGTCCGGGATGGCCGTGATCTCGTCGAAGAACCAGAAGCGGCGCCCCGATGGGGGAGTGATCGAGGCTGCGGCGTCGACGACTCGTCTGAGGTCTGCGGCGGCGAATTCGTCGGCCGCAACGTGGATAATGCGGCGGGGATCCTCGCCACGCTCGATGAGACTCCGGACCGTCTTCTTGATCTCGACCGACTTGCCGACCCGCCGCGGCCCGCGAAGCACGTAGAGGCCGCCCGGAACGAGCGCCTCAAGCACGCCGGCGGTGTATTCGAACGGAGCCTCCCGCGCCCGGCGCAGATCCGGGTCGCGCCGAACCCACCCGTCGGGGTCCGCCCACCAGCCGATACGGGTCAGGATGTCGCGCAGTTCGGCCGTGCTGTGCAGGATCGCCCCCGTAGTGTCGCCCAACCAGCCGATGGAGGAAATTGTACACCAAATCCGCCATCACATGGAAGAAAATGTATACACAATCTCCCATGGACGCCAATTGTGCGCACAGGACGTTCCCGCGGGAACGTGAGCCGGGGCCGCCCGCGGCCGTTACGGCTGCACGATCCTGTAGTCGACCGGCGGCTCGGCGCCCATGAGGTGCTCGATGAAGTAGTCCCACGTGCGCCGGATCAGGTACGGCTCGCGCGCGTAGCCGTGGTTCCGGTTCGGGAAGACGAGCA
The DNA here is from genome assembly GCF_965208055.1 of Candidatus Palauibacter sp. Classification (GTDB taxonomy): domain Bacteria; phylum Gemmatimonadota; class Gemmatimonadetes; order Palauibacterales; family Palauibacteraceae; genus Palauibacter. Next base: position 2,076,883 of record NZ_CBDBNY010000004.1, read on the forward strand.
TGTCGAACGTCTTGTTCGCCTCGATGAGCGCGTCGGCCACGAGCAGCGTCATGTTCGGGTGTACGTTGTCATCCAGCGACCCGTAGTGGAGCAGCAGCTTCCCCTTGAGGTTCGAGGCGATGTTCTGGTTCGCCTGCGAGTCGAAGCTGTCCGTGCCGTCCGGGTTCCGTTCGAGCAGCCCGTGGTATTTCTCCCCCCACGGGAAGTGGTAGCCGCGCTGGTCGTGATTCCCCGCCCCCGACACCGCGACCTTGAAGAAGTCCGGGAAGGTGAGGATGGCGTCGGTCGAGGAGAAGCCGCCCCCGGAGTGGCCGAAGATCCCCACCCGCTCGATGTCGATGGGATAGCGGAGGGCGAGCGCCTTGAGCGCCGCGACGTGATCGGGGATCCCGTTGTCCCGCATGTTCCCGTAGTAGCTCTCGTGGAAGGCCTTGGAGCGGTACGGCGTGCCCATGGCGTCGATCGCGAAGGTGATGAAACCGAGCTGGGCGAGCGCGTGGCCCTGGCCCCGCGGCCCGGAGGTGAAGCCGGGCGTGCGAATGGGGCCGATCTGGGGGCCGGGGTAGACGTAGTCGATGACGGGATAGACGGCCCCCTCTTCCATGTTCGGGGGGAGCCAGAGATAGCCGTACACGTCCGTCACTCCGTCGCGCGCCTTGGTGGAGAAGCGCACGGGGGGATCCCAGCCGGCCTCGAGGAGCGGGGAGATGTCGCCCTGCTCGACCGTCATCACGGGGCGTCCGGCGCCGTCCCTGAGGACGGTGACCGGGGCCGTCGAGCGCGTGGAATACGTGTCCACGAAGTAGCGGCCGTCGGGTGAGGCGGAGACCGCGTGGTGCGCGTCCTCCGGTGAGAGGAGCGTCACCCCGCCGCCATCGAGCGACGCCCGATACAGGTGATGCCGGTACGGATCGCGCCCGGACTCGCGACCCACGCCGGTGAAGTAGACCTGCCGCGCGGCCTCATCGACCGCCAGGAGCTGGACGACGAGCCACGACCCCTGCGTGATCCGGTTCTTCATCTCTCCGGTGGCGAGGTCATGCAGGTAGAGGTGGCCCCAGCCCTCGCGCTCGGAGAACCAGATGAACTCGGTCCCGTTGTCGAGCACCCGCCAGTTGTAGGGCGTGCGGAGCTGGTTCAGCTCCACCCAGGTGTCGCCGCTCTCGACGATGACTCTGCGCGACGCGCCCGTCGTGGCGTAGACTTCGACGAGCGTCTGGCTCTTGAAATCGCGCGAATGGTGCGAGAACCAGACGCGCTCGCCGTCCGGCGACCACTGCGCGGCGTGCCAGGTCGTGTCCGCGCCGCCGAAGTATCCGACGACGGGATCGTAGTCGGCCCGCACCCGGGCTCCGGTCTCGGCGTCGAAGAGGTGAAGTTGCCAGGTCGGGACGATGGAATCGCCGGGGAGCGCGTAGCGGTAGCTGTGGAGGATCGGACGCCCCGTGGCGGCCTCGAGCAGGTGCAGGTCCTCGACGTCGCGCTCGTCGTAGCGGTGGGTCGCGATCCGGCGGCCGTCGGGGGACCACTCGGCCACGGGCGGCGGCTTGAACTCCCCGCGGCGGTTGGAGATCTCCTGGCAGCAGCCCTCGGGGGCGACGCCGTAGCCCCAGTGCGGCTCTCCGTCCGTCGAGAGTTGACGCTCCTCGTCGGTGCCCGTGTCGCGGACCCACAGGTTCTCGTCTCGCGAGAAGACGGCGAGCGAGCCATCGGGAGAATCGATCTCGTGCGTCGCCTGCGCGACCGAGTCCGGGCCGGTGCAGCGGTAGGCGCCGATGTCGCAGTCCCAGCGCTCGTCGGTGTCCGTCCAGAAACGGATCCCGCCGGACGCGTTGAACTCGAACTCGTCGAAGGGAAGATCCGTCGCCTCGTGGCTCTCGTCGGAAGCCTCGGAGAGGGCGGCGGCGAGCCGGTCGTGGTCGAAGGCGGGCCGGCGAGTGCGGGCGGCAGCGTCGATCATGATGAACTCGTGGCGGCCGAACACCTGGTTGCGGTACCAGAAGCGGTTCGCGTCGACCCATCGGGGGCTCACCGTGACGCCCGACGTGAGCTTCTCGGCGTGCCAGGGCAGGAACTGCTCGGCGCGCGCGTACTCGCTCGCGCTCACGGATTCCGGCTGGTAGGGCCGGGACTGGGCGGCGGCGTCAGGTGTCAGCGTGGCGAGCGCGAGGACGGCGAGCGCGGCGGGTGACAGGCCGAAAATCGAGGGGCGTCTCACGGGATCCTCCTGGGTTTCTGGACTCCGGAAAGAATAGACCGAAGCGTTCGCTGGCCGGTAGGGTCGCGAGGGTCGCCGCGCCGTTGCGGAGTCGAACGAAGCGGCGCTAGCGTGCCCGCCGACCCGATCCGAGGAGTTTTCCGTGAATGCGACGTCGTCGGCCGTCCGTCCGAGGCGGCTCTTCCTGGCCAGTTGCGTGTCGCTCATCGCGACCTCCGTCACGTTCGCGGTGGTCGGCGCGGTCATGCTCACGCTCAAGAGCGAGTTCACGCTCACGAACTACGAGGTCGGCCTCATTGGCGGCGCGGCGATCTGGGGCTTCGCGGTGTCGCAGGTCCTCTTCGCGCCCTTCTGCGACCTGCTGGGGATGCGGTTCCTGCTCCGGCTCGCCTTCGCGTGCCACCTTCTGGGGGCGCTCGTCCTCATCACGGCCGGCGGCTTCTGGCAGGCTTTCGCCGGGGCGCTCACGCTGGCGCTGGGGAACGGGCTCGTCGAGGCCGCCTGCAACCCGCTCGTGGCGGCACTTTATCCGGACCGGAAGACGGTCAAGCTGAACCAGTTCCACGTCTGGTTCCCGGGCGGGATCGTCATCGGCTCGGTGCTCGCCTTCGGGCTCGACTCGGTGGGGCTCACCGCGTGGCAACTGAAGATCGGCCTCATCCTCATCCCCACGCTCATCTACGGTCACCTGATGTGGCGGGAGGAGTTTCCGCCGACGGAGGGTGTGCGCGCCGGCGTAAGCATGTGGGAGATGTTCAAGGCAACGTTCATGACGCCCTTGATGATCGTGATGCTGTTCTGCATGGCGATCACGGCGTCGACGGAGCTGGGGCCGAACCGCTGGGTGCCGGCGGTGCTGGAGGCGGGCGGCATCCCGGGGATCCTCGTGCTCGCGTGGATTAATGGCCTGATGGCGATCCTGCGCTACAAGGCCGGGTTCGCGGTCGAGCGGCTTTCGCCGACGGGCGTGCTGTCGGCGAGCGCGGCGGTCTCCGTCCTGGGACTGCTCTGGCTCAGCTACGCGGAGACGACGCTGATGGCCTTCGCCTCGGCCACCGTGTTCGCAGTCGGCGTGTGCTACTTCTGGCCGACGATGCTCGGCTTCGTGTCGGAGCGGATCCCGCGGTCCGGCGCGCTGGGGCTCGGGCTGATGGGGGCGACGGGGATGGCGGTCGTGGGGCTGTGGACGACGCCGTGGATGGGACGGATCGCCGACGAGGTGGGGCACGAGCGGCTCCCGGCGGTCGAGACGCAGGCGCTCTTCGCCGATGCGGCGGCAGCCTTCGCCGGGGCCGACGGGAGCACCGCCCCGGATCTGACGGCGGCGGGTGAAGCGGTGGGGGAGGCGCTCGCGGGGGTGGGACCGGATGGCGCGCTGCCGGGGTCGGTAACGGCGAACGCGCTGCGGGCGATCATCGACTCCGGGGGCGATGAGACGCTCGTGGAGCGGGCGAGCGCGATCCTCGGGCCGGCGGACAACTATGGAGGACGGGTCTCGTTCCGGCGTCTCGTTCCGTTTACGGCCGTACTCATCCTCGTCTTCGGACTCATCCGCATGCGCGACCGGCGGGCCGGCGGCTACCGGGCCGTCCGGATCGGGACGGAGCCGGACGACGGATGACGCACGGATGACTCGTCGCCTCAGCTACGGGATGGTCGGGGGTGGCCCCGGGGCCTTCATCGGGGACGTGCACCGGATGGCCGCGGAACTCGACGGTCTCGCGCGCATCGCGGCCGGCGCCTTCTCATCGGACGCCGAGCGGTCGGCCGCCAAGGGGGCCGAGATCGGACTGGACCCGGACCGGGTCTTCGGGAGTTACGCGGAGATGGCGGAGTCCGAGGCGGCACGCGCGGGAGACGGCCGGCTGGACTTCGTCATCATCGTCACGCCGAACCATCTCCACTTCGATGTGGCGCGGACCTTCCTCCAGGCGGGCTTCCACGTGGTGTGCGACAAGCCCTTGACGACGGAACTCGGGGACGCGGAGGCGCTGTGCCGGCTCGTGGCCGGCGGCGACCGCGTGTTCGCCCTCACGCACAACTACGGCGGGTATCCGATGATCAAGGACGCGCGCCACCTGGTGCGCGGGGGGACGCTGGGGGAGATCCGCCGCATCCAACTCGAGTACTTCCAGGGGTGGCTGGCGACGCCGCTCGAGGAGACCGGGCACCCGCAGGCGGTGTGGCGCACGGACCCGGCGCAGGCGGGGGTGGCGGGCGCGCTGGGGGATATCGGGACGCACGCGCATCACCTGGCCCGCTACGTGACCGGGCTGGAAGTCGAGGCGCTGTGCGGCGAGCTGACGACGTTCGTGCCCGGGCGGCGGCTCGAGGACGACGCGAGCCTGCTCATGCGGTGGAACGGCGGGGTGCGGGGAACTCTCACGGTATCGCAGGTGGCTACGGGCGAGGAGAACGGGCTCGCGATCCGCGTGTTCGGGAGCGAGGGCTCGATCGCCTGGCGGCACGACGACGCGGAGACGCTGTGGCACCGGACGCCGGACGGGCAGACCCGGGCGCGGCGCCGAGGGCACGGCTGGATCTCACCCGCAGCCCGGGGCGCGTCGCGGGTTCCGCCGGGCCACCCGGAGGGGTTCATCGAAGGCTTCGCGAACCTGTACGGGAGTGTGATCTCGACCATCGGAGCGCTCGACGGAGGGCGGACGCCGGACGCGGCGGACCTCGACTTCCCCACCGTGTGGGACGGGGCGCGCGGGGTTCACTTCCTCGAGCGGGCGGTGGAGAGCGGGCGGCGCGGCGCGTGGGTGGACGCGCGCTACGCACCGCCGGGGGAACCGCCCGCAGAGCCCTGGGAGCCTGCGCCATGAGCACGCGACCGATCACGCTGTTCACCGGCCAGTGGGCGGACATGCCGCTGGCGACGCTCGCGGCCAAGGCGGCCGCGTGGGGCTACGACGGGCTCGAGCTCGCCTGCTGGGGAGACCACTTCGACGTTGTGCGGGCGACCGAGGAAGACGGCTACGCCGCCGGGCAGCGCGATCTGCTGACGGCCCACGGCCTCGAGGTGCATGCGATCGCCAACCATCTTGTCGGTCAGGCCGTGTGCGATCCGATCGATGCCCGCCACCAACTGATCCTGCCGGAGCGCGTGTGGGGCGATGGCGACCCCGAGGGTGTGCGGCGGCGGGCCGCGGCGGAAATGAGCCGGTCGGCGGCCGCGGCGGCCGCGCTCGGCGTCCCGGTCGTGAACGGCTTCACCGGCAGCTCGATCTGGGCCGCCGCCTACGCCTTTCCCCCGCACCCGCCCGGCTTCATCGAGGCCGGGTTCGCCGACTTCGCGGAGCGCTGGAGCCCGATCCTGGACGCGTTCGACGCGGCGGGCGTGAAGTTCGCCCTCGAAGTCCACCCCACCGAGATCGCCTTCGACGCCGCCAGCGCGGCGCGCGCCGTGGAGGCTGTGGGGGGGCGCCCAGCCTTCGGCTTCAACTACGACCCCAGCCATCTCGCCTACCAGGGCGTCGACTACGTCGCCTTCATCCTCGAATTCGGCGACCGCATCCACCACGCCCACATGAAGGATGTGTGGTGGTCGGACACGCCGACCCGCTCCGGCGTGTTCGGGGGCCACCTCGACTTCGGGCACGCGGACCGCGATTGGGACTTTCGTTCCATCGGACGCGGGCGCGTGGACTTCGAGGAGATCCTGCGGGCGCTGGATCGCGTGGGCTATGCGGGGCCCCTCTCGATCGAGTGGGAAGACAGCGGCATGGACCGCGAACACGGTGCCCGGGAGGCCTGCGAGCGCCTCCGGGCGATGACCTTCCCGCCTTCCGCGACCGCCTTCGACGCCGCCTTCTCCGAAGACTGACCCCGGGCTCGACGTGGTCGAGCGCGACGATTCTTCGAGCCCGGTCGTTTCTTGCAGCGCAACGCATGTTGAGTATATCCTACTCATATTATGAGTACGAGACTGCAAGTGGTCATGCCGGAGGCGGAACTCGATGAGATCCGCGACGCCGCGCGACGCAACCACCTCACAGTGTCCGCGTGGGTCCGGCGAGCGCTGCGGGGCGCGCGCGAGCGTGAGTTGCGGGGCGGAGGCGCCGCGGCCGTCCGCGAGACGGGTCCGCAGTACGAGGTCGCCGAGTCCGGGCTCCTCCGGTTCGTCGATCTCGAGTTGAGTTTGCCCGAGCGCGACCTGGAGGCGGTGAAGAAGCGGTACGGACTCGCCGATTGGTCGGCGGCCGTCAGGGAGGCGGTGGGCCGCCAGGCTGTGGTCCCGATGACGAAGGAGGAGGCGCTCGCCATGCGTGGCGCGGGCTGGGAGGGGGACCTGGACGAGATACGCGCGGACAGCCCCGCCGACATCCGGTGATCGTCGATACCTCCGCGTGGATCGAATACCTGCGCCGCACGGAGAGCCCCTACGATCTGTGTTTGGAGGATGCGGTACGAACCGGCGGCGCCATCGCCACGCCGGCACTCGCCGTCGCGGAACTGCTTGCCGGTTGCCGCTCGGAATCCGAAGCGCTGGACCTGTTGAGGCTCGTGAACCGCTTCGAGATCCTGACGCCCGACTCCCTGGACCAGTTCCAAAGTGCGGCGTTGATCTACCGCACCTGTCGCCTCGGAGGACGTACGATTCGGTCCATCGTCGACTGCATGGTCGCCGCCGCGGCCCTGCACGCGCAGCGGCCCCTGCTGGCCCGTGATCGTGATTTCCGCACGATTGCCCGCTACACGGAACTGGAACTCGTCGTTCCGGCGGCGCCGTCATCACAGCCCTGAGCGAGGCCTTCGGCCGGATCCGGAACGCTATGGAGGGACGCCGCTCCAGAGGGCGTTGACGCCGGTCTCGTAGGGTAAGACGTGGCCGGCGCTCGCACTGTCCGGGATGACGAAGATGGGCGTTCGGCCGGGGTGTGCCTCGATGAGGCGTGCGTTCGCTTCCGGTCCGAGATCCCGGGTCCAGAGTACGCCCGAGCCGCCGAGCCCGGGCAGATCCCCGCGCCACAGGTAGCTGGTGAGGCCCATCGCGCCGAGCCGGTCGGCCGCCGCCTCGCGCCGGCACCGATCGACCACCTCTTCCGGTCGCTGCGCTCCGACCAGGGCACCCTCGAGGCGGCACGGCGAATACTGATTGATGAGCGCCCGAACGCTGTCGAGCCGCATGGGCCGCGCGGCGAGCCGGGCGCCGATCCGGTCCTGCCACGACTCGTGCACGAACACGAGCGACGGGCCGGGCTCCGCGATCTCCGGGACGAGCGGGGCGCGGCTTCCCAGGCGCACGACGCGCTCGGCCCCCCCCACGGCCAGGCCGTAACCGAGCGAGACGAGGACGAGGACGGCGATCCCGTCCGACAGCCACGCGCGGCGGCCCGCGCGCGAGAGACCGACCGCCGCGAGGACGAGAAGCGCGCACCACGCGGGCACGGCCTCGCCGAGCATGCGCGGCCCGAACACGAGGTCGTGATGCCAGTAGAGGGCGCTCGCCAGGATCGGCAGGAAGGCCCACGCGGCGAGGATGCGCTCGCCGCGCTGCAAGCGGCGCGCGAAGAGCAGGTAGAGTCCGATGAGCGCGGCGACGGGCAGCGCGGCGCCGAAGAGTTCGCGCCCGACCGAAAGCAGTTCGGTCGACGTGTAGCCCAGCGCCTGCGTGAAGCCGTACATGCGGCCCCAGGGGTCGATGTGGAAGCCGAGGCCGTGGCTCGGGCCGGTGGCCGCGGTATAGCCGAGGGTGAGCGGGCTGCCGAAGAAGCGGGCGTTGAACCATCCGAAACCGACCGCGAACGGGAGGCCGCCCAGAACCCACCAGGCGAAGCGGCGCAGGAGCCACGGCCGGTGCAGGCCCGGTTCCCGGCGCGGCGCGGTCAGCCACACGCCGGCCGTCACGGCGGCGCCGATGAGCAGGCCGGAGACGGGGCGCGTCGTGACCATGAAGCCCATCGCGGCGCCCGCCGCAAGCGCCCACACGGCCCGGCCCGTCTCGGCCCGGAGCGACAGCCAGAGGGCGAGCGCGGCGAAAGCCGCCACGGTCGCGTGGTTCATGTAGGCCCCGGCCAGGGCCAGCAGCATGGGGCTGGTGACGGCGAGCAGCGCGCCGAGCCGGGCGACCGCGACCCGGTCGGGCAACAGGCGCTCGAACGACAGGACGGAGAAGACGCCGAGCATCCCCATCGCTCCCGCCATCGCGACCCACGGACCTCCCAGCCGGAAGCCGGCCGCAAGCCACAGGGCGTGGGCCGGCGGATACTGGGACACCCACCCCGCGGGCGTCTGCACCATGAACTGCATCGACCAGAACTCGGGCATCGAGAGCGGAGGCCCGGCCAGTTCCCCGGCGGTGAAGTAGCGGGCCTGCAGGAGTTGCACGCTCGCGTCGTTGACGAGCGTACGCCCCTCGTACACGGCCAGCGCGACCGCCGCCGTGAGCCCGGCGCCCAGAAGCCCGATGAACGCGGCTGCCAGCCACGCCGGCGGCCGCTCGATCGCCCGGCCGATCCGGGTGAGAACGCCGGACAGCCTCCCTCCCCCGAACATCCCTGCCAGAACGGCGACTCCGACCGCGAGGAGGGTCCAGACACCGGCCGTGACGCCCCAACTGTACGTCCAGTGCTCGAACCCCGACCGCCGCATGAGGTCGTCCAGCGCGCCCGGAGGCGCGGCCGGATCGAGCACCACGAAGACAGGGACGACGACAAGCACGACCAGCGCGAGTCCCACCACCCGCCGGCCCGCATCGAGGAATAGGTTCATGCCGGTGAAGCTACACCCGAGCTCCCCGCCTGTCTGCGATGATCCGCGGCTGCTTGCCCGCGGCGAGGCGCCGGCAAGCCCGGCGGTGCTTGACTCGCACCGCGCCCCATCTACTTTTCCCGCCTCCGTCGGGGAGACCCCGTCGCGGAGACGATCCGAACGCCGCCGCGGCGCGGGCAACAATTCGACCCCGCTCGACTGTCCATTGGCGGGTCAGCCCGGCGATATCCCGTCGACCACGGGCGGTTCGCACACTCCAACCCGGATCCGGCGTCACTCGCATGTCACTTGTATCGCTTACCGATGTTGTGAAGACCTTCGGCGAGACCGTCGCGGTCGATTCCGCGACCTTCTCGATCGACCGCGGCGAGGTCGTCGGCTTCCTCGGCCCCAACGGCGCGGGCAAGACGACGACCATGCGGCTCCTCACGCAGTATCTCGAACCCGATGGGGGCACGATCACGATCGATGGCCTGTCCATCGAGGACCACCCCGTCGAACTGCGCCGGCGCATCGGCTACCTGCCGGAGACGAACCCGCTCTACCGGGACATGCTGGCCGGCGAGTACATCACGTTCATGGGCCGGCTGCGCGGCATGGGCGCCGACGAGATCCGCGCGCGGACCGATGATGTCGTCGCGCAGACCGGCATCGAAGCCGTCTACTACCGCCCGATCAACCAACTCTCGAAGGGGTATCGGCAGCGGGTCGGCCTCGCGCAGGCCATCCTCTCGCAGCCGGAGATCCTCATCCTCGACGAACCGACCGAGGGACTCGACCCGAACCAGCGCGTCGAGATCCGGAGCCTGATCCGCGACGTGGGGACCGACCGCACCGTCCTCCTGAGCACGCACGTCATGCAGGAAGTCCGGAAGACCTGTTCGCGGGTCGTCATCATCAACGAGGGGCGCATCGTCGCCGATGGTTCCGTCGATGAACTCGTCGCCGGACAGGGCGGCGTCCGCGTGATGGTGGAACTGGAGGCTTCGGCCGACGCCGCCGGACACGCGCTGACGGAACTGCCCTCCGTGGCGCGGGCCGATGCCCTGGAAGCGGACGCCGGCGGTCGCGCTCGGTTCGCGGTCGAGGGCGCCTCCGGGCAGGACCCCCGACCCGATATCTCGAGGCTCGCCGCGGCGCGGGACTGGCCCCTGTGGGAACTCCACCTGGCCCAGGCAAGCCTGGAGGATCTCTTCCACAGACTCACGGCGGACGACGGCGGGCCCGCCGCGGAAGCCGCGGATGAGGCGCCCGTCGCCATGCCCGATGAAGCGTCTGGGGCGGCCGAGTCCGAAGCGGCCGGGGAGGTGGAGGAATGATCGGCCGCATCCTGACCGTCGCCAAGCGCGAATTCGCGGGCTACTTCGACCACGCGACCGCCTACATCCTCCTCGTCATCTTCCTCGGGATCAACTTCTATTTCTACTTCCAGGAGGCCTATCTCCTCGGCGAAGCCTCGCTGCGGCCCATGTTGTCGCTCCTCCCGTGGCTTCTGCTCTTCTTCATTCCGGCCGTCTGCATGCGGTCGTTCGCGGAGGAGCGGAATGCGGGGACGCTCGAACTCGTGCTCGCGCAGCCGATCCAGGTCGTGGAGTTCCTGCTCGGCAAGTTCCTCGGCGTCCTCTTCTTCCTGACGGTCGCCATGGCGGGGACGCTGGGCATCCCGCTCGGTCTGACGTTCGGCGCCGACCTTCAGTGGGGTGTGATCTTCTCCCAGTACCTGGGATCGATGTTCCTCATCTCGGCCCTCATCGCGGTCGGCCTGTGGGCGTCCTCGCTCACGAGAAACCAGGTGACGGCGTTCATCATCGGGGTCACGGTCGGCTTCGCCCTTTACCTCATCGGACTCCCCACGGTCACGCTCTCCCTCCCCGGCCCGCTCGCCGCGGTGGCGGCGCGCCTGGGCGTGCTCGGGCACTTCTCGAACGTGGCTCGGGGCGTGATCGACCTGCGGGACGTCCTGTATTTCGCGGCGCTCGGGACGGCGTTCCTCTCGCTCACGTATTTCTCCGTCATGCGCGAACGCCTGAGCCGCGAGAGGCCGGCGTACGGGCGGCTGCGCGTGGGCGTGCTCGGCCTGGTCGGGATCGCGATCTTCGCCGCGCTGGCGGGCGGGCAGTTGCGCGGCCGGCTCGACCTCACGCCCGGCAAGGTCTACACGCTGTCCCCGCCGACGGCCGACCTGCTGCGCGGCCTCGACGACCTCGTGACGCTCAAGCTCTTCCAGTCCGCGGAACTCCCGGCGCAACTCATGCCCGTGAGCCGGGACGTGGACGACCTCCTCCGGGATCTCGACGCCACCGGCGGCGCCAACGTGAACCTCGTCCGCGCGAACCCCGACGAGGATCCCGACGCCCGGGAGGAGGCGGGACTGCTCGGCATCGGGCCCGTGCCGTTCCAGGTCTTCGCCGATGACGAGGTGTCGTACCAGGAGCGCTATTTTGGGCTCGCGGTCCAGTACGCCGGCGAGAGCCAGATTGTCCCGCTCATCCGGCAGACGGCCGACCTCGAGTACCGTCTCGCCTCGATGATCCGGGCCCTCACGCGCCCGGAGCGTCCCGCCATCGGGATCCTGACCGGGCACGGCGAACTGAGCCTGGACGCGGGGCTTCGGATCGCCCGCGGCCGGCTTCAACTGGAATACGATGTGGTGGAGTTCCGCATCGACTCGACGACCGCGGCGGTGCCGGATTCGATCGATGTGCTCGTGATCGCCGGTGGCACATCGCCCCTGGAGCCCGCGGCCGGCGAAATCATGAGCCGGTTCGTCGACGAGGGAGGGAGCCTCTTTGTCCTCAAGTCCGGCGTGACGGCGGACATGCAGGCGCGCTACGCGGGCCCCACCTTCGATCCTGCCCTCGACTCGCTTCTGCAGGCGCGCGGACTCGGCATCGTCCCGTCGATGGCTTTCGACCTGCTCCTCAACGAACAGGTGCAGGTCCCGTCCCAGGGTGGCGCCTTCATCGTGGAGTATCCGCTGTGGACGCTCGCCCAGCCGGCCTCCGGACACGTGATCGTGGACGGCGTGGCGAACGTGCCGATCCGATACGGAAGCCCGCTGCTGGTCGAGGTGGAAGACAGCACGCTCGTGACGCCGCTTCTCACGACCTCCGAGGGAGGCGGACGACTGCAGACCCCGCTCTCGATCGACGCGATGCAGGAGTGGGCCGCGGTCATCGCGCCGGGCGGGGAGCTCTCGGAGGGAGATGTGGCGATGGAGACACTCGCTCTGGCCTACACCCAGCCGGACGGAGGCCGCATCGTCCTCGCGGGCTCCTCGTCGCTGATCCACGACGAGACGCTCTCGCAATCGATGTCCGGGCTGGCCGGGATGATCTTCTTCCAGAACGCGATCGATTGGCTCGCCCAGGACGAGGCGCTGATCTCGATCCGGTCCAAGGACCGCGCGCCGCCGCTGCTCCTCTTCCCCAACGAATGGCTCCCGGACGTGACCCGGTACGGGAACATGGCCGGCGTTCCGCTGCTCTTCGTCCTCGTCGGCGTGCTGCGGCTCGCGCGCCGCCGGCAGGTGCAGCAGCGTTCGTTCACGGAGGGAGGAGCGCTCGTATGAACGCCAGGCAACTGAAGGTCATCGCGGTCGTGCTCGGCGTGGCGGTCCTCCTCTACCTGCCCCGGCTGTTCAGGGACAGCGGCGCGGGAGGGACGCTGGATGTCGGGGACGGCTTCTCCTTCGTGGTGACGGACTCCATCGCGGGCGTGGACATCGTGCTCGCGGACGACGCCGGCACGGTGCGCCTCGAGCGGACGGACGCGGGGTGGACGGTCGACGGATACGTGGGGGACGAACCGAAGATCCGCGGCCTCCTGGACGTGGTCGGGCAGCTCTCCTCGTCGGAACTCATCGCGCGCAACCCGTCGAATCACGCGAGCCTCGGCGTCGCGGAGGGCGGCCGGCGGGTCGAAGTGCGGACGGTCGGCGGAGACGTGCGGCGGTTCCACCTCGGCGAGCGCGATACGCGTTCCGGGGGGTATTTCGTGCGTCTTCCCGGCGACGATGTCGTCTACCGGCTCGACGGTCCGGCCGGAGGTTACCTGAACCGCGACCGCGACGGGTGGCGCCCGCGCCTGATCGCCTCCGTGGACACCGCCGGCGTACGCGAAATCCTCATGCGCCGCGGGGACCGGGAGGCCGTGCTGCGGCGGAGTGACGACGGGTGGCTCGCCGGGGACGCGCCGGCGGATTCGGCGCTCGTGCAGAGGCTCCTCGCCATCCTGCCCTCCGTCTCCGCTTCCGGCTTCCCCACGGATGAGGAAGAGGCGGCCGCCGACTTCACGCTCGCGGACGGATCGTTCGAAGTGTTCTCGGAGGGGTCCGCGGACGTGACCGGCCGGCGCCTCGAACTCGCGATCCTCCTGCTGGAGGACGAGGAGCGCGGAGACTGGGTCGCCCGCATCGCGGACGGCACGGAAGCCTTCCGGCTCTCCAGCCTCACGGTGAACCGCCTGCTCCCGGAGGCGCTGCTCCCCGTCCCCTAGCGCAGCGTCAGCCGGGTTCGGTCATCGCGCGGAAGTCCAGGATGCGGTCGAGTTCGGCGGGATCGACCAGTCCCTGCTCCAGTACGAGTTCCTTCAGCGTGCGGTCTTCCGCGAGGCTGAGCTTGGCGAGTGCGGCCGCCTTGTCGTACCCGATGACGGGCGCGAGCGCCGTGGCGAGCGCCGCGGTGGATTCCGCGTTCCGAAGACAGCGCTCCTCGTTCGCCGTGATCCCCCGGACGCAGCGTTCGGCGAACTCGACGCTCACCGTGGAGAGAATCCGGACGCTCTGAAGCAGGTTGTGGGCCATCACGGGGATCATGACGTTGAGTTCGAGGTTCCCCGACTGCCCGCCCACGACGATCGCGGCGTCGTTGCCGATGACCTGCGCACAGACCTGAAGCACCGATTCCGCCATCACCGGGTTGACCTTGCCCGGCATGATGGACGAGCCCGGCTGCACCGCGGGAAGGTTGATTTCGCCCAGGCCCGTGCGCGGACCGGATGACAGCCAGCGCAGATCGTTCGCGACCTTGGTCAGGCTCACCGCGACGGTCCGCAGCGCCCCGCTCGCCTCGACCACCGCGTCGCGCGCCGACTGCGCCTCGAAGTGGTTCGACGCCTCCACGCACGCGACGGCGAGGATCTCGCTCAGCGCGGCCGACATCCGCGCGCCGAAGTCGGCTGGCGTGTTGATGCCGGTCCCCACCGCCGTCCCTCCGATGGCGAGTTCCGCGAGCGCGGGACGGACGGCCTCGACGCGCCGGATCCCGTGCCTCAACTGGCTGGCGTAGCCGCCGAACTCCTGTCCCAGGCGGACGGGCGTCGCGTCCTGCAGGTGCGTGCGCCCCGCCTTCGCGATGTGGTCGAATTCCTCCGCCTTCTCCGCGAGCGCCGCGCGCAGCCGTTCCAGCGCGGGCAGAAGTTCGCGCTCGATCGCGACCAGTCCCGAGACGTGGGTGGCGGTGGGGATCACGTCGTTCGACGACTGCCCCAGATTGACGTGATCGTTGGGGTGGACGGGGCTTCGCGAACCCACGACGCCGCCCAGAAGCTGGATGGCGCGGTTCGCGATGACCTCGTTCGCGTTCATGTTCGTCGACGTGCCGGACCCGGTCTGGAAGATGTCCAGCACGAAATGGGAATCCAGCTCCCCGCTCATGGCCTCCCCGGCCGCCCGCTCGATCGCCTCGCCGAGTTCGGGGTCGAGGAGTCCCAGGTCCCGGTTCACGCGGGAAGCCGCCAGCTTGATCGCGCCGAGCGCCTCGATGAAGCGGCGGCCGAAGCGGAGGTCGGAGATGGGGAAGTTCTGGCGGGCCCGCTCCGTCTGCGCTCCGTAGAGCCGGTCGGCGGGGATCGCCATCTCCCCCATGGAGTCCCTCTCTATGCGATGATCCATGCGTGGTTGTCCGTGACTAAAACTCGATGAGGTCGCCGATGCGGATGCCGTTGGCGTCGAACCACCCCTGGTTCATCTCCAGCGCATACATGGCGGGCGCGGCCGAGTCGTGGGTTTCCGTCGTCTGCGGCTCCATCTGCTGGATGTCGACGATGCGGCCTTCGCGATCGATGTACGCGATATCGAGCGGTATGAGCGTGTCCTTCATCCAGAACCCGAGGGTGCGCTGTTCGGGGTAGACGAACAGCATCCCCTGGTTCTCTTCGAGCGACTCCCGATACATGAGTCCGCGCTGACGTTCGTCGGCGTCATCGGCGATCTCGACCTGGATCTCGATCCCGCCCACCCGCAGCGGGACGAGTTCCGCGGCCTGGGCGACGGCGCCCGTGCCCGTCTCGACGGCTTGGCCGCCGTCCGCCACGTCGGGGTCGCGAACGCCCGCGTCCACTGTACCGCACGCCGGCAAAACGGCCGCGAGGGCCACCAACATCAGCCCGAATCCGGGCTCTCTCCATCGTTCTCTCAGCCGTTCTCTCAGCATGTCAGATCGTCGTCATCCGGGTCGACTCCGTTGCGGCCTCCGCTCTCACAGGGAAAACTAGCAGGCGAGGTTGGGGTATGGAACGAGGTGGCGGGGCCGACGGGCGGAGGACCACGGGTAAGGGGGGCGGCATGATTCTTCCGGATGTCAGAGCTTCCTTCGGCCGGGACGATGCGGCCCGGCTCGTCTACCTGCTTGCTCACGAGGGCGAGGACCGGACCCGCCTCGAGACGCTGGTCTCGGAGCGGGGGATCGACGCGCTGCTCGATCACCCGAAGGCGCCCGGCGCGCTCGCCGCCGAACCGGGGCTTTCGGCGCTCCCGCTGGCGCTCTTCTCCTACGTGTCGCTGCGCCACAGCCTGCTCGAGGGCGGCGTCGAGTCCCGTCTCATGGCCGACTACGTGACCTCGATCTTCCTCCACTTCGCCAGGGAGGCGCGGGCACACCGGATCGCCGAATACGACGACTGCGAGTACCACTATCTCGTCGACCTGGTGGCGGAGATCGCGGAATCGGACGGTCGTCGCGGCTTTCTGCTCAGCGCTCATCTCGGCAACTTCGCGCTCTGGCTGTCGGGCCTCTTCCCGGACTGGATCTGCACGCGGGAGCGACGGAGAGCGGGCCCCGACCTCGGCTACTACGAGGCGATGGGCCAGACCGGCTTCTCGCTGGCCGCCGACGCCCCCTTCGCCCGCCGCCAACGACTCGATGGCTGTTATCGCGACGCCGCGAAGACCTTCACCGCCCTCCGCGTCGCGCTGAACCGCTTTTCGGACCGATTCCTCACGCCCCGGCCGGCCTCCCCCGTCGACCGCCTGTTGAGGCAGGTCGTGGACGACTTCGAGGCGCAGCGGTTGCAGGCGTGACGAGCGCGCTTATCTTCTCAGCGCGTTGAGAACACCATGACCACGGACACCCTCGCTCCCCGACCGCCGCTCGGCTGCGCCGCCGTGATGCTCGGCCTCTTCCGGGCCGCGCTGCAGGAGCATCATCTGCCTGTCACCCATCAGCGGGAAGCGATATCCCGCGTGCTGTTCGAGTCGGGACAGCGACTCTCCGCGGACGAGGTCGTCGAACGCCTGCGGGGCGACGGCGAACGCGCGGGGAAGGCGACGGTCTATCGGACCCTGAGCCTCCTGGTTCGCGTCGGTCTCGCAACGGAGCACGACTTCGACGAGGGGTTCAAGCGATACGAGGCGAAGGTGGGCCGCGCGCAGCAGGACCACCTGATCTGCACGGCGTGCGGAGACGTGGTCCGCTTCCAGCGCGATGAACTCAACCGGCTCCAGACGGAGGTAGCCGGACAATTCGGTTTCCATGTACTGAGGCGTCAACTCAAGCTGTACGGGCTCTGCGCCCGCTGCGACGTCGAATCCGGCCAGGCGATTCGCCAGGTCAGCCAGGGGGTCCGCTGAATTCCGCTCATGATTCCGCCCATGATTCCGCTCAATCGAGACTTCTGAACCTGCTCGCCGAGCGCTCGTTCCGGCTCGGGGACTTCGTGCTCGCCTCCGGCGCCCGGAGCGACTACTACATCGACTGCCGGACGACGACCATGCACGCGCACGGGCAGGTGTTGATGGGCGAGGTCGGTCTCGCGGCCATCCGGGACGCCGGACTCCGGCCGGATGCGGTCGGCGGCCTCACGATGGGCGCGGATCCGCTGGCCTACGCGATCGCCGCCGACAGTTGGCGCGCGGGGGATCCGATCCACGCGTTTTCGGTCCGCAAGCGCGCCAAGCGGCACGGCAAGGGGCAGCGGATCGAGGGCTGCTTCGAACCCGGCGCCCGGGTCGTCGTCGTCGAGGACGTGATCACGACCGGCGGATCCGCGTTCCAGGCGGTCGAGGCGGTGAATCGGGCGCGCGGCGAGGTGCTCGGCGTACTCGGCCTCGTGGACCGCGAGGAGGGGGGAAGGGCCACGCTGGAGGAGGCGGGCCTGCGGACGATGGTACTCTATACGGCAAGCGATCTGAGGGCGGCGGTGGCCGCGGGAGAGAAATGACGTGTCCGACCAGGATTTTCTGATATTCACGGATGCCGCCTGCGAGCGGATCCGATCGTTCATCGAAGAAGACCCCGCGGAAGGCCTCGCGGTGCGCGTCAGCGTCCAGAACGCGAGCCCCATCGCGCCGGAATACGAGATGGCGCTCATCGAACCCTTCGAGCGGGAAGCGAAGGACCAGTCGTTCGACGCCCCCGGCTTCGAGGTCGTCATCGACGCCGGGAGCGCGGACATGCTTGCGGGCACCCGCATCGATTGGGTGGAGTCGCTCCAGGGCTCGGGCTTTCATTTCAACAATCCCAACATCCAGCCGCTCGGCTCCAAGCCGCTGGACGGGCCCCTCGTCGACCGTGTGCGCCGCGTCATCGACGAGCAGATCAACCCGGGGGTGGCGTCGCATGGCGGCACCGTGCGTCTCGTCGACGTCCGCGACAACGTCGTCTACGTCACGATGGGCGGCGGGTGCCAGGGCTGCGGCATGGCCTCCGTGACGCTCACGCAGGGGATCAAGCAGATGATCCGCGACGCGGCCCCCGAGATCGTCGACGTGCAGGACGTGACCGACCACGCCGCCGGCAGCAACCCCTATTACGCCTGAGTTACGCCTGAGTTACGCCTGACTACTTCTTCTTGCGCGGCTTGAGGAAGACGTGCAGCGCCGTCGCCACGATCGACATGATGAGCGCACCCCCGATCGCCGTGACGAGACCGTCGAGTTCGAACCCCGGGATCAGTGACGCGGCCAGTTGAAACATCAGGCCGTTGAGGACGAAGTAGAACAGTCCCAACGTCAGGACGGTGATCGGGAAGGTCACGAGGCGCAGCACCGGCCGCACGATCGCGTTGATGAGGCCGAGCGCGAGCGCCCCGCCGATGAGCGCCTCCGCGCTCTCGACCCGCACTCCGGTGAGGAGCCGCGCCGTCATGTACAGCGCCGCCGCGTTGACGAGCCAGCTCCGGATCAAGCCCATGAATCGCCCTCCGCGGCGGCCGCCGGCGCCGCCGTCAGAAGCCGGGCGTCATATTGAACTGCCAGATCCAGCCTTTTTCCGGGCGATCGAAGGGCCGGACGAAACTGAGTTCGGCGATCATGAGGCCGAAGAGGTTGACCCTCGTCAGCAAGCCGGCGCTCGACACCCAGTCCCGATCCTCGAAGCCGCAGTCCCCGGTCGGACAGTTGAGGGCCGTCTCGCCCGACCACGCCTTGCCCATGTCATAGAAGACGCCCACTTCGACCGGCGGTACGCCCGGGGCCCGGATCACGCCGATCCCGCCCAGGAGGGGAAGCCGCAACTCCAGGTTTCCTACCGCCACCCGGCTTCCCGTGAGGTTTTCGAACAGGGGGCACCTGAAGAGTCCGACCTGGCCGCCGGCGCCGGTGCACTCCGCGATCCCGATGGACCTGTTCCCGTAGCCGCGCACGAGAGACGGCACCCCGAGATAGAGTCGTCCGAGACGCCAGTCGTCCGAACCGCCCCCCCAGCGGCCGAAATGAAGGGCCCGGCCGGCCACCGTGAAGGGTCCGGCGCGGACGTACCGGCGGACGTCGCCCGTCACCGTCAGGAAGTCGAGGGTTCCCATCGCCGGCTCCACTTCCAGACGGTAGCGCTGTCCGGCGATCGGGCTCGTGCCGCCGAAGATGGAACTGTCGTATACGAGGGCGACGCTTCCGCTCGCCGTGTAGAGCGACTCCGGCGCACACGGATCCTGCCCGAATGACAGCGTCTCTCCATCACAGTCCCGCAGATCGGTCTCCTCCGTGCCCAGCAACTGGCCCGTGAAGGAGTCGATCCCGAACTCCTCGATCTCGCCGGAGAAGTCGATCTGACGCGCGGACGCGGAGAATTCGATCCGCGAGTTGCGGTTGAACGGATAGGCGACGATGCCGGTCAGCTCCCGGTTGATCTCGAACCAGCGGAAGTCCCGGAAGACGCTCACGGGCCGGTCCCCCACCAGGACGTGCTGCACCGACAACTGGCGCGTGACCAGCGGCACCTGCCCACCGATGAACGCCCAGTTCCAGCGGCTCGACAGGTTCTCGTAGCCGGCGAGAAGCGCCGTCCCTTGGACCACGTTCCCGAAGCTCGTGTTGACCTGCAGGATCGTCTGGAGCGTTCGGTTCCCGAGCAGGTCCGAGAAAAACAGCGCCGCGCCACCCGCGAAGAAGACCCCGAAGTCGCTCGCTCCGAAGGCGATCGTGGGCTGCGAGATGAAATCGAGGGACAGCTGCGAGCGGTACTCGTCGTCCTCGAAGGTGATCGGGTCGGCCAGGCCCAGGCGAGCGTTGGTGAGGAGTTCCGCGTGGGCGGTCGACATCCGCTCCCGGGGCGGGATGATCGAGGCGTCGACCCCCACGAGCATCTCCGGAGCGGGCTGGCCGGCCAGGACCTCCGGATCGTCGGCTACGTAGATCTCGTAGCTGAACGGCCCGCCCTTGTTGACGCTGAAGGCGACATCGCCCGTGCCGCGGGCCACCGAGATGGCCGGGCTGATGGCCGTGAGTCCGCTCACGCCGGTCCACAGATCGGTGATCAGGTAGCGCTCGCGCGTCTCGAGGTCGAGCCGGTAGAGATTCGCGATCCCGTCGTGGTCCGACACGAAGTACAGGTTCCGGCCGTCCGGGGCCCACTGCGGATTGTAGTTCCGGAACTGGTCGTCAAAGCCCGGCAGCCCCTGGATCTCACCGCTCTCCAGGTCCAGCAGCGCGATCTGGTAGGGACCCGCGACGAGCAACTCCAGGTCGGTCGTGTACCGATCCGTGGTGAACGCGAGCGACCGCCCGTCGGGCGACCAGGCGGGCTGGAGGTCCGCAAAGGGGTCCGCCGTGAGCCGCGTCAACTGCTCCGTCTCGATGTTGACGAGGTACAGATCCGTGAAGCCGGCGGAATGGCCGCTGAACGCGACGTGCGACCCATCGGGCGACCAGCTCGGCGTGAAGATCGCGCCCAACTGGAATCCCCGGAGTCGGATCTCCTTCACGATGTTCCCCGTCGCCGCCTCCATGATCGTGAGCAGGGGATCGCCGGTCTTGATGCCGGCGATCGCGAGCAGGCGGCCGTCCGGGTGCCAATCCCCCGCCGAATGGATGAACTGGAGACTCTCGAAGTGCGGGTCGACCGCATTGTTCGTCAGGCGGCGCTTGACCTCGCCCGTGCGCGCGTCCGCGAGGAACATCTCGAGGGAGAAGAGGTCGCTCTGCGAGACGTAGACCACCTCATTGCCATCCGGGCTGATCGCCGGACCGAGATTGAGCTTCCCTTCCTCGACAGGCTCGTAGATGACGCGGCGGCCGTATTCGTCCGGGGAGTTCGTCTCCTGCCGCGCATCCGCGAAATAGGTCTCGAGTTCGCTCTTCCAGCGGTCGGAGAGTTCCCCGATCGGGACTTCCAGCACGGCCTCGATCGCGGCCAGCGCGTTTCCGGTGCGCGCCGCGAGGTTGAGGATCCGGCCGATGCGGTCGTCCCCGAACGCGCCGCCGACGTAGGACCAGAAGGCGTGTCCGTAGCGGTACGGGAAGAACCGCGGGTTGCCGAGTTCCGGGATCGTCGGAAACCCGTCTTCCAGATCCAGGGCGTCACGCATCCACATCGTGGTGAACGGGTCGATGGGGCCGACGGAGAGATACTCGGCCATCCCTTCGATGAACCACAGCGGGAGCCGGATCGCGCCGGGAATATCCAGCCCGGGGCCGCCCGTCCCCTGCCCCGTCATGTCGAACTGGAAGGCGTGCACGAGTTCATGTCCGAGGAGGTGATCCGTCTCGTGCATCGAGACCATCATCGGCATGACCAGCCGTCGCTTCAGGATCTCGGTGAATCCCTGGGTGCCCTCGTCGATGAACTGTCCGGAGGTATTCGTCTGCTCGAAGTCCGGGTGGTCGGCGTAGAGGATGATCGGCTGGCGCTGGCGGAACTCGTGGTTGAGCACCCGCGAGATGCGAGCGTACCAGCGCTCGGCCTGGCGGCCGATCATCTGCGCGCCGGCCGCGCTCTCGTCGTAGTAGTAGATGTCGAAGTTCTCGGTCTTGAGCACTTCGAAGTCGAAGGACTCGTAGACGACCTTGTTCCGCCCGAAATACCGGCCGGCCTGCGCCTCCAGCGCGGCGGCGGCGGGGCCCGAGAAGACGGCGAGAGCGGCAAGCGCGACGAGCGCGTGGGTTCTCCGAAGCATACATCCTCCACCAGGAGACCACTGCGTTCGACCGTCCCGGGTTCCTGGTCCCCGGGGGGCCGTGCCGGCTCGCGGACGGCAAGCAGTCAGGGGGTGCCGAAAGTTACCCGCGGCACCGGACCTTCGCTATTCCGCTCTAGCACGACTGAAGCGCGCGCGAGGTCACGTCAACAGGGGCGCATGAACCCGCCGAGCGTTTCCAGGGCGCGGTCGGCCGCGGGCTCCTCCGCGAAGGGACCGGCCACGACGCGATACACATCCTCGTACGGCTCGATCGAGGCTTCGAACCCCGCCCGCGCGACCTCGTCCCGTTTCGCCTCGGCGCTTCGACGCTCCCGAAAGGAGGCGACCTGGACGACGACGCAGTCGCCGAGCGCCGAGACCGCGTTCGGCGGCCCGATGACGGTAATCCGTACGCGCGCCGTGCCGGGGCCGATCATTCCGAGCTCCCTCGCCGCCGCCCGGGATACATCCAGGATGCGGCCGCGCACGAAGGGGCCGCGATCGGTCACCGCGAGTTCGATGGAGCGGCCGTTGTCGAGGTTGTCCACGCGGATCGGGGTCCCGAACGGGATCGTCTGGTGGGCGGCCGATATGCCGTCCATGTCGTAGGTGCCCCCGGCCGCCGTGTTCCGGCCGTGAAACGGTTCGCCGTACCACGAGGCGATGCCGGTCTCCGCCCAGCCGATGGCGTAAAGCGGGGGGTCGTCGGACGGCGTGGTCGCGAGCGGCGCGGACCACACGCAGGCTTGCCCGGAGAGCGCGATGGCAAGCGCCACGCCGAACGCGGCCCTTCGCCGGTTCAGAGCGCCCCCCGCTCCCAG
This sequence comes from Candidatus Palauibacter sp., assembly GCF_965208055.1. Taxonomy (GTDB): domain Bacteria; phylum Gemmatimonadota; class Gemmatimonadetes; order Palauibacterales; family Palauibacteraceae; genus Palauibacter. The sequence continues at coordinate 2,099,251 of NZ_CBDBNY010000004.1, forward strand.
GGCCCCCAGATCGCGAACGTCTGGCCGAGATGCCCGGGACCCATCGAGATCGTGTCTCCCTGCAGGTTGACGAACAGCGTCCGGCCATCGGGACTAAAGCAGGCACCGGCGAACTCGCGGACGTTCAGGAGGTTCCGGGCGAAGGGGAAGATCTCCCCCGCAGGCGACAGCCCCCGGAGGTGCGTCGTGCCGGAGTTGTCTTCGCAGATGAGGATCCCGTCCCGGGGGCTCACCGTGAGGTTGTCCGGACCGGAGAGCACGTCCTCCGACGACGACTCGAAGACGAGCGCGAGCGCCTCCTCTTCCGGCACGTACCGCCAGACCTGGCCCAGCTGCGCGTCGCCCCCGTTCGTCGCGTGAAAGTAGATGCTCCGGTCCGCGTGCCAGCAGCCCTCGAGCCGGGAGAACCGGGCCCCGCCGGCCTCGAACCCTTCCGCCCACACCGTGGTCGCGCTGCGCTCGGCCTCGGGGGGATCGGGGTTCTCGATCGGCACCCATTCGACTTCGCGCCAGGCGCCCGGCTGCTGGCCGGTGCGGAGATCCACCTGCGGCGCCCCCCGCACGGCGAGCATCTCCAGAACGCCCCCATCCCGGAGAACGCGGGGAGTGTGGGGGCGAAAGCGATAGAACCCCGAGCGACGATTGTAGTCTTCCGTCTCGTAGACGAACCCCGTCTCGGGGTCCACCGCGATGGCCTCATGCGTGAACCGTCCCATGGCCCGTAACGGCTCGGCGCGGACCGCTTCGTCCGCATCGGCGGGGACCTCGAACACGTACCCGTGCGGCACCGTCCAGCCGCGCCCCGGTCCGAAGGTCGTTTCCTCGCACGTCAGCCAACTGCGCCACGGAGTCGTCCCCCCCGCGCAGTTGATCATCGTCCCCCCGGCGCTCACGAAGTCCCGCACGAGAACCGCACGCCCATCCGCCTCGATCCGGACCTCCAGCGTCGTCGTGCCGCCGCCCGCCAGGGGATCGTACGCCAAGTCGGGGGACACCAGCGGAACCGCGACGCCGGGAGGGTCCTGATCCTCGTGGTTTCGCACCAGGCGGACGACATCGTCGTTCACCGGGAAGAGTCCCATTCCGTCATGGGCGCGGGGCGTGGGGCGGCCGTCCGACATCGGGCGGCCCTCCACGCTGAGGACGGCGTAGGAAAACCCCTCGGGGAGGGCGAGTTCCGGGCCCGCCGGGCTCAGGGGGCCGTATCCGGCGGCTCCGCGGGCGGTCCGGCGCGTGGACGCGGCTGTGGGTCCGGCGCACGCCGCGAGACCCGAGAGCGAAGGCGCGAGCGCCGCGGTCCCCGCCCAGCGGCCGGCGCGACGCACGAAATCCCTTCGGTCGATCTTGTTCAGCGGCTCCTCCGTAAGGCTTCGGGCGGCACCCGCGGCATGTTGCGGGGTACGGGAAAGACCGGGGTTGCCGGTTTCCTGGCCGAGCCCCGGACTAAACGCGAACCGGACCGGGAGTATCCTAAAAGGTCGGTGGGTCGCTCGCACCGCGACCTCCATCGGCATCGGTACGGCACCGTGGGCATGATGGGCATGGTGGGCATCGTGCCGGCAGCGCGTGCCAGGGCCGAGAGAGCCATCGAAGAGGAGAGAGATCGACATGCGGCACCCGTTCGTGCGCCTTCAGGGACCTGTCCTGTTTCTGGTCGTCGCGAACTCCGCGGCGGCCCAGTCGTTCGTCGACTTCTGTCCCGGCGGGGACGAAGCGACGCAAGCGGCGGTCGTGGGCTATGTGACGGATCCTGAAGCGGAGACGATCGTCCCCGGTGCGACCGTGGCGGCGAGTTGGGTGCAGGAGGACGCCCGCCAGCGGATCGAAGTACAGACGGACATTCAGGGTCTCTATGCGCTTTGCGGACTGCCCCGGGACACGGAAGTCGTGCTGCGGGCGCTTCTCGGAGACCGGCGCGGTGAAGCCGTCCCCTATACCACGTCCGCCACGCTGGCCCAGTCGGATCTCTTCATTTCGCTTACCGGGGAGCCCGAGACGAGAGAGGAGGTCGGATCGCTGGCGGCCGGCGGCGGCAGGGGGCAGGCGTTCAGTTCGGAGGTCATCCGCGCGGAGGATCTCCTTCATCTGCCGGAGATGAGCGTGTACGAGCTTCTTCGCCGGCACCAACTCCTCAGATTCGACCGGGTGAGCACGCTGGGCGAGGTCATCCTCCTCACGTCCGCCACATCGAGCCTCCGCGCGGGCCGTCTGCAGTCCGTCCAGGTGAGGATCAACGAGCGGCGGGAGGTGGACGGCGTCGCGGCGATCCGCGACCTGTCGATCGATGAGATCGGCCGCATCGAGATCCTGACGCGTACCGAGGCGTCCGCGCGCTACGGCGGAGACGGTTTCGTCGGAGCGATCGTGATCACGACGCGAGGCCGCTAGGAGTCGACATGCCGCACTCGTTTGCGCGCCTTGCGGCGCCCGCGCTGATGCTCGTGGTCGCGAACTCCGCGGCCGCCCAGTCCTTCGCCGACTTCTGTCCCGTCGGGGATCCGGAGACGGAAGCCGCCGTCGTAGGCTACGTGACGGATCCGGAGGCGGAGACGATCGTGCCCGGCGCGACCGTTGCGGCCAGCTGGGTGCAGTTCGACGCCCGTCAACGGGTCGAAGCCGAGGTCGGCATGGACGGCCTCTACGCCATCTGCGGGTTGCCGCGGGACATGGAGATCGCGTTGCGGGCCGTCTTCGGCGGATGGCGAGGTGAAGCCGTCCCGTACACCACGGCCGTCACCCTGGCCCAGCAGGATCTCCTGCTCTCCCTGACCGTGGAACCCGAACGGAGGGAAGAGGTCGGGTCCCTCGCCGCGGGGGGCAGCCGGACCCGGATTCTGGGCTCTCAAGTCATCCGCGCCGAGGACCTCGTGGACCTCCCCGAGATGAGCGTGTACGAGCTGCTGCGCCAACACTCGCTGCTGAGGTTCGACCGGATGAGCACGCTCGGCGAGGTTATCCTCCTCACGTCGGTGACATTGAGTTCGTGGAGATCCTTCCGGGAGCAGGCGGTGGAAGTACGCATCGACGAGAGGCGCGAAGGCGATGGCGTCAACGCGATCCGCGAGCTGTCGATCGACGAGGTGAGCCGGATCGAGATCCTGACGCGTACGGAAGCCTCCGCGCGCTACGGGGGCGACGGTTACGTCGGCGCCCTCGTGATCACGACGCGCGACCGTTAACCGCCCCGGCCCCGTTCAGGGGACGAGCCTCACGAGGTTCGCCCAGGTCGTGCGCTCGATTTCGTCCACCGCCGCGGCGCGCTCCTCGATTCCGGCCCCCAGCCGGGCCAGCAGATCGATCTGTCCCCGTGTGGGCGGGCCATCGCCCATCGAGGCGAATCCCATCAGCCGCGCCAGCTTGCTGTCGATGGCGGTGGGGTTCGCGATCAGATCCTGCCCCGCGCGGGCTCGGTACTGCACGAGCCGCTCCTCGACCGGATAGAGTTCGCCGTTCAGTTCCGCGAGCGCGGCGCGCAGCGCATCTCCGCTTCCGCCGCGCTCCACGACCCGCTCGGCCTGGGCGCGCAGGTCGCGGATCCTCGCGACGAGCTCCATGGTTTCCGTCAAGCGATCTCTCGCCTCCAACAGGAACTCGAACTGCGCGCGGAGTTCCTCATCCGTCACGTCGACGCGCGGGTCGCGGACGACCGCGAAGGGCTGCGAGAGGGTCCGCTCGCCCAGATCCAGCTCGACGGTGTAGTCGCCGGGCGGCACGCGAGGACCCTGCGCGCTTCCCTGGAAGACGGCGTCGTCGAGCACCTCCGCGGGCCGCACGCGCAGGTTCCATACGAAGGTGTGCGCCCCGGCTTCGGCCGAGAGCGCCGCGCCCCCGCCGCCCAGGCCAAAGAAGTCCATCCCCGCCGGCGCCGCGGCCGTTTCGCTCGAGAACTCCCGGATCAGCGCCGCGCCCTCCCAGATGCGCAGCGTGACCCCGCCCGGCACGGTCTCGGGCAGGTAGTAGGGGATGACGACGCCGTCCGGCGGATTCGCGCCCGCCGGGTCGCCCGCGCCCGGCCGACCCATGGCCGAGAACAGGGCGGCAGGCGAGGCGCCGGGGTTGAAGCGCGTCGTGGTCGGCGGACGGAAGAGCCTCGGCTCGCTCGCCGCTTCCCCGGCCGCGAACTGATGGAGCAGATCCACGTTGTCCAGCACCCAGAACGAGCGCCCGTGCGTGGCCGCCGCGAGGTCGCCGTCGCGGAGCACGAGGTCGTGGATGGGGACGACCGGGAGGTTGAGGCTCAGCGGCTGCCACGAGTCCCCCGCGTCGAACGAGACGTAGACCGTGCGTTCGGTGCCGGCGTACAGGAGCCCGGCCCGCCCCGGATCCTCCCGGATGACGCGCGTGAAGTCGTTGTCCGGGATCCCCGCCACGATCCGCGTCCACGTCTCCCCGTAGTCGGTGGTCCGGTACAGGTACGGGGCGTGGTCGGAGAGCTTGTAGCGCGTCGCGGCGACATATGCCGTTGCAGGATCGTGAAGCGACGGCTCGAGGATGGAGATCAACGCAAACTCGGGCAGATCCGGGATCGTCACGTCCTCCCAGTTTGCGCCGCCGTCGCGCGATACGTGGATGTATCCGTCGTCCGACCCCGCCCACAGGAGCCCCGGCTCGAGCGGCGATTCGGCGAACGCGAAGATCGTGGCGTACCACTCGGGACCGTACGCCTCCCGCGTGATCGGCCCCCAGTATTCTCCCGTTTCCTCATCCTCGTACGCGGGCGTCGGCTCCAGCGTCCGCGGGTCGGCGCGCGTGAGGTCGGGGCTGATGACCTCCCAGCCGTGACCCTCGTCCGTCGTCCGATGGACGTGCTGCGAGGTGACGTAGAGGACGTCCGGATCGTGAGGCGAGGTCATCACGGGGTAGGTCCACCAGAACCGGTAGTTGATGTCGGCCGAGCCCCAGCCGTAGTGCGTCTCCGGGTTCGGGGAGATGTCCCGCACCTGCCGGTTGCGGTGGTCGTACCGGTACACCCAGTGGTGATCTCCCGCGTAGACGATGTTGGGGTCCTCGGTGTTCACCGCGATGTAGCCGTCTTCACCCCCGCCCACGGTGTACCAGTCCTCGATGCTGATGCGGCCGAAATCCGAGCGGACGGGGACGGAGATCGACGTGTTGTCCTGCTGAGAGGCGTAGAGCCGGTAGGGCGTCTGGTTGTCGGCGGTCACATGGTACATCTGCGCCGTCGCCTGATTGAGCAGACTCGACCACGAGAGGCCGCCGTCGAAGCTCACCGCGGCGCCGCCATCGCTGCCGTTGACCATCCGCCGGGGATTCGCGGGATCGATCCACAGGTCGTGGTGATCCGGGTGCGGCGTGAACACACGCTCGAAGGTTTCGCCGCCGTCCGTCGATTTCCAGAGGAAGACGTTGAGGACGAAGACGGTGTTCTCATCGCCGGGGTCGGCGACGATGTGGTGGTAGTACCAGGGGCGCTGGAGGAGGTTGGCGTCCTCGTTCACGCGGGTCCACGTCGCTCCCGCGTCATCGGAGCGGAAGATCCCCTTCACCCCGCGCGCCGCGTCGATGATCGCCCACAGGCGATCGGAGTTCCGTGGCGAGACGGCGATGCCGATCCGTCCCTTGAGACCGGACGGGAGACCGGGGTTGTCGGTCAGTTCGGTCCAGGTGTCGCCGCCGTCCGTGCTCTTGAAGAGTCCGGTGCCGGGGCCCGCGCTGCGGAAACCCCAGGGGAAGCGCCTCAGTTCCAGGAGCGACGCGTACAGGATGTCGGGATTCGCGGGGTCGAGAACGAGGTCGATCGCCCCCGAGTTCTCGTCCCGGTACAGGACCTTCTCCCACGTCGCGCCGCCATCGCGGGTCCGGTAGACGCCGCGTGCCGCGCTCGCGCCCCACGCGTCGCCGAGCGCGGCCACCCAGGCGATGTCGGGGTTCTCCGGATGTACGCGCACCCGGGCGATCTGGAGCGTCTCGGCGAGCCCGAGGCGCCGCCAGCTCGCTCCCCCGTCGTCGGAGCGATAGACGCCGTCGCCGTGCGAGGCGTTGCCGCGGATGCAGGTCTCGCCCATGCCGACGTAGACGATGTCGGGGTGGGAGCGGCTGACCTCGACGGCCCCGACGGAGCCCGTGCCGAAGTAGCCGTCGGAGACGTTGCGCCAGTTCGCCCCGCCGTCCTCCGTCTTCCAGACGCCGCCGCCCGCGCCGCCCTGGTAGAAGACGAGATCGTCCGTGGCGTGGCCGGCCACGCCGAGCACGCGGCCACCGCGCGTGGGTCCGATCGAGCGCCATTCGAGGAGATCGAGCCATCCATCGTTGACGGGCTGGGCGTGTGCGCCCGCCGACGCGGAAGTACCGAGCAGCGCCAACGCGAGGAGGGTCCGTACGATTCGGGTCACCGGTCGGGCGAAGGGAGATTCTGCCACGGGTTGCCGTATCCTTCGGGAGTCGTCCATTACAGCCGAACCCCGAATCTTGCGCTCCGCCCACGCGCCGTACAGCGTGGGAGGGTGGTGGGCGTCCGATGTGACCCGATGTGACCCGGAGCCGGTTCGGATCGTCTGTCATGAAGAAGCTGCGCCACGGACGCGCGCAGAGGCCGACGAAACCGGGGAATCGGAGCTCGATGCTTCAGAGAACGAGGGTCAGGCCAAACAACGTGACGAACTCTGTTTCCGGGCGCCCCTCGAGCCGGCGCCCATCAGTGCGCGGGCGCGTTGCGATCTCGCTGGGCGTGTCGGCGCTCGTGCACGTGGCCCTTCTCGCCTGGGTCGCCGTGACGATCCCGGAGAGTCCCCACGCCGCCGCCGGTTTCGACCGCTCCGGATCCACCGCGGAGCGACCGCCGAAACGGACCATCGAAGTCGTGCGGATCCAGCCCCCGGGCGCGTTGCCCTCGGGCGGAGCGGCGGGTTCGGCGGAAGGCGGCGGCGGACAGGGCGCGGCCCCTGCGGCGGCAGTGCCCGTGCGACTCCCCTCGGTCTCCGTGCCGCTGGCGGGGGGCTCGAACGCCGGGCTTCCGGCCTTCGCGGCGGCTCCCGCATCGCCGTTGGCGCTCCCCGCGCTGGCGCTGGCGCCGGAGCAGCCCGCCGCGTCGACGCCGAATCGGGGCATCCTCCGGCGCCGGCCCGAAGCCGGGGCGTTCCCGGGTCTGGGAGAACGTACCGGCAGCGGCTCCGGTCGGGGATTCGGCGGAGGAGGCGTCACCATCACGGGCATCGGGACGGATTGCATCATCCCGGGACGTACCGGCGTCGGAGGCCGCATCGGATTCGGGCTGCCGCTTTCGGGGCCGAGGGGGGGCGTCGGCGGTGTCGGCAGTGTTGGAGGCGGCTGGCCCCGACGCTAGGTCCTAGGTTGGCGCTCAGCGCGAGCGCGTGTGAACGTGCGGGATGACCAGGACGCTACTCCTCGCCGGCGCCGCGACGATCTCCGCCGCCGCGCCTTTCGTCGCCGAGGCGCAGTCGAGCCCGCCGGGCCGGGTACCCCCGGACACGCTCGCGCCCGAGGTCCGCGAAGAGAGGGATGCGTCCGTGGAGACCCTCTCGCGAGCGGACATTATCGAGGCCGGACAGGCCGAACTCGCCGCCGCCCTCAACGAACTCCTGCCATCCGCCTACTTCCCGCGCCGGCAGGTCGCGGACCTCACGTCGGGCGTTCGGCCGTTCGGGCTGCGCGGGCTATCGCCGGACCACACGCTCGTCCTCCTGAACGGGAAACGCCGCCACGCCACCGCGGTCGTGCACACGCCGGGCGGCGGCGCTTTTCCGGGCGCGAGCGGCGTGGACATGAACGCCTTCCCGCTTCACGCGATCGACCGCCTGGAGGTCGTACGCGACGGGGGCGCGACGCGGCACGGCTCCGACGCGATCGCGGGAGTCATCGACCTGCGTCTCCGAAACACGGTCTCCGCGCCCGAGTTCATCGCCTCCGTCGGCCATCACTTTCCGGACGAATGGGACGACGACGGGCTGCGCTACGACTTCTCCGGAAACTGGGGACTCGGGATCGGCCGCGCGGCTGTCCTCAACCTCACGGGCGCGTTCAGCCAGCGGGAACCCACGAACCGCGCGGGCGCCGACGGCCGCGATCAAGTCCTCCCGGGGGACGCGGATTTCGTCGACGGAGGTGTCGTCATCCGCAAACACAACGAGGTGGCGCAGCCGAACCACCTGTGGGGCGACGGCGAGTCCTCCAACTTCATGCTGTTCGCCAACTTCGAACTCCCCCTTTCGGCGCGCGCCGGCCCCGGCGCTGAACTCTATGCGTTCGGCGGCTACAGCCGGCGCCGGGAACGGAACGCGGGCTTCTTCGTGCGTTCGATGGACGACCGCAACTGGCCGGGGATCCATCCGCTCGGCTTTCTTCCGCGCTTCGACTCCGACACGCGGGACGTTTCTCTCGTCACGGGCTTGCGGCGCGTCGGGGACGGTCGGCCGGGGGCCGGGTCCGGGACCGGTTCGCGGTATCGCTCCGAGCCCGGCTTCGAGGGGGGCTGGAACTGGGACCTGAACGCCCAGTACGGCTCGAATCGACTCGACAACGACCTCTTCGACACGCTCAACCCGTCGCTCGGGCCCTGCCTCGAGTCGGCGTGCGCCCCCGGCGCGGACGGGGTACTCGGGACGGCGGACGATCCGGGGATTCCGAACCGGACCCGGTTCTCGACGGGCTCGCTCGAGAACCGCCAGTTCCTCGCGAATGCGGACGTGTGGCGCCGGATCGAGACGGGACTCGGCGCGGGGCCGGTGAGCCTCGGCCTCGGGGCGACGTTCCGTCTCGACGGCTACCGGATTCTGGCGGGGGAACACGCGTCGAGGATCGACGGTTTTCACCCGACCCAGAGCGGTGGCGTCGCGGCCGCGGGCTCCCAGCGCTTCACCGGCTTCCGGCCGGAGGAGAGCGGAAGCTGGCGCCGCTCGAGTTTCAGCCTCCACGGTGAAGTCGACGCGCCGCTTGCGAGTCAGCTCCTGATCTCCGCGGCGGGACGCTACGAACGCTTCGGAGACGTCGGCGGCATCCTGAACGGGAAGCTCGCGCTGCGCGTGGCTCTCTCCCGGATCGCCGTCTTCCGTGCGAGCGTGTCCACGGGATTCCGGCCGCCCGCGTTGAGCCAGTCCCACTACGGACACGTCGCGGCGGGGCGGCGCGAAGATCCGGACGAGCCGGGCGCCAGCCTCGGGTTCGAGGCGGGCACGTTTCCGGTGGAGGCTCCGGCAGCCCGGGCCGTCGGCGCGTCGCCTCTCCGGGGGGAGAGGTCGCGTTCCGTCAGCGCGGGGTTTGCGCTTGCGCCGACGGACGACCTGCACGTCTCGGTCGACGGTTATGCGACGGACGTCGACGACGCCATTCTCCTGTCCAACCCATTGGTCCGCGGCGTGAGCGGCCTCGTCGATCTTCTGCTGGCGGATCTTGCGGTGGAGTCCGTTCGTTTCTTCTCGAACGCGATCGACCTGCGGTCCTACGGCATCGATGCGGGGGCCACATGGCGACCGCGGGTCGGGAACGCGTCACACCTCGAGTTCAGCGCGTCGGCGCACTGGGGGCAGGTCCGCGGCCGCTGCCCCGACGACGACATTGCCGCCTGCGTGAAGGAGAACGAAGCGCTGCGGGACGAATCGTACCGGATCTACGACGGGTTCGACGTCTTCTTTCTCGAGGAGGGACGCCCGGACTGGCGGGGCGTGTTCCGGACGAAGTTCACGAGCGGAGCGTTCGAGTTCGGCCTCGGGGCGAACTATTTCGGGGCGCAGGAGGAACTGCGCGCGCTCGGCGTCGGCGAACACCCCCACAGAATCCGACGCCACGACCCGAAAGTCCTCTTCGATGCGGGAGTCCACGTCGACCTGACGGGACGGTGGCGCTTCTCGGTCGGTGGCGAGAACCTCTTCGATTCCTTCCCGACGCGGGTGGACACGTTCGGAGGGATTTTCCCCTACCGCTCGTTCTCGGCGATGGGGTTCAACGGCCGCTACCTCTACGCCCGCCTGCAGGTCTCCTAGCCGCCTGGCCAGGGGGGGCCCTGTTCGGCCGGTACACGGCCCATGCCCATGTAGACGAACTTCTGGATCCGCTTCCCGTCGTACGTCTCGGTCGTGTAGACGTTGCCCTGCGAGTCGGTGGCGATGCTGTGGACGCCGATGAACTGGCCCGGCTGCCGGCCCCCGTCGCCGAAGCTGGTCAGCACCTCGAGCGAGGCCCGGTCCACGACGTAGACTCTGTGGTTCGACCCATCGGCGACGTACATGTAGCGCTGGTCGGGATCGCGTGAGAAGGCGATGTCCCAGGTCGAGCCGGCGCCGAGTGTGCGCGGCGCAATCATCACCTCATCCACGTACGTCCCATCCGTCTGGAAGATCTGGATCCGGTCGCCGGCGCGGTCGCAGACGTAGATCAGACCGTCCAGCGAGGGGTCGGCGCAGTGGACGGGCGTGCGGAACTGCCGGAGGGGCGGCGCATCGGGATCGTAGGGCGGCGGGGGCGTGTCGTCCGGCGCGTTGCCGTAGGCGCCCCAGTACCGCTTGAACGCGCCCGTCGACGCGTCGAGCACCGCCACGCGGCGGCCGCCATAGCCATCCGCGACGTAGGCTTCGTTGGCCTCCGCGTCGAAGGCGACCTTCGCCACCCGGTTGAAGCGCGTCTCGCTGTGGCTGTCCGGATCGAGCCCCAATTGCGGCTGGCCGTATGAAGCGAGGAACTCGCCGTCGCGCGAGAACTTGAGGATGTGCGAATCGCTCGCTCCGTTGCCGCCGATCCACACGTTGTCCATGTGGTCGATGGTGATGCCGTGGTTCGATTCGGGCCACACGTAGCCGTCGGACGGGCCTCCCCACGAGTTCACGAGGTTGCCCTCCGGATCGAACTCGAGCACCTCGGGCGCGGCGCGGCAGCACTCGCTCGTCGGCGGATCGGCTTCCGCTCCCAACTCCGTACCCGGGTTGATCGAAGCCCGGCGATGGATGATGAACACGTGGTCGCGCGAGTCCACGCCGACGCCGATCGTGGAGCCCAGCAGCCAGTGTTCGGGCAGCGGTTTGGGCCAGAACGGGTCCACCTCGAACCTCGGCGCCTCGACGCCGGCCCCGTCTCCCGCGTCGGCCGAACCCGCGTCGGCCGAGGACGCGTCGTCGATGGCGGCCTGACCGCAGGCGAGGGCGATGAGGACTCCCGCGAACGCAACGCAGGACAGCAGGTTTCGGCGCTTCGCGTTCATGCTTCTCCCTCCTCGTCAAGCCGCTTCGAGCCGCGGCGGCGGGAAACCGCCCGCGGAACTCCTACTGGTCGCCGCGCGGCCAGGGCGGCCCCTGGTGCTCGGCCGGCACCGGGCCCATGCCCATGTACACGAACTTCTGGACGCGCTTCCCCTCGTAGGTCTCGGTCGTGTAGATGTTGCCGTTCGAGTCGGTCGCGATGCTGTGGACGGCGAAGAACTGGCCGGGCTGACGGCCGCCGTCGCCGAAGCTGGTCAGGATCTCGAGCGAGGCGCGGTCCATGATGTAGACCCGCATGTTCTTCCCGTCGGCCACGTACATGTACTGCTGCTCCGGGTCGCGCGAGAAGGCGATGTCCCACGTGGAGCCGTCGCCCAGCGTGCGCGGCGCGATCCGCACCTCGTCGACGTAGGTCCCGTCCGTCTGGAAGACCTGGATGCGGTCGTTGGGACGGTCGCACACGTAGACGAGGCCGTCGAGCGAAGGCTCGGCGCAGTGCACGGGCGTCCGGAACTGCTGGATGAGCGGCGCGTCCGGGTCGTAGGGCGGCGTACGCGTATCGTCGGGCGCGTTCCCGTACGCACCCCAGTAACGCTTGAAGGCGCCGGTCGAGGCGTCGAGCACGGCAACGCGGCGGCCGCCGTAGCCGTCCGCGAGATAGGCCTCGTTGGCCGCGGCGTCGAAGGCGAGCTTCGCCACGCGGTTGAAGTGCGTCTCGCTGTGGCTGTCGGGTTCAGGGCCCGCTTCCGGCTCGCCGTAGGAGGCGAGGAACTCTCCGTCGCGCGAGAACTTCAGGACGTGCGTGTCGTTCGGTCCGTTGCCGCCGATCCACAGGTTGTCCATGTGGTCGACGGTGATCCCGTGGTTCGAGCCGGGCCACACGTAGTCGTCGGAGGGGCCTCCCCAGGCGTTGACGAGATTGCCCTCGGGATCGAACTCGAGCACGGGGGGCGCGGCCCGGCAGCACTCGCCGATCGGCGGGTCCGCGTCGGCGCCGCCCTCGGTACGCTCGGTGAGGTTGCCGCGGTGCACGATGAAGACGTGGTCGCGCGAGTCCACGCCCACGCCGATGGCCGAGCCCAGTACCCAGTGATCCGGCAGTGGTTTCGGCCAGAACGGGTCCACCTCGAACATCGGCGCCTCGACGCCCTGCCCCTCGCTGGCCCGGGCCCCGTCGTCCATGGCCGCCTGGCCGCACGCCAGCGCGAGGGCGATGCCCGCGACCACACCGAAGATGAGGGTTCGCCGCTTCCCGTTCATGGCTGTCGCTCCTTGCGGATCCTGAGTCGCTGCCGAGTCGCCCGATCCTGACCATTCGTGGATCAGTTCACGCTACAGATGCCGTTCGCATTCGTCCAGAGAGCGGCCGGGGTCGACGGCGGGAGCCAGCCGCGCCATCGTGCGGGCGGACGAGGGGTGCTTTCCCAACCTCCCGGAGTTCGGGGATCGCGGATGAAGCGAGGACACACACGCCGCCCAATCCGGCGCACGGCGCTTCTGACGGGGTGCGTCCTCACGCTCTACGGCCTGACGAGTCTGGCCGGCGCGGCGCGGGCGGCGCCGGACCGCACGGCCGAGCGGGCGACGGCGGATCGCAGGGCCGCGGCGATCCCCGCCCTTCCGCACGAGATTCCGGCGGACGTCACCGTGCAGGCCTTCGTCACGCCGGAGGGAGGGCGGCTCCGCTTTCTCGTCCGGGCGCCGCTCGAGGCCATGCGGGACATCGAGTTTCCGCGGTACGGCCTCGGCTACCTCGCTCTCGAGGCGGCCGGCCCCTTCCTCGTCGACGCCGCGCAGTTGTGGCTCGCCGACTACGTCACGTTCTTCGAGGAGGACCGGCGGCTGGCGCCCCCCCGGATCATCGCGACGCGGATTTCGCTCCCCTCGGACCGATCCTTCGCCAGCTACGCGACGGCCCTGGCGCACTTTGACGACCCACCGCTCGACCCCGGACTCCAGCTTCCGTGGCGTCAGGCTCTGCTCGATGTCCTGCTGGAGTACGATATCGAGTCGGACGAGTCCCGTTTCTCGATCGATCCGGCATTCGCGCACCTCGGCCTGCGGACGGTCACGGTGCTGCGCCTGCGGCCGCCGGACCGGCCGGAGCGCGTCTTCCAGTACGTCGGCGACCCGGGACTCGTGCGGCTCGACCCCCGCTGGCACCAGGCGGCGCTGCGCTTCGTGTCGCTCGGCTTCACCCACATCCTCGACGGGATCGACCACCTGCTCTTCCTCCTCTGCCTCGTCATCCCGCTGCGGACGCTGTGGGGCCTGGTCCCGGTCATCACGTCCTTCACGATCGCGCACTCGATCACCCTCATCGCCTCCGCCTTCGGGATCGCACCGCGGGCGCTCTGGTTCCCGCCGCTGATCGAGACCCTGATCGCGCTCTCGATCGTCTACATGGCGCTCGAGAACATCCTGGGCGCGAAGCCGCGGAAACGGTGGCTGCTCGCATTCGGGTTCGGACTCGTGCACGGGTTCGGGTTTTCGTTCGCGCTCAGCGAGTCGCTGCAGTTCGCGGGCGGACACCTGCTCACCTCCCTGCTCGCGTTCAACGTGGGGGTGGAACTGGGGCAGTTGGTCGTGGTCGCCGTCGCGGCGCCGGCGGTCGAACTGCTCTTCCGCAAGGTGGTGGCGGAGCGCATGGGGACGATCATCGGCTCGGCGCTGCTCGCGCACACGGGGTGGCACTGGATGACGGACCGGGGCTCCGACCTGCTGGCCTACCGCTTCACGTGGCCCGCCTTCGACGGAGCGCTCGCCGCCGCGCTCATGCGCTGGGGGGCGCTGGCGCTCATCGTCGTGGGCGCGGCGTGGGCGATCAGCGGACCCTTCGGCAAGCTGGCGGCGAAAGCGAAGGGGGGTGGACGGACCGCTCCGGCGGAGTAGCCCGTTTCGAGACGCCCCATGCGCCGCTTGCCCGGTTTGCCGGTCACGTCCCATCGTCCCCGCCCGACATGACGCGGATGGCGCGGACCGGAAGCATAGGAGGATGGATGCGGAAGACAAGGCGAATCGGACCCATCGCGGTACTCGCGCTTACGGCGGTCGCTTCGGGCGCGGGCGCGCTCGCGGCGCAGTTGACGGCGCCGAACCCGTACATGGCCATGGACGGCTGGGGGCAGCTTCCCGACGGACGCGGCTGGGGCGCGACCAGCGCCGTCTACCCGGCCCCGGACGGGGAACACATCTGGGTGGGCGAGCGGTGCGGCGCGAACCTGTGCGTCGAGAGCGATGTCGACCCGATCCTGCTCTTCGACACGGAGGGGAACCTGGTGCGGAGCTTCGGCTCGGGGATGATCGCCTGGCCACACGGGATGTTCGTCGAGGAGGACGGCAGCGTGTGGGTCGCCGACGCGGTTGGATACGCGCCCGTTCCGGACGGATGGGGCCACGTGATCTACAAGTTCAGCCCCGAGGGCGAGGTCCTGATGACGCTCGGCGAGAAGGGCGTGGCGGGCGACGGCCCGAACCACTTCAACAAGCCCTCGGACATCCTCGTCGCGCCCGACGGCAGCATCTTCGTCGCGGACGGACACGACGCGGGCGGCAACAACCGCATCGTGAAGTTCGCGCCCGATGGCGCCTTCCTCATGGAGTGGGGGCGCATGGGCACGGCGAACGGCGAGTTCCGCGATCCGCACGCGCTCGCCATGGACTCGCAGGGACGCCTGTTCGTCGGCGACCGCGGCAACAGCCGCGTCCAGATCTTCGACCAGGAGGGGAACCATCTCGAGACCTGGTACCAGTTCGGACGTCCCAGCGGGCTGTTCATCGACGAGGACGATGTCCTTTACTCGACGGATTCGGAGTCGAACGCGCGCCGCAACAAGGGGTGGCTGCGCGGGATCTACATCGGCGACGCGGCGACCGGTTGGGTGACGGCCTTCATCCCGGATCCGGAGCCCAATCAGGATGCGTCGGGCACGAGCGGGGCGGAGGGCATCGCGGTCGACGCTTATGGCAACCTGTACGGGGCCGAGGTCGGCCCCCGGCAGATGCGGAAGTACGTCCGGCGCTAGCGAACCGCAGGTGTGCGGGCGACGTGCCGGGCGAACGGCACGAAGAAACCAGGACGGGAGTATTGAAATGAGACGCACAGCGAGCCTTTTTGCCCTCCTGTTCGCGTTCGGCGCGAGCGGAGCGGCGGCGCAGGACGAGAACATCAGCTTCTTCATCACCAGTTCGAATCCGGGGGACGGCGCGGATCTCGGCGGTCTCGACGGCGCGGACGCGTACTGCGAGACGCTGGCCGACGCGGCGGGTCTGCCCGACCGCATGTGGCGGGCCTACCTCAGCACGACGGGAGCGGGCGGCGTGAACGCTCGCGACCGGATCGGAGGCGGGCCGTGGTACAACCACGCGGGCACGATGATCGCCCGCGATGTCGAACACCTGCACAGCAACGGCCCGAACCTGACCAAGGCCACGATCCTCACGGAGAATGGCGATGAGGTGAACGGCCGGGGCGACCAGCCGAACCAGCACGACATCCTCACCGGGTCCCTCATGAACGGCATGGCCTCGGACGCGGACGGGGACACGACGTGCAGCAACTGGACGTCGGGCGGCGAGGGCAGCGCGCTCGTCGGGCACCACGACCGCACGGGTGGCGGCCAGAACCCGACCTCGTGGAACGAGGCTCACGGATCGCGGGGCTGCAGCCTCGAGAATCTGCGCGGGACCGGCGGTGACGGGCGCTTCTACTGCTTCGCCACGGACGGGCCGAGCGGGGGCGACGTGCTGCGCCAGCGGGAGCGGTAAGCCGACCTGGCAGCCAGGTCGTGCGATGTCCTGGTCGTCGGTGGGGGGCCGGCGGGCTGCGCCGCCGCGGCGTCGCTGGCGCGGCGCGGGCATGATGTCGCGCTGATCACACGGCCGGCCCCGCCGGCGAAATGGCTCGCCGAGTCGATCCCGGGCTCGGCGCGGAAGCTCCTCGAACGCGTGGGAGCGCTGGACGCGCTGGACGCGGCGGGCCTCGTGCCGAACGAAGGCAACACCGTGTGGTGGGCCGGGATGCCCCGCCGGGAAGAACGGTTCGGTGCGCCCGAGCGCGGCTTCCACGCGGAGCGGGCGGCGTTGGAGACCGCCTTTCACGGCGTGGCCCTCGAGGCGGGCGCGCGCCTGCTGACGGACGGGCCGGTCATCGAGACGGTCGAGGGGCCCGATGGATGGCGCGTGGCCACTTCGACCGCGCGCTACCGGGGCCGCTGGGTGCTCGACGCGTCCGGCCGGGCCGGGGTGCTCGCGCGGCGCGGCCTTCGAACGCGCGAACGCGGGATCGCGACGCTCGCGCTCGTCGGCCGCTGGACCTCGGACCGCGGCCACGCCCCGCCGGACCGCGGCTG
Source organism: Candidatus Palauibacter sp. (assembly GCF_965208055.1). Classification (GTDB taxonomy): domain Bacteria; phylum Gemmatimonadota; class Gemmatimonadetes; order Palauibacterales; family Palauibacteraceae; genus Palauibacter. The sequence goes on from NZ_CBDBNY010000004.1 coordinate 2,115,767, forward strand.
TACTCTGATCGAGAGCTATCGGGATGGGTGGGCCTGGTCGGTGCCGACCTCGCGGCGTACCCGCTGCGTCACGGCGATGGTCGACCCGCGCCGCACGCACCTGGCGCGCGAGCGGGGCCTCGACGGCATGTGGCGCGCCGAACTGGCCAAGGCGGCGCGGCTCGGCGAGCGCCTCGAAGGAGGTCGGCTCGACGGGCCCGTGCGGGCATGTCCCGCGTCGCTCTACGGCGCGACCTCGCACGGCCGGCCGGGCCTGCTCCTCGTCGGCGACGCCGGCTCGTTCATCGACCCTCTCTCCTCGTACGGCGTCAAGAAGGCGCTCGCCTCCGCCTGGCTCGCCGCGATCGTGACCCATACCGGGATCGAGGACGACGCCATGGCCGGACCGGCCTGCGCGTTGTACGACGATCGGGAACGCGAGGTGTACCGCACCTACCGGGCATTGTCCGTCCCCTTCTTCGAGCAGGCCGCCGCCGCGAACGGTCACGCGTTCTGGGAGGTCCGCCTGGCCGCGGCCCGGGAAGCGGGCGCGAACATCCCGGGGCCCGACCCGGCGCCCGGAACGCCCGCGGTGTCGGAACCGGGAGACCGCTCGCTCGCCGAACGCCGGGCCGACGCCTTCCTGGCGCGCCCCGAGGTGCGGACGGCGTGGGAGACGATCCGCTCGCTGCCGGCCGTGCACCTCCGCCCGGCGGCGGGACTCTCCAGCGTACGCCGACCCGCCGTGGTCGACGACCGGATCGCCCTCGAGGCCCACCTCATCTCCGACCGGATCCCGGACGGCGCGCGCTACGTGCGCAACGTCGACCTCCGGCGGCTCGTGGAGGTCGCGCCGGACTCCGATCAGGTCCCGGACCTGTTCGAGGCGTACAACCGGCGCGAGACGGCCGTGGGGCTCCCGGATTTTCTGGCCGCCCTCTCCTTCGCCGTGGGCGCAGGCTTCCTCGAGCTCGCCGACCCGTGACGGTTCGACCGGCGGGCGGCCGGCGGGTGGCCGACGGGTGGCCGGCGGGTGCCCGGCGGGCGAGCGGAAGGCCCCTTTCGGGGTGGCGCGGCCGCACCGATTAGCGCACAATTGACCGGTTCGGAATGGGGGATGGATGAGACGCGAAGCGACGACGCGACGGGCACTTGACCGACTGCCGGCGGCCGGAATGGTCGTCGGTGCGCTCGTTTTCCTCTTCCTCGGCGCGCGCGCGCTTCCTCCGGTCCCGGGCATGCCCTCGGCCCCGGCCGCCCTCAATTCGGCGCAGGCCGACGACGAGGGCTACCCGATCGACCACGAGATCATCATCCGTCGCTGTCAGCGCTGTCACGAGCGCGATGACGAAGGGCGGATGACGCGGATCTCCTACGAACGGAAGACCCCGGAAGGGTGGCAGACATCCGTCCGCCGCATGATGGCGCTCAACGATGTCTCCCTCGGCCCCGACGAGGCGCGCGAGGTCGTGCGCTATCTCTCCAACCGGCAGGGTCTCGCTCCGGAGGAACTCGAGCCCGGCCGCTTCGAAGTCGAACGCCGCCTCATCGAACACGTGTACGAGGCGGACCGCGACGTCGAGAACACCTGCATCCAGTGCCACAGCATGGGCCGCGTCATCACCCAGCGACGCACGCGCGAGGAGTGGGAACTCCTCATGGCGACGCACCGCGGCCTCTACCCGCTCGTCGACTTCCAGGGCTTCCAGCGCGGGGGCGACGGACCTCAGCCGGTGGACGAGGCGATCGATCACCTTTCCGAGGCCTTCCCGCTCGAGACGCCCGAATGGTCCGCCTGGGCGGCCTCCATGCGCACGCCGCGCCTCGCCGGCACGTGGGCGCTGGCGGGGTTCGAGCCCGGGAAGGGTCAGATCTTCGGCACCGTGGAGATCTCCGCCGGCGACACGCCCGACGAATTCCGCTCCCGCGCTTCGTACACGTACGCGGAGTCGGGGCAGGAGGTGAGCCGCAGCGGACAGTCCATCGTCTACACCGGCTATCAGTGGCGGGGACGGTCGAATCCCGGCGGAGCGGACGAGTTGCGGGAAGTCATGACCGTGGACCGCGGATGGCGTGAGATGACGGGCCGCTGGTTCACCGGCGCGTACGATGAGTTCGGCCCCGACGTCACGCTCACGCGCGCAAGCGGGGGCCCCGTCGTATCGGGCGCACACCCCCGCGCGATCCGGACCGGCGCCTCGTCCACCGAACTCCGGGTCCACGGCATCAACCTTCCGGCGAATCCCGACGCGACGGACTTCGATTTCGGGCCCGGCGTCCGGGTCGAGTCCGTGACGGGCGGCGATGGAAGCCAGGTCACGCTTCGCCTCTCGGTCGATGAGGATGCGGCGGTCGGCGGGCGCGATCTCTTTGTGCGCGGCATGAGTCTGGCGGACGCGATTCAGGTCCATGACGGAGTGGACCGCCTCGAGGTGACGCCGCGCGCGGGCATGGCCCGGATCGGCGGTGCGAACTTCCCGAAGGGGTATCAGCCCTACGACGCGATCGGGTGGGACGACGGCCCCGACGGCGAGCCGAACACGGAGGACGATCTCCGGCTCGGTCGGGTGCCCGTGAGCTGGAGCATGGAGGAGTACACGGCCACCTTCGACGACGACGACATCCATTACGTCGGCGCGCTGGGGTCGGACGGGATCTTCACCCCCGCCATCGACGGTCCGAACTCCAGTCGCGAGGGCAGCCGAAACAACATCGGCGACGTGTGGGTCGTCGCGACGTACGCGGGTACCGGCGCGGATCCGGCTGACGCCGGCAGTCTCCGCGCCCGCGCCCACCTCATCGTCACGGTGCCGCTGTATCTCAAGTTCGACCCGTGGCAGGGCGTTCCAACGGGGAGGCTGGTGCCGTGATCAAGCCTGTCGGCCAACTGGCGCTGCGCGAATTCCACGCCTTCGAAGCGGCGGGCGAGCGGTTCCTCTACCTCGTCCCCTCGGCCGGCATCTTCCGGATCGATGCGGCATCCTCCGCGATCCTCGACCTGCTCAGCTACGGACCCCGCGCGCCGGGCGAGGTCGTGAACTCCCTCTCGGACCGATACTCCGTCGACCGGGTGCACGACGGGTTGCTGGAACTTCAGCAGATCCGCGCCATCGGGGAGGCGGGGGCTCCCGCCGAACAAGTCGTGAACGACCTGCCGCCCGACGGTTTCCCGCTCACGACGATGGTCCTCAACGTCACGAACAAGTGCAATCTCGCGTGCACGTACTGCTACGAGTACGGCGAAGACAAAATCGTCGACACCACGTGCACGGACGACCCGAAGTTCATGGGGGACGAGACGGCGCGGGAGAGCGTGGAGTTCCTCCTCAAGGAGTCGGGACCGCTCGAAGTCGCGCACCTCACCTTCTTCGGAGGAGAGACGCTGCTCAACTTCCCGGTGCTCCAGGACACGGTGGCCTACGCCCGCCGCCGCGCCGAGGAGGAGGGGAAGCGGCTCGAGTTCAGTCTCACGACGAACGCGACGCTCCTCCGCCCCGACATCATCGAGTGGCTGGCGGACAACGAGATCGGCGTGACCGTGTCCATCGACGGACCGAAGGAGATGCAGGACCGCATGCGGGTCTTCCACAGCGGCAAGGGCTCCTACGAGACGGTCAAGCCACGGATCAAGGAACTGCTGCGGCGGCACAGGTCGCGTCCGATCGGCGCGCGCGTCACGCTCACGCGCGAGAACCTCGACATCCATCGCATCTATCGTCACCTGACGGAAGAAATGGGGTTCTGGGAGGTGGGCTTCGCCCCGGTCACGACCTCCTCCGGACGCGACTACGAGATCGAGGACGAGGGATACGACCGCATGCTGCGCCAGTTCGGGGAGTTGGCGCGCGACTGGCTGGATCACGCGGCGGAGAACCGGCACCACGGCTTCTCGAACGTGAAGGACACGCTGGAGGAGATCCACAAGGGCGTGAGCAAGGCGTATCCGTGCGGGGCCGGGCTCGGGCTGATGGGCGTGACGACGGGCGGCGATGTCGCGCTCTGCCACCGCTTCGCCTACTCGAACGACCACAGCTTCGGGACGGTCGCCGAGGGAATCGACCGGGAGCGGCAGAAGAATTTCCTCGAGGATCACCACATCAAGAACAAGACGGACTGCCATACTTGCTGGGCCCGTCCGATCTGCTCGGGCGGCTGCTATCACGAGGCGCACACGCGACACGGCGAGACGACCGCGCCCAACCTGCACTTCTGCAACTGGGTGCGGACGTGGACGCACACGTGTCTGGAGATCTACGGAGAGTTGGCGGAGCGGAACCCGGAGTACCTGGCCCGCTTCGACCATTGACGCGGTCGGGCTCTTGTGTCGTCTAGCCCGGCCGACCTTCGCATGCGAGGGAGAACGCCGTGAAACACCTGAAGCCGATAAACCAGAAGGCCGGCCGCATCGAGGCGCAGGTCGCCCGCGAGGAGATGGACGTGGTGGGGCTCGAGAGCCGGCCGCCGGAGGGGCCGCACATTCCGCTGGGATGCTCGCTCGTGTTCTCGCCGGGCTGGGAGGTGGATTCGACCGGCGGCACCGCCGGGCTGTGCCAGCCGGTGGAACGGGACCTGTTCGACTGCCACCTCGCCTGCTTCTGGCCGGCGCACGTGCCCGACCAGCTCAACCACTCGCCGGACTGGACGTCGCAGTGCGCGTCCGCGCAGAAGGACTGGCGGAAGCTGGACCTCGTCTTCCCGTGATCCGCACGGGGTTCGCCATGGCTCGGAGCCGCCCGGGACGGACACCGAAGGTTGCCGGCATCGCCGCCGCAGCCGCCATCGCCTGCGCCCTGAGCGGGGTTCGGACCCTGGAAGCGCAGGGGAACGGCCGGAACGCCCACTGGTACATGGGTAACTACAGCAATGAAGTCCTCGTCTGGGACGAGGCCACCGAGAAAGTCGTGGACCGGATCCCGGTCAAGCGTCCGATCTCCCTTCGTCTCGATGTCTCCGAGGATCGATCGCGGCTCTACGTGATGGATCCGTTCTTCGAGACGATCGAGATCATTGCGCTCCCCTCCAAGGAGTCCATCGGAGAGTTCACGCTGAGCGAAGGCTCGACCCGGACGTGGATCCGTTCCTTCCAGGTCCACCCGAGTCAGGAATGGATGGCGATGTTCGTGCAGAGCCGCACGAAGCTCGCGGACCGATACCGGATCGACGAGCCGACGATCCTGCGCTTCGACCTCGCGACGTACGAGGTGACCGACACGATCCCGTGGCCGGACGAGGAGACGCGCCGGTCCGCCAACTTCCGCTTCTCTCCCGATGGCGATCTGCTGTACATGTTCACGGACGACCTCATCGCACTCGACTCCGAGACGTTCGAGGAAGTGGACCGCTGGGATATCACGGAACCGCTGGAGCCGGGGCTGGGCGAGATGAGGCTTCCCTTCGGCCAGAGTCCGTACCAGGAGGAGGACGGCGTGTACACGGGCCTCTTCCGCATGACGGACCCGCTCCAGAACCGCCGTCTGATGGGCATCGCGACCGTGGATCTTGCGGGGCAGGACGTGGAGTTCCATCCCATCGGCCCCTCCGAGGGGGTGTCGTTCGTGCTCTCTCCGGACGGGACGAAGGGATACGGGCTCAAGTCCGAGATCGGACACTACGAGATGTGGAAGTTCGACCTTCTGGACCGGCGCGTCGCCGGGCGCATCGCTTTCGCGGGGCGGCCGCGGATGGCGCTGATGCCGAGCGCCGACGGCACCAAGCTCTACATCTACAATGCCGGCAGCACGATCGACATCTACGACGAGGAGACGTTCGAGTTCCTGCGGACGGTCACGCTGGACGCGGACATGACGAGCGTCGTCGTGGTGCCCGATCCGGGTTGATCCCGCCGGGCGCGACGTGCTCGTGACGCCATGAGGTCCGGGTGATCCGGGACCCGCACCTTCGCCGAGCCCTCGCCTACGTTCGACCGTACACGGGGGCTTTGCTCCCCGTGGTCCTCCTCTCCACGGCCGGGACCGCGCTTGGACTCGCGCTCCCCTACCTGTCGAAGGCGATGATCGACGACGCGATCCTGGGAGGGGACTTCCCTCTCCTGCTCAGGATCGTCGGCCTCTTCATCGGGATCACGATCCTCGGCTTCGGGGCGAACGTCGCGAGCGGGATGCGGTACACGCGGGTGTCGGCCGGAATCCTCTTCGACATGCGGCTCGCACTCTACCGGCACCTCCAGAGACTCTCGCCGCGCTTCTACGCGCGGACGCCGATGGGGGACATCGTCTCGCGCATCAACAACGACATCGGCGAGATCCAGCGGGTGACGGCAGACGCGGCGCTCGGCCTGTTCGGGAACGTGCTCTTCCTCATCGGGACGGTCGGGATGCTCATCTATCTTGACGCGCGGCTCTTTCTCGCGGGGCTCGTCGCGCTGCCGCCGAGCCTGTGGGCGTTGGTGCGATACCGGAACAGGCTCGAAGGGCGCGTGATGCAACTGCGGGAGCGGAGCGCGGACATCGGGAGCTTCCTCATCGAGACGCTGCAGGGGGTGCGCACGGTGGTGGCGTCCAACGCCCAGGAGCGGGAGGCGGAGCGGTTCGGGCGCCACAACGACCGCTTCGTGCGGGCGCTCATGTCGATGCGCTGGTTCACGTACCTGGCGGGAGGCCTGCCGGGGGTGCTGCTGCAGACGGGGACGGCCGCCGTCTTCCTGTACGGGGGTTACCGCGTGATCACGGAGGCGACGACGCTGGGGACGTTCGTCGCGTTCATGGCGTATCAGATGCGGCTCCTCTTCCCGGTGCAGGCGCTGATGGGGCTGTACGCGAACCTGGCGAGCGCGCGGGCGTCGCTCGTGCGCGTGCACGAGTTGTGGGACACCCCGCTCGATGTGGTGGAGGCGGAGGGGGCGGAGCGGCTGGAGCAGGCCTCGGGAACGCTGGTCCTCGAGGACGTGCGGCTCGGCTTCGGGCGGGGAGGCGAGGTGCTGGAAGGCGTGTCGCTGGAGGTGCCCGCCGGGCAGGTGGTCGCGCTCGTGGGCGCGAGCGGGAGCGGGAAGTCGACGATCGCCGATCTGCTCTCGCGCCAACTCGACCCGGATGGCGGGAGGGTGCTGCTCGATGGGCGGGACGTGCGGGCGCTCGCCCTGGGGGACGTGCGCCGAAACGTGGCCGTGGTCGAGCAGGATCCGTTCATCTTCCACGCGTCGATCGCGGAAAACGTGCGGTACGCGATGCCCGACGCGACGGATCCGGAGGTCGCCGGGGCGCTCGCGGCCGCCGCGCTCGACGGGCTGCTGGCGTCGCTCCCGGAGGGGGCCGAGACGGTCGTCGGGGAACGGGGCCGGCAGCTCTCCGCCGGGGAGCGGCAGCGCGTGGCGGTGGCGCGGGCCTTCCTCGCCGACCCGGCCGTGCTCGTGTTCGACGAGGCGACCGGGGCGCTGGATCCGGCCTCGGAAGCGCAGGTGCTGGAGGGTTACGCGGCGCTGATGCACGGACGGACGACGGTGCTCATCACGCACCGGCCCGAGTTGGCGCGGCGGGCGGAGCGGGCGGTCGTGCTGCGCGACGGGCGAGTCGTGCAGGACGGGCGGCCGGCCGATCTCGACAGCCGGCCGGGTGCGTTCCGCGCCCTGTTCGCCGGGTGACGACGCGGTCGATGTCACGCTCGATGAACCCTTGATGGCACCCTCGATCGTGGGGATGCGCGCGGAGGCACTCCGGGGCCGAACCGGCCGCGGCGTCTCGATCGCAGTCATCGACAGCGGGGCGCACCCGGGCCACCCGCACCTGGGGCCGCTCGCGGGCGGGATCGCGCTCATGCCCGACGGGAGCGAACACGACGACCTGACCGACCGGCTCGGCCACGGGACCGCCGTCACCGCCGCCATCCAGGAGAAGGCGCCGGGCGCGCGAATCCACATCGCCGGCGTCTTTCACGACGAACTCGCGACGAGCGCCCGTGCGCTGGCGAAGGCGATCGACTGGGCCGCGGAGCGCGGTTGCCGCGTGGCGAATCTGAGTCTCGGGACGCCGCGGCAGAGCCGCATCGAGCAGTTGCAGCCCGCGGTCGAACGCGCCGCGCGGGCGGGAACGCTCGTCATCGCGGCCCATTCGCACGAAGGACAGCTTCAGCTGCCGGGCAGCCTCCCCGGAGCACTCGGCGTGTGCCTCGACTGGAACCTGCCGAGGCACAGTCTGCGCATCGCCCGGCGCGATGGACGGCGCGTCCTGTGTGCGTCCGGCTACCCGCGACCCATCCCCGGCGTCCCGCCAACGCGCAACCTCAACGGGATCAGCTTCGCCGTGGCAAACGCCACCGGCATGGTCGCCCTCGCACTCGAACTCTTCTGCGAAGCGCGCGGCCGGGCTGACGTCCTTGCGGCGCTGGCCGCGGTCTCGTGCCTGAGGGGACGTCGCGCGGCACCTGCGGGCGGCGGCGCCGGGCACCAGGTTGACGGGGTCCCCATCTCGGGCGGAACAGGAGGATGAAGCGATGAAGCCCCTGGCATGTGTGTTCGCCGTCGCAACTCTGGCACTCGTCGCCTCGTGCGGTCCGGAGATGGACGCTCCGGAGGCATCCGCGGCCGCGGCGGAAGGCGTCTTCTCCACCCTCGCCCCGTTCCGGAGTCACGGTCCCGTTCACGACGCGGACAACGTCGAGGCCATGCGGCCGCGCGTCATGGGCACGCACGGGGTGATCTCTTCCGGGCACTACCTGGCCACGCAGGCGGGGTACGACGTGCTCAGGGCGGGAGGCAACGCCTTCGACGCCGGGGTGACCGCCGGGATGGCGCTCAAGGCGCTCAAGATGGACTACGCGGGATGGACCGGGGTTGCGCCGCTCATCGTCTACAGCGCCGCCGAGGACCGCGTGATCACCCGGGTGGGGGCGGGAACATCACCCGCGCTGGCCACGCTCGACTACTTCCTCGAACACGGCAAGTCGCCCATCAACAACGCGCTGATTCCCGCCGACGTGGATGTCTGGCTCGCCGCCCTCGACCGTTTCGGCACCTTCAGCTTCGGCGAGGCCGCGCAACCCACGCTGCGCATCGTGGAGGAAGGCTATCACCTCTACAAAATGCAGAAATGGATGATCGAGGATCAGATGGAGGGGATCCTCACGTTTCCCTACAATCGCGACTTCTGGTTCCCCAACGGCGTCGGCGAGCAGCGTCTCGGGGATCTCATGGTGAACGCCGACCTGGGGCGGCTCATTCGGTACATGATGGAGGCCGAGCGAGAGGCGCTGGAGGCCGGAGGGAGCCGTTCCGAGGGGATCCGCGCCGCGCGGGACGCCTTCTACCGGGGCGACCCTGCGCGCGGCGTGGACCGCTTCTTCCGGGAGCATGACGGCATCGTCCGTTACGAGGACATGGCGGGCTACGAGGGTCGCTGGGAGGAGCCCCTGGGCACCAGCTTCAACGGCTACGACGTCCACACCGGCGACGGATGGAGCCAGGGGCCGCGCATCATCCTGATGCTCAACATGCTGGAGAACTACGACCTGCCGGCCCTCGGCTACAACACACCGGAGTACATCCACCTCGTCTCACAGGTCATCGACCTCGCAATGGCGGACGCCCACAGATACGTCGGGGATCCGGACTTTGCGCCAGCTCCGGAGGGGTTGTACGGGAAGGCGTACGCGCGCGAGCGCATCGGGCTCATCGACGAGAACCGCGCCTTTCCGGATATGCCTCCGTGGGGCGATCCGGAGCGGATGGCGGCGGTGGCGGCCGGCGCGCCCGCGAGCTTCGTGGTGTCGGGAGGTCGGCGCTACGGCGCCGCTCAGGACCGCCCGGGGTCGGACGGCGCCGATGCCGGAACCCCCTCCGTCGACACGTCCTCCCTGAACATCATGGACGGCGAGAGCAACGTGTTTTCCCTCACCGAGAGCGATGGCCACACCTTCACCCCCATGATCCCGGGATGGGGATTCGGGCTGGGCAATCGCATGGGCCAGTTCAATCTCGATCCTGACCTGGCCAACGTGATGGCGCCCGGCAAGCGCCCGAGGAACACCAACGCGCCCCTTCTGGTGACGAAGGATGGCGAGCCTTTCATGGGACTCTCCACTCCCGGCGGCGACCAGCAGATGCAGTGCCTCCTGCAGGTGTTTCTGAACGTCGCGGTGTGGGGGATGTCCCCCGAGGTGGCCGTGGATCAGCCGCGTTTCGGCAGCTACAACTTCCCGGCCACCGGGAGCGAGTTGAACCGCAACGCCGCCGTCCTCTACATGGAGGACCGGATCCCGGCGGAGACGGCCGATGCGCTGCGCGCCATGGGCCACGACGTGCGCTCGTGGGGCCTGTGGAACTGGCGCGCGGGCGCTCCCACGGTGACCTGGCGCGACCCGGAAACCGGGGTAATGACTGCGGCGGGGGACGTGAGGCGGGAGACTGCGTCGCTCGGATTCTGAACGTCCGCCCCCGACCCAGGTTGCCGCCTACAGCGGCTCGATCGCGGTCGATATGTGTCCTCCGGCCACCGCTTGGATCCCCTGGGCCAGCGGAAAGGTGTCGCGGCCCACGTGGACGACATCCAGACTGTGGAGCTCGAGGTGCCGCATCGCCGAGTGCATGGAAGCCGTGGCTCGAGGCGCATCGGTGCGCTTGAACTCGTAGCCCCGCCGCTGCCGGCCGCGAACCACGAGAAGATCCAGTTCCGGACCGCCGTGCACCGACCAGAAATAGCATTCGTCCGGCCGGGCACGCAGACGGCGCATGACCTGCTCCAGGGCGAATCCTTCCCAACTCGCACCGACCTTCGGATGTGCCGCCAGGTCGCGCGCGGTCGGGATGTCGAGCAGCGCGTGCAGCAGGCCGCTATCCGCTATATAGACCTTGGGCGACTTGACGACGCGCTTGCCGAGGTTCTCCCGCCACGGCCGCAACTGGCGCATAACGTACGCACCGGTCATGCGGTCGAGGTGGCGCCGGACGGTGGTGTGTGCGATGCCGAATGCGCGCCCCAGTTCCGATCCGTTCCAGATCTGCCCGTGATAGTGCGCGAGCATGGTCCAGAAGTCGTGCAGGAGCCGCGGCGGCATGGCGATGCCCAGGCCCGGCAGATCGCGCTCCACGAACGTCCGGATGAAATCGCGCCGCCACTCCATGCTGACCGCGTTGCCTCGCGCCAGCCATGCTCTGGGGAAGCCGCCCCTCAGCCACAGTCTGCGCCACCGCTCCGGTCCAACCTCGGTCAGGTCGAAGCCCCCAAGTTCATGAAACGATATTCTGCCCGCGAGCGACTCCGACCCCTGGCGAAGCAACTCGGGCGATGCGCTGCCCAGGACGAGAAAGCGCGCGGGTCTCGGCCTGCGGTCCGCGAGCACCCGAAGCACGGGGAAAAGGTCCGGCCTGCGCTGGATCTCATCGATGATCACCAGACCGCGGAGCCGCTCCAGGGCGAGGGTCGGTTCATCGAGTCTGGCGAGGTCGCGCGGATCTTCCAGATCGAAGCTCGTGACGGAACGGCTCCGCTCGGCGAGGGTGCTGGCCAGCATTCCGGCGAGGGTCGTCTTACCGACCTGCCGGGCGCCGAGCAAGGCGACCACCGGGTTGGCATCCAGCTTCCGGACGAGCTCGGAGAGGTGCGCGGGGCGATTTATCATTCGTGAAATATGAACATCCAATGCTCATATTTCAAGACATTGAACTCCCGCTACGGCCCCACTACCCGCGTGGCGGGCGCTCGAAGTCGACGATGTTCTCCCACTCCTGCGCGTCCGAGCGCGCGACGACGGCTACGACCGGTTCCGTGTCGCTGAGGTTGAACACCTCGTGCGGCACCCCCGGCTCAATGAAGATGAAATCGCCCGCCTCGTTGTCGAGCGTCTTCTCCAGCCGCGGCCCGAACTCGTGCCGGACGTGTCCCTCGAGGATGTAGAGCATCACCTCGAAATCCACGTGGATGTGCGCCTTGGCGACGCCGCCCGGCGGGATCATCGCCACGTTCATGGAGAGCGCGCCGGCACCGACGTTCTCCGCCCACATCCCCGTCTTGTATTCGATCCCGTTCCAGGCCCGGTGCCGGCCGCCGCCGCGCACCGTGATGATCCCGTCGTGGCGCTCCACCACGCCGGGCGCGCTTCCGTTCTCGGTCATCGTCGTCTCCATCAGTTGCCGAAGCTGGCGGCGATTTCGGCCAGCCCCTGCTGGATCTCCTCCTCGGACTTCCACACGCCGCGCACCATGACGCCCGCGCGGTCCGCGACGTTCGCCACGTCGTCGAGCGGGTTGGCGTTCGTCAGGATGAGGTCCGCCCGCCGGCCCGCGGCCACCGTCCCGAAGGTGTCGTAGCCCTGGAAGTACTCCCCGACGTTGCGGGTGCCGCTGACGAGGATCTCGTACGGCGACATCCCGGCCTCGGCCATCGCGGCGAGCTCGCGGTGCAGCGAGAAACCGGGGACGCTGAACATCTGCGGCGAATCGGTGCCCATGAGGATGCCGACGCCGGCCTCGTTCATCATGCCGAGGAGACGCGTCCGGTTGCTCGCGTGCCGCCGCGCCTGTTCCACGTCCCATGCGTCGCGCGCCTGGACCGCCTGGAGGCGGTTCTTCCAGCCCTCGACGCCCTGCGGAGGCCAGTAGCGCATTTCCGGATAGGCCGCGAGCGCGTCCGGGTCGCCGAGGCCGATTACGCCCACTTCCCAGAGGACCATCGTGGGGACGACCCAGGCCCGGGCGCCGATCGTCAGCGCGAACAGTTCCTCCAGCTTCGCCGAGTCCATGGGGCCGCGGATGCCTCCCGCCTCCTCCATGTAGCCGTCGAGATGGTCGAAGGTCTCCTGTCCCATCAGGATCGCATGCCGGATCCCGACATCGGCCGGGACATGGCCTCCGAAGCGAATGCCGGCCTGTGCGGCGGCGGCGGCGACCGCGTCGTATTCCGCCACGGCGAGTCCGGGGTGGATCTTCAGGTGATCCCACCCTTCGCGCTTCTGCACCCACACGCGATCCGCTCCCTGCGACGGAGAAGTCACCGTGTTGCCGTTGAAGCTCGGACCCGCGAGGTAGAGCGTCGGCCCCCAGATCTCGCCGGTGTTCGTCTTCGCCTTCAACTCGAGGTCGCCGGGCAGTCCGAGCATCCCGCGCACCGTCGTCACGCCGTTCGCGGCGTACAGAAACATCACCTGCTCTCGGAACGTGTCGCTCGGGAAGCCGCCCGGCGTATGCCCGTGCATCTCCGACAGCCCCGGCATCAGGTACCTCCCGGCACCGTCGATGCGGCGGGCGCCGTCCGGCACGTCGATGTCGGCGGCCGGCCCGACGGCGACGATCCTGTCTCCGCGCACGAGGACCGTGTGTCCGGTGAGGACCCGCTCGGAATCCATCGGAATCACGTTCACGTTGACGAAGGCAATGGCGCCGGCCTGCGATGCCTGCTCGCAGGCTGCGGCGAAGGGAGCCGCGGCGCACGCGGCGAGGGCGAACCCCAGGGACAGCCGGGCGGATTTCATGTGACCTCCTCGGACACGATCGTCCTCGATCGTGTCGACCTTGACGATGATAACGATTATCGGTATTGACAGGGCGCATCCGACGTGTCGGACATGATCGCAGATTACGGCATCGTCCGCCCGATGGGACCCCCTCACCGCAAGGAAGGACGGCTTTTGACCGCACCCGATTACAGGCGCTCCGGCCTCCGCGCCCGCTTCGCCGCAGCGTGTCTGATCGTGCCGGCTTCGCTCGTGTCCCCGCAAACGGGCCAGGGCGCGCAGGCTGCGCAGGGCGCCCCGGACGGTATGGCGCTCTACGAGGCCGGGTGCGCGAGTTGCCACGGGTCGGACGGTCGCGGGGCCGCGGCGGACCGGATCGCGTTCGACGACCCGTTGCCCGACCTCACGGATTGCAGCTTCGCCTCGCGCGAGCCGGACGCCGACTGGATCATCGTCTCCAAGGCCGGCGGGCCGGTCCGCGGCTTCAGCGACGTGATGCCGGCGTTCGCCGAGGCGTTCGACGACGACCAGTTGCAGGCCGTCATGGACTACATCCGGACCTTCTGCACGGATCGCGCCTGGCCGCGCGGAGAACTCAACCTCCCCCGGCCGCTGTTTACGGAGAAGGCGTATCCGGAAGACGAATGGGTGTGGACGTCGGGAGTGAACGCAGAGGGCCCCGGCGCCGTCATCAACGAACTCCTGTACGAGAAGCGCTTCGGTTCGCGGAACCAGATCGAGATCGCGCTCCCCTTCGGCTTCACAGAGACGGTGTCCGCGCCGGCCGGACGAGACGAGGGGCTGGCGTCGGATTGGGGCGTCGGCCTCGGCGACATCGAAATCGGCTACAAGCGCGCGCTGCTGCACAACCTGCGGACGATCTTCAGCCTCGGCACGGAATTCAAGCTCCCGACCGGCGACGAGGAGCGCGGCCTCGGGAGCGCCGAGTTCCAGGTCGAACCGTTTCTCGCGCTGGGACAGATCCTTCCGGGCGACGCCTTCGTCCATCTCCAGGCAGGTGCGGGACTCCTCGCGCGCGGACACCAAGAGGCCGTGGGCGCAGGCGAGCAGGGCGAAGCCGTGCGAGAAGCGTTCTTTCACGCCGCGGTCGGGCGCACGTTCACGAGCGGCGAGTTCGGCCGTTCGTGGTCCCCCATGATCGAAGTGTTGGGGAGCACGCAGCTGGCCGAAGGTTCGCGGCCGCAATGGGACCTGGTCCCGCAGATGCAGGTCACTCTGAACACACGGCAGCACGTGATGCTCAACGTCGGGGTACGACTGCCGCTGACCGACGCCGACGTGAGGAGCACGCAATTCCTGGTCTACTTCCTGTGGGACTGGTTCGATGGAGGTCTGTTCGATGGCTGGTAGGTGGGGGCGAGACCCGGTTCTGGCGTGCGCCGTCGCGGTCGCCGTGGTCGGGACGGGCTGGACGCTCGATGGACGCGGGGCGGCGGACGCGGCCGAACCCGGCGCGATCACGGGCCGCATCGTCGTGACCGAGGGACAGGTGCGCTTCGCCGGGGAGCCGCCGGCCGGCGCCGCGATCGACATGTCCGCCGACGCCTATTGTCGAGAACAGCACGACGAGACCCTGATCGACCGTCCGGTGCGCGTCGGTTCGGATGGCGGCCTGGCGGACGTGCTGGTGCGGATCGTCAACGCGCCCGCGTCGGGTGTGGCGCCGGAGGCCGAGGCCCTCCTCGACCAGGCCGGCTGTTTGTATACGCCGCGGTCGGTGGCCGTGCGCGCGGGCCAGCCGCTCGTCATCCGCAACAGCGACGCGACCCTTCACAACGTCCGCGTCGTGCCTGCCTCGAACCCGGGATTCAACCTCGGCCAGCCGATCCGCGGGATTCAGAGCACGCGTTCTTTCGAGACCCCGGAGATCGGGATACCGGTACGCTGTGACATCCACGGCTGGATGACCGCGTCAATACATGTGCTCGACCACGAATTCTTCGACATCACCGGCGAGGACGGGACGTTCACGCTCCCGACGCTGCCGCCGGGAGACTACGAGATCGAAGCCTGGCATCCCACGCTGGGGACGGTGACGGGCCGCGTCTCGGTGACCGCCGGGGCGACGCCTCCGCTGACGCTCGAGTTCTCTTCCAGCTAGCGGATTTCGACGTAACGGGCGAGACGCTCCACTTCGTCTTCGTCCACGTATTTCCCGATCTCACGCCGGAACTCGGCCATCGACGTGTACGGCCGGTACTCCTCGAACTCGTGCTGCATGCGCGCCCCGACGCCGGGGATGCTCAGGATCGCCTCCTCGGAGGCGGTATTCAGATCGATCCGTACGTAGACGTATTGAGCCAGCCGCGCGAGTTCCTCGTCATCCACGTATTTCCCGATCTCGCGGTGGAACTGAGCCAGCGCCGCGTAGGGACGGTACTCCTCGAACTCGTGCAACATGCGGTTCCCGACACCGGGGATGAGCAGGATCTCGTCGTCCGTCACGTCGTTGAGGTCGATGGGGACGAACAGCGCACGGTACACGGCCTCGTGTCCCTCCGGCCCGACGTGCTCCGCCACGACTGCGTGCAGGTCGGCCATCCGCAGGAACGGCCGGGCTTCCATCAAGGCTCCGATTGCTGCCGCGTCCAGACCCGGTAGCGCCGCGAGTTGTTCTTCGGTGGCCAGGTTCGGGTTGAGGAGACCGAGATTTTCGCCCACCTGGGCACGCGCGGGCGCCGCGGCCATCAGGATTGCGACGAGGGCGCCGACCGTGCCGATCTGAATTCGCGATTTCATTCCGTTCCTCCGCTTTGCGGCGATCCCGGCTTCAGCAGGGCCGGGTGGCGGAGCATGACGAGAAAACCCAGCAGGCCGAGTTGGATCATGTGACCGGGCGCCAGAGCCGGCATGGCGCCCATGAGGACGTCGACCGCCAAGTCGAAGCCGCCCACGGCGGGGTTCAGTTCTCGTTCGAACTCCACGTTGGATTTCAGGTGCAGGTACATGCCGAGACCGCCTGCCGGCATGAAGAGCCACATCAGGTAACGGAACACCCGGAAGGCGCCGGGCGTGGCATGAACCGCCAGGACGACGCCGCCCGCGAAACCCGCCCCCAGGAGCGCGATCGGCGTCCATTGCCACGGATCCTCGAAATGCTCGAGCAGGAGCAGTTCCGCCGCAGTGCCGCCACAGCCTATCAGGAAGAGTCCGAGCGCAAGGCGCCGCCACAGGGGCGACAGACGATGCGCGTCGGGTGGCGTTTCGTTAGTCATGCCCAAAGCTAGCGCGTAACGCCGGGCCTTCGGAAGCCGCTGTCTACTCCGTCTCCGGCGGATTGCCGATCGACCTGTCGGGCGAGCGCCCGGACGCCGGGCGATGGCTCGACCCGGAAGGGAGCGCGGGCTGACACGAGCTCTCTCAATCCGTCCGGGAGGAGCCGCAACGAGCTTCGGACCTGGTCCCGGACCTCTTCCAGCACGGGATCCGGCCGCAGTCGTTCTCCCGCACGCATCACGGGCACCAGGAGAGCTTCTCCGGTCAGTCTTTCATCCTCGAGTCCCAGGACATCGCGGGCGAGCGATCCGTCGCTGCACGTCCGGAAGACCTGCTTGCGGCCCGGCCATGTCGCCTTCCTTCCGAGCGCTTGCGGCGGGCCCGGCCGGCGTACTCCTGGAGCTTGTAGACGCTGTCGAGCGTCGGCGCGTCGGCGGAAACCGTAAGGGCGGCGCCCACGCCGAATCCATCGATCGGGGCGTGAGCCAGCCGGGCCACGCCGTGCTCGTCGAGCGAACTGCTCGCGAAGATGCGGACGTCGGGACAGCCGCCTTCATCCAGAATCCTGCGCACGCACCGGGCGTGGGCCGCGAGATCGCCGGAATCCAGCCGCACAGCCTTGATCTCGATGCCTTCGGCGCGGAGACCGGGCGCGATCTCGACGACCTTCGCCGCCGCCGCCTCGGTGTCGTAGGTGTCGATGAGCAGCACCACGTTCTCGGGATGGGCGCGGGCGAAGCGAATGAAGGCGTCGGCCTCGCTGTCGTGCGCCTGGATGAACGAATGGGCCATCGTGCCGAAGACGGGGATCCCCCAGCGCTGTCCCGCCAGCACGGTCGCGGTGCCGTCGAAGCCGGCGATGTAGGCGGCCCGGGCGGCGAGGAGCCCGGCTTCCGAGCCGTGTGCCCGCCGCAGGCCGAAGTCCACGATCTGGGCCCCGGGAGCCGCGAGCGTGAAGCGGACTGCCCTCGAGGCGATGAGAGACGAGAAATTGAGCAGCGAGATAAGGCGTGTCTCGACGAGTTGCGCCTGTGGAAGCGGCGCGGTCACCCGCAGCAGAGGTTCTTCCGGAAAGAAGACGGTACCCTCGGGCATGGCGTCCACTTCCCCGGTGAAGCGCAAACCCGCAAGCCAGTCGACGAAGCCGGAGGGGAAGCCGGGCTGCTTGCCCAGCCACTCGAGTTCGTCCGGCTCGAAACGCAGGCCTTCCAGATAGTCCAGGGCCTGAGCGAGGCCCGCGGCCAGCAAAAAATTGCGATTCCGGGGGAGACGGCGGACGAAGAACTCGAACACCGCCGTCTCGTGCATCCCGTGTTCCCAGTACGCCTTGAGCATGGTGAGCTGGTAGAGATCCGTGAGCAGGGCCCGGTCGTCCGGATCCCGCCCCGAGGCGGCCTCGGCGTCCCCCCGTTCGGGTGACCGGATCCGCATCAGTTCTCCTTCCGCGTATTGCCGTTTGACGTCCACGGCTTCCAAGGCCTGCAATGGCGTCCGGCCTCACTTTAGCATGCGTTGCCGGGCGGTGCGAAACTGTGTTACAGGTGCCCTCCCCGGCGGGGTTCCGCGCATCGTGAATTCGCTTTCAGGAGGTAGGAAATGGGCCGTAGGGCGGTCGTCCTTCTCAGCGGTGGACTGGACTCGGCGACTGCGCTCGCGATCGCGGTGGAGCAGGAATACGAGCCTTATGCGCTCACGCTCCGCTATGGACAGAGACACGAGCGCGAGGTGGACGCCGCCTGTCGCGTGGCGAAAGCGATGCGAGTGATCCGGCACGTGGTCGCCGACGTCGATCTGCGCGCGTTCGGGGGCTCGGCGCTCACCGCCGACCTGGAGGTACCCAAGGCAGGGAGCGGAATCGCGGATTCCGAGGAGATCCCCGTCACGTACGTTCCGGCGCGGAACACGATCTTCCTCTCGATGGCTCTGGCGTGGGCGGAGGCTCTCCGGGCTTCGGACATCTTCATCGGTGTCAATGCCGTCGACTACAGCGGATATCCGGACTGCCGACCGGAGTTTCTGGATGCGTTCGAGGGACTGGCCTCCCTCGGTACCAAGGCGGGGGTCGAGGGGCGTCGGCCGTTCCGGATCCATGCACCTCTGATCGACCTGACGAAGGCGGAGATCATTCAGCGCGGGCTCGCGCTGGGCGTCGATTACGGGATGACGCGGAGT
The DNA here is from genome assembly GCF_965208055.1 of Candidatus Palauibacter sp. Taxonomy (GTDB): domain Bacteria; phylum Gemmatimonadota; class Gemmatimonadetes; order Palauibacterales; family Palauibacteraceae; genus Palauibacter. Next base: position 2,134,553 of record NZ_CBDBNY010000004.1, read on the forward strand.
TGCTACGATCCCGATGAGTCGGACGCGGCCTGTGGAGAGTGTGACTCGTGCCGCCTGAGGCTCACGGGATTCGCGGCGGCGGGAGCCCGGGATGCGGCCCCGTATCAGCCCCGTTAGCGGGCGGCGGCGCGGCGCCTTCGGCCAGGAGTGTCCGGGCTGCGGTGGCTCCGAGTCCGGGCAGGCGCCTGTGAACCGTCTCCGCCATGCCGCGTGACCCGAACGAGCAACCGGTCGATCGTCGCCCGTTCGCCGGTCCCCTTGTTCATGGCATGGACGATCCGGCCACTCTCGCCGATCCATAACGTGTCGGCGCCGAATTCGCCGATGAACCAGCTCTGGAGCGTGTCGGCGGAGGCTTCATCGATCTCCGTGACGCGCGGTCCGTCGAGGATCCAGCAGCGCGCGCCGAAGCACACCGTGAACGCAAGCGCGATGCACGCGAGATTCACCGATTCATCGTCCCATGGGGGGCATGCGGCCCGCCTGGGCTGCGAGGAGCCAGGTTTCCCGGGCCGGAGAGAACAGGATTCGCGTCATCTTTGTCAACCTTGCAGCGACTCGTACGCGATACATCGCGGTCCAACCGCGATGTCTCAACCTAGGAGACGCCCTACGCTTTCACTAGTGCTATGTCGGAATCCGCCGGCTACCGAGAGTGCCGGGGGGAGCGCTGCCTGCAGCACCGGCGCGATGGAGGCCGGAGGAGGAAACTGCGGGGGGGATTGACTCACCTGCTTCGCAGATTCGTCGAGCTCGCGCCCGTTGGTCGCTCGGTTGGCTTTCTCCCGCTGCGCGGGACTCGCCGAGCTCGCTCCCTTCGGTCGCTCGGTTCGAACCCCTTCTTAGCGGAGAGGGGGGGATTGGCTTCCTCCCGCTGCGCGGGACTCGCCGAGCTCGCTCCCTTCGGTCGCTCGGTTCGAACCCCTTCTTAGCGGAGAGGGGGGGATTCGAACCCCCAAGCCCGTGAGGGCGCCGGTTTTCGAGACCGGTGCATTGCCGTTCTGCCACCTCTCCGAGTGCCGGGCACCGGGATGCTGGCGAAAGCTGCTGAGACACCCGATACGCGCGGCCGGGGAAGGTGCTCCGGGAGGGCTCCTGCTGTCAAACTTTCGGAGCTGCCGGGGGCTGTGCGACGGACGGGGTGTCCGTCCCTCCGCCACCGTCACAAGGGGATATCCCACGCGAATGTTCGCCGGGATGCACACGAGAACGGGAGGTCGACGTGCGCAAGGACCCTCTTCACGGCCTCTCGTCCTTGAGCGCGGCAGTTACTCGTACCGTCTTGTAGGGGTTAGACAAGTGGTTCGGCCCGGCCGGATTGGACTACGCGGTCCAGATCAGCACCAGATTGCACCTCTCATCGTATCGCGGCAGACCCGTCGGCAACAACGACGCGGGGACGGGGGCCCGGTATACTTCGACGCCGACGGCTTCGCTGGGCATGACCCGCCGCTCGATGCTCGCGCTACTCCGTCTCATGTTGTCACGGTACACGTTGAGGCAGTCGCCAACGGTCTGGAACGTCAGGCGATGGTTAGATCGCGATCTTGTCGGCAGCCCCAACTGCTGCGCTATGAGTTGACCCAGGTCAGTCGGACGCCAGCTCTCCAGATATTCGGGGGCAAGAAAATCGCCGATACCAAGCATCTCGCCCCAGTACTGCCGCTCGTAGAATCCCTGTTGCTCGAGCCTGCGCGATCGAACGGTCGTCGCGACGAGAGGCTCCATCTCGACGGGATCCGGCACGAGGCCGGTGTCCACCTGCGTGGTGAGTCCCGGCTTGACGGTGACGACGTACTGGAGGGGTTCGTACCCCATGCGGCGGACCTCAAGTCTCTTCGCCCCCGCGGGGACACCCGTGAGGATGTACCGTCCCCAGCGGTCGGTCTCGACGGCGGTCGCGCGACCGGCCACGGTCACGGCGGCGGTGGTGATCGGGTCCTTCGTTACGGCGTCGAACACGCGCCCCTCGAGGCGCCCGGCGTTTTCTTCCGCCAGGATCCGGAGTTCGACCGCACTCGTCTGGCCGGGCATCAACTCGACGGACGCCTGCTCGCTCGACCCGTCCCGGACCTCGGCCCACACCGTCGCCTCCATCGCGTCCCGCGGAGCGCAGAGCGTGACGCGGCCGTCATCGCCGGCACCTTGGCGCACAGGCCTATGGACAGCGTCGGTCCAGCGAATCCGCACGTCGGCGCCGCTCGCAGACACCATCCCCGTCGCGTCCAGCACTTCGATGCGGAGCCCAGCGCCGTCGCACTGCGTCTCCTGGCCCGCCAACGCTCCGGCTCCCGACAGGCTGTGAAGCGCCGCGAAAGCGACCCCAGCCACCACGGCCCGCGTGCTCGAAGCCGGACCCGCAACTGTCCACCGTTCCATTCCAACCCTCTCGTTCTTGCCGGCAACTCTTCGACGGCACGCGCAAATCGCTCGGTTCGAACCCACGAGGGGCAGCCTCTTCGGCCTGCCTCGTGGATACTGCTCAACGGACGGGGTGGGATTGACTCACCTGCTTCGCAGATTCGTCGAGCTCGCGCCCGTTGGTCGCTCGGTTCGAACCCACGAGAGGCAGCCTCTTCGGCCTGCCTCGTGGATACTGCTCAACGGACGGGGTGGGATTGGGTCGCTTCGCTCCCCGAGCTCGCTCCCTGCGGTCGCTCGGTTCGAACCCACGAGGGCAGGCGTTTTGGATCCCTGCCTCGTGAAACTGCTTCTACGGACGGGGTGGGATTCGAACCCACGAGGCAGGGTTGCTGCCCACACGCTCTCCAGGCGTGCGCCTTAGTCCGCTCGGCCACCCGTCCAAAAAAACGCCTCCGGGTGTGCCGGAGGTTCTGCTGCAGGCGGAGGGGGTGGGATTCCCTTCCAGGCGGAGGGGGTGGGATTGACTCACCTGCTTCGCAGATTCGTCGAGCTCGCGCCCGTTGGTCGCTCGGTTCGAACCCACGAGACTCTTTCGAGTCTCCCACACCTTCCTTCCAGGCGGAGGGGGTGGGATTCGAACCCACGAGACTCTTTCGAGTCAACGCCTTAGCAGGGCGCCGCCTTAAGCCACTCGGCCACCCCTCCGCAGGTGCTGCTGTGCTGATTGGCCCGCCAGGACTCGAACCTGGAATCTTCTGGTCCAGAGCCAGACGTGTTGCCAATTCCACCACGGGCCAACGTCCCAATGAGTTGGGTCGTCGATAATACTTGTGGCGGGTCGCGGCTTCAAGCGCGACACGCGTCTTCGGAGTGGGATGTCGGAGGTCCGGACGACTCCGGCTGGCGCAGGATGAAGCTGGGGAGGCGCTCGTCGGGGCGCTTATTCGTCGGGGCTCGAGCGTTCGCGAAGGTTGGGGAGATTGTCCAGTTCTTCCCTCACCCTTACAAGCGTCGGGTAGCCGTCCCCGGAGCGGGGAGCGTTTTCGTCGGCCGCCGGGACGAGGTACCAGCGATCTGCGCGATCGTCAGGCCGATCCATGTAGTGCCCGCGCTCGAGTCGGTACCCTGCGAGGTTGGCACGGAAGCGGAGCGCCCTCAGCATCACGCCGGGATCGAAGTTGGAGGAAGGCGCCATCGCTACACCGGGCCGGAATCTGTGGACAACATCCGGATGCGCACCTCGCACGACTTCCAGATGAATGGCACGCCGCGGCAACGCGCCGTCGTAATGCGGGCTCCACTTTCGGAATAGTCGGCCGGATGGAGCGTGTGCGTCTTTGTCATTATGGCAGGGAAGCCCGGGACGCCGGTCAGCGCATCGAGTACGAGTAGTCCTCCCACGATCAGCCAGATCTGTTTCTTTTTCACAATCCCAATAACTCCGTGGCGGGGCGACACCGGCAGTGCCGCTCCTAAACTAGGGGTTAAGGCGCGCATGGGCTATGACCGCCCCGGGTGTGCCGCCCCGTACGAGGCGGATCCGCCGTGATCGCCTGCGGGCCGGTCCGTCCTGGAGAGGTACGTGCGGAGGCGTTCCATCTCTTTGGGCGCGAGGAGTGTGATCGGCACGGCCGGAGCCATTCCGGACGTATACCGGGACATCGGGACGAGTCGGTCATGAAAGATGATCGTTGCCGCAGCCACGGCTCGCTGCACGGCCTGCGCGTCGAGGTGCGGATCGAGGGCCTTGAAGTTGATTCCGAGGGCAAAATCCCGCGCGGCGAGTTCCGCGGCGAACACGCGCACGGTCTCGCTTCGGGAGAGAAGCACGACGAATCCGCGACGTATTCGATGGCGGACAAGTTCGCGCTCGCGGGTGCCCCCGGCAAGGGAAATGGGCACGCACTCGACGGTGCCGGATCGGCGCATCCGTGACAGCAACTCTCGCCGCAGGACCACCGGGGAGTTCTCCGGTATCTTGCGGGCGGAGTCGACGGCGTGAACGACGAATCCGCAGGCATCTTCCAGTTCCGCGGCGAGTACGGCCCGCAACCCGGCGCGAGGTTCGCACAGCGTCACGGGGTACGGATCCGGGCTCCGGGCTCCGCCCACGATGCGCTCAAGTTCGTTGAGAAGCCGCCAACGCGAGAAGCCGCCCGCGTGCGCGCGCCTCAGCAGATCCAGGGCAGCCGCCCTCGGCGCCATCTGCACGGCGGGCGACGGCCGGAGGGGACGCGGCCGTATGGATACGCGGGGGCGCTGCCCCTTCCCGAGTTCGATGAGGTTCCTCCGCCGCAGTCGCGCGAGCGCGGCTCCGACCGTCCCCCTGTCGACGCCGAGTCGACGCGCCATGTCTCGGGACGACGGAAGCGGGGCCCCGGGTCGCACGTGTCCATCCCGGATCCCTGCCTCCAGATCGGCCGCGAGTTGCCGGCGGAGCGGGATGTTGTGATCCCGCGAGAGCGGTGCGAGTCCGCATCCACGCGCCATGTGTCCGAGCCTCCGTCCCTGGGGTCCCACTTGTCGGCCGTGTCGACGGGAGTATGGGGACGGGGTCTCAACGGCGGATCAAATCACCGGCTTTCCGCGAAGAGCGGCCAGGAAATCGTCCACGCCACGCGTGTTGAGGACGTGTTCCGGAGTGAGCCACGCGCGGCGCGCCTGCTCGATGCCGTAGTGCGCCAGATCCAGATCGTCCGGCCGGTGCGCGTCGGTCGTGACCACGACGGGTACGCCCAGTTCTCGCGCGCGCCAAAGGTGGCTGTCCTTCAGGTCCAGGCGGTGGGGGTGCGAGTTGACCTCGACGGCAACGCCGAACTCGGCGCAGGCGTGCAGAATATCGTCGATGTCCACATCGATCGGACCGCGCCGGTTGATGATCCGTCCGGTCGGGTGCCCGAAGATCATCGAGCGGGGGTGTGCGAGCGCCTTCAGCACGCGTGCCGTCTGCCGCGCCCGTTCCAGTCCGAAGAAGGAATGAACCGAGATGATCACGACGTCGAGTCGCTCCAGCATCTCGTCTTCGAGGTCCAGCGACCCGTCCCGGAGGATGTCGACTTCCATCCCGCGCAGGATCCGGATCTCGGGGTGCGCGGCCTGTACCTCCGCGATCTCCTCCCACTGGCGCCGGAGCTTGGCGGCATCGAGACCCTCGACCATCGCCAGCGCTTTCGAGTGATCGGTGATCGCCATGTACTCGTAACCGCGCGCCACGCACGCTCCGACCATCTTCTCCAGAGACACGCGGCCATCGGACCAGGTGCTGTGCATGTGGACGTCCCCGCGCAGGTCGGACCGCTCGACCAGATGTGGCAGTTCCCCGGCGTCGGACGCCGGGAACTCTCCCCGGTCGCGTCGTATCTCGGGCGGAAGCCATGAGAGATCGAGTGCTCGGTAGACTTCCTCTTCCGTCGCGCCCGCAACCATCTGTCCCTCGGAGGCGACGCCCCGCTCGCCGAGCGCATCGCCAAGAGACTCTTCGGGGATCGTGAACACGCCGTACTCGGACACGCGGAGCTTTCGCTCGAGGGCGCGGCGTCGCAGGCGGATGTTGTGTTCCTTCGATCCCGTGAAATAGATGAGCGCCGCTCCCCAGCTCTCGGGCGGCACGACCCGCAGGTCGACCTGCAACCCACTGCGAAGACGTACCGAGGTCTTCGTCCCGCCGGCCCCGATCACGCTCTCCACGCCGGAGAACCCGGTGAGGGCGTCGGAAGCGGCGCGCGCGTCGTCGGCGAGGACGAGGATGTCGATGTCTCCCACGGTCTCCTTCCGGCGCCGATAGCTCCCCGCGACTTCCAGGCGGGCGATGCCGGGCGTGGCCCGCAGGTGTTCGATCAACGGCGGCAGAAGTTTGTCGACTTCTCCGAGGCGGAAACGCGTCGTGTTTGTGCGGTAGTTGCGAATGCCGCTCAGGATCCGGTCCTGCGTCTTGACTCCGAAACCGGGCAGCTCGGCCACGCGCCCTTCGCTCGCCACCTCCTCCAGGTCGTCGATCGACTCGACGCCCAGTTCGTCCCACAGCTTGCGCGCCTTCTTGGGCCCGACCCCCGGGAGCCGCATCAACTCGACGAGCCCGGGGGGGATCTCGGCCGCCATCTCCTCGAGCATCGCGAGGCGCCCGCTCTCCACGAGTTCGCGAATGTTGTCCGCCATCCCCTTCCCGATCGACGGCAGCGCGGTGAGGTCGGCGCCCTGCTCGACGAGTTTGCGCAGAGGCGACGCGTGCGCGCCGATCGTGCGGACCGCATTGCGGTAGGCGCGGACGCGGAACGGGTTCGCCTGCTGGATCTCGAGCAGGTCGGCCACCTCGTCCAGGACGCGGACGATCTCGATGTTCTCCATCAGGACCCGTCGGTCTCGGGAGCGTCGCCGGCGGCCCCGGGCGCGGGAGCCGCATCGGATGCCGGAGCCGCGTCGGGTGCGGAGAGGGCCTCGGGTCCGCCGCTCAGGAGCTTGAGGAGACCCGCCTCGTCCAGAATCTCGACGCCAAGCGCCTGCGCGCGCTCGAGCTTGCGGCCCGGGTTCTCGCCCGCGACGACGTAACTCGTCTGCTTGCTCACCGATGACGTGACCTTCGCGCCCAGAGCTTCGAGCTTCTTCCCGGCCTCGGAGCGGCTCATGGACTCGATCCCTCCGGTGAGGACGATGCGGAGCCCGGCCAGGGTGTCGCCGGCGCGCGGCGGGGGCTCGGGATCAATGCAGGAGTGCAGTTGCTTCACGACCTTCCATACCTCGCCGCGGGTCAGGAAGGCGGTGATCTCCTCCGCCACCCTGGGCCCGATCCCGTCCACTTCCTGAAGCGCCTCGCCGTCCACCTGGAGCGTCTCCCCGTCCACATCCTCGAGCGTCTCCCCGGCCGCCGGCCGGCACGCCTCGAGGAACGCCTCGAAGGACAGGAAGTGGGATGCGAGTTCCCGCGCCACCGTCACCCCGACTTCGGGGATGCCGAGGCCGTAGATGAAGCGGGCGAGTTCCGTCGTTCGCGCTTTGTCGATCGCCTCGACGAGGTTCGTGGCGGACTTTTCGGCGAAGCCCTCCAGTTCCATCAGCTTCGCCGCCTTGAGTTCGAACAGGTCGGGGACGCGGCGGATCACGCCCTGCCGGACGAGGAGGTTCGCGGTCTCTTCTCCCAGTCCTTCGATGTCGAGGGCATGCCGCGACCCGAGGTGTTGAATCCGCCCGGCCAGCTGCGCGGGGCAGGCGAACAGGTTGGGGCAGAACGTGTACGGGCCGCGGGGCTCCAGGACGGTCCCGCACGAGGGACACTCGGCGGGCATGACCCAGGGCTTCGCGCGCTCGCGGTCCGGCTCCTCGATCCGCTCCAGGACCTGTGGAATCACATCTCCCGCCCGTTGCACGCGCACCCGGTCTCCCTCTCGAATGTCCTTGCGAGCGACCTCTTCCCGGTTGTGCAGGTTCGCGCGGCTCACCGTCACGCCGCCCAGTTCCACCGGGCGCATGAAGGCGATGGGCGTCACCACGCCGGTCCGCCCCACGCTGGGGAAGATGTGAAGGAGCCGGGTGACCTCCTTCCGCGGCGGGAACTTGAAGGCGAACGCCCAGCGGGGGTGGTGCGAGGTCTCGCCGACTTCGTCGCGCGCGGCGATGTCGTCGAGTTTGATGACGATGCCGTCGATCTCGTACTCGAGGTCGTCGCGGCCCTCCTCGATCTCCGCCTGGAAGGCGAGAATCTCTTCGACGTCGGCCGCGGGCCGGCACCGCTCGTTCACGGGCAGCCCCCACTCGCGCAGCGCCTCGAGCGTTGCGCGCTGGGTGGACGGCGGTCGTCCGTCGATCGCGAGGATGTCGTAGACGTAGATGTCGAGCGGGCGCGCGGCGGTGATGCGCGGGTCGAGCTGCCGCAGCGATCCGGCCGCCGCGTTGCGCGGGTTCGCGAACGGAGGGCGGTCGCTCTCGAGAAGCCGGGCGTTCAAAGCCTCGAAGTCGCCCACCCTCATGATGACCTCGGCCCGCAGCGCCAGGAGCGGCGGCACCTCGCGATCCGCGGCCCGCAGCCGGAGCGGTACCGAGTGGATCGTGCGGATGTTCGCCGTCACGCCTTCGCCGCGCATTCCATCTCCCCGGGTCACGGCCCTCGAGAACCGGCCGGATTCGTAGACGAGTTCGATCGAGGCGCCGTCCAGCTTCGGCTCGACGACGTATCCGACGTCCTCTCCGAGCGCCTTGCGCATCCGTTCGTCGAACCGCTCGAGCGGCTCCACATCGGCGGATGAATCGAGGCTGAGCATCGGCGCGGTATGCTCGATCGTCTCGAACGCGTCGAGCGGCTCCGCCCCCACGCGCTGGGTCGGCGAATCGGGGGTGACGAGTTCCGGGTGCGCCTCCTCGAGGGCCCTCAGTTCGCGGAACAGCTCGTCGAACCGCTCATCCGAGATCTCGGGCTGATCGCGGACGTAGTAGAGATACGAGTGGTGCCGCAGCGTCCTGCGCAGTTCTCGGGCCCGCCGCTCGGGCCCGCCGGGACTCGATTCGCTCATGGCGCGGAAGCTATCCGGGCCGCTGGCGGCGAGACAGAATCGTGGCGGCTGAGGTCAGACGGTGATCCCAAGCAGGACTCCGGCGATCAGGTAGCTGTCATCGGCGGTGGTGAACGCGACGTACGGTCGAACGTAAATACTGCCGACCTCGGCCGTGACGCCGCCGCGGATGACGGCGCTGGCTTCCCTGGCCCCCTCCACGATGTCGTCGTACAGCCGGTCAACCGAGTAGTTCTCGATGCTCACGGTCACCGAAGGGATGATCGCGAGGCCGGAGCCCGGCGCGCCGAAGCGTTGCCCCACGGCCACACCGACCCCGTAGACCATCTCGCTCTCGTTGGGAAGATCGTTGAAGTTTCTCGACAGAACGCCTCCGATGCCCACGGTGGCGACGGGACAAACCGAGAGCACGGGTAGCGGAAGTTCGAGGGCGACGTTCGCCCGCGCATCCTCGAAGTCGAACTCCTGGTCGAACTCGTCCGTGCCGGAGAACTTCAGGTAGTGAGCCGTCGCGGCCACTGGACCCAGGTCGAGCCCGGCGGCTCCTCCGAGGCCTCTGACGTCTTCGGACGACTCCCGCCACACGGCGCCCGAGCCGCTCAGGAATCCGCTCCCGCTGAAGCCGAGGCAGGCCTGCGCCGCAAGCGTGGACGGAGTCGCGATCACCGGCAGGACCAGCCATACGAGTCGGCGGGCCAGCATCATAAAGTTCATCTCGTTCATCCTGCCTCCCATCCTTGTCTCGATTCCGGTAGTCGCCGAAGGCTGTCCTACCCCGGTGGCCGAGTCGGGAGAACCCGGTGTCCGCGCCGTCTCGCCCGGGAGGCTCAGCGCCCTACTACCTGACCTCGAAGGTTATCCATTGGCTGACCCACACGGCCGACCGCTCGCCGTCGTGCGTCGCGGGATCGAAGCGCATCCCCCTCGCGACGGCCAGTGCGGCAGCGTCCAGGGCGTCGTAACCGCTGGACCTCCTCAGCTTACGACGCCCGACGACCCCGGATTCGTTCACGCGAAACCACACCTGGACCCGGCCGCCGATGCCCGCGGACTTCAGGTCTTCGGGATAGAACCGCACGAGGAGCCGCCGGACTTCGTCGACATTGCTGAGGACGGGCATGGTCTCCGTGCGAACTTCCCGAGGCGGGAGACCGGCAAGCTCCAGCAGCACATCGAACGCATCTTCCGCGGCACGCCGCCGGGCGGCCACGGCCTCCACCTTGGCGCGGATCTGCTCAAGCCTCCGCTGTTGGTCGTCGGACGGGCCTGTCAGCGATCCGGTCGTGGAGGGGCCGCCGTCGAACTTGCCCCGCAGGCCGGTCCACCAGTTGCGGATGTCGCTGTTGATCGACCGCCATTCGTCGGCGATCCCCTCGATCTCGGCGACAAGTTCCCGCGCGCGTTGGAGGTCCTCCGCCGCTACATCCTCGGCGCCTTCCAGCGCCTCGAGCGCTTCGGAAGCCCGGCGCTCCACGTCATAGGCGTCGCTGCCCTCCTGATAGGCCACCCTCTGGAGCTCGAAAAGAGCCATGGTGAATTCGTATCGGGCTCTGCGTTCCGCGGCCGTGGCGGGCATCTCCGGATCGGGCCGTACTTCGAGCGGCTGTTCGCGCGTCTCCGCGCCGGCGGTCAGGCGCACCGTGAACATCCCGGGCAGCACGAATGGGCCCTCCGGGCCGGCATCCAGACTGGGCACTTCGTACCGCGTGGTGTCCTGGGAGAGCGGATCGTGCCGCAAATCCCAGGTGATCCGGTTGAGCCCGGCGGCACCGGAACCCTCGAGCCTGCGAATGTCCTGTCCGACATGGTCCAGAACGTCGATCGTGACCATGCCCTGCGTCTCCATCGGAAGCCGGTAGTCGATGTTGGCGCCGAAGGCGGGGTTTTCCGCGCGAAACGACCCCTGGCCCATCGAGGGTACGTCGTTTCGATACAGGAAGAGCGTCGCCGGGCGCGGAGCGAAGAGCTGCGGGCCACCGTTCGCCTCGGCCTCGGCCGACCCCTGCGAGAGCGGCGAGATGTCGTCGAGAATCCAGATCGCGCGCCCGTGAGTGCCGAGCACGACGTCGTTATCGCGCGGGTGGATCTCGATGTCGTCGACGGGCACCGCGGGCAGCCCCGCGCCGAGCGCAGCCCAGGTCGTCCCTCGGTCAAGCGAGGCAAAGGCGCCGTTCTCCGCGCCGACGAGCAGCAGGTCCGGATTGTCCGGGTGTTCGCGGATGACGTTCACGCTCGCCATGCCGCCCCCTGTCGGCCGGCCCGTGGCCGTCAGCGCCGCCGCCCCGCTCAGGCCCTCCGCAAGCGACCGCCATGTGTCGCCGTAGTCATCTGTCACCACGGCGAGCGGCCGGTAGTCGTCGTCCCAGTGGCCGTCCAGGCTCACGTAAGCCCGGCCCGCCGCCGCGTGCGAAGTCTCGACCCAGCTCACGTAGTACGGGAACGGAAGCCCCGCCGCCGCGGCCACCCGGTCGGTCAGATCTTCCCAGGTCCCCCCGCCGTCCCGGCTCACTCGGACTGATCCGTCGTCCGCGCCGATCCAAAGCACGCCCTGCTCGACCGGCGACTCCGCCACGGCCGTGATCTCGCCGTATCCCGATGCGCCGTCGTGCTTCGACAGCGTGGTCGAATCCGGGCGCATGCCCATCAACTCGAGACTGTCCTGATGGATCTGCCGCGTGAGGTCGTCGGTCGCGAGCCAGCTCTCCCCGCGGTCGAGCGAAAGGAAGAGGCGGTTGCCCCCCAGGTACACTCGCGCCGCGTCGTGCGGAGACACGAGAATCGGCGACTTCCAGTCGAAGCGATATGAGACCGTCGTGTCCGGCGGGAAGGGTTTGAGCGCCTTGCGGTCCCCCGTGGCCAAGTTCACGCGCACGATCCCGGCGTTCTGCGACGTCACGTAGACGGTGCCGAGGTCCGACCAGTCGGTCTCCGCGTACATCCCGTCGCCGTAGTCAAGCACCTGCCAGTCGCGGTTCATGATCCCCTGATACCGCCGCGTACGGCTGGGACCCCGGTACGAGTTGTTGTCCTGCAGTCCCCCGTAGACGTGGTACGGATCCGCCAAGTCCAGATCGATGTCGTAGAACTGGGCGATGGGGATATTCCCGATGAACGTCCAGTGGTCGCCGCCATCCCACGTGGAATAGAGCCCGCCGTCGTTTCCGAGAATCATGTGGCGCGAATCCCGGGGATCGATCCACAGGTCGTGATGGTCCACATGCACGCCGGTGTTGTACTCGATCTCCATCGGCAGCGCCTCGAAGTTCTCGCCGCCGTCCTCCGATCGGTGCAGGCTCCCCGCCACGAGCCAGACGCGATCCTCATCGTTCGGATCGATGCGAAGCTGGCTGTAGTACATCGGACGCTGGTTGAGTTCGTTGACGCGGGCCCAGGTCTCGCCGCGGTCGCGCGAGAGGAAGATCCCGCCCTCTTCGGCTTCCACCACGGCCATGACCAGAGCCGGATCCCGCCCGGAGACGGCGAGCCCGATCCGCCCCTTGTTCCCGTCCGGCAGGCCCTCAGTCACCTCGCGCCACGAGTCGCCGCCGTCGGTCGACTTGTAGATGCCGCTCCCGGGCCCGCCGCCCGCGAACCCCCATGCGCGCCGCCGCCGCTGGTACGCGGCCGCGTAGACCATCGACGGGTCGCCCGGGTTGAGCGCGAGATCGACGAAGCCGGTGTCGTCGTCGATGTGGAGAACCTTCTCCCACGTCGCGCCGCGGTCGGTGGTCCGGTACACGCCGCGCTCGGGATTGGGGCCGAAGAGATGCCCCAACGCCGCCACCCACACGATGTCCGGGTCCTCGGGGTGCACGACGATGCGACCGATGTGGCGGGTCTCCTCCAGCCCGGTGAGGCGCCACGCCTTGCCGCCGTCGGAGGAGTGGTACACGCCCTCGCCCCACGGGGAACTGTTGCGGTTGTTCGGCTCGCCAGTCCCCACCCACACCTCCAGCGGGTCCGAGGGGGCGAGCGCGATGTCCCCGACGGAGAGGTTGGCCGCGTCATCGAAGATCGGCGTCCAAGTCGTCCCGTGGTTGACGCTCTTCCAGACGCCGCCGGAGGCCGCCCCCACGTAGATGTGCGACTGGGTGCCCGGCACGACCTCGAGATCGGCGATGCGGCCGCCCGAAATCGCCGGCCCGATCAGGCGCCAGGTCAGCCCGGCCGCGATTCGCTCGACAGCTCGGGCTTCGCCGGCGGGCGAGCCGGTGGCCTGGGCTTCCACGCGGGGAGGCGGCACCGCGAGGGCCACGTTCAGCGCCGCCATCGACACCAGCGCGCGGACGGAGATCCGGCACAGACCAGCCGGAGCACGATCGGGGCGCGAGATCATGGTCAGCTCACCTTCTTCTTCTTGAGGCCGTCCTTCTGCTCCAGGTAGGGGACGCCGGTGGTGATCCAGTCCGGCGCCGGTTCCCCCTTCAGATAGTGGGCGAACCACTGGAGGATGCGGCTCTGGTAGTCGCGCTGGTTCGGCTCCCTCGCGAGCCCGTGATTCTCCCCTTCGTAGACGAGCATCACCATGTGCTTCCCGGCGCGCCGGGCCGCGTTGTAGAACTCGACGCCCTGGTTGAACTCGACGGCGCCGTCCTCCGTCCCGAACTCGATGAGGAGGGGCGTGTCGAGATTCTGAATGTGATGGAGCGGAGAGTTGTTGAAGTAGGAATCCCAGTCCTCCCACCACGGCACCTGCATGCGGCCCTGGCTGATCTCGAAGATCCGGGCGTCCGTCCCCCCGCTGTTCCAGTAGAAGGAGAGATACATGCTCATCAGGTTCGTCAGCGGCGCGCCGGCCACCGCGGCCGCGAAGAGATCGTCCTGCGTGACGAAGAACGTCGTCTGATAGCCGCCCCAGGAGTGGCCGATGAGTCCGATGCGCCCGGGATCGATCATCCCGGTCTCGACCGCCGCCGCCACGGCCGGGCGCAGCGTCTCGACGTTCGACTGCCCCGGACGCCGGTCGCGGTAGACGATATCCGGCTGGAAGACGAAGTACCCCTCCTGGCTCCAGATCTGGATGTTGTAGTAGCGCGTGGGATCCGGCACGACGTACCGGTGAAGACCCTGCGAGAGCAGTTCGTAGTGATACACGATCATGGGATACGTCCGATCCGGATCATGGTCGGCCGGATAGACGAGCGCGCCCTGGAGCGGGCGTCCCCACTCGTTCTCGTAGTCGATGAGTTGCGTGCGGCCCCAGGCGTAGTCCTCCTGGAAGGGATTCGTGCGGGTGACCTGCCGCGCTTCTTCGAGATCCGGCCCCGCGACGAAGTAGTCGGGCGAGTCGTCGAACCGCTCGCGGCGGAAGGCGTACACGTCTGCATCCTCCGCCTTGAGAAGGCCGCCCGCGAAGCTGGCGTCCGCCCGGATCAGCGGCTCCGGCGTCGCTCCCCGGTGGCCGCGGGAGAACCCGGCCTGCTTGGTCCACTCGCCGTAGGTCGAGTAGTAGAGCGGTTCATCCGGAGCGAAGGCGTCGGCGTCCCGGGCGACCCGCACCACCCGGTAGCGGATCCCGTCTTCCGCTCCGGGCGTGAGCCGCCTGCCGCCCGACCCGTCCGGGTTCACCTCCCACACGTCGAAGCGGTCGTTCACGAGCAGCGCCGCGTCATCTTCCAGCCAGCCGGCAATGCCGAAGGGAGCCATCTGCTCGCGGGTCGGCGTCCGGTCGAGGTCCACGAACGTCCCGTCGAGTCCTTCGGTCGCGTTCCGGGTCTCGCCGGTCGCGAGGTCGTGCGTCCAGTAGTCCGCGCCCTCGAACCAGACCGCATAGCGTCCGCCGGGGCTCGAGCCCATGTCGATCGTCACCCGCTCCCGGACGAGTTCCCGGCGCCCGGTGCGCGCGTCGACGGCGTAGAGGTCGTGGAACTGCTGGCGGAACATCGCGTCGACGTCGTAGGGCGTCTCGTCGCGGGCCAGCACGTGGCGCCCGCCGTCGGCGATCTCGGCCTGGTCCGCGTGATCGCCCCCCAGGAGGAGGAATCCGCCGTCGGCCAGATCCCAGGCGCCGAGATCGTGCTCCTGCCGCAGCCGCGTCTCGCGCACGCGCTGCTGGGGGATCGGATCGACATCGAGCGAATGCCAGACCTCGACGCCGGGGCTCTCCTCGTCTTCCTCGCGACCGGCGCCGTTCTCGTCGTCGCCCTCCTCGTCGGCGTCCCCTTCGGCGTCCTCATCTGCGGTCGCCGTCTCGGCCGGAACTCGCTCCTGGAGGCCGAGGAAGATCGTGGCGCCGTCGTCGGACCAGGAAGGGGCGCGGTGCTCGACGATCCGGATGCCCCCGGGGAGTTCCGAGGGTTCTCGCGGGTCGAGCGCGAACGCCCGGGGACTGTCGGAATCCAGATCGCGCCACGCCAGAGCCACATGGGCGGTGTCCTCGTGCGTTTCGTCCTCGAACGTCTTGAGGACGGCGAGGTCCGGAGCGTCCTCGCGCCACGACAGTTCCCGGTACGTCGCCTCGTCCGCGTCGAGCGAGCGGATGCGGCCGGATGCCGGGTCGTAGAGCCGGACACCGTTGCCGACCCGATCCTCGGCGTCGACGGTCATGGCCAGCAGGCTCCCCTCCTCCTGCCAGGCGAATTCCGAAACGTTGCCGAAGCTCATCGACTCGCCCCGGGTCAGATTCCGAACCAGGACATCGGCGCCGTCGCTCTCGCTCTCCTCGGGGCCGTAGCGGCGGAGCGCCAGGTACCGCCCATCATCGGAGAAGGAGAAAGATTGCATCGCTTCGATCTCCTCCCGTTCTCCCGTCCCCAGGTTGAGGAGGCCGACGCCGTTGCGCACGGGGTCCCCCCTCTCGCCGAGCCGTTCCCGCTCGTCCGGGGAGACGCCGATCGTGTACGCGAGCCAGTTTCCGTCCGCGCTGAACTCGGGGCGCGAGCCTTCCGCGACGATGACGACGGAATCTGAGTCCGTGCGGTGGATGCGAAGCTCCGAGGTCTCGTCCACCCGACGGACCGCAACGGCGAGCCAGAGCCCGTCCGGCGCGAGCGACGCCGGGCCCAGGCTCTCCCAGCGGTCGTAGTCGTCCGCGCCGAGCGTGGGTTTGTCCTGCGCGGCCGCACCCTCCGGATACAGGCCGGAGGCGGCGACGAGCGCGACGGCGAGGATGGTCCTGATTCCTCGGAGGATGTTCCTCATCTCTCTATCTCCTGGCTTGCGGGCGCCGCTCCACGGAGCGTCCGGCGGGCGGCGAGGGATCCGCGACCCCGCAACATGCACCGGAAACGGCTGTTCCGGGCAAGGGTAGGCAGTCAGTCGGCGTCTGAGGCGCGGCGCGAGGGCCGGTTTGCCGCGGGTCTTGGCACGAGGTAGGGTAGAATCGCGGGGACAGTTTCTACCATCTGTGTTGAGAGGTGGATGATGAGCCTCAACATCAAGAACGAGGAGACGTGCCGGCTGGCGGACGAACTGGCACGGCTGACCGGAGACACGAAAACGGGAGCCATCACCATCGCCCTGAAGGAACGCCTGGAACGCGAGAAGAGACTGCGCGACGCGGATGCGCTCATGCGGGACCTGCGCGCCATCGGCGAGCGGTGCGCCGCAAGGCTCAAGCCCGGCCCCTCCGCGATCGAGCACGGGGATTTCCTCTATGACGAGCACGGCCTCCCGAAGTGATCGTCGACACCTCCGCCATCCTGGCGATCCTGTTTCGTGAAGAGGACGCACGCCGGTTCGAGCGGGCGCTCGCGAGCGCCTCCGCTCCTCAGATCTCGGCCGCGACGTTGGTGGAAGCGGCGATGGTGGCCGAGGCCAGGGGCGGACTCGGTGCCGGACAAGACCTCGATGACCTTCTCGAGAGAGTGCCGATCCAGGTGATTCCAGTCACGCGGCAGCACGCCGAGGCGGCTCGGAACGCGTGGCGGTGCTACGGAAAGGGGAACCATCCCGCCGCGCTGAACCTGGGAGACTGCTTCGTCTATGCCCTGGCGCGCACCGCCGGCGAGCCGCTGCTCTTCAAGGGCAAGGACTTCGCGCTCACAGATATCGAGGTCGCCTGAAGATTCACCCGGTGCCAGGCAGGGACTTGACCCATCGATATGGCTAGAATAATAATCTAGCCATACACGTTGGACATGGAGGATCCGATGACCGAGTGGCCGCTCTACGATGCAAAGAACCGCTTCAGCGCAGTCGTTGACGCTGCCGTGGCCGGCGAGCCGCAGCGTGTTACTCGCCGTGGTAAGCCGGCCGTGGTCGTGATCGCGGCGGGGGAGTACGAACGCCTGCGGCGGTTGGAAAAGGCGAAGGCACCCAGCTTTGCGGAGTTGTTGCTCTCGATGCCCGATCGGGGCGAGGAACTGGAACGGCTCAAGGTGGTCCCGCGACCCGTGGAATTCTGATGTTCCTGCTCGATACGGACGTGCTGTCGGCCCATCGCAGACCGGATCGAGCGCAGCCCGTCGCGAACTGGCTCGCCCGCCAGAGGACGGTAGATCTCCACTTGAGTGTCATATCCGTTGGGGAAATCGAACGAGGGATAGCTCGGCAGCGGGATCGAGACCCGTCATTCGCCGCGGCTCTCGCCGCCTGGCTGGACCGCGTACTCCTGTTGTACGGGGAACGTCTCCTCGGCGTCGACGCGGCGACGGCTCGACGCTGGGGTCAGCTCTCGGCTGCAATCGGCCATGGAGGCGCGGACCTGTTGATCGCGGCCACCGCTCTGGAGCACGGCCTGACCGTGGTGACGCGCAACGTTCGCCACTTCGAGCCGACGGGCGTGCGGGTGCTGAATCCCGCCACGCACGGCTGAGTCCATCCCGCGTTGGCTCAGCGCGGGACGCCGGCCAGTTCGGCCGCGCGGGTCCATACGGCGTCGAACATGGGCTCGGTGAGCGTGCCCGTGAAGGTGTTCTGCTGGCTCGGGTGATAGGAGCCGATCAGCAGACGGCGCCCGATCTCGACCTCCACGCCATGGCCGAATTTGGGCGCCGGCCGCGGGACCGCCTCCCCGCGTTCACGGAAGATCCTCAGTAGCGCCGAGAAGGAGAACCCGCCCAGCGCGACGATGACGGGAGCGTCGGCGAAGAAGTCCAGTTCGCGCTCGAGGTAGCCCCGGCACCGTTCGCGCTCCCCGGCGGTCGGTTTGTTGGCGGGCGGGGCGCAGCGCACGGCGGCGGTCACCCAAGCTCCGCGGAGCACCAGCCCGTCGTCGCGGGCGGTCGAGTCGGGCTGCGAGGCGAACCCGGCGCGGTGAAGGGCGCGGTAGAGCCAGTCGCCCGACCGGTCGCCGGTGAACATGCGCCCAGTCCGGTTGGCGCCGTGCGCGGCCGGGGCGAGCCCGACGATGAGGAGGCGCGCGGCCGGATCGCCGAACCCCGGAACCGGACGCCCCCAGTACGTGTCGTCGCGGAAGGCGGCCCGGCGTTCCCGCGCCACCCGCTCGCGCCATTCGACGAGCCGCGGACACTTCCGGCAGGCCGTAACCTCCCGCTCGATCGCGGCGAGAGCCGGGTCCGTCAAGCGCCGCCTGGCCGCGGAAGGCCGTACTTCAGCCGGTAGAGCACGGCCTCGAGCCGCTGTGACGAGCGGACCGGGGCCGGGAAGCTGGCCCGGTGCAGCGTGGGCACCTTCACCGAGCGGACCCCGGCCAGGTTCGCCGACGCGATGTCCGTGAAGTACTGGTCCCCCACCATCAGCGCCGCCTGCGGACGATCCGCGAGGTCCAGTTCGTCGAGCGCCGCCCGTACGAGCCGGCCGCTCGGCTTGCGGATCGGCCGCAAGTCTCCGGGAGCCTCAACACCATCGGACGAAGCCGCGGCCGCGCCCGGGCAGCGCCACGACTCCGCCGGCCCGCGCCGCACCCGAAACGCCGCACCCGCCCCGGTCTCGTATCCGAGGATCACCGGGATCGCGGGGAAAATCTCCCCCAACTCGGCGAAACGTGCCTCCTGGCAGTTGGAGACGATGGCGTGCCGCAGCCCCGGCGCGCGGAGCAGATCCTCGAACGCGTCCGCGAGCGCCGGATCCACCCGCCGCGCGTGGTGCGCCATCAGCGTCCCATCCACGTCCCACAGGACGGCCTCGACGCCCAGGTCGCGCAGGCGCCCGGCGCTCAAGTCGTTCACCGAGTCGAGATGGAGCGTCGGCCGGATCTCGCGCGAGAGTCTTGCAAATCGCGGAAGGAGCCGCCGCGCCGTCTGCATCCAGGTTGCGCTCATCAGGTCGCCCTCAGGCGGCGTCCGGTGCCACCGGCCGCGTCAGTTCGCCGCCAGGATGGGATCCTTCTCCCCCGTCATCTCCCAGCGGGTGAGGACGATGGGGATGACCCCGACATCGTAGAAGGCATCGAAGAATCGCTTCACGCTGAATTCCTCGCCTTCCTGGATGGCGAACTCCGCGAGCAGTTCCTCGATCTGGACCTTGCCGGTCACGTAGCTCGTCCCGTACCCCGGCTGCCGCAGGTAGAGGCTCTGCTCGCCGCGCACGAGGTCGCCGTCAGGCAGCCAGCCCTTCGGCGTCCATTTCATGGCGTGGGCCACCGCCTCCTCCATGTCGAACACGCCTCCGTGCAGGTAGAGGCCGCTCAGCGCCCGCGCGGCCCGCTGCGCCAGCATGATCCAGGTGAGTTCGCGCGACCGCGGGGATTCTTCGAGCAGCCCCAGGTGCATGAACATCTCCTCCACACCCGTGGCGAGTCCTTCCGAACGCGAGTCGAAGATGTTGTAGAGGGACGGCGTGGCCCGGATCGGGCTGGCGTGCGGATCCACGCGCATGCGCGCGAGTTCGATCCAGTGGTGCATGTGCGGCCGGAAGGAGTCCGGGTCGCGGTAGTTCACTTCGGAGAAGAAGTTCCGGATCTCGCCCGGATCGGCTGGCGTGAAGCTCCCGTTCACGGCGCGGAGGGCCGGGTCCATCCACTCCGCCGTCGTCTGTACCTCCTCCTCGTCCAGAAAGCGCATGTAGCGGTCTACGGACTCGTTCAGCCTTCGGTCGTATTCCTCCGCCGAGGCGATGCGCTCGAGTTCCGGCAGGTTTCGGTTGCGGTTCTCCTCCAGCCGCATCGAGGCGTGGGCGCGGGCGAGTTCGCGCCGCATGATCGTGACCTGTTCCTCCCACGAATACGGGACGAGGTGCACGTTCTGCATGTACCAGGTGTAGTTCTCCCGTCCGACCCCCGACGGCCCGGTGCGGGAGGGCGCCTCATCCTCGAGCCAGGCGATGAACGCCTCCGAAGCGGTGCGCGCGTCGGCGATGGACTGGTCGAGCGCGGCGCTGGTCCCGGCCACCCGCACCGCAAGGTCGTCGAGATCCCGCACCTGGCCCCGAAAGGCCCGGAGGCCGCCCAGCCACAGGTCACGGGCGTTCGAGTCCGCGAGGTTGTCGCGCGCCTGTTGCAGGAGCGCCGGGACCGCGCCGATGCGCCCGGCGAGTTCTGCGGCATCCGCCTCCGATAGCGGATAGCCGTACGTCCAGAGGTCGATCCAGCCATGGATGACCGGGCCCTCGTGGGCCGGCACGTCGCTCTCCGCGGCGAAGATCGTGACGTAGAAGGCGGGGTCCCGCGCCCAGGGGCGGCGCACGCGGTGATCGAAGTCGAGTCCGTTCATCTCCGCGCGGACCAGGTGCCAGTCGATCTGTTCCGCCGCGGACCAGTCGGCAGGGGCGACATTGCCCAGCCGCACCTGCCACTGCGGAAGCTCGCGCTGCTGGCGCGCCATTGCCGCCGCCGAGTAGTCGGGCACGCCCTCCACGAACTCCGGGCGCTCGAATCCCCGCCATTCGTCGAACAATGCGACGAGGTCGGCGTGCGAGCCCGGACCCGCCGTTTCGGCCGGGTCGACCGGGCCCACCGGATCCGGCGCCACTTGCACGAGTAGGAAAGCGATGGCGAGAACCGCGATTCCCGTAAGGATGAACGATGGACGGAGTCGGCTGCGAGCCATGGTGCCTCCTGGACGGTTTAACCCGCGGATCTCGTGACGCATTATGATACCTGGTGTCGCGTCCCGGAAATCCGCGGGCTACCGAGAGCGCCGTTGGGCCGGGTCGGGGACCCCCCCCGGGGAAAGGCGCTCCGACGAAGGAATGGTGACCATGAACGCTTCGGCATTTTTCGATTCTCTTGTCCGCCCGGCCGTCCGCCCGGCTTCGTTCCTCGCGGCGGCGGTCCTCGCAACGCTCGCTTCGGCCGGCCCGACGGCGGCCCAGGAACCGCCGGACACCGTCGTCGTGGTCCAGGAGCTCGAGGTCGTGGTGGGGTCGCGGGCGGGGGTCGCGGATCCCGCAACGCTTTCCGTCCCCGTGGACATCTACAGCGCCGAGGAAATCGCGCGGCTCGGCGAAGTCGATCTCGCAGAGGTCCTGGGCAGCATCGCGCCGTCCTTCAATTCCACGCGGTTGTCCGCCGGCGATGGCGCGGCGCTCCACGTGGCGACGTTGCGCGGCATGAACGGCGACCAGGTACTCGTCCTCGTCAACGGCAAGCGACGGCACGGAGTCGCGTTCGCGAAGCTGCTCGCGGCGGCGGGCCAGGGGACGACGGGCACGGACCTGCGTGCCATTCCGGTCCACGCCATCAAGCGAATCGAAGTCCTCCGCGAGGGAGCGGCGTCGCAGTACGGCTCGGATGCCATCGCCGGCGTCATCAACATTGTGCTCAAGGACGACGCGAGCGGCGTCAGCGCGGCCACCCTCCTCGGCCGAACATCGCGTGGCGACGGCTTGAGGCTGTTCACTTCGGCCAACGCCGGGGTTCCGCTCGGAGACGGCTTCTTCAACCTCACGATGGAGGTCGCGCGGCAGGAGGTCACGAACCGGGCGGGCGAGGCGCCCACCTGCTTCGGTCCCGACCCGTCCTACGGTCCCTGCGCGGACGGCGGGAAGGTCATCCAGCTGCAGCGAAACGGCGAGCCCGACTACAGGGGCGCGGCTTTCATGGCCAATGCCGCGATTCCCGTCGGCGGGTCGGCCGAGTTCTATGCCTTCGGGGGATACTCCGGACGCGAGGCGGTTTCGGACGGCCTGTACCGCAAGGCGGACTGGGTGCCTCGCTCGGTCAGCTACGTCTACCCGGATGGCTTCTTCCCCATCGAGGAGTCGGACCTCATGGACAAGTCCGCGGTGGCGGGGCTGCGCGGCGACATGGGCGAGTGGTCGGGAGATCTCAGTCTCGGGTTCGGGCACGGCCGATTTGCCTTCGGCGCGGCGAATTCGATCAACCCGTCGTACGCGGCCGAGTTTCTGGCGAGGAACCCCGGGGCCGACGGAGCCTCCATCGCTGCCAACGCTGGACCCAGAGACACGTTCAGCGGCGGGCTCAACGTGCGCCAGTGGACGCTGAACGCCGACGCGACGCGGGAACTCGAGGTGGGTTCGACCCCGGCGTTTCTGGCCGTCGGCGGAGCGTTCCGGAGGGATTCGTACTGGATGGAAGCCGGCGACCGGGCCTCGTGGGCGTGTGGACCGAGCGATACGCCCGGCAGCTTTCCGGCCGCCCATCACCAGAACGACGGGACGGCGTACGCGAGCTGCGGGATACAGGGCTACCCCGGCTACAGCCCGGCCTCGGCCCGGCTGAGCGAGCAGGATCGGAACAGCGTCGGGGCGTATGCGGACATGGAGTTGCGCTCGCCGAGCGGGCGGACGCTGGGTGGCGCCCTTCGTTATGAGCACTACACCGACGCGGGAAGTTCGCTGACCGGCAAGCTGGCGGGCCGCGTGGAGTTGGGCGAAACGGGCGCCGCGCTCCGCGCCGCGGTCTCCACGGGCTTCCGGGCGCCGCGGCTGCCGCAGCGGGGCTTCAACACGATCGGTTTCGTGGGCGGCAGCGAGGGTCTGGTGAGCGCCGGATTCCTGCCCGAGGGCGATCCGATCGCGTGCTCCGACTTCGGGGCCTGTGCGCTGAGCCACGAGACATCGGTCAGCTTCACGGGCGGACTCGTCTATTCCCACGACGCCGGCCTGCTGGTGACGGCGGACTACTACCGTGTCGCCGTCAAGGATGCGATCGCCCTGACACAGAGCCTGAATCCGAGCCACGGGCTTCGGCCCGGCGCGCAATTCCAGGGTCGGCCCGTGGATGCCGTGGCGTTCTGGACCAACGCGATCGACACGCGCACGCAGGGGTTCGACGTGACGGCGAGCTGGCGCTTCCGCGGCATGGACTGGGGGGCCGCGGACCTGTCGGCCAGCCTGCACCGGAACCGCACGAAGATCACCGCCAACCGCAACGCGGACTTCATCGGAGACACCCAGCGGACGCTCATCGAGGACTCCCAACCCGGACGGCGAATCGGCGTCAGCGCCGACCTGCGTTTCGCACAGGGGTTGGGCGCGAGGTTCGGCTTGAACCACATCGGCTCCGTCACCACGCCGTTCATCTTCGAAGAGAACGTCACGATCGACGCCGCGGCCATCGCCGACCTGGAGGTCAGCTTCCGGGTGGGCGGCCGCATCCAGGTGGGCGTCGGGGCCAACAACCTGTTCGACCGTCTGCCGAACCGGCTCCCGGACGACGCCGTGGCTCAACTCTGGACGATGGAGTACCCCTCGGAATCGCCCTACGGCGTGGCGGGACGAATCTGGTACATGCGGGTGAACGTGATCGGGAACTGAGAGCGGCGGCCGGCGGCGGCGGATCACCGCCCGGGCAGGCAGGGAGAGTGACCCCGGCTGGACTCGAACCAGCGGCCTCGGGATTAGGAATCCCGCGCTCTATCCACCTGAGCTACGGGGCCGGATCGGCACCGAGTCGCCACGACGCATGCACCGGGCTTCGGAAGCCGCGCCGGGAATCTAGCGGCCGGGCCGGAGGGCGGCCAAGCGATCCGGACACCGCGACGGGGCGCACCGTTTGAAATCCCCCTTTCGGGGAGAGAGATTGCGCCCACCCGGCCGCGCCAAACCGTCCGCCTCCCCGGAATCATCACATGCAATCTGCAGATACGCTCATCCTCGGCCCGCTTCTCGTCACGATGGACGCCGAAGAACGGATCCTCGACCCGGGCGCCGTCGCGGTGCGGGACGGTGTGATTGTCGCGGTGGGAGCGCGCGGGGACCTCGAAGGCGTCACCGCCGCCGAGACGATCGACGCCACCGGGAAGCTGGTCATGCCCGGGCTGGTGAACGCGCACACGCACCTGGGCGACTCCCTCTTCCGGAGTCTGGTGGAGGAGTTGCCGCTCGAGGCGTGGCTGGAGCGGTTGTGGATCTCCGAGCGCGCGTTCGTCAGCCGCGAGAGCGTCGAACTGGGGGCACGGCTCTCGATGGCGGAGATGCTCCGAGGCGGCACCACATGCGCGCTCGACATGTTCTGGTTCCCGGAGGCGGCCGCCGACGCGGCGCTCGGAGCCGGCTTCCGGCTCGTCACCGGCCCGATCTTTTTCGACTTCGACGGACCTGACGGCGTCTCCGTGGACGCTCGGATTGCGACCGGAGAACGCTGGCTTGAGCGCTACGCGACCGAACCGCTGATTACTCCGTGCGTCCAGCCGCACAATGCGCTCACGGTGTCGCCGGACGGTCTCCGGGCGGCGCGAGATCTCGCTGGCCGCGCCGGGGCGCTCTTTCACACGCACTGCTCGGAGACGGCGACCGAGGTCCGGCAGACGATCGAACGTTTCGGGCACACACCCGTCGCCCACCTCGATGAACTCGGCATCCTGGACGGCCCCACCGTACTTGCGCACTGCGTCCACCTGGCGGACGACGATTTCGCACGTCTCCGGCGCTCCGGGGCGGCGGTGCTCCACAACCCGCTCTCCAACCTCAAGCTCGGGTCGGGGGTCGCGCCGGTCGCACGCCTGCTGGAGGAGGGCATTCCCGTGGCCCTCGGCACGGACGGGCCGGTGAGTTCGAACGATCTCGACATGTGGACCGCGATGCGCTTCGCGGGGCTACTGCAGCGGGGCGTTCACATGGATCCTGTGCTCACGCCGGCGCGCGACGTCGTCCGCATGGCGACGACGGTCGGGGCGGAGGCGCTGGGGCTGGGAGATCAGGTGGGGCGGCTGGCGGAAGGCTACCGGGCCGACCTCATCCTCATCGACCTCGCCCGCCCTCACCTGATGCCGATGTACGACGTGTACGGACATCTCGTCTACGCGGTGGGCCGCGACGATGTCCGCTCGGTGATGGTCGACGGCCGCTGGGCCATGCGCGACCGGACCCTCGAGACGATCGACGAGGCCGCCGTCCTGGCGGACATGGGGCAACTGGCCGCCGAAATCGAGCACCACGCCGCCCGCCTCGAACCCGCCTGAGTCAGAGAGAGAAGACGAGTCCCGCCATAACGGAAAGGACACGGGTCTTCGCGTCCTCCAGATCCTTCAGACCCAGGTCGTACAGGGCCTCGATCGACACTCCCATGCCGTCCGAAACACCGACTTCCAGGCCGGCGCCGCCGGACACTCCGAAATCTGTGCCCGGCCAGTCGAGATCGGCTTCGTCGCAGTCGGCGCCTATGCTCATGTCTTGTGCCTCGACGGACATGCTGCAGCCGGAATTGAATCCCACGAACGGTCCGGCGAGGAGATAGGCCGCCACCCGACGGCCTTCCATGGGCAACGCGGCCCTGGCAAGAGCCGAGAAACGGAGGTAGTCGAGATCAAGCCCGGCTTTGATCCTCGCGTCTGGCGGCACGCCGTCCTGATCCAGGCCGGGGACGAACCCGGACAGGTCGAGTGCAAAGCCACCCCCCGCCTGAACGTAGTCCCCGCTGAACCGGATCCCGAGGCCGCCTGTGACCGGGGCGGTCGCGGACACTCCGAAACGGGCCCGCGATCGCGATTCTTGAAGTACCGGTATTGGCGTGTCTCCGAACGAGAGCGTGCCGCGGGTGAGGCCGGCGCGGAAACCCACCACGGTCTGTCCAGCCAGAACGGGAAACCCGTGCCTCGTGTCCGCAGCAAGGAAGATTCGGCCCGCCAAATGCTCCGGCGAAGGCCCCACGCGCCGAAGCCCGCCGTTCAAGGGGAGGCGTCGTTCGCGGGGACGATCGCGGGGAGGATGCGGTCCTGAAGCGCGGTCCAGCTGGAGAGTTCGGGTTGTTCGTGCAGCGTCCAGCCGTTGAACACGGAGATGAGATCGTGTTCGGGGACGACGTGGATGAACTGCCCTCCGTATCCGTTCCCGGCGAATACCCGCGTTTCGCCATTCTCGTGCACAGGCACCCACCACTGGTATCCGTAGCCCGTGTCGGGCCGGTCGTTATCGGGCGCCACGTCGGGGACGACGGGTGAGGTCGACGCTTCGACCCATTGCCGGGAAACGATCTGACGGCCGTCCCATTCCCCGCCCCGCAGCATGAGGTATCCGATCCGGGCCAGGTCGTGCGTGGAAAGGTAGAGGCCGCCCTCGCTGTCCACCTCGCCGCCGGGGGTGATCTTCCAGTAGTACTCTTCGATCCCGATGGGACTGAAGAGGCGTTCCTCCGCCCAGGCGTCCAGCCGTTGCCTCGTGGCCTGGCGCACGATCTGCCCGAGCAGGACGCTCACTCCGTCGTTGTAGTCGAAGCGCGTGCCTGGCTTGGTACCCACCGGCTGCGCGACGACGTAGTCGATCCACCGGTCGCTCGCCTCAAGGATCGTCGTGGGGTGCGTGTCATCGTCGTACGTCTGGCCGGGGACCGCCCAGTCGATCCCGCTCCGCATGGTCAGGAAGTCCTCCAGCGAGGCGGCGGCGCGGCGCGGATCCGCGAGATCGACGTCATACATTTCGAAGTACGGCCAGACCGGCGCCTCGACATCCGGGATGTGGCCCTCGTCCACTGCGATCCCCAACGCGACCGAGGTCACGCTCTTGGTCACGGACTGGAGCGAGTGCAGGTCGGTGTCTCGGTAATACGGGTGCCACGACGGGTGATCGTAGTTGTACTGATGGTCGGCCGTGTCCTGCTGCGCGGCGAGGAGTTCGGCGTACGCCTCGGAGCGGTCCCAGTGCCGGTCGGCGATGACGCGGCCGTTGCGGATGAGAAGGAAGTGGTCGATGAGGCCGTACCGACCCGCGTCGATATCGGCGATGAGCGAGTCGATCGCGGCAGGGTCGACGCCTTCGGCCTCCGCAGTGGAAACGGGCCACGTTTCTCCCGGCCAGCCGGGGCCATCGGTTTCGATGTTCGGGGTGCAGCCCGCGAGGGCGAGCATCCCCCCGCAGAGGAAGGCCTTCATGATCGTCCGCGTCATCGGAGGGCAGCGGCGACGTTGCCGCCGTCCACGGTGAGGATCGCACCTGTCGTCGCGCGGGCGAGTGCCAGGGAGACGAACGCCTGCGCGACGTCCCCGGCTCGGACCTCGCGGCCGAGGAGGTTGCCGCGCATGTAGGTATCCTCCGTCACGCCGCGCGCTTCGGAGCGGGACGCGATCATCTCGTCGGTGAGCACGCCGCTTCGGATGCGGTCCGCGTTGACCCCGTTCGATCGGATGCCCTCCCACCCGTGTTCGATGGCGTACTGGCGCACCAGTCCGAGGGTCGCCGCCTTCGGTAAACCGTACGGGCCGAAGTCCGGGCCCGGGTTGACCGCCTGCTTCGAGACGTTGAAGAGGAGGCAGCCGCCCGTCCGCTGGGCGCGCATCATGCGCACGGCCGCCCGCGTGACGCGCTGGTGGGCGAAGAAGTTCAACTCGAAGCTCTCTCGAAGCACGTCGTCCGACACGTCGGCCATGGGACCGCGCCAGGCCGCCCCGGCGTTCGAGACGAGGATGTCGACGCCGCCAAAGCGGGCGGCGACGGTGGCGAACGCGCCGTCGACGGACGCGTCGTCCGTCACGTCGCATGGGACGGCGAGCCCCGCACCGGCCGCGCCGGCGGCGTCGAGCGAGCGACCCGGCAGGTCGAAGAGGGCCACCTCGGCGCCGGCGGCCCGGAACGCCGCGGCCGTGGCCCGGCCGATCGCGCCGGCGCCGCCCGTGACGGCCACGACGTGACGGGCCAGCGCCTTCTCCTTCGCGCCGGCCAGTTTCGCCTGTTCGAGCGACCAGTACTCGATGTCGAACAGTTCGGCCTCGGTGATGCTCTCGAAGCGGTCCATGCTCTCCACGTCCGTGATCACATCGACGGTGGTC
Source organism: Candidatus Palauibacter sp. (assembly GCF_965208055.1). Lineage (GTDB taxonomy): Bacteria > Gemmatimonadota > Gemmatimonadetes > Palauibacterales > Palauibacteraceae > Palauibacter. The sequence goes on from NZ_CBDBNY010000004.1 coordinate 2,162,421, forward strand.
TCGGCGAGGTCGGCCGCCGCGGCCGCGGCCCGCGCGTCGCGGCCGCTCGCGAACAGCCCCACGCCCGGCACCAGGACCACGCGCGGACTCGGGTCGAGCATGCGCTTCGTCCCGCCGTAGCGCGGGTTGTGGCGCCTGAAATAGGCCGCGTAGGCCTTCCGGTAGGCGTCCACCGCGGCCCGCGCCTCCCCGGTCCAGGCGGCAAGGTCGCCGGCGCGTGGAGCGGGGAGCACGACGGGGAGCGGCTTCGTGCGGATCGCGTGGTCGGGCGTGACCGTGCCGACCTGACTGTAGCGCGACAGGTCAGCGCCGCCGACGTAGGCGAGCACGGCCGGGCTGGCCCGGTGCTCGAGGATGAAGCGCTCGTACTCCGTGGCGTCGCCCTCCCGCGGGTTCGCCAGCATGCCGCGGATGGCGGGCGCGACCTCGCTCGCGGAGGCCACCGCGCCAGATCCCGCGCCAGACGCCGCACGAGGCGCCGCACCACGTGCCTCGGCGGGGGCGAACACGGTCCTGCGCCCTCCCTCGATGCGCGCTTCGGCGAGGCTGACGAACTCGATCATGAGTTCGTACGCCTCGTGCGCCGTGTCCCCGAAGGTGAACAGCCCGTGCTTCAGAAGGACAAGCCCCTCCGCTCCAGGGTCCGCATCGAAGGCGGCCTTCGCGGCCTTCGCGAGATCGAAGCCGGGCATGATGTAGGGGACGATCGCGGCGCGGTCGCCGTAGACCTCGCGGCAGATCTCCTCCCCGCCGGGCTGGTCCGTGAGCACGAGGGCCGCGTTCGCGTGCGTGTGGTCGATGAACGTGCGCGGCACCCATGCGTGCAGGAGCGTCTCGACCGAGGGGTTCGGCGCCTTCGAATCGAGCAGATTGCGGCGCTGCAGGTTCACCATGTCCTCGTCGGACAGGACGTCGATCTCCGCCAGCTCCAGGAGCGGGTCGAGTTGCACCGCCGGGAGGCCGGGCGGCTCGATCGTCCCCATGTCCCACCCGCTCCCCTTCACGTACAGCACGTCCAGTTCGGCGCCCGTCACGTCGCGCGCCCTCGACTTGACCGATGTGTTTCCGCCCCCGTGCAGCACGAGCCGCGGCTCGGATCCGAGGAGCCGTGTCGTGTAGACCCGCAGCGCGAGGTCCTCCCCCACGCCTTCGGCGGCGTACCGCTCGACGAGGGCCGCGGCCTCGCGGTCGTTCCACATGCTTTTCATCTCATGCTCCCCGTCGTCGTGGGACTCCCCCGCCACCCGGCAGGGTCTGGTCCGCCACCGGCAGAGACGGTACCGACCTCCCCGGAACTCGTCCAGCAGCGTAGGATGGCGCGGTTCCGGCGCCTACGGCCTCACGCGCCTGTCGCTCGTCGGCACGCTCACCGGACTGCCCGTGACGCGGAGCGCGGAACCGGCAACGCCTCGTTCGACGAGGAACTCCAGGGGGGCCGAACTATTCGTTCAATCCCTGGACGCAGTCTCACCCTCAAGATGACCCGAATGTTTGCCTTCCGAGACGGCGAGGAAGGCGAGGGATCACCAGAGAACCGGCGCCGGATACGCCGAGATCGCCTCGTCCGGGGTGACGATCGTCAGCCCGTTCACGATGGCTTGGGCGACGAGTCCGCGATCGAACGGATCGGAGTGCAGGGGGGGCAGCAGCACATCGTGAGCGGCCGAGGGCTCGTCGAAGGCGAGCGGCTCCAGCCGCAGCCACTCGCGCCGGCTGGACACATAGCGGACGGGGGTCTCGGGGAGCGGGAGGCGGCCGAGCCGATGCTTGATCGCAATCTCCCAGGCCGAGAGCGCGCTCAGGTAGACCGTGTTTTCCGGGCTCCGGCAGGCCGACCGCGCGGTGTCCGTCAACTGGGGATCGGCGGCGGCCAGCCACAGGAACGTGCACGTATCGACGAGCAGCTTCACGGTTCGCCGGCGGCTCCCTCGAACGCCCGCAAGACTTCATCCGGAAGAGGCTCGAAGAAACTCGCCGGCACCGTCATGCCCCGGTCGATCCCGATCGGGCGCTCGCGCTCGGGCGCCGCACGCAAGGGACGGATCTCCGCAATCGGCACGTTCCGACGGCACAACGTGACCGTCTCCCCACGCTCGACCCGGGCCAGGTATCGCGACAGGCCGGCTCGAGCTTCGGCGATGTTGACCTTGATCATGTACAAGAACCTATACAACTACCTGTACAGGTTCAAGGTCCCGGAGTCCTCGGGCTACCCGCCGGCCGTGGTGACGGCCTCTTTCTTGTCCGGGTGGACGGGGGACGTCTCCCACTCGTACTCCTCGCCCAGCACCCAGCGGTAGTACCAGTCCAGTTCGACGTTCGCCTTGAACAGGCGCTGCTGGAGTTCGACCCAGCCGTGTCCCTGCTCCGGCGCCACGTAGAGGTGGGTCGGGACGCCGTTGTGCTTCAGTCCCTGGTACAGTTCGACGGACTGCGGCATCGGTACGCGCTCGTCGTTCTCCCCGACGAGCACGAGGGTCGGGGTCACGACCTTGTGGAGGTCGAAGAGCGGCGAGTCGGCCATGTACTGCTCGATCGGGGCGTCCTCCGACCACGGGGTGCCCCCGAACCACGGCGTGCGATAGATGCGGACGTCGGACTGCGCGTACATCGACATCCAGTTCACGGCCCCCGCGCCGGAGGACGCCGCCTTGAAGCGGTCCGTCCAGGTGATGATCTTGTTCGTCATGTGGCCGCCGGCGCTCCAGCCCATCTTCGCCATGCGGTCGCCGTCCACGAGTCCGCGCTCGATGAGATGGTCCACCCCGGCCATCACGTCCTTGTGCGCCTGGTCGAAATAGTTGCCGATCATGTTGCGCAGGAAGGCGTCGCCATATCCCGTGGACCCGCGATAGTTGGGCTTGAAGACGAACCATCCACGCGCGGCGAGCACGGTCTCGTAATTGCTCGAGCGCGCGAAGCGGAACTTGTCGGAGGACGGAGGGCCTCCGTGCGTCTGCACGACGAGCGGGTAGCGCACGCCCTCCTGATAGTCGATGGGATAGAAGATGAGACCTTCGACTTCGACGCCATCCTCGCCGGCGTACTGCACGGCTTCCATGCGCGGGAGGAGGAACTCTTCGGCGAGATAATCGAAGAGGTGGGTGACCTGCCGTGGCTGCCCCGCTCCGGCCATCGCCCACAGGTCCCCGGCGTTGGTCGGACTGCTGACGGAATAGAGGTGCGTGCCCGATGAAGGGTGATAGTCCCAGGCGCCGACCGAGTGGTCCCCCTCGGTGACCGCTTCGGCCCGCCCCGCATCCGAGGCATCGGCGGGCACGGAGTAGACCTGCTGGCGAACGCCGGTATTCGCGCGGAAGTAGATCGAGCGTCCGTCGCGCGACCATACTGCGGCGTTGACGTCGAAGCTCCCTCCCGGCACCACGGAGACGGGGTCGCCGCCATCGGTCGGGACGACGAACAGGCGCTGGTTGAAGTAGAAGTCGCTGAGTTCGTCGTTCGTGTTCGCGACGAAGAGCGCGTGGCGGTTGTCCGGGGAGAGGGACGCGCCAACCTCGCCCACGTGATTGTCGGTGATCCGGCGCGCGCCCGCCCCATCGGGGTTCATCACCCACAGTTCCGAGTTGAGCAGGTCGTCGAAGAGGGCCGTGGGCGCCAACTGCACGAGGAGCAGCGTGCCATCGCGCGAGGGCGAATACCCTCGCACCATCAGGCCGGGCTCCGTTACGCGCTCCGCGGGCCCGCCCTCGCTCGAAACGCGCCACAATCCGGTCGGCCGCTTGTCTTCTTCGTAGCGGAACACGTTGTCGTTGACGGCTTCGCGCGCCCTCTCGGCCTCCGACTTCTCGTCGACCGCCGTGAAGTAGATCCAGGCGCCATCGCCGGACCACGAGATCGAACTCACGGGCGTCAGGTGCTCGCTCACGGCGCCGGCCTCGCCGCCTCGGGTCGGCATCACGAACACCTGGTTGTGCTCCGTGCCATGCCGGTTCGCGACGAAGGCGATGCGCGAGCCATCGGGAGACCAGCGCGGGCTCGATTCGCCGCCCTCGCCGTTCGTCATGCGCGTCGTGCCGGAGCCGTCCATCGCGACGCGCCAGATGTGGGAAACCGTGCCGTTGGCTTCCCAGTCGGTGTCCGTCCTCACGTACAGCACTTCCGATCCGTCCGGCGAGATCCGCGGATCGGCGAGACCCGGGATGTCGATCAGATCCACGATCGTCATCGCGCGGCGTTGGCCGGAGACGGGGGCGGTGGAGACGAGAACGGCGAGGATTCCGAGTCCGAGAATGCGGCGAGACATGGGCAGACTCCTGCGGTTGGCGGTGGCCCGTCGCGGTACATCGATGTTGGTAGGGTCGTCGGCGGGTGACAAGAGCCCGACCCCGCACCCGGAAGGTCCCGCCTGTGGCGCCGGGCGTGCAGCCGGCGGCGGCCCGCGACTAGATCGTGGTGTCGAGAAGGGCGGCGAGATGTTCATCCGTGAGACCGTCCATCTCGAACAGCGACACGCCGGCCGCGCCCGCCTCCCGCGCGGTCGCGACGGCCTCCGCCAGCCCGGAAGGATCGAGCGCCGGCAGGTAGAGTCCGGCATTCAGCGGCGTGGCGGCTCCCCCCCGCACGTCACGGCCCGCGGCCTCGAGGGCCGCGATGCCCTCGCGCACGCCTTCGCCGATCCAGGGGATGTCCTCAAGGTAGAAACTCTGGTAGAGCATCGGGAAGAAGCGGTCGAGAGGCCACCGGTCCCAGTCCTGGCGGACCAGCGTGCGAGCGATGGAAGGGGTCGGAAAGACGGCGGCCGTGATGGGCTTCCCGTGCTCGTGGGCCGCCTCGGCGAGTTCGCGCACGACGCCCGTCACGGAGTCCCACCGGAAGCGGCGCCAGGCCTCGTCGGCGGGCGGATCGGGGATCTGCAGCGGATCCCTCCCGTCCAGGGCGCGAAACTGCTCGCGGCAGACGCCACAGTAGCAGAAATCGAACTCCGGGTGCTCGACATCCTGTACGAGGTCATAGGTCTCCCAGAGCGCGCGCGGGAGGATGACGTCGCAGTGGCGCACGTAGTCGAGGTGGACGCCGTCCACCGCCGGGTGGGCGGCGAGGTCCGCGATGCGTCCGCGCAGGTATTCGCGCACGGGGCCGCGCGAGGGGCAGACCCACTTGTAGTACCCGACGTACGGGGGGTGATCGAGCGAACTCTCCAGGTTGCGGCTCACCGTGAACCACTCCGGGTGGTTCTCCTGCACCCAGGCGTCGCCGTTGCGGTTCATCGTCCAGAACCAGCGGTGATACTCGAGTCCCTCCGCGCGGGCGGCTCCCGAGACCAGATCGACATCGCCGCCACCCACGAGGACCGCGTGGAAGCCGGCCTCGCGCAGGCGGGCAAACCTCTCGCGCCAGGCGGCGGTGTCACGGTCGCGGTTCCCGTGCACCCACGTCCACAGCGTGAAGGGCGCTTCCGGATCGGGCGGGAAGGCGCAGGCGGGGAGCGCCGCCCCCAGCGCCGCCGCGCCGCCGGCGGCCCGGACGAACTCTCTGCGCCTCACGGCGACACGTCCCGGGCGGCGACGAAGCGCACGACGCCCCACTTCTCCGGTATGTGCATGTCGATCTCACCCTGCGGGGACCACACCCAGTTCTCCTCTGGATGGTCGCTCCAGTCCTCGGGTTCCCGCTCCTTCCGGTATTCGCCGTCGGCGACCGCGAGGGGCCACTGCACGCGCGAGAAGTTGACGCGCCAGACGTCGCCGGGCCGGGGAGCCGCGACCGCGGCGTCGGCGGGTGCGCCGGGGGGGCGGAGCGCCGACCAGGGGATCGCGATCTCCATCGACCAGCCGGTGTCCTGGTCGGAAGGGTCGTTCAGCGTGCCATCGAGTTGCACCGCGGTACGCAGACCTTCGATGTCCCACGCGATGTCCGCCTTTCCCTTTCGGCGGTACGGCTTGTCGAGGAAGAGATCGAACTCTGTCCCGAGCGCGTTGATCTCGAGTTCGTAGTAGGCGAGACCGTCGCCGTCCGGATCGAGGAAGACCTCGAAGTCGTGTTCCCGGTAGACGATGGCGTCGCGGTCCGCGAGCGTCGCCCAGAGGTGCGGTTCCTCGAGTTCGGCACCCACGTAGAGGAAGCGCTCATCCCAAACGATTTTGGCGCGCGTCCCGAGGTGGGGATCGCGCCAATCCCCGCCGCGAATGTCGACGAAGGGTTCCGTCCAGGACGCGCCGCGCCAGGCCGCGTCGTCCAGCGATCCGTCGATCGCGGGCGGGGAGACGGCGGGCGGCGCCTCGTATTCGCGCACCGCCGCCGGTGTCTGGCCCGACGCGGAGAGGCCCGACGCGGCGAGCGCGACCGGCGCAACGAGCGCGCTCAGGAACGCCCGTCGGGCCGGCGCGGTTCGCGCGGCGACCCGGAGGCGGCGAACGGCGCGGAGCCTGCCGGCTATCCGCTTACGGATGGAAATACCTGGAAGATCCCGCTGGTCGCCGGCGTCTCCACCGCAAGATTCCCTTCCGAATCCAGGATCCACACGTTCACGCGGTACCAGCCCTGGAAGGCGAACGACGTGAGTCGCAGCGTGTCCGTCGCCGATTCTCCCGGATCGAGTTCGACCATGCGTTCGACGATATCCGCCTTCTCGACCGCGGGACCACAATGCAGACGCGGGTTGTAGAGGGCTTCGAACTCCACCTCGAGGTTCGTCACGCCCACGGCCTTGGTCGCGCAGGAGTCCTTGAAGACCGGAGCGCCGGAGACGTTCCGCGTGGTGACGGCGATCGATCCCGAGGGTCCGTACTCGGGCCGGTCCACGCAGACTTCGAGACCGTGTTGCGTCGCGCACAGAGAGGCGGTCGGTCCGGTCGTGTCCTCACCGCATGAGAGGACGAGGGCGGCGGCAAGCACGGACATGGGGAGCCTGCGTGACATCTTCGGTCTCCGGAGGTTCACGGGTTTGCGATCCCTCGGAATCTATGGGAAGGGGGGGCGTGGCGGCACATTTTTCGACGGGTTCATTCGACGGGTTCAGTTGTTGGCTCCCGGGAAGATGACAAAGACGCCGCTCGTGGCCGGCGTGTCGAAAGCCAGGGCCCCGTCCGGCGTCAGAAGCCACACGGTCACGCGATAGAAGTCCTGCGGAGAGTAACCCAATCGCAGGGTGTCCCGGGTCGATGCTCCGGGTTCGAGCCTCACCATGCGCTCGACGACCGCTGCCCGCGTGACCGCTTGGCCGCAGTTCCGCTGCGGATTGTAGGTCGGCCTGAAATCCTCCTCGGAAACCGGCACGGGCTCCGTGGTCGTGCCGCACGCATCCTTGAAGACGGGACGGTCGGACAGGTTGCGCGCGGTGATGAGGATGGACTCGTTGGACCGGTACTCGGGCCGGTCCACGCACACCTCGACGCCGTGCCGTGTGTCGCACAGACTGCCCCGGGGCCCGGTCGCCTCCCCGCTACACGACAGGACAGGCGCGATCGCCGCTGTCAGCACCGCCAAGCCTCGAATCCTCATGGATCTCCCGCGCGTTCGATACCGCGAAATCTAGAGTCGGAGAAGGGTTTCGGCACAGGTGAACTGTTGCCCGTCGGAGCATCGCATCGGACTGTAGGGCGTTGCCGGGGAAAGCCCCGGGGGTCGCTTGGAGCTTCGCACAAGTCACGTGGAGTGGACGGATGAGGGGAAGCCACAGGTGTTCCAACCGGCTGGGCAGTCTGGCCCTGCTCGGCGCGGGACTCGTCGCCGGGCCTGTTCCGTTGATCGCGCAGTCCGGTACGGCGGACGGGGAATGGCGCTACTGGGCCGGAGATGCCGGGTCCACGCGCTACGCGCCGCTTGACCAGATCGACGCCTCGAACGTGGAGGACCTGGAGATCGCGTGGCGCTGGCAGGCGCGCAACTTCGGTCCGACCCCCGAGGGCTATTACCGCGTGACCCCGCTGTACGCGAACGGGACCCTCTATGCCACGGCGGGATTCCGGCGGGCGGCGGTCGCGATCGATCCGGAGACGGGCGAGACGCTCTGGATGTATCGGCTCGACGAGGGCGAGCGCGGCAGGAACGCGCCGCGCGGCAACTCCGGGCGCGGCGTCGGTTACTGGACGGATGGCGTCGAAGAGAGGGTGCTTCTCATCACGCCCGCCTATCACATGGTCTCGCTGGATGCGAAGACCGGCCTCCCCGACCCGGCCTTCGGCGACGGCGGGATCCTGGATCTCAAGCTGGGTCTCGGGCGGGAACTGGATCTGGTGAACGACCGCATCGGCTCGAGTTCTCCCCCGGTCGTCGTCGGAGACGTGATCGTCGTCGGGGCCGCGCTCCCGCAGGGAGGACGTCCTCCGACCAAAGAGATGCCGCCGGGTCACGTGCGGGGGTTCGACGCGCGGACGGGCGAGCAACTATGGACGTTCCACACCATCCCCCAGCCGGGCGATCCCGGCCACGAGACGTGGGAAGGCGAATCCTGGGACTACACCGGCAACGCCGCCGTCTGGACGCCGTTCACCGCGGATCTCGACCTGGGCTACGTCTATCTGCCGGTGGAGGCGGGAACGGGCGACTACTACGGGGGCCATCGCCCCGGCGACAACCTCTACTCGCAGAGCCTCGTGTGCGTGGACGCAAGGACGGGCGAAGTCGTGTGGTATTTCCAGACCGTGCATCATGGCATCTGGGACTTCGATCCGCCGGCCGCGCCCGTTCTGATGGACATTACGGTGGACGGGCGGGAGATCCAGGCTGTCGCGCAGGTGACGAAGCAGGCGTTCACGTACGTATTCGACCGCGTGACGGGCGCGCCGGTGTGGCCGATCGAGGAACGGCCCGTGCCCGCCGGCGACGTGCCGGGGGAATGGTACGCACCCACGCAGCCCTTCCCGACGCTCCCCGTGCCGTTCGACATGCAGGGCGCGACCGAGGATGATCTGATCGACCTCACGCCGGAACTGAAGGCGGAGGCGCTCGAGATCGCGAAGAACCTCACGCTCGGCGAGTTGTTCACGCCGCCGACCGTGCTCGTCGAGGGAGGCAACCAGGGAACCCTCATCACGCCCGGAAGCCTTGGCGGGGCGAACTGGCCGGGCGCGGCGTACGACCCGGAGACACAGCGGCTCTTCGTGGGGTCCGCGACGCGCGGCTCCGTGATCGGACTCGTGAACGATCCCGAATCGTCGAACATGCGCTACATCGCCGGACGTCCCCGGGGCGTCGGCGGCCCCCGGGGCCTGCCCATCCTGAAGCCGCCGTGGGGACGGATCACGGCGCTCGACATGAACACGGGACGGAAGGTGTGGCAGATCGCGAACGACCACACGCCGTCGTTCGTGGAGGAACACCCGGCACTCGAGGGCGTCGACATCCCGCGCACCGGGAGGCCCAGCCGGGCGGGACTCCTCGCGACGAGCACGCTGCTCTTTGCGGGAACGGGCGGGGGGACGATGTCGCCGGATCTCACCGGCCTCCTGCGCGCCCACGACAAGGAGACGGGCGAGATCCTGGCCGAGATCGAACTGCCGTCGCACCAGACCGGCGTCCCGATGACGTACATGCACGAAGGGAAGCAATACATCGTCGCCGCCGTGGCGGGGCGGGGCGTGCCCGGGGAACTCGTCGCCCTGCGGCTCCCCGGCTAGCCAGCCGATCCGGCAACCGGCCAACCGCGAAAAGCCACGGTGCCAGCGCCTTCCGTCGTCCGGGGAACGCCATTTCACGAACGGACCGGTCCGCTCTGCCAGGCCGGCAACTGGCGGCGCTGGGCCGGGCATCTCTCGGCGGGTTCGTACGAGCCCGGTCACGAGCACGAGTACCAGGCCATCCGCTCGGCGTGCGCGGTCATCGATGTCTCGCCGCTCTACAAGTACCGGATCTCGGGCCCGGGCGCGGCGACGCTCGCGAACCGCGTCGTCACCCGGGATGTCGACCGACAGGACGTGGGGCAGGTGTACTACACGCCCTGGTGCGACGCGGCCGGCAAGGTGCGGGACGACGGCACCCTGCACCGGCTTCGCGCCTCCGATTTCCGCCTTACCTCCGCCGAGCCGACGCTGAAGTGGCTGCACGAGAACTCCCGGGGACTCGACGTGGGAATAGAGGAAGAGACGGAGCAGGTGGCCGCGCTCGCCCTCCAGGGGCCTCGTTCGCGCGATTTGCTCCGGCAAATCACCGACGGTGACGTGGCGGAACTCCGCTATTTCCGCGTGATGTCGGCGCGGATCGCCGGGATCGACGCAGAAATCTCACGCACGGGCTACACCGGCGACCTCGGCTACGAGATCTGGGTGGGCGCCGCGGACGCGATTCCGCTGTGGGACGCCATCACGGCCACAGGAGAACCGTTCGGCCTCGCCCCGGCGGGCATGCTCGCCCTGGATATGGCACGCCTCGAGGCCGGCCTGCTCCTCGTCGATGTCGACTTCATCCCGGCCCACCGTGCGGTCATCGAGGACCGGAAGTCGTCTCCGTACGAACTCGGCCTCGGCTGGACCGTGTCGCTCGAGGCGTCGAACTTCGTGGGCCGGGCGGCCCTCCGCGCCGAACGGGCTCGCCCGCCCGCCTGGCGCTGCCGGGGGATCGCCCTCGACTGGGAGTCGCTCGAGGCGGCGTACGCGACCGTCGGCCTCCCGCCGCAACTCCCCGGCACGACCCTGCGCGACAGCGTGCCGCTTTACGCGGGCGGGCGACAGGTGGGATACGCCACGAGCCGGGGCTGGTCGCCGACCCTCAAGACCTATCTGGGACTCGCGCACCTCGAAGCGGCCTCCGCGGCCGTCGGAACCGAACTCGAGATCGAAGTCACCGTCGAGCACCGGCGGCGCCGGGCCCGCGCCGTAGTGGCGAAGACCCCGTTCTTCGACCCCGAGAGGAAACGGGCCACGCCGTGAGTGCAACGAATACGTACGACGCGATCATCGTCGGCGGGGGCCACAACGGCCTCATCAACGCCGCCTATCTTGCCCGGGCGGGACTGCGCGTGGTCGTGCTCGAGCGCCGGCACCTGGTGGGCGGGGCCGCCGTGACGGAGGAGATCTTTCCGGGCTTCAAGTATTCCGTCGCCTCCTACGTCGTAAGCCTGCTGAGGCCCGAGATCATCCGCGATCTGCGACTCGCCCGGCACGGGCTGGAGATCCTCCCTCTCGAGAGCACGGTCACTCCGCTCCCGAACGGCGACTACCTCGGGCGCTGGGCCGACCACGACCAGACGCGACGCGACCTCTATCGCCATTCTCCGAAGGACGCCGAGGCGTACGATGACTTTGCGACGCTCATGTACCAGCTCGCGTGGGCCGTGAAACCCCTCCTCGGCATCGTGCCGCCCGACCCGCTCTCCCCGGGGCCGCGCGATCTGAAGACACTGCTCATGCTGTGGCGGCACGCGCGCGGTCTCGACGAGCAGCAGTTCCACGCGCTCTTCAAACTTGGGACCATGAGCGCGGCCGACTATCTCGACGAGTGGTTCGAATCGGATCCGCTGAAGGCGACGATGTCCGCGAGCGGAATCATCGGAACCTTCCTCGGCCCTCGGTCTCCGGGGACGGCGTACGTCCTTCTCCATCACTACATGGGGGAGATCGACGGCGTGTTCCGCGCGTGGGGATTCGCCCGGGGCGGGAACGGGATGGTCAGCGAGTCCATCGCCTCCTCGGCCAGATCCCGCGGCGCCGAGATCCGGACCGGGGCCACGGTCGAGCGGGTGCTCACGGCGAACGGACGGGCGACGGGCGTCGTCCTGGAGGATGGCGAGGAACTGCGGGCGAAGACCATCGTCTCGGGGGTCGATCCGAAGCGCACCTTCCTCGGCCTGCTCGACCCGGCGGAGCTGCCGGACGATCTCGTGGAGGCGATCCGGCGCTTCCGGATCCGCGGCTCCTCCGGGAAGGTCAACCTCTCGCTGTCGGAGGCGCCGGAGTTCTCCTGCCTGCCCGGCGGCGGCCCCCACCTGCGCGGCGCCTTCTCCATCAGTCCGGGCATCGACTACCTGGAGCGCGCCTACGACGACGCGAAGTACGGAGGATTTTCGCGGCAGCCCTACATGGACATCGTGATTCCGTCCATGATCGACCCGGGGATGGCGCCGCCGGGGCGGCACGTGATGTCGATCTTCGTCCAGTATGCCGCCTTCGACATCGACGGCGGCTGGGACGACGCGAAGCGGGAGGCGTTCGGGGATGCGGTCATCGACACGCTCTCGGAGTACGCGCCGAACCTCAAGGACGCCATCCTCCACCGGCAGGTACTCACGCCGCTGGACATGCAGGAGCAACTCGGGCTCACCGAAGGCAACATCTTCCACGGCGAGCTGACGCCGCAGCAGCTCTTCTTCTTCCGTCCCTCCCCCGCCTGGGCCGACTATCGGACACCCGTGCGGGGATTCTACCAGTGCGGCTCGGGCACGCATCCGGGAGGCGGGGTGTGCGGGGCCTCGGGGCGGCTCGCCGCGCTCGAGATCCTCCGGGACCTGCGGCGGAGAGGCCGGTGAAAGCCTGCGACGCCGTCGTCATCGGAGCGGGCCACAACGGCCTCATCGCCGCCACGTATCTGGCCCGGGCCGGTCTCCGCGTGGTCGTCGTCGAGCGGGGCGAGGCCGCGGGCGGGTGCGCCGCCACGGAGGAGCTTTGGCCCGGGTACCGCGTCGACACGGGCGCGCACAGCCTGACCGGGATCGACCGGCGCGTCACAGCGGACCTCGGTCTCGAGAAGGCGGGACCGGGGGGCGCCGGGCTGGAGATCATGTCTCCCGCTCCCTGCGCCGTGTCGCCGCAGCCGGAGGGGGAGGCGCTCGTCCTGGAGGCGGACCCGGGGCGGACGGCGGATCGGATTCGGCCCTTCTCCGCGCGGGATGCCGCTCGCTGGCCGGAGTTCGTGGGCGCGATGTCGCGGGCGAGCCGAGTCCTCGGCGTGTTGTACGGCGCCCTGCCGCCGCGACTCGCGGGCGCGGATCGTGGCGACCTGTGGGAGCTTTTTCGCCTCGGCGTGAAGATGAACCGGGTGGGCCGGCGGGATGCGCTCGAACTCATGCGGCTTCTCCCGATGACCGTGGAGGAACTGCTCTACGAGTGGTTCGAGAGCGAGGCGCTCAAGGGCGCGCTCGCGGCGGACGGGGTGCGGGGGATCTGTCAGGGGCCGCTCGCTTCGGGTACCGGCTACATGTTCCTGCACCACATGGTGGGCGCGGGCGGGGTCGTCCGGCGAAGGCGCCAGGTGCGCGGCGGCATGGGCGCGCTGGGGGCCGCCCTTCAGCGCGTCGCCGCCGCGGCGGGGGCGGAGGTCCGCCTCGGCCGCGAGGTGGCCTCGATCCGCGTTGAAGATGGGCGCGCGACGGGCATCTCCCTCGCCGGAGGCGGCGAGATTACGGCGTCCCGCATCGTGTCCTCCGCCGATCCCGGCCGCACGTTGCTCGGCCTCGTCGACCCCGGCGAACTGGCCCCCGAGTTCCTCCGCGCGCTGGACAACATCAGGTACCGGGGCGTCGTCGCGAAGGTGCATCTCGCGCTGGGCGAGCCTCCGCGCCTGCGGTCCGGCGACGACGCGGCCCGGGACGCCCTGCTTGCCGGCGCCGCCATCACGGTCGCGCCGAGCATCCACTACATCGAGCGCGCGTACGACCATGCGAAGTACGGCCAGCCCTCGGAGCGGCCGGTCCTCGACGCCGCCCTCACGACCGCGCTCGATCCGTCGCTCGCGCCGGACGGCCGTCACATCCTGTCCGTAGCGGCCCAGTACGCCCCCTTCCGACTGGCCGATGGATCATGGAATGACGAGCGCCGCGCGGCGCTCGGAGACGCGGTCGTCGCGACGCTGGCGGAGCACTTCCCCAACCTCGAAGCGGCGATCCTGCGCCGGCACGTGATGACGCCGGCCGACCTCGCTGCCCGGTTCGCGCTGCCCGAGGGGAACATCCATCACGGCGAGATGACGCTCGACCAGGTCTTCTTCGGACGCCCGACCGCAGGCTGCGCCCGATACCGTACGCCGGTCGACGGACTCTACCTGTGCGGGGCCGGCACGCACCCCGGAGGCGGGCTCAACGGGCGGCCGGGCGCCGCAGCCGCCGCCCGGATCCTCCGCGACAGCAGGTAGTACTGCCTCCTCGACCCGCCCCGGCTTGGCACGAAGTCCGCGCCGACCCCAACTTGCCGGTGCGGCGGATCACCAACGGCACGGCGGGGCCGGAGACGAAACATGCACCATTTCAAGGATTTCAAGAGTTTCCGCGACGCGGAGATCGACTTGTTCCGCCCGCTCACGATCCTCATCGGCCCCAATGGTTCGGGAAAAACCAACGCGCTTGAGGCTATTGAAGTACTCTCGACGATCGCGTCCGGGCAGCCCCTGCACGAGATCGCCGACCTGGGCCGGGAGGCTGCCCTCAATGTTCGCGGAGGCCTCCAAGGCTGCGTGCGACGCGGCAGCGACACGTTTTCGTTGTCCTTCAACGCAAGAATACGATGGCAGCGGCGAGTCCGTGGAATTCGGTATTCCGTATCTGTTAAGCCGCGTCCCGAACCCCGCATCGCCTCCGAGTCTCTGTGGCTCACGAATGACGACATGATGTTGTTCGACACACTCGGAACCGACAGCCCGAGCTCCGCCGACATACGGGTCCGCTACAACAACTTCGCGCAAGGCGGGCGGAAGCCCCAAGCGAGCGCGTCCGCGACGCGTTCCGTGCTCTCTCAGTACGAGCAGTTTGCTGTGAAGAACCGCATGTTGGACGCCTCCCTTCGGCCGATCTCGGCGCTGCGCCGCCATTTGGCCGCTTCCTTCGTGTTCGACCCAAAGCCGCACGTATTGCGCGGGTATGAGCGGATCGGAGACACCGTCCTGCGTCGCGACGGCTCCAACCTCTCCTCGGTCCTCTTCGGCCTCCAAAGCAACGGCTCGGAGGGGCGAGAGATTCTGGATTCGTTATTCGAATCCATCCGCCATGTTCCGGAAGAGCCCTACAGTGAATTCAAGTTCATCGAGACCTCGGCACACGACGTAATGCTTGGATTGCGGGAGCGGGGTTCCGACGCGCCGACCGACGCCCGAGTTCTCTCCGATGGCACGCTTCGCGCTCTCGCCGTGCTCACAGCGGTAGCAACCAGCCCGGAGGGGTCGCGCGTGGTGGTCGAGGAGTTTGACAACGGCCTCCATCCGAGCCGCGTCTCGGCGCTCGTCGCGGCCGTCGCGGACATGGGCGACCAGCGTAGCGTCAACGTGGTGCTCACCACTCACAATCCGGTCACGCTCGACTCCCTGACCGAGGATCAGCAACAGGGCGTGGTCGTTGCGTTTCGATCTTTGAAGGACGGGAGTAGCCAACTACGTCGGCTGGTGAACCTCCCTCGCCACGACGAGTTGCTTGAGCGGGGCACGCTGGGCGGCCTGGTGACGCGCCGAATCATCGATCAGTACCTCGGCGACGACCTCGACCAGGTCCGCGCCAGGCAAATGCGACGCTGGCTGGAGGACCTCGAGTAGTGCGGACCGTCTTCGTCCTCGACACCAGCTATCTTTGCGAGTTGTATCGGGTCCCCGGCTTCCACCGGCCGGAGTTGTCGAAGCAGATCAAGGAACGTATACGGAAACATGAGACGAGCCAGTTCTACGTGCCGCTGGCGTGCCTGTACGAGCTTTGTGATCACATCGGTGACGTCGCCGATGGCGGGCGGAGGCACGAGATCGCCCTCAAGGTCGTTGCCCATGTCGAGACCAGTGCGGCGGACGCTGGGCCGTGGCTCATCGTCCCGGTGGTGGATGTCAAGGCTAAACTGCCGCAATTGTTGCGGGATTTCTCGGCGGACCCCCTCCGTCTACAAATGGGCTTGACGGACTCCACGATTGTGAGCGAGGCACATCGCCTCAAGGAGAAGTACTCCGCTTCTCTCGACTACCGCGTCCACATCTGGACTACGGACACGATACTCAAGGCACACGAGCCAGATCAGGAACCCGACCCGCTGCTTTAGAGAAGCCCCACCTTAGTCTTAGTCCAGGTTGACGCCGCGGCTGATGCGGAAGACGTGACCATCCGGATGGCGGACGTGCATTTCGCGCACGCCCCACGGCATGTCCGTGGGCGGCCATGTGACGTCGAGGCCCCGCTCGACGCACCGCTCATGCACCGCGTCGACATCGTCCACCCACACCGACATCCAGACGCCTTTGTCGGCGGCATCGTCGCCGCCGGGGCCGAACGTTCTTTCGACATCGCTACGGCCCCGGCCGCCCTGGGCGTTCTGGCACAGGAAGATCTGGCAATCCCCGGAGGTGACGCCCCCGAAGTCCGGCGGATCGCCCCAGTCCCAACTCTTCTTCCATCCCAACCGCTCGAACCACGCGAAGCTCTCCTGCAGGTCCGAGACGTTGAGGATCGGGGTCAACCCCTTGGCCAACCAGTCCATCGGCTCCATTGGCCGCCTACCCCAGCAGTGTCGCGACGGCCTCGCGCTCCTGCCGTAGTTCGGCGTCGGTGAGGTCCATGCGTTCGCGGCTGAAATCGTCGATATCGAGGCCGTCCACGACGGAGTAGTCGCCGTCCGAGCAGGTCACGGGATGCGAGTAGACGACGCCTTCCGCCACGCCGTAGCGGCCATCCGCGTGGACCGCCATGCTCGTCCAATCCCCCTCCGGCGTGCCGTGTACCCACGTCCGCACGTGGTCGATCGCGGCCGACGCCGCCGAAGCCGCGGACGAGGCGCCGCGCGCCTGGATGATCTCGGCGCCTCGCTTCTGCACCTTCGGGATGAACGTGTCCCGATACCAGGTCTCGTCGACGAGATCGAGCGCCGGCGCGCCCGCCACCGTACACCGGCTGATGTCGGGGTACTGCGTGGCGGAGTGGTTGCCCCAGATCGTCATGCGCCGGATCTCCGTCGCGTGCGTCCCCGTCTTCTCGGCCAACTGGCTGATCGCGCGGTTGTGGTCGAGGCGGGTCATGGCCGCGAACTGCCGGCGGTCGAGCTTCGGTGCGTTCGCCGCAGCAATCAGGCAGTTCGTGTTCGCCGGGTTCCCGACCACGAGGACGCGCACGTCGGGCGAGGCGCGGTCGCTCAGCGCGCGCCCCTGCGGGCCGAAGATTCTCCCGTTGTCGGCCAGGAGGTCCCCGCGTTCCATCCCCGGTCCGCGCGGCTTGGCGCCCACGAGCAGTGCGTAGTCGACGCCCTCGAACCCCTCGTTCGCATCCGCGGTCCCGACGATGCCGCGCAGGAGCGGGAAGGCGCAGTCGTTGAGTTCCATTTCGACACCCCGCAGCGCATCGAGCGCGGGCGGGATCTCCAGGAGTTGCAGGGTGACGGGCCGGTCCGGCCCCAGCATGTCGCCAGCCGCGATCCGGAAGGCGAGGGCGTATCCGATATTTCCTGCGGCCCCCGTGATGGCGACCCGCGCTGGTGCAGTCATGTCGTCTCCGCACGTTGTGTTTGAAGTTGTGTTTGAAGTTGTGTTTGAATCTGTCCCCGGCGCCGATACGCTCGGGGGAGCGCCAAACTCACAGGAGCGACTCCTCAAGTCCAGCGCGAATCCGGGCGGGCGCGGCGGAAGCGGTGTGCGCGGTCTCGCGTCGGGGCCCATGGCGTGGCAACTTCGGCGCTTCTCGAACCCCGGGGGGCATTTTCATCCGCGAACTCGTGCGCGACCTCATCGCGAACTCATGAGCGACAACGCTCACATGACTCGCCTCATGGCGGTACTGCTCGCGCTTTGCATCGTCCTGCTCGGCCTGCTCCTGGTGGCGGTCGTCGCGGGGGCCGGCCGCGCCGCCGCGCTCCCCCATCCGGAGCACGCCCCCATGCTGGTCGGGGTCGACGCGGGCGCACTCGGCACGCCGGCGTGGGCCGCGTATGTCGCCGGCGTCGTCATGCTCGGGACCATGTGGGTCACGATGCTGATCGGGTTCCGCCGCGGGCACTGGATCCACCGCGCGGTCAACGCGTGGATGGTCGGCTACGTCCTCCTCTTCGTCATCCTCATGTGGTCCTTCGACGCCTATGCCGCCGGCCGCACGACGATCGTCCTGGGTTTCACGGCTCCGACTTCCCTGCTGGTGTACGGGCTCACGCTCGCGCCGTGGATCCCTCTGCTGGCGATCACCTGGAAGTTCGAGGACGCCTACTTCGGCCCCCGGGAGCAGGCGCGTTTCGACGAGATCCTCGCGGAGGCGAAGGGCCGGCGCCATCCCGCTCGCGGCGACTCCGACCACCGCGACGGCGGTAAATAGCGGCCGTGGAGGCGAATCGCGCCCTGATCACGCTGCTCGCGGTCATCGCGTACCTGGCGCTCTGCGTCGGCATCGGACTGTGGTCGCTCCGGCGCACGAAGTCGGCCGGCGATTTCTTCGTGGCGGGACGCAGGCTGGGAGTGTTCGTCACCGCGTTCGCGATCTTTTCGAGCACGATGAGCGGGTTCGGCTTCGTAGGCGGCCCCGGGCTCATGTACTCGATGGGGACGAGTTCGATCTGGATTCTCGGCACGATCGTCATCTCCAACATCATCGTGCTGAACCTGGTGGCGAAGCGGATCCGCATGGTGTCCGAGCTTCGCGAGTGCGTGTCGCTGCCGGACGTGGCGGCCGCCCGCTACGGCAAACGGTCCGTGCGCGCGTCCGTGGCGGTCGTGATCCTGCTCGGCGTGCTGGGATACCTCGCGACGCAGATCCTGGCGATGTCGATCGTGCTGCAGGGCGTGCTGTCCGACGCGGGCGTGTTCCAGCAGCCCAGCCTCGCGCTCTGCGTCGCCATCTCCTGCTCCGTCCTCATCTTCTATTCGGTCACCGGAGGGATCGTCGCGTCGGTCTATACGGACGTGATCCAGGGCGCGATCATGATCGTCGCCTCCTCGCTCGTGTTCATCACCGTGCTCGGCACGTTCGAGGGCGGGCTGGGCGAGATCAGCCGGATCGTGGCAGCGGACGATCGCGCGGCGGGCGGGCCCTGGGGCACGATCGGCATCATGGGCGCGCTCGCCTGGTTCTTCGTGTTCGGCATCGGCGTGGGCGGGCAGCCCCACATCATCACGAAGTTCATGATGCTCAAGAGCCTGAAGGAACTGCGCTACGTGATCCCGCTCGGCGTCCTCGCCTACAGCTTCGCGGCGCTGCTCTGGATCGGGATCGGCTTCGCGATGCGCGCGCTGGTGATTACGGGCGCGCATCCCGCGCTCGCGACCCCGGACGCCGCCTCCGCGGAGTTCCTTCAGACCTTCACCCACCCGTTGCTCGCAGGCGTCGTCTTCGCAGCGCTGCTCGCGGCGATCATGTCCACCGCGGACGCGTTCCTGAACATCGGCGCCGCCGCCGTCATGCACGATCTGCCGATCGCGATCCGGGGGCGTTCGCTCGGGAACGAACTCGTGTGGGCGCGGGTCATCACGGCCGTACTCGCGCTCGCGGCCGCGCTCATCGCGCTCTATTCGGGCGATCTCGTGGCGCTTCTCGGCGCCTTCGGCTGGGGGACGTTCGCGGCCGGCCTCCTCCCGGTCCTCGCGATCGGGCTGAACTGGAAGCGGGCCAATGCGCTCGCCGCCAACGTCGCGATCATCAGCAGCCTCCTCGTCAACTTCGGCCTCCGCGGCCTCGGCATCCGCCTTCCCTACGGCGTCGACCACGGCGCCGCCGCGCTCGTCGTGTCCCTCGTCCTCTTCCTCTCCATCTCCTTCCTCACCAGACCCGAACCCATGCCCCAGGACATCCGGCGCGTGATGGACCTCTGACCGCGGCGTCCCGAAACCTCCGGCCGAGAGGCCCGTAGACTCTGCGGAAGGCCCGGTCCGCGCCGGGCCGTCCAGGACGACGAGGGGTCGGCGAAGGATGTCCAAGAACACCGTAGCTCATCTTTCCGGCGTGACCCATCGATACGGGTCCGTGGTCGCTTTGGAGGAGGTGGATCTCGAGGTTCGGCGCGGCGAGGTGCTGGCAGTGCTGGGTCCCAACGGGGCGGGCAAGACGACCGCGATCCATCTGCTGCTCGGGAGCCTGCCCGTGCAGACCGGAGCAGCAACCGTCTTCGGGCGGCGACCCGACGCTCCCGGGGTTCGAGCGCGGCGCGGCGCGATGCTCCAGATCTCCGGGGTACCCGACACGCTGACCGTAGGCGAACACATCGACCTGTTCCGCGCCTACTATCCCGCTCCGCTCCCGGCTTCCCGTCTGCTCGCCATGGCTGGGATCGAGGGGCTGGAGAGACGGAGGTTCGGCAAGCTCTCCGGGGGACAGAAGCAGCGGGTCCTGTTCGCCCTCGCCCTGTGTGGCGACCCGGAGCTTGTATTCCTCGATGAACCCACCGCGGGCCTCGATGTGGAAGTCCGGCGCGGGCTGTGGGAGGAGATTCGCCGGCACCGCGAGTCCGGCCGGACCACCGTTCTGACGACGCACTATCTCGAGGAGGCCGACGCGCTCGCGGATCGCATCGTCGTCCTCCATCGCGGGCGCGTCATCGCGGAAGGCGCGCCGTCGACGATCAAGTCCCGCACCGCCGCGCGCCGGGTCCGCTGCGTGACCCGCGTTACGGCAGACACCGTGAGGTCGGTGCCCGGCGTCGTCAGATCCGAGACCAGAGGCCAGCACCTCGAGGTCCTGACCTCCCGCCCCGAGGCGCTGGTTCGCGAACTCCTCGACGGGGATCCGGACCTCCACGACCTGACCGTGGTCGGCGCCGGACTGGAAGAGGCCTTCCTCGCTCTCACACGAGAGTCCGACGAACCGGAACCGGTCCAGTGACGGCGGCGAGACTGGCCCGTCGCTGGCGCATCTACGTGCTGGAGGCCCGGTACCAGTTCCTGATGGTGCTGCGGGAGCCCGGCTTCGCGATCCCGACGCTGCTCTTCCCGCTGATCTTCTACCTGTTCTTCGGCGTGGTCATGGGCGCGGGGAGCTTTTCCGTCGCCGCGCCCACGTACATGCTGGCGACGTACAGCGTTTTCGGCGTCATGGGCCCTTCGTTGTTCGGTTTCGGCGCCGGGCTCGCCATGGAACGCGACTCGGGCGTCCTCCTCCTCAAACGGACCACGCCAATGCCGGCGGGGGCCTATCTGCTCGCCAAGGTGGCGATGGCGATCGCCTTCGGAGCGGCCGTCGTGCTGGGGATCTTCCTTCTCGGTGCCTATGGGGCCGGCGTGGTGCTGTACCGCTGGCAATGGTTCGCGCTCGCCGGAGTCGTGCTCGCCGGAGTGATCCCCTTCTGCGCTCTGGGGCTCGCCGTCGGGGCGTGGTCGAGGGGGCGGGCCGCAGTGGCCATCACCAACCTCGTGTTCCTTCCCATGGCGATGCTGTCCGGACTTTGGATCCCGATCACGGTCTTTCCGGCGGCCCTGCAGGACATCGCCAACGCGTTGCCGGCCTACCACCAGGCGCAGCTTGCGCTCAAGATCATCGCCATGGATGGGGGACAGCCCACGCTGCTTCACGTCTCGGTGCTCGGCCTTCAATCGCTCGTCTTTCTCGCCGTCGCCGCATTCGGGTTCCGGCGGGCGGGGACCGGCGCCGTCTCGATTCGCCCGGGAGGAATGTCATGAAGGCAGAGAACCGATCCGGTATCCGAAGCCTGTGGATTCTTGTAGCCGCCGTCGGGGGATTCGTCGCCGCATTGGCCACGCTCCCGGTTCCGGGTGACGCGGCCGCCCCGGGACAGGAGGCGCCGGAGGAGAGCTTCGCGATCGTGGACGTGACGCTGTTCGACGGCGAATCGTTCGGACGGAGTCAGGATGTCTGGATCGAAGACGGTCGCGTGCGCGCACTCGGGCCGAGGCTGCGGCTGCCGGCGGACCTGCCGCGCGTGGACGGGCGCGGCCACACGCTGCTGCCCGGCTTCATCGACGGTCACGTCCACACGTTCGGCGGGACGCTCGGGGACGCGGTGCGCTTCGGCGTGACCTCCGTCCTCGACCAGTTCACCGACCCCGCCCTCCTGACCGGAGCACGGACCGCCCGGGATGAGATCGCGCGCACGACCGAAGCCGATCTCTTCTCGGCGGGGATGCTGGCGACGGCGCCCGGCGGTCACGGCACGCAGTTCGGACTGGCGGTGGAGCCCCTGACGGACCCCGCGAACGCCGCCGCCTGGGTGCGGGCGCGGAAGGAGGAAGGTTCCGACTGGATCAAGATCGTTTCCGAAGACGGGGGTGCCTACCGCGGGGAGATCCCGTCTCTCGACCGTGAGACGATCGGAGCGCTCATCGCCGCCGCCCATGCCGAGGACCTGCTGGCCGTCGTGCACGTGAGCGCGCTCCAACCGGCGCTCGACGCGGTCGCTCTGGGGGCCGACGGTCTCGTCCACGTCTGGATCGACGCCGTCATCTCCGAAGACGACGCCCGCCGGTTCGCGGAGGCAGGGGTCTTCGTCGTTCCCACGCTGTCCGTCATCGCCGGCATGTTCGGCGACTCCACGGGCTTGCGGATCCTGGCCGAGACCGACGAGTCGCTCCTCTCGCCGATGCAGAGGCAGACGCTGAGCGATCCTTCGCTGCTGCGTGCGGGAGCCGGCGCCGAGGTGGCCCTCGAGAACGTGCGCCGTCTGCACACGGCCGGCGTGCGGATCGTCGCCGGAACCGATACGCCGAATCCCGGGACGGCCACCGGCATCTCGATGCACGGAGAGCTTCGCCTCCTGGCGGGCGCCGGGCTTGGAAGCGCGGAGGTGCTCGCCTCGGCGACCTCCGGGGCCGCGGACGCGTTCGGCATCCCCGAGCGCGGTCGAATCGCCGAGGGCTACGTGGCCGACCTCGTGCTCGTGCGGGGCGACGCCGAGGGTGACGTGTCCCGCACCACGGACATCGTCACGATCTGGAAGGACGGCTATCCGGTCGTGCGCGAGGCCGTCGCGACGACGTTCTCGCCGGACATCGCGCCGGCGCCGGAGGGGGCGGTCCTGGTCGATTTCGAGGACGGCATCGACTCCGGCTTCGGGTTCGGCTGGCAGGTGACGACGGACGCGATGAACGGGGGCGCTTCGACAGCGGAACTGGCCGTGGAGGATGGCGCGCTCGTCGTGAGCGGCGAAACGAAGGTCGGGTTCGCGTTCCCGTGGGCGGGCGCCATCTGGTTTCCCGGCCCGCAACCGATGCAGGCGGTGGATTTCTCCGGCCGCGGCGTCCTGCGCTTCCGCACCCGCGGGGACGGACGGAGCTACACCGTGATGCTGTTCGGCGCGGGGGTTGGGACCACCGTGCCACCCACGGTCCCCTTCGTCGCCGGGCCGGAGTGGGCCGTGGTCGAGATTCCGCTCGAGAGCTTCGCCACCGCCGATCCGTCGATCATCGCCGGCCTGGCGTTCGTGGCCCAGGCGCCGCTCGGATCGTTCGCCTTCGAACTGGACGACGTGGAGATCCGTTAGAGCCTCTGCGCCGCAACCCGTCGTGGGGTTTTCTAAACCTGGCGGCCACTCTTTCTCGCTGACCCCCGGCGGCGATCAGCGGACGCCGACCTGGCCGGCGACGGCGGCGGTCAGCTTTTCGGGGTCGTAGCCGAGGCCATCCTTGAACACGATGCGGACGTTGCGGATGTCGGAGGGCCTGAGTTCGATATCGCCCTCGATCACGACGAGATCGGCGAGTTTGCCGGGGACGACCGTTCCCAGTTCGTCGTCGAGGCCCAGGATGATGGCCCCGTTCGCGCTCATGATGCGGACGGCCGCAGCCGGTTCGAAGCCCGCCTCGACGAGAATCTCGAAGTTGCGCTGGTCGCCGTAGCCGGGCAGCGCGCCCCAGGCCGGATCCACTCCCGCCGCCAGCACGCCTCCCGCCTCGACGAAGGCAAGCTCGAAGTCGAGCAGGTTCTCGAACAGGTCGATCATCCACGGCATCTCCGTCGTCCGGAAGATCGACCGTCGCTCCATCTCCGCCTCCACGACGTGGTCGGGGAGCGCCTCCAGGTCGCGCTCCGTGAGGTCGGGTACGAGCGGCGTGGCCTGCTCGGCGACTGCCAGCGTGGACGTCATGGCGACGCCCGCAGCGACCATCTCGGAGATCGTCTCCGCCACGCGGGGATCGTCCATGTCGAGCTCGGCGATGCTTCGCTGGTAGTTGGGGCTGCATCGGTCCGGCTCGCGGGTCGTGTCGTACTCGGAGTTCGCCCACAGGCCGTGCTCGAGGTTGTCGATCCCGAGCGCCGTCGCCTCGCGGAAGCCCACCGAGCACAGGTGCGCCGTCACCTTCATGCCCTGCCGGTGCGCCTCATCGATGATCGTGCCGAGCGCCTCTCGGGTGATCTGCGTGTAGGCCTTGATCCACTCGGCCCCCTCCGCGGCCCAGTAGCGCACGTACCGGCGCGCCGTCTCCTCGTCGCGGATCGCGTACATCCCGAGATCCCGGAGCCGCTCGTCGGGACCGGGGCTGATGACGTACGGGGCCGTAATGAGGATCCGGGGACCCGGCGTCTCTCCCCGCTCGACGGCGCCCTTCAGCGAGAGATCCTGGTACGGCGCGACGCTTCCCGTCGTCCGCACGGTGGTGACCCCGGCCCCGAGGTAGAGGCGCGGACCCGAGTACTGCATCTGCGAGGCGCGCGGCGTGGACTGGTAGTAGAACATGTGGTTGTGGAGCCCGACCATCCCCGGCATGACCGAGTGGCCTTCCAGGTCCAGCCGCTCGGCGCCCGGAGGGATCTCGACCTCGCCCGCCGCGCCCACGCTCTCGATCCGGTTTCCGCGGATGACGATGGTCTGCCCGGAGCGGGCGGGCCCGCCGGCGCCGTCGAAGAGGAGGACGTTCTCGAGCGCTACCACGGACGAGGAGACGGCGAGATAGGACCTCACTTCTTCAGAAAGGGCCTCGCGGTCCTGACCCGCCGCCGGCATCCCGGCCCAGAGGAAGATCGTCACCACCCCGGGCATCCACGTTCCTCCGCGCGCTCCCCGTCGCATGGCATCCTCCTTGTGTCGAGCCGAGATCTTCTTCAGCGTAGATGGTGCCCTCGGGGCCGGAAAGACCCGAGCGAGCCGGAACCCGACGTGGATCGAAGGAGCTTCGCCGTGCGCGCTGTCAGAGCCTCGCTGGTCCTTGGCTGGATGTTGGTTGCCGCAACTCCTCTTGCCGCGCAGGATCGGTGGCTGGCGATCGAGGGAGGCACCGTATTCGACGGCACGGGAGCCGTTCACGAGAACGCGACGGTGCTGGTGCGAGGGGACCGGATCGAGGGCATCGGTCCGGCGGGTCAGATCGAGATCCCCGCCGGAGCGGAACGGATCGATGCGACCGGTAAGTTCCTGACGCCGGGATTCATCGACCTTCACTTCCATTATTCCCCGGGGCCGCATGCTTCGATCGACGGGACGGGGACCGACGCCAACCCGGAACTGCCGCTCCTCTTCCTGGCCAACGGCGTCACCACGCAGCGGGAGATGGGGCAGTGGATCAACGATAACGAGAACTGGCTCACCACTGTGCGAACGCTGGGGCTTGCGGCGCCGCGGCTCCTCTATTCCGGCCCGATCCTCGACGGGCGGGACACGGCCTATCCCACGATCTCCCGCGTCCTGCTGGACGAGATGGACGCGCGGATGGCGGCGAACGAACTCATGGATGCGGGCGCGACGTCCCTGAAGGTGTATTTCCGGCTCTCGCTCGCCCAGGTCGCGGCCATCATCGAGGAAGCCGACCGCCGCAACGTGCCGGTGCACGGCCACCTCGAGATCGTCGACCCCATCGCCGCGATCCGGCTCGGACTAGGAGCTTGCGCCGTAGAAGCCGATGGTGCGGCGCGGTTCGGCTGGCTATGGTGATGCCGTGCTGTGACGGGTTCACGTTCGGCGCGGGGAGTTGGCGATGAGTGCGAGGTCTCTACCGTACGATCCGGAGAGGATGAGGACGAGGTTCCGTCCGTACGATCCGGACCAGCAGTTGCTGCTGCCTCAGGATCTTCGTGAGTGGGTGCCGGCGGGGCACTTGGCGCATCATGTGAGCGATCTGGTGGACGCGGCGGACCTGTCGGCTTTCTACGCGCGTTACGAGGGGGACGGGCGGCGGCGGAGTCCGTACGATCCGCGGATGATGGTGAAGGTGCTGGTGTACGGGTACGCGACGGGGGTGTTTTCGTCTCGGAAGCTGGCGCGGAAGCTGGAGGAGGACGTGCCGCTCAGGATGCTGGCGGCGGGGAACTTTCCGGCGCACCGGACGCTGTGCGAGTTCCGGAAGAGGAACCTGAAGGCGTTCGGTGCGTTGTTCGCGGAGGTGGTGCTTCTGGCGCGGGAACTGGGTCTGGCGGGGTTGGGCCGGGTGGCGGTGGACGGGACGAAGGTTCGGGCGAACGCGAGCAAGCGGAAGGCGATGAGCTACGGGCGGATGGGTCCGGAGGAGGCGCGCCTGGAGGCGGAGATCGCGGAGTTGCTGGCGCGTGCGGAGGCGGCCGACGCGGAGGAGGACGAGCGGCACGGGGAGGACGTTCGGGGCGACGAGCTGCCGAAGGAGTTGAAGCGGCGGGAGGACCGGCTGGCGGCGATCCGGGCGGCGCAGGCTCGTCTGGAGGCGGAGGCCCGCGAGCGCGACGACGCGCGGGGCCGGGAGCCGGAGTGGGATCGCAACCCGAAGGGGGGGAGTCCGTACAAGCTGGACTACGGGGAGCCGGAGGCGGACTCGCAGACGAACTTCACGGATCCGGAGAGCCGGATCATGCGGACGAGCACGGAGGGCTACCAGCAGTGCTACAACGCGCAGGCGGTGGTCGACGGCGAGAGCCAGCTGGTGTTGGGGGCGGAGGTGACCGACAACGCGAGCGACCAGGGGCAGTTGGTGGAACGGGTTGACGAGGTGTCCGGGCGGTTGGGGGAGACGCCGGGCGAGGTGCTGGCCGACGCGGGCTACTCGAACGAGGAGGACCTGGCGGCTCTGGATGCGCGGGGGATCGACGGCTACGTGGCGCTGGGCCGGGAGGGCGGGGCGGCCGCGGAGCCCGACCCGGAGACGTGCCCGGCGAGGGCGCGCATGGCGAAGAGGCTGAAGACTCCGGAGGGCCGGGCGGTGTACGCGAAGCGCAAGTGGATCGCGGAGGCTCCCATCGGGTGGATCAAGGAGGCGATGGGGTTCCGGCGGTTCAGCATGAGGGGCCTGGAGAACGTGCGCGGCGAGTGGGATCTCGTGTGTCTGGCGCTCAACGTGCGGCGCCTCCACATCCTTCGGGCCGCGTGAGGGGCCGGAAACCCGTGTCGGGCGTTCCCCGGGGCACAAGAAGGGGTCCGCGACCCCGCCCGAACGCCGCCCGCCGGGCCGTCTCCCCGCCAACAACGCGTTCCCGCCCGGAAAACGACCGATACTTCGGCTCGCGGGACCCCGCGGGCGGCATCCGATCGCTTCCGCCGCGCTCCTGCGGCGCAGGCTCCTAGACGGGATCGAGCACACGAGGTCGGTGGGCCGGGCCCTCGTCTCGCCCAAGCGGGCGGAGGAGTTCCGCCAGGCGGTGCTGCGCGAGAGCATCCACCGCGGAGAGGGCGGGCTGGCGCTGTGGGCGGCGCTGGATCCCGCCGGCCCGCGCGCGGACGCGCTCATCGAACTCATGCTGGAGCGCAACGTGAACCTCGACGGGACCCTCGCCGTCTTCGAGCCCGCGTTCGACGAAGAGGGTCGCGACGTACAGTGGGCGGCGATGCGGAACATGGCCGCCTTCACGGTGCGCTACGCGAAGGCCGGCGGACCCGTCACGATGGGCTCACACGGCCTGGTGGCCAACGCGCCCCCGGGGCTCGCGTATCAGCGCGAGATGGAGACCCACGTGGAGGCCGGGATGACACCGGCGGAGACCTTGATCGCCGCGACCCGGATGGGCGCCGAAGCGCTGCGCCTGCCGGACAGGGGCACCCTCGCCCACGGCATGCTGGCCGACATCGTCCTCTTCGACGCCAGTCCGCTCGAGGACATCACCAACGCCCGCCGGGTGCACGCCGTGATCCTCGGCGGCCGGGTGCTCGACCGCGACCGACTGCTCGGCACCGCGGAGGGTCTGGTCCCCTGATCGAGTATCCTCTCCCGCTCATAGCGGCCCACCAGGTCTCGAACCGCTAGCTTCCCCGCGCGGGGCCTTCGATGTGAACCGTCACGATGTCCGCGTCGTGGTATTTCTGGTGTCTCACCGACGTGGCCAGGTGCTGCAGAATCCGGAGCGAAATCTCGTGCTCCTGCGGTTCCGCCGTGCCATGGCTGGCCAGAACGGCGATCTGATCCTCGATGTTCCCCGCGCCGCCGGCCGAGATGAACTCCAGTTCGGCCCCGGTCCCCCACTTGCGGGCAACGACGCGCAGACGCCGGTCTCCCGAGTTTTCTCCTTCCTTCGCCTCCTCCAGCAGGAGCAGCAGCGTTTCCTCCGCCGCCTGCAGCAGCCGATCGCTCATCTCCATGGGCCACTTGCGCCGGATCGAGAACTTGTCGAGAAAGTTCCGGATGGTGGGGAGCGCCTCCACGTTCAGCGTCGCCTCGACGCGCAGGGGCCGCGAGCCCGTCAACTCGAGCAGCGCCGTGAGGACGATCGCGGTCAGGCCGCCCGCGGTCATCCCGTTCTCGAGCAGCGGAGCCAACCCGGGGCTCAGATACTCGTTGAAGAAAGCGCCCTCCTGGAACCCGACGCCGGCCCAGAACGACACGCCGACGATCGCCGCCTTGCGATAGTCGATGCCATCCTGGATGACGACCCGCGCCCCGATGACGAACAGGATCGCGATCAGGACGAAGCCGTAGGCCGCGAGCACGGGGTCCGGGATGGCGAGCACGATCGCGGCGATCTTCGGCAGGAACGCCAGTGCGCAGAACGTCACTCCGATGCACACGCCCACGCGGCGCGCCGCGACGCCCGTGATCTCGGCCAGCGAGATGCTCGACGAATAGGTGGTGTTGGGGACGGTGCTCAGCAGCCCCGAGAGCAGGTTGCCGAGTCCGTCGGCGGCGACCGCGCCCTGAACCGCTCCGAAGTCGGTGGCTCGGCTGCGCCGCCAGGACACGCGCTGAATGGCCACGGCGTCGCCCACCGTCTCGATCGCGCCGAT
This sequence comes from Candidatus Palauibacter sp., assembly GCF_965208055.1. Lineage (GTDB taxonomy): Bacteria > Gemmatimonadota > Gemmatimonadetes > Palauibacterales > Palauibacteraceae > Palauibacter. The sequence continues at coordinate 2,191,304 of NZ_CBDBNY010000004.1, forward strand.
CAGCGTCACGAACACGAACGTCGGCAGCAGCGCCCAGAATGCGGGGCCGAAGCTGAAGCCGAAGCCCGGCCAGCCGCCCGCGGGGAGACCGATCCACCGCGCGTCGGCCACGCGCTCGAAGTCGTAGATGCCGAACGACACCGCCGCCACGCACCCGACGAAGATGCCGATCACCGGCCCCCACAGGCGCATGACGCCGCCGGCCCGGAGCACGATCAGCAGGGTCGCGACAACGGTGACCAGGGCCGTCACTGGCGCCGCGACCGACGAGGCCCCCTCCGGAACCTGGCGCAGAAGATCGAACAGGAGCGGCATGATCGTGACGGCGATCAGCATGATCACGGTCCCCGCCACGACCGGTGTGATGATGCGCCTCAGGAGCGCGAGGTGCCGCGAGAGCCCGAACTGGAAGAGGGAGGAGGCGATGACCAGCGATGCGAGGAGGCCGGGACCGCCCTGGACGAGCGCCGTCACGGAGGCCGCGATGAACGCGCCCGATGTCCCCATGAGGAGGACGTACCCCGCTCCCACGCGCCCGACGCGCGCGGCCTGCACGGCCGTGGTCACGCCGCTCACGATCAGGACCGCGAAGCTCGCCCATGACAGGTAGTCCTCCGAGCCGCCGGCCACCCGCACCACGATCGCCACCGTGATGACGATGGCCGCGATGGTGAGGATGACGTACTGGAGCGCGAGTCCGATCGCGATCCGGTACGGGGGCGTCTCGTCGGGCTCGTACTGGATCGCGCTGTTGAAGTCGCGGGGTTCTGCCGCCATCGGTCACATCCATCGTTGGGGAACGGAGATGCCGAACGCTCGCGCTCGAAGCTCAATCCGACGGCGACGACCCGCAAGACCGTGCCGGCGCCGCGGCCCGCGGCGCGAGACCTTGATCCAAGACGCTAATATGGTCCATAATGGTCCAATAATGGTCCAATTCTACCCCGCTGGTCGGATGGACCGATTATTGGATGGAAGGAGCATGCCAGTGGACACTTCCGGGTTCGCTCGCACATGGAGAGTCGCCGAGGCGAAGGCGCGCCTGTCCGAGATCCTGCGCCTCGCGGACGAACAGGGACCGCAGCGTATCGGCGTTCGAAGGTCATTTGTCGTCGTCTCCGAACGCCTCTGGCGGGAGAAGGCTCCGATCCGGCAGCCTCTCGGCCGGTGGCTGATCGATCACATGCCTCGCGGGATGGACCTGGAGATTCCGCGGGAGCGAGGGTCCGCGCGGCGGATCCCTTTCGCTTCGGATGACGTCCGGGACGACACCGAATGAGCGGCGTCCTCCTGGACACCAACGTAATCTCGGAACTCACGAAGAAGGTCCCCGCCCCGCCCGTGGTCGCGTTTCTCTCCGTGCGAGACGACCTCTGGCTGTCTGCGCTGGTACTGCACGAACTGGAGTTCGGTCTGCACCTCCTGCCTCGCGGAAACCGCCGAGACGCGCTCCGTGGCGTGTTGTCGGAGTTCATCCGGCACTACGAGGACCGTATGCTGCCCGTGGACGAGACGGTCGCCGTGTGGGCTGCCCGCTTTCGCGCCGAGGCTGGTAAGCGAGGGCGCCCGATCGACCTGGGAGATGCACTGATTGCGGGAACGGCCAAGGCTTGCGACTTGTCGCTCGCGACGAGGAACGTGGCGGATTTCAGCGGACTCGAACTCGTCCTCACGAACCCGTGGGATTTCCGCTGAGCCGCCCGGCGCCGGCTCCGGTCGAGGCCATGCATCGCTCCGCCCGGGCCGTGACCGCGCGGCGGAATCGCGACAACGCCTCCGCATCCAGCCACGGCATCGTCAGTTCCTCCGCCACTTCGCGTGCCCGCCGGACCACCGATTCCCCGATTTCGGCGACCCGCCTCCGGATCAGCGGGAGTCCCAGCGTCGCTTCTTCCGCAAAGGCGGCCCAACGGCCAGGGTCCATCTCGGCGAGTGTGGCGCACCCTCCGATGGGCATGGCGAGCGCGGGCGACAGCTCCGGGTAGGCAGCGGTCATCACGAGGTCGTAGAGCGGAGCGAGACGAGGTCCGGCCGCGCCGTACAGGAGCGAGAAGTTCTTCCCGTGCGCGTCGGCGTTGCCGACGATCAGGTTGAGAATCACAGCGTCGAGGAGCTTCAGAACCTCGACGGCGGGGCGGAGCGCGACCCGGCGCAGGAGCGCGAAGCTCTCCTCCAGGCCCGGACCCCCCTCACCCGCGTACTTGACTTCGGGCGGTACCGCGAGCGCCTGACAGAAGTCTTCCTGATGGACGCGGCGTACACGGCCATCCGGACCGGCCGACCGATCGTATCGTTCGACCAGGAGGAACGTTCGGTCCCCCGCTCGTCGAGGTTCCACGGATGCGACGGACAGACCCGCGGCTCGCGCGAGCCGCATCGCGAAGGCTTCGTTCTCCGTCGTGTGTGGAAAGTCGGAGATCGCCGGCTTCAGGATGTGGGTCGTGGGTTGCCCCGGGGCCGGAAGGGCGATCTGCCCGTCGACCGTGACGACGGGCAGTTTCGACTGGGCCCCGGCCAGCGACAGGCGCGGGCCGTCCTCCCCGGCCAGCAATGGCCGCCACGGCAGCTTGTCGAGCACGTCGATCAGTGCCGCGTCGTCAAGCGGTTGAGGCCCACCGTCCGAATCCGGCTCCGCCGGCGGTTCTCCGGGTGGCAGCAGTTGCAGCGCTCCCGCGACGTCACCGCCGAGACGATCGAGAAGGGCGAAGTCGTTCAGGGGGGAGAGGCCCAGCGACCTTGCCACGCGGTCCCGCTGGATCTCCTCGGGCAGGAGGCCGGCGAAGAAGGGGCGGCATTCGCGGCGGGGATATCGCTCCGCACGCTTGGGCAGCGATGCGGACAGCGCCGGGGTCCGGTCGTCCCGGAGCCAGTCGTCCGCGTACGTGAACTCCATGGCGGCGGGCCGGGACTGCGTCAAACGGCCGACGAGCCGCCCATCCCACCAAATGTCGAGGGCGCGGTTCATGTATCGCGAACACCGGCTGGTGTGGTTGCGTCGGCCTTGGGTGGGGGAAGGATCGCGACCGAACAGCCGAGCGCCGCCAGAACCTGAAGGACCTTTCCGATCTGCGCGGTCGGTTTTCCCGCTTCAAGATCTACGATGAAGCGCAGGCCCACCCCCGCTGCGCCCGCAAGCTCATGCTGGCGCAGCCCCGCGTCCTTGCGCGCGGCTCGAACGATTTCGCCGATGTCGGCGGGTGTGACGGTGGCTTTTCTCATCGTATATTCCCGATCGGGAATATCGGGTGCCCTAACGGCGCGTGTCAATACTATTATTCCCGTACGGGAATTGCTCGCACTCAACTACCGCAAATGAGCAGAATCGTTCCCGTTCGGGAACATGGAAACGTGTGCGAGCGCACCGCAATCAGGCTTCGCGCGCCAATCGCACACTCACGAGCCGGTTCAGGCTCACGCCTTCTTCCGCCGCACGGATGGCGAGGGCACGGTGCACCTCCGGCGGCAGGCGGACGAGAAACCTCCCGCTGTAGGCGCGGTCGGCCATCGGTTCGGGCGGCGTCTCTCCGGTGGACCGCATGTCCGAAAGCGAGTCGCGCACAACACGCCGGATACCGGCCAGCGCTCTTGCCGGGGTGGGCGCCAACCAGCTCAACGAAGGGAACTCGGCACAGAAGCCGACATGTTCACCGTCCTCGGCGGACCATGTAACGCGATAGGTGTAATGGTCGCTCATCTCATGCCCTCCAATTTATCGATTGCCTTGATGACCTGGCGGACTTGATATGGCTTGGCTTTCCCCTGGGCGTTCTGGATGTTCACGCGTGGATCGCCCGGCCACGGCGTGCGATAGACTCGATGGCTCGTTCCTTTCTGGCGCGGCTCGCCGAAGCATTCGTCGCATATCCTGGCAAGATCCGCGAACCGAACGTTCTTCGGATTGTTGCGAATCGCCTTCACGAGAGCTGGCGTGCTTGCCATATGAAATGGTATCAATATTGATACCAATCGTCAACCGTGCTGAGCCATCATTTGGGGGGTCGACTCGATGGCGACCGGGAGCTGGGTGTCGAGAGAAAGCGGGCGACCGGGGTCGAACCGGCGACCTTCAGCTTGGAAGGCTGACGCTCTGCCAACTGAGCTACGCCCGCGAGGCCGTCGAATCTGGCGATGCGGGCCGTGGGCGGGCAAGTTTCCGGGTCGTGCGGCGGGTTCTTTGCGCGCGACTCTGCGCTACGAAATCCAGGAGGATGACCGAGTGAGCGTTCGACATGTCTCGGAGTTCGGGCTGACGCCGGTCGCGGCCGGGTCGGACACCGAAACGCAGGTTCTCATCGGTCCGGATCAGGGGCCCAACTTCGCGCTGCGGCGCTTCGTCATGCAGCCGGGCGGCGGGATGCCGCGGCACACGAACACCGTGGAACACGAGCAATACGTGCTCCGCGGACGGGCCCGGGTGTCGATCGGGGACGAGAGGCACGACGTGAAGGCCGGAGACGTCGTCTACATTCCGGCGGGGACGCCACACTCCTACGATGCCGTGGGCGATGAACCGTTCGAGTTCCTGTGCGCGGTCCCGAACGCGCCCGACAAGATCGAACTCGCCGACTGCTGAGAGCGGACCCGGCGCGTCCGGGCGCCCGGCAGCCCTCCACCGGGGTCGACCCTAAGCGGTGAGGACGATCCTCCCGACGACGCCTCCCCCCTCCAGATCGCGCAGGCTCGCCTCCGCTTCCGCCATCGGTCGCGTCGCGTAGGGGATCGGGTCGACGGGCCCGGAGCGGACGAGTGCCATCAACTCCCCCATCTCGGCGAGACTTCCGAGATCGGACCCCTGGACGGCGAGATCCTTCAACACGAGCAGCGGTAGCGGCACCGGGAGCGAGCCGCCCAGCAGACCCACGACGACGAGTCCGCCGCTCTTGGCGACGGTCCGGAAGCCGAGGGCGGCGGACGCCGAGGAGCCGGCGAAGTCGACCACCGCGGTGCAGCCGCCCTTCGTGAGCCGCTTAAGTTGCCGGGCCGCGTCGTCGTCGCGGGCATCCACGACGTGCGCGACCCCCGCCCGCCGAGCTGCATCGAGCTTCGCGTCATCGACCTCGACGACGATGAGTTCGGCGTCGAAGAGCGCCCTCGCGATCTGGATGCCGGCGAAACCGACGCCGCCGGCCCCGATGATGACGAGTTGGTCTTCCAGCCACCGTTCCGCCTTGCGGAGGGCGCTGTAGGCGGTGAGCCCCGAGCACGCGTACGTGCACGCCAACTCCGGCGCGACATTCCCGAAATCGAACAGGTAGCGCGGGTGCGGGACGATGACGTGGTCCGCGAAGCCCCCGTCGACGTGCGTGCCGAGCGCCCGCGGGCGATGGCAGAGGTGCTCCCGGCCGCTGTCGCAGAAGTCGCAGGCGCCGCAACCGATCCACGGGAAGACGACGCGGGCATCGCCTACGTCCACGCCCTCCGCATCCGGCCCCGCCGCGGCGACCTCGCCGACAATCTCGTGCCCCAGCGTGAAGGGCAGTTCGCGCACCGCGCGGACGTCGAGCTTCCGCCCGCCGCCCATCTCGAAGTAGCCCTGCCACAGGTGCAGGTCGCTGTGGCAGACGCCGCACGCGCGGATGCGGACGAGCACCTCCGCGCCCGCCGGTTCGGGCGTCGGCCGCTCGACCGGTCCGAGCGGCTCGCCGTACTCGCGGAACTGGTAGCTCTTCATCATCACCTCCCGCGTCGTGTCGCCAGGACTTTCGCGAACGCGTCCACGACATCCTGCATCTGAGCGGCCCCCGCGAGGAGGACCTCCTGCTTGATCCAGATCGTTGTGCGGCAGAGCCGGTCGCACACCGGAAACCCCCGCTCGAGCGGTGTCGTGTAACCCGGATGCGCCGGGATCCCTTCGGCCCGGAGCGCCTCGATGATCCAGCGCTTGTCGCGGCGTTTGTCGCCGTCACCGCCGTGGTCCGCCGCAAGAACAGACTCATCGAGCCGGACCATGAAGATGTGGCAGCCGTGGGTCGTGATGCGCTCGTCCCGGTCCGGCGTCTTCACGCCCTCGAGTTGCGCCAGGCCCGCCGCGAGCGCGTCCATCGCCTGCCGGCGGATGGCCTGTTCGGCGGGAAGGCGTTCCAAGGCGGCGAGAAGGAGGGCCGCCTGAAGCTCGGCCATGCGGAGGTTCAGTCCAACGTCCGCGTGGGCGTGCCGGCTTCCCCCCGGATCGCGGCCGCAGTCGTGCCACGACCACGCGCGTCTGTAGGTGGATTCGTCGTCGGTGAGGACCATTCCCCCCTCGCCGGCCGACAGGTTCTTGCTCGACTGAAAGCTGAACGCGCCCGCATCGCCCAGCGTCCCCGCACCCCGGCCGCGCCAGCTCGCGAGCCACGCCTGCGCGGCGTCCTCCACGACCCGGAGGCCGCAGCGGGCGGCGATCTCGTTCACGCGATCCATGTCGGCCGGGCGACCGCCGATATGAACGGGCAGGATCGCCGTCGTGCGCTCCGTGATCGCGTCGTCGATCAGCGTCGGATCCAGGTTGTGCGTCCCCGGCTCCACGTCGACGAACACGGGAACGGCGCCCAGCGAACGGGCCACGTGGGCCGTCGCCGCGAAGCTGTACGGGCTCGTGACGATCTCGTCGCCGGGCTGCACCCCGGCAGCGACGAGCGCGGTCTGAAGCGCCATCGTGCCGTTGCAGCAGGCGATGGCGTACCGGGCGCCGTGCAGCGCGGCGAAGCGGGCCTCCAGCTCCGGGACAGCCTCGCCGCCCAGTCCCCATCGACCCGATTCGAGCACTTCGGCGAGGGCGCGCCGCTCCGCCGCCCCGGAGCGCGGCCACGCGGGCCAGGGCGCGGTGCGGACCGGAATGCCGCCGTTGATCGCCAGCCGGCCGGTCATGCGCTTCCCGGCACGATTCGTGGCACAGCTCGCCGCGCGGTCCGTGCTGCGCCGGCTACGAAACGGCGCGCGGCCGGCCCCGTGCGATGACGGCCGGAACGCCCGAATCCCGCGCCAGTTGGTTGAACGCCTCGAGCATCTCACTGAGCACCCGCGAGAGCGCGGCCTCTTCCACCACCCACTCGGTCTCCAGATCGCCCCAGCGCTCCAGCACTCCGGCGCGAGGGGGGAGGTCCGAGCCGTCGACCTCACCCATGAGTGCGGTCAACTGCATGTTCAGCAGCCCCTCGTAGGCGACCATGTCCTGCTGCGCGGCCCGGCGCTTCTGGAAGAGGCGGTCCTCCAGCACCGTGATCGAATCCGTGAGCGCCGTCCCTGCCGCCTCGAGCGCCTCCGCCCCGGAAAGGCCGGCCTCCGAGGCCTGCCCGACGACCGCGTCCACCTGCGCGCGCACGTCCCGGATGTCGTTCAGCCCGACGTGGAGGTCCACGATCGCCCCGAACACCGACTCCAGGAAACGCTCGTTCGCCGCAAAATCCGTCTCGGTGGACGGTATCCGCGGATCACCGCGCACCTCGAACGACCGCGTTTGCGCCGGCGCGTCGCCCACCGTCAGGCGCGCGCCGTATGTGCCCGGCGTCACCCGATACCCCGGCGCCTCCCCGAAGAAACTGTAGGACTCCGCGATCCGCGGCCCACCTTCCACGCGCAGGTCCCAGAACACCCGATTGTGCCCCGGCGCCGCGGGGGCGGGGGAGCGACGGACGCCCTCGGCCGTCATCGCCGTATCCGTCGTGAACGTGCGAATCACCGCGCCCTCCGCGTCGAGGATCTCGAGTACCAGCGACCTGCCCTCCGCCGCGTCGGCCGGGTCCGACGCCTCCCCGGATTCCGTCTCCTGCGGCGGGGCGCCCACGACGTAGTCGATCGCCACGCCCGGCGTCTTGTTCTGCCCCGACGTCGTCGGACCGACCGGACCTCCGAGTCCCTGGCTCACGCGGTACCCGGTGGAGGGCGTGTAGAGATGGTCTCCGGCGGCGGTCTCGGCGGCGGCCCGCTGCCGCAGCGGGGCGAGATCGTCGAGCACCCAGAAGCCGCGTCCCTGTGTCGCCACGGCCAGATCCCCCGCCTGCACCTGGAGGTCGGTGATCTGGGTGAGAGGCAGGTTCAGATCCAGGCTTCGCCACGAGGTGCCGTCATCGAAGCTCACGTACATCCCGAGTTCCGTTCCGGCGTAGAGCAGCCCTCTGCGCTCGGGGTCTTCGCGCACGACGCGAGCCCACGCCTCGGGCCTGTCCGCTCCGATCCCGGCGTCGATCCGTTCCCAGCTCTCCCCGTAGTCCACCGTCTTGTAGATGTACGGCGCGAAGTCGTTGAACTTGTAGCGGCTGAGCGTGATGTAGGCGCCGCCCGGCTCGTGCGGCGACGGATCGAGCGAGTTCACCATCCCTTCGGGCATCCCGTCCGGCGTGACGTCGGTCCACGTCTCCCCGTCGTCACGGGTGATGTGGACGAGGCCATCGTCCGCTCCCACCCATATCGTCCCGGCCTCAAGCGACGACTCGGCCATCGCGACGATGGTGTTGTAGACCTCGCCCCCCGCAGCCTCGTTCGTGAACGGTCCGCCCGCCGCGACGTGCTTCTCGGGCTCGTTCCGCGTGAGGTCGGGCGAGATCTCCTCCCACGTCACCCCCCGGTCGCTCGACCGCAGCAGATGCTGCGCTCCGTGGTAGATCACGGTCGGATCGTGCGGCGATACCACAACGGGTCCGTTCCAGTTCCACCGGTAGCGCATGTCCTCGGCGTCCATTCCGAGCTGGAACTGCGGGTAGGCCTGCACGCTGCGCGCGGAGCCGAGTTCCGTGTCCAGCTCCGTGATGATCCCCTGGATCGAGGTCGCGTACAGGTAACGCGGGTTGTCGGGATCGAACGCGACCCAGGCCGACTCCCCGCCCCCCGCGTCGAACCAGTCCTTCCAGCCCAGCCCGCCGGAGTGCGTCGCCCACCCCAGCATGCCCACGCTCGTGTTGTCCTGCTGCCCGCCGTACATGCGGTACGGGAACTGGTTGTCGACCGCGAGTCGATAGATCTGCGCCGTGGGCTGGTTCTCCTGCGTGGACCAGGTCTCTCCCCCGTTGAAGGTGACCGTCCCTCCCCCGTCGTTGGCGGAGAGCATGACGTCGCCGTCGAACGGGTTGATCCACAGGTCGTGGTGATCGACGTGCGGCGTCTGGATCGTCTCCCACGTGCGACCGCCGTCGATCGACTTGAGGAAGGGCGAGTTCATTACGTAGACGGTCTCGCGGTCCCGGGGGTCGGCGTAGATCTCAATGTAGTACCAGGCCCTGCCGCGCAGCTGGCGTTCGGAACTCACCAGGGTCCACGTCTTCCCCCCATCGTCCGAGCGGTAGACGCCGTCCACGTCCTCATCCGCCTCGATCAGCGCCCACACGCGGTCCGGGTCCGCGGGGGACACGTCGATCGCGGTCTTCCCCATCATCTCGGGGAGGCCCGCGTTGATCTCCTCCCACGTGTCTCCGCCGTCCGTCGACTTCCAGAAGCCGGAGCCGGGGCCGCCGCTCCGGATGTACCACGGATCCCGGTCGTGGTCCCACATGGAGGCGTACAGGATGCGCGGGTTCGTGCGGTCCATCGCGAGGTCCGAGGCGCCCGTGTTCTCGTCCACGTGCAGGACGAGTTCCCAGTTCTCTCCCCCGTCCGCCGAGCGGTAGATGCCGCGCTCCGGCGTCGGCGCGAAGGGCGACCCCTGGGCGGCGACGTACACGAGATCCGGATCGTCGGGATGCACCCGGATGCGGGAGATCGTGCGCGTGGGGACGAGGCCCATGTGCTTCCAGGTGCGGCCCGCATCCGTCGAGCGGTAGACGCCGTCGCCGTGCGAGGTCGTGACGCCGCGGATCGAGTGTTCGCCCATCCCGACGTACACGACGTTCGGGTCCGACTCGGAGACGGCCACGGCGCCGACGGAGGAGGTGGCCACGAAACCGTCGGTGATGGGACGCCAGCTGATCCCTGCATCGGAGGTCTTCCACACACCGCCGCCCGCCGTGCCCATGTAGTAGGTGAGCCTGTCGTCGGGGACCCCCGCCGCGGCGACCGCCCGGCCACCGCGAAACGGACCCGCGTTGCGCCACCGCATCGACTGGTAGAGCGCAGTCTCGTCGGCGTTGTCCGCCTGACCGTCGTTCGCCTGCGCGAGCAATCCCGCCCCGTGCGCCTCTGCCGCAGGTGCGGCGAGGGCTACCGCCAGAAGGATGTGTCGCGCGTTTCGCCGGAAGGGTGGGATGGGTGTTCTCGCTTCGATCAACCGCATGGGAGCGAACCTCCGCGCTGGGATGTCGGCCTCGAAGCCGACGCGTCTCATATTCCGTACTGACTCCCCGCCACACGCGGGGCCGCGAAGAATAAGCCGCCCCGCGGCGGCGCCGATAGAAGCCCCAGCCCCCGAGGTTGCATGCGCGCACTCGTCAGGCGTTTCGCCGGTCGTTTCGCCCTCACCATGTCGCTGGTTGTGCTCGAGGCCGGTGGCTGGATCCTCTTCCCTCTCGTCATCGGGCGGGCTATCGACAGTGTCCTCGCGGACTCGGTCCGGGGTCTCTACGAACTCGCCGCGCTCGGGACCGGGACCATGCTCATCGCGATCGTGCGCCGTCTCGTCGACAGCCGGGCCTACGCGAAGATCTACGTGGGCCTCGCCGACGAGATGGTCGCCTCCGGTGAGGAGAGCGGAACGTCGACCCGGACGGCCCGCCTGGGCATGCTCCGGGAGATCGTCGAGTTCTTCGAGAACTCCCTTCCCTCGCTCGTCAACAGCGTCCTCGGGCTCGCGGGCACCGTGCTCATCCTGTGGGTGCTCAACGTCCCCGTCTTCCTGGGGTGTGTCGTGGTCGCCATCGCCACGGTGACCCTGTACGCCCTCACCGGACGTCTGACGACGCGCTACAACGAGGGGTTCAACGACGAGTACGAGCGGCAGGTCGACGCCGTCCAGGGTGGCGATCCCAGCGACCTGCGCAATCACCTCCGCGCCATGATGCGATGGAACATCCGGCTCTCCGACCTCGAGGCCGCGAATTTCGGGATCAACTGGGTGTTCATGACCGGCCTGCTGGTCTTCGCGGTGGGTGCCGCGGCCCAACAGACCCTCGAGTACGGCGCGGTGTTCGCCGTCGTCATGTACGTCTTCCAGTTCGTGGAATCGATGATGGGGATCCCGCTCTACTATCAGCAGTGGCTGCGCCTGCGCGAGATATCGGGTCGGCTCGCCACCGCCGTCGCCTGGCGCCCCGCACCCGAGGGAGCAACCTGAGGTGCCCGGGGGTTCCCCGGGAGTCCCTGTGAAGCGTTAAGCCGATTGAAAATTGAATTTTGGATCGGCCTAAGCCGATGCAGGGGGCGTGGGACTCCTCCCACGAGAGCTGCTAGCGCCGGCGGATCGCCTGACCGGGGGAGGCGTCGTCGACGAATTCGGCGTCGCGGACCACGAAGGTGCCCGCGACGATCACGTGGTCGATCCCGGACGACGGCTGCGTGGGCGCCTCGAAGGTCGCGTTGTCGATGACCGCGGCGGGGTCGAACACGGTGATGTCGGCGTCCGCCCCTACCCGGATGCGGCCCTTGGCCGCCATCTGCGGGACGTAGGCCTCGAGGCGCCGCGCCGGCATCAGCGTCATCTTGCGGAGCGCATCCATGAGCGTGAGGAGACCCTCCTCGCGCACGTAGCGTCCCAGCACGCGGGCGAAGGTGCCGGCCCCGCGCGGGTGTCCGTTGCCGTCCACGAACGGGACGCCGTCGCTCGCCACCATCACGATGGGATGGGCCAGCGCGAACTCGAACATCTCCTGCGGGATGATGTGGGCGATGATGCGGCCGCCCGTCTCCCGGCGCTCGTTGAAGGTCTCTTCCGTCAGTCGCTCTCCGGTCGCGTCCCATTCGATGTCGCCGTAGTCGGACCCGAACCGCTCGCGCCAACCGGGATCGAAGATCGCGGCCCGGATGTCGGTCGAGGCCGCCGTGTAGGGATAGACCTCGGTCGTCACGTCGAGGCCGCGCGCCCGCGCCCCCTCGATCATGCTCAGGAGTGTCGGCACCTGCCCCAGTCCGCTCGATCCGATATGCACGATGTGGACCCCGGCCCCGGTCGACGCCGCGTTCGCGATCATCTCGTGCACGGCCTCGATCGAGCTGCCGGGCTCGACGAGTCCGGCGTAGCGGATGTGGACGAAGTTCGTCACGCCCTCCACTGCCGCGAGCTGGAACATCCGGTGGATCTCCTCGCGCCGGGCCCCGGGCGTGTACTGGATGCCGTAGCCGATCCCGAGCGCCCCCCGCGCCAGTTCGTCCCGCAGCCGGTTCTCCATCACCGCGACCTGCTCGAGATCGGCCGCGAGCCGGACGGCTTCCTCCCGGCCTCCCAGCGCGAGTCGGCGCGCCGCCCCGTGCGAGGCCGTGGCCCCGTAGTGGACGACGGCCTGCCCTTCCCGGCTCGCGTACCACTCCTCCACATCGCCCGTGCCGCCCTCCAGTTCGAGCGCGGTCGTGACCCCGTCCCGCGCCTGCAACCGGCTGGAGAAGAGGTCCTGACCGTGCGCGTGCAAATCGATAAAGCCGGGAGCGACGACGAGACCGGACACGTCCACGACGAGCTCGCCCTCCAGCGGTGATCCGGAGATGATCTCGATGGTCCCGCCACGGATCCCGACGTGGCGCACCGCGTCGAGACCGGACTCGGGGTCCATCACCCGACCGTCCGCGAGGACGAGGTCGTAGCTCTGCGCGGCCGCCCCGGAGACGGTCGAAGCGAGGGCCGCGGCGACGGCGAGCAGCGTTCCAGCTCTTATGGCGAGTCTCATGGCGAGCATCCGTTTCATCAAAGCAACGCGGGGAGCAGGCGGGCCACCGACAGCCCCAGGAAGGTGCCGACGGCGTTTCCGAGCGACCCGATCAGGACGGCCGGCAGCACCAGGTCGCCCCGCCCGAGGCTGCGCGCGAGCGCGAGCGCCGAGGTTCCGCCGCCGACGTTGGCCTGCGACGCCACGGCCGCGATGTCCACGTCCAGCCTTAGGAGTCGGGCCGCACCGAAGGTGATCGCCCCGTGCACGACGACGATCGTGAAGGTGAAGACGAGGAGCGCGAGACCGAGCGGGCCGATGTCGGCCAGCGCTCGCACGTCGCAGTGCGCCCCGATCACGCACAGGAAGAGGTAGACGGAGAACAGGCCCAGCGTCCGGCTTCCGGCGAGGTTCGTGATGGCCCGGAACTGGGCGAGGATGAGGGCGATCACGGTGAGGATCAGGATATCCGGGATCGGGAACCCCATCGCGGTGGTCCACGCCTCCAGCCGCTGTGAAGCCCACAGCGTCCCGAAACCGATCGCGAGGACAAGCGCCAGATCGACCGGATGCACGCGCTCGGTGTCCTCGGCGATGCCGAGGTCCGGAGCCCGGTCGCCGGAACCCGGCGCCGCATCGGCCAACCCGCCCCAGTTCCAGCCGGACTTCGGCCAGAGCGGCCGCAGCCAGCGGGGAATCGCGATCGTCGCGGCCATCCATACGGTCGTCATGATCGAGTCCACCGCCGACGCCCCGCCGAACAGCACGCCCTCGCGCATCACGTCGTACTCGAGCGCGACCGCGTTGAAGTTCACGCTGCCGCCCGTGTACGTGCCCGTGAACATCCCGCCCAGCGGCCCGAACAGGGGGCCGATGCGCGCCGGCCCGTCCACCAGGGCCATGCCCGCGATCACGCCGGCGACGGTTCCCAGCGATCCGATGAGAAAGAGCGTGATGATCGGTAGTCCGGCGCGGAGAATGTCGCGCAGGTTGACCTTCAGGAGGAGCCACACGATCGCGAGCGGGGCGACCGTGCGGAAGATCGCATCGTAGGCCGGAACCGGGTCGGCTTCGGTCGAGGAGGTCGGGAGGAGGCCGAAGTTCGCAATGAGCGCCGTGAAGATGATGACCATCAGCGCGGTGCCGCCGTGCCGCAGGAAGCTCCGCCGCACGAGCCATTCCGTGCCCGCGATGACGAGGCACAGGACGGCGACGATGTAGAGCGTCTGCTCAGTCACCGGCGTAGAGCGACTCCGCCTTCACGGCGGAGGTCGTGATCCCCTTGATGAAGGCGGAAGAAAAGCCCCGGTGCTCCATCTCGTTGAGGCCGGCGATCGTGCAGCCGCGCGGCGTCGTCACGCTGTCGATCTCGCGCTCGGGGTGACGGCCCTGATCCCGCACCAGCGCCGCGGCTCCGAGCGCGGTCTGCGCCGCCATCTGTAGCGCCTCCTCGGGGTGGAAGCCGATCTCGATGCCGCCCTGGCAGGCGGCGCGCACCGCCCTCAGGAAGAACGCCACGCCGCAGGCGCAGAGCGCGGTGGCGGGGACCATGTGCTCCTCCTCCACGACGAGGGTGGCCCCGACGGCGCGGAACAGCTCCGCCACCCGGTCGAGCGCGCCGGCGTGGGCCGGTTCCGCCGCGAGGCACGTCATCGACTCGCGGAGCGCCACGGCCGTGTTGGGCATGGCGCGCACCACGGCGACGTCGGGTCCCAAATGGCGGCGGATCGCCGCGATCGACGCCCCCGAGACCACGGACACGAGAAGATGCCGATCCGCGTCCACCCGCGGGGCGATTTCCGTGAGTACGGCGTCCAGGGCCTGCGGTTGGACCGCGACGATCACGGTATCGCACGCGGCGACCGCGGCCGGATTGTCGGAAGACACCCGGAATCCCCGCTCGGCGAGATCCGCGACCCGCTCCGTGCGCCGGCGTGTGACATGGATTTCCGAAGGGGCGTGCGACCCGGCGGCCACGAGCCCTTCGGCGATGGCGCGCCCGATATTCCCCGCGCCCAGGATCGCGGTCGGTTTCGAGTGGCGCATGTCCAAACCTCTTCGCGTGTTACGGAAGTGTGATCCGTCCGGTGACGGCGGCGGCCGAGCCTGGCGCGAGGCGCATTGTCGCCCGAGGGCCGCACAACCCGCAAGGCGTTGTCGCCCGAGCGGCGCATCGATGTCGCCGGACGGGGGCGACGCCGCGACATTGGCGGTATCCCTACAGGAAACGGAGGACGGAAAATGGATCGACGGATGGTCGAATACGAAGCGAAGAAGCAGACACCGCTCGTGGCGTACATTCTCCTCGTGGTGTTCGGCGTGGTGGGCGCCCACAACTTCTATCTCGGACGACGACAACAGGCGCTGGCCCAACTCGTGTTCTCGGTCGTCATGGCCGGGGCCATGCTCTGGCTCTTCGTGGGCTTCGCGTCGGCCGAAATGGGGGATGTCTCGGGCGGCTTCGATTCCTTCGTGCGGCGCGCGTGGACCTTCTATGCGATCGCCGTCGTCTGGGGCATCGGCACCTTCACCTGGCTCGTGGTGAACGCCATCGAAGTTCCGAAGCTGATCGCGGAGCACAACGTCCGGCTCCACGGACGCATCTTCGGCGAGTAGCCGCACTCACAACTTGTCGGCGATCGTGTAACCTCCGGGAACCGGTTCGTCAGGGCTCCGGGCGCTTGAGGTAGCGCGCGTCGAGGCCGTCGAAACGTTCGAAGTCGCGGTCGTTGGTGAGAATCGCGGAGATCCCGTGCTCCCGGCACAACGCGGCGATCTGCGCGTCGAACAGGAGGTTTCCCCGTGCGTCGGCCCCGCGGGAAGTGGCAGTCAGCAGATCGAGGAAACCGGCGCCGGGCAGGACGACGCGGCAGCTCGGCGAAGCGACGACGCCGTCGAGGAAATCCACGGCCTGTTCCAACGTTGATGGCGGGCTGAAGACCCGCCGGTGGGTGACGACCCGCAGGAATTCCACCGCGCAGAAGATGGGCAGGCCCCAGTGAACCGCGCCCTCGGCGAGCGCAATCAACTCCCGGGCGGCTACGGCGTGAAGTTCGGTCTCGACCCGATGGGCATAGATCAGGACGTTGGTGTCGAGGGCGATCACGCGCGATCCAGAACGTCGTAGAGCGCCTCTCGATCGGAGATGTCAACCTTGGGCGGAGCGTCCCCCCGTACCGTCTTGAGTTCGAGCTTGAAGGCCGGATCCTTCCGGCGGTCGTCCATCAGCTTCGTACGCAACGCATCCTCGACGAATCTGGTCAGGGAGATGCCCTCGTGTGCCGCGCTCGTTTTCGCCCTCATCAGGATTTCATCGTTCAGGTTAAGCGTGGTCTTCATCGGACTCTCAAATCGGAACTGCAAACCTGTGGTATGGCAGTACCATATGAACGTTGCCATATATATGGCAACAGGACCGGCGCTACTCGCCGTCCCAGCGGCGGATCGCGAGGCAGGCGTTGTGGCCGCCGAAGGCGAAGGAGTTCGACAGGGTCGCCGAGATGGGGCGTTCGATGGGGCCGCCGTGTGCGTACTCCAGATCGCACTCGGGATCGGCTTCCTCGAAGTTGATCGTCGGGGGAATCACGCCGTGCTTGCAGACGAGCATGGAGATTACGGCTTCGATCGCCCCGGCGGCTCCGAGCGGGTGGCCCGTCATCGACTTCGTTGAACTCACTACGATCGATCGGGCGTGATCGCCGAGTACTTCCTTGATCGCCTTTGTCTCGGCTGCATCGCCGATCGGCGTCGCGGTCCCGTTCGCGTTGATGTAGCCGATGTCGGTCGGTGCGATCCCCGCGTCTTCGATCGCCTGCTGCATGGCCAGGCGGGCGCCGACCCCGTCCGGAGCGGGAGCCGTCATGTGATACGCATCCGCGCTCTGCCCGAAGCCGGCGATCTCCCCCAGAATCTCCGCGCCACGCGCGCGAGCGTGCTCCATTTCTTCGAGGATCAGCATCCCCGCGCCCTCGCCGAGCACGAACCCGTCCCGCCGCGCGTCGAAGGGGCGGCAGGCTCCCGCCGGGTCGTCGTTACGCGTCGACATCGATCCCATGGACGCGAAGCCGGCCACCGCGAGCGGAGTGATGGCGGACTCCGTGCCCCCGGCGATCATTACGTCAGTCTCCCCCCTTCGGATCGAGCGGAAGGCGAGTCCCAGCGAGTGGCCGCTCGAAGCGCAGGCCGACACGGTCGCGTAGTTCGGGCCGCGCGTCCCGTACACGATGGACAGCAGTCCGACCGTCATGTCCGGGATGAACATCGGAATGAGGAGCGGAGAAACGGCCCGTGGTCCTCTGGACAAGAGCTTCCTGTGCTGTGCCTCCAGCAGCGGGAGCCCGCCGACCGCGACGCCGACGACGACCCCCGTTCGATCCGGCGGCAGGTGGGCGAGCCCGTCGCCGAACCCCGCCTGTTCCATGGCCTGCGTCGCCGCGCCAATGGCGAGCTGCAGGAAGCGGTCGGCGCGGCGCGCCCCCTTCTTGTCCAGATACTGGAGGGGATCGAACCCCTTCACCTCACAGGCGAAGCGGACGGCCTGGTCGGACGCATCGAACTGCGTGATCGGGCCCGCGCCGCTCCGGCCACGGAGAAGTGCGTCCCAGGTGGAATCCACATCGAGGCCGATGGGCGTGACCATCCCGACGCCGGTGATGACGACACGCCTCGCTGCCTCGGTGTGGATCAAGCCGATTCTCTCCAGCCGTTCTCGTTTGGCCTCAAGACGGAAGGATCCCGCCATGGAATCGTGGGATCGACCTCGTTCCGCCCCTCACCGCGTCGGGGGGAGATAATACTGTGAGGCGGAAGGCCTGACATGGCCCCCCGGGATGGTAGGGTGCGGTTTGGGGTGGGATTCCAA
This sequence comes from Candidatus Palauibacter sp., assembly GCF_965208055.1. Taxonomy (GTDB): domain Bacteria; phylum Gemmatimonadota; class Gemmatimonadetes; order Palauibacterales; family Palauibacteraceae; genus Palauibacter. The sequence continues at coordinate 2,208,863 of NZ_CBDBNY010000004.1, forward strand.
CGGAGGAGGTGGGAGAGGTTTTGGTCGGGGCGGTCAAGTCGCAGCCCAGGGATCCACGACCTCGATACCCATGCCCTCGAAATCACGAACGTTGCGCGTCGCCACCGTCATGCGGCGGGATGCCGCGATCGCCGCGATCTGGCGGTCCGCCGGTGAAACGGGACGTCCGGAGGAGCGGCGTCGGGCCGCGATGTGGCCGTACGCGCGAGCGGCATCGCTGTCGAAGGGGAGCACCCGGTCCTCGAAGGCATCCCGGAGCATGGCATCGACTTCGAACAGCAGCGTGTCGCGGCGGCGGCCCACCGGGAGGATCGCCACACCGTAGCGCAACTCCGCCTCGCTCACCGCCGAAAAGAACAAGTCCTCCACGCGGTGGCCCGAGGCCCAGGTCGCGACGGCGGGTTCGGGCGAGGTGCGGATCAGTTCCGAGACGACGTTCGTGTGGAGCAGCGTGGCTCCGGCCCGCGACCTCACTCGAAGGAAGGCGGCTCGCGCCCCGACTCCCGCGGCGGCAACTCCAGGTCCACTCCATTCGCCGGCCCGAAGTGGGAGCGGATGATGCTCGTGAGATCTCTGGATCTCGGCGCAGGTCCGACCGCGTTGCGCAGGATCTGCCTCACCTCTTCTTCCATCGAACGGCCGTTGCCCGCCGCTCGCACGCGCAGGCGGGTTCGAATGTCGTCGTCAAGGTTGCGGATCGTGATGTTCGCCATGCGTGATGCCTCCTCATGACGATATAGAGTAACGACATGCTAGCGTTGCTAGCAATCCGCTCGACGGAAGGGGTGGGATTGACTTCATCCGCTCCGCGGGTTCGTCGAGCTCGCTCCCTGAGGTCGCTCGGTTGACTCACCTGTTTTCGCGGATCGCCGCGCTCGCTCGATGGAGTTACCGCGAGTTAGTGGACACCTTTATGTCCCAGTGGCGCTTAGTGTCAGAACTCAAACATCCCCTCGGGCCACTCCACCCGGACCCGGCCGGTGAACATGGTCGTGTGTACGGTCCCCATCCACTTGGAGCTGTCCCGCTTTCGCGGACGCCGCATCAAAGGAAGCCTGAGCAGGCCGGATGGTACGCTCGCCCGGGGGATCTCTACCCGTTCTTGAGCGATCTGGAGACCGTGGGTCGGGGCATCGAGGAGCTCGGAGCGGGACGACTTCCGAGATCGAAACCAAGAGAGGGGGGGACCACGCCGCGCTATCTCATCCCCGCCGTTCGTGCATGCGAGGACTGATCGAGGCCGTCTATGTGGGTGGAGACCACCCGCCCTCCGCGATCTTCCGCTTTTCTGACGCTTGGCACGAACGCCGACTGACGCGAGATTCACATGCCGATTGAACAAGTCACGCCCCGGCATGAGGGTCCCGTCCACACTCACAGGAGTCGATTTCGGTGTCCGCATATTCGAGTTACGTGAGGGATTTCCCGTTCCGATGCGGTGAGATCCTTGAGGAGTTTCGATTGCCGGCCCTCAGGCGGGGACGCGACGTGACGTTGCTACTCTCGATCAGTACGGCCGCTCTTATCATTCCGTACGAGAGACTCGGAACTCCTAACGCCACCTCGCATCCTTTGCGCGATCGTGACCGTTATCCGAAGGCGGCGCGGCAGTACGAGGAGCTCCTAGACAAACCGTTCCTCTCGTCTCCGCTTTGGGGGCGGGAAGAGGTTTCGACGTGGCGAAAGGGCAGCGTGCAAGACGTCCGGTCGGGCGGACCAGACACCTGGCCAGAGCTCAGGGATGCGCGGTCCATGCCGTCGGACGTACCGGTAAGCGCGGTCCTCAGTATTCTCAGAAACGCGTTGGCCCATGGCAACGTACTCACCGAGGGTGGGGTGATCCGCAACATCGTGCTCCTCGCTAGGGAGGGACGCACGGCCTTCGGGTTCATTTCCGTTTCTCCGCACGACTTTCGCAAGTTCATGATGGACTACATCGGCTTTCTCAAAGATTTGAACTTCGCTGAGGTGCTGCTCGGAGAAGAGCTCGGAGTGGCTAGAATGTAGTATCCCGGCGCAGCCGCTTCTCCGACAGCCGCAGAAAGCGCACCGGCACACGCGTCTCTCGTTCGTGATGGACCGCCTCACGGACGGCGAGGGCGACGCGGGCGACCCGTGACTCCTTGTCACTACTCGTCGGCCCGCGACCGCAGAGATCCCTGCGCCGGCCTCGCCCAAGAGGCCTCCTTCGCCACCGGATCCGAAAGACGAAGCGCCCCCGCTCGACCGCATGGCCGAGGAATAGACGCGCCCGCTTCGAGTGGAGCGATCGGACATCAAGCGTCAGCCGCCCCCGCTAGATGGGAAACACTCGCCGTCCGGGAGGTGGGTCCCGGTACCGTAGTACGTAATCGATTCTAGCCCCAATACTAGGTGCTCCACGTAGCCAACGCCGCCTTGTTGCTGACTAGGGGGAGGCTCCAGCGGGAGATCTGAGAACCCAGAGCTGTTCCTCACGTAGTGGTGCAGCCCGTTGTCGTCGTCGTCGTGGTAGGTCGTGAAGATGCCGCTGATGCCCCTCCTGAGAGGAAGGTTATCTCTGCTCGCCAAGAGATAGACGGCCCGCTGATCGTCCGGGAACCAGATGCGCAGGATCTTGACCGAAGCCTCGATAGACGCCTCCTCGCTCAGGAGCGTGAAGCCTTTTCCGGTGCTGGTTACTGCGAACGGGCGGCCCTCGAACTCGATGCTGCAAGCTTGCCCCACGGCGCTTTGAGCGAGGAGAAAAAGCGCTGCTGCTCCCGCGACCGCTCCCCGCAACTCGCGCCCTCTCTCGCGCTCCCTATTACCTCGTCCGTCTCGCAACGTCGCCTCCTTCTGGGAGTCTCTTCCGCCCCCGCCGCTCCAGATGGACCGCCTCGCGCCTGATGCGGACCTACCAGCCTGCCAGCCTGCCAGCCCGCGGTGACGAGCTTGAGGACATCTAGACGCATGATTCCTTCTGATACCGTAATCACCTGACAGTCTTCTGCCCCAAAAGGGCTCCAGCAGCGATGTTTCGGACAGCGGCATTTGCCCGCCTCTCACTGAAAGCAGGACGCAACGATTGCCACCGTGGCAAGGTGGAAGCGGCCTCTGCCAGAGGCACCCTCTTCGAGCGCCGCCGGACCGTGATGGAAGATTGGGCTGATTATGTCGTGGGTCGGCTGGGCCACGGCCATACGCCGAACGCCTCGTCGTCCAGTCCCGCGCGCGGAGTCGGGCCTGCCGCGAAACCGTAGGTCGGAGGTCAAAGACGGCCCGCATGAGCTCGGTCCTTCCGAAGTCGTTCATGAACGACACAACAAATCTTGTTCAGCAGCTTCGAGTCTGAGGCGATCAACGGGTTCACTTAGTTTATCGGCCAACACGCTGGCGCGGAGCGCTTCCGCCTTCAAAACGTCAGCCTCGTCCCGCAGGCGATTGGAGCGCTCGAACAAAGAGTCGGCAGCCGGAAGGGGCACATCAAGCCGTTGAACCGAACGACGCTCGCTGAGATACGCATCGACCTCGTCCTGCGAAGCGGTCCGCATCCAGCCGTCGGGATAGCGAGCCTCAAACGCAGACCACAATTCGGCACGACGATCGGCCAGCAGCCGGGTACGAATCTTCATCAAGCTGTCAGCACGGGACTCCGCAGTCACCGCATCTAGCCGCGCCCGTTCAGCGGCAACCAACGAGTTTCCAGCTTGTACCGACAACGAGTCAGCTAATCGGAGTTTTGCCGCGAGGACGTCGCACGGACCCGGCGTCTGGGAGCAAGCGACCATAGCTCCGATCAATGCAATCCACCTGTGCGCCTTCATGATTCCTCCGGACAAATCGATCTTCGTTCATTCAAAACGGTACACGGCATACTGTCGCCAGTTCGCGGTAGCGCCTCAAGGTTGCCGGGCGTCGTGCCACATCTTGGCCCGCTGGCGTAGCGCGGCCCGTCCGGTCGTCCGCCGGTGTAGCGGCTTATCGATCCGCTCTATCTCCTCATCTTCCCACTTGAGTGCGGCCCGCAAGGACAGCCCTTCCGCCAGTACCGTCCAAGTCCACGAGTAGCCCCTCGCAACGTGGCGCTCCATGATACCCTTCGTCCCCCAACCCCGGCGGAGGCGTTCGGCGCGGTCGTGATGCCCGCACCACCCGCCCATGTAGAGCAGCCCAAGGTGCTCCTGTATCCGAGTCTCGACCGCGCGGCTCGTGATGCCGACGTAGCTCCAGCCGTCGGCGAAGTCGAGCCGGTAGACCAAGTGGAGCGCTTCAGGCTTGTACGGCATGACTCATAGCCGAATCGCCCCGCCCGCTGGGCCACCTCGCATAGCACCTCGGAACCGCCGCCCCGCGCGTCGAGTTCGCGCTCGATGGATTCCCACACACGCGCGATTCTTGCTCGTTCACTTGTCGCGAGCGCCTTCCTCCTCGTCTGGAAGGAGGGTTCCTAACGTGTCGCCGAAGCCGTCCATGAACACGATCCGCGGCTGCCACGTCAACCACCTCCGCACGACGCAATCCCTGTACATGGCGAAACCCGGTAGATGTGCGTCCACGTCGGGCCCGTCATCCCGCCAGACGACACCTAGCATGCGGAGATTGCCATCGCTCGTGTAGCGTCCTTGGATCGTGCGTCCCCCGGAGCCGGGACTTGGACCGCACGGCGTCGCCTCGCCCGGACTGTCGATCACGAAGAGTGGAATGGTCCTCAACCTCTCGAACCCTCGCGATCCTGGGATGGAATTGGCGATGGAATCTCTCACGGCCTGCGCTCGCCTTTGCGCTCGCGCGATTTCCGCGAGCCTCACAGCCTGCATGGAATCCCTGCGATCCCGCTCGGCCCGTGCCCGGTTCGCTCGTTCAGCGGCAAGAGAGTCTTCCTGTGCCTCATACGCCTCGAAGAGGTCGAAGCCAGCTCGCGTGGAAGCGAGCCTAAGGTACGTCTCTGGAACGCCGCAATGTTCGGCCAGGCCGTCCGGAGTTCCGTCTTCCGCAGACTGAAGCAGGGCCGCGAGTTGGAGGATCGGATTGTCCGTGAGGACGCTAGTTACCGGATAGGCTAGTCCCTTGGAGTTTACGTACAGGACCGAGAATAACTGCGCCTCTGGAGGCCAATGGATCGTGAACTGCTGGCAGTCCCCGATTTCGATTGCGCCGACGCGGTCATCCGCGACATCCATCACGATCCCCCCGGTGGCGGTCGCTTCGCGGCTGACTCGTGAGAACTCCACGCCGGGAACCCACATTCCCGCCGCCTCGAGCGGGGTCGAGTGGGTGGAGGCGGGGTTCGGTTCGGACACACAGCCCCCAAAGGCTAGTAGCGTGGCGGCGAGCAGGGCCGGGGCAACGAACACCTTCATTTGTCCCTCCTTTGGACGGCCTCATACAGAAGCCCGATCCCGGCTCTAAGGTACCGGCAGGCGGTATTTCATGCTCGCCGTAACGGCCGAGTGTCCCAGCTCGGAGGAATCCAGCGTGGAGGCGAGCGGCGTGACGCCGTCCGCACGGGAGCGTGACTGCGGATCGTCGTTCAGCACGGATCCACGCTGGCGTCGGGGATCCGAACCCGATGGCCACCTGACTGCGCCCACGCACCTAAACAATCAGTTTGCTCTCCTCGCCGACCTATCGGCCCAACTGACTAACCAATCGTCGTGTTTCGGCCAATCTACGAAGATTCGGTAACAGATTACGTTCGGTGAGCGATGGACGGGGTGGCGACGGAGGCTCCGCCGGCCGAGGCCAGTTCGTCTTTGGGACGACTCCGGAACCGATTGGACCTCGCCGTTTCGGGGGTTGTTGACACCGCCCGAAACGCTCCCCTGACCGTACCTCGTGGCGATTCCGACGACCCGGGATTCCGTGCGTCGGCTCCCGCGCCCAGGGCGCGATCATGGCTCCCGGGGCAGCCGCCATTGACACCTGGGGGTGAGCTGCCGGTCGCCGCTCGCTGGCCCGCACGTTGCGGGTCTCCGTGGAGCCAGATGTGTTTTCGCGTTACGAAAACCTCTGGCCGGGGGCATCCCCCGGACCCCCGCACGACCGCCGCACCCCACAGGGAGGCCGCCCGACATGGTCCGTCCCCGCAAGCCCGAGGCCGAACGCCGGAGCCGCACGATTTGCGTGCGCGTCACGGCCGCGGAGATCGCCGCGCGAGCCGGGGGCGGCGCGGATGGCGAAGGGCGCCTACATCCGCCGCCGGACGCTGGACGGCCGATCCGCATGGCGGCCGTTCATCGTCTCGGCGCCAAGGAGCGGGTCGAACTCCACCGGATCGGCGTGAACCTGAACCAGATCGCCCGCCCCCTGAACTCCGGAGCTCGGCACCGGACGGGACGCTGGAGGCGGTCGGGCGTGTCGGCGAGCTTGCGGCGGATCTCTTGACCGGCGAGGCGCTGGACCGATGATCCCGAAGATCAACGGGCTGGGGCGGTCGTTCGCCGGGGTCGCGGCGTACTGCCTGCACGATGCCCCGGAGCCGGACGACCGGAGCCCGGAGACCTCGGAGCGGGTCGCGTGGACCGACACCCGGAACCTTGCGACGATCCGGCCGGAGCGGGCCGCGCGGCTGATGGCCGCGACCGCGAAGGCGGCCCCCGACCTCAAGCGGCGGGCGGGCGGGGCGCGAGGGGGTCGGAAGCTGGCGAAGCCGGTGCTGCACTACTCGCTCAGTCGGGCGAGGGAAGAAACGCCCACCCGACAGGAGATGAGCCAGGCGGTGGACGGGAGCCTCGAGGCGCTGGGGATGGAGGGCCACGAGGCGCTGATCGTCGCGCACGACGACACCCGGCACCCTCATGTCCAAGTGATCGCGAACCGCGTCGATCCGGAGACCGGTAAGGCGGCGAAGCTGGGCAACAGCAAGCTCCGGCTGTCGCGCTGGGCCGAGGGCTACGGGCGGGAACAGGGCCGGATCCGGTGCGAGAGACGGGTCACGAACAACGAGCGGCGGCGCACGGGCGCGGAGGTGCTTCGCCCGATATGGGACCGAGCGCTCGCTGGGGGAGCTGGTCGGCGCGGTCCGGGGCCGGGAGGACCTGGTCGAGGGCTGGCGCGAGGATCTCGACCGGTACCACAAGGGCGAGCGGGCCGCGCTGGGCAAGGCGCACGCCGACAGCGCCCGGCAGATCGAGCGGAAGGTGCGCGAGACGTACCGAAGGGGGCTGCGTGACGCGGGGCGGTGGGCGCGGGAGATGAGGAAGCGCGCACCGACATGGGAGCGGGAGCGCGGCCGGACCATAACCCTCGTCCCCCCCGGCTGCCCCGGCCCCGAGGCCCCGAGCGTGGCGGGGGAGGGTTCGAGCGATGATCCTTGACGTCGGCATCACCATGTGACATCGCCCCTACCTCGGCCGAGGCCGTCCACTGCGAGGGTTCCCCCAGCATCCCGACCGGTGCCCGGAAGATGTATCTCCCACGGATCCGGGCTAATCTTCCCCTCCGTCACCGGGCGTATGATTCACGGCGGCACGCTTCCGAGAATCTTGTCGCGCAACGGAATCAAGGCTGTGCCGCACGGGTTCCGCAGCTCGTTCCGCGACTGGTGCGGGGAGACGGGGGCAGCCGCGGGAGGTCGCCGAGGCCGCCCTCGCTCACGTCGTCAAGAACTAGATCGCGGCGGCGTACGCGCGGTCGGACCTGTTCGAGCGGCGGCGGGAACTCATCGAGGCGTGGGCGAAGTACGTTTCAAGCCCACGAGGTTTCGAGAGTAGGAGCGGCGTACCAGTTTAGCCCTTAGGAGGACCATGATGACCGGAGAGCCGCTGATGACCGGAGAGAGCCCCCTTAGACTTACCGAACTCGGGAAGAAAGTGTCCTCCCAGGTGGGAGCGAAGGAGTGGGCTTGGGAGCACGCGCCCAAGCTCGGTGAACAGCTCGGAGAGGTAAAGGAGTACGCGATTCAGCAGGTGTGTTTCGAGTACGCGGAGAACCGCCAAAACTTCTCTCCACGGCGGCTGGGCCGGATACAGGACGTCGCGTACGACAACGGCATCGAAGACGGCGCGGTGCGCCGAGTGATGGCCGTCGAACTTCGGGACGGGATGATCGCCGTGTGTAGCAACTGCGGCAAGAAGATCGTACCCGGCTGGATCAGCTCCGGCGAAAAATCTCCCGTGATTGGCGGCGTCGGTCGAAGTCTCTGTAAGGATTGCGTGCGGGGTCGAAGCCCGTGACAAGTCACTTGCGGTTCTTCATGGTGGCCTTCAGCACCGGCACGCGCCGCTGGTTACACTCGGGGAAGTTCGTATGAGCAGGAAGCTGATGTCGTGTGGATCGGCCACCGCGGCGTTATTCTCGCTGCAACTCGCGGCACAATCCCCCGCGCCGGATCCGTGCAAGCAGGAGCGGGCCGCGTTCAACTCGGCCGTGGCCTCCGGCCCGCATCCCGGCATCTCATGGTTAGCTACCCTGATCTGATGGGGGAGTTGAGCCAAGGCCGGGCGGTGCGCCGGGCGGTGCGGGTTGATCGGCGTGTCGGGCCGATCAACTCGCACCTATTCCTTCGTGACGATTGAGCCGTAAGGACTGGCGGTGGGCGGGTTCAGCCCACGAAGCAACTCTAGCAGTTCCTCGCCCCAAGCAGCAGCAAGTGCTCGCGAGGTGAAGGGTCCTGCATCTCCCTCATCCGGCTGCGGTTGCCAGACGTAATCCGTCTCGCTGGCAAGATAACGTCGAACCGGGGCGTCGTCGGCAGGCGAACCGAGCCGAACATCGAGCGTGCCCTCAAGAGTTAGCGTGGCCCGAAACAACAGAGACCCTGTCACGTCGCGCTGTACCGCGAACTGCCCAGCGACGAGACCGTTGAGGTCGTCTCGCCGCAACGTGACGCGAAAACCGGCAGCTCTTAGGCTTGTGACCTGCTCGTCCATCCCTTGCCCGAGTTCCTCGAACCGCACGGCTATGTTGGCAGCACCCATGCGAATCTCGCCTTGCCTTTAGGATGAGTAGTCTGGACATCAGCCTGTGAAGCTCTCTTAGCACTACGCTGGCGACCGCACAACCGCAGCCGCATAACGTGTGGGACACGCTGAGGGCCGCAGGATCCTCCCGTAACCGGAAATGCTTGACGTACGGCGGTTTACGGCCAGATTCAAAGGACCATGTAGGAGTATCCATCCGCGCAGTCAAATCCGATAGACCCTGTACGACGCCACACCCCGAGCACCCTACCTTGGCTGGATCGCTCGGCAACAACCCCTACAATGCAAGAGCGGGCCGAGGTTGCAGCCTCGACCCGCTCTCTATAGGGGGATGTGCTCCCGTCGGACGGGAACAGGCCTTACAAGCCTAGGGGAACGCCTTGCGGCATCCGGGGTTCGAGACCCCCACTTCCCTCAATCTAAGGGCAACTTTTCTAGATTCCGGGCCAACTCCCGCCGAGCCACCGCCACCGCACGCGCGAAGGCCTGATCAAAGTCCGCACGGAAGTCCGGGAAGACAAGGCCTTGATCCGTCATCCCGCGCACCACAAGCGGGAGAAGCGAGTCGTCCGCCAGCTTCGCGATGTGGCGGTCCAGTTCTTGGCGGACATCGGGGAGCGTCTCCGGCGTAAGTTCCATTACGTCCATCAGGTCGCCCACCACCTTCGCTAGATGGCCGAGCACCGCCTCGAAAGCTAGACACACCGCCTCGGTGTTCAGGTCTCCCTCGATCCTTACGGCCGCCGCGCTTCCGGGCGGCCCTCTCCACTCTGACATCATCAACCCCTTCCCCCTTACTCAATTTATCGGCGCAAAAGCTACGCCGCCCGGACCTGACGCACAATCCGGGATGGGGCCATCTTTCAACTGTCCGCCGGACGCAGGGTGTAGCGCCCCGAGGTCGGCGCGAAAGGGCAGGCGTTCCGCTGCTACTCGCCTGATCGTGGACAGGCGCGGCGCCTGTGAAGGCGACCATCGTCGACCTGCCGACGCAGGGCCAACCCCGGCCGGAATCGCACGAATTGCCGCGCCTCACCTACAGGCGGCGACGGACTCGCATCGGGCCTTCTCGACCTTCCCCAACAAATCCTCCCACGCGCCGGGCAGCTCCGTGCGCGCGGGATCGACGTGGTGGACTCCAGTCGGGTTGCGGATGAGAACTTCCGGCGCACACGCATAAGACTCTTCCACGCCATTGGCGACGCCGTGGAGGCGCTCGACCGCTGCGACGGCGCCGAACGGCCGTCTGGCCATCCTGACGCACCCCACCTCCGGCTACCGAGCGGCGGGCCGCGGTACTACCCGCGCCCCGGAGCCCGCCCGCAAGCCTGGGCGAGCGCACCCAACGGCGACGCCCCGCACCTCACCAGTCCCGAAATGGCCGCTTAGCTACGCCGGTTCGGGTCGGGGAACGGCGGGCCGGCAGCGCCGGGCCGGGCGGCAGGCCGGTGTCATATCCAAGGGCCAGACCGAGGTTCAAGAGCAGGCCGGTGGATGCTTCCCGGCTCGCTACTGCACGCGTGGGTGTCGCGGGTCGGCAACTTTCGACGCGTACTGCGGGTCACGCGCACCACGTTGGCGTCCCGGATCTTCTAGCCCAAACGGAGGGACGTGTTGTGGGACATGTACGGAAACTGAATGTGTAAGCAGTTGTGATATATCGTTTTATACGACATCAATAAACGGAGGGGGTGGGATTCGAACCCACGTGGGCTTGCGCCCGCCGGTTTTCAAGACCGGTGCATTCAGCCGCTCTGCCACCCCTCCGGACCACGCGCCTGCCCTGCGCAATCGAGGCTCTGCCGCAGGCTGGCGCGTCGCTCCGAGGGCAAGATAAGGCCCTCGGAGTCGTGAATCCATCGAGGTGGGACGGGGCCGGAGGGGGTGGGATTGACTCACCTGCTTCGCAGATTCGTCGAGCTCGCTCCCTGCGGTCGCTCGGTTCGAACCCACGTGGGCTTGCGCCCGCCGGTTTTCAAGACCGGTGCATTCAGCCGCTCTGCCACCCCTCCGGACCACACACCTGCCCTGCGCAATCGAGGCTCTGCGAAGGCTGACGCGTCGCTCCGAGGGCAAGATAAGGCCCTCGGAGTCGCGAATCCATCAGGGGTCGGATTCGAGGGTGATTCGGTATCGGACCACGCGTTGGATGCCCAGATCGTCCCGGCTGACCGCCCACACATCGTCGCCGTCGAACACGGGGAAGGGATTGGAGGAGAAGTCTTCGGGCGGGTTCACGGCTCCCAGGTAGGTTCCGTCGGCTTCGAACACATCGAACCGGAGAGGAGAGCGCCACACGAAGGGCGTGGAGGACGGGCTGTCCGGGTCATGGTCCTCGTTCTCGACCTCCTGCGACTCGGTCGAAACCGGCACCCATATCCGGCCGTCTCGCCCGGGAAGGAGCCCCGTGAAGGGCGGCTTGGTATCCGGGATCGACGGTCCGTCCCACGTCCAACCCGGAACGGTCATGCCGATGCCGCGCTCGGTCCGGGCTCGCGCCTGGTCCGCCTCGCGGGGGAATACCTGAGTGGGCTCGTACGCGCGCTCGATTCGGAGGACGCCGTCCGGACCCTCCAGATCGATCGCATAACCTGACGAGATTCCGCTGACGAAGTGTCCGCTCGGATGGACTGCCCAGATCGCTCGTGGCGTGAACGGGACTCCGTACGTCGCCCTGGCCCCATCCCTTTCTCCCGTGACGGTCGCGGCCTCGAAGTCGCCGTGAGGGGGTGCGATCGTGTCGCGAGGCATGCCGTCGGGGTCGAAGACGGCAAGGAGTTCCCGGCCGAAGCGGGTCGCATCGGAACGGTCGCGGGCCGCCACGTACGTCCTCCCCCGATCGTCCGTCCACAGCGGGCCGGTGGAATAGAAGGCCGCGGTATAGGGCCACTCCTCCAACGACTCTTCGCCGGGGCCATACACCTGCAGGCGCGCATTGCCCGGATCGCGTACGACGATCCTGCGGTCGGGGAGCAGAGCCATCGCCTCGGGCTGCTGCAACTCGCCGGGACCCTGTCCGGGTCCTCCCAGGCTCCGCAGGTAACCGCCACGGGCGTCGAAGATGCGGACCTCCCGAGCCTGCTGGTCGAACACGTAGACGTTGTGGTCGCCATCCACCGCGATGGATCCGACGCGGCCGAAGAGGTATTCATCGGGGCCCTCCACCTCGCCGATCGACATCTCCGGAACGAGCGTCGCGTCGCCGCCCCACACGCTCCCGGAGAGGGTGCGAACGACGGTCGTGTCGCCGATCGTATCGGTGACCACCTGCGGTCCCCGGGCGACCTCCGTGCCGGTTCCGCACGCGGCGAACGCCGCCGAGAGTGCTGCGAACCACGAAATCCTCATCGTTGCCTCCTGGACCGGACGCCTGAGAGCGCCCCTGTGGAACCTACAGTCCGAGGGTCGGTTGTCCGAGGTCGTGGCGACCGGCACCTTCGCGCTTCGAATGGACGAAGGGCCCCAGGTCGGCGGCGCCGCTACGGGCGGTCGCGCGAAGGAGAGACGTGATGACGAGGATCGGACGCGGGAACGTCCGCATGGGAGCCGGGTTTGCGATAGCGTTCGTTGCGCTGGCCGCGACCTTTGGCGCTGCCGAGGCCCAGGAGTCGGGGCTTGTCGGGACGTGGGACATCTCGATCGACGCCGCCGGCATGCCTCCCATACCCGGCTTCAGCATGACCTGGACGTTCGCCACGGGCGACGAGGGAGCCCTGACGGGAAGCTTCACGATGGCGGGGCAGGGCCAGAGCGTCACCGAGGACATGTCCGACCTGGCCGTGGACGGAGACGCCTTCGGCTTCACCGTGCGCATCGAGGAGCAGGGGCAGACGGGGGAGTTCGTCTTCGAGGGCACGGTGGCGGAGGGGGAGGTCAGCGGCACGTTCGAGGTTCGCCCGGAGGGAATGCCGGCCATGGCCACCGGCACGTTCTCGGGCGCCCGGGCCGAAGGCGACGGCCCCTGACGGACGAGGCGGAAAGCGGGCGACCGGTCTCGAACCGGCGACCTTCAGCTTGGGAAGCTGACGCTCTACCAACTGAGCTACGCCCGCAGGTCTTGCAAGCTGCCGCGGTAAGCGGTAAGTGGGGCGGGAGGGACTTGAACCCCCGACTTCTGCGATGTGAACGCAGCGCTCTGGCCAGCTGAGCTACCGCCCCGGACGGATCCCCTCACGGGGCCAGCGATTCTACCCCACAGCCCCATCGCGTGTCAAAGCCCCGGCCGCCACCATGTGCGGCGGCGGTCAGTGCTCGGTTGCGCCGCGGTGCCCGGTCTTGCAACGCCGCTCAGTTGCGCCAGGGCGTGAGCATCCTGAGGAAGGCGTCCGCGTTGTCCTGCACGAACTCCTTGACGCTCTTCTCGGTGTTCGCGCGCGTGGAGATGTAGCACTGCTGGCACGCGTTCTGCTTCGTGAACTTCTCCAGCATGTCATCCTGCCGGTCGAAGTACGCCATCACCATCGCGCACGGCGTGAGCCTTCCGTCCGGGTTGATGACGAGGAAGCGGCGTCCCGCCTGGCAGCCGGGGATCCCTCCCTCCGTCAGGAACCGGTGGAATTTCCACAGCACGCGGGGCGTCGTGTAGACCGGGTAACCCGCGTTTCGGAGGTCGATGACTTCCTGCAGGCTGTCCGCGAGTCCGTCGAGCCCGTTCCCCTCGATAAGCCCGTCCCGGTCCTGCACCCTCAGGTGCGTGTAGACGGAGAAGTTGATCGGCACGCCCCAGTCCTTCGCGACGCGCACCATGTCTCCGATGTCCCGGTAGTTCCACGCGGTGATGCACACGTTGAGCAGGATGTCGTCCGTATCCGTGCTCTGGCGGCGGATCTCGGGAACGACGCGGGCCATGCGATCGAACAGTCCGGGAATGCGGCGGAACTCGTCGTGCCGTTCATCCGGGAAATCGAGCGAGGTGGACAACTGGTGCATCCCGCTGTCCTTGAGGCGGAAGAAGCGTTCCGGCGTGAGGTTCGACGCGTTCGTGACCACGATCATCCAGGGCAGCCCGCCCTTGTTCGTCATCGCGTCGACGATGTCGTACACGTCTCCGCGCGCGAGCGGTTCCCCTCCGGAAGCATGCGACACGACGGGCCGAAGCTCGCGGCAGATCGCCGCGTACTCCTCCGCCCCGAGGCGCTCCTCCTTGATCGGACCGCCCCAGTTGCAGTGCCAGCAGTTCGCCGTGCAGGCGTGAGTGATCTCGAACGAGACGGAGAGCGGCTTGTTCTGAATCCGGTTGCGGATACCCCGCGCGAGCATGCGTGCGGCCATGGCTCCGGAGATGTTCGGCATCCGATCAACGCCTCCAACGCCTATACCCCGCGGGGACGGCTTTCGCGAGGTACATCGCGAACACCACGGCCACGCAGGCGATCAGCACCCAGTTCGGGATCGGAACCGTAGCTCCGAGGAGAGCGAGAAGGTAATAGCGGGGAAAACGGGCGACCACCAGCGCCGCGACCCACTTCCACATCGGGTACTGAATCGAGAACGCCAGGAACTTGAAGGGGAAGAAGGGGATGGGCGCGAAGCCGGTCGCCACGATGGTGGCGAAGGGCCACTTCATGAACCAGGAGATCGCTGTCCGGTAGAACTTCCTGCGCTTGTATGCCCGGATGTTCCGCAGGTTCAGGAGAGGGACGAAGACGAGGTGGTCCATCACCCCCGCAATCGCCGTACCGAGCGTGGCCCACGCCGCGGCGAGCCACAGGTCCGCGACCTTCCCGAAGTAGATGAGGACCGGCTCGTGGGGGAAGACGGAGATCGCCGTGTTGGCCGGGATGGAGTAGAAGGCGAGATACAGGTAGCTGTCGGATTCGAAGTCGCGCAGGAGGAGGATCGACGTCACGATGCCGGTGGCGATCATCAGCCCGCCGCAGATCCAGACCGCGGGTCCGACGCGCGTGTCGACCTGATCCTGTCGCAAACCGCTCTCCACCGTAGCTTTGTGCCTCGCGGCATGGCCGGGTTCCGCTCAAGCTACGGTCGAGCGACCCGCGATGCTCCGGAGAGGACGCGCGAAGAGGAGGATCCGATCGGCGATCAGCGCAACGACACGCGGATGAACTGCCCGGATTGCGGCGGTCCCGTGGGGCTGTCCGATCAGACCTGCCAGAAGTGCGGCGAGCCGCTGTCGTTCGCCCCGCACGACGCAGGCGTGCACTGCGCGGTCTGCGGCGACGCGATCGGCGCCTACACGGAGGCCTGCCCCGGCTGCGGCGAGACGGGATATCCCGCGCTTCGTCCGCGCCGCGGCCGCAAATGGAAGGGCTCGCGCCCGGAGGGCCTGACCCCGAAGTGAGCGAGCGCCGCACACGGCTCGACCGGACCTGCATCGTCCTCCACGAGCCGCAGGATGTCGTCAACATCGCGCTCGTGATTCGCGCGATGAAGAACATGGGTCTTTCGCGCCTGCGGCTCGTAAACCCCGCGGAGTTCGACGCCCGGCGCATCGACGGGATCGCGCACGACACCGAGGACGTCGTGGAGCGCATCCGCATCTTCGACGACCTCCCCTCCGCCCTGGCAGACGTGAATTATGTGCTCGGGGCGACGGCGAGGCGGCGTTCCACGCGGCAGGACTGGTTGAGCCCCGAAGAAGCGGCGGCGAGCCTCGTCGGCCGCGAGGGGGGACTGGCCGTCGTCTTCGGCCGCGAGGACCGGGGCCTCTCCAACGAGGCGCTCGATCTCTGCCACGGACTCGTGTGCATCCCCACGAACCCCGACCATACGTCGATGAACCTCGCTCACGCGGCGGTCATCATCCTGTACGAACTGCGGAAGGCGGCGCTGGGCCCCGCCGACTGGGAGGCGCGCGACCTCGGCGGAAAGCGGCGCCGGCGGACTCCGCCCGCCTCGCACGCGGAACTCGAGGAGTTCTTCGGCCTCTGGGAGCGGGCCATGGAGGAGATCGGCCTCTTCCAGGGGATCGATCCGGTCCCGAAGATGCGGAGTTTCCGCAACATGTTTCAGCGTGCGGACCTCGACCGGCGGGAACTGGGCCTGATTCTCGCGACGGCGTACGAGACGCTGAATTTCGCCCGGAGAGAGAAGAAACGCGCCCGCGATCGCGCGAAGGCCGAGGCGGCCGACTAGATCCGCTGCCGCAGCTTCGAGACGAGTTCCTCGTTCGAGTCGGTCTGGCGCATGAGGCCGAGGACTTCCTGCATCGCTTCGACAGGCGGATAGGTGCTGAGTTCGCGCCGCATCGCCTGTGCGACGAGGAGTTCGTCGTCGCTCATCAGGCGCTCCTCGCGTCGTGTCGCGCTGGAGTTGAGATCGATCGCCGGAAAGATCCGGCGGTCCGACAGATCCCGGTCGAGGACGAGCTCGCTGTTCCCCGTCCCCTTGAACTCCTCGAAGATCACCTGGTCCATGCGGGAGCCGGTGTCGACGAGCGCCGTCGCGATGATCGTCAGCGATCCGCCGCCCTTGCTCTCCGGGACGCAGCGCGCGCTGCCGAAGAAGCGCTTCGGCTTCTCGAGGGAGTTCGCGTCGATGCCGCCCGTGAGCGTGCGCCCGCTGCCCTCCTCCGTCGTGTTGTACGCACGCGCCAGCCGCGTGATGGAATCGAGGATAAGGACGACATCCTGCTCCATCTCCGCGAGGCGCCGCGCGCGCTCGAGTGTCATCTCGGCGACCTGCACGTGACGTTCGGCCCGGTGGTCGAAGCTCGAGGCGGTGACCTCGCCGAGTCCCGTCGCCTCCATCTCCGTCACTTCCTCGGGACGTTCGTCGACGAGGAGGATGAGGATCGTGGAATCGGGGTGGTTCTTCGAGATGCCCTCGGCGATCGCCTGCAGAACCATCGTCTTCCCGGCCTTGGAGGGCGCGACGATGAGAGATCGCTGACCCATCCCCATGGGACAGATGAGATCGATGATCCGGTTGGTGTAGTCAGGCTGTCCGCGGCGTTCGAGCCCGCACTCCAGCCGCAAACGCCGATCGGGATGCATCGCGCTCAGGCGGTCGAACTGCCGGCGCCGTCCGAGTTGGTCCGGAGGATGGCCGTTGACGGTGTGGAGATACCGGAGGGGAGGACTCTTGCCGGGGCGAGGGGGGCGGCCGGCCTGGCCGCAGATCTCGTCTCCCGTCCGCAGATCGTAGCGCGAAACGATCTTCGGGCTCACGTAGATGTCGTCGTCGCTCGGGGTGTACGCGGCGTGCTGGCGGCGGATGAACCCGGTGCCGTTGCCGAGCCGCTCGATGAGCCCCAGGTAGCCGTCCTTCGGACCCTCCGGAACTTCGGCGGCCGTATCCTGCTGGTCGGGCTGCTGCTGCCGGGGCCCCTGTCCTCCCCGGTTGCGGCGCCCGCGCGAACGGCGGCGCCGGTTCCGGCCCTTTCCGCCGCGGCCACCGGACCCCTTGGCCTGGCCCCTGGGCTGTCCCTTGCGCTGCCCCCTGCCTCCGGGTTGGCCTCCGCCCCCGCGCGGGGAGCCGCCACGGGGCTGTGATGTGTTGTTCGTCAATGCACCAGCTCTTTGTTGTATTCGACGTTGTATTCGACGAAGCCGGACCGGATTCGCGACTTCGAGACTCCCCGGGGCCGAATCGACCGCGTCGGGAACGGGGGTTGTCGGTCGGAGAACGGATCTCGCGCCTGCGGAAACATCCGGCTGGCGCAAAGGTCGTGGCGACCATCGAACGGGGATCCCCCGGAATCGCCTGAATGCGCTAGTATGGGGCGCATCCCGGGCTCGCGCCAGTTTCCGGGAGCTTTCCGGCGTGCGCTACCGTAGCCGGGAGACCGAGATCCTGTATATTCCCGACGCTCCGCCCGGCACGAACGCGGCAGGAACGCGGCAGGAACACGAAGGGCCGGGGGACGCGCCTCCGACGCACATCCAACGAATCTCATTACGGAAGAATTCTGGAGTCGAATAGAATGTGGAATAGCATGATGAAGCGATCGACACGATTGACCCCGGGCATGACCCCGGGCATGACCCTGAGCATGACGCTGGGCACGTTTGTCCTCTTCGGATGCGGTGGCGGCGAGAGCGACCAGCCGCCGCCGGCGCCGGCCCCCGCCCCGGCCCCCGCCACGGAGGCGGCCGCGGCGGCTTCGGGCCCGATGGCGGCGGACTGGATCTCGGTGGACGACGGCGCACGTACCGTGACGATCGATCTCGTCGCGGGTTCGACGGACGCGAACAACCGCTGGAACTTCAACGGCTACGCGAACGGCGAGGCCACGGTCGTCGTGCCCGCGGGATACACCGTCACGGTCAACTTCGAAAACCGGGACCCCGTCAACTATCACAGCGTCGGTGTCCTCGAGCGGGCGGCGAGCTACCCCGCGATCTTCGATGACGCCACGCCCGTATTCGATGGCGCGATCACCTCGAACGCAACTTCGATGACGGAGGCCACGGCCCCCGGCGGCGGCACCGAGAGCATCAGCTTCACGGCTTCGACGGCCGGCGAGTACGCGCTGGTGTGCCCCGTCCCGGCTCACGCGGTCACGGGGATGTGGATCGGGTTCGACGTCTCCGAGTCGGGCGAGTCCGGGCTGCGGAGCTAGCTCGGCGGAGGTCGGCCCGGATATGGAGACGATGCGGAAGGTGCTGCTGTGGGCTTCCACGAACCGGTGGCTCTCGCAGCGCCTTCCCGAGCGTCGCTTCGTGCGGCGCGCGGTGCGCAAGTTCATGCCGGGCGAGACGCTGGAGGATGCACTCTCCGAGGCCGCCCGTCTTCGGGAGGAAGGCATTCCCACGCTCGTCACCACGCTGGGCGAGAACGTCGAGACCGCGGAGGAGACCCGCGATTCCGTCGCCGAGTACGCGCGGGCGATGGATCTGGCGGAGGAGATGGGGCTCGATGTGGAGGTGTCGATCAAGCCCACCCACCTCGGACTCGACCAGGACCCGGAACTCGCGGTCGAGAACGTCGGGGAACTCGCGGCGCGCGCCGAGGGCCGCGGCACGCTCTGGATCGATATGGAGGGGTCGTACTACACGGAAGCGACGCTCTCTCTCTACCGCGCGGTTCGGCGCCGGCACGTGAACGTCGGACTCTGTATCCAGTCCTACCTCAGACGGACCGCGGACGACCTCGAGTCCCTCATGGAATTCGGCCCCCGCATCCGGCTTGTGAAGGGGGCGTACGCCGAACCCGCCGAGATCGCCTTTCCGGACAAGCGGGACGTGGACGAGAGCTTTCTCGCCCTCGCGCGGCGCCTCATCGACCACCTCGGGGACGGAGGGGATGGATACGTCGGGCTCGGGACGCACGATCCCGCGATGATCGGGCCGCTCTCCGCATACGCGGGGGCGGCGGGTCTCGACGGCAGCCGGTTCGAGATCGAAATGCTGTACGGTATCGGACGGCGCGAGCAGCGGAGGCTCGTGAGCAACGGCACGCCGCTGCGGGTGCTGATCAGCTACGGGGCCGCGTGGTTCCCCTGGTACATGCGTCGTCTGGCCGAGCGGCCCGCGAACGTATGGTTCGTCGCCCGCAGCATGTTCCGCTAGGACCGCTGGAATGGACGAAAAACCGGGAGCCGACGCGCTCTTCGCACCGGATGTCCTCGCGGGCCGCACCGCGTTGATCACGGGCGGCGGGAGCGGCATCGGGTACGGAATCGCGGAGTGCCTGGCGGCGGCCGGCGCCTCCGTGGGCGTGTTCAGCCGCAACGAGGAGCGGGTCGCGCAGGCGGCGGAGCGCCTCGCCTCGACCCACGGGGTGCGGACGCTCCCGACCGTCGGGGACGTGCGCGAGCCGGCGGCGCTCGAACGCGCGGTGCGCGAGACGCGGGACGCGCTCGGGTCCATCGACATCCTCGTGAACAACGCGGCGGGCAATTTCTACGCGCCGACGGCCGAACTGTCGCCGAACGGGTGGCGCGCCGTGGTGGAGATCGACCTGTTCGGCACCTTCCACGCCTGTCGCGCGGTCTACCCCGTCATGGCCGAGCAAGGGTACGGGCGCATCGTGTCGATCTCGATGACGCTGCATTACCGGGGCTGGCCCCTCATGGCCCACGCGACGGCGGCCAAGGCGGGGGTGGACGCCCTCACGCGTACGCTCGCCATCGAGTGGGCGCGGGACGGAATCAACGTGAACGCCGTGGCGCCGGGTCCGATCCCGACGGAGGGCGTGAAGAAGGCGTTCGAGACGCCCCCGAGCGAGGAAGTCGACATGTTCGGCGCGCGCGCCGGCGCCGGGTTCGCCGAGCGTTTCATTCCCGCCGGGCGGCTGGGCCGCCCTCACGACATCGGGCAGATGATCGCCTTCCTGTGCTCACCGGGCGGAGACTGGATCACGGGCGCGGTGATCGTCGTCGACGGCGGGGAGTCGCTTGTGAGCCCGCGCACCGTTCCCGCCGGACGCTCAGAGGGCTCAGGGGGCTCAGAGGGCTGAGGCGCCGGCCTCAGCAGTCCGTGGCTACCGCGAGTGCGCTGGCCGATACCTCGGCCGACACTGCCGGCACTTCGGCCGTCAGCCGACCGGCGCGTCCCCGCAGGCGCGCGGAGAAGCGATCGCCGGGGGTCGCGCGGCCGAGAAGATCGACCCGCAGGTAGTCGCCCGTCATGCCGGCGACACGGTCGTCCCGGCCTTCCACGACGATGTCGGCCATCGTGCCTGCGCGCGTTTCCGCATAGGCCTGGCCCTTGCGGAGGCCGATTTCCCGCAGCGTCCGGGAGCGGGCTGCCGCCACGTCCCCGGGCGCCCGGTCCGGGAGGCTCGCCGCCACGGTTCCGTCCCGCACCGAATAGGGGAAGACGTGCAGGTATGTGTACGGCAACTCCTCCACGAGGGCGCGCGTCTCCTCGAATTCCGCCTCCCCCTCTCCCGGGAACCCGACGATGATGTCCGCGCCGAGGCCGAAGGCCCCGGAACCGATGGCGCCCAGGCGCTCGGCGATCTCCAGCACCCTTGTGCGATACGCCTCCCGCGTGTGCCAGCGGCGCATGAGGCGCAGCACCCGGTCGGATCCGCTTTGCAGCGGGATGTGCAGGTGGGGCGCCAGACGTCCGTCCGATTCCGCGAGCAGATCCACGAGACGGTCGTCGATTTCCGTCGCCTCGATGGAGGAGAGGCGGAAGCGGGCGGGGACTTCCTCGAGCAGCCGTTCGCACAGCGTCGCGAGACCCGTGGGAGCGCGGCGGCCATCGCGGGGATCGCGGAGACCATTGCGCCGGGAGTCTGGGCCGAGGTCCTTCCCGTAGTGGCCGATGTGGATCCCGGTGATCACGAGTTCAGGGTGCGCGCGCGCGAGGGTCGCGGCTTCCGCCACGACTTCGTCGACCGGGCGCGAGACCGAGGCGCCGCGCGCAATCCGTGTCGCGCAGAACGAGCATTTTCGGTCGCACCCGTCCTGGATCTTGAGCCAGGCCCGGGTGCCGCGCGCATTCCGCCGCAGCGGGGCGAACGAAGCGTCCGAAGCGCCGGCGGTGACGGGATCGGCCGGGGGGACGTCTCCCAATTGCGGTACGAGTCGCGCGACCGCGGACGGGTCGTGTCCCGGCACAACGCCATCCACCTCTTCCAGCGCGTGATACTCGGCTTCACGAAAGGAGGTTGAACAGCCGGCGACGACGATGCGGAGATCCGGTCGTTGGCGGCGCAGCCGGCGCACGAGTCGCCGCGCGTTCGCATCCGCCTGGTTCGTCACTGTGCACGTGTTGATCACGGCTACGTCCGCAGCATCCGCGTGGAGCGCCGTCTCCGCGCCGCGGAGCTCC
Organism: Candidatus Palauibacter sp.; assembly: GCF_965208055.1. Classification (GTDB taxonomy): domain Bacteria; phylum Gemmatimonadota; class Gemmatimonadetes; order Palauibacterales; family Palauibacteraceae; genus Palauibacter. Next base: position 2,230,431 of record NZ_CBDBNY010000004.1, read on the forward strand.
AGTTCCTGGCGGATCCGCTCGGTATCGTACTGGTTCGCCTTGCACCCGAAGGTGTGGAACCAGACGGAAGGCCTGTCGGTCACATCGCTCACGTCGCCGCGCCGTGTCGCTCAAGGAGGGGTTCGAACGTTCTCTCGTGTAAGATCGGTGCAGCGGGAATGAGGCGCTACGTGTCGGGTGGACTGCACTCGGCTCCGATGTATCTTTCCCAGAGTTTCTTATCCGGCCGTAAGCGGGTGCGGATCGCGCGCGGGCTCGGCGCAGTCGCCCGGCGATCCGGCACACCGGCCATGGAGGAATGCAAGATGTGGTGCGTGAAACAGAAGCGGTACGCAATCGTCGCCATTCTGGCGATCGGGTTTTCACTCGCGGCCTGCGGTGAAAGCGACCCTGTAGTTCCCGAGCCCATGTTCGACAGCCCGTCCACGGTGCGCGTGGTCAACCGGCTACTCGGCCCCGTGATCTTCTTCTTCGCGCGTCCGTGCGGGACATCCGACTGGGGCTCGGATCTCTTCGGCACCGACCACCCCGTCGAGGGGTCGATCCAGCCCGGCGGCCAGCGGGACTTCACGGTCGAGGCGGGCTGCTACGACTTCCGGGCCCAGTACCTGCAGACGACTGAACCCGGTCCCCTGCTGGACAAGCTGCTCTTCAACCAGGCGGCCACGCCGGTGACACCGGTGATCTGGACGCTGGAGGACGACCCCGTGGATCCGAGCTGATCCAGCGGTCCGTACTCCATTCCGGTCCGGCGTCCGGGGGGGCGTCGCGGGGGCAACCCCCGTTGACGCCCCTCTTCATGCCCCGGAATATCCGGTGTGCGGATCGCATCCAACACTGAAATCCGGCCCGGCACGAGGGCGGAGGAGCCATATGAGGCAGCAACTGGTCCAGGTGGCGGAAGACATGGGGGCCAAGGGCAAGGGGATCCTGGCCGCCGACGAAAGCTCGGGAACGATTCGGAAGCGATTCGACGGCATCGGCGCCGAATCGACGGAGGAGAACCGGCGCGACTACCGGGAGCTGCTCTTCCGGACGAGCGACGCGCTGAGCGAGTGCATCTCGGGCGTCATCCTCTTCGACGAGACGCTGCGGCAGTCGGCGGCGGACGGCACGCCGCTCGTCCAGCTCCTCTCCGATGCGGGCTCGATCCCGGGGATCAAGATCGACAAGGGGGCGCACGCCCTCGCCGGGGCGCCGGGCGAGAAGGTGACCGAAGGGCTCGACGGGCTGCGCGAGCGGCTTGCGGAGTACTACGAACTCGGGGCCCGCTTCACGAAGTGGCGCGCCGTCATCGACATCGGACGCGGAGGAGACCGCTCCATCCCGAGTGCCTACTGCATCGGCGCGAACGCCCACGCGCTCGCCCGGATGGCGGCGCTCAGCCAGGAGCAGGGACTCGTGCCGATCGTGGAGCCGGAAGTGCTGATGGACGGCGACCACGATATCGACCGCTGCTTCGAAGTCACGGAGGCCACGCTCAAGCAGGTCTACATGGCCCTCTTCCACCAGCGGGTGCTGCTGGAGGGCTCGGTGCTCAAGCCGAACATGGTCCTCTCGGGCAAGCTGTGCGCGGATCGGGCGGGGGTCGATGAGGTCGCCGAGAAGACGGTGCGCTGTCTGAAGCGAGCGGTGCCCGCGGCGGTGCCGAGCGTCGTCTTCCTGTCGGGGGGGCAGTCGGATCTCGAGGCCACGGCACACCTGAACGGGATGAACGCGGGCCACGATACACCCTGGAACCTGAGCTTCTCCTACGGCCGGGCGCTGCAGGCCGCGCCGCTGCAGGCGTGGGGCGGAGCCGCCGAGAACGGGCCGGCGGCGCAGGCGGCGTTTGCGCACCGCGCGCGCATGAACAGTCTCGCGACGCGCGGCGAGTGGTCGATGGAGTTGGAGCGGGCCGCGGCCTGAGGAGGCGCGCGGGCGGCCCGGGCGCGACGCCTGGATCAGATCGCCCGCCGGATCTCCCGCATCGCTTTCCCGAAGTCGGACCGGATCTCGGCTTCGTCAGCTACCGAGCCGCGCTCGACCCGGCGTTCGCCGCCGACGTACACGGCCTGGATGTCGCGATCATCCCCTCCGGTCAGCCACGCGTCCAGAAGCGTCTCCAGCCCGTGCCCCGCCGTGTGCGGGCCGTCTTCGCACAACACCACGAGGTCCGCCCGGTAACCCGGCTCGATCCGGCCGATGCTCGCGCTTCCGGCGCGCGATCCGCGTGATCCGGAGACCGCCTCGCCGCCACCCCGCGCCAGCCACGACCAGACGGGCGCACCCGTACCCGAGTCGGTCGCCAGGCGCGCCCTCCTCCGATCCCGAAGTCGCTGCCCGTATTCCAACTGGCGGGCTTCCTCGACCGGGGAGATGCGGACGTTCGCATCCGTCCCCATGGCCGCGCCGCCCCCGGCGAGGAAGTGCTCGCGAGCCGGGAAGATCCCGTCGCCCAGGTACGCTTCGGTGAGGGGACAGAGGACGACCCGCGCCCCGCACTCCCGAAGCCGCGCTCGCTCGCCGGCCGTCGCGTGCGTCGCATGCACGAGATTCCAGCGCGGACCCAGGGCGACCGTGTCCGCGAGGAGGTCGATCGGCGTGCGGCCGAGGGCCGCCCGGCACTCATCGACCTCCCGTTCCTGTTCGCTGATGTGGATGTGAAGGGGAGACTCGCCGCCGAGGATCGCGTCAACGCCCGTGACGAGGTCGGCGAGTTCCGCCGGCGGCACGGCGCGGAGGGAATGCGGCGCCACCCCCGCCGCCGACGTGCCCAGCGCCTGGACCGTCGTCAGAAAATCGTCGACCGACGCGTGGGCGAACCGCCGCTGCTCCGCCGTCGCGCCGGCGCCGTCGAACCCCGAAGTCCGGTAGTAGACGGGAAGGAGGCTAATCGGGAGCCCGATGGACGCCGCCGCCGCGAGGACCGCGTGCGTGGCTTCCGGTCCGCGGTCGCCGTCCGGACGGTGGTGCAGGTAGTGGAACTCCGCGACGTGCGTGAAGCCCGCGCGGAGCATGCGCGCGTATCCGTGCCGGGCCACGGCGAACAGTTCTTCCGCCGTAATGGAGCCGGCGAGACCGTACATGGCCTCGCGCCAGCTCCAGAAGGAGTCGTCGCCCCGCGCTGCCTCTCCGAACCCCGCCAGCGCGTGCTGGAAGACGTGCGAGTGGGCGTTGGGCATGCCGGGGATCGCGAGAAACCCGTCGTACGGCGGGCGCGCCGCCCGCACCGCCTGTATCGTGCCATCGGCGGCGATGTCGATCGAGCGATCGTATTCGAGGCCTTTCGGGCCCAGGATCCCGCGAAAGGTCAGGGTCTTGCTCACGGCTCCGACAATACAACATCCGCCCCCCGCGCGTTATCTGGTAGGGACACGGGTCGTCCGTTACGGGCACCTTCGGAGGAGAATCGCCTTGAGTCGCCTTGTCGGCGTTGCGTTGATCAGTCTTCTTGCGGGCCTCGCCGCCCGACCGTCCCTCGTCTCCGCGCAGGGGGTCACGACCGCCGGGGTGGCGGGCCGCGTGATCGACGCCGGCGGAGCCCCCGTGGCCGGGGCCCGGGTCGAGTTCCGCCACACCCGGACCGGCGCCACCCACACCGTCCTGAGCGACGATCTGGGCCGTTTCAGCCTCGCCAATCTGCGGCCCGGCGGGCCGTACACGCTGGAGGTCGCGCGCATCGGGCTCAGCCCGGCGACGCGGGAGGGTCTGACGCTCATCGCCGGACAGCGGCTGCGGCTCGAGGTTGAACTCTCCGAGACGGCGGTTCCCCTGCCCGAACTCTCCGTCCGCGTCGAGACGGACCCCGAGTTCGACCCCACCCGCATGGGCTCAACGACCGTCATCGACCGCGAGACGCTCGAGACGCTCCCCACGATCTCGAGGGATTTCACGGGATTCGCCCGGCTCTCTCCGCTCGTGGCGGTGGACGAGATGGGAACCTCCGTCGCCGGATCGAACATCCGCTTCAACAACATCCAGGTGGACGGCGCCCTCAACCAGGACGTCTTCGGCCTCTCGCCCACCGGAGTGGCCGGCGGACAGGCGCGGGGACGCGTCATCCCGCTGGCGGCGATCGAGGAATTGCAGGTCCTCACCGCGCCGTACGACGTGCGCCAATCCGGGTTCACGGGCGGCGTCCTCAACGCGGTCACGCGCACGGGCGGCAATGAGTTCCGCGGCTCCGCGTTCGGCTTCTTCCGCAACGATGCGGTCGTCGGCGACGCGGTCATCGGCGGGGTCCCGCGCGCGCCGGGAGATCTGGAGAACGCCTTCGCGGGCTTCGATCTGGGAGGGCCGATCCTGCGCGACCGCCTCCACTTCTTCGTCGCGGGCGAACTCGAGCGCCGGACGCGGCCGCCCGATGGCTTCACGGTCGGTGTCGACGACATCGTGCGCACGAAGCTCGATCCCGACTCGGTCGGCCGCGTGGCGAGGATCCTCCGGGGTTACGGGGCGGACGCGGGCGAGGCCGGTCTCTACACGCTGGAGAACAACCTCGCGAACCTGTTCGCCCGCGTCGACGCCCGTCCCAACGCGGAACACTCCCTCATGTTCCGCTACAACCTCGCCTACGCGGCGGACGATCCGGCCACGAACCGCCTCCCCGGCGACGCGTACGAGATGTCGTCCACCGGACGGGAGATCGATTCGCGCAACCAGTCGTTCGGGGCGCAGTGGCTCGCGACGCTCAGTCCGCGGCTCTCGAACGACCTCATGGTGAACGTGCAGTTTCTGCGTGACCGCGAAACCGCCAACTCTCTCTATCCCCGCGTCGAGGTCGATCTCCAGGCGGGAGTCACGGGGGCGGGGTTCCGGCGCGAACTGCGGGCCGGGTCCAACTACTCCGGGCCGGACGGCGAACTCGACCAGAACATCCTGCAGCTCACGAACGCGCTCACGCTTTCGCTCGGCGATCATTATCTCACGTTCGGGGCCGGGTTCGAGCGCTTCTCCATCCGGCGCGAGTACCTGCCGGGCAGCCTCGGCAGCTACTACTTCCGCTCGACGGACGACCTGGAGGCGAACACGCCCTCGGAATACGTCGTCCATGTGCCGCTCTCGGAGGACGCCGGGACCTCGGACTTCAACATCCACCAACTGTCGGCCTTCGTGCAGGAGGAGGCCCGGATCGGGGAGCGGTTGAACGTCCGGGTGGGCGTGCGGATGGACGTGCCGCTGATGCCCGACGCTCCGGCGCACAACCCGCACGTGGAGCGTTCATTCGGCTTCAGCACGAGCGATCTGCCGGGCGGGACCCTCCTCTTCTCTCCGCGGGCGGGCTTCAACCTCGGTCTCGGCGGGGACCGCACGACCCAGATTCGCGGCGGGGCGGGGCTGTTCACCGGCCGTCCCCCCTTCGCGTGGCTCGCGAACGCCTATCAGAACACCGGACTCTCGTCCGTCTTCATGACCTGCCGGCGGCGGAACCTCGGAGTCCCCGATCCGGAGATCGTCCCCGGGTTCAATCCTCTCGCGCCTCCCCCGGCCCTCTGCGCGGACGGCACCGGCGGCGAATCCGCCGTCCCCATCGTCACCTTGTTCGACCCCGACTTCCGCTTTCCGCGCGACTTCAAGGCTTCGCTCGCGGTCGACCAGCGCCTCCCGGGGGGATTCGTCCTCTCGCTCGAGGGCATCTACACGCGCGCCGTGAACCAGATCGCGTTCCAGGATCTGAACATCGGACCCGCCTTCCCGGCGGGCGACCGGACGGAGGCGAACGGGTTCACCTACGGCTTCGGCTACGGGACGCGCGAGACTTTCGCCAACCCCGGCGCCGGGAGCGAGTTCGTCGATCCGCCTCCAGGCGAACCGCCCGGGGAGAGGGAACCGATCTTCCTCCCCCGCCGCGTCGACCCGAGCTTCGGACAGGTCATCAAGATCGGCGACCGGCCCCTGAACTTCTCGTACGCCCTGAGCGCGCGGCTCCGAAAGCAATTCGGAGACCGGCTTTCCGTCGACGTGGGCTATGCCTTCAACCGTTCCGCCGACGTGCGCAGCCTCTCCTCGCTCGATGCGATCGCGAACTTCGGCTACACGGCGGTCGAGGGCGACCCGAACGATCCCCAGCGGCAGGCGTCTCTCTTCGACCGGCCGCACCGCCTCGTGGCGAGCGCGACGGCCGCCCTTCCGGAGCTGATCGGTGGCGGCCGGCTGTCCGTGCTCTATGTGGGACAATCCGGTCGACCCTACTCCTACGTGTACGCGGACGACATCAACGGGGACACCTATCCCGGATTCGGCCGGGCGCTCGACCTCGCGAACGACCTCATCTTCGTGACCGACGGGGCGTTCGACTTCCCCGGAGGAGGACGGACCCCGGTCAGCGGCATCCTCTTCGAACAACTCGTCGCGCAGGAACCCTGCCTCCAGGAGAACCGGCTGCGCATCCTGCACCGCAACGCGTGCCGGACACCGTGGTCGCACCAACTGGACTTCCGCTTCAGTCAGCCCGTGCGGGTGGGCGGCGCGGAAATCTCGGTGACGCTGGACGTGCTCAACGTCCTCAACCTCGTGAACCGCGACTGGGGACACGTCCAGACCGTGAACCCCGTCGTGCGCCTGCTGACCGTCGAGGATCGGATCGAAGACGACTTCGATCTTCAGAACATGGTGCCCGAGCCGGACGATCCGCTCCGCGCCCGCTACGCCGGGCCGCTCCGGACGAGCGACACGGGCGGCGTGCGCGCCTCGGTCCCCTACCTGCCGCAGATCGGCGCGTCGCAGTGGCAGGCCCAATTCGGCATCGGCATCCGCTTCCGGTAGAGGCGGAGCGGGTGTCAGACGGCTGCCTTCACCGCACCACGCGCAGACGCACCACGTACTCTACGTCCAGGGCGCCCTTCGTGACTCCCGTGATCGTGCCGCTTCCGAATACCGGGAAAGGGCGCGGTTCGATCAGGACCGGAGGGACGACGACTCCCCGATAGACGCCGTCCGCGTCGAAAACATCCCACGCCTCAATCGCGCCGTCGGCGCTCGTGACCCAGATCCAGCCATCGGCGCCCACGCTCACATCCTCGAGAACGGTCTTGTGATCGGGCAGCCGGCGCTCGTCGAGTCCGGTGACGGCAACGAGGCTGTCCCGTTCACGGCCCTCCAGCCGGGGCGCGGGGCGCAGCAGTCGCACCGTGCGCAGCGTGTCTCCGGCGTAGCTGACCTCGTGCAGATCGAACGTCGCATCGTTGGCGAGCCAGACCTCTCCTTCACGGTCGACCGTAAACTCCGTCGAGGGGGAATGCGGGATGGGCGATTCCGCCTGAAATCTGGAGCCGCCGGCCTCGTAGGTCCGAGAGTAGAATTCGACCTCCACCTCCGGTATCGGAAACGCACCCGCGACCGTGAGCCCCGGACCTCCGGCGTACGTGTCGATTCTCCGCTCTCCGTGATTGTATACGTGAAGGTTCCCTCGAGCGTCCGACCATAACGGCCAGGGGAGGCTGGCGCCTCGCGAGGGACCGAGTTGGTGCGTCGCCAGAACGTCTCCGCGCGAATCGAACACCGTGAGTCGATTGTGGAGCGCATCCATGCTCCAGAGGAGATCCGGTTCCTGCCAGACGATGCCGGCCAGCATGGCGAACTCTCCCGGCCCCCCACCGGCCCCGCCGAACACCCGAAGACATTCACCTTCCGGCGAGAACACCCGAATGTCGTCCGCCTGGGCGTCGGCCACGTAGATCCGGCCCGCATTGTCGACGGTAAGGGAGAGCGCGTTGCCAAAAGCGGAGCACGAGTCATCGAGCGACCCGATGCGCAGTTCCTCCTCGAGCGATGGGACTCGGCCCGGCGCCGCGGCGGAAGGGTCCGTATTGGAGATGACGATCCGCCCGCCGGGCAACGTATCGACCTGAACGCCTCGGACGGAACTCACCTGCGCCGAAGTTCCGGAAGCTATCAGGGCAAGGAGGAAAAATCCGAGCGAGGCAGCTGATCCCGGTCTCTGCATCTGCGCTCCCGCATACCAGTGTTACGCTGCGCTCCGGGTTCTCGCGCCCGGCGGCGGCGCTGATGGCCCGGAATTGCGGAGGGTGTCACAGTCAACGTTATCTCGTGATGTGGACAGTTACGCCGGGCCCATGGTTGTCCTACCTTCACCCCTCCGAAACGCCGGGCGACCTGTCGCGCCGCGGCCATCACCATCAGGAGCTTGTCATGCGATCCCCGCGATCACGTTTCGCTTTTTTCAGCGCAATTGTAGCGCTCCTTGCCACGGGACTGTCAAGTCCGCTGGCCGCACAGACTCATGCCGGTGGCCTGCACCACGCCGCCGGCGCCCCGATCATCGGCTTCGGGGCGGCGGCAGCCGTCTCCGGCGGCGAGATTTTCGTCTCGCGGCCGGGGGAGTTCGCGGCGTTCCCGATGCCCGGTTCGGAAGCCGGCAGCGTCCATGTATTCCGCCGCGGCGCGGACGGATGGGCGGAGGTCACGGCCATATCGGCGCCGAGCGGCGTGTACGGAGACGGTTTCGGGGAGGCGCTGGCCATCGAGGGCGACATTCTGGTGGTGGGCGCGCCGAAGGAGAACGAGGGTCGCGGGGCCGCATACGTCTTCGTCCGCGAAGGCGACCGGTGGAGCGTCCTGGAGAGGCTCGAGGCGCCGGACGCGATGCCGGGAGATGCCTTCGGTTCCTCGGTGGCGGTGGGGGCCGGCGCGCAGTTCGGCGTCATCGGCGCGCCGGGACGCGGGGCCAGCGGCTCCGTGTTCGCCTACGTCCAGTCCGACATGGGCCTGACGTCGGTCGAACTCACCGGCTCCGACGCCCCGGCGGACGCCCGTTTCGGGGCTGCCGTCAGCGTGGAGGGCGACCTGGCCCTCGTGGGCGCCCCTGGGCCCTTCGCGCTCAGCCAGTTCTCCGCGCCGTCCCCGCCGCAGGCAGGGACCGGCTACGTGTTCCGCCGAACCGGGACCGCGTGGGACGAGGTCGCGCGTCTGACGCCGGCCGGCGGCGTCGTGGCCGGCCTGTCCGCCGTGCTCCTGGACGGAGAGGCATACCTCGGGTCGCCCCTCGCCAGCCAGGCGCAGGGGGCCGTCTTCCGCTTCGCGGCGGACGCGGACGGGACGTGGTCCCAGACCGGGACGGTCGGGGCCGCGTCGCCGTCTCCGGCGGCCTTCTTCGGTTATGCGCTCGCCCGGGAGGGAGGGCGACTCGTGGTCGGAGCGCCGGGCACGAACGCCTTCGCGGGCGCGGCGCACGTCCTCCGCGCGGGGGACGACGGCGAGTGGAGCGCAGAGACCGTACTGCAGGGGGAAACCCGGGGGCTCATGGGCTTCATGGGCAACTCGGTGGCCGGAGGCGACGGCCTCGCCGTGGTCGGGGCCCCCGGCTCCGAGTTCTTCGAGGGCATCGGCTTCGTGTTCGAGCGGGACGCCGGCGGCGCGTGGAGCGAGGCCGCCCCCATCCACGAGAGCGAGTCCGGCCTGGCCGCGGTCACGGGCGAAGAGATGCGATGCTCCGACGACGGTACGGTCGCCGGCTTCGACTGCTCCGAAGTGGACCTCGTCTCCTTCCTCCCCGCCCGTGAAGTCGGGGGCGCGCGCGGGATCATGGTGAGCGACATCTGGGGCTGGGTGGATCCGCAGACGGGCCGCGAGTACGCGATCCTGGGACGGTTCGACGGAACCTCCTTCATCGACGTGACGGATGCCGGGAATCCGGTCTATCTCGGGAACCTTCCCCTCACCGAGGGGGCGACCCCCAACCTGTGGCGCGACATGAAGGTCTATGCGGATCACACGTTCATCGTGGCGGACAACGCGGGTGAACACGGGATGCAGGTCTTCGACCTCACGCGGCTGCGGGACGTGACCAGTCCCCCGGTGGATTTCGACGAGGACGCGCACTACGCCGAGTTCGCCTCCGCGCACAACATCGTCATCAACGAGGCGTCGGGCTTCGCCTACGTGGTGGGCGGCAGCGGCGGGGGCGAGACCTGCGGCGGCGCCCTGCACATGGTGGACATCCGCGATCCCCGGAACCCGACCTTCGCCGGCTGTTTCGCGGACCCGGAGACGGGGAACGCCGGATCGGGCGGCTACACCCACGACGCGCAGTGCGTGATGTACGAGGGTCCGGACGAGGACCACGCCGGCAAGGAGGTGTGCTTCAACGCGAGCGCGACGAAGCTCGGCATCGGCGATGTGACCGACAAGGACAACCCGACGCCGATCTCGAACGCCGCCTACCCGAACGTGGCCTATTCCCACCAGGGGTGGCTGTCGGAGGACCAGCGCTACTTCTACCTGAACGACGAACTCGACGAGCTGTCGGGGGGGACGACAGGGACCCGGACGCTCGTCTGGGACGTGGCGGATCTCGACGATCCGGTACTCGTGCGGGAGTTCGTGCAGGACAACGCGGCGTCGGACCACAACCTCTATATCCGCGGCGACCTCATGTACCAGTCGAACTACGTGAGCGGACTCCGGATCTTCGACATCTCCGACCCCGAGAACCCCGTGCCGGCCGGCTTCTTCGACACGGTCCGCGGGAGCCCGGACGCGCCCGGTTTCGCCGGATCCTGGAGCAACTACCCGTTCTTCCCCTCCGGGAACATCATCGTGTCGAGCATGCGCGAGGGGCTGTTCGTGCTCAGGAAGCGGGAGACCGCCCTCGTGCCCTAGTCGGGCTGGGCCGCGGCGCGGGTCACGCGGCGGAAGGCGAGGGCGGCGAGGAGGCCGATGGCGCCGAAGCCGGCCACGGCGGCGAACACGTGTTGGTGCCCGGGCAGTCCCGGTGAGTTGTCGAGCAGGACGCCCATCAGCGGCCCCATGAAGACGTCGGGGGTAAAGCCGAGGACGGAGACGACGCCCGCCGCGCTCCCGGTGTAGGCGAGCGGCACGCCCCCCTCGGCCAGGAGGGCGAAGTAGACGCCGCGGAGCGCGTAGATGCCGACGCTGGCGGTGGCGATCGTCGCGATGAGCATCCAGGCCGGGCCGGGCACGAGAACCCCCGAGGCGATGAGCAGGCAGCCGCCGATGAGGATCGCGAAGCCCCACAGGATGACGCGGGAGGCGTCGATCCGGTCTCCCAGGTAGCCCGCCGCGATCGCCGCCGCGGCACGGATCCAGAAGGCGAGCGTGCCGATCCCCGAGGCCTGGACGTCGTTGAAGCCGAGCGCGTCCCGCGACAGGAGCGAGAAGTCGTCCGTCGCCTTGTACCCGGTGTAGGCGCAGACGACGATGACGGCCTGCAGCCACACGGCCGGCAGGCGGCAGGCGGCTCTCACTCCGCTCAGCGACAGTTTCTGCACGGTCTGCGGGTTCTCCGGATCCTGCGGGTCGCCCGCCTCCCCCGCGGGTGTGCTGTCGGGCACGAGGATCCACACGAGGGCCGCGATGCCCAGCGTCATCCCGGTGAAGACCCAGATCACGCCGCGAAAGGCGGTGGCCAGCTCCTCCGGCGTGGCCGTGGCCGCATCGCGGGGGAGCAGCGCCGCGAACACGGCCACCGAAGCCGTCGCCACGAGCGCCGCGAGGAGGCCGCGCCCTCCGTCGAGCAGCCCGTAGGCGCGTCCCTGCCGCGACTGCCCGCCCCACTCGCGGGTGGCCCGGATCATGGCGGCCCAGAAAAGCAGGATGGTCGTCATCCCCCAGAAGGCCCACAGGAGGTTCATCGCCCGCGGCGTGGGGAAGCCCGCGAGCACGACCCCGCCGAGGCCGGTGGCGAGCAGCGCCAGGGCCATGAGCCGGCGGGCCGAGAACCGGTCCGCGAGCGGGCCGCCCGCGAAGTAGGCCGCCATGGCCACGACGCCGTACAGCGAGAAGGCCGTCCCCAGCTCGAGGTTCGTGATCCCGAACACGTCGAGCAGCGTCGGTCGGAAGACGCGCGCGAGGACGAAGGGGAGGAAGAAGACCGCCTCCCCCGCCGCGATGAGCGCGAGTAGGACGAGCCCGCGCTTCATCAGGCTCCCTTCCGGGTCAACGCTCCGGCTGCCGGCGCGGCCACGGGCGGGATTCGACCCGGCCGAGCGGCGTCAGGGTGCGGGACGGGCGGTACGCCTGGCGCTCCGCCAGGTCGTACTGGTCGCCCGGCGCGAGGAAGTAGAACAGACCACCGCTGTCGAGCGTGCTCTGGTTGTCGTAGATGACGACGTACGACTCTCCGATGACCTCGAAGCGGTCGCCCTGGACGACGATGGCGGTGTTCTCGTCGATCCCGATCCCGAGGAGTTCGGGCCGCGCCTCGATGATCTCGAGCAGGTCGAACTGGCGGTTTCGGTACAGGAGATGCTGGTCGATCGCCGTGTTCCTGAGGAACCCGAGTCCCTCCTCGTGACTCCCCATCATGATCGTGTTCGTGGCGGTATCGCCGCGGGCCAGGTACGACCCCTGGATCGTCGCGCCGGCGGATGACCCGCCGATCACGCCGCCGCGCTCCAGCAGCGCCCACAGTTCGTCCTCGGTCCGCGTCCCCATGTAGGAATCGACCAGGCGCCACTGGCGTCCGCCGGTGAACCACACGCCGGTCGCCTCCCGGATCGCGGCGACGAAGGCTTCGCTGTTCGCCTCGTCCCGGTCGTTCGTGTGGCGGACCGTGAGGTGTTCGACTCCCGCCGCCTGGAAAGGCCTCACGCCTCCGAACGACGGCCCGTAGGACTCGGCCCCGCCGGCCGTCGGGATCACGACGATGCGCGCATCCGCCCCGCCGGCGAGTTGCACGAAGCGCTCCGCGATCTCCGGACTCCGCATGGCGCCGCCCACGATGACGAGCGACCCGTTCGGCGGCCCGACCTCCTGGGCTTCGACTCCGGCCGGACCCGCCAGCGCGGCCCCGTACGCCGTCACCGCGACAACCAGGAGTGCACAGGCCACGCTCAACGCTCGCCGCTCTGTTCGCATCGTTCGACCCTCTCGATTCGGTTGCGCCCATGGTCTTCCGGCAGATTCCGGCGGACGATCTCACGGTACGCGGATCGCGGAGGCCGGGCGACCCCGGCAGTCCGTGGCTGCCGGCGCCGCGCTTGTCGCTCGCCGCGGGCTGGGTCACGTTGCGAGACGAACGATCCCCGGCGACCGGAGACGCAGCGTATGTCCACACCGTCCCTTACTCTCCTCGGCTCCTCTCTCTGTCTGGCCGCGCTGATCGGGAGTCTCCCCGGCTTCGCGCCACCCGAAGCCGAAGGACCGCTCCCGCCGCGAGCCGACGCCCTCGCGGGGGCCTGGGCCGCGAACGAATACGTCCTCTCGAGCGGCGACCGGCACGCGGTGCGCGGACGCATCGTCTTCACGGACAGCGAGTGGCAGGTCCTCTTCTTCGTCATGGATGGCGACGAACCCAGACGCGGCTCCGGCGAGGGCGGACGCTACACCTTCGACGGGGAGACGCTCACCTTCGAGCACCTCCATCACCTCTCGTACGGGCGGACGATGGCGGGACTTCCGGCGAGCCCGCTTGCGATGACCGCGAGGGACGGGGAGGGGCCGTTCGAACCGACCGGGGTCGAGATCGACGGCGACGCGTTGACGCTGCGCTTCCCCAGCGGGAACTCGATGTCCTTCACGCGCAGTTCCGCGTGCTGCCCATGACCGGTGCGGGTGCCGGCGACGACCACCACGGCCTGATGGGCCGAAGGGACTGGCTCCGCCTCGGGGCGACCGGCGCCGCCGCCCTCGGCCTCCCCGCCTGCGCCGCCCGGGAGGGGGACGCGCCGCCGGCGGAACTTCCGCCGCTCCGGGCCCCGGCCGGGACGGGCGACGCGGACTGGGACGACGTGCGCGCGCACTTCCTCGTCGAGCCCGGCACGGCCTACCTGAACAACGCGAGCATCGGCATGCCGCCGAGGAAGGTCGTGGACGCGGTCGCCGCGGGGTATCGGGCCATGGCCGAACTCCCGGCCCGCGGCCGCTCGGATCTGAGCGACCGGATCGCGGAGCACGTCGTGCCGGGACTCGCCGACCTGTTCTCGGTGGAGACGGACGAACTCACCCTCACGCGAAACGCGTCGGAGGCGCTCCATCTCCAGAGCATAGGGGTCGCCCTGAGCCCCGGCGACGAAGTCCTGATCACGAGCCAGGAGCATCCGGCGGGTCGCCGTCCGTGGGAGTTCCGGCAGGTGCGGGAGGGGATTCGGGTGAACGAGGTCTTCATCCCCAGCCCTCTGCCTCCCGAGGGGGAGATCCTCTCGCGGTTCGGGGACGCGATCACGCCGCGGACGCGGGCGGTGGCCTTCTGTCACGTGACTCGGGGAGGGCACCTCTATCCCGTCGAGGCGATCTGCGGGCTCGCACGCGAGCGGGGACTCGTGAGTCTGGTGGACGGCGCGCAGGCGGTGGGCCAGTTCTCCGTCGATCTGACATCACTGGGCTGCGACGCGTACAGCGTGAGCCTGCACAAGTGGATGCTGGCGCCGGCGGGGACCGGCTTTCTCTTCGTGCGGCGCGATGCGCGCGACCGCATCCGGACGGCCTTCGCGCCCGACGCCACCCCGGAGCAGCCGCAGTTCGGGCCCCCGGGCACGGCGGCGTTCCCGGTGCGCGCGGCGATCGGGACGGCGGTCGATTTCGTCGCGACGCTCGGACTCGAGGCCGTGGAGGCGCGCTGCCGCTTCCTCTCGGACCACCTGAAGTCGCGCCTCACGGAGATGAGCGGGACGAGCGGCGTCACGCTCCTCAGCGGCGCCCGCGACCGGAGCGCGCCCGGATCGACGATCTTCGAGAAGGAGGGTCTCGACGCGGTGGCCGCAGTGGGTGCGATCGAGGCGAGCATCTCATCCCACATCGACGAGCACCAGCGGGACGGCCACAACGCGATCCGCGTCTCCACGCACATCTACAATACGATGGAGCAGGTCGACCGCTTCGTCGACGCCCTGGCCCGCACGACGGGCTGAGACTGCGCCCATCCCCGGAGGTACGCATGACCGATTCCAGACGAACCCCCGAACCCCTCGCGGTCGCCGCGCTCGGCGCCGTCTTCCTCATCGGCGCGGCCGCGTGCGGCGGCGCCGGGTCCGCCGAATCGGCCTCCGCCGACAGCTCTGCCGAGGCAGCGCTTGCCGACGGGGGATCGGAGGGGGCGGCCGCCCGGGACGGCGCGATCTACGAGATCCGCAACTACCACTTCGATCCGGCCCGGTACGATGAGTACGCCGAGGTCGCGGAGGGCGAGTATATCCGCTACCTGCGCGAACACCTGGACATCGTCGGGTTCTGGATCGAATCCGGCATCCCCGCCGAGGTCCGGGGCGCGGAGCAGGACGAACTCGGTCCGGCGAACGTCACGTGGGTCATCCGCTGGGCGTCGAAGGAGGAACGGGACGAGAAGCTCCCGGAGGTGCTCGGCACGCCGGAGTGGCGCGAGATCTTCGCCGAAGTCCCGGGGGGTGGCGCGAGCTACCTGAGGATCGAGTCGCGCTTCATGGAATCGCTCGACTGACGGGCGGTTCCACCGGTCGGCTTCAGCAGCGCTCCTGCCGGAAGTCGGCGGGCCGGCAGGTGAAGCCCCACTCCGCCCACAGGCCCCT
The DNA here is from genome assembly GCF_965208055.1 of Candidatus Palauibacter sp. GTDB lineage: Bacteria > Gemmatimonadota > Gemmatimonadetes > Palauibacterales > Palauibacteraceae > Palauibacter. The sequence goes on from NZ_CBDBNY010000004.1 coordinate 2,245,874, forward strand.
TCCCTCCGCCGATGCGGCGGCCTCCGCGGCTTCGATTCGGTCCTCGTAGCGGCGGTTGGGCGGGATGATGAACGCGAGCGCGTACCCGCTCGCCACCATGTGCTCGTTCAGCATGTCGCCACCCGGCAGGAAGAGGTAGGCGAGGTCCCGGTCGAAGGTGTCGACCCGGACGGCGTCGTACTCGACTCCGAGCGGCGTGCTCACGGGGGCCGCCCGGAGCAACTCCTCGCGGGCGCGGGCGCCCCACGGCTCCTGGGCCATCTCCGGAGCGTCGATGGCGAGGAGGCGGATCTCCCGGCCGTCGGCGCAGCGGACGGAATCTCCATCGATCACGAAGGACAGGACGCAATCCCCGCTCGGCATGAGGGGCGGCGGCGCGGGCGGGGGCGGGGTCGACTCCGAGCAGCCCGCCGCCACGAGGGCGGCAACAACGCCGGCGACCGCGAGGCGACGGCGACCGCTCCGGCGCGGCCGCGCGATCCCGGTCGGAGTTACGGGCCGCAGGGGGGTCACGGGCCGACGCGGACCATCCCCACCTCATCGGTCCCCAGATGGCGACCATCGGCGTTCACGTACCACCCCCGGAGTCGCGGCAGGCGCAGCGCGCCGCCCTCCGTCAGGCCCTCGAACGTGATGTATTCGCCGTCGTTCGCGCTCTCGTCGTGGTAGAAGCGGCAACCCACGAGCTGTGCGGTCCCGGGATCGAAGTAGAAGTACCATGTGTCGCCGCCGATGTCGGGGTCGTAGGTGACCCGGACCGCGTGAACCTCCCGGTCCATGAAAGTGGTCTCGATGACGCCGGGATCGAGGTGGGAGCCGTGGTCGGAGATCTTCATCGGAAGACCGGCCAGGAACCCGTAGTAGCTGCGCCAGAACATCCCATCCTCGCGATGGAGGCGCACCCGTTCGCGATCGGCCTCCGGGAGGTCCGCCTGCGAGACCCCCTCCACGGTCGCCGACCAGCCATCGGCCGTCGTCTCGTACTCCATCATCGATCCCCGATAGCGGCCCGAGAAGGCGAAGTCGCGCTCGTCCGCGCCGAACTCCAGGTCGACGGCGACGCGTTCCCCGCCCTCTCCGTCGGTCCCGACCCACGACATCGAGATGGATCGGCTCCCCCAGACCCCGTCCGGGTCGTGGAAGGCCACCGATCTGGCCACGAGTTCCTGCGCGGGCGTGAGATCGGCTTCCGCGACCGAACCGGAGGCGTCCTCGTCGGCCGGTGGACGGGGGCCGCAGGCGGCGGCGAGCAGGACGAGCGAAACGAGGAGAGTTTTCATGCCTGATACTAGCAACCCGCGTTGAAACGCCGCTACATTCGGGCGATCCGCCGCTTTCCACACTCGGACCACACTCGGAGGCTTTCCATGCAGCGTGATAAGACATCGAACGGGTTTCGGGCCGCGGCGACCTTGCTGCTTGCGCCCCTCGCCCTCGCATGCGCGGGCGACGCGGGAGAGGACGGTGCGGACGGTGCGGAGAGCGCGGAGGAAGCGCCCGCCGCCGCCGAGACGTCAGGCTCGCCCGAGGGTGTGATCACGGACGTCCGGGAAGTCGTCTTCGCCGATGAACTCGCGGTCGATCTCGGTGCGATGGAGGAGACGGGGAGCGGGCTCTTCATTCAGGTCCTGCGGGAGGGGAGCGGACCGCCCGCCGGCTACGGCGACGAGATGGGCGTGCACTATACCGTCTGGCTTCCCAACGGGAGCAAGGTGGACTCGAGCCACGATCACAACCCGCCGGAACCGCTCGACATGGTCCTGGGTTCGACCTCCTTGATCGATGGCTGGGTGGAGGGGGTCACCGGCATGCGGATGGGCGAGCGCCGCAAGCTCGTGCTGCCGTACGATCTCGCCTATGGCCCCGAAGGCCGGTCGGGGATTCCTCCGTACTCGCCGCTCGTGTTCGAGGTCGAACTCGCGGAGCACATTCCCACGGGGGAGGGCTGATCGTGATCCGGACCGGGGCGATCGGGCCGGGGCGGTGACCGCGTACGTCCGTTACCTCGCGCCGGACGCCACCGACGCCGCGAAGCACGCGTACGCCGCGACCGGCGGAGACGGTGGCGCCCGCTGGGGGGTCGTGGAGGATGAGGTCCTCGCGGACGGAATCATCGAGGACAGCATGGTGGAGGAACTGGCGGCGGCTCCTTTCGGCGGTGAGGTCCGAACCGGGAAGCGGGTGCGGCTCGAGGAGCTTCATCTCCTGGCGCCGGCGACCCCGTCGAAGGTCATCGCGGTGGGCCTGAACTACCGGAGCCACCTCGACAACAGCCCCATCGGAACTCGCCCGGAGCCCACGGAACCCGGCCTGTTCACGAAGCTGCCGAGTTCGATCGTCGGGCCGGGCGCCGCGATCGAGATCCCCCCGGACGCGGAAGTCGTGCACGCGGAAGGAGAAGTCGTCGTCGTGATCGGCCGCACGGCGCGTCACATCGGTCCGGAAGAGGCGGGGGACCACGTCTTCGGCGTCACGGCGGGCAACGACGTGAGCGAGCGCACGTGGCAGCGCGACGACCTGCAGTGGCTGAGGGCCAAGGGCAGCGACTCCTTCGGGCCGCTCGGGCCGCGGATCGTGACCGGCGCGGCGTGGGAGGACCTGCGGCTGCGCACGCGCCTCAACGGCGAGGTCGTGCAGGACGCGCGCACCTCGGACCTCATCTTCTCGATCCCCGAGATCATCGCCTACGCGAGCCGCTACATCACGCTGCTTCCGGGCGACGTGATCTACACGGGGACGCCCGGGAAGACCTCGACGCTCTCTCCCGGCGACCGGGTGGAGGTGGAGGTGGAGGGCGTCGGCGTGCTGGCGAACGACGTGAAGGTCGAACCACCGAAGGACGGGACATGATGAAGCCCCGCACGCGACCCCTCGCGGTCGCGCTGACGCTGGCGGTCGCGGTCGCGGCGCCTCTCGCCTCCCGCCCGCTCGCCGCCCAGCAGACGCCCGATCTCTCCACGCTGTTCGAGTTGGGGACGCTCGTGCTCGATACGAACGGCGACAGCGTGCCCGATCTCGTGAATGCCGCGCTCGTTCTCGGGGACGATCCTTCGTCGATCGTCCAGGCGGCGGGCGCCGAGGTCGCCGCCCGGCTGGGATTCGAGACGATGGCGATGGACCTGCCGCTGCCCCGGAACCCAGAGGGCGGCCGGATCGGGATCGTCGTGGGACGGAGCGGACTCGCAGTCGCCGGCCTGCGTGCGCCGGGGATCGACCCCGCCTCCCTCGACTCGGGGGAAGGGGCCGTGGCGGTGCGCGAGGAGGACGGGCGCACCTGGGTGCTCGTGGTCGGCGGGGACGAGGCGGGGCTGCAAGCGGCGGCCAGACTGTTTGCCGGCGTCCTGCCGCATACGCGAACGCTTTCGACCGCGAGGCTGAGCCGCGTCCGGGACGATCTCGCCGAGACGCTGGAGGCCGGGGGCGTGGCGGACGCGGCCGTGCGCCTCACGCAGGCGAGAGTCAGGGCGGGACAGGCCGGCGTGGGACGCGTGATCGCCGAGATCGAGGTGGATGAAGCGCAGCTGGGCACGGCCGCGGAACTCCTCCGCGGACTCGCCACGGGCGACGAGGCCCCCGACCCCGGTGAGCCGGAAGAGACGGCGGACGAGGGCGGGGACGAGTCGGCCGACGCGGAGACTTCCCGGGCGCGCCTGGCGTACCCGGGGCTCGAGTCGGTGGAGGCGCGGCTGGCGGGCGGTCCCGCGATCCGGATTGCCGGGCGGGCGACACCGGATGCCCCGGGACCGATCGCGGGCCGGCCGGGCAGCGGCGGCAAGAACGACATGGACCTCTCCAACCTCTACACCTCGCAGGGGTTGCTGGGTGGAGGCGTGCTCCCGAACCGCGTGGACGCGATGCTCGCCCCCGGCGAGGGGGGCATCGACGGCCTGCCGGACCTGGCCGGACGACTCGGACTCGAATCGACCGGGATCACGGTGCCGCTCGTCGAGCCGGCCTCGGCGATCGAGAGGGCCGCCGCCCGGCCCACGCTGGTCCTGGCCGGGGTGGACAACGCCCTGACCCGGCAGCTCGCCGACAGCGCGAAGATCGATCCGGGTTCGCTCGCCCCCGGCGAGGGGCTCATCCAGGTGGTCCCGGCGGCCTTCGGGTCCAAACCGGCCCTCGTCGTCTCCGGCGCGGACGCCGCCGGGGCCGAGCGCGCGCTCGATCAGCTGGCCCTGACGTTCCCGCACCTGGCGGAGCGCGGCGACGACCGCCCGACCGTCGACGACGTCGAGCGCGGGCTGTGGGACGCGCTGTCCGGCCACTCGCCCGTGGGCCAGGCGGCGATCGGCCTCTACAAGCTCGACCGCATCGCCGACGGGCTCGCGGACCGGCGGATCGCCCGCGCGGACGTGCTGTTCTCCGTCGAAAAGGCGGACCCCGGCCTTGAGGCGTATGTGCAGGCCCGGGCCGCGCAAGCGCTGGGCCTCGCCGACGCGGCGCAGGTCGGCGTCACGATCGACGAACGCGATGTGCAGCGGGCCGCCACGATCTTCGCCGACACGCTCGCGCTCCCCTCGGAGGTCGACCGCTTCCGGGAACTCCTCCGAGCCCACGTCCTCCCGGCGGCCGCCTCCGCCTCGGCCACCGACCCCATCCGGATCGAAGCCCGCCTGAGCGAGCCGCCGGAGATCCGCCGCCAACTTGAGCAGGAGGCGCGCGACGCGCTGATCGACGCCGGGGCGCCGGCCGACGCCGTCGAGGTTCGCATCATCTCCGCCTTCAAGCAGGGCTACTCGTGGCTCGAAGAGGTCATCCTCCCCCGCTTGGAGGGGCGCGATGTGGCGGAGATCGTCATCCGCTTCCGCCGCAACGACCCGCCGGAGGAGTGGCCTCAGCAGGCGATCCATACCCCCGTGCGCTGGCTGCACGAGATCTTCCCCATCGACGAGATCTTCGCCCGCGAACTCGGCCTCGAGCTGGAGCAGGTCCGCTTCGAGCAGACCACGGAGGGGCCGACGTACGCGGTGGATGTCACGGACTCCCGCGGCACGGGGATTCTGTCCGGCGATTTCGAGCCCCGGTGGGTCCTGCGTCCGTACTTCGACCGCTTCCGGGATTACGAGCACGTCCGCGTAACGACGGGCTGGATCCGGGCGGGGACGGGAGACCGCACGCTGGTCGACGAGCGGATCGTCACCGACCCCGAGGCCTTCTGGGACCACTACCAGAGCGTGGTTCTCCCGGCCATCTACGACTACGTGATGGACCGGCACGACGGGATCCCCGACGGCGGGAACGCGGACGCGCCCTATTTCGGCGAACTGACGGTCGAACTCGAGATGAGCGAGCCCAACTACCGGCTCGAGATCGACAACGAGATCCACGCGCCGATGGACGCTCTCCATGAAGAGATCTATTTCGGCACGATCGAGTTCTTCGATGTCCTCGGCCGCAACTCGCGCGGACAGGGGCTGACCTTCCCCGGCCGCATCCTCCCGATCATGCGGCCGCGCGGCGACGGGCGGCCGGCGGAACTCCGCGTGAGCTTCACGGGGTTCGCGACCTCCCGGCCCGCGGTCTCCGTCGCCTTCGAGGACGCGGCGGGCGCGGCGGGCGCGGCGGACACGATGCGGCTCGACATCCCGAAGACCGGCCTCGAGCGCCCTTCTGCCAGACTGGCCGTCGTCCGCGCCGGCGAGCCGGGCATCGCGCACCTCGGCCTGCGCGTTCGCGTCGATACCGACGCCGACATGCGCGACAGCCTCCTCCACTACGCCCCGCCGCGGCAGGTCGACCGGAGCATGGTCTCCGCCGAACAGGTCGAAGCCACGCTTCGCGAGATCGAGGCGCTGCGCGCGGCCGGCCTCTACGCATCCTCGCTGGCCTGGCCCGGACTCGGCTCGCTCGAAGTGTGGGCCGAGTGGACCCACGAACAGGATCCGGAATCACGCCGGACGGGGCGTCTCGCGGCGAACGGGAGGCCGGACGCCCTTCCCGACTGGCGCACCCTGCTGCCGACAGGCTGGAGCTACGGGGGCGAACGCCTCGTCCAGTGGGAGACACCCATCCCGCCCCCCGAAGGCCACGGGATCCTGGCCAGGATGGCCGAGGCCTTCGAGGAAGCGACGATGTACAAGGTCGGCGAGTCCTACCTGGGCAGAGACATCTGGGCGGCGGACCTCATGCCCCCGATCGCGGCCTCACACTGGTCGCGGGTGAAGGCGACGACCTTCAAGCCCACCGTCATCTACTCCGCGCGGCAGCACGCGAACGAGGTCTCCTCGACGAGCCACGTCCTGCGGCACGCGGAACTCCTCCTCACGGATCCCGCGCAGCGGGCGAAGCTCGACGACGTGAACGTCATCATCCACCCGTTCACGAACCCGGACGGCGCCCGGCTCGCCTACGACCTGTACCGGATCACGCCGGACTTCATCCTGCACGCCGGCTACCTGGGGTCTCTGGGCATCGACGCGACCACGGGGTCGCGGGACGACCACCCCATTTACCCGGAGGCACCCGTCCGAAACCGGCTGTGGGGTCGCTGGCTGCCCGACATCTTCCTGAATCCGCACGGGTACCCCTCCCACCAGGTCGTGCAGTTGTTCAGCGAATACTCGGGCCTCGTGCGGCGGGGTCGCGTGACGGAGCGCAACTGGGGGCTCAACAAGGGCTGGTTCATGCCGGGGTTCGGGTACGTCGACAGTCCCGACCATCCCCGGCACCGGGATGCGGCGTTCGAGATCCGCGACTACATCACGCGCGGGATCAATTCCGACCGCGATGTGTTCGAGATGAACCAGCGCAACTACGAACGCTACCGGCGCTACGGAGCCGAGTACGACCCGGATGTGTTCCGGCTGCCGATGACGGACAGCGTGCTCATCCAGATGCCGCTCAAGGGATCGAGCGGCGAATCCCGGTTCGGGTTCGATTCCGCCATCACGATCTGGTCCGGCACCACCGAGGCCCCGGACGAGACCGCCTACGGACCCTGGATGGAACTCGTGGCGAAGGCGGGGCTCTCGTGGGATCAGGCGCTGCTCGACTACCTGTACGAGGGAGAGCACGAGGTGAAACGCTCCGGCTCCTCCTTCTTCGGCGGCGTGTCGTTGCGCATGAACCGTCCCCGGCCGCCCGAGGATGAGGAGGAGTCGGAGGACGAGACCGTCACGGCGGACGGCGGAGGCTCGTAAGGGCGCATACTTGCTCGTTCCCGGCTTCGGAATTCAGTTGGGGGCGTTCTCGGACCCGTTCAACGCAGGGGAATCCCGATGCACATATCGAGGCACATGGCGAGGCGCAAAGCGATGCACATCTCGAACCACGTTCAGCACGCTGTCCCATGGCGAGGGACCCGCGGGTCGGTCTGGATGGCGGCGGTCGCGCTCATCCTCGGCGCCTCGAGCCTCGCGGCCCAGGAGGAGGGCGGCGATGCCGGGGAGGCCGAGGAGGCAACGGCCGCGGCCAACACCACCCAGGGCGTGTTCAGCGAGGAGCAGGCCACGCGCGGCGAAGATGTGTTCTACAACATCTGCGCCGAGTGCCACTTCGAGGAGGACTTCGGGGGACCGTTCATCCAGTCCTGGGCGGGCGCCTCGGTGAAGGACCTCGTGGACGAGATCGTCGCCACGATGCCGGAGGACAACCCGGGCGGGATGCCCACCGAGCAGTATCTGGACGTGGTGACGTACATGTTCAAGATCAACGGCATGCCCACGGCGAGGACGAACTTGCCACGGACGACATGGACGCGGTGGAGATCGCAGTCGACCTCGACCCCTGACGCCGTGCCGTACACGACGCGCGATTCCCTCTCCGGGGTCCGCGCCGGCATCCGCCGCTGCCTCGAACGAGCCGACGACGTCGACCGGCTGGCCGTCTCCGCGCCCGAGGTCTCGGCGTGGAGCGTGCAGGACCACCTCGAGCACCTGCTCTTCTCCGACCGGAACGTGCTGGGCTGGGTCCTGAAGACGCTGGCCCCGCCGAACCCGGAAACGAGGGAACAGTTCCCCCATGAGATCGGCTTGGCACTCCTGGCGCGCGGTTCGATTCCGCGCGGCCGGGGGCCGGCGCCGGACTTCACGCTCCCGGACGGCTTGGCATCCGCCGACGTCCGGGCGGGGTTCGAGGCGTTGGGTGCGCTGGCGGCGGGTCTCCGGACGCAACTGGCGGAACTGGACGCGTGCCGGCACACGCTCCCTCATCACGTCCTGGGGCACTTCACCCCGGCCGAGTGGCTACGCTTCCTCCACCTCCACCACCGCCATCACGACGCGATCATTCAAGACATCCTAAAGGCCTGACCGAATATCAGGTCAGCGCACTCCTACCTCGACGCATCCTCCTCCTGCTCACTCCTCCTGCTCACTCCTCCCCGGCGCTCGCACGCCGAGCGTCGTCAAGCAGGATCTCCATAATGCGGTCCAGCCGGCCTTCAATCCGAACCAAGTGGTCGCCGAGGCGTGTTTCGACTCCAGTGATGTTGGTGTTCAAGCGGGTTTCGGCTTGGGTGATGTCATTCTTCAAGCGCGTCTCGACGTCGGCGATGTCGTCCCTCGTGCTGCTCAGCAGCGTCCAGGTTAAGGTGAACCACGCGATCAGCACTGCCGCCGCACCCACCACGCCCGTAATCTGATGGCGCCACCACGGCGTTCTCGGCTCGGGGCTACTTGAACCTGGGGCACCGGGCTCGGGAATCTCTTCCCGGCCGGTCATTCCTCACCCTCCTGTAACCACTCCCAGAGCGAACGAGCTGTGTAACCGGCGTAGGACCGGTTGAGCTTGAAAACGACTCCAGATGCGAACCTGTCTTCGCCCTTGATCCCGGCCGCTACGGAAACGGCCTCGGCGAGTTGCTTCGTTCGGACCAGAAACGTTGTCGAGTTGATTTGGTACACGTTGTCGGGTTCGTATTGGTCGTTCAGGCTCTCGAGGGTTCGTGCTTCCGGTTCCCGGATCATGACGGCAAATGTATTCATCTCCCCTCCTCCGAATCGACGGCCCCTTCCCGAATCTCGCGATACCGAAATCAACAGCCTCGTCGTGGTTGGCAAAGTTGCCGTGAACCTTGCTGCCTTTGATCATCAGATACCGATCCGGGTATCTTGTCCGAAGTGCATCGATGTTGGCCAAGAGGTACTTCTGCTCCTCGGCCAGCAGGCCTTCGTGGGTTGTCGTGTTCATGCGGCCCTCCCCTTCCGGATTTCTCCTGGTACACCGTAGGAGCGTACACGACACGATCAGCAGATTCCCATCCTGACGCGCGCATCGCAATCCGGTTCGCCCCCCGGGAGCCCGGCCAAGTCGGACTCCGAAACTCAGCCAAGAATGGCCTGTAACCCTTTCAACTCCAGTTCAACTCCAATCTAGAGCCGAGCCTCACCGGGCCATCAACTAGGAACGAAATGAAGTGGATCAAAACGGGAGACGACTGAGCCGGATGGACAAGAGGAGCCTCTCGGACCGCGACATCTGCACCAAGTTCAGCACACCCGCCCTGCGACGGGGCCGGATGGATCTCTGGGCGCGCTACCGGACCCGGAAGGGGCTGACGCCCGAAGCCGAAGAGATCGTCCTTCAGGACTACTTCAACGACCGCGTGTAGTGGTGCCGGTTTTCTGGACAGAGGGGCGACTTGTACTCGCGGATCACCTTCCCGGTCGCCACGTCCAGCGCCCGGATTCGGCCCTTCTCGTCGAAGGCGAACACCACCACCCGCGCCGGCGGGTCCGCGTACAGCCCCGACACGCGGGAGACGGCGCTGCGAACGGCGGTCGAGCAGCCGAGGTGGAGGGCGCTACGGGTCCACCTGCCGGTAGAATTTCTTCGCGCCGTTCTCGATGGTCATGATGACGGCGCTCTTGGTCGGGTGGCGGGCGTCATTGTAGTGGGAGATGCGGGTGGCGCCGGCATACTGCCGGGTGGCCTGTATCTCCCGCCGGACGGCGTCGGCGTCGAGACTCCCCGCCCGCGCCGCGGCCTCCAGAAACAACCGGACCGCATCGTAGCTCACCGCGTCGCCTCCGGTGGGCTCGATCCCGTACCGCGCCACGTAGGTGTCGACGAATGCGCGCGCGGCCGGCTCGTCGGTGTCCGGCGAGAAGTGGCTGCTGAAGAAGCTGCCTTCCACGGCGGCTTCCTCGTTGTCCAGCAGCGCGGCGTTGTCCCAGGCATCGGCCCCGAGAAGCAGAGTCGGTTCTCCGGCGGCGTCGTGCACCGGCAAGGCCCTTGCCTGCGCGCTCAGCAGCGCCACTTCCTCGGCCCGGCCCGGCACGAACACCGCGCCGGGAGTCGCAGCCGCGATCCGCGCCAGCTGCGCGGCGAAATCGGTGGCGTCGCGGTCGTACGACTCCTCGGCCACGATCGCGCCTCCGGAGCCGCGGAACTGATCGACGAAGAACTCCCCGATCCCCTCGCTGTACACATCCCCCCGCTGGGTCACCACGGCGGCGGCCATCACGCCGAGCGTCCCGGCGGCGAACTCCGCCACGACGCGCCCCTGAAACCGGTCGGTGAACGCGGCCATGAAGACCAGGTCGCCAGCCGCGGTCACGCCGGGGTTGGTGGCCGCCGTCGTGATCATCGGCACGCCGAGGCGCTGGGCGATGGCCCCCACCTCGATGGCGTGCGACGAGCGGTTGGGGCCGATGAGGGCGACGACCCCGTCAGTGGCGATCAGGGCGTCGGCAGCCTCCGCAGCGGCCGACACCTCCTCCAGCCCCTCCCGGACGATGATCTCGACCGGACGGCCCGACAGGCCCCCCCGGCCGTTGACCTCATCCACTGCGATCATCGCCCCGTTGGGATAGGTCCGGACGCCCGAGACCAGGAAGCCGATTCTCACCGTCGTATCGTCGGTGTCCGGGCCGGAGGCCGGCGACATCCCGTCGCCGCACGCGGTCGCGAAGATGGCGACGCAGGCGACGCCGAGCAGCCTCATGGACCGTCGGCCTGCGGACCCGCCGGTCGCGACGCCGACCGCGGTCTTGCCGGGCATCTCGCTACCCAAGGGCCCTGCCCGCCCTCACGCGGCGGATTGCGGCGGCGCCCTCGAGCAGGAGCCAGATCTCGAGGATGAAGATCGCGGCGCCGATCACGAGCAGCATCCACTGGTTCGTGCCGAAGAAGCGGTCGAGGTTGATGACCATGGCCCAGGTCGTCATCAGGAGCAGGAAGCCCATCGGGATCATCGTCACCCAGAACGGGCGCCCCTTCCGCATCAGGTAGAGCGACACGATCAGCAGGGTGAGACCCGCCAGGAGCTGGTTCGTCGTCCCGAACAGCGGCCAGATCATCATGCCCCCGGCGCCGCGGTCGGCCGATAGCGCCAGAATCGCGCAGCTGACGACGGCGATCGCGGTCGCGACCCACCGGTTCTGGATCGCCTTGACGTTGTACTCGGCGCCGAGTTCGCTGATGATGTAGCGCTGGAGCCGGATCGCCGTGTCGAGGGTCGTCGCCGCGAAGCTGATCACGACGACCGAAGCGAAGATCACGGCTATGCTCTCCGGGATCCCGATCCCGCCCGCGAGCACGCCCACGCCGTTGACGAAGGCGGTCGTGGCGCCGGCCGTCGCCGCCTCGAAGCTCCCGTAGTGTTCCTGCCACCGGACGAGCCCCTGCGTCGCCCCCACATCCCGGCTGAGGTAGATCGCGAAGCCCGCCGTACACGCGATGATCGACGTGACCGCCAGCGTTCCCTCTCCGATCGCTCCGCCGTAGCCCACGTAGCGGGCGTCCGTCTCCTTCGCGAGCTGTTTCGATGAGGTGCCGGATCCCACCAGACCGTGGAAGCCGCTGATCGCGCCGCAGGCGATCGTGATGAAGAGGAGCGGCAGCCAGCCCGGCGTGTCCGCGGGAAGGCTGGTGTTGACCGTCGGCGCCACGACTTCCGGGTTCACCACGATCACGCCGAGGCTGATGATCCCGAGCGCGACGAAGAGTTGGTGCCCGTTCACGTAGTCGCGGGGCTGGAGGAGCAGCCACACGGGCAGCACGGAGGCGACGAACGTGTAGGCGAAGAGGATGGCGATCCATCCCACGCGCCGCCCGTCCGCTGTCGCCGCCTCCCCGGCGGCCGCCGCATCCCCTCCCGACGCGGCCATTTGCGCCTCGGTCGGACTGAAACCGATGAAGTCCGGCAGGGTGAACGGCATGTCCTGCCCGAACCAGATGAGCACGTACAGCGTCGCCAGCGCCCCGAGCGACGGGATGAGGATTCCCGTCCCCGTGCGGTAGATGAGGAACCCGACGATGAGCGCGATGACGAGCGAGCCCCACACCGGCACCACGGCGCCGGGGTTCGCCATGAACAGGTTCGCGATGATCACGGCGAACACCGCGTTCACCATGAGGAGCAGGAAGAAGATGATGAGGAGGAAGAGGACCCGGGCGCGCTTGCCGAGGATCGACTCGGTCAGCGTCCCGATCGACCGCCCCTTGTGGCGGCTCGAGATCCACAGGGCGGCAAAGTCGTGCACCGCTCCCGCGAACACCGTCCCGAGTACGACCCACAGGAAGGCCGGCAGCCAGCCCCAGATGACGGCGATCGCCGGTCCCACGATCGGCGCCGCCCCCGCCACGGACGTGAAGTGGTGGCCGAACAGCACGTGCTTGTTCGTCGGCACGTAGTCGACGCCATCCTTGAACTCGTGCGCGGGCGTGACGAAGTCGGGGTCGAGCTTGAAGACCTTGCCCGCGATGAACCGCGAGTAGATGAGGACTCCCGTGAGGAAGGCCGACAGACCAATCACCAGCAGGACGATCGCGCTCATCGGACAACCTCCTCCGCAGTTTCGATTACGGGAACCCGCCTGAGTGCGTCCACCCCCACCGGATCGGCGTCCTGGAGGTCGACGCGGAGGACAGGCCAATCTCCGAAAGACCGTGAGATTCTCGCAAGATAGGCGGCCTGGCGTTCGCGCCTGGCGGCGAACAGCGGATCCTCTCCCGCCCCGCCGTCCCGCTCCGGAAGCGCCAGGTTCACGACGATGGCCCCGACCGGGACGCCGTGCTTCGACAGGGCTGCGACGGCCTTCTCCGTCTCCCAGATCGGCAGCCGCTCGGGGATCAGGACGAAGACAAACGCCGTCCGCCGGGAATCGGTGAGGATCCGCCGCGCCTCCCGGAAGCGGTCGCGCCGCTCCTCGAGCGCCCGCAGGAGGGGGTCATGCTCGAGATCGGTCGCCTCGGACCCCGCCACGTTCTTCCACATCTGCGAGAGGGCTCCGACCTTCTTGCGCCGCTTGATGAGTCCGCCGATCCACGTCGTCATCAACTCGGGCAGGGAGAGCAGCCGCAGCGTTTGGCCGGTGGGCGCCGTGTCGAACACGATCCGGTCGTAGTCCTCCCCCTCCTCTTCGAAGATCCGCGTGAAACGGTCGAAGAGGGCGGACTCCGCCGCCCCGGGAGAGACGCGCGCGATGTCGATCTGCCGGTAGACCTCGCCCAGGAGCCGCGGGGGCGCGGCCGACTCCACGCGCGACTTCACGGCCTCGATGTAGCGGTCCGCCTCGCGCTCCGGATCGACCTCCATGGCCCAGCAACCCTCGGCCACGCGCCGCGGCCGGTCCCCCAGTTCCGCCTGGAGCACGTCCCCGGTGGAGTGCGCCGGGTCCGTGGACACGAGGAGCGTACGGTGACCCCGCGCAGCCATGTCGAGCGCGGCCACGGCGGCCATCGTCGTCTTCCCCACCCCGCCCTTGCCGCCGAAGAAGAGGACGGGCCGGTCGGGAAACGGCAGCGGGGTCGTCGGCGGCGCTCCGGTCTCGCGCGAACCCTCGTCGCTCAGCAACAGCGGAAGCCGCCCTCGGGCGGGTGCTCCATCCCGACCCGGACGTGCCACTCGTGAAACTCGTCGATGAGGGACGGATAGAGTTCGAGCATGTAGAACTGGACCGGGTTCGGGACGCCGAGGAGGTCCGAGAACCCCATCAGCATGAACGCGTCGTGCTGCCGCAGGTACTCGCGGTGGATCGTCGCGCGGTACGGGGCGATGTACAGCCCCTCGTAGATGTCCCGCGCCTCCCGGAGCCAGCGGCGCCATCGAGGCGCCGGCGTCGTCACAACCATGCGAGCGTCCTTTGATCCAGGTGCCGTTTTGAGTCGCAAAACGGAAGAAGCGATTCCGAAATCGCGCGCACGGTATCGCTCACGTCACGGTCCGAGCGCACCGATCGGAATCACGGCGACGCCGTCCTTGCGGGTGTACCCGTACCCGTTCCCGACGATGACGCCGAGCGCGGCCGGTTCCCCGCAGCGTTCCGTGTCGACCCTGTCGGCGAACTTGAGCAGGCTGCGCGCGGCGTCGTCGATCCGACCCGTCCCCAGCTTGATCTCGAACGCGGCCCACCGATCCGGCCCGGCATCCACGATCGCATCGACTTCAAGCCCCGTATTGTCGCGGTAATGGAACACGTCGGCGTCCATGGCCTGAGCGTACACGCGGAGATCCCGTACGACCATGGACTCGAACAGAAAACCGAACCACTCGAAGTCACGAAGGAGGTGCTGCGGGCCAGCCCGCAACGCGGCGACCGCGAGCGATGGGTCCACGAAATGCCGCTTGTGTGAACGGCGCAAGCGTGACCTCGACCGGAGCCGGGGCGACCAGGGCGGCTGGTCCTCCACGACCATGAGGCGCTCCAGAGCGGTGAGATAGCTACGGGCAGTGCGCTTCGTCATCGCGTCATCGGGGTCCGCGACATCGCGCCTGATGGTGGAGACCGTCGCGCAGGTGGCGACGTTGCGAGCCAGCGATTGAAGGAAACGGCGAATCCTGCCGGGATCCCTACGGACACCATCTACACGTCGCAACTCGGTTCGGCAGATGTTTTCCAGGTAGTCTCGGCAGGCGGTCAGCGCCTGCCCTTCCGGAAAGCGGCGATGCTCCGGCCACCCGCCGACGCAGATCAGTCCGGCAAGCCGGGCGGCGGACAACTCCACTTCCGGGTTTCGGGCGGGCACGCCGTTAAGCAAATCCCGGAGCGACACGCCACCCGTCGAATGGCCGAGTTCGAACAGGGACATGGTTCGAAGGCGAAGACGGCTTATGCGCCCGGCCCCGGTGTGCCGGGTTACGTCGTCGGGCGGGACCGCCGACCCGGTGAGAATGAAGTGTCCTCTCCCGGCGCGTTCATCGATGGTGTGGCGAACGTGGTTCCAGATCGCGGGCTCGACCTGCCACTCGTCGATCAGGCGAGGGGTCTTCCCTTCCAGGACCAGACGCGGGTCGACGGCGATCATGCTCCGCGCCTGTTTGTCCCTGTCGAGGAACACCGCACTGGCGGCCACGCGGCGTGCCAACTCCGTTTTGCCGCAGGCTCGGGGGCCCTCGACCAGAACGCCGCCGGACCAGGATAGGCGCTCCTTGAGTTCCTGGTCGGCCACGCGGGGAACGTAGGTGCCGATGTCGACCTCCATGGGTTCGTAGCGGTCGCGTGATGGAACCGGAAAACGGGTCGCGATCATCAAACCATAGCTCTCCGTAAGCCCCTTTTGCAATATTTCTAAGGCCCGTTTTGCAATTTCGCCAGTGGGCTATTCCGCAATTCTACTGGGGACCGTTTTGCAATTTTTCTAGGGACCGGTTCGCAAATTCCGCCCCGAAAGCCGGGCCGCGCTCAGCCGTCGTCGCCGATCGCCCGCTGGCGCTGCTCCCAGGCGCGGACGCGGGGGATCGCGGCGTCGAAGATGCGCTCGTAGTTGAGCCGCTCGACCTGGGCTCTTACGTCGGGGTCAAGCCGTTCCCACAGCGGGTCGTAGACCGTGTAGTTGGCGACGTAACCCTCCCAGTCGGCCGGGGCCACGGCGTCGGTGCCGAACAGGAAGCGCGTCGGGTGACGTTCGATGAGCGTGGCCCACGCTTCGAGGGTCGCGTCATCGCCGACCACGTACTTCGCGACTTCGTCCCACGAGATGTCGAGCGCCACGTGGTCATGGCGCGGGTCCGACAGCATGCGGTCGAGCCAGGCGACGTGCCCTTCTCCCGGGGCCACGAAGCGTCCCAGGCCAGTGTGGGCCCAGATGATCGTCGTCTCCGCGTGGCGGGCGAACAGGTCCAGCAGTTCGTCCGCATGATGCGGCGGGTCGCTCGCGCGGACATGGTCGATGTCGTTGTGGAAGATGACGACGAGGCCGATCTCCCCCGCCGTGGTCAGGATTCGGTCCAGAGCCGGGTTACGCAGGCTGGCCGCGTGCCCGGAGACCTTGGATGACACGAACTCCTTGTGGATGCTGAACTCGCCGATGCCGGCGAACACGCCGGGGAAGGTGAGCAGAACGCGCTCGATGTGGTCGGAGGCGTACATGTCCGCCGGGTTGAAGCCGGTGATCATGGGGTCGACGCGGCGGCGATCCTTCTCGGGCAGCGACAGGTACTCCCGCGCGATCACGGCGTCCACGAACGAGTAGTAGTACAGATCCGCGTTCGTGCCCAGGTAGTAGTCCGGCGCGTGGTCGCCCGACAGGAAGTAGTCCCACTTCTGCTGCAGCGGGATCCCGAACATGGCCACGCGCCCCACGCGCCCGGCGGTCATGTCCAGGTACTCCCGCGCCGTCGGGCCGCGCTGGATGTAGTTCAGGAGATGAAAGTGGGAATCGTTGAAGCGCACCGTTCCGGATGGCGTCGCGGTCGCGGCGACGGACGGGGTCGGCGATGCAGTGGTCGGCGCAGTGGTCGGCGCGGCCGGAACCGACGGGGTCGCCACCGGACCGCGCCCCGTCGCGCAGGCGGCGAGGCACGCCATCGCCAGTACACCCGCCGCACGGCTGCGTACGCCCGGGCTCACCACGCGACCGCAGCGCTGTTGTTGCGGTTGTGGGACGCCGCGCGCAGTTGGCCCGTCTCCGGATCGCGCGAGATCGCGACCCACAACCCCTCGCCGCCGAAGCGGGCCTCCATGGGGTAGATCTCCTCGTACGCGTATCCCGTCCCGTCGAGGACCTCGCGCGGAAACTTGCCGCCCGGCACGCGGAACGTGAGGGCGCCGGTCGCCGGGTCGGTATTGGGCATGAAGAAGTCGGGCGCGTCGATCGCTTCGTCCACCGTCATTCCGAACCGCATCACGTTCAGCAGACCCTGGAAGGTCCGGTGGTGCAGGCCCGAGCCCATCGAGGCGAAGCCGAGCATGGGATGGCCACCGCGGAACAGGATTCCGGTCTGCGTGGGCGCCGGGAGCCGCGATCCCGGCTCGAGGCGGGCGATCTGCGCCTGCTGGAAGGACGCCGGGTCGCCGATCGTGATCCCGTCCACGACGATCGCGGTCTTGCCCCACAGGACCGCGTTGATGCTGTGGGTGATCGCCGCGATGTTGCCGTCCGCGTCGATCGCGACCACGTCATCGGAGTGGCCGGGGCCGCGCGGCGCCCAGTTGCCGAAGGGCAGCCCGGCCCGCATGACGTTCCAGAGCCGTTCGGCGTGGTCCGGCGTGACGCGCGCCGCCGGGGTGAACTCGCCGCCGACCAGCGACGCGGCCATTTCCGGCGGCAGGAAGTCGAGCAGCGAGGCGCGGGTCACGTCGAGCGCGGTCCGCAGAGCCTCCGGCGACTCCGTCCAGTGGCCCCCGTCGAGCAGCCCGGAAGCCGCCGCGAGCCGCTGCCCCTCGATCATCGTCACGCCGCCGCGGTTGGGCGGCGGGTTCGTGTACAGCTCCCAGCCGTCCCCCAGGTCCGCCACGAGCGGCTCGTCCCAGATGACCTCGTAGGCCGCGAGGTCCTCGACCGTCATCCGGCCGCCCTCGGCCTGGATCGCGGCCGTCGCCTTCCCGGCCCACGGGCCGCCGTACATGTAGTCGGTCCCCTGCTCGGCGACCGCCCGCAGCGTCGCGGCCAGCGCGGGCTGGCGCAGCACGTCCCCCTCGACGTACGGAGAGCCGTCCTCCTTGAGGAACGTCGCCTTCGTCTCGGGAAGCCGGGCGAGATCTCCGGTCCGCCCCTCCCAGTAGCCTTCCACCTTCCTCGAGATCGGAAAACCCTGCTCGGCGACGTGGATCGAAGGCTTGAAGATCTCCGCCCACGGGAGCCGTCCGAACCGTTCGTGCGCGGCCCCGACCCCCTTCATGAAGCCGCCGACCAGCGCCGTCCGGCCGCTCACGTCGGTCCCGTACATCCCGTCGGGCGAAGAGAGGTCGATACCGCCGGGGATGTTCGCCGGATCGTCCTCGCCGAGCACGGTGTTCCACTCGGCGTTCATGGTGTGGACCCGGTCCGTGCCCGCGTCGTAGTACACGAGCGACATGATGCCGAAGTAGCTGATCGGCGCTCCGGCGGTGAGCGCGACCTGCATGAGCGAGGTCGTCATCGCCGCGTCGATGGCGTTCCCTCCCTGCTTCAGCGCCTCGAGTCCGGCACGCGCCGCGAGCCCGTTGTAGGCGACGGTGACCGCTCCGTTCTCCCCCGTCGCAACGCCGGCTTCCGTCCGGTCCACGAGTTGTGCCTCCATGAACCGCTCGTAGTCGGCGGCCCAGCGCTCCGGCGACAGATCCGTCTCCGCCCGGCATGCCGTCAGCACCAGGACGGAGGCGAGGCACGCGAGGCGAAAGCGCCCCCCGGATCGATTCGCGGCCGGGCTCACTGATCGGACGTCGCGGAGGGACGGAGCCACTGCTCCCACCATTCGAGCTGGACCCACATCCGGTGCACCATGCGCCACGGCGTCCATCCCCCGTGGTAGGAGTCGGGATAGCGCACGAACTTCGCGGGCACCCGCTGCTTCCGGAGCGCCACGTACATCTGCTCGGCCTCCTCGATCGGAACCCGGTGGTCCGATTCCCCGTGGACGAAGAGGGTCGGCGTCGTCACGCCCTTCGCGTGGATGATGGGGGAGGAACGCAGCAGGTGCTCCAGGCCGCGCTCTTCCCACGGCGGCCCGAAGAATTCGCTCTCCTTCGTGCGGGGGATGTCCGCCACGCCGTAGTCGCTGACCCAGTTCGAGATCGACGCGCCCGCGATGGCGGCGGCGAAGCGGTCGGTATGCGTGATGACCCAGTTCGTGAGATATCCTCCGTAGGAATAGCCGGTCACGCCCATGCGCGCGGTGTCGATCTCATAGCGTTCGATCGCGTGGTCGACGCCGGCCATCACGTCATCGTAGTCGTTGAAGCCCCAGCCGCCCCACGTCCCCCAGCGGAAGTCCTCGCCGTATCCGGTCGAGGCCCGCGGATTCGTGTACAGGACCATGTAGCCCTGCCCCGCGAGGAGCTGCTGGTCGAACGAGAAGGTGTTTCCGTAGGCCCCGTGCGGCCCGCCGTGCATCTGGAGCACCATCGGGAAGCCGCCCTGCCCGGCGGCGTAGCCGCGCGCCGGGAGCATCCAGCCCTCGACCTCGGTCCCGTCGGGACTCCGGAACGAGAGACGCTCCGGGCTGGACAGTTCGATCTCGGCGAGCAGGTCGCGATTCACGTCGCTCAGCCGCACCTCGTCGTCCATCGCGGCTCCGACGTCGGCGACCCGGACATCGCCCGGCTCCGTCGGCGCCGTGGCCCGGAACGCGACGCGCGAGAAATCCTCCGAGAAGGAGAAGCTCCCGAGCCGGCGGTCCCCCGCCGTCACCTGCTCGACCGGCCCCCCTCCCTCGGCGACGCGGAAGAGATGCGTGTTGCCGCGAATGCCCGCGGAGAAGTAGACGTGCCCGCCGTCCGCGCTCACGGTGGGTCCGCCGGGGATGAGATCCCACTCCGCGGTGAGGTTGCGGAGGCGCGTCCCGTTCTCGGCGTCGAACACGAGGAGGTCGGAGGGCGCCCCGCGGTCGCGGGCCTCGCGGATGATGATGTCGAGGCCTTCGTTGCCTCGGACGACGAGCCGCGCGCCGTCGGCGGACCAGGCCGGGGAGGAGTAGTTGTATCCGTCGTCCGTGAGCCGGTTCACGTCGCCGTCGAGGTCGACGACCCACAGGTCCGACCGCCCGTACGAGTGTTCATCGCGCTGGTGCGCGTCCGCGGTAAACGCGAGCCGCCGGCCATCGGGGCTCCAGACGAGCCCGGAGGCGTCGACGCCGAGTTCCGTGAGCCGCCGCGCTTCTCCTCCCTCGGCGGGCAGCAGGTACACCTCGCGGGGGGGCGTGGCGTTCGGATCGCGCGGATCGGCGAGGTAGCCCCGCCGGTCGAAGCGGTAGTTCATCCAGTCGTACTCGCGCCCGTCGAACCGCTCCACCGTGCGGCGCTCGAAGTCGGAGTCCCAGGCAGGCTCCGGGGGAGGCGGGGGCGGCGTCGGCTGGGTGAACGCGATCCAGAGGCCGTCCGGACTGAAGACGGGCGAGCCTCGCAGCCCTTCGAGCTGGAACGCTTCGCCGGCCGGCCGGTCCATGCGGAGGAACCACGTGCTCCCGGCGCCCGACCCGCCCGGGTCCGGGCGATTCGACGAGAAGACGAGGAAACGGCCGTCCGGACTCCAGCGCGGCGCGGAGGCGCTGAAGCTCGGGCTCGTCACCCGCGTGGCCTCCCCGGAACCGTCGGCGTCCACGAGCCGGATCTCGCTGTGGCGCCGGTTCTCCTCTTCGAGGACGGACGTCACGACGTACGCGACGCGCGATCCATCGGGCGAGAGCACCGGACTCCCCGCATCCATCAGCCGGTAGTAGTCCGCGAGTTCGAGCGGCCGTCCTTCCTGCGCGGCGAGCGGGGCCGGCGTGACGGCGGTGTGGGCAGCAAGCGCGGCAAGGGCGGCGACCGTCGCGACGGCCGCGACAGGCGAGAACAGGGACGAGAAGCGAACGCGCATCGCGATCCTCCTGGAGCGGACTTGGCTGCCTAGCGAGGTAACCGGTAGGCGAGCAGAAGATTGCCGGGCATCTGGCTGAACAGGTCGTAGCCCGAGTTGACGAGGATGTACCCGCGCGCGACGACGGGCCCGGGTCCGTCGATGGCGCCGCCCCGGCCCGGCACGCCGTTGACGGTCTCGAACTCGCGGGCCGTGTCGACATCCCAGAGCACCGACCCATCGTCGGTGGCAAAGGCGCGCAGGTGGCCGTCGAGGCTCCCCGCCAGGACCGCCCCCTCGATCGCGGTGGGCGCCGCGGAGAAGAATGGCATGCAGCCGGCCCGGCCCTCACACACGGACAGATCGGGGGGAGCGTGCCACAGGACCTCCCCGGCCGCGAGTTCGAGCGCGTACACGCCGGGGGTCGGCGGATCCTCGACGTTCGCCTGCGTGGAAGCGCCCGAGCGCGGGTCCGAGATGATGGCGAACGGGTTGTCGACGTTCGGGACGTAGGCCCGGCGTCCGTCGGAGGTGAGGCCCCAGTGGATGCCGCCGAGGGAGCTCCCCCGCCCGACCCGGCGCGCCCACACGAGTTCGCCCTCCGAATCGGGGTCCAACGCCCACACCATGCCGGATTTCTGTCCGGCGATCAGGAGTTGCGACCCGTCCTCGGCGGTGACGATGATCGGGGCCATGCCGAAATCGTGATCCGGCCCCGTGGGCGCGGGACAGTTCTGGAAGCGGGGCGACAGGCAGGACATGTTCCAGGCGTCGTCCGCCCGCCCCTGGAAGGTCCAGCGGGCCTCGCCCGTCTCCATGTCGAGCGCGGTGATGGCGTCGCTCCCGCCCGTCGCTGGACGCGTGTAGTTCTCGCCGGTCCCGATGTAGAGGAGGCCGCGCGCGGCGTCGACCGTCGGACTGGACCACACCGGCGCCCCGGAGGGCGCGAACAGCCGCGTCCCGGCCTCGTTCTCGCCCACGTGTCGCGGTTCCCCGGCCACGGTTCGGAACTCCCACAGCGGTTCGCCCGTCTGCGCCGAGAAGGCGGCGACCCCTCCGCTGGAAGTGCAGCACTCGTAGGCCGGATCGCCGGCGCTGATGATTTCCATCGAGGAGAGCGGGACGAAGACGCGGTCCTCGTGGACGGCCACGCTCCCCGTGACGACGTGATCCGCGTGGGTCCCGGCGGTCGCGCGCCAGCGAAGGGCGCCGGTCGTCGCGTCGATCGCGTACACGTTCGTCCGGAAGTCCGCGAAGAAGGCGGACTTTCCGCCGCCGGGACCGTCCCCGACCGCGATCGCGCCGCGCACGGCGGCGTCGCCCGCGAACATCCAGTGGACGCACCCACTCTCGAGGTCGATGGAATACACCTCGCCGTACGCCGAGCCGACGATGATCCGGTCGTCGATCACCGCCGGTTTCGAGCGCACCTGGCTCACGTCCGGGAAGCCGAAGGCCCACGCGAGTTCGAGATTCGGCAGGTCGGCGGCGGTGAGTCCGGCGCGGGCCGCATCCGCGAAGCCCGTCTCGCCGCCACCGCCGCCCCAGCCGGACCAGTGCACGACGCCCTCCGCGCCCTTCTCTGGTGGCGCGCTCGCGCAGAAGGCGGAGGAGGGCAGGCGGGTCTCGACCAGCGTCTCGCCGGTGAGCCATTCCGCCACGGCGCGGCGCTCGTCCGGCGTGAGATCCTCGCCGTGCCGGCGCATGCGGCCGCCCTCCAGCGAACCGAGGACGGCCCGGGGCGTCATCGCCCCGAGCGTGGTGAGACCGGGGGCGCGCACCGTGCGCTGCCCGGAATGACACTCCGCGCACGAGGCGGCGTACACCCGCATGCCGGGGCTGTCATCCATGGGAGGCGGATCGAGCAATCCCCGCACCGGCCCCTGGGCGGCCGCGGGCCCGGCTCCGGCAGTCAGGGCACCGGCAGCGAGGGCGGCGGCGAAAGCGGCGGCGGCGAAGCGCATCAGGCGGCTCTCCGGAACGAGATCGAACGGACCCGCGGAACATAGGCCCTCACGTTGCGTTGCGGGACGGTGCGCTCGCTAGCGGCGGATGGGGCGGGCGGCCTCGATCACGCGGTGCACGATGAGATTGGCCACCGCGTCGGCCTGTACGCCATCGTGATCGCCGGTGCCGCGCCAGTGGGTCTGGGCCACGACGACGAGCTGCCGATCCGGCACGACCCACACGAACTGCCCCCCGTACCCCCACATCACGAAGGCGGACACGTCGCCGCCGCCGCCCTGGCGGTCGCTCCAGGTCTGGTAGCCGTACCCCGCGTCCCGCAGGACGTAGCCGAGGTCGCCCACCGAGACGAGCCGGCCGATCTGCGCCTCCACCCAGGCCCGGGATACGATCTGCCGCGAGCCGGAGCGTCCGCCCTGCAGGAGAAGCTGTCCGACCTTCGCGGCATCGCGCGCGCGAAGCGCCAGCGCCGCGCCGCCCACGATCACGCTGTCCTGCATGACCGGCCAGCGCTTGTCGTCGATGCCGAGCGGCTCCAGCAACTCCCGCTCGGCGAACTCCAGCGCGCTCCCGTCGACCACGCTCTCGACGATTACCGTCAGCAGGTGCGACCCGCCGGTGTTGTAGATGAACCGCCGGCCCGGCGGGGCCACGACGGGCAGGTCCAGCACGTACCCGACAGGCTCCCCCGATCGCACCCATGGGCCGAAGTCCTCCTCGTCGGACCACTGCATACCGCTCGTCATCGTGAGCAGGTCGCGCACGCGGATGCCGCCATGCTCGGACCGCCGCGACGGATGCGACAGCCGGTCCGCCATCAAGTCGTCCGGGTCCAGGAGTCCCCGGTCGGAGGCAAGGCCGACGAGCAGCGCCGTGACCGTCTTCGTGACGGACCTCATGTCGAAGGCCGAATCCCCGTGCATGCCGCCGAAGTACGCTTCCTCGACGAGCCGCCCGTTCCGGACCGCGACGAGAGCCCGGATGTTCGGCACGGCCTCGTCGGCGCGGGCGAACGCGGCCTCCAGCATCCCCTCGTCGAACCCCTCCGCTTCGGGCGTCGAGGTCGCCCACGCGCGCGACAGGTCGACCGGCGCGGACACCGGATCGGGACCGGTCCCAGGGTCTCCCGGATCCACCGGCGCCACCGAGTCGCCGCACGCGGCCAGCGCCGTCCACGCCGCCACGCAGACGGCGACGGTCAGTTGGAGCGCTCGCACCCTGCAACGCCGCCCTCGCCATCGCCGTCGCAAAGCCCGCCGCCTATTCGCGGCGACGCCGCCGGAACGGCATCGAGAGCATCCCGCGCAGCGTCCCCCACTCCGAACGGTCCAGGTTCTCGAGCCCGAGACGGATCTCGCCCGGCTCGGACCGCAGCCGGAAGCTCCCGAAGGCCCGGTCCCAGAAGGAGAAGATGCTCGAGTAGTTCGAGTCGGTCTCCGGCTGGTGGTCGGAATGGTGGACCCAGTGCATCCACGGCGTGACGATGAGCCAACGCAGGCAGCGATCCACCCGGCCGGGCAGCCGCACGTTGCTGTGGTGGAAGAGGATGATCGGGAGGAGGATCGCCTCGTAGACCAGGAGTTCCGCCACCGTCACGCCGAGGAGGGGAAGCACGGCGAGCCGCACGGTGGAGGAGAGTACGATCTCCCCCGTGTGAAAACGGAGTCCCGACGTCGCGTCCAGTTCCGCGTCCGAGTGGTGGACCTGGTGGAAGCGCCACAGGAACCGGATTTGGTGATTCAGCCGGTGCCACAGGTACTGCCACGCATCGAAGATCACGACGGCGAGCCCGACCCGGGCCCACACCGGCAGTTCGAGCAGGTGAAGCAGCCCGAAACCGCGTTCCCTCGCCGCCTCCGTCACGAACAGCGTGGCCGCGGCGAAGAGGACGGCCGCCACCGCCGCGTTCCCCACGCCGAGGGCGAGGTTCCGCGCTCCGTGCCCCGCCCTCGCGCTCCGGCCCTCGAACATCGGGAGCACGCCCTCGACCAGCCACAGGATGGCGAGCGCGAGGGTGGCCCCCGCCGTCTTCAGGGTGCTGGGATCGTCGAACACGGGAGCGAACATAGCCCGGCGGGCCGGATTCGGGCACGGGCCGCCGACCCGCTATCGGGCGGGAGCGACGCCCTCCGCGACGCTCACTTCGGCCGCCGCGAAGAAGCCGAACGCGAAGCGGGACGGGCGGTCCAGATTCGTGACGTTCCCGCGTATGGTTGCGGGCGGGATGGAGAAGGGGTTGGCCGACCCGAGCGCGTTCTGCTCGAAGAGCGAGTAGTAGTAATCGTAGCCCAGCCTCGAGAGCGATATCTGGCGGATCTCCGCGTGTTCTCCGGGCACGATGGCGATCTCATCGTTCGGCTGGAAGCCGACCACGTCCTGCCCGTCGTACAGTTCGTCCCGGCTCACGAGGTTGATCGCGTTTCCGGGGTCCGGCGGGATCTCGTTCACGCCCTCCACGAGTTGTTCCCACAGGTAGTAGTTCGCGACGCCGGCCGGGTCCTCGAAGTCGATCGCGGCCCGATAGCCTTCCTCCTCGATGAAGAGCGACTCCTCCTCGAACACGAAGTACAGCGAATCGATCGGGGGCACTCCCCACAGCAGAGCCGACGCTTCGTACACGTCTCCCGCGTACTCGAGGAAGAGCGTATACGTCTCGCCGACGCGCGCGAAGAGATGTTCCGTCCCGTACAGACCCGCCTCGATCTCCGGGAACGCGTAGGCGCGGCCGGCCCCATCGACGACGGTGACGATGGCGCCGGTCGCGGGCGGGGTGGGCCGGCTGTCGAAGAAGCCCGCCGTCGTCGACAGCCGGATGCGCTGCCTGCCGCTCGGCGCATCCTTGACGAGTTCGATCCTTCCCTCCACCACGAGTCTCGGCTCCGGGTCGGGAATGTCGACGTCCACGACCCGTTCGCATCCCGTCGCCGCGAGGCACGCGGCCAACGCGAGCAGACGGCCGGCCGTCACAACGCGATTCTCCGCGCCGCCACGCATCAGAAGTTCCACCGATAGCTGATGCTCGGCACCACGCCGAACACGGCGGTCTCCACGGCCTCGGTGACCGTCCGCGAATCCCGGTTCTGGCGGAAGGCGATCGCCTGCGCGTTGAAGCGGTTGTACACGTTGAACAGCCCGAACTGGAGTTCTCCCCGGCCCCACCTCCTGGTGGCCGACACGTCCAGACGATGATAGTCCGGAAGGCGCCTGGCGTTCCGCGGACCGTACTCTCCCAGAATCAGGCCCGCGAACTGATACCGCGCGACGGGGTACGTCGTCGGCAGCCCCGTGGCGAAGACGAAGTTCGCCCCGAGGCTCCAGTCCTCGCCGAGCCGGTACAGTCCCGTCAGCGCGAAATCATGCGTCCGGTCGTAGGGGGATGGATACCAGTCTCCCCCGTTGACGCCGGGATCCGCCACCGTGAGCCCGGGTGTGCGCTGATCCGAGCGAGCGAGGGTATAGCTCGCCCACCCGGTGAAGCGTCCGCGGGTCTTCCTCAGGAGGAATTCCACCCCGTACCCGCGTCCCTCCCCCGGGAGGAGAAGCGTCTCGAGCCGCCGGCTGAAATAGATGTCCGCCCCGTCCACGTAGTCGATCAGGTGGCGCGCCCGCTTGTGGTAGACCTCTCCCGAAAACGCGTAGCGCCCTCCGGCGAGCGTGGTCACGTAGCCGAGCGCGAACTGGTCGGCGACGTGCGGCTTCACGTAGGGCCCCACGGGATCCCACAGATCGAGCGGGGTGGGGGAGTTCGTGTTCGTCACCAGCCGCAGGTACTGCCGCGTGCGGGAGTAGCTCGCCTTGAGCGACGAGGCATCGTTGAGCCTGAAGCGCAACCCGAGCCGCGGTTCGAGCCCGCCGTAAGAGACGATCGTCTCCCCGTTGCCGTACCGCGTGCTGTCCACGATGGCGCCGGGCTCGTACCGGCCCAGTGCGGGACGATAGACCACGGGCGCGTCGTTCTCGTAGTCGTATACCGTCGCCTCGCCACGGCGGATGAACCCGGTCGCCCGAACCCCGTAGCGGAGCCCCAGGCGTCCGATCTCCGTCTCGTGCTCGATGTACGCCTCGGGGGCGACGCCCTTACGGGACTCGAACTCCGTCGCGATGACCGCCGAGCCTTCGCCGGGGGCGATGTTCGCGGGCTGGATCTCGTAGCTGCGGAACCCC
The DNA here is from genome assembly GCF_965208055.1 of Candidatus Palauibacter sp. GTDB lineage: Bacteria > Gemmatimonadota > Gemmatimonadetes > Palauibacterales > Palauibacteraceae > Palauibacter. The sequence continues at coordinate 2,272,646 of NZ_CBDBNY010000004.1, forward strand.
AGCCCGAACTCCAGCCGGTCCGACGGACTCACGTCCCACGACTCGTCCACGGTCACGCTGAAGTTGCGGATCCCCGCGTCGAGCGAGGCGGCCTGGGCGTTGAAGCTGTTCTGGATGTGGTACTCGTAATCGCTGTAGGTCACGGTCAGATGGGAGAAGACCGGGCCGAACACATGGTTCCAGCGCAGCGTGCCCGCCGCATTTCCCCACCCGGCGGAGGCCTGGGTCCCGATCCGCAGCCGGTCGCGGCCGAAGTATCCGGAGAGCATGACCTGGCCGGTGGCGCCGTAGCGCGCGTTCGCCTTGGCGTTGAGGTCGTAGAAGTAGGCGGTGCTCTCCTGGATCGAGGGGTCGCTCGACAGGGCCAGGAAGAGGTCCGCGTAGGTGCGGCGGCCCGCGACGAGCCAGGATCCCTTCCCGTCGAAGAGCGGCCCCTGGAGGCTCAGACGGCTGGAGAGGAGGCCGATCGTGGCCGCCCCCTCGAACTCGCGCGAGTTGCCCTCGCGCTGGTGGATCTCCAGCACGGAGGAGAGCCGGCCGCCGTAACGGGCCGGGATCCCGCCCTTGTAGAGGGTGACGTCCCCCACCGCGTCCGAGTTGAAGGTCGAGAAGAGGCCGATGGCGTGGGCCGGGTTGAACACCTCGGAGTCGTCGAGGCGAATCTGGTTCTCGTCGCCCGCGCCCCCGCGCACGTTGATCGCGGTCGTCGCGTCGTTCGCCGTGCTGATGCCGGGATAGAGGGTCAGCGTGCGGATCGGGTCCGCCTCGCCGAGGACCAGCGGGAGTTCGGAGAGGGCGGGGACGTCGAGCCGGACGACGCTCATGTCGAGGCTCGCCGGGTCGAGATCCGGCGGTTCCCGGTCCGCGGTCACCGTGAGTTCCGACACGATGACCGGCCTGAGGGGGAGCGCGAAGTCCCGCGTCATCGTCTCCTGGAGATCGACGAGCTCGGTCACGGTCTGGTAGCCGAGGCTGGCGACGCGGATCGAATACCGTCCGGGAGGTAACTCGACCGAGTAGAATCCGAACCGGTTGGTCCCGATGATGAGGCCGCGCTCCGTGATGTCGAGCCGGGCGGCCCGGATCACCTCGTCGTTCTCCGCCACCCGCACGTAGCCGGAGAGGCGCACCGGCTCCGGTTCCTGCGCGTATGCCCGGCCGGCTCCCGCCGTCGCGACGACCCCCTGCGCGAGGGCCAGGATCGTCAGCGCTGTTCCAATGTGGAAGCGGATGCTGCCCTCCGCCTGAAGTCGGGATCGTTGCCGGCGTCGTCGGCCGTGGCCGCGCGACGCCGGGGGACGCAGTTTCCGGGGCCGAGGCTCGCGGCCGCGACACCCTGTCGCTGGGAACACAACCTACAACGAACAAACGTCACATAGGACCGAACATGATGAACCGGATTCTCCCCCGGGTGTTCCTTGCATTCGCGGCCTGCGCCGGCGCGACGGAGGTGCGGGACGCGGCCGCGCAGACCTTCCCCACCGACGATCCCGTCATCCGACAGATGTGGGAGGAAGGGATGGGAGAGGGCTCGCAGGCGTTCGATCTCGCCCAGGCGCTGACGGACTCGATCGGCCCGCGGCTCATGGGTTCGCCGGGGTTCGAGGCGTCCGCCGACTGGCTGCTGTCGAAGTACGAGGCCTGGGGGATCGAGGCGGAGAAGCAGGAGTATGGGACGTGGACCGGGTGGGATCGCGGCTACAGCCACATCGACTTGATCGCGCCGCGCGTGCGCTCGCTCGAGGGGATGATGCTCGCCTGGAGTCCGGGCACGGACGGACCGGTGGAAGCGGACGTCGTGCTGATGCCGAGCGTCGGATCGCGCGAGGAGTTCGACGCCTGGCTGCCGGCGGTGGCCGGCAAGGCGGTCGCGATCTCCTTCCCGGAACCGACCTGCCGCGAGGACCAGTCGTGGGAGGACCACGCGACGGAGGCGACGGTGGAGCGGATGCGGGCCGCGCGTGACGAGGCCCGCCGGGCCTGGTTCGAGGGCATGTTCAGCGTGGGCGGGGACTTCGCCCAGCGGATCGCCGACGCGGGGGCCGTCGCCCTGCTCACCGGGCGCTGGTCGCAGGGCTGGGGCGTGGACAAGATCTTCAGTTCGCCGAGCCGCACCGTACCCGGGCTGCACCTGAGTTGCGAGGACTACGGGCTTCTGGCCCGGCTCGCCGAGCGGGGCCAGTCGCCGCGCGTGCGCATCGACGCCCGCGCCGAGTTCCTCGGAGATGTACCCGCCTTCAACGTCGTGGGACGGATCCCCGGCACGGAACTTCCGGACGAGTACGTGGTCCTGAGCGCGCACCTCGATTCGTGGGATGGGGCCTCGGGCGCCACGGACAACGGCACCGGCACGATCATGATGATGGAGGCGATGCGCCTCCTGAAGACGGCCTATCCGAACCCCCGGCGGACCATCCTCGTCGGACACTGGGGCGGCGAGGAGCAGGGACTCATCGGGTCGACCGCCTTCGCGGCGGACAACCCCGAGGTCGTGGACGGGCTGCAGGCCGCCTTCAATCAGGACAACGGCACCTGGCGGATCGACTACATCCGCATGCAGGGCTTCACCGGCGCGGGAGCGCACTTCGGGCGCTGGTTCTCGAAGATCCCCGTGGAGATCACCGGACACATCGAACTCGACATCCCCGGCGTGCCCGAGACGGGCGGCAGCGACCACATGTCGTTCATCTGCAAGCCGGCCCCGGGCTTCCGGCTGCAGTCGAACTACCCGGACTATCGGCAGTACACCTGGCACACGAAACCGGGACACCTTCGACAAGATCGTATTCGACGACCTGCGGAATAACGCGACGCTCGCCGCCATGCTCGCCTATCAGGCGTCCGAGGACCCCGAGCGGGTGCCGCGCGACACGCGCGTGCTGCCGGCGGGCCGCGACGGCGGGCCGGGCCAGTGGCCGCAGTGCCGCCCCCCGCGCCGGAGCGCCGGCGGCTGAAGCCGGAGGCCCCAGGCCGGCTACCCGAGGCGGGGGCCCCGTTCGTCCGCGGGGTTCAGCCCGGGAGCGTGAGGACTTGACCCGGATAGATCCGGCTGCCGTCCAGGTTGTTCGCGGATCGGAGGCGGGTCACGGTCGTGTCGTGACGACGGGCGATCTCCCACAGCGAGTCGCCCGGCCTCACCTCGTACCGCCCTCCGCCGGCCGCGTACCGCTGCGCGGCGGCGCGTGTGATGCGTTCGACGTACGCGGCGTACTGCTGCGGGAAGAGCGCGACGTGGTAGTGCGGCGGCCGGCGCTCCATTGTCGCCTCCAGAACCCCCGAGCCCTCCAGTTGGAGCAGAACCCGTTCCAGCCATGCGCGGCAGTTTCCGGCGGGACGGCGAAAGTCGAGCGCCATGCCCGTCGGGTGGACGGAGCGCGGGGAGGCGTTCCTCGGCTGCCGGTTCTGCGGTCGGGTCAGACTCGTGACGACGAGCCGCTCGCCGCAGGCGCTCCGGTACTGGGGGGCGAGCCGAGATATGAACAGCTTGACCTCGGGTCTGGCGTAGGGAAACGAGATCTCGTGGAGCACGTAGTCCGGCGAGGCGGGCACTTGCACGAGATATCCCTCGTTCACGAAGCGCTCGACCTGGGCGGGCGTGGCGATGTATGTGAAGTCGTGCTCGCGCGCGACCCGGTTCTGAAGGTCCAGCGATCTCGTCCCTCCGCGCAGGCTCTGCCCCGAGGTCTCACCGGATACGGCCACGGCCAAAAGCGCGGCTGACGCGTAAACGGAAAGATGCGAATTTCGAAGGGACCGCGCGCGCAGGCGCGGCAACAGCGTCCAGGTTTTCACGATGCCTCCACCCCGTTGATCCACCCCACCTGAACTGCGTCCGGACCTGAAACATAAGCGAACAGTGCGCCGACCTTCAACTTCGCCGGCGGGAAGGCGATCCGGGGAGCCCGGTCCGCGGCCGGGCCGCCTTTCCTGGTCACGGTGCGCTACGGCTCGCGGCGGATCCCGAAGAAACCCTCCCGCCGGGCGAGCGCGCGGCGGATGGCATCGGGCTCGGCGCGGGCGAATCGGATCGGCGTTCCGGGCCGGGCCTGCGCGAACGCGTCGAGCGCGGTCGGATCCACGGAACCGAGCTTCGCGTAGCCGCCGATGGTCGGGCGGTCCCGCATGAAGACGAGCGGCAAGCCATCGCCCGTGACCTGCACGGTCCCGTCGACGAGAGGCGTCGAGTCGAGGACGCGCGGACCCGAACTCAGGGCGGGGCCGGCCAGTCGGCCGGCTGCGCGGTCGCTCGCCGGGTCGACGGTCCATTCCGCGTCGAACACCCGCTCCCGATCCCCGTTCGAGAACTCGGCCCACTCGTAGCCGACGATCAGCGGCAACGTCAGCGACACCGTCTCGGGCGGGACGAGTTCGGGGGGCAGCCGCCGCACCGGACACGCGCGTCCGGGTTCGCCCCAGCGGAGGGGTTCGCCGGCGCGCAGGGACCGGCCGAGCAGCCCCGGCAGTCCGTCGCGCGCCACGGCCGACGCGGAGCCGAACGCCGTGGGGACGTCGAGGCCGCCGGGGAACGCGACGAAGGCGCGCATGCCGGTCGCGCTGTAGCCGAGCCGGAGCACCTGGCCCGCACGTGCCTGAACGGTGCGCCAGACGCCCGTTTCGACGCCGTCGAGCGTGGCGGCGCAGTCGGCCCCCGTCAGCGCCACGGCCGTCTCGACGGCGAAGCGCAGGGCGAAGCCGCCCAGGGTGATCTCGAGCGCGGCCGCCGCCGGATCGTTGCCGACGAGCCGGTTGGCCCAAAGGTACGCGCGCTGATCCATCGCGCCCCCGGGAGCCAGCCCGGCGCGGCGGCCGGTCCGCCGGCCCAGATCCTGGATCGTGCAGAACGGCCCGGGGCGGTCCACGACGCCGTGCGGGCTCATCCGTCCGCAGCCTCGTACTCGTCCCGGTCGACCGGACGGAACTCGACCGTGCCTCCCGGCCGGAAGCGCGCGATCCGTTCGGCGGCATCGGCGAAGAGCGCCGCGGGAACGCGGCCGATCAGACGCCAGCCCCCCGGCCCCGCCGCCGGATAGACGCCGGTGCGCCGGTCCGCGATCCCGACCGACCCCGTTTCGACCCGCGCGCGGGGCGTCGCGAGGCGCGGCAGGGCGATCCGCGCGTCCACGTCGCCCATGTACGCGAACCCCGGCGCGAACCCGGTCGCGAGCACGGCGTACCTCCTGCCGCTGTGCAACCGGGCCACATCCGCTGCGTTCAAGCCGGCGTTCGCGGCCACCTCCTGGAGATCGGGCGCAAGATCGGCATCGTAGCACACGGGCAGGATGACGGCCTCGCCCGTATCGGCCCGCGGTTCTTCCGCCAGGCATCTGTCCGCGGCGGCGGCCAATGCGGACTCGATCTCCTCGGGGTCCCAGCTATCGGGCGCACCCTCGACGAGCAGCCGGTTGAAGGCCGGAATCGTCGCGCGGAGGTCCGGCAACGCCTCGCGCGCGAGGCGTTCGAGACCCAGGACGCGGGCGATACCGTCCCGGTCGGGCGCCACCGGAAGCGTGACCAAGGCGCTCACCGGCCCCGGGAAGGTGATCACCGGCGATCTACTGCTTCGGCGGCACGAGTTCGCGGATGCGGCGGAGCACTGCCGTGGCCGATGGGTTGTCGCCGTGCACGCAAAGCGTCTCGGCCTCCACCGCCAGCGGGCCCTCGGGCGTCTGCACGAACCCGTCGAGGAGGTTCGCGACATGGCCGGCCACCGCGTCCGCGTCGGAGAGGACGGCCCCGTCGATTCCGCGCGCCTGAAGTCGTCCGTCCGCCGCGTAGGCGCGATCCGCGAAGGCTTCGAACGCCAGCGTGAGCCCGGTGTGCTCCAGCATCGCAGCGTGCCGCTCGCGCTCCGGCGTCGCCTGGAGGACGAAGGCGAGTGACGGATCCACCGCGGCCACGCCCTCCGCCAGCCGAGTGAGCAACTGGTCATCCCTCATCATCGCCAGATACAGTGCGCCATGCGGCTTCACGTGCCGCAGGCCGATCCCCAGCGCCCCCGCGACCGCTTGCAGCGCGCCGATCTGCGCCTGCACCTCGAGCACCAGCGACTCGAGCGGCCAGTCCAGCTTCAGCCGCCCGAAGTTGCGCCGGTCGGGGTAGCCGGGGTGGGCCCCCGCCTGCACGCCGTGCCCGGCCGCCAGACGCAGCGTGCGCGCCATCGTATCCGGGTCCCCCGCATGGCCGCCGCAGGCGATGTTGGCCTGGTCGATGAGAGGCATCACCGCTTCGTCGGCCCCCTTCTCCCAGGGCCCGTAGCTCTCTCCCATGTCGCAGTTGATCAGCATGCGGGAAGATACCGATGCGGGAAGGGCGTCCGCACCTGTTTCTCGCCATGACGCCGCCCGGGACGCCGCCCGGGACCCGACACGGCTGGCGGCGCGCCGTCCGCCAAGCGAGAATCCATGGTGGGCCGGTAATGGCTACTGCATTGGCCACTACATTGGCTACTGCGTCTGTCAACGGGAGTCAGAGCACTATGCTGCGAATTCTCACCCGGACGCCGGCGATGGCGGTGCTGTCCGCGCTCGTTCTCGGACTCGCGGCCGCGGACGCCCGCGCGCAGGACGAGCATCTCGAGATCGCGAAACGCGTGCTGTCGAGCGCCCCCCTGTTCGACGGACACAACGATCTCCCGTGGGCGATCCGGAACGCGGACGCGCCCCGCGATGTCCGCGCCTACGACATCTCGCGTCCCACGCCGGGGCACACCGATCTCGCCCGCCTTCGGGCCGGCGGCGTCGGAGCCCAGTTCTGGTCCGTCTACGTCCCCGCCTCGGTCATGGAGGACGGCGGCGGCGCGCGCATGCAGCTGGAGCAGATCGACATCGCGCGCCAGATCATCTCCGATCACCGCGAGGACCTGGGGCTCGCGCTCACCGCCGCGGACGTGATGGACCAGTTCCACCGCGGCAAGATCGCCTCGATGCTCGGCATGGAGGGAGGCCACGCGATCGAGAATTCGCTCGGCGCCCTGCGGGCCTTCTACGCGCTCGGGGTCCGGTACATGACTCTCACGCACAGCGCCAACCTCCCCTGGGCGGACTCCTGCTGCGAGCTGCCCGAACTTGGAGGACTCTCCGCCTTCGGCGAGGAAGTCGTGCGCGAGATGAACTGGCTGGGCATGCTCGTCGACATCTCGCACGTGTCGCCGGGAAGCATGCACGACGCACTCGACGTGGCCGAAGCGCCGGTCATCTTCTCCCATTCCTCCGCCAGGGCGGTGACGGACCACCCCCGCAACGTGCCGGACGATGTGCTGCGCCGACTGCCGGAAAACGGCGGCGCGGTCATGGTCACGTTCGTCGAATCCTTCGTGAACCAGGACGTCACCAACTACGTCGGCCCACCGGAGGGACGCCCGCGCGCCACGCTGGCCGACGTCGTGGCGCACATCGAGCACATCCGCGACGTGGCCGGCATCGACCACGTCGCGATCGGGGGCGACTTCGACGGGATCGACCGTGGGCCGGTCGGGCTGGAGGACGTATCGACGTACCCCGCCCTGTTCGCCGAACTCTCGCGCCGCGGGTGGACCGAATCCGAACTGCGGGCCCTCGCGGCCGACAACCTGCTTCGCGTCATGCGTGCCGCCGAAGCCACCGCGCGCCGGCTCCAGGCCGAACGCGACCCCTCCATGGCCACGATCGAAGAACTGGACGGGCTGGTGCCTTGAGGCCCGCCGTCCCCAACCGAGAGGAAAGACCCATGAGAACAGCGCCGCTCAGACGAACCCGGACCGCACGGGCCCTTCCGTTTGGAATGATCGCGGTCCTCTTCTCCGCAGCCTCTCTCGCCGCCCAGGATGTCGCGGGCATCGTACTCGTGGAACCGTTCAAGGTGGGAACGTTCGCGATCAGAGACGTACCGCGCGTGGGGCTCGTGCTGCGCGACGCCCTGGTCATCGACATCGAACTGGCGAACGAAGTACTCGAGCGGAACCGCGCGTTTCCGAGGATCCCGCCGCCGACCGACATGCTCGACCTCATCGGCCGCTACGAGTATGGCCTCCAGCGGCGCCTGTATGAGATCGTCAACGAGACGGTGGCCTACCAGCGGCTCACGGGCCCCACCCGCGCGGAGTACGTCTACGACGTCGAGGATGTGCGGATCCTCCCGCCGATCATGTATCCGGGCAAGATCCTGAATGCAGCGAGCAACTTCTACAGCCGTGTCGCGGCGAACGCCCCGGAGGGGGAGGGGGAGGATGCCGTCCGCGAGCGCCGTGCGAACCGGGGCATTCCGTACCTCTACCTGAAGCCGTCGCGTGGCGCGGTGATCGGGACCAGCGACCGGATCGTCATCCCCCACGGCCGGGAGCAGACCGACTGGGAGGTGGAACTGGGCGTGGTCATGGGACGAGCGGCGAAGTACGTCGCCGCGGATGATGCCCAGGCAACCGTCTTCGGATACACCGTGACGATCGACGTCTCCGACCGCGGCGGGCGCCCTCCGGGAGGCAACCCCACGACATCGGACTGGCTCGTGGAGAAGGGGCACGACACGTTCGCGCCCATGGGCCCGTGGATCGTCCCGAAGGAGTTCTACGGCGACCCGATGGCTGAGTTGCGTCAGACGTTGGACGTGGGCGGAGAACGCATGCAGGAGGCGACGGCCGGGGACATGATTCATACGCTATGGGAGTTGATCGAGTACGCTTCCTCGATTCTGACCCTCTTCCCGGGCGACGTGATCAACCTCGGCACCTCCGGCGGCATCGGCATGGGCGAGGAGCGATTCCTGCAGCCCGGCGACGTCCTCAGGGCCACGATCGACGGGATCGGAACCATCCAGCTCCCGGTAGTGGAAGGGCCGCCGCCCGTGGGCGACATAGGTGTCCGACTGCCGCCTCTGTGGAGCTACAGGCGAGATCCCGGCTCATGAGGGCGCTACTCGCGGCCGCGGCTCTGGCGTTCTCCGCCCCGCTGTCGGCCCAGGGAGGGCCGGAGATCGAGATCGCGGAGCCCTTCAAGGTGGGGACGTTCGAGATCGACGGCGTTCCGCGCGTGGCTCTCGTGCTGCGTGACGCGCTCGTCGTCGACATCGGAGAGGCGAACGGGGACCTCGAGCGAAACCCCGCGTATCCGCCGGTTCCGCCGCCAGCCGACATGATCGACCTCATCGGCCGTTACGACTACGGCGTTCGGCTCCGCCTGTACGAGATCGTCAACGACCTCGTGGCCCGGGGCGGGCTGTCCGGGAGCGGCAGAGCCGACTTCGTCCACGACCTCGAGGACGTGCGGATCCTCCCGCCCATCATGTACCCCGGAAAGATCCTGAACGCGGCCGTCAACTTCTACAGCCACGTCAACGAGGCAGGCTCCGAGGAGGACCGACGCGAAGCCCGCCGCCAGCGGCGTGAGAACCGAGGCGTCCCCTATCTCTTCCTCAAGCCGACGCGCGGGGCGGTGATCGGAGCCGACGACCGGATCGTGATCCCCTTCGGCCGGGACCGCACGGACTGGGAAGTGGAACTCGGCGCCGTGATCGGGCGCAGCGCCAAGTACGTGGACGCCCGGGACGCCGAGGACCATGTGTTCGGGTACACGGTGACGATCGACGTTTCCGACCGCGGCGGACGACCGCCCGGCGGCAATCCCATGACATCCGACTGGTTCGTCGGGAAGGGCCACGACACGTTCGCGCCCATGGGTCCGTGGATCGTCCCCAGGGAGTTCTACGGCAACCCGATGGAGAAGCTGCGCCAGACGCTGGACGTCGGCGAGGAGCGCATGCAGGAGGCGACCGCGGGAGACATGATCCACACGCTGTGGGAGTTGATCGAGTATGGGTCCTCGGTCGCGACGTTGTTCCCGGGGGATGTGATCAACAACGGCACCTCGGGCGGCGTGGGCATGGGCACCGCGGTTCGCGGCGAGACGCGATTCCTGCAGCCCGGCGAGGTCGTCAGCGCTTCGATCGACGGCATCGGCACGCTGACGCTCGAGGTCGTGGCCGAGACGGAGCCGGCGGGCGGAACCGGCGCCCGGCTACCGCCCGTCCGCAGCTACCGCGGCAACCGCTAGCACGGCCGGGACGGCGGCAACTCACGCCCGCGGCGGCGGATGACGCCCAGGCCGGCCCTGGGGTTGTGGATGTGCACGGCCCTGGTGGTCGGGAGCATGGTGGGTTCGGGCGTCTTTCTGCTGCCCGCCTCGCTCTCCCCGTACGGGGGAATCAGCATCCTCGGCTGGCTGGTAAGCGCCGGCGGGGCCATGTGCCTGGCGCTCGTGATGGCGCGGCTGGGCACGTTGATTCCGAAGGTCGGCGGCCCCTACGCCTTCGCGCGCGAGGGCTTCGGCGACTTCGTCGGATTCTGGGTCGCGTGGTCCTACTGGATCTCGCTGCTCACCGCCAATGCGGCCCTCGCCGTGGCGACCGTGAGCTACGCGACCGTCTTCTGGCCCATGCTGGGCGCTTCTCCCGTCGCCGGGGGCATTGCGTCCCTCGCGGCCCTCTGGGGCCTGACGTTCGTGAACGCCTGGGGCGTGCGCGCGGCGGGGCATGTGCAACTCGTCACCACGGTACTCAAGCTCCTGCCGCTGGCGGCGGTCGGCACCATCGGCTTCCTCTACTTCCAGCCCGAGCACTTCCGGCCGTTCAACCCCGCAGGAGGGAGTCCGATCACCGCCATCACGGCGACGGTGACGCTCACGCTCTGGGCCTTCATGGGACTCGAGGCCGCGACGGTTCCCGCGGCCGATGTGCGGGACCCGGCGCGGACGATCCCGCGGGCCACGATCCTCGGCACCGTGATCGCGGCATCGATTTTCATCATCAGCACCTCCGCCGTGATGGGGATCATCGCGCCGGCGGACCTCGCCGTCTCGACCGCGCCCTTCGCGGACGCAGCCGGATCGATCTGGGGGAATGCCGGCCGGCTCGTGATCGGCGCGGGCGCCACGATCGCCTGCTTCGGCGCGCTCAACGGCTGGATCCTGCTCTCCGGCCAGCTACCGCGCGCGGCTGCGCAGGATGGCCTCCTTCCGGCCGCCTTCGCCCGCCTCAGTCCGCGCGGCACACCCTCCTTCGGGCTCATCTTCGCGGCGGGCGTCGCGACGGTCCTCATCGCCATGAACTACACGCGCGGCCTCGTCCAGGCCTTCACGTTCCTCATTCTGCTGTCCACGCTCGCGACGCTGCTCGCCTACGTGTTCGCGAGCACGACCGCCCTGCTCTTCGCCTTGCGCGAGCGCTCCGCCGCAAGGGACGCCTCGCGCGCGGCGCAGGCCCCCGGCGGCACGGCCCCCTTGGGGCGGCTGGTCGTGGCGATCCTCGCCTTCGGGTTTTCCTTCTGGGCCATCGCGGGGGCGGGGACCGAAATCGTGTTCTGGGGCTTCCTCCTCCTCGTGGCGGGCGTTCCCGTGTTTGTCGTAATGCGGGCCCGGGGCGGGGGAAGCGACGAGGCAGGCAGGCAGGTCGAGGGCGGCTGAGCCCCGCTCAATCCCCGGTCGCCGCGCGCTCCAGAATCCGGAGGAATTCGTCCAGCGCGGTGCGGCCCTTGTCCCGGGCGTAGTAGCGGCGCACTTCACGATACCGGTCCGCCGGATCCAGCTTCATCCCCTCCGTCATCACCCACTCCTGGATCGGCGCCGGCCGGGGGCCCCACCACCCGCGCTCGCGGAACGACTCGTCGTAGATGATGAGGATCGGAATGGACCGGCTCGTCCCGTTCGTCAGATGGGCGTCCATCAGATCCGGGTTTTCGTCCCGCGGGAGGACGCGCAGTTCGATGTTCCCGACCGCCTCGGCCAGCCGGTCGAACACGGGGAGGGTGTTGATCGCGTCGCCGCACCAATCCTCGGTGAGCGCGACGACGTTCCAGGCGCCGTCGATGGCGCGGGCGCGCTCCAGCGTTCCTTCGTCCACGGCCGCGCGGCGGGCCAGCGCGTGCCACAGTTCGCGGTTCTTCTCGACCGTCTCCAGGTACTCGGAGAACGTCGATGCGTGGCTAAATCGCTCTCGATTCAAGCTCGGGATGCCTCGTGCTGCGGTTCATGCCGGGGCGGCGGGGCCGGCGATGCCGACGGCGCCGCGGCCAGCGAAGGTACCGGTGCCGCCGTAGCTTCAGCCAGATGAACGGACGGCTGCAGACCGAAGCGAGGTTCGGCGTCGCCAGCATGGTGGCGCCGCTTCGGCGCGTGGCGATGCGCCGGCCGGGCCGGGCGACGCTGGCGGCGGATCCGGCGCGCTGGCACTACGCGGAGCCAATCGACCCCGACCGGCTGCTCCGCCAGTACGACGCGTTCGCGGCGTGCGTCGCGGCCTCGGGCGCCGAGATCGAGTGGATCGATGGCGCGGGGGACGACGGACTCGCCGACGCGATCTTCCCCTTCGACCCTTCCTTCATGACCTCCGGCGGCGCGATCCTGTTGCGGCCCGGGAAGGCCCTGCGGCAGCCGGAGGTGGCAAGCCACGAGGCGCTCTACCGGCGGGTCGGTGTGCCGGTGGTCGGCGCCATCGAGCCCCCGGGAACCGCGGAGGGCGGCGACCTCCTGTGGATCGACGATGCCACGCTCGCCGTGGGCCGCGGCTTTCGCACGAACCAGGCCGGCATCGACCAGCTCCGCGACTTCCTGTCGCCGCTCGGCATCGAAGTCCGCGCCTTCGATCTCCCGATGTGGCAGGGAAGCGCCGCCTGCCTTCACCTGCTCTCGCTCGTCAGCCCGCTGGACCGCGATTTGGCGCTCATCTATCCGCGGCTCTTCCCGGTCGCGCTTCACCAGTCGATGCGGGAGCGCGGCATCGAACTCCTGGAAGCGGGAGATGAAGAGTTCCGGGCCTCCGGCGGCCTGAACCTCAACGTCCTCGCGACGGCCCCGCGGCGCTGCATCGCCCTCGACGGCTTCCCCGACACTGTCCGACTCATGCAAGAGGCGGGCTGCGAAGTCACCTGTTTCGAGGGGGACGCGCTCTGCATCCCCTGTGAGGGCGGGCCGACCTGTCTCACGCTTCCCATCCTCCGAGATCATCGATCCTCCGCACTGAAGACGATCCCATGAATCGCACCTTGAAGCGCATCATCATCGGCATGCTCATCGTCATCGCGGGCCTGGTCGGCGTCGTCTACGGCGTCGGCAGTTTCCTGCCGCAGGATCACGTGGCGGCGGTGCGCGCCGAGTTCTCTACCTCACCCGAGGAGATCTTCGCGACCGTTGCCAACTACCGGGCGTATCCCGAATGGCGACCGGCCGTCGAAGGCATCGAGGAGCTGCCGGCGCGGGACGGAAAGCCGGCCTGGGTGGAACTCGGCGCCACCGGACCGCTTCCCATGGAGTTGACGGAGAGCGAGCCTCCGACGCGGCTCGTGACGACGATTCTCTCGGAGGGCATGCCTTTCGGCGGCCGATGGATCTTCGAGATCGAACCCGCCGCCGCGGGAGCGACCGTTACGATCACCGAGGAGGGCGAGGTCTACAGCCCGGTCTTCCGCTTCGTGAGCCGCTACCTCATGGGGCACCACGCCACCGCATCGCTCTTCCTCTCCGACCTCGGCGCCCGCTTCGATCAGGACGTCGCCGTCGACGTGGTTCGGTAAGCCCCCATCCCGGCGACGCGGCGCGATCAGCCTCCGGTCAGCTAGCCGACTCCGTCAGGCGACGAAGAACTCCCGGATGCCGCTGAGGCACATCTGGCAGCCGATGGCGAGCAGGATCAGACCCGAGAAGCGCTCGAAGATCCGCACCGCCCGGCGGCTCAGCGCATGCGAAAGGAAGCTGGCCGCCAGGAGCACCGCGAGCACGCCCAACGACGCGACCAGCACCGCGACGAGCGTGGCGACGGGAATCCCGATCAGCGCGCCGGCCTCGTCCAGCGCCAGCGTGATCACGGCGGTGATCGACGCCGGCCCCGCGATCAGCGGCATGACGAGCGGAACCCAGAGGTGGTCCTCGGTCTCGCCCGGATCCCGGCGTACGCCCGTAATCCCGAACCCGGCCCCGCGGAGCATCTCGAGCGCGGCGAGGATGACGACGAGGCCGCCGGCCGTCCGGAACGCGGCGAAGCTCACGTCGAAGAGGTCCAGGATGCGCGCGCCGGCGACCGCGGCGACGGTGAGTACGATGAGCACTCCCACCGCCACCTTCACGGCCGCGCGCCGGAGTTCCACGCGCGAAAACCCGTCCGTCGCCGCGAAGAAGAACGGAAGCTCGGCGAGCGGATTCGTGAGCGCGATGAGCGCAATGCTGCCGTAGAGAATCTGGTCGGTCACGGGGACACGATATTCCCGCCCGGCCGCCTGCGCGACCTTCGCACCCGTGGCCGGGACCGCGTGCGTCCCGCATGTTGGCAGGGTTCCAGAAACCTGTCGTCCGGATTCCGGGGGAAGCCATGAAACGCCTCACGTTCGCGGCCATCGCGCTCGCTCTTCTCGCACCGGCAGCCGCGGCTGCCCAGCAGGAGCGGTCCTACGATTACTTCGCTCCGCAGCGGGAGATGATCCAGCGCGGCGTCCAGGCCATCCTCCAGTGCAACGGCCTGTTCACGGGAGACCGGACGCTGGAGCAGGTCTTCGAGCAGGAACTCGCCTATCTGCGCGACCCGGTCGGGACGGCCGAGGGCGGCGACTACGTCGTGGACTGGGAGAGGAAGGCCGTCGCCATCGGCGAACCCGGCGCGATCCCGACCATGAGGGCGGCGTTCCGCGAAGGGATCGGGTGCGTGATCCTGTCGCCGGACCAGACCTTCGACGACATCGACGACCTGCCGATCCTGGAGGCGCCGCCGCTGGCCGGCGATCCCTCGGCCGTGGCGTGGCCCGACGGCGACCTCGTCATGAGTCGCCCGCTCCCGGCCGGCGTCGACCCGGGGGCCCTCCAGGCCGCCTCCGACTGGACGTTCGACCGCGAGTCCCCGGAGCAGGTGACGCTCAGTCTCATCGTCGTGCACGACGGGCAGATCATCCACGAGCGCTACGCTCCCGGCATCGACATGTTCACGAAGACCCGCACGTGGTCGACCGCGAAGAGCATCGCCTCGACGCTCATCGGCATGCTCGTGGACGAGGGCAAGCTGGCGCTCGACGAGCCCCTGCCCTTCGACTGGCTGCCCGGGAACGCGGGGTCCGCGGAGACCGATCCCCGGCGCGAGATCACCCTCCGTCACGCACTCAACATGTCCAGCGGACTCTATCCCGTGGACAGCTGGGGGATGGAGTACGCGACCGGTTCCGGCTTCTCCTACTGGGCGGGCGCGAGTTCGGTGGACGGGGCGCGCAACCGCTCGCTCATGCGGGAGCCCGGCACGTTCTGGGACTACGAGAACTACGACACGCTGCTCGGCGTGTACGCGATGAAGCAGGCGATCGGCGACCCGCAGGCCTACCTCGAGTTCCCGCGGGAACGCCTTCTCGACCGGATCGGGATGCGGAACACGTTCCTCAGCACCGACCGCTTCGGCGACTTCATCATGAGCAGCCAGGTCTACACGACGGCCCGGGATCTGGCCCGCTTCGGGCTGCTCTACGCGCAGAACGGAATGTGGAAGGACGAGCGCCTGATCTCCGAGGAGTGGATCGACTTCGTGCGGGCGCCGGCCCCCGCCACGTCCGAGACGGGCAACTTCTACGGCGGCCAGTTCTGGCTCGTGCCCGACGGCCGCACGGACGTGCCGAAGGGCGCCTACTCCACCGCCGGCAACCGCGGCCAGTTCGTCGTCATCGTCCCGTCACACGATGTCGTCATCGTCCGGCGCGGGCTCGACTACGGCCGGCAGGGCTTCGACCGCTGGGACATGACGCGGGAGGTGCTCAAGGCGTTCGAGCCCGTAGCCACGAACCCGTAGCCCAACGGCCACGCTACGCGGCGCGCGGGTCGGGCCCGGCGGGGGTCAGACCCAGCGGCCGCTGTGGAGTTGGAGGACGAAGGGGTTGGTGTCGCGCTCCACGCCCACGGTGGTCTCGGGGCCGTGGCCGGGGTAGAGGCGGGTCTCGGGCGGTAGTGTCAGCACCTGCGACCGGATGGACTCCATGAGCACGCCGTAGTTCCCGTTCGGGAGATCCGTCCGTCCGATCGACCCGCGGAAGATCACGTCGCCCACGATCGCCACGGGGTATGACGTGGAGACGAACATCACGTGTCCCGGAGCGTGGCCGGGCACGAACGCCACTTCGAACTCCGAGCCGCCGAAGGCGATGTTCGTGCCGGGGACCAGGTCGATGTCGGGCGGCGGCGGTTCCACGCATGGCACCCCGAAGACGAGGGCCTGGTTCGCCACGTTGTCGTAGAGCGGCCGGTCCAGCGGATGGAGGTAAATGGGCGCCCCGGTCTCCCCCTTCGCCTCCCTGAGGCCGTCGATGTGATCCAGGTGGGCGTGGGTGACGAGGAGCGCCGCGATGTCCAGGTCGCGGGCGCGCGCCTCGGCCAGCGCCTCCGGTGTCGCGGCTCCGGGGTCGATCAGGAGCCCGGTGCGGCCATCCTCGCAGACCAGCAGCAGCGTGTTCTGCACGAACGGTCCGCCCGTGAACGTCAGAATCTCGATCTTTCCCCCTCGATTCCCGCGCGATTCCCGCTCCATTCCCGCGCGATTGTGCCCGCTTTCGGCCCGCCGAGCGGGTGAGGCGGAGTCTATCCGCGGCGCCGGGGGGCGGCAACGGATTTGCCCTTCCGGATTTGCCTTTCCCTACGCGCCGGGCGCAGGATTGCGCGATGAACCTCACCCCCCGCTGGGCGGACCTCGCCCGCATGCTGCGCCTGGCCCTCCCGATCGTGACCGTCCAGGTCGGCATCATGATGATGGGCGTCGTGGACACGCTCATGGTCGGCCACCTGTCGGCGACCGATCTCGCCGCGGTCGGCCTGGGCAATATCTACTTCTTCCAGATCGCCGTGTTCGGGATGGGCGTGCTCATGGCCCTCGATCCCATCGTCTCGCAGGGTGTGGGGGCGGGCGACCATGAAGCGGCCGCCCGGGGGATCCAGCGGGCGCTCGTGCTCACCCTCTTTCTGACGGCGATCACCTCCCTGCTTTTTCTGCCTGCCACGCGCGTCTTCGCGCTCCTGCGGCAGCCCGCCGATGTCGTGCCGGTGGCCGGGGGGTACGCGCTCGGGTCGATCCTCGGGATGCTCCCCTTCTACGCGTTCGTCGTACTCCGGCAGAGCCTGCAGGCGATGGGTCGCGTGGCGCCGATCGTGTGGACGATCGTGGGAGCGAACGCGCTGAACGCCTTCCTCAACTGGATCCTGATCTACGGGAATCTCGGGGTCCCGCAACTCGGGGCCGTGGGCTCGGCGTGGGGGTCGAGTCTCGCCCGCTGGTGCATGGCGGTGGCGCTCCTGACGCTGTCCTGGCGCTCGATGCGTCCCTACCTGGGCCGGTTTCGGCGCGAGGCCCTCCACGGGCGCGCACTCGTGCGCATGGTGCGGCTGGGCACGCCGATCGGCTTTCAGCAGCAGCTCGAGTTCGGGGCCTTCGCCGTGATCGGCGTCATGATGGGCTGGCTCGGCACCGAGGCGATGGCGGGTCACCAGATCGCGCTCAACCTCGCCGCGCTCACCTTCATGGTGCCGTTCGGGATCGCGGCCGCTTCCGCCGTCCGGGTGGGACACGCCGTCGGACAGGCGGACATGGACGCGGCGAGGCGGGCCGCGGCCGCCGGGATCCAGATCAGCGGCGTCTTCATGCTCGCGACCGCCGCCGCCTTTCTCCTCTTCCCCCGCTTCTGGGCCGGCCTCTACTCGCACGATCTCCCGGTCATCGCGATCGCCGCCTCCCTGATTCCGATCGCCGGCGTCTTCCAGGTCACCGACGGCCTCCAGACCGTCGCGGCCGGCGTGCTGCGCGGCGCCGGAGACACCTTCACGCCCTTCCTCGTCAACGCCCTCGGCTTCTGGCTGCTCGGCGTGCCGGTGAGCTACTTCCTGGCCTTCCGCGCCGACTGGGGGCCGCGCGGCCTGTGGTGGGGCCTGGCCGCCGGACTCGCCGCGGTGGCGGTCCTCCTCTTCGCTCGCCTGCGCCGCGTCCTGCGCCGTGAGGTGCGCCGCGTGGCCATCGACGCGCCGGCGTAGCCCCCATCCCCGGGTTGGTGGGGAGCCATCCGTTTCTCGATGCGCTTTCAAATAGACGAAGCTTGACTTTCAATCAGCCAGATACAATCTTTCAATCAGACGGACGCAATCTTTCAATTGGTCGCAACATCCGGGAACCCGAAAGGACCCAAATGTTGTATCGCCGTTTTGTTGAAAACCGAATCATGGAGGCCTTGACGGACACGCGAGTCGTGATGCTGTGCGGTCCCCGTCAGTCAGGGAAGACCACGCTGGCACAACAGGTCGCGGGCACGGATATCCCCTTCTTCACGCTCGACGACGCCATCACTCTCAATGCTGCCGCGACCGATCCGACCGGTTTCGTGCGTGGCCTCGACCGAGCCGTGATTGATGAGATCCAGCGCGTACCGGATCTCTTGCTGGCGATCAAGACCGCCGTCGACACCGACCCCCGGCCGGGACGCTTTCTGCTCACGGGATCCGCGAACCTGATGACGCTGCCCCGCGTCGCGGACTCCCTCGCGGGACGCATGGAGATCATACGCCTGCTGCCCCTCGCACAGGCGGAGTTGCGAGGAACCCGAACCACCTTTCTGGAGCGGGCATTCGCAGGCGACGCCCCAACCTCCGCCACCCCCATCCTGGATACCGGTCTCCTGGACGTCGTTCTCGCTGGAGGGTATCCCGAGGCACTGACTCGTTCGGCGTGGCGCCGGCGCCGGGATTGGCACCTGAACTACGTCGAAGCAATCCTGCAGCGCGACGTTCGCGATGTCGCCCGCATCGACCAACTCCAGTCCATGCCGAAGTTACTTGGCGTTCTTGCCGCACATTCCGGGCAGCTTGTGAACTACTCGGGATTCGGCTCCGTGCTGGATATGAACCACGTGACGACGAAAAGATACGTAGGCGTGCTCGAAGACCTGTTCCTCATTCGGACGCTTCAACCCTGGTATTCGAACGCTCTGAAACGTCTCGTGAAGTCGCCGAAGCTGCACTTCCTCGATTCCGGATTGCTGGCGTCCTGGAGCCGGCTCTCGCCGGAAAAGCTGCGTCGCGACCGGACGCGGTTCGGCCCACTGCTGGAAACCTTCGTCGTCGGCGAACTCCTGAAGCTGGAGAGTTGGGCTGACGATCCCTACACGTTCTCCCATTTCCGGGACAAGGAAGGCCACGAGGTCGATGTCGTACTGGAAGACGGAGGCGGGCGGGTGGTAGGGATCGAGGTCAAAGCGTCGGCCACGGTCTCGCGGCGCGATTTTGCCGGTCTCGAGCGCCTCAAGGCCGCCTGTGGCGATCGCTTTGCGCAGGGGCTGGTCCTTCACGACCACGACCGGACGACCCCCTTCGGCTCCCGCCTGGCCGCCGCGCCTGTCTCGACGCTCTGGTCCTGACGCCGCCGGTTGCCTCCGCTTCGTCGTGCGGGGCTCTCTACAACGTGACCTTGGCGCCGTGTGTCCCATCTAACGGACGACGGACGACAAGCGGCGGGTTCCATGATTACACGACGACGTACACGACGACGGTTTGAGCGACGATTCCAGCGTCTCCTCCCGGTGGCCCTGCCGGTGGTTCTCCCGGTGGCCATCGCGGGCCTCGCGCCAGCGGCGCTGGGTGCGCAGGCCGGCCATGTCCACTACCTGCGCTCCGTGCAATACGACTTCCACGTGCCGGAGCGCTGGGCGGAGTTGCGCGACCGGATCGCGGCGCAGAGCGCGGCCTCGATGGTGCTTCTCTTCGATGGCTCCCGGTCGATCATGATGCCGGATCCCGAGGAGGCGGAAGAGGCCCGCGGGGGCGGCGCCGGCGGCTCGGACCGGATGGACCGCCGCGCGCTCGGGATGGCCCTGCGACTGCGGATGGCGTCCGCCTCGCGCAGCGATCAGGAGGACCTGCTCCAGGCCTATGTGGACTTCGGGAGCGGGGCGATCACGGAAACGCGCGAGTTCATGGGCCGGACGTTCCTCATCGCGGGGGACCGGCCCACGTACCAGTGGAAGCTCGGCACCGAGCAGCGCGAGTTTCTCGGCTACATGGTCCAGAAGGCAACGGCCGTCCACGACGGGGCGGAGATCGAAGCCTGGTTCACGCCGCAGATCCCGGTGCAGGCAGGCCCCGGCGAGTACGGCGGGCTGCCCGGGCTCATCCTCGTGCTCTCGCTGGACGGCGGCCACCTCCTTTATTCGGCGACTGAGGTGAATCTCGACGGCCTCGGCGACGTCGAGATCGCCCCGCCGACGGAGGGGGAGATGGTCACGCGCGAGGAGTACGAAGCCCTCGTGGCGGAGAAACTCGAGGAAATCCGGGCCACGCGCGGAGCCGGCAACCGGCGTCGCCCCTTCGACGGGGGGCTCCGATGAGGCGGGCCGGGTCGATGGGTCCGACCCCGGCGTTCCCGGCGCGAACGCGCCCGATCCTGGCGCTGGTGGCGACGGCGCTGGCGTTCACGGCGCTCCTGCCCGGTCTCGTCCAGGCCCAGGACGAATACACCGTGAGCGGCGTGATCGCCGACGCGGCGGGCGAGGGGCTTAGCGGCGCCATGGTGGTGGCGCTCGCGAAGCCCGACTCGGTGCTGACCCGTTTCACGACCTCCAGCGGCGACGGCATCTTCGCTCTGGGGGACCTGGAACCCGGGGAGTACATACTGCAGATCACCCTCCTCGGACACGGCACGGTGCGGCAGGATCTCTCCCTCGCGGGTGAGGACGTACGCGTCGGCACGATCACGCTCGAGGTGATGCCGGTGGAGATGGACCCGCTCGTCATTACCCTCGACCACGTGCCCTTCCTGAACCGGCGCGACACCCTCGGCTACAACGCCCTTGCCTTCCGGACGCGGCCCAACGCGACGGTGGAGGACCTCCTCCGCCAGCTTCCGGGGATCGAGGTCGAGACCGACGGATCCATCACGGCGCAGGGCGAAGAGGTCGAGAACGTCCTCGTAGACGGCAGGGAGTTCTTCGGGGGCGACCCCACGATGGCGACCCAGAATCTGCCCGCCGAGGCCGTGGACCGCGTGGAGGTCTACGACAAGGAATCGGACATGGCCGAGTTCACGGGCATCGCCGACGGCGAGGAAGAGCGGACGATCAACCTGGAACTCAAGGAAGAGGCGCGGTCGGGCTATTTCGGCCGCACGTCGGGCGGACTCGGGGCAGATGTGGAGAACGCCTCCGTTTCCCCCGGATTCGGCGAACGCGCGGCCGCGCGGCTCCCCGCCACCAGCGAGTCCGGGACGGTGGCCGGCGGGATTCCGTACGCGGGTGCCTTGTCGATCAACCGTTTCTCCCCCACCACGCAGCTTGCCCTCGTCGGAAGCGCGAACAACGTGAACCAGGCCGGGTTCGGGTGGGGCGATGCGATGTCGTTCGGCGGACGGGACTTCGGCCGCGGCGGCGGCGGCGACGACGGGCTCACCGAGACCGCGATGCTGGCGCTCAACGTCAACCACGACTTCGGCGGAAACGACGACCACTGGATCCGGACGAGCTACCGCCTCACCACGCTCGACAACTTCCAGAACGAGACGCAAAGGCAGGAGCAACTCCTCGGCACGAGCGCTTCATCCCTCGTCGACCGCGCCACGCGCACGGACACCGACAACTCGAGCCACCGGGTCAACCTCAATTCCCAGTTCACGCTCTCGGAGGGCCATGAACTGCGGCTGCGCGGGAATCTGAACGCCCGCGCCTCGCTGCTCGACCGCGTCGACTTCCAGGACACGCGCTCGGGCACCGGACAGTTCCTCACGGCCGCGGCGACGAACTACGACGTGGACAGCGACGACGTGGGCGGCGACGCCCGACTCACGTGGCGCAAGCGACTCGACGACAGCGGGCGGAGTCTTTTCGCGGAGGCCCGGGTGAACCTCAGCGATGCCGACCGCTTTACGAACCTCGCGTCGTCGATCGAGGGCAACGTGGAGAACCCGCGGGCCCGGGCCGGCGACGTGCTCCAGGAGCAGACGAATGTCGGCCAGACGCTGACGCACTCGGTCCGGTTGTCCATGACGCAGCCCATGCCCGCCGGCTCCATGCTGGAGGTCTACGGCGAGCGGAGCGCGACCGCCGAGGACGAGAACCAGTCGGTGTTCGACATCGGGCCTGACGGCCGGACGCTGAACCCGCTCCTCACCTCCGGGTTCGAGCGGACGTACAGCTACCTGCGCGGCGGCTTTCGCTTCAACCGCTCGAACGAGGCCGGACGGCTCGTGCTCGGACTGCGCCTCCAGGGTTCGAATCTCGAGGGGACGATCCTCGACCGGAGCGAGGAGATCACGAACGGATACACGCATGTGCTGCCCAACGCCGAATACCGGCTGCAGCTCGACGACATGCGCACGCTTCAGTTCCGGTACTCGACGTCCACGCGCGAGCCGCGCATGACGGATCTTCAGCCCTTCGTCGACAATCGCGATCCGTTGCGGATCCGGGTGGGGAACCCGGACCTGCAGCCGGAATACACGCACCGTCTGCGGACGGAATACCGCTTCTTCGACACGTTCAGCTTCGTCAACCTGTTCACCTGGGCGAACGTCAGCGTCACGACGAACGACATCTCCCAGGCCCGGACGGTGACGGAGCGGGGGCTCCAGACGATTTCGCCCGTGAACCTCGGGCGCTCGTGGTCGGCGAACGGCGGCGCGAGCTTCGGAACGCCGCTGCGCTGGATGGGCGGACAGGTGGACCTGAACTACAACCTCGGATACTCCAGTTCGAACGAGTTCGTGAACCAGGTCGAGAACCTGAGCCGCTCGCTCTCGCACACCTTCGGGATCGAACTCGAGAACCGCGCCAAGGAGGACTACGATGTGCGCGGCGGCGCCAAGGTGACGCTGAGCGACGTCAGCTATTCCTTGAACGAGGAGTTGAACGAGGACTACGTCAATTCCACGCTGTACGGGAGCGCGGACTTCTACCTGGGGGCGTGGACGCTGGGCACGGAGTTCCAGTGGAGGCTCTACGACCAGGACCTGTTCGGCCCGGGGCGGAATGTCGCGCTCTGGGAGGCTTCCCTGCAGCGCCGCATCCTGAACGACCAGGCCGAGATCCGGCTGGTGGGGTTCGACCTTCTGGGCCAGAATCAGGGGGTGACGTACACGAACTCGCCCGGCTTCATTCGGGAGAGTCGGATCGAGTCGCTCACGCAGTACGTGATGCTGAACTTCACCTGGTATCTCGGGAACCGCTCCATGGCCGGCGGCGGTGGCAGGGGCCGCGGGGGAGACCGCTCCCGCAGGTAGCCCGGAGGACAACTTCCAGCACGGCACGGGGTTCGTCATGACCGAACCGACGGGTGGGCGCGTCGTCTCGCTCGACGCGTTCCGGGGGTTGACGATCGCGGCGATGATCCTCGTCAACAATCCCGGCAGTTGGAGCCATGTCTACGCGCCCCTCGCCCACGCGGAGTGGCACGGGTGGACGCCCACCGATCTCATCTTCCCCTACTTCCTGTTCATCGTCGGCGTCGCGCTCCCCTTCTCCTTCTCGCGCCGCCTCGCGGAGGGCACGGACCGGGGGCGACTGTTCCGGCACGTCATCCGCCGCTCGCTCATTCTGATCGGGTTGGGTCTGGCGATGCGGGCCATCCCGGACTTCGACCTCTTCGACATGCGACTCTACGGGGTGCTGCAGCGGATCGGACTCGTCTACTGCGCGGCGGCGGCGCTCTACCTGTGGGGATCCGCCCGCGTGCGGTGGACCGCGGTGGGCGTTCTCCTCTTCGGGTACTGGGCGCTCGTGGCGGGGGACCTGTCGCCGGACGGGAACCTCGGCGCCCGCCTGGACCGGCTCCTCATGGGAGACCGGCTGTGGCAGGGGACGTGGGATCCGGAAGGGCTTCTCTCCACGCTGCCGGCCATCGGGACCTGTCTGCTGGGGATCTTCTGCGGGGAGTGGCTCCGGTCGGAGCGCTCGGGAGTGGCGATCTCGCGCGGAATGTGGATCGCCGGCGCCTCGCTCGTCGTGCTCGGACTCGCGTGGGACACGGTGTTCCCGAT
This sequence comes from Candidatus Palauibacter sp., assembly GCF_965208055.1. GTDB lineage: Bacteria > Gemmatimonadota > Gemmatimonadetes > Palauibacterales > Palauibacteraceae > Palauibacter. The sequence continues at coordinate 2,296,625 of NZ_CBDBNY010000004.1, forward strand.
CAACAAGAACCTGTGGTCGAGTTCCTACGTCCTCTTCAGCGCGGGGACGGCCCTGCTCCTGTTCGGCGCCATGTACTGGCTCATCGACGCGAAGCGCTGGCGCGGGGCGTGGGTGATGCCGTTCGTCGTGTACGGGATGAATTCGATCGCCGTGTTCGTAGCCTCCGGCATGTTCGCCAAGATGCTGGCCCGGATCCCGGTCGGGGGCGACGGGGGCATGTCGCTGAGCGCGTGGTTGTACGAGAACGCCTTCAGGTCCTGGGCGGGAAACTACGGCGGATCGCTGGCCTTCGCGCTGGCCCAGGTGCTGTTCTGGCTCGGCATCATGTGGCTCCTCCACCGCCGCGGCATCTACATCAAGACCTGATCCGCCGCAGGGATTGTCGCGTCTTTCCCCCTTTCTTGGCGACCGTTGGCAATCTCGGCTTCAATCCCGTTTGTTTCGGTCATTCGGGTGTTCGCCGAGACCGGCGCCGAGCTCTTCCCGGTGTCGTTCGCCATGGCGGAGTTCACCGACACGGACGATGACCGCGCCGGGTTCTCCTTCGCTCTGCCGGCGAATTGGACCGGGGAACTGGCGAGCATCGCCCTGCGGGGTCCGCGAGACTCGGCGACCCTCGACCGCGACAGCGACGATCCCGTCACGCTCCTGCGCGACACGGCGACGGGCCGGATCCGCGGCATTCTCGATGGTCCTCCGCCACCGGCCCCGGGCTCCGGCGTCCCGGCCGCAGCTGCCCGCGAGGAATTCGAGACGCGGTTCAGCCGCGCGGGATCCCGAGCGCGGGGAACGAACGGCCCTAACCCCCTCCACCGCTCTCGGCCCACCGCATGGCGGCCAGCGTCCCCGCTCCGAAGACGGCGAAGGCGGCGATCAGCGGGTACACGGTTCCGTCGAAGCGGTGGCCCACGAGCGCACCGGCCGGCACCGCGATGAACGTGGAGAGCGAAGCGACGACCGCCGCGCCCACGCCGGCGATGTGGCCGAGCGGCTTCATCGCGAGCGCATTGAGATTCCCGAACAAGAGCCCGATACAGAAGAAGGCGACGAGCATGTAGCCCAGAAAAAGCCCGAATGGAGGCAGCCCCTCGAAGGGGACGGCCAGCCCGCAGGCCGCGGCCGAGACCAGGACGGAGGTCGCCGTCGCCGCCCTCGAGAGCCGGCGCATCCCATGCTTCATCACGAGGCGTCCGTTGAGGAGCGAGGCGCACCCGAAGGCGAGGGCGAGGACGCCGAACCAGAGCGGAAAGAGCGCGCCGGTGCGATAGGCGTCCTGGAAGATCTGCTGGGCGGAACTCAGGTAGGCGAGAAAGGGCGCGGACGCGCATCCCGCGGCGAGTGTGTATCCGAATGCGGCACGGGTTCTCACGACTTCCAGGACGGCCCGGCCGATGTCCCGCGGGGAGAGGGGTCGGCGGCGGACAGCGGGCAGGGTCTCGGGCTGGCGAAGCGAGAACCACGCCAACGCGATCGCGGCGATGGCGAAGATCGTGCCGAAGATGGCGCGCCAGTCCCCGAACCACAGGATCCCCTGGCCCAGGGCCGGAGCGATGATGGGAACGAGGATGAACACCGCCATCGCGAAGGACATGAGGCGCGCCATGCGGCGTCCTTCGTACTGATCGCGCACCATGGCAATGGTCACGATGCGCGGGGCCGCGACTCCGATGCCCTGCAGGACGCGACCCGCGACCATCACGGCGAAGGTGGGCGCGAATATGCTCACGAGACATCCGGCCATGAACAGGGCGAGGCCGGCGTGTATCGCGGCCCGGCGCCCGATGCGATCGGAGAGCGGACCGAAGAGGATCTGGCCGAGCCCGAGTCCCAGAAAGACCGCCGTGATGACGAACTGGGCGTCGTTCCGGTGCAACACCCCGAGGTCGGCGCCGATCGCAGGCAGGGCCGGCAACATCGCGTCGATCGAGAGGGCGACGAGCGACATCAACAGCGCGATGAGCGCTATGAACTCGCCGGGACGAAGGGCGGGCCCGACCGCCGCCCGGGTCAATCCTCTCGGAGCTACAGTCCCGCCGCCATCAACTCCGCGAGCACGCGCTCGGGGCGCAGGGGGATGCGGCGCATGCGGACGCCGGTCGCGTCGGCGATCGCGTTCGCGATGGCGGCGGGGACCGTGCGGTGCGAGGGCTCGCCCGCCCCGTAGTGCGGCAGGTCCGGGCGGTCCGGGTTCGGGTCCCCGTTCACGATCACGACATCGATCTGCTCGGGCGCATCGCGGTGGGTCAGCGTCGGGTGCGTGCGCCAGTCGACGCTCGTCACTCTCGCCCCGTCGAACTGCACCTCCTCGTACAGCGTCCGGCTGATCCCGTGCAGGAGGTTGCCCTGGATCGTGCTCTCGAGGCCGTCCGGGTTGATCACGAGGCCGCAGTCGTGCGCGCACACCATGCGCTTCACCCACACGCGTCCGCTCTCCCGGTCGACCTCGACCTCCGCGATGGTGGCGACCGCGGTCTGTATGCGGTACGCGTAGGAGATGCCGCGTCCGGTGAGGATGCGCTCGTCGCCCGGCGCGGGGGGCGAGGGCCTCGCGTCCCAGCCGTACGCGTCCGCCGCCGCCTCCACGACGGCGATGGAGCGGGCCCGGCGGAATGTCGCGTCGTCGTCGGTCGACCCGCGCAGGAGACGCAGCCGGAACTCGACGGGGTCCGCGTTCGACGCCCCGGCCATCTCATCGATGAACGACTCCCCGGCGAACGTCGTCTGCGGTCCGTTGGGGTCGCGCAGGTTCCCGGTGCGGAGCGGCGTCTCGAAGGCGAGCGGGAACCGGACGGCCCGCGTCTCCTCCCGACGGTTCGGAATGTGGTACATGGCATCGGGCCCCCGGCCGCCGCCGGGGGACGGGCGCTCGGGGCGGATCCCCATGAGCTGGGCGACGAGCACGGTATCCGCCTGGTTGTACCCCACGTGCGCGTAGTTGGCGATGCGAGCGCGGTAGGCGAGCGCGACCACGTTCCCCGCCTCGTCGAGCCCCCCGCGCAGGTCGATGGCGAACGCCGGGCCTTTCGTGTCCCACGCCGTCTCCTCGTGCCGCATCCACTGCACCCGCACGGGTCGGCCCAGCTCCCGGGCCAGGTACGCCGCCTCGAAGCCCGCGTCGTCCGCCGCCGTGCGCCCGTAGAGTTGCGGGCCCTCCATCCAGATCACCCGCACCTGCTCCGGCGGCATGCCGAGGAACTCGGCGATCCCCGTGCGGTGGCTGTAGGGCTTCATGTCGTTCGTGTAGATCGTCATCTGCCCGTCCGATGGGTCCGCCACGGCGTGGGCGGGACCGATCGCGGTGTGTCCCTGGAAGGGGATGTCGTAGCCGGCCTCGACGACCATCGCCGCACCCGCGAGCGCCGCGTCGGGGTCGCCCTCCGCGCGGGGACGCGGAGAGTTCCCGGTGCCCGCGCCGACGGGGGTCGCGCCGCGCATGTAGTCGAAGAGGTCTTCGGACGGCGGGAAGGGCGCCGTCGCCGGCTTCTCCCACTCCACCGCGAGGTTCTCCGCCGCCTGGATCGCCTGTTCCTCCCGTTCGCAGACGACCGCGACGTAGTTTCCCTCGTGGACGACGCGGATGAAGCCGGGGATCCCGCGCACGGAGGATTCGTCGATGGAGACGAGCCTCGCGCCGGCGAAGGGCGGACGCACGTTCCTGGCGTGGACCATCCCCGGGAGCGTCACGTCGACCGCCCACTCGAGCGACCCGTCGACCTTGGCGGGGATGTCGTACCGTGGGATGGACTGTCCGACGATCTTCAGTTCCCGGACCGGTTTGACCGGCGCCAGACCGGTCGTCTCGTTGACATTCCTCCCCGTGAGGGCGATGTCGAAGCGTCGGCCGCCGATCAGTTCGCCGTACGTCGCTGTTCTCGAGGGATCGGAGGCCGCGGAGATGACGCCTTCGCTGACGGTGAGTTCGTCGACAGGGATCTCGAAGCGCTCCGCGGCCAGTTCCAGCAGCACTCGACGCGCTTCCGCCGCGACCCGTCGCGCCGCCAGCGCGTCACGCTCGATGGCGTCCGAACCGCCCGAGCCGCCCTGGTCCACCGTCATGTCGGTGCGGCCCATGACGAGGGTCGCCCGATCATAGGCGAGGTCAAGTTCGTCGCACATCATCTGCCGCATCGCGGTTCCCGTGCCCTGCCCGCCATCGGTCTTGCCGACGTAGAAGGTGGCCGTGCCGTCGTCATGCACGACGAGCCACGAGTCGAGCTGGAGAAAGTCCGGATCGGGATACAGGTTCGCCTCATCGGGGGCTCGGGGGCCGTTCCGGCCAAGCCCCGCCACACCGATGCCCCCCACACCGCTGAAGCCGAGGACGAACACCCCCGACGTCTTGAGGAAGTCCCTGCGGGAGGTGCTCTCCTCCCACGGGGCCAGCGCCCTGTCGATCCCCGCGGGCAACCGCTCGGCGCGCCTCACCGCCCCACCTCCCCACCGACGCCGTCCGCTCCGTTCGTCCGGTCAGCCATCGCCTCCGAGGCCCGTCTCACGGCGGACTGGATGCGGTAGTACGTCATGCAGCGGCAGAGGGCGCCGTTCATCCCCTGCCGGATCTCCTCATCGCTCGGCGTCGGATTGCGGTCCAGGAGCGCCTTGGCCGTGAGGATCTGGCCGTTCTGGCAGTACCCGCACTGCGGCACCTGCTCGTCGATCCACGCCTGCTGGACGGGATCCAGCTCACCCGTGGCCGACAGCCCTTCGAGCGTGGTGATCTCGCCCGTGGCGCGTGACACCGGCCGCATGCACGAGCGGATCGCGCGGCCGTCCATGAGCACCGTGCACGTCCCGCACTGGCCGAGGCCGCAGCCGAACCGGGGCCCCCGCAGTCCGAGGTCGTTCCGGAGGACGTAGAGCAGCGTCGTCGACGGATCGACATCGACCGTGTGCGTCTCGCCGTTCACGCGCAGCGTGATCATGGAGCGACGCACTCGAAGCTGTCCTCGCGCTTCGGGTCGCCGGCGCCGTTGTAGGCGGCGTGGGCCGGCCACGGGCACACGGGCCGCTGCATCTCGACGCCGCTCTCGCCGAACTTCGTCGCCACGAGCCGCTCGGGGGCCTCGTCCTCCTCGACCCACGACTCGATGGCGGCGATCCAGTCGACGAAGTCCGGCCCCGGACCGCCGGCGCAGTGCAGCACGCCGGGCAGCATGAACAACCGCGTGTAGTCCTCCGCCTCCTCGTCGCCGGCGGTCACGCCCTCGTAGTAGGCGATCGTGCCGCTCGCCGGGATCGCGGAGTCCGACCATCCGGTCCAGAGGATCAGCTTCCCGCCCGCCGTCTTGAACCCGCTCAGGTCCGTGTCCGTCGCGTTGAGGAGCCCTCGGGCGCGGCGCGTGTCCTCCTCCCACTCGAAATAGTCGCTGAAGTCGTACGCGGAGTAGTCGAAGTCCGGGTCATCGAAGATGATGTACTTGTACATCTGGGTGCCGAAGGCGTAGTGGAGGTTCGGTCCGCCCGGACCCAACTGCATCTCCCGTCCGGTGACCCACAGCTTCCACCCTCCGTCGTCCGTCTCGCCTCCGAAGGGGAAACCCGGATAGATGTGCCGGTCTCCCGCGCGGGCGCCGCCGTAGATCACCTCCGCCGCCGCCCGCTGTTCGTCCGTCAGTCCCTCGATCGCGGCGATGTCGACATCGCATGCCATGGGGTTCGTCATGAACCCGTCTTCCACGCCGTCGTTCCCGTCGCACGCCTCCAGGATCGCGGCCTCGAGGATCGCCGCGGCCTCGTCCGTGATGACCGGGGTCGCGAGGTCGTTCGGATCGGGATACAGGGCCTGCTGTGTCTGGAGAAAGAAGGCGCCCAGCCCGGGCCAGTCGTAGGCGGGGGCTCCGGACACGATGCCGTCGAAGTCGTCCGGATAGCGCTGCGAGGACATCATCGCCTGGCCGCCGCCGCGGGAGCAGCCGATGAAATACGAGTACTCGATGTCGCGGCCGTAGAAGAGCCGGACGATGGTCTTCGCCGCCTCCGCCGTCACGTGCACGGCCCGGTGGCCGAAGTTCACCTCGCGGTCGGGCCGGTCCAGCGCCCAGCTCGCGTCGATCCCCGGGCCCTGGTGTCCGGTGTCCGTCCCCGCGGTGGCGAAGCCGCGAGTCAGCACCGAGACCGGCCCGGCGAACTGGAGCGCCTGGTTCTGGACGCTCCCCACGAACCCGCCGCCGCCACCCATGAGGAAGCGGCCGTTCCAGTCCCCGGCCAGCGGGAGGAGGAGTTCGAAGTGGATCTCCTCGTCGATCGTCCCGCGCACGCGGCAGTGGGCCGGATCGTTCGCGCCGGCCTCGACCTCCGACACCTCGTCCAGCACAAAGCCGCTCCACGACATGGCGGTCAGCTGGTCACAGGTGAGGGCGGGAACGAGGTCGACCGCGGGGGCGGGGGTGAAGGCGGCCAACGTCAGGACGGCGGCGGACGAAACCGCGAGGCGGCGCGACGGAGTCATGTGTCTTTCCCGGGTCGGAGTGTCCCGCGACTGGCACCTCCGAGCGCGACCCGCGGGTCAGGACTCGGAGGCGCGACCGAACAGAGTTACGGTGCCGCCGGGGACGCCGGGCCGCAACGGTCTCCGGGCCCGGGGTCGCGGATTCAGTGCGGCTTGTCGGGCAAGCGCAGACGGACGCTATGGCCCTCCATGTGGGTTCGGAACATTCGCTGCGCTTCTTCGGGCGTGAGCTCGCCTGCCTCGAAGGCCGCGTGGAGCCGGCGGACCTCCATGGCCAACTCAGTGGTGAGCTTCTCCAACCGGGGACCCGACAACTCATCGAGGGCCTCCGTCGTGGTTCCCAGACGCAGCCACAGATCTCTGGGGATCGTTCCTTTCCCGACTTCGCCCGCTTGCAAGCGCTCCCCCAGCTGCCCCCGCGTCTCGCGCGCCATGTCACGCACACGCTCCATGCGCTCGATCGTTGCGCCGATTTCCGCTTCGACTTTCGGGTCGAGTTTGAGCGCCTGGAAGGCTCCGTCTTCGTCCACGTACCCGACGCCCGCTTCCGGATCGACCGCCCATTTCCCCGAGTGGACCAGGTGGTTGCCATCTTCATCCACGTACCCGATCTCGGCTTCCAGGCCGGAACCCGCGCGCGGGCCGCCAGTGGTTTCCGCGCCAATGATTCCTTCCACGCCGACGACGCCTTCCGAGCCGACGACGCCTTCCAGACGCGAGGCGCGCTCGGGCTCGCCCGGGCTCTGCGGGATCGGGGTGTCGCAGGCCAGCGCGAACAGACCCAACCCGGCCGCCGCTGCCATGATGGAAGCCCGGATTCGGGGCTTTCTCGTCGCAGTGCTGATCATCATGAGTCTCCTTTCGATTACAGGGTGGCCGCCACGAATCAGGGCCGGCACGGTATCCGGCGTCCGTCGACACCCGGCGGCGACCGTCAAGAGAAGGCGCGCGTAGCCTCGCGCCGGTGTGCCACGGGCCAGAACGCGGCGGTCGCAGTCTCCTTCGACGGCGAGGCGGAGCCTTGCGAGCGACCACCAGACCGCGGGATTCCAGGGCGAGAGCGAGGCGAGCAGGAGCCCCGCCGCCAGGAGTGCCGGATCGCGCGCCCGCACATGCTCCCGTTCGTGGAGGACGACCATCTCGAGTTCCCTCTCGCCGAGGCCGAAGGTCCACGACGGAAGGACGATCCAGGACCGGATCAGCCCCACGACCGCCGGCCCGAACCGCGCCGACCGCAGGACTTCCTCTCCGCAGACCTCCCGAGGCTCCCACCTCGCCCGCAGCCGCCGGAGCCGGAGGCAAAGCAGGGCAAAAAAGATGAGGACGAGTACCGAGCCCAGGGTCCAGAGGGCTCCGAGAGCGTCCTCCAGACGCATCCCGGCGAGCACGCTCCCACTCTGTAACGGGATCGCGGCTCCCGGCGTCCCGAGTTCGTACAGGGCGTGGACGGGAATAGCGAGCGGTCCGGGACCGTCCGTGGTTGCCGCGGCGGGAAGGAGTCGGGGGAAGAACGGCGCCAGTCCGCCGACCCCGAGGGCGCCGATCCAGACCCACCGGGTCGGCCGACCGAGGGCCCGCAGACCGCGATCGAGGAACCACGCGGCCCCGGCGACGAGGACGGCGACGATCAGGCCGTAGATCATCGTGGCCAGTGTCATGGCTCGCTCTCCTCCAGTTCATCGAGGATCCGCCGCATGCGCTCCAGTTCTTCCGGCGAGACCTCGCGGCCCGAGATGAGTTGCGCGAGCACGAGTTCCGCCGACCCGCCGAAGATCTTGTCCCGGATCCGGGACAGGGCCGTCTCTCCGGCCGTCTCGGAGGCGACGAGCGGGAAGTAGCGATACGCGCGACCCTCGGCCTCGTGCCGGACGGCGCCCTTCTTCTCCAGGATCTGGAGGATCTTGAGCACCGTCGTGTAGCCGACCCCGTCGTCGAGCGCGTCCTGAACCTCGCTCACCGAACCGGACCCCCTGCGCCACAGGACGCTCATGATGTCCAGTTCCCGGTCGCTGAATGTCGGGTCTCTCAAGGTCTCACCCCCTTGCCGGCCCTTGTGGGCCGCGTCCGCGGTCCAGCCATATACGAACATCTTCGTACGAGAGGATACGTGGCTCTGCCCTCGCTGTCAACGAAGATCTTCGTAAAAGGAGAAGCCGGGAGTCGATTCGGTTGTGCGGGGCTCTGCCCGCCGGCGTCAGTCGTCCGGGCCGATGAGCCAGCCTTCCCGTTCGAAGGCGGGAGATGGATAGGTGTAGAACCCCTTCCCCGACTTCACGCCGAGGTCTCCCCGCTCGATCATCCGCTCGAGGAATTCCGGCGGCCGGTCCGCAGGGTCGCCCGACGCCTCGTGGTACACGTGCTCGATGTCCCGGATGACGTCGAGTCCGACCGCGTCCATCAGTCCGCACGGGCCGATCCGAGTCCCCCAGTCGAGCATCCACGCCCGGTCGATCTCCTCCGCGCTCAGGTAACCCCCGGCGATCAGGTGCAGCGCCTCCTTCTTGATCGCGCGCCAGATCCGGTTCGTCGGATAGCCCTGGATCTCGCGGCGGGCGACGATCGGCACGAGGCCGAGTTGGCGGAGAAATCGTTTCGCGGCGCCGGTCGTCTCGGGGGCGGTCCCGGGGTGCCCCATCACCTCGACCTTGAGGTGCTCCGGGGTGCCGAAATTCATGTTCGTGAACCGCGCGGGGCGCCCCGTGGATTCCGCCAGCCACGAGCCGGGCAGGGATGAGGTGTTCGAGGCGATGAGGGCGGTGGCGGGCGCCGCCGCGCCGATGCGGGCCAGGACGACGCGCTTGAGTTCGAGATCTTCGGGCACCGTCTCGATGACCCAGTCCGCATCGCGCACGCACGCCTGCAGGTCGTCGCAGGTCTCCACGAGCGAGCGCGCCTCCGCCAGCGTTCCGCCGCAGCCTTCCGCACGGGTTTCGAGCAGGAGATGTACGGCCGGCAGCGCCTCCGCGAGCGCCGCGCCGGAGACGTCATGGAGTTTCGCGCGCACGCGTCGCGCCGCGCAGGCGTAGGCGATCCGGCGCCCCATGGTGCCCGCGCCGACGATGGCGACGGTTCGTACCACGTCCTCCGCTTCGGACATGACATCCTCCGGGCTCTTGTGAATCCGCGTTTTTCGATCAAGGCTCCGTGACGATCCTGAGCCTCCGGCGAGGCGACAGCCAGCGCTTCACGCCGGACCCCGACGCACCGGATCAAACGGAAGATGCGGAGGAATGGAGTGACTGAGACAGCGCACGAACCGTGGAACTACGGGGACCCCCACGCCTACATGGAGCGGGTCGCCGGCGGGATGCCCCCCGTCATCATCTGCCTCGCCTCCAACGGCGGCATCCAGGGCAAGGAGTACAACGACGCGCTGCCCGAGACCGCGGAGGAACTGGCGGATTCCGTGGGAGAGGCGTACGACGCGGGCGCCTCGATGGTGCATATCCACGCGCGGAATCCGGAGACGTTGTGGAAGGGCGCGACGACGCCCGAGTTGTGGCTGGACGCGAACCGTCGCCTCCGCGAGCGCTGCCCCGAGATCATCATCAACAACACGACCGGCGGCGACCTGTGGATGGACGATGAACAGCGCCTGTCCTGTCTCGACGCCAACCCCGAGGTCGCGTCGCTGAACCTCGCCCCGGACATGGGCAAGTTCAGACTCAAGCCGCGCGGGGAGGAGTACACGCACCCGCGCCCCGCGATCGACTACGACGACTGCGTGCCGTTCTCCTACAGGCAGATCGCGCATTTCGCCGCGGAGATGAAGGATCGGGGCATCAAGCCCGAACTCGAGACGTACCATCCCGGCTGCGGGTGGGTGATCCGGGATCTGATCGCGCAGGGGCTGATCGAACCGCCGTACTGGGTGCAGACCGTCATGGGCTACCAGACGTCGAGTTGGCCCACGGTGGACAACGTCGTGAACATGGTGCGGGAGTTCCCCGAGGGATCCGTGTGGCTGTGCTCCGGCATCGGGCCTCACCAGCTCCCGATGACCACGCTCGCCACCCTCATGGGCGGACACGTCCGGGTGGGGCTCGAGGACAACATCTACTACCGCCGGGGAGAGAAGGTCCGAAGCAACCGACAACTCGTCGAGCGGGCGGTGCGGATCGCGCACGAACTGAACCGGGAGGTCGCCACGCCCGCGCAGGCGCGCGAGATGCTCGGGCTCTCCCCCACCCCGTCGCAGCACGACTGAGGTCGGAGGCGACCGCGTGGCCGACCAGGTGACCGAGCCCATGAACGACTCCGCGACCGGATGCGGCGCATCCGATTCCGGCGGGGAGCGGGAGGTCCTCGGGAGGGGAATCCGGCTTCGGTCCCTCTTTTCGCTCGCCTTCGGGACGATCATCGGGGTGGGCTGGATCACCGTCATGGGCGCGTGGCTGAGCGGCGCCGGCGTGATGGGGGCGATCATCGCGTTCGGGATCGGCGGTCTCGGCATGCTCGCCATCGGCCTCTGCTACGCGGAGATGGCCGCCGCGTATCCGGTCACGGGGGGCGAGGTCGCCTACGTGTTCGAGGCGTGGGGCGTGCGGTGGAGCTTCGCCTGCGCCTGGTTCCTCGGCTTCATCTACATCTTCACCACCTCCTTCGAGGCGATCTCCGTCGAATGGGTCGTGTCCGCGCTCGTCCCTGGATTCGGCGGTCCGGTGATCTACACGCTGCTGGGGCAGGAGGTGCGGCTGTGGAGCCTCGCGCTCGGTCTCGCGGTCATGGCCATCATCGCGATCATCAACTACCGGGGCGGCAAGACGGCCGCGTGGTTCCAGGATCTGATGACCGGCGGGCTCATCATCCTCACGCTGGTCTTCGTCGTCGCAGGGGTGGCGGGAGGGAGCGTCGCCAATCTCGAGCCCATGTTCACGGGGACGACTCCGAGCGCCGCGCTGGCCGGCGTGGCCATCGTGCTCGCGACGGCCGGGTTCTGGTACGCGGGGTTCGACACGATCCCCCAGGCGATGGAGGAAGTGGAGTCGGGCGCCCGGCTGCGACTCCTCCCCCGCGTGATCGGCGCCTCGATCGTGTTCGCGCTCCTCTTCTACTGTCTCGTGATCCTCGCGACGGCGATGAGCCTCCCGCGCCCGCAGTTGCTCGTGGCCGAACTTCCCGCCGCCGCGGCGATCGAGGCGGCCTTCGCATCGCCGCTGCTCGGACGGGTCGTCCTGTTCGCGGGGCTGTGCGGACTGATCACGACGTGGAACGCGCTCTTCTTCGCAGCCACGCGCATCGTGTTCGCCATGGCGCGCGCCCACATGATCCCGCACCGGCTCGCCGCCGTGCACGAGCGGTACGGCTCACCGTCGGCCGCCGTGATCTTCGTCGCGGTCATGGGGGCCGTGGGCGCGCTGTTCGGGCGGAACGCGATCCTGGTGATCGTCGGCGGCGCGTCGATCTCGGCCGGCGTGGTCTTTTTCGTCGTCGTGCTCGGCGTCCTCCGGCTGCGCACGACTCGGCCCGATCAGCCGCGCCCGTACACCGTGCCCGGAGGCCGCGCGTTCCTGTACGTCAGCGCCCTTCTCGCGCTGGGGCTGGCGGGAGTCGCCGCGTGGGAACCCTTCCGCGCCGCAGGGGGGCGGATCCCCGCCGAGTGGATGGTACTCGGCGCCTGGTCCGTGCTGGGCTTCGTCTTCTACCGGGCGGCCGCCCCGCTGCGCAGAACCGTGAGCGAGGAGAGGCTGCGCTGGCTGATCCTGAGCGAGAGGGACCCGGAGAGCGAGCCATGAACACGAGTCGACGTCACTTCCTCCGCCGGTCGGCGGGCGCGCTCGCCCTGGCTCCGATCATGCCGGTGGGACGGCTCGCGCTGTACGGGGGGCGGGACGGGGCGCTTCCCGATCCCGGGACCCACTCGCCGGGCGACGCGGCTTCACGGTCCCCCGGTTTGGGTCGCCCGCAGGAGGCGTGGGTGGCGCGGGCGCGAGCCGAGATTCCCGCCTCGACGGAGAGTCTGTACTTCCAGACCGGCGGGATCGGCCCCGCACCCGAGGCTGTGATCGACCACGTTCAGGAACGGCTGGCCTTCCAGAACCGGAGCCCGGCCGAGCCCCGCATCTCGGCCGAGATGGCCCGGATCGAGCCGGACCTGAGGGCCCAGCTTGGGCGCGTGTTCGGCGCGGAGGCCGAGGAGGTCGCGCTCACGCACAGCACCTCCGAGGGGATCGCCATCGTCGCGTGGAGCCTGAACTGGGAGCCGGGCGACGAGGTCGTGATCTCCAACACGGAACACCCCGCCAACGTCATCCCGTGGTACGTCCTCCGGGACCGGTTCGGGATCGCGATCCGCGAGATCGACCTGAGTGCGGGCACGGGGCTGATCGACGAGGTCCGCGGCCAGCTCTCCGACCGCACGCGGATGGTGAGCATCAGCCACGTGTCGCGGAACAACGGTCGGACGCTGCGGACCGACGAGTCCGCCGAACTGGGAGACCTCCTGCGCTCGCGCGGCGTGCGATATCACCTCGACGGCGCGCAGGGCCCCGGCTGCATCGCCACCGACTTCCGCGCCCTCGGCTGCGACTGCTACTCGACCTGCGGCCACAAGTGGCTGCTCGGCCCCAAAGGCACGGGCGCGCTCTTCGTCCGCCGGGAACGGCTCGACGACGTGCAGCTGAGCTGGGCCGGTTCGCACAGCCACGCGACGATGGACTACGAGGGCCGGTACACGCTGCTCCCCAGCGCCGCGCGCTACGAGTTCGGCACCCGCGCCCTCGCGGATTTCGCCGGCTTCGCTCGCGCCGTCGATTGGCTGGAGGACATCGGGCTGCAGAAGATCGAGGCGCGGATCCAGTCGCTGGTCGACCACGCGATCGAGACGGTCGACGCCACGGACGGACTGGGGGTGTCGTCTCCCGGCGCGCGCCCGGACCGGTCAGGCGTATTCGTCGTTCAACTCCCCGAGGGGTGCGACGCCACGCAACTCTATAACGACCTGCGCGAAGACGAGGGGATCCTCGCCTCGCCGGTCCGGCAGGAGCGTGACTTCCGCCTCTCGATCCACTTCTTCAACACCCGCGACGAGATCGACGCCGCGATCGCAGCCGTCGCGGCGCGCTGCACGTGACCCCGTGCCCAGGTGACGGCTTCGTCAAGCCCGCAGCGTGGGCACGTCGTAGAGCGTAATGCGCGAATCTCGCGTTACCAGGATGAGGCCCTCGGCCCGCGCTTGAGCGATAAGCATTCTGTCGAACGGGTCGCGGTGGTGCTGCGGGAGCGTTGCGGCTCGCTCCGCATGGTCGAACGTCAGTGCCAAGTGCTCGAACCGCTTCTTCTCTACGATGGCCGCCAGATTGTCCGGAGCTGTGAGCCGGCCCCTGGCTTTCTTGATGCCGATTTCCCAGCCCGAGACCGCGCTCACGAACACTTCGTTGTTCGGATCCGAGATGACTTCACGCGCCGACTCGGCGATCTGTCCCCAATCGGACACCCACCACAGGAACGTGTGCGTGTCGAGTAGCAGCCGCATCCGTCAGTCAGCGCCCGGAAAAATCCTGGAGTTCTCGAACGCGGCAATGATTTCTTCGTCGTCGTCGTCGAAGTCCGGAGCGATCACGATCTCGCCCTCGAGACCTCCCGGCTGTCGAGGTTCGACAGATTCCTGGTACGGCGTCAGGCGCACCCAGGGTTGTCCCGAGTTGCAGATCACCACGTCTTCCCCTTCTCGGGCTAGCCTGGCCAGACGGGAGAGCTGTGATTTCGCTTCGTGCATGTTGACCCTCATGGTGCCTTCCTCACTTCAACGGTCTAGCTAGACTAAGCCTAGCTAATTCATTTCGGGTCAGCAACCGGCTCGTCCGTAAGCAGTCCCGTCCCGCCGTTTCCACGGGAAGGAGCCTTAGACCACCCGTCGCGGGAGCCGCGGATTCATGGACTGGATGATGCCGAGAAATCCGAGTCCCGTCCGCTCGGCGACGGAGTGGGGAAGCACGGACGGATGATCGGGGCCGATGAGGGTGGCGACGTCGCCGACCTGGACCGTCTTCTCCGGACCGATGTCGAGAATCGTGTGCGCGGAGTTGACCCCTCCGGCGACCGGGTACGGACGGCCGTTGATCAGCACTTCGCAGGTTCCGTTCGCCTGGGACGGATAGCCATCGGTGCGGCCGATCGGGAGCAGCGCCACCCAGGTGGGCCGGTCGGGCATGAAGGTGCGGTTGAAGCCCGCGCTGTCGCCCGGCTCGAGGCGTTCGACCCGCACCACCCGCGCGTTCAGGCGGAACACGGGCTTCAGGTCGGCCATTTCCTTCGCACCTTCGCCGCCGGGGTGGTTCCCGAACAGCGCGTTCCCGGGCCGCACCATGTCGTAGTGCGCCTCGGGCAGATGGAACAGCTCGAACGAGGGTGAGGCGTGGAGGGTGCCGAGCGGAAGGTTCCTCCCACGGGCCCAGGCGAGGAGTTCCTCGAAGCGGGCGTGTTGCTCCCGGTCGAAATCCAGGTCGTGTGTGAACATGGTGTAGGTGCCGTTCACGTCGACATATTCGCTCTGGACGAGTGCCTCGATCCAGCGGCGGGCGCGCGTGTACGGCATTCCCTCCCGGTTCATCCCCGTGTCGATGAAGAGCTGGACGGGTACGGGACGGCCCAGGCGCCCGGCCACGCTCCGCAGCCGCGCCGGCGCGTCGTCCAGCCAGACGGACGGGAGCACGTCGTGCCTCGCCAGCTCCTCGATCTCGTCCTCGGATCCCTCGGCCATGACCACGATGGGCTTGGTCACCCCTTCCTCCCGCATGGCCAGCGCTTCCTCGACGCGCACGGAGGCGATGCCACCCACCTGGGGCATTCCGGCGAGGAGCGGCCCGACCGCACGGTCGCCCAAGCCGTACGCGTTGTTCTTCACGACCGCGAGGATGGGGCGGCCGCTCGCGAGCCGCGCGGCCTCGCGGACGTTGTGGGCCCAGGCGGCGCGGTCGAGTTCGATCCACGGGTCGAAGCGCCGGGGAGTCCAGGTGCGGTCGGTGGTGGCTGCGGCAGGCAGCCGGCCGGCGCCGGTACCGCGCGTCCCCATGGCTGTCGCGCAGCCGGAGGTTGCGGCGAGACCGAGGGCAGTGCCGGTCAGGCGGAGGAAGCGGCGGCGCGGGAGAGGGGATGACGGGCGATCCATGGGCCCTCCGAGCTCAGCGGGGTAGTGCACGTTGACCTTGGCGTTGCCTTCTTTTTCCCGAAGACACTACGCTTCGGCCATGAGCACGATCAACATCTCGCTCCCCGCGCGGCTGAGATCATTCGTTGACGAACGGGTCGTCGAAGGTGGCTACGGCAGTTCCAGCGCATACATCCGTGAGCTGATCCGCCACGACCGAGACCGCCAGCTCCTTCGAGGTCTCCTGCTCGAAGGTGGTGAGTCCGTTCCCACCGTCACTGCCGATCGGCCGTATTTCGAGGCGTTACACTGCCGGGTTCGCCGACACTCCCCGGAGTGACACCGGAACCCCTCACGCCGCGGACCGCAGGCCAGCCGAGGCGTAACGTCCCGACGTATGTCTGGACGATCCTGGCTCTGGCGGGAGGGCTGGCCGCGGGCGGGGTCTTCCCCGGGCCGTTGGCGCCGGTGGCGAGCGCCACGTCGACGCTCATCGCATGGGTTGTCGACGTCGTGCCTCTGCTGATCCTCGCGGCCCTCAGTCCGGCCATCGCGACCCTGGTGCGGCGCGGACTCGCCGGACGCTTCGCCGGCGCGGTCGTCCTCTGGTACGTCTTCACGTCGACCGTCGCCGGACTCATCGCCGTCGTGACCTCCGCCACGATCTTTCGCATCCCGCTGACCACGGGGGACCGGGGCGTGTGGACCGAAGCCGCGGCCATGCTGCGGAGCCTCGGGGAAGGCGGGGCCTCGTGGCCGCTGCTCGCGATTCTCGCCGGAATCCTGCTCGGAGCCCTCGGCGCCCGGCACGATGCCACCTACCGGGTGCTGCGGCGGGTCGCCGACGCGATCGAACGGGCAGGCGGCAGGCTGGCCTACGTCATGCTCCCGCTCATCCTCGCCTTCGGCGTCACCTTGGGCGTGCGCTTCGGCGGGAGTCTGGGACTCTCCCACTACCTGACGATGGCCGCCTATACGGGCGCCCTCGTCCTTGTCTGGTGGGTGTTCTACACCTTCGTGCTCGTGCGCAGGATCGGGCGTCGGCCCGTGGGACCCGTCCTGAGGGAGTACTACGTGCCGACCGCGGTCTTCGCCGCGGGCACCTGTTCGTCGCTCGCGACGCTCCCCGTGAACCTCGCGAACGCGAAGAAGGTCGGCGTCCGCGACGAGGTGGCCGACTTCGTCCTCCCGTTCGGCGCCGTCGTGAACCTGGATGCCAGCGCGCTGGCCTACGTCGCATACGGACCCTTCGTCGTGGCGTACGTCTTCGGCCTGGAACTGAGCTGGATGATGATGCTCGCCGCGTGGCCGGCCGTCGTCCTGTTCACGATCGCGGCTCCGGGGCTCCCGGCCGGGATGGGGACCGCGCTGTGGAGCGCGACCCTGTTCGCGAGCATGCTGGGGCTCGAGGGACAGGCGCAGGGAGAGTTCATCGCGAGCTGGATCGCGCTCTCCGGCGGCCTCCCCGACATGCTGCGCACCGCGACGAACACGACCGGAGACGGCTACACCGCGATCATCTTCGACGGACGTTTCGACCGGTTCTTCGCGAGGGACCGTGGCTGACGGGGGCGTGGCCAAGGCGGAAGTGGACCTGTCCCCCGGTGCGCGGCGGCTCGTGCACGTGAACGGACGCGTCCGGCCCGGCGAGATCGTCGTCGTCGTGACCGATCCGACGATGGGGCGGTACGCGGAGGCCGTCGCCTCGGCCGCCCGCGACGCCGAAGCCGCCGTCACCGTCTGCATCATCCCGCTGCGCGAGCAGGACGGACAGGAGCCGCCCCCACCCGTGGCGCGCGCCATGGCCGAGGCGGCCGTCATTTTCTCGCCCGTGCGGGTCTCGATCACCCACACGCGGGCCATGCGGACCGCGCTCGAGGCGGGGGCGCGCGTCTGCATGATGACGGCCTACACCGACGCGATCATGACCAGCCCCGCGCTGCTCGAGACCGACTTCGAGGCGCAGGCCGACGTCTGCCGGCGTCTGGGCGCGGCATTCACGAAGGGCGAGTCGGTGCGCCTCACCTCCCCGCGCGGGACGGATCTCCGCTTCGGGATCGAGGGTCGCGTGGCCAACGTGCTGACGAACATCCCCGAACCGGGAGAACTCGCGCCCGTCCCCGACATCGAGGTGAACGTGGTACCGGTGACCGGGTCGGCCGAGGGCACGCTCATCTTCGACGCTTCGGTCCCCTACCTCGGCATCGGCATCCTGGAACAGCCCATCGTGTGTTCGGTGCGCGACGGCGTCATCGTCGAGATGGCCGGCAACGCGCAGGCCGATTTCCTGCGCGAGCACCTGGAGTCCTTCGCCGACCCGCACTGTTTCAACATCGCGGAACTCGGCGTCGGTCTGAACCCGAACGCCCGTCTCACGGGAGAGATGCTCGAGGACGAGGGCGTCATGGGCACGATCCACATCGGCATCGGCACGAGCCACACGCTCGGCGGCGAAATCGTGGCCCCGATGCACTACGACCTCCTCATGTGGAAGCCGACCATCGCCGTCGACGGCCGCATCGTGCAGCGGGACAAGGAGGTGCTGGCATGAGGGGCGTTCCCGCATGAGAAGAGGTGCGGAGATCCTCGTGCGCACGTGCGCCAACGTTGAGGCGGGCGAAGAGGTGGTCATTGTCACGGACCCGGAACGGATGGCGATTGCGCGGGCCGTCGCCGATGCCGTTCTCGAGGCGGGAGCCGTGGCGAGCATCGTGATCCCGCCCGAGCGAGCGATCGACAACGAGGAGCCGGGACCGGCCGTGTCCGCGGGGCTCTCGGCCGCCGACGTCGCCTTCCTGCCCGTGACGCTGGCGCTGGCGCACACCCGCGCGGTGCGCGAGGCGATAGGCGCCGGAGCCCGAGTGCTCTCCATGACCGCGTTCACCGAGCGGATGATGCGCGAAGGCGGGCTCTTCACGGACTTCCGCGCGCGTAGACCGCTATGCGACGCCCTCGCGGCGAGGCTCACCGCCGGCGAACGCCTGCGCGTGACGAACCCCGCCGGGACCGATCTCATCATGAGCCTCGCGGGCGTGACCGGTAACAGCCACGCCTGCCTGCTGGACGGCCCCGGTTTCTCCGCCGTCCCCAACATCGAGGCCAACTGCGCTCCGGCACAGGGCACCGCCGAAGGGGTGTTCGTCTGCGACGGGAGCATCCCCTACTACGGCGTGGGCCCGATCCGCGAACCCGTGACCTTCCGCATCTCGAAGGGCTTCGTCACCGACATCGAGGGCGGCGACCAAGCCGAATTCCTCGCGGATCTGCTCGCCCGACAGGACGACCCCTGGGTCTATAACCTCGCCCAGTTCGCCTTCGGTCTGAACCCGGCCTGCACCGAGTTCACCGGCGAGATGCTCAACGACGAAGGGGTGAACGGCACGGTCCATATCGGCATCGGCACCTCCGCCAACCTCGGCGGCAACGTCTCCGCCAAGACCCACTTCGACGCCGTCGCCCGCGCCCCAACCGTATGGATCGACGAGGAGATCGTGCTCCGTGACGCGGAGATCCTCGTCAACGGCTGAACCGATCTGTTTTTCAGAAATCCTGGACCAGCTGCCGCATGCGGCGCTTCGTGGCCTCGTCCGGGAGGCGGCCGAAGGCGGTCCCGATGTTCTCCGCCATGTGGTCCGGGTTCGTCGTCTCGGTGAGGGCGCACGTCACGGCGGGATGAGCGAGGATGTACTTGAGAGAGAACTGCGCCCAGCTCTCGCAGTCGAACTCGGATGCCCATTCGGGCAGGTCGCGTCCGCTCACGCGTCCGAAGTAGCTGCCATTCATGAACGGGCGGTTGATGAGGACGCCCAGCCCGAGGTCCCGGGCGAGCGGGAGGAGACGGTCCTCCGCGTTCGGCTCCATCACCGAGTAGTTGACCTGCACGAAGTCGAGCGGCTCCGACCTCATGAACGCCTCGAACGCGTCGTGCTGGCCGATGTTTGAGGTGGTGACGCCGATGTAGCGCGCCTCCCCCGAATCCTTCCAGCGGCGCACGTTGGGCCAGTGCACGTCCAGGTCGCGCATGCTCTCGACCTCGAGCAGGTCCAGGGTGCGGCTTCCAGTGAGCCGCTGGTTCTGCCGCATCTGCTCGATGCCCGACGCTTCCCCGTCCGTGTTGATCTTCGTCGCGACGAAAAGGCGGCCGCTGAACTCCGGCGCCTGGAGGACTTCGCCGAACTCCGCGTCGACCTCGGGCGTGCGCGGCGAGGTGTCGACGACCCGCCCGCCGTGCTCGAGGAGGATTCGGATCACGCCGAACAGAGGCTCCGTCCCTTCGGTAGGGATCTCGAGCACGGGCTTCGAGGAGCCGAAACCGACGATGGGCAGCGCCTCCTCGGTCCCCGGTATCGGCCGCGTGGGGAGCGTCTCCTGGGGCGGCAGCGTGTTCCCGAACACGGCGCGCGGAGCCGCCAGCACCGCACCGGCGCCCGCCAGACCGATCAGGAAGTCGCGGCGTGTCGTATCGCTGTGGGTCGTCATGGGCCCTCCTTCAATCGGTCCAGCGGCAGATGCGGCATCAATCTAACGGCAGAAACGGCAACGATGCAGCGGCAGAAATGGCGACGATACAGCGGCAGGTTTGGACGCGCCGGAGGGCTTAGGGAGTTCAGGGCCCATCTCGCCCTCCTGTCCATGCGGATCGACCGTCAAGGCGCTTCCATGTCGCTTCCCACTGGACCCAGTGACCTGTCTCCGGGGCCGTGCGCACGGTCACGTCCTCATGGGGTTCCGCGACGAGAGCAAAGTCATCGCGTGTCAGCGTGTGCAGTTCGTCGCGCGAAAAAAAGTGGACAGGAAGACCCTGCTTGGGACCGGACTCATAGCGGATCGTGAACCCGCCAAAAACATTCCGTTCCACGACCGTGTGGGGTCGACGTACCTGGGTCGATGCGGCTGGTCTCATGGCGGGGCAACCTGGGCCGGCGACTCGTGAAGGCGCCCAAGACGTACCTGCGAGACAGCGGAGTCTGTCACGCTCTTCTCGGAATCGAATCGCTGGACTCTCTCCTGGGACATCCCGTGGCCGGGAGCAGCTGGGAAGGGTTGGTGATCGAGAACATCGCGAGCGCACTCCCGGCGCACGCCTCGCTCGGCTACTACCGGACCGTGGGCGGGGCGGAGGTCGATCTCGTCATCGAGCTCGGTGCGGGTGAGATCTGGGCGGTGGGAATCAAGCGAAGTACCGCACCTCGGGTTTCGCGTGGTTTCCACAGCGCCTGTGAGGACCTGCGGCCGGCCCGCAAGCTCGTCGTCTACCCCGGTCGCGAGAGGTTCTCGCTCGGTCGGGGCATCGAAGCTGTCCCGCTGAGCGAAGTCCGCACGGCATCAATACGGCGGCACGAATAACATATGTTCAACGATGCCCGGTGCATGAACGGGACAGCCATGCGGCGGCGTCCGCCAAGCCGCCGAAGGTGTACAGGTGAATGTCGACGGCCGGCACCCTCTCGCGGACGCCCGGCGCCTCCCCACGGTCGGGCAGGTGCGCGGCCAGCTCCCGCGCGATCGGGGTCGGCGACCACCTGCCAGCCAACCGTGCGACCTCCGGCGTGCGCCTTAGCGCCCGCGCGGACGCCCCGACGCCGCAACGGATCGCGTATCCGATCAGCGTGCGTAGCGCGACGGGCCCCGGCACCCCGATGCGAACCGGCAGCGTGCAACCGGCCTCCCTCGTCCGCGCCAGCCAGGCGAGAGCGGGGGCGGGCGAGAACACGAACTGCGTCACCAACCAGAGCTCCGAATCCGTCGCCCGGGCGTATTCCGTCTTGCGCCGAAGTGCTTCATCCAGGTCGACCGGGCCGACGAGGGGATGGCCCTCCGGATACGACGTGACGCCAAGCCGCCGCAGACCGTGCTCGGCAAGCAGCCCGGAGTCGAGCAGGGCCGGCGTATCGGAGTACGGGCCGGCGGGCGCGGCGCGGTCGCCGGCCACCAGCATCAGGGAATCCACCCCTGTCTCCACCAGCGCGGACAGCCAGTCGCCGAGCTCGTCCCGGCTCCGCATCGAACGCGCCGACAGGTGCGGCACCGGCTTCATGTCCGCCGCCAGCACCCGTTCGCAGGCGGCGATCGTGTCCGGCCACCGGCCCTTCGACGGGAACGGCACATAGACTGCGGCGCCGCGGGGCAGGTGGCCGGCGAGGACTCCCGGCGGCGGCACCTTTCGCGCCGGAACCTCCACGGATGCACCGAGGGCCAGGTCGCGGAGCGCGGCCCGAATCCGGGTCTCCGCAGGAGGCGGCATTCGGTCGGACGCGGTTGGGCCCTCAGGTCCGGCCGGTGCGGCGCAGCACCCTCAGGTGGTTGCGCACGTTGTCGTGTTCGAAGTAGGCGTCCTGCAGATGGCGCCGCCCGTTCGACACCATCTCGGTGCGGCCGTGCAGCACGCGGTGTCCGGCGCACAACAGGATGTGTCCGCCCTCCAGCCGGAAGGCTACCTGGGCGGCGGGGTCGTTGACGCGGCTCGACAGCTCGTGGTAGGCGGCGTAGAACTCGCCCAGCCGGGGCTCCGTCAGGGGTATGGCCTGCATCTGCGCGGTGTTGAAGCGAATCATCCTGATCTCGCCGTCGCTGCCCAAATCGACCATGGGGTTGGCCGCATAGCACTCGTATTCGTCGCTGAAGATGCGGAACGGCACCCGCACCGAGCACAGAACGTCGAACTTGTCGGGGTGCTCGCGGCGCAGGGCCTCGAGCAGGCCGAACCCGTCCACGACGGTGGATTCGCCGCCATCGCACTCGTTCACCAGCATGTGCAGCGCCTGCACGCTCGGGGGCCACGTGTAACTGGTGAAGTCGTTGTGCGCTCCGACGGCCAGAGCCGTGTGCGCGATGTTGTATCCCTTCGGATCGAGCTTGACGTTGTGGATGCGCTCGAACAGCACCTCGCGGACCGGACCCAGACGGGCGGCGAGTTCCTCCAGCGAATCCGGTTCGGTGGGAGCGTCGACCAGCACGCACACCCCGGTGCGCAGAAACTCCTCGATCAACTCCGCCGCCGCGTGGTCGCTCGCCAGGAACCGTTGGTAGTCGAACGTGCGCGGCTGAAACTGCCCGTCCCAGTACTGCAGCTCGAGACGAGGCCGACTCAGGAGTCCGTGGATGTCGCTCGAGCGGTAGCGTGTGCGGTGTCCGTCCGGCCAGGCGATGGAGATCGCCTCGGTCCCGGATCCGGCGCCTTCGATGTCGACCGTCACCGGTCGCAGGTCGCTGGGGACGCGGAAGACGTGGAATCGCTTCTCCGTCGTCTGCTCGACGCAGCACTCCCCGCAGCCACAGTTGTCGCGCAGCCAGAGGTAGGGGAGATCGGTCCGTTCGCCATCGTTCCAGATTGCCGTCAGGGCGTCCACATTCTCCGCGAGGCTGCTGATCGAGTGAGACATGGTCGATCCCCCCTCCGTTGTGACGGGCTGATAGCGAACCTTACCGGGTATCGAGCCCCCTTGACAATGCCCACCGGCGCTGCCGACGCTGCCCTGCGAAGAATCGCCCGAAGAACACTCACCGGGAGAGTGACCGGCATGCCCCGTACGGCGACGACGAACGGAGAGTCGAGCGGTCCCGTGGTGAGCTTCACCCGCATGGAGGACGGCACCCGCGAGGACTACGAAATGCTTGCGGACCTCGAGGAGGAGTTCGCCGCCGCCGCCGCCGACCGCGTGCTGGCGCACCTCCGCCAGTTGGCCGGTTCCATGGGCGGCTACAAGGTCGACCGACTGGAGCATTCTCTGCAGAGCGCGACCCGCGCGCACCGCGATGGCGCGGAAGAGGAGATGGTCGTGGCCGCGCTCCTGCACGACATCGACGACCTGCTCGCCCCGCACAGCCACGGGGAGCTGGCCGCGCTCCTGCTGCGCCCCTTCGTGACCGAACGCACGCACTGGATCGTCCGCCACCACGGCCTGTTCCAGCGCGTCTACTATGCCCACCACGTGGGCGGCGACCCCGACGCGCGCGACAAGTACCGCGACCACCCCTGGTTCCAGGACGCCGTGGACTTCTGCCACCGCTGGGACCAGTGCTCGTTCGACCCCGACTACGACTCGCTGCCGCTGGAGTTCTTCGAGCCCATGGTGCGTCGGGTGTTCGCGCGCGAACCCTTCAGCCTTGCGCCGAGATAGACCTATCGCCGCCGCGGAACCGAAACTGCTCTCCGGTGGGAATCCCCAGATTCCGAAGGGTGACGGGGACGCGCCCGTACAGGCCTACATCGCGGCCATGCCGGACTGGAAGCGCGAAGTCGGCCGCTACTTCCACATCCACGAGGACGACGAGATGGACGAGGACCTGCTGGCGGGCTGGCTCAGACAAGCGGCAGCGCTGCCCGGAGAGGACCTCTTCTCATGATCGAATGGCTGGGCATCGGGCACCTGTTCGAGCTTTCCGGGACCGAAGCGATCGTCGGCTTCCTCGCTCCGCTGGCGATCTGCGCCGCGTTCTTCGTCGTCCATCTCATCCTGCCGGGGAAGCGGGTCCCCGGGCATCTTCGAGCGCGTCCAAGTCTACACCTACGACGTGATCCACGAACGCCTCGGCTTCAAGATGATCTGGGGCGGCATCCTGGTGTACGGGTGGCTGTACATCCTGCCGCTGTGGGGCATGGCCGTGTACGCGGACCCCGGCTTTGCGGCGCCCTGGAGACAGGTCTGGCCATCGGCGCCCCCGCCCTCTTCCTCGTCGGGTGGGGCATCGCGCGCGGCGCCAACATGCAGAAGTACACCTTCAAGCGCTGGCCCGACCGCAAGTTCCTCGGCCTCATCGAACCCGAGCACATCGAGGCCGGCGACCGCAAGATCCTGTGCAGCGGCCTGTGGGGCGTCGCCCGCCATTTCAACTACCTGGGCGAGGGCTTCTTCTCGCTCTCGATCGCCCTCGTATTCGGCTACTTCACGAACCTGTGGGCCTGGACCTACTTTATCTTCATCGTCGGCCTGTTCATTTCCCGGCAGCGTCTCGACGACAAGTTCTGTGAAGAGAAATACGGCCCGGAGAAGTGGGCCGAATACCAGGCGCGCGTGAAATACCGAATCATCCCCGGAGTCTATTGATGCCGGACTGGTCGCGGAGGCGGTTTCTTGGGAGCGGGCCGGCGGCCGCCGCGGTCGCTGCCGTTTGGGGATGCGCGCCGGACGAGGAGGCGCGGGTGGGCGGGGGCAGGCCATCGGCGCCGCTCACCGGACCTCGCCGCTCGCTCGCGGAGCCGGGCCCCATGCTCCCGCCCGTCCCGGCGATCCTGCTCACCGTGAACGGTCGACCCGGCGACCCGGACGAGATTTCGGTGCTGTGGACGTTCGTCGTGAGCGGCGACCCGCCCCAGATCGGGGTGAGCGCGGCCTTCGAGCATCAGGCGAGGGAACTCCTGGAGATCCACGACGAGTTCGTGCTCAACGTCCCGCTCGGGTCGATGGTCGAGGCGTTCGACACCGTCGACATGAACTCCGGAAGGGTCGCCGACAAGTTCGAACTCTCGGGTCTGACGCGGGGCGCCGCGACCTCGGTCGATGCACCCACGGTGGAGGAGTCTCCCATCCATTGCGAGTGCCGCATCTTCGACTCGCTCGAGGTCCCGCCCGAGCGGAAGCTCTTCCTCGCCGAAGTCGTGGCGACGACAGCCGTCGCGGACGCGGTCGACGAAGCCGGTCGCCTGATCGTGCCCGCCGTGGACTTCTTCGGGATGACCGCCGGGAGCGGCGAGCACTACACGATGGGTCGCCGGGTCGGAAACATCGGGATGACGGTCGGCCGGACCGACATCAAGTACTGACGGCCCACCTCAGCGTTCCTCCGTCTCCCACTCTTCCCTCAGAAGTCCGTAGTACACGTCGTCGACGCGCTCATCCCGCAGCGTCCGGTGGCTGCGCAACACCCCTTCGCGGGTCATGCCCAGCTTCTCCATCACCCTCAGAGACTGCGTGTTCCGCCCATCGGCGTATGCGTACACCTTCGCGAGCCCGCGCTCGCGGAACGCCCAGTCGACGACGGCACGGGCCGCTTCCAGGGTCAGACCTTTGCCCCAATGCTTCCTCGCCAGGGAGTAGCCCAGGGCTCCCGTCGCGTATTCGCTGTCGATCTCGATTCCGACGCCGCCCACGACCCTCCCGTCCAGGACCATCGCCCACACGGGCCACACGTCCCGTGACGTGAGGAACCGGTCCTCCACGAACTCGGCCGCGTGTTCCCTCAGGTAGGGCATCGGCGCCGTCAGGTATCGGCCCCACTCGGGATCGCGGGCGAACTCGAAAATGTCGTCCACGTCT
Organism: Candidatus Palauibacter sp.; assembly: GCF_965208055.1. Classification (GTDB taxonomy): domain Bacteria; phylum Gemmatimonadota; class Gemmatimonadetes; order Palauibacterales; family Palauibacteraceae; genus Palauibacter. The sequence continues at coordinate 2,322,418 of NZ_CBDBNY010000004.1, forward strand.
TCCCGGCGGTGCGGCCGAAGCAGCATCCGCTCCGTTCTGATCTCGAACTCTCGTTTCCCCATCGTTCAGCCTATTCGACGTGTCCCCCCCGACCCTTCGTCTGCGGAGCCGAGCCAGCCCCGTAGGCAATCGCCCACACACCACCTCGGTAATCGTCGTTTCCCTGGTGTGCCTCCAGTGAGGCCCTGGCCGGGACCGGTTCGCCGTCCATCAACAGCCCCTCGATATGACACGCGATCGCCTCCCGGGCCGACTCGATCACCTCGTCGAGGGTGTCACCGGCCGAGAAACAGCCGGGAAGATCGGGCACGGTGACGCCATACCCGCTGCCGGCGTCCTTGTGAACCACGATCGGAAAGCGCATCAGTGGCTAAGACCCTTCAATACCCGAGCAGTTCCGGAAGGAACAGCACGGCGCCCGGCAGGAATGCGACGGCCACCGTGAGCGCGAGCATCAGCGCCAGGTAGGGCCACAGCGGGCGGGCGACGTCCGCCGGCTCCACGCCTCCCACCGAGCAGGCCACGAGGAGGCTCACGCCCACGGGCGGCAGGAACACCGAGATCCCCTGCGTCGCCACGATGACGGCGCCGTAGTGCACGGGATCGATCCCGAGTTGCATCGCCAGGGGCAGCAGGATCGGCGTCAGCAGCACGACCGCGGGCACCCCCTCGAGGATGGCGCCGAGCGGAAGGAAGATGAGAATCGTGAGGAGCATGAACCCGATCTGGCCACCGCCGATCCCCACCACCGATGACGCCAGCGTCTGCGGCACCTGCAGGACGGCGAGGACCCAGCCCAGAAGGTGCGCGGCGCCCACCACGAACAGCACCATCCCGGACACCACGGCCGTCTGGACGACCTTCCTCCACAGCTCCGCGAGGGTGAGGGATCGGTACACCAGTCCCGCCAGGAGCAGCGCGTAGGCGACGGCGACGGCCGCGGCCTCCGTGGGCGTGAAGAATCCGAAGCGGATGCCGCCCAGGATGACGACGATCATGAAGAGCGGGAGCAGGGCGTCGATCGCCGCGCGGCGGAGTTCCGCCGCGGATGCGCGCTCCGCGGCCGGCCACCCTTCCCTGCGCGCCTGCCATCCGATCTGCGTCATCAGACCCACGGCGATAAGGAGCGCGGGGACGATCGAGGCGACGAACAGCGCGCCGACGGACACGTTCCCGATCACGCCGTAGACGACCATCACGATGGCCGGCGGGATGAGGATCCCCATCCCGCACGCGGCCGAGACGATCGCCGTGGCGCGCGCCCGGCCGTACCCGTTCGCGGTCAGTTGTGGCACCATGATGCCGCCCACGGCGGCCGCGTCCGCGGAAGTGGAGCCCGACACGCCCGAGAAGAAGATCTCGGCCACGATGACCACCTGCCCGAGCCCTCCGGGGAGGTGGCCCACGAGCGCGCGGGCCAGCGTCACCAGGCGGCGGCTGATCCCTCCGACCTCCATGAGATAGCCGGCGAGGATGAAAAGGGGGACGGCGAGCATGGGGAACGAATCCATCCCGGCGACGATCTGCTGCGGGATGACGACGAGCGGCAGATCCGCCACCAGTATGGCGATGACGGCGGCGATGGCGAGCGCGAAGCCGATCGGCACCGCCGCCAGCACGAGCAGGCCGAAGATCCCGAGGAGGAGGCCGCCCATCAGCGGCCCTCCCCGACCGAGCGCCCCGCAGCCGCCGGTTCTCGCGGGGGGGCCAAAGCGTCGGCCGACGGCTCCGCCAGCAGGTGGATCACCATCAGCGCACCGGATACCGGCGCCGCGGCATAGACGAGCGCGACGGGCAGGTTCAGCGCGGCGGAACGCTCTCCCATGGTGAGGTCCATGAGCGCGATGCCCGTGCCGATGAGGAGGAGCGCGAAGAGCAGCACGATCGTCCCCGCGAACACTTCGACGACCCTTCTTGCGCGCGCCGGCAGCCGTCCGGTGACCTGATCGAACCGGAAGTGGGCCCGCCGCGCCACCGCCAGCGAGGCCCCGAGCAGCGACAGCCAGATGAAGCAGAAGCGCGACACCTCCTCGCTCCACGGATTCGGGTAGGCGAAGAGGTAGCGCATCAACACCTGCAGGAGGACGACATCGCACACGGCGATCAGGAGGACGCCGACGGCGTACGTCTCGAGCGCGATGAGCACCCGGTTAAGCGTCTGGAGGCGCCTCGTCATTCGAAGAGTTCGCGACCGCTTTTCATCTCGACCTCCTGTATCGGATCTGCGATACAACGTGTCGTGCTACCGCGTGCCCACGTCAAACCGGATGCTGACGACATGCATTGCTACTGCAAACTATCATGATAAATTGAACACCATGTTCGAACGATCACTGATTCTGCCGGGTGCAGGCACGGAGACATTCTTCCTGTGGGGGCCACGCCAGGCGGGCAAGAGCACCCTCTTGCGGCAGCGCTATCCGGACGGCCGCTGGGTCGACCTGCTGAAGAGCGACGAGTTCCGCCGCTACCTGACGAACCCGGAGTTCCTGCGCCAGGAAATCGACGCGGAAGGGGCGCACCCGAACCGTCAGATCGTCATTGATGAAGTCCAGAAGGTGCCCGCGCTCCTTGACGAGGTTCACTGGCTCATGGAAAACCGGGGCGTCAGCTTCGCGCTGTGCGGATCGAGCGCGACCAAGGTGAAGCGGGGTGCCGCCAATCTCCTCGGGGGGCGGGCCGTCCGCTACGAACTGCTCGGGATCACCGCGAACGAACTCGGTGACGGCTTCGACCTGACGCGTCTGCTCAACACGGGCTATCTCCCTCGCATCTACCGAGCCCGCCGCCCCGTCCGTCTCCTGGACGCCTACATCAACGACTACCTCGTCCAGGAGGTCGCCGCAGAGGGAGTTGTCCGGCAACTTCCCGCCTTCTCACGCTTTCTGGACGCGGCATCGTTGAGTGACGGAGAGATCGTCAACCTCTCGAACATCGCTGCCGAATGCGGCGTCGCGCTGTATACGGTGAAGAACTATTTCCAGGTTCTGGTGGACATGCTGCTGGCTCGCTGGGTCCCGTCCTATCGCGCCCGCCCGAAGCGGCGGGTCATCCAGGCGCCGAAGTTCTATTTTGCGGATGTGGGGATCGTGAACCGGCTCGCGCGGCGTGGTTCCGTGACTCCCGGCTCCGAGTTGTACGGAAAGGCCTTCGAGAACTGGGTGTGCCACGAGTTGTCCGCCTGGCTCAGCTACCGGGAATTCGATGGCGAGCTCTCGTACTGGCGGCTGGCGGGCGGAACCGAAGTGGATTTTGTGGTCGGCGACATGCAGCTGGCGATCGAGGCCAAGGCGAGCGCGAACATCGGCTCGCGCCATCTCCGGGGCCTCCGCAGCGTCATTCGCGACCACCCCTCAATCGGGCGCCGAGTCATCGTTTGCCTGGAAGCTCGCGCCCGGCGGACATCCGATGGTATCGACATCCTCCCCGCAGACGAGTTCGTCCGGCAACTCTGGCGGGATCGTTTGGTGTGACCTTCCCGTGTATCGCCGCAGCGATACCTACGGGCGTTCGGACGCGGCGCGGTCAGCCTCCGACACGAGCCGTCCGATCAGCGCTTCGCCGTCCGGCAAACGGTCGGCCAGTTCGTCCCGGATGCGCGGGCTGACTGCCGGGCCGAACGGCGCCAGGTTCGGACGCGAGATCTCCACGCCGGCCGCGCGCATCTCCGCGATGGCGTCCGCCTCCATCCCGCGCGCGACTTCGCTCTGGTACGCGAGCGCCTCGGCCGCCGAACGGTCGACGGTCGCCCGGATTTCGGCCGGAAGCCCCCGATAGAACGGCTCGTTCACGAGGAGCGTGATGGGGTTGTAGGTGACGGATGTGAAGCTGTAGAACTTCGCCACCTCGTGGAGCCGGCTGCTCACGAAACCGACCGCGTTCGCCTCTCCGCCGTCGATCACGCCCTGCTGGAGCGCGGAGTAGACCTCGCCGTAGTTCATCGGCGTCGCCTGCACGCCCAGCGCGGCATAGGCGGCGAGGTACGTCGCGTTCTGAAGGACCCGGAGCTTCAGGCCGGCGAGATCCCCGGGGGTCTCCACGGGGCGACGCTTGTTGTAGACGTGGCGAAACCCGTAGTCGAGGAACCCCAGCGAGCGGACGCCCGTGCGCTCGAGGAGGAGGTCGCGCCACCAGTCCCCGATGGGGCCGTTCATCACCGCGAGCCCGTGGCCACGCGTCTCGAACAGGAAGGGGAGATCGAACACCTGCGTCTCCGGCACCCAGCCCGAGAGCACCGGCGTGCCCGTGATCGCCATGTGCACCGCGCCGACCTGGATCTGCTCGAAGGCCACCCGCTCGCCCCCGAGTTGTCCCGACGGATAGATGACGACCCGGAACCGTCCGTCCGTGCGCTCCAGCATGAGGTCCCGGAACCGCTCCGCCATGAGGTGGAACTCCGACCCGGTCGATAGCACATGGGAGAAGCGAACCTCCCAGGTGGCCGAGTCGGCGGGCGGGTCGGAATCGGCCGACCCGGGCCCGCGGCACGCAGGCGTCAGCAGCGCTGCGACCGCCACCACGCCAAACCGGATCCCGACGCGCGGCGCGCCCGCGTTCACGAACCGTCGACCCTTGGCGAAGCCGCCCGCTCTCTCGATATGGACTCGCCTGTCCACGGGTCAGGCGCCCCAGACCGTCTGGCCGCCGTCGATGAACAGGGAAGCGCCGGTCACGAGGCGCGCCTCGTCGTTCGACGCGAGATACACGATGGCCCCCACGACGTCGTCGGGGACGCCGATCTTGCCGAGCGGGATGCGGGCGAGGCGCCGCTCGCGGAACTCCTCCCGCGCGATGTCGGCGCGGTTGAGGTCGGTTTCGATCAGACCCGGGGCGACGGCGTTCACCCGGATCCCGTGGGGCGCGAGTTCGAGCGCCATCTGCTTCGTCAGCATCTCGACCCCCGCCTTCGACACGCAGTAGTGGGTGAGGTTCGGCGCGGCCACCGCCTGCCCGGCGGACGACACGTTGACGATCGCGCCCCCCGCCCCGGCCTCGACCATGCGGCGCCCCACCGCCTGCCCGACGAGGAAGTAGCCCTTCAGATTCACGCTCTGAATGTCGTCCCACTCCTCCTCGTCGATCTCGAGGAAGGGCGTCCGCTTCAGGATCCCCGCGTTGTTCACCAGGATGTCGAGGCCGTCCAGGAAGTCGCGCGCCCCGGCGACGAAGCGCTCGACATCCGACCGGGAGTCCGTGGAGCCCTGCACGGCGACCGCGCGGCGTCCCATCGCCTCGATCTCACGGACGGCGCTCGCGGCATCTTCACGACTCTGCCGGTAGTTGACCGCCACGTCCGCGCCCTCACGCGCCAACCCCAGGGCGATGCCGCGACCGATGCTCCGAGAGCCGCCGGTGACCAGAGCACGCTTGCCTTCAAGACGCATGGAAAACTCAGGGTTCGAGGGCGAGTGGGGCGCCGAACCCACATAGTCCGGGCGCTCACGGGGATTCGCAACGCACTCGGTCCCATCTACCTTTACCTGATCCCAAACCTCCCGCGGAGAGATCCATGAAACCCCTGGTTCGACTCTCACTCGCGTGCTCGCTGGCACTCCTCTCCACACAGGCGGTGTCCGCCCAGTCGTTTCCGTCCGACGACCCCGTCATTCGGGCGATCTGGGAGGAGGGCGTCGAGCGCTCGCAGGTCTACGAACTCGGCCAGGTGATGATGGACTCGATCGGGCCGCGCCTCACCGGCTCGCCCGCGATGGCCGGCGCCAACGACTGGGCGCTGGCGAAGTACGCGGAGTGGGGCATCGAGGCGTACAAGGAGCAGTACGGCACATGGCGCGGGTGGGAGCGCGGGATCACCCACATCGATCTCGTCTCGCCGCGGGTCAGGTCGCTCGAGGGCATGGCCGCCGCATGGAGTCCCGCCACGGATGGCCCCGTCGAGGCGGAGATCGTGATTCTGGCGGACGCGGGCGGCCCCGACGCGTTCCAGGCGTGGCTGCCTGAGGCGCAAGACAAGTTCGTCCTCATCTCGCGACCGGAGGCGAGTTGTCGTCCGCGGGAGAACCTCGAGCAGTTCTCCCGGCCCGAGACGCGGGCCCGCATGACGGAGGAGCGCGAGCGGGCGGTCGCGGCGTGGCGCGAACGCGAGGAGAACACGGGCATCGGCCGGCGCGTCCTGCCCGAAGCGCTCGATGCCGCCGGGGCCGCCGGGGTCATCCGCTCGCAGTGGTCGGAGGGCTGGGGTGTGAACAAGATCTTCGGCACCGGGAACGAGCGGGCCCCGTTGCTCGACCTGAGTTGCGAGGCGTACGGGCTCCTGTACCGGTTGGCCGAGAACGGTCAGGGGCCGGTCCTGCGCGTCGACGCCCGGGCCCGCTTCCTCGGCGAGGCGCCCGTCTTCAACGCCTTCGCGGTGATCCCCGGCAGCGCCGAGCCGGAGGAGTACGTGATCCTCGGCGGCCACTACGACTCGTGGGATGGTTCGGACGGCGCGCTCGACAACGGCACCGGCGCGGTCGCGATCATGGAGGCGATGCGGATCCTGAAGCACGCCGCCCCGAACCCCCGTCGCACGATCATCGGCGCCCTCTGGAACGGAGAGGAACAGGGCCTGAACGGGTCACGCGCCTTCGTCGAGGATCACCCCGAGATCCTCGAGCGCACCCACACCGTGTTCAACATCGATCACGGGAACGGGCCGGTCACCTTCATCCCCATGCAGGGCTTCGCCGCGGCCGGCGGGCGCTTCGGCGACTGGCTCGCGCAGATCCCGAGCGAACTCGCGGACCTCGTCACCCTCGAGATCCCCGGGATGCCCGAATCCGGCGGGACCGACCACGCATCCTTCCTCTGCGCCGGCGTGCCGGCGTTCAGCTTCCACGTGGGCCCCGGCCGCAGCGCCATGAACATCGCCGACAACCGCTGGGACACGAGCACCTACACCTGGCACACCAACCGGGACTCCTTCGACAAGATCATCTACGAGGACCTGCGCGACGACGCCGTGATGACCGCGATGTTCGCCTACCTGGCCTCCGAGGACCCGGAACCGATGCCCCGCGACCGGCGCGCCATGCCCGATGGCTCCGCATGGCCGGAATGCCGTCCCCCGACGCGGAGTTCGGGCTCCCGCTGACGCCTCACAGGGGTGGCACGAGACCGCCGGATACTAATCTGACACGGATTAGTACAGCATTAGTACCTGGCGCATGGTCAGCGGGCGGGTCTCGCCTCCGCGTCGAGGTTCAGGGACCAGTTGTTCCACTTGTGGTCCGGCGAGGCGCCGAGGGATCGGTAGAAACCCTCGGCCGCGCGGTTCCCGTCCATGACCGTCCAGGTCAGTTCGGCCGCACCGATGGACCCGGCATGCGAAATCACCGCCGCCATCAGAGCCTTTCCCGCCCCCGTGTTCCGCGCACTCTCCTCGACGAACAGCTCCTTGAGCACGACCTTCGGTCGAAGCGTGTAGGTCCAGGGAATCGTGTACACGACGGCCATCCCGACGAGATCACCATCCTGCTCGGCCACAAACGCGGTGAAGAGACGCGCCTCGCCAAAGCCATGCTCGAGCACGCTCTCCCTCGTCACCGCGAAGTCGTCGATGTACTCCTCGAACCGCGCGAGCCCCCGCATCAACTCCAGCAACCGATCCACATCTCTTGGCTCAGCCAACCTGACGCGCATGCAATGGGACTCCGTGCTTGAGGAAAGCGTTGAAAGTAAGTCGACCTCCCGCAGATTGATCGCCCGGCAATCCGCCTCGGCGAGCGGGCGAAGCCCCCGCGAGCACACCGACAATCCTACCCGGCACCTGTGCCAAGAAAAGGAACGCCCGGGAGAATTTGGCCAGCGAAGGGGCGACAGCCCCGAAGCGCGCGACATTCTGGCGGGCACTTTTCCCTTCCGAAGGAAAAAGGAACGCCTGGGAGAATTTGGTCAGCGAAGGGGCGAAGCCCCGAAGCGCGCGAGTTCTCGCGGGCACTTTTCCCTTCCGAAGGAAGAGAAATGCGCCCGGGAGAATTCGAATCCCCAACCTCCTGATCCGTAGTCAGGTGCTCTATCCAGTTGAGCTACGGGCGCTCGATGTGTCCTGCGTGCGGAATCGGCGAGACCCCGCGGTGCTGCATGCCCAGGAGAGGATTCGAACCTCCACGTCCGTAAAAGGACACTAGCCCCTCAAGCTAGCGCGTCTGCCAGTTCCGCCACCTGGGCCGGTGATGCTCGGGGGGGGAGTCGAACCCCCACGGGATGTTAATCCCACAGGATCCTGAATCCTGCGCGTCTGCCAGTTCCGCCACCCGAGCCTGCGCCCCTGAACCCTCGGGTCCGGGGAGTCGCCTCCCACGAACCGGTGCTGCTGGCCCGGCCGGGACGAGTGCGCCCGACAGGATTCGAACCTGTGACCTCTTGCTCCGGAGGCAAGCGCTCTATCCAGGCTGAGCTACGGGCGCAGACACGAAACGCGCCGCCGGAAGAGGCGACGCGCCGTGGACGCAATCTAATGGGGTGGGGACCCGCCGTCCACAAGGCCGGACGACGGCGGTCATCGGAGGCCGTCGGGGTCGCCACCGGGGCCGTGACTGCGCTCGCGACCGGCGTCGGGGGGGTCTGACTTCTGGTTGTTTTCTGGTTGCTCGCTGGCTGAACCAGAAACTCCGGGTTCGAGGAGCTGCCAGTGTCCTGCTCGCGACGATCCGACCCGCACGATCGCCCCGGACGCCTTCAGGCGGCGCATGTGGTACTTGATACCATCCAGCGTGAGGCCGACGCGCTCCGCAAGCTGCTTCTGAGTCATCCGGGGGTCGGCCGCCAGGAGAGCCAGGATTCGTTCCGGGACGGTTTTGGGGGTAGTGATTGGGGTAGTCGAAGCAGGTTTTGGGGTAGTCCGCTCCGTTTTCGGGGTGGTCTCCGCCTTCCTCCAGATCCGGGTCACGAAACCCGCGCCGGCCTCGAACTCCGGCTCCGGCAGGCCAGCCTCGGCGCAGCGCCGGATCATGTCGACCGTCCCGGTGCCCATCCTCTCGATGTAGCGCAACAAGTACATCGACTCGGCGATCAGCGGATTGGCGGGTAGCGACTGGTGCGCCAGGCGCAGCTTCTCCACGGTGAGTCGGTCATGGCCTACCGTCGTTCCCCCCAACCTCCCGGCGAGCGATCGCGAGCTGATCGGCAAGCTCCTGCCTCGACGGCAGGTAGAGCTGGTATTTCGACGCGTAGATGTTGGCGTCCTCGGGCAGGGTCAGCTCGACGACGGCGTCGTTCTTGTCGTCGCAGAGCAGGATGCCGACGGTCGGCAGTTCGTCCCCGGTCCTCACGTAGCGGTCGAAGTAGTTCACGTACATCTGCATCTGGCCGAGATCCTGATGGGTCAGATTCCCGAGCTTGAGGTCGATCAGCACGTAGCACCGCAGGAGGCGGTTGTAGAACACCAAGTCGACGAAAAAGTGACTGTCGTCGAAGCTGAACCGCTTCTGACGCGCCTCGAAGAGGAAGCCCTTTCCCAGCTCCAGCAGGAACTGCTGAAGCCGGTCGATGATCGCGGTTTCCAAGTCGCTCTCGGAGTAGGCGAGGCTCTCCTCCAGTCCCAGAAACTCCAGGATCACGGGGTCCTTGATCAAGTCCGAAGCCTTCTCCACCACCTGCCCCTCGCGAGCCAGGCGACGAACCTCATGCTTGTCTCGGCTGAGCGCGAGCCGCTCGTACAGGGAGCTGTCGAGCTGGCGTTTGAGTTCGCGGACGCTCCAGTCGTTGCTCTCGGCCTCGATTTCGTAGAAGCGGCGGGCGTCGGGGTCGGTCACCGATAGCAGGGTGACGTAGTGGGACCAGCCGAGGGGGAACCGCGCGGCGAGCCGTGCGAGACTTGGATCCGTTGCTGGCGAGAGACCGGATGAAATCCGAGACAGCGTATCGGATTTCGGTTGGTCGCGAGAAATCCGAGACAGTGTGTCGGAATTCGACCCATGACCAGAAACCCGAGCCGGTATCGCGACATCGTCGCCGACCGAGACCTCCTCGATGATGTTTTCGTAGTTTCGGTAGAACCGCCGCATCTGCTCCAGAACGTCCACCGAAAAGCCCCGCCCGATCACCGCCTTCAGAGCCGCCGACAGTTTCTTCAGGGTCTGCTTGCCGTACTCAGCCCGATCAGCGCCGTTCTGCTCGTACTCCACGATGTACCATCCGAACAGCCAGTTCCGCACGACCAGCGAACGGTCGATGGCGCGGGAGGCTGAGCGCCGGGTCTCCTCGTGGGTACGCCGACACAGCTCGACCAGGCGCTCGAAATCGAACTCCCAGCTCATACCGACCCCCCCCCATCCGAACACCCATTTCGTCTTCCACCCCGTGTCGTCGCCTGCCATGCGGCCCAAGTTGGATCCCGGATCGTCCCCGTTCCGGAGCTGCGCCAACCGCCCTGGACGGCGAAGGGTAGTCGCTTCTCGTCCGCTACGCGCGGCAGTCGTAGTAAAGATAGCCGGCGGCGGCACGCCCGGCGTGTCCCATGAGCTCGCCGGCACACGTTTCTTCAGAGACGCAATGATGTTCCGGTATCCGGAGGGGGACGACGATGCACAAACGCCGGACCTGGCCTGCGATCCCGTTGTTGATCGCCGTAGCGGTGGCTGCCGGCTGCGACGGTGGCAGGCGGTATCGGGATCGGATGGCAGTCATCGAGGTCGGTTCCGATGGGAGCCTTGGGTTCGAGGCCGGAGTCCAGGTGACCCTGCCCGACACCATCGCGGCCGGTCGCGCGGTGCATGTCAGGATCAGGACCTACGGGGGAGGCTGCCTCATTCGCGACCCGCAACGCGGCGGGCAGACCTTCGTGAACGTGAAGGGGCGGGAGGTCGTCATCATCCCGTGGGACCGGCTTGATCTCGGTCCCCGGTCACCTACGGTCAACTGGAACTGCGCGGGTGTGCTGACGTACTGGACGCGTGTCGTACCCGTCGTATTCCATGAGCGGGGTACGGCCACGGTCGCCATCCGCGGAATCAGCGAGGACACCTATCCGTCGAGGGTCATCGAAGTCGTTTTTCGGCTCGAAGTCGTATGAGCGGGACGCCGCGCAGAAGCCGGAACTCCGGTCAGCGGCTCGACGAGGCCGCGGCCGCGTCGTCGATGGAGCCGATGACGAGGTCGAGGAGGCCGTCGATCGCGCCGCCGGGGATCCAGCGGGCCACCACGACGAGGTCGTTCACGGGGTCGCAGTAGATCATGTTCGTGCCGTTGCCGAGGTGCGCCCACGCCTCCTCCGGCGCGCTCGGATAGCGCTTGTCCCCCTCTTCGTCCGCGACGTTGAGCATGAAGTTCATGAACCCGTAGGAGCCGTTGGCCGGGCCGGGCGTCGTCGCGAGGTCGAACCACTCCTCGGACAGAAGTTGCCGGTCCCCCCACGTCCCGCGCCGCAGCGTGAAGAGGCCGAAGCGCGCCTGGTCGCGGGCGCTGATGAACATGCCGCCGCCCCAGTGGCCGCCGCCGCTCACCGACTGCACGCGACGTCCATCGATCGTGACCCACGAGTTCTCGTAGCCGTTCCAGCGCCAGGTCGGAGAGGCTCCGATCGGCCCCATCACGCGTTCGTGCAGGACTTCGGGCAGTGGGCGCCTGAGGACGCTCATCGCGGCGAGCGCGAGGAGGTTCACGCGGGTGTCGTTGTACTCGTAGACGGTGCCGGAAGGGTGGCGAGCGCGCGTCAGCCAGGTGGAGGGGTCGCCGCTCGGACGGTCGGCCCAGTCCGGCTTGCCCCACAGCGTGCCCTCCCAGTCGGAGGTCTGCCGCAGGAGGTCATCCCACGTGATGGTGCGGTTGTGCTCGGACTCGAACAGGGTCGTCGGATCGGGCTTCCCGAAGCCGATGCGGTCCACGCCGGGCTCTCCGTCACCCGGGGGCACGTCGATCGGGGCCATGTACTCGCGCACGGTATCATCGACCGAGCCGATGAGTCCGTCATCCCACGCAAGTCCCACCGATGTCGAGAGGAAGGACTTGGTCACGCTGTACGTCATGTCGACGCGCCTCGTGTCCCCCCACTCCGCGACGATGTAGCCGTGGCGCACGATCATCCCGGCCGGTCCGCCCCGCACGCTGAAGGGACCGATCCCCTCTCCGAGCGGTTCGCGCCCGAAACTCCGGCTGTGCTGGAACTCCCGGTCGCGCGCCTGGCTCGTCTCATGCTCGAGCGCGTATTCGACAGCCGCCTGGACGCCCGCCGCGCTCATCCCCACCTGCTCCGGAGTGCGCGTCTCCCACGCGTCTCCGCGCGCCGGCAGGTACTGCGCGGCTCCCGTGCCCGGAAGCGCGATCGTCGCGGAAACCGCAAGAAGTCCAGCCCAAAGCACACCGCGATGAGTGTGAGTCATGCCCCGCATGAGAACCTCCTGATTCGGATCGATCATCCGAGGCATCGTAACGACTGACACCGCGCCGGTACACGGGCCCTGGACGCGGGCAGACTGCCGACTACCGCGGGGAGAAGCGGAGCCGCACGACGCGCTGAACGTCGAACGCCATCCGCTGGAGGCCAAGCGCCACGTCCTCGCTCATCTCACGACGACGCTGCGTTCGACGCGCACCGTATCGGCCTGCCGATTGGAGCCGAAGGATGGATACGTGATGTCGTTCAACCCGAATACCGTCACGGCTCCGACGCCTGGAGACGTGAACCGCAGATGGACGATCCGATCCGTTATGCGAAGAAAGCCGGGGCAGTTCACACCGGGGATCGTGCGCATGAACGGAGTAACCTCCGCCGTGAGACCGCGAACGTCGATCTGTGTTCTGCCCTCCTCGAGAAGACAGCCGGAGTACGTCCGTATGGTCACGGGAAAGGATTGGCGCACGCCTACGGTTTCGGGGGCGCGAACCACGGCGGTATCCGACGACGGAGCACCACGGGAAAAGTCGATGGTCGCCATAACCTCGCCTTCTCCTTCACCGGAGAAGACAGCTTCACAGCCGGTCGCGAAACCGGCTGCGAGTACCGCCATCACGATCCAGGGTTTCACCGTCATCAGGCCCGGCACAGACCGCCGCGCGCGGGACCTCCACAACGTCGATTCTGTCCGCATCGCCATCCTCACGACGAGCTATCGGGCCCGTTGAGAGCCCGTTGCCATCATCCCGTAAACGTATGTGAGGGCGCCGTCGGGACACCCGGGCGGTTCCCCTGGTCGACGGCGGCGGCGCGCCCGGCCCGATCCCCGCCAACGCCGTCCGGACTGCTACGAGGAGCGCGACCTGCCGAGCCAGCGCCGTACCCAGCGAATGGCCACGCTCGGGCCGACCGCCATCACGCTCGCCAGCAGGTCGAACCCGATGTCGAACCAGTCGAACGTGCGGCTGGGCAGGAAGAACTGGATGCACTCGTCTACTACGCCGACCGCTGTGGTCGCTGCGATGGCCAGCACGGCGGGTATCGGGACGTGCCTCCCGTGGGCCTTCCGTTCCACCAGGGCCTCGTGGATGATGAGCGCCAGCACCGCGTACTCGATGAGATGGGAGCGCTCGGTGGCGGCGATTCCGCGCGCGAGTCCGATGACGGCGATCGCCGCGACGCCCAGGGCGAAGCCGACCTCGACGCCCCGGGACCGCTCCCGGAGCCCCTGAACGAGGATCATCGCCCCGATCAGGAGCATGCCGCCGCCGAACAGGGTGGGGGTGAGCTCGAGCAGCCCGCTCTCGCGGAGCGCGTCGGCGATCGTGCGCGCGAGATCGGCCGTCGCATAGATCGCCACGACCACGGCCAGCGCCCAGATCCACAGGCGCCGTTCCCGGCGCGACGAGAAGTCCGGCATCCGCATCTCCATCCCGGCCCGTGTGGATGGCCACCCCGTGAACCATCGCGCAACGAGCCATATGATTAGAAGGTGACGACCCTTTGTGTCGCCGAGACGCTGAACCGCGGGGAGACGTTCCGATGAAGGTAACCATGATTCGCGCAACGGTCGCGGTGGCGCTGGTCGCCGCCGTGTCGATTCCGGTCGCGCTGGCGCAGGATGGCGGCGCCGTACCGCGCACGCCGGACGGCCGGCCGGACCTGCAGGGGAACTGGACGAACGGGACGATCACCCCCATCGAGCGGCCCCAGGGGTTCGAGGCCGTGCTCACGCCCGAGCAGGTCGCGCAGATCGAGGGCGGACGGCAGGAGTGCATCGAGGCCCACTCCGGGTCCAGCGATCCCGATCGTGACGCGCCCGCGGAGGGCGGCACCGCGATCGGCTGCGACTTCATCCTGGAGGCGGCGGCCGGCGGCACGGGGGGGTACAACCTCTTCTACCTCGATCGGGGAGATCAGGTCGCGGTCGTGAACGGCGAGCCGCGCAGTTCCCTCCTCACCGCGCCGGCAGACGGTCGCATCCCCGGACGCACCGCCGAGGCGCAGCAGCGGCTGGGCCAGCTCATGGCCGCGCGCGGCCGGCACGGCGAGTACGACAACCCCGAGAACCGCCCCCTCTCCGAGCGCTGCATCGTCTCGTTCGGGTCCAACGCCGGCCCGCCCATGCTCCCCAACTACTTCTACAACAACAACTACACCATCGTGCAGACGCCATCCCACGTCGTCGTCATGACGGAGATGGTGCACGACACCCGCATCATCCCGATCGGCGCCTCCCCCAACTCCGGGGAGGCGGACCAGAGCGGCGCCCCGCCATCGTTCCCCGAGGCGATCCGTCCCTGGTTCGGGGATTCCCGCGGCTGGTGGGAGGACGACACCCTCGTGGTCGAGACGACGAAGCTCAATCCGGAGCAACTCACGGCCTACCGCGAGTTCTTCGGTGCGACCTCGAACATGAAGATCACGGAACGGCTCACGCGCGTGGACGCGAACACGATCAACTACGAGTTCCTGATCGACGATCCCGACACGTGGGAGAGTCCGTGGGGCGGCGAGGTCCCGTTCGTGAAGATGGACGACCTCCTGTACGAATACGCCTGCCACGAGGCCAACTACGCGCTGGAGAACGTGCTGCGCGGGGCGCGGGCACAGGAGCGCGAGAACCGGTAGGGCACAAGCCGACTCCCGGAAAGCGAGGCGAGGCGGCGGGAGGAACGAGGCGGCGGGAGGAAAAATGCGCCGTCAGGGAGTCGAACCCCGAACCTACTGATTAAGAGTCAGTTGCTCTGCCAATTGAGCTAACGGCGCGTGCGATCTCATGGAGCCGAGGGGATTCGAACCCCTGACCTCTGCAATGCCATTGCAGCGCTCTCCCAGCTGAGCTACGGCCCCGCGCTTCAACTTCTTTTGCCGGCGGACGGCTGTCGCCGCGCCCGTCCGCCAGGTTTTCCGTCCATACCCCCAAGGGGAATCGAACCCCTATCTCCACCTTGAAAGAGTGGTGTCCTAGCCGTTGGACGATGGGGGCTCGTGCCGCTGTCGTCCCCTGCTTGCCACGCGCCCGCCAGGACTCGAACCTGGGACCCCCGGCTTAGAAGGCCGGTGCTCTGATCCAACTGAGCTACGGGCGCCCGCTCTTCTGCTCCAAGCTGCTCCGCTCCAAGCTCGCGGCGGGATTTGAACCCGCGACCTCATCCTTACCAAGGATGCGCTCTACCCCTGAGCTACGCGAGCGACAGGGGCGGAGGGACTCGAACCCCCAACCGCCGGTTTTGGAGACCGGTGCTCTACCAATTGAGCTACGCCCCTCTGCCGCTTCCCGCGAACCGGCCGATGGCGGCCCGTGGCAAATGGCTGGGGGCGGAGTCGAACCGCCGACACCGGCGTTTTCAGCGCCGTGCTCTACCGCCTGAGCTACCCAGCCCTTTCAGCCCTACTCCGGGGGTGGGATTCGAACCCACGACCTAGTGGTTAACAGCCACCCGCTCTGGCCACTGAGCTACCCCGGACCGTACCCCTCTCTCGCAAGAGAGATCGGAGAACAAAACGCCTCGCCCCGCAACTTGGCGAGGCGAGGCGAGGGATAGCGGGGGCAGGATTCGAACCTGCGACCTTCGGGTTATGAGCCCGACGAGCTACCAGACTGCTCCACCCCGCAACGCGGCTCGGAGGATACAAGAGCGAGGAGCAGGTGTCAACCGCGAAACGGCCGCTGGCGGCGCTCCGCCGCGGGCGGTCCCGGAGGCTATGCCGTGGCCGATCCTCCGCCCCAGCCCCGCGGGTCCGGTCCCCCCGTCAGTCGGCCGGTATCCGGGTCGATTCCGACCGCGTGGAGTTGCGCGACGAACGCGTCGTTCGCGACGTCCAGGCCGCGCCCTTCGAGTTCGTCCCTGAGGTGATGGTACAACTGCGGCTCCATCTCCAGCAGGTGATCCTCCCAGTGCCAGCGCGGGACGGACACGGCTTCGAGGGCCGACATGCCGAAGTCGACCGTATTGCTGATCGTGTGCTGGACGGCGCCCAGGATCCGGGTGCCGCCGGCCGCACCCGTGACCAGAATCGGGCGTCCGTCGCGGAGCACGATCGCGGGCGAGATCCCCGTGATGCGCGCCTTTCCCGGCGCGATGCTGTTCGGTCGACCGGCGAGCGGGTTGAACTGGAACATGCAGTTGTTCCAGGTGAAGCCGAGCCCGTCGGTGACGACCCCCGAAGCGGATCCGAGCGTGTGCGTGAGCGCCACGCAGTTCCCGGCCCGGTCCGCCGTCGAGAGGTGCGTCGTGTCCGGGCCCTCCGGCGGCTCCTCCACGACATCCGGCGGGAGTTCGCGGCGGTCGATGAAGCCCCTAAGTTCGGCGGCGCGATCCTTCGACACGAGGATGTCCGTCGGATCGTCGATGAACTTCGGGTCGCCGTGGTACCGGCGGCGGTCGATGAAGGAGAGGATCTGGGCGCGGCCGAGCAGTTCCACGTGGTCCGCCTTGCCGTGCTCGAGGTCCGGAACGTCGTAGCCCTCGAGGAGGTTCAGGATCTCGATGACCTGCGCGCCGCTCCCCGGCAGGGCGTTCGAGAACACGTCGTGCCCGCGGTAGGCGCCGCGCACCGGGTCGTAGACATCGGGCGTGTACGCCTCGAGGTCGGCCAGCGTGATGAGCCCGTCGTTGCGTTCGAAGTCCGCCGCGATGCGTTCGGCGATCTCGCCCCGGTAGACGACGTCGGCGCCGCCCGCGGCGATGAGTTCGAGCGTGCGGCCATAGTCGGGCTGCACGAGCCGTTCCCCGGCCCGCCACGGCGCGCCGTTGTTGAGGAAGATGCGCGCGGAGGCGTCGGTCGTCCGGACCTTGGTGAAGAACGGAACGACGCCCGAGGACGACTCGGTCCGGGTCGTGAAGCCGCGCGCCAGCGCGCCGGGGATCTCGAACCCGTCGTACGCGAGCCGGATCGCCGGTTCGACGAGTTCGGCCCACGGCCGGGTCCCGAAGCGGGTCCACGCCTCCCACAGGCCGGCGATCGTACCGGGCGTGACGACGGCCTTGTAGCCGATCTGGTTGATGTCGCCGCGCACCTTCCAGCGGTCCGCGTGCCCGTAGATCCGCCCCTCGAGGGCGCTGCGGTAGATGTCGGGGGTGGCCCTGCTCCCCGCCCGCCCGTGGAAGTCGATGGACGTGGCGCGTCCGGTGCTCGCGTCGTACACGACCATGCAGCCGAAGCCGCCGACCCCCGCCGAAAACGGGGTCGTGATGAACTGCGCGAAGGCCGTTGCGATGGCCGCGTCGATCGCGTTGCCGCCGCGCCTGAGGGCCTCGACCCCGGCCTCCACGGCGATCGGCCCGCGCGCGACGACGATCCCGCCGCCCGCGTCCGCGTCCCCCGCATCCGAGGCGCCGGCATCCGAGGCGCCCGCAGCCGTCTCCTCGCCGCCCGGACCGCACGCGCCGAGCGAGCCCGAGGCAACGGCCCCCACCCCGGCCGCCGCCGTCGCGATGAAGGCCCTTCGTGACTGAACATCCGCGGGTCGGAGGTCGGTTCCGTCAGTCGTCACGTCACGGCTCCTTGTTGGCGGCGCCAGGTGGCGGCGTTTCGGCGCGGGCTGTTAAGGTTCGCCCCTCAGCCTGGCGCACGACGCGCAGCATGCGGCCAAAACCCGATTACGGCCAGATCTCGATTGAAGATATACACGAAAGGCGGGGACGGAGGGGAGACCGGCCTCCTCGGCGGCGCGCGGGTCCCGAAGGACGATGCGCGGGTCGGGGCGTACGGCACGGTCGACGAACTCAACGCCGTGATCGCGGTGGCGCTCGCGCTCGACCCGGACGGCGCGACGCTCGGCGATTCCGGGCCGGCGCTCGGAGCCGTCCAGGAGGACCTGTTCACGATCGGGGCCCGCCTCGCCGCCTCCAATCCCGACCGGTTGCTGCGGAAGGGCACGATTCCGGCCCTCTCCGCCGACCGGATCGAAGCGCTTGAGACGTGGATCGACGCGCTGGACGCCGAGCTTCCGGCGCTCGATGCCTTCGTTCTGCCCGGCGGGTCGCCCCTCGCCGCGCAGTTCCACGTCGCGCGCACCGTGTGTCGGCGGGCGGAACGGGGCGTCACCGCTCTCCTCGAGGAGCAGCCCGACCTCGCCGACGTCGTCGTCCCCTACATCAACCGTCTCTCTGACCTGCTGTTCACGCTCGCCCGGGCCGCGAACCGGCGGGCGGGCCGCGAGGACTCGATGTGGCTGCCCCGGCGGAAGCGGGACGACGGCGGGCGATGAAGACACATGAAGACACAATGCGGACCGTGACGCGCACCCCGTTTCGACTCAGACCGCCGGGCGCGGATCTCCGCGGCGACTACCGGTCGAGCACCGCTCCGGTCGAGGGGGAGGGCGCTTCTCCCGCCGGCGGTGCGGCGCTCGTCGTCTGCCACGGCTTCAAGGGGTTCAAGGACTGGGGCTTCTTCCCCCATCTCTGCGAACAACTCGCGGAGCGGACCGGGATCCCCGTCGTCTCCTTCAACTTCGACGGCTCCGGCGTGCGCGACTCGGACTTCGATGATCTGGAAGCCTTCAGCCGCAACACCTTCTCCCGCGAACTCCAGGATCTGGAAGCCATTCTCGACGGACTCGCGACGGGCCGGCTCGGAGACCTCGAGGTCACGCCGGCCACGCGCTTCGGTCTGCTCGGACACAGCCGGGGCGGCGCCACCTGCATCCTCAAGGCGGGCCTCCGGTCTCAGGTCCGGGGGGTCGTCACGTGGGCCTCGATCTCGTCGGTCACGCGCTACGAGAGCTTCGCCGACCGGTGGGACGCCGGGGAAACCGTGATCATCCCGAACGCGCGCACGAAGCAGGACATGCCGCTCGAGCGGAACGTGCTCGACGACATGCGTGCGAACCGGGAGCGCCTCGACGTGCTCGGCAGCGCCGCGAGCCTGCGGATTCCGGTCACGGTGGTGCACGGGACGGCCGACGAGTCCGTGCCCTTCAGCGACGCCCGGCGGATCGCCGACGCGGCAGGAGACCTCGCGCGGCTTGTCGGGGTAGAAGGTGGGACGCACACGTTCCAGGCCGGACACCCGTTCGCGGGGACGACACCGGAACTCGAAGAAGCGATCGACGCCTCGGTCGAACTGTTCACGCGCGCGCTCGGTTGAAAGTTGAAAGAGGCCAGGGGATGGGACGAATGATCCGGAACCGACCGATCGGAAGGCGAGCTTCGCGGCTCGCGGCGGCAGCAGTGGTCGCCCTGGCCGCCGGACTCGTGACGGGAGGCTGCGAATTCGAGCGGCTGGACAGTAACGGCTCACCGCTGGCGGACGAGGGGCCCGATCTCGCCGAGCAGGTCGCCTCCCTGCTCGACCTGCAGGCGGCGGCGTGGAACGCGGGTGACCTCGAGGGTTTCATGAGCGCCTACTCCCCATCTCCGACGACGACCTATATCGGATCGACGGGACTCATCGAAGGCTACGACGGGATTCGGGAGCGATACGCCCCGGGATTCGCGGAGGGCGCGGCGCGGGACAGCCTCCGCTTCGAGGGCCTGCGGGTCCGGGAGGTGGATGAGCGGGTCGGCGTCGCGACGGCGCGCTACGTCCTCGAACGCGAGGGGATCGTCACATCGACGGGGCCGTTCACGCTTGTCCTGCTGAACGTGGAAGGAGCCTGGCTCATCGTCCACGATCAGTCGGCCGAAGGCGGTGCCGAAGACGGTGCCGAGGACAGTGGGGGCTGACCTGCGGATGCGGAACTTCGACTACATCATCGTGGGGGGCGGCCTCGCGGCGGTCTCGGCGGTGGACGGGATCCGAGAGATCGACCGCGAAGGCTCGATCGCCATCTTCGCGGAAGAGCCCGATCCTCCCTATCACCGGCCTCCTCTGTCGAAGGAGTTCCTGCAGGCGGAGGGGGCGCCGCGGGACCTGCTGCACGTGAAACCCGCGCGCTGGTTCGACGACCGGGCGAACGAACTCACGCTGTTCACGGACGCGCCGGTGAAGCGTCTGGACGCGCGCGCCATGACCATCCACACGGCCGCAGGGGACGCGTTCCGGGGCCGTCGCATTCTGATCGCCACGGGGGGGCGGGCGAAGCGGCTCGACGTGCCGGGAAGCGATCTCCCGGGCGTGCTGTCCCTCCGCACCGCCGCCGACTCCGAGCGCCTGCGCGAAATGGCCCGGGGGGCGTCGCGCGTCGTGCTCGTCGGCGCCGGCTTCATCGGGATGGAACTGGCTTCATCGCTGTCGAAGTTCGACGTGGATGCCGTCGTCGTGGAGGTGGAGCCGCGCGTCTGGGCGCGCGTCTTCCCGGAGACGATCGCGAGTTTCCTCCGCCGCTACTTCGAGGAGCGCGGCGTGCGATTCATGATGGGCTCAGGCGTGGCCGCCTTCGAGGGCGAGGGACGTCTTGCGAGGGTCGTGCTCGACAGCGGCGAGGAGGTCCCGGCCGACCTTGCGATCGTGGGCGTCGGGATGTCGCCGAGCGATGAACTCGGCGCAAGAGCCGGCCTCGCGGTCCAGGACGGGGTCGTCGTGGACGGGTTCGCGGAGACGACGGCCGCCCACATCTACGCGGCGGGCGACGTGGCGCGCTTCCCCGATCCCCTGGAGGGCGGACTGTCGCGCCTCGAGCACTGGGACCACGCCCGCGCCCACGGGCGCCACGCGGGCCGCAACATGGCCGGCGCGAGGGAGGCGTTCGACCATCTCTCCTATTTCTTCACGCACGTCTTCGATCTCAGCATCAACGTGTTCGGGGAGACGGCCGAGGTGGACCGCACGATCGTCTCGGGCGAACTTGGCTCCGGCCGCTCGATCGTCTACTGCGTGACGGACAACCGGCTCATCGGCACGATCCTCATCAACGCGACCGGCGCGCTGGAGGACTGCCGGGCGCTGGTGCGCGCGCGCCCCACGGTCGAGGATCTGTTGAAGGAATTCGAGAAGCCGGGCGTGCGGCCCGGCGAGTTGGTCGGATAAGGGGCCGGGGCCGGATACGGTCGAAAGGTGACGGATACTATGGAAGCGAACGATACAAGGGATCCGATGGACGGCATGGGCTCGGCGGGCGACGCGCCGTCAGCGGACGAAACCCCGTCGGTCGCCCCGACGTCCGAGGATACACCCGAGATCGAGGAGAAGGTGCGGACCGCGCTTCGGACCGTGACGGATCCCGAACTCGGCATCAACATCGTGGATCTCGGGCTCGTGTACGAGGTCGAGGTCGAAGAGGGCGAGGCGAAGGTCACAATGACGCTGACGAGTCCCGGCTGTCCGGCGGGAGGGCAGATTCTCGGGGGCGCCAAGGACGCGGCGGAGACGGTGGACGGCGTGGAGGAGGCGGTCGTGAGCCTCGTGTGGAAGCCGTTCTGGACGCCCGAGAGGATCGACCCGGCCGTGCGGGCGATGATGGGCTTCTGACCGTGTCCGGATCCTGACGGTGTACGGGTTCTGACGATGTACGGGTTCTGACGATGCTCCTGCGGCTGTTTCTGCTGTTCACGATCGTCCCCGTCGTGGAACTCGCGCTCCTCATACGCATCGGCGGCCTGCTCGGGCTTGGGCCCACCCTCCTCCTCGTCATCGGGACGGGCGCGGCGGGCGCGTGGCTCGCCCGGCGCGAGGGGCTGCGGGCTTGGCTCGCCGTCCGCGACGAACTCCAAGGGGGTGGTCTGCCGGGCGAGTCGCTCGTCCACGCCCTGCTGATTCTCGCTGCGGGGGTCGTCCTCATCACGCCCGGCGTCCTCACCGACATCGCCGGTATCCTGCTCCTCATTCCGCCCGTGCGGGGACGGCTGCTCGCCCGCGTCCGGAACTGGCTCGGCAGACAGGTCGAGGGCGGCGCGATCCGCGTGGTTCACGGTCCCGGCGACGGCTTCTCGGGGCTGCACGGGGATTTCGGCCAGGGACGCGGCGCTCGCCGGCCGGGTCGCCGGGGCCAGCAGCGCCCCGGACGGGAAATCGTCATCGAGGAAGAGGAACCGAAGACCGACTGACGTGCCGGATGCACAGCGGAGGGCGCTGCCCGCGGACGCTTGCAAGGCAGGACGTCGGGTTCAACCTTTCGAAGCATGAACAGCGTGAAGCAGCCCATCAGCATCATCGGCGCGGCCGCCGTCCTCGCGGTCGCCGTCGGCACCCTCGCGGCCGACAAGGCGCGGGCCGCCGGCCCGACCGAACTCCCACCGTGGGTCGATACGACTCCCTGGATCGGCGCCTGCCTCCTCACCCCTGAGGTGGTCAGGCTCTCCGGCACCCAGAGCGCGCCCGGGAGCCGGGGATCGATGACGCTCAGGCAGCCCGGCTCGCCGTTCGAGATCACCGTCGACGAGGGCGGCTTCCAGACGTTCGACATCGAGATCCAGGTCGACCAGATGCGCAAGCGGCGCGGCGCCGTCTATGTGGTGTGGGCCGCGAAGCCCGAACTCGACGAGTGGGTGCAGCTCGGCACTCTGTCCGAGGAGAACCGGCTCACGGGGCGCGTCGCCTGGAACCAGTTTCTCATCTTCGTGAGTGAAGAAGCCTCGGCCGATGTCGAGCGCTGGCAGGGACCGATCATGCTCACGGGGTTGTCGCCCTCCGGCCGGCTCCACACGATGGCCGGCCACGGCCCGTTCGAGGCCATGAACTGCCAGCTCTACTACTGAGCCGAGTACTGAGCCGGGCGGTGAGCGGACCGGGCGTGCGGGTGGCCCGACACTGCGCCGTCGCAGCGATCGTCCCCGCCCTTATCGGAATGGCGGGTACGCCACCGGCATCGGGGCAGCAGCACGCGGGCCACATGATGGCGACGGACAGCATGGGGGCGGTGTGGCGCATGCCGCCGCAGCCGATCCCGATGCCGATGATGTTGCCGGGCCTGATGGGCGCCGTCCCCGGGGTAACCCCGTACCTGCCCGACCCCGGCCACGATCCCGCGATGCTTCCGGAGGCGGTCTTCCGCGAGGTCGTGGAGATG
Organism: Candidatus Palauibacter sp.; assembly: GCF_965208055.1. Taxonomy (GTDB): domain Bacteria; phylum Gemmatimonadota; class Gemmatimonadetes; order Palauibacterales; family Palauibacteraceae; genus Palauibacter. The sequence goes on from NZ_CBDBNY010000004.1 coordinate 2,345,646, forward strand.
GCCGACGGCGACACGCTCCGCCTCGAGGCCGGGTTCGTGCGGCGCACGATCGGCACGCGCACCTTCACGATGTACGGCTTCAACGGGCAGTATCCCGGGCCCCTCATCCGCGTCCCGCAGGGCGCGGAGATCGTCGTGCTGTTTACCAACAACATCGACCTGCCGACGGCGGTCCATTGGCACGGCGTGCGGCTCGAAAACGAGTTCGACGGGGTCCCCGGCGTCACCCAGGACCCGGTCGAACCCGGCGAGTCATTCATGTACCGGGTTCATTTCCGGGACGCGGGCCTCTACTGGTACCACCCCCACCACCGCGAGGACATCCAGCAGGATCTGGGTCTGTACGGGAACATGCTCGTCGACGCGCCGGCCCCGGACTACTACGGCCCGGCGAACGGCGAGGACTTCCTCATGCTCGACGACCTGCTGGTCGACGAAGGGGGCCTCTTCCCCTGGGGACGCGAAGCCGCCGTGCAGACGCTCATGGGCCGCTTCGGGAACCAGTTGCTCGTGAACGGCGAGCCGCGCTGGGAGGCCACCGTCCGGCGCGGCGAAGTGCGGCGTCTATACCTCACGAACGTCGCGAACACGCGCACCTTCAACCTCGTCCTGGAAGGTGCGGAGATGAAGCTCGTAGGGGCCGACGTGAGCAAGTTCGAGCGCGAGAGTTTCGTCTCGAACGTCATCCTCGCCCCGGCCCAGCGGTACATCGTCGACGCCCGCTTCGACGAACCGGGGACCTGGGCGCTCCTCAACCCGATCCAGGCCATCGACCACTTCAACGGCCGCTTCTATCCGCAGACCGACACGCTCGGGATCGTCACCGTCCTCGACGAACCGGTGGCGCAGGACCACGGCGACGCGTTCTCCACCCTGCGCGAACACGCGGACGTCATCGAGGACATCGGCCGCTACCGCGCCGAGTTCGGCCGGCCCGTCGATCACGAACTCGAACTCACGGTCCGGGTGGGGGACCTCCCCAGCGACATCGTCGCCGTGATGGCGATCGACACCCTCTACTTCCCGCCCGTCGAGTGGACCGACGCGATGCCGATGATGAACTTCCTCTCGACGTCGGAGAACCTGACCTGGATCCTGCGCGACACCCGGACGGGGAAGGAAAACCGGGACATCGACTGGCGCTTCACGGTGGGGGACGTGCGGAAGCTCCGCATCCACAATCAGCGCCGCTCGTTCCACCCCATGCAGCACCCGATCCATATCCACGGCCAGCGCTTCCTCGTGCTCTCGAAGGACGGGGTGCCGGCGGACAATCTCGCGTGGAAGGACACAGTCGTGATCCCGGTCGGATCGACGTTCGACATCCTGCTCGAGGCCTCCAACTCTGGCCGATGGATGGCGCACTGCCATATTGCGGAGCACCTGGAGGCCGGCATGTCCATGGTGTTCACGGTGGACCCCGGCTAGCCGGGGAGCAGGAACCCCGGCGCCCCGATCGAAACGGAGGAGAGAATGAAGTTCAGCAATCGGACGATGTGCGCGGCGGCGGCCGTGACCGCGCTCGGAGCCGTCATCGCCGCCCCGGCCGCACTCGGCGCGCAGGCGATCGATGTCGTGGAGCGCGGCAGCCGGAACATGGAAGTGCTCGGACATGTCCCGCTCGGCCCGCGGCTCAGCATCGCGGACATGGACATCGAGCAGGAGATGCACCGGCCGTACGCGTACGTGGCGCGCATGCAGTACGGGCCGGTTGGTCCGAAAGGGCTGGACATCGTCTCGATCGAAGATCCGGAACATCCGGAGGTGCTGTACGAGTGGCGGATCGAGGACCAGGATCTCCACCTGCGCACCGGCGGGATGGACGTGAAGCACTTCAAGTGGGGAGACCGCTACTACGTCGTACAGTCGCTCCAGTTCGGGCAGGGCGGCCCGGACTCCGACATGGGCGCGGTCGTCCTCGATGTGACGGGACTGCCGGACGCCTCGACGGTGCGTGAGGTGGCCCGCATCAAGGAGCCCGATCTCCCGGGCGGCTTCCACAACATCTTCATCTACAAGCACTCGAATATGAACGTGTACCTCGTGGCCACGGTCTCCGGCCCGTACGCGGCCGTGTACGACCTCGGCGCGCTGGTCGACGGGCGAAGCGACGCGATGGTGGCGCAGATCCCCGTCCCGGATCAGGGGATGGCGGGGAACCGGCGGCGGGGATACCACGATTTCTATCTCGGCTATCACCCGGAAACGGGGACGGACCGCTTCTACGGCGGCGGCACCGGCGGCTACTACGTTTACGACGTGACGGATCTCGACAACCCGGAGCTTCTGACGCAGATCGTCGGGGTCTCCGGGATTCGCAGCGGTCACACGTTCACGCCCACGCCGGACGGGAACTTCGCGATCGCCGAGACCGAGTATCAGTACGCGCCGCTGAGGATCTTCGACCTCAGGCCCGGACTCAACGGCGAGGTCCCGGCCATCAACCGCCCGATCGCGGCGTGGACGGCGAACTGGAAAAACCTCGTGCACAACCACGAAGTGCGGTGGCCGCTCGTGTTCGTGTCCGGCTACCTGGACGGGCTCGTCGTGTTCAACATGATGGACCCGGAGAATCCGATCACGGTGGGCCACTACGACACCTATCTGGGGCCGCCGAACGTCGACCGGACCGCCGTCTTCAACGGCACGTTCGGGGTCGATGTCCGGAACGAGGACGGGCTCATCGTGGTGAGCGACATGACGACGGGTCTGTGGACCTTCCGGATGGAGGGCTTCCAGGGGTGGAACGGCGACGACTGGGGCGTGCCGAACATCTCCAGCGCCCAGGACTGGGACAACGGACCTGCCGGCGCGGCCGGGCGCATCACGACGGACCAGCAGGACCAGCAGGGCGACTGACGCCGGCAACATGAGCACCCGGCCACGGCTCCTCGTGGTCGGGAGCCCCTCTCTGGATCTCCTGCACCTCGGCGGCCGCTCCGTGCGGTCCGCCGGGGGCGCGGGACTCTACACCGCGCTCGCGGCGCAGCGGGCCGGGGCCGAAGTCACGGTCGTCGCGCCGCGTCCCGAGCCCATGCCGCCGGAACTCGAGCCGGCGGACCGCCTCCTCGACTGGCGGGGGCCGCCCGTTCCGCCCTCCGCGCTCCCTCACTTCGAGATCGAGTACTTCCCCGACGGCCGGACGGTCTATCGCCAAGCGGTGCGCGGATCCGAGGGGGACATCCGCTACGGCGACATCCCCGACGCCGGGCCGGACGCCTTCGCCTACGTCGTCCCTCTCCTCGATCCGGAACTGCAGTTGGGGTTCGCGCGGCGGCTGTCCGCGGCGGGAGTGCGCGTGGGATGCGGGACGTACGCGCCGGGGATCCGCGCGCATCGGGAGGTCGTCACGCGGGTCGTGGAGGCGTCCCGCTACTTCTTCTGCAACGAGGAGGAAGCCGGGCTCCTCTTCGGGTCGATCGACGACGTCGCGGTGGCGCCGGGGCGCGTGGTCTTCGTCACGCGGGGTGCGCGGGGGGCTCGCGTCGTCCTGGGCGACCATGCCATCGACGTCCCCGCTCCCGAGGTCGACGAGGTGGATCCGACGGGCGCCGGCGACACCTTCTGCGGGACCGCGCTGGCCCGGCTCGCGGCCGGAGACCACCCCGGCATCGCCGCGCGGGTTGCGACGGCCCGTGCCGCCCAGACGGTGACGGGCATCGGTCCGGCGCCCCTTCTCTCGGACGACCCGGCGCCGGCGGTGGCGCGAGATGTTCGGGTTCGCCTCGACGAGGACCGCGTCCGGCGCGTGGCCGGGGTCATCGCGACGGCCCCGGAGGCGGCGGCATTCGACTTCACCGGCGCGGACTTCCCCGAACCCGGCGATCCGGCGGCGCTCGATTTCTTCTTCGCGGGGACGGTGCAGCAGTTCGGTTTCTGGCACGAGCGCGCGGGCCGCTACGAGGAGCCGATGATCGCCCCGCTTGGGGGGCGGGCCCGCAAGGGGAGCGACTACCTGTGGGCCGCCTACCTGCGCTGGGCCCGGGAGGCCCCGGAAGAACTCACTCCCTCCGGGCAGGCCGCCCTCGACGAGACGGACTTCGATCATCGTCTCCGGGACGACGGCGGGCACAACCCGCTCCCGGCCGGCCCGCTGCATCCGGCGTGCGCCCGGGCGTACGGCCGCGACATGCTCGCGCTCGGCCTGACCTCCGCCTCGCTCGTGGCGGACGCCAACGCCGCGGAGCGGCCCCTCGCCCACTTTCTCTCACACCTCGATGCGGTCCGCGGCTACGGGGAGGATCCGTGGCGCAAGAAGTCCGCCCTCCTCGCGGCGATCCTCAGCCAGCGGCCGGAGCGATTCCTGCGGCTCGGGGAGGCGGAGGACGTGCCGCCGATCATCGACTACCATTGCCAGCGCAGTTGCCTCCGGCTCGGCGTCGTCTCGGTGACCGACGAGACGCTGGCCGCGAAGCTCGCGAAGCGGGAGGTTGTGAGCGCGGAAGAAGAGGAGGCCGTGCGGGCCGCGTGTTACGAGGCGGTCGGGGAGATCCGGCGCCTGAGCGGGCGCTCCATGGGGGCCGTGGACTGGTTCTTTTTTCAGAACAGGGTACGGTGCCCGGAGATGACGGAACCGGACTGCGCGGCGTGCCCCGCCGACCCGGCGTGCGCGCACCGGACCAGGCTCTTCCAGCCGGTGTTTCGCACGACCGCGTATTGAGGCCGGGACGGTTCACGGACGACCGGCCGGACCAAGGACGACCGACCCCAGGAATCGGGAGAATCTCATGAGAAAGTTCGGAGCGACGTGGCTTCTCGCCGCAGCGATCCTCGTCACGCCCGCGGTCGCCGCCGCGCAGGATGACGCCGGAGCGGGGGCGGTCGCCGCCGTGCAGGCGTTGTTCGACGCGATGGCCGCCCGCGACGGCGACGCGATCCGCGGCCTGCTGACTGAAGGCGCCACCTTCGTGGCCACGGCGGAGACCGCGGATGGCGTGCAGGTCCGGGAGAGCACCGGCGCCGAGTTCGCCGCTTCCATCGGTCAGCCGGGCCCCGCCCTGCTCGAACGCATGTGGGACCCGCACGTGATGATAGAGGGTCCGATCGCCGTCGTGTGGACTCCGTACGACTTCCATGTGGACGGCGAGTTCAGCCACTGCGGGATCGACGCGGTCAGCCTCGTGCAGGCGGGAGACGGCTGGAAGATCTCAAGCATCGCCTACACGCGCGAAACCGAAGGCTGCGAGCCGAGCCCGCTCGGCCCGCCCGGCGGCTGACCCCGGCGGCCAAGCTTACTGGGACTCACTCCTCGACTACGCCGACCGCGTCGAGAAAGTCTCCCACGAAGGCGGCTACATCAGCGCGGTGTTGAGTACTCCCGGGGACCGCAGCTTCCGAACTCGGTGGAATCAGGAAATCCACTCGCGCCAATCCCGAGCCTCGGGCAGAATCCCCCGCGGAATCAACAGGCGAGGTACCAGGCCTCCGACGACGACGATGCTGTCCCGCATGAGATCGCCGAGAATCGTCGCGACATGGAGGAGGCAGCTCTCGATGAGTCGCGTTGCGCCCTCGTCGTAGTCGACGGCAGTTCGACGCAGGGGCTCCACTATGTCACCGACCACGGCAACGATGTGCCTCGCAACTCTTTAGCTGCCTCGGCGGCGCGCTCGGGCTGGGCTTTCAGGTCGAGGAAGGCCTGTACGGTCGAGACGCACTGCGTGCCGTCAACGATGTTCGATCCGTGGAAGACGCCATCGTCCTTCGGTACTACGATCCAGACGTTAGCTCCGGCACGCCGTTCCCGCACGCCGGCAGTCTCCATCAATTCGACGGGGGAGCGCTTTATATAAGCCGTGACAAGGCGAAACGTCGCGTACGACGAATAGAGCCACGCGGCGGCAAGCCCCGTGAACGCGTGGTCCACCTGGCCCAGTGTTTCGCGAAGCCTTGCGACCAGCCTGGGCCAACCCCCGCACATGACGGCTGATGTAGCCCTTGTCGACTCCCGTTGCCCGCCACAAGCCCTGCTGGGAGAAGTGCTCGTTCGGGTGCAGGAGGAGGTGTCTTACGATCCTCGAGCCGCGCGGCGCGACGAGGGTTTTCGGCCTTCCCCTCCGCGGGAATCGGTTCGGTTGACCGAGCAGCTTGACGGTAAGACGCGGAGCGTGGATGGACGCACCGCGGAGATCGGTCACGCCGCCGAACGGAGTTGCCACCGGCGCCACAGGAGGTAGATGGCGGGGATCACGAGCAGCGTGAGGACCGTCGCGGAGATCATTCCCCCGACCATGGGCGATGCGATCCGCTTCATCACGTCCGCGCCGGTGCCGGAACTCCACAGGATCGGCATCAGCGCCGCGGTGATCGCGGTCACCGTCATCACGACCGGGCGCAGTCGCTCCAGCGCCCCTTCCCGGACCGCGGCCCCGACATCGGCGGGGGTCCGTATCCTGCCCGCGCGCCGGTGGCGGTGGAACGCTTCGTCGAGATAGATCAGCATCACGACGCCGGTTTCAGCCGCCACGCCGGCGAGCGCGATGAACCCCACCCACACGGCGACGCTCGTGTTGTAGCCCAGGAGCCACAGGAACCAGATGCCGCCCACGAGCGAGAACGGCAGGGCGAGCATGACGATCAGCGACTCGGCCACGCCCCGGAAGTTGAGGTACAGGAGCAGGAAGATGATCCCGAGGGTCACCGGAATCACGACGCGCAGGCGCTCCTGCACCCGCTGCATGAACTCGTACTGCCCGCTCCAGACGAGGGAGTACCCGCTGGGGAGTTCGAGTTGGTCGGCGACGACGCGGCGGGCCGCCTCCACGTAACTCCCGACATCGACGCCCTCGATATCGATGAAGACGGTGGTGACCGGAAAGGCGTTCTCCGTCTTCACGGCCATGGGCCCCTGGACGGCCGCCACGCGCGCCACCTGCCCGAGCGGGATCTGCGTGCCGTCGGGAGCGGCCACCAGCACCTCGCGCAGGTTCTCGAGATCGTCGCGCAGCTCGCGCGGATAGCGGACGTTCACCGCGTACCGCTCGCGCCCCTCCACGGTGATCGTCGCGTTCATCCCGCCGACGGACGCCATGATCGCGTTGTGCACGTCCCCCACGTTGAGGCCGTAGCGCGCCGCCTCCGGCCGGTCGACGTCGATGTCGACGTAGTACCCGGAGACGCCGCGTTCGGCGAAGGAGCTTCGTGTCCCGGGCACCGCGCGCACGATGCGCTCGACCTGCTCCCCGAGTGCCTGCAGCGTGTCGAGATCCGGGCCGAAGATCTTGATCCCGACAGGCGTTCGAACGCCCGTCGCCAGCATGTCGATGCGCCCCTTGATCGGCATCGTCCACGCGTTCGTCACGCCGGGGAGCGTGACCGCCTCGTCCATCTGCGCGAGCAGACCCGCGGATGTCAGGCCGGGACGCCAGTCGTCCCGCGGCCGGAGGGTGATCGTCGTCTCGAACATGTCGAGCGGTGCGGGGTCGGTGGCGGTTTCCGCGCGGCCCGCCTTCCCCAGCACTCTCTCCACTTCGGGGAAGGACGCGAGGACGCTGTCCTGGTAGCGCATGATCTCGCGCGCCTGGGCGATCGAAGCCCCCGGCACGGTCGTCGGCATGAACAGGATCGATCCCTCATCGAGCGGCGGCATGAACTCGCTCCCGAGCCGCTGCCACGGGAAGATCGTCGCTCCGAGGAGAAGCCCGGCGGCGGAGACCACGAGCCACGGGCGCCTGAGCGCGGCGTCGAGGAACGGCCGGTACAGCCAGCGCAGCGCCCGATTCACCGGGTTGGCGCGCTCCGGGCGGATCCGCCCGCGCACCAGATACCCCATGAGCACGGGGACGAGCGTGATCGCGAGGAAGGCGGACCCGGCCATGGCGAAGGTCTTGGTGAACGCGAGCGGCTTGAACAGCCGGCCCTCCTGCTGCTCGAGCGCGAACACGGGGAGGAAGCTGAACGTGATGATGAGGAGGGAGAAGAAGAGGGGCGGACCCACCTGCTTCGCGCTCTCGAGGACCACGTCCCAGCGGGAGGCGCCGGGGGCGGCGCGCTCGAGATGCTTGTGCATGTTCTCGATCATGACGATCGCCGCGTCCACCATGGCCCCGATCGCGATCGCGATCCCGCCGAGGCTCATGATGTTGGCGTTCACGCCGATCCAGCGCATGACGATGAACGAGAGGAGGATGCCGAGCGGGAGCGTGACGATTGCGACGAGCGCCGACCGGAAGTGCAGCAGAAACAGCAGCGCCACGGCCGCGACGACGAGCGACTCCTCCACGAGCTTCTCGCGGAGCGTGTCGATGGCCCGGTGGATCAGATCGCTGCGGTCGTAGGCCGGCCGCAGCCGGGTGCCGGCCGGCAGCCCCGCGTTGATCTCCTCCAGCCGCTCCTTCACGAGTTCGATCGTCTCGAGGGCATCGGAGCCGAACCGCATGACGACGATCCCGGCCACGACTTCGCCCCGTCCGTCGAGGTCCGCGAGGCCGCGGCGGGGGGCTGGGCCTTCCTGCACCGTCGCCACGTCGGCGACCCGAATCGGCGTGCCGTTCGGCGTCGATCCGACGGCCACGTTCTCGATGTCGGTGATCCCCCGCAGGTAGCCGAGACCGCGAATCATGTATTCCCGGCCGCCCATCTCCAGGACGCGCGCCCCGATGTCGATGTTGTGATCGCCGATCGCCTGCGACACCCGCGTCACGGGGATGTCGAACGCGCGCAGCCGCTCCGGATTCACCTCCACCTGGTACTGCTTCACGAACCCGCCCAGGCTCGCGACCTCGGCCACACCCGGCACGGCGGTCAGCTGATATCGGATATACCAGTCCTGCAGCGTGCGCAGTTCGGCGAGGTCCAGACTGTCCGATTCAAGGGTGTACTCGTAGACCCAGCCCACGCCGGTCGCGTCCGGGCCAAGCGCGGGTTCCACGGTCTCCGGCAGTTGACGCCGGATCCCGTTCAGGTATTCGAGGACGCGGGAGCGCGCCCAGTAGATGTCCGTGCCGTCCTCGAAGATCACGTAGACGAGACTGAGGCCGAAGAAGGAGAACGCTCGCACGACGCGCGCCCCCGGCACCTTCAGCATCTCCGACGCAATCGGGTACGTCACCTGGTCTTCGACGATCTGAGGAGCCTGTTCCGCGAAGTCGGTCTGGACGATGACCTGCACGTCGGAGAGGTCCGGGATGGCGTCGAGCGGCGTCGTGCGCACGGACCACAGCCCCGCGCCGACGATGGCGGCCGTGCCGAGCAGGACGAGGAACCGGTTCCGGATCGACCATTCGATGACGCGCGCGATCATCGTCCCTCCATGCCGTGGCCCGCATGCTGCATGCCCGGCATGCTTCCGCCCGTCGCACCGAGGCGGGATTCGGCATCGATGAGAAAGTTCGCGGAAGCCACGATCGTCTCGCCTTCCGCGAGTCCGCTCAGGATCTGGACCAGATCGCCGGCCCGCGCTCCGAGGACGACCTCATGCGGCATCAGCAACCCTGTCTCGTCCCGCACGAAGACGAGATTCCGTTCGCCCGTCACGATGACGGCCTCCAGCGGCACCGCGATTTCGTCGCGGATCGCCGCGACCTCGAAGAAGACGGTGGCGAACATCCCCGGCTTGAAGCGCAGGCCGGGGTTCGGGACCGAGACCCGGACACGGTTTGTGCGGCTCGCGACCTCCACGGTGGGATAGACGAAGCTCACCGTCCCCATCATGTGTTCGCCCGGGTAGGCGGTGACCTCGATGTGGGCCTGCGAGCCGACAGCGACGAACTGGAGATCCTGCTCGAACACCTCTCCCTCCACCCACACCGTCGAGAGGTCCGCGATCCGGTACAGGCGCGCGCCGGGCGTCACCCGCTGTCCCTCGACGACGTCCTTCTCGAGCACGATCCCGCTCACGGGGGCGACGAGGCGCAGGGTCTTCGTGACCTCGCCCGTCTGTTCGAGCCGCTCGATCTGCTCTCCGGTGATGTCCCACCAGGCGAGGCGGCGACGGCTGGCCTCGAGCATGGACTGCGCGCTCTCCCACGCTTCGCCCGCGGTCGGCGTGACCCGCGCCGCGAGGCGGCGCGCCGTCAGAAGCTCCTCCTGGGCCGCCACGAGCGCGGGGCTGTAGAGGGTGAGCAGCGGCTCCCCCCGGCGAACGGCTTCGCCGGTCGTCGCGACCAGCAGTTCCTCGACGAAGCCGTCGGTCTTGGGCGTGATGTCGGCGATGTTGCCCTCGGGCGCGTCGATGCGGCCCACGGTCCGGATCTCGCGCACCGCGGAGACGCGCTCCACCGTGGCGTAGGTGACGCCGAGCGCCTGCTCCTGTTCCGACGTGAGCTGTACGAGACCGCGCCCGACCGCCGGCATCGTGTCGATCTCCGGGGGCGCGGCTGTCGCAGCCATCATGTGGCCGGCGTGATCACCTTCCATGCCGGGCATCTCCGCCATTTCGGAGTCCCCGCCGCAGGCCCAGAGGGCGGCCGCGGCCAAGACGAGCCCGAGTCGAGCGCGTGCGACCGGCAAGAGGTTGAATCGCTTCATCGGACCATCTCCGTTTCGCCCCCCAACAGGGCTTCGATCTCCGCGACGGCCGTGTGGTAGGCGGCAGTCAGCCGCACGCGTTCGATCTCGTATCGGTTCACCGTGAGTTCGCTCTGCACGAGCGTCATGAAATCCACTTGGCCCACGCGGTAGGCGGAGAGCGACGATTCCACCGCGGCCCTCGCCTGGGGGAGGATCGACGTCACATAGAGGTCGTGGAGCCGCAGGGCGCGGTCGGACTCGGCCCGCGCCTCCGCGATCCGGGCCCAGGTCTCGTTCAGGAGTTCGAGTTCGGCGGCCTCCTCGGCAGCCTGCCGGGCGAACGCTTCATCCCGCAGCGGCAACTGGCGGGAACCCGCCCACAGCGGGATGCTGACACCCACGCTGAAGCTCAGCATGTCCGGGAACAGGGGCCGGTGCGCGTAGTCGGCCCCAAGCCTCAGATCCGGGTAGAGGCCGCGGCGCGCGGCCTCGTAGGCCGACTCCGCAGCCCGAATCCGTTCGCGCGCGGCGCGCAGCGCGGGCCGTCTCTCCGCGGCGCGCGCCATGAGGTCCGTGACGCGGGGCAGCGGCTCGCCGGGTCCGGACAACTCGAGCGCGCCCACGTTTCGTTCGGGCTCGCGCCCCAGGAGCGCGTTCAGCCTCGCCGCCATGGCGAGCCGGGTCTGCTCGGCCGCCGTGATGTCCTCCGTCATCGTGGCGACAGCGACCTGGGCCTGGAGGACATCGTTCTGAAGGCCTGTCCCCACGGCGTAGAGCGTGTTGGAGACATCGAGGAACTCGCGCAGGAGGTCGCGGGTGGCGCGCATGATGTCCAGCGCCCGGTCCTCGAAGGCGATCTCGAAGTACACCGCCTTCACGCGCCGGACGAGGGCGGCCTCGGCGTCGAGGACCGCCAGTTCCTCGGCGACCGCAAGGTGTGCCGCGCGCGCCTCCGCGAACCCGAGCTTCCCCGGCCAGGGGAGCACCTGCTGAACCTGAAACGCGTTCATGGTCATTCGCTCGCCCGCTCCGAACCCGTCGAGGGGACGGTTTCCGAGCCGGAACGAGACGACCGGGTCCGGTGGGGCGCCCATTTGCGGCACGCGGGCCCGGGCGGCGTCGGCCCGAAGACGGGCGACCCGCAGCATCGGGTTGGCGCCGCGCGCCGCGGCGACCGCCTCGGCCAGAAGGAGCGTGTCGCGCTCCTGCGCCCTGCACGGGAACGCCATGGCCCCGACGGCCATCACGGCCCACGTGACGAGCCGGATGCCCGGGCGGATCCCGTCCCTTACGCGGGCCCCGCCGGCATGGTATGCGGCTGGCATGAGATGCCTCTCATCTGAACGGTGACAACTCGCCCGCAAGTCGCCATCGTCGAAGGGCGACCGGGGCGCTCGTGCGGATGCGTCCGTTCAGGCGGCTTTCGGAGGGGGCGTGTCCGGAGAGGCTCTGGATCGGAGTTGCGTCCCGGCGCCGACCGGGGTGGCGTCGGAGTCGTCGGCCGGAGAGCGGAAGCCGGCGGTGGCCGCCGGGAGCGAGGCCTGCAGCACGACGGCGCAGCCCATCAACGAGTGACAGTCGGTCCCCGCGTCCGCACCCTCCGGCGGGGACTCGACCAGAGCCCGCATGCCCGCCATCGGGTGGTGCTCCCCGTGCTCATGCGACCCCGCCTCGCACAGCGGGGCGCGCAGGTACGGAAGCACCAGCGTGACCAGAAGCAGGGAAATGGCGAACCGTCGCATGATTCCAGTCTACACCGCCCCATCCGGCGTGTCGATGCGGGGGAACGCCCTCTTCAGCCGGAACCGGCCAAATCTAGGCCGTCACCATCAGCGCGGTTCCGTACATGACCAGCAGGCCGAGGAGGAGGCCCGTGGCGTTCAGAGGGGTGAACAGGCCCTGCGGCCAGCTCTTCCGGATCAGCCGCGTGACTTCGACGATCACCTGGATGATGGCCCCGGCGCCGAGCGCGAGAAAGAAGGTCGCCAGCGTCGGCGAGTAGGAAAATCCGCCGGCCCACGCCCCGAGGACGGTCGGCAGTCCCGCGATCCCGCCCATGAACGCGAAGTGCCGAAGCGCCGGCCGTTTGCTCGCCACGGGCGCGACGATGGCCAGCCCCTCCGTCGTGTTGTGGAGCGCGAATCCGATCACGAGGAAGCTCCCGAGCGCGATCTCTCCCAGCGAGAAGGCCGCCCCGATGGCCAGCCCCTCGCCGAGGTTGTGCAGTCCGATGCTGATCGCGATCAGGTAGGCCACCGTGAGCCCGGGACTCGCCCCGCTCCCGCCGCCCTTGCCGCGCCCGAGGTTCCCCAGGGCTCGCAGGCCGACGATGGCGCCGATCACGCCGACGGCGATGAGCCCGGCCGCCTGGAACCCCTCCGGCACGAGCGCCGATGCCTCGAGCGTGTCCTCGAACGCGTCCACGACGAGGAACGCCAGCAGGCCCACGGTGAGGCTGAGGTAGAAGTGGATCCACTTGCGGTCGATCCGCCGCAGAAAGGGATACCACAGCAGGCCCACGAGGACGGGGATGACACCCGCGTAGAGGCCGAGCAGTCCGAAGGTCGTCAGGTACAGGGCGTTGGGCCTCGGGGAGATCGTCGCGACGGCCACCTCGTGGTCGAAGGTGAGGCCGGTGGAGGTCACCAGCCGAATCACGTGGAGTTCCCCCTCCACCCAGGGATAGTCCAGCTCGAGCGTGGCCCGGGCGAGGCGCGGAAGGGTCGGTTCCCCATCGATCTCGAACCGCCAGAAGGCGTCGTCCACGATCACCTGCGCGATGGTGGCCGCCTCGGGCCCCCCGTTCACGACGTGCACGCGCATGACGCCGCTCTCCGGGAAGCTCACGCGCTCGATCGTGAGATCCTCGACCGGTGGGAACGCGTCGCGGAAGGGAGCCGTGGGATCGGCGCCGAAGAAGAAGACGACGAGTCCCGCCAGCAGCGCGAGCGGGAAGAGGCCCAGGATCCAGCGCGCCGGTCCGCGCCCGGGCGGAGCGGCGTTGGACCGTTCGTCAGACATGGCCGCGCACGGGCACGCCATCGTCTGCGGCGAGCCGCTCGACCGCCTCGAAGAAACCCATCCACCCCAGTTCCGCGAACTCGCTCTGGTGCGCGTGGAACATGTGCATGCCGGGGTTCTCGAGCCGGAACTCGAGCACGTGCCGCTCGCCCTGGCACATCATGATCGTGTCCGTGAGTTCGTACTGCTCCGGCCGCGTGCCGGTCCGGAAGACCTTGAACATGCCCGCGTGCAGGTGGAACGAGTTGATGAGGTCGAACTCGGTCGTGTTGACGAGGTAGATGCGGCACAGGTCGTTCACGCCCACGCGCACCGGATGGTGCTGGTAGTAGAACGCCGAAGTATTGACCGCGTACACCTCGTTGTCCCCGTCGAGGTTGCTGTCGAACGCGTTCATCACCATGACCATCTCCCGCGCGGGTTCCCGGCCCCCGGGCGGATCCACGATGAACGTCCCGTACAGACCCTTATGGATGTGCCGCTTGAGCGGCATGGTGTGGCAGTGGTACAGGTGGAGTCCGAACGGCTTCGCTTCGAATTCGTAGGTGAAGCGCTGCCCCGGTTCCACGATGGGCTCGAAGCCGTCCATCTCCGGCGGGTGCGTGCCGTGGAAGTGGATGGTGTGGGGATGAGAACCCGCGTTGACGAACTCGACCTGGAGGAGGTCCCCCTCCGTGCAGCGCAGAGTCGGACCCGGCACCTGCCCGTTGTAGGTCCACGCCGGGAAGAAGATGCCGGGCGCGATCTCGATGTCGCGGTCGAGCGCCACCACCTCCCAGCGCCGCACGACGCGCCCGTCGTCGCGCGTCGTGACCTCGCCGTAATCGAAATCGGCGATGAAGGCCGCGGGGTCGAACACGCCGTCGGGCCCGGGCATGCCGACGACCCCCATCGCCTCCTGGCGCCCCCCGTGCGGGCCCGCCGCAGCGGCATCCTCTCCGGGCTCGCGTCCGGGCTCACGCGACATGGCGCCGCTGGCCGCCAGGGCGTCTCGCGCGCCGCCCCGGGATGCCAGGTCCAGCACCGTCGCCCCCGAAACACCGGCAACCCCCGCGGCGCCGAGCTTCAACCAGTCGCGCCGACTCAACTTCTCCGGCTTCACTTGTCCTCCGGACTTCCCGCCAACACCCGCGCGGGCCGCAGCCCGCAGCCAATTTTTAGTCTAGGCTAAAAATCGTTTTCCCGAAGATGCACGACTCCCCGAGCGGCGTCAACAAGCGCCCGTCAGTCCGTGGTGAGCCGGGCCGGGGTGAGGCGGGTCAATCCGTGGCGGGCTGGCTCTCGAGGGTCATCGCTTCCACCGCGCGGAGGACGCGGGTGCGGGCGGCCTCCCGGGCCCGGTCGAGTTCGGCGCCGGCCTCCGCCTTCGCCCGGGCGACGCGCGCGAACTTGCCGGGCCGGACGCGATCCAGTCGGGCACGGGCCCTGGCGGCGGCGCGGTCGAGACGTACGAGATCCCGTTCCTGGCGCGCGCGTTCGATGCGCCGCAGGCCAGCCTCCCGGGTCCGCTGGATGCGCGACAGAGCCCGGTCCAGGCGCCGGTTCACACGGTCCGCCGAGTCGCGATAGAACTTCGCCGCGAATTCCCGGGGAGTCGCCGTGCGCGCGTAAAGCACGTTGGCGAGTCGCAGGAGACTCAGGACCCGGATGTAGAACCACCCGATGTCGAACTCCCACCAGTGCGCCTTGAACTTCGCGGAGCGCGGATCCGCGTGGTGGTTGTTGTGCAGTTCCTCACCGAGGATCCAGATCCCCCAGGGATAGAGATTGTGGCTGTCGTCGCGCGTCCCGAAGGTTCGGTAGCCGAGCGCGTGTCCGAGACCGTTGATGATGTTCCCCATGAGCGGCATCCAGAACACCATGCACGTCCAGACGATGAGCCCGGGGATGAGCCCGAACAGGAACAGGTCGAGAACGAGCATGAACCGGATTCCAAGACCGCGGCGCTTCGCGTAGACGTTGCGCTCGACCCAGTCGTCCGGGGTTCCCTTCCCGTACTTCTCGAGCAGCGTGTGGTCTTTCGAAGCTTTCCGGTAGAAGAAGAGCCCGCCGAAGGCGATGTTCGCGAGACCCTCGAGCGTGGGCGAGTGCGGATCGCCCTCGCGGTCGGCGTAGGCGTGGTGCTTCCGATGGATCGCCACCCACTCCTTCGTCACGATCCCGGTCGTGAGCCAGCACCAGAAACGCATCGCGTGCTCGACCACCGGGTGGAAGACCACTCCGCCGTGCGTCGCCGAGCGGTGCAGGTAGAGCGTGTTGACCATGTTCGTGAGGTGACCGGCGACGAGGATCCACACGAGGGCGATCCACCACGGTTCTCCCAGGATCGCGTAACCTGGCATGCGTTTTTCTCCTCATCTCTCTGCGTTTCGGTGCGGACCAACCAACCTAACTCTGGAGCACGTCGAGCGCCCATTGAGCGTGTTCGCGGACGAGCGGGGACGGGTCCTTCGCGAGGCGCTGCAGGACGGGGCGCGCGGCGGATCCGCCCGCGTTGCCGAGGCCGACCGCCAGGTTCCTGAGCAGCCCGTCGCGGCCGGGGCGGCCGAACGCCGTCCCCCGGTAGCGCGTGCGGAACTCGCCGGCGTCGAGGGCGGCGAGTTCCTCCGCCCAGGCCACCATGTCCTCCCGCGGCACCGGTTGGCCGGGCCGCAGCGCGAACGGCGCCTCTGCCGGGACGGGGGCGTCCGAGTTCCAGGGACACACCTCCTGACAGATGTCGCAGCCGAACACCCGGTTTCCGATCGCGGGGCGCAGCGTCTCGGGGATGGATCCCCGCAGTTCGATGGTGAGATAGGAGATGCAGAGTCGGGCATCGAGGAGGCGGCCTTCGAGAATCGCATCCGTCGGGCAGGCGTCGATGCAGCGCCGACAGGTTCCGCAGCGGTCGTGGACGAACGGTGGATCGGGTTCGATGTCGAGATCCGTGAGCAGTTCGCCCAGCATGAAGTAGGACCCGAAGTCCGGGTGGAGGAGCATCGTGTTCCTGCCGATCCAGCCCAGGCCCGCCCGCTGCGCGTGGTCACGCTCGAGGACGGGGCCGTAGTCCACGTAGCGCTTCGTGCGGGCGCCGGGAGCAAGGTCCCTGATGGCGGCGGAGAGCGCGTCAAGGCGCTCCTCGAACACGTCGTGGTAGTCGCGGCCCCGCGCGTAGCGGGCGATCACGGGCAGCCGGCGATCAGCGCTCGGCGCCGTCGCGCTGGCGGGCTTCGAGCCTGCAGGTTCCGATCCGTACAGGAGGCTGACGACGATGAGCGTCCGGCAGCCGGGAAGCGCCTGCCCCGGGTCGAGGCGGCGGCGAACGGCGTCCTCGCGCGCCATGTAGGCCATATCGCCATGGTAGCCGTTCGCGAGCCAGTCCTCGTATGCCTCCGCGTGCGTCGGGGGCGCCGCCGGAGCGAACCCCACCTGATCGAACCCGGCGGCCCGCGCCGCCGCCCGGATCTTCCGTTTCACCCGAACTTTCCGGCGCTCACGCACAGATCGGCAACCGGGCACTCGGCGCAACGCGGTTTCCGCGCGTGGCAGACCGTGCGGCCATGGAGGATCGACCGCCACGCGAACGGGTGCCATTCCTCGCGCGGCAGCACCCTCATGAGATCCTTCTCCACTTTCGGGGGATCGACCTCGTTCGTGAGGCCGAGGCGGTGCGTGACACGCTTCACGTGCGTGTCCACGACGACGCCCGCGTGAAGTCCGAACGCGTTGGAGAGCACGACGTTCGCGGTCTTTCGGGCGACGCCGGGGAGCGTGAGCAGGTCTTCCATCGTCGGCGGGACCTCCCCGTCGTACACGTCGACGAGACGGCGGCCCAGCCCCTGCAGGTGGCGCGCCTTGTTGTTGAAAAATCCGGTCGGTCGCACGGCCTCCCGCAGCTCCTCCAGCGGCGCGTCGGCGTACGCGCGGGCGTCGGGATAGGCCGGGAAGAGCGTGCGCGTGACCCGGTTCACGCGCTCGTCCGTGCACTGCGCCGAGAGCACCGTCGCGACGATCAGCTGGAGCGGCGTCTCCCAGTCCAGCGAGACGGTGAGGTCCGGATAGAGGGAGGCAAATCGCGGGGACAGCGCCGCGGCCAGTTCGGAACGGGCCTTCCAGGAACGAGGCCGCCGCACCACGTCAGGCGCTCTTCGCGGGGGCCGGCCCGACGAGACCCATCCGCTGCAGCCGCTGCACTCTCGCGCCGACCTCCCGCGGGTCGAGCACGCCGACGACGAACCCGTTCTCGATCACGATCAGGTACGATACCTGGATTCGAATTCGGAACAGGGCTTCCGCCAGAGATTCGTCCGGACGGGCCGAAGGGAACTCCTCGGCGGGTCGCGTGACCGCCGATACGGGCGTGGTCGCGCGAGCCTCCTCCGGCACCGCCGAGACGGCCCGCGCTTCGACGACCCCGACCAGGTCGCCGTCTCGTCCTACCGGGTACGCCTCCTCCCGTCCGCGCAGGAAGTAGTCGGATATGGCCCGCTCGACGGGCATCGCCGCCTCGATCATGCGGGGTCGGGGGTTCATCACTGTCGCGACCGGGATCCGGCGCAGCATCGTACGGAGTTCGAAGTGCCGCAGGCTCGATGAGGCCGCTTTGACGACGAACCAGCCGATGAACGCCGCCCACACACCGGAGATGAACTGCCCCCGGCTCAGGTTGAAGAGCCCGAGGACGATGAGCGCGCCGCCGAACAGTCGTCCGCCCTGCGTGGCCCACCGGGTGGCCTTGACGAGATCTCCGGTGACGGCCCAGACGATGGAGCGGAAGATCCGACCCCCGTCGAGCGGAAAGCCGGGGATCATGTTGAAGACGGCGAGCACGAAGTTGAGGAGCGCCAGGAATCCGAGCACCGTGACCACCGGCTCCGGGGCGGCCCAGGCTTCCGCCGCCACCCGCGCGCCGTGGAACGCACCGGCCAGGACGACGCTCGCGAGGGGACCCGCCGCGGTGAGCAGGAACTCGTCCAGCGGACGCCGAGGCTCGTCGCGCGCCTGCGCGATGCCGCCGAAGATGAAGAGCGTGATGTGCTCGACTTCCACGCCCCGCGCCCGGCCCGCCAGGGCGTGACCGAGTTCGTGCAGGAGCACCGAGAGGAAGAAGAGGAGCGCCGCCGCCGTCCCCATCGCGAGGTACGTGGATGATGGATAGAAGGGCAGTGCCCGCGGGAATTCGCGCGTGGTGAAGGTCCAGATCACCAGCGCCGCGATCGGGAACCACGAGTAGTCGATCCGGATGGGGAAGCCGAACCAGCGTCCGATCCGGAAGCTGCCGAACAACGGCATCAGCCGTCCTCGGCGGACTGGCGGGCGGACTGGGGGCCGGGCTGGCGGCCGGGTTGGCGGCCGGGCTGGCGGCCGGGCGGAGGGCCGGACCGGGGGGCGGACAGGGAGTACGCACGACCGGAGATCACCGCGGGCCTGTACTTCTTCTTGCGTCCGAAGCGCCACCACGGGCGCCGGCGGCGGATGACAACGCACAGGCGGCCCCCGGCGATGTTCGGCACCTCCACGAACGCTCGACTCGCGTAGATCGGGGCTTCCACGGCGTAACGCCGCCCGCGCCACTCGAAGACGGCTTCATCCGCGCCTTCCGGGATGATCGACTCCAGGAACAACTCCGATTCCAGCCTCACGACGCCGTCCGGTCCAGAGGGCAGCGCGCGGCAGAAGTCCGGATCGAAGGGCGCTCCCGCGTGTCGGCGCAGATTCTGTTCGTTCGCCCAGTCCACCACATCCAGTCCCATCTCCCCGGCGGCGGATTCCCGGTGGTGGAGCAGTTCGTGCAGGATCGTCTCCCACAGCTCGCCCTCCCAGTCGAAGTCGGGGTCCTCCTCCGCGAGCGCCCGGAAGGAACCGTGATAGAGGATGAGTTCCGAACGGACATCGCCGTCCCCGCCGGCGCCGCTCGGCCACGCCTCCGTGAAGCACTCCCCCATCGTGTACACCCACTCGAAGTCGGGGTGGCGGGCGGGCCGCTGCTCGATCGTCATCCCGTCGACCCCCTCCCGGACCTCGGCGGGGATGTCGTTCCACATCCGGCGGGCCGCGGTCTCGAATCGGGTGAAGTTCACCGCGCGACGGGGACGGTAGCCGCCCCCGTCAGGCGTCTTCCGCCGAAGCCGCCGAACCTGCGGCGTGGGCGGCGAGCCAGCGGTTGAGGCCCAGGAAGGCGGTGATCGCGATCGCCCACTGGATGAGCACCGTCCCGGCGTTGAACTCCGAGAAGAGCGTGAACGACGCGGAGAGGTCGTTCAGATCGACGGCCTCCCACAACCACCAGCCCGTGATCACGACCGCCTGCACGGCGACGAGTCGAATCACGACGTTCCACCACTTCCCGACCACGAGATCGCTGCCCTCGCTGTTGATGAACTTCGTGCGGAAGCGGTCGACGCCGTGGCGCATGACCATGATCGAGAAGAAGAGGCCGCTCAACATGAGTCCGACGCCCCACACCCAGTCCTGGTTGCGGAAGACCTCGATCCAGATCGCCGACGGGAGCCCGAGCACGAGGCCGAGGCCACCGATCGTCAGCACCGCCTTGCGCCGCTCGATCCCGGCGTCGGTAAGCACCCGCGTGGACAGTTCGATCATCGCGATGAGGCTGCTCCAGGCCGCGAACACGAGCGCGAGGAAGAAGAGGATCATGAACACGGATCCCCCCGGCATGAGCCCGAACAACTGCGGGATCCAGATGAACGTCAGTCCCTCGTTCCCCGCCCCCACGATCTGGTCGGCCGCGTTGGGCAGGATCGCAAAGACCGTACACAGCACCATGATGCCCGCCAGCAGCGACACGGAGTTGTTCCCGAAACCGAGCATGAAGGCGTTGAGCGTCGTGTCTTCCCGTTTCCTCATGTAGACCGCGTAGGCCATGATCAGCCCCCACCCCGCGCCGGTGTCCCACGCGTTCTGCGTGAGGGCCTCGAGCCAGATGGTGGGATCGCCCAACGCCCCCCAGTCGGGCGTGAACAGGAAGGCGAGACCCGCGCTCGCTCCCGGCAGCGTGACGGCCCGGATCGCGAGCGCCAGGACGAGCAGGAGGAGGCTCGGGATCAGGAAACGGGCCGCCCGCTCGATCCCGCGGACCCCGCGCAGCACGACGAAGACGCCGAGCCCGATCGCGATGGCGTGCGTGAGGACGGGCCACGGCGACCCGATGAAGCCGTCCCAGAACTGCTGGGGGCCCACGCAACCCGTCGCGGCGGGGTCGCAGACGGCGGTCGGGACGGTCCCCGTCACAGCGGCGAACAGATACCGGATCGTCCAGCCCATCACGACCGTGTAGTAGAACAGGATCGCGGCCGAGACGAAGGCGACCCAGGCGCCCATCCAGGCCGTGCTCTTCCCCCCCAGCCTGGTGAACGCCCCGATCGGCCCCGAGCGCGCCTGCTTGCCGGCGGCGAACTCGGTGAGGATCAGCGGCACGGACCAGAGGAGGAGGAAGACGACCCACGCGACGAGGAAGGAACCGCCCCCGTTGGAGGCGGCGATGCGCGGGAAGCGCCAGATGTTGCCGGTTCCGACGGCCATCCCGAGCATGGCCAGCATCATCGCGGCCCGGGAACTGAAGACGGGATTCGTCATGCTTCGCCTCTCTCCACTGACCCTTCCTCCGCTTCCTCGCGCGCCGGGAGCCGCCGGAGCCAATCATCCAGTGTCTCGTTGAAGGCGCCGGGGCGCGAGATGTGCGAGCAGTGTCCGGTGCCGGGAATGGGAACGTACTCGGCGTCCGGTAGCAGTTCAGTGATTTCGCGCGCCCAGTCCACCGGACAATACTCGTCGCGTGGGCCCTTCACCACGAGCGCGGGCACCGCGACGTCCCCCAGATCCGATCGCAGATCCAGACGCCGCAGACCCGAGACGCGGCGATCGGAGACCGTCGGGGGGACGGTTCGCGGCCCGGTGAAGAGCGCGTACTCGATCAGGGCATCCCGGCCCGGCGAGTCGTCGAAGATCCAGACGCCGAGTCGGCTCCAGGCCCGGGCCAGGCCGCGGGAGAGTTCCGTCGGGAGATATCGGGTCGTCAGCATGGCGAGAGGGATGAGCGCGGCCCGGTTGAAGCCGACGTGATGGTAGGAGACGCGCGCCAGCGGGTTGCACAGGACGATCCCGCGCACGCGCTCGGGAAACCGGCTTGCGAAGCGCATCGCGATCGCGCTCCCGAGGCTCGTCCCGATGAGCACGAAGCGGTCGACGCCGCGCGCCTCGATGAGTTCGGCCACATCGTCGACCAGACGGTCGAAACCGTCCGTCGCGGCAAACTCGCGCCGCAGATCCGCGCACACCACGCGATGGCGCCGGGCGAAGCTCGGCAGCTGATACCGGAACGTCTCCTTCGGACCGTCCGCGCCGGGAACCCAGACGAGCGCGTCCCCCGACCCCGCGTCGACGTACTCGACCCTCTCGCCGTCGGAGTACTCGAGGACACCGCCCGAGAGCGCTTCGCCGGAGCCGTCCCGGATGGGCGGCCGCACCAGCGCCTGGTTGCGGCGCGTCATGGCCAGCCACCACGCGACGCCCGCGAGCCCGGCCAGCCCGCCGAGCGCGAACCTGCCGGGCAGGCCGGTCCACCGCGGCCCGCTCATTTCCAGCGCTCGACGCGCGTGAGCAATGTGTCGGGCGTGAGCCCCTCCACGCCGAACTGCGGCGCGAGCTGCGCGGCATCTTCGCGGCGGCCGGCCGAGAGGACCTCGAGCACAAACTTGCCCGCCGCGCCCGTCCGGTGCCATTCGGGCCCGAAGCGCTTGTTCAGCCGATCGATGATGATCGAGCTGAGCATCCAGCCGCGCAGGCGCCGCGCCGCCTGGAAGCCCCGCCGGTGATCCGTAAGGTAGGTGCCCGGATGGTGCGCGAATCCGGTCGTTTCACTCAGCAGATCGGCGTATCGATCGGCCTGCTCACCGGGCCGCTCGGCCCGGGCCAGCTCCAGTTCCCACAGCAGGCGCGCGGTATCGCGGCGCAGACGGTAGAGCCTGAGGAAGCCCGCGAGCTGCCGGTAGGCCTCCAGCGCGGCGCCCTCCAGTCCCGTCACGGATTCGATCCAGACGCGATCCAGCGTCAGCGAGTCGAACACCAGACCGAAGGATTCGCCGATCGAATCGTCGCCCAGCACTCGCTCCTCCCACGAGAGGGCGGCGGCTGCGTGCGTGTAGTGGAGCGCGTGTCCCGTTTCGTGGAGCAGGCGCCTCGCATCGATCCAGCCACCGAGCGGACACACGACGAGCCGCACGTCCCCGGGCACGTCGATGACCGCCGTGTACGACCGCTCGTCCTTGAGCGGTCGCCGGTCGATGTCGACGCGCACGGAGCGATCGAACACCCGACCCAGTGCCATCACCTCCATGGCGCGGCGAACATGCGCCGCGAACGGCTCGATCTCGAAGTGCCGTCCGAGCCAGCGCATCCCCATCAGCCACCGCGCGTCGGCTCGCGTGGGCGTCACCCCGTTCGCGTCGAGGCGCGGGCCCGCCTCCCGCGCGAACATCTTCCGATAGCGGGCCTCGGTTCCCTGGAGGATGGCGTTCGCGTCGCGCTCCAGCCGGGCCAGGTCCAGACCGGCCAGCCGCTCCCGCGACTCGGTGTAGGCGCCCAGGCCGAGCTGCACGACGGCCTCGCGGCCACGGTGCACGACATCCAGCCGGAGCGCCGCGGCCTCTTCGATGCGTCGGTGGCGCGCCGCCTCCCAGCCGAGCCGCTCCTCGCGATCGTCCGCGCGCACGATCCAGTCCGGCACGCGTCGCAGCGGAATCTCCCGCCCGCCGAGCGAGACCGTCGCGCCGGTCTCCCACGACCGCAGTTCGTCCTCCAGCGGAGCCACCTCCGCCTCGATCTGCTGGCCGGCGACCCAGTTGAAGAGCGTCTTCAGCCGCCGACGCTCGTCTCCGTACGCTTCGGACAGTTCCCGCTGGATGGCCTGCAGGACGCCGGGACTGAGCAGGAACCGATGTTCCCGGTACAGCGACGCGAGCGAAGGCCGCTCGTCCAGCCCGCTGCGGAGCCGATAGTGGGCGCGCGCGAGGGCGCTCTGCAGGCGCTGGGCCCGATCACGGATCTCCGCTACGCGAAACGGCAATCGCGGCCCGCCCGGTCAGTCTCCGGGGCGGGCGCCGCCGACCGCGGCGCCGAGCCACGCCGCGACGCCCGACAGCGGCACGCGCGTCTGCTCGAGAGAGTCGCGGTCGCGCACCGTGCACGTCTCGTCCTCGAGCGTCTGCCCGTCGATCGTCAGACAGAAGGGGGTCCCCGCCTCGTCCTGCCTCCGGTATCGCTTGCCGATCGATCCCGCGATGTCGTAGAAGACGTTGAAGGTTCCGCGCAGATCATCCGCCAGCTTCTCGGCGACCTCCGGCATCCCGTCCTTCTTCACGAGCGGGAAGACCGCCGCCTGGAAGGGAGCCAGCGCGGGCTCGAGCCGCAGCACCACCCGCTGTTGACCGCCGACTTCCTCCTCGTCGTAGGCATCCGCCAGCACGACCAACAGCGTCCGGCTGAGCCCCGCGGAGGTCTCGATCACGGACGGCACGTACTTCCGGTTCGCCGGCTGGTCGAAGTACTCCAGCTTCTTCCCCGAGTGCTCCTGGTGACGGCCGAGGTCGTAGTCCGTCCGGTTGTGGATCCCCTCGAACTCCTGCCACCCGAACGGGAACCGGTACTGGATGTCCGAGGCGTCCTTGCAGTAGTGCGCGAGTTCATCCGGCCCGTGCCGGTGGAAGCGCAGCCGCTCCGGCCGGATGCCCAGCGTCTCGACCCACGCCATGCGGCGCTCCTTCCAGGTTTCGAACCACTCGTCCTCCGTCCCCGGCGCGACGAAGAACTGCATCTCCATCTGCTCGAACTCGCGCGTGCGGAAGATGAAATTCCCCGGCGTGATCTCGTTCCGGAACGCCTTCCCCACCTGCGCGATCCCGAACGGGACCTTCTGGCGCATCGACTCCTGTACGTTCCGGAAATTGACGAAGATTCCCTGCGCCGTCTCCGGACGGAGATAGACGGTCGCCGCCTCGTCCTCCACGACCCCCATGAACGTCTTGAACATGAGGTTGAACTGGCGCGGGTCCGTCCACTGACCGGTGGTTCCGCACACCGCGCACTGCTGGGCCTCGGGCTCGCCCGACTCCAGTTGCGGCAGGTCGTCCGCGCGGAAGCGGCGGTGGCAGTTCCGGCACTCGACGAGCGGGTCCGTGAAGGCGCCCACATGCCCGCTCGCGACCCACACCTCGGGGTTCATGAGGATGCCCGCATCGAGGCCGACGACGTTCGGATGGCGGTACACCATCTCGCGCCACCAGAGATCCTGGATGCGGTTCTTGAGTTCGATGCCGAGCGGGCCGTAGTCGTAGACGGACCCCACGCCTCCGTAGATCTCGGAGGACTGGAAGACGAACCCCCGCCGCTTGGCGAGGGACACGAGCTTGTCCATCAGGCCGGGGGGATGGCCGGAATCGGCGGCGGAATCCGTGTTCGTTTCGTCGGTCATGGATATCTTCGGCAGCCGCTCGCGCTGGGCGCGGCGGCGGAATCGGCTGGAATCACCGGAGCCCAGGGAATCGCGAGCGCGGCTCCGGCCGCGAGCGCGGCAACGATAGCCGCCGCCGGCAAAGAGGAGCAACCAAGCTCGCGGCACCGGTACGGATCGCTGGCGGTCCGGCACCCGGGAAACGAGATTCGGAGCCGTGCGGTCGCGGCGCTTGGCCGGCCGCGGCAACCCCCGGCGAGACGAGAGGAGCGGGCGGGACGAGATGATCGGTACCCGGATGCAGGCGGCACTCAACGAGCAGATCACGCAGGAGCTGTACGCGAGCCAGGTCTACCTGTCCATGTGCGCGCACTTCGAGGGCGAAGGGCTCCCGGGCTTCGCGCACTGGATGCGCGCGCAGGCCGAGGAGGAGCGGGAGCACGCGCTCCGCATCTTCGACTTCGTGCACGACCGCGAGGGACAGGTCTCCCTGCGCACGATCGATGCCCCCCCCTCCGAGTTCGGTACGCCGCGGGAGGTGTTCGAGGAGGCGCTGGGGCACGAGCGGAAGGTCTCCGAGATGATCGGCAACCTCTATCGCCTCGCGATGGACGAAGCGGACTATCCGGCCCAGGTCATGCTGCAGTGGTTCGTCAACGAGCAGGTCGAGGAGGAGAAGACGATCTCCGACATCGTCGACCGGCTGCGGCTCGCGGGCGACGACAAGTCCGCCCTGCTCATGCTCGAGACGGAGCTGGGCCAGAGGACGGGCGACCCGGGGGCGGACGCCGCCACGTAGTTGCCGCCCACTTCTCCATTTGCTCGCCACATTGAGCAAATTTACTCACGACATTGAGTAAATTGTCGTGTCCTACCCGCCGGGGGTTTCGGTGAGGTGGCGGGCGGGGCCCCTCAGCACCTGGCCCGGTTTCGCGCCCGTCACAGAGCCGTCGAGGATCACGGGGACGCCGTTTACGATCACGTGGTGGATGCCCACCGAGTAGCGGTGCGGGTCCACGTAGTCGGCACGGTCGATGATGCGGTCGGCGTCGAAGATCGTAATGTCGGCCATCATCCCGTTCGCGATCCGGCCGCGCTCCGACTGGCCGATCTCGTCGGCCGACATCGAGGTCATCTTCCGGATCGCCTCCTCCAGCGTGAGAACCCCCATCTCGCGCACGTAGCGGCCGAGGATGCGCGGGAACGTACCGTAGCTCCGGGGATGCGGGAATCCGAGGCCGTAGCCGACCGGATCCCCGTCCGTCTCGAACATCGCCTGCGGGTGCTGCATGATGCGGATGACGTCCGCCTCGTCCATGAAGTGGTAGATGGCGCTGAACCCGCCCGCCAACTGAAGTTCGATCGCGAGCTGCACGCCGGTCGCGTCGTTGTTCGGCAGCCCCCGGTCCGCCGCCATGTCCGACATCCGTTTCCCGTTGTACTCGGGGAAGGCGCGGAGCGTACGGAACTGGATCCGTGAAAGGTCCCCGCCCGTCCAGTCCCGCCGCATCCATTCCTCGGTCTCCCGCTCCACCCGCGGCCGGATCTCGGGATCGGTCACCCGCACCCGGAACGAGTCGATACCGCCGGCCAGCACCCATTGCGGGAAGAGCACGGTGGAGCCGGTACTTCCCGCCATGTACGGGTAGAGGTCGACCTTGACGTCGATCCCCTCGGCGCGCGCGGAGTCCACCAGCGCGAGGGACTCGACGGTCTTGCCCCAGTTGTCCACTCCCATCGCCTTGAAGTGGTTGATGTGGACGGGGAGTCCGCCCTCGGCGCCGACGCGGATCGCCTCGCGCACGGCCGGCAGGAGCCCGCGGGCCTCGTCGCGCATGTGCGTGTAGTAGATGCCGCCGTACTCCGCCGCGACCTTCGCCAGTTCGATGACCTCCTCGGTTTCGGCGTAGTTGGCCGGGACGTAGAGGAGCCCGGTCGAGAAACCCAGCGCGCCGTCCTCCATCGTCTCCCGCACGAGGTCCCGCATCTCGTCGAGTTCCTCGGGGGTGGGCGCGCGGTCCTCCATCCCGATCACCTGCTTCCGGGTCCAGCTGTGGCCCGCGAAGAAGCCGGTGTTGGGGGCCACCTCGAGATCATCGATGTAGTCGCGCAGCGGATACGGCTGGTCGCCGCTGTGAAGCGAGGGGAGGATGGTCGTGATCCCCTGGCGGATGAAGTTCTCGGCCAGCGGCCGCCGGTGGACCTGGTTCTGGACGTGGTTGTGGTGGTCGATGAACCCCGGCGAGACGATGAGGCCGGAGGCGTCGATCTCCTCGGCCCCCCGTCCCGAGAGCCCGCCGTCGCGCGCGATTTCGACCACGCGGCCATCGCGGATTCCCACGTCGGCGGTGAAGCGGTCGGCCCCCGTCCCGTCGACGACCGCGCCCCCGACGATGACCAGGTCGAAGGCGGCGTCTCCCGGGCCGGCCGGCGCGGCCTCGTCCGTCGATTCGGGCGGCGCGCCGCATGCGGCAAACACGGCCGCCGCGGCCACCGTCGCCGCCGCCACCGCCAGCGCCGGACGCACCCTCCTCCGCCGCATCGTCGCGGGGCGCATCTATCGCCCGCTCGTGCTCGTCTGCGCCCGCTCCATCTCCCACACGGGCACGCCGTCCCGCTTGTAGATGATCCCGTCCTTGATCACGTCCGTCACGTAGCCGAGCACGTTGATGTCGAACAGCGGGTTGCCGTCCACCACGATGATGTCCGCGAGCTTGCCGGGCTCGATCGTCCCCGTCTCGCGGAGCCCGAGCACCTCCGCCGCGACCTTCGTCGCCGATGAAATCGCCTCGATCTCCGTCATTCCCATGTCGACGAGCGCGGACACCTCACGCCACGCCGACTCCGCGTGGAAGTTGAGCGGCGAGCCGGTGTCCGTGCCCATCGCCATGAGAGCGTCCGCATCGATGAACTGGCGCGCCGCCCGCTCGCTGTTCCGGATCTGCCGCGGCGTGCTGCGGAAGTACGGTTTCCGCCAGAAGTCGTCCTTCGTGTACGAGCTCAACACCTGCTCGCGGATCGGAGGCGGGAAGCTGTTGATGATATCCGGGTCCCACAGCCGCTCCGGGAATTCGAGCGTGGCGGGGTAGACCCAGATCCGGTGCGAGATCGTCTGGACGACCGGAATCCCCTCCATCGCGATGTAGTCGACGAGTTCCTGTGAATAGGCGGGGACGCTGCCGCCCGAGCCCGCATGCTGAAGCACATCGCAGCCGCCGCGGATCGCCCCCCACACGACCTCTTCCTCGTAGACGTGGCAGTGGATCGGGACGCCGGCCGGACCGGCGACGGCCTTGATGGCCCGCATGTCCTCCTCGGTCGTGCCGATCCACGTCTTGATGACGTCGACCCCCGCGTCGATCAGCATCCGCGTCCGCTCTGCAGCCTCCTCGGGCGTCCGGTGCAGGACGCGGAGTTCGTCGGGCAGGAAGTCCCATGCGTACCGGGTGACCCAGGGTCCGCTCACGAGGAGTCGGGGGCCGGGGACTTCGTTGCGGTTGACCCGGTCGCGGAAGGCGAGGCTCGACATCGGCGCCGCGAGATCGACGCCCGCAGTCACACCCGCCGCGAGCAACTGCTTCGCGGAGGTCTCGTAGACGAGGTCGTCGTTCCCCTCGAACCACGGGAACCATTGGCTGTAGTCACCGTGTCCGAGAATCATGATGTGCACGTGCGCGTCGACCATCCCCGGCATCATCGTCTTGCCCCGCGTATCGATGATCTCCGCCTCCGGCGGGATCTCGATCTCGGCCGCGGGCCCCACGGCGACGATCCGGTTCCCCTCGATGACGACGGCCGCGTGGTGGATGGGATTCGCCTCGTATCCGTCGAGCAGTTGGCCTCCGACGAGCGCGATCGTCCGGTCCTGGGCGGTGGCGGGCGGGACCGCGCTGAGCGCGGCGAAGGCCGCGAGCGCGAAAACCCCGGCCAAGCGGGGGAGTCTGCGGGCGGAAGTCATCTGTCCTCCTCTGCCTGCGCGGGCTGGGTCGATGAGCCCGTCAAACGTGCGGCGCCCCAAGGCGGGGCGGCAATGGCGGCGGATTGTGCGCAGGCGTTCACGCAGGAACGTCCCGGAGCGTCAGGCAGAGAGCTCGAACAGGCTGCTCCGTGCTGCTCGGCGATCGAAGGTATACGTCGAGGCACAGCCGCTTGCGCGGTTGGAACGCCCGATCAGGTAGTCGGCGAAATCGGCTCCGCCCGACTCGTAGTCACGCAAGGCAAGCCGAACGATCTCACTGTCCTCTACGATGAGTTCGGCAGCCCCCAGGAGCTGTCTGACGACTTCTGTCACGGCGTTCTTCTCGTAGCGATAGCCGCGCCTCAGCACCCACACAAGTTCGATGAGGACCGGAACGCAGACATGGCCGGGGGACTCGACCGTACAACGGCTTTCGATCAGCCGCGTCGCTGTGGCGGCGAGTTCCGGGTCGTCCCCGGTGATGAAGCGCACCAGAATGTTGGTGTCCAGCCCGATCAACGTGGCCGGTCCCCGCGAACAGCCGCCCCGGCGATCACTTCGTCCATCTCATCCTGGCTGAGCGGAGTGGCGGGCCTGGGGAGCATTCCGGCCAGTGCCATCACCGAGCCCGTGATCGGGGTGACGCGCAGGGTCCCGTCTTCTTCCATCACGAACGCGATCCTGTCACCCGCCTTGAGATCGAGCCGGTCCCGGATGGGCTTCGGCAGCGTGACCTGACCCTTGCTGGTGATCGTCGCTTCCATCTCGGTTCCCTCCCCGCTTCTCCTTACCGTAAGTAAGGTAGGTGCGTCCGTACTCGATGTCCATTCCTTGCCTCGTGCGGCTCGCCGCTCCAAGCATTCGGGAACCGACTCGCGCGGAGGGACATCAAGCAGCTCCTGGAGATCACGACTCGGATGGAGGATCGGCTGCGTCGGATGGCCAACCGGGAGAACGCCTGATCCGGAACTTCGGTGCCTACTTTGGCGACTACTCTCCCCGGTAGACCGGGTCGCGCTTCCGTGCGAACGCCTCGAGCCCCTCGCGCCAGTCCTCGGAGGCCATGCAGGTGAAGAGCGCCTCGGCCTCGAGGCGCAGCGCCTCCTCGGGGTCGGCGGATTCCGCGCGGTCGAGGAGTTGCTTCGCGAGTCGCATCGAGATGGGTGCGTTGCGGGCCAGGCGCTCGGCGAGTCGGCGGGCGGCGGGGAGGACCTCGTCCGCCGGGAGAACCTCATTCGCCAGACCCCACGCGCCGGCCTCCTCCGGGGTGAAGTAGCGCCCCAGCAGGATCAATTCGACCGCGCGCGCGTGTCCCACGCGCCGCCGGAGCGTGTAGGCCGTGCCGCCGCCGATGAACGTGCCCAGCGCGACCTCCGGCATGCGGAGCTTCGCCTCCTCCGCCACGATGACGAAATCGCACGAGAGGGCGAGTTCGCAGCCCGCCCCGATCGCGTGTCCGTTCACGGCCGCGACCACCGGCTGCGGCAGCGTCTGAAGTGCGCGGAACACGCGCTGGCTCGTCTCGACGTAGGCGCGGCGTTCGGCGAGCGACGCCTCGTGATCCCGGTGCGCCTTGAGGTCAGCCCCGGAGCAGAACCCCCGTCCCGCCCCCGTCACGATGACGACGCGCGTCTCGAGGTCCGCTCCGATGCGCGCGAGTTCGGCCTCCAGCGCCTCGTACATGGGGAGGCTAACGGCGTTGAGACGGTGCGGACGGTTGAGACGGAGGATCCGAACGGGACCCTCCGCCTCGACCAGAAGCGGGACTTCGGCGGCTGCGCTCAGCTTCCCGCGTCGTCCGTGGTGGTGACGGGCTTCGCGGGCTTCACGTGCATCTCGAGCCAGCGGTCGGTCTCCCACAGCACGTGCAGGACCGACTCGCGCGCCGCGTAGCCGTGGCTCTCCGCGGGCAGGAAGACGAGCCGCGCCGTCGCGCCCAACCCCTTGAGCGCCGCGTAGAAGCGCCGCGACTGGATGGGGAAGGTGCCCGAGTTGTTGTCGTCCTCGCCGTGGATGATGAGGATGGGCTCGTTCACCTTGTCCGCGTGCATGAAGGGCGACATGTACAGGTAGAGGTCCGGGTCCTCCCAGAAGAGCCGCTGCTCCCGCTGGAAGCCGAACGGCGTCAGCGTCCGGTTGTACGCGCCGCTGCGCGCCACGCCGGCCCGGAAGATGTCGGAGTGGGCGAGCAGATTGCCCGTCATGAACGCGCCGTAGGAGTGTCCGCCGACGCCGACCCGGTCCGGATCCACGACGCCGCGCCGCACGCCCTCGTCGATCGCCGCCTGGGCGTTCGCCACGAGTTGCTGGCGGAAGGTGTCGTTGGGCTCCGCGTCGCCCTCGCCGATGACCGGCATCGACGCGTTGTCCAGCACGGCATAGCCCCGGGTCACGTAGGGGACGGCGCCGCCGTAGGGGATCCGCGTGAACTGGTACGGCGAGTCGCGTCGCTGGCCGGCCGCCGCCGCGCTCTTGAACTCGGTCGGATACGCCCACACGAAGGTCGGGAGCGGGCCATCGCGCTCCTGGTCATAGTCCGCCGGCAGGTAGAGCGTCGCCGAGAGCGGGATGCCGTCCCCGCGCTCGTACTGGATCGCCTCCTTGCGGATGCCGGCGAACTGCGGATACGGGTGCGGGAATTCGGTCACCGCGCTGGTCGTTCCCCGTTCGAGGTCGCGCAGGAAGTAGTTCGGGGGCTCGTCCACCGACTCCCGCCGCGTCATCAACCGCCCGTCCTCGAGGAGCGTGACCACGCCCTCGTAGTACGGCGCCTCGGAGCGGAACAACTCCTCTTCCTCTCCCGTTTCGAGGTTCCGCTTTCTCAGGAAGGGACGGTTGCCCTCGGGCGAAGCGCCCTGCCCCGCCAGGTAGATCGAAGATCCCCCGTCGGCGGTCATGAGGACGCCCCGGCCGCGCTCGTTCGTCGTGAACATCGGGAAGCCGGGGTTGTTGTACCGGTCCTCCGTCTGGAGATCGAAGATCAGCTCCATATCGCCCGGGGCGGCAGGATCGATGCGGTACGTGCGCTGCTGGCGGGTCGAGAACCAGTTCTCGCTTACGAAGGCGAACCCCTCCTCCGCCCACATCACGCCGCCGTAGCGGAGCGGGAGCGCCGCGATCGCGACGGGGTCGCCGGAGAAGGGCGCCGCGTGCATGAACACCCGGTCGCGGATGTCCGCCTCGGCGAGGGCGTCGCCGCCGTCCTGTGCCTCCGTCCAATACAGCGTCGCGTCCGCGTCGGCGCGCCAGGCGATCGACCGCACCCCCGTCGGAACCGACCCGAACGACGTGGGGACGCCGTCCTGGAGCGGGAGTTCCGCGACTCCGTGCACCACGTTCCCCTGCGCATCCCACACCTCGATCGTGCGCGGGAAGCGGGAGGCCGGCACCTGGTACGAGTACGGCCGGTGGGTGGTCTGCACGAGCAGGTACTCGCCATCCGGCGACGGCGAGGCGCCCGAGAAGATCGACGGATCGCCAACCATGGCCGCCGATCCGTCGAGGCCGACGCGGGCCAGTTGCGCCGTCGAGTAGTACTCGTAGAGCGCTTCATCGTGCTGGTCCTGCAGCAGGTCCTGGTACGTGCGGGCGGGAGCCGCTTCTCCCGACGTCTCCTCGATCATGGGCGCCGTCGGCACCATCGGCTCGGCGGGCGCCGGGCCGCGGCCGGGCGGAACCGCCATGGCGTAGAGGAAGTCTCCTTCCGGCGACCAGTTGAACGGGGCCCCGAAGCCCACATTCACCATGTCGAGGTCGGACAGCCGCCGCGCCTCCGCGGACGCGACATCCAAGACCCACAGCTGCACGGCCGAATCCGTGTCGTGCGTGAACGCCACCGTGCTCCCGTTCGGCGACCAGCGCGTGTTGCGGATGCGCGGATTCTCGGGCAGGCCGGTGACGGTACGCTCTTCCCCGTCGAGCGTGCGGAGCGCGAGACCGTTCGAGGGGCGGGCGCGGCTGGGGCCGTTCGTGCGCGGGTTGATGCGCAGCCCGGCGATCCGCAGTTCCGGCGCGGCGACCTCGGCGATCGACGGCAGGCTGGGCCGCATCGTGAGCAGCATCACCGACTCGTCGGGACTCAGACTGATTCCCGGGGTCGCCGGGGCATCGACGAGCGCGGCGAGTTCGGCGGCCGGCGTCTGGTAGCCATCCGCACCCTCCTGCGCGGCGACGTCCGGCGTGGCCGCGGCGAGGATAAACGCGAAGGAGAGGAAGGAGAGGGAGAATCGAAGGACTCGGCGGCTGCCGTGATCGTGTCGCAGGTCGTGTCGCAGATCGTGTCGCATTGTACAGGCTCCAGCTGATGACCGAGGTCGCTTTAACCGGGATCGGGACCACCGTGGCATAGTCCGAACCGGTCCTGGCACACGCAAGACGCGCCGGCAGCCGTGCCGGTCGCCCCTGGCTGTCGCGCGGCCCCCCGGTGCGATAGCGTTGCCCGACGGCGAACGGCAGCGGCGTTCGCGGGCGCACACAAAAGGGAAAGGGAGACAGGGAGATGCGGATGATGGACGCGCGTTACCTTCGGCTGTTCGCGGCGGGCGCCCTGGTGGCGGCCGGGTCGGCCGGCTGCGCACCCGAGGGAGACACGGAAGATGTCGACGTCTCCGAGGCGCCGGTCGAAGAAGCGGCTCAGGTGGTGCTCGGTCCGGTGGACGGACACGACCTGCCCCCGGCGGACCTCGAGCGCGTACTCGCCGGCAGCCCCGCGCCCGACTTCACGGCGCTTTCGAGCACCGGCGAGCCGATCACGCTCTCCGACTACCGCGGAGAGAAGAACGTCATCCTCTTCTTCTACCGCGGCCACTGGTGACCGTACTGCGCAAAGCAGCTCGGAGAGCTGCGAGACTTCATGACGCCCGAACAGCGCGAACGGACCGAACTCCTGGCGATCGCTCCGGACAGCCCCGAGGACATCGGGCTCATGGTCGACCGCGTCCTCGAGGACTACGACTACGCCCTCGACTTCCCGCTCCTGTCCGATGACGGCTCCGCGATCACCCACCGCTACGGACTCCTGAACGAGGACGACGGGCGCGAACGCCAGATCCCGCACCCCACGACGTACGTCATCGACATGGACGGGACGGTGCGCTGGAGCTTCACCGAGGTGGACTACCGCATCCGCCCGGAGCACGCGGACATCCTGGCCGCGCTCGACGCCCTGGAGCCTTAACCGGCCGCCCTGGCAGGCCGCCGTAGCAGGCCACCGACGGCAGACTGCGGTCTGCCGTCGAGCTATCTCGAGGCGTCGCCCTCGAATCGGCAGCGGCCCATGCGGCAGCGAATGCCGGTCAGCTCCTGACTCAGCCGCTTGAGCCGGGCGCGCGCCTCGGAATCGTAAGCCTGGGCGTTGGCCCGGGCGGGCGTGAGACCGCTGAAGTACTGCCCGCTCTCGAAGTCGTCGGAGTCGACCACCTGCATCGTCGCGTCGGCGCCTTCGGCGATGGTGGCGCGCGGCGTCGCGCCCAGCCGCCGCACCATGCCGGTCGGCATGTAGGTCGCCGGATGGAGCGAGCCGACCACGATCCCGGTCCCGTCCAAGTCCTCGGCCAGATCGAGGGTGAACATGATCTGGGCGAGCTTGCTCTGGGCGTAGGCACGGCGGCCGCTGAAGTCGTTCTCGATCATCACGTCGTCGAAGTCGATCGGCGTCTGCGCGCCGGACGACACGTTCACGATGCGCGCCGGCGTGCTGGACAGGAGGCGCGGCATGAGCATGTGGGTGAGCAGGAAGGTGGAGAGGTAGTTCACCTGGAAGCGGTACTCGTGCCCGTCCTCGGTGACCCACCGCTCGTCCGGGGCCGAGCCGAACCCCGCGTTGTTGATCAGGATGTCCAGGCGGTCATAGTCGGCCAGCAGCGTCTCGGCGAAGGTGCGGACCTCCGCGAGAGACGCGAGGTCGGCACGGTAGAAGCGGGCGCTCCCGGGTCCCGCCGCGTTAATGGCGTCCACCACCTCCGCCCCCCGCTCCTCGTCGCGCCCGTGGACGATGACGTGATCGCCCCGCGCGCCCAGCCGCAGGGCGAGTTCCCGGCCGAGGCCGGACGTGGATCCCGTGACCAGGGCCACCTCCTGACCGGCGGTCGGCGCCGGGGTCTCCTGGGCCGCGACCTCGCGGACGGCAGCGGGCCATGCGGTCATGAGGACGGCGGCGGCCATCGCGGCGGCCGTCTTCCCGGGCGCAATCTTCTTGAGTGTCATCTTGAGTGTCGTGCGGTTCATGGGTGTCATCTTCCCTTTCAGACGGGTCCGACGGGTCAGGGGACGAGTTCCTCCTCGACGAGACGGGCGATCCACAGGCCGGAGTGAAGGTCGGAGGTGAAGATCCGGCCCTTGAACAACTGGGCGCCCCACGTCATCGACCAGTTCGGCACGGCGCCCTCCGGCGATGACGTCTTGATCGCGCCGATTTCGCGGCCCTGGCGGTAGAGGTCGCCGCGCAGTTCGCCCGAGATGTCCAGCACGCGCAGCCCCGCCTGGTAGTAGCCGACGTAGAGCCGGTCGCGGTCGTCGCTCCACAGGTTGTGGGCCCCGGCTTCGGGCACGGCGTAGTGGGCGACCTTCACGGGATCGTCCATGTCCGTCATGTCCAGCACCTCGACGAAGCCCCGCGCCTCGATGGGGCCGAGCGCGTTCGGATCCCAGTCCGACGGGTAGATCTCCGCCGCGACGAACAGGTACTTCCCGTGCCGCCAGGCGACGTGCGTGTTCCCCTGCCCCGAGACCCAGCGCGAGACGAGCTTCGGGTCGCGGGCCGTGCCGCCGTGGGTTCCGGCGCCCGCGTCGAGGATGTAGATGCCCTCGTTCCAGAAGGAGGCGTACGCGTACCCGTCCTGCACGATGACGTCGTGCAGACTGCGGATCGGTTCGTCGTGCACCCAGCGGTTGATCTCGCGCGGGTTGGCGGGGTCGGAGATGTCGAGGATCACGATCTCGCTCGTCCCGTTGTGGCAGGCGTAGACGAGGTCCTCGTCCCCCAGGATCCAGACGTTGTGTACGCCCCCCGTCACCGTGTCCGTGTACTCGGAGAGGATCTCGGGATGGGCGGGATTCGAGAGGTCGAGGAAAACGATGCCGTTCCTCCGGCTGGAAGCCCCTTCGCGGGTGACGATCCCGAGGCGGTTGTTGGGATGGATCTTCACATCGTTGATGCGGCGGGCGTCGAGCTGGATCGAGTCGGTGAGGACGGGCTGCGCGGGGTCCGTCACGTCCCACACCTTCATCCAGTCGTGGTAGAAGGTGCCGAGGTACGCGTAGTCCCGTCCGTCGACGCCCTCGAACACCCACGTATCGCCGGCGCGGTGCGTGGAGGTGATCCCGCTTCCCACGAGTTCGAGGCGGGCCGTGTGGCGGCGGGGTTCGACCCGCACGGAAACCGTTCGGGCGATGGCCGGTCCCGCGATCGCGGTCACGTGGTACGTACCCGGCTCCTCCGCCACGAAGAGTCCGCGCCCGTCGACGGGTTCGACGCTCGCCCCGCTCGGAGTGACGCTCCACAGCGGCGCCAGAGCGATGCCCTCCCCCGTCCCGTCGCGACCGAGTAGCCGAAACGCCGCGACATCTCCCGTCGAGAGCGAGCTTACGTCCTCGGAAGCCACCAGTTCGTAATCCTCGGCCGGGTTGGGTCGCACCGTGACTTCGACCTCTGCCGTGGCGGCTCCGGCGGAGACCGTGAGCGCGGTCTGCCCGGGCGCGTGGCCGAGGACGCGCCCTGCGTCGTCCACCGTCGCGACCGCGGGATCGGCCGACGCGAACTCGAACTCGATGTCCTCCGCGGCGGCGCCCAGGGCCGTGTAGGCGCCGAGGTCAAGGGCGGCCGTCGCGCCCGCGTAGACGGGGCCGGCGACGCGAGCCTCGATCCGGTCGGCCTCGAGGCGGGGGACGATGATCCGGACCCAGCTCGGTTCGCCGCGGAACATCGCCGCCACGCGGGATTCGCCCGGCCGCACCGCCGTCACGATGCCCTCGGCCGTTACGGTCACGCCGTCGTCGGCCGCGAACCAGCGCACTTCCGAGGCGGCGGCTTCTTCCGCGGTGCCCTGGATCGCCGCGCGGAGCTGGAAGGACATCCCCACCTCGAGTTCCAGTTCAGCCGGTGAAGCGACGGCGTAGACCCGCTCCTGGGCGGTGAGGGCCGGCGGGCCGGAGATCGCGACGCACGCGGCGAAGGTGGAAGCGAGAAGGGCAGGGCGGAGCGACATCGTAATCCTCCGTGTACGGATGCGATTCGACGGACTCGAAAGCTCGGTGCGATGGGCGCGGGCGGCAACAACCCGCGTGGTTGACCCGGCCCCGGCGGCGTGGGAGCTTCGGCCTCCATGGAGACGCTCGACGCCGGATACGCGGCCGGGAGGCCTTCCTTCTCGGAGGAAGCGGCGGCGCGGCTCGTCCGGACGCACTGGGGTGTGGACGGGACGGCCCGCGAATGCGCCAGCGAGCGAGACCGGGTGTTCCGGATCTCCGACCGGGCCTTCGACGGGACTGCGGAGGGAGGCCCCGATGGCCCCGGGGTCCGCGGATACCTGAAGGTCTCGAACCTGCTCGAAGACCGCGCGGTCCTCGAAGAGGAAGCGGCCATGCTCGAGGCTCTTTCGGAGTCCCAGGCCTGCTTCGCGCTCCCCCATTGGCGCCCCCCCGCGAAGGGCCGGGAGGCGGAGGTCTCCGCGGACACATCGACGCATGGGCGCCTCATCGAACACGCGATCGGCGGGCGCGCGCACTTCGCCCGGTTCCTGGAGCCGGTTCCGGGCATTCCACTGGACCGTTTCCGGCCGCACGGACCCGAACTGCGCAGACAGATCGGACGCCTCGCGGGGATCCTCGACCGTTCCTCGTCGGAGGCGGCGGGTGCGGACCGCGCGATGATCTGGGACCTTCGCGGCGCCGCCTCGCTCATCGCGGAGAACCTGGGCGCGATCCGCGAACCGGGCCGGCGCGAACTCGTCGCGGGAATCCTCGAGCGGCATGCCGCGGTCGTGCGGCCGCGGGCGGGTGAGTTGCGCGAGAGCCTGATCTACAACGACGCGAACCCGGCCAACATCCATGTCGATCCCGGACGCATGAAGGGCGGAGCGCCGCACGTGGTGGGCGTCGTGGACTTCGGCGACGTGATCCGGTCGTGGACGGTGGCGAACCTCGCCGTGGCCTGCGCCTACGGCGGGTTCGGGACGCGCGATCCGGTGGCCGCCTTCTGCGACGTGGCACGCGGGTACGCCGCGGAGCACGAAGTCACGGAAGCCGAAGCGGACGTCCTGTATGAACTGGCGCGCCTGCGCCTCGCGCTCAGCGTGACGGTGTCGTCGGTTCGCGGCGCGCAGGAGCCGGACAACCAGTACCTGCTCGTGAGCCAGGCTCCCGCCTGGGAGGTGCTCGAACGACTGGACGCGACGCCCCCGAAGCTGGGGCGCTACCGGCTGCGGGAGGCCTGCGGACACGCGCCCTGTCCCTCGACCGCCCGGGTCGTCGCGGCACTCGAACGCGCCGCCCCGGACGCAGCGCCGGTGCTCGATCCGGATCCCCGGACAGTGGCCACCGTCACGCTTGACCTGAGCGTCGAGTCGGGGGACGACGGCGGGACTTTCGATCCCACGGACCACTCGAAGTTCTCGCAGCGGCTGTTCGACCGGATGCGGGACGCGGGTGCGAAGATCGGCATCGGACGCTACGACGAGGTGCGGTGGTGGTACACGAGCGACGCCTTCCGGGCGCCGGGGAACGAGATGGACGAGTGGCGAACCGTCCACCTCGGCGTGGACCTGTTCGCGGAGCCGGGGACCCCCGTCCTCGCGCCGCTCGGGGGTCGCGTCGTGTCGGCGCACGACAACGCCGACCGCCTGGACTACGGCCCCACGATCATCCTGGAGCACGAACTGGAGGACCCGGCCGGCGAAGCGGACGGACCTGTCCGTTTTCGGACGTTGTTCGGGCACCTGTCACCCGAATCTCTCCCGGCAATCGCGCCCGGCGAGGTCGTGGAACCGGGCCGCACGATCGGCTGGATCGGGGCCCCGCCGGACAACGGCGACTGGGCGCCGCACCTTCACTTCCAGATCTTCGTCGATCCGCTCGGCTGCGACGGGACCTTCCCCGGTGTGGCCGCCCCGAGCGCGCGCGATGTCTGGACGGCGGTGAGCCCCGACCCGAACCACCTGCTGCGGCTTCCGGGCGAGGCGACGGCTCCAGGGCCCCGCGACCACGCCGCGCTGATCGAGGACCGGAACCGGCGGCTCGGCCCTTCGCTGAGTCTCTCCTACGGGAGACCCCTCCACATCGTGCGGGGGCGCGGTAGCCGGCTCTACGATATCGAGGGACAGCCCTTCCTCGACTGCGTGAACAACGTCGCGCACGTCGGACACGCGCACCCGCGCGTGAACGAGGCGGCCCGCCGGCAGATGGTCTCGCTCAACACGAACACGCGCTACCTGCACGAAGCGATCCTCGAATACTCGGAGCGGCTGACGGCCCTCTTCCCGGCCCCGCTCAGCGTGTGCTTCCTCGTCTGCTCGGGCACGGAGGCCAACGAACTCGCCCTGCGCATGGCGCGCACGCACACCGGCAAGGTGGGCGCGGTCGTCCTCGACGGGGCCTACCACGGCAACTCCAGTTCGGTCGTCAACCTGAGCCCCTACAAGTTCAACGGCCCCGGCGGCAAAGGGCTCCGGCCCTGGGTCCGCATGGCGCCCATGCCGGACCTCTTCCGGGGGATCCACCGCGGCCCGGAACGCGAGGTGGCGCCCCTGTACGCGGCGTACGTCGGGGAGGCGGCGCGGACGCTCGAAACGGAACCCACCTGGTTCGGGGACCGCCCGCCCGGCGCGGCCGCCTTCTTCCACGAATCCATCCTCAGTTGCGGGGGGCAGATCCCGCTCCCGGCCGGATACCTCGCGGCTTCCTACGCCGGAGCCCGCGAGCAGGGCGCCGTGTGCGTGGCCGATGAGGTGCAGGTCGGCTTCGGACGCGTGGGGTCGCACTTCTGGGCGTTCGAGGAGCACGGCGTCGTCCCCGACATCGTGACCCTTGGCAAGCCGATCGGGAATGGGCACCCCCTCGCCGCGGTGGTCACGACACGCGAGATCGCCGAGTCCTTCGCCAACGGGATGGAGTACTTCAACACCTACGGCGGGAACCCGGTCTCCTGCGCCATCGGCCTCGCCGTCCTCGACGTGATCGAAGAGGAAG
The DNA here is from genome assembly GCF_965208055.1 of Candidatus Palauibacter sp. Taxonomy (GTDB): domain Bacteria; phylum Gemmatimonadota; class Gemmatimonadetes; order Palauibacterales; family Palauibacteraceae; genus Palauibacter. The sequence continues at coordinate 2,385,701 of NZ_CBDBNY010000004.1, forward strand.
GACTACGGGAGAACGCCGACCTCGTCGGCAGGCGGCTGCTCGAGGGGCTCGAATACCTGCGCGACCGTCACGAGCACGTGGGCGACGCGCGCGGCCGGGGTCTGTTCACGGGGATCGAGTTCGTCCGCCGAGGGGGTGACCTGGAGCCGGCCGCCGACCTTGCCGACGCCGCCGTCCAACGCATGCGCGACAAGGGGATCCTGCTTAGCACGGACGGCCCCGACCACAACGTGATCAAGATGAAGCCGCCGCTCGTCTTCTCCGAAGCCGACGCGGATCTGCTAGTCTCGGGCCTCGACAAGGTCCTCTCCGAGACCGCCTTCCTGCGCTGAGGGCTGCAGAACGCTCCACCGTTCTCTCCATCAGGGTGCGATTTCCCGGAGACACTCGGCAATGTAGGCGTTCATGGAGAGCCGCTGGCTGCCAGCCTTGGCGGCGAGCCTGCGGTGAAGCTCCGGATCGATTCTGAGCAAGAGGCGGCCGGAATAAGGCTTGCTGGGCTTTCTCCCCTTCTCCTCGCAGTACTCCAGGTAATCGTCTACGGCGCGTCGCATCGACTCCTTCAACTCCGTCACCGACCTGCCCTCGAAGTTGATGCCGTCTCGGGTATCGATGATGTGGCCCGAAAAAAACTCGTATTCGTCGTCGTACTCGAAGATGCCGGTGTACCCTCTGTACTCAATCATGGCGCGACTCCTGCCCGTTCCAGGAAGCGACGCATTCGCTTCACGAGTCCCTTGCCGCATTCGGGGCGCGGGTGGGGACGGTGGACGGTTTCCACTTCCCCGTTCAACTCGATGATCACCGATGAACCGCGCCGCTCGTGAATCTCGGCACCCACGCCTCGAAACATGGCCTCGACATCCCTCCACCTCAGGTTCCCTCTTGCCCGCTTGTCAAAGATCGCGGCGAGGGTTCTCTGGTGGCGTCGGTGCATGGTATCATGATATCGTTATATGATATCGTACGCAAACCGGGATGGGATCCCCCTGGCTGCTGGCCTTGGCGGCGAGCCTGCGCCTCGAAGTTGATGCTGTCTCGGGTATTGTCGTCAGGTCGGGAGTTGCCGGAGGAAGTCCTCGAGCGGGAGCACCTCCGCCCCATCGAGCCGCTGAGGGCGCTCGCCGAGGAACACGATGATCCGGCGCGCAACGCGGTCGCATCGGCTCGCGAGCGACGACAGTCCGCCGAGCATGCGCCGGCTCACGCGTCGGCTCGCCTTCACCTCGATCCCCCATACCTCGCGCCCGACCTCGAGCACGAAGTCCACTTCAGCCCCGTGTCGCGTGCGGTAGTGGAAGAGCGCGGCCTCGGGCCAGATCGTTCCCAGCCTCCGATGCAGTTCGCAGGCGATCAGCTGTTCCAGCAGGACGCCCCGCTCGTCGGACAGCGGCATATCCAGGGGGCGGCGCAGCAACGCATTGCGCACCCCGAGGTCGAAGAAGAAGAGCTTTGCGTGCCGAACGAGACTCGCACGGCTCGACCCGCGCAGCCCGCTCCACGCCGGAACGCGGAACATGACGAGCGTGTCCTCGAGCACCTCGATGTATCGGCGGGTCGTCTCGTAACCGAGGCCCGCATCCCGGCACATCGCCTGCACGTTGAGGATCCGGCCGGAGGAAGCGGCCATCAGGTCCAGCAGCCGGGCAAAGCCGCCGATGTTCCGGACCAGCGCTTCCGCCTGGACTTCTTCCCGCAGATATGTGTCCGTGTAGCTCCTGAGGTCGGCGGCACGGGTCAAGGGGTCCGGTTCAGAATAGATGCCAGGCAGCGTTCCGTGGGCCAGCGCGCGATCGAGGTCGAAGTCCTGTCCCAGCTCCGCGGCGAGGAGCGGGTGCAGGTGATGGACGTGAACCCTTCCCGGCAAGAGGTTCGCCTGCCCGCGCCGCAGCTTGCGGGCACTCGACCCCGAGAGGAGAAACCGGAAACGCCCTGGCCGGGCGTCGAGGTAGACCTGCACGGCGTCCAGCAGCGCGGGGACCCGCTGCACCTCGTCGAGAAACACCGTCGTCACGGTCGGGGCCGCCGCCTCGAGTTCCCGCTGCAGCCGCTCGGGGTGTGTCGCGTAATCGCGGAAGGTCTGCGGGTCCGCAAGATTCAAAGAGAGATCCGGCCCGGTCGACGAGAGCAGGGTGGACTTCCCCACCTGTCGCGGCCCGAGCACCAAGGCGCTGCGACGGGTGGATTCCAGATGTCGGGCCAGAATTCTCGTGTACATGCGGGTGAATATGCCGTATTTTTACCCGCATGCAAGCAAGAACTACCCCACTTACTCAGCCGTTGTCGGTGGCGGCGGTGCGTTCGTCGTCGTGTGTGCCCCAGCGCTCGAACCACTTCCTGAGGATGAGTTGCGTGCGCAGGAAGTTGGACGGCAGGCGCGACGTGCCGTGCCACTCGCCCTCGAACTGGACCATCGCGGTCGGCTTGTTCTGCGCCTTGAGCGCCTGGTAGAACTGCTCCGTCTGCGACATCGGCGTGCGCAGGTCCAGGACGCCCGTCATGAGCATGGTCGGCGTCGTGACGTTGCCCACGTACGAGATCGGCGAGCGGCGGATGTGCTCGCTCGGATCCACCCACGGGAACTCCTGGAAGTCGGCGTACCAGCGCAGGTAGTTGCCGTCGACCTCGTTCGGGAAGTTGAACCAGTTCACGACCGGACAGTTCGCCGACGCGGCCCGGAAGCGGTCCGTGTGCCCCACGACCCACGACGTCAGGACGCCGCCGCCCGAGCACCCGTAGACGAACAGGTTGCCGTCGTCCACGTAGCCGCGGGAGATGACCTCGTCCACGCTCGACATGAGGTCGTCGAAGTCGTGGTTCGGATAGTCGTACTGGATCGCGTTCCCGAACTCCGTCCCGTAGCCGGAGCTGCCGCGCGGGTTCGTATAGAGGACGACGTATCCGTTCGCGGCGTGCTCCTGCCACGAGAAGTTGAACCCGCCGTTGTACATGCCGTGCGGGCCGCCGTGAATCACGAGAATGAGCGGATACTGCCGCGACGCGTCGAAGTCCGGGGGCTTGATGACCCAGCCGTGAATCGGGAGTCCGTCGTGGGATGACTCGCTCCAGACCTGCTCGACTTCGCCCAGCGTGACGCCCGCCAGCACGTCCGCGTTCACATCCGTCAGTCTCGTGCGCCGGTCGGGCCGGTCGACGGGGAAGGCGTGGATGTCGCCGGGTTCATGCGCGTCCCCCCACATCCCCACGGCCATGCCGCCGTCGCTCACGTCGTTGAGGCCGAACATCTGCGGGCCCTCGCTCATCGCCCGCACGTCGCCGTCCACCGAGGCGTAGTGGAGGTTGCGGTAGCCGTCCGCCGTGGCGTCGAAGTAGATGCCGCCGCCGTCCGGGGCCCAGTGCAGCGCCCCGGGACTGCGGTCCATTTCGGCCGTAAGGGCGCGCGGGTTCGATCCATCCGCGTTCATCACGTAGACGGCGGACTCGATATAGTCGAACGTCGTCGTGTCGTGCCCCACGTAGGCGATCATGCGCCCGTCCGGCGACGGCACCGGCCGGTTGTCCGGGCCCTTGCGCGTCGTGACCTGGCTCAGTTCGCCGGACTCCGCGTCGAGCCGATAGATCTCCGTCTCCTGCCATCGGTATTCGGCGTCCTCGATGATGAGGCCGCTGAACAGGAGCGACCGGCCGTCGGGTTCCCACGTGGGGACGCCGAAGTTGTAGTCGCCCTCGGTGAGTTGGCGCGCGGTGCCCCCTTCGGCGGGGACCACGAAAATGTGCTGGTACTTGTCACCCAGGAATCCGATGCGGTCCTGCCGATAGACGAGGCGCTCGATGATTCGGGGGCCCGGCGTCCACGTCGCCCCCTCCGGCTTCGGCAGCGAGAGGGACCAGTGGCGCGCCGTGGGCTGCTCCGCCCCCACGCGCATCGTGAACGAGAAGCGCGTCCCATCGGGAGACCAGGCCAGGTTGGAGGGACTGTCCGTGAGCCGCGTCACCTGCGAGACGGCGCCCTCGGCGTCCATCCAGCGCACGAAGATCTGAGTGTTCCCCTCGTCGTCGGGCGCGAGAAACGCCAGGCGACTGCCATCGGGCGACCAGCGCGGCGAGGACCCGTCGACGAGGTGGCGGGGGCGGCTGCCGTCCGGATTCACGATCCAGATCGAGGACTCCCACGCGTCGTTCATCTTGTCGACCCACAAACGCTCGTAGACCACCGAGCCGCCGTCCGGCGCGATCCGCGGATCCTGGACCCGCTCCCAGTCGAGCCACGACTCGAGCGCGAGGGCGCCGTTCGTTTCCTGCGCGACGAGCGGCGGGGCGGGGAGGGCGAGACCGCAGAGCAGGCCGGGTAGGAGGATCGCTGCGAGGGTGACGGGACTCCGGACGGGATTCCGGAAGAGGACGCGGGGGGAAGCGGGGGCGCGCGTGTCCATGGGTACCTCCTGGGGTGAAGGGCGCCGGGCCTTTTGAAACATGGGATGCGCCACGCCGCGTGCATAGACCGTGTGCGTGGCCCCGCGTGGCCCCGCCCGCCCCCATGCCGCCTGAAGTCCGGCGTCTTATGTTGGATTCGGAACGACTGCGGCTGCCGCTCCGGGATGCGGCGACCCATAACACGGGAGGTTTCCGTGACGACTCGCACGCCCACCGACGCGACCCCCCTGCCGGACCGTCGCAGATTCCTCAAGCGTGCCGCGGCGGGAGCCGCCCTCGCGGCCACGCCGGCGTGGACCTTCGCCCGCTCGAAGCCCGACCTCGGCCTCGAGGATCTGTCGGCGCGGCGAGACCTCGCGGGGACCGGGGACGAGTCTTTCTGGGAGATGGTGAAGGGCCAGTTCCCGCTTCGCCCCGGCCTCATCCTCGTGAACGCGGCCAACCTCTGTCCCTCCCCCTGGCCGGTGCAGGAGACGGTGTTCGGCTACACGCGGGACATCGATCAGGACGCCTCGTTCCACAACCGGGCCAAGTTCAACGCGCTCGCCGCGAAATCGGTCGAGTCTCTGGCCGAACTGCTCGGCGCCTCACCCGAGGAGATCGTGATCACCCGCAACACGTCCGAGAGCAACAACGCGGTGATCAACGGACTTGTGCTGGGCGCCGGAGACGAGGTCGTACTGTGGGACCAGAACCACCCCACGAACAACGTGGCCTGGGACGTCCGGGCCGACCGCTTCGGCTACAGGGTGATCCGCGTGACGACACCCCCGGCGCCGGAGACCGAGGATGAGTTGATCGACGCCTTCGTGAGCGCCTTCACGGACCGCACCCGGGTGCTGGCGGTGACCCAGATCTCGAACATCTCGGGCGTCGAACTCCCGGCGCGCCGCCTGTGCGAGATCGCGCGTGAGCGCGGCATCTACGTCCACATGGACGGGGCCCAGAGCTTCGGCGCGGTGGCGGTCGACCTGCACGACATGGGGTGCGACTCGTACACGGGCAGCGCCCACAAGTGGTTCTGCGGGCCGAAGGAAGCCGGTGTCCTCTACGTGCGGGCGGACCGGGTCGCCGAACTGTGGCCCAGCGTCGTGGGAGTGGGCTGGGACGGTGCGATCGCCGGGGGCGGGGCCGACAAGTTCGGCACCTTCGGGCAGCGGGACGACGCCGCTGTGGCGGGTGTGGGGAAGACGGTCGAATTCCACCAGGCGATCGGCGCGGCGGCGATCGAGGCCCGCATGCGCGCTCTCGCGGCCGGCCTCAAGGCGGCCATCCGCGAGCGGATCCCCGGTGTGAAGTTCCACACTTCGGATGTGCCGGGCCTCGGTGGCGGCGTCGTCATCGCGGAGCTGGGGGTCGACGATCACACGGAGATCTACAACCGGATCTACGAGGAACACGGCGTCGCGGGCGCGCTCCGCACGGCGCAGTTCCCCGGCATCCGGCTCTGCCCGCACATGTACAACACGATGGCCGAGATGGAGCAGGTCGCCGATGCGCTCGCCCGATCCGTCTGAACTGCGGCTGGCCGTCGAGTCGAATCGGGACGCGGACACGTTGCGCCGTTTCCTGGCCGCGTTGCGTCCTCTCCTGCGCGAGCACTCCGCCCGCTCGGCATGGATCGTCGGATCCCACGCCCGCGGGACGGCCGGTCCCGAAAGCGACATCGACGTGATCGTGGTCGCGCCGACCCGGCACCCCTCCGTGGAGCGTTTCCGGGACTACCTGCCCGCAATCATCGCCGCCGGTGTCGGAGTCGATCTCGTCGTGTACACGCCGGCCGAGTTCGAGCGACTGCGGGGCGAAGGGCGCCCCTTTCTCCGGCACGCCATGCAATCGGCCATGGCCATCGAGGTCTGACCGCCGTGTGGGATGGCGCCGAGGAGGCGCGCAGGTGGTTTGCCCAGGCCGAGAACGATCTCGAGTTCGCGCGCCTCGCCCTGCGCGAGAGGTTCTTCCACCAGGCGTGTTTCATCGCCCAGCAGAGCGCGGAAAAGTCCGTCAAGGCGATCGGCTACGGACTCGGCGACCGGACGATCATCGGTCACTCGGTGGTCGCGCTCGCCGAGCGTTATGCGGAGAGGGTCGACGGCCTTGGGCGCCTGATGGAGGACGCCGGAGTTCTGGATCAGTTCTATATCCCGACCCGCTACCCGAACGGCCTTCCCGGCGGGGTTCCGTTCGCCGCCTTCCACGAACCGCAGGCGCGCGCCGCGATCGAGGCCGCCGAGCGCTTCCTGGCTCTGGCGGGCACGCACGTCGACGAGGATTAGCATTAGCCGGCGGCCCGCACCCGGTGGCCGCTAGAGTTCGCCGCGGTTCTTCGCCCAGAGCGCGTAGTGGCAGGCGCGAGCGGTGAGGGCCATGTAGGTGAGTGAGGGGTTCTGGCAGGCGGATGAGGGCATGGCGGCGCCGTCGATCACGAACAGGTTCGGCGCATCCCACGCCTGGTTGAAGCCGTTGAGGACGGAGGTCGTCGGATCCCGCCCCATGCGGGCCGTTCCCATCTCGTGGATCGTGAGGCCGGGCGCCGTGAGATCCGTGAGCAACTCGACGTCCACGCCGCCGCCGGCTTCCAGCATTTCCGCGGCGCGGTCCGCGCTGTCCCGCATCATCAGGCGTTCGTTGTCGCTCCACTCGCAGTGGATGCGGAGGGCCGGGATCCCCCACGCGTCGACCCGCTCCGGATCGAGTTCGATGTAGTTCTCCTCGCGCGGCAGGCACTCCCCGAAGGCGCCGAGTTCGAACTCCCACACGCCGGGTTCCGTGAGTTGGCGCTTGTACTCCGCCCCGAAGCCCGGCATGTCGAGGCCGCGGCTCCAGCTCTGCCGCGTCGACCAGCCCTGGTAGCCGTAACCCCGGATGAAGTCGGGCGAAGGCTCCGTCACGTTGCGGAAGCGCGGGATGTAGATCCCGTTGGGGCGCTCGCCGGTGTAGCCGTGGTCCTCCCAGCCCGGGAACTTCGCCTTCGCGCCGGTGCTCATGGTGTGATCCATGAGATAGCGGCCGAGGGCCCCGCTCGAGTTCGCGAGGCCGTCCGGGAAATCGGCGGACGTCGAGTGGAGGAGGATTCGCGTCGACTCGAGCGCCGAAGCGCCCAGCATGACGATCTCCCCGAAGAACTCCAGATCCTCCCCTGTCTGCCGGTCGATGACCCGCACACCCGCGACCCGCCCGCGGGCGGCGTCCCAGATCACGCTGTGCACGACGCTGTCCGGCCGCAGCGTCATCCGGCCGGTGGCCTCGGCGGCCGGGAGGGTGGCGTTGAGCGAACTGAAGTAGCTCTTCGTCCGGCAGCCGCGGTGGCAGGGACCGCAGTAGTGGCAGGCGCTCCGTCCCTTGTGGTCGCGGGTGAGGACCGCCGTGCGTCCGATCGTCATCCTCCGCGTGTCGCCGAAGTCGCGCGCGATCGCCTCCTTCACGGCGTTCTCGACGCACGTCATGTCCATGGGAGGCAGGAGGACGCCGTCCGGCAGTTGGGGGAGGCCCTCGGCGCGGCCGCTGATGCCGACGAACTCCTCGACGTGCGCGTACCACGGCGCGAGGTCCGGGTAGCGGATCGGCCAGTCGACGCCGATCCCGTCGCGCGCGTTGGCCTCGAAGTCGAGGTCGCTGAGGCGGTACGACTGACGCGCCCACATGATCGAGCGTCCGCCGACCTGGCGGCCCCGGATCCAGAGGAACGGCTTCTCGTCGGGCGTCGTGTACGGGTTCTCGATGTCGTTGACGAAGAACTTCCGGCCCATCTCGTCGCAGGCGTAGCACTCGCGCTGGACGGGCTGCTCGGCGGCCAGCGCCTTGCGGTCGTTCCAGCCGCGGTACGGCATGCGGTACGGGGGCACGTGTTCCACATAGTCGCGTTCCGGGACGATCATGGGGCCCGCCTCGAGGACGAGCGTGCGCAAGCCCAGTTCCGTGAGTTCCTTCGCGGCCCAGCCGCCGGTGATGCCCGAGCCGACGACGATCGCGTCCCAGACCTCCTGGCGGCTCACGACCGCCCCCCGGCGCCGCTTTGTTGCCCACGCTGTTCGCCGGGGCGGCCCTCGCCGGCGCCGTACTGGTCGAGGATGACGCACCCCTCGAAGGCGCCGGGGATGATCCGGTATCCGAGCGTCCGCAGACCGGCCTGAGACGTGAAATAGCCGGCGAGCGTGAAGCGCTTCATGTCGTAGAAGAAGGTCTCCCGCTCGTCCTCATCGGGGTCCCGGCGGAGGCGGTCGAGGTCCGCGTCCATCCGCGCGACGAGTTCCGTCTGCTGGGCCGGGGTGCAGTCGGCGAAGTCGGCCCCGTGGGCTCCCCGGGCTGTGGGGTCCACAGCGTCCAGGCCGGCGAGGAAACGGTCGCGGTCCGCCGCGTCCAGCCAACCGGTCAGGAGAGCATCGACGAATGCGGACACGCCCGCCTCGCTCGCGCCGGGCGTGTCCGTCCGGGGGATGATGGTCTCGGCGAGCGCCGTCACCGTCCGCGCCTGCGCGGGCGTGAGCGTCGCGGGCGGCGCGCCGCCGACCGGTCCGGTGACCGCGCGGATGCGCTCCCCCAGCGCCAGCGCCTGCCCCACCGCGCCCCCCGGCACGAGGAGCGGCGCGCCCGCCGCCGCACCGATGATCTCGAGAGCCCTGCGCCGTCTCACAGTCGCCGTCTCACAGTCGGGGCCTCCCCGGACGCGTCGACGTGGGCGGACAGCGGGATTGCTGCCGCGCTCCGCCATAATAGGCCGCGGCACGCCCGGCGCGAAGACCGTCCCCGGACAACGGTTCGACGGCGACCGGAACGCGCGACATATTGCGGCATGGACAGATCGCAACGGACAGACCGATGAAGCGACGAAGATTCGTGCAGCACTCGCTCGGCGCCGGACTCCTCGTCACCTGCGCCCCGCGCGCGGCGGCGGCCGGGCTCCGGACGCTCCCGGAGGCCTGGGGGCTCCAGCTCTACACGGTCCGCTCGCTGATGGCCCGCGATGTGGAGCGGACGCTGGCCGCGGTGGCCCGCATCGGATACGGCGAGGTGGAGTTCGCCGGCTATTTCGGCCGTTCGCCGGCGGAGATCCGGGCCGCCCTCGACGCGCGCGGACTCACGGCGCCCGCGGTCCACCTCTCGCTCGAGGAACTGCGGTCGAACTTCGAGGAGGCCGTGGACGCGGCGGCCGAGATCGGACACCGCTATCTCGTCCTGCCCTACCTGGCGGGTCCCGAGCGTCCCGGAGCCGATGGCGCAACGGGAACGGCCGTCGTCGACGGATACCGGCGGCTCGCGGACGAGCTCAACGGGTTCGGAGCGCGCTGCCGCGAGGCCGGACTCCGCTTCGCCTATCACAACCACGACTTCGAACTCGAAGAGGTGGACGGCCTCCGCCTCCTCGACGTGATGATCGAGAACACGGACCCGGAACTGGTGTGCTACGAGGTCGACTTCTACTGGCTCGTGCACGGCGGCGGCGATCCGTTCGACTACTTCAGCCGGTACCCCGGCCGCTTCGACCTCTGCCACGTGAAGGATCGCACGACGGAGGGCGAGATGGTGGACGTGGGGGCGGGCGTCATCGACTTCGAGGCGATCTTCGAGCAGTCCGCCCAGGCGGGGCTCATCCACTACTTCGTCGAGCACGACGCGCCGGGCGATCCGATCGCGTCGGTTCGCCTGAGCTACGAACACCTCGCAGCGCTTGATGGCTGAACGCTCCGGCCCCGGCGACGGGACGCCCGTCAGCCGCCGCGACGCCCTGCGCGCGACGGGCGCCGCCTCGCTCGGTCTCCTCGTCGGAGGCACGGCGACCTCTGCGTCGGCGCTCGCCACGGGGGCCCGGCCGGCGGGTCGCGGTGAGCCCGAGGCCCGCCGGTCCGCCGACGCCATCACGCAGTCCGTGGCCCGCTGGTGCTTCGAGGAGATCCCCCTCGTCCCCTTCTGCCGGGGCGTGGCGGACATGGGTCTCACCGCGATGGACCTGCTCACGGTCGAGGAGTGGCCCGTCGCCCACAACCACGGTCTCACGGTCTCGTGCGGCGATGTGGCCGCCGGCACCATCGAGGACGGCCTCAACGAGCCGAGCAACCACCGCGGCATCATCGAGGCGTTCGAGCGCCACATCCCCCACGCGGCCCGCGTCGAAGTGCCCAACGTCATCTGCTTCTTCGGCAACCGCCGCGGGATGGAGAACGGCGTCGGGATCGAGAACTCCATCCGCTGCCTCGCCGAGTGCGCCCCCATCGCCGAGTCCGAGGGCGTCACGATCCTCGTCGAGGTCCTCAACTCGAAGCCCGGCGGGCACGTCGACTACATCGGCGACCGCATGGACTACGCGCTCGAGATCATCCGGGCCGTGGACTCGCCCCGCGTGAAGATCCTCTACGACATCTACCACATGCAGATCATGGAAGGGGACATCATCCGCACGCTGACGGATGCGAGTCCCTGGATCGGCCACTACCACACGGGCGGGGTTCCCGGGCGAGCCGAGATCGACGACTCGCAGGAACTGAACTATCCCCCGATCGTGCAGGCGATCGCCGACACGGGCTTCGAGGGCTTCATGGCCCACGAGTTCATCCCGCGGAGCGGCGACCCCCTGCGCTCGCTGCGCGAAGCCGTGGAGTTGTGCGCCCTCTAACCAGCGCCGCCTGCTTCTTTCCCAGCCACAGCGCGATCATCAGCCACAGTCCGGCCAGGGGGACCATGGTCAGCGCAAGCGCGGAGCTTCCCAGCCCGAACGCGCCCAATCCCGCAAAGGACCACACGCCGATCTGGTCGCCGGCCCGGTAGACGAACAGGTCGTTGAAGTTCTTCGCCTTGTACTTGTCCCGGCGCGGCAGGACGGTATAGAGCACCTCCCGCGTCGGCACCGCCAGCGCGAAATTCCCCGCCCTGCGAAGAACCTGGAACGCGACGAACACCGCGAAGACCGGCGCCGCCCCCAAAGCCAGGAACCCGAGGACGCTGAGCACGGGCAGTATCCCGAGCGCCAGGCGCACGCCGAGCCACTTCAGAATGCGGCCGGTCAGAAAGAGTTGGGTGAACAGGGTGAGCAGGCCCACCGTGAGATCGATCCGCGCGAAGACCGAGGTCCGTTCCGCGCTCGTCGCAAAGGTGCGGGAGATGATTTCCGCCTGGATGTTGTAGAGGAAGGTGGAACCGATGGTGAACAGCAGCATGAAGGCGCCGATCCCGAGCAGATAGGGCGACGCCAGGACCCGCCGGATCCCCTCCAGCGCCGAGCCCCCGATCACCTCCTCCATCTCCCCTCCGCCGCCTGCCGCATCGGGACGGCTGTCGATCGCGCCGCCCGAATCTTCCGCCGCGGCCGGGCGGGACGCGCAGCGTGAATCGAGCGCCTTGAGGCAGAGGACCGCGCCCTCGAGCAGCAGCACCGAGAACAGCAGGAGCGTCGCGGGCGACAGGAATCCCGCGAGGAAGGCCGTGATCGAGGAGCCGAGGATCCCCCCCACGGTTCCGCCGACCCCGATGAGGCCGAAGAGCCGCCGGCTCTGGCGTTCGCGGAAGATGTCCGTCATGAACGACCAGAAGACGGAGACCACGAACAGGTTGAAGACGCTGATCCAGACGAAGAAGGTCCGGCCGATCCACACCGCCGCGGCGCCATCGGTCACGACCCTCAGCAGCACGAAGTAGACGAGCAGGTTCAGCATGAAGAAGCGGTACGTGAGGGTCACGAACCGCCGCCGGGTCCACCGCGACACGACGGCGGCGAAGATGGGGTGGACAAGGAGCATGGCCATCAGCGTGCCGGTGAACAGCCAGGGGATGTTCTCGACCCCGCCCGCGACCGCCATTTCCTCGCGGATGGGCCGGATCACGTAGTACGCGGAGAGAATGAAGAAGAAGTAGAGGGCCGAAAGCAGCACGAGCCCGACTTCCTCCGGGCGGGTCCCGGTCAGTCGGGCGGCCGCCCTGCGCGGGGCGCTGTCGGAAGGCGGGTTCATCGTGTGATCTGCTCCAGGCTCGCGAATTGCAGGTCGCAGCTTGCCGCTCGACGGAGGATGGGATTCTCTTCAGAATCGTCAGCACCCCGGGGGGTCGTCACCTCCGGCGTGCACTCCGGCGCGGATCCTATTCCGAAAGGGACGAACGTGGAAGGTCTGCCGAATCGGATCCTCAGAGTCCTCAACATGAAGTCGGGCGAGTTCGGGCTCGCCGTCCTGTCCGCGCTCTTCTTCTTCCTCGTCCTCTGCGGCTACTTCTTCCTCCGCCCGGTGCGGGAGGCGATGGGAGTCGCCGGCGGGATGGGCGACCTGCGCTGGCTCTTCGCCATCACATCGGTGGCGTCGCTCGGCGCCGTCCTCGCCTTCGGGGGCGTCGTCGCGCGCACGAACCGCCGGCGCTTCATCCCCGTGGCCTATCTCTTCGTCATCACCTGTTTGATCGGTTTCGCGACGCTCCTCATCCTGGACGCGCGGGCGGGCGGCGGCCTCATCGGCACCGACGCGGAGACCGGCCTTTCGCGCGGCATCGGATACACGTTCTACGTGTGGCTGAGCGTCATCAACCTGTTCTCGACCAGCGTGTTCTGGGCCTTCATGGTCGACGTGTTCGACGTCGATCAGGGCAAGAGGATGTTCCCCTTCATCGGGATCGGAGGCACGCTGGGGGCGCTCGCCGGGGGCGGGGGCGCGAGCCTGATCAGCGGCCTCACCGACAGCCCCTACCTGCCCGCGGGCCTCATGCTCATCGGGGCCGGCTGCTTCGGGCTCGCGATCGCCGTCATGCTGATCCTCGACGGCACGGCGGGCCGCTCGAAGCTTTCCCGGCTCGAGACGGCGCCAACCGCGGCGGGCGCGGAAGGCGGGAACGGGAGCGCATCGGGCGCCAGGATCGGAGGCGCGTTCTGGGACGGGGCGCGGGCCGTGGCCACCTCGCCCTACCTGCTCGGCGTGGGGCTATGGGTCGTGTTCATGGCCGTGTCGAACACGCTGATCTACTTCACGCAGGCCAACGTGATCCTCGAGGCGACGGACACCTTCAGCCAGCGGGTGGGGAGCTTCGCGAACTTCGACTTCCTCGCGCAGGCCGCCACCCTGTTCACGCAGATCTTCGTCACGACGCACGTGATCCGGAAGCTCGGCGTAGGCTGGACGCTCGCCATCCTTCCCCTCGTGACGGTGCTCGGGTTCGCCGTGCTCGCCATGTGGCCCCTGTACGGGGTGATGCTGATCTTCCAGGCCGTCCACCGCGCCACGCGCTACGCCGTGTCCCGGCCCTCGCGCGAGACGCTGTTCTCGGTCGTGGCGCCGGCCGAGAAGTACAAGGCCAAGCCCATCGTGGACGTCTTCCTGTACCGGGGCGGAGACCTCGCGGGCGCCGGCATCGACGGCCTGTTCGCGATGCTCGGGCTGGCGCTGGCGTGGGTCGCGATGTCCACGGCGCCGCTGGCCGGGATGTGGATCGTACTCTCCGTCGCGCTTGGCCGGGCCCAGGCGCGGCGCGTGGCTTCCTGAGCCGCCTGACGGTGCCGACGCTGCCCGACGATCTCTTCGGTCCGGGCTCCCCGCTGCGGGTCATCGGCCACCGGGGAGCCGCGGCGGTCGCGCCCGAGAACACGCTTCCCTCCTTCGAGCACGCGGTGCGCGTGGGCGCCGACGCGGTGGAACTCGATCTCCATCGGAGCGCGGACGGCCGCCTCATGGTCATCCACGACCCGAGCCTCCCGCGCACCACCGACGGGAGGGGGCAGGTGGAGGAGATGACGCTGGAGGAACTGCGCCCCTTCGACGCCGGTTACCGCTTCACGACGGACAACGGGAAGACGTTTCCCTTTCGGGGGAAGGGTATCCGCATCCCGGCCCTCGAAGAGGTACTCGAGGCGCTGGGAGATCTTCCCGTGGTGACGGAGATCAAGTCGGCGGCCGCGGGGCACGAACTGGGCGCATGGCTACAGAGGAGCCGGAATCGCAGGGACCGGGAGCGGATTCTGGTCGGCGGGTTCGAGCGCGAGGAGGTGGAGCCCGCGAGCCGGCACGCCCGCTGGCGCTGCGCCTACCAGGACGAACTCCGCGCGTACGTCCTGCTCGGGAAGCTGGGCCTGGGGGGGCGGGTCGCGCCGGCCAACTGCGATGCCGCCATGCTGCCAGAACGGCAGGGCGCGTTGCGCATCGTCACGCCGCGCTTCGTCCGGCGCGCCCACGCCGACGGCATGGGGATCTTCGTCTGGACCGTGAACCACCCGGACGACATGCGGCGACTCCTCGACTGGGGCGTGGACGGACTCGTGAGCGACGCTCCCGGGCGGGCGCGCCGGATCCTGGACGAGAGGGATGTGGGGGGAGATGCCGGAGTCTGAAGCGCGGCCGCGGACGATCCTCCACGTGGACATGGACGCGTTCTATGCCGCAGTCGAGGTGCGCGAGGACCCGTCGTTGCGCGGGAAGCCCGTCATCATCGGATCCGCCCCGCGCCAGGGCCGGGGCCGGGGCGTCGTCTCGACGGCGAACTACGAGGCCCGGCGCTACGGCATCCACTCCGCGATGCCGATCTCGCAGGCGTGGCGACGCTGCCCCGGCGGCGCCTACGTGCGTCCGCGCATCGCCTTCTACGCGGAGATCTCGGGACGGATCTTCGACATCTTCCGCTCGTTCACGGACCAGGTGGAGACGCTCTCGCTGGACGAGGCCTTCCTCGACGTGACCGCCAGCCGGCGGCTGTTCGGAACGGGGCCGGAGATCGCGACCCGGATCCGGCAGCGGATCGCCGAAGAGGAGCGGCTCACGGCATCCGTCGGCGTCGCCTCGAACAAGTACGTGGCGAAGGTGGCGAGCGACCTGAGGAAACCGGACGCGCTCGTGGTCGTGCCGCCGGGGACCGAGCGGGAGTTCCTCGCGCCGCTCCCGGTATCGCGACTCTGGGGGGCCGGGCCGAAGGTGCAGGCCCGCCTGGCCCAACTCGGCCTGAAGACGATCGGGGACCTGGCGCGCAACAAGCCCGACTTCCTCGAGGCGTCCCTGGGCCGGAAGCTCGGGCGGCGCCTCCACGAACTCGCAAACGGGGTCGACGTGCGGAGGGTCGACCCGCGGCCGGGGCGAAAGTCGCTTGGCAAGGAGGTCACGTTCCCGAGCGACGTAGAGGACCGGAGCCGGGTGGAACGGACCCTGCTCGCCCTGTGCGAGGGGGTCGCGCAGTCACTCCGAAGGAAAGGGATCGCGGGGCGCACGGTGCAGTTGAAGCTGCGCTGGGATGGCTTCGAGACGCACACGCGGCAGCGCACACTCGAGCGGCCGGCGGACATGACCGAGGCCATCTGGCCCGTCGCGCGGGAACTGTTCCGGCAGGCGGACGATCCCCGTCGTCTCGTGCGGCTGGTCGGCGTCAGCCTCTCCGGCTTCGACCATCCGGAAGACGAGCAACTCGGGCTCCTCGGCGGCGACGACCCGGCCACGTCCGACGGGGAGGCCCGGCGTGAGTTGGCGAAGACGATGGACGCGGTCGCGGACCGGTTCGGCCGCGACGCGCTGAAGCGGGCCGCCCTTCTCGATTCGAACGTGCGCGGCGCGTAGCCGAGACACCGCGGGGCACACAGCGAGATACACAGCGAGACACACAGCGAGGCAACGATCATGCAGGTATTCCCGATTCCGCCGGCCTCCGGGCGCGGCATCCTCTGGTTCTTCGTCATCATGATGGTGGTCCTGGGCGCGGTGACGCTGATGATGGGCTGGGCGGCCTGGTCCACCCGGAACAGCCGCGCCGAGGTTTCGCCCGGGGGACTGAAGCTGGTGGGCGACCTCTGGGGCCGGACGATCCCCCTCGACCGTCTCGAACTCGACGAGGCCCGCGTCGTGGACCTCCGCGGCGAACCCGACCTCGTCCCGCGCCGGCGCACGATGGGGACGGCGCTCGGAGGCTACTCCGCGGGATGGTTCCGGCTCCGCAGCGGGGAGAAGGCGCTCCTCTACCTCACGGACCGGCGACAGGTCGTGTACATTCCCACGCACGACGGGTACTCGCTCCTCCTGAGCCAGAGCGAACCCCGGCGCTTCCTGGACGCCCTGCACGACGCGACCGGAGGCACGACCGAAGACGCCGACGAAGCCACCGAAGGAGAGTGACGACGGATGCTCCCGACACGCGATGAGGCGCTCGCGATCGTCCACGAATACACCGAGAGTCCCGGACTCCGGCGCCACATGCTGGCGGTGGAGGCCAGCATGCGCGCATACGCGAGGAAATACGGCGAAGACGAGGATCGCTGGGGCGTCGCGGGCCTGCTGCACGACTTCGACTACGAGCGCTGGCCCAACCACGACCGCGCGCCCGATTCGGAGCATCCCTCGACGGGGGTCGCCATCCTGCGCGAGAAGGGCGTGGACGAGGACATCCTCGAGACGATCATGGCCCACGCGGACTACACGGATGTCGAGGCGACGACGCGGATGTCGAAGACGCTCCGGGCCGTGGACGAACTCACGGGGTTCATCACCGCCTGCGCCCTGGTGCGGCCGACACGGCTCGCCGGCATGAAGACCCGGTCGGTGAGAAAAAAGATGAAGGACAAGGCGTTCGCCGCCGCCGTGAGCCGCGACGAAATGCTGGAGAACTGCGCCGAACTGGGCGAAGACATGGGCGAGCACATCGCCTTCGTCATCGCCGCCATGCAGGTTGCGGCGGAAGATCTCGGCCTGAACGGCCCCACCCCCGGCTGAACCGCCGTGCGGACCGGCCCCCGATTCGGAGGTAACCGAGCATGACCACGACGACCGTAATCATGATGATCGGCATCCTCGGATTCGTCTGGGGAGGACTCGCCATCCTCGCGTCGGTCGCCTGGCGCAAGGAAGGCGCCAAGCGAGGCGGAGAGGGCTGACCGCCCGCAATGCCCGTAGTGCCCGTAGTGCCCGTCACGACGGACAGGAAGCAGAAGCGCCGTGGGGGAGGGACCCTCCTGGTGACGCTGGCTGCGCTGGCGGTCGGATCGTGCTTCCTTCCCCGTCCGATGCGCCCGCCCGAAGCCACGCCGGCAGCCGTACCGGATTCGGCACGGGAATCGGTCGCCCGCGACTCGTCGGCCGTGGAGGCCACGCGCCGGGATTCGATCGCGAGGGCGCAGCAGGAGGCGGCGCGGCAGGATTCGATCGCGAGGGTGCAGCGAGAGGCCGCCCGCCGGGACTCGATCGCGAGGGCCGAGCGGGCCGCCGCCGCCCGACGCGACTCCATCCTCGAGGCCGAGCGGGCCGCCGCGCGCCGAGATTCGCTGGAGGCCGCGCGACGCGACTCGCTGATCGCCGCCGCCCGACGCGACTCGCTGGCCAGCATCGAGACGGCCCGGGCCGCGGTCGAAGCGGAGTTGGCGGAACTCCGCGAATCGGGTCCCGTCTACGTCGCCCACGACGAAGCGCCCCGCCTCGTGTGGGACACCGATGCCGAGGCCGCGCTGGCGACGACCCTGCTTCCGGTCATCCGCGCCAGGGGACTCGACGCGGACATCGCGGCCTCCATCTGGCTCCTCGTGCGGATCGACGGAAGGGTCGAGGCGACCGCGATCCAGGTCTCGTCCGGCGACCAGGCCTTCGACGCGGCGGCCGTGCGGGCGGCCCGCGGAATGCTCTTTGCTCCCGCCCTCCGCGGCGGCCGCGTGGCGCCCGTATGGGTTCTGCGCGAAATCTCGCTTCTCATGCGGTAGCCGCGGCCTTCTTCGCCCACCGTGGGGGGCTGCGATCCGCCGTCCGACCGAATAGCTTGCGCGCCCGATGCCACGCCGCGACGACATCTCTTCGATCCTTCTCATAGGCTCCGGCCCGATCGTGATCGGCCAGGCCTGCGAGTTCGACTACTCCGGGACGCAAGCCTGCCGGGCGCTCCGCGAGGAGGGATATCGAGTCATCCTGGTGAACTCGAATCCCGCCACGATCATGACGGACCCGGACATCGCTGACGCGACCTACATCGAGCCCCTGACGGCCGACTGGGTCGAGCGGGTGATCGAAGTCGAGAAGCCCGACGCGCTCATCCCGACGATGGGCGGCCAGACGGCGCTCAACGTCGCGCTCGAACTCGCCGAACGCGGGGTGCTCGACGAACACGGGGTGGAGTTGATCGGCGCCGATGTCCGGGCGATTCAACTCGCCGAGGACCGGGAACAGTTCGCCGAAGCGATGCAGCGAATCGGGCTCGAGTTGCCGGCGGGAGGCTTCGCCCGCTCGCTCGACGAGGCGCTCACGCTGGTCGAGAACACGGGATTCCCCGCCATCATCCGGCCGTCCTTCACCCTCGGCGGCACCGGCGGCAGCACCGCCTACAACCGCGAGGAGTTCGAGGATCTCGTCCGCTCCGGCATCCGCTCGTCGCCGATCGGAGAGGTGCTCATCGACAAGAGCATCATCGGCTGGAAGGAGTTCGAACTCGAGGTGATGCGGGACCGGGCGGACAACGTCGTCATCGTCTGTTCGATCGAGAACTTCGACGCCATGGGGGTGCACACGGGCGACTCGATCACGGTGGCGCCGGCGCTCACGCTCTCGGACCGCGAGTACCAGGCGATGCGGGACGCGGCCATCGCGTGCATCCGCGAGATCGGAGTGGACGCGGGCGGCTGCAACATCCAGTTCGCCGTGCACCCGACGACGGGCCAGATGCTCGTCATCGAGATGAACCCGCGGGTGTCCCGGAGTTCGGCGCTCGCGTCGAAGGCGACCGGGTTCCCCATCGCCCGCATCGGCGCCAAGCTCGCGGTCGGTTACCGCCTCGACGAGATCCCGAATGCGATCACCCAGGTAACGCCTTCGTGCTTCGAGCCGGTGCTCGACTACATGGTCGTGAAGATCCCGCGCTTCGCGTTCGAGAAGTTCCCGAAGGCGGACGCCACGCTCGGCGTGCAGATGAAGGCCGTGGGCGAGGTGATGGCGATCGGCCGCACCTTCCAGCAGGCGTGGCTCAAGGGCTTCCGCGCGCTCGAGAACGGACGGACGGGGTGGCTTCCCTCCCCGGACCCGGATCAGGACCGGCTGGAGGACGACGAGGTCGACACGGTACGGGCCGCGATCCGCACCGCGACGCCGGAACGCCCCTTCCAGCTCTACCGCGCCTTCCAGGCGGGCCTCTCCGTGTCCGAGATCAACCGGATCACGGGGATCGACCCCTGGTTCCTCTCGCAGCTCGAGGAACTGGTGCGGGAGGGCCAGGCCTTCGCGGCGGCCGCGGAGGTCACGCCCGGGGACGTCGAACGGTTGAAGCGGACCGGCTTCGGCGACGCGGAGATGGCACAGTTGCGCGGAACAACGGAGGCTGAGTTGCGCGAGGTCCGCCAGGCCGCGGGACTCCGGCCCGTCTACAAGACCGTCGACACCTGCGCGGGCGAATTCCCCGCCGCCACGCCGTACCTCTACTCGACGTACGAAGACGAAAACGAATCCGAGCGCTCCGACCGGCGCAAGATCATCATCCTCGGCAGCGGCCCGAACCGCATCGGACAGGGCATCGAGTTCGACTACTGCTGCGTTTCGGCCTCGCTCGCGCTGCGCGAGGAAGGGTTCGAGACGATCATGATCAACTCGAATCCCGAGACCGTCTCCACCGACTTCGACATCTCGAACAAGCTCTACTTCGAGCCCCTGACGGTGGAAGATGTGCTCGCGATCGTGGAGCAGGAGAAGCCGGAGGGCGTCATCGTCCAGTTCGGGGGACAGACGCCGCTGACCATCGCCCGCAAGCTCGAGCAACTCGGCGTCCCCATCCTCGGGACGAGCGTCGAATCGATCGACCGCACCGAGGACCGCCGCCGCTTCGACCAACTCTGCCGCGAGCTCGGCGTGCCCATGCCGCCGGGCGGGACCGCCACGAGCATCGACGAGGCGCTGGAGATCGCGGAGGAGATCGGGTATCCCGTCCTCGTCCGGCCCAGCTACGTGCTCGGCGGCCGCGCGATGGAGATCGTCTACGATCCGGTCTCGCTGCGGGAGTACTTCGCCCGCGCGGTGCAGGCCTCTCCCGAACATCCCGTCCTCCTCGACCGATTCCTCGAGGACGCCTTCGAGGCCGACGTGGATGCGGTGTGCGACGGGGAGACGGTCGTGATCGGCGGAATCATGCAGCACATCGAGGACGCGGGCGTGCACTCCGGCGACTCGGCCTGCGTGCTGCCGCCCTACCTCCTGCGCGACGTCGACATGGAGGCGATGCGCCGCTTCACGCGGGACTTCGCCCTCGCGCTGGACGTCCGGGGCCTCATCAACGTGCAGTTCGCGGTGCACGAGAAGACGGTCTACGTGCTCGAGGTGAATCCGCGCGCGAGCCGCACGGTGCCGTTCGTCAGCAAGGCGACCGGGGTTCCGCTGGCGCGAGTGGCCGCGCGGGTGCTGGCGGGCGTGAAGCTCGCCGACCTCGGACTCGGGGATGAACTCGTCCCGCACCAGGTCTCCGTGAAGGAAGCGGTGCTCCCCTTCGACAAGATCCCGGATGCGGACACGGTGCTCGGGCCGGAGATGCGGTCCACGGGCGAGGTAATGGGATACGCGGACAGCTTCGGCCTCGCGTTCGCGAAGTCGCAGATCTCCGTCTACCAGGCCCTGCCGACCGAGGGCGCCGTCGCGATCACGGTGCACGACCAGGACAAGCCGAACATGGTCCCCATCGCGCGGCGCTTCCACGAACTCGGCTTCTCGATCTTCGCCACCGAGGGCACGGCCAGGTATCTGCGCGGTCGCGGCGTGCCCTGCGAGCGCATCCTGAAGGTGCACGAGGGGCGGCCGAACCTCCTCGACCGCATCGTCTCGGGCGAGGTCCAGCTGCTCCTGAACACCCCGCTCGGCAAGCACGCGCAGTACGACGACTACATGATCCGCCGCGCCGCCGTCGTCCGGCGGGTCCCCTACACGACGACCCTTTCCGCAGCCGCGGCAGCCGCGGACGCGATCATCGCGCTCCGCCACCGCCGCCACACGGTCCAGAGCCTCCAGACGCGCGACGTGACGAAGGTGGAAGAGGACCGGCTCACGAGGACCGCCGGCCCCGTCTGACGTTCCCGCGGGAACGTCCTCGCCCGCAGTTCCATTTCACCTGCCCAGCCAGTTCTCATCTTGTTGCATGTTTATTCATTATCTTGTATATCTTCCCGCCCCGCGCGGGCGCATCCTCGTGCGGATCTCACTCCGTGAACGGTTCGACGTAACTGCCACCTCAGGATCGACGCATGACGAAGAAGAGCGTGAAACGGGTCGCCCTGGCGTACTCCGGCGGTCTCGATACATCGGTGATGGTCACCTGGTTGAAGGAAAACTACGACTGCGAGGTCGTGGCGGTCGTCGTGGACGTCGGCCAGAAGGAGGACTTCGAGGCGGCTCGCGAGAAGGCGCTGGCGACCGGTGCGATCGCCTGCCGGGTCATCGACCTGCGCGAGGAGTTCCTGACCGGGTGCGCCTTCCCCGCTCTGAAGGCGGGGGCCGTGTACGAAGGCCGCTACCTGCTCGGCACCTCCCTGGCCCGGCCCGTGATCGCGGCCGCCCAGGTCGAGGTCGCGCGCGAGTACGACTGCGACGCGGTCGCGCACGGATGCACCGGCAAGGGCAACGACCAGGTCCGCTTCGAACTCACCTACCAGGCGCTCGCTCCGGACCTGACCGTGATCGCCCCGTGGCGCGAGTGGGAAATCACCTCCAGGGAGGACGCCTTCGCCTACGCCGCGGAACGGAACATCCCCGTGCCGGGCAGCCCCCGGAAGCTGTACAGCATCGACCGGAACCTGTGGCACACGTCGTTCGAGGGCGGCATCCTCGAGGATCCGGGCGCGGCCGCACCGGACGAGTTGCGGGAACTGACGGTCGATCCGGCCGAAGCGCCGGACACGCCCGAGGACGTCGTGATCTCCTTCGAGGGCGGCGTCCCGGTGGCGCTCAACGGTGAGGCGCTCGATCCGGTGACGCTGATTCAGGGTCTGAACGAGAAGGCAGGGACCCACGGGGTGGGGCGCGTGGACCTCGTCGAGAACCGGCTCGTGGGCATGAAGAGCCGCGGCGTCTACGAGACGCCGGCGGGAACGGTCCTTGTCGCCGCGCTCGCCGATCTCGAGTCGATCACGCTCGACCGGGACACGGCGGGCTTCAAGCGGGGGATCGCCGACCGCTACGCGGAACTCGTCTATCAGGGCCTCTGGTTCTCGCCGCTGCGTGCGGCCTTCGACGCGTTCCTCGATGAGGCGCACGCGACCTCGACCGGAGACGTGACCGTTCGGCTGTTCAAGGGCTCCGCGATGCCGGTGGCCCGCACGTCGCCCTTCTCGCTGTATCGGGAGGATCTCGCCACGTTCGAGGAAGATTCGGTCTACGACCAGGCCGACGCCGGCGGCTTCGTCCGCCTGTGGGGCCTGCCTTCGAGTCTGGCGGCACGAGTGCGGAAGGCGGCGGAGGCGGACGGCCCCGTCACCGACTTCGCGTCCAACGGCGCGGATGCGGCACGGGTTGGCCCGGAGGGGGGCGCGGGACCGGGAATGGCGGTCCCGGCGGGCCTGCCCAGGCGAGCCAGCCGGCCGCTGGTGTCCACCCGAGGCTGACCGCCCGTGACGGAAGGACCCGAAGGGAGAGCGCCGGGCGACGCCCTTTGGGGAGGGCGCTTCGCGGTCCCCGTACATCCGGCGATTCTCGAGTTCACGAACTCGCTCCCGTTCGACCGCAGGCTGGTGCGGCATGACCTCCTCGCAAGCCTCGCGCATGCCCGCATGTTGCGCGAGACGGAAATCCTCTCGACGGCTGACAGCAACCTGATTCTGTCGGGGCTGTCGGAGATCCTGCGGGAGGTGGAGAACGGCGAACTCAGGGTCGAAGGGCCGGACGAGGACGTCCACACCTGGATCGAACGCACGCTCGTCGAGCGCGTGGGCGAAGCGGGCAAGCGGCTGCATACCGCGAGAAGCCGGAACGACCAGACCGCGATCGCGCTCCGGCTTTACGTGCGCGAGCGACTGGAGGATGTCCTCTCGGGGGTGGCCGGGTTGCAGCGGGTGCTGACGGGCCAGGCGGCCTCGTTTCGGGAGACCTTCCTGCCCGGCTACACGCACCTGCAGCGGGGACAGCCGGTCAGCCTCGCGCACCACCTCCTGGCCCACGTGGCCTCGCTGGCCGCGGACGCGGAACGGCTCCGCGCGGCGCACCGGCTGGCGGGCGTGTCGCCACTCGGCGCGGGGGCACTCGCCGGGACGTCGTTCCCGATCGATCCGCAGCGCAGCGCCGCCCTGCTGGGGCTCGACCGCACCTTCGCCAACAGCATGCACGTCGTCGGCGACCGCGACTACGTGCTCGACGCGGCGTACGCCTGCGCCATGCTCTCCGTGCACCTGTCGCGCTGGGCGGACGAGATCGTGCTCTGGTCGACGCGCGAGTTCGGGTTCATCGACCTCGACGACTCCGTGGCGCAGGGCAGCAGCATCATGCCGCAGAAGAAGAATCCGGAGGCCGCCGAGATCCTGCGCGGCAAGTCGGCGCGGGCGATCGGAAACGTGACGTCGCTGCTCGCGCTGATGAAGGGTCTCCCCCTCACCTTCAACAGCGACTTTCAGGAGGACAAGGAGCGCCTCTTCGACTCCCTCGATACGGCGGACTGGTCGCTGGCGGCGGCGATCGCGATCGCGCGGGGCGTGAACTACCGGACCGATGCCATGGAGGCGGCGCTCGCCGGCGGGATGCTGACCGCGACCGAACTCGCCGACTATCTCGTCCGCGGCGGCGTCCCCTTCAGGACCGCGCACCGCGAGGTGGGCGAGGCGGTGCGCCTGGCCGAGGAAGGCGGCGTGGAGCTGTGGGAACTGGACCTCGAAACCCTTCGGACGTGCTGCCCCACGGTGGGAGACGACATGCACGAAGTGCTGCGCCCGGAGGCCGCCGTCGTCGCGCACGACTCGCCGGGCGGGCCGGCGCCGGGACGCGTGCTGGACCAGTTGCAGACGTGCGACCGCGAAGTGGCGGCGCTCGAAACCTGGCTCGATGGCCGCACCGAGCCGCCGATCCGGCGCGCTCACCTCGAGGAGCGGCTGCTGGACGCGGAGGTCGCGTGACGCCGGCACGCCGCAGAGCGCGCGAGCGGGCGATCCTGCGGATCATCGACCGCCGGCCGATCCGGACGCAGACCGAACTCGTGGCCGCGCTCGCGCGGGAGGGCGTCTCGACGACCCAGGCGACGCTGTCGCGGGACATCCGGCGCCTCGGCGTCGTGAAGCGGCCCGGCGCGCGCGGGCCCCGGTATCAGCGCGCCGAGCCCGAGACCACCCCGCCCAACCCCCGCCGCGTGCTGGCGGTGACGCTCAGCGAGTTCGCGCTGGAGGTCGGCCCGGGCGACGCGCTGCTCGCGATCCGGACGCTGAGCGGCTGCGCCAACGCCGTCGCGATCGCCGTCGACGAGTCGGACCTGGAGGGCGTCGTCGCGACCGTCGCGGGCGACGACACGATTCTCATCCTGTGCCGCGACGCGGAGGTGCGGTCCCGGCTCACCGCCGACCTCAGGTCTCTGGCCGGCCTCTGAGAGGAAAAGCGTCACCCTCTATCGCCGTCCGGCCAGGGTTCGACCCGGCCGGCGGGCGAGAGGAGCGCTACCGGGTGCCGCTCGTGATCGGCTGGCCGGGATAGACACCGGGCACGATCTCCCCGTCCCGGACCACGGCCGTCCCCTCGACGAGGAGGTGCATGACCCCTTCCGAGGGCGCCGCCGGATCCGCGTACGTCGAGCGGTCGATGATCGTCTCCGGGTCGAACACGACGATGTCCGCGTCGGCGCCGGCCTGCACCCTGCCCTTCCGCGCCATCACCGGCGCGAAGCCCTCGACCCGCTGCGCCGGCAGGATCGTCATCTTGGCGAGCGCGTCCATGAGGCTCAGCGCCCCACGCTCGCGCACGTAGTGCCCGAGGACCCGCGAATAGGTGCCGGCGCCGCGTGGATGGATGGCGGCGTACAGGTACGGGATCCCGTCGCTGGCCACGATCACGTCGGGCTGCGCGATGATCCACTCGTTCGTCTCCTCGTTCCTCCCGTGGATCACGACCCAGCCGCCCTGCTCCCGGTAGCGGCGGAAGCTCTCCGCATTGAGCCGTTCGGGGGTCCCGGACCACTGCAGGCGGCCGTATTCCTCGTCGGAGAGCCCCTCCCACGAATCGAACAGGGCCGACTCGATGCGAGTCGAGCCCGCCGTATAGGGGTAGGATTCGGTCGTGATGTCGATCCCGCGCTCGCGCGCCCCGCGGATCATCTCCAGCGTCGTGCGCGCCATCTCGTCCGCGCTGGAGTTCATGTGGACGATGTGGAGCGAGGCCCCCGTCGCGAGCGCGTTCGCGATCACCTCCTGGAAGGCGCCCAGCGTACCGCCCGAGTTCTCGCCCCGGATGTGCACGTAGGCCGGAGCCCCCTGCGCGGCCGCGAGCTGGAAGACCCGGTAGATCTCCGTCCGCGAGGCGCCCGGCGTGTACGTGATCCCGAACCCGATCCCGAGCCCACCCTCCTCCAGGCCCGAAGCGATGAGCCCGTTCAGTTCGATAATCTGGTCGTCGTCCAATTCGCTGTACACCGCTTCCGACTCGAACGGGCTGGGCTCCCCGGGCGGCGTCATCGTCGAGTGCCCCGCGTCCACGCCCGTGACGAGCTTCACGCGAGCGCCCGGGTGGCTCACCGTCGCCCCGAAGTGGATCGGGGCCGTCCCCTCGCGCGAGGCGACCCATTCGGCCACCGGGTACACGCCGATCTCCATCTCGAGCGCCGTCGTCACGCCGTCGAGCGCCTGGAGCTTCGCGCTCACCGTGTCCTGTCCATGGGCGTGCAGGTCGATGAAGCCGGGTGCGACCACGAGGCCGGCGGCGTCGATCGTGTCCCGTCCCTCGACGCCTCCCTCCGTCACCGCCGTGATCCGGCCATCGGCGACCGCGACATCGCGCACGGCGTCCAGTCGCGTCTCGGGGTCCATGACCCGGCCCCCTAGGATGACGAGGTCCGCGACGCCCTCCGCTCCGGCGGCTGTGTCCCCGCTCTCAGGGGAAGCGCAGGCCGCGATCGCGAGGATCATCAGCCACGCGGTTCCGAGCGTCGAGGCCCGCGGCCCGAACGCCGTTCGTCGGCCACGGCCGATGCCGCTGTCGATCGTCATGCGACCACCTTTCCCGGGTTCATGAGCCGCTTCGGGTCGAGCGCCTCCTTGATCGAACGCATGGCGTCGACCGCCTCCCCGTGCTGCGCCCGCATGTAGGGGATCTTCCCGTAACCGACCCCGTGCTCGCCGGTGCAGGTGCCGCCGACCGCGATCGCCTGCTCGATCATGCGCGCGTTCACCCGCTTCGCCCGCGCCATCTCCTCCTCGTCGTCCGGATCGACGATGAACAGGACGTGGAAATTCCCGTCTCCCGCGTGGGCGACGATGGGCGCCAGGAGGCCCTCCGCGTCGATGTCCTCGCGGGTCTTGAGGAGACACTCGGCGAGCGAGGAGATCGGGACGCAGACATCCGTCGCCCACCCCCGGGCTCCCGGACGGAGGGCGAGCGAGGCGTAGTAGGCCTCGTGCCGGGCCGCCCACAGCCGCGACCGCTCCTCGGCGCGCGTGGCCCACTCGAAGTCCGTTCCGCCGAGTTCCTTCGCGATGAGACCCACTTCGGTCGACTGCTCCTCGACGCCGGCGGCCGACCCGTGGAACTCGAAGAAGAGCGTGGGACGCACCGGATAGTCGAAGTCGGAATACCGGTTCACCGCGTCCATCTGCACTTCGTCGAGGAGTTCGACCCGCGCGACCGGCACTCCGCTCTGGATGGTGTAGATCACGGCGTCCACCGCGTCGGCCAGCGTCGCGAAGGAGCACACCGCCGAGGCGATCGCCTCCGGGATCCCGTGCAGCCGGAGCAGGACTTCCGTGATGATGCCGATCGTGCCCTCGGAGCCGAGGAAGAGCCGCGTGAGGTCGTATCCCGCCGACGACTTTCGCGCGCGCCCGCCGGTCCGGATCACGGTCCCGTCCGGGAGGACGACGGTGAGTCCGAGCACGTTCTCGCGCATCGTGCCGTAGCGGACCGTGGTCGTCCCGGAGGCGCCGGTCGCGGCCATCCCGCCCAGGCTCGCATCGGCGCCCGGGTCGATGGGGAAGAAGAGGCCCGTCCCCTTCAGGTGCTGCTCCAGCGCCATGCGCGTCATCCCCGCCTCGACGCGGCAATCCATGTCCTCGGGGTGGAGTTCGATGAGGCGCGTGAGGCCGCTCGTCGCGATCGTCACCCCCCCGCGCAGCGCGGCGACATGCCCCTCGAGCGAGGTCCCGGCCCCGAACCCGATCATCGGCACATCGTGCCGGTGGCAGGCGCGCACGACCGCGGAGACCTCGGCCGTCGACTCGGGGAAGACCACCGCGTCGGGCGGCTCGTTGGCGTGGAACGACTCGCCTTCGCCGTGCTGCCGGCGCATCGCCTCGGCCGTCGTGAAACGGTCGTCGAACACCTCTTCGAGTTCGTTCTCGAGCGCCGCCGGGAGCGGGGTCCGTTGCGTCGGTGTGCTCGTGCTCATGCCGGACGTTGCCGCCCCGCCCCGCCCCGCGTCAACGCGTGCCGGGGGCGGCGTTACCGTGCGCGGTCTCTTGACCCGTGCCGGGGACGCCCGGACTTTGCGCGCATGGACATGCGTGGAGTGATGCTCTTTCTGCATCTGATCGGGCTGGCGCTGTGGTTCGGCGTCACCTTCTCGCTCGCGATCCTCGGCGTCCGGGCCAACAAGACGGGCGACCGGAACGTGATCGCGTTCATCTATCGCGCCGGCCACCGGCTGCTCAGGGGTCCCGGGCTCCTCGGGATGCTGCTGACCACCATCGCGGGATTCGGGCTCGCCGGCCTGGGCGGCTACGGCGTCTTCCGGCTCACGCCGCACTGGCAGTTTCAGATGCAGGTGCTGGGGCTGATCGCGTTCGCCCTCGCGGTGGCGATCCAGATCCCCAACTCGGGCCGGCTCGCGCGCGCGGCGGAGGCCTCCGCCAACGCCGGCGAGGACAGCGCCTCGTTCGTTCGCTTCCGGAAGACGAACGCGATCGTGGCTTCGATCAACGGCGTGCTGATCCTGATCGTGACGCTGCTGGGGACCATCCGCCCCATGTAGCGGCGGCCGGTCGGTGTGGCTGCGGTTCAGTCGGACCCGGCGAGCCGTGCGAAATGGTCCGCGCGCCGGTATGCCCATTCCGCGGCTTCCGGATCCCCGTGCAGCTCGTCGGAAACTCCCTGGAAGATGTGCGCCATGTAGTACGCGCCGGGAATGTTCGACCTCGTGGACGGATCCGGCCATTCGTCCCAATCCAGGACGTCGTTCACGAGAAACACGTCTTCCAGCAGTTCCGCGGTGCGGACCCGGTCGTTCCACGTCGGCAGGACCGAATCGGGAAAGTACTCGCTCAGGTCGACGAGGGTCTCGGAGGCCTCGAGCCGTCCGTCCACGAGCCTGAAGGCGAGTCCCTTTCGGACGAGGTGAGGCTGCAACTGCCACTTGTCCCACACGGGCCAGGCAGTCGCCGCGAAGTAGACGGGCCGGTCCCCCAGGGACTGCCGCGCGATCTGGAACACCCTGATGTCCGCGGGCGGAACCACATCGCCTCCGCGCACCGTCCCCGAGATGCGGTCGGTGAGTTCGTAGGTCGAGTCCTCGGGCACCGACAGTACCTGTGAGAGGTCATCGATCCCCGTGCCGGGCGCCGGGATGGCCGAGCGCGTCGGCGGCGTCACGGCCATCTCCGCGTACAGATCGGCCGCCATCGCCGGATCGAACTCCCGCTGGCACACGATCGTCGTGGGAGAATCCTCCGCGGACTCTCCCGGCTCGCACGGCGTCGTCAGCCGCCGCAACTGCTTGTGATACCAGTCCGTCCCCAGGTACGACTGCACGATGACCGTCACATCGCGCCGGATCCCTTCGACCTCCTGCATATACCAGAGCGGGAAGGTGTCGTTGTCGCCGTAGGTGAAGAGCACGGCGTACGGTTCGACGGACTGCAGCATGTTGTACGCCAGGTTGCGGGCGGCGCGGTCCCCCGTCCGGTCCGCCTGCCCGAAGTTGAAGAAGAAGGGGATGAGCCCGAGCGCGAGGAGCGCCGCCGCCTTCCGGTGCCGGGGGCCGAATCCCGCCGGCAACGGTTCCGGCTCGCGCGCCGCGGCCGCGCTCCACGAAGAACTCCGCCGCGGAGACGCGGTCCACCGTCCCCACAGGGCGGCGAGTCCCAGTCCGGCGTAGAGGCCCCACAACTGGAAGCCGATGATGAAGAAGTAGTCCCGCTCCCGCACCTCGTGGGCCGCGAGGCTCGGCGCCTCGTCCCAGTACATCGAGTAGCCGTACCGGAAGTTGAGGTAGTAGACGAGCAGCAGCGTGACGGTGAGGAAGAGCGTCCCCGCGTAGACGAACGTCTTCCGGTCGCTGCGCAGGTGGGTCCACAGGCCGACGAGCGCGAAAAAAAGGAAGAGGATGCTCGCCGCGAGGCGGGCGCCGGGCGGCAGCGAGCGCGCCCATTGCCAGTCGAAGTACTGCCAGTAGTTGGCCATCTGGGCCGAGAGCGGCGCCTGGCGCTGGGAGACCGGCGTCGGGGCGTACTGGTCGCGGATCAGCGAGCGGGCGAGCGGCTCGCACGCCACGGCGAGCTTGCTCTGCCCGTAGCGGTCGTCGATCCGCCGCGGCGTGACGGCCGAGACGAGCGTGGGGCACTCTGGATCGGCCTCGTCGATGATCGGGTTCTGCGCCGAGCGGATGGGGACGAAGAGGAACTGCAGGGAGTAACCCACGGCGAGCAGCGCCGCGCCGAGCCCCAGAACGCGCGGGTTCAGCACGGCCCGCCACCGGTGCAGCAGCACGAACGCGGCCAGCGCCAGCCCCGGCAGCATCGACATGGTGTGGTTCGCCCACCCCAGGCCGAGGACGAGCGCCATGAGCACGAGCAGCCGGTTCCCGCGCACCGTGTCCGCCCGGTCCATCCAGACCATGGCCAGGTAGCTCACGAGGGCCACGACGAACATCGAGAGCGGATAGACCTTCTCGTTCAGGTTCGACTGGGTCCACACCGTGAAGGCCGTGGCCCCGATCCACGCGGCGGCGACCGCGGCCACGAGCACCTCGTGCCGGTTCTCGCGGAAGCGCGCGACGATGCGGACGACGGCCAGGAACCAGAAGAAACTCGCCCCCGCGGAGAGCGTGGCGCCGAGCGCGTTGATCCGCATGGCGACGGGGAGGCCCGTGAACCCCGTCAGCAGGTCCCACGCGCGGCCGACGACGACGAAGAGCGGGTTCCCCGGGGGGTGGGGGAGTCCGAGGATGTGCGCCGTCGTCACGTACTCCGAGGCGTCCCAGAAGCCGACCGTCGGAGCCAGGGTCAGGAGATAGAGCGCCCAGATCGCGCCCGCGGTCAGCAACGCCCAGGCCCGCAGCGTCAGCGGACCGACCTTCTCCTGTTCGATTCGGGTCATCGCGCCACCCTCCGACCGGCCCGATAGCCCGCAGCCGCCCTCAGTTCCCCGGAACGCCGAGGCCGGCGAGCAGCCCGAAGTGGTCCGCGCGCCGATAGGCCTGCTCCGCCGCTTCCGCATCCCCGAGATGCTCCTCCGACATGCCCTGCAGGTAGTAGGCGAGGTAGTATTGGGCCGGGATGCTCGACTGCGTGGACGGCTCGGGCCACTCGTCCCACTCCAGCACGTCTTCGACCTCGAACACCTCCCACAGCAGTTCCGCGGTGCGGGTCCGGTCGTTCCACGTCGGCGATATCGTGTTCGGCATGTACTCGCGCAGGTTCACGAGGTCGTCCGTCGCCTCCAGCGGCGCGTCCACGAGCTTGAAGGCGAGCCCGTGCCGGACGAGGTGCGGCTGCAGTCCCCACTTCCCGTACACCGGCGGCGCCGTCGCCGCGAAGTAGACCGGCCGGTCTCCCAGCGACTGCTGCATGATGTGGAACACGAGGATGTCCGGGTACAGAATCGAATCCCCGCCGCGCACGCTCGCCGTCACCGCGCTCGAGACCTGGAACGCGGTGTCGCGGGCGATCGCGATCCCCGGCGCGAGCCCGTCAATCTGCGCGTCGCTCAGGGCGATGATCGAGCGCGTCGGAGACGGCGACGCCGCGTCGACATACGGGCTCGCCGCGTTCGCCGTATCGAAGGGACGCTGGCACACGATGGTCGTGGGGGAATCCGCCGCGGACACCCCCGGCTCGCACGGCGACGTCAGGGACCGCAACTGCTTCGGATACCAGTCCGTGCCGAGGTAGGAGTGGACGATGACGGTCACGTCGCGCCGAATCCCCTCCACCTCCTGCAGGTACCAGAGCGGGAAGGTGTCGTTGTCTCCGTTCGTGAACAGCACCGCGTACGGTTCCACCGACTGCAGGATGTTGTACGCCCAGTCGCGGGCCGCGCTGTCCTCCGTCCGGTCCGCGCGCGCGAAGTTGAAGAAGAAGGGGACGAGCGCGACGGCGAGGATCGGCGCCGCCCTCCGGTGCCGCGCGCTGAAGCCGGCCGGCCGGTCCTCCGGCAGACTCGTCCTGCCCGGGGGCACCGCCGCGCTCCTCCGCCGGGCCGGGGCGCTCCAGTTACCCCAAAGCGAGACGAGCCCCAGTCCGGCGTAGATCCCCCACAACTGGAAGCCGATGATGTAGAAGTAATCCCGCTCCCGCACCTCGTGCTGGAGGATGTTCGGCACCTCCTCCAGGTACAGCGAGTAGCCGTACTTGAAGTTGAGATAGAAGACGAGAAGGAGGGTGACCGTGAAGAAGAGCGTGCCCGCGTAGACGAAGGTCTTCCGGTCGCTCCGGAAGTGGGTCCAGAGGCCGACCAGCGCGAGGAAGAGGAAGAGCATGCTGGCGGCGACCCGGCCGGCCGGCGGCAGCGAGCGCGCCCACTGCCAGTCGAAGTACTGCCAGTAGTTCGCGTACTGGGCGGACAGCGGAGCCTGGCGCTGCGTGACCGGTCCCGGGCCGTACTGGTCGCGGATCAGCGACAGGGCCAGCGGCTCGCACGCGACGGAGAGCTTGCTGTTTCCGAAACGGTCGTCGACCACCTTGGGGGTGACCGCCGAGATGAGCGTCGGACACTCCGGGTCCGCCTCGTCGATGATCGGGTTCTGCGCCGACCGGATGGGGACGAAGAGGAGCTGCACCGAGTAGCCGACCGCGAACAGGGCGACGCCCAGCCCGAGGACGCGCGGGTTCAGGGCGGCGCGCCAGCGGTGGAGGAGGACGAAGAGCGCCAGCGCCGGGCCGGGCAGCAGCGACATGGTGTGGTTCGACCAGCCCAGACCGAGCAGGAGCGCGATCAGGACGAGCAGCCGGTTCCCGCGCGCGGTGTCCGCCTCGTCCACCCAGACCATCGTCAGGTAGCTCACGAGCGAGACGACGAAGAGCGAGAGCGTGTAGACCTTCTCGTTCAGATTCGACTGCGTCCAGACGGTGAAGGCGGTCGCCCCGATCCAGACCGCGACCATCGAGGCCACGAGGATCTCGTGCCGGTTCTCGCGGAAGTGCGCGACCATGCGCGCCACGGCGAGGAAGGAGAAGAAGCTCGCGCCGGCGGAGAGCGTCGCGCTGAGCACGTTGATGCGGAGCGCGACCGGGAGTCCCGTGAAGCCGAGCAGCAGATCCCAGAAGCGGCCCACGAGGACGAAGAACGGGTTCCCCGGCGGGTGCGGGAGCCCGAGGATGTGCGCCGTGGTCACGTACTCCGACGTGTCCCAGAAACCGGTCGTCGGCGCGATCGTCAGCAGATAGAGCGACCACACGGCGAGGGCCGTCACAAGCCCCCACAGACGCAGCGTCAGCGGACCGATCTTCTCGCGCTCGATGCCGTTCATCACGCCGGTGCTACGCCGCTCCGTTCACGAAGTTCGCGTGGGGAGATGCCGCCACGAGTCTGGAACGACCGCAGCGGTTCTACGTGCGCGCCGAAACTAGCCACCGGTCGCGACGGGAGCGAGCGGTTGCGGGACGCTTAACGGCCGGACCGGTCGAGCGGCCAGAGCTGCACGGACTCGATTCCGAGGTCGTCGGACACGCTCCCCAGAATGTAGTCTTCGCCGATCTCGAAGATGTCGAGATCCGGGGGGAGGTCCATCAGGCCGAGTACGCGGCCGTCGTCGTCGAAGACCGTCCACGCGGGAACCGGTTCTCCGGGCAACTGGTACTCCTCCACCCAGAGATAGCCGCGGGCGTCGGTGTGGACCCGGCCGAACGCGGGGAAGGCCTCCAGCAGCGGCATGTCGGCCAGCTCGGCCATCGTTTCCGCCCGTTCCTGCTCGGTTTCGTCTGCGTACTGCTCGGCAAGATAGGCATCGACGTCGGCCTGGCTCGGACTCCGCACTCCGTGCTCGCGTCTCACGATCCTCGCCACCGCGCCTTCCGGCGTATAGGCCCGAATCTCGTAGAGGTCGTTGGAGCCGATGATGATCAGATCGCCCCACACGCAGGCGACCGCGGAGTGACGGAAGGGCTGTGGGTACACGGCCAGCCCCCGGTCGGCGAATATGTACCACTCCGAGGCCGGGTACTTGCCGAGCGCCGCATGCAAGCTGCCGTCCGGCGCAGCGATAGCGTACTCGACCTCCCAGCGAACCATTCCGGTCCCCATGGTGCCGGCCGTGAAACTGGGCAGGGTCCCCAGGAACATCCTTCCGCCCGATAGCACGCCGTAGAGTCGGTAGTAGGGATCCTCCAACAGGAAAGTGCGGCCGTGAACGCCGTCGGCGTCGAAGATCGAGACCCTTCTTGCATACATGTCCGATGCCGCGATGGAGTCGCCCGACCAAGGTCCGACGCTCCAGGGAGCGTCGAAATCGCCGAACTCGCCCGGCCCTTCGCCTCGGCCTCCCCACGTTGCGAGGTGGGTGCCCGACCCATCGAAGGCCCGTAGTTCGCCGGACCCTGCGTTCGCCACGACGATTCTGCCGTCCGGCAGCTTCGTGGCATCCATGACCTGGTACAACTCGTACGCCGGGTCTCCCTCGAAGGCGCCGATCGAAAGCACGGGCGTCGCCGCAATGCGCCAACCGAGGCGAATCTCCGGGGTGGGTCTCTCGTTCTCGACGATCGTCACCCCCGCGCTGTCGCGGATCACGGATTCAAGGGCCGAGGGTTCCTCTTCGGAATTCCTGCACGCGGCGGCCAGTGAGCCAGCCAGGATGCATGCCGTCAGTAGAGCGGTCGTCTTCATCTGCCACCTCCGTGCGGCGGAGTGATTCGCGACCGGATCGCGTACGACACACTGACAGGCCGTCAGGGATCGGCCCGATCGAGCGGCCACAGTTGGACGTACTCGATCTGAAATTCGTCGTAGACGGCGCCGAGAATGTAGTCGGGGCCGATTTCGAACACTCGCAGGCCGGGTGGAGTCTCCAGGAAACCGAGCACTCGGCCCGCAGGGTCGAACACGGTCCAGATTCGTCCGGTTTCCCCGGGTTGGCGGTACTCCTCGACCCAGAGATACCCCGGTTCGTCCACTCGTATGGTGTTGAACGCGGGGAACGCCTCCGTCAGAGCCATGTCGGCCACCTCGGCCACCCGCGAGGATCGCTCCTCGTCGGACAGGTTCCGGTACCGGCGGGAAACGTAGGCTTCGAGGTCCGCGCGGGTGGGGCGGCGAGCGTCGTGGTCGCGCCGCACGATCCGCGTCAGCCTGCCGTCCGTCTCGTAGGCGCGGATTTCATAGCGGTCGTTCGCGCCGATGACGACATGGTCTCCCCACACGGCATAGACCGGGGAGCGGCTGAACGGATGCGGACGGACGGACATGTCCTCCGCACTCGCGGCCCATTCCCTGCCCGGATGCGTACCCAGCGTCGAATGTGACCTGCCATCCGCCGCGGCGATCCCGTACTCGAGTTCTATGCGGACCACTCCGTCCGGGAACTCACCATCGGGAGGGCGAAAGCTCGACACCGTCCCGACGAACAGCTCCCCGTCGGGCAGGACTCCGATGAGCCGGTAGAAGGGATCCGGCAACGCAGTCGTGCGCCCGTGCGCTCCGTTTGCGTCGAAGACGGAGAACCGCCTGGCGTAGGTGTCCGATGCCGAGATGGAGTCGCCCGGCCAGCGCCCGACTCCGGAGAGCCCGCCGCGCCCGAATTCCCCCGGCCCCTCTCCCTCGCCGCCCCAGGTGCCCAGGTGGGCGCCGGTTGCGTCGAACATCCTCAATTCGGCGGAACCCGCGTTGGCGACCACGATCCTTCCATCCGGGAGCCGGGTCGCATCCGCAACCCGGAACAGTTCGTAGGCGGGGTCGCCTTCGACTGCGCCGATCGAGAGTGTGGGCTCCGGGCCGATCCGCCAGCCGAGCCGCGAGTCCGCCGCAGGCTTCTCGTTCTCCGCAATCGTCACGCCCGCGCTGTCCCGCACGACCGATTGAAGGCCGGAGTCCATGCTCCGGGCGCTCCCGGCTGCGGTGAGAGAGACCGTCGTCGCGAACAACCCACCGAGGACGAATCTCCGCATGCCAACCTCCCAGTTTGTTCAGCGGCCTTCCGACATCGTGACCAACTCCGGGGGGACGGGATAGAGGGACACATACTCGATGTCGAGTTCGTCGGTTTCCGTCACGATCAGGTGCCGCCGGCCGACGCGGGTGAGGTTGGCGTTCGCAGGGAGCGCGAGGCGGCCCAGGAGACGCCCCTCTCCGTCGAACGCGAGCCAGCGTTCCCCTTCGGGATCGCCGGGGCGCGGCATCTCCCGCGCCCACACGCTCCCGGCCGGGCCGGGACGAAGTCCGGACACGGTGCCGAACCGCTCGGCGGCGGGTGTCGCGTCGAAGCGGCGCAGGGCCGATGGCCGCTGTTCGCCCGGGATCCGGCGGCTCATGGCCTCGCGGGCCGCGGCCACGTGCGCCTCCGTGACGGTGCGGTCGCGTCCGGTCCAGCGAATCAACCGGGTCAACCGTCCCGCGGGATCCAGGACGCGGACCTCGTACGCATCTCCCAGCGTGAGCGCGATGCCGTCCGGCAGGGCGCGGGCTCCGGCCAGCCCCTCGAAGTGCCGGTCGACAAAGACGGTCTCGCCGCCGATTTCGACCGGCCCGAGGTTCCAGCCGGGGACGTTGAACACCGTATCCCGGAGGGCTCCGGTCGCGTCGTAGCGCATCCCGGTGAGCGGCGACCAGGTGAACTCGTCGGAGCGGGCCATGCGGAGGCTTGTGACGAGGACGCTCCCGTCCCCGAACCGTCCGGCGGGGATCGGTGCCGGCGGGACCGGGCGCAGTGGGCTTACCGAGAGGAACGCTCCACCCTCCGTCCAGTAGGCGAGCCGTCGGTTCCGCCAGTCGTAGATGACGAGCGAGTCCGCCCCTGCCTTCCAGATGTTCTGCGGCAGCCCGAATTCCCGCGGTCCTTGCCCCGGAGACCCAAACACATCCCGAAGATCGCCGTCCGGAGCGAAGAGGCGGATGAGGGGCTCCACCTGGCTCACGACGGCGACGGAGCCGTCCTCCAGTTCCAGGGCGTCCACCACGCGGAACAACTGTTCCTCGGGCGGGCCGTCCTGCCGGCCCAGCCGCAGGCGGGGCTCCGCCGGCAACGCGAATTCGGGAATCTCCCCGTGATTCTCGACAATCTCGACCCCAGCGCTGTCGCGCACGGAAAAGTCCTGAGATCGGTCGCCGGAAGAGGCGTCGCACCCGATGCACAGGACGGCCGCCGCCAGGGATGTTGCCGCACGGAAGCTGTCCATCGGTCCCTCCTATGGGATCCGGGTGAAGCGGACGCGGGCGGCTCGCCAGACATCGAGAGAGTCGCGTGTCGTGCCGTAGAGGGTCGTCTCGGTGACCCAGGGAGATCCGAGGTGCGTGATGCGGCGCGGCCAGCGGTATCGCGCCACCAGCGTGCCGTCGCGGTAGACATCGGCTTCACGCGTCTCCTGTCCTTCGACCCCCGTCTTCTCCACCCACAACCGGCCTGCTCGATCGAAGAAGAGTTCTTCGAGCACCGGCTTGCGGTCGGGGATCCCCCATGGATGTTCCCGCAGGTCGAACCTCTCCTTCTCCTGGTCGATCCGGGCCTGCGCGCCTCGCCGCTCATCCGGGCTCAACTCCGGTCCCCGCAGCGGCGCCCGGACCAACGACGTGCTCCCGTCGGGATGGTGGAGGGTGACCGCGTATGCGGAACTGACGGCCGTGGCCCACCAGCCTCCCGTCCCGTGCCCGTGAATCCATAGCGGACCGAAGGGCTGGTAGACGAAGAATGAGGCGGCCTGATCTCCAATCATGATGTCGACCGGGCTGAAGCCCGTGGCCTGCTCCTCGGCCGTCGCCATCGGGACCGTATCCACGGCGGTGCCGGGACCCAGGTGAAAGCGTGTGAACCGGGTGTCGCCGGCCGCTATCCCGAGATCCACGAGCCGGCCCTCCGCGTCGAAGGTCACCGGGGCGATCAGGTTGAAGGAGGCGTTGACGCTCCTGAGGCCGCGCACATACTCCGCGCCCTCGGCTTCGAGCCTGAACGCGCTGTAGCGGACACTCTCCCGTACCCACAGGAGGCCATCGGGCCCGAACGTCATGCAGCAGGGATTCGTCATCTCGCCGGGACCCTCTCCCTGGCCGCCGAAGCTGAAGGCGAAGCGGCCGTCCGGCTCGAACACCCGCACCTCGTGAGTCTGGTAGTCCGCGACGATCACCCGCCCGCGGTCGTCTTCCACCACGGAGCCGATGGTCGTGAACAGGTAGGGATCCTCGCCCTCGACCTCGCCGACCTCGAGGTCGATCGACCCCTCCCAGACCGGGACTTCCGGCGGCGCGGAGGCACCGCCATCCGCGCACGCCGCGACTCCCACGAGCAGCGCGATCCCGGCCGGGACCGCGGGCTTCATGAGCCGGAGCGGTCGAGGGACCAGGACTCCACGTACTCGATGTCGAGGGCGTCTCGCCGAGTGCCGAGGATGTGGTCCTCACCGATCTCCTCGACGGTGAAGCTTCCCGGCATCTCGACCAGGCCGAGGGCGCGGCCCTCGGGATCGAACACGGTCCACAGCCGGTGCGTTTCCCCGGGCAACCGGTATTCCTCGATCCAGAGGTAACCCAACCGGTCGACGAGCACCCCGGCGAAGGCGGGGAAAGCCTCGACGAGCGGCATGTCGGCAACCGCGTCCAACGCCTCGGGCCGGTCGGGGTTCTGCCGGGCCACGTAGTCGCGCAGGTCGGCCCGGGTCGGCGCGCGGGCCTCGTGCTCGCGGCGGACGATCCTCGCCAGCGACCCGTCCGGCCGGTAGGCGCGGATCTCATAGCGGTCGTTGGTGGTGATGACGACCAGATCGCCCCACACGAAATCGAACGCGCGGCGATCGAAGGGATAGGGGCGGGGAAACGGCGGCCCGCCGGCCGTATTGACGAAGTACAGTTCCGACCCGCGGTACGCACCCAGGTCGTGCCGCACGCTTCCGTCCGCCTGGAGGATCCCATACTCCAGATCCGACCGGATGAGCTCCGAAGTGCCCGGCTCCCCGCGCTCGAACGTGCTGAGCGTGGCGGCGAAGGCCCCGCCGTCCGGCAGCGGGCCGACCATCCGCTGGTAGCCGCCCTGTAGCCTGAGGGCGCGACCGAACGTTCCATCGGCGGAGAAGATGGAGATCCGGCTGCTGAAGGAGTCCCTGGCCATCAGCGAGTCGCCCGGCCACGGTTCCACCCCGCCCGGAGCCATGGCGCCGAACTCGCCGGGGCCATCGCCCCGGCCGCCCCACGATTCGAGGTGGACGCCGGCCGAATCGTAGAGGCGAAGCTCGCCGGTCCCCGCGTTGGCGACCACGATCCGCCCGTCGGCGAGCCGCATCGCGCCGCCGACGCCGAAGAGTTCGTACGCGGGATCGCCCCCGGCCGTCCCGATCGTCACGGCCGGCGCCGTGCCAATCCGCCACCCCAACCGCGAATCGAGCGGAGGCCGCCCGTTCTCGACGATCGTGACCCCGGCGCTGTCACGCACCGTGCTTCGCAGGCCTCCTGCGCCATCGCCCCCGCCGCCGCGCGGTCCGCCCGAGCACGCTGCCAAGAAAACGCCACAGAGGACGCCGACGAGGGCCGGCGGAAGGAACCCGGGAATCCGCATCGTGCGGGGTCTTCGGATGGTCATGGCTTAACCAGGGGATAGAGACGCACGTGCTGGATGTCCTGCGCGTCGCGCCATACGCCGAGGATGTAATCGTCGCCGATTTCCAGACCCGGGGCGAAGTCCGGGATGAAGCCTCGTTCCAACCCCGGCGGCACCGAGACGCTGCCCAACCACGTGCCGTCGGCGGCGAAGACCTCGAAGGGCCCGACGTCTATCCCGGCACCGAAGAACGGCTCCACCCAGAGATTCCCCCCGGCATCCAGGCGGATGGAGCGCAAGACTGGCAGCGTCGGGGCCCTGGGGTCCTCGCGCCGGCTCCGCGCCATCTCCTCCGCCTGTTCGCGCGAGACGCCGCCGTACAGGACGTTCGTCTCGATGTACTCCTCGATCTCGGCATCCACGTGGGCCGTCGTGACGGGGGGCGGCGCGATGTCGCGGTGCAGGATCCGCGCGGTCCTGCCGTCTTCGAGGCTGAACAACCGTATGTGGTACGCCTCTGTATCGACGGCCGCGAAAGTCCCGGGAGCGACGGCGAACCGAGGCCCCTTTCCAAAGTCGTAACCGATGTGCGCGACGCTTTCGCCATAGCGTCGTATGACACCCTCTTGACCGGGAAAATCCGACACCACCTCGATCGTCCCGCCCGAAAGATCGAGGGTGGCGATCCTGATCCCCGGCCATCTCACGACGCCTCCCTCGGGCATGTCACCGCCGTCCGTGAAGTTCATGACCAGGTGGCGGCCCGAGACTCCCACGGCCGACCGCGGCCGAGACTCGCGCCAAGGCGGCTCCACCGGGAGCGTGTGGACGAGTTCGCCTTCAGCGTCGAAGATCTGTACGCGCTGCAGTCGGATGTCGTACGTAACGAGGGAGTCGCCCGCGAGCGAACCGAGGAAGGAGAGAAACTGGTGCTCGCCGGGCCCTTCGCCCGCTCCGGCCGCACGCCACACGAAGGTCCCGTTGCGATCGTAGCGGCGGAGTTCGCCGGAGCCCCCGTCCGCGAGGACGATGTCGCCCGAGCTGAGGCGTATTGCCCCTTTAACATCGTCGAGCAGGTAGTCGGGATCTCCGATGGCGGTCCCGATCTCGAGCAACGGCTCTTCGCCCACGGTCCAGCCTTCGTCCGGCCCCCACAGCGGCTCGACAGCCGTGGCGACCGCCACGCCTGCGGAATCCGTGTGCAGCGTGCCCGTCGGCGCCCCCGCCGAATCACAGGCCTGCAGAACGAACACGACCAGGAGTGGAAGGAGACAACCGCAGCAGCCGTGACCCATGACGCTCTCCCCGTGGCAGGTTCAGTCGTACCGAACCGGGGACACGTTCAGCGGCGGCTTGGTTGCGCGGAGGCCGGGCGGCCCTGCGACGTTCGGGACGGCTCCACCCTCACTGGAATCCAAGAGCCCCGAAGCCGATAACGGCCTCGGGGCTCTTACCTCAGCGTCTTGCTGCACCCGAAGGCTATCCGCAGTAGAGGACGACCTGAGGAATTACGTTTGGAGTATCGTCAAATCTCACCCATAACGCAACTTGCGGAATTGCTATGCTATCCATCGGAAGCCTTCGAAGTGCACTCTCAGCGGAGCGGCTGAATGCCTACGCCCAGCCTGAGGACTTGGTTTCTGGGTGAGCCTCTGCAGGGCGCCGTATGAGCAGGGGCGCACTGGTGGGCCGCGCCTCTGGCCCGAACTGGCGACGAGGGGATTCCCGCACCTACCCGAAGCCAAGCGCACGCGCAGTCAGATCTTCCACGCCTTGGATCCGCTCCGCGACCTGCGTAACCGCGTGTCTCACCATGAGCCCGTCTGGGGACCGGAAGCTCGACCGAAGCCATGAGGAAATCCTCGAGACCATCGCCTGGATCAACCGCGACTTGGCGACGACCCTGCAGCAACACTCGCCGCTTCCGGCGGTACTCGATCGGGGCGTAGCCGGCTTCCGCGCGCAGGCCGATGCAATCATCAAGTGATGCCCGGCAGCTTCGCCTATGGCCGAGTGCTCGCTGCCAGTTCGTACACCAGGACGTTTTCTACGTCCAGGTCGTCTCGGAGCACGCCGAGGAGGAGCCCTCCGGTCACGTCGAGGATGCGGAACCGGGGGGGAGTCTCGACCCGTCCCAGCCACTCTCCGTCCGGGGAAATGACGGTGTACGGCGATCCCTCTTCCGGGTAGGCCGGCCGGTAGGAGGGCAGCCATACGTTTCCGTCGGCGTCGGCGAAGGGGGACCCGAAGAGCGGTATCGGCTGGCCGATCATGGCGCGATACCTGGACATGTCTTCCTGAATGATCTCCTCGAGCCGGGAATCGGATACTTGGTAGTTCATCCGGCCGATCATTCGGTTGTAGGCCTCGCCGCGCTCCAGGAGTTCCCCGGTCAGCAGCTTGGGCTCGGGCCGCCACCGCACGACCTGGGTTACCGCGCCGTCCGGCCGGCGCCAGGTGATCTCGGGCCGGTCGGACCTCGTGTAGACGAACCGCCCTGCAGCGGCCGTGACCTCGCCAAC
This sequence comes from Candidatus Palauibacter sp., assembly GCF_965208055.1. Taxonomy (GTDB): domain Bacteria; phylum Gemmatimonadota; class Gemmatimonadetes; order Palauibacterales; family Palauibacteraceae; genus Palauibacter. The sequence goes on from NZ_CBDBNY010000004.1 coordinate 2,427,565, forward strand.
GGGCCGGATGATCGGGTTCATCGCCCCTCGCCTCGCTCGCACGACGTGGTCGTACGACGCGACCGTGTCGAGGGCGCCGGTGTCGATATCGAACAGGGTCATGTGCCCGGCGAGCCACTCCTCCTCTATGTCGAACCAGGAACGGTAGGCGTATCGGTCCATCAGCAGCAGCTCACCGGATGAACCGATCCCCGCCACACCGATGTGGGCTGCCCGAGGGGTGCTCACGATGCGCGCGACCGAATCGCCAACGAAGAGAGTGAGGCGAGACAGACGACGGTCTGGCACAAGGACGCTGTCCTGGCCCAGGACGAACGCCGAGTAGGGCTCGATCACTTCGCCCGGACCCTCTCCAACCCTCGCGAGCACCTCGTGCGTCGTCCCGTCCGGACTCAAGACGACCACTTCGCCGTACCACTCGGCGACGACCGCGCCTCCATCCGGGAAAAGCCGGCCGGCATCGGGCGACAGGAACTTGTAGTCGCGCGGGTTGGCTCCGTGCCGGTATAGCGGTTCCGCCGCGAGGACGAAGGGGGCCTCGACCTCCGGCTCTCCGGCATATTCGACGATCCGCACGCCGGCGCTGTCCCGGATCTGGACCCCGATGTCGTCCGTGAGCCCGGGGTCTCCCCCGCAGGCGGCGAGGGCCGCCGCCAGAATCGGTATATGGTTCAGCGTCAGTGCGTGGCTTCGCCTCGGCACGCGGCGGGTCACCGGCGGAAGGGCAGGTCCGCGATGTCGTACCAGTCGAGGGCCCGGTCCGGAATCCCGTCGGCATCATCCGGCCCGGCCTGCCGGTCGACCAGCACAACCAGGGTCGACCCAAGGAGGTCGAAGGCTCTGAGCCGATCCCTCACGCGCACCGACCCGAGGTATGCGGCATTCTCGTACACGTCCAGCCAGGACCATTCGTGCTGGTCGCGCTGGGTGGCGATCCAGTAGCGGTTGGAGCCGTCGAACAACTGCTGGCCCGTGGACAGATGGTAGTTCTTCGGAGTGGCGCGATAGCGCTCCAACCCCTCGTCGATGGCGGGTGAACGTGGGAGACCCCGCGACCTGTTGAAGGCCAGGAGTTCCTCTTCCATCCGGGCCACGTCCCGCTCGTCCGGAAGTTCCGGGACGTACATCGGCGCGCGGACCACGGTGGCGTCACCCGTGTCACCGGTGCCGCCGACGAAGATCAGGTGCCCTTCGCAGGCCACGAACGCCCATCCCCCCGCTGGGTGGGGGAGGCCGTGGATGACCTGCCCGCACTCGATGTCCCAGGGACCGGGCGGCGACCCTTCCTGCCCCACGACGTCCCCGGAGGCGAGGTCCACGTCGTATCGGGTCATCAGCGATCCGGACATCTGGCCGAGCATCACCATGTAGTCCAGCGACACGCCTGACACCGCGGCGCCGAACGCTGGGAAGGGCTGGAACACCGCCGGCAGCATCACCTCCGACACGTGGGCGCCGGATGGCTCGAAGACCGTGAAGCGGCCCAGGTCGGAATCCACCACGCCGACGGTTCCCGCCTCTCCGCGAGTGAGATACGTGGGCTCGCCAAACTCTCCGGGGCCCTCGCCCTCGCGCCCGAAGATTCCGACGACGCTGCCCTCCGCGTCCACGCAGCGGACGCGCACTTCGTAGGAGTCGATGACGCAGGCCGTGCGCTCGTCCGCGAGCAGCGCGACTTCTTCGCTTTCGCTCAGCGGCACGGCCGTCGTACTGATGAGTTCGGGCCAAAAAACACCCGGGCCCGCAGCGTCACCCGGACCGCACGCGGCGGCGAAGACGGCGAAGGCCAGGAGTGGAATGTGGAGACGCCCTCGGCGCGCGTGACGCATGACTCTCTCCGGCCTCTATCTCATCGGGGTCGTCGGGGGACCGTATCGGTGGCCGGAGGAGGCAGCGTATCGGCCACCGGAGGACGCAGCACCCGGAGGAGGAAGTCCACAGCCTCTTCGGATCCCGTGCGGCCGAGCCAGTAGATGCCGCGTTCCCGCACCTCCTGGTCCGGTTCGTTGCGGATGAGTTCCATTAGCACCCGCGGGGCTCCGGAGTCGGAGTCGGCCCGCTCGTAGATGGCGTAGATGGCCTGCCTCTTCAGGAAGGACTCCGAAATCTCTCCGTAGAGGTCGGCAAGGTACGCCACCGTCACGGTCGGGTGACCCGCCCACGCGGTGAAGGCTTCTTCACGCACGTCTTCGGATTCCTCCGGGTCGAAGGCGACGGAGCGCGCCCAGGCGGCGGTTTCCATGTCCTCTTCGTCACGCATCCTTCGTTGTACCGCCCACAGCAGATCCTCCTTGAGGTCATCCGAATCGAGATTTTCGTAGATCGGAATGAAGGCGCCGGCTTCCATGTCATCCCGATAGGCCAGCGCTCTGACCGCCGCGCTGCGGACGCTGTACGACTTGGATCGATTGAGGGCCACGTTGACGAGGGCGTTGACGGCCGCGTTGCCGAGGGAATGCCCCATCTCGGCGGGCCCGGCCGAACTCCCCGAAAACTGACTCCGGCGAAGGGCCTCGATCGCGTCGCTCTGCATGGCGAAGTCGTCCGAGTCCGCAAGTGTCCGCTGGAGGACATCGAACGCATCCCAGGAGTTGAAACGCCACATTTCCTGCAGCGCAGTCCTGCGGACGGATCTCTCCGAATGGCGCTGGATAATGTCGAGCAGAAGGTCCTCGGCCTCCTCGGTTCCCTCTCGCGCGATGAGTCCGACCGCCCCCTCGTGCAGCCGCGTCGCACACTCGTCGTTGCGGGCCAGGACGTCACGAAGCACCTGCATCCGATTGACCCTCTCGTAGCGCATCACGGCCTCGAGCGCCGCCAGCTGCACGGACACATCGTCGCACGCTTCCTGTTCCTGCGTCGCGGCGCGCAGGGCCTCCCGGTATTCCGTCCGCTGCCAATCGACCGGCTCCGACCGTCGGTCCGCCCACATCGCGCGGGCGTCACCCTCGTCGGTCGCACGGTCCGGGAAGGCCCACGCCCGCTCGAGATCGGTGAATCTCTCCGAGGACTCCGCCAGTCGCCGGAGGTAGTCCTCCGCGTCCTGTATCGGATCGAAGGCGTCGCCCAACAAGGCGGCCAGCGAGTCGGCGGCCAGCGAGTCCGGCAGAGCGCTGATGTCGGCCGTCGACACGGGAAGCGAGACGGTTCGGCCCGCCACCTCCACGGGCATCACGCGAAAACCGGGCGTCGTGGCGGCGACGTCGAGGGTCTCCTCCGCCTCGCGCAGCAGCCGCTCCGCATCGCCGGCGTCGCCCTGAGACGCGAGCTGGCTTCGGATCTCGAATTCCAGGCCCCGCGCGTCGTGGTACAGCCGCCCGGCCTCCCTGTGCCTGCGAGAATCGGCCGGCCGCGCCTCGTCGAACCCGACCATCAGTATTTCCAGCAGCAACCGCGCCTCACCCAGGTCGCCGAGGCGATAGCGGGCGAACGCTTCCCAGTAGTAGGAATCGGGCTCAAACGGGGGGGTCGTCAGCGCGGACTCGGTTCGAATCCCCTGGAAGAGCGCCACCGCGCGTTCAAACTCCTCCGCGTTGATGGCGCGACGCGCCTCGAGGAAGCGCGCCACCTCTTCCTGCTGGACCGTCTGCGCGGCCAGGCTCTCCGTCCCGAGCACCTGCAGCGCATGGCGCGTGGGCGCGGCGTCCACAGTTGTGAGGCCGGCCAGCAGCAGCCCGGTCCATGTCAGTTGTCTTAGACGATCATTCATGGTATGCCTCCATCGTATGCCTCCGTACGGTTCCATTCACGTGCCGCTCGCGGCACGCAGCCGCATCAGCGTCCCCTGCCGTTCCATGCTTTCGCGGGCGAGTTCGCGCTCGAAGTCCGGCGCGTCCGGGCCGAGGCGCGCGATCTGCACCAGCACGAGTTCGAGATCCTGCAGCAGAGCCCGCGGCTGCTGGCCCTCGGCGACAGGTGTGTTGAGCAGCGAACGTGTCTCGACCAGAAATTCGCGCGCCCACCTGGCCAGGTCGCGCTGCGATTCGTCGCTTCCGATATCCGTGCGGAATGCGACGAGCAGGGCCTGGGTCCGGTCCAGGTGACGGGATATCCGCGCCGTGTCGTATTCGTCCGCGGCGGCGCGCGCCGGCGGGTCCGCTTCGGGCCGCACCGGAGTCCGGACCGGGGCCGGATCGGCTGCCGGCGGCGGCGTGGCGGCCGCGAACTGCCGGTTCGTCTCCAGGGGCTCCTCGACGACGGAAAGCGCCAGCGCCTCCTCGGCGGCCGTCGGCGCGAGGGGTCCGGAGTCCGTCGCCGCGACGGACGCAGGCGCCGACGCCGGCGCCGCCGACGCGACCGTTTCGGGTTCCGCGGCCACCGGCAGCTGCGAGCCACCGTCGAGCGCCACGGCCAGCGCGACCGAAGCGGCGGCGGCTCCCGTCAGCCACGCCGCTGTCCGGCCGGGCCGCCTGCCGAGCGTCCGGGCCACGACAAGCCGAAGCGGTCCGCGCGTCGTCTTGCGGGCCCCGGCGGCGTCCGGCTGCCGCGCGACCCACTCGGCCTCGATGCGCTCCCACATCGCCTCGCGCGGCGCGAGCGGCGGGTCGTGGTAGCCGAGCGCGTCGAACGGGTGATCGAACGGGTCATCCACCGCGCCGCCGACGCCGGCCGCGTCGCACGTCACGTCCGCCGTCTCGAGCGAGTCGGGCGCCGGCGCCGCCCCCAGCCGCATTTCGATCCCGGCCCACATCGCCTCGACCGGAGGCTCCGGCGGGTCGTGGTAGCCGGCCGCCTCCCGGCGGAGGAACCGGGCAAAGCGGCTCGCCTCGTCCGTGCGATCCTTCAGCATGCCCATTCTCCCGCGAAGTCCGCGAGTTTCTCCCGCAGGCGGCCGCGCGCCCTGAAGAGTTGCGACTTGGAGGTCCCGGACTTGATCCCGAGCATCGCCCCGATTTCCTCGTGCGTGTAGCCCTCGAGATCGTGCAGCAGGAAGACGGTTCGATAGCCCGCGGGAAGTTCGTCGATCGCGCGGTGCAGGCGCTCCTTGACATCGGGTTCGAGGCGGTCCGGGCCGCCGGTCGAGCGGAGATCCTCGTGCAGCGCGGTCTCGCGGCTGCGGAAGCGCTTGACTTTGCGGAGCCCGTTCAGCGACACCGTCGTCGCGATCGATCCGAGCCACGTCCCGAACGCGGCCTCGCCGCGAAACGTGTCGATCTTCGTGAACGCCCGCACGAACGTCTCCTGCGTGAAATCCTGGGCGAGATGGTCCTCGCCGGCGAACCGGTAGCATATCCGGAACACCCGATCGACGTGCGCATCGTACAACGCGCGCGCCGCGTCCTCGTCTCCGTCCCTGAGCCGCTGAATGAGTTGCGGTTCCGTCACCGTGCCGGGGTCTCCGGGTACACGTCGGTTCTTCCGCTTCTTCTGCTTCTGGATCGGTGACACAGGCAACTGGGGATTGGTTGCGCGGGAATCGGGCGGACCGTCGGCGGAGGAATCGACGGGCGGACCTGGGGGACGACCGGACCGCGGCGGCGATGCGCCGCGGCCGGCCGTCCGGAGGCGGGGTTCCGGGAGCAGCCGAGGCTCCCGGTCGGACGGCGAGCGCCCGAATCCGTTACTCAGGCGACGGCGACCGCCGCCCCCTGCACGACCTCGGCGATGTGTTCCAGCGCCCATTCGAGGCTGGCCTTTTCGATCGTGAGCGGAGGCGCGAAACGGATCACCTGCTCGTGCGTCTCCTTGGCAAGGACCCCGCGCGCCTGCAGTTCCTCGCAGAACGGACGCGCCGATCCGGACTCGTCCCGGATCACGACGCCGATGAACAGGCCGCGGCCCCGCACATGGTCCACGTGGGGAGAATCGATCGATTCCAGTTCCCGCTTGAACCAGGAGCCCAGTTCGTTCGACCGCCCGGCGAGATCTTCATCCCGTATCACGTCCAGCGCCGCCGCGCCCACCGCCGCGCCCAGCGGATTTCCGCCGAACGTCGAGCCGTGGTCTCCCGGATGGAAGACGTCCATGACCCCGGAGTTGGCGAGGATCCCGGAAACGGGGAACACACCGCCTCCGAGCGCCTTCCCGACGATCATGATGTCGCCCCGGTCCGCCTCCCAGTCGGCGCAGAACAGCTTGCCGGTTCGCCCGAGACCCGTCTGGATCTCGTCGTTGATCATGAGGACGTTGTTCGCCCGGCAGATCTCCAGCGCCCGCGCGTAGTAACCATCGGGCGGCACCACGACGCCCGCCTCACCCTGGATCGGCTCGACGAGGAAGCCGACAGTGTTCGGCGTGATCGCCGCCTCGAGCGCGTCCGCATCCCCGTAGGGAATCGGCACGAAGCCCGGCGTGAAGGGGCCGAACCCGGACGTGGATCCCTCGTCCGAGGAAAAGCCCACGATCGTCGTCGTCCGGCCGTGGAAATTGTCCTCGCAGACGATGATTTCCGCCTGGTCTTCCGCCACGCCCTTCAGCGTATAGCCCCACTTGCGGGCCGCCTTGATCGCCGTCTCCACGCCCTCGGCGCCGGTGTTCATCGGCAGCGCTCGCTCGAACCCCGTCATCTCGCACAGCTTCTGGAGGAACGGACCCATGCGGTCGTTGTGGAAGGCGCGCGACGTGAGCGTGAGCTTCTCCGCCTGCGCGCGCAGCGCCTCGATGATGCGGGGATGACGGTGTCCCTGGTTCACGGCGGAATAGGCGCTCAGCATGTCGAGGTACTTTCTGCCCTCGACGTCCCACACCCACTCGCCTTCGCCGCGCTCCAGCACGACGGGAAGCGGATGGTAGTTGTGGGCGCTCCACTGATCGACCTGAGAGATGTAATCGCTGGTGTTCATCGCTTCCTCACTGAGCTGCCGAGATTGAGCTGCCGAGATTGCGGCCGAGACTGAGCTGCCGAGCGATCTCGACCATGGGTTGATACAGGTCCGGGCCGGATTGAACCGGGCTTGAGAGAGTAGGCGAAAAGCCCACGCCCGACAAGGTGATTCGGGTGCGTGTCCCCATCGGTCCCCGTCCATGTCGCGGGCTGCTACCTTGGGCGCATGAGCGACGCCTCCGTCATCCCCGACCTTGCCGAATTCTCCCGCCTCGCCGAGCCCGGCCGGATGGTGCCCGTGGCCATCGAGATCCCGTTCGACCTCGACACTCCGGTCACGGCGTTCTCGAAGCTCCGACGCGGCCCGTTCTCCTTCCTGCTCGAGTCGGTGGAGGGCGGGGAACGCTGGGCGCGATTCAGCTTCTTCGGCTCGGAGCCCCGGGAAGCGTGGCGACTCGACGGGTCGGAGATCCGGCTCTGGACGCCCGCGGGAGGCTGGGGCGAGCCCGAGACGACGAGCGATCCGTTCAGCGCCTTCGATGCGTGGATCAACCGTTACGAACCGGTCGAACTCCCCGCCCTGCCGCGGTTCTGGGGCGGGGCCGTCGGATTCTTCGGCTACGATACCGTACGCTGGCTCGAGCGGTTGCCCGCGGCGCCACCCGACGACCTCGGCGTGCCCGACGCCTGCTTCATGTCGACGGAGCACATGCTCATCATCGACAACCTCTATTCGCGGGCCGTCGCCGTGGCGGCCGTGCCGGTCACGCCCGACGACGACCCGGCCGAACTGTACGGGAAGGCCGTGGACCGACTCATCGACTGGGTTCGCGGCCTCGAGAGACCGCACGGGCTGGGGCCGATGGGCGGCGGCGGGGCGCGCACCGCGGAGGTGGCCGGAAACCGCTCGCGGGAGGACTACGAGGCGGCCGTCGAGCGGATCCGCGAGTACATCGTGGCGGGCGACGCCTACCAGGTCGTCGTCTCGCAGCGCGCCGGCTCCCGTTTCGGGGGCGACCCCCTCGAGCTTTACCGCGCACTCCGGCGCAGCAACCCGTCGCCCTATCTCTTCTTCATCGAACTGGACGGCATGCGCCTCATCGGCTCTTCCCCCGAGACCCTCGTCCGCGTTGAAGACGGGATCGTGACCGTGCGCCCGATCGCCGGGACGCGACCGCGCGGGGCCACGCCGCCGGAGGACGAGCGGCACGCGCGCGAGCTGCTCGCCGACGAGAAGGAGCGGGCGGAACACCTCATGCTGGTGGATCTCGGCCGCAACGATGTGAGCCGGGTCGCCCGTCCCGGCTCCGTCGAGGTGTCGCGCTTCATGGAGATCGAGCGCTACAGCCACGTCATGCACCTCGTGAGCGAGGTGGCGGGGTCGCTGAAGGACGGAGCCGACGCCGTCGACGCGTTCCAGGCCTGCTTCCCCGCCGGCACACTGACCGGCGCCCCGAAGGTGCGCGCGATGGAGATTCTGGACGAACTCGAGCCGACCCGTCGCGGACCGTACGGCGGGGCGGCGGGTTACGTGGGCTACGGCGCGACGAGCCTCGACATGGCCATCGTGATCCGGACGCTGCTTTCCGTCGGCGACCGCGTGTACGCGCAGGCCGGGGCGGGGGTCGTGTACGACTCGGAACCGGCGCGCGAATGGGAAGAGACCCGCCACAAGGCCCGCGTGCTACTCGAGGCGCTGGAAAAGGTCTAGCGCCTTTTCTCAAATCACATGTCTGCGTTCCTTCAGAAGGGAGGCTCTCGTCTTGTTTGTCTATATCGATGAATCCGGCCATCCACACCCGAATGATCCGCATCCGCGGCCGGTGGATGTGGGCGTGTGCTTGAAGCGTGAAGACGTCCGGCAAATCACGGGAGCCCTCCATCGCTTCAGTGAGGATTTCCGGGCCAGCATCGGCGGTGCGACGCGGCTCCGAAGCGATGAGCGCGAAGGGAAGGCCGTCGCCTTCCTAAGTCGGAAGGCGTTGTTGGCGTGGCCCAAAACGGGTGTACGCAGACTCCGTTATGGATCTCATCCGGAATCTTGATGTTACGATCTTCGCTATGGTGATGGAGCGGCCGGACAGGGCAATTTACCGAGGCGATGATTACCTCCAAACCCAGCACCGATGGATCCTCGAACGCGTCGATGCCCTGATCGAACTGAAAGAGACAGGACGTATGGCAACGTTGGTCTTCGACGGCCGCGACCCCGCCGAGAACGTCAGGCTGGACAGGTGTTTCTCCAACTTCCTCTTCCGTTCGGTCGAGGGCCGGGCCATGACGCGGATCGTGCCCGGAGTGCTCTTTGTGGACTCGGAGATCACACCGGGAATCAAGCTGGCAGATTTTTGTGCCTACATCCTCAGGGTCTACTACGAGTGCGAGCTTGATCGACAAGATCCGCGCGGTGACCCCTACCTCGCGACGATCAAGCGCTACGCGGAGATCATCCGACGGAAGACCTTCGATTGGGAAGACGAGAGCGGCGACAAATCCTGGGGAATTCGCACGATGGGGAAAGAACATTTTTTCTACAACGAATAACTCTCCCCCGACTCCCTAAGATCCTTAAAAGACGGGAGCCAGTCGCGGCACCAAGGGTCTGACGACCCCCTCCGGGCACCACTTCCGGCTCCACAGCAACATTTGGGATTCCTGACGGCCCTGTCAAGCCCGGGCGAGACGTTCCTCACGGGCCACGATGGGGTCGATTTGGGTGGGGTACTGCTTGGCGTAGGCGAGGGCTTCCTCGAGCGCCTCCGTCCGCGTCCCCGCGAAGCGCTGGCCCACGGCGGCGCTCATCGCGCGGCCCGGCCCGGCCGCCGCCGCGACCTCCCACACCTCCGGCCCCCCCCGCAACGCCGCCCGCCGGCCCGCCCGGGTTTCCCGGAACTCGATCTGCGGGAATCTCTCCGCCGCGAGCCATTCCAGGAGAATCCGCCTCAGTCCCTCGGAGGGCGTCCATTGCTGCTCAAGGAACACGCGTTCGAGTTCCGACTCGACCTCGCGCGAGACGCGCGTGCAGAGAGGACGGGGCAGAGGCATGTATACATGGTATACCATCCGCCGGAGACATGCCAGACGGCATGGCCCCGTGGGCTTGGCGGCGAACCGCGATGTAACCCTTTCCCCGTTTGCGGCGTCTACGGGTGTGTCGCCGGACGCTCGCTGTTCGTCGCAGGAGCGCGGCAGCGGCCTTCGGCCCAGGTAAGGAAACGAGGCGACCATGAACATTCGCGGAATCCCGGCGCGCGTCGGCGCCCTGCTGGTCCTGATCCTCGCGGTCGCGGACCCGACCCCGTCTCACGCCCAATCGGAGACGGGCGCCGTGCGGGGGAAGGTGCTCGACGCGACGGCCAACGTCGGAATCGCCGGCGCCCAGGTCTTCCTGGCGGGGACGACGATCGGCACGCTGACCGACCCGGAGGGCGGGTACTTCCTCTCGGGCGTGCCGGCGGGGGAGCAGGTCATCACGGTTCGGCTGATCGGCTACAGGGAGACCAGCAAGTCGATCGCCGTCACGGCGGGCGAGACGGTCACGCTGGACTTCACCGTCGAGCAGACGGCGTTGCGACAGCAGGATCTCACTGTGACGGGCGTGGCCGGCGAGACCCCGCAGGTCAAGCACCCTTACGCGGTCGAGCGCGCGGCGCGCGGCCTTGCCGCCACTTCGGCCATACGGGCGTATCCCGACTTCAACACGGAATCGTACGCCCCCATCGAGGAGAACGACTTCCGGCTCGTGAGCGCGTCGCCGCTCTCTACCTTCTCGATCGACGTCGACCGCGCGTCCTACGCCAACGTTCGGCGCTTCATCCAGGCGGGGGAGCGGCCGCCCGTCGACGCGGTTCGAATCGAGGAGATGATCAACTACTTCCCGTACGAGTGGGACGACGTGTCGGGAGAACACCCCTTCGCGGTCGAGACGGAAGTGTGGGCTGCGCCCTGGACGCCCGAGCACCGGCTGGTCCGTGTCGGCCTCAGGGCGCCGTCGGTGGAGACGGCTCACCTGCCACCCGGCAACCTGGTCTTCCTGCTCGACGTGTCCGGGTCCATGTCGTCGCCCGACAAGCTCCCGCTGCTGAAGAAGGCCTTCGCTCTGCTCGCCGAGCAACTCAGACCGCAGGATCGGGTCGCGGTCGTCGTCTACGCGGGAGCCGCGGGTCTCGTCCTCCCCTCGACGCCCGGCAACCGGCGCGGGAAGATCCTCGAGGCGGTGGACCGGCTGGAGGCCGGCGGAAGCACGGCGGGCGGCGCGGGAATCGCGCTCGCCTACGACGTTGCGCGGAAGCACTTCATCGAGGGCGGGAACAACCGCGTGATCCTGGCGACGGACGGCGACTTCAACGTGGGCGCCTCCAGCGACGGCGAGATGGTGCGGCTCATCGAGGAGGAACGCGACAGCGGGATCTTCCTCACGGTCCTCGGCTTCGGCACCGGGAACCTGAAGGACTCGAAGATGGAGCAGATCGCGGACCACGGGAACGGCAACTTCCACTACGTCGACGGCCTCCTCGAAGCGCGGAAGGTGCTCGTGGAGGAGATGGGAGGGACGCTGTTCACGGTCGCGAAGGACGTGAAGCTGCAGGTGGAGTTCAACCCCGCGCGGGCCGCCGCATACCGGCTGATCGGGTACGAAAACCGGCTGCTCGCCGACGAGGACTTCAACGACGACACGAAGGACGCGGGCGAACTCGGCGCCGGACACACGGTGACCGCGCTGTATGAGGTCGTGCCCGCGGGTCTCCCGGTCCCCCGCGGCGTGGATCCATTGCGGTACGAGTCCACCGCCGGCCCGCAGCCCCCGGTTGAAACGCCTCCGGGCGCGTTTGAGGACGAACTGCTCTACGTGAAGGTCCGCTACAAGGACCCGGACGGCTCCGAGAGCAGGCTCTTGGCGCATGCGGTCGCGGACCGCTCCCGGTCGCCTTCGCGGAGCTTCCGGTTCGCCGCGGCCGTGGCGGGGTTCGGCATGCTGCTGCGAGACTCGCCCCACGCCGGACGGTTCACGCCGGATGATGTCATCTCGCTGGCGGAAGGAGGCCGGGGCGACGATCCGCGGGGATATCGGGGAGAGTTCATCCGCCTCGTGGAGGCCGCGCGCGACCTGGATCTGCTCGGGACGGCAGCGGAGGAGGGCGACCGGCGTTAATGTGGCGCCTCGTCCCCGGGCCGCGGCGCCGACGAGTGCGGTCGCGGCGGCCCGCACCGGGAGGGCGCCCCCGTTGAAGCTCAGTTGAAGCTCAATTGAAGCTCAATCGACGCATCTCCGGCCGGATCGAACGGCCGGCGGACAAGCGACGCTACGTGCGCCGGCTGTTCGCCGGCGTGGCCGGCCGCTACGACCTCACCAACGACGTCATGTCGCTGGGTCTCCACCGCCGCTGGAAGCGCCGGCTGCTCGCCCGGGCCGACCTGCGCCCGGGCCACCGCGTCCTCGACCTCGCGGCCGGCACGGGGGACCTCGCCCGGGGAGCGCTGGACCAGGCCGCGCGCGGAGCGTTCGAGGTGCAGGTCGTCGCCGCCGATCTCACGCTGGAGATGATGCGGGTCGGGCGCGGAAGACCGGGTCCCGGCCTCGCCGGCTGGATCGGGGCCGATGCGCTTCGCCTGCCCTTCCCCGATGGCGCGTTCGACCGCGTCGTCATCGGCTACGGGCTGAGGAACTTCGCCGGCCTGGACTCCGCGCTGGCCGAGAGCTTCCGCTGCCTGCGCCCGGGCGGCCGGCTGATCTCACTCGATTTCGGGCACCCGCGCTCCGAGGCGCTGCGCCGCATCTACCTCGGATACCTCGACGTCTCGACCCGCGTCGCGGGTTGGGCGCTTCACCGCGATCCGGAGTCCTACGTGTACATCCCCGAGTCGCTGAGGAGGTTCCCGGACCAGCGGGAGATGGTCCGCAGGATGGAAGCGGCCGGGTTCGTGGAGTGCGGCTACGAAGACCTGATGATGGGCGCCATGGCCGTCAATTACGGAGACCGCCGCTAGTGTCGCGGCCGGATTTTCGAGCTAGATGTTCGGGTTGGATTCCGTCTTCCAGACGGTGAACTGGCGCTGGCCGGATTCGCTTTCCTCGAGGCGAACCTTCAACGCATCGCCATCGGCCAGTCGCATGTGGTCGCGCATCTCCAAAGGAATCGTGATACGGCCACCGCTTCCTACGGTGATGTCGCGGTAATACAGGACGCGGAAGATCGCCATCTAACCTCCCCATGGAGGGTTGGATTCGGCAAAGCGAGGGGAATCCTCAATATGGGGATTCAGCGGCCCCGGCGGTAGACCGGTCCGCTGCACGCCCGCGGCTGCTGCTTGGCGAGGGGTGCGGGCAGTCCGTATCATCGGGGCCGTGAATACACCCGCCATTCGCCTCCAGGGCGTCACGAAGCGCTTCGACAGGAAGACCGCGGTCCGCGATCTCGACCTCGAGATCCCACGCGGATCGATCTACGGCCTTATCGGCCCGAACGGCGCCGGAAAGACCACGACACTCCGGATCATCCTCGACGTCATCGGGCCTGACGCCGGTTCGGTCGAAGTCTTCGGGTCCCCCAACGTCGAATCCATGCGCACCCGCATCGGGTATCTGCCGGAGGAGCGCGGGCTGTACCAGAAGATGACAGCGGCCGATCACCTCGCGTTCTTCGGCCAGCTCAAGGGACTGCGCCGGAAGGAGGCGCTCGCGCGGGCCCGGGAAGGGCTGGATGCGGTGGGTCTCGGTGACCGGGCGGACGACAAGGTGGAGACCTTCTCGAAGGGGATGGCCCAGAAGGCCCAGTTTCTCGGGGTCATCCTTCACGAGCCCGACCTGCTGGTGCTCGACGAGCCCTTCAGCGGCCTCGACCCGCTGAACGTCGAACTGTTCAAGCAGATGCTGCAGGAACGACAGCAGGCCGGAGCCACGATTCTGCTCTCGACGCACCTCATCGAGGACGCCGAGCGCCTGTGCGAGCGCGTGTGCATGATCGCCGGAGCGACCAAGGTGCTCGACGGACGGGTCCGCGACATCAAGGCCGCGGCGGGGCGACGCGACATCGCGCTGTCCTTCGAGGGGAACCCCACGTTCCTCGATGCGCCGGATCTCATCGAGGACATCTCGGCGCACGGCACGTACGTGGAGGTCCGCATGGTGGAGGGGGCGGACCCCCAGGCCCTGCTGCGGCAGGCGGTGGAGAGCGGCGCCCTGATCTCGCGCTTCGAACTGATCGAACCGTCGCTGCGCCAGATATTCATCGAGAAGGCCACGGAGGCCGGGCTCTCGCACGAGGACGAGAGTGACGATGACGAGGCGGCGGCATGAATCCGTTCACGCCGAGGGTGGCGACGGTGGTCCGCCGCGAGTTCATGATGCGCGTGAAGTCCAAGTGGTTTCTCATATCCACGCTGGGCCTCCCCGTTCTGATCGTCGGGCTCGGCGCGCTCTCCGCTTTCCTCGCGGTGAGGGGGGCGACGGATGCGGGCGAGGAGCGCAGGGTCATCGGGGTCGCCGATCCCGCGGGGCTGATCGGCGACCTCGTCGTTGAAGAGTTTCTCGCCGACGGGCTCGACGCCGTGCGCGCCGAGGACATGGAGGAGTTCTCGATCGACGAGGCGCGGGCGCGACTCTCCGACGCCTCGTACGACCTGCTGCTGATGATCCCGAGGAGTGCGGGCCGGCGCTCTGCGGAGATGCCGGGGGAGACACCGGACGCGGACGAGGGGGACCGGGAGGAGACGACGCTGCTCGCGCGGGCCAGCGTTCCGTCCGTCATCGAAGGTTCGGTCCGGGGGGCACTTCAGAGGGCATCGGTACGGGCGCGCCTGCGCTCCATCGGCGTGCAGAGCATCGATCCGGGCGCGCTGCTCCAACGGACTTCCTTCGAAGTCGTGAACGTGACGGAATCCGGAGAGGCGCGATCCCAGGACGTCTACCGGATGCTGAGCTTCGGCATCGCCTTCTTCTTCTACTTCATCCTGCTCATCTACGGGCAGATGATCGTGCGGGCGATCCTGGAGGAGAAGCAGTCCGACATCGTCGAGATCATGGTCTCGTCCCTTCGCCCGTGGGAACTGATGCTGGGGAAGATCGTCGGCGTCGGGGCGGTAGGCGTTGCGCAGATGGCCGTCTGGGCGCTGATCTTCGCGCTCGCGGCGGTCTACGGCCTCACGGCCGGAGCATCCACGCTTGCCGAGGCGGGGATCGACATCGCGAACATCCCGATCCCGTGGGGTACGCTCGTGTTGATGCTCTGCTTCCTCGTTTTTGGGTATCTACTCTACGCGGGGATGTTCGCGGGCGCCGGCGCGACGATCAGCAACGAGCACGATGCCCAGCAGGCGATACTCCCCGTCATGATGCTGATCATCCTTCCCTTCATCGCGACGCAGGGCGTGATCCAGAGCCCGAACGCCGGTTGGGGCGTCATCCTCTCCCTCGTGCCGTTCTTCAGTCCGCTGGTAATGCCGGCGCGGCTGTTCGCCACTTCGGTCCCGGTGTGGCAGTGGCTCGTGTCGCTGGTGCTGCTGGGAGTGTTCGTCCTCGGGGCGGCGTGGGTCGCGGGCCGCATCTTCCGGGTGGGGATTCTGATGAAGGGCCAGCGCGCCAACCTGCCGCAGGTGCTGCGGTGGATACGCCACGGCTAGCCGGCCGTGACAGAAGCGCGCGGCGAACCTCCTTCGCCGTCCTCCTGGCCCTCCTCTTGGCCCTCGGCGGCGGACTGTGCGCCGGGGCGTGCGGGACCGACGCGGACACCTTCGTGCTCGGCGCCACCACGTCCACCTACGATTCGGGTCTGCTCGAACACCTGATCGCCCGCTTCAACGAAGACCACCCCGGGCTCCGGGTGCGCACGGTCATCGCCGGCAGCGGCGAAGCGCTGGAACTCGGTCGCACGGGAGACGTGGATCTCCTGCTCGTGCACGCGCCCGAAGCCGAGGCCCGCTTCATCGAGGCGGGTCACGCGCCACGGCGGCGTCCCGTCCTCTTCAACGAATACGTGGTCGCCGGCCCGCCCTCGGATCCGGCGCGGATTCGGGGATCCGCATCGCCGTCCGAGGCGTTCGCGACCCTCGCGCGGGGGGGGCACGGCTTCGTCTCGCGCGGCGACAGTTCGGGCACGCACTACCGCGAGATCGCCCTGTGGCGCGAGGCGGGCGTGGCCGGCGGCGGCACGGGGTACGTCGAGTCCGGGCAGGGACAGGCCACGACGCTGCACGTGGCCAGCGAACGCGGCGCCTACGTCCTCACGGACGACGCGACGCTCGCGATGCTGTCGGAGGTGCTCGACCTGGCCGCGCTCGTCGAAGATCACGCGTCGCTGCGCAACGTCTACTCGCTGCTGGCGCCACGAGCCGCGATCCGGCCCGAGCGCGCCGCGGTCTTCGCAGACTGGCTGCGCTCCGGCGACGGACGCCGCGCCATCGGGGAATTCCGGGTGCGCGGCGGCCCCGAGGCGCTGTTCGCCCCGTGGCCCGGCGACGATCCGCCAAACTAGATTCGGCGCGTGGATCCGCTGCTCGAGGCTCTCCGGCTCATCACGTCGGGTGACCTGTACGTCTGGAACGTCATCTTCCGCTCTCTGCAGATCAGCGGATCGGCGCTCCTCCTGGCGATGGTCATCGGACTTCCCATCGGGATCGCGGTCGGGCTGACGCGATTCCGGCTTCGCCTGCCCGTGGTCGCGGTCATCAACGCGGGTCTCGCCTTCCCGCCCGTCGTGGTCGGCCTCGGAGTCTTCCTCTTTCTGTCGCGGGCCGGCCCGCTCGGCGACCTGCAACTGCTCTACACGCCGGCCGCCATGATCGGCGCCCAGGCGATCCTCGCCGGCCCCTACATCGCGGCGGTGAGCCTCGCCGCGGTGGAGAACATCCCCCGGGACATCTCGCTTCAGGCGCGGGCGCTCGGCGCGAGCCGGCGGCAGGCCATCCTCCTGCAGCTGAGGGAGGTGCGGACGTCGCTCGTGGCCGCGGTGGCGGCGGGGTTCGGGGCCATCATCAGCGAGGTGGGCGCGGTGATGATGGTGGGGGGCAACATCCTCGGAGAAACCCGGGTGATGACGACCGCGATCGTGCTGGAGACGCGGCGCGGCAACTTCGACGTCGCGATCGCCATGGGGATCGTACTCATGCTCCTCGCGCTGTGCGTGAACGCGGCGCTCCTCCTGCTCGGCCGGCGCACGATCCGCCGCGGCCAGGTCGCGTGAACGCCGCAGCCGGACCGCTTCTCGGCGGCGTCGGCCTGCGCCGGGTCTACGGCGGGAGGACGGCCATCGAGGTGGACCGCATCGAACTGCGCGAGGGCGAGATGCTCGCGGTGTTCGGGCCGAACGGGGCCGGCAAATCCACGCTGCTGCGCCTGCTCGCCATGCTGGAGAAGCCCGACACCGGGAAAGTCACATTCCGCGGCGGTTCCGGGCGGCCTGCCGAGCGAGCGCTCCGGGCCGCGTCCGCCGTCGTGTTCCAACGCCCTCACTTCTGGAGCGATTCCGTCGAGTACAACGTCGGCCTCGGCCTGGCTCTGCAGGGCGTGCCACGCCCCGAAGCTCGCGTCCGCTCGCGCGCCGTGTGCGAGCAACTCGCGATCTCGCACCTGCTGGGAGCCCCGATATCGCGGTTGTCCGGAGGAGAGGCGCAGCGCGTGGCGCTCGCGCGGGCGCTGGTGCTCGACCCCGAGATCCTCTTCCTCGACGAGCCGACGGCGAACCTGGACACCGATTCGCGGCTCGACCTCCGTCACGACCTGGAGCGGGTGGCCCGGGAACGGGCGACGAGCGTCTTTCTCATCACTCACGACCGGGGCGAGGCCTTCCACCTCGCGGATCGGGTCGCCGTGATCCGGGACGGGAAGCTGGTCCAGACGGGTACGCCGAAGGAAATCTACGAGAACCCCGCCGATGTCTACACGGCGCGCGTCACCGGGGCGGAGTTCACGATCTCCGGCGTCGTGACGCGGGCGCACGAGCGCATGGTCACCGCCGACATCGGGGGCGCTTCGCTCGTGGCCCAGGGCGAGGCGGTCCCGGGCACGCCGGTGAAGATCGCCTATCGGCCGGAAGATCTCGTTCTCGGACCCCCGGACGTCCCCCCGGCGGACCTGAGTACGCGCAACCTCCTCGTGGCGACCGTGGAGGAACGGCGCGACATGGGCGGGCTCGTGCGGCTGCGGCTCCGCGGCCCCGTCGAACTCGTAGCCCTCGTCACGCTCGACGCCGCGGAGGAACTCGGCGTCGACCCCGGAGTGCGCGTCGCCGTACGCGCGAAGGCCACCGCGCTGCATGCGTTCGCGGCGGCCCCGCCGGCCGCGACGCTCTCCGACCCGGACAGCTAGCCCGAACGCCGCCGGATTCCGGGGCCCGTCCAGATGACGATGGCCCCGCAGCGCCCCACGGCCCCGCCGAACTCGGCCGGCAGCTCACTCGGACCGCGATAGACTTCGATCCCGGCGATCTCGGACGGCGAGACGAAGTTGTCGATCGATTCGCCGGCCCCGCCATCGCGGATCACGCGCACGCCGTCCAGGTACACGTTCGCGTTCATGCACCCGTATTCGGCGCGGCTCCTCAGGCTGGGCACGCCCCGCGTCATGCGGATGATGCAGTTGTTGTTGGCGCCTCCGGTGCACTCGGTGCGCACGCCCGGAATCCGTCCCAGGTAGTGCGTCACGCGGATCGCGCCGGCGTCGTGGATGTCGTCGCGCGTGAGGAATATTCCGGCGCCGATCGCCTCGCCCAGTTCGCGCCGGTCGTAGAACCCCTGCAACTCCAGTCGTTTCTCACGCAACGCCGTGACGACGATCGGCGCGAGTTCGATCGGGTCCGCGCTGAGTTCGAAATCCACTTGCACCGTTCGGTCGCTCGGAAGGTGCACCAACTGGTCCAGGGGATCGAACGTGATGTGATCCACGGCCACCCGGTACATGCCCGGATCGAGGTCGGTGAACATGAAACGGCCGCTGCCATCGGTCATGCGCTGCCGGTCCTCCGCCAACAGCGTGTCCGAGAGAATGATGCTCGCCGCTTCGACGGGACGACGGGATCGCCGATCGACCACCCGACCCACGATTCGGCCGGGCACGGTGAGCAGACTGGCGAGCGCGCCCTCCTCCACGCCCACGAGGATGTCCCACCCGGCGGGGGGGCCGGGTGCGATGTTCACCCGCGCCGGCTCCGTGCGGAAGGACGGAAACCTCGCGCTCACCGTGACATCCTTCAGGGGCGGAAGGCCGCAGAGGATGTACACGCCCGCGTTGTCCGCCTCCACGGAGATGGTGCGCCGCTGTCCTTCGTTTTCGGTCCAGGTCGCGGAGACGGTGGCCCCGGGAAGGAGGATGCCCTGGAGCGTATCGCGGACGATGCCCGCCAGACCCGTGAGGGACGGATCCATATCCGCCGGACACGTCACGATGCTCCGGGAGGGGGCGAGGGGCGGGCTCTGAGCGGCCAGGCGAGATCCGGCCGCCAGCAGGATGGCGGCTCCCGCCAGAGCCAAGGACGCGGCCCGATAAACGGCCCTGTTCCGCGCCCGCGCCTCCGAACGACCCTCTCGATGTGTTCGCATCCTGCGGTCTCCGCCGCTACGTCGCCAAGCCACGCATGGAAAGTAATGCAAGCGCGCATCGCGCACACGACGCGCGCCGGACCGCCGCCGTGACGGACCGCCGGCGATTCGCGACGGGCGATGGTATTGCGAGACCCTCCCGGACGCTGTCACTCTTTCGAAGGTTCTTCGGCTGCGGAGTCTCATCTTGCAAATCGTGCGAAACCGGCAAGCTCGCTGCGCAATCGGCGTCGTTGGTGTCCTTCTCGGACTGTCCGGCTGCCTGAATCTGGGGGTCGGACTCTCCCCGACCGTCGGGAACATGCTCTCGTCCGTCGTCAGCGAGGGATCCGCCCTGCCCGAGTTCGCGCGCGCCGCGGGGGGGCCGGGGTCCATGCGAGTCTCGGGCCAGATCGTGGGCCGGCTGCGGTGCGATTACGTGTCCCCCGACCTGCGGGAGGTCGACGGAGGACTGGAACTGTCCATCACGATCGTGTCGGGCCGGCAGGGCTGCAACAGTCTGACGCCTTCGACGCTGTCCTACGTGGCGAACATCTACAACGTCGAGCCCGGATCCTGGTCAATTCTCGTGGAGCATCGCTACGAAGGCGTGGAGGGCATACCCGGCGAGCGTCTGTACGACGTCGTCACGGTAAACTAGCTGCCGAAAGCTCCCCGACGAGACATCGCTCCAGGGCATCACTCCAGGGGGGCGGAGCGGGAATGGAGCCCGAGAAGATCCGCGTCGCTCATGTCGGCCAGGGCGCGCGTCGCCTCGGCCACGCTGCGGCTCTCGTGCGACAGCCAGCGCGGCGGCTCGAAGGGGTCCTCAAGGCAGACGAAATAGATGCGGGCCGCCTGGGGCGTATTCGGCTGGCCACCCGAGACATAGGCTTCCCAGCGAACCATCCCTCCGTCGAGGAACGTGCGGGAGAGCGCCTTCTTCGGATCCACCCTCGCGGCGCTCACACCTTCACCGAGCGTGCAAGCAGTTCGCGGAGTCCCACCTCGTTCATTTCGGCCACGGCCTCCTTCGGCACCTTGGAGATGCCGGGCGGCGCCTGGTTGTAGCGCTGCGGAATGGTGATGTCGTCCTGGTTCCGGAACATCACGAGCAGCCGGGGCGACTGTTGCGTGGTGCCGGAGAAGATGGAAAACTCGGCCTCCCAAGTGGCCCCGGATTCGCTCTTGAACCGGGTTCGGGCGCTGTCCGCGGCCCCATCCATCCGGAAGATCAGTTTCTTCAGAAGCGACATGTGTGCGCCGGTTGGTGCGTTTGCGTGAAACCGTTGGACGTCGGCGCCGGGACACTAGGCGAGTCGGGCGCGACCCGCCAGCCTGAAGGGTTCCGATGCGGACGCGAAGCTGCGAGTTTGCATCGGATTCGATGCCCGGCTGGTGGTTTTTCCGCCTCCCGTCGGCCACGCAAGGAGAACGTCATGCCGGCCCACCATCGCTCGTCCCGCGTCTCGGCGGCGCGCCGCCCGTACCCCGCGACGATCGTCTTCCTTCTCACCGTCCTCCTCCTTCCGTCCGCTGCGGCCGGTCAGGACGCGGACGTCATCGATGCCTTTTCCCGGCAGATCGCATCGGATGTCGCAGCGGACGGCATCGGCGGGATCACGGCGGCGGTCTTCAAGGGAGATCAGGTGCTGTGGGCGCAGGGGTTCGGCTGGGCCGATCCGGCGAACCGCGTGCCCGCGGGCGTGCGAACGATCTACCGAACCGGGTCGATCTCGAAGTCGGTGACGGCGATCCTGATGGCGGACCTGGTGGAGGAGGGGACGGTCGCGCTCGATGACGCCGTCGTGGACCACCTGCCCGAGGCCGCCGGCTTCGGGGACCCGCCGGACGGCATAGCGCCGATCACGTTCCGGCAGTTGGCCAGCCACACCGCCGGCCTCATCCGGGAGCCCGAACTCGAAGGCGCCGCAGCCGGGCCGATCGAGGACTGGGGATACAAGATCCTCGCTTCGATCCCCCACACCCGGTTCTACACGATGCCCGGAACCCGGTATCAATACTCCAACATCGGGTACGGCGTGCTCGGTTACGCCCTGCAGCGGGCCGCCGGGACCTCCTTCATGGACCTCGTCGAGGACCGCCTCTTCGAGCCGCTCGGGATGCGCTCCTCGACCTTCATCGTCGGCCCGGAACTGTGGCGGCGCGTCGCGGTGGGCTTCGCGAACGGGGCCGACGGCGCCGTGGACTCCGACTTCCCGGCGCGCGAGCACGAGGGGCGCGGATACAAGGTGCCGAACGGCGGCGTTTACGCGACCGTCGGAGATCTCGCGACGTTCGCGGCCGCGGTCATGGGGCTGACCGAACACCCGCTCCTGGAGCCGGCCACCCGACGGGAGGTCATGACGGTGCAGACGCCCGAGGATCCCGACGCGGGGTACGGACTCGGTTTCTCGATTCGGCCTGTCGCGCTCGAAAGCGGCGCCGTGCGGTTCGTCGGCCACGGCGGTTCCGTCGCCGGATACAACATGTACCTCGTGTTCGAACCCGAGAGCGGCTACGGCGTCGCGCTCGGCCGCAACTACAATCGCGGCGCCACCAACCTTGGCGAGGCCGGGAACGGGCTCCTCGAGGCGCTCCTCGAGGCGCTCCTCGAGGCCGGCAATTGAACCCCGCGTCCCGGCGATTCCGCCACGGTATCGCGCCGCTCCTCGCGCTGGCGGCCGCCGTGCTCGCGCCGTCCCCCGCCGCGGGTCAGGACGAGGAAGAAGAGCGGGTCCCCCGCATCTGCCGGCAGCTCGGACAGGCTGAACTCGAGGTCGGCATCGAGGGCACGATCCGGGACGATGAGAGCCAGGTTCTTCTGCCGGGGGCGACGGTCCTGATCCGCTACGAAGCCGAACGCGGGCTGACGACGCCGGAGGATGTACGGGTCGAAGCGGATGAGCGAGGGCGATACCAGGCCTGCGGCCTCGAAGCGTTTCGGGAGATCCGGGTGCGACCGAACTATCGGTCCCGGCGCGGGAAGGAGCGCAAGGTCGAACTCGACCGGTCGCAGTTCGTCGACCTCGAGGTGGACATGGGGGACGCGGCGTTCGTCGTCTTTTCCGTCGTGAACGCCGCGGACGGGCGCCCGGTGGCAAGCGCGCAGCTCGACTTCTCTCCGCTGCCGATCTCCGGGATCACGGATACGCTCGGACGCGTGGCGTTCCGCTCCATCCCGCCGCTCACCTACGGCCTGCGCGTCGCGCACATCGGTTACGCGCCCCTGGAGACCGAGATCAACATTCTCACGGACCAGAGCGCGGAATTCCGCGTCGAACTCAACACCCGGGCGATCGCGCTCGCGCCGATCGAGGTGCGGGTGACCGGCCGTGACCCGTTCCTGCTCACGTCGGGGTTCTACGACCGCCGGCAGTCCATCGACGAGGGCTACTTCGCGACCTATCCGGAGATCGACCAGTTCATCCACCTCGGGCAGGTGTTTCAGTTCAAGCGGGAACTCTCCATCCGGTACCGCCGCAACCAGCTCATCCTCCTCAACGGCAGGCCGGCCAGCCGCCTCGGATTCAATCGGAGAAACCTGGGCGAACTGAAATTCGACACCGTTCGGGGAATCGAGGCGTACAGGTGCAGTGAGGCGCCGCCGGAGATCATGAACCAGGTACCGAACACCATGCTCCTGACCGACTGCAATCTGATCGCGATCTGGACATACTGAGACGCCTCCGGCGTGCCGTCCGCGACGTTCTGTGGGGCACGCAGGAGGACTTCACGTCGGGAAGCCTGAACCGCGGGGTCCTGCTCCTCGCCATCCCGATGGTGCTGGAGATGGCGGGGGAGTCGCTCTTCTTCCTCGTCGACATGGCCGTCGTGAGCCGGCTCGGAGCCGGCGCCCTGGCCGCGATCGCCCTCACGGAAGCGATGCTGGCGGTCATCTACTCGGTCGCGATGGGCCTCGCGATGTCCACAACCGCGATGGTCGCGCGCCGGACGGGGGAGAAGGACGAGCGCGGCGCCGCGACGGCCGCCGTGCAGGCGATCGTGCTGAGCGTCGGCATCGCCGCGGTCCTCGGCCTTACCGGAGCGATGCTGGCCCCGTGGCTGCTCCGCGTCATGGGAGGATCCCCCGAAGTCGTCGCGCAGGGCACGACCTTCGCCCGCATCCAGTTGGGCGGGATGGTCGTGATCATCCTCCTCTTCGTGAACAACGCGATCTACCGGGGGGCGGGCGACCCCTCGATGGCCATGCGTTCCGTGTGGCTGGCGAACGGCATCAACATCGTGCTCGACCCCGTGCTCGTGTTCGGCCTCTGGATCTTCCCGGAACTGGGACTCCCGGGCGCCGCCGTGGCCACGACGACCGGACGCGGGATCGGGGCCCTGTACCAGTTGTGGCACATGTCACGCGGCGAGCGCGTCCGGGTGCGGCGCGGCGACCTCCGGGTCCACTGGCCGGTGATCCGTCGATTGCTGCGGGTGTCGGTGGGCGGCGTGGGGCAGATGCTCGTGACGCAGGTCAGCTACATTCTCTCGATCCGCATCCTGTCCGAGTTCGGGACGATCGCGCTCGCGGGCTACACGATGGCGATCCGCGTCGTCATCTTCATCATCCTCCCCGCCTGGGGCCTCGCGAACGCCGCCGCCACGCTCGTGGGCCAGAATCTCGGCGCCGAGAGGCCCGACCGCGCCGAGCGGGCCGTCTACCTCACGGGCTTCTGGAACATGCTGTTCATGGCCGTGGTGACGGTGGTCTTCGTGGCTTTCCCGGAGCCGATCCTGGCCCCGTTCGCCCCGGACCCGGAGACGCTGGACGTGGGGGTGCGCGCGCTCCGGATCATCAGCTACGGGTACATCTTCTACGCCTGGGGCATGGTGACGATGCAGGCCTTCAACGGAGCCGGGGACACGGCGACGCCGACCTGGATCAACATCGGCGTGTTCTGGTTCTTCCAGCTGCCGCTTGCGGCCGTCCTCGCCTTCGGCGTCGGGTGGGGCGAGATCGGCGTGTTCTGGTCGTTCGCGGTCGCCTACTCGCTATCGGCCGTCGTCGGCCTCTGGATCTTCCGCCGCGGCCGCTGGAAGCAGAAGATCGTCTAGCTACGCGGTACACCGCGCGCGCCGGGAAACACCCCTCGCCTGAAGGGAGAACGTGACGCGAACCTGCGCACCCTCGCCCAGTTCCACGCTCTGCACGGAGGTCTCAAAACCTCCGCACAGGGCACGGATCCGGTATGAACCCGGGGGGAGACCCTCCAGGGAGAACGCGCCGGAGAGGTTCGTCGCCGCCCGGAAGTCCGCATCGACCACCGTTATGCGCACGGCCTCAAGCGGCCGTCCGGTGACAGCGTTCGTCACTACGCCTGTGATGGATGCGGGGGAGGTCACCGGGACACTGAGCCTGACGTCCGTCGCACTCGTGGCCTCTACCATCGATGCATCACCTCGGTGCGGACCGTAGGCAGCCGCCAATTCCACCTCTGTTCCGGCCGGGAGATCGCACAGCCGATAGCGTCCCAGCGAATCCGTCCTGGTGACCGTCGCGACGGGGTCCGAGTTTAGGTACGTCGCGAATGACACGACCACGTGCGCCGCCGGCAGCCTCACCTTCGTGACCTGGTCCTCGACGAAACCCTCCAGAGTCACCTCACCCGGGCGTCCGGCCGATTGGCACAGCTTCACCTCGAGTTGCGGTATCTCTGCCGTCGCGGTCATCCAGTTGGACCACGCGATGATCACTCCGCAGTCCCTCGTCTCATCGTTCCAGGCGAACAAGGGAATCTTCGTACCCGGTTGATACACCTCGACGGCGCCCACGTCGTGCGCCGAGAGTTCCTCAAGCAGCGTAGCGGGCGGCGGTCCCGGCAAGCGGTATGTTCCCAGGTTGGTCGAGATCGGTCTGCTGGTCCGCCGCCCGGCAGTCCTGCCGATCAGTCTCCGATCGAGCCAAACCTGAACTCGGGGACAGCCCGATAGAGGCGCACGGAACTGGAGCGACGACATGAAGTCGTTCAGTCGAACGAAGCCTACTTTGTTGGCCTCAACCCATTCGGGTTCGAGAAAGGTGCCCCATCCCTCCTCCCTCCGGTCGTAGAACCCGGATTCGACCAAGCGGGGCGGATGCCCTTCCACGTCCACTTCAATCGGGGCAAGCGGTATCGCGCGCGGCTGAAGGCGTACGTCCAGGGGGGGTGGAGCACCTGGTCCGATCTCCAACGGGGCGCTGAGAACCTCGTAGCCGAGCCGCTGCACGCCGAGCGTATGCACGCCGGGCGCAACTTGAGCGAAGGCGAAGGCGCCGTCGGGTCGCGTGATCGTTTCCCGGACCTGGCCGGACGGGTCGACGAGCCGCACGGTCGCACCTTCGATCGGCTCGCCCGTCTGGTCGTCGACGACGGTTCCAGCGACCTCCACTCCCTCTTGAGCGCTTGCCTCGGGGGGCCGCAGACCGTGACTCACGGCCACGGCGAACACCAGAGCCAGTACCGACGCCCCGCCGACCCCTCGCCGTTGCTCGCGCGCTACCCTCATTTGGTACCGGCTACCCTTTGTCGAGTTGGACGCTTACTTAGTCTGACGCCGAGAACGTGGCCCGCGTCACAGCGCGGGACCGGGTGAGGAGGGATTCTTGATCAGCGCGACGGTGCACGAAAGACGCCGGGCACAGCTCTCTGCCTTGCTGGGCTGGCTGTCCGCGTGCCTGTCCGGGTGCGGCGGCGCGGCGGATCGGGGAATGTCCGAAGCCGGGCCGTCGGTGCGAGCTGCGATCATCCGGGACTCGGCGGGATTGGAGCTTGTCACCGTCGAAGTAGCAGCCGCTTCCCTCCCCGAATGGGTGCTGGACACCGTCCTGGTCACGATCGATGGCTCTTCTCCGGATCTGTCGAGCGTCCTCGAAGCCCTGTGGTTGAGCGACGGACGGATCGTCATTCCCGATCTGAGCACTAACCAGTTGCATGTTTACGGTTCATCGGGCGCCTATCAGCGAAGTTACGGAGGTAGCGGGGACGGCCCGGGAGAGTTTCGCCGGATCCGTTCGGCGATGGCCGCACCGGGAGACACGATCTCCGTGTTCGACTTCACGGACGGCGCGGACGGCACCCTCCAACTATACCATCCGGATGAAGGCTTCCTGCAGTCGGTTGCTCTGCCCGCGACCGCTGGGGAAGGTAGCAGACTCCAAGGCTGGAGTTGGGGTTCCGGTAGTTACGTCGGTCTCCTGGAAGATCGCGAACCCATGACGCGCGTGGCGCCGGAACTGCATCGCTGGCCGACTTCATCGGTTCTCGAACTGTTCAGGGGTGAGGCCGTCGCGGCCCCCGTGGTCCGCTTCCCGGGGAGCTATGCGGGCTTCCACGACTCGGGGATGGACGTGAGGCTGCCGTTCACGCATCGGCCGGTTGTCCTCTTCGGATCCGGCAGGCTGCTGTACGGGACGGGGCAGCGCTTCGAACTCCTTGAACTCGACCCGTCCTTTGCGCTCCGGCGGATCATCCGCTGGCCGTCGATGCGAGAGCCGCTGGAAGATGAGGACTTGGAGCAAGCTCGATCGGAATGGCTGGCGCCCCGGGAGGGGGCGGCCGATCCGGAATCCCTGCGGATGATGCTCGACGTGATGTTCGCGCCGGAACTGCTCCCGGAAAACCGGCCCGCGATCGGGAAGGCGCTCTTCGACGACGAGGGCCGGATCTGGGTCGCCCGTTTCGAGCCCTTCGTGTTCGTCGAGACGCTCTACTATGTGCTCGAACCGAACGGCGAACCCTTGGCGCAACTTCGGATCCCCGCCGAGAAGCGGGCGTTGCTGTCGGGAGTCCGCGATGACCACGTCCTGCTCGCCGGCAAGGATGCTTTCGACGTTCCGAAGATCGAGGTCGTACGGATACGGAAGCCCTAGCTTCCGGTCTCCATTTGCGTGCCCGGCGCCAATTGCACCACGCGCACGATCGGGTAACCCAGGTCGTGCGTGTCAACGTAGGCCATGAGGCCGTCCGGACCGAACGCGTCCGGGATTCGGAGCCCCCCCGGCTGGATCGTGCCCAGGTATCGGGCGTCGGTCGTCACGATGTCGATCGCCCCCTCCTCGTTGGGTAGCGGGGTCCGCGCCACCCACAGGCGATCGTCGGCGTCGACGGCCAATGCTTCGATTGCGGGGATGGCCTCGGCGAACGTCATCCGCTCGACGCGGGCCCGGAGCGCCTCTCTCAACTGGCTCGCGAAGTCGTCAGGCATACGGATGTCCGGGCGCCCCGCAATGGATAGAGTCGATGGGTTCCGACTCCGCTCGAGTTCGGCCAGCCGGCGCTCCCGCTCCGCATCCCGGACTGCGTTCGTCACCGGGGTCGGGGACAGCGGCCGTTCCAGAACCTCTCCCACCGTACCGTCCTCGCCGATCAGCTTGATCCGGTATCCTGCGGAGTCGACGACGGCGAGTCGGCCGTCCGAGAGCGCAGCATAGTGCAGCCCGGGGTCGAACGCCCTCACGGGACTGAGATTGAAGGAAAAGCTGCCTCCGCCGGCTTCCGCTCCGTCTCCGGTGGGTGGCGGCGGCTCCCAGGCCGTGTAGAGCAGCTTGCGAGTACCATCCGGCCAATAGCGGGCGATGGGACGTCCGGCTTCGTCTCCCGTTCCGCCGACGGAGCTGCTTACGGACATCGTCTCCGCCGTTCCGCTGACCACAAACTCACGGTCGGTGATGATGCTCCCGTCCGAGAGCCACGCGCCCACGCCGGCGGGCGCACCCTGTGTCGGATCGAAGGGCGCCGATTCCGCGTATTCGCCCTCGGGCGAGAAGAACTGAATCCCGTTGCGCGCGCCGTCGAACACGGCGAGACGACCATCGGCGAGCAGGAACATCGATGCGGGCTGCGTCAGTTCGCCCGGGCCTTCGCCCTGCCGGGAGATGGTTCGAAGGTGGGCCCCGTCCCGGTCCAACACGACGACGTGCGCCGCCTGTTCGTCCAGGATGAAGAGATCGCCTGCCGCACTGAAGACCAGGTCGGAGATGGACCCGAAGACCTCCCAGTCTTCCCCATCCAGAGCGCCGGCGATCCAGCGGGATTCATACGCGGGAGTGATCGTGAAGTCCGGGCTGTTCATGGCCGCCGACCCGCCGGCGGGGGCCCCGCCCTCGCCATCGCTCCCGCACGCGGCCAGGAGGCAGAGGCTGGCGCCGGACAGGGGATGACGCGAATGACGCCAGGTTGGGTGGATCATGGGTTCCCCTCCGCGGGCGGTGCCGTCTTCCGCTCCGAGGGAAACCGTCACCTCGCGGATGGTTGCGCGGCGGGCCCCGGGGCCCGCCGCCTCGCGCTTAGATCACGTGGAACGTCACCCACTGGGAGATCCGGGCGGCAGTCGGCTCATCGCGGTTGCTCGCGGGCCGGAATCGCATCTGCTCGACGACTTTCGCGGCGGCGCGGTCCAGCGCTTCGTTGCCGCTGCTCGTCTTGACTTCGTAGTTGACAACGGCGCCCGACGGGTCGACGTACACCCACATCTCGACCCGGCCACCGATACCCGCTTGCTTCAGGTCGCTCGGATAGGCTCTCTCGAGCACCTGCTGGATCTCCCCAACATTCTGAAGAACCGGGGCGGTGTCGTACGGGGCGAAGATCGGCTGGTCCGCCGGGGCATCGCCGTCCGCGGCGCCGGCCTTCGTCGTGATTTCGATCACGCCGTGACGGGCCCTCTCTCCGTAGGCCTCCTGAGCGGCGCGACCCTTCACCACCTCAACGTGATCGATGTCGAGTTCGCCAAGATGCGATAGCCCCGCGGCGTCGGAGATCACGCCATCGATGACGATCAACGGATCCGGCATGTTCTCAGGACGGGGCACAACCCGGACCTCCAATAGGCCATCCCGGTCGACATCGTCGAGGACCCCCGTGGCAACGATGTCTTCGATCTCAAGACCACGGTCGGTAGCGATCCGTGTTCGGGAGAGTTCCCCGTCTTTCACGCGGCTCAGGGTAAGGTACGTACGGGCGTCCTCCGTCGGATCGTCTTCCGCGGCCCCACCCTTCGTCGTGATTTCGACCACACCGTTCCTGGCACGCTCGCCGTACATCTCGACGGCCCGATCGCCCTTGACGATCTCGACATGGCCGATATCGAGGGCCTGGAGGTCTCCCAGGCTCGTGCCCTCGGATTGAATGACTCCGTCGACGATGATGAGCGGCGCTTCATCCGTTGCCGGCCTGACAAGAGCATCCGGGGCCCCGTCCTCGTCAACGTCCAGCACCTCGAAGGTGACCCACTGGGAGACCCAGACATCGGTCGGCTCGTCACGGTTCATCGCGGGCTCGAAGCGCATCGTCGCGACCACATCGGCGGCGGCAGCGTCCAGAGCGTCGTGGCCGCTGGGCGTCTTGAGTTCGGAGTTCCGGACCACCCCGGACGCGTCGAGGTACAGCCACATCTCCACTCGTCCGCCGATTCCCGCTTCCTTGAGGTCCTGTGTGTAGGCCTCCATCAGCGCGTCCGACACCTCCCCGGCGTTCTGAAGAACCGGAGGCCTGTCGTACGCGATGAAGGACGGCCGGTCTCCGCGCGCCATGGCCTCCTCGCCGGGCCCCAGCGGAGGCGCCCATTCGCTGGATTCGGACGGCGGTGTCACCGTCGCGGCGGGCGGTTCCGGCGCGTTCACGGAAGTCTCGGGTCCGGGGCAGCCGAGCACGAAGAGGACGGCGACCATGACCACCCCCGAAGCGCCCAGCGTTCGGAGCGGACGCATGCTGGCCGCCGGCTCGGTCATGCGGCGCAGGCGTCGTTCCACGGCCGGCTTGCGTTCGGCGAAGGCGGCTGCCGCGAGCAGCGGGCCGGAGACGCGGCTGCCCACGGTGAGGAGGGCGTCCGCGTAGTCGCGCGGCGACTCCCCCCGCCGGAGCACGCGACGGTCGCAGTCGAACTCGATCGCGAGCCGCAGCCGGGACACCTGCCACCATACGAGCAGGTTCCAGGGCATCAGCACGAGGGCGGCGACCGCCGCGGCGAAGAGCCGATGGTCGCCGGCGCGCTGATGCTCCCGCTCGTGGAGAAAGACGAGGCGGAGCAGCCTGTCCTCGAGTTCGGGGATCCACCTCGGCATCACGACGATCGAGCGGCGGATCCCGACGACGGCCGGTCCCCGCTCGTCGGAGATCATGACCGGCGATCCCGCGACGTGGCCCGGCGTCCATGTCCGCATCTCCGACCGCAGCCGACCGTAGATCCGTCCCAGATAGCCGACCATGGCGGCGATCAGGAGCAACCAGCCCCATGCCAGAACCGTTCCCACGGCCGCCGCGTCGAAACCCCCACCGGCCTCCGCGGCCGTTGCCGGCAGTTCCGGCGCCACGGCGACGATCGCCAGATCGCTCGACCCGACCGCCGGCGCGGCGGACGACACCTCGAAGCCGGGGAGGAGTCCGGGAGCGAAGAAGGCGACGACGGGCACCGTCACGGATCCGGCGATCGCCGCGAACCACGCCCAGCGCACGGGCTTGCGGAAGTGGCCCAGCGCCCGCTCCGAGGCGAAGGCGGCCAGGGCGAGGAGTCCCGAAATCAACAGGCAGTATCCGATCCAGGCGATGACCATGTCCCTACTCCTTCGAGCTGAGGCGTTCGTCCACCAGACCGCGCAGGTTCTCGAGGTCCTCCTTCGAGAGCGCCCGGTCGGAGACGAGGTGCGTGAGCAGCAGTTCCGGCGACCCCTGGAACATCTTCTGAACCAGCCGGCGCACCGCGCTCGCCCCGGCGCATTCCCGCCCGACGAGCGTGTGATAGCGGTAGGCCTTCCCCTCCTGGGTGTGCCCCACGTACCCCTTCTCCTCCAGCGTCCGGAGGATCGTGAGCACGGTGGTGTAGGCCAGCTCATCGCCGAGGCGTTCCTGCACCTCCGCCACGGTCGAGGCCCCTCTCTCCCAGAGCACCGCCATGAGGTCGAGTTCCCGAGTCGTGAACTTGATCTCCACGAGACCCGTCCTTTCGTCCCGAACCGTCAGCGTCGCCACCCGCGGCGGCCGGCCGTCGTCGAAGCGACGGGGCCGAGCGCGGCATCGTTCCCGACTGAGCGTAAACGCGCCGGGGCGCCGCTGTCAACTAGGTACGTAGTAGAAACGTCCGAAGGAACTCGATCGGGACATCGGGGCGGGACGCCCGGGTTACGCGCGCAACCAGTTGTGTGCGAAACGCACGAACCAGGAAGCGCCGGCGGACCGCAGGAAGCCGCAGGCCTCGCGTTGATCGCCGGGCCGGTTGGGTGAGGAGTACGTGCCGGCCAACACTCTCAGCTTCTCGGCGCTCAGCCTGTCTATCTCGGCTGTGTGATCCGCAGCTTCGATGAGACCAGCGACGGTGGCCTCGTGGTCGCGAGTCCCCATCGCCGCCGCACGAAACCAGGTCACCAGGTAGAGGTCGTTCTCCCCCACCCCATCGGAACCATCCCCTATCCGTTCGAGGCAGGCCTCCACCTCGCTCTGATTGTCATCGGTCATCGCCAGGAGGCCGGTGAGTGCCCATGCCTGCGCCCCGAACGGATGTTGACCCATGTGCCCGGGACACCGGAGCAACCGCTCCATGTACTCTCGGCAGAGGGCATAGTCCCCCTTGAAGAAGACGCACTGCGCCTGATTCAGCAGGGCATGGGCTCGGGCTTCGGGTGGACTCTCGAGCGCCTCGTCCATTTCGCGGCAGCGATCGAGTTCATCGAGCGCCCGCTCGAAGTTGCCGAGTTCCAGCAGCACCGCGCCCAGGTTGTTGAGGTTCGCCGACTCGTGGCGGTTCCCGTCGAGGGACTCGGAGGCGTCTTCCAGAAGCCGGAGGGCATCGTGGAGACGCGCGCCTCGCATCGCCACCCAGAACTCGGCGGCAGTGGCGGCCCTGAAGCCCTCGTAGCCGAGCCAGTTGAGCTTGTGGCGGCAGGTCTCGAGCACCAGGCGAGCCTCCGTGAGACCGCTTTGACCTCCGACCTGGTGGAAGAGGAGCCGAAATGCATCGCACCAGACGCCCGCGTGGCGGGCATCCTCCTGGACGATCCCTCGGAGATGCGTGCGGATCCTCTCGAGACCCGGCTTCCCGGTGCGCCGGAGCGTAGCATCCGTTGCCTCGAGTACGACCATCTGCACGGTCAGCGCGCGGATGAGGGCCGGGTCGGTCGCGTGCCCGCGAGCCTCCGCCAGATTCCGTCGGTGCAGACCCGTCGCGAGTCGGTCTCCCGACGCCACCGCCGCCCGCGCCAGCGCCAATTGGACGTGGCTCAGGTCGTTCCCGGTGTCCGCGACAGCGGCAATCTGGTGCAGCACGCCCGCGGCCCGTCGAAACCGGCCTCGCTGAAACTCGGCTTCCGACAGGAGGAAGCCGGAGCGCAGACGCTCGGCTCCGGCCGTGGCATGCTCGAACGCCAATGCCGCCGCCTGACCCGCGACCGGCGACCGGCCTTCCCGCAAAGCCCGCTTCGCGACCTTGCAGGCCAGACCGAAAGCACGGGAGGACTCTCCGGCCGCGGCGAGTTCGGAGGCGGCCGCCGCACGCGCACCCAGACCGGCGTTCTCAAGGGTTCGAGCCGCTGCCAGGTGTACCTTCGTTCTCTCGTCCGGCTGCAGATTCCACGCGAGTACGGCGCCGGCCAGCGGACGGCTCAGCGTCCATTGGTCGGTATCGGAGTGTAACCAGCCCTTGGCGCGGAGTCCTTCAAGAGCCTCCCCGCTCGAATGTCCGGCCACGATTACATCGGCGTGGGCGCGCGCCGCGCGCGTGAGCAGCGCCAGCGTCGTCGCCAGCCGTCCTTCACGGTGCGAGAGCGCGGTCAGTTGATCGCCGACGAGCGACCGAACCTCGGCGGACCGCTCATACGCCAATCGTCCGCCCGATTCCCGGTCGCTGGCTGTCGCAGGGCTGAAGTTGTGACGCATCCACGCCCTGAGGATCGCCCGAGCCAGAGCCGGATTGCCTCCGGAGAGCCTCGCGCTCTCGACCGCCTGGGGAGGACTGCAACCCGTCTCGGTCCCCACAAGCGACGCCGCGCACGCTTCGGTGGTGAGTGGATCGAAGTTGATTACGAAGTCCACCAGACGGGCGGCTTCCGCCTGCCGAGCCACCTCCGGGTCCGAGAAACCGACGATCATGGCGCCTGATGGATCTGCTGGATCTGCGGTCCGCATGACCTCATCCACGGCGGCCCAATCCCGAACATCGGCTCTGATCACAATGAGCCGGGTCTTTCGCGGGTAGCGGCGCAACTCCGACGCCAGCGTCTCTCGCGTCCCTGCCAGGTCCGGCGGAAGCCACTGCACCAACCCTCCGCCGCTGTAGACGAGTCCGGCAAAGTTCCGCACGACCTCTTCGCGCCCGAGACCGCGCTCACCGGCCAGGACCAACCGTACGGGCGCGGCGCGGGATGCACGGAGAGCGACCCTCAGTTGGCGGAACTCTCCTCCTCGATCCGACATCCGCGGTTCGTGGCGCTCGCGGACGACCGGAGGCGCGGCGTCAAGCTGGCTCCGAGCCCACGCCGCCGTTTCCGTCAGCTTCGTGGCGCCGGCGACCCACCCGCATTTCTCCAGTGCTCCGTAGTATGCAAGGGCGGAGGCGTAGTCGCCCTTCATGCCCAATGCACGCATGAGAGTGCTGTGCGCGTGCTCGTCGAACTCGTTTTGCCTCACGAGCCGGAGCGCGGCCAGACACGTCCGGTCCCAGTCGCCGCTCTCCTCGGCGGCTTGTTGTACGTTCTTCAGCGCCATGGCGACCAGAACGCGGCAACGCTCCCGTTCGCCGTCCAGCCAGCGCTCGAACTCGTCGGCTCCCAGGTTGAGCAGGCCGGGGGCGAATTCTCCCCGGTACAGATCGATGACGGTCTCGTGGTCCCTGTCCTCGAACGCCCGTTCGAAAGCATCGAGTTCGTACGTAACCCGCTGCGGTATGAGCCGGACCGTGTTGACGTCCACCGTGATCACCGGACCCATGGACGACCGGATGTCGTAGAGTGCCTGGCTGAGCGAATGTCGCGCCTTCTTGTCGCGGCTGTCCCAGAGCAGATCGGCGAGCTTCTCCCGCATGTGAACGGTTCGGGGGTGCGCAACGAGATAGAGCAGGAGGCCCATGTGCTTCCGTGACCGCAGCGGGATCCTCGTCCCGCGTGCGTTCGAGGCCGCGACCTCGCCGAAGCAGTGCAGCGTGAGCATGTTCTTCTCCCCTCGAGGATCGACGTGGCGCCAGCGGTTCTGTCGCCCCAAAACTACTTACGAGGGAGATATGTACTGGGTATCAACACGTTGCGCCACAAGATGATACGAGGTGTTGGACCGACTTTTTCAAGCGCACGCGCACCCCCCTAAATGGGGGGAATGGAGAGGGGCGGCAGCTGGCTACTTCGTCCAGATCACAACGGCGCCGCAGCGAGAATCGGAGCCGGAGAACTCGGCCGGGAGTCCCGCCGCCCCACGTAGACCTCCAGCCCGGCGATTTCGGCCGGCAGGACCAGGTTGTTGAGTGGCTCGGGAGGCGGCCTGCTGCTGAAGGGACCGTCTCCTGCGGCGCGGCTCCAGCGTTCTTCGCTCCCTCGAACTACGAGGTTGCCGTCGAGGTATACGTTCAGCTGGCACTCCTCATCCGAGAATCCGGTCGAGGCCCTCGTGCTGTACAACCTGCAGCCGCGTCCCTGGAGGTCGCAGTTCGCGAGCCGAACGCCCGGGGCGTCCGCGACCATGTGCGTGATGCGGAGGGGCGCCCGGCGCTCGATGTCCGCCGCCGTGAAGTACGTGCCGTTACCGGTCAAGTCTCCCCAGTACCTGCGTTCGTAGAAGCCGTTGACCTCCAGGCGGCGTGGTCTCGTCGCGGTCGCGACCAGCGGCTCCAACTCCACGGGGTCCGGCGACAGGCCGATGTCGACCTCTGTGGTGAGCCCCCATGTCACGGTGACCGGGTACGTCAGCGCAGCGTATCCGAGGTGCCGCACCGAGAGTTCGTGCCCCCCGCCGGGGAGCCCACTGAGGGCGAAGCGGCCCCGTCGGTCGCTGGCGACCACCTCCGGGCGACCCGTGATGGAGACCGCTGCCGTGGCGACGGGCTGATCGGTCCGTGCATCTCGAAGCGGCGAGAGTTGCACGGGGAAGGGCTACAGGGGGGGCTGGATTTCGTCCGGGGCCGCGAGACCCTCGTGGATCGCCTCCTCGACCTCGTCGAGCATGTCCGGCCACTCGAGCGCGGGGTTCTTCGTCACGGTGATGAAGTTCTCGACGATGAGGAGGGCGCGAACCCCGTCCACCTCGAACAGGCGGGCGGCCAACGGGTCCTCGGCGGCGGATTCGGGATCGAAATAGCTTCGGCTCCCCTCGCCCGGGATGTCGCGGTCGAGCACGAACTTCGCCGCGTGCGGATTCGGGGTTCCCTCGACGGTGATCTGGATGCCGGGGTCTGTCATCGGGTCCGGAGTTGGTGGCGGTGGATGCGATCCGTTTGAGTATCGGCAGGCTGGGCCTGCTCGCAAGGCCTCCTTGCCCGGACTTCCGCCCGCGGGCACGATGCGAACGCGGACCCACCGACCCTGGATGATCCATGATCGCTCACAGGCAACGCGGACTCGGCGCCGTCCTTCCGGTGGCGGCGCTGGCGGCGCTCGCGGGGGCCACCGCGGCGGCGGCGCAATCGGGCCCCGCCGGGCGGGCGCCGGATCGCGTCCTCGCCTTCCCCGCCCCGGTCGGAGAGGAACGGCTGGACGTGGACCGCGGGGCCATGGGCGCCTGGCACCGCATCCGCAAACTCGCCACGACGGCCAGCCTGCTCCACGTCACCGCGCACCCGGACGACGAGCACGCCGGCATGCTCGCCCTGGCCAGTCGGGGGTGGGGCGCCCGGACGGCGCTGCTCAGCCTCAACCGCGGCGAGGCCGGGGCGAACGCGATCGGCCCAGAACTCTTCGACGCCCTCGGCCTCATCCGGACCCGCGAACTCGTCCTCTCCGGCCGCTACTACGGTCTGGACGACCTCTACTTCACGATGGCGGTCGACTACGGCTACTCGAAGTCGGTGGACGAAGCCTTTCGAAGCTGGGACCGCGAGGCGGTGCTCGAGGACATGGTCCGCGTCATCCGCCTCAACCGCCCGCTCGTCGTCGTGAGCCGCTTCCACGGGTCGACGCGAGACGGGCACGGCCACCACCACGCGGCGGGGCTGCTCACGCCGGAAGCCGTCGCCGCGGCCGCGGACCCGACGCGCTTTCCGCACCACATCACGGAAGAGGGGCTCCGGCCGTGGCGGGTCCTCCGCACGTTTCGGGGAGGGGTTCGAGTCGGCGAGCCCTACGATGTGGAGGTGAATGCGACCGGGCTGAGCCCCTGGCTCGGCGACACCTGGCAACGCTGGGCCAGCCGGGGTCTCGGCCTGCAGCGCTCCCAGACGGCGGGGCGCGTGCGGGCGGGGGGTGGCCGCTATTTCTACGAACGCCTCGACGGAACCGGCGATGGGGCGGGCGCGGCGACCGGAATCGGGGATTCGTTCTTCGCGGGGCTCGACACGACGCTGAGGGGGCTCCCGGCGCTCCTGGACGAGGCGGCCTCTCGGGAGGTGGATTCGCTGCTCGCCGAACTGGACGGCCTCGTCGGCGGGGTGGCGGCGGCGTTCGACTTCCGCAACCCGGAGGGCGCCGTTGCCGACCTGGCTCGGGGGCTGGGATGGCTCCGGGCGGCGATCGCCGCGACGCCCGCCGAGTCCGAGACCCGGTTCCACCTCTCGCTGAAGGAACGACAGTTCGAGGAAGCCCTTCTGGCGGCGAGCGGAACCACCGTGTCCGCGGAACTTGTGGGCGGCCCGACCGGCAGCGGCGAGGCCGTCCTGACGCCGGGCCAGCCCGCCGCGATCCGCCTTCGGATCGAGCCGCCGGAATCTGCGGAGGGCGCCGGGGTCGCGGTCCGGATCGTGAGCCGCGGCGGCGAGTCCTTGACGCCGTCGAACCGGGTCGCCCTCCAGCCGGATGGCTCGACGGAGCCGCTCGAGGTGCGGGTTCCGGCTACGCCCGCCGCACCGTACTTCGGGCGCGGGGACGTGTCGGAGAACCACTACCAGGTGTCCGACTCGGCGGACCTGCACCTCCCGTGGCGGCGTCCGGCGCTGGCGGCGGAACTCGAACTCGCCATCGGGGGACGCGTCATGGCGCGCACGGTGCCGGTGACGGCCCCCGTCGCGCGTCTGCCCTACGGCTCCGTGACGCGGACGGCGGAGACGCTGCCCGCCCTCTCCGTTTCCCTGACTCCGGGCGTGCGCATCGTGCCCGTGGACGGCGAGGGCAGCGGCAGCGGCTCCCCGGGGGAACCGGCCGCGACGCCGCTGGAAGTGCGAGCGCGGGTCGTGGCGAACGCGGCGCCGGTCTCCGCCACCGTTCGTCTCGAGCTGCCGGAAGGGTGGAGCCTGATCTCCGGCGCTCCCGGCACTCCCGGCACTCCCGGCACCGTGGAGCACGAGTTCCGCAGTCCGGGCGAGACCATGGACGCGGCGTTCTTCCTCACGCCCCCGGCCGGCTGGCGAGGCGAAGCGGAGATCGCGGCCGTGGCCCGCGCGCGGGGAGTGGACTATCGCCGCGGGTACCGGACCATCGAGCACCGGGACCTGCCGCTCGCGCGGCTGTGGCGCCCCGCGCGGACCACGGTGCGGTCCGTGGGCGTCGCCCGGCTCGACGGCGTCCGGGTCGGCTACGTGATGGGGGTCGGCGATGAAGTCCCGGCCGGGATCGAGGCGCTCGGCGCCACGGTCGAACTCCTGGACGAAGCCGCTCTCGCGGAGCTGGATCCGGCCGTCGGCGCGGGATCCGGCGGGGAGGCGGGGTTCCACGCGATCGTCGTGGGCACCCGCGCCTACGCCGTGCGCGAAGACCTCGTCGAGCACAACCAGCGCCTCCTGGAGTACGCCCGCCGGGGCGGGCACCTCGTCGTCCTCTACCAGACGCAGGAGTACGTGCCCTCGGCGATGGCGCCGTATCCCGCGTCCCTCCCCCGAGGGGCGGAGGAAGTGTCGGAGGAGGACGCTCCCGTCCGCCTGCTCCGGCCCGGCCACCCGTTGATGGCGGCACCCAACCGCATCGCCGAAGCCGATTTCGACGGGTGGATCGAGCAGCGCGGCTCCAAGTTCTTCTCCGACTGGGATCCGGCCTACACGCCGCTCGTGGAGACGCACGACACGGGCCAGACCCCGCAGGAAGGCGTGTGGCTCACGGCCCCAGTGGGCGAGGGGCGCTACACCTATCTCGCGCTGGCCCTCCACCGGCAGTTGCCGTACGGCGTGCCGGGCGCCTACCGCATCCTCTCCAACGTCCTCACGCCTCGCGCGGCATCGACGCCCGCGCCCGATGGGGACCGCTGACGGGTGGCGCTGACCACGCTCGACTGGGTCGTCGTCTGCGTCTACGGCGCGATCGTCCTCGCCATCGGGTTCGGGTTCGCCAGGCGGGCGAGCGGCAGCATCGAGGACTACTTCATCGCCGGCCGCTCGCTTCCCTGGTGGCTCGCGGGCACGTCCATCGCGGCCACGTGGTTCGCGACGGACGCCCCGCTCGCGACGGCCGCCCTCGTGCGCCGGCAGGGGGTGTACGGCAACTGGCTGTGGTGGTACGAGGCGGCGGGGATCCTCATGCTGACCTTCTTCTACGCGCGCCTGTGGCGGCGGGCCGGCGTCCTCACGGACGCGGAGGTCATCGAGATCCGCTACGGCGGCGCCCCGGCCCGCGCCCTGCGCTGCTTCTCCGCGGTGTACCAGGGACTCCTCAAGAACGCCGTCGTCATGGGCTGGGTCATGCTGGCGATGGTGAAGTTCAGCCAGGTGCTTTTGGGGTGGGACCCCGCGCTGACCCTGACCGTCTGCATCGGACTCGCGCTGGCCTACACGGTCGCGTCGGGACTGTGGGGCGTCGTCGTGACCGACCTCCTCCAGTTCGTCGCCGGCATGCTCGGAGCGATGACCCTGGCCGGGATCGTGCTCACGCGCTTCGGCGGGCCGGCGGCGATGGCAGAGGCCGTGCGCAACGTTCCGGAGGCGCCGCCCGGCGCCCTCGATCTCGTGCCGTCCACCGCGACCGCGTCCTCGCTCGAGATCGTCTCCTTCCTGTGCCTCATCGGCGTCCTCTGGCTGAGGAGCGGACAGGGCGATGGCTACGTGGCCCAGCGCCTGTTCGCGACGCGGGACGAGCGGCAGGCCGTGAAGGCCTCGCTGTGGTTCGCCTTCGCGGGAACGGTGCTCCTCACCTGGCCCTGGATCGTGGTGGGACTCGGGTCGCTCCTCGTCTTCCCGCCGGGGACGATGGAGCCGGCGCTCGCCGCCGACCCCGAACTCGCCTATCCGATGATGATCCGGGAACTCATGCCGGCCGGGCTCAGGGGGCTGATGGTCGCCACCTTCCTGGCCGCGTTCATGAGCACGATGGACACGCACCTGTGCTGGGGGGCGTCGTACATGGTGAACGATGTCTACCGCCGTTTCTGGCGGAGGGACCGCTCCGAGCGGCACTACGTCGCGGCGTCGCGGATCATGGTCGTGGTGCTCGCGGTGGTCGCCGCGGGCGTGGCGTGGCAGCTGGACTCGATCCAGCGAGGGTGGATCTTCATCATCGAACTCACGGCGGGGGTCGCGCTCGTCTGGCTCCTGCGCTGGTACTGGTGGCGGGTGAACGCGTGGGCCGAGATCGCCGCCATGGCCGGTTCGGTGCTCCTGGCCAACGGGCGCCTCCTGCTCGGCGCGCTCGAGCCGGTCCTGCCCGCCGCGGCGATCCGGGCCGTCGACGGCTTCTACGCGCCGGAGATGGACCTCATCCGGGGGGTGATCATCCTCGTCGCGTGCACCGCGCTCTGGCTGGGCGTCGTGCTTGCCACCCGGCCCGAGTCGGACGAAGTGCTGGACCGCTTCTACCGGCGGGTGCATCCGGGCGGCTGGTGGGACCATGTCGCGGAGCGCACCGGCGTCCG
The DNA here is from genome assembly GCF_965208055.1 of Candidatus Palauibacter sp. GTDB lineage: Bacteria > Gemmatimonadota > Gemmatimonadetes > Palauibacterales > Palauibacteraceae > Palauibacter. Next base: position 2,467,720 of record NZ_CBDBNY010000004.1, read on the forward strand.
CTCCGCCGACCCGCCCGCGAGCCGCATGTGGCCGGGGTTCCTGCTCGGCGCGCTCTTCGTCTACGCCAGCCTCCTCGGCATCGGACACCTGCTCACGGGCCGAGCCGGCACGGGCTTGCTCCTGCTCGCCGTGTCGCTGGCGGCGGGCGCCATCACCGTCCGGATCGCGCACGCCGACACCCCCGCAGCGCCCCCGGGGGCTTCGGGGACGTCACCGTGAACGACGACCTCGGGATCGTCCTCGTCGGGGCCGGCAGCCGCGAGTTCGGCCCCGCCTCCATCCGCGACCTGCTCCTCAGCGATCCGCTCTGTGAGCGGGCATTGAGCCTGGTCCTCGTCGACATCGACCCCTCGGAACTTCCCCGCACCCGGGCGTACGCGGAGGCGGTCGCGGAACGCCTGGACCGGCGTGTCGCCGTGTCCGCGACGACGGATCTCGAAGCCGCGCTTCCCGGCGCCCGCGCGGTGGTCCTCGCCATCGAAATCAACCGCTACTTCTACTGGGCCCAGGACTTCCACATCCCCCGCATGTTCGGCTCCTCCCAGATCTACGGAGAAAACGGCGGGCCGGGCGGCCTCTTCCACGCCCTCCGCAACATGGGTCCCGCCGTCGAGTTGGCGCGGGCCATGGAGGTCCACTGCCCCGAGGCGTGGCTCGTCAACTACACGAACCCGCTCACGAAGCTGTGCGAAGCCCAGACCCGGCTCTCGTCGGTACGCGTCGTCGGACTCTGCCACGGCGTCTTCCACGGGATGGAACAGATGGCGCGCCTCCTGGAACTGCCGGTGGAGCGCCTCGAAGCCCGGGCGAGCGGACTCAACCATTTCAGCTGGTTCGAGTCCGTGCGCGACCGCAAGACCGGCGAGGATCTCTACCCGAGACTCCGGCGCCGCGAGCGGGAGGCGCACTGGCTCCACGACTGGGACGAGATCGCGCTGAGCCGGATCCTGTTCCGGGTCTTCGGCCGGTATCCCAGCCCCGGAGCGAACCACATCGGCGAGTACCTGGGCTGGGCGCGGGAATTTCTCGGCAGCAGCCTGCTCCAGTTCTTCTACGACCCCGCGCGGGGCGCGCCGTGGGAGACGGGCGAGACGCCCACCTGGCTCTACAACCTCGGCGAGAATCCGACCAACGTGCCCGCGTTTCCGGAGTCCCCGCTTCCCCGCGTGCGGGACGACGGCGACGAGACGGGCCGGGAAGGCGAAGTCGGAGCCGCCGGGGAACTGACGCCGTCGGGCGAACTCGCGGTCCCGCTGCTGGAGGGAGTCCTGTGCGGGATCGACACCCGTCTCGACGCGGTGAACGTGCCGAACCAGGGATACGTGCCGGGCCTGCCCGACGGCGCCGTCGTCGAAGTCCCCGCCCGCGCCGACGCGAGCGGGCTGCACCCCGCAGTCATGGAACCGCTGCCCGAGGGGATCCTGGGACTGCTCAGAACCCAGACGTCGATCAACCGCCTCGTCGTCGACGCCTTCGCCGACGGTTCCCGCCGGACGCTGCTGCAAGCGCTGTTGCTGGACCCGACGACGACCTCCTACCGTGCCGCCGTCCACATCATCAATGAGATGTTCCGGCTCCAGGGGGATGTGCTGCCCGAGATGGAGTGGTGACCAACCGAGCCACGGTCTCAGGGGCGTGCGCCCGTCGTGTCGGCATCGCGTTGTTCGCCGGCGGGATGTTCCTGATCCCGGGCTGCGGCTCCGAGTCCGGCGAACGCGTGACCGCGGACGCGGCGGGGCCGACTCTCACTCCCGTCGACAGCATTCCACTGCCGGAAGGCGACACGCTGTACATCGGCAACCCATACGCTCTGGTCGTCGACCCCTTCGACGGGTCCTTCCACATATCGGACATCTTTTCGGCACGGGTCCTCAGGTTCCGTAGAGACGGCGGTCTGATGCTCGTGTACGGACGGCCGGGAGAGGGGCCGGGAGAGTTTCGCGGCGGGCCCGGAGCTCCGATGCTCATCGACGATTCGACCGTAGCCGCCCAGGCCACAGGGTCGCGGCGCGTGAACGTCTTCGACCGAAACACCGGAGAGACCATTCGGGTTGTGGACTTTCCCGCGCTGGGCGGCATCACTCCCCCGGTGGTGATCGGCGAAGACGTCTGGATGACCGATTTCGAGCTCCAGCGCGAAACGTCGGTGACTCGTTGGCGGCCGGCCACGGACGAATTCGCGAGCATGGGCGGACTCCCCCAGGAATACGTCGCCTCGCTCAGCACCGACAACTGGTCCTATGCGAGCCTTTTTCGGATCGGTTCTCTTGCGTACGCCGACGGACGGTTCGTGCAGGGCTGGTCCGGATTGGACGAGATGTTCGCCCTGAACCTGCGGGGCGAGGTGGTGGACACGGCGGCCATCCCCGTGGCGAGGAGAAAGGGCGTCCCGGCCGATCTCAGGGAACGCATCGACATCGAGCACATGCCGGGCCGCGAGCAACTGGAGGGCAGTTCGCGACTGCGCCAACTTTTTCCGCGGCCGGGCGGCGGCTTCCTGTTCACCCACCACGACCAGACGGCACTGAGGATGCGACCGATGCCGGTGCTCACCGCGAAAACGTGGGTCGGGATCCTCTCGCCAGACCTCTCACAAGCGTGTGTGGACACCCTCGTGCCGCACGACTTCGAGATTCGGCCGATGGAGACCTTCCGGGGGGACACGCTGTTCGTCCTGGACCGGCGCATCGACGATTCGCAGCAGCTTCAGACCTGGATTCTGATGTTTCTGGTCTCGGACGAGGAGTGCGACTGGTTGAGCACACGGCCCGGAGCTTAAGGATACGGACTTCGAAAAGCGTCTGGCCGTTGGCAGCATCCCGATCCCCCTCCACCCGACTCATCCTGTCCCGCGGGCCGACGCCGGGGCGCCGGGTTGTCAGGTATCCCGTTCCTACCAATTGTAGGATGTCCACGCGCCGCAGTCGGTCGACGGGCACGCGAGTCGGACCCGGAACGGCGAGTCGTCGGAGCGGGGCGCCCGGTGTTGCTCGACGCAGCGCACCATGCGGGTCTCGCACCGGGGGCAGTCCGGTTCGCCCCCGGGACCGGCGTGCTTGCGGTCGCGCCGTTCGAGCGTCCGGCCTGCCTCGAAATCGAGAAGCGGCCCCTGCTGCGGGGCGGATTGCGACGGATCATCCATGGCGAAACAGGATATTCGGGCCGAGCTCGGATCGGCCAGCCCGGCGGTCGCGACCGCGGTAGCGGAGTCCGCGCTGCCGCTCGACGATCGCATCGACGAGTTGAGGGGCCAGTTCCCGATTCTCTCCCGCAAGACATACCTCAACTCCAACTCCCTCGGCGCGCTCTCTCTCCGCTCCGTCGAGGAGCGCCGGCGCTTCGAGGATCTGTGGCACGAGATGGGCGCGGGCGCCTGGTATGAGATCTGGGTCGCCAAGCTCGAGGAAGTCCGGACGCAGTTCGGTCGGACCATCGAGGCCGAGGCCGACACGATCGCGCTCATGTCGAGCGTCTCGGCGGCCGTGTCCGTCGTCTGGGGAGCCATCGCGGCCCGCCTCCGCCGCACCGGCCGCAACAAGGTCGTGCTCACGGAACTCGACTTCCCGACGGTCGGCCATCACTTCCTGTCGCAACGGGCGAACGGCCTCGATGTGGAGATCGTGCCGAGTCCCGACGGGATTCACGTCCCCCTTGAATCGATTCGCGCGGCCGTCGACGAGCGCACCGCGCTGCTCGCGACATCGCATGTCTTCTTCACGAGCGGCAACACCCAGGACGCGGCCGAACTCACTCGCATCGCGCACGATGCCGGGGCGTTCATTTTACTGGACGCCTACCAATCAAATGGACAACTCGCGATCGACGCCGGGGCGCTGGGGGTGGACTTCCTCGTCGGCGGGGCGCTCAAGTGGCTGTGCGGCGGACCGGGCATGGCCTACCTCCACGTGAACCCCTCCGTGCGCCTCGATCCGGTCACGCTCTCATGGTTCGGTGTTGAAAACCAGTTTCTTTTCGACATTCGCGATGCGACCCCTCGCGCGGACGCCAGGCGCTTCGAACTCGGAACCCCCGCCGCCGGCGTCGCGTACACCGTCGCGGGCGGCCTGTCCATCGTTCTCGAGTACGGCATCGCGACGGTTCAACAGCGTAACCGGTTCCTGGCGAACGATTTGCGGGAGAGATTGTCGGATCTCGACTACAGGCTGCACCAGGCCTCCGATCCGGCGGCGCGATCCGCCCTCGTCCTCGTCGAGCATGCAGAAGACGCGGCCGCCGCCGTCCGTCATCTGGCCGCGCGCGATGTAATTGTCGACCATCGCGGACCCCTGGTTCGATTCTCGCCCCACTTCTACAACACGCTCGAGGACAACGAACGCGCGGTGGCGGCTCTGGCCGAGATTTGACGCCGTCCGCTCCCCGGTGCGGACGCCACTCGGCGAGAGGTAAAGCGATACGGTAAAGGACGTGCGACCGGGACCGGTCGTGTATTTGGCCCGTAGCCGGAAAGGGAGGAACCGATGGAAGACCTCACGCGGGCAGTGGAAGTGTTCGTGTCGATCAACCTCATCGCCCTGGGGGTGTCATACCTCCTGCGTCCGGCGGACTGGAGGGCGTTCATCGAGCACCTGCAGTCGAAGGGTGCGGCCGGCAGCCTGACGGTCGCGTTCCTCGCCATGGGCATCGGATCCTTCATCGTCGCGTTCCACAACGTGTGGGGCGGCGTGCCGACGATCCTCACCGTGTACGGCTGGTTGGCGCTGGCGAAGGGGGGCTTCTACGCCCTGATGCCCGGGCTCGCGCAGAAGGGGATGGAGACGGCGCTGGGGATGGGCGCCGGGCTGTGGCGGGCCGGCGGCGTACTGGTCGCGGCAGTCGGTATCGTCGTCCTCCAACACGCCCTGCAGGGGTAGGAAGCGGCTCCTTCCAGGCCCCAACCGGTGGCGGCCGTCAGGCCAGCGTGGCGTCGGCGGACATCGCGACGGCGCCCGTGTCGTCCAGCGCCCTCAGGTCGACCTGGTTCTCGGCGCGGCGGCCCTGAACGGTGATCCGCCGGTCGACGAACATCGGACGGCGGGCCCGGAAGGCCAGCGTTCGCAGCGGCCGTCCGGAGCGCCGGGTCGCCAGATCCGCCAGCAGGAGCGCCGTGAGCGGCCCGTGCACGACGAGATCGGGATACATCTCGACATCGCGCGCGTAGTCCCGGTCGTAGTGGATGCGGTGCGCGTTGAAGGTGAGCGCCGAGAACCTGAACAGCATCGCCGCGTTCGGCGTCACGGACTCCGACCACTCCATCTCGTCCTCGGGACCTGCAACGTCCGGCAGCACGAGCGGCTCCGTGGGCCGCTCGAGGAAGACGAGGTCCTGCGCTTCGCTCACCTCGCCTTCGGCGCCCGAGATCCGGTGCTCGACCGTGACCAGCACCAGCGGCCCGCTGCGGCCCTGCTTGGGCGTGACCGAACGAATCGTCGAGCGGCGGCGGAGGCGCTCTCCGATCCGCAGGCTCCCTTCGAAGGCGATCCGTCCGCCCGCCCACATTCGGCGGGAATACGGTAGCGCCGGCAGGAAGTCGCCGCGTTTCTGGTGGCCGTCGCCGTCGAGTCGGCTGCCGGGCGCCAGTTCCCGGCAATACATCCAGTGGAAGAGCGGCGGGAGGGAGTCTCCCTCGCCCAGCGCCCGCGGGTCCCGGTCCAGCGTGGCCAGCATGGCACCCGCGAGCGTGACGGAGGCCCGATCCACGACCTCCTCGGTGCGCCCGACTCCGCCCGCCTCTCCCCCGATTCCCCCGATTCCCCCGATTCCCTCCATCGCCGGTCCTCCCCGCGTCAGAAGGACTTCGGGAGACCCAGGACGTGGGTCGCCACGTGGGACAGGATCAGATTCGTGGAGATCGGCGCGACCTGATACAGCCGGGTCTCGCGAAACTTGCGTTCGATGTCGTACTCGGTGGAGAAGGCGAACCCCCCGTAGGTCTGCATGCACATGTCGGCCGCGGCCCACGAGGCGTCGGACGCGAGGTACTTGGCCATGTTCGCCTCGGCTCCGCACGGCGCCCCGTCGTCGAACAGCGAAGCCGCCCGCTCCACCATGAGCGCCGCCGCCTCCGTCTTCATGTGGGCTTCGGCGATGGGGAACTGGATGCCCTGGTTCTGCCCGATCGGGCGCCCGAACACCTCGCGATCCTTCGCGTATTCGGCGGCATGCTCCACAAAGAACCGCGCGTCCCCGACGCACTCGGCCGCGATGAGCACGCGCTCCGCGTTCAGCCCATCGAGGATGTAGCGGAACCCCCTCCCCTCCTCGCCGATGAGATTCGCCGCCGGCACGCGCAGTCCGTCGAAGAACACCTCGGTGGTGGAGTGGTTGATCATCGTCTCGATGGGCCGGATCGTGACGGACTGCCCGACTTCGTTTCGCAGGTCGACCAGGAAGACGGACATCCCCGCGGTGGGTTTCGCGCTCTCCTCGCGAGGCGTCGTGCGCGCGAGCAGGAGCATGAGATCGGAGTGTTCGGAGCGGGAGATCCAGGTCTTCTGCCCGTGAATCACGTAGGCATCGCCATCGCGCTCGGCCATCGTCTCGATCCGGGTCGTGTCCGTACCGCAGGTCGGCTCGCTCACTCCGAAGGCCTGCAGACGCAACTCTCCCGCCGCGATTCGGGGCAGGTAGCGCCGCTTCTGCGCCTCGCTGCCGTGCCGGAGCAGAGTGCCCATGATGTACATCTGGGCGTGACAGGCGGCCCCGTTGCACCCGGTGCGCTGGATCATCTCGAGGATGACGCACGCCGCCTTGAGGTCGAGTCCGGCGCCTCCGTATTCCTCGGGGATGAGCGCCGCGAGATATCCCGCCTCGGTCAGCGCATCGATGAATGCGGTCGGGTACGCGCTCTCGCGGTCCCGGTCCCGCCAGTACTCGCCCGGAAAGCGCTCGCACAGACCGCGAACGCCCTCCCGGATCGCCTCGTAGCCGTCTTCGTCGCGCGCGAACATTCTCCGAGGGTACGAGCTACGCGCGGCCCCGGCGATGGCTCCGGCGATGGCTCCGGCGCTGGCTCCGGCGATGGCTCCAACGATGGCTCCCCTGGAAGCCGCACCGCATATTGCGGCCGATGACCTCGAGAGACGGCGGCGATGACTGGGGAGCGGAAGTATTCGAAGCGCTCCGAAGACTCGGGATCCGGCATGTCGCGACGGTGCCGGACGCCGGTCTCGGGAGGTTTCTCGAACTGTGCGAGGCGGACCCCGGGATCCGGCTCATCACGCTCACGACGGAGGAGGAAGGGATCGCCGTCGCGTGCGGCACGTGGCTCGGCGGCGAACTCGCGGCGGTCGCCATGCAGTCGAGCGGGGTCGGCAACATCGTGAACATGCTTGCACTCCCCAACGTGTGCCGGATTCCGTGTCTCCTCCTCGTGTCCATGCGCGGCGAAGCCGAGGAGCGGAACCCGTGGCAGGTCCCCGTGGGGCGCGCCGTGCCCGACCTCCTCGCCGCCCTCGACGTGGACGTGTTCCGTCCGGAGGCCGCCGCCGGGGTGGCGCCGGCGTTCGCGGAAGCCGCCGCGCGGGCGCGGGAAACGGGACGCCCCGCCGCCGTACTCGTCAGCCAGCGCATCATCGGAGCGAAGTCGTTCGTGAGCGGAGACTGATGCGCGACACGACGCCGGACACAGGGCTGGACACAGGGCTGGACACAGGGCTGGACCGGCGCGCGCTCGTCGCCGCGATCCTGGACCGGCGCGGCAATGCGGCCGTGGTGGCGGGACTCGGTTCTCCGGCGTGGGATTGCCACGCGGCGGGCGACTCGTCGTTGAACTTCTACTTCTGGGGCGCGATGGGCGGGGCGGCGATGCTGGGGCTCGGCGTCGCCCTCGCGCAGCCGACCCGACGAGTGCTCGTGGTGACCGGGGATGCCGAGATGCTGATGGGGGTGGGGAGCCTCGCCACGATCGCGGCCCAGGCCCCCTCCAACCTCGCCGTCCTCGTGCTCGACAACGAGGCCTTCGGCGAGACGGGGCGTCAGGCCGGGCTCACCCGAAAGCACGCGGATATCGCCGCGATCGCGCGCGGGGCCGGCATTGGGGCCGACAGTGAGGCCGACAGTGAGGCCGGGATTGGGGCCGCCTTCACGGTCGGCGGCGACGTCGAGGAGGGGTCCCCAGGGATGGACATCGACGCGCTGGCGGGCACGCTGTTCGAGGCAGAAGGACCGGTGCTGTGCGTCGCGAAGGTCGCTCTCAGCGCTGAACCGGGTTCATATCCGCCGCGGGACGGGGTCCTGCTCCGGGACCGTTTTCGGGCCGCGCTTGCCGGTGCCTGAGCGCCGTGGCGCCGCTCAGGGCCTCAGGAGGCCGGAAGGGTCGTAGCCCGCGCCCCGCACGATGCGCTCCACCGCCTCCCCGAGCTTCGAGTTCGGCGTGGAGGCGCCCGCCGTGATGCCGATGCTGATATCCCCGTCCGGCAGCCACGTGCCCTCCGTCACCGTTTCATCGGCTCCGAGCGGCTTGTGCGTGATGCGCCCCCGCACGGTATCGATGCAGGAGGCGTCCTCGATGTGATACGTCGTCGTGTACAGCCCGCAAAGGTACGCGAGCTGGTTCGTGTTCGAGGAATTGTAGCCTCCGATCACGACCATGAGGTCCGGCGGATCCTCCATCATGTCCTTCACGGCGTCCTGCCGCTTCTGGGTGGCCGAGCAGATCGTGTCGAAGCTGCGGAACCGGTCCGGCATCTCTTCGGAGCCCCAGCGATCCGCGATCGCCTCGCCGAGTTGCGCGGCGATGGCCAGCGACTCGGAAGCCAGCATCGTCGTCTGGTTGGCGACGCCGATCTTCTCCAGGTGGAGGTCGGGGTCGAACCCGTCGGACACCGATTCCGCGAACAACTGCATGAAGGAAGCCCGCTCCCCTTCTCCGCGGACATACGAGCAGACGAGTTGGGCCTGCTCCATGTCGCGGACGATGAGGAACTTCCCGTCTTCGTGTTTCAGGACCTGCGAGCTTGTCGCCCGCGTCTCCTCGTGCCAGTGCTTGCCGTGGATGATCGAAGTGAAACCATCGCGGGCGTAGCCCTCCACCCGCTTCCATACGTTGAGCACCGAGCCGCAGGTGGTGTCGACGAGAATGCAGTCGAGGGCCCGCAACGCTTCGAAGTCGTGCAGCGTCACGCCGAAGGCCGGGATGATGACGACGTCGTCCACGGTGACGTCGCTGAAGTCGAACTCCCCGGCGTCGGAAGGATAGAGGAACTCGATCTCCATCTCCCGGAGCCGGCGGTTCACGTGCGGGTTGTGGATGATCTCGCCCACGAGCAGGATCCGCCGATCCGGGAACTTGCGGCGGGACTCGTACGCATAGTCCACCGCGCGGTCCACGCCGTAGCAGAACCCGGAACTCTTCGCGAGGCGCAGGAGGATCCGCCCCGCCTGAAGCTCGAAGTCCCGCTCCCTGATGAGGGAGACGATGGCGCTCCCGTACTCGAAATCGATCACCGGCTGGATCTCCTTCTTCAGACCCAACCCGCGCCGGTAATAACGTTCGTCCGCGGTCGACGCCTTGCGACCGCCCGATCTCAGCGTCTGTTTCGTCATACCCTGAAGATGGCGAAATCCCGTGCGGCTGCCAAGCAGGCGCCGATCCTGCCGTCTTGACGCACACCGCCCGCATCGGCAGACCTCTACACGCGTCGTTGCGCCAAATCGACGGATGCGAGGGTCCGGCGACCGAAACCGGCGGGCCCGAAACCTGCACCGGAAGACGCGACTCTCACAGGCGCGCACGTTTGCGCGAGGACATAGAAGCTACGCGAGTATGAGCGAAAAAAACGGACAGGTAGCCGAAGTGGAGAACGCCGAAGCAGCCGCCCCCGGCGAAGAGACGGAACCCCGGACCGGGACCGACTCCAAGCGCTTGCGGCTGCCGGTACTCCCCCTCCGCGGCACGGTCGTGTTCCCCGCCGTGGCGGCGCCGATTGCGGCGGGTCGGGAAAAGACGATGAAGGCCATCGACCGGGCGATCGCGGGGGAGAAGCTGCTCTTCGCGGTCGCCCAGCTCGATGCCGAGGTCGAGAGGCCGGACCCCGAGCACCTGTACCGCATCGGGACCGTATGCCGAATCGCGCAGATGCAGAAGGTGCCCGGCGGCATCCAGATGGTCATCCAGGGCGACACTCGTGCGGCCGCCCTGGAATATAACGAGCGCGATGGATACCTGGAGGTCGTCGCGCGAGAGATGGAAGACATGGATCCGCTCGACGCCGAAGAGCGGGCCTTCGCGGCTCTCTACAAGGAGGTCCACGAGAGAGCGGCGGAGGTCAGCCGCCTGCGCGGCGTCCCGAAGGAAATCGTCGATCATCTCCTGGGCGGCGTGTCGGCGCCCGGCGAACTGGCCGATCTCGTCGCCTTCTACACCGAACTCGAGGTCGAGCAGAAGCAGGAACTTCTCGAGACCCTCCCGGTCGAGGCGCGACTGCGCTCGCTGCTCGTGCACCTGCAGAAGCAGATCGGCCTGCTCGAGGCGCAGGAAGAGATCCGCGAGCAGGTGCAGGAGGAGTTGGGGGAGCGGCAGCGCGAGATTTTCCTGCGCGAGCAGATGAAGGCGATCCAGAAGGAGTTGGGCGAAGACATCGACTTCCAGGAGACGAACGATCTCCGCGAGCGCATCGAGGCGCTCGAGTTGCCGGAGGAGGCGCGCCAGGAAGTCGACCGCGAGCTTCGGCGCCTCGAGCGCATCCCGCGCGAGTCCGCGGAGGCCCAGGTCGTGCGAACGTACCTGGAGATCGTCGCGGACCTCCCCTGGTCGGAGACGACCGAGGAACAACTCGACATCGACCCCGCCGAGGAGATCCTGGAACGGGACCACTACGGACTTCGCGACGTGAAGGACCGGGTCCTCGATTTTCTCGCGGTCCGCAAGCTCCAGGAAGAGACGAGGTTGCGCGAGGCTCGCGAATCGGAGTCGGACGAGGCCGAGTCGGACGACGGCGGCGACGACGTGGAGGCGGGCGGCGACGTGGAGGCGGAGGACGACGTGGAGGCGGAGGACGACGGCGCGGAGGCCGAGGCGTCGGGGGACGGCGACGCGCCGGGCGAGGCGGATGCCACGGCCGACGAGGGGGAAGAATCCGACGAGGCGGAGCCCGAGCCGGTACCGGGATACGAGGACGACCGCGCGGGGGAGACGCTGCTCTTCGTCGGGCCGCCGGGCGTGGGCAAGACGTCCATCGCCCGTTCCATCGCCGACGCCATGGGCCGCAAGTACGTCCGCGTGTCGCTGGGCGGTGCGCGCGACGAGGCGGATATCCGCGGACATCGGCGCACCTACGTGGGCGCGATGGCGGGCCGCATCATCGAGGGACTGAAACGGGCCGGAACGAAGAATCCCGTCTTCCTCCTGGACGAGATCGACAAGCTGGGGGTGTCGTTCCAGGGCGACCCTTCGGCGGCGCTCATGGAGGTGCTGGATCCGGCGCAGAACGAGGCGTTCGTGGACCACTACCTCGGGGTGCCCTTCGATCTCTCGCAGGTGCTCTTCATCGCCACGGCGAACGTCTTCGAGCAGATCCCCGGACCCCTGCGCGACCGGATGGAGGCGATCGAGTTCCGCGGCTACACGGAAGCCGAGAAGCTGGAGATCGCGCGCCGGTTCCTCCTGCCCCGGCAGAAGCGGCGGAACGGCCTGCTTCCGGAGCATCTCGAGGTCGATGAGGGGGCGATTCGCGCGATCATCACCCGCTACACCCGCGAGGCCGGCGTGCGGCAGCTCGAACGCGAACTCGGTTCCGTGTGCCGAAAGTCCGCGCGGAAGATCGCGACGGGATCCCCGGAGGCCGCGGTGGGCGCGGACGACCTGCGCGAACTGCTGGGCCGGCCGAAAGTGCATGCCGCCGAGAAGATGGAGGAGGACACCGTCGGCGTGGCGACGGGCATGTTCTACACGCCCGTGGGCGGTGACATCATGCTCGTCGAGACGAGGGTCCTGAAGGGCAAGGAGGGGCTCGTTCTCACGGGGCAACTCGGCGACGTCATGAAGGAGAGCGCGCAGGCCGCCCTCACCTTCGCGCGCAGCCACGCGAACGGACTCGATCTCACGGAGGAGCGGCTACGGGATCACGAGATCCACATCCACGTCCCCGCCGGAGCCATCCCCAAGGAAGGGCCGTCGGCGGGCATCGCCATGGCGGTGGCGCTGGTGAGCGCCCTGGGCGACCACCCCGTGCGGCACGATGTCGCCATGACGGGCGAGATCACGCTGTCCGGACGCGTGCTCCCCATCGGCGGCGTGAAGGAGAAGGTGCTCGGGGCCGCCCGCGCGGGGATCGGCGAGATCATTCTCCCGGCCGTCAACGAGGGGGACCTCGAGGATCTCCCCGATCACGTGTGCGAGCAGCTCGAGTTCCACCTCGTGGACACGCTGAACGAGGCGCTCGCGGCGGCGCTGGCCAACGGCTCGCTCGAGGGAGGGACGCTCGCCTTTTCGGAGAACGGGACGGACGCCGGGGACTAACGCGGGCGATCCGTCAGGGCAGGCGATCCGTCAAGCAGGCGGCCGGGACGGGTCGGGCGCCGCGACGTAGCCGAGGAGATCCTCGATCGCGTCGAGCATGATGTGGGGACGCTCGATCACCAGTTCCCGCTCCGAGAACGGGCCCCACAGGGCGGCGATCGTCGTCACGCCGGCCGCGTGTCCGGCCCGCATGTCCCACACCGAGTCGCCCACGTAGGCGGCGGTTTCGGCGGCGGCCTCCAGGCGTTCCAGCGCGAGGCGGACGGGGGCCGGGTCGGGCTTGTGCGGCACGGGCTCATCGGACGTGACGATCACGTCGAAGAGCGCTTCGTCCAGCCCGCACGCCGCCAGGCTTCGGGCCGTTCCGGCACTCGCCTTGCTCGTGACGACGCCGACCCGCACCCCTTTCCCGCAGAGTCGAACGAGCGTCTCGCCGACGTGCGGAAACGAACGGATGAGCCGTTCGTGTTCCCGGAAGTTGTGGTCGATGTAGGTGTCGACCATGGCCTGAACTTCCTCGGCCGTGTCCACGAGGTAGCCGAGTTGGGTCCGCAGCGGCTGGCCCAGCGTCCGCAGCCACACCTCGTCCGGAGGGGGGTCCTCGAAGTGGGTCCTCATCGTGTGGCGCCAGGACTCGGCGATGAGATGGGTCGAGTCAACGAGCGTGCCATCGAGGTCGAACAGGATCGTTTCCAGCGGGCGGCGCGGCGACATGGGGAGCGAGGGTGCCGACCCGCGGGCGCAGCGTCAACCCCCACCGTCGCCGGTAGTGGCGTCAACCTCCACTCTCGCCGATAATCGGGCCATGAACGAGAAGAAGACGGTACCCGGCGACGAGGATCTCGCGACGGCCGCACCGCGCGCGGACCGGGCGGGAAAGATCCGGAAGATCGCGATCAACACCGGCGGAGGCGACGCGCCGGGGCTGAACGCGGTGATCCGGGCCATCGTGTTGAGCGCGCTCCACCGCGGCTGGAGCGTGGTGGGCGTCGAGAACGGCTACGGGGGGCTGCTGCCGGATGATCCGGGGCGGGTGATTCCGCTGGGGAGCGATGAGGTGCGGGGAATCACGCACCGTGGCGGGACGATTCTGGGGACGACCAACAGCTTCGACCCGTTCGCGTGGCCGGTGCGCCTGCCGGACGGCTCGATCGAGGAGCGCGACCGGTCCGGCGAGATCATCGAGGGCCTCCGGCGGCATGGCATCGACGCGTTGATCGCGATCGGCGGCGACGGCAGTCTCGACCTCGCACACCGGCTGTCGAAGCGGGGGCTCCCGGTGGTCGGCGTGCCGAAGACGATCGACAACGACCTCTGCGGAACCAGTCTCACGTTCGGGTTTCTCACGGCGGTCGCGACGGCGACCGACGCGATCGGGAAACTCCACTCCACGGCGGAGAGCCACCGCCGCGTCATGGTGGTGGAGGTCATGGGGCGGCACGCCGGCTGGATCGCGCTCTACAGCGGGCTCGCGGGCTCGGCCGATGTCATCCTCATCCCGGAGATTCCCTTCGACATCGAGAGAGTGTGCGACAAGATCCGGGACCGCGAGGCGGCGGGGCGCGATTTCAGCATCGTCTGCGTGGCGGAGGGCGCGACGCCCGCCGGGGGCGAGATGGTGATGAAGACCGTCCACGGCGGCGACGACGACCAGGAGCGGCTCGGCGGGCTGGGCGAGGTGGTGGCGCGCGAGATCGCGCGGCGCACGGGGAAGGAGACGCGGTCGCTGACGCTCGGCCACCTGCAGCGCGGCGGCACGCCGAACTCCTACGACCGCGTCATCTCGCTGCGCTTCGGCGCCGCCGCCGTGCGGTGCGTGGCCCGCGGCCGCTTCGGGACGATGGTCGCGCTCGACCCGCCGCACGTCCGCGCGATCCCGCTCGCCGAGGCGCTCGCCGATCTCAAGGTGGTGCCGGTGGACGGCGACATCGTGATGACCGCCCAAGCGCTCGGCGTCAGCCTCGGCGACTGACCCCGGGGCCCCGGGCGGCGGGCTGTTTCGCGTCGACCGATGTCCGGTTTCGCCAACTCGTGGCGTCTACAACGTGAGAGGGGTGTCCGAGGGCCGGATACGCTTCCCTCCGATCACACGTTTACGCCACCGCGACGAGGGCTGCGAAGGCGAGAGAGGTTTTGTGCGAGTCGATCCTTGAGGAGACGGATCGGAGGGTAATCCGATGAAGAGCAAGGCAACGCTGCTCGCCGCCACATGCATCGCCGCGGTTTCGTGTTCGAACTCGCTCGAGACTCAAGATGCGACGCTTCTGATGCACGTGAACTCCCGGGAACAACGTCTTCACTGGCCGCCGGACGATAGCGACGAGGAGGTGACGCTCGTCAATGCGCTCGACGATCCGAGAGGTTTCGCGGGCTTCGAACTCGAGATCGGCAGTGTCGACCCGCGCATGACGTTCACCGCTGCCGACTTCGTTGACGGCGGGCTGGAGTTCCGCGTGCCGGATTCCGGTGCCATGAGGTTCTCCGCACGGCTCGTGCAGGACAACCGTATCGTCGCGGAAGGCTCAGGCATGTGGACTCTCGAGCCGAATGTCGAGTGGCGACTAAGGGTGAACCGCGCGCCGTTTCCGCCGGATCAACCCTTTGGGTTCACGTTGGACGACATCAAGAAAAGGAGCCCGCCCTGCGGCTGGTGGTGGTGCTGGCGCAACTGGCGGTTCCCTGTTGCAGACGATGCGGCGAACTACGAGTACGAGGCGCTGTGGCTTTCCCTTCACCGCGTGCACCCCGACGAGTGCGTAGACGTTTGCCCCTGACGGGCGAGGATTTTGGTTCACCTGATCCAGCGTCCCCGCCCCCGAGCCGCCTGGTTCAGACCATCCCTAGCCGGTGGCGGCGGCGTAGCGGGCGGCCACGGCGGCCCAGTCCACGACATCCCAGAACGCGGCGAGGTAGTCCGCCCGGCGGTTCTGGTAGTTCAGGTAGTACGCGTGCTCCCACACGTCCACGCCCAGGAGCGGCGTGTCTCCCTGCATGAGCGGGCTGTCCTGGTTCGCGGTGGAGTACACGGACAGATCTCCGCCGCCGCCAGCGACGAGCCACGCCCAGCCGCTGCCGAAGCGGGTGAGTCCGGCCTGCTGGAACGCTGCCTTGAAGTCGTCGAAGGAGCCGCAGGCGCCGTCGATGGCGGCCGCGAGATCGCTGGACGGACTTCCGCCCCCGTTCGGAGACATCGAAGTCCAGAACAGCGAGTGGTTCGCGTGTCCGCCGCCGTGGTTCCGCACCGCGCCGCGGATCGACTCGGGCACGTCGGCGATGCCGCGCAGGAGAGCCTCCAGCGAGAGGCCCGCAAGGTCGTCGTGACCCTCGAGCGCGCCGTTCAGCATGTTCACGTATACCTGGTGATGCTTGCCGTGGTGGATCTCCATCGTGCGCGCGTCGATCGTCGGTTCGAGCGCATCGTGAGCGTACGGCAGGTCGGGCAAGGCGTGCATCCTACCTCCTCGGAATCAAGAGCCCCCGGTCGGGGGTCGTCGTGGCGAATGTCGGTTTCCTGAACGCTTCGCCAAGGTATGTGCGGGGTGGGGATCGGGACCAGCCGCCCCCACCTCCCGTGACCCGCTCCCCGCCTGCCTCGTCTTTCTCCTGTCCAATCGAATGATCCGTGTGAAGCATGACGGGAAGCCTGAGGGGAAGCACGAGGCGGAGCATGAGGGGAAGGATCGCAGTGGCGGGAAGATGTCGTGCCCTGGTGGTGGGGCTGCTCGTACTGGCGGCCGCGGGTTGCGGGGAAGAACGGGGCATCATCGGACCGCCGCTGCCCGATCCTCCCTTCGATCCCGAGTTGACGGCGAACTCCATCTACTCGCTCCGCTTCGCCGCGGACAACGCAGTCGTGGCCCAGGT
Organism: Candidatus Palauibacter sp.; assembly: GCF_965208055.1. Taxonomy (GTDB): domain Bacteria; phylum Gemmatimonadota; class Gemmatimonadetes; order Palauibacterales; family Palauibacteraceae; genus Palauibacter. The sequence goes on from NZ_CBDBNY010000004.1 coordinate 2,484,042, forward strand.
GCGGACAATCGCCGAGGTGCTCGGGCTGGCCGCACCCCGGGCGAATCGGGTCGCCCACTCGCAACTCCGCGGCTCATCCGATCGGGTCGATCTCCTCCGCGCCCTCGAGCCGCGTTCGCTCGAACGCGCGGTGGCGAACGTCGCCGCAAGCCGCGCACAGGGCGCGAAGATCCCGCTCTTCCCCATCAACGTCCTCGGCAAGGAGTTCATCTTCGATGCGTCCATCGACGCGTATGTCGAATACGGGGAGGGCGGTCCGGAAAACGGCGTCCGGTTCGAACTGTATGTGGTCGACCTTGCCTCCGGACTCCCCGCGCTTCCGCTGCGGCCATTCGGGTTCGTTGATCTCACCGACGAGAGCGACGCGGTGTCCGCCCGCCTGCGGATCCGGGCCTTCGACAGGAGCGGCGGCGGCGCCCGGCGCATCGCCGACTACCTCGTCGACGGCGCATTCGCATCCGACGCGAACGGGGTATCGGTGAGCCTGCTCGCCGAGGGCTTCGTGGAGGACCACAACGGACGCTTCGACTTCGAACTCGACGAGTTGCTGGAGTCGGATGACGCGGCCCGCATGACGCGCGTCACGTCGACGCACCGCGTGCTCTCGGCCGAGGGGACCGAGGTACGATTGCGGGTCGGCGGCGATCTATCGGCGGACGGATCCTTCGCCGATCTCCAGTTCCGCATGGACATCGATGGCTCGGCCGGGCTGACGCTCGTCGACCTCGCCGTCGTGAACGGGGCGCAGGAGGGAGAGATCCGCCAGGCGGGACGCGTGGAGGCACTGGTGGAAGGCACCGTTGAAGCGCCGGTCTTCATCGATGCCGCCGGACGGGGATTCAACGACTCCGAACTCGTGGCCCTCGACGAGATCCTGTTCGGTATCGACGACGTTCTCGCGTTCGCCGGCGAGGCCTACGTCCCGCTCGCCGACCTCTTCGCCTACTGAGCCCCGTCTACCGAGCCCGGGGATCGACCGCGCGGCCCCAAGTCTTCAGGCGGCGGCGATCTCGTTGAGGGCGCGGCGGACGAGGACGGGGATCATGGCCCGGCGCCATTCCGGGTCGACCGTGATGTTGGAGAGCGGGTGACACTGGCGGAACGCCTGCTCGGCCACGGCTTCGATCACGCCCGGGCGGAGGCGGTTCCCCAGGGCGGCCTCCTCGACCTTCCCCACGTGGCGGGGATAGGCGCCCATCGCTGAGACGACGAGGCGAAAGTCGGACACGCGGCCGTCGTCTCCGCGCCCGACGCGCACCGCGAGGTTGGCCAGCGGGAAGTCGATCGCCTGCCTGGACCGGAGTTTCTGGAACGCGACCTGCGTACCCGGCGGCGGCTGCGGAATCCGGATCGCGACGACGAGTTCGCTGCTCCCGATGGACCGGTTCCAGATCCCGTCGGATGTGAAGAACTGCCTTATCGGCACGTCGCGGGTCCGATCCCCGTCCGCCCCGTCCGCGACCTCGAGGACCGCATCGAGCACGGCGAGCACGGGCGGCGTATCCGCCGAGTGCGCCGCGACGCAGCGGGTGCCGCCCTTCACGACGTGGCACACGTCGCCGTCCTTCTTCAGGCAGTAGCCGAGCGCCTTCCGCCAGAACTTCGTCTGGTTGTAGTACGCGCACCGCGTGTCCAGACAGACGTTGCCGCCGATCGTGCCGACGCGCCGCAACTGCGGACCCGACACGAGTTCGGCGGCCCGGGCCAGACCGGGGACCTGCGCGAGGACTTCCGGGTGGGTCGCGACCGAAGTCAGCGTCTCGGCCGCCCCGATGCGGATCTCGTCCCCGGTGGAAGCGATCCCGCGCATCTCCCGCACGCGGCTTAGGGCGACGAGGTGGCCGGGCGTGAACAGCCCGTGCTTCATGTTGGGGACGAGGTCGGTTCCGCCGGCGATGGGCATCGCGTCGTCGCCATGGGCGGCGAGCAACGACAGCGCCTCGTCGAGCGCGCGCGGCATGTGGTATTCGTACGGATGAAGCCTGAGCATGTCCGGCAACCTATCCTGTGGGCCGGATGGCGCTCAAACCCACACCCCGAAACCGGAGGAGAGGTGGACCCCGATTCGCTGAGGGAATTCGCCGCGGAGCTGGCCGAGGCGTCGGGCCGGGCGATCGCGGGCATGTTCCGCCATCCCGATCTGGCCGTGGAATCCAAGGCGGACGCGTCGCCCGTCACGGTGGCGGATCGCTACGCCGAGACGCTCCTGCGCGACCGGATTCTGGAGCGCTTCCCCGACCATGGCATCGTCGGCGAGGAGTTCGGCCCGCAGAACAACGACGCGGAATACGTGTGGGTGCTGGATCCGATCGACGGGACGATCTCCTTCGTCGCGGGAGTCCCTCTGTTCGGGACGCTCATCGGGCTGCTGCGCGACGGGGAGCCGATTCTGGGGGTCATCCACCAGCCGATCACGCGCGAGCTGGCCATCGGCACGGCGTCGGGGACGACCTTCAACGGGGAGACGGTCCGGGTGCGCGAGGATCGCTCGCTGTCGGAGGCGACGCTCCTGACGACGGATCCGGGCGCGGTCGGCCGGCACCGGGACCTCGCCGGGTTCGAGGCGCTGTGGTCGAGAACGGCGCTGTACCGTGGCTGGGGCGACTGTTACGGATATCTCATGGTCGCGACGGGGCGAGCCGACATCATGCTCGATCCGATCATGCACCCGTGGGACATTGCGGCGCTGGTCCCGGTGATCAGGGGCGCGGGCGGGGTGATCACGACCTGGGAAGGGGACGATCCCATCGGCGGCGCGTCGACGGTGGCGGCCGCGCCGGCGCTTCACCGGGAGGCGATGGAGATCCTGAACGGAACGGGAACCTCATGACGGGAATCAACCGACGTCCGGGAGCGTGGGCGGCTCTTCTGGTCGGCCTCGCGGCGTGCGGCGGGCCGGGGTCGATCGTGGTCGATAACGCGAACATCATCGATGGTACCGGGGCCGTGTGGCCGACCGGGCGGCTCGTCGTGGTCGACGGCCTGGTGACGTGCGTGGGCGCGCAGGCCGACTGCGCCGAACCGGCGGGCGTGGAGGTGCTCGACGCCGATGGCTTCTGGGTGGTGCCGGGGCTGATCGATGTGAAGGAGGCCGTCGAAGTGCCGAGCAACGAGCAGGCCGCCTACCTGGCCTTCCTGCTCGGCGTCACGACGGCGGCTGTGCCGGAGATCCCGGAGGGACCCGAGGGGGAGCCGCTGCCGCCCACAGGAAGCGATGACCGGCGCATTCCCGCGCCGCGGCCGGCGAATCCCGTTGAGGAGCCGCCGTACCCGCTCGGTCTCTTCGGCCAGGTCGTCGCGGCGACGATCCCGCTCGACACCGGGCCACCGGGACGCGGGGAGCGAGATCTCCTCGTCTACGCGCGATCGCGGTCGACGCTGGCCGACCGCGAGGCGCTGTTGGACTCCGCCCGCGCGCTGGGGGCCCGGGGCGCCGCGTTCGCGCCACGCCTGCTGGAGCAGGAGCGCTGGGCGGCGCCCTACCGACTCCCGCACGGGATGAACCGGCTTCTCGAGTACGCGATGGTCACGGAGCGCATTCAGGACCGACTCCTTCCCGGCCGCACGCCCGCCGAGGCCGAGCGGTTGAGCGCGGCGCTGGAGGTGCTCCGCGAGTTCGTGCGGGAGTTCCACGCCGCCGGGGGATCCGTCTCCACGGCCACGAACGGCGCGCTCGCGCCGGGGCTGGCGCTGCACGAAGAGATGGACGCGCTCGTCGCGGCCGGGTTGACGGCGGAGGACGCCCTCTACGCCGCCACGCGCGAGGCGGCCCGCTACCTGGGACTCGAAGATTCGCGGGGTACGCTGGAGCCGGGCAAGCTGGGGGACTTTCTCATTCTCGAGAGCGATCCGCGCCTGGACATTTCTCTCACGCAGACGGTTTCCCGCGTGGGCAAGGGCGGGGTCCTGTACGATCCGCCCACGCTCTTCGACGCCCTGCTCAGCAACCCCGGAAACCGCGTTTCGGACAACCCGGTGCGACTCGTGATCGGCGGAGCCGCGCTCCTGCTCACGCTGCTCCTCTTCGCGCGCGGCGTCCGGAACCATCGCCGTTCGCTGGGTCCGCGCATCATGCTCTGACTGTGCCCTGACGGGTATCGGAACGGCCACCAGCACGGATGCCGGGACGGCTACCAGAACGGTTCCGTCGCGACGAAGGTCCGCCAGGACTCGATGAGGCCGGGCTCCGCCGCGCGGACCCGCTCGTCGCACCAGTCGCGGACCCCCGACGCACCCTCGGCCGCGTGCGGATCGGCCGCGGCCAGCTCCCGCGAGATCTGCCGCGCGACCGCCGCATCGTTCAGGCGTCCGAGATCGTCCTGCAGCGACGAGAGATGCCGCAGGCAGGTGCCCACCGCCGGGCCCGGGAAGAGGCTCCGGGAGTAGTCGCACGCATAGCGGAGCTTCTTGAGCGCGATCCTGACCCGATGGCGCTCCGGCTCGCCGAGATGTTCGAAACCCTTCCCCGCCTTCATCAGACTCCGGTACCTGCCGTTCAGCCTGTCCTTCGCCGTCTCCATGAGGGATTCGCCGCTGTCCTCGACGACGAGTCCGCCGCCGTGCGCCACGTCCAGCAGATCCAGGACGAACCGGTTGAACCGCCGGCCCAGGAGCACCTTTCGAGCCGACGCATGCGCCGCCTCCCTCCGCTGCCGGGCGGCGTCACGAAGGCGCGGCAGCGAGGAGACTCCCGGGTTCGCGTCGATCACGGGAGGCAACGTCTCGAGCAGAAAGACATCGAGGTCGCGGGCCGGGCCGAGCCGCTTGAGCGCCCGGCGGGCCTCGCGGTTCAGGGCGGCGGCGCGGGAGCCGAGATGGTGTTTGAGGAAGAGGAGCGCCGAGCGCAGCCGACGCAGGGAGACCCGCAGCTGGTGGATGCCTTCGGGGTCGCCGGCCTCCAGGACCGCGGCGAGATTCCCCATTGCGTGGACGCACGCCGCCCGGACCACCTTCGCGAGCGCCCCGTCGATCGAATCCGCCGGATCGAGTTTCACTCTGGTCGCCCGGACGGCGGCCGGTGACGTGCCGAGAAGCAGGTCCGTGCCCCCCGCCGCCTTGGAGCGCGTTCCGACCGCGAGGCGCCGCTTTTTCAGCAGCGTGCGCCCGCCCGCCAGCATGTCCCCCACCGGCCCGCTCAGCAGTTCCAACTCCAGTTCGGCGACCGGTGTCTCACGCCCGCCGGCCGAGATCCGGCCCGCGTCCAGCGACACCTCGACCAGCGCATCGCCCATCCTGGTTTCCTTCTTCGTGCGCCCGATGTCCGTGAGGAAGGTGGGGTTCAGAACGTCGGTCGCCGTGACCCCGAGATCGTCGACGGGCGCCTCCGCGGGGAGTCGATCGAGCCCCGGCGTCCCTTCGCCCCCGGTCGCGGGCGGCAAGGGCGACGTCCACTCGCCACGGGTCAGTCCATCCCCCTCGTCCTTCTTGAGGGTCAGTTCCCGGACGCCGCGCCGGCTCCGGATTCTGAGGGCGTACCCACGGCGCCGGAGATGACCCTCCGGCGTGTCGTAGTAGGTCGTCAGCAACTGTTGGCGAGCCGGTCGACTTCCGCCAAGGTCGTCGAAGGCCGCGGACAACTCCGCGGGACGCCCGGTGAGCTTGACCTCGACTTCAACCGTACCCACGCGCCGCTACGCGACCGCCGCGTACGTCTCCTCGAGGAGGGCCGCCACCCGGTCGAGGGCCGCGTCGAGTTCCGCGGCCGGGTTCCCGAAGCCGATCCGCAGGTACCGGTCCATGCCGAAATGGTCCCCCGGCACGAGGAGCACACCCTTCTCGGCCCGCAGTCGCTCCGCCAGTTCGGTGGAGTTGATGTCGAGACCGTAGCGCACGTAGCAGATCGCGCCGGCGTCCGGGGCCCGGTACGAGAACAGGTCCGCGCGGTCATCGAGCCAGCGGGTGACGCGGGAGAGGTTGGCGCGGATGATCCCCCGGGTCCGTGCGAGCACGCGGGGACGCACGTCGGCGCTCAGGACTCGCCTCGCCGCGATGTCCGAGAGGGTGGCCGGCGTGATCGTCGTGTAGTCCTTGCGGCTCCAGAACTCCTCGTGCATGTGCGCCGGCGCCGTGATCCAGCCGAGCCGGAGCCCCGGAAGCGCATACGCTTTCGAGAGCGAGTTCGTCACGATCACCCGGTCGTAGCGGCCCCAGAAACTCGGCGTCTCCGGGCCTTCGACCTCCGCGCCCATGTAGACCTCGTCCGCCAGGATCCAGGCCCCGGCCGCCTCCGCCGCCGCGGCGATCTCGTCCATCGCGGCCTCGGTGAGGACGGATCCCGTCGGATTGTTGGGATTCGTGACGATGACGAGACGCGTCCCGGGCGTGATGGCGTCGGCTGCGCTTCCCGGCTCGGGCTGCCAGCCGAGATCCTCCCTCAACTGCCACGAGACGACGTCCGCGCCGAGCCCCCGCGCGAGTCCCGGCGTCTGGCCGTAGGTCGGCTCCAGCGCCACTACGCGATCTCCCGCGGACACGAGGCTCCAGAGGACCACGTAGTTCGCCTCGGCCCCGCCCGTCGTGGCGATGACGTTGTCGGGCGCCGCCCCCTCGTACAGGTCCGCGACCGCGGCCTTGAGCGGATCGGAACCGTCGCTCTGGCCGTACTCGAGGCGAACATCCTCCGGGTCCAGGTCGATGAGTTCCAGAAGTTCCGAAAGGGTGACGGGATGAACGCCGCTTTCGGACAGGTTGTAGTCCACGCGGTGCTCGAACGTCGACTGCCACCGCTCCATCAGGAATGGGGGGACACGCATTTGCGCCTCCTTTGATTTGATCCAGGCGGCCGTGGCGACATCGCATAAGATGTGATATCGTGGATGATGCGTCTTGTTCTGGACACGAACATCATCGTTGCCGGTTTACGAAGCCCCGCGGGGGCCTCGGCAGAGTTGCTCGACCGAGCGCTTGGCCGGGAGTTCACTCTGCTGCTCTCGGTCGCACTCGTACTCGAATACGAGAGTATATGCAAAGCTCCGGCGCAGCGAGTTGCCTCAGGCCTCGAGGAGTCCGAGGTCGGCTCCATCGTTTCCGCGTTGTGTGCGGTGGCGGAGCCCGTGCGATCCCGGTTTCTCTGGCGTCCGCAGCTTCGTGATCCGGCGGATGAGATGGTGCTGGAAGCCGCGATAAACGGAAACGCCAACGCACTGGTCACCTTCAACCGGCGGGATTTCGGTGACGCCGCCCAGAGATTCGGGATGAAGTTGTTGTCGCCCCAACAAGTGCTTCAAAGGATGCGAGAATGACGCGGAAACAGAAACAAACCAGCACCTACCCCCTGCGTCTGCCCTCATCTCTCAAGATGGCGGTCCGCGAGATCAGTCGAGAAGACGGCACCAGCATCAATCAGTTCGTGGCCACGGCTGTTGCGGAGAAGATCACGGCCATGAGAACCGCCGAGTTCTTTGCCGAGCGCTCGGACGAGGCGGACATCCAGGTAGCGCGACAGCTCCTGAAACGATCCGGCGGCGAGCCGCCTCACCCGTCGGATCGCCTTGGTGAAGACGAAGTTGGGGGGCGCTGACGTAACAGTCGCGTCACGACGCTTGCCCCGCGCGGAAATCGGCCTAGGGTTGGCGCTGAAAAGCGCTTTGTGCGGCACCTCGGCGTGACCGTATTCCGGACGTAGGCAGCCCCAGCCAGGCGTTGATTCATTGTTCGAAACCAGTGCTCTGCTTCTGATTCTCGGGCTCGCCACCTTCGACCTCTGGGTCGGGGTCGCGAACGATGCCGTGAACTTCCTGAACTCGGCGTTCGGGTCCCGTGTGGCTCGGCGGCGCGTCATCATGGTCGTTGCCACGGTCGGGATCCTTCTCGGCGCCTTCACCTCGAGCGGACTCATGGAAGTGGCTCGGCGCGGCGTGTTCGATCCCAGCTACTTCGTCGACGCGAACGGCACGATCATCCTGACCTCCATCCTCGCCCTCTACCTCGGCGTCATGGCGGCGGATGTCCTCCTCCTGGATCTCTTCAACACCTTCGGGCTGCCGACCAGCACAACGGTCTCGATCGTGTCGGAGCTGGTCGGCGCCTCGATCGCCGTCGCCTTCTGGACCTCGGCGGGCGGGCTGCGCGGGGCGATGGAGGTGATCAACACGGGGCCGGTACTCGGCATCTACACCGCGATCTTCCTCTCCGTGATCACCGCCTTCGTGAGCGCGGCCGCGATCATGTGGCTGGTCCGGGTCCTGTACGGATTCGATCTGAAGAAGAGCTTTCCGCGCTGGGGCTGGCTCTGGACCGGTGTCTCGTTCTCGGCGATGTCCTACTTCGTGCTGTTCAAGGGTCTCCAGGGCGCCGCGATCCTCGGTGAAGGAACGATGGCGATGCTCCGCGATCAGATCGTTCTGATCCTCGTGGGCGTGTTCGTGCTGTCGAGCGTGTTTGCGCTCGTACTCCGGCATCGACCCAGGACGGTGGTCGGCGTCATCGTCCTCACGGGCACGGGGGCACTGTCCATGGCGTTCGCCGGGAACGACCTCGTCAACTTCATCGGCCCCTCGGTGGCGGCCTTCCAGGCGGTGCTCGTCGACGGCGTCGACCTCTCCGGTCGAGTGCCGACGCCGCCCTGGGCGCTGCTGGCGGCAGGCATCATCATGGCGGCGGCGCTCATCAGATCGCGCAAAGCCCGCCGCGTAACCGACACGGAAATCCGGCTCGCCGCCCAGAGCCACACGCGGCAGCGCTTCCGCAACAGCAAGCTGGGTACGACGATCGCGACGTGGGGGTACAATGGCTTCCTCGCGGCGCGGCGCCTCACGCCGAGCAGGATCAGGGCGCATATCGAGGGGAAGACGGCGCCGCCCCCGGTGGACCCATCGGATCCTCCGTACGACCTGCTGCGCGCCAGTGTGAACCTCACGGTCGCCGCACTGCTCATCTCCATAGGCACAGCGAACAGGCTGCCCCTGTCGACGACCTATATCACGTTCATGGCCGCGATGGGCGCTTCCTTCGGGGACCGTACGTGGACCATGACGGACGGCGGCCAGCGCGTAACGGGCATCCTGGTCGTACTCGGCGGCTGGCTCCTCACGGGACTCATCGCCGCGACGGTCGCCTTCCTGATGGCCTCGCTGATCGTCCTCACGGGGACGGCGGGCCTGCCCATCGTCGCGGTGCTCGTCGCTGTCGGCATGTGGCGGCTCGGAAAGGTCCGCCAGCCCGAGCCGGAGCACGGCTGATCCCCTGCCCCGGCCGGCGCGGCGTCCGACCGCGTCGGCCGGGGGCCAGGACCGCCCGGCGCAGTCAGCCGCATCCGCCCGGCGTCAGCCCATTTCAGCCCAGCAGGGCGTCGACCGTCATCTCGTCCTCATCCATCGTGCCCCAGAGGACCATGGCGCCGGCGAAGATGATGATCGAGGGATAGAAGAGAACCTGCGATCCGTCGAGGACCCAGCCCCACGGATCGAGGATCGACTTCCACACGGCGAGCGCGGTGATGAGGAGGACGACGAATGTCACCGGGTACGCCCGCTTCCTCCACAGGCCCGCCACCACGAGCAGGCCGAGGAGTATCTCCAGGCCGCCGAATACGTTCTGGACGACCGCCTGCGCACCGATCCCGAGGTAGAAGCTTTCGGCGACCCGCTGGCCGTGCTCCACGTTCAGAAACTTGTCGAAACCCCACATCACCAGCAGCCACCCCGTGCTCACTCTCAGCAGCAACAGACCCCAGCGTTTCATGTCAGCCTCCGGATTCCGGTGTCGCGGGACGTTCCTCGTGGCTTTCAGAGTGGTCCGCCGCCTTTGCGCGCGTCAATCGCGGCGGGGGTGACGGGTGTTTTGACGCAGACGGCGGACGGCTAATTTCCCACCGCGTCGTCGGAAGCTCGCATTCAAGGGGTCAGAAGGGGTCGGGACGAATGGTGGTCGGTTCGAGAAGCAGGACATACGGAGGCGGGGCGTGGCTGGCGCGCGCGGCGCTGGTGGCGGCGGTCGCGGGATCTCTCCTCCCGGGCCCGGGCGCGGCGCAGCTTCCTCGGCAGGGGGCGCTGGATCTCGAGAAGGGGGACATCGCCATCGCCCTCGACCGCACCGCCTACCTCGCCGGCGAGCCCGCGCAACTCGCGGTGCGCCTCACCATCGAGGACGGCTGGCACACGAACAGCTACGAACCCACCTACGACTACCTGATCGCGACGGAGATCGACATCGAGGCGCCGCCCGACTGGCCGGCGCCGGAGACGCCTCGTTATCCCCCCGGCGAGATGAAGCGCTTCGAGTTCGCGCCCACCGCCATCTCCGTGTACGAGGGCGAGATCTTCATCCGGACCGCGCTGCCGACGCCGGCGGGAGCGGCGGCCGGCACGTACCCCATTCGCGCGAACGTCACCTACCAGGCGTGCGACGACAAAATGTGCCTCGCGCCGGTGACGACGCCGGCCACGGCGGGACTGACAATCGCCGCCGGGGGTGAAGTCGCGAACCCCGAGTTCTTCGCGGCGGCGGAAACCACGACGGGCGGACGGGGATCGCAGCTCGGCGCCGCCGCCGGACGCGGGCTTCTGTGGTTCGTGCTTCTCGGCTTCCTGGGCGGGCTGATCCTGAACGCGATGCCGTGCGTCCTTCCCGTGCTGTCGCTGAAGGTGTTCGGACTGATGAAGAGCGCGGAGGGGGGCAGGCGCGCCCTTACGACGGGGAGCCTTGCCACGGCAGCCGGGATCATTCTCTCCTTCCTGCTGCTGGCGGGGGCGGCGATCGGGGCGCGCGCGGCCGGCGTCGCGGTGGGCTGGGGGATCCAGTTCCAGGAGCCGTTGTTCGTCGGAGCACTCGCGGTCGTGATCCTGCTCTTCACGCTCAACATGTGGGGGCTGTTCGAGATCCATCTGCCGGGGTCGCTGGCGAAGGTGGGCTCGACGGGTCCATCCGAAGGGCTCGCGGGCCACCTCGTGACCGGCTTCTTCGCCACGCTGATGGCGACGCCCTGCTCCGCCCCCTTCCTGGGGACGGCGCTCGGCTTTGCGCTCACGCAGGATTCGGGCACGACGGCCGCGATGTTCGGCGCGATCGGGACGGGCATGGCCTCTCCGTATCTGCTGCTGGCGGCCTTCCCGGCGGCGGGGCGCGTGCTGCCGAAGCCCGGGGCGTGGATGGCGACCTTCCGCGTGGTGATGGGGTTCCTGCTCGCGGCGACGCTCGTGTGGCTCCTGTTCGTGATGTCGGGCCTGGTGTCGGCGCCGCGCGTGGCCTTCTTCGAGATCGGGCTGCTGGCCGTGGCCCTCGCGATCTGGCTCGCAAGCCGGTCGCAGCGCGGGCGGGCGCCGCGCCGCCTCGCCGGAGTCGCCGCGGCGGGGCTGATGGTCGTGGCCGTCTCCACGGTGGCCGGGGGGCGATCCGAAGCGGGGCCATCGACGATCGGCGTCGCGCCGGAGGACCGTCTCATCGCATGGCAGCCCTTCGACCGCGACCGGGCGGAGGAACTCGCCGCCGAGGGCACCTATGTGTTCGTCGACGTGACGGCGGACTGGTGCTTCACCTGCAAGGTCAACGAGACGCTCTTCCTGGAGACCGAGGAGGTGGCCGGGGCGTTCGAGCAGCACGGGGTCATCGCGATGCGGGCCGACTGGACCCGGCGCGACGATTCGATCGGCCGCTACCTCGCCGACTTCGGCCGCTACGGCATCCCCTTCTACGTGCTCTACCGGCCGGGCGGGGACCCGCACGTCTTCTCGGAACTGATCTCGAAGTCCGCGATCCTCGACCTGCTCGGGGACTAAGTCCCCCCCTAAGTCCCCTCTTGGGCCTGCTCGGGGCGAAGCGGAGTAACCACAACCCGGTGAGCGTCGAATGCGTCCAATCGGCGCAGCAACACGACGTCGCCTCGCGCGTCGAGCAACCTGTCCTCACCATCCATGCTCACCGTGAACAACAGCCGCTCCCGGTCGATGTCCCACACTCGCCACGTTACGCTATCCTGGCCGGGAAGCCGATAATCTCTCACCCAGAGTCTCGAATCGAAGTCCGTCAGCATCGCATCGATCGGGGGCGCCACTTCGTTTGCCGGCCAGTCCGGCATAAAGGAGAGGAGTCGCTCCTCTACGTCCGACGGCGCGAACGGGAACCTGCCGTCCGACGCGGCCTCCATGAGCCACCCCCTTTGCCCCTGTCGCTGCGACGCCTCGGACTCTCGTTCCATCCGCACCTGGTCTGCGGACAGCCTCACGCCGGTCGGCATCGGAATACCGGCGACCGGCACGCCGCTCCAGTCGAGTACCGAGATGGATCCCTGGTCAGTTTCGGCGACGACGAGACGGTCTGCGGTCGCCGCCTCCAATGTCCGGTGTGCAAACAACACGGGACGGTCGAGTCTCGTGTCGGAGTACCGCTCGTTGCCTTGCGTCTCCGCGACCACCCGAAGTCCGCCGTCGGCATTCACCGCCACATACCGAGCTCGCTGCCAGTATCGACCTTCCGAATCCCGCACCCCATCGGATCCGTCCCCGTCACGGAAGACGGTGCTGCCGTCCGGATGATGGGCTACCGGTCTCAGCGAATGAAAGCTGTTGAATACTACATCCAGGTAGCTTCGCGACTGACCAAATTCGCCTCCGTGGCTGATGGACACGACGCGCCGCCTGAGGAAGTCCCAAACCGCAACACCCTCCGACGTGCGAATCGCCCGCGATATGTGGCCGAATTCCTTCGGCCCCCCTCCCTCGCGCCCCACCACTCGATGCTCCCCGGACGCCATGTCGATGATGTGGATCTCGGTGCGGTCGGCCACAACGAGACCGCCGTCCGGCGTGAAGAAGCCGCCGCTGACGGACACCAGCCGCTCGGAAAGATCCCTGTGCTCCGAGGAATTGAAGACCGGGTCGGTCGAGGGACGACGCGGGGCGCGCTGCCGCGGCGGGGCAACTGCGGCCAATGCCGGCACCCGATCGAGGAACGGTCCCACGTCGAGGAGCACGATGTCGTCGCGCTTCCGGAGTTCGCGGAGGAACGGCCCCTTGTGTCCCGCTCCGTAGGTGAGGAGGAAACGGACGCCCTCCCCCCGGTGACGGTCCAGCCCGTCCTCGATGTACGCCCAGTGCGAGGCGTTGATCGCCTCCCAGCCACCGGGGCCCAGTTGCGCGTCGAACAGGCGGGCGTACGTCCGCATGCGGATGTCGTAGGCTTCGTCGTAGGCATCGGTGTGGATCCAGCGCGGGTCGTCCGCCGCGCCCGCGGCGAGCGCGTCGGCTGAAGCCTCCGCGGCGGCGCGGTATTCCGCCCATCCTTCGGCCCGGGCCGGATCCCGCGAGTAGGCGTCGAGATAGCCGGCGCGGAAGTCCGACATCGGCTCCGTCCACCCCGCGGTGGGGATGACCTCGAAGTCGAGTTCGCGGGAGAGGGGGAAGAGTCCCTCCATGTACTCGGGGAAGCGGCGGACCCGCGGCTCCTCGACCGTCCCGGTGGCTTCGAACTCGGCCCGCGCCCGGTCCCAGCGGTTGGGCGGGATCTCCGTCAGCCAGTAGTCCGGATCGATCTCCCGCACCAGGTCTCTCACGACCTCCAGACTGAACATCTCGCTGGTCTCGTGGCCCGAGTGGATCATGCCGAGTACGACGACCTCGTTCAGCGTCGTCTCCGCCTCGGAGGGAGCAGGCGATTCCGGTGCTGCCGGGGCTGGCGCCAGTTCGACCAGCGTACCCGAGAGTTCATTCGCCACAAACACGCGCTCGCCGTCCGGGTGCGCGCGCAGGACGATCGGCTGATCCCCGACCTCCAGACGCTGGACAACCGTGCGCGATTCGAGGTCCACGACCGAGACGGTGTTCCCGCCCGCGTTGTTGACGAGCGCGTAGCGACCATCGCCGGGTACGACGACCGAGAACGGGCGGGGTCCGAGACCCTCCGACACGCGGCCCGTGATCGCGAAGGATGCGGTGTTGATGAAGGCCACCTCGTCGGATCCGCCGCAGGCGACGACGTACGTGACCTGGTCGGGCGTGAGCGCGCCCCCGGGCGGACCGGGACACCCCTCGACCGTGGCGTCCAGTTCCCCGTTCAGGAGGTCGATGACGGAGACCGTACCGGCATCGAGGTTGGGCACGAAGGCGTAGGACCCGTCCCACATCACGTCCGCCGGATAGGGGCGATCGCCGGTGGTGTGGAACGCACGCGGCGCCCCCCGGCGAGTGTCCACCGTCCACAGCCGGTCCGAGAACTCGGTCGTGATCCAGGTCTCTCCGCGCACGGTCCCGGGCGTGAACAGCGACGGACCCGCCCCGACGCCCCACACCGCGTCGGGGACGGTCTGCCCCTCGTCGTCGAGCCGGATGAGCGTCGAATCCCGGAACTGGCTCACGAGCCAGCCGCCATCGACGCGGACGAGGTCGAGCGGGGTGTCCCCCGCCTCCCAGCGCGCCACGACGGCGGACTCGGAGAGGTCCACGACCGCGATCCGGCCTTCGCCGCTCAGGGCCACCCAGGCGGTGTCCCCATCCGGACTGAACCGGATGCCGTGCGGGGCCGCCCCCACCTCGATCCTGGCCCCGATGCGGTAGGGTGCGTCGGCCCCGCCGGCTTCGCCCGACGATTCGCCGCAGGCGGCCACGCCCATCGCCAGCGCGGCCACTGCCGGCGCCCGCGCGAGGACCGTGGCCCGTGGGCCGGCGTTCGCGGTCCGGGGGCGGCGACGGCGCGGGCGGGGCGTCTCCATTCGGCGGATCAACCCCCGGCCTGCTGCATTTCCGCGGCCACCTGCTCGGCGGCGCGCCAGATGCGGAGCGTGTTGCCGCCCCAGAGCTGCCGGATCTCATCCTCCGAGTAGCCCCGTCGCACGAGTTCGATCGTGACGTTGAGCGTCTCCGAGGCGTCGCTCCACCCGTCGATCCCGCCGCCCCCGTCGAAGTCCGAGCTGATCCCGACGTAATCGACGCCGATCAGGTTGACCGCGTGGTCGATATGGTCGACGAAATCCGCCACGTTGACCGCCGGGTAGCGCGACCGGATCTCGGCCATCCCGTCGCGGAAGGCGACGCGCTGCTCGTCCGTCATCTGGGAGAAGCTCGTGAAGCCGATCGACTCGCGGAGCGCGGTGACTTCCGCCTGCTGCTCCGCGGCAGGCGACTTCACGAAGGCCCCCAGGGCGACGGCCTGGATCACGCCGCCGTTCTCGCGCAGGGCATACAGTTGCTCATCGTCCATGTTGCGGGGATGGGCGTTCACCGCGTGGGCGCCGGAGTGCGATGCGATGACCGGAGTCTCGGAGAGGTGCATGGCCTCGAGGCTGGCGGCCTTCGAGATGTGGGAGACATCGACCATGATCCCGAGCCGGTTCATCTCGGCGATCACCTCTTCGCCGAAGTCGCTGATCCCCCCGTTCTCCTCCGGCGTGTCGCCGAAGGCGAAGTTGGGCTGCGCGGAGTCTGCGATGTCGTTGTTCCCGTTGTGGGCCAGCGTGATGTAGCGCGCCCCGAGTTCGTGGTACGTCTCGAGGAGGGAGAGATCCCTCCCGATCACATATCCGTTCTCGATCCCGATCGCCGCCACGAGCCGGCCCTCGGCGTGGATGCGCTCCGCGTCGTCCGCCGTGTGCGCGAGCCCGATGAGGTCCGGGTACATCTCGTTCGTCATGCGGTGGATCGCCTCGAACTTCGTCATCGCGCCCTGCTTCGCGGCCTCGTAGTTCTCCGGCGTGCGCTCGGTCTGGCCCACGTAGACGATGAAGAAGCCGACATCGAGTCCGCCGGCCCGCATCTTCTCGAGGTTCACCTGGCGGTCCGCGTTGAGCGGATCCACTTCGGGGCTGGCGAAGTTGTAGGGGATGTCGTCGTGGGTGTCGATCGTAAGCACGCCCTCGTGGATCTCGCGCGCGCGACGCTCGATTTCGGCTTCCTCCATGGGGAGTTCTTCCCCTGTGGCGGCCTCCCCATCATCCGTCGACTCCCCGCAGCCGGTGACGAGGAACGGGGCGAGGAAGAGGGACAGGGCGGGCAGGAGGGCTTGGTGCGAGCGTGCGAATTGTCTCATCTTTGACTCCCTGGTCGGTCCGAACCGCTGCGGCGCAAGCTCGTCCGCGTCCCGGCGAGACGCAACGAGGGGTCAGGCCACGCGAGATATCCCGAGCCCTGGAGAACGGACGAACGTCATGGGTGCCTGGAAAGTGCCCGGCCGGCTGCCTCGCCCGGCGCTCGTCGCGCTGGTGGCGCTCGGGTGCGGGGACGCCACGGGTCCCGAGCCGCCCGCGGCGGGTGAGATCGTCTTCACGGCGATCCGCGAGCAATACATGCGCATCTGGGTGGCCAACGCCGACGGGACCGGACAGAGGCCCCTGACGGAGGAAGGCGAAACGAACCTCGAGCCCAGCTGGACGCCGGACGGGTCGGGGATCGTGTTCACGAGTTGGCTCGACGGGAATCCCGACATCTTCCTGATGGACGCGGACGGCGCGAATTGGAGGCCCGTGACCCGCGACACGGCCTACGACCGGTCCGGGCGCTTGTCTCCGGACGGGACTCGCGTGGTCTTCGTCTCCGAGCGGACGGGCGATCCGGACATCTGGGTCATCGACGTGGACGGGTCGAATCCGGTCAACCTCACGCGGAGTCCATCGTCGTTCGACGTGGACCCGGACTGGTCCCCCGACGGCACGCGGATCGTCTTCGCGTCGGACCGAGACGGGGGCCGGCGGTTCTCGCTGTGGACGATGGGGGCCGATGGGACGGGGCTCTCGCGGCTTCCCGCCGAGGGCGGTGCGCGTTCGCCCGCCTGGTCGCCGGATGGATCGCGCATCACCTTCACCTCCTACCGGGACATCGACGACGCCGAGATCTACGTGATGCGGGCGGACGGCAGCGGCCAGACGAATCTCTCCGGACGCGCCGGCGTGGACGAACTGCCGCGCTGGTCGCCCGACGGCGAGTTCATCGTGTTCTCGACGAAACGCGACGGGAACTCCGAGATCTACGCGATGCGGGCGGACGGATCGGGGCCGGTGAACATCACGCGCAACCCGCGCTGGGATGCCATGGCCGCTTGGAGGCCGTAGCGACCGTAAACCTCAGATCGCACGTACGATCTTGGTTGATGAACGGTTGACACCCTAGATTACCTAATCAGTATCACCCGAACATGAGGAGTTTCGATGCTCACCATGGACATGCTTCCTCGCGTCATGCCGGACTTCTATTGCGACCGGTTCGCGGAGGCGGTGGAGGAAGTCGTCCGCAGGCAGGAAGCGCTATCACCGGAGAGCGCCATCACACGTTTCGAGGAATCGCCTTTGGGAGGGTATGTGGTCTACAGCGTGTCGGCCGAAGCATTTGCGGCGGCTCTCGATGATGAGGTGCTGTCGCCATCGCCGGCTGACCTGATCGTGCCTCCGAGGACAGCCTACCGGTGAGCGAAGAGGCCGGTGGAGCAGTTGTTCAGCATGACTCGCAATGGTCCGGCGAGTTAGGCCACATGAAGCCACACCGAACCTCCGCTTATGACGTGGCAACGGCTCTCAGTGCTACCCTCGTCGCCCTAGCGGCCGTTGCCTGCGGCACCGCGGACGCGGAGAGCTTGAGGAACTCGTCAGGTCAGGAGGCCGCGATGAATGTTCCGGGGTCCATGGCGGGGCGATCCACCGTCTACGCTCCGAACGGGATGGTCGCGACGAGCCAGCCGATGGCGTCGAGCGTGGCGCTCAGCGTGCTGCGCGACGGCGGCAACGCCTTCGACGCTGCGATCGCGGCCTCGTCCGTGCTGTCGCTCGTCGAACCGCACATGACGGGGCTCGGAGGCGATCTGTTCGCGCTCTTCTGGTCTGCGGACGAGGGTCGGCTCGTCGGCCTGGACGCGACCGGCCGCGCCGGAACCCACATGACGCCGGAACGGATCCGGGCGGATGGCTACGACCGGGTGCCGGGCTCCGGACCGGGGGCGGTGACCGTGCCGGGGGCGATCGCCGGCTGGGGCGCGCTCAACGAGAAGTACGGAAGCCGCCCGCTCGCCGAACTCGTGGCGCCGGCCATCGCACTGGCCGAGGAGGGCTTCCCCGTCACGCCGATCATCGCCGGCCAGTGGCGGGGGCAGTTGAGCAAGCTGCAGGCCGACCCCGGGGCCGCCGCGACCTACCTGATCGACGGTGAGCGGGCGCCGGAAGCGGGCGAGTGGTTCCGGAACCCCGACTTCGCGCGTTCCCTGCGCACGATCGCGACGGAGGGCCCGGCCGCCATGTACGGCGGCGAGTTGGGGGCGCGCGTGGCCGAGGGACTGGCGGAACTCGGCGGCTACCTCACGCCGGAGGACATGGCGGCGATGGAGGTGCGCTGGGTCGAGCCGCTCTCGATGGACTACAAGGGGTGGACGGTCTGGGAACTGCCGCCCGCCGGCCAGGGAGTCGCCGCCCTGCAGATGCTGGGGATGCTCGAGCCGTTCGACCTGGCGGGCATGGGGCATAACTCGCCCGAGTACCTCCACCACCTGATCGAGGCCAAGAAGGTGGCCTTCGCGGACCTGGCCCGGCACGTGGGCGATGCCGATCACATGGAGATCGACCCGAAGGAGTTGCTGGATCCCGACTACCTCGCGGCGCGGCGGGCGCTCATCAACCCGGCCGTGGCCGCCGAGCGGGTCGAGCCCGGCGAATTCGCGACCGCCACGGAGACGATCTACCTGTCGGTCGCCGACCGGTACGGGAACATGGTCTCCTTCATCCACTCGATCTACGGTGCGTTCGGCTCGGGCGTCGTCGTTCCGGGGACGGGCTTCGTGCTACAGAACCGCGGCGCCGGCTTCACCCTCGAGGACGGACACCCGAACCAGGTGGCGCCGGGCAAGCGGCCCTTCCACACGCTCATCCCGGGGTTCGTGACCCGCGACGGAGAGCCGTTGATGGCGTTCGGCGTGATGGGCGGGTCGATGCAGCCGCAGGGGCACACGCAGGTCGTCCTCAACATGATCGAGTTCGGGATGGACCCGCAGCAGGCGATCGACGCGGCCCGCTTCCGGCATATGGGTGGGCTGCGCGTCGCGGTCGAGCGGCTGACCGGCGGACTCGAGACCGGCATGAGCGCGCTCGGCCACGAACTCGTGGACTGGGAGAGCGCCTCCTTCGGCGGCGGCCAGCTCGTCATGAAGCTGGAGCGCGGCTGGGCCGGCGCGTCGGATCCCCGCAAGGACGGCCTCGCCATCGGCCACTGACGACCGGGGCGCGCGTCGGCGCCCCTGGGCTAACCGGCCACGCGGGGCGTTTCCGCTGGTAGGCGAAGGCGATGCGCCCGAGCGCCCTCCCCGCCGCCCATCTGGTATTAGCCGCCATGAAAATTGGCCTCTTTCTCGGCCGTCAGCCGCCGGGGAGGCGACGGCCGGGGGTCCACGGGGCCCCGGCCGCTTCGAGCGCGGTCTCGGCGCCGGTGAAGGCGCCGTCCATGAAGTTCGCGAACTCGGCAAGCCAGACGCTGAAGTCCGTTTCGGCGATATCGAGGTTGCGGCGGTGGGTGGCGGTCGGCGTCTGGCGCGTGTCCCAGTGGCCGCCGATCACCCGTCCCACGCGGTTCGAGATCGAGGGCACGGTGGACTCGTTCAGGCGCTGCCGGGCCGGGTTGCCGAAAAGACGGATCGAGAAGTCCTGGAGGCCGGCGCCGAGCGCGTCGAGATCGCCGAACAAGTCGAGCGGGGCGTCAGACGCCTCGAGGAGCGCGGCCCGCATGTGACGTAGCCGGTCGCGTGCGCGGCCGACTTCCTCGCCGGCCGAGGCGATGCGGCGCCTCAACTCCGACGCCTCGTTCTGGAAAGCGACGACGGCCCCGAAGTCCGTGCCCGGCTCGGCCGTGGGCACCGCTTTCACTTCGAAGGTCCGCGCCACTCCGACCTCCCGCGCGCCTGTGGCTGTGACGACGACGAGTTGCGCGGAGTATGCGCCCGGGGCGACGAGGGGCCCCTGAGGCGGCCCCACCCACGGCGGCGTGAAGCCGGGCACCGTGAGGTCGATCGGATCGGGCGCCGGGGCCCGCAGATCCCAGCTCACGCGGTGCAGCCCTTCGCTCGCGGGCCCGGCGACCCAGCGCACGGTCCGGCCGTCCGCGTCGGCGATGGCGATCAGCGCCCGGGGGCCGCTCTCCGCCGCCTCCTCGTTCAGCACGTCGTAGCCGGGGAACGCCACGTCGCCGCCCTGGTCCCGCACCATCCGCTCCGTCGCGCGGCGCGCTTCGGCCGCCGTCGTCACCGTCTCGGGCAGGTAGTAGGTGAGGGTGGCCCCGAAGTCCGGGTTCGGCGCCGTGTAGTCGTCCGACCCCAGCGTCGGCTTGCCGCGGGCCTGCATGGGGACCGATGGGATGTACCACCAGGCGTCGCGGATCGGGAACACAGCCCCTCCCTCCGCGGCGGCCACGGCCGTGTTCGTGCCCCCGGCGAGTTCGCGCAGCGGGGTGTAGTCGTCGAGCACGTAGAAGCCGCGGCCGAAGGTCGCGCCGACCACGTCGTTGTCGCGGCGCTGGATTTCCAGATCGCGGTGCGGGATGGTGGGCCCGGGCAGCATGTGCCAGTTCGCGCCGCCGTTCACGCTCGCGTACATGCCGAACTCGGCCCCGAGAAAGAGCAGGTTCGGGTTCAGGTGATCCTGCTCGATCGCCCACGCGATCGTCCCGTCGGGCAGATCTCCCGCGATCGAACGCCACGTCCGGCCCGCGTCGTTGCTCTCGAACACGAGCGGCCGGAAGTCGCCCTCCTTGTGGTTGTCCGCCACGGCGAAGACTGTCGCCGCGTCGAACTGCGACGCCTCCACGTCGTTGATGAACGCCCGTTCGGGCACGCCGGGAAGAGCGTTCGCGAGCCGCCAGTTCGCCCCGTCGTCCTCCGTCACGTGGATGAGTCCGTCGTCGCTCCCCGTGTAGATCACGCCCGCCGTCACCGGCGATTCGGAGATCCCCGTGAGGGTCGCGTACTTGGACATGGCGCCGTTGTCGATGAGGTCGTCGACGCTCCACACACGGCCCATGAACTCCAGTTCATAGCGGTTCACGTCCGTCGTCAGATCGCCGCTGATCGCCGTCCACGAGTGACCCCGGTCATCGGAGCGCCACACGCGCTGCGAGCCGTGGTAGATGCGGTCGGGGTTGTGGGGGCTGATGAGGACCGGCGCGTCCCAGTTCCAGCGCTCGGGCGGGTCGCCGGGCGCGGGCTGCGCCTGGATGTCGAGCGCCTCTTCGTTCCCCCGGTCGTAGCGGTAGAGGTTCCCCTGCTGCGTCTGCAGGTAGAGGATGTCCGGATCCCGCGGGTCGATCTGGACCGCGTACCCGTCCGCTCCCATGGGCGCGTACCAGTCCCGGTTCCGCACGCCCTCGACGTTCGTCGTGCGGGCGGGCCCCCACAGGGTGCCGAGGTCCTGCGCGCCGCCGAGCACGTGGTAGAACGGCTCCGCGTTGTCGAGCGCGAGCTTGTAGAACTGGGAGATCGGCAGGTTCGGGAAGTGCCGGAACGTGCGGCCGTCGTCGAAGCTCTCGTACAGGCCGGCGTCCGTGCCGACGATCAGGTGCAGGGCGTCCTCCGGGTCGACCCAGAGGGCGTGGTTGTCGCTGTGTTTGTCGCGCGCCGTCTCGAGGTTCCCGAACGTCGCGCCCCCGTCCCGCGTGACCTGGATGAAGACGTCCATCTGATACACGACGTCCACATCGTGCGGGGAGGCTTCGATCTCCTGGTAGTAGTGGGGACCGGTGCCGCCGGAGATGTACGAGTTCCGCCGCTCCCAGCTCTCCCCCTTGTCGAGTGAACGGTAGAAGCCCCGCTCATCGTCGTTCGCTTCCATGGTGGCGTACACGACTTCGGGGTTCGCCGGGGTGACGGCGAGTCCGATCTTTCCCACATCGCCCGTCGGGAGTCCGGCCGAGATCCGGCGCCAGCTCTCCCCGCCATCGGTGGACTTGTAGATGCCCGAGTTGGGTCCGCCGGCGAGGTGCCCCCATATCTTCCGGCGGCGCTCGTACGCCGCCGCATAGACCATGTCCGGATTGCCGGGCGCGAATTCGATGTCGGTGACGCCCGTGTTCTCGTCGATCGCCAGCACGAGCCGCCAGGAGTCGCCGCCGTCGGTGGACTTGTACACGCCGCGGTCGCCGCCCGGAGCCCAGAGCGACCCCTCCGCGGCCACCAGGATGACATCGCTGTCGCGCGGGTCGACCAGGATCTTCCCAATGTGCTGCGAGTCGCCTAGACCGACGTTCTCCCACGTCTCCCCGCCGTTGCGGCTGCGGTAGACGCCGTCCCCCCAGCCGACGTGGCGCCCGCTGACGTTCTCTCCGGTCCCCACCCAGACCACGTCCGGATTGTTGGGATCGATCGCCACGTCGCCGATCGAGTACACGGACTGGTCCTCGAAGATCGCGTCCCACGTCACGCCCGCGTTCGTCGTCTTCCACACCCCGCCGGAACCGACCGCGATGTACCAGGTGCTGCTCCGGTGGGGGTGTACGGCGATGTCCGCGATCCGGCCGCCCATGACGGCGGGACCGATCTCGCGCAGGGGGAGGCCTGCCACGACCTCCGCCGCCAGCGCCTGGTCCACCTCCTGCGCCCGAACTTCCGCCATCGCGGCAGGAGGGAAACCGGGAACTCCCATGAAGACGCCCCAAACGAACACCATCCGCGCACGCGCCGCGCGCCGCCTCGACGAATCCCTCATCTCGCTGCTCTCCTTCTTGCCGCGCCTTGCAGGTTTGTACGGAGACTTCGCCGGATACGCTATCCCGGAAGACACGGGTCAGACAGGGCGCGGCGAGCGACGAAGTGACGCGGCGGAGGCGGCGGACGGAGGGGGGAGGCGGCGCGGGGCGGCCTGCCGAGCCTCGCGTCAGTTCCTGCGGGGCGACCGGGAACGCCAGGCGGCGGCCAGCGCCCGGTCGAAGGTCATGAGGTCCTCGGGCTCCCGCCGGATGCAGCAGGCAAGATGAACAAGATCGCGCGCCTGGAGTTCAGGGTGCGGGGTCGACAGATGTCGTGCCCGTTCCACATCTTCTCTTTCGACGGGCCAGACTTCCGCCACTGTCGCGTCCACGAGATCGAAGGCGACGTTCAAGGTGCGCCGTTCGCCTCTTCGGACGTACGTGTGGAGCAGTTCCTGAAGTATTTCCGCCGACGTCACGAGGCGTCGGTCGCGCCGCCTCGAGCGAAAGAAGAACGCCCGGGCCTCCGCCTTGAAAGCCTGATCGGCGCCGACGAAATACATGAAGACGTTCGCGTCGACGAAGATCACGCCGTCTCGATCCCGGAGAGCCTGGACTCCGAGATCACTCGCTTCACGTCGGGCCAGTCGGGTTCTGGAG
Organism: Candidatus Palauibacter sp.; assembly: GCF_965208055.1. Classification (GTDB taxonomy): domain Bacteria; phylum Gemmatimonadota; class Gemmatimonadetes; order Palauibacterales; family Palauibacteraceae; genus Palauibacter. The sequence goes on from NZ_CBDBNY010000004.1 coordinate 2,507,270, forward strand.
CGTCGGACCGCCGCGCATCGCACGCGGCGTTGAACTCGCGAAGTTCCTCCAAGGTGAACTTACGCGGACGCGTGGCGGCCAGCCTCGCATCAGCGGCTTCGCGTAACCACTGCCCGAGAGATTTTCCCTCACGACTGGCCTGCGCCTGGTAGCGCACTTTTTCCGCCTCCCTGACGACGAAGTGTATGCGGGACACGATCATTTCCTTCCGCCGGCCTCACGCCGGTAGCCGGATCCAAAATGAGACCACGTTCTCCCCAGGCCGTTGACGAGCATCATGCGCCAGGATCCGGAAACCGAGTCTCGACGAGCATGCGCTTGGTCTCCTCCCAGTTCGGCTCCTTGGCGCCGGGTGGATGCATCGCGTCGCACTCGGCGGCGAACGCCTCGAGTTCCTCTACGGTGAACAGGCGTGGACGCGCCGCCTCCAGCCTCTCGTCGGCCGCCTCGCGCAGCCACTGCCCGAGCGACTTGCCTTCGCGCTCCGCCTGGGCCTGGTAGCGGATCTTGGCGCTCTCCCTGACGACGAAGTGAATCCTCGACATCACCCCTCTTGGTTGTGCATGATTGCGACACATGCACAATATTATGACGCATCACGCGTTGGTCAACGACCACCCATCCAAGTACCGATCCATCATCATCCGTGCATCAACGATCGAGCGGCGGGGCCGTGGGCGGCGGGCGGCGGTGGTTCGTCGCCTGCTCGAAGGCGTAGCCGAAGCCGAGGAGCATCGCCTCCGTGAAGGGGCGTCCCAGGAACTCGAGACCCACGGGGAGGCCGTCGTCCGTGAACCCGGCGGGGACCGTGAGCGCCGGGAAGCCCGTGAGCGGGCTCAGGGAGCGGTTGTCGCCGAGGGCGTAGCGGTCGCTCGGGGCGGGGTTCGTCTCCACATCGTCGGCGATCAGAGCCGGCGGGTGGTCGAAGGTGGCGTAGACGAAGGCGTCGAGATCGTGCTCCGCCATCGTCGCCATCACGTCCTGCCGGACCCGCTCGCGGTCGAGCAGATACTCGAGATAGCCGGGGTCGCGGGTCGTCTTCCCCAGGAGACCGGCCATGCCGGCGGCCCGCCACGGATTGACGCGGCCGGAGAGGAGGATCGATGCCAGCGACCGGTACGGCGGGTCGCGGAGTGCGGCGAGGTAGGCGTCGGTCACTTCCTCGGTCTCGTAGGAGTTGGCGCCGAAGATGCTGCTCACCCGTTCGATGCCGGGGACCGCGACATCGAATACGTCGGCTCCCAGGTCGCGGAGAGCGCCGGTCGCCGCTTCCATCCGGGCGCGCACCTGCCGGAATCCTTCCGATGTCGTGTCCACGGAGCGGTCCATCGGCTCGCGGATGACGCCGATCCGAGCGCCCGCCAGCGCTCCCGCATCGAGTCCGGCCGCGTAGGAGTCGGGGACCTGTCCCACCGAGTACGCCGTCACGGGATCGTTGGGATCGTAGCCGGCGATGACATCGAGGAGGATGGCGGCGTCCGTCACGGTGCGGGTCATCGGGCCCATGGTGTCAGTGGTGGGGTTGGCGGGCATCATCCCGAACCGGCTCACGAGGGGGAGCGTGGGACGGAGGCCGACGAGCGAGGCCACGGCCGCCGGGCCCCGGATGGAGCCTCCCGTGTCTTCTCCGATGCCGATCATGCCGAGGTTGGCCGCCACGCCGGAGCCCGTGCCGCCGGAGGAACCGCTCGGATTCCGCCGCGGGTCGTAGGCGTTCCGGATGATCCCGAACCCGGATCCCACGTAGCGGGAGGCGAACTCGCCCATGTTCGTCTTCGCGTGGATCAGAGCGCCCGCGTCCTTCATCCGCGTGACGATGGTTCCGTCGCGCTCGGACATGTAGCCCTCGAAGAGCGCCGATCCGTAGGTCGTGGGCATGTCGCTCGTCTCGACCTGGTCCTTGAGGAGGACCGGGATGCAGTGCAGCGGTCCGGTGAGGCCGCCGGACGCGAAGGCGGCGTCGAGGCTTCGTGCCTCCTCGAGGGCTCGCGGGTTCACGACCGCGATCGAGTTGAGAAGCGGTCCCTGTTTGTCGTACGCGTCGATGCGCGCCAGGTAGCGCTCGACGAGCCCCTCGCACGTGAGATCGCCTGACCGGAAAGCGGCGTGGACTTCCGCGATCGTCGCCTCCTCGACCGCGAATGCCTGCGCCTGGAGCGAGACGGGAGCCGTCGTGAGCGCCAGGGCGAACGAGAGGGCCAACCTGATTGCGATCGACGTTCGAGCAGACATGGCAGCACCTGTCCTCGGGGGAACTCGAATTGACCGGCCGTTGATGAGCGTCCGTAGCCTCAACTTTAGCGAGACGTGATCCGCCCGGAAGGCTTGGCCCAATGGGAGGACGCATCACCCCGCTCCGGTCCCGCAATAGCGGATTGCGGTGACGGCGAGGATGTGGGCCAGTTCGACGAGGTCCTCGGCGCGGATGCTCTCGTCGGGGCGGTGGGCTTCGCGGACGTCGCCGGGGCCGAAGAGCACCGTGGGCACGTGGCCGTGGTTGACGAGGAGCCGCATGTCCGCGCCGTACCGCACGCCTCCGACGCGAGGTTCCGTGCCGCCGAGCGACCGCACGGCCCCGGCCAGGGCGCCGACCACGGGGTCGCTCGCGTCCGTGCGGGCGGCCGCGAACTGCGCCCCGGCCCACTCCACGGCGGGCGGGTGGTCGCGCAGCCAGACGTCACCGGAAGCGGCCTCGGCCACCGCGTCCTCCAGCGCGCGTCGCGCCCCGGCGAGATCCTCTCCGGGCGCGACGCCGTAGCGACCCTCCACGACGAGGCTCTCCGCCACCGTCGAGGGCCAGATCCCGGCCCGGAGCCGTCCCATGGTCAGGGCGTACGGCAGCGCTTCCCCTTGAAAGAGCGGGTCGGCCACGTCACGGTTCCGGTCTGCCTCCAGAGCCCGAAGGCGCCGGAAGATGGGGATGAACTTCTCGACCGGATCCACACCCTCTTCCCGCAGCGCCCCGTGCGCGGCGAGTCCCGGGACGGTGAGCCGGAAGCTGAGGGCGCCGGCCTGCGCGGGCGCGATGACGAACTCCGTCGGCTCCACGACGATCGCGCCGTCGCCAGTGTGCCCGCGCTCGATCGTGGCGAGCATCCCCGCGCCGCCGTCCTCCTCGCCGATCACACTCTGGGTCTGGAGCGCGCCGTCCAGTTCGATCCCCGCGTCGCGCAGCGCCCGCGCCGCCGCCAGCGCGCTGCACAGCTGCCCCTTCATGTCCACGACTCCGCGCCCGAACAGTCGCCCGCCGCGCTGCGTGAGCTCAAAGGGCGGATGCCTCCAGCGCCCGACCTCCCCCGCAGGGACGACGTCGATGTGGCCGTTGAGGATCAGCGTGCGGCCCTCTCCCCGTCCCATGGTTCCGGCGACGCCCAAACCCTCGTGGCGGTCCACGTCGGCGGTGTAGGCGGGGTGGCGGCGCAACCGTTCGAAGTCGATCTCCCACACGTCCGTCTCGAGACCGATGGTCCGCATCTCCGCGGCCACGCGCTCCTGGGCCGGTGTCTCCCGGTTCGCGACGCTCTCGATCGCGATGAGGTCGGCCAGGAGCGCGAACAGGCGTTCCGCGTTCACGGCCTCCGCGGCCCGGCGCTCTTCGGACGACAGCGCGCCGCCGTCGCCCGGAACGTTCCCGCGGGAACGTCCTGCGTCAGTCTCCTTCCCGTCGCCCGGCATGGCCTCCTCCCCTGCGTCCATGCGCGGAGTATGTCACGGATCGGCCTCTCGGGGCGACCCGCCATGGTGGTCTCGTCCGCGCGTTGCGCAATGGCTACCGTACCGGCACGGAGCAGGACTCAGGCGGGATGAAACAAGGCGGGATGAACAAGGAGCACAATCCATGCGCCTCCGGACACGACCTTCATTGACGAGGTTTACGAGGCTGGCCGCCGCGACGCTCGCCGTCGCGCTGCTGTCCGCCTTTCCCCTCGCGGCCCAGTCCGTCACGCCGGCGGACGACCCGGGCCTCGGCCGCCTCCTCGCGGAAATCGAACGGCTGGCGCCGGGCAGCGGAGGCACGGTGGGGGTGGGCGCCGTCCACATCGAGACGGGCCGCGCCGTGTGGTTCAACGAGGACGAACGCTTCCCGATGGCCTCGACCTACAAGGTTCCGATCGCGGTCCAACTCCTGTCGCGGGTCGACCGGGGCGAGATCACGCTCGCGGACATGGTCGAACTCGAACCCGGCGACATCCATCCCGGCAGCGGGACGATCTCGAACCTGTTCGACGACCCCGGCGTGGCGCTCTCGCTCCGGAATCTGCTCGAGTTGATGCTCCTCATCTCCGACAACAGCGCGACGGATCTCACCCTGACCGCCGCCGGCGGACCCGGCGCCGTGAACGCCCGCATGGCCGAACTCCGGGTCGACGGCCTGAGCGTGGACCGTCCGACTTCGGTCCTCATCGGGGATTACTCCGGCGTGGACACCCCGGCGGACGGCAGGATCTCGCTGTCCGAGTTCCGCGACCTCGCGGGCAACGTCACGGCCACCGACCGGGCGGCCGCGCGCGAGACGTTCGCCGCCGACCCCCGGGACACGTCGACGCCCCGCGCCATGGCTCACCTGCTGGCGATGGCCTGGGCGGGGAAGGCGCTGGGCTCGAAGAACACGGAGGTCTTCAAGGACATCATGCTGCGCGTGCAGACCGGCACCGGCCGCATCAAGGGCGTGCTGCCTCCCGGAACGCCGGTCGGCCACAAGACGGGCACGATCGGCGGGACGACGAACGATGTCGGGTACATCTACCTTCCGGACGGGGCCGGGCACGTGATCACGGTCGTGTTCGTGAAGGACTCCGAGCGGCCCGTCCCGGCGCGCGAGGCGGCGATCGCCCAGATCTCGCGCGCGATCTACGACTACTTCCTGTTCAATCCGGGGACGCCGGCAGACGCGGCCGCCGGGCGCGACAACCCGCGCTACGGGGTGTGGAAGCTGCGCTCCGACGCGCCGCCCCCGTCGCTCAATGTCATGACGTACGAGCCCTGGGAGGACGGCGGGATGAAGATTACCGTGGAGTCCACGAACGCCCGCGGCGGTGAGTCGAAGTGGAGTTACGAGACGATGTTCGACGGCGCATTCCGCCCCGTGACCGGACGCGACGGGGTCGAGACGGCCGTGGAAGTCGTCGACGAGTTCACGAACCGGATCACGAGCCGCCGGGATGGCCGCGTCACGCAGGTCATCATCAACGTGCTCTCCGAGGATGGGAACCGGATCGACAACGAGTACCGCAGCACCGACGCGGACGGGAACGAGCGCGTGTCGCACGCGGTGTACGAACGCATCGGCGCGTGAGAGAGGCGATGTCCAGGGATTACGACGCGATCATCATTGGCGCCGGGGTCATCGGCGTCTGCACCGGGTTCGAGTTGGCCAAGCGCGGGCTCCGCACGCTCAACGTCGACAAGCTCCCCGCCGCCGGGTACGGCTCGACTTCGAACACCTGCGCCATCATCCGTCTCCACTATTCGACCCCGGACGGCGTGGCGATGGCGCGGGAGTCCTATTTCTACTGGCTCGACTGGGGGAAGTACGTCGGCGTGCCCGACCCCTCCGGGCTGGCCCGCTATGTGAATACCGGCTGTCTCGTCACCAAGACCGAGAAGAACCACTACCTGCAGAACGTGAAGGAGAGTCTCGACGAGCTTCACGTGGCCTACGAGGATCTGGATGCGGCGGGCATGAAGGAGAAGCTCTCCTTTCTCGACACGCGACAGTTCGGACCTCCCGTAACGGAGGAGGAGCCGGGCTTCGGGCGGCCCACGGGTGGAGACGTGGCGGGGGCTCTCTACATCCCGGAATCCGGCTACATCAACGATCCGCAACTCTGCTGCCACAACGTGCAACTCGGCGGCGAGGCGCACGGCGGCGAGTTCCGCTTCAACACCGAGGTCACGGAGATCCTCCGCGAGAACGGCCGGGTCACCGGAGTGCGGGTTCAGGATGGGTCCGAGGTGCGGGCGCCCGTGGTGGTCAACGTGGGCGGGCCTCATTCCTTCGTCATCAACCGGATGGCGGGCGTCGAGGAGGGGATGAACATCCGGACGCGCGCGTTGAAGCAGGAGGTGTGCCACGTCCCCGCGCCGGAGGGCGTCGACTACAACGTGGTCGGCATGCTGATCTCGGACAGCGATATCGGGTGTTATTCCAGACCCGAAGTCGGCAACCACATCCTCATCGGGTCGGAAGATCCGCCCTGCGACGATCTCGAATGGGTGGAGGATCCGGACGACTATGACAAGACGTTCAGTGTTCAGTGGAGGACGCAGGCCCTGCGCGAGGCCCAGCGGGTGCGGGGACTCCCCGTGCCGGAGGCGCGACAGGGGCTCGTCGATCTCTACGATGTGTCCGACGACTGGATCCCGATCTATGACAAGTCCGATCTGCCCGGCTTCTATATGGCGGTAGGGACCTCCGGGAACCAGTTCAAGAACGCGCCCGTCGCCGGCCAGCTCATGGCGGAGCTGATAGAGGCGGTCGAGGATGGGCGCGATCACGACGCGGACCCCGTACAGTTCCACATGAAATATACGAGGCGGGACTGTAACCTCGGGTTTTTCAGCCGACTCCGGACAATGAATCCAGATTCGTCCTACTCGGTCATCGGCTGAGCCGCCGCCACTCGACTCGCATTCGATGAGCCCCGGACCGCTGGGGAGGCTGAAGTCCGCGCTCGGAGCGGGGGTTTTTCGCCCGGGCCGCCTGTGGGAGGAGAGGCCGCTTCGCCGCCACTACGACGTGGTGATCATCGGGGGCGGCATCCACGGGCTCGCGACGGCCTACTACCTGGCGAAGGACCACGGCATACGGGACATCGCCGTGCTCGAGAGCCAGTACATCGGGTTCGGCGGGTCCGGGCGGAACACCGCGATCGTGCGGGCGAACCAGCGCACCCAGGAGAACGTTCCGCTCTATGACGAGGGCCTGAAGCTGTGGCCCATCCTCACGGACGAACTCGACTTCAACCTCATGTTCCATGACTGCGGCAACCTCAACCTCGCGCACAGCGAGGCCGCGGTGGCCGCGCTCCGCCTTTCCATCAACACGGCGAACTTCTGCGGGGTGCGCTCGGAACTGCTGGATCCGCGGCAGTGCAAGGAACTGATCCCGGCGCTGGACGTCTCCGACCGGCCCGCGCATCCGATCCAGGCGGGCATGTACCACCCGCCGGGGGGCGTCGTGCGGCACGACGCGGTGGTGTGGGGACTGGCCCGGGGCGCCAGCCTGCACGGGGCCTCGATCCACCAGGGCGTCGAGGTCCGGGGGATCGACACGGAGGGCGGGCGGGTGACGGGGGTGCGGACGAACGCGGGGCCGATCGGGTGCCGGAGGCTGGGGATCATGGCGGGCGGGTACGGGCCCGCGATCGCGGCCATGCTCGACATCGAACTGCCGGTGAACCCGCTCACGATCCAGGCCATGGTGACGCAGCCGCTGAAGCCGTTCCTGCACCACGTCGTGAGTTCCGGGGCGTATCACGTCTACGCGAACCAGACGCTGAAGGGGGAGATCGCGACGGGCGCGCACATGGACCCGCAGGTGAACTACACGACGGACGTCACCGCGCGCTACTTCAAGCACCAGGCGGAAGCGCTCACGGATTTCATGCCGTGCCTGAAGGGCGTGCGGTTTCTGAGGGTCTGGGGGGGGCTGGCGGACATGACGCCGGACATGGCGCCCATCCTCGACGGCAACTTCGCATACGATGGCCTCTATCTGGATGTCGGGTGGGGATATTTCGGCTTCAAGTCCGGGCCGGTGGCCGGAAAGTACATGGCGGAGTTCATGGCGCGTGAGGAGGCGCCGGAGATCCTGAAGCCCTTCGCGCTCCGCCGTTTTCTCGAGAACCGGTACATGGGGGAGACCGCCGCCTCGATGAAGTACGGACAGTGGGACTGATGGTGGGACTGACCGTGCGACTGACGGTGGCGCTGACCGTGCGACTGACGGTGGCGCTGACCGTGGGACGGACCCTGGAGGGCCGGTCGTGACGTTCCGGTTGACGTGCCCGGTGTGCGGGAAGCGCGACGTGTACGAGTTCACGTACGGCGGGCCGGAGCGGGGCCCCCGGCCCGCCGAGACGGATCTCGACGGGGGGGCGGAGGCACATTTTCGCTGGTCGCAGTTCCGCATGAACCGCCCGGAGCCGCGCGAGGAGTGGTGGCACCACCGGGCGGGCTGCGGCGTCTGGTTTTCGACCTGGCGCAACCCGGCCACGAACCGGGAAGAACTTCCCGGCGGCTCGGAGGCGGGCGGGAATGAGGCGAGCGGGGGAGATTCGTCGTGAGCCGGCTGCCTCCCTCTTCGACGGAGCGGATCGACCGCTCCCGACCGCTCGGGTTCCGCTGGTGCGGGCGCGCGCTGGAAGGGTTCGAGGGAGATACCGTCGCCTCCGCCCTCTGGGGGGCGGGGGTCCGCACCATCGGCCGCAGCTTCGAGTATCACCGGCCCCGGGGGCTCTACGACCTGGAGGGAGAGGGGTCGAGCCAGCTCGTCTCGATCGACGGCGTTCCGAACCAGTCCGCCGGGACGACGCCGCTGCGCGAGGGGATGGAGGTCGGAGCCCAGAACGTGCGCGGCGACCCGCGGTTTGACGCCTTCGGCTTCCTCGACCGGCTGGACCGGTTCATGCCGGCGGGCTTCTACTACCGGCTCTTCCACCGGCCCGCCTGGGCCGCCCGCTTCTTCCAGGAGCGGATGCGCGGGCTGGCCGGCCTGGGCGTGTTGCGGCTCGACTCGCCCGACCGGGCGCGGGCCGGGGAGCGGGGCGAGCGCTACCTGAACGCGGACGTGGCCGTGGTCGGAGGCGGTCCGGCCGGGATGTCCGCGGCGCTGGAGGCCGGGCGCCTCGGCCTCCGCGTATGCCTGTTCGAGCGCCGGCCGTGGCTGGGGGGGCACCTCGACTGGCGCATGCGGGACGGTCGTCCGCTCGCCGCGGAGGTATCCGCGCTGGTCGAAGAGCTCGGACGCATGCCGTCCGTGCGCGTGTTCCGGCACGCGCCGGTCACGGGAGTGTGGGGCGAGAACCTGCTGACGGGCTTCCAGCGCGGTGGGACAACCCACTGGGAGTGTCGGGCACGAGGCATTGTGGTCGCGACGGGCTCCATCGAGCGGCCGCTCGTGTTCGAGCACAACGATCGTCCGGGCGTCATGCAGGTCGACACGGCGATCCGGCTCGCGCGGACGTACGGCGTCCGCCCGGGCGCGGCCGCCGCCTTCAGCGTGGGCGACGACCTCGGGCTCGAGGCGGCGGTGGACCTGGCCGCGATTGGCGTGGATGTGCGCGTCGTCGCCGACGCCCGGCGCGACGGGCACGACCCGGAGCTGGTGGACGCGCTGTCGGCCGCGGGGATCGACTTCCGGCCGGGGTGGGCCGCGAGTCGCGTGCGGGGGCGGAGCCGGGTGCGGGGCGTTGAACTGGCGGCCCGGGCGGGGAGCGGCACGGCGGGCGACTCGCTGCGGGTGGCGTGCGATCTGCTGGTGGCGAGCGCGGGACGCCAACCGGACATCGGGGTCCTCTCGTGCGCCGGCGCGCGCTTCCGCCACGGCGAGCGCACCCGGACGTTCGAGCTCGAACGCCTCCCGTCCGACGTGTTCGCCGCGGGCGGCGTCCTTCGACTCGCCGATCTCGAGGGGCTCACATGTTCCGGGCGGATCGCGGGGCTCGAAGCCGCCGCAGCCTGCGGAGCGGACGTCGGGGGGGCGCTGACCCGGGAGCGCGCGCGTCTGGCCGACCGGCCGGGACCCGCGGAGGGCTCCTCGATCGTCCGCGGACCGGCCGCCGGACGGGGTCTCGCCGCCGGCCGCAAGGCGTTTCTCGATTTCGACGAGGACGGCACGTGGAAGAACGCGGCCCAGAGCGCGGCGTACGGCTTCGATGTGCCCGAACTCGCGAAGCGCTTCGGGAACTTCGGTCTCGGCCCGGGCCAGTACCGCGTGCCGGGCCAGAACCTCGCCATGGCGATGGCCGAGATCGCGGGGCGGCCGGTCGGCAGCTTCGCCGCCACCACGGTGCGCCCCCCGGTCATCCCCCCTTCCCTCGCAACGCTCGCGGGCCCGAACCACGACGTCCACAAACAGACCCCGCTGCACGACGACCAGGCCTCGCGGGGCGCTGTGTTCCGCCGGGCGGGACCCTGGCTGCGGGCCCGCTACTTCAGCGCGGACCGGCAGTGCCTCGAGGAGATCCGCAACGTGCGCGAGAACGTCGGCCTTCTCGACAGTTCGCCGCTCGGGAAGTTCCGGATCTGGGGACCCGACGCCCTGCGCGCGCTCCAGCGCGTCTACATCTCCGACATGACGCGTGCCCGGCCCGGCCGCTGCGCGTATTCGGCGATGTGCAACGATACGGGCAACCTCATCGACGACGGCGTCGTCGTGCGGAGGGGCGAGGACGAGTTCTACTTCACGACGAGTTCGAACCGGGCGGGCGTCACGGTCGAGTGGCTCCGTTTCCACACGCGGCACGACGGGTGGGACTATAACCTCGTGAACCTCACCGACGCCCTCGCCTCCATCAACGTGGCGGGGCCGAACGCGCGGCGGGTGCTGGGCAAGATCACGGGCGCGGATCTGTCGAACGAGGCGTTCCCGTACCTCGGCTGCCGCGAGATCGAGGTGGGAGACGGGGTCGCGGCGCGGTGTTTGCGCCTCGGGTTCGTGGGCGAGTTGTCCTATGAACTGCACGTGCAGGCAAGCGTCGCCCGGTACGTGTGGGACCTGCTGTGGGAGGCCGGCGCGGAGTACGGCATCCGCCCGTTCGGGCTCGAGGCGCAGAACTGCCTGCGGGCCGAGAAGGGACACGTGATCATCGGGACGGAGTCCGAGCAGCGCGTCACCCTCATCGACATCGGCATGGGCTGGCTCTGGGACCGCGGGGACACGGCCTCCCGCAAGGTGGGCGCCGTGGCGCTGCGCCACTGCGAGGAACAGCCGGGGAGGTTGAAGCTCGTCGGACTGCGGGTCGACGACCCCGCGGACCGCGACGCGGGGGCCACGGGCAATCGTGACGTGGCTCAACGCCCCGGGGACGGGGCGCTCGTCGTGGACGGGGACCGGATCGCCGGCTTCGTCTGTACGACGCGGCACAGCGAGACGCTGGGCTGGCAGTACGGGCTCGCGCTCGTCGAGGACCGGCTGGCGGAGCGGGGCCGTTCGCTCGACCTGTACGAGTCGCTGGGCCGGCGGACCGTGCGTTCGACCGCGACCGTGGCGCCTCCCCACTTCTACGATCCGAAAGGACAGCGCCTGCGGATCGCCCCCGAAGGGCGCCCGGGCCGGTCCGGCGAGGCGCCATCGCAGGCGGCGCCCGCGGCCCATCGCCGGTCTCCGGTCCGCTTCGACGCCGTGCCCGCCCGCACCCAACGCCGGGCCGGCTGGAACGTCGTGCTCGACTACGAATCGGACCGCGCGCCCCCCGACGCCCTGCGCCGGGCCTGCCTCGTCGACCTCAGCCACCGCGCGCGCTGGGACGTCCAGCACCGGAACATCGGGACCCTGCGGCCGTCCGGCCTCGACGTGCCGCGCAGACCCGGAGAAGTCGTGGTCCGCGACGGGCTGATGATTAACCGGATGAACGGAACCCAGGCCTCGATCTGGCACGTCGGGCCCGGCGCAACCCCGGCCATGCCGGACGGTCCGCACTACACGGACACGACCGATTCGCACGGCTGGCTCGCCCTTCTGGGAGGTTCAGTGCCGGAAGTACTGGAGAGCGTCACCGGCCTCGACCTCTTCGAACCGGGGCGCCCCCGACCGTTCCTGACCCAGGGGCCGATCCTCCACGTCCCCTGCCAGATCGTCACATGGCGCGAGGATCTCGTCCTCATCGCCTGCAGCCGTGGGTACGGTCGGACCTTCGTCGAGGCGCTCTTCGAATCGGGGCGCCGCGCGGGGCTGCGCCCGGCCGGCGAGCGGATCTTCACCGATTGGGTGGAGGCACTCGAGGGCTGAGACGTTCCCGCGGGAACGTGGCGACGCCCTCCTGCGGCGAGTTCGCCAAGCTCAGCCCGCGGCGGCGAGGGCCCGGTCCAGGTCTTCCTTCAGGTCATCGGCGTGCTCGAGGCCGACGGACATCCGGAGGAGGTTCTCCGGCGCGCGGGTCGCCGCCCCCTCGATCGAAGCCCGGTGCTCGATGAGGGAGTGGGTGCCCCCGAGACTCGTCGCGCGGGCGATGACCTTCACCGCGGCGGCGACCGCGAACGCCTCGTCCCGACCACCCGTCACATCGAACGACAGCATACCGCCGAAGCCGGACATCTGACGCGCCGCGAGGGCGTGTCCCGGATCGTCCTCCAGACCCGGGTAGTGGACCCGCTCGACGCGCGGGTGGGCGTCGAGGAAGCGGGCCAACTCGATGGCGTTGATGCAGTGCATGACCATTCGCGCGGCGAGGGATTCGAGTCCCCGTCTCGTGAGCCACGCGTCGAAGGGCGACGGCACGAGGCCGCCATCCGTCTGGATCTTCCGCAGCGCTTCGAGCGTCTCGCCCCGCTCGCGCGCGATCACCGCACCCCCGGTCACATCGCTGTGGCCGCCGAAGTACTTGGTCGTGGAGTGCATGACGAGATCCGCGCCGAGATCCAGCGGGCGCTGCAGGAGCGGCGTCGCCCACGTGTTGTCGCAGCACGAGATCGCCCCGCCCTCACGCGCGATGCCGGCGATCGCCTCGATGTCGGAGATGCGGATGAGCGGGTTCGATGGCGTCTCCATCCATACGAGGCGGGTGTTCGGCCGCATGGCGGCGCGGACGGCGTCGAGGTCGGTCATATCGACGAAGCTCGCCTCGATCCCACGCCGCGCGAACTGCTCCCGCAGGAGTACGCCGGTCCCATAGTAGGCGTCGTCCGCGGCGACGACGTGGTCTCCCGGCGCAAGGGAGAAGATGACGGAGAACGTCGCCGCCATCCCGGAGGGGAAAGCGATGGCTTCCGGCCCGCCCTCCAGCGCGGCCAGCGCCGCCTCCAGCGCGGCCCGGTTCGGGTTCCCGGAGCGGGAGTAGTCGAACCCTCCGGGGTACGACCCGTCCTCCCCGCGCTCGAAGGTGGTCGAGAGCGTGATCGGGGGCGCGATCGCCCGGCTCGTCCCGTCCGGATCCAAGCCCGTCTTCACCGCCAGCGTTTCAATTCGCATGGATGACTCTCGTTTCTTACGGAAAGACCGCCGCGTTCGTCATTCGCCGACAATCGGTGGGGCCCACAGCGTCAACTCCTTGAGCGGAGGGAATCGGGTTGGGAGCTTCCCCACGTCGAACGGCATGGACTCTGCGGATTTGGACAATTCGCGATCCAAGCATCGGTGTTCGTCGCAGTAGCGAGCCACGATCTTGACATACCGACGCAACAGAAGCACTGGCGGAAAGCGGCCCTTTGATTCCATCCATTCGAGCATATCACGACCACCTTTCGAACTGTTGCACCTCCGACATGCCCAGATGAGGTTGTCGGCCGCGTCCGGCCCACCGCGTATCTTCGGGATGAGATGGTCGACGCATAGCTGCCTCTTGTCGCCACAATAGTAGCAGGCTTGGGCCGCCGTCATCTTTAGTCGCTCGTCGTCGTATAGAGAGCCCATTTTCATGGTACCCTCCGCCAGACCTCGCCGGAGCCTAGCCTTGATCATGTGGTCGACCGTCGCGTATTCCACGGCTCCTCGATCAAGAGCGGCATGGGCGCGGGCTAGATTCGCGTAGCACAGCGCGATATGAGCGCGGATCGTAGGCGGTGGCGTTGTTGACATGATCTGACGATCCTCCTGTAAGGAGCTCGGACATAGCGCTGTGGATCAGCTTCGCCGAGCCCGAAGGACCCCGCCGATGAGGACGCCGACGGGGCCGATGACGAGCATCGCGATGGGATACCATGCCGGGCCGTAGGGATCGCCGGATGCGGAGAGGCCGGCGAGCGAGGCGAGGCTGAAGAAGACGAGAATCGCCGCCAGCACGCCGGCGTGGAGCCGTGGCGCGCGCGGAGCCGCCCAGGCCGCGAGAAAGCCCGCCAGCACGGTGACCGCGAGGCGCACGCCCAGACTTGTGAAGATGAAGTCGACGCCCGGAGCCGTCCCCGGTTCGACGCCGAAGAGCGACAGCAGCAGCCGGCCGGTGAGCACCGAGCCCAGCGTCAGCGCGACGAAGCCCAGGATGACGGCCGCGACGCTGCGGAGGAGCGAGGCATCGTTCATGCGCGACCACGTCTCGACCGCTTCGTCGAGGTCCGGACGGTGGCCGGGCGGAGGTCCCGGAGTAGAGGGTCCGGAAATCGACGGTCCGGGAATCGAGGGCCCGGAGGGGGTCATCGTATCCCCTTCACAACGGGCAGGACGATGTGCGATGCCCGGTCGCCGGCGTGGTGGATCATGTTCTCCGCGACCTCCCATTCCGTCTCGTCATAGTTGTTGCCGCCCGTGTTCAGGTTGCGGTCGAAGCGGGGGAAGTTGGAGCTCGAGACCTCGACCCGCACGCGGTGGCCGGGTGCGAACCGGTACGCCACTGAATGGAGGTCCACCCGGACCGGATAGACCTGTCCCTCTTCCATCATCACGGGTGCCTCGTACCCGTCGCGGTAGCGCGCCCTCATGATGCCCTCGACGATGTTGATGGCCCGTCCGTCGGGATGGACGTCGAGCAGCTTCACGGTGAAATCGGTGTCCGGGGCGCTCGAACTCACGTAGAGCCGAGCCTCGAGCGGGCCCGCGATCTCGAGGCCGTCGTCCCCGACCGGATCGCCGGTGTACACGAGAACGTCCTCGCGTTCCTCGATGTCCGACTGGTCGAACGCGCCCGGCTGGTCGTCGGGATTCCCGGTGCAGCAGACGGATCCGCCGCGGGACGGGACGGGGTCCCCCGGATCATGGACGAAGCGGTCCGGAGGTTCGTCCCCGGGCGCCTCGGCGGAGAGGGCGCCATCGCCGAGTCTCGTGTTCGCGTTCCCTCCGCTGCGGAGATAGAGGCGGGTCGGGTCGACCGCGGGGGGCGGCCACGTTTCGGCGGCCGCCCATGCGTTCCGGCCCATCACGTAGTAGTGAACCTTCGGGATGTCGGTGATCCCGTTGTCCACCCCCTTCAGCCAGTAGTCGAACCAGGCGAGATAGAGCGAACGGTACGGCAGGCGGGCATCCCCGAAGTCGACGTCCCCGACCACCGTGTGTTCCGTGGCGCGCTCGGACATGCAGTGGCTGGTGGGAGAGAGGATGACGTACTGGTGCGCGCCGCCCCGGTCGCTCACCGCGTTGTCCTGCATCATCCGCCACTGCTGAAGCGTCTCGTTGGCGCCGAGGTCGTACCACGAGTTCACGTGGAGCGCCGGCGTGTCGAAGCGGTCGGCGTCGCTCAGGTATCCGAGTCCGTCCCACCATTCGTCGGCGAGCGGCGTGCTCAGGACCTCTTCCCAGTCCGTGTCGCGGTCGGGGGGGCCGTACTTCCGCATGAGGTCGATGGTGGGGAGTTCGCGGAGCGCAGCGAACATCTCGACCGGGGGCGGAGGCTCGCCTCCCGGGCGCTTCCGTCCGTTGCCGCGGAACCAGCCGAAACTCGCGGAGAGCCCGAACGCGCCCCCCTCGAAGATGCCGAAGTAGCCGTACCGTCCGCCGGCCGATCCGACCGACCCGCCGGCGGCCAGGGGGATGGCGGCGGCGTGCGCCGGGTGGCGCTGCGTCATGAGTTGCGTCTGGTTTTCTCCCAGGTAGGAACAGCCGAAGGTCCCCACCTTCCCGTTCGACCAGGGCCGGGTCGAGGCCCACTCGACGGCGTCGTAGCCGTCCTCCCGGTCCGCCGCGGAGAGGAGATAGTCCCCTTCCGACGCATACTTGCCGCGCACGTCCTGGACGACGACGGCGTATCCCTGCCCCGCGAAGAACCGTGCCGGGGAGATCGCGCCCGCCCGATAGGTCGCCTTGTCGTACGGCAGCCGGATCATGACGACGGGAAGGCGGTCAGCCCGGTCGGCGGGCTCGACCGGCAGGTAGAGGTCCGTCGCGAGGCGAACCCCGTCCCGCATGGGGACCATGAGGTCCGTCTCGACCCGCACCTCGAACTTCGCTTCCGGCGTCGTGTAGGGATCGGCCGGATCCGGCGCGAATCGATCGAGGGCGGAGGCGGCGCCCGGTCCGCTTCCGCCATCCGCGAGCCGGGTCGGGGGCGCGCCTCCATCGCCGGCACAGGCGGTGAGCGCACCCACCAGCGCGAGGACGATTCCCGGCCGAGATTTGTCCATCGGTTCCCACTCCCCAAGATTCACGCGTTCGAGATGTTCTCGAAGATGACACCACGCCCAGCCACCGAGCGAGTGACGATGACTTCCGCCGCGGTCGAGACGCTGGACCTGCAGACCATTCCCGGCGTCGGCCCCAGCATCGCCCGCGATCTGACGGAACTCGGCATCCGCCGGGTCCGGGATCTCGAAGGCCGCGATCCGCACCGGCTCTACGAACAACTCTCCTCGCGGCGGGGCCAGCGCATGGACCCGTGTGTTCTATACGTCTTCCGCTGTGCCGTCTACTACGCGGAGACCCATGCCACGGACACCCACGCGGAGACTCGTGCCGCGGAGGCCCACGCGGAGACGGGAGCGGCGGACCGCGAACTGCTCAAGTGGTGGAACTGGAAGGGCCGGGTCCATGCCAACGAGCGCCCGCGCGCACCCGCCTGACGGACGACAGACTGCCATGGCTTCGGACCTCCACGAACGCATCTGCAACGTCGTCGCCCGGATTCCCGCCGGTCGCGTTGCCACCTACGGACAGGTCGCCCAACTCGCCGGACTCGGCGGGCAGGCCCGTCTCGTAGGTTACGCGCTCTATGCCTCCGACCGGCCGCTCCCGTGGCACCGCGTGATCAACGCACGCGGCGAGATCAGCCCCCGCGGCGACTCCTACTCCGAGATGATCCAGTACCAGTTGCTGGCGAACGAAGGGGTGGAATTCGACAAGTGGGGACGCATCTCGCTCAAGCGCTTCCGCTGGAACGGGGAGATGCCGCCCCCCGCCAGCCCCTCACCTCCCTCCTGACTCCGGAGCGTCGCATGCGTCGTGACATCCGCACCCGTACAGCAGCCTGTACAGGCCGTCCGCTGGCCGGCCTCCTTCTCGTCGCGCTGGCCGGCGGCGGCTTCGGGGCACCGCTGGGCGCGCAGGACACCCGCGTCGAGACCGCCCAGGGGAATGTCGAAGGCGTCATGGTCGACGGCATCCGTTCCTACCGGGGGATTCCGTTCGCGGCGCCCCCTGTGGGGGACAGGCGCTGGAAGCCGCCCCAGCCGGTCGAAGGGTGGGGGCAGCGAACGCTGCGCGCGCACAGCTTCGGCCCGGAGTGCATGCAGGCCCCGTACGGCGCGGGCTCCTTCTTCGGAGGTCCTCCCGCCCCGACGGCGGAGGACTGCCTGTACTTGAACGTGTGGACCGGGGCCGCCGACGCCTCCGAGCGACGGCCGGTGATGGTCTGGATCCACGGAGGCGCGCTCACGCGGGGGTCGGGCTCCACCGGCATCTACGACGGAACGGCGCTGGCGGCCAAGGGCGCCGTCGCGGTCACGATCAACTACCGGCTCGGACCGTTCGGATACCTCGCGCATCCGCTCCTCTCGGCCGAGTCCGAACACGGATCGTCCGGCAACTACGGCGTCCTCGACCAGGTCGCCGCGCTCGAGTGGGTGCGCGACAACATCGCGGCGTTCGGCGGGGACCCGGACCGCGTGACGATCTTCGGCGAGTCGGCCGGCTCGTGGAGCGTGAACACGCTGATGGCGACGCCGCTGGCGGCGGGACTCTTCCACCGCGCCATCGGGCAGAGCGGGGGGCGGTTCGGCCCCATGATGCGTCTCTCGGAGGCGCCGGAGGGCGGACGCTCCGCCGAGGAGATCGGAGCGGCGTTTCTCGGGGCGCTCGGGGCGGAGACCCTGGAGGATATGCGGAGGCTCTCCGCAGCCAGCGTGATGGCTGGGCTCGCGACGCCGGCCGGACGCGGCTTCAGGACGGCTGAAAACGTGGACGGCTGGGTGCTGCCGACGGACGTGACGACGGCCTTCGCCGGGGGAACGCACAACAACGTCCCGGTGCTCGTCGGGTTCAACGCGGACGAGATGACCTCGCTCTCGTCGCCGAGATCCGTGCCGGAGACGCTTGACGCGTGGCGCGAGTGGGTGGCCGGCCGCGTCGGCGACGAAGCGGCGAGCTTCGATGCCGCCTATCCCGTGGAGGAGGAGGGCGAGATCTTCGACGCGTTCATGCGAAGCCGCGGGGACGCGCTGTTCGGCATCCAGATGCGGACGTGGGCGCGGGCGTCGGAAGCCGGCGGCGCGGATGCGTGGCTCTACTACTTCACGCACGAGCCGCCGGGACCCGCGAAGGACTATCTCAAGTCGTACCACGCGGCCGAGATCGTGTACGCGTTCGGCAACGTCGGTCCCGGCGAACGGGAGGCCGCGGACCGTCGACTGGCGCGCACGATGTCCTCCTACTGGGTGAACTTCGCCGCGAGCGGCGACCCGAACGGTCCCGGACTGCCGCCGTGGCCGGCCTACACGCGCGACTCCGAGGCCCATCTCGTCCTCGGGCCGACGGTCGAGGCGGGAAGCGGGCTCCGCACGGTCCAGCTGGACTTCTGGGACCGCCGACTCCGGGCCGGCACGCCGTGAAGGCCCCGCAGGCCGACGGGTCGTTCCGATGACCGGACCGCTCTGCCGGCGACTCGCCGAGATCCGCGCGGAGAAGGAGGCCGCGCGACCGGGCGCCCTGACCGCGGTCATGAGCGACGGCACGGAGGCGCTGCGGAGTTCCGGCATCCTCGACCGGATTCCCGAGGTGGGCGACCGGGCGCCCTTGTTCGCACGGCCGAGCGTGGCCGGCCCCACCGTCCGGTTGAAGACGCTTCTGAAGCGCGGCCCTGTGGTGCTCAGCTTCTTCCGCGGCCGCTGGTGACCGTACTGCCGCGAAGAGCAGGTTGCTCTTCAGTCGGTTCTTCCGGAGATCGAGGCGAAGGGCGCCCGCCTCGTCACCCTATCTCCGCAACTCGCGGAGTTCGCCCGCGGCTGGATCGAGGAAGACGGCATCGGGTTCGACGTCCTGCTCGACCTCGGATTGGGCGTGGCTCGCGACTACGGCCTGACGTTCAGGGTGGAGGGCGAACTGCGCGCGCTCTACCTCGACAAGCTCGGCATCGACCTCGCCCGCTTCAACGGCGACGAGTCGTGGGAACTCCCGCTGACGTCCACCTTCGTCATCGACCGCGACGGAACGATCGTCTACGCCTCCGCCGACCCCGACTACACGGTACGCGCCGAACCGGACGAGGTCGTCGCCGCGATCCCCGCCTAGAGTGCACGAGCCCCCGCGGGAGGTGCGGCTTCTCCATGGGCTCCGGGGGCGGATGCGTGACGGGGTGCGGCTCTCGGCGGACGTCTATCTGCCCGCTACCGGAGGCCCCTTCCCCACCATCCTGACGCGGACGCCTTACGAGAGCGGCCGGGACGTATTCGTCGAGAACGGCGTGTGGTGGGCGGAGCGCGGGTACGCGTTCGTGGTGCAGGACTGTCGCGGGCGGTTCGAGTCCGAGGGCGTATTCCACGCGTATCTCCCCGAGATCGAGGACGGGTACGACACCCTGGAGTGGCTGGCCGGGCAGGCGTGGTGCGACGGGAAGATCGGGATGTGGGGGCGCAGCTACGGCGGCCTCACGCAGTGGCTGAGCGCACCGCTCGGGAGCCCGCACCTCACCTGCATGGCGCCGCATGTGATCTGCGACGACCACTTCGGGGACTGTCACTACCTCGGCGGCGCCTTCCAACTGCTTC
This sequence comes from Candidatus Palauibacter sp., assembly GCF_965208055.1. Lineage (GTDB taxonomy): Bacteria > Gemmatimonadota > Gemmatimonadetes > Palauibacterales > Palauibacteraceae > Palauibacter. Next base: position 2,527,052 of record NZ_CBDBNY010000004.1, read on the forward strand.
TGTCGCTCGGCGCGGCCGTGATCTGGGAGACGAACATCGCGACCGTGACCGGCCCGCAGGCCGCGCGCCTGTTTCAGAACTCGAAGTTCTGGGCCCATCTGCCCATCATCGAGATGGACGAGCGTGCGATCGGGCGGAAGATCCCGTACTGGAGGGAATGGCTGGAGCACTCGACGCAGGACGAGTACTGGCGGCGCCTCCGGGTCACGGATCGCTACGACCGCGTCACGGCGCCGGTGTTTCAGCAGGGGGGCTGGTACGACGCGTATCCGGGTTCGCTGCTTCGAATCCACGAGGGGATGTCGGGCGCCGCGACCCCGCGCGCCCGCACGCAGAGCCGGAGCCTGCTCGGGCCCTGGTCGCACGAGATCCCGGAGACGAGGACGGTCGGGGACCTCGACTTCGGACCCGGCGCCTGGGTCGATGTGCGGGAGGAGGAGCGGCGCTGGTTCGACTGGCAGCTTCGCGGCATGGACGACGGGATCGGCGAAGACCCGCCGTTGCGCTGGTTCACGACGGGCGCCAACCGGTGGCGGGAGGGCGCGGAGTGGCCGCCGCCGGGGACGGAGATAGTGCCTTGGTATCTCCACAGCCATGGGCGCGCGAACCGGGACGACGACGCCCGCCTCGATCCGCAGCCGCCCGGGGACGAGCCCCCCGACCGCTTCGAGTACGATCCGCGCGATCCGGCGCCCTCGCTCGGGGGCAATCTCTCTTCCCGGCTGATCACGACCCACGCCGAAACGCCGCTGCGGGGCGGTCCCGTCGAGCAGGCGCCGATCGAGCGGCGGCCCGACGTGCTCGTCTACACGTCGCCGGCCCTGGAGGGCGATCTCGAGGTCACGGGGCCGGTCGAGGTCGTGCTCTACGCCGAATCGTCCGGGCGGGACACGGACTTCGTGGCGCGGGTGACGGATGTCGACCCGGCGGGAGGCTCATTCGTGCTCACGGAGGGGATCCTGCGCGCACGGTATCGTGGCGGGTTGAGCCGGACCGAACTGCTCGAGCCCGGCGAGGTGGCGGAGTTCCGGATCCGGCTCTATCCGATGAGCCATGTGTTCCGGGCCGGCCACCGGATCCGGCTTCAGGTCACGAGCAGTTGCTTCCCCCGCTTCAGTCGCAATCTCAACACCGGCGAAGACGTGGGGACCGGCACCCGCATGCGGACGGCCCGCAACACGGTGCTGCACTCGACGGCCTGTCCCTCGCACGTGCTGCTGCCGGTCCGTACGGGCTCATCCGGCTGAACTCGCCAGGCGCCGCGGTTCGGTCGCCAGGAGCGTCTCCCTCAGAGCGACCTCGTAGGCGGGCGAGTGGAGCAGAAACGCATCGTGTCCGGCCTCCGAGCGCAGGAGGCGAAGTCCCGCCGGCGCCCCGACCCGGCGCGCCGCCTCCGATATCAGCCAGGACGGGACGAGGGTGTCCTCCTCCCACCCGATGAACCAGGCGGGCACGGCAAGGTCTTCCGGCCTCAACTCGCACAGGTCGATGGACGCCGACAGCGTCAGATAGGTCTCGGCGTCGAACCGTTCCGCGAATTCGTCGCCCCGTTTCCGCAGAAAACGGTCGATGGCGTGGACCGGCGTCCCATCCTCCCACTCCCAGCCGAACGGGAAGCGGGCATCGAGTCCCTCGGCCGATTTGTAGGTGGTGAACGCCAGCGCCCGCGCCAGCGCGACACCCTCGCGACTCCGCCCCTGCCGGATCGCGAACTCCACGACTCGTCGCTGCACGGAGCGCACGCCGGTCGCCTGCGCGTGGCCGCGGTGCGCGGCGCCGATCAGGACGACGGCGTCCGCGCGGGCGGGTTGGCGGCACCCCAGAGCCAGGGCGACCATGCCGCCGTACGACGCGCCCACGACACGGTGCACCCGCCGCACGCCGAGGTGATCCAGCAGGGCGACGACGGCGTCCGCCTGGTCGCCGGGAGTGACGTGCAACCGTCCGGGGGGTTCGACGGTGCCCGGCGACCCGAGGAAGTCGAATCCCAGCACCTGCCACCGGTCGGTATCGATGGCCAGACCCGGGCCCACGAGTTTTCGCCACCAGCCCGGCGAAGGGTCCAGTGCGTTGGCGCAGACGTGGCGGTTGGCGGAGATCCCGCCCGCGACGACGAGGAGGGGGGCGCCTTCGGATCCGACGATCTCGTAGCGCACCCGGAAACGCGCATCGACGGCAGTGTCCAGTTCCGGTCTCCACGTGGCCGGCATCGGGAAGCTGCCCCGTCGCCCTTCCGGCAGCCCTTCTGGTAGCACGGCGTTCAACCTGTCTCTCCGGTGCGGGTCGCGTGGTTCGCGACGCCAACTCCGGAGCAGTCGACCGACCCGTGCGGGTGCGACGCTCATCTCTCGGATCCCCGATCAAGGGTCCGCAGGAGTTGGCACCGCTGGGCGTGCATGTGGGCATGCATGCCCCGGTTGCCCCGGCTTCAAAGGGCCCGTCCCTCAGCCGGTCTCGATGAGTAGCTGCCGAAGCTCGCGGCTCCGGCAGCGGGCGTCAAGAAATGCTCGGCGCGCGCCGCCCCGGCTCCCGGCACGCGCCGCTCCGGCGAAAAGTTGACGGGCGGCCCACGACCCAGTACCCTCTGCCCGCTAACGCTCATCGAGACCGGTCGAGGGACAGGCCCGAAGACACCGGGGCAACCTGTGGAAGGTGGCTCTTCCACTGATGTGCCAACTCCTGCGACGGATGAAATCCGTTGGTAGATGAGTCGCCCGCTGCGCTTCGTTCGCGCGGCCGCTGTTTGTTCCCAGGGCGTCGCTTCTCCGGAGTCCGCTGAGCGTGGACCGAGACTCGGGGAGGCGTTTCATTGCGCGAAGTTCACCGCGTTCACGTACTCAAATTCGGTTCATCCGTGCTGGCGCGTCCGGCCGCATACCGGTCGGTGGCCGCGGAGATCCGGGCCGAAGTCGCCGGGGGCGCGAAGGTCGTCGCGGTCGTGTCGGCGATGGGTAACACCACCGACGACCTGCTCGCCGCGGCGCGGGAAGTCGCCCCCTCCCTCCCCGACCATCTCATGGGATCTCTCCTGGCGACGGGAGAAGAGGCGTCCGTCGCGCTGCTCCGTCTCGCGCTCGCGACGGCGCGCGTCCGTGCCCTCGACATGTCGTTCTGGCGCCTGCCGCTCCGCACCCGGGGCCCGCTTGGCGCCGCCGATCCTGTCGACGTGGACGTCCACCAGATCGAAACGGCTCTCGCGGCCCACGATGCGGTCGTACTTCCGGGGTTCGTGGGCGTCGACGCGACGGGCGTCACGTCGCTGCTCGGCAGAGGGGGATCGGATCTCACGGCGATCTTCCTCGGGCATGCCCTGGGCGCCGCCGCGATCCGTCTCGTGAAGGATGTGGATGGCATTTTCCCGGCCGACCCGAAACGGTTCCCGGACATCGCGCCGCTGCGCAGGGCGACATGGAGCGAGGCGCGGCGGACGGCCGGCGGCGTCGTTCAGGATCGGGCCCTGCGTTTCGCCCAGCGCCACCGCATTTCGTTTCGCGTGGCGGCGCCCGGCGGCACGGGCACGTGGGTCGGCCGGCACGATTCGACGAACACCGAATTCTGTCTCGCGGGCTGCGCGCGCGGCTGATGAAGCACGAGTACCGGTCCGCGTTCCGGCCGTTCCGCAGCGATGAGACGATCGGTCGGAGGCGCGGACATTCACCGCCCGAGAGATCGGGCGCCACCGGAGAGAAGACGGAGATCATGAGAGACGAAACTGTAGCGATTCACCTCGGATACGAGTCCGAGCCCACGACGCACGCCGTCGCGGTGCCGCTGTACCAGACCGTGGCGTACGAGTTCGACGACGCGCAGCACGGCGCGGACCTCTTCAACCTCGAGGTCGAGGGCAACATCTACTCCCGCATCATGAACCCCACGCAGGCCGTGCTGGAGGAGCGGCTTGCCCAGCTCGAACGCGGCCTGGCGTCGCTTGCGCTCTCCTCGGGCAGCGCGGCCGTCAACTATTCGATCCTCAATCTCGCCGCCTCGGGGGACAACATCGTCTCGGTGCCCCAGTTGTACGGCGGCACCTACACGCTCTTCGCCCACATGCTGCCGCAGTTGGGAATCGAAGTGCGCTTCGCCGAAGGCGACGGCCCGGACGATCTGGCCAAGCTGATCGATGACCGTACAAAGGCGGTGTTCGTCGAGAGCATCGGGAACCCGGCGGGCAATATCGTGGACCTCGAGGCGGTGGCCGACGCGGCGCACGCCCACGGCGTCGCCACCATCGTGGACAACACGGTCGCCACGCCGGCGCTCCTCAAGCCGATCGACCACGGATTCGACATCGTGGTGCACTCGCTGACGAAGTACATCGGCGGGCACGGCAACTCGCTCGGCGGCGCGATCGTCGATTCCGGGAAATTCCCGTGGACGGAGCACGCGAGCCGCTACCCGCAGTTCACGACGCCGGAACCCAGCTACCACGGGGTCGTCTACACGGAGGCGCTGGGGCCGGCCGCGTACATCGGGCGGGCGCGCACGGTGCCGCTGCGCAACACGGGGTCGGCGATCTCGCCCTTCAACGCGTTCCAGATCATCCAGGGGATCCAGACGCTGAACCTCCGCGTCGAGCGCCACTCCGAGAACGCGCTCGCGGTGGCGAAGCACCTGAAGGACCACCCGGCGGTGGAGTGGGTGAGCTACGCCGGACTGCCGGGCGATCCGTACCACGAGCTGGCCCTCAAGTACCTGGGCGGCCGGGCCTCGGGGATCCTGACGTTTGGCGTGAAGGGCGGCTTCGAGGCGGGCGTGAAGTTCTACGACGCGCTCGAGCTGTTCAAGCGGCTCGTGAACATCGGGGATGCCAAGTCGCTGGCGTGCCACCCGGCGTCCACGACGCACCGGCAGCTCACCGAGGAGGAGCAGCTCAGCGTCGGCGTGCGTCCGGAGACCATCCGGCTCTCCGTAGGCATCGAGCACATCGATGACATCATCGAGGACCTCGACCGCGCGCTGGCCACGGCGTCGGCCCGGTCGGCCGCGGCGTAACCGACCCGCCCGGCCGCCCGCCACCGGCCCTCCGCGGATCCATGTGTCCACGGAGGGCCGCCCGGCGGGTCAATCCGGCGGCCGCCGCCGTTGACGGTCGGCCGGGGCGTCGGCTACGGTGGCGCTCGCCCGGCTCGGTTGCGGCCCCTCATACGGCGACCTCATCGCGGGAGCGTCTCCAGACCTTGAGCGCCCTGGATTGGCTGATCGTCCTCGGACTGAACGGTGCGATCATCGCCTACGGGCTGCGCCGCGCACGCGGCACCTCCACGAGCGGCGAGTGGTTCCTGAGTTCGCGCGCGCTGCCGTGGTGGGCCGTCGGCCTGTCCCTCTTCGCGACCAACATGGACAACTCGGAGTTCGTGTCGGCCACGGGGACGATCGCGAGCGAGGGCCTGCATTTCCTCTCCGCGCACACGTTCGGCGGACTCATCGGGGTCACGATCGCGACCTTCGTGATCGTCCCCGCCATGTATCGCGCGGGGTTCTACACCAACTCCGAGTACCTCGAGCACCGCTTCGGTCCCGGGACCCGCGTGCTCGGCGCACTGATCCAGATCCAGTACCGGACCTCCGTGCTGGGACTCATGATCTGGGCCGTCCACCTGACCCTGGTCGGGGTCGGCGGGCTGAGACCGGGACTGTCCTGGGCGCTGATCGTGTCGCTCGTCGTCCTGTCGGGCGTCTACACGGCCGTGGGCGGGTTGCGGGCGGTCGTGGCGACGGACGTGCTGCAGAGCGTGCTCGTGATGGCGGGAGGTCTCGCGGTGTGCGTCGCCGTCTGGCAGGCCGTGGGCGGGTGGGACGCGATGGTCGCGCAACTGGAGAGCCTGGGGACGACGGCCGAGGGACTCGCGCCGGGACTCGCCGCCGCGGATCTGGCCCACGTGGGCGCCTTCCGGGGACGGGACGGGGCCACGTCGCCGGTCGTCATCTTCATCGCGTGGATTCTCATCTCCTCCGGCTGGTGGACCGTGAGCCACACGTCCACTCAGCGGATGATGGGCGCGCGCTCGCTGTGGGACATGAAGATGGCGGGGGTGCTCGGCGCGGGCGTGAGCCTCGTCATCCTGCTGTTCACGGACATGCTCGGACTCTTCGGACGGGCGCAGTTTCCGGATTTCGCCCGGCCCGACGAAATGTACCCGCACCTGATCTCCACCTATCTCGGGATCGGCGCCAAGGGGCTCGTCGTGGCCGGGGTCGTGAGCGCCGCGGTGAGCACCTTCGACTCGATGGGGTCGTCGATGTCGGCCGTCTTCACGCGCGACATCTACGCACGCTTCATCTCGCGGGACCGCGACGACGCCCACTACCTCCGCGCGGGACGTATCGCGACCGTCGCGATCCTGGTGCTGGGGTTCGCCTACCTGCCGCTGATCCTGCGCGCGCCGACGATGCTCGCCGCCTTCCGCTCGGTCACATCGGTGTTCGTCACGCCGCTCCTCATCGTGTACCTGGTCGGCGCCGTGACGCGCACGAACCGGCGAGTGGGAATGGCCGGCCTGGCGACGGGCGGGCTGTACGGGGTCGTCGGTTTCGTGGACCGCGAGGTGGTCGACGTCTCGTGGCTGCCCTCCTGGCTGACCGGACAGTGGGAGGCCTTCGTGTGGGCGGTCGCGTTCACGGCCGCCGGCTGCGCCCTCGCGGCGCTCCACCCGCGCTGGCGCAGGACGACCGGTGTCGTGGCGAGCGGCGGCGAAGCGTCGCCCCCCGGTGATGCGTCGTCCCCCGGCGCCGGCGGCTGGCTGGCGAAGAGTTCGGGCGAACTCGGTCCGATCCGGCTCCACCCTTTCAGGGAGCGCGTCCCCTTGCTGGCCAGCCCGGCGCTCTACACGGGAGTTCTTCTGGCGATTTCAGCGTGGCTCGTCTTCGGCGTCTTCTGGTGACCGCGCTCGTGGCGCGCGGGGTGACAGCGGGGTGACACTGGCGCGCCGCCCACCCGGACCACAGCCTTGGGCGACGCCGAAGTGAAGTCGGCGGCAATCCGTGGCAGATCCGGCGCAATTCGGACCCGCACGCTGGGAGACCCATGAATCAACGCGCAGCAGACCGCGACCACCTGGCGTACTGGCGCCGCAACCTCCGTTACCTGGGGGGCCTTCTCGCGATCTGGGCTCTGGTGTCCTTCGGCGCGGGCATCCTGTTCGCCGGCGCGCTCGACACGATCCGGATCCCCGGGACGGGCTTCCCCCTCGGGTTCTGGTTCGCGCAGCAGGGCTCCATCTACGTCTTCGTCGTCCTCATCTTCGTCTACGTCTTCCTCATGAACCGGCTCGACCGGGAGTTCGACGTCGACGAGCGTGACGACGAGGCTGCGGCATGACCGTTCTCCAGTGGACGGCGACGCTCGTCGGGATTTCGTTCGCGCTCTACATCGGGATCGCGATCTGGTCGCGGGCCCATTCCACGAGCGAGTTCTACGTGGCCGGCAAGGGGGTCCATCCCCTGGCCAACGGGATGGCGACGGCGGCGGACTGGATGTCGGCCGCCTCCTTCATCTCCATGGCCGGGATCATCTCCTTCCTGGGATACGACGGATCGGTCTACCTAATGGGCTGGACCGGCGGATACGTGCTCCTGGCGCTGCTGCTCGCCCCGTATCTGCGGAAGTTCGGAGCCTTCACCGTCCCGGACTTCGTCGGCGACCGCTACTACTCGCAGACGGCCCGGGTCGTGGCCGTCATCTGCGCGATCTTCGTCTCCTTCACCTACGTGGCGGGTCAGATGCGCGGCGTGGGGATCGTGTTCAGCCGCTTCCTCGAGATCGATGTGATGTGGGGCGTGATCATCGGGATGGGGATCGTGTTCTTCTACGCGGTGCTCGGGGGGATGAAGGGGATCACCTACACGCAGGTCGCGCAGTACTGCGTGCTGATTTTCGCCTACACGGTGCCGGCGATCTTCCTGTCGATGATGATCACGGGGATCCCGATTCCCCAGATCGGGTTCGGGGCGGCGGAACAGGAGACCGGGACGTTCCTGCTCGACCGCCTGAACGGCCTGCACGAGGAACTGGGCTTTGCCGCCTACACGGACGGGACGAAATCGACGCTCGACGTGCTGGCGATCACGGCCGCGCTCATGGTGGGGACGGCGGGGCTCCCGCACGTGATCATCCGCTTCTACACGGTGCCGCGGGTGCGCGACGCGCGGATCAGCGTGGGCTGGGCGCTCGTGTTCATCGCCCTCCTGTACACGGCGGCGCCGGCGGTGGCGGTGTTCGCGAGGACGAACCTGCTCAACACGGTGACGGACCAGCCGTACGCGGAGATGCCGGAGTGGTTCACGAAGTGGGAGGCGACGGGGTTGATCTCGTACGAGGACCACAACGCGGATGGGTTGATCCAGTACGTGGGGGCCGACGCGGTGGACGCCGCGGGCGCGCCCGTGCAGAACGAACTCACGATCGACCGCGACATCATGGTGCTGGCGAACCCGGAGATCGCCCGGCTCCCGAACTGGGTGGTGGGACTGGTGGCGGCGGGCGGGCTGGCGGCCGCGCTCTCCACGGCGGCCGGACTCCTGCTCGTGCTCTCGGCGGCGGTCAGCCACGACCTGCTCAAGCGCAACTGGTGGCCGGAAATCAGCGAGCGGGGCGAACTCATCGCAGCGCGGTTCAGCGCCGGGCTCGCCGTGCTCGTCGCGGGCTACCTGGGGATCAACCCGCCGGGCTTCGTGGCGGAGGTGGTCGCGTTCGCGTTCGGGCTCGCGGCGTCGTCGTTCTTCCCCGTCATCATCCTCGGGATCTTCTCCAAGCGGCTCAATCGCGAAGGGGCGATCGCCGGCATGCTGTGCGGGATCACGTTCACCGCCGCCTATATCGTCTACTTCAAGTTCGTGAACCCGGGCGCCAACGTGGCGGAGAACTGGTGGTTCGGGATCTCGCCGGAGGGGATCGGCGCGGTCGGCATGACGGTGAACTTCGTCGTGGCGAGCGTCGTGTCGCGCTTCACGCCGCCGCCGCCGCCGGAGGCGCAGAGGCTGGTCGAGCGGATCCGGCTGCCCCGGGGGGCGGGCGAGGCGCACGAGATCAGCGGCTGACGCGATGCCGGGACGGGACGAGAGTCCGGGGTTCGGGGGCCGCCTGCGGTCGCTGCCGACCCGGCACCGGACGTTCATCGAGCGCGCGCTGGCTGCGGTCCCCGGGGTCGACGGCGTCGTCGGCCTGGCGGCGGGCGGTTCGTTCATCGCAGGCGAGATCGACGAGTTCTCGGACCTCGACCTCGTGCTGGCGGTGGAACCGGAGGCCTGGCCCGGGATCCTCGGCCGTCGGCAGGCGATCGCCGCCGCACTAGGTCCCTCGTTTCTGGCCGGCTTCACGGGGGAGCACGTCGGAGAGCCACGCCTGCTCGTGTGCCTCTACGGCCCTCCGCTCCTGCACGTGGACCTCAAGTTCGTGTCGCTCGACGACGTGCACGAACGGGTCGAGGATCCGGTCATTCTGTGGGAACGCGACGACCGGCTGAGCGCTGCTTTCGCCCGCGCGGAAGCCCGCTATCCGAGCGCGGATCCGGCCTGGATCGAGGCGCGCTTCTGGATCTGGACGCACTATCTCGCGGACAAGATTGAGCGGGGAGAGATCTTCGAGGCGCTGGACGGACTGACGTTGCTGCGGTCGGCGGCGCTGGCGCCGCTCGCGTTCATGCGGGCGGACGCGCAAGCCACCGGGGTGCGGCGGGTCGAGGATCGGCTCCCCGCCTTCGCGACCGATCTACAGCGAACGGTTGGAGGTGTCGACGCTGCGGCGTGTGCGGCCGCGCTCGAGGCCGCGATCGAACTCTACACCGAGTTGCGGGCGGCCGACGACCAGGGGAGCGACGGCGCAATGAGCGACGTGGAGCGCGAAGTCCGTAACTATGTAGCGGGCCTGCGCGACCGGCTGCAGTTACGCGATCGAGATGCGTAAGATGTCTGGTTCGCCTGGATCGAGCATCAAGTGGGGGTCGGTATCCGCTCGACGTGGATACCGCCGGCCCTTCTCATGGCCTGGGCAAGGTCATACGCAGACTGAAGGCGATACCAGGTCTCGGCTCCGCCTCCAAACGCCTTGTGCAGGCGGATCGCCATTTCGGGAGAGATGCCGGAACGGCCGTTGACGAGTGCGGAAAGCTGCTTTCGGCTGACACCCAGCCTCCGCGCCGCCTCCGTCACGGTGAGCCCCAGCGGCTCCAGACAATCGTGGCGCACGGAAAGGCCCGGATGCGGCGGGTCCTTCATCGACATGTCGCGAGCCTCCTAATGGTAGTCGATCAACTGCACATCCCGGACATCGCGCCCGTCAAAGCGGAAAACGACGCGCCAGTTGGCGGACACCGTCACCGCCCAATAGCCGGCTCGGTCGCCTTTCAGCGGGTGGAGCCCGAAACCCGGCAAGTTCATGTCCGCCGGCTTAGCCGCCACATCCAAGCGGGCGAGTACCCGCTCAACCTTGGCGACCAGATCCGGGGGGACCCGCCTCCGGTCTCCCCTCTCGAACAAACGTTTGAGGCCTCGGTGGCGAAAGCCATGGATCATCGCATGAGAACTGTAACGTGTTACGGGACAGGTTGCAAACGCCTCACGGCCACCTGGCTCATCTCGTTGAGCGGCGACCGGCTCACGTGGTATGATCGAAGGGAACCATCAACCTGCGATCAACAGGAGGCGGTCGGTGCGGAGCAGACGTGTGATGCGGAGCAGGCTTTCCGGGAGAGGGTACGGCAGGAGCGCCGTTCAGGTCGGGATCCTCGCGGCGGCGTGGACCTGTGCCGGGTGCGCTCCGGCGGATCCCGGGAGCGGCGGCGGGGCGGGCTCCGAGACGGGCGGTCCGCCGCCGTCCGAAGCCGTCCACTTCGAATTCACGGAGGTGGTGCCCGGCGTCTACCACGCGCGCGGCGCGAGCGATCTCGTCGTGGGGTCGAACGCCGGCGTGGTCGTGAACGAAGCGGACGTGCTGCTCGTCGATTCCCACATCTCCCCGGCGGCGGCGAACGCGCTCGTCGAGGACCTGCGCTCGATCACCGACAGACCCGTGCGCTACGCCGCGAACACGCACTGGCACTTCGACCACGCGCACGGCAACCAGGTGTATCCGCCCGAGGTCGAGATCATCAGCCACGAAGCGACTCGGGCAGCGATCGCGGAGGGACGCTCGAACTCGGGCCGGTCGTATGAACTCTTCGTGGGGTCGATTCCCGGCCGGATCGCGCAGATGGAGGCGACGCTGGACACGCTGACCGACGAGGCCGCGCGCGCGGAACTCGAGGCCACGCTCGAAGGGCAGCGGACCTACTACGCGCAACTGCAGGAGGTTGTCCCGACGCCCCCCAACACGACGCTTTCGGAGCGGCTCACGCTCCATCGCGGCGGTCGCGAGATCCAGTTCCACTTCTTCGGCCGCGCGCACACGGAAGGCGACGTCATCGTCTACCTGCCCGATGACCGCGTGATCATCACCGGGGACATGCTCACCGGCGGCCTTCCCTACATGGGCGACGGCTACGTGAACGAATGGATCGAGACGCTGGACCGGGTGAAGGCGCTCGACTTCGACTGGATCATCCCGGGCCACGGCGCGCCGTACCGGGAGCGCGAGCGGATCGACCACCTGCAGGCCTACCTGCGGGACCTGTGGGACCAGTCCGTCGCGCTCCACGGCGAGGGCGTGAGCCCCGAGGACGCCGCGGACCGCATCGATCTCACCGCGCACGCCGGCAATTTCGACGGCATCACCGGCCCCGGCGCGAATCCCGTCGCCGTGCTGCGGATCTTCGAGTTGCTCGACGGCGCCACGAACTGAGAGGAGTCACGATGTCCACCGATTCGAACCGGCGCGATTTTCTGAAGGTCACGGCTGCGGCGGGCGCCGCCCTCGGACTCGGCGTCCCCGTCGGGGCGTGCTCGGGCCCCGCGGCCACGCCCCAGGCTTTGGGCAGCGGCGGGAAGCTGCTCATCCTGGGCGGGACCGGGTTCATCGGCCCCTACCAGGTGCGGTCGGCGCTCGCGCAGGGGTTGGAGGTGACGATCTTCAACCGCGGCAACCGCCCCGGGATGTTCGAGGGGGTGGAGGAACTCGTCGGGGACCGGAACGGGGACTTCGAGTCGCTGCGCGGCCGGACGTGGGACGTCGTCATCGACAACTCCACGGCCCGCCCCGACTGGGTGACGAGCATCGGAGAGTTCCTGCGCGACGCGGTCGAGTACTTCTACTACGTCTCCTCGCGCTCGGCGTACGCGAGCCACTCCACGGTGCCGATGACGGCCGAGGTCCCGTCGTACACCTACGAGACGGCCGGCCTGGACCGCGCGACCGCCGACATCACGGATCTGCCCTACGGCCTCGCCAAGGCGGAGTCCGAGCGCGAGGCGATGCGGATCTTCCCCGACCGCTACGGCATCTTCCGCCCGGGCCTCATCATCGGACCCGACGACCCCACGGACCGGTTCACGTACTGGCCGGTGCGGATCCACCGAGGCGGCGAGGTACTGTCTCCCGGCGACGGGACCGACCCGGTGCAGATCATCGACGTGCGCGATCTCGGCGACTTCATGGCGCTGTCCTCGGACCAGGGACACACGGGCATCTTCAACCTCGTGGGCCCCGCGACGCCCCGGCCGATGGCGGAACTCCTGTACGGGATCCGCGCCGTCACGATGGCCGAAACGACGTTCACCTGGGTGCCGCGCGAGTTCCTCGCCGAGCGCGGCGTGCGGCCCTACGCCGAGATGCCGGTGTGGCGGCCTCCGACTCCGGGATCGGAGGGGTTCGCGCGCTTCGATCTCTCCAACGAAGTCGCGCACGGGCTGACGTTCCGCTCGCTGGCGGATACGACGCAGGCGACGCTGGACTTCCACTTCTCCCGCACGCCCGAGCGCCAGGCGGAGATGCGGCCGGGACTCTCCGCGGAGCGGGAGGCGGAGATCCTGCAGGAGTGGCACGCCTCGCGCTGACGGCAGGGCTGTCCGGGGCCGCTCTTGCTGCCCGTCGTGAAGGCGGCAACTGTGGTCAGCGCACACACGCGGGATGACGCGGGGGACCGGGGCGGGAAGCGGGTACGAGACCGACGGAAACGGAGGCGACGTGAACGACCGCGAAGAAGGTTCGGGACTCACCCGGCGGGCCCTGATCGCTGGAGCCGCCGCGGCGGCCGGGGGCGCGATCACGGCCGGCGCCACGCGCGGACTGGTCCAGGACGCGGCGGATCCGACGAAGGTTCCGGGCGCACGTCCCGTCCTGGTCGGCTCCCGTTCTCCCCACGAGACGCCGGAGAAGCTCCTGTCCGGTTCCATGGGCGGCTCCTCGCGCACGCCGCTCCAGGACCTGCACGGGATCATGACCCCGGCGGATCTTCACTTCGAACGCCACCACCACGGGATCCCGCAGATCGATCCGGCGAGCTACCGCCTCCTCATCCACGGCATGGTCGACCGTCCCACGCTGTTCACGCTCGACGACCTGAAGCGGTTCCCGCAGGTCTCGAAGCTCCTCTTCATCGAATGTTCGGGGAACGGCGGGGGCGCCTACGCCCCGTCGCCCAGCCCGCAGCACACGCCGCAGTCGGTCGACGGACTTCTGAGCACGAGCGAATGGTCCGGCGTCGCGCTCTCGACGCTGTTCGAGGAGGTGGGGGCGCAGGCGGAAGCGACGTGGTTCCTCGCCGAGGGCTCCGACGCGGCGGTGATGGGCCGCAGCATCCCGATGGAGAAGGCGTGGGACGACGCGATGATCGCCTACGCGCAGAACGGCGAGGCGATCCGGCCCGAGCAGGGCTACCCCGCGCGGGTGTTCCTGCCCGGATGGGAGGGCAACGCGAGCGTGAAGTGGGTCCGGCGCCTCGAACTCTCCGACCGCCCCGGGATGTTCCGCGATGAGACCTCGAAGTACACGGATCCGCTGCCGGACGGGACGGCGCGGCAGTTCTCGTTCGCGATGGACGCGAAGTCGATCATCACCTACCCCACCTACCCGCGGCGGCTGGCGGAGCCCGGGTTCGTGGAGATCTCCGGTTACGCCTGGACCGGCCGGGGCCTCATCGAGCGCGTCGAGGTGAGCACGGACGGCGGCGACTCGTGGCACGACGCGGTGCTCCAGGCACCCGTGCTGCCCAAGTGCACGACGCGGTTCCGCCACGGCTGGGAGTGGGACGGCGGCCCGGCGCATTTGTTGAGCCGCGCGACCGACGAAACGGGCTACACGCAGCCGGTCCGGCAGCAGGTTCTCGACGCGCGCGGGCCCGGCACGCGCTATCACTCCAACGCGATCCGCGGGTGGCGCGTGGCGGGGGACGGCGCCATCACCTTCGCGCCGGTATGAGCCGCGCCAGGGTGGTCTCGCGGCTGCTGACGCTGACGGTCCTTATGCCCATGCTGGCGGCCTGCGGCGCGGATGAGGGCGGTCGGACGACCGAGTCCGGCGCCAGCGCCATGACGGTAACCACCGCCTCCGGCGGCGATCCGCAGACCTCGCAGGCTTCGGGGCGGGCGGGCGCGGCCCAGCCCGTGTACGGCTTCGGGACGCCCGCGACGGAATCGCAGATCGCCGCGTGGGACATCGACATCGGTCCCGATGGGGCGGGCCTGCCGCCCGGACAGGGCACCGTCGCGGAGGGACTCGAAGTCTGGGTGAGGCACCGCTGCATCCTCTGCCACGGCCCCACCGGGCGCGAGGGACCGAACGACGTGCTCACCGGCCGCATCCCGGGCGACGAGTTCCCGTTCGCGAACGACCGCAGTCTGCGCTCCACCGTCGGCAACTACTGGCCCTACGCGACGACGCTGTTCGACTACACGCGCCGCGCCATGCCCTTCGACCTGCCGGGCACGATGACGGACGAAGAGGTCTACGCGGTGGTCGGGGCCATGCTCTACTTCAACGACCTGCTGCCGGCGGACGCCATCGTCGATTCGGCCACCGTGGTCGACACCCACATGCCGGCCCGCAACCGCTTCGTCCCCGACAACCGAACCGGCGGTCCCGAGATCCGCTGATTCGCGGGAAGCTACACGAGTTCGATTCTGAGCCGCCGGCCGAGCGCTTCGGCGGCCCCTATCAGCGTGGCGAGTTGTATCCGATCGTTGCCCGGATCCAGGACCCGGTCCAGCTGGCTGCGGCTCGTGTTCATCTTCCTCGCCATCGCGTTCTTGCTCAAGCGTTCCGTCGCCATGGCTTCCTTCAATTGCCACGCGATGACGCGCTTGACGGCCGCGGCCGTAGTCTTCCCCAGCGTTCCCTGTTCCCTGAGATAGTCCTCGAACGACGAACCGACGCGGCCTCTTTCTTCAACCATGAACCATCCTACAGTTCTGTGGCGAGGTGGGCGCGGTAGTCCTGGAGTTCGGCGCGTTCCTCTTCGGGCAGCTCCGGGTGGGTGAGGTCGAGGGTGGCGAGTTGATCGCGCACGAGTTGGGCGACGAGCAGCCGCATCCAGGGCTTCGAGTCGGCCGGGATCGCGTACCACGGCGCCCACGGGCGGGCGGTCGCGTTGATCGCGTCCTCGTAGGCGGCCATGTAATCGTCCCAATGCCGCCGCTCCTCGATATCGGCGCGGCTGAACTTCCAGTTCTTGTCGGGGCGATCGATGCGGCGGAGGAAGCGGCGCGCCTGTTCCTCCTTCGAGATGTTGAGCCAGAACTTCAGGATCACGGTCCCGTTGCGGGCCAGGTGCGCCTCGTGATCCCGGATCGACTGGTAGCGCTCCTCGCAGCGTTCCATGATCGGGAGCCGGCGCGGCAGCTTCTGCCGCTCGAGGTAATCGGGGTGGACCCGCACGATGAGCACTTCCTCGTAGTAGCTGCGGTTGAAGATCCCGATCCGGCCCTTCTCCGGGAGCCGGCGCGTCGTGCGCCACAGGAAGTCGTGCCTCGCCTCCTCGTTGGACGGCGCCTCGAAGGCGTTGATCCGGAAGCCCGCCGGGTTCACGCCCGTCATGACCGCCCGCAGCGTCGAATCCTTGCCGGCCGCGTCCATCGCCTGGAAGACGAGCAGCACCGCGTAGTGCCGGTGCGCGTGGAGACGCCGCTGGAGCCGCGAGATCTCGCGGACGGTCCGTTTCAGTTCCTTCTTGATCGCGGCGTCGGACGGCGCGTCCGGCGGCGGCGCGGCCATCGCCAGGGCGATGTCGAAGTCGCCGTCGTAGCTGATCCTGAGCGGACTCTCGGGCGGCGAGAAGTCGATCATGCGAGGCGCCTCGACCCGGCGCATCTCAAAACCTCGAGCTGCGCAGCCAGGTGTCGGCTCGGACCCAGTAGCGATCGAACTCCCGGCGCGCCTCCTGCGCCTGCGCCGTCTTCTCCTGCGCCTCGAGCGCCTGCATGAGGCCGAACCAGGCCCAGCCCTGATTGGGCAGATCTTCGAGCGCGTCGCGGTACACCCGCTCCGCCTCCGCCACCCGGTCGTTGTCGAGCAGGATGGCGCCGAGCGTGTGGCGCACCGGCATGTGCCACGCTCGGGGTTCGGAGTAGATCAGGCCGTCTTCCTTCTCGATCCCGTGCCTGAGCGCCGTCACGGCTTCGTCCGCCTTCCCCTCCGCGTTCAGGATCTCTCCGGCGAGGATCGAGCGCGGCAGCGCGACGACGTCCGAGAGCGGGCTGTAGCGGAAGGTGGCGGAAGGATCGGCGTCCTCGAGCACCCCGTCGATCTCCTCGAGGTGGTCCCGCGCGACGTCGACATGCCCCATGCGGAGGTAGGCCAGGCCGCGCGAGAAGCTCCACGCCACGAGTTCCATGGGCTCGTCCGATTTCGGGCCGCTGCCCGCCAGAATCTCGCTCCAGCGGCCGAACGCCGCGTAGGTGAGCGGGATGTAGGCCGCCCACGGGCCGCGGTGTCCCGCCAGATCCTTCGCCGCCTGGATCGCGACGGCGCTCTGCCCGTCCATCACGGCGGCGTTGAGCAGCATGTGCAGGTTGTGCGACGGATAGACGCCGGGAGGACCGCCGTGCTCCGCCTTCTGGTCCGCGTGCCACGCCTGCTGGTTGCCGCGCACCGCGTCGCCCCAGCGGCCGATGTTCATGTAGATGTGCGTCGGCATGTGGTGGATGTGGCTCACCGCGATCTGGCTGCCGAGGTGGTCCGAACACGCCTCGGCCAGGCCCGGCTCCTGCGACGCCTCCACGAGGTGGATGTAGAGGTGACAGGCGCCGGGGTGACGGATGTCGCGGGCCAGGACGGTTTCGAGGATGGGACGGATCTTCTTCACGTCGTCCGCCTTGAGGTCGACATCGCCGCGGCGGGGCCGCAGCAGCATCCACGACTCGGCCTGCAGCGTGAGCACGTCCAGATCGTCCGGGAAGCGCGCCGCGACCTTGTCCATCTCGCGCGCGTACAGCGTGTCGAGCATGCGGCGGCGGGAGCGCTCCGGGTCGGCCTCGAAGCGCAGGTCGAAGGCGTCGATCAGCGCCCGCTCGACCTCGGTTGCGCTCGACCTGTGCTCCTTCGCCTTCTGCATGGCGGCGTGGGCGGAGCGTTCATTCCCGGGCGACATGCCGCCGTTCAGGTACGGCGCCAGCGACCAAGCTTCGCCCCAGTAGCACGAGGCGCACTCCGGGTCCTCGGCCTGTGAGGCGCGGAACGACTCCTCGGCGATCGAGGTCCCGAAGGCGTACATGAAGAGGAGGCCCTCGTCGAAGTAGGCCTGCGCCTTCTCCGAGTGCGTGGTGACCGGGCGATTGTGCGGCCCCAGGTTCCCGTACAGCGGCGTCGAGTTGCCGTCGCCGTTGCCCGCCTGCGCCGCGCCCGCCATGGAGGCGCCCGCCATCCGCGGAGCGTCACGCCCCGCGCTGCTACACCCGGCCACCAGCACCGCCAGGCCCACCGCCAACATCAGATTACATCGCCGCATCGAGCTTCCTCCTCTTGTGCGCCGCCCGTGGCCGGAGTCAGACCCCGGGGCCCGCCGTACACACGTCCGGCGGACAGTCGTCCTCGTATTCCCTGAAGTTCTCCTTGAAGAGCCGCGCCAGGTGCGCGGCCTTCTCATCGTACGCCGCCGCATCCGGCCAGGTTGCCCGCGGCCGCAGAATCTCGCTCGGCACTCCCGGCACTTCCGTCACGACGTGCACCCCGAACACCGGGTCCGGCTCCGTCGGCGCGTCGGCCAGCTCGCCCGCGTGGATGGCGTCGACCATCCGGCGCGTATGCGGCAGGTCGATCCGCGCACCGACACCGAACGGCCCCCCGCTCCAGCCCGTGTTCACGAGCCACACGTTCACGCCGTGCTCCCGCATTCGCTCGGCGAGCAGGCTCGCGTACTTCGCCGGGTGCCACACCAGGAAAGGCCCGCCGAAACAGGGCGAGAACGTGGCCACGGGATCGGTGACGCCGACCTCCGTGCCCGCGACCTTCGCCGTATACCCGCTGATGAAGTGGTACATGGCCTGCTCGGGCGTCAACCGGCTCACCGGCGGCAGCACGCCGAACGCGTCCGCCGTCAGGAAGATCACGTCCGTCGGGTGGCCCGCCACGCACGGCACCTTCGCGTTCTCGATGAACTCGATCGGGTAGCTGCCGCGGGTGTTCTGTGTGATCGACGAGTCCGACCAGTCCACGCTCCCGTCGTCGCGCAACACGACGTTTTCGAGCACCGCTCCGTACCGCAGGGCCCGGTAGATGTCGGGCTCCTTCTCCTCGGAGAGGTCGATCGTCTTCGCGTAGCAGCCGCCCTCGATGTTGAAGATCCCGGAGTCGGTCCAGCAGTGCTCGTCGTCGCCGATCAACAGACGGTGCGGATCCGCCGACAGCGTCGTCTTCCCCGTCCCCGACAGACCGAAGAGGAGCGACGAGGCGCCGGTCTCCGGATCCGTCGTCGCCGAGCAGTGCATGGAGAGCACGTCCCGTTTCGGCATGAGGTAGTTCATGATCGTGAACACGCCCTTCTTCATCTCTCCCGCGTACTCGGTCCCGAGGATGCAGGCCTCGTTGTCGGCGAAGGAGAGATCGACGCTCGTCGGCGAAGTGACGCCCTCCACCGACGGGTCCGCCGCCTCCTGGCCCGCGTTGTAGACGACGAAGTCGGGTTCGCCGAACTCCGCCAGTTCCTCGGGCGTGGGGCGGATGAGCATGTTGTGCATGAAGAGGGCGTGGTACGGGCGGTTGCAGATGATCCGGACGTTGAGACGGTACTCCGGGTCCCAGCCCGCGAAGCCATCGATGACGTAGAGGAGATCCCGCGCGTTCAGGAAGGCGCGCACGCGGGCCCTGTTCCGCAGGAAGCTCTCGCGCTGGAGGGGGAAGTTGACCGGACCCCACCAGACATCCCGCTCGGTCTCGGGATCGCGCACCACGTGCTTGTCGTTCGGGGAGCGGCCGGTCTTGGCGCCGGAGAAAGCCACGAGGGCTCCGTTGGCCGCCTTGATCGCGCCGGGTTCGCGTCCGCTCAGGGCATCGGCATAGAGCTCCTCCACGGAGGGATTGCGCTTGATGCGGGTGACGGTGATGCCGTGCGCGGTGAGGTTCATGGTGCCGATTTCGGCTGTCGTAGTCGTCATGTGTCGTCGTCGCCATATTCCGGAGGAGGGCCGACACCACGGCGACGAGCCCACGAATCGGGGACGGGCTCCCAGCGCCGTACGGAATCGGCGCCGACCGTCCGATTCACGAGCAATCTGTTAAAATAAGCCTTCAGACTTGAGATGACTACCGAAACGGGGGAAATCCTCATGACCGGCCCGACACGATCTTCGATCTCTCGCGGACTCGCCGTCGTCCTCTACGGCGTGGCGGCGGCGGCAGCGGCTGCAGCGATTCCAGCGGCGGCGAACGCGGCTCAGGAGGCGGACGACCCGCCATGGCGCTGGTCCGAAGCGCGCGTGTTCGAAGCCGTCAACCGGGTGCGCGCGGGGCGCGACCTCAACCCGGACTCGTGGCCGGACGGCGGTCGCGTCGCCGTGCTGCTCTCCTTCGACGTGGACAACGAGACGGTCTGGCTGCGCAACGGCGACACCAACGTGGGCGGGCTCTCGCAGGGAGAGTACGGATCGCGCGTCGCCCTCGGCCGCGTCGTGGACCTCCTCGACGAGTACGGGATCGCGGCCTCCTTCTTCGGCCCCGCGCTCAGCTTCAGCCTCGCGCCGCACCAGATCGGGATGATCCAGGCCTCCGGGCGGCACGAGATCGGCGTCCACGGCTGGATCCACGAGCGCAACGCGACGCTCCCGCGCGAGGAGGAGGAACGTCTCCTGCGCATGGCGGTGGAGCGCATGACGGAACTCATGGGCGAACGCCCGGTCGGCTACCGCGCGCCGTCGTGGAACTTCAGCGACGCGACGCTCGACCTGCTGCTCGAGATGGACTTCCTGTACGACTCGTCGCTCATGGCGGACGACCGGCCGTACGAGATCAACGCGAACGGCGAGCCCACGGGTCTCGTCGAACTTCCGGTGGACTGGATCCTCGACGACGCGCCGCTCTTCAACCCCCTCGGCGACCGCTACGCCAACCCGCGAGAGGTGCTGGAGGTGTACAAGGACGAGTTCGACGTCGCCTACGAGGAGGGGACGATGTTCCTCCTCACCATGCATCCGCACTACATCGGGCACCGTTCACGGATCGTGATCCTGCGCGAACTCATCGAGCACATGCGGTCGAAGCCCGGCGTGTGGTTCGGCACGCACCGCGACGCCGTCGAGTGGGTTCGAGCCCAGGCACACATGCCGTGACATATTGGCGTCACTAGCGTATGTTTTTATGTCATGAGAACCACGATTCGGCTGGACGATGACCTCATGCGAGCGGTGAAGCGTCACGCGCTTGAGTCGGGAACGACCGTGACGGCCCTCATCGCGCAGTCGCTGCGCGAACGGCTTCAACGGCACAGGGACCGGACTTCGAACCCGCCCACGGCGCTTTCTCTCGTAACCACGGGGGAGGGCGGCCTGCTGCCGGGCGTCGATCTCGATGATTCCGCGGCCCTCATCGAACTCATGGAAGACGGCGCTTGATCCTTCCCGACGTCAACATCCTCGTCTACGCCCATCGCCGGGATGCTCCGGACCATCAGCGATATCTCGAATGGCTGATTTCCGAGGTCGACTCCGATGCGGCGTTCGGACTGAGCCCGCTGGTTCTCAGCGGATTCATTCGCGCGGTCACGCACCCGAAGGTCTTCAAGGCTCCGAGCATTCTGTCCGACGCGACCGCGTTCGCGGAGCAACTTCGCGAGCGGCCCAACTGCATCGAGGTGACACCCGGCTCCCGCCATTGGGCCATCTTCGTACGGTTGTGCCATCAAGCCGGGACGAGGGGCAACCTGGTCCCGGATGCGTTTCTGGCGGCCATGGCGATCGAGAGCGGGTGCGAGTGGGTGACGACCGACCGCGATTTCAGTCGATTCGAGGGGCTGAAGTGGCGCCATCCGCTCCCATCAACGGCGTGAGGCGACTCTCCGAGCCAAACGGGGTCATCCCAAGTCCGTTGTCGGTCATTGTTGCTCCGAAGTGACCGACAAACCAGCTTGTCGGCCATGGGTGACCGGCAAACCCACACAGAATGCGAGGCGGAGGAGAACCTGGCCAAGGCGAAGGGGATTCTGCAGCTGTACGACGACCTGAAGAACCGAGTCCCCAAGATGACCCGGTCGCAATACGCGACGCTGGCGGTGAACTGGATGTTCGGGCGACCGATCTTCTCAAGCACCGATTTCGTGAAGAAGTCGGGCATTCCCGAGTCCACGGCGCGTCGCTTTCTCACGGTGCTGCGAGAGAACGACGTGATTGGGGAGCTCCTCCCGCCCGCCGGGCGGAGGGCCGCGCTGTGGGTCTTCCCCAGTCTGCTCAATTTGGCCGAGGGGCGGAAGGCGTTCTGAAGCGGACCTGCGGGGTCACGGAGGCCATCGCGTTGTCGGTCACCCGTGAGCAGCAAACCCGGTTGTCGCCCACTCCAAGGCCAGAAGTGATCGACAAGCTCAGGATCTGCCGGCGGCGATCTGAGGACTTTGCTTCCGTCATCCGGGGCCGGCATCGAGCAGGTCGAGGATGAAGGCGAACTCGAAGGCGAGTTCCTCGTACTCCCGGTCCCGGCCCGAGCCGCCGCCGTGGCCCGCGTCCATGTGCGTCTTGAGGAGGAGGCGGTTCTCGTCCGTCTTCATCGCGCGCAGCTTCGCGACCCACTTCGCCGGCTCCCAGTACTGGACCTGCGAGTCGTGGAGACCCGTCGTGACGAGCAGGTTCGGATAGTCCTTCGCCTCCACCTGGTCGTAGGGCGAGTAGGAGAGCATGTAGCGGTAGGACTCGAGTTCGCTCGGGTTGCCCCATTCGTCCCACTCGAACGTCGTGAGCGGAATCGACTCGTCCAGCATCGTCGTCACGACATCGACGAACGGGACGTGCGCGACGACGCCCCGGAACAACTCCGGCCGCATGTTCACCACCGCCCCCATGAGAAGGCCGCCCGCGCTCCCGCCGCGCGCAAAGAGCTTCTCCGGGCTGGTGTAGCCCTGCGCGACGAGGAAGTCCGCCACGTCCACGTAGTCGGTGAAGGTGTTCTTCTTGTTGAACATCTTCCCGTCTTCGTACCACGCCCGGCCCAGTTCCTGTCCGCCGCGGATGTGGGCGATCGCGTACACGAACCCGCGGTCGAGGAGGCTGAGACGGGTGGAGGAGAACGTGGGCTCCATGCTCGCCCCATATGAACCGTAGGCGTAGAGGAGGAGCGGGTTGTCCCCGTCCTTCTCGAGGCCGCGCCGGTAGACGACGGACAGGGGGACTTCCACGGCGCCGTCGCGGGCGGGGGCGTGCAGCCGCTCCACCACGTAGTCCCCCCGGTCGTAGCCGCCCAGGACCTCGTCTTCCTTGAGCAGCGTGCGCTCGCGCGTGGACATGTCGTAGTCGTAGACCGAGCGCGGTGCGGAGAGCGAGGTGTACCCGTAGCGCAGGATGTTCGTGTCCAGCTCGGGGTTGGCGGACAGCGAGGCCAGGTAGGCCGGCTCGTCAAAGGCGATCTCGTGCTCCTCCCCTTCCCACGCGCGGACGCGCAGGCGGGTGAGCCCTCCCTCGCGCTCCGACAGCACGAGGTAATCCCGGAACAACTCGAACCCCTGCAGGAACACGTCGCTCCGGTGCGGGACGACCGTTTCCCAGTCGTCCGTCGCCGTCTCCCCGACGGGCGTCCGCATGAGCTTGAAGTTCTCGGCCCCGTCGAGGTTGGTCCGGATGTAGAAGTGGTCCTCGAGGTGATCGAAGCGGTGCTCGTGCCCGCGCTCGCGCGGGAGGAAGAGGGTGAACTCGCCTTCGGGATCGCTAGCATCGAGGAAGCGGTGCTCGTCCGCCAGCGTGTGGGAGGAGGAGATGACGATGTATTGCTTCGACTTCGTCTTGCGGACGCGGGAACTGAACTCCTCGTCGTCCTCCTGGTACACGAGCACGTCGTCCGCGGGGTCGGTGCCGACGCGGTGCCGGTAGACCTGATACGAACGCAGGGTGCCGGGATCCCGTCGCGCATAGAAGAGCGTCCGGTTGTCCTCGGCCCACACCATGTTGCCGGAGGCGCCCTCGATGGACTCCGGGTAGTCCTCTACCGTGTCGAGATTCCGGATCCGGATGGTGTGGATGCGGCGCCCGCGCGTGTCCTCGGCCCATGCCATCAGGTCGCCGGCGGTGCTCACCGCGGGAAAGGCGGAGTAGTAATCGTGCCCTTCGGCGTGCGCGTTGACGTCGAGGATGACCTCCTCGGTCGCGTCGAGCGACCCGCGCTTTCGGGCGTAGATCGGATAGTCCCGGCCGTCCTCGGTGCGGCTGTAGTAGAAGAAGTCACCCTCCCTCACCGGGACGGAGAGGTCGCTCTGCTTGATCCGGCCCTTGATCTCCTCGAACAACTCCGCCTGGAGACCCCCGGTGTGCGCCATCAGCGCGTCGGTGTAGGCGTTCTCCTCCTCCAGATACTCGATGACGGCCGGGTTGTCGCGCTGGTTCAGCCAGTAGTAGTTGTCGATGCGCGTGTGCCCGTGCGTCTCCAACTGTTCCGGGATCACGCGTGCGACGGGGGGCGCGACCCCGGCATCGGCCGGGGACTCGGGGGCGGGGTCGGCACCCTCCCCGGTGCAGCCGACGGCCTGGACGCTCACGGCGAGCAGCGCCGCGATGAGGGGGGTGCAGTTGCGGTACACGGCCTCCGCTTGCGGCATGGACGACTCCTTCGCTCGGCGCGGGTCACGCGAGTTTTTTCCCGGGGCGGTCGTACAACTCCTCCCGGGCGGGCCGGCGCCCGCCGGACCACTCGATCGTGCGAGGCTTCCGCGCAAGAAAGCGCTTCATGGCGGTTTCGTACTCGTCCTCTTCACACCGCGTCCGTTCGAGCAGCTCGCAGATCCAGCTCGATACGCTGCGGCCGGCCTCCGCCGCCTTGTCCTTCAACCATCGGGCAACATCTTCCGGTACCGTAATAGTGATGTTCTTCACTTCCGGCATCCTTTCCGCGAACGGGAGCGAACCCGATGATCCTCAAACGTGATACCCGTGTCAAAGGCTTCGTGGCGCTGGCGGTGCTTGTTCTCGCACTCGGCGCGGGGTTCGCCTGCTCTCCGGCGCCGGTCGCGGACCGCGGAGCCGATGCCGTCTATCCGGGCGCGTCGTGGGAGCGGATCGCGGATCCGGCGGCCGCGGGGTTCTCGGCCCCGGCGCTGGAGGCGATCCATCCGTACGTGGATGGGATCAACACCTCCGCCGTGATGGCCATCGTCGGGGGACGAGTGCTGTTCGAGCACGGGCCCGTGGACTCGCTGAGCTACCTCGCCTCGGTCCGGAAGAGCATCCTCGCCATGCTGTACGGGAACTACGTGGCGGACGGGACGATCGACCTCGAACTCACCCTCGAGGAGTTGGGGATGGACGACGTCGAGGGTCTCCTCCCGGTCGAGAAGCGCGCTCGGATCCTCGATCTCGTCACCGCGCGCTCCGGCGTCTATCACCCGGCTTCGAACGCGGGGGACAACCTCGCGGACGCGCCGCCCCGGGGCTCGCAGGAACCCGGCACGTACTACCTGTACAGCAACTGGGATTTCAACGCGGCCGGCGCCGTCTTCGAGCAACTCACGGGCCGCAACATCTACGACGCGCTCGAAACCGATCTCGCCCTGCCGCTGGGCTTCGAGGACTGGGACCGGTCGATCCACCTCAAAACGGGGGACGCGACCCGGTCGCGCAATCTCGCCTACCACATGATGCTCTCGACCCGCGACATGGCCCGGATCGGCCACCTCATGCTGCTGGGCGGTGTGTGGGGGGAGGAACGGGTGCTGCCGCAAGGGTGGGCCGAGCGCATCACGAGCGTCGTCACGCCCTCGGAGGAGATGAATCCGGAGGGCCTGCGCGGGGGCGAGTTCGGCTACGGCTACATGTGGTGGGTGTGGGATGGTCCCGCGGTGCCGGAGGGGTTCGAGGGGGCGTACAGCGGCCGGGGCGCCTATGGCCAGTTCATCACGGTCATCCCGTCGCTGGACATGGTCGTCGCGCACAAGACCGTACCGGACGCCCGGACGCCGTGGGACGACTACATGGGCATCCTCACCCGCCTCGTCGCGGCGCACTGCGGCGCGGATTGCTAACGTAGCCGACGCCTGCGCGGTGCGAGCGGACGCATGACGCAACGGGGGACCGCGGAGGCGCTCACGGCTGCGGTGGAGTTCCGACGCGGTCGCGCGGCGCGACCAGAACGATCCGGACCATCCAGTGGGTGCCGTCCGGCAGGTGGGTCTCCCGCATCTCGCCCTCCCGGGCGCCGAGGAGGGCGCGTCCGAGCGGCGATTCGGCGGTCACCTCGTTGCGTTCGAAGTCCGGGTCGCCCGCCACCGGGTAGTAGCACTCCAAGTCGCCGCTTGCGGAGTCGTACACCCACACCTTGTCGCCCACGGCGACCCGGCGGAAGGGCGCGGCGTCCGGCGGCGAGGGCGTCCACGGCAGCGCCTCCACCTGACGGCGGATGAAGGCCGCGGCCTCGTCCGCGTCCGCCGAGACCCCGCTGGCGTCCCGCATCTCGGCCCGGAATCGGTCCAGCACCTCGGATCCCGCGAGCGTACACCGCCACGCCCGCGGCGCATATGCCGGGAAGGCGCCGCGCCGGTATTCGGCCTCCGCGGCGCGAAACGCCCACCCGTCGCGCAGCGCGAAGAAGTTCGCGTAAGTGTCGAGCGTCTCGGCCACGCCCGGCGTTTCGTCCGCCACGAGGTCCACGCGCGCGAACTCCCGGTTGTCGAGGCGTTCGCTTCCGGCCGGAAAATGGAGGCGCCACTCGCGTCCGTCCTCCGAGATCGCGAGCTGGAGGGCGTGGAGCGTGAGATCGTGGAATGGATGAGTCTCCCGCCCGGATGCGCGTCCGCCGCGCCGCCCGGTGGACAGGGGATCGACCTTCACGAGCAGGCGCGGAGTCCCGGCCGGATGGCACAGGGCGTAGTCCACGGCGCCCGTCGGCGTCCGGAAGCGCCGGACCACGGATTCGGTGTCGTCGATATCCCAGCCCAACTGCTCGAACAGGGGCAGGATTACCGCGCCCCCCACGTCTTCGCCGGATCCGGCGGACGAGAAGTCGCCGCGCTCGATGCGAGACGCCGCCTCGCGGATCCGGCCGGCGAGGTCATCCAGCTTCAAGGCCCGGCTGAAGAGCGGCAGGCCGAAGGTTGCCGCGTCCGATTCGTCGTGGTGCACGGTCCGTTACCGCCGTGGGCTCAGTGCGGGGCCCCGGAACACCTCGCGTCGGTGCCAAGCCACGAATTCCACCGCCGGCGCGAGTTCGCGGCCGCGCGGAGGGCGAAGCCGTTCGCCGCGGAAGTCGAGCAGGTGGCGCACGGCGGCGCTCTGTCCGTTGACCTCGCTGGAAACGAGCACGGCCACGCTCTCGCCCGCCTCTTCAAGCCCCAGAGCGCCCACATCCAGGGCCTTGTGGTGGAAGGAGCACAGCGCGAGCCCGTTGGGCACTTCGTCGGGCCCACCCGCCGCGTGCCACTTGATGTGCGCGGCCTCCAGCCCCAGCAACTGGTCCTCCACCCGCACGTCGAACCCACACACCGCACAGCGGCGTTCGTAGGCCCGCAACACGCGGTGGCGGAACCGGGGATCACGCGGTGTCGTTGCAGAGCGGGGCGGGCCTGCAACCGGGGCCGGCGTCTCTCGTAGCAGCGTCCCCGCAGCCGCGGCCGAGCCGGCCCATGCCTCGACAAGCGGGGTTCCGTAGTCGGGCAGGCCGACGGCGTCCCGGATGTCCGTGTGCAGGGAGGCGGGAAAATGACCCTCGAGGATCCTCCGGACAGCATCTTCGACCAACTGCGGATTCCTCCTTAGCAAGCGGTGGACGGGGGCGGGGAAGCCTCCCTCCATCTTCCGCAGTTCGCGTAACGGGACTCGGCCCTCGATCCGGGCGGAACCCGGCGTCTCAAGGCCGCGGATCTCCCACAAACCGTCCCTCGGCAGACGTTGGAAGGGCTGGTCGGGGTGGTGAGAGACGCGCGGGGGGCCGAAACGTCTCAGCAATTCCGTGAGTGCGTCCTCGACCACAGCTTCGTAGCCCGCGAGGCGCGCCTCTCCCCGCGCGACCCGCGCCAGCGCGAGCAGCAGGAGGAGAGGCTTGTGCGGGGCGCGCGAATCGCCTCGCCGCCATACGTTTATCCCCTCGATGAGACTCAGGAATTCGTCCCGGCCCATCTCATCTCCGTCTCATGTCCGCTTCGGACTTGTTGCGCATCCCGCATCACCCCTAACGTCGGCGGCTTGCGGAACTCATAGCCATAGGGTGCGCCGGGAAGCGCGGGGTCAAGCCGCAGGCCAGGTAAGCGGGCCGATAGCATTTCGAGCACGACGCGAATCTCGAGGCGAGCGAGCGGGGCGCCGAGACAGAAGTGGCGGGCGGCGGATTGCACGGCGGGCTCCCAGCGCAGCGTCTCCTCGATCACCATCAGAGTCCCGACCACATCAGCAGGGCGAAGCCGATGAAGAGCGCGTAGATGCCGGCCATCCCGGCCACGATCCAGCGACCCCGCCCCCGGTAGGCCCGGAAGAGGAAGACGGAGACGGCCAGCACCAGGACGACCTCGCCTGCCGCCGCGTACCCTCCGTAATGCGCTGGATCCCAGTACGACACGGGGCTGGTGAACCGCCAGTCGCTGACGGGGAAGAAGTGGCGGTGCGCGTCCTCCCGGTGCAGGGGGAGGTCTCCCAGCGCGTGGAGGATCATGCTCGCGACGAACAGGGTCCATGCGGTGAGCCTCGCAGTCCGCGGGGTGGCGGCCACCCCGGCTGACGGGATGCGCCCAGCGGTCGAGCGCCGGCCGACGAGCACCAGGAGGATGCACAAGGCGATCACGAGGAGAGGGATCGAACTCGGGATGTCGAACACGACCTGCCAACCGGGGTCGAAGTAGCGCTCCGACCAGATCCGTCCCTCCGACACGCCGCGCACGAGCCGTTCCCAGAGGTAGAAGACGAGCATCGGGGCGTCCGGGGCGACGGCCCCGAGCGCGACCGGCAGCGCGTTGCGCTCCGACCGGCCCAGAACGATCAGGCTGAGCGCCGCGTGCGCCGGCGTCGTCACGCGTCCGTCCGCGGCGAGGACCCCCACCGCCGGGACAGTGCAGAGACCTCCGTCAGACGCCCGCTCCCCGCTTCAGGCGCTGCAGGTGCTGCCGCCGGAACTTCGCCACCTTGGGCGCCACGATGGCCTGGCAGTACGGCTGGGTCGGGTTCCGATTCAGGTAATCGTCGTGGTAGGCCTCGGCCGGGTAGAACGTCTCCAGCGGAGCGATCTCCGTCACGATCGGGTCCGGCCAGATCCCGGCGGCGGTGATCTGCGCGATCTTCCGCTCGACCGCTTCCTTCTGTGCCTCGCTCTCGTGGAAGATCGCCGAGCGGTACTGCGTCCCGACGTCCGCACCCTGCCGGTTGAGCGTCGTGGGATCGTGGATCGTGAAGAAGACATCCAGCAGATCGTCGAATGTCACTCTGTCCGGATCGAAGCTGACCCGCACCACCTCCGCGTGCCCGGTGCGCCCCGAGCATACCTGTTCGTAGGTGGGATTCCCGGCATGCCCCCCCGCGTAACCCGACTTCACGCCGTGCACGCCTTCGAGCAACTGATACACGGCCTCGAGGCACCAGAAGCACCCCCCGGCCAGCGTCGCCGTCTCTCTTCGATTATTCATGATGTTCCTTTGTGTTCCGTTTCAGCAGGCGCTCCAGGGCTGTGGGCTCTGTAGGCCTGCTCGGGGTGTGTGGGGTTGTCCGGATAGCGTTGCACGAGCCGTCCGGCTTCCACCATTGGTGTGAGGTGGCGACCGGTGAGCTTACGCTGAGAGAAGTGGAGGAAGCGCGCGATGTCTCCCGACGTCGTCCATTCCCTGGCCGCGCAGATTGCTTCAACGACGGCGCGTAGCCGTGCCTTCCGGGGCCGCGATCCCAAGCCATCGATCTGTCGTCGTACACTCGCCGGCAGCTCCCCCGATCCGCCGGCAGCTCCCCCCGATCCGCCGGCAGCTCCCCCCGATCCGCGCCGGAGCTCCCCCCGATCCGTCCGGCAGCTCCCCCCGATCCGTCCGGCAGCTCCCCTCGATCCACGGCGAGGTCACGGACCACCGGCGTAAGCGTGTAGGAGCTATCCGCCCCGCGCCCCTGCAACGTGAGGAGTTCCCGGTCGCGAAGACCGCGCAGCAAATGGCTGGCGCGTAGCGTGTCGAGTCCCGTGACCGAACGCAGTGCGGCGTTGTCTACGCGTCCCCGTCGGCGGGCCATCAGAAGCGCTCGAAACTCGTGACGGCTCAGGTCGGCATTCCCCAGGCTGGCCACGAACTGGCGATCCGAAGCCGTGAGGGTTGAGGTATTACGCAGCGTCACGATCACTCGCTCGCCACCAACCTCCAACTCGGGCTGCGGCAGGAAGGCGTCCTCCATTTCCGCGAACATGCGGGGAATGCTCTCCCCCTGGTCCTTCGCGAAACCGAGGTCGACCAGCACCCTCACGATGCGTGGATTACGACTTCGGTGTACTCGTTCCAGCCGGAGCACTTCCTCCAGTGTGACGCCTTCGGGCAGCCTGCCTGCGCTCACCACCTCCATGCGGTCCTCGAAAAGCCATATCTCGGCGCCGCTTCCCTGGATGGCATAGTCCCGATGAGCTACTGCGTTGTGCAACGCCTCGCGCCAAGCGAAGTCCGGGTACTCCGGCATCTCCCGAAACCGCATGCCGACCATACGGGACGGGCGTCGCAGCAATCCCGAGACAACCTCGTGAGCCTCGTCGAGCACCCGCGGCAAACTGCCCTCGATGCGAGGCCGTTCCTCCACGTTGTGCTCCGCCCCGAACCGTCGCTCTGTGCCGATGACGCGAAACACGCGGACACCCGCGTTGGGATGATCCGGGTCGTGGCGAGCGAAGAGCAGTTCCGCGGCGCGCCGGAGCACGATTCGGCGTCCGCGCAGGTCCGCCAGCTTCCGTTTCAGCAGGTATTCCTCATCCGATAACGCGGACAGCCCTGCGCCAGCGCGCGCCCGGGCCAGCAGTTTCGGATCGAGGTCCTCCAGGGAGCACGAGGAACGGCGACTCTCCCAGCTTTCGTACATTCCCTGCTGTTTGGTCGCTGCGATCTGCGTTTCCCGCGCTCGGACGGTTTGGTCGCCCACGCGAAGCGGGAAACCGTTACCGGTCATTTGTACCGGCGCATCCGCAGCGGGCACGTCGAATACGATCAACTCGACGCCTTCGTGGGGAACCGTGAATCCGGATGGCTGCGGGGGATCCAGTCGAGTCCGGGTCAGGAATGGCGTGACGTCGAACTGCGAATTCGCCAAGCTAGCTCCCGTTGTCGGTGGCGGTGGTCATGGCGCGCTTCTGTTCCTCGACCATTTCGGCCACATCGGCGAGCAGTTGCTTCGCGTCGTAGACGATGCCGTCCTTGATCGTGTAGAGGATGCCGCCAACCGTCTCCACCTCGCCCGTGTCGTCGTTCAGGCGCCGCGCGCCGGTGCCGTACAGGACTTTGAGGTTGTGGATCGGGTTCTCGTCCACGATCACGAGGTCCGCCAGCAGGCCGCGGCGTACGACGCCGAACTCGATGGGGCGGCCCGTCGGCTTGAACAGCGTCTCGGCCGCGTGCATGGTCGCGGCTCGGATCACCTCCAGCGGATGGAACCCGGCGTGCTGCAGGAGTTCCATCTCCTGGATCGTGGAGAAGCCCATGAGGTTGTAGATGTAGCCGGCGTCCGAACTCGCCGTGACGCGGCCGCCCATGTTCTTGTAGTCGTTGAGCAGGTCGTGCCACACCTCGAGGAAATCGCGCCACGCCACCTCCTCCCACGTCGTCCAGTCGAAGTAGTAGGAGCCGTGGTCCTCGCGGTTCGCCTCGTAGAACTCCCACAGCGTGGGCAGCGTGTAGGTCTCGTGCCACGGCGCGTACATCTGGTCGTCCACGTCCCAGCTCGCCTGGTAGGCGGTCATCGTGGGGTCGAGGGTGACGTCGTACGAGAGCATTTCCTCCAGGAAGGCGTTCCACTCGGGGCTGCCGCGCTCGTGGATCAGATTCCACTGCATCGGGACCTGGCCGAAGCGGTGCTGCTCGTCGTTGTAGTTCATCTCCGGGGGCCACGGTTGGACGTCGCGGTCCTTGTACAGCGCCTCGAACAGTCCGTAGAAGTGCGTGACGGTGCCGAGGCCGAGGCGCGCCGCGTCGAGCGCGTTCATCTGCGCGACGCCCATCTGGCCGAGGTGGGCCGTGCTGCCGAGGCCGAGTTGGGCGGCCTCGTCGAGCAGCGCCTCCATGATCTCCGGGCGGAACGAGTTGAGCTTGAGCCCGTCGCCGCCCGATTCCTTCACGTACCGGACCCAGTCGCGCGCGTCCTCCGGCGTGTCGATCCGGCGGCCGCCCCAGCCCTCGCCGCCCGCGCCGGTGAAGGGATAGACCCACATGCGGGGGGCCACGATCTCGTTCGCCGCGCTCCGCGCCTTCTCCTGGACGGACCAGTCGTGGGGGCCGAAGGCGACGCCGCGGCCGGTCGTGATCCCGTGCGCCATCCACAGTTTGTATGTGTACTCGGCCTCGGGCGCCTTGGGGACGCCGCCGGTGTGCAGGTGCAGGTCGACGAAGCCCGGAAGCACGTACATGCCCGTCGCGTCGATCTCGTGCACGATCGCGTCCGGGTTGCCCTCGACCGTGAGGCCGGGGCGGCGCGCCTCGTCGATCGGGCGCTGCGGGACGCCCACGCCGACGACGTCGACGATGCGGTTCCCCTCGATGACGATGTCCATCGGCCCGATGGGGGGCGCGCCGGTGCCGTCGATCACGGTGGCGCCGCGGATGATGAGGCGGTCGTACGGTCCCCCGCCTTCGTCCGGACCCCGGTCCGGCGCCCCGACCATCTGGGTCGGCTGCAGGGCTGCCGCCGCTGTGGCCAGAAGGATCAGCGCCGCGGAGGCGGCCGGAACGCTTCGGATGGCGTGGCCGATTGTTTTCATGCGTCGTTCTCCATCGATGGTGCGGGGGCGGGCGGCCGAAAGGACCGCTGGCAGCCTTGCTGCGTTTGGGCGGCCGCGGACTGCTACGGTCCGAGGGCCGCTACGGGGATTACGGCGACACCGTCCGCACGTTCGTATGCATAGCCATCGTGGACGATAACGCAGAGGGCTGCCGGTTCTCCACACCGGTCCGTATCCACCCGCTTGGCGAACTTGAGCAGGATCTTGGCGGCGTCGTCGATCCGGTGCGTACCCAGCTTGACTTCGAAGGCGGCCCAACGGCCGGGTCCCCCGTCGACGATGACGTCCACCTCCAAACCTGTGTTGTCTCGATAGTGGTACACGTGCGCATCCATGGCTTGGGCGTAGACGCGCAGGTCCCGCACGACCAGCGACTCGAACAACAGCCCAAACCACGCGATGTCACCCATTAGATGACGGGCGTCCGCACGGAGCGCCGCGGTGGCCAACGATGGGTCCGCAAAGTGCCGCTTGGGCGTGGACCGCAGCCGTGAGCGCGAGCGGAGATGGGGCCCCCAGGGAGGCTGCGGCTCGATAAGCATGAGGCGTTGCAGTGTCGCCAAGTAGGTGTGCGCCGTCCCTTCGCTCAGCGGCGGCCCCGGCCCGCCTACGTCCGCCGCCAACGTCGAGATGGACGCGGTCGTCGATACGTTGCGCGCGTACGACTGCAGCAGCCGACTCACGCGCTCCGGGTTATGCCGCGTTCCGTCCAAGTTAGGGACGTCGGTCCGGCAGACCTCTTCGATGTAGTCCCGGTTCGCCCGCAGAGCCGCGCGTGGCGACTTTCCAAGGTTGGCGGGCCAGCCGCCGAAACAGACGAGGTCGGCGAGCGCCCTCGCGCCCAGTCGAGCCTCCGAACTCGGTACGCGCTCGCCGCCCAGGACGGCCCGGAGCGACACGGATCCGGTGGACCGGCCCAGTTCGAACAAGGACATGGGCCGTAGGCGAAGTCGGCTGACGCGGCCCGCGCCGGAATGACGCGTGATGTCATCCGACGGCACGGCGGAGCCCGTGAGGATGAACTGCCCCGCCGCCTGGCGGTCGTCCACCGCGCGCCTCATGTGATTCCAAAGTCCGGGCTCCAGCTGCCACTCGTCCAGGAGGCGGGGTGTGGGGCCCGCCAGTAGCTCGGCCGGATCCAGCCTGGCGAGCCGGCGGGCCGTCTCGTCCACATCAAGGAGTACCTGGCTGCGCGCGAGGCGCTGCGCCGCCCACGTCTTGCCGGAGGCGCGCGGTCCTTCGATGAGAACGGTGCCCGCCGCTGCGAGGCGTTCCTCCAGCTCCGCGTCCGCGACCCGCGGGCGGTAGTCCTGCGTAGATGCCATCGTCACACTCGACCCGGTTGTGCGGCGGCTGTTGAAACCGCTGCTGACCTTCAGGTTACGTTGGAGCACTCGGATTCGCAACGCGTTTGCGAGTTGTATCACAATGCTGTCATAATCTGATTTGCGGCAATTTTGTACATGGTTTTGCAACAATAACGCAATCTGTTTTGCAATATTCCTGTGATCGGAATAACAGATCTGTGGGCTTGCAAGCGGTTGTAAGCGCGGCGTGGGGGGAGCTTTCGGCTCTAACCGTCGAGGTGGTAGAGGCGGCGATTGTTCTCGTGCAGGATCATGCGCGCCGCTGCCACGGCCTCGGCACGGTTCAGGATTCCTGCGTCGACGTAGATCCCGAGCACCTGGGCGAGGAAGCGACGGCCCCACTTGGCGGCGAGCCAGTAGAACTCGGGCAGGTGGTAGGCGTCGCTCCCGAACAGGATCTTCGAGAGGGGGACGACCTCCATCACCTCGAGGAACATGCGCAGCATGCCGTGGTGGATGAGGGGCGCGGCGAGCGACAGTTCGAAGTGGCAGTTCGCGTACAGGTGCGTGAGCCACGCCGCGCGGCCGATCAGCGGGTAGCCGGCGTGGATGAGGATGACCTGCGGCATGCGCATCACGCCGCCGCGCTCGAAGCGGACCATCTCCTCCATGAGGAACGGGTCCTGGTTGCGCATGATCCCGCGCGGGGCCTCGCCATCGCCGGCGTGGAACTGCATCGGCATGTCGCGCTCCAGGCACGCCTCGAGCGCGAGCGAGTGGAGGTAAAGCAGCGCCTCGCTCTGCATCTGCCAGTAGTCGTCGCGGTCCTGGGCGTCCGCGGCCGGGACCTCGCCGCGCGCACGGGTGGCCCGGAACGCGTCCCACGAGCGGCGGGCCGCGGCCCGGTCGAAGTGTGGCTTCAGAAGCCCCAGCCGCGGAAGCAGGTAGGATTTCATCCCGTACGAAGGGGCGCCGAGGTTGCCGTTCCCGTCGAGGCCGGCCTCGATCTCGGCCATCATCCGCGTCTCGATCTCGTCGAGACTCAGGTCTTCGCTCATGGGCGCCCGCAGGATCGTGTCCACGCGCAGGATGTGTCGGCCGCGGGTGGGGAGGATCGCGTCCTTGAAGCGGGCCACGCCGCC
Source organism: Candidatus Palauibacter sp. (assembly GCF_965208055.1). Lineage (GTDB taxonomy): Bacteria > Gemmatimonadota > Gemmatimonadetes > Palauibacterales > Palauibacteraceae > Palauibacter. The sequence continues at coordinate 2,561,911 of NZ_CBDBNY010000004.1, forward strand.
CTGGTCCATCCCCTCCCGGTAGCCCATGTCGAGCATCGCGTTCTCGATGTTCGCGTCGGCGAACATGGCACGGAGATAGCTCGCGTAGTCCCGCCCGCGCTCGTTGCGGGCCTCGATCACCGCCTCGAAGGTCGGGTCGCAGTCGAGGAAGGCGGCGAGTTCCTTCACGAGATAACGGAGGAAGACCGTCTCCCCCGCCTGCTCAAGAACGCGCGCCCGCGTGGCGGCAATGTCGAATTCGGCGTCGAGCGTGGCGCGTTCCGAGGCGTCTCCCGCCCGCCAGCGCCCGTAGACGCCGGCCGGGAAGTAGCGGTCCATGGGGAAGGCGGAGAGCGCCAACCGCTCGATGAACTCGTCGAGATCCGTCTCCGCATCATCGAACGTGAGCGGGTGGCAGTGCGTGTCGTCGACCGGGATCTCGCGTAACTCGTCCAGCAGCGCGCGAGCAGTCGCGTCCAACCCCTCGCCCGCCGCCACGCCGCCGGTGAAGGGGGCGCCACCGGCGCAGGCGCCGAGCAGGGCGCTACCCCCGCCGACGCCGGCCAGGCTCAGAAACTCCCTGCGATCAGGCATATCGCCCCCTTTGCGGCTCGCGCGCTCAGCCCGACCGGTCACACCGCCGTCAGCCGCGGACTTCGGTGTCCACCCCCTCCTCTCCCTCGGAGCGGGCGATGATCGCGGCGCCGCACGAGTCGCTGAACACGTTGACCGCGGTGCGGTACATGTCGAGCGGCCGGTCGATGGCGAGCATCGCGCCCACGATCGTGATCGCCTCCGGGTTGTCGCCGAGGCCGATCGCGTTGAGGACGATGAAGATCACGACCACGCCGGCCGAGGGCACCGCGGCTGCCCCGATCGAGGCGAGGAGCGCCGTGAGGACGACGATCGCCTGCTGCCCGATGCTGAGGTCGACGCCGAGCACCTGCGCGATGAAGAGGGCGCCGGCGCACTCGAAGATCGCCGTGCCGTCCATGTTCACGGTCGCCCCCATCGGGAGCACGAACGAGGAGACCTTGTTCGAGACGCCGACCTTCTCGCGCAGCGTCTTGATCGTGACCGGGAGCGTCGCGCCCGACGAACTCGTCGAGAACGCGGTGAGGAGCGGCTCGCGCAGGTTCGCGAAGTGGACCAGCGGCTTGATGCGGCCCAGCAGGATGAGCAGGAGCGGCATCGTGATGAAGAGGTGGATCGTGAGCCCCGACCCGATCGTGGCGAAGTACTTGGCGAGCGCGGCGAAGCGGTCGAATCCGGTCTCCCCCACCATGCGCGTGATGAGCGCGAAGACGCCGATGGGGAGGAACTTTATGATCCCCGACGTGAGCGCCATCATGGCCTGGAAGAAGGCGTTGAAGATGTCGGTGACGACCACGCGGGGCTTCTCCGGCAGCCCGGTGATCGCCGCGCCGAAGACGATGCAGAAGAAGATGATCGCCAGCATGTCGCCTGCGGAGGCGGCGGCGAAGAAGTTGCTCGGGACGATGTCGAGGATGAGGTCGACCGGAGAATCCGGCGTGCTGAGTTCCGGGACCTCCTGCTGGGCCGCCGCGCCCATGTCCGCGTTCCGGCCCGGCCGGATGAGGTTCACCATCAGGAGCCCGGTCAGCGCCGCCAGCATGCTCGACAGCACGTAGTAGCCCATCGTCTTGCTGAACAGGCGGCCGATCGCCCTTCCCCCGCCCACGGAGGCGACCCCCGACACGATCGAGGTGAGCACGAGCGGCACGATGATCATCCGGAGCAGCTTCATGAACAGCTCGCCGATCCAGCCGATCGCGTTGGCCGCGGGCAGCCCGAAGGCCCAGCCCACGCCGAGACCCAGAATCATGGCCGACAGCACCTGCCAGTGAAGGCGTCGGTACCAGGGAAGGGTGGGATCGTATTCCATTGGCGTCTCCGGTGCGGCGCCCTCGCGCGGCGCATGTCCAGCGTCTTGGGGCGGCTGGATGTCGTGGCGGTCCAACCGCTGTTCGAACGATCGATCCAACGGGGGTTGATCGTGGTGTCCAGACGGCGGGCGGGCAATGGGCGTCACTTCCCCGCCCGCGTTGAGGCCTTGGCGGGACAAGTCTAGCTTCCCCGGGCCCGACCCGCTCCGCGCCATGTGGACGGCACCGCCCGGGAGATGCCATGCCCAGAATCATGCTTGCGGACAACCTCGACGCGCTCCGGGGCATGCCGGACGGGCACGCGGATCTCATCTACATCGACCCACCCTTCAACACCGGCCGGACGCAGCGACGGACTCGGATCAGGACGCGTCGCGCTTCACATGGCGAAGACGGAGACCGGACGGGTTTCAAGGGGGCACGCTACGAGACGACCGCGCTTGGTACACGCCGTTTCAATGATCGGTTCGACGACTACCTCGCGTTCCTCGGGCCCCGGCTCGTCGAGGCGTATCGCGTCCTCGCCCCTCACGGGTCGTTCTACCTCCACGTCGACTACCGGGAGGTGCACCACTGCCGGCTCTTCCTGGACGACCTGTTCGGCCCGGAGAATCTCCTGAACGAGATCATCTGGGCGTACGACTACGGCGCGCGACCGAAGACGCGCTGGCCGGCGAAGCACGACAACATCCTGTTCTATGTGAAGGATCGGTCGAACTACGTGTTCAACGTGGACGAGATCGAGCGCATCCCGTACATGGCGCCGGGGCTGGTGGGACCGGAGAAGGCCACGCGCGGGAAGCTGCCCACGGACACCTGGTGGCACACGATCGTCCCCACGAACGGCGCCGAGCGGACGGGGTATCCGACCCAGAAGCCGTTGGGCGTCCTGCGGCGTATCGTCACAGCGTCATCGAATCCCGGCGACCTCGTGCTCGATTTCTTCGCGGGCAGCGGAACGACCGGCATGGCCGCCCACGAACTGGGACGGGACTTCATCCTCGTGGACGACAACCCGGAAGCACTCGAGGTGATGGCGGAACGATTCCGAGACGTACCGGACGTCCGCTGGGAGGGCTTCGATCCGCCCGAGGTCTTGGAATCACATGCATAGCAGCGACTTGTGTGTGCGCACGGCCCAATTCCATGTTGTCTTCTCCTCCTCGGGAAACCCTCGTCCGGCTCCACGAGTCGCATGCGGCGGCGGACCGGCAACGGTCGCTTGGGGTGGGTTGCTCGCTACGCCCACAACCTCCATTCTGCTCGACGTTCGTCGATTCTTGGCCGGGGGTGAGGGGAGGAGGGAGTGGGGGAGGAGGTCCTTGATCCGGGCGACCTCGGCGACGGAACCATGGTCGGGCTGAGCCCGGAAGTTGGAAGCTCCCTGGCCCAAGCGGGTGCCGTGTACCTGCGCGGTGACGAAACGGCGCCCGGCTACGCAACCGTGGTGGAATGCGGGCGTCCGCTGGCTGCGGTCGAGACTTCATGAACGAGTCACGCGCCACTCATGACCGGGCGATGGACCTTGCGTTCCTTGCGGATCGGTCCAAAGCGGCAGGCGACCTGCATGAAGCTGGGCGGCTCTACGCGCAAGCCTTGGAGAGCGAGTTGACGGCACTGCGCGCCCTCCAAGATCCGTCCCCGTTGACCTTCGCCGTGATGCATCGCAGCGCCGCTTGGCTCGCTCTGGAGTGCGGGGAAATCCGGCTCGCGGAACAGCTGGCGTCCACCGGACTTGCAGGGGACCCACCACCCAAGATTGCGGACGAACTACGCGAAGTTTGGGAGCAGGCAAACACAGGGTGAAGGTTCCACCTGAGATGATGGACGATATCGTTCGTCCGCTGTGGCACTCGGTAGTGTCGGTTCGGGGTGTGCGGCGCGGCCAATCTGTCACTCTGACAGAAATCGACCCCTCATGAGGCGCCGCTGTGACGTGAACGACATCATCGAGGGACTCGACACCCGGCGGCGGCGACGGGTGGAGGAGCGCGCTGCCGAACTCATCGCGGAGGAAACGGCGCTGCGCAGGAGCGTCGAGGCCATGGGAGGCAGGCTCTCGCCGGTCGCGAGGTTCCCGGACCGACCGCCCGTCGAGTTGTCCGGTATCGCCGATCCGGAATAGAAAGCCCCTGCTCCGAGCCTACGTGTCGCGGTGGACGGTGTCGGGGGAGAAGGCGGGGAGGCAGACGGCGATGTATTCGGCCCCCTCCGGGCCCGGCGTGCTGTAGCGGATCCATTCGCCGGGGTGAGTGATGATCGCCTGACCGGCCTCCACCTCCATGACGCCACCCTCGTGCTCGACGCGTAGCGTGCCCCTCAGCACGACGGTGATCTCCTCGAACTCGGGACGCTGACCCGGTTCGACCCACCCGGACGGCGCCACCATGCGCGCCACGCTGACGCCATCGTGCCCGGTCCGGACGCGGCCGGCGTACTCCTCGATGCGCTTGGGTTTGCTCCCGGCCGCCTCGATGACGGCCGGGGCTTCGATCAACGTCGGCATGGTTCGGACGGGTCGCCGACTGCCGCGACGGGGGCCGGTCCGCAGCTCACATGCCCATGGCCGCGAGACCTCGAGTCACCTGCGCCACCCTGCGGACCTTGGCGGCGTCTCCCGCCCCGGCGGCGTCACCGTCCACGGCGTCGGCCAGCGAACGCAGCGCGCCGGCGCGCGCGGAGCCCGACATCCCCTCGGCTGCGGCCAGTTCAGCGCGGATCGCGCCAATCCTGGCGGCGGAAAGCCCGCCGTGCCGCTCCAACTGGTCCAGGTAGGCCCTCGCGAGCGCGAACGTCGCGGGCCACTCGAAGATCGGCTGACCCTGCGAATTGAGGTGCGAGAGCTGCACGGAGTTGGCCGCGTCGATCTCGTTCCGCGTGAGCGCCTGGCTCGGGACCAGTTCGAGGATGTCGAGGCCGCGCGCGATCTCGGAGTTCACGATGACGCCGTTGTACCAGTAGACGGACCAGCTGCCGCCCATCTGCATGCGGTCGGGATTCACGGGGCCGCGGTCGAAGTAGGCGATTTCGACCGGGTTCACGGGGTCGGTCCAGTCGATGAGCGAGATCCCGCCCTGATACCAGCCCTGGATCATGATGTCGCGGCCGGGGATCGGGATCAGCGATCCGTTGTGGGCCACGCAGTTCTCCTCGGGCGTCTGCGGCGCGGGCAGCTTGAAGTAGCTCTGGAACTCCATCTCCGTGCCCTCGATGGTGAAGATCGCGTTCGCGCCCCACTCCATCGGGTCCGACGCCCGGCACTTCGGCGCGCCGCCGCCACCCCATTCGTCCGTGAACAGGATCGCGGTGCCGTCGTTGTTGAAGGTGGCCGAGTGCCAGTAGGAGAAGTTGGAATCGGCCACGGCGGAGAGCCGCCGGGGATTCTCCGGATCGGAGATGTCGAGGAGCATGCCGTAGCCCTCGCACGCCCCGCCCGCGAGGCCGATGGCCGGATAGACCGTGATGTCGTGGCACTGCGTCGGACCGGGCTCCGGACCGTCTCCATCTCCCTGCGGTCCCATCATCTGCGCCACGATCGAGGGCAGCGCTTCCCGCAGCGCCGCGCTGTCGGCGGCGGTGGGCGCGCCCTCGCCTCCGCGCTGGGCCACGATCTGTCCGAGCATCTGCTGGGCGGCCTGCTCGGGCAGCACCATCTCCTGCCCCATCATTTCGATGATGAAGGCGCCGCGCTCCCTCGCCTCCTCAATCGCGGCAATGTCGTCGGGCGCCGGGCCGTGCGTCGGGGGCGCGATCAGGTCCTCGAAGATGCGGGGCGAACTCACGACCGCGGCGCTCGCCGGATCCGCCAGCGGCACGCGGATCACCTCGATGCGGAAGAGGGCGGTGTTCGGATCCTCGTCCGGCGGCGCGCCCGAGCAGCCCGCGAGTTCCTCCGCCGGACGCACCGGCGCGGAGCCCGAGACGTAGACGTAGACGTTCTCGTCATCCCCGGGGTGTTCCAGCAGCGTGTGGGTGTGTGAGCCGCGGCACGTCTGCACGTTGGCGACGTATTCCGGCGCCGTGATGTCGGAGATGTCGAAGATGCGGATCCCGCGCAGCCGGTCGTGGCTCACGGCCTCCTCGACGCCCTGATCGCCGCAGTCCAGCCGCCCGCCGAACCCCTCGCCCGAGACGAAGAGCAAGTTCTCGTACACGGAGACGTCGCTCTGGGAAGCCGGGCAGACGTACGTGATGACGGTCCGCGGATTCGCCGGGTCGGAGATGTCCCAGATCTGGACCCCGTCGTAGTTGCCCTGGATCGCGTACGCGCCGGAGAACGCGAGGTCGGAGTTCGTCTTCCCCACGAACGGGTCCGGCGGCGGCGTGGTGGAGACGAGGTCGAGGTTCCAGATCGCCTCCCCCGCATCGAACATGCCGGGCGCGAGCCCGACGCGCGGGTCCGGCGTGGGCGGATCGACCTGGAGCCCCGTGGGCGCGGCGGCGGGGGCCGCGGGAGCGGTGGCCATGCCGGTCTGCGCCGACTGGTATGCACAGCCCGCGAAGCTTCCCGCGGCGATCGCGCCGGCGAGCAGCGTCCCGAGGCGAGCGGTGAATCGCGTGTCGTCTCGTTCCTTCGTTACAGCGGACATGTCGGATCCTTCGATTGGGGTGAACTTCACGAATCAGCCGCCCGTCTCCGGCGCGGTGAGCGCCTCGAGCATCAACTCCATGCGGGCGATTTCCGTGGCCTGATCGACGTGAATGTCGGAGGCCAGCTTGAAGACGAAGTCATCCTGCGCGGCGCCGTCGGTCGCGAACAACTCCCGAACCATCGTGACGGCGCCGTTGTGGTGCTGGATCATGTATTCGAGAAAGAGCCGGTCGAAGTCGGCCCCGCGCGCGGCCTCGAGTTCCGCGAGTTGCTCCGGAGTCAGCATCCCGGCCATGAGCATGGCCCCGTCGCCGTGGCCCCGCATGTCTCCGGTCTCGGGCACGGGCAGCCCGCGGTCGGAGAGCCACCGGCTCATGACGGCGATTTCATCGGTCTGCGCATTGATGATCCTGGCGCACAGCGTCCGGATCGAGGGACTCGCGCCGGCGTCCGGCGCGAAGCCCGCCATGACCAGAGCCTGCGCGTGATGCGGAATCATGTGGGACATGAAGCGGATGTCCGCCTCGTGCGCGCCCTCGAGGGCCGCTTCGGCCCGTGCCCGGTAGATCGCCTCGAGTTCGGCCACGCGCGCCGCGTCCGGGCGAACCGCGTTCGGGCGAGCCGGCGATTCGGATGGACGGACGCCGGACCCCGCGCTGGCACACGCCTGTACGACGGCGAGCAGGCCGAAGAGTGCAACACGCATGGCGCGCGTGACGTGCGTTGTGGGGTGGGTCCTCATACTTCGCCGCGTGGTTACGTCCGTCGTGGTTACATCCGTCGTGGTTACATCCGTCATCGAGGCCGTCCGGCATGAAATCGGCCGAACAGGCATACCGAATCAGGCTTACGAATACAATCCTGAGCGGTTTCGCGGGCGGCTGCCGCGGGGGATCGGCAGCGGGGTGGCGGTCCGGCGGGGGCGGCGGCTATGGACCCCGGCTACGGGCCGAGATCGTAGCGGTAGAGCCGCACGTCCTCTTCGTCGAGCGCGTTGCGCTGGAGGACAACGAAGCGGTCGGCAGCGATCGCCAGCACGCTCGCCTCCGCGGGAAGATCCAGCCACCCGCTCGGCTGTCCGTCGGGACCGAGGACGAGCCAGCGTCGGGTCTCCTCGCCGGGGCGCGTCGCAAGGCCGATCCAGACCATCTCGCCGGGCCCCAGGACGGCCGAGTGAAAGGCCGGGTGCGTCTCCCGGTAGGGGGCGTTCTCGGTGAATTCCACGTACCAGTCCGGGGCGTCCGGACCCCTGCGTTCGAGGCGGTCCGCTCTCCAACTTCCGATTTCCTCCTCCGTGACGGTCCACCCGCCGCCCGAGCCGCGGATCCGGCGCGTCAGCGTCCCGTCGGCCGCGTAGATGGAGAGGCCGAACACTTCGGTGTCCCCGACCAGGGCCCGATCCCCGAGTCCGCTGGCGACGATGTCCCGCCCGAACGCGGGTTCGGTACGGGTGAACCCGCCCCCTGGAACGGCGCCGTAGCTCCACTCCATGGCGGACAGCAGTCCCAGCGTGTCCGGATCGGCGTCGAGATCCGGGAACGAAAGCAGAGGGGTCGTATCCCTTTTCATCCCCTCCGGGGCGAAGAACCGCTGCTCTCCCAGGATCGCGAGCATGCGGCCGGCGGCGTCTGTCGCGAGCGGTCTCAGGTCCACGATGGCGCTCTGGGCGGATAGAGGCGACGACGAGAGGAACTCCCCGCTCTCCGTGAACTCGTTGAGGCGGGCCAGCCGCGCATCGTAAGCCAGAAATCCCGCGTCCGTCCCGAGGAGCGTCGTAACGCTGCCGAACTCGCCCGGTCCCTCGCCCTGCCCGCCCACCCGGCGACCCAGCGAACCGTCGCCGGCGAAGAGCAGCACTTCGCTCGCGCCTGTGTTGGCCACCGCGAGGCCGCCGTTTCCGAGGAGGAGGGCATCGCCGACCCAGAACAGTTCGACCGCCAGTTCCCGGGTGGAGAAGAGGAGATCGGTCGCCAGTTCGGGCGCCGGCAGTTCATCCACCGGGCCCAGGGAGATGGTCGTCACACCTGCGGAATCGGAGACTTGAACCGTGCTCCGGGCCGCATCTCTCGGATCCGCGCCTTGGCGGGCACAGGCGCCGAGGCCGCAAAGGAGTCCGACAGCGAGAAGACCCGATTGAACGCGCATGCTGCCCCCCGGCGTGTGTCCCAAGCTGGCGATGGCCGATGGCTGATGCCCGCGGCCTAAAGCACTCCTCTTGGAGAAACCCGATTCCGGTGGAGGGTTGTCTACGCGAGCCGCTTCCGGAAGACCGCTACTGCGAAGCGGGCACCCCCAGCGCGCGGCGTAGCGCCGCGGCCCCACCCACGACGGGCAGCGAGAGATGGGTTTCACCCAGGTCGACGGTCAGCACCGTGCCGGGGTCGGGATGCAGCGTGAAATCCCGGTCGCTGGAAAAGACCATGAGGCCGATGCGGGCCCCGGCGGGGATCACCTGGTCGTCAGGTTGCAGGGAGAACTCCATTTCGACGAACTCTCCCGGGGTGAGACTGGTACCTGTGCGGGGCGAGGCAATCTCCTCGGCGCCAGCGTTGGACGGATCGGCCCAGCCCTTCGTGATGAGGTTGTCGTTGATCTCCCCGCTCCCGGTCCAGGGCAGCGACACCAGCCACACGGACAGGTTGGCCGCGGGCGCGTCCGCCGACACGCGCACGCGGACGGTGGCGACGCCCGAGAGATGGACATCCTCGCGCAGTTCGGGCGTGGCGTAGAGCAGTCGGTGGTTCGACCACTCCGCCGCGGCGAGCTGGTCCCCCGCGAAGGAGAAGTTGTCGACGATCGTCCCGGTTCCATGGCCCGCACCGCCGGTAGTCGCCGGGACATCGACGGAGAGGGTGCCGGTCCAGTGCCCGTCGCCGCCCGGACGGAGCGTCACGGACTCGGCCTCGGGGTGCGGATAGCTCGGGCATGGCGTGGGCTCCCGCGGGTCGTCTCCCTCTCGGACGATCCACGCCGCGGGGTCGTCCTCCACGCCGTTCTCGACGCCGACCACGTAGCGGGTGAACCAGCGGTTCATGCGTTCCAGTGGGGGCGGGCCCCCGTGCCCGCCCTGGTGATAGAAGATCTGGAGCGGCACGCCCCGCTCCCGCAGCGCCATCGAGATGCGGTAGCTGTGCTCCGGCATGACGTTCCAGTCGTTGAAGGCGTGGCTCATGAGCGTGGCCGCGCGCACGCCGTCGACATGGTTCAGGTAGTCCCGGCCCGCCCAGAAGTCGTTGTAGTCGCCGGTCACCCGGTCCAGTTGCGCCGTCATCTCGTCGCGCACGTTCGCGAGGCAGTAGTCGCGGACCTCCGGGAAACCGCTGAAGATGAAGTCGAACAGGACGTCGACGTCCTCGCCCGGGTATCCGCCCGGCGCCCGCACCAGTCCGTTGGAGCGGTAGTAGTGGTAGTAGGATGTGTTCGGCGCGACCGGAATGATCGCTTCGAGACCGTCGACCCCGGTCGTCGCGGCCGCCAGGGGCAGCGTCCCGTTGTAGGAGGTGCCCGTCATCCCGACCTTCCCCGTCGCCCACGAGGCCTCGACTTCCTCGTCTCCGTCGACGCTCGCGAAGCCGCGCGCCCGCCCGTTGAGCCAGTCGATCACGGCCTTGGGCGCGAGCGACTCGTTCGCGCCGCCCACGGTCGGACACCCCTGCGACTGCCCCGTGCCCGGCGACTGCGAGTGGACGACCGCGAACCCCCGGGGCACCCAGGTCGCCACGTGCGAGTTCGAGATCCTCGGCTGGCTCGGGATGTGGCGGATCGTGGGCGGGAAGGGATCGCGCCGCCGCGGCTCGCCGCCCACCTCCTGGCGGAGGTCCCAGAAGTGCGCGAAGTCGATGCCGGCGACGCCCGAGTAGTAGGGGCTCGTCTCGTAGATGACCGGGACCCTGAGCCCCTCGCTCTCGGTCTGCGCGGGGCGGGTCACGTCCACGTGCACGCGGTCCGGCCGGCCGTCGCCGTCGGAATCGAACTCCGTCTCGACCCACAGGTCGTGGCGGACCCACGTCGACGAATCCGCGAAGGCGGGGACGATCTGCGCTTGTCCGTCCTCGATGACGAGTCCCGTCTGCGCTGCCACTGCCCCCGGAAGGATGGCGAACGCGAGAAGGGCCGCTGCGGGCGCTGCGAAGCGCGGTTGGTCCACGCCGCCGCTATACCGCCGCATGCCGCGGCGTCACTTGCCTGGCGATCTCGCGACCCGCCTCGATCTCCGCTCGGCGAAGTTCCCAGGTTTTCTGCAGGTTCAGCCAGAACTGCGCCGTCGTTCCAAAGTACCGGGCCAACCGGAGTGCCGTGTCCGCACTCACGCCTCGCTGGCCGTTGAGGATCATCGTCACCCGGTTGACAGGCACGCCAAGTGCTTTCGACAAAGCGTTCGCTGACAGCCCGAATTCGCTTAGTTCCTCGCGCAGGATTTCGCCCGGATGTACGGGTCTCATGCCGCTCTTCGCGTTCATGTCACATGCCCTCAGTGGTAATCGATGATCTCCACCTCGTACGGCCCATCATCGGTCCAGCGGAAGCAAATCCGCCACTGTGCATTGATCCGAATGCTGTACTGACCGGTACGGTCGCCTCGCAGTGCCTCCAGCCGGTTGCTCGGCAGTGCGGCCAGGTCTCGGAGTGTTTCCGCGCTGTCCAGCATGGTGAGTCGGCGTACGGCCTGATCCGAGAAACCCTGAAATGCCGCGACGCGCTGCCCCTCGAAAAAACGACGCGTCCTCCGGTCCTTGAAGCTTCGAATCATGTGCGGGGATCGTAAGCTCTGTTACGTGTTCCGTAAAGGGTGCGTCGCCGCTCGACGCAGGCCACGAGCCGAGTCGGCACGGGCACCGGTCCGCCGGACTCGGAGATGGCCCGGCGGATGGATGCCCCCGACGAGTCAGTCCGCGGCCGTCAGGGTCGGCGCAGGGGGCGGCCGGCAAGTTCGCCGGTCACTTCGTCGTCGCGTATCGCGAAGCGGCCGTTCACGAGCAGATGCACGACGCCCTCGGACAACTGGTGCGGATCGTCGTACGTCGCCCGGTCCGTGAAACGGTCAAGGTCGATGACCGCGATATCGGCGACGAGACCCTCCCGGATGTAGCCGCGGTCGTCGAGGCGCAGGAAGTCCGCCGCGAGGCCCGACATGCTGCGGATCGCGAAGGGGAGCCCGATGGCTCCGTCCCGGTCCACGAAGTCCTTGATCTTCTTGGGGAAGCCCCCGTAGACGCGCGGATGGACGATCTCGGCCCCGGGGGCGGGCGTCCCGCCGTCCGTACACGTCATCATCCACGGCATCGTGGCGAGGTAGCGCGTGTTCTCGACGTCGTACAGTTCCCGGTTCATCACCCACGGGTTCGACTCGGACATGATCTCCCGCACCGCCTCCGGGACGGGTAGGCCGCGCTCCGCCGCCACGTCCGCCAGCGTCTTGCCGTTGAACTCGGGCCTCGCGTCGGCGAACACGATCTTCTCCGGCCCCCCGCGGATCTCGAGCATCTCCATCGTCTGCACGTCGAGGATCCGGGCCGTATCCGCGTTCGCGAAGCGGCGCACCATCTGCTCCGGTCCGCCGGCCTGCGCCCAGCGCGGGATCGTGTAGGCGCGCAGGCTCGACATCGTCGACGTGTAGACGTGTTGCGCCCCCGCCACTTCGAGACCCTCCGCGCGCGCCGAGTCGATGATCGCGGCGCCCTCCGCCGCACGTCCGTAGAGGTGGGCGCCCTGCGCGTTGAAGTGACTGAAGATCGTCCTGAGTCCGGACTCCGCCCCGATGTGGATCGCCTCGCGGATCGATTCGTGGTAGCCGACCCCCTGGTAGGCCGCCCCGAGGTCCCGGTCGTGCGTGTCGTAGACCGGGGCGTGCTCCCCGCCGATCGGGTATTCGGCCGCGACCCGGCCCAGTTCGATGACCTCGCCGGCCTCCGCGTAGTAGCCGGGCGTGTAGAAGAGACCCGTCGAAAGCCCGAAGGCGCCATCCTCCATTCCCTTCCGCACGAGCGCCTTCATCTCGTCGAGTTCCGCCGCGGTCGGGGCGCGGTCGTCCATGCCCATGACCGCCTCGCGGACGGAGCCGTGTCCGATGTAGGAGATGATGTTCTTCCCGACGCCGGATCCCTCGAGGTCCGCGTAGCGCGCGGCGAGGTCGGTGCTGCTCGCGCCGTCGACGCCGATGACGCCGGTCGTGATCCCCTGCGTGAGGAACTCGACGGCGGGAAGCCCGTACGCCTCGTCGACGTTGATATGGCTGTGCATGTCGATGAAGCCGGGCGTGAGCAGCAGACCGTCGAGCGCGATCGTGTCCCGCATCGCGACTTCGGCCGCGGCGGCGGCGCCCACGAAGGAGATTCGGTCGCCCTCCACGGCCACGTCGGCCACGAACGAGGCCTCCCCGGACCCGTCGATCACCGTCGCCCCGGTGAACAGCACGCTCGTCGGGACGATCTCCGCTTCCGCCTCCGGGGCGTCGCCCGGCGCGCAGGCCGCCGTCACGCCCGCCAGCACCAGACACGCCGCGGCGATCCGCCATCGCAGCGGGATCGCGGCCGGCATACTCTCAACGCGTTCGACGTTCATCGGTTCTCCCTTTTCGACCTTCGACCGAGGCTGCCCCATGCCGGCACGTCCACACGGGCGGGCGCTGGACGCCCTGCGACCCACGACCCTGGAGACGGGAACCGCCCCGTTCGCCGAGGGATCGTGCACGATCACGATGGGGATGACGCGCGTGCTTTGCACGGCCTCCGTCGAGGAACGCGTCCCGCCGTGGCGCGAGGGCCGGGGCGGCTGGGTCACGGGAGAGTACGCCATGCTGCCCCGGGCCACGGCCGAGCGCACCCGGCGAGAGCGTCGTGGCGCGCGGGGTCGCACGCAGGAGATTCAGCGCCTCATCGGCCGCTCGCTGCGGGCGGCCGTCGACCTCGCCGCGCTGGGCGAACGCACGGTGACCGTGGACTGCGATGTCCTCGTGGCGGATGGCGGCACCCGCACGGCTTCCATCACGGGGGCGTGCGTGGCGCTCGAGATGGCCTTCCAGCGGCTGGTCTCGGACGGCGCGCTGGAGGCCAGCCCCCTTCGCCAGTGGGTCGCCGCGATCAGCGCGGGGATGGTGGACGGCGAGCCGAGGCTGGACCTGGAGTACATCGAGGACGCCGCCGCCGACGTCGACTTCAACTTCGTCTACCTCGAGGACGGACGCCTCGTCGAGGTGCAGGGGACGGCGGAAGGCGCCCCCTTCACGCGCACAGAACTCGACGAACTCCTCAGCTGGGGTGCTGCGGGCGCCGAGCAACTGATTCGCCTGGAGAAGACGGCTTCCGCGTGAGTCGGACTCGGTTGCGCTCCATTCGCCATGTAAATAAGTGTGCCTCACAGAACCTGTGAGGTTGTGACATGAGGAACATTACGGTATCCGTCGATCAGGAAACCCACCGACTGGCTCGCATCCGCGCTGCGGAGTTGGACACGTCGGTCTCCGCGCTGGTGCGGCGGTACCGCAGAAGCCTCGCAACCGGCGAAGCTGGCCGGGTCGGCGGCACGCCGGGCGCGGATAGACGGTTCGAAACGCCGCTGGAGCGCCGACGTCGGCGCCTGAACGACGTATTCGAAGACTTCGACGCCCGTGGGGTGGGGTTGCGAATGTCGGACAACCTGACTCGTGAGGAACTGTACAACCGTGACAAAGCGAGGAGGGAATCCGAGCGGGAACGTCTGCGCGACATGTGGCAGGGGACGGAGTAACCGTGCGTTTCCTCGACACCAACGTGCTGTTGTACGCGGTCAGTCGGTTGCCGGAGGAGGAGAACAAACGCGTTCGTGCGCGTGAGTTGCTCGCCGATCCCGATCTCTGCTTGTCCGCGCAGGTGCTCCAGGAGTTCTATTATCAGGCAACGCATCCCCATCGACCGGGCAGGATGGTCCATGAGGATGCCATGGAGTTTGTCCGGCCCCTCATGCTCTTGCCCGTCCAGCCTGTCACCCCGGACCTCTTCCAGACGGCCGGCGCAATCAGCCTCCGTTATCGCCTGTCGTACTGGGACGGCGCGATCCTGGCTGCGGCCCGCACCCTGGGATGTGACGCCGTCTACTCGGAGGATCTGAGTTCGGAACAGGACTACGGCGGGGTGCGCGTGATCGATCCATTCGTGGGCGGCCAGCGAACGGCGTGACCGGGAGCGGCCGACGAAGGTCGCGTTCGCCTCGCAGCCGAGCCCCGCCGCGGGACAGCTCGGATAAGGCGGTCGAGGAGAGGGAACTCCCGGTCGAGGTAGAGGTTGCCCTCGGCGACGATGCGGCTCTGGTCGCCTCGCCGCAGCCCGCCGCCGGAGTCCTCTCCGTACCCCGAGTAGAGCGCGTCCACAACCTCCATGCCGCTCACAACCTCGCCGAACGGGGCGAAACCCGTCGAGTCGAGGCGCACGTTGTCCACGAGGTTGATATACACCTGGGTCGCGCGGGTTCCCGGCTCGGTGAAGGCGAAGGCGATCCGGCCGCGGGTGTTGGAGGCGACGACGGGATCGTCCGGGATGTAGGCGTTCATCCACTCGGCGGTGATGGCCGGGTCGCCCGCCAGCCCCCACTGGACGATGAAATCCGGGACGACGCGGTGGAAGCGGGCGTCATCGTAGTAGCCGGAGTCGACGAGGGTGAGGAACCGCTCGGCCCCCTGCGGCGCCCACTCGGGGTGCACCGCGATCACGAACACCCCCTGGCTCGTCTCGACGGCCACTTCGACGGGGCCGGCCCCGGTTGCGGCCCGGGCGGCGATGGCGCCCGCCCCGACATCGGAGGACGGGACGGTCTCCACGCGCTCGCATCCCGCGAGGAGGAAGGTCGCCGCGAAGAAGGGCGTGGAGCGGACGCGGGTCCTCACGCCCGGTTACCGCCCGCTCCGTCGTACGGCGTCGTCATTCGTCCCTCAGGAACTGCTCGAAGAAGTCGAGCATGTCGAGGAGCATCCGGCGGCGGTTCGCCTTCCCGTACACGTAGTAGTTCTCGTTCGGGTACGTCCTGTACTGGAACGGCTTGTAGTGGTTCTCCAGCGCCCGCGCGAAGATCTCGGACTGGTCGGAGCCCGGATAGCGGCCCACGCCGTGCACGAGGAGGATCGGCGTGGCGACGTCGGCGACGTGGGAGATCGACGAACTGTGGCTCCATACGTCCTCGCTCGTCTCGAACGGGCCGAGTTCGTGGTCGAGCAGCTTGATGTGCCGCAGTTCGTTCTCGCCATGGTAGAAGTGGACCCAGTCCGTGTATCCGGACCCCGGGATCGCGGCGCGGAAGGCGTCCGGCGCGAAGGCCACCGCGTACATGCTCATCACGCCGCCGTAGCTCGTCCCCGTGACTCCGATCCGCTCCGGGTCGACCTCCGGGAGCGCCCGCAGGTAGTCGGCCCCCGCGACGACGTCCTCCAGGTCGCAGTGGCCCCAGCAGCCGTTGTTCGCGTCGGCGAACGCTTTCCCGTAGCCCGAACTCCCGCGGATGTTGGGCAGGAGCACGACGTACCCCCGCTGGACGAAGAACTGGACGTGCTGCTGGAAGGTGTCGTGGAACTGCGACGTGGGACCCCCGTGGATCCACATCACGCCGGGGAGGCCGTCGCCGGGCGCGGCTCCCGGCGGCCGATAGAGGTAAGCCGGGATCGAGTATCCGTCCGTGCTCTCGTAGCGGATCTTCTCCGGCGCGACGAGCCGGCCGGCGAAGTTGCCGGCGGGCATGGACGACGTGAGTTGCCGGCTGTTCCCGTCCTCGAGCCAGACGACGTGGAGGTCGCGCGGGCGCTGGAGACTCTCCTGGAGGTACGCGATCGCCCGGCCGTCCGGAGACCACGAGGGGCTCGACGCGACGCCGCCCTTCGGTGACACGAGCACCCGCGGCTCGCCCCCGTCCGCCGATACCACGCGCAGGTCGTGGTGTCCGTTGTGGTTCTCGGTGTAGGCGATCCAGCGCCCGTCGGGCGACCACGCGGCGGCGCTCTGGTCGGCCTCGGCCGGGGCGACCGGGCGCGGCTCTCCCCCATCCCTCGGCGCGAGCCAGTAGTTGATCCAGCCGCTCCGGTGCGAGCGGAAGAGGACCGAGCCTCCGTCGGGCGACACGCTCGGATAGCCGAACGTCGCCCCCGCCCCGTAGTCGAAGAAGTCGCGGTCCTCGATCACCGTGCGCGGGTTCGCGCCCGTCGCGTCGACCTCGATCACGTCGTGGTCCTCCCACGCGTCGTCGAGACGGACGTAGAGGATGTGGCGTGAGTCCGGAGTCCAAGCGGGGAAGACTTCGTAGCGCTTGTCCTCGGTGAGGCGGTCCACGCGCCGGGTCGCGACGTCGACCTTCCAGATGTCGTAGTTCCCGTAGCGGTCGCCGGCAAAGACGATCGAACGCTCGTCCGGGGCCCAGCTCATCGAGTTGATCCGGGCCCCGAGGTCGGTGAGTTGGACGTCGGCGCCATCGCTCGTGGACCAGAGCCATATTTCGGAGGCGCCGCTCTTGTCCGACACGTAGGAGATCCAGGTCCCGGACGGGGACCAGCCCGGCATCTGCGACGTGAGAAAGTGGCCGGAGCCGCCCATGTCCACCGGCACGCGCGTCGGGAAGCCGCCTGCGGGCGGCAGGGTCGTGAGCCCGCCGCTGAGCCCGGACTCGAACAGGATCGCCGAGCCGTCCGGCGACCAGGACGGCGCCCCCCCGACCACGGACTCGATGGAGAGGAGTTGGTCGATCGAGAGGGCGCCGCCGTTGCCGCCGTCTTCGCCGGCGTTCTGCGCGTGGAGCACGCTCCCGCCGCCGGCCGCGGCGCTCAGAGCCAGGAGGGTGCCGGTGATCGCCGTCAACTGCGGGTCGCGAGCCATGGGTCTTCCTTTCAGCGCGTCAGTTCGCCGTCTCCTGCGGGGTCGGGCGGGAGGTCGGCGCGGGCGACGTCGGCTCCTCGGAGGTCGTGCGGCGGAGCGGGTCGCCCTGGAAGCGCCACTCCGACTCGAAGTCCTTCGGCGGGGCCTCTCCCAGCAGGCGCGCGCGCACCATCTCGACGGGCATGCGTCCGCCTTGCAGGATCGCGTCGTGGAAGGCGCGGTTCGTCATCTCACCGGACTGAACCAGTTGCTCGTGCAGGGCCCGGATCTGGAGGCCGCCGATCATGTAGGCGACCTGGTAGAGCGGCGAGTAGGAGCCGTTGAAGCTGCGCCGCACCTCCGCCTCGGCGTTCGCGCGCTCGTGCCCCACGCGCTCGACGAGGAAGTCGATGGCCTCCTGCGGGGTCATGCGCTCGAGGTGGAAGGAGAGGGAGAAGATGATCCGGGCCGTGCGGTGCATGCGCCAGAACAGCATGCCGATCCGGTCCTCGGGGGTGGACGGAAAGCCGAGGTCCCACAGCAGCATCTCCCAGTAGAGCGCCCACCCCTCGCCCCAGAACGGGGTCGAGAACGCGCCGCGGTGCGAGTTGAAGCGGCTCGTCATGAACCCCTGCAGGTGGTGTCCGGGGATCAGTTCGTGGTGCACGGTGGCGCGGGAGAAGTGTTCGTTGTTCCCCCGCATGCTCATGAGCTTGTACTCGTGCTCCATCCCGTCGGTCGGGAAGGAGACCTGGATCACCTCCCCGCCGAGGAAGAAGGGCGACACCTTCTGGCGCTCCGGGGACATCATCTCGATGCGCCAGATCTCGTCGGCGAGCGGGGGGACGGTGACGAGGTCGCGCTCGGTGACGAAGGCGAGCGCCTCGTCGGCGAGTTCCCGGATCATCTGCGGCTGGTCGCCGGGGTCGCGGTGCAGCGTCTTCACGTACTCCAGCGCCGCCCGCCAGTCGTCCCCGTAACCGAGTTCGCGCGAGGCCTCGATCATGCGCTCCTCGCACCAGGCGTACTCCCGTTCGGCGATCGCGATGAGCTCCTCGGGGCTGTACGGGATCATCTCGTGCCGCAGATCCGCCGCGAGACCCTCCGCCCCGATCGGATCGCCGACGATCGGTTCGTCCTCCCCCTCCCGGTAGCCGATGACCGTCTCGCGCAGGAAGCGTGCGTAGTCGTCGAGGGCGGCCTTGGCGCGGGCGTACGGATCCTCGTTCCACCACGTGAAGACGGGGTCGTAGCCGGCGTAGTGCTCGTACCAGTCCTCCAGCAGGCGGGTGTGCCCGGCGAGCGTCGTCACCGCTCGCAGAGCAACGATGCGGGACACGTCCGATCCATCGGCCAGCCGCGCCTCGACGGCTGCGCGCGCCGTCCGGACCCCGGCCGGAAGGTCGGCGAGACGGGCCGCCGCCGCCTCGGATTCCACCGGCTCGCGGCGTCGGCGCCGTTCCTCGAGTTCGACGATGAGAGAGGTGAAGGGGATGAACCCGTTCATCTCCGCCGCGAGGCGGGCCTCGCGCTCAATGAGATCCAGTTGATACGTGAGGTCATTGATGAGGAGGACGTAGTCCACGCGCCCTTCGAGGGTGAGGGACTCGAAGTCGAGCGCGTCGACCCGCTGTCGCCAATCCGAGAAGAAGTCGCGGAAGCGTTGGTTGCGGTCGGGCGAATAGGGAACGCTCCAGCGGCGGCCGAGCGCCGTGCGGTCCGTGCGGTAGCGCTCGACGACGGCCGCGAGTTCGCTCGTCTCGGTCGCGACGAGCGTCGTCAGATCCTGCGCCATTATCGGTCTCGCGAATGTCAACACCGACACGGCGGCGGCGGACATCACCCCCCCGACACGGGCGAAACGCAAGGGCAACAGCTGCGTCAGCCTGCCCTTCTGGCTTGCACTCGCACGCAGATCATCGGGGGCCCTGTGAATGATCCGTCTCCTAGACATCATCTCGCGCACCCTCAGAGCTACGCCTGGGTTTCGGGCGCGAGAACTTGATCCTCAGATCATGTCCGAACCTGACTCCGGCTTCTTCGCACGCCTGCCGAATCCACTGCTCCTTCGTCAAGTTGCTTAAGTTACTGTCAATCCACCATCCTCCGGGAAGCCTACGGCATCGTTCCCTCAAGACTCGGTCGTCCGGGTGTATTTCCCGCCTCGTCCTTGCGACACGCAGTTTCTTGCGCCCGGGATACTTATCACTGTATCGCCGAAGGAAATGCGGATCTCTCTCGGCGAGGCAACTGAACGCCTTAACGAGAACATCGACTCCCGACCGAAGATAAGCCACCTCTCCAAAGCACGTTACCGTATGTCGACTGATCGGGGCGGGGTCGGGCTGTACCGGAGGTGGTGGCGGCGGAGGTGGCGGCGGCAGAGGCGGTGACGGCGGAGCAGGCGTCTCCCCTGTCGCCCTTGTGCGGAGCCACCCTGCGACTGCAGTCCGGGGTGGATCGACCACTCCTTTTCTTCCTAGCGCACTCAAGAACATGTCGAGGGCATCGTCTTGTGGCCGCTGAAATAGGTCACGCCACACTGATTCGCAAACCCTCTCCAGCTGCATCCGTTCTAGATCGTTGGTGGCCGCTTCGATGTTCTTTCCGCTGGTGACCACACCTTGTACGAGGTATCGACTGAGCTTCCGGCAAACCTCGGTCGCGTCAGAGGAAAGGTCGATCGGGGGTAGACGCCGTTCGGCGAGAGTTCCCTGCCGTAGGGGAAGGTAGAAGTGCCACTCTCGTCCGTCCGTAAGGACCGCCATCGGCACCCCGTGCGCTGCACAGTACCGGAAGAGCTGCTTCCGCCCAGTGTCGGACACGCCCCTCGGCCTTTTGGCCTCGATGAATACGAGAGGCTTTCCCTTGGGGCACAGCGCGTAGTCAACCCTCCCGTCTTCCACCTGGTATTCCCGCTCCACGACGCGCGGGCGGGAAACCGGCCAGCCGAGTTCCTGCAAGAGGGGGTCGACGATACCCCTTCGTACATCTGTCTCGGAACGGAATTCACCCGTGTCGATGCGCTCGACGATATCTCTGATGATTTCTTTGCACCCGTCATGCATGGTTGCGTGTCCGTTCGCCTGTGTATTCGCGGGATCGTAGGAGCGACGCCGAATCACCGTCCATCCCGAAACCGAAGCTACGGGCCCGCTTTGGCACGGTCACCCACGAGCTTTCGGCGCGGAGATCTCCTTGCTGCTGCGGATCACTGAAAAACCCTCCGCAGGACGAAGTGTCCCGAAACGACGTCCATGCGAAGTTCATCGAAGGATGCTCCGCCACCGGCGCTTTCGGGATTTCCTCTGCGGATGAAGCGGTAGCGGGTGCGCCCATCGGCGAACTCATCTCCACCGAGCCACGAGAGGGCGGCCGACTCGCCGCCTCCCGTGTCGATCGTCAGTTGGCCGTCCGCGGCAGCCACCAGCGCGGTGATGCGCTGGCCGCGGGCCGGGCCTTCGTAGCGGCCCGCGTAGGGCGAGGGATCCCCTTCGAAGGGCGCCGTGGCGGGCTCCGCCGGCGCCCCGAGCACCACGTCTTCGATCTGGCCGGCGATCCCGCCGGAGGAGGCACCGCCGGCCGTGTTGATGAGCACGGCGATCGACAGGTCCTCCGACGGCAGGTAGCGCAGGTCGGTAACGTAGCCGAAGATCCCGCCCCCGTGCCCGATCCGCGGGGTCCCGTCGCGGTTCGTGATCGCGAGGCCCTTGGCGTAGCGCAGGTTCGTGCCGTCGAGCAGGGGCTCCGGCGTGATCATCAGTCGATAGCTCTCGAGAGTCAGGATCTCGCCGCCCTCTCCGTCTCCGTGGAGGGCCTGATTCCACGCGACGAGGTCGCGCACCGTGGAGCAGAGCGATCCCGCGGCGTAGGGCCACTGGTGGTCCAGATAGGGCGCCGGGTGCAGCCCGTCGTCGCCCGGCTCGTATCCCTTCGCACGGTTGGGGGTGAGTTCATCCTTGTGGCAGTAGCGGGAGTTCTCCATGCCCGCCGCAGCGAAGAGGCGTTCCTCGACGAAGTCCTCGTAGCTCATCCCGCTCGCCGCCTCGATGACGAGTCCGGCGAGGAAGTAACCCGAGTTGTTGTAGGTCATCGCCGTGCCGGGCTCGAACTCGAACGGCTCCGCGGAGAAGAGCGTGACGAGCGTGTCGCGCGGGAGTTCGAGGGGAGCGAGTTCGACCCAGAGATGCTCCATCTCGGTGTAGCCCTTGATGCCCGAGGTGTGGTCGAGGAGTTGCCGGACGGTCACGTTCCGGCCCCCGACGGGGTAGTCGGGCAGCCACTTCGTGAGCGGGTCGTCGAGCGAGAGCGTCCCCTCCTCCCGCAGGAGGAGGATGGCAGCGGCCGTGAACTGTTTGGTCACGGAGCCGACCTCGTAGACGGCGTCCGGGGGCGTGAGCACGTTGAGCTCCAGATCGGCGTGGCCGAATTCCTCGATGAGGAGCGTGTCGGTTCCGCGCACGACCGCGAACGACATGCCAGCCGCGCGGCCCGCCTCGATGGGCGCGGCGGCGATGGCGTGAATCGCGTCGATCTGGTCCGGCGTGAGCGAAGTGAGGGACGCGTCGGAGGCGGCTGGGCCCGCCGCGGGGTCCGCCTGGGCGCAGGCCGCAACACAGAGGGCGAGGACCGCGACGGCGAAGCCGCGGCGGGGGGCGATCGCGCGGAGGCGTCGGAATCTCATTGGTCTCAAGGGGATCTCCTGCATCTGCTGCGTCTCTCCTGCATCTCGCGGGGACCAGACCTATCTTCGGACGGTAGAATAGGTGTGTCGATAGCCTGCGGCCCGTTGAGCGGCAGGCGGCGGATGGCAGGAATTCAGGGGAACGCGATGGGAACGCGATGGAATCGACAGTAGCTTCGACCTCGGTCTTCGCGGGGCGCGAGGGCGCGGCGGAGTCGGCGGACAGCATGCCGTGGTATCTGAGCGCGGTCCTGTTCGCCTCGGCGGCCGTGATCGTGGGCATCACCTGGGACATCTCGTGGCACCGGACGATCGGGCGGGACACGCTGTTCACGCCCGCTCACATGCTGGTCTACGCGGGCGGGCTGGCGGCGGGGCTGTCGTGCGGGTGGCTCGCGCTCAAGACGACGTTTTCCGGGACGGACGCGGAGGTGGGACGCTCCGTACGGTTGTGGGGGTTCCGTGCGCCGCTCGGGGCCTGGGTGGCGATCTGGGGCGCGATCGCCATGCTCACGTCCGCGCCGCTCGACGACTGGTGGCACAACGCGTACGGGCTCGACGTGGAGATCCTGAGTCCGCCGCATGTGGTCCTGGCGCTGGGGATCTGCGCGATCCAGGTCGGCGCCCTGCTGATGGCGCTGGCGTGGCACAACCGCGCCTCCGAGACGGGCCGGCGCAAGCTCGCGTGGGCGTACGTGTTCAGCGCCGCGATGCTGATCCTGACGCTCTCCGTCCTGCTCCTGGAGTACACGTTCCCGAACCAGATGCACGGGGCGACGTTCCATCTCGTCATGGCGGCGGTCTTCCCCGTCCTCCTCTTCGCCATAGGGCGGGCCGGGCAGATGCGCTGGCCGGCGACGAGCGCGGCGCTGGTCTATACCGGGGTCTCGCTGGCGATCATGTGGGTGCTGCCGCTCTTCCCGGCGGAGCCGATGCTGGCGCCGATCCTCCGTCCGGTCACCCACATGCAACCGTCCGAGTTCCCGCTCCTACTGTTCGCGCCCGCGATCGCGATCGACCTCCTCCTGCGGCGGTATTCCGCGCCGGATGGGGCGCCGGCCCGCGCGTCGACGGACTGGAAGATCGCGGCCGTGGGCGGCCTCGTCTTCGTGGGAATCTTCGGGGTGATTCAGTGGTATTTTGCCGACTTCATGCTCTCGGAAGGGGCGCGGAACCACTTCTTCCAGGGCGACACGTGGGGGTACACGGCCGCGCCGGGCGCCTGGCAGCACGTGTTCTGGCACGGCGGGCCGTACCTCGGGGGCGAGTTCTCGGCGGCGCGTTTCGTGGGCGGGGCGTGGGGGGCGCTGCCGGTCGCGTTCGTCTCGGCCCGCTCGGGCCTGTGGCTGGGGAACTGGTGGCTGCGCGTCCGCCGGTGAGGCGCGGCCGGGCCGCTCGCCTTGCACGGGCGGCGGCGTTCGTGGCCGGGCTGTACGTCGTCGCGACGGGGCACGTCGGGAGCAACAACGTGTTCTTCGCGGGCGAGGCGGGCCCCTACCCCGTCTCCGTCATCATCCGTCCTCCCGAGGTCATCCCGGGGCTGGCGGAGATCTCCGTCCGGGTGCCCGGCGGCGGCGTCGACCGGGTAACCGTGCGCCCCGTGCGCTGGGACGCGGCCCCGGAAGGCGGGGCGCCGCCGCCGGACGAGGCCGTTTCCGTGGCGGGCGATCCGGACCTGTACGCCGCCGAACTGTGGCTCATGACAGTGGGCGCGTACCGGGTCGAGGTCGCGGTGGAGGGGGACCTCGGCGCCGGCGAGGTCTCGGTCCCGGTGACGTCCGTCATGCTCGGGGTGCGCGACCTGCCGGCGGGGCTCGGCTGGATCCTGGCCGCGCTCGCCCTGCTCCTGGTCGCCGGGGTGGTTTCGATTACGGGGGCCGCGGTGCGGGAAAGCCAGATTCCTGCCGGGGAGACGGCGGGTTCCCGGCAACGCCGGCGCGCCCGGATCGCCATGGCCGCCACCGCGGTGGGCGTCGCCGGCCTCCTTTATCTCGGAAACCTGTGGTGGGAGGCGGTCGACCGGGAGATCCGAAGCGGCATCTTCGAGCGCCTCGCCGTCGAGGGCGCGATCGTGCGCGACGGGGGGACGCCCGCCCTCGAGATCGCGATCACGGACCCGGCCTGGCGGGGCCGGAACTGGAGCCCGCTCGTGCCGGACCACGGCAAACTGATGCACATGTTCGTCGTCGGAGCGCCGGGCATGGACGCGTTCGCGCACGTGCATCCGGTCCCGGTGGACTCGTCCACCTTCCGCGTTCCGTGGCCCGACCTGCCGCCGGGCGAGTACCGGATCTACGGCGACATCGTCCAGGAATCCGGTTTCGCGCAGACGGTGGTCGATACGGTGACGGTCGACGCGGCGGCGCTCGCGGTCGCCGGGGAGCCGGGCGCGGTCCCGGAGGCGCAGGACGTCCTGCCGGGGTCGCCCGCGGGCCTGGCGCGCGACCCGGACGACTCCGCGTGGACGGGCGTTCCGGTTGCGCTCTCCGGGCCGGGTTCGGAGACGCGGCTGGACGATGGCTCGATCCTCGAATGGCAGGGGGACCAGGAGCTTCGGGTCGACGAGGAGACGGTCCTCGCGTTCAGGCTCTGGGATCCCGACGAAAAGCCGGCTGAGCTCGAGCCCTACATGGGGATGCGCAGCCACGCCGCGCTCACGCGGGAGGACGGCGCGGTGTTCGTGCACCTGCACCCCGCGGGCTCGATTTCGATGGGCTCGCTGGCGGTGCTCACGCCCGATGGATCCCCGATGGCAGGCGGCGGGGCGGATGTTCGTACGGGCGTGGTCGAGTTCCCGTTCGCGTTCCCGCAGCCGGGCGAGTACACGATCTGGGTGCAGGTGAAGCGGGAGGGCCGCGTGCTCACCGGGGCGTTCCAGGCGACCGTTCTCGAGTGAGCGAACGCATCGCGATGTGCTTCAGCGGCGGCAAGGACAGCGCCCTGGCCCTGCACGCGCTGCAGCAGTCCGGAGCCTGCCGGGTCGAGACCCTGATCACGACCGTGACCGATGCCTACGACCGGGTCAGCATGCACGGCGTGCGGCGCGCGCTGGTGCGCGACCAGGCGGCGGTCATCGGCATCCCCCTGGTGGAGGTCGTCGTCCCGCCGCAGTCCTCGAACGAGATCTACGAACGCGCCATGGGCGAGGCTTTCGACCGCCTTTACGAGGACGGGATCCGTCGCGTGGCGTTCGGAGATATCTTCCTCGAGGACCTCCGCGAGTACCGCGAACGGCAACTCGCGGCCTCGGGATTGGAATGTTTCTTTCCGATCTGGAAGCAACCGACGGCGGCGCTCGCGCGTTCCTTCATCCGGGACGGGTTCAAGGCGGTCGCGGTGTGCGTCAACCCTGCGGTGCTGGATGCCTCCTTCGCGGGCCGCGCCTTCGACGCGTCCTTCGTCGCCGATCTTCCGGAGGGCGTGGATCCATGCGGGGAGCACGGGGAGTTCCATACGTTCGTGTGGGACGGTCCGATCCTGCCGCGGCCGATCCCGGTGGCACGCGGCGATGTGGTGGAACGGGACGGGTTCGTCTTCTGCGACCTGCTCGCGGCGGAGGCGTAACGACAGCTAACGGATAGAGGGGTATCGCGGATGTTCAGAGTATTCGGCCTTATGACGGGCCTGACGCTTCTCCTGGTGTTCGCCGGCCAGATGCTGTTCGGGCAGCAGGGAGCGATCCTGTTCCTGGTGCTTTCCGGGGCCATGAACTTCGGGATGTACTGGTTCAGCGACCGCGTGGTCCTGCGCATGTACAAGGCGCAGGTCGTCGACCGGTCGCAGGCGCCGGAGCTGTACGACCGGGTGGAGCGTCTGAGGCAGCGGGCGGGGCTGCCCGCGCCGGTCGTCGCCATCTCACCGCAGCCGCAACCCAATGCGTTCGCGACGGGCCGCGATCCGGCGCATGCGGTCGTCTGCTTCACGGAGGGGATCCTGCGGGCGCTCCCGCCCCGCGAACTGGACGGCGTCATCGCGCACGAACTCGCCCACATCAAGCACCGGCACATGCTCGTCGGCACGATCGCGGCGACGATGGCGGGCGCCATCGCGATGATCGCCTCCATCGCCCGCTGGGGGTTTATCTTCGGCGGGGGACGCGACGATGGCGACAACCCGCTCGGCATGCTCGTCATGGCCATCGTCGCGCCGCTGGCCGCCGTCATCATCCAGATGGCGATCAGCCGCCGCAACGAGTTTCAGGCGGACCGCACCGGGGGCGAGATCACGGGCGATCCAATGGGCTTGGCCGGCGCGCTCAAGCGCCTCGAGTCGGGCGCCCGCCGCATCCCGATGGACGTGAACCCGGCCGGCGCCTCACTCGCGATCGTGAACCCCTTCGCCGGACGACGGCGCGGTCTCACGTCCCTCTTCACCACCCATCCACCCACGGAGGAGCGGGTCGCCGCCCTGAGAGCCCAGGCCGCCGCCAGGTAGTCAGTCAGCGGGTGCTTCGTTGCCAGCGGTCTTCGTAGGCGTCGCAGATCCGGCGGATCATCGTCGCGTAGTGCATGGGGTCACCCGTCTGGGGCGCCGGAGTTCCCGTAACGAGCTTCGGGTCTGCGGGGCGGGGGGCTCCATACGGCAGGCCGGGGTTCTTTCTCAGATTGTCGAAATCGACGACGACCAACGACACAGCCTCGAAGCCGGGGCCCTCGGCTGGAGTGTGGCGGAGGGGAAGACCCCGGAATAGCTCGACGGTCGACTTGCCGAGGGTCTCGATCTTGGCGTGTTCGGTGATGTCGGCCTTGCACTCGGGCTCGCCCACGTACGCCGGCGTGGAGCGGATCCCGAGCCACTTGATGTCCGCCTGGAACGCTCTCGCCCGGTACTGTGAGCCCCAGTTGTGCCGGAGGCCGAGGCCCGCGGCGATCGCCTTCGCGAAGCCTCCCACGTGGGCGTGAACGCCCTGCCGCACCGGCTCCAGCGCCGCCCAGCGGTCGCCCTTCTTCGCAACGTGCCAGCCGACGACATCCGAGGCGCAGTGGTCGACGGCCGGAGGGGACGAGCCTCAAGGTGACGTCTCGGCCTCCGTGGTCGAGGGGTTGTTGCGGAGGGTGTTGAAGACATCGGCGTGCTGCCTCATGCGGTAGCTGTGAAGGTTGCATTATACGAGTTCAGGCGAGCATCAGGCGCTCGCCCTTGGGCTCCGGGACGGGCCGCCCCAACTCCCGTGCCCGGTCGATCCAGAACCGCATCGCATCCTTGATGTTCCCCAACGCCGTCTCCTGATCGTCCCCGTGCGCCATGCACCCGGGCAACTCGGGAGCCTCCGCGACGAAAGCCTCGTCCTCGTTGCTCCAGTAAAGGATGATTTCGTATTTGTACATCAGTCGTCCGCTCCCAGCTTGTACTTGAGGATCAACCGCCGAACCTGCCTCACCTGGTAGGGCTTGGCGTGGCCGCCCCGGCTTTGAAGGTTGACGATCTCCACGACACCCTCCTTGTCGAAGAGGTGGTGGCCGCCGAGGATGGTCCGCACCAGCCGCTCGCGGCGACTCATCCGTTACCTGCCGCGCCCCGCCGGAAACCGCAGGCTCCGGATCTCCGCAAGGCCTCGCGGGCCAACCGGCGCAGCGTCCATGCCAGCCAAGCCATTAGCCGGGCGAATCGCCGTCCGCGCCGACAGTCCCCCCGGTCTGCGTGGGCAAGCTGTTCATGGCTTCCATCTCTAGGTTGGATCGAATCCGTCAATATAACGCACGTCCTTCGCGGAGCGACCGCGTGGTGCGAAGTCCGTTCCGCCGACTCCGGGATCGTGCAGTCGGATGCGACCTGAACGCCGCGCCCTACATCCTTCTGGAGACCCAGACGCCGCGTCCGACGACACGGACCTCCTCGGCGGAGCATTCGTGGCTGTCGTATTCGGGGTTGAGCGACTTGAGCACCACGCGGGGTGGCTCGGAGTGCGGCACGTGCTCGATCCGCTTTGCGACGAGTCCCACGCCGTCCCAGATGACGAAGATCCCGGGCGGCACCGGCACCATCCGGCTCACGCCGATCAGGATGCGGTCGCCGCTTGAAAGGAGCGGCTCCATCGAGTCCCCGTCCACGCCGATCATCCACAGGTCGCCGGGCTGCGCCCGGAATTCGTGGCGGATGAGCGAATCGGCGAACAGCCACGCCTCTTTGGACTCCCGCAGGTCACCGCTCCAAGCCCCCGCGCCCGACCCCAGCCGAGTATCGGCCTCCGGCACGGCGCTGTAGCCATTCGGCGCCCGGCGCGCTCCTGGCCCAAGGCACGAGCCCCTGGGTGGACGCGGTGAACTTCTTGGGCTGGCTGTTCTGATGCGGGGCCTCAGGCGCTGGGCTGGCTACACGGCGCTAAACCGCCCACTAACGGTGCTTGGCGTGGAGTCGCACGATCCGGGCCTCCGCCAGGTTGCCAAGGCCCAATCTGGACCCGCCGCCAAGATCGCCCGGCTGCGGAAGCGCCGGAAAAAGGGTGCGCCGATCTACCTCGCGGAGCACACGCCCGTCGAGATGTTGGCGGCCGCCATCGTAGTCGATGAGGTTGAAGTAGGGCGGCGATGTGACGACGAGATGGACCGGCTCCCGGACTTCGGGCATGTCTCGGGCATCGCCGAGATACAGCGTGTGTTCCGTCCGCTCTGGAGCTGCTCCGTCCCGCCACGCTTCGATCTTGGCCTGACGCTTCAGCCGGATCGAGGACTCGGCCCCGGACATGATCTCGTCGACGCCTACCGTCATGCCGGCCCTTTCACCTTCCGACATCATGTTCTGCGCGCGGGACGACTCAACATAAAGTCCCTTCAGCCGCTGAGCAGGGCGGTCGCTTCGTCGATCTTGTCGGCGAGGCCGTTGAGGGTGCCGGCGAGGCGCTCCACCTGCGCGGACGCCTCGTCCCAGGCGCGCTCCTCGATCGCCTCGCGGATGCCCGGGAGCGTCTTCACGCCGTAGCCCGTGTAGAAACCCGGCGCGTAGATCTGGTGCCGGAACCAGTTGCGGCGGGGGAGGCCGTCCTCGCGCGTCATGAGGCGTTCGGTCTGGATGAGGGCGGCGTTCAGCCGGCGTTGCACGTCCGCATGCTCGCCCATGTCCGCGTCGCCGGACCCGCCGCCGGCCGCCGCGTGAGATGCCCGCATGGCGTCATAGGCCGCATCGTACGCGGCGGCGCTCGCCTCCAGGCGCGCGATCGCGTTCTGCGCCGGGGCGAAGTTGAGGAACGGCACTTCGTCCTGCGCCTCGGGCGGCACATACGTCTTCGTCGGATCTGCCGCGAGCGAGTAGGCGTTCGAGGCGACCAGCGCGTTGCGGCGCCCGGTCTGCTCGCGCGTCTGGTCCAATAGCGCCATCACCTCGTCGCGGTACGTCTTCACGTTGGCCGCGAAGGGCGAGAACCGCAGCGGGAGGACGTCCGCGTTGGCCAGCCGCAGCGTGGCGCGGGCCGTCGTCTTCGCGAGCGCCGCGCCGTACTGGAAGCCGGGATCTCCGAAGCGCGTGTAGTGGTCGAACGAGTCGTACTGTGAATGGTACGACCCGCCGCCGCTCTCGCCCCCGAAGCTCAGGTTCAGCGACGCGATGCCGAGGTGCTGCAGGAAGGGCGTGTAGTCCGAACCCGAGCCGAGCGGGCTGATCGTGATGTCCGAGCCGTCGTCCGCGCGGCGCGAACCGCCCACGGCCCGCGCGGCGTGGAGCCGCTCCCACACGGAGACGCCGGTCTGCGGGTCGGTCACCGAGCGGGCCACGTCGTTGATGAAGCTCTGCAGCGTATGCGAGCCGCCCATGCTCAGGAAGCCGCGGCCGCTCCCGTCCGTGTTGATGTAGGCGACGGCCTTGTGGCGCAGTTCGTCGGCGTGGTGTTCGACCCACTCGGTCGAGCCGAGCAGGCCGGGTTCCTCGGCATCCCACGAGCCGTAGACGATCGTGCGTCGGGGCCGCATCCCCGCCTGCGCCAGTTCCCCGATGACGCGCGCCTCCTCCATCATCGAGACGGTGCCGCTGATCGGGTCCGCCGCGCCCATGGCCCAGCCGTCGCGGTGGTTGCCGCGGATCACCCACTCGTCGGGGAACTCCGATCCGGGGAGGGTGGCGATCACGTTGTACGCGGTCTCCAGCCCCCAGTCGAACTCCAGGTGGACGCGGACCTTCGCCGGGCCGGGGCCGACGTGGTAGGTGATCGGGAGCGCGCCGCGCCACGACGCCGGCGCCACCGGCCCTTCGAGCGCCCGCAGCAGCGGCAGCGCGTCGCCCCACGACATCGGGAGGACCGGGATCTTCATCACGGTCGGGGACTCCTCGACCGTCAGCCGCTCGGCGTCGGCCGTCGCCCCGACGCCCGGCGTCAGCGGGTCGCCCGGATGAAGCGGCATGTCCTGCACCGCCCCGCGCTGGACGCCGAACTCGGCGCGGTAGGGCCCCTTCGGATAGGCGTCCCCCTGGAAGAAGCCGTCGTCCCGCGGATCGGAATAAAGGATGGTCGCCAAAGCCCCGTGCTCATGCGCCACCTTGGGCTTGATGCCGCGCCACGACCCGCCGTAACGGGCGATGACGATCTTCCCGGCCACGTCGATCCCCATGCGCTCGAGTTCCTCGTAGTCGCGCGGGATCCCCTGGTTGACGTACACGAGTTCCGCCGTCACGTCGCCGTCCGCCGAGTAGGCGTTGTAGGTGGGGAGGCGGCCCGCCACGCCGGAGGTCCCGTCCTCCGGGATCTCGGGTTCTTCCAGCGACGCCACGAAGGATTCGGGCTCCAGCATCTCCACGTGCCGCGTGAGCGGCGTCGGGAAGAGGACCTCGTACTCCGCGATCTCGACCTCGTAGCCCCAACTGCGAAACTGTTCCGCGACGAACATCGCGTTCTCGTAGTTGTACGGCGCGCCCACGTAGAACGGCTCGCGGGTCATGCGCTCCATCCACCTCTCTAGGTTCTCGGAGCGCACGCTCTCGTCGAGGCGGGCCTCGGCGGCGAGTTGCGCGGCGGACGATTCGGCTCCGAAGCCGAGCAGAGATCGTTGCTGCGCCCGCGCCGGAGCGGCGATCAGGAACGTGAGGCTGGCCAGCGCCAGGAGCGCGGCACGAACCGGGACCGCGTTTTGCGACGTCGTCGCCATCGGATTCATCTCCATTGCAAGCGTTCGGTATCGGAGAGGCGGGCCACCTGGCAGTGCACCATGTCGTCGCCCTCGAAACGCGCGTAGGCCTCGAACGGGCAGTCCTCGATCACATGCGGCAGCCAGTGGCGGTCGTCTTCCCACATCCGATCGTACGGGATGTCGTCGACGGGCGTCCACACGGGGATCGCTTCGCTCGTCTCGACGGGCTCTCCTTCCAGCGCGTCCGACCGGAACACGTGGATGAGGATGGACATGGCGCTCAGCATCTCGAATCCCACCTCCCCGACCTGCCGGGGCGCCACGGGCCGCGCACCCAGTTCCTCCTCGAACTCCCGCATTGCGGCCTCCAGCGTGCTCTCGCCGGGTTCGACCTTGCCCCCGGCTCCGTTCAGCTTGCCGGCGCCAAGGCCGCGCTTCTTGTGGATGAGGAGAATTTCGCCTCCCCGCACGATGAAGAGGAGGGTCGCGTGGAGGTCCGGCCGCCAACTCTCCGGGATCGCACGGCAACGCTGCGAGCGCGTCATGGCGCGCGGGCGCCGGCACGGTCGAAGACGACATCGCCGTTGAAGACGGTCATCTCGCACGCCATGTCCCGCAGTTCGATCGTCGGGACCGTGAGCGGGTCGCGATCCCAGACCGCGAGATCCGCGTACTTGCCGGGCTCGATCGTCCCGACCTTTTCCTCGAGGAACATCTGGTGGGCTACCCAGGTCGTGAACGAGCGCAGGGCCGTCTCGACGTCGACGGATTCGGCCGTGCCGTACGGGTCGCTCCCGTACACGCCGAGCAGCGGCTGGCGGGCGACCGAGGCCCACACGCCGTAGCGCGCCGGGTAGGGAGTCACGAAGAAGTCGGAGCCGCTCGCCCAGATCATGCCCCGGTCCCGATACGACTTGAACGGGTTCAGGCGCAGGGTTCGCTCGGGCCCGAAGTTCCCGGCGTAGGTGTCGCCGATCCACCACGTGAAGGTGGGAGACGGCTCCGGGTAGCCGGCCTGCCACTCCCGCTGGAGTTCGGCCATCGCGTCAAGGGCGCGGTCCGTGGGGATGTTCGAGTGGATGATCCCGTGCCGAAGTCCGCGCGTGGGGGTGGCCTCGAGCGCCTCGGTGAAGCTGTCGACGGTCCAGTCGATGGCGCGGTCCCCAATCGAGTGGATGGAGACGTGGAGCCCGGCGTCGTGATAGGCCCGGAAGCGCCGGCGCAGTTCGTCCGGGTCCATCGTCGGATAGCCGCGGTTGCCCGTGTCGGTCCCCGTGCGCTCCCGGTTCCAGTCCTCGTACAGCCAGGCCGTGCGGGCGCCGCCGCTGCCGTCGATGTACAGCTTGACGCCGCCGGGGATGAGGCGATCGTCGCCCGTCGACTCGTACGGGCGGGTGAAGGTCGCGAGGCTGTCGGCGTAGGCGCGGACCTCGTCCAGCGTCCCGTTGCGGCCGTCCCACAGAGCGAAGATGCGGACGGTGAGGTCGCCGTCGGCGAGGACGTCGCTGTAAGCCGCCCACGCGCGCCGGCCGATCCCGGGGTCCTTGCCGCCCGTCATGCACTCGGCGTTGAAGGCGTCGGCGAGCGAACGGATCCCCTCGCGCCGCTCCTCGGGACCGAGCGGCGGGATGAGGCGGGTCACGAGACCCATCGCGGACTCCTTGAGGACGCCGGTCGGCTGCCCGGCCGCATCGCGGTCAATGGTGCCGCCCGGGGGATCGGGCGTCTCCGCGGTGATGCCGGCCAAGTCGAGGGCGAGCGAGTTGGCCACGCCGTAGTGGCCCATCGTATGGGCCAGCCACACGGGCTGTCCCGCGGCCACGGCGTCGAGGTCGGAGGCGTAAATGTAGCGCAGTTCCTCGAGCTTCCCCTCGTCCCAGCCGCCGCCACGCACCCATTCGCCCCCGGCCAGCCGTCCGGCCTGCTCCGCGACCATGCCCTGCACGTCCGCGATGTTCTCCACGTTCGGATAGCTGAGATCGAGCCGGTACAGCCGGTTCGCGCCCCCGTTGGCGAAGTGGACGTGCGCGTCCATGAGGCCCGGCGTCATCGCGCGTCCGCCGAGGTCGACGCGGCGGGTCTCCGGGCCCGCGAGCGCCTCGATCTCCGCCGTCGAACCGACGGCCATTACCCGCTCGCCCCGCACCGCGACCGCCTCGGCGACGCGGCTCTCCGCGTCTAGCGTGATTACGCGTCCGTCCACCAGGACCAGGTCAGCCAAGTTAGCCAGGTCAGCCGGGTCGGCCGGCGGCGACTCTCCGCAGGCGGCGAGAACGGCGCCCGCCAACACGACGCCCGCCAACACGACGACGGATGGGTTCGATCGGTTCATCTTTCTCATCATCGGGCTCTGCAGTAGGGGCGAAGCGAGGGCTGCATGGCGAAGAGCGCGCCGAGCAGCAGGAGCGGCATCGACCAGGCGGTCGCGGCGACGGGCCCGAACGCGTCCGCGAACCCGCCGACGACCGGAATCGCCAGCGTCCCCACGGCCCACGCGAGCCCCATGACGATGCCCGAACTCACCGCCGTCCCCGAGGGGAGGATCTCCTGCGCCACCACGACGATCGGAGGCAGCAGCGCCATGTTCAGGAAGCCCGCGCACACGGCCATCACGATCGCGGCGGGACTGGCCGGCGCCAGCGTGAACGCGAGGATGTGCGTGGGCACGGCGAGCACGCTGATCGCGGCCAGGAGGTGCTGACGGTTGAGCCGATCGGTGAGGAAGCCGGAGGCGAGCGTCCCCAGCCCCTGGGCGCCCAGGTAGATGCTCAGGACCACGGCCCCCGCCGTCTCGCTCTCGCCCGCGCGGTGGGCGATGATCGGGATGAAGGTGAGGATCGCCTTCTGCGCGAAGGATCCGACGACGGAGATCCCGAACACGAGACCGAGCGGCCCCCTGAGCTTGCGGAGCACCTCCAGCGGGGGAGGCGGCGGCGTCCCCGGCCCCACCCGGGTCCGGCCCTTCGCGCCGAACCAGAGGGCGATCCCGAGCACGACCCCCGGGATCATCGCGATCCACAGGGCGGAGAGGCCGAGCAGGCCCACGATGGCGACCGCGCTGATCGGCCCCAGCGCGAACCCGATCGCCCCCCCGAAGGAGAAGACGGACATGCGCACCCCGCTTCCGCGGCCGTCCCCGGCGCGCGCGACGAGCGAGGCCCCCGGCGGGTGAAAGGCGGCCGACCCCAGCCCTCCCACGGTGAGGAGGAGGAGGAGGACGAGGTAGCTGGGCGCCATCCCCAGCAGCGAGATGAACACGCCTCCCACGATCGGCCCCGCGGCGAGGAAGGCGCGCCTTCCGAACCGGTCGGCGAGGTAGCCGAAGGCCGGCTGCGGGAGCGCGGTCGAAATGGAGAGCACGGTCGACAGCGTCGCGGCCAGCGTGATCGAGAGGCCGAGGTTGTCCATGATCCGCGGCAGGAGCGGCGGCAGGAACGCGGTGTACGCATCGATCATCGTGTGCGAGACGACGATGAGCGCCACGACCGCCGCGGGGCGCATCGACGTGCGTCCCGAAAGGCCGGTGGGGGGATTGGCGAGCGCCGCGCTCGGTTCGTGCAGTGTCGAACTCCGATCCGGTTCGGATGGCAGCCGGTTGATGACCCATGTTAACTCAATCGAAGGGGTCATGGATAAGGCGACTCCGCAGGACCAAGCCATCGCAGGCGCTTGGCGAAACGTGGTTGCCGTGTCATCGCCGCATGCTTACATTATCGATAACCCCAAGCGTTATCTTTTTGTTGAAATAGTGACGACGAGATGGCTTTCGATTGGACATCGTTTTTGGGACCAAACGGCTTGAGAAGCAGTGCAATTCGATTCACAAGGGGACGCGGGTTTGGGGGACGGATGGAGCCAGGAGAATCCGGCGGCGCCTCGACGACCTCCGGGCGGCAGACAACCTCGAGGTCATGAGAGGATTGCCCGGTCGTTGTCACGAATTGAAGGGGGAGAAGGCCGGAGTGCTCTCCCTCGACCTGCGTCACCCGTATCGCCTCTTGTTCGAGCCGGCAGACGAGCCCGTACCGGTGAAACCGGATGGAGGGCTCGATTGGGCCGGCGTCACGACCGTCAGGATTCTCGGAGTCGAGGACACCCATGAGTGAGTCCGCAAAGAACAGGTATTCCCCCGATGAGGTGTCGCCGCCCGGTGAGACCCTGAGGGACATCCTGCGCGAGCGAGGTTTGACGCAGGCGGAGTTGGCGACCCGTACGGGACGGCCAAAGAAGACGATCAGCGAGATCGTGAACGGAAAGGCCGCGATCACGGTGGACACGGCGCTGCAGTTCGAACTGGCGCTGGGCGTGCCGGCCGCGTTCTGGAATGCTCGCGAACAACAATATCGGGAGCATCTCGCACGCCGGGCGCAAGAAGAGGAGATGGCTCGGCGTGTGTCCTGGCTCTCGAAGTTCCCCGTTGCGGAGATGGTGAAGCGCGGCCTGTTCCGGCGAGAGGCGACCAAGCCGGAGCGTGTACGGGAGTTGCTGGCATTCCTGGGCGTCTCCAGCCCGGAGCAGTGGTCGGAACTCTTCGCTCTCCAGAATGTGGCGTTCCGAAAATCGACGGCCTTTGATGTCGATGAGGGCTCGCTGGCCGTTTGGCTACGGCAAGGCTTGATCGAGGCCAAGCGAGTACCCAGCCAGCCGTATGACCGGGGGACTTTCAGGGCGGCGCTTCGCGAGGCTCGATCTCTGAGTCGTGAAGAACCGGAGTCCTTCCAGGAAAAGCTCGTGGCCACCTGTGCGGAGGCCGGCGTCATCGTGCTGTTCGTTCCCGAGTTCAAGGGTTGTCGTGCGAGTGGCGCCACGCGCTGGATTGCGCCGGACAGGGCGCTGATTCAGCTGAGCCTTCGGTATCGCACGGATGACCACTTGTGGTTCACGTTCTTCCATGAGGCTGCCCATATCCTGCTCCATGGAAAGAAGCTGATCTTCATCGAGGGACAACGGCACGAGGGCGGGCGGGAGGCGGAGGCCAACCGCTGGGCGGCCAATGCGCTGATTCCGAGATCGGAGTTCGAACGACTAAGCAAGATGCGGCCCTACACCAAGACCCGGATTCGGGCGTTTGCCCGCGAATGCGGCGTGTCTCCGGGCATTGTGGTGGGGCGGTTGCAGCACGAGGGGCTGTTGCCACACTCGCATTGCAACGACCTGAAGCGTCGCTTCAAGTGGGCCGGCGATGTCTGAAATCCGAAGAAAGGAGAAGCCGTCAGTGAAGGTGGCGAAACAACGGTGGCGGCGTTCGATGCCTTGCGTCTTCGGGCTGCTCACGGCAGGGACATTGACGGGATGCGAGGGGTTCGTCCGGGACCTCGCCGAAGAGAACGCAACCTACGTCATCGCGGGCGGACGCTGGCTGGACGTGCACACCGGGACCCTCGTGGAGAACGAGGGCATCACCATCCACGACGGGCGGATCATCTCCATCGGCCCGCCGCCGGACAGCGCCGACTTCAAGATCACCATCAACGTCGAGCAGGAAGACACAATCCTTCCGGGGTTCTTCGACCTCCACGCTCACTATGCCGTGGACCTGTTCGGAGAGGGCCGCGTGGACGAGACGGCCGCCTATCCCGAACTCTTCCTCGCCAACGGCGTGACGACGACGTTCCCGGCGGGCGAGATGGATCCGGTCCGCATGCGCGAACTGCGCCTCGCCATCGAGCGCGGAGAGCGCAGGGGTCCGCGGATCCTCAACTCCGGCCCCTACTTCGGGTCGTGGCGGCGGGGCTGGGACGACGACGCCATGACGCCCGACTCGATCCGGCGGGAAGTGGACCACTGGGCGTCGCTCGGCGCGGCCGGCTTCAAGGCCAAGGGGATCCGGCCCGATCACCTCTCCGTGCTCATCGAGCAGGCGCACGAGCACAGACTCACGGTCACCGCCCACCTCGATTCCGGCTTCGGGAATACGGTGAACCCCCGCGACGCGATCCTCATGGGCATCGACCGCGTCGAACACTTCCTGGGCGGCGACATGATGCCGGCGGACCGCACGGCCTACGCGTCGCTGCAGGAGTTCGATGACTTCGAGGGGGACGCGCTCCGCGACATCATCGATCTCTACGTGAGCCGCGGAGTCAACTTCGACGCCACGCTTTCCGTCTACGGATACTGGGGTCCGCACGACCCGGAGATGACCGAGTACTGGACGGACGAACTCCGTTTCCTGACGCCCTACATGCGGGAGATCGTCGAGGCGCGTCCGCCCCGGCCCGTCAACGAGTCGTTCGCGAAGATGTCGCCGATCAAGCGCCGGACGCTCAAGGCCTTCTACGACAACGGGGGGCGGGATCTGATCACGCTCGGCACGGATCACCCGAGTTGGGGACAGTACTGGTCTCCGTTCGCCGTCCACCGCGAACTCCTCGCCCTCGCCCGGGCCGGGGTCCCGCCCGCCGACGTGTTCCGCATCGCGACCCTCAATTCGGCGCGCGCGATGGGCCTGGACGACGAACTCGGCAGCATCGAGGAGGGCAAGATCGCCGATCTCGCGATCGTGCGGGGGAACCCGCTGGAGGATGTCCGGGCCGCCCGCGATGTCCGGTTCGTCTTCGCGCGAGGACGCCTTCATTCGCCGGACGAGTTGCTCGCGATGGCGGAGGGAAGGATCGGGCCGGCGGAGGCTCCGGAAGAATCCGCGTGGAGACCCGGCCGTTGAACGGCGCCGTTCCGGCGGATGTCTTGCTCCGACGCCTAACCGCACCCGAGCTTGCACATGGTAAGAAAGACGACGACGAGGCACGCGGTCAACTCGAGGCGAGGTCCGACATGATGAGCCAGCGAAACCCGATTCCACGACGACAGGTGCTGATCCGGGGCGGCGCGGCGGCCGCGGGCCTCGCGGTCCTTCCAACCGATGTCTTCCGCGGCTGGCTCGCCGGATTCGATCAGGAAGCGGTGATCCCGTGGGTCCAGCGTCCGCACCCGGGGTTGACCGAGCGGATGAACATCCTGAACTGGGAGGAACTGGATTCCTGGATCACGCCGGTCCGTCAGATGTTCCACGTGGGGCACTACGGGTCGCCGGTCATCGCGGAGAGCGACTGGAATCTCGAGATCGGCGGACTCGTCGATAGGCCGCGGACGTTCAGCCTCGCCGAACTGAGAGCGCGGCCCCGCCAGGAGGTCGTGTTCACGCTGGAGTGCTCCGGGAACCGCGGCCGTCCCTCGTTCATCGGCGGCGTCCACAACGCGCGCTGGGCAGGGACCCGGCTCGCCGATGTCCTTACGGAGGCCGGCGTTCAGGAGGACGGGATCGAGGTGGTCTTCTTCGGGGCGGACGAAGGCGAGGAGGAGATCCGGGGCAACACGGTGACGCAGAACTTCGCCCGCAGCCTTTCGCTCGAGGACGCGATGGACCCGGGCATCATCCTCGCGTACGAGGTGAACGACGAGCCGCTGCCGAACGCACACGGCTTTCCGCTGCGGGTCATCGCCCCCGGCTGGTACGGCATCGCGAACGTGAAGTGGCTGACGCGCATCGAACTCCGCGACCGGCGCTTCATGGGCAAGTTCATGGCCCGGGACTACGTCACGCTGCGGGCGGAGGAACGCGACGGCGCGACCGTGTGGACGGAGACCTCGGTGGGGCGCGTAAACATCAACTCCGTCCCCGCGAAGGTCACGCGCAACGGCGCTGGCTACGCGATCCACGGGGCGGCCTGGGGCGCGGACATCGCCGGCGTCGAGGTCCGCGTGGACGAGGGGCCGTGGCAGGCGGCGACGCTCGGCGAAGGCCGGGGCGACCCGTACACGTGGACGTTCTGGCGCATGGACTGGGACGTCACGCCGGGTCGGCACGCGATCGTCTCGAGGGCGATCGACGCGGACGGCAACGTCCAGCCGGCGGCAGACGACCCGATGCTCGTGAACAAGCGGACGTACTGGGAGAGCAACGGGCAGCTAACCCGGAACGTCGTGATCGACTGACCGTCCCCCTCCCCGCGGCTCGCGAGCGGGGGCGGCTCAGCGACCGGGTCGGGTGCCCCGGCGCATTCGGCGCAGGAGCCACGCGTACGCCACGGCATTCAGCGCCAGCACGGCAAGTCCGAGCCAGATCTGGATTTCCCGGTTCAGCGCGCCGGGATAGATGACCGGCAGCAGGTAGCGCTCGATGAAGCCGCCGGAGTAACCGGCCTGGCCGCTCGCGATCCGGAGCCTGACCTCCAGCGGCGTGAGGGGACAGATCCAGCCCGCGAATTCGATCAGCGCCCCCCACGCGAGACAGGGGACGTGCGCCCACGCGAGCCTCGGCCAGCGGACCGCCGCGAACCCGCCGGCCACGACGAAGGCGATGAAGGCGAAGTGGGTGACGAGGACGAGGTCCGCGAGCACCCGGTACAGCACGCCGGTCTACCCCACCTGCACGGGGTGCGGGAGCGGGACGTTCAGCAGGTAGCCCTTCTCGTTCATCAGAGGGTCATCCGGCTGCGTGTTCCCCGTCGCATCCGTGGCGCGCGTGACGAGCGTGTGCGCTCCCGGCGTCGCGTCCCATTCGAACTCGAAGCGCTGCCAGGCCAGAGGCAGAATCGGGTCCACGATCTCGGCCTCGAGCCAGGTCGCTCCGCCGTCCGGACTCCATTCGACCGCGGACACGGGTCCGGCGGGCGCGTGCGCGAACCCATGCAGGACATGGGATCCCGGGGCCACTTGCGCGGGCCTCGGCAGGGCGAGCGCGCTCTTCACCACCAGTTCATTAATCGCCCCCCCCTGCGCGGGCGCGTAATCCGCTTCAGGCCAATCGTCGCCGATGAGGACGTAGGACGACGTGTTGTTCCGGTTCCACACCTTCTCGGTCGAGAGCTGGATGCTCCCCAGCCACTTGATGCTGTTCGACCCGGACCACCCCGGAACAACGGACCGCGCCGGGAATCCGTGATCCGCGGGGAGCGGCTCGCCATTCATGCGCAGCGCGATGATGGTGTCGGGATCCCGCGCCTTGGCGAGCGGCATGGCGCGCTCGAATCCGGAGCCGTCCAGCCCCACGAGGTTCACGTCGACCGTCTCCGGGCGCACGCCGGCCAGATCGAGGATCGTCGTCAGAGACGGTCCGGACCACTCCGCGCACCCCACGGCTCCGGTGGTCCACTGCCCGCCGCTCGCGCGGGTGCCCGTGAGTTCCGGATACAGGCCCCGCCAGTTGCCGGCACATTCCAGATACGCGGTGATCGTGTGCTGGGGCAGCGACTCGAGGGTGGACAGGTCGAGCCGCAACTCGGTCTCGGCGCCGTCCCCCTCTACTCTGAGCGTGTAGCTCCCCGGGTCGATCGCCGGCGTCGGCGAATGGTTGCGGACGAAGAACAACTCGTTCGGCGTGAGGAATCCGTCGACGAGTTCGAGCCGCGTTTCCAGATTCAAGGTGCGCTGGATGAAGGGCGACGGATCCTTCGCCCACCGAGGCGGCCGCTCCGCCTCCCCGGCAGCGGCGAGGGCCGCGTCCGCCTCGGCCGATGACCCGGCGTCGCCCGCGCGGTCACAGGCGGCGAGCCAGGCCGCGGCGGGTCCCACGCTCGCGGCACGGACAAAATCCCGACGGGTGAAGAGGGCGGTCTCGATTCTCCGCTTCATCGGCGACACCTCGCGGTCAGGGCACTTGGCATATCGGTCCGGATTGGCAAGCTTAGGTGTATGCGACCTAGGAGCAACGTACCCGGGACGCCCCGGGGTGGGCAGCTCGCCGACGACGCCCGCCGGAAACACCGCTCGATCCGAGCGTTGCTGTCCGCTACGCTCGCTCTGGGGTGGGTCGCGTGCAATCCCGAACCCGGCGCCGAGGCCGGCGCGGGCTTCGAGGTCGTGGAGGCGACGATCGCCGACGTGGAGGCGGCGATCCGCGATGGGACGACGACGTGCCGCGAGGTCGTGGAGCGGCATCTCGCCCGGATCGCGGCCTACGAAGACGCGATCAACGCGATCACCGTGCTCAACCCTCGCGCGCTCGAGCGCGCGGACCGGCTCGACGCGGCGCTGGCCGCCGGCGAGACAACGGGACCGCTGTTCTGCGTCCCGATGCTGGTCAAGGACAACTTCGACACGCACGACATGGTCACGACCGGGGGCTCCATCGCCCTGGTGGACAACCTTCCGCCCGACGACGCGTTCATGGTGCGGAAGATCCGCGAGGCGGACGCGATCATCATCGCCAAGACCAACATGGCGGAATGGGCGTTCAGTCCGCGCCAGTCCGTCAGTTCCTCCTTCGACACGACGCGCAACGCCTACGCGCTCGACCGCGTCCCGGCCGGATCCAGCGGCGGCACGGCCTCCGGGGTCGCCGCCTCGTTCGGCGTCATCGGACTGGGTAGCGACACCGGCAACTCGATCCGCGGACCCAGTTCGCACCTCGCCCTGGTCGGGATCCGTTCGACCATCGGCCTCACGAGTCGCGACGGGGTCATCCCCCTCTCCTTCGACCGCGATATCGCGGGTCCGATGGGCCGGACCGTGGAGGATGTCGCGCGCGTGTTCAACGTCGTGGCCGGCTACGATCCCGCGGATCCGTACACGGAAGCGGGGCGTGGCCGCGCGGAAGAAGACTACACGGCCTTCCTCGACGCCGAAGGAGTGCGGGGCGCGAGGATCGGCGTCCTCCGCGCGCTGGCGGATCCGGAGGAGACCGACGGGGAGATTCTCGCGCTCTTCGAAGCGGCCATAGACGATCTGGGGGCGCTCGGAGCCGAGATCCTGGACCCCTTCGATTTCGACGTCGCGGCGGAACTGGGGCGGGAGGGGATGTTCTGCCGCCGCTTCCGCTACGACATGTGGGTCTATCTGCGGTCGCTGGGCCCGGCGGCGCCGATGGCCGACGTCCTGGAGGTGCTCGAGGACGGACGGTATTCGGACTACGCCCAGGGATCGCTGCGCCGCAACGAGGGGGCCCCGCTCGACGTACACCCCGCCGACTGGGACGAACCCTGCCCGGACTACGCGGAGAACGAGGGCAGGCAGGCCTACCTGTCGAGCCTCGTGGACGCGATGGATGCCGAACGCGTAGACGCGGTGATCTACCCATCGTGGCTCTGCGTGCCCGCCCATATCGACAGGGGAGACGAGGAATACTGCGGCGACAACAGCCAGCGCGTGGCTCCCGCCACCGGGATGCCCGCGATCACGGTCCCGATGGGATACACTTACGGTGCGTTACCCGCCGGACTGCAGATTCTCGCGCGTCCGTACGACGAGGCGGTTCTCTTCCGGCTCGCGTACGGATACGAACAGGCAACACGACACCGCCGTCCGCCGGACGGTTTCCCGGAGGTTGGATGACCATGAAGCCGGAGGTTGGATGACCATGAAGATCGAGAGAAGGAGCACACTCGGAGTCAGCCTCGCTACCGCTCTTGCGCTTGCGTGGCCGGCGGCCGGCCTCGCGCAGGAGGGAGCCGTCACCGGAACCGTGACCAGCGAGGAGGGTCTCGCGATGTCCACCGTGACGGTCACGGCGACGGGGGCGCCGCTCGGCGACGAGTCGCGCACGGCGATGACGTCCGCGGAGGGCGTGTACACGCTCGCCGGCCTCCCGCCGGGTACATATTCGCTGCGCTTCACCTTCCCCGGCTTCGTCGACGGAGTGAGTTCGGGCGTGGTGGTTCAGGCCGGGGAGCGCACGAACGTGGACATGCAACTGGCTTCCCAGCGAA
This sequence comes from Candidatus Palauibacter sp., assembly GCF_965208055.1. GTDB lineage: Bacteria > Gemmatimonadota > Gemmatimonadetes > Palauibacterales > Palauibacteraceae > Palauibacter. Next base: position 2,604,575 of record NZ_CBDBNY010000004.1, read on the forward strand.
CCATCGCGTTGGAGGAGCTGACGGCCGTGGTGACCGGGACGCACTTTTCGGCGCCGCCGGAGAACCTGCCGTATTCCGTGGACGTGACCGACCGCGAGTCGCTCCAGGAGCAGGGCTCGCCGCAGGCGGTGGACTTCTTCAAGAAACTGGGGGCCAGCCACGGCACGATCGGCGAACGCAACGGCTGGTACAACCGAAGCGGGACGCTCGTGCCCGAGACCGCGACCAACGTCAATCTTCGGGGCCTCGGCGGCTCGCGGACGTTGACGCTGTTGAACGGCCGCCGCCAGGTGTACACCCCGGCCAGACTTCCCGGCGGCCGGTTCGTGGACATCAACGCCTTCCCCGCCATCGCGCTCGACCGCATCGAAGTCCTGAAGGAGGGCGCCTCGGCCATTTACGGCTCCGACGCCGTGGCCGGCGTGGCCAACTTCGTGACCCGAAGAGATTTCCAGGGATTCGAGCTGTCGGCTTCGCACGACTACTTCAGCGGGGCCGGCGACACGAGCGTGGGCGCCATCTGGGGCACGAGTCTGGGCGACGGAACCAACGCCGTCCTCTCGGCCGATTGGACCATGCGCCGGGAGCTGAAGGCCGAGGAGCGCGATTGGGTGCTGCGTCCGTACCCCGGGCCGGGCGGCGGGGGCTGGTCCTACTACGGGAACCCCGGGGCCTTTCTGCGGCCGACGCTGACCGGGACCGAGACGCCCGGCGAATTCATCAGCGCGCTGATCCGCTCCCACTACGGGGACAGCCAGGGCGACGCCCGCCTGTTCGTGGACCCCGGATGCGAGGGTCTGGGCGGGACGGATGCCGGCCTCACCTGCCGGTTCCGATACCAGCCCTGGGACAACATGATCGAGAACCAGTGGCACGCGCGGCTGTTCGGCGAGCTGAACAGCGAGCTGAGCGAGAACACCTCGGTCCACGTCGAGGGACTGTGGTCGGAGGCCGCCATCCCCGACTGGTACACGACCCCCTCCTTCCCGCCCACGTCGCTGTACGACGGCCTGCAGGTGGTCATGCCCGAGAATCCGGGCAGACAATCGTTCTGCAGCTCGAATGCGGCTGCGGCCGGTTTTGCCTCGCAGGCGGCGTGCCTCGAGGACGACTGGTTCTTCTTCGGGCGCCTGGTGGGCAACAGCGGTCCCGGACGGACGCTGAGGCGGTCGTCGCGCACGCAGAGGGTCGCGGCTTCGCTGGACCACCACATCGGCGCGACGGGCGAGCTGGATGTGGCCTTCGGCTACTCCCGGGCGGCGGGCAACGTGAACCAGCCCGCGGAGTACGCCTACCGCAAGTACCTGGCTTTTCGCGGGTTCGGCGGGCCGGACTGCGGAGTCGGCGTCGTCGTCGACCCCGCGTCGGCAGCCGGGATGAGCCTCGGAGACACGGGCGGCGCCGTGGCGGGCCAGGGCAACTGCATGTTCTACAACCCGTTCAGCAACGCGATCCTTCGCGCGCAGCAGCCGGGCACGAGGTACACCGACGCGGACAATCCCGACTACGTGGCCTCCGCCGCAAACTCGCCCGCGCTGATCGACTGGATCAACGAAGAGGTGGACCTCTTCAGTACCGCCGAGCTCCTCACGGCCGAGGCGACGTTCACCAACTCGCTGAACGACGCGATCGGCTACGCGATCGGGTACCAGTTCCGCTGGTTCGATGTGTCCGGCCAACCCAACGACCCGGGGAACCAGCGTCTCAACCCCTGCCAGGTGCCGGGGGACCGGAGCTGCCTCGACCAGGCGGGGCCGTTCACGTTCACGACCGGGTACTTTCCCTACGCGAGTTCACAGACGGTCCATCGGTTCTACGGCGAGGTGCCGATCAACCTCGGCGACCGGGTGGATCTCCAGTTCGCCGCCAACTATGAGTTCCACGACGTTGCCAGCAGCTTCGACCCGAAGGCGGCCGTCGCCCTCCGGTTGGTGGACTCCGGTGACTATCAGCTTTCGGCGCGGGCCTCCCTGCAATCCACCTTCCGCGTCCCGTCGGTCGACGACGTCAACACGGACAAGATTACGGCTCTCGAATACGTGTGGGAGACGGATGTCTACAAGGCGGTCGACACATACGGGAGCCCGGATCTGGTGCCGGAACGGGCCACCACGGGTAACGTGGGTCTCGTCCTCTTCCACTTCCCGAGTCGTACGCAGGCGACGTTCGACTACTGGACGTATGACTTCAAGGACATCATCAACGTCGTTCCCTACACGGCCGTCACGAGGCTCTACGACGAGGGCGGCGCCAGCCGCGAGGCCGTGAAGGAGTTCATCAAGTGTCCGGACGGCTGGGGGACGGGAACGTGCGACGCGGCGCTCATCGAACGCATTCGGATCGACCTCGTGAACTGGCCGGGCATGCAGACGTCCGGCCTGGACTGGAGCGTGTCGACGCGCCGGCCGGTGGGGAGCGCCGAGATGTCATTCGGGATCGACGGCACCTACACGCACAAGTACGACATCATGGCGCTCACGCGAGGAGGCGTGGAGCTGCAGGCGGCGACCAGCGGAGCCGGACTTCTCAACCGCAACAACCCCATCGCGTGGCCTCTTCCGCAGTGGAAGTGGACGGCTTCCGTCGGGTTCCACACGGAACGTCTCACGGCGGTGGGAGCCTTCTACTACATCTCCTCCTACGACGATCCGGACTCCGCCGACGAGAATCATCGCTCGATCGGTTCCTTCGGCACTCTGGACGCGACCCTGATGATGAAGGTCACCGACCAAATCGATGGTTTCGTCACGGGGTTCAACCTGCTGGGAACGCCTCCGCCCCTCGTTAACTGGGAAACCTCGTACGATGGCTTCACGCACGATCCCAAGGGACGGCGGATCAAGGTTGGGCTCACCTACACGATCCGGTAGGCTCGCCCGGTCGCGGGCCGGCTCCGGCTACGAAGCGGGGCCGGCCCCCGGGCTACGGCCGGGGCGGCTCGACGGGGCGCGCGACCATGATGCCGTCCTGGGAGCCGATGGAGAGGATCCGCTCGGCCAGCGGCCGCTCCGAAATCTCCACCGACTGGCCGACGAGCGGGGCGTGGAGGAGGTGTAGCGCCCCGTCGCGCCACACGGCGAATCCGGTGTGGGCGACGTCGAGCCCTTCGACGGTCGAGGTGGCCGCGATCACGTCGCCGTCGCGGATCCGGTCCGCCACCTGCGCGATCCGATCCTGCGGCACGTATTCCCGGCCGGGTCCTTCGTCGAGCCGCGCTTCGGTGGCGGCGATGGCTCGGAGCACGCCGGGCTCGGCCAGTTGCCGATACGCTTCGGGATGCCGCGACATGAAGTTCACCGGCTCCGCGTCGATGGCGGGGTTCAGTTCTCCGGTCGCGATGCGCACGATTCCCCGGGCTTCGTTGTCCGCGAGCCACTCCGAGAAGTAGTGGAGACGGCTCGGGTATCCGTCGAGCCGGCCTCCACGATAGCGGAGCGCCATCAGATGGGACTCGTATCGGGCCTGCGCCGCTGGGGGATCCGAGAGGGTCTCGACGCCCTGCTCGCGGACGAACCGCGTCAGGGCGAGGACGGTCTCGACCAGGGTCACGCAGTCGAGTTCGCGGAAGTTGATCACGAGGCGCTCGGGTCCGGGGGTTTCGAGCGTGCCGGGCTCGTACGTCGTCCCGACGAAAGTCTCGGCCAGCTGCACGATCGCTTCGCCCAGGGCCATCTCCGCGAGCCCGCGCTCCGCGGCAAACCGCACCTTCTCCTCGAAGATCGCCCAATCCTCCGGGACCCAGGCGGGTCCGTCCGAAGGCGCGGACGATGCCGCACCGACGCCGGCCGTCTCGTCAACCACGGTGGAGGTCGACGGCTGGACCTGCGACCAGGCGAGCGCCGCGATGACGGCGACGGTGGCAAGGATACAGGCAACGACCTTCGCCAGCGTGAAGACGTTGCGCCATCTCATGTCGAACTGAGGTTGAGCACCACGCGCTCCTCCCCTTCCCTGTACTCGATCCGAAGCGTGCGATTCACCGCCCCCCACAGGTGCGGGTGCGCCCGAACCGCCTCTACGAGATAGACCCCGAGCGCGCGCTGGTGGAAGGCGTGCTCCCACCCCCGGCTCAGCAGCCGGGCCGCCTCTCGTACTTCGGTGTGCGGGCCGCCGCCGGATATGGCGTCCCGGAGCCGCGCGGCGCCACGCGCGAGGTCCGCCCAGCGTTCACGCGTTTCCCCGTTCTTGCGAGCCAGGTCGCCCAGCGTCCACCAGTGTCGCATCCGGCGCTCGAATCCGGCCAGACCCCCATGGCCTGCCTGTCGCGCCGCTTCCGCCGCCAGGGCCGCGAGTTCTTCCGCCGTAAGGGACGGATCCTCCAGGTACTGCCGCCACAGAGCGCCGTACAGAAGCTGCCGGACGACGGGTGAATCGCGCCCCGGTTCCCCGGGCACCCGGGGGACGGCGCGGGCGAGCGCAAGACCCGTCCCGCGCGCATCGCCTCGCGCGAGGAGCGCGAGCAGGATCCCGAAGGTCGACTTCCTGAATAGGAGCTGAAACGAAATCTCCACGTCCCCGCGGTCTCTCGCCACGCGCTCGAGACGTTCCCGGGCCGCGGGGGCGCCGCCCGCCGTTACGCTGCCCCAGAGGACGGCGAGATCCACGAGCCGTCCCGCCTCCCGGCTGGAGAGTCCCCGCTTCCCGTACCGCACGAGGAAGCCCAGCGAGTAGTTGAGCGCGTCCGCGGCCGGGGCCTCCCCGGGCGTCCACTCCCGCGACCACGCGGTCAGCGTCGTCTTCCATTCGCAGGTCTCCCGGCCCCACGTGCCGGCGTAGCCCTCGATGGCGGTGAAGCTGAAGCGACTGCGGTCCAGGCGACGGTCTCGCCGCATCGTCTCCCGGACATAGCTCCGGGCCTTCCCGCCCATGCGCAGGATATCGCCGAGATCGAGCGAGACGCCCCACGACTTCGTCCTCTTGACGGTCTCCTGCTGCAGGAATCGATGCAGCGTCACCCCGTTCGCCGCTCCCGAAGCACCGTCCTCCAGCACGCTCTCGAAATCCCCGCCCAGCATCGCCCGGTGCCGCGCGTCGAAGCCGCCGCCCAGCCGCTTCTCGTCGAAGGTCGCTTCGATGAGCGCTTCGTCGGTCCGGGTGCGGCTGTAATCGAAATCGAGCCCGAACCGGACTTGCTGCTTCGCCATCTTCGCGACGAGTTCCGTCGCCTGCGCCTCGAGTTGTTCGACCTTCTTCCGCAGCGAATCGAGCCGCAGCCGACGCCCTTCGAGCCCCAGCCGATCGACCAGCGTCTCGGCGGCGGCGCGTTCGCGCGGATCGAGGTCCCCCACGCGCGGCTTGGCGAGGATCGCGCGGACCTGTTCCAGCGGCGCGCCGAGGAGGGCCTCGATCGCGGCCCGCAGCGCCTCTTCGGTCTGCGCCCGGTCCGCGAAGCGGACGCTGACACGGGCCGCGGCGCGCAGGCCGAACCGGTCGCGGTCCGATTTCCGCACGGCGACCTCGATCTCGCCGGGCTTGCGTCGCGAGAACACGACGAGGAAGTGGTCTTCGATCCCGACCTTGAAGCTCGCCCTCAGGCTCGCGCCGACCTTGACCCCGAGATCCTCCCCGGGCGCAAGAAGCGCGCTCAGGGCGCCGATGTTGCCGGTGAACACGTCCGACCACTTCAGGGTGAGGGCTGCGCTCAGCTTCCCGCTCACCTCGAGAGCGAGCGCTTCACCGGGCGACAGCGCGCGAACGTCCGAGGCGGAGATGACGAAACGGGGCGTGGCCAGGTCGCGGGCCACGGCGGCGGCGACGAGATCCTCGGCGGGGTGACGCCGGTAGTCGTGGAAGAGGATCGACGCGGCGCCGTCCGCCTCGCTCGCGAACCCGAACTTCGCGGCCTCGAATCCTCCATCCGCCTCCACTCTCGCCGAGGCCCGGTAGGCGAGCCACGCCGAACCCGCCGCGAAGTGAATCGGCGCCCGGAGTTCGAACGCCGTCGGCTTCGAGCCTTCGTCCGGCGGAGCGCCGAACACTCCCGCTGGATCCTCGTCCCCGGGCCCGTTGAAGACATCGATCACGGCCTCGCCGCCAACGGTGAACGAGAGGTCGTCGCGCACGATCGACACATCTCTTTCGAGCGACCGCTTCAGGAGCGTCGGGTCGGGCAGTTCGGGGTCGTCCAGCCGTCGCGACGCGTGCTCCGCCAGGTGCAGGTCGAGGTCGCCAAGATCGAGTATCACGGACATATCACGAGCATCTCTGTGTGCGCTTCCAACAGGTTCGGAACTTTTTTTCGGCTGCCACAATCCCGGCCGGTGGCCCTCGGAGCAAGTCGCCCCGGGGGGGCGCCCGCCGGCGGCTGCGTTCGCTCGCCGCCCTCCCGAAGGTCGGCTATCTTGTCGGCTTCCACACGGAAGGTCGTTCCCTCTGCCGAGAGTCATCGATGAAGACGCCCCGCTTGCCCGGCTTCGCTTTCGTTTCGATCGCCGTCATTCTCCTCTCCTTCCTCTCCGCTCCCGAAGCGGCGGGGCAGACCCCGGCCCCGACGGATCCGATTCCGCCGGACCCGGCCGTCATCACCGGGACGCTGGACAACGGCCTGCGCTACTTCGTACACGAGAACGATCAGCCGGAGAACCGGGCGGAACTGCGCCTCGTCGTGAACGCGGGCTCCATCCTCGAGGACGAGGACCAGCTCGGGCTGGCGCATTTCGTCGAGCACATGGCGTTCAACGGCACGGAGAACTTCGAGAAGCAGGCGCTCGTCGACTATCTCGAGTCGATCGGGATGCAGTTCGGCCCCGACATCAACGCCTATACGAGCTTCGACGAGACGGTCTACATGCTCCAGGTGCCGATGGACGACCCGGAGATGCTGGCCACCGCGTTCCGGATCCTCGAGGACTGGGCGCAGGGCGTGCTCTTCGACCCGGAGGAGGTCGACAAGGAGCGCGGCGTCGTGATCGAGGAATGGCGCGGGCGGCGAGGCGCCCAGGCGCGGATCCAGGACCAGCAGTTCCCGGTCCTCTTCCAGGGGTCGCTGTATGCCGAGCGACTCCCGATCGGGAAGCCGGAGATCCTCGAGACGGCCCCCGCCGAGCGGCTGCGCAGCTTCTACGACGACTGGTACCGGCCGGACCTGATGGCGATCGTCGCCGTCGGCGATTTTGACGGCGCCGAAATCGAAGCGACGATTCGCGAGCGGTTCGGAGGGCTGACCGGGCCCGCGGAGTCGCGTGCCCGGATCGCGGCCGAGGTCCCGATCGACCACCCGCCGCTCGTCACGATCGCGACCGACGTCGAAGCCCAGGGAAGTCAGGTCGGCGTGCTGTACAAGCAGCCGCCCGCCCCGCGCGGCGCGATCGGCGACTTCCGCCGAGGTCTGGTCGAAGGACTCTACTCCGGCATGCTGAACGCGCGACTGAACGAACTCCGGCTTCAGGCCGACCCGCCGTTCATGCTGAGTTTTTCGGGGCAGGGGCAGTTCGCGCGCGGCGTGGATGCCTACCAACTCGTCGCGCTCGTCGCCGAGGGCGGGATCGAGCGCGGGCTCGAAGCTCTCCTGACCGAGGCCGAGCGCGTGCGCCAGAACGGGTTCACCGCCAGCGAGCTGGATCGCGAAAAGACCAACACCCGGAGGGGATACGAACGCCGTTTGGCCGAGCGTGAGAACCAGGAGTCCGCCGCGCTCGCGAACCGCTACATCCAGGTGTTTCTTCGGGGGAGTGCCTACCCGAGTCTCGAGACGCAGATGGAGTTGGTGGATGCCTTCCTCCCCGGGATCACACTCGAGGAGACCAACGGCATCGCCCAGGCGTGGCTGGCCGAGCAGGGACGCGTCGTCCTCGCCAGCGCGCCCGCGAAGGAGGGCCTCGAGCCCCCCGCGGAGGACGACCTCCTGAGCGTGTTCGCCGCGGTGGGCGGGCGAGAGGTCGAGGCCTACGAGGACGAGGCGGCCGACGCGCCGCTCCTGCCGGTCGTCCCCGAGGGCTCGCCGGTCGTGGCCGAGGAGGCGGTCGACGACGTGGGCGTCACGATCTGGACGCTCGAGAACGGCGCACGGGTCGTGCTGAAGCCCACCGACTTCAAGGACGACGAGATCCTCTTCTCCGCGACCAGCCCCGGCGGCACGTCGCTCGTATCCGACGATCTCTTCCGGAGAGTCTCGTTCGCACTGAACGTGGTGGGCCAGTCCGGCGTCGGCGAATTCGACCAGACCGCGCTGGGGAAGAAGCTGGCCGGGAAGGCGGTACGAGTCTCGCCCTCGGTGGGGTCGCTCTCCGAGGGGCTGAGAGGATCGGCGTCTCCACAGGACGTGGAAACGGCGTTCCAGCTCATGTACCTGTACTTCTCCGCGCCGCGCAGGGACGAGACGATGTTCGAGGCCCTCAAGGCCCAGCAGATGGCGATGCTCGCGAACGTGGGCGCGAATCCCAACTTCGTGTTCTCCGACACCATCTCGACCACCATGTCCCAGGGGCACCCGAGGGTCCTGCGGCTGTCGCAGCTCGCGGGCAGCCTCGAAGAAGCCGACCTCGACGCGGCCTACGACCTCTACCGCGACCGTTTCGCGGACGCGAGCGACTTCACCTTCTACTTCACGGGGGCCTTCGATCTCGCGACGATCCGGCCGCTCGTGGAGCAGTATCTCGGGGCCCTCCCGAACCTCGGGCGGGTCGAGGAGTGGCGCGATCTCGGGATCGATCCGCCGGCGGGGACGATCGAGACGACGGTGTACAAGGGCCTGGAGCCGCAGAGCCGGACCCAGATCATCTTCGCGGGCGATGCCGAGTACTCCCTCGAGGAAGCGAACGCGATCTCGGCCATGGCGGACGTCCTGGACATCCGCCTCCGGGAAGTGCTGCGCGAAGACCTCGGCGGCACCTACGGCGTAGGCGTCCGCGGGTCGCTGAGCGACCGGCCCGATGAGGAGTATCGCTTCAGCATCTCCTTCGGCTCGGATCCGGAACGCGCGGAGGAGTTGTCCGAGGCCGTGTTCGAGGAGATCGAACTCCTGAAGGCGCACGGGCCGGACGCCGAGACGGTGGACAAGGTGCGCGAGACGCAGCGCCGCACGAAGGAGACGAGCCTGCTGGAGAACCGGTATTGGCTGTCGCAGCTGGCCGCCTTCGAGCGGGCCGAGCGGGATCTGAACGACATCCCGAGCTACGACGCGATCGAGAGCTGGACCGCGGCGCAGGTGCAGCAGGCCGCCGTCCGTTACCTCCGAACCGACCAGTACGCCCGGTTCGTGCTGCTTCCGGAGCAGAAGGTCCCCTAGTGTGGAGACGTCACGACCGGCGGCTGATCGGCTGACCGTCGCCGCGCACGCGCGGAGGGAACGCCTGCCGGTCCGGGTCATGCCGGATCACGACAGCATCGCCGCCGAAGTGGCCGGCCGGATCGCGGCGCTCCTGCGGGAGAAGGCCGAGAACGGGCGCCCCGCCGTTCTCGGCCTCGCGACCGGCGCCACTCCCGTCGGCGTCTATCGGGAACTCATCCGCCTGCATCGGGACGAAGGGCTCGACTTCTCCCATGCGGTCACCTTCAACCTCGACGAGTACTTCCCGATGCGGCCCGGCAGCTTCCACAGCTATCACCGCTACATGCGGGAGCACCTGTTCGACCATGTGAACATCACCCCGGAGCACCGTCACATCCCTCGCGGCGATGTGCCTGAAACGGAGGTCGAGGCACACTGCGTCGAGTACGAGCGCCGCATCCGGGAGGTGGGCGGGATCGACTTCCAGATTCTCGGGATCGGGCGCAGCGGCCACATCGGCTTCAACGAGCCGGGGTCCGAGCGCGACTCCCGCACCCGGCGTCTTTACCTGGACACCGTCACCCGGAGCGATGCCGCGGCCGATTTCTTCGGCGAGGAGAACGTGCCGCCGCAGGCGATCACCATGGGCGTGGCCACGATCCTCGAAGCGCGGGAGGTCGTCCTGCTCGCGACCGGGGAACACAAGGCCGGGATCGTGCGTCGAGCCGTCGAAGGGGAGGTCCACGCCGACGTCGCCGCGACCTTCCTCCAGCAACACGCCGCCGCGACGGTCTATCTCGACCCGGCCGCCGCTTCCGACCTCACCCGCATCCGCACGCCATGGCTCGTGGGCGATGTGGAGTGGACGGCGGAACGGGAGACCGCAGCCGTCATCTGGCTGAGCGAGCGCACCGAACAGTCGATCCTGCACCTCGCGACCGACGATTATCGCGCGAACCACCTCGCCCCGCTCACTTCGCGGCACGGTTCGGCCGAGCCGCTCAACGGACAGGTCTTCAACGCGCTCATCTCCAGGATCCGGGGAAAGAGCCGGCTGCCGCGCGGCCAGAATATCGTCATCTTCTCGCCCCACCCGGACGACGACGTGATCTCGATGGGCGGACTGCTGCGCAAGCTCGTCGAGAACGGCAACCACATCACCGTGGCATATCAGACGTCCGGGAACATCGCGGTCTTCGACCACGAGGTGCGCCGATACCTGGACTTCCTGCGGCGGGCTGCGGGAGTGATCGACCTCGGCGACGCCGCGAACCTCGACGGGGTGCTGCGGTCTCTCGAAGACCGGCTCGCGTGCAAGGCGCCGGGGGACATCGATCCCGATGTGGTTCAGCAAGTCAAGCGGATCATCCGCGAGACCGAGGCCACCGCCGCGATCGAAACGCTTGGGATGTCCGCCGACCGCGCCCGCTTCCTGAACCAGCCGTTCTATCAGACCGGGAAGGTGCGGAAGAACCCGATTTCCGAGGCGGACGTGGAGATCGTCACGCGGCTGCTGGAGGAGATGCGGCCATCGATCGTGTTCGCGGCCGGGGACCTGTCCGATCCGCACGGCACGCACCGCATGTGCCTCGAGACGATCGAGGCGGCGCTCGCCCGCTACCGCGGCGACCCGCCGTGGCTGTGGCTCTACCGCGGCGCGTGGCAGGAGTGGAATCTGGACGAAGCGACCGTGCTCGTACCGCTCTCCGAAAGCGAACTTCGCGGCAAGGTCCAGGCGATCTTCCGGCACGAATCGCAGAAGGATTCGGCCCCCTTTCCCGGACCGGATCCGCGCGAATTCTGGCAGCGCGTCGTCGAGCGAAACCGGGATACCGCCGACCGGCTGGCGGCCCTGGGCCTGCCGGCGTACTACGCCATGGAGGCGTACGTGACGCTGCGGGATGGACGGCGCGTCGAGGGTCCGGAGATCCCCACCTCCTCCCTCGCGGACCTCGCGGACACGGACGCGTGAATCCGTGACGCACCCGGTCGGACGCGGCGGCGTGACGGGCTGACATGGGCGAGTTCTTCGGGACGACCCGAGTGCCATTCGATCTCTTCGGTCCGGTGCATCTTGTATCGATCGGCGCCGTGGCGGTGGTCGGCGTCTGTCTGGTTCGCGCCGGGCTGGCGGCCGATGAGCGGGGTCGCCGCCGCCTCCGCGCGGCGCTGAGCCTCACGATCTTCCTCTTCCTCCTTTCGAGGCACCTCTGGAAGGCCGGGACGGGGCTCTGGGCGGTGCAGACCGACCTGCCGTTGCACCTCTGCAGCGCCATGGCGTGGGTGACCATTTTCGGGCTGTGGACGCGGCATCCCCGGGCTCTCCGCCTCATGTACTTCCTGGGCGTGGCGGGGGCGGTGCAAGCTCTCCTGACCCCGGATGGCGAGTTCGGCGTCGCGCACTTCACCTTCTTCGAGTCGCTGGGATCGCACGGGGCGGTCGTCATCGCCGGCGTGTGGGCGGTGATGGTGGAGGACTATCGGCCCACGGCGCGCGATCCGTGGATCGCCTTCGGACTCCTGAACCTGTACGCGGCCGTGGTCTTTCCGCTGAACCGGCTCCTCGGGTCGAACTTTCTCTACCTGATCGAGAAACCGGCGGGTCCCACGATCCTCGATTTCTTTCCGGGCTGGCCATGGTACATTCTGCTCATTGAACCCGTGGCCATCGGGCTCTTCCTGGCGCTACGGCTTCCCTTCCGGAACCCGGCGGCCGACTGACGGTACCAAGTTTCTTCCCGTACGAACAACCTGCACAAAGAACTCCCATATGGAGGATGGACGGCATGCCGGAATGTCCTGTATGCGGCGCGGAACTGACGATCTCCGACGACCCCGTCGAAGGTGAACTCCTCGAATGCGAGGAGTGCGGCGTCGAACTGGAGATCCTCGCCCTCGACCCCGTCACCCTCGGTGAGGCGCCGGACGCGGAGGAGGACTGGGGCGAATGAGAGTCGGCTTTCTTCATTCCCTCATCCGCAAGGACGAGAAGCTGCTGATCGCGGAGTTGCGCAGGCGCAGCGATATTGAACTCGTGTTTCTGGACGACCGCAAACTCGCGTTCGACTTCCGGAACGTCCCGGACGTCGATGTCGTGCTCGAGCGCAGCATCAACCATTCGCGGGCCATGCACGCGCTGCGGCTGTTCGAGGGAGCCGGCCTCGACTGCGTGAACCGGTACGAGGTGTCGCGCCGCTGCGGCGACAAGATCCTCACGGCGGCATCGCTCGGGGAATGCGGCGTGCCGCAACCCGACGCCAGGGTCGCGTTCACGGAGGAATCCGCGCTCGATGCCATTGAGGAACTGGGCTACCCCGTGGTCCTCAAGCCCGCAGTCGGCTCCTGGGGCCGCCTGCTGTCGAGAATCAACGACCGGCACGCGGCGGAGACGGTCCTCGAACACAAGGCGATCCTGGGCAGCTATCATCACTCGATCTTCTTCGTGCAGAAGTACGTCGAGAAGGGCGGGCGCGACATCCGCGCGTTCGTCGTGGGCGAGGACTGCGTGGCCGCCATCTACCGGTCGTCCGACCACTGGATCACGAACACGGCCCGCGGCGGAACGGCCTCGAACTGTCCGGTGACGAGCGAGATCGGGGAGCTTTCGCTGCGCGCGGCGGGCGCGGTGGGCGGGGGCGTGGTGGCCGTAGACCTGTTCGAGAGCGAGGGCGGACTGCTGGTGAACGAAGTGAACTACACGATGGAGTTCCGAAACAGCATCGAGGCGACGGGCGTGAACATTCCGGAGAGGATCGTATCGTACCTGGCCTCGCCGGACCGTCTGGCGGACCGATGATCCGCGCGTCGGTCGCGGGCGGATCCGGCTACGCCGGCGGGGAACTGCTGAGGCTCCTGCTCGGCCATCCCGACGTCGAAGTGCGGCAGATCACGTCGGAGCGTTTCGCGGGCCGGTTCGCGCACCGGGTCCACCCCAACCTGCGCGGCGTCACGCGACTGCGCTTCTGCGCGCTCGATGAACTGGCCGAGTGCGACGTGCTCTTCCTCTGTCTGCCCCACGGGGCATCGTCCCGCCTCATCGACCGGTTTCGAGGCCTCGCCGGGCGGATCGTCGACCTCGGTGCGGATTTCCGGCTCCCGAACGGCGCGGACTACGAGCGCTTCTACGGCCGGCCGCACCCCCGGCCGGAGCTCCTGGGGTCCTTCGTGTACGGGATCGCCGAACTGAACCGCGAGGCGCTGGCGGGCGCCGACCTCGTCGCGTGCGCCGGATGCAACGCGACGGCCTCCATCCTCGGGCTCCTGCCGCTCTATCGGGCGGGGGTCGCGGATTCGGCCGTGATCGAGGTGAAGGTGGGCTCGAGCGAGGCCGGCAACCGCGCCACCGAGGGCAGCCACCACCCGGAGCGCAGCGGCGCCATGCGGTCGTACCGACCCACCGGCCACCGCCACGTGGCCGAGATCGAAGCGGTGCTCGGCGGCAATGTGCATTTCTCCGCGACGGCGGTCGAGATGGTGCGCGGCATCCTCGCCACCTGTCACGTGTTCCTGAACCGGGAACTCGACGAGAAGGCGTTGTGGAAGATCTACCGGAGCGCGTACGCCGACGAACCGTTCGTGCGCATCGTCAAGGAGCGGGGCGGCATCCACCGCTATCCCGACCCCAACCTGCTGGCGGGCGCGAACTACTGTGACGTGGGTTTCGAGCGCGATCCGCTCTCGAACCGGGTCGTGGTGCTGAGCGCGATCGACAATCTCATGAAGGGAGCGGCGGGACAGGCGGTGCAGGCGTTCAACGTGATGCACGGGTTGCCGGAGTCGCGGGGGCTGGAGTTCCCCGGGCTGCATCCGGCCTGACCGCGACTGGCGAAGCCGAGTCCATCGTGTGCCGCATCCTCTGCGTCCAGAGCGATGAGCGCTTCGACATGGAGCCGCACCTCGCCGCCTTCGCGCGGCTCGCCCGGGAGAGTCCCGAGTACCAGGGCGACGGGTGGGGGTGCGCGTGGATCGACGCGGACGGGTCCGCCGGGTGGCGCGTCTACCGCAACATCTCGCCGGTGTGGGAGGACGCCGGGGCGCCATCGGGACGCGCGACGCTTCTGCTCGCCCATGCGAGGAGCGCATATCGCGGGGAAGGGATACGGGTCGAGAACAACATGCCGTTCCTCGACGGACAACGCGCGTTCATCTTCAACGGGGAGCTGCACGGAGTGCGGATCAAGGAGCAGGGGCGAATCGGGGCGGAGAAGGTGTTCAACTTCGTCAAGCGCTTCGGTGGCGGAGACATGGGTCGCGCGCTGGAGCGGGGACTCGATGCGATAGAGAAGCGTACCCGCTACGTGCGGGCGATGAACCTGATCGTCGCCGACGCGTCGCGGCGGGTCCACTTCGCGACCCGATTCAACGAGGACCCGGACTACTTCCGGATGCATGCCGCCCGACGGGACGGCCAGCGGATCCTGTGCTCGGCGCCCTATCCGGATTCGGGCCGGCGGCTGGCGTGGACGCCGGTCGCGAACGGCACGATCGGGACGTTCTGACCGATGCCGGGCGAGTCCGACGGGCTGCTGCTCGTCAAGATCGGCGGCGGGGAATCCATCAACCTGGACGGGATCGCCCGCGACCTGGCAGGTCTGTCCGGTCCGTTCGTGATCGTGCACGGCGCGAACGCGCTGCGCGATTCCCTGGCCCGGCGGCTCGGGGTCGAGAAACGCATCCTCACGTCGGTGTCCGGACACCAGAGCGTGCACTCCGACCGCGACCTGATCGACGTGATGCTCATGGCCTACGCGGGGCTGCGCAACAAGCGCATCGTCGAACTGCTGCACGGGCACGGCGTGAACGCGGTCGGGCTCACCGGACTCGACGGCGCCCTGGTGCGCGGCCGCCGCAACCGGGGAATCCGGGTGAGGGAGGGCGGCAAGACGCTGATCAAGCGGGACCTGTCCGGGAAGCCGGTGGAGTTGAACCGCAAGCTGTTCGGGTTGCTCCGCGACGGTGGCTTCACGCCCGTCGTGACGGTGCCGCTGATCGACGAACACAACGCGGCGATCAACTCGGAGAACGATGACGTCGTGACCCTGCTCGGCGCCGAGTTGGGAGCGGATTGCGTGATCCAGTTGATCGAAGCGCCCGGTTTCCTGGAGGATCCGGACGATCCGGCGTCGGTCGTCGCAAGGCTCTCGCGCGCGGAGCTTGCGCGCCGGGAGGGCGAGGTCGCCGGGCGCATGAAGCGGAAGCTCCTCGCCCTGCGGCGACTCGTCGAGGCGGGCACGACGCGCGTCGTGATCGCGGACGGGCGCGTCGAACGCCCGATCTCGGAGGCGCTCGCCGGACGGGGCACGCTCGTCGGATGAACGTGTGAACTCGCGAGAGACGGAACGGGCGTACGCGCTCGAGGTGTTCCCGAAGCGCGGCATCACGGTCGTGCGGGGCGAGGGCGCCTGCGTGTGGGACGACGAGGGTCGCCGCTACATCGACTGCGTGGGCGGCATCGGCGTGGCGAGCGTCGGCCACGCCAACCCGGCCGTCGCCGAAGCGCTGGCGGAGCAAGCTCGGGTGCTCGTGTCCTGTCCGGGCATCTTCTACAACGATGTCCGGGCGCGGCTCCTGGCCGAACTCGTCTCGATCGCGCCGCCCGGGCTCACGCGCGCCTTCCTCTGCAATTCCGGGGCGGAGGCGGTGGAGGCGGCGATCAAGTTCGCGCGCTTCGCGACGGGACGGGCGGGGGTCGTGTCCGCGATGCGCGGCTTCCACGGGCGGACGCTCGGGGCCCTGAGCGCGACGCACAAGAAGGACTACCGGAAACCCTTCGAGCCGCTCGTGCCGGGATTCTCGTTCGTGCCCTTCGACCGCGTCGAGAAGCTGCGCGCGGCCGTAGGCGAGGACACGGCGGCCGTGATCCTCGAGCCGGTGCAGGGAGAGGGAGGGGTGCGGCCGGCCAGCCCGGACTACCTGCCGGCGGCGCGACGCATCTGCGACGAGGCGGGTGCGGTGCTCGTGTTCGACGAGATCCAGACGGGCTTCTGCCGCACCGGCCGCACGTTCGCCTGCGATCGCTACGGCGTTGCGCCGGACATTCTCTGTCTCGCCAAGGCGATCGCGGGCGGCGTGCCGATGGGAGCGGTCCTGGCGCACGAACGGCTGCAGCCGCCGCCCGGGCGGCACGGCACGACCTTCGGCGGCAACCCGCTCGCCAGCGCCGCCGCCCTCGCCGCGATCCGCTTCATGCGGAAGGAGCGGCTCGACGAGCGGGCAGAGGCGCTGGGCGCCCGCTTCAGCGAGCGCTTCGCCCGACATCGGTCGGCCCGCGTGCGCACCGTACGGCAGGTCGGCCTCATGATCGGCGTCGAACTCCGCGAGCGCTGCCGGCCCTACCTGGAAGCTCTCGCGGACCGGGGCGTCCTCGCGCTCCCGGCCGGCGCCACCGTAATCCGGCTGCTGCCGCCGCTCGTGATCACCGAAGCGCAGATCGACCAGGTGGCGGACACCCTCGCCGAAGTGCTGGCCGACTGACGCTCCGGGACAAATGACGCTCCGGGACAAATGACGCTCCGGCCCGACTCCGTTATCCGGCCGCTGTCAGACGGACGGTCGCCGAGACGCGGCCCTCTCCAGCGGCGAACTCGACTTCAACGACGCCATCGCCAAGATCCGACACGAGAGCGGCGCCGTCGATGACCGCAGACACCACGGGGGTGCCGAAGAACTCGACCTCGTAGGTGCGGCCCGCCGTCCCTTCCACGGAGAGGCTCCACCCATCTGCGGCGGCGACGAAGTCCAGGATCCGCAGGCCGACGCTCGTCTGGCCGGGATCGAGGCCGGTCCGCGGCGGCGCGACCGCGAGTCCGCCTTCCCAGGTCACGACGATCTCCGCGCGACCGCCCGCCGGGACGGCTTCGCCGAGCGTCACCTCCACGCTTCCCTCGTCCGAGAGTCCGGTCTCGACGCCGCCCACGTGAACCGCCACGTTGCGCGCGCCCGCGGGCACGTCGGGCACGAACTCGAAGGCCAGGGGCGGTCCGGCCACCGTGAGCGTCGTGCGCCGCTCTCCCCCCTCCGCCGTCCACCGCTGCCGGATCTCCACGTCGGTCGCGGTGGCCCCGGCCCTCAGCCGTCGCACCGCGACCTCCGGCCAATCCGGAGGGAGCTGCGGGGCGAGCCGCGCGCCGCCCCGCGCCGCGTCGGGTTCCCAGCCGAGCACGCCCCGCAGGAGCGGCGTCACGAGAGCCGACGTCGCGAAGAACTGGTGCGGGACCGTCTGGTCCAGGGGCTCGTAGAAGGTGCCGGACAGCAGTTCCGGGTGTCGCCCCAGGCTCCAGTCGAACGTCATCTGCTTCACCGCATCCATGAGATGGAAACCCGCCCACGGACGCCGATACCGGTACTGGCCCCAGGCTACATACCCCGTCACGAAGGGCCACACGGTGCCCATGTTGTACTGGAGCGGGTGATACAGTTCGCTCTCCGTGGAGAGCATGTGGGCGCCCCAGTCCGACGAGATTCGATCACTCGCAAGGTGGGCGAGGGTCGATCGCGCGCGCGCCTCGTCGAACAGGCCGAACGCCGCCGCCGTGGCGGGCCACACCGTCAGGTTGTCGTTGGTGCCGCCATCGGCGAGGATCCCGAAGGCATGGTGTCCCGCATCCTCCAGCCAGTACGCTTCGTTCAGCGTCGCCCGCGCGCGCGGAGCGAGTTCCCGCGCCCGATCCGCGATCCCGGCGTCGCCCATGCGTTCGGCCAGGACACGGGTCCCCTCGAGCGCCGCGACCCAGACGCCCGCCAGGTAGACATCCTGGTGCAGCGCGGCCCCGAGGCCGCCGACCTCGACCGCCGCGAGGCCACCCACCGTGTTCTCGATGATCCCGTCGCCGTCCGTCTCGGCGGCGAGGCACCACTCCCACGCGCGCCGGTAGGCCGGCCACAGGGCCCGCAGGAGTTCGTCGTCGCCGCTCGCCCGCCAGTACTCGTAGAGGGCGACCATCCAGTAGGGCGTGGTGTCGGCGTGGTAGTAGGCGTACGGGTACACGTCGAACCACGGGATGCGCGCGGCCGCCTGAGAGATTTCGTGCGTGATCTTGCCGTCCTCGCGCTGGTACTTCGCGAGAAAGGCGAGTTCCTCCGCCACCAGTTCCCACTGCCCGAGGGCCTCCATGGCGAACATGGTCTGCGCCGCGTCGCCGCCGAAGAACCAGCCGAAGCCGGGACGGGTTCCGTTACGCGACAGGCCCCAGCCCGCCACGAACCCGCACCCCAGGTCGGGATTGCAGACGCGCTGCTCCTCCAGGTTGATCTTCGCCCACTCGAGGGCGAGGTCGAGCCACGGATCCGGCGACTCGATCGAGACGGTGGAGGCGAGCACCGAATCGGCCCACGCCCGCTTCGCGTCGTAGATCGAGCGCGCCTCGGAGATCATCCCTTCGTAGATGGCGAACACCTCCTCGCGGGGCGTGGTTCCGCCCGCTATCGCGATCGGGATGAATTCCCGCCGCGCGCGTTCCGGGTCGACCGGGATCACCATGGTGCGGGGCGCCTCGCCCAGTTGATGAGCGGGGTGTTCCACGGAGTTCACGGCCCACGGAGATCCGACGACGGCGTTCGTCTCCTGCAGGCTCTCGGAGAGCACGAAGACGCGTCGGCCCGCGTCCCAGTAGGCGTACTGCCCCCCGAGCGAACCCGGCCACATGTAGTTCAGCACGGGCTCGAATTCCGCGATGATCTCCAGCGGTTCCGGGCTGTCCACATCGAGCAGGAGCAGAAGGCCGGGGAGTTCGCCCGGGGCGAGGATGTGCTGCCGCACCTGGAAGGCCGCGTGGCTGTAGGTGATCGTCGTGAGTTCCGGTCGCACCCGCACGGTGCGCGCGACCTCGCTTCCCGGAATCGGCGTCCCGTAGGCCGACGTCGAGAAGCCGAGCCGGAAACGGTTCCCGACCTTGAGGGGATGCACCCATAACTCGGCCTCGCCCGTCTCGATCCCCAGCCAGGCCGAGCGCGGCCCGGTCACGCCGAGGTACTCGCCCGGGCGCACCGGCCCGGAGAGCTCGATCGGGGACGGCGCGATCTCGAAGCGGGACACGGCAAGAGAGAGCGGGTCGAGCGACTCCGCCGGTCGAGCCTGCGCGGAAAGCACCCCCGGCGAGGCGGTCGAGACCGCGACGAGCGAGAGGAGCTTCAGCCTGAAGCGCGTACGCCGAATCTTCATCGCCTGGGGTTTCCTGTCCGAGAGAGTTCGCTGCGACGAATGATTCATGCGGCGAGAGCCGGGCGCTGGAAACCCCCGGCGAGAAGTGACGAGCCGGGGAGCCGGCTGCCTTGGTTGGCGAAAAAACGGAGATCAAGCGACATTCCCGCCCGCCCGCTCGTACGAGAATCGGACTTTCGCAGAGGCGGTGGAATCCATGAGTAGCAAGAGAAATGGACGATCGCTGCATCTCGCCGCGGAGCTGCCGCCCTTTCCCGAAGGTTGGTATTTCATCGGAAGCCGCGAGTCCATCGAGCGCGCGAAACTGATCGAGAAGACCTGGATGGGCGAGGAAATCGTCGCCTGGTCCGACGAGGAGGGTCGCATCTGCGTGGCGGACGCGTTCTGTCCGCACCTCGGTTCGCACATGGGACCGACGACCGGCGGCCTGGTGCGCGATGGCTGCCTCGTCTGTCCCTTTCACGGATTCGAGTTCGATATCGGCGGCCAGTGCGTCGCCACGCCGAATGCCCCGGCCCCGAAAGCCGCGAAACTGAAGGTCTACGAGACCGGGGAGATCCTCGGCATGATCTTCGCGTGGTGGGGCAGCGGCGGGAGACCGCCGCAGTGGGGCCTGCCCGATGAGCCGCCTGCGGGCGCGGAGTGGTCGAGGTTGCGATCCACGACCCTGCGCTTCCGGGGCCACCCCCAGGAGACCACGGAAAATTCCGTCGACGTGGAGCACCTGGCCTACACGCACGGCTACCACGATGTGGAACCCGCCGGGTTCTCGATCGATGGCGCCTACCTGAAGAGTTGCTTCGACTTCAGGAACGTCCGAAGGATCGCGGGCCTGGCGGACGTCCACTCCGACATCTCGGTCGTCACGCACGTCCATGGCCTCGGCTTCTCCTTCGTTGAAATCCACGAGAAGGCGATCGGCATGAGGTCGCGCCTGTGGGCGTTCTCCACACCCGTCGACGGCGAGTCGGTGGACCTGACGCTGGTCAGCCAGGTGCGGGAGATCCGCAAGCCGCGGCGGTTCGTCGCGGGCCTGGCCTTCCTGCCCGTGCCGCTGCGCCACCGGCTGATGAATCTCTTCCTCATCCGGGAGGAGAGGCGGTTCGTCCTGCAGGACGTGGTGATCTGGGACAGGAAGCGCTACCGGTCCCCGCCCCGGCTGTGCCGGGCCGACGGGCCTATCGGAAAGTACCGCCGGTACTGCAGGCAGTTCTATCCGGACCCGGCGATGGCGCCTCGAGGCGCGGACGGCAACGGCGACTAGGCTGTTAGGCTGTCCTCATGGCCGGGCGGTGGGCGTTGTTTCAGGCCCGAGAGGGTTTGCGAGCCAGAAAACAGTACAGCGGCGTGAAGATACCCGTCTTGCCGCCCGCGACATACGCCTCCGCAGTTTGATCGAGGAGCCGAACGACTTCCGCCGAGCCTTTCGGGAATAGCCGCAGTACCTCGGCCAGCTTCGATCCGGCGATCATCACCTTGCGGCCCCACGGAAGCCGTCGCAAGGCGTTCCCCAACGTCCCGTGGCGACTCTCCATGGGTTGATACCAGGGCGTGGAGGGTCCCTCCCGGACGTCGCGGTCCCTTCCCTCAATGACTTGAAATCCCGCGGCTTCGAGCGCGTGATTCACTTCCGTGAACGTGGCGATGTCGTGCAGCGCGATGCCGCGCATGAGGTCCTGCTTCACGGCCCGGTGCCGGCCATCGTTCGGATCGAACCGGTCCGTCAGACACATTTCCTGACCCCAGAACAGGGCACCCGGTTTCAGCACGCGGAATATCTCCTCGAAGGCGCGTTGCTTGTCCTGCGCATGGCACGTTGACTCTATGGCGTAACCCCGGTCGAAGGTGTGGTCCTCGATGGCGCTCATGTCCATGAAGCTGCAGCTCTTCAAGTCCACCAGGTGATCGAGCCCCGCCTCGGCGTTCAACTTCCTCGTCTGCGCCAGCTGGACCTCATTGATGTTGATCCCCACGACCCTGACGCCGGTCTCGCGGACGACGCGGCGCATGGGGCCGCCGACCCCGCAACCCACGTCGACCACCGTCATCCCCTGTTCCAACTCCAGCTTGGCGATCATCGCGCGCTGATGCCGGACCTTGGACTCCTCCAGACTCTCATTGGGCGTAAGAGGCGCGAAATGCAGGGATTCACCCCAGCTCCACACCATGAAGCCGTTGCAAAGCTCGTAGTACTCCCTGACCGTTTCCGCGTGGTCGTAGCCGCCCGCGCCTCCGGCCTCCGGCACCGCCCGGTCGACCCAGCCATCGAAGTGTCGCACGCGACGCGCGACGCCCGATCCCCGGTACGCATGCCTCAGCGCTCTCGGCAGTTCGCTGAGCCGCATTTGGTAACGCCTCAAGCGGGCAGCTCGCGCCGCTGCTCCGAGATGCGGAACTTCAGCTTATTGCTCGGCTTCATCGACGGAAACGGATTGAACCGGAGCTTCCGCGCGTACTTCGCCGGCGACACCTCAATCGTGAAGTGGTGCGCCAGCATCAGCAGGTTGACCGCCAGGTGCATCTCCATCCACCGCGTACCGAGACACTTGTGCGTGCCCAGCCCGTACGGGGCGAACCCGAGGCTGTCATGCTCCTGGCGCGACGGCAGGAAGCGGTCGATGTCGAACTTGTGGGGCTCGGGAAAGACTTCGCTCATGTAATGCGTGGCGGTCATGGCGATGTGGAGCCGTTCCCCCACAGGCAGCTCGTGGTTCTCGACCACGCACGTATTCATCACGTTCCGAATCGACATGGTCACGATCGGGTACATGCGCAGGCACTCCATGAGGAAGCGGTGCGTCACGTCGATGTTGGCGGGGGTGAAGTCCTCTTTCTCGGGGTCGCCATTGGCGAACAGGGCATCCGCTTCGGCTTGGATCCTGGCGTATAGGTCCGGCTGCGACGCCATGGCGTAGACCATGAGGCTGAACGTATCGCCGAGGTACACGCTGGCAATCAAGGCTGCGGAAAAAGCGAAGAGCAGGTTGGACTCCGGAAGAAACTGCGGGTCGCTCGCGTGCAGGCTGAGGTAATCGTCCACCAGGTTCCG
This sequence comes from Candidatus Palauibacter sp., assembly GCF_965208055.1. Taxonomy (GTDB): domain Bacteria; phylum Gemmatimonadota; class Gemmatimonadetes; order Palauibacterales; family Palauibacteraceae; genus Palauibacter. The sequence goes on from NZ_CBDBNY010000004.1 coordinate 2,626,991, forward strand.
CGGGCCGTTCGCCCCTTCGGCGGGCGTGTTTACTTGCAACACCCGCTCCATCAGGGTGTCCAGGGTTTTCGCCCGGCGCTTCATGCCCGGAGTATTCAGCGTGAACTTGGGCAGGAGTCTGGCGATGTGCACGCTGAGGGCCCGTTCCTTGTACACCATCAGGTCGTCCATGAGATCTTGCGTATCGACGCCGATGAACAGCGGCGAAAGCTGGGCGTTGACCAGCGCCCGGCACATGGACGTGGCGCGGTAGGAGTCCCCGACCGTCAAGGTCTCCATGTGCGCGCGCCCCCTGTCGTAGAGCTGATCCATCTGCCCTCCCAGCCTCGTGCGGGAATAGGCTGGCGACAGGAACTTGCGAAGCCGGAAGTGATCGGCGCCGTCCAGGGCGGGGAGGACGCCGGCCGCGCCGTACACCTGCTCGAAGTCGTTGAAGTAGTCCCTGGTTCTCAGGTACGAGCGCCCGTGCTTGTGCACCCAGCGGTTCGTCTCGAGTCCGGCCAGGAAGGTCATGGGCTCCCTGAAGGGAGGGCGGATCCGGAACACCGGGCCGTACTCCTCCGCGAGGTGCCCGAACAAGGCGTTCAGGTTGCCGTCTCGGACATGCGGGTTGGCCAGCAGCCTGCGCAGCGGGACCGTCGGAATCTTCTTGGCAAGGGCGGAGTGTCTACGGACCGGGCCGACGAGGTTCCGAGAAACCGCATCGGCAATGGACCGGCCGATCAAGTCCATCTGGCAGATGTACTTGATACGCTGCTCCGCCTCTTCATCGAGTTGGAAAATCAGGCGCAAGACATCGCACGTGTTGACGAGGCATACGATGACGACATCTCTGGGGTCGGGAATTTCGTCGGCGAAGAGAACCTTGCCGATGCGCGCCTTGATGAACCGGTCGGGCGTGCCTTCCGCAGATGTCCCGTACTGTTGCCCATGCAGGACCGTGGGAGCCAGCGTCCAGAATCCGCCGTCGTGGTGTTCGAGGATCTCCCGTTCAACCAGGCGCTCCAGAGTCTGGTCGACGATCGACTCCGCACGGGGGGCGAGCCGGGCGACCCAGTAGCGGGCAGTGCGTTGGCGCGGTTCGTCGACGACTTCCTTCAGGATCGGGTCCAGGATGGGATCGCCCGTTTCGGCCGGGTCCACGACGAACAGGGCTGCCAGGTCCGAGTCGAGCCGCGACCGGAAGGAGAGTTCCGCCAGCACTCCGCCGACGACGGCGCAGTTCAGTTGCCAGCCGGGTACCTGATGGAAGTAACCGCCCTTTTCGTCGAGAAGCATCAGGATGAGTTCGTCGACCAGGCTCAAGGGTTCCGCCGTCAAACTCTCCGCGCTCTCCACCGTCTTCGCTGTGTCAGTCATTGGTTCTCGTCTCGCCGCGACCGAGATGCACTACGCGGCACCCGCGCCGAAACGGCGCCACGAAAGCGTCAGACGCAGGTGCAGGGTGTATAGCGCCGGAACAACCATCATAAGAATAGCCGTGATGAAGAGAATGCCACAACCGAGCGACGCGGCGAAGGGTATCAGAAACTGGGCCTGGCCTTCCTGCCCGTTTCCGCGTGGTCGTAGCCGCCCGCGCCTCCGGCCCCCGGCACCGCCCGGTCGACCCAGCCGTTGAAGTATCGCACGCGACGCGCGACGCCCGACCCCCGGTACGCATCCCTCAGCGCTTTCGACAGTTCGCGCAGCCGCATCTCGTGGCGCTTCAAGCGGGCAGCTCGCGTCGCTGCTCTGAGCGGCCGCGCGACCTTGCCCGCCGAGCCATCCAACGCTGGTGGATGGAGGTCAGCGCCGGCACGAGGAACATCAGCACGACCGTGGTGAAGAGGATGCCGCAGCCGATCGAGGCGGAGAAGGGCACGAAGAACTGGGCCTGAATCGCGTCTTCGAGGATGAGGGGCGAGAAGCCGAGGAATGTGGTCAGCGACGTCAGCATGATCGGGCGGAAACGCCCCTTGGCGCCCTCGATGATCGCTTCTCGTGCCGGAAGGCCTTCCTCGAGCTCCTGGTCGATAAAGTCGATCATGACCAGGGAGTCGTTCACCACCACGCCGGCGAGGCCGAAGACCCCGATGAAGGACTGGGAGCTGAGTGTGACGCCCAGGATCCAGTGACCCAGAATCACCCCGATCAACCCGAACGGGATGATAGCCATAATGATGAACGGCTTGGTATACGAGCGCAGTGGAATTGCGAGCAGCGCGAAGATCATGAGCATGGCGATCCCGAAGCCGGGTCCCAGCGCGTTCAGGGATTCCAGCTGCTGCTGCGGTTCACCTCCGAAGGTGTAGGTCAGTTCCGGGTCCTCGGCGACGATCGCCGCGAGGATGTCGTCTTCCAGAATGCGGTTGGCGCGCCCGCCGGATATCACCGCCGGATCCACATCCGCAGTGACCCTGACGATGCGCTGGCCGTCCTGGCGATGGATGGCGGGCGGCGACATGCCCGAGCTCAGCGAAGCCACACGGCTCACCGGGACCTCGGCGCCGCCGGCCGTCCGAACCAGCGATCTTTCGATGTCGGTGATCGAGTTGCGCTGCTCCTCGGGCAGCCGCACGTACACCCGAACCTCTTCGCGGCCGCGCTGCACCCTGAGCGCTTCCGCGCCGAAGAACGCGGCCCGCGTCTGCCAGGCGAGGTCCTCGAGGGTGAGACCGAGGGTTCGCGCTTCGGGCAGCAGTCCCAGCTGGATCTCAGGGATGCCGGGAGTGTGATCGGAGCGGATGTCGTGGACACCTGCCACTTCGCGCAGGTCATTGACGACCGCGGTTGCGATCCCCGGGAGGCGGTCGGGATCCGGATGCGCTAGGACGGCCTCGACGGGGTTGCCCAAGTCGTAGATTGTGCCGCTGATGGTGAGTGCGCGAACATAGGGCAGGACACCCAACTCCTCGCGCCACGCCTGCACGACATCTCCCGTGGGAATCCGCCGGTGCTGCGCGTCCAGCAGCTTGAACGATATGGTGGCGACATTGGGCTCCGGGTTCAGGGTGAGGTTGGGACTGAGCCCCCCTCCATCTACTCGCGGCCGTTGACCGACGGTAACCGTTACCCCGGACAGCAGGGGCGGCGCATCGGCGGGCCTGTCTGCGGAGATCCGCTCGATGACCCGATGGCCGGCCGCCTCCAACTCGCGCGCCACCTCGTAGGTTCGCTGGGCCGTCGTCCCGTCCGGCATCTCCAGGGTGGCCGTTGCGAAATCGCCTTCAACCTCCGTGGAAAAGGTGAACGGAACGATGCCCGCCGGCAGCATGGCAAAGCACAGGATGAGCAGGGCGATGGCTGACGAGAGCGTCACTCCGGGTTGATCGGTCGCGAAACTCACGCCGCGGTGCAGGGGGCCCTGCACGAATCTGCCCAACTGCAGATCGACCTGGCCCTGAATCCGGGATACGAATCGTTCAAGGCGCGTTCGGGGCGCCCACTCCGGTCCGTGGAGGTGGTGAGAAAGGTGGTTGGGCAACACCAGCAGCGATTCGATCATCGAAATCACCAGCATCGCGATGACGATGGTCGGCAGCGCTTTCCAGGTCTCTCCGATCCCCCCGGGAATGAAGAGCAGAGGAGTGAACGCGGCGATCGTGGTCAGCACCGCGAAGATGAGAGGCACCTTGATTCGCCGGGCCCCGCGTATCGCCGCGATGACCCCCGGCGTTCCCCGCATGCGTTCAAGGTGGATGTGCTCGGAGACGACGATCGCATCGTCCACGACGATTCCGATGGCGAGCACGAACGAGAAGAGGGAGACCGCGTGGATGGCGAGGTCGAACGCCATCATGACGGCCAGGGCGCCGACGCCGGACACCCCGAGGCCGACGGCTACCCAGAAGGCAAGCCGGAGTTCGAGAAACAGTCCCAAAGCCAACAGCACCAGCATCAGCCCGAGAAGACCATTCTTAATGAGGATGGCGGCGCGCTCCTCGAAGGCATCGGATGAATCGTTCAAGATGGTGACGCCCACGCCGTCCGGGAGTGACGGGGCCACCTCGTCGGCGACGTGCTGTCGAACGGCGCCCGCCACATTCATCACCTTCTCGCCCTCGGCCCTCGATACCTCGACGAAGACGGCCGGCAGACCATCGTGCCGGACGATCAGGCCCAGGTCCTGGAAGCCGTCGCGCACCTCGGCGATGTCGCCCAGTCGTACCACCGTGCCGTCCCCGCGGCTGAGCAGGACGATCTCCTCGAAGTCCTGCTGATCGTAGCTCTGTCCCAGGGTGCGCACCCGCACCTGGGACTGCTCGGTGTCGATGCTGCCGGCGGACAGATCCAGCGAACTGCGGCGAATCGTGTTGGCGATGTCCGGGAGCGTGAGTCCAAGCGCTCTGAGCCGCTGCAGCGGCACTTCGATCGAGATCTCATAGTTGCGGATGCCGCTCGTCTCTACCTGGGAGACGGAAGGCAGCGCGGCGAGTTCATCCTCGATCCGGTAGGCAAGCTCCTTCAACGTCCGCTCGGGGACATCGCCGTAGACGACCAGGCGCATGATGCTCTCGGCGCTGGTCATCTCCGTGATCTGGGGCCGCTCGGCTTCTCCCGGGAACGTCTGGATTCGGCCGACCGCCGCTTCCACCTCGGCCAGGGCATCGTTCATGTCCGTGCCCGACCGCATTTCCACCCTGACCGACGCCATGCCCGGGGCCGCCACGGACTTGACCGCCTTCACGTTGCCCAGCCCTTTGACCTCGTCCTCGATCTTGGCGACGATGGCCTCCTCCACCTCCTCGGGGGTGGCGCCCGGATAGGCGACGGAGACCTCGACCTGGTTGAAGGGCACGGCGGGCCAGGCTTCCAGCTCGAGCCCGAAGAACGAGGCGACGCCCGCGACGAGAATGCCGACCATCAGCAGATTGGCGGCCACGCTGTTGCTCGCCATGTAGGCGATGGGGCCTCCGGGTTCGCCGTGATTCCTTCCGTTCGAAGTCATTGTGCCGGTTCAGCCTCGGTCGGAACGGGGATCGTCGTTATCAGGAGGGTACAGGTAAAATGGGGTGGTAGGCGAGGCTTCCCGATCAATGCCCGTCAGCGACACGAGTCCGGCGGCGATGATGCCCATCATCGGGAGATTGGCTGCAATGCCGTTGCTCGCCATGTAGGCGATCGGGCCGGACCGTTCACGGCGGCCGTCCAGCCCGGAACCCACGTCGGAACTCACCGCACCGGATCGATTCCGGTCTGGACGCGCATGCCTTCGGTGGCGAATTGAATGCCACCCGTGATCACCGCTTGGCCACGCTCGAGCGGACCGGTCACGAATACCTCATCGTTCGCGCGCTGCAGCACCTGGACCGGCACGATGCTCACGACGTCGCCCTCGCTCACCGCCCAGACCTCGTTGCCTGTTTGCAGCGCGGCGCGCGGTATCCGGAAGTAGTCGTCCGGTGAAACACCGTCGATTTCCACGTCCACGAACTTGCCGACCAGCAGCGGGGGCCGGGCGCCGGCCGCGCTGGATCCGCTCGCCGGGACACCCGAGGTGAACGGGTCCGACACGCGCGCGATCACATCGACGGTGCGGGTCTGCGCGTCGAGCGACGCCTCCACCCGGTCCACGTAACCTTCCCAGGCGTACGTTCCTTCTCCGTACTGCGCGATCACCCGAACCGCCACTCCGCTTTGTCCGTCGCCGGCTCGAAGTTCCCACAGTCCCGGGATCAGGGCAGCGTCGGCATCGGACAGCGGGACCACCACCTCCACTGCGTGCGAGGCAAAGAGCCGCCCCACGGGCTGTCCCGGGCTCACGACCTGCCCCACGTCCACGGACTCCGAGCGGACCACGCCATCGAAGGGCGCGGCGACGCGGGTTCGGGACAGCGCGAGATTCGCGTCCGCCAGCCGGGCTTCGTCCCGACTCAGGGCCGCGCGCGCCGCTTCGAGCTGGGGCTCTCTCAAGGTGAGCGGACTTGCCTCGGACCGCGCACCCTCGGCGTCCTGCCGTTCGGCGTAAAGCTCGTACTGCGCGCGCGCGATCGACGCCTGTTCCTGTTCTTGGAGGAAGGCGACCTGGCGCGAGGCGAGATTGGCTTCGGCCTCCTGCAGGCGGTACAGGTAGTCCGCCTCCTCAATGCGGAACAGCGTCCGACCGGCCTCGACCCGACCTCCGCTCTGGAACCCCGGATCCACCCAGACCACCCTCCCGCCCACCTGCGGGGCGATGTCGATCTCCGCGCTTGGCCGCACCGTGCCGGACCCGTACACAGGTATGGAACCCGACCCGGCTGAAACGCGGGCGGTCTGCGCGAACGGAATCCGGGGAGGCGGTTCCCGGCTTTCCGCCTCCGGCGCCAGTGAAATCAGGAGCGTCACCCCGGCCCCGGTAGCCGCCAGGATGAAGATGATGATCCTGACGCTGGATCCGAAAAGCAGTTTGCGCAGCATGGTGACCTACTCCGCTGGGGCCGAAGAGGCGCCTCGTGAAAGGGATACCCTTTCATGGTTCGGCACGTTTCCGGCCCCTGTCAAGCTAAATCGACTACCGGTTCGCGAGTACGCGCACGACGCGCCCGTCCGAAGAGACGATTATTACGGGACCGGCGAGAACGTCGTCGCCGAGATGGACCTCGCGGCCCGGCGCGCGGTGCCTGTCGGCCTGGCCGCCGGGCAGCGTGTAGGGTTCGGCTCGATCCACATCGACGACGTAGCCGAGGTCCGCCATCGACTGGATCGTGATCGCGCTGAAGGTTTCCGGCACACCGAGCCGGTTGAGCGGTCTCATGAGTTCCCTCCGGAGCACGGCGCCCCGCCAGTGCAGGTTGGCGCTGCCCGCGCCGCCGAGGTTCTCGACGGGGACCTTCGCTCCGCCGGTGTAATCGGCGCCGCCCGCGGCGTCGAAGGCGGCGATGGCCAGCGGACCTGTGAAGTGTGCGTCGATCGCCCCCACGCCCAGCGACCGGTCGCGCAGCAGACCCTTGACCGGCCAGAGCACTCCGAACCCCAGCGCGTGGGCGATCTCGTGCATCGCGAGTTCCGTTGCGTCGCCGGACGCGATGAGGCCATCGAAGTCGGAGACGTCGAAGAACATGACGGAGACGTAAGGGAGGTTCGACGCTTCCCGGAGCCCGCACGTGCCGGCCTGCGCGAGCGTCCGCCCGGGACCATCGATGTCCCGCATTTCGACCAGGATGAGCAGATCGTCAACGGAGACGACGGGCTCCGATGTCCGCGCCCCGTGGCAGCCGACGTGATCGCCGACGGGGACGGCCGGGAGTTCCGTACCCGCCAGCACCGACATCCAGAGTTCCGCCGCCGGACGCATCGCGGCACGATGCGGCTCCGTCACCGTGGCATCGAAGTCGAGCACGATGTCGAAGCCGCCCCCGGAGGCCCGAACGTGCACGGTGAAGGATGTTTCGGCCGCAAGGCCTCCCGGGTCGCGCGCCGTCACCGTCACCGTGGCCGTCCCCGGCGCGATGCCGATCACACGCAGCGTGTCGCCCGGGGCGCTGGCGGCCGCCACCGCGCTGTCCGAGGAAACCCCGCCATATCCGAGCGCTTCCCCGTCCGGGTCGACGAAATGCCCCGACACATCCACCAGCGCCGTGTCCGCCACGGCCAACCGGAGGTCCGGGATCGCGCCCGTGGCCACAGGCGCCCGATTCGGCACCGTCACCTGGAAGCGCAGCGCGGCGGCTCGCCCTTCCGGGTCGCGCGCGGTGATCGCCACCGTCGATGTGCCCGGCGCCGCGGAGACGATGCGGACCGTGCTCCCCGACACGTCGGCGACCGCAACCTCCTCGGCCGACGACCGCGCCTCGAAGGAGAGCACGTCCCCGTCGGGATCGCGGAAGTAGCCGGAGGCGTCCACCGTCGCCGTGTCCCCCACCGCCAGGTCGAAGTCGGCCACGGCGCCGATGACCATCGGAGGCTGCGTCAGCGGAAGTTCCATGCTCCCGTCGCCGCACGCCGCGGTCCCCGCCACCATCAGGATCGCGAACGCACGGCACACGGCCCCTCCGGCGGGCGCAGATCGTGTCGTGCAAGACGTCGTATAAGCTGTCACCGATGGCATGTTATTCATTGATCGAGACATCGGATACGCCTATTTTTATTACGGTTTATGGGTGTTATATTTCGGTCAGATAACGTGTCACATAACGTGTCAGATAACGTGTCATACAAAGCGCCCCTAAAATGGATTGGCAGACATTCGACTTCGAATACCGCCTCGACAGGCCCGGCTTGGCCGTCCTTCTCATCGAAATCGAGGCGAGCCGGAAGGCCATCGAGAAGCTTCTGCTGCCCCCGGATTGGAGGGACCAGCTCGACCGATTGAATCGCATCAGGACGATCCGCGGCACGACCGCCCTCGAAGGCAACCCGCTGTCGGAAGCGCAAGTGCGCGAGCTGCTGGACCGTAAGACTGAAGCGGACTCCACAACCAGGGAGTCTCGACAGATCGAGAATGCCGACGCCGCCCAGAACTGGGTTCGCGAACGGTTCGGACCCGGCGAGGCGCCGCTGGCGGTGGCGGACATCCTCCGAATGCACGAATTGCTCACCAGGGGCTCGGATGACGTGAACAACGTACCCGGCCGGCTGCGAGTATACGGCGTACAGGTGGGTACGCCGGAACTGGGCGGAGTCCACCTGGGAGCACCTCACGAGGAGCTTCCGCAACTTCTGGACGACTTCGTGGTCTTCGTCAACTCTCGGCGCGTCCGGGATGAACATCCGGTGGTCAGGGCGCTGCTCGCCCATTTCTTCCTGGTGACCCTCCATCCGTTCGGAGATGGAAACGGCCGCGTGTCGAGACTGGTCGAGGCCGCCATCCTCTTTGAAGGAGGATACAACGTACATGGTTTCTATGGACTCTCGAACTACTTCTATCGCAACGGAGAACTCTACAAGAGGCGTCTGCAGGAGTGCCGCAGGGTGCAACCACTTGACGTCACTCCCTTCGTGGGGTTCGGGCTGCGTGGCTTCGACGCCGAGCTGCGCGGAATCAACGCCTTCATCAACTCGAAGCTGAACCGTCTGGTCTACCGCCAGACGCTGACCTGGGCGCGCGACAAGCGAGTGAGCAAGCGCCGCCGCCTTATCAACGATCGCGAGCATGGCCTCCTGGGTTTCCTCCTCGAGGAGACGGAGCCGGCCGATCCCTTTTCGGAAACCCCGTCGCGGCGACTCCCGCTCGACGAGCTGATCGATTCGCCCTTCGTCCGCACCGTGTATCGCGCCGTGACTTCACGAACTTTCGTCCGGGAGCTCACGCGGCTTGCGGAACTCGGGTTCATCGTCTTCGAGCGCGACGCGGATTCGGGGGAATTTGTCGTCGACCTCGACTTCGCGGCCATCGGCAAATACGGCTCCAGGTAAGCCCGCTATACGCCGGTGACGTGGAGGATCGCCGTACGCCGGTGAGGGCGGCTCCGATGCTCGAACAGGAAGATCCCCTGCCAGGTTCCGAGAGCCGGCGCTCCGTCGAGCACGGGAACAGCCAGGTGCGTCTGGGTCAGGGCCGAGCGGATGTGCGCGGGCATGTCGTCCGGTCCCTCTATCGTGTGCCGGTAGCGCGGATCGTTCTCGGGCACCAGCCGGGCGAAGAAGTTCGAGAGGTCGTGGAGGACGTCCGGATCCGCGTTCTCCTGAATCGTCAGCGACGCCGAGGTGTGGCGGATGTAGACGGTGAGCATGCCCGTCTCGATCTCGAGGCCGGCGGCCCACGCGAGGACCGGGCGGGTGATCTCGTACAAACCCTTCCCCCGTGTCTCGACGTCGAGCTGCCGGACGAACTGCTTCATTCCGGTGCGATGCGCGAGGCGCTCAGGCCACGTCCTCGCGGCTCGCGGCGGCGGCGTGCGCGCGGAGCGCCCGCCACACTCGCTGCGGCGTGAAGGGGAGTTCGTCGATCCGGACGCCCACCGCGTCGTATATCGCGTTCGCGATCGCCGGGAGCGACGGGTGGAGCGGACCCTCCCCCGCCTCCTTGGCGCCGTACGGGCCCTCCGGGTCCACCGACTCGACGATGAGCGCCTCGAACTCCGGACAATCCATGGAAGTGGGGATCCGGTAGTCAAGGAGCGAGGGGGCCGTGTGCAGACCGCCCTCCACCGGCCCCTCGCGGAAGAGTTGCTCCTCGAAGATCGCCTCCGCGAAGCCCATGTAGGCGGAGCCCTCGATCTGGCCTTCGACGAGCACCGGGTTGAGCGCGCGGCCGCAGTCGTGCGCCACCCAGATATTCTTCACGCCGACGACCCCCGTGTCCTCCTCGATTTCGACTTCCGCCACGTGTGCCGTGAAGGAGTAGGCGGGCGACGACCCGATCGTGCCGCCGCGGTAGTCTCCGTGGACATCCTTGGGCGTGTCGTAGGAGCCGACGGCGCCGAGCAGCCCGAACTTCGCTTCGGCGATGTTGAAGGCCTCCGAGATCGAGAGGCGCCGGCCGGCGTCTTCCGGGGCCTCCGCGTCGAAGGCCCAGCCGCGCGCCAGGCGCACCCGCGCGGCCGGGACGCCCCACTGCTCCGCGACGGACTCCGTCACTTGCGCGCGGAGCGTGCGGCAGGCCTCGAGGCAGGCGTTCCCCACCATGACGGTTTCGCGCGACGAGTACGCGCCGAGGTCCACCGGCGTGAGGTCCGTATCGGCGGAGAAGACGCGCACGTAGTCGAGCGGAACGCCGAGTTCCTCGCACGCGATGTACGCCATGGTCGAGTCCGACCCCTGGCCGATCTCCGACGCGCCGTGCAGGATCGCCACCCGGCCGGAGCGCTCGACCTGGACCTGCACCGCGGCCTGGGGCATCTCGTTCGGATAGATCGGGTAGTTCGTGCCGGAGATGTAGGAGGAGGCCGCCATACCGAGGCCGCGACCCTTCGGGAGCCGCCGGTAGCGCTTCTTCCAGTCGCTGGCGCGTTCCACCGCCTCGAGGCACTCCAGGAAGCCATTGGACCGGACCCTGAACTCGTTCACCGTCCGACCCGTGCCCATGAAGTTGCGGCGACGGAGTTCGAACGGGTCGAGGTCGAGCTTCTCGGCCATCTTGTCGAGCGAGATCTCGTACGCGAAGCGCGGCTGCACGGAGCCGTGGCCGCGCTTGGGGCCGCACGGGGCCACGTTCGTGTAGACCCGGGTCGAGTCGAAGCGGTAGGACTCGATGTGGCACGGCGAGGTGAGAAGCTGTCCCGAGTAGTACGTCGTCACGAGACCGAACGAGGCGTAGGCGCCGCCGTCCAGGGTCGTGTGCGCGTCGAGCGCCCTCAGCTTCCCGTCGCGCGAGGCGCCGAGCCGGTACTTCATGCGCATGGGGTGGCGGCCGCGGTGCGAGTAGAACAGTTCTTCGCGCGTATAGAGGATCTTCACCGGCCGGCCCGTCCGCATGGCGAGGAGCGCCACGCAGAACTCGAGATCGAACGGCTCGGACTTGCCGCCGAAGGCCCCTCCCACCGCCGGCTGCACGACCCGCACCTTCGCCACGTCGTGATCGAGCACCCGCGCGAGTTCGCGCTGCAGGTAGTGCGGGACCTGCGTCGAGGACCACACCTCGAGCACACCATCCGGGTTGAGCCGGGAGATCGCGCAGTGGGGTTCGATCGGCGTGTGCGTCGTCCCGTGGAAGTAGTACTCCCCCTCGATGGCGACATCCGCTTCCGCCATCCGCGCGTCCACGTCCCCGAACTCGAGGTGAACATGCTTGAGGATGTTGCCGTTCGCCCCCGGCTTGCGCGGCGCGTGGATGGGATCCGCGGCGGCGTCGGGCGTCAGCGACTCTTCGGGTGAGAGATAGACGGGAAGCGGCTCGTACTCGACGTGGATCCGTTCGAGCGCCGCGTTCGCCGTGTCCTCGTCCACCGCCGCCACCGCGGCCACCGCGTCGCCGATGAAGCGCACCTTGTCCACGCAGAGCGCGTGCTCGTCGCGGGTCCAGGGGATGATCCCGTACGGCGTCGGCATGTCATGTCCGGCGATGACCCCGTACACGCCTTCGAGGGCCTCGGCCTCGGTCGTATCGATGGAGACGATCCGCGCGTGCGCCTCGGTGGAGCGGAGGATCTTCCCGTGCAGCATTCCCGGCAGGACGATGTCGTCCGTGTAGATCTCGCGGCCGGTCGACTTGCGCAGCCCCTCGACCCGGCGCGCGCGGCGCCCGAGCGCCGTGAACTCGGCGTCGGCGAGCCCGGGGAGCCCGTCCGGGGCTTCCGCGGCCTCGAGCTGCCGGGGCGTCAATTCGTGCGGGTGCATATGTCCAATCTACATCCAGCCCGCGGACCGAGCATCAACCGCGGACGAGGCTTCGGTTTCATCCTTCCTCCTCCGGGGCCCGTCCCATGGCCCGAAGGAGATCGTAGTAGTCGATCCAGGCGGCGGATCGCATGGAGAGAGCGCTGAGCCGCGCGCTCCGGAAGGCGTTCGCCGCGTCGAGCAACTCCAGGAGCGACATTTCGTTCTCCCGGTACGCCGCGATCGCCGAGGCGAGCAGCGCCTCGGCATCCGCCAACAGGCCATCCGCCGCGGCTTCGAGACGGCCTCGACTGGAAGCGTACCGGTCCGAGGTCGTGAGGAGATCGTTCTCCGCCAGCCGTCTCCGGAGGTCGAGGCGGTGGGCGGCGGCGGCGCTCCTGGCGTCGGCTGCCTGCCGGTTTCCCCCTCCGCGATCGAACAGCGGCAGCGGGAGATCGAGACCCAGACTGAATCCCTGGAAGCCGCCCTCCTGCTGTCGATATCCCAGACTGACGGTCGGGTCGGGCATCCAGCCGGATCTCGCGACGGCGAGTTCGGCCTGCGCGGCGTCCAGATTCCGTGCCGCCGCCTCAAGGTCCGGCCGGCCGAGCAGGGCATCGAGCGCCTCTTCCCGAGTCACCGGGGGCGGCACCCCGTCCAGCCCCGTGGACGGTCCGACTTCCCCGGTTCCGGTCCCGGGAGAGATCAGCGCCGCGAGGCGCCGGCGCGCGTCACGGGCCCGGAGCTCCGCCTCGGCCACATCCTGCTCGGCCTGCACCCGTTCCAGTCGCAACCGCCGCGTTTCGTAGGCGGAGATGTCTCCTTCGGCCAAGCGGATTTCCGCGTCCTCGGCCACCTCCTGGATCACGGAGGCGGCCTGACGCGCGGTGAACTCCGCCGCTTCCGCAAACCACGCGAGCGCCCAGGCCTCCCGAACCTCGAAGGCGAGCCGGGTCGAGTCGCTCCGGAAACGGGCTGTGCTCGCTTCGATCGTGTGGGTGGCCGCCCGGGAGCGGGCGGCCGTCCGGCCGGGCCACTCCAGGGGTTGGGAGAGGAGCAGATTCTCCTCCCAGTACTCGTCGCCATTCCGGTCGAGATCGTCGCGCCTGACCGAGAGCGACGGGTTGAACCAGACACGCGACTGACGCGCGGCTCCCGCGATCTCGGCGGCCTCGGAGCGCGCGATCCTCAGCGCGAGGCTGTTTTCCGCAAACGCCTCGAGGGCCGCCGCGAGCGAGACTCGGCGGACGGCTTCCTGACCGAAGGCTGCGTGCGGCAGCAGGAGCAGAACGAAAAGGGCGCCAGGCCCCGGAAGCGCGATGTTGCGGATGTTCAATTCCTCGTCACGATGGCCCGCATCGGGTTTCACGGGGTTTCGACGCGGTCGGCGGCGTACCCGGATCTCCCGGCCAACATCACCGGTCGCCGCGCCGCGCAGCAAGTGCGGCCCCGCGTGAAGCCCGCTTGAAGAGTGACCCCGCGCCACGGTGCGACGTCAGTCTATCGTGTAGCCGCACGCCCGGCGGGTACGCGATCCGCCGTCCTCGTCTGGAGGACCGCCGGCTCAGACTCGTTGCGGAGGTCGCCATGGAAGCGACGCGAGGACGCGCTTCACGACGGTCCCGAGGCGTCGCCAGGGTTTCGGCAAGCCGGGCGGCGGCCCGAAGCGCCGTCCTGTTCGCCGCGCCCTGGTGCACGGTGTCGGTCCCCGGAGTTGCGGGACAGGAGGCGGAGGCCTGTGCACCCGCCTCCGCCGTGCAGGTGACGGTCATGGACGAGTCCGGCACGATTCCGATCCCGTTCGCGACCGTGCGACTGGCGTCGGCAGACGAAGGTGCGTTGGACGGGCCGCTGCGTGCTGAGGCCGGCTCGGACGGCCGCGTTGTTTTCTGCGTCCCCGCCGGCGTCGGGAGGGCCACGCTGTGGGCGGAGTTCGGCGACGCCGCCAGCGACGAGACGGAGGTCCTGCTGCTGCCCGGGACAGTGCGGAACGTGGTCCTCGGCCTTCGCGTCGCTTCGGTGGAAAACGGGCGGCTGCTGGGCACGGTGACGGACGCGCTCAGCGACGCTCCGGTGACCTCGGCCGCCGTGTCTCTCATGGGCCGGTCCCGGGAAGTTCAGACGAACCGGCAGGGCGGATTCCTCCTCGACGACGTGCCGGTGGGCGTGTACGAACTGGCCGTGCGGCATCTCGGGTATGCCCCGTTGCGCCACATGGTCAATGTGGCCCGCGGCGCCACCACGGAAGTCCAGATCGGCCTCGTCCCGTCTCCGCTCGAGATGGAACCCCTCGTGGCGACGGCCGTGCGCCTGCGCCGGCTGGAGATCAAGGGCTTCTACGAACGGAAGCGATGGGGCGAACTCCTCGGCCTCGGGGCGTTCTACACCGTGACGGATATCGAACGTCGCAACCCGGTGATCATATCCGACATGATCATGGAGGAAGCTTCGATCCGACGCGCCTGTCGTCTGGGTTCCCGCACCTGCAGGCTATACAACACGCGGCTGGCCACCGGTTTCGGCTCGCGGTGCCTCATGCAGATCTACCTCGATGGCTTCCTCATCAGCGATCAGGGCGAGGCCGACCTGTGGGTGTCTCCGGTTGAAATCGCAGGCGTCGAGGTGTACAAGGGTGCGGCGTCGTTACCGGCCGAGTTTACCGGACCCGGCTCGCGGTGCGGCGTGGTCGCAATCTGGACGAAGTAGGATCCTCCCGACGAAGGATCATGCTCCCGCGTGGACGCCCAGCACGTCGGTGAGGAGCCACCAGGCGCCGACGGCGAGGATCGCGGCGGGGATGACGAAGCGGAGCCAGTAGTAGAGCCAGATCGGGGGCACGCCGCGCTTCGGGCGCCGACCCTCGCCCGCCGCGAGCTGCCGCAGCACTTCCGAGCGGTCGAGAGCCCACCCCACCGCCACGACCGAGAGCAGCGCGCCGAGCGTCTGGAACCCGGACCCGAAGGTCAGGTCCCACGGCGTGAACACGCTCATGTTGATCATGGGCGGGAGCGCGAACACGAACACCACGCCGATCGTGAGGGTCACGGCGCGCGAGCGGTCGAGGCGCGTGTTGTCGGTGATGCCGGCCACGAGCACTTCGAGCGCCGCCACATCCGACAGGTAGGCGCCGCCGAACAGCGCCAGGAAGAAGAGCGT
This sequence comes from Candidatus Palauibacter sp., assembly GCF_965208055.1. Lineage (GTDB taxonomy): Bacteria > Gemmatimonadota > Gemmatimonadetes > Palauibacterales > Palauibacteraceae > Palauibacter. The sequence continues at coordinate 2,642,303 of NZ_CBDBNY010000004.1, forward strand.
CCCGAACACGGCCCCCGCGGGGATGCGCCCGAACACCTCGGGCAGCGTCGCGAACAGGAGGCCGGGGCCGCTCCCCGGCTCGAGTCCGAAGGCGAACACGGCGGGGAAGATGACGAGTCCGGCGAGGAGGCCGGCGCACAGGTCGCCGCCCGCGGTGAAGACGGCGTTGCCGCGCAGGGGATCGCCGCGGTTCAGGTAGGAGCCGTACACGACCATGAACGTGCCGCCCAGCGAGAGGCTGAAGATGGCCTGGCCGAGCGCGCCCAGCATGACCGGCGGCGTGAGCGCCCCGGGGTCGAACGCACCCAGATACCACCGAAGTCCCTCCCCGGCACCGGGGAGCGTGAGCGAGCGGACGATGAGAATCACCAGCCCGGCGAGAAGGGCCGGGACGATGAAGCGGCTCGCCTTCTCGATCCCGCCCCGGAGGCCGCGGCGCAGCACGGCGGCGCAGGTGAGGAGGACGGCGCCGGTGCAGACGCACTGCAGGAGGAAGGAGCGCAGCGAGAAGCCCTCCTCCGGGGGGAGGATCGCGGCGGCGTCGATGTCGATGCCGACGCCGGAGAGCAGCCCGGCCAGGGCGTGGTACAGCACCCAGCCGAGCGCGTTCGAGTAGTAGCCGGTGGCCGCCGTCACGCCGACGAAGAAGATCCAGCCGAGGGCGCGGCCGAAGGGGAGGCCGGCCGACTCGAACGCGCCGACCGGGCCGCGGCGGGTATGCCGGCCCAGCGTCCACTCGGCCATGAGCGCGGGCACGCCGATCAGCACCACGGCGAGGACGTAGAAGGCCACGAACGGCGCCCCCCCGAACTCGCCGACCATATACGGGAAGCGCCACACGTTCCCGAGACCGACGGCGACGCCGACCATCGTGGCCACGAGCCCGAAGCGGGAGCCGAATGTCTCGCGCCTGTCTCGTTCCATGCTCGACCTCTAGCTTGGCGGGTCGCATGTCGCCGCCGGCGCCCGGCGCCCCGGTGGACTCGCCCCTCGCTGACGGGCGAAACCTTGGGGGAGGGGCCGGCCGAGAGAAAGGGACGCCAGTGTGAAAGCTCCCTGGTTCCGCCGCTATCTGCTGCCGGGGCTCGTCTTCCAGTCGGCCGTCATCGCGGGCGGTTACGGCACGGGACGGGAGAACGTCGAGTTCTTCCTCTCCATCGGCCCCACGCCCGGACTCGCGGCCATGGCCCTCTCGACGGCGATCTGGAGCGCGGTGTGCGCCGTCACGTTCGAACTCGCGCGCCAGTACCGCAGTTACGAGTACCGCAACTTCTTCAAGCGTCTGCTCGGGCCGTCCTGGGTGCTGTTCGAGGTCACGTACGTGCTGCTGACGCTGCTCGTGCTGGCCGTCATCGGGGCGGCGGCGGGCTCGATCGTGGACGAGACGTTCGGGCTCCCGTACGCGCTGGGCGTGATCGTGGCGCTGGGGGCGGTCGCGCTGCTCCTCTTCTACGGGAGCGCGGCGATCGAGCGCTTCTTCGCGGGCTGGTCGTTCGCGCTCTACGCCGTGTTCGTCGCGCTCGTCGTGTGGTCGCTGGTGCGCTTCGGGTCCACGCTCGGCCCGAGCTTTGCCGCCAGCAGCCTCAACGGCGACTGGCTCGTGAAGGGGGTGCAGTACGGAGGCTACAACCTCTCCGCCGCCGCCGTGGCGCTGTTCACCGTGCGCCACATCCAGACCCGGAAGCAGGCCGTGTGGGCGGGCCTGCTGGCCGGCGTCATCGGGATGCTGCCCGCCCTCTTCTTCTACCTCGCGATGGTGCCGCACTACCCGGCCATCGTCGACGCGACCGTTCCCTCGAACTTCATTCTCGAGGCGCTCGGGTCGAGGACGTTCCAGATCGCCTACCAGATCATCCTCTTCGGCACCCTGATCGAGACCGGGACCGGGATGATCCACGCCGTGAACGAGCGGCTCGCGGCCACCCGGCGCGAGCGGGGCACCGCGCTGCCGAGTTGGGCCAGACCCGCGGTCGCGGCGGTCTTCCTCGGCGTCGCGCTGTCGCTCACCCCTCTCGGCCTCATCGACCTCATCCGGCAGGGATACGGGACGATCACCTGGGGCTTCATCGTCTACTACGTCCTGCCCGTCCTCACCATCGGCGCGTGGCTCGCGTTCCGGAAGCGGGGAAGAGCGGGAACCGCCGGGTTACCCGGAGGGAGTGACGGGACGTGAACACGCGCGCCATCCTCATCGGCCTCACCCTCGGGCTGGGACTCGGGATCGCCGCCTCCATCACCGGCTCTCCCGCGCTTCTGTGGGCGGCCGAGGCCGTCGAACCGTTCGGGCAGATCTTCCTGCGCGCGATCCAGATGGTCGTGATTCCGCTCGTGGCCGCGGTCGTGTTCGTCGGCGTGGGGCGGATCGGGAGCCTCCGCAAGCTGGGGCGGATCGGCGGCCTGTCGGTCGGCTTCTTCTGGGTCACGACGCTGCCGGCGATCCTCATCGGGATGGGCGTGATGGGTTTCGCGCTCACCTTCACGGCGCCGGTCCCGCCGCCGACCCCGACGACGGACCTGAACACGGCGACGCCGGGCATCATCGACTTCCTCGTGAACCTCGTGCCGAGGAACCCGGTACAGGCGGCGGCGGACGGATCGCTGCTCTCGATCCTCATCTTCATCGTCCTCCTCGCGGCGGCCACGACGACGCTCCCGCGGGAGAAGCGGGAGTTGCTCACCGGATTCGCGGAGACGGCCGGCGACGCGCTCATCAAGCTCATGAACTGGGTGCTGTGGACGGCCCCCGTCGGCGTGTTCGGTCTCGCCGCGCCGGTGACCGCGCGCACGGGGCTGGCGATGCTGCAGAACCTCGGCGTCTTCATCCTCGCCGTGGTCGTGGGCCTCTTCATCCTGAAGGGTCTCGTCCTGCTGCCGATGGTCCGCTTCGCCGGCGGCATGCGGGCGGGGCGGTTCATCCGCGGCACCGTGGGCACGTACACGGTGGGCTTCTCGACGACGACGTCGGTGGGCACGCTGCCGATGATGCTGCAGGAGGCGGAGAAGCTGGGCCTGCGCAGGGACGGCTACACGCTGATCCTCCCGCTGGCGGCCTCGATCAACCGCCCGGGGAGCGCCCTCTTCCAGAGCGCCTCCCTGGTCTTCCTCGCCGCCATGTACGGGGTCCCGCTCGACGCGGGGCTGATCGCCGCGGCGGTCCTCGCGATCTTCCTCGCCGCCATGACGGTGGCGCCGGTGCCGAGCGCGAGCATCGTGTCGCTGGTGCCCGCCCTCGACGTGGTGGGCGTGCCGCTGGCCGGACTCGGGATCCTGCTCGGGATCGACCGCGTGCCCGATGTCTTCCGCTCGGCGGCGAACGTCATCGGCCACATGGCCGCCGCCACGACCGTCGATGCGATGACGCGAAACGATGAAGGGGTGGGTCAGGAGATGAACGAAGAGTCGGAGGGCGGATGACGAGACTCCCCGCGTCCGGTCCCCTGCCGCGGCCCCGGGACCCGGAGGAGGGGCGCGAGACGCTGCGCGAGGAGGCGATCCCGGCCGCCGATGTCCAGCGCGTCCGCCTGCGGGCGCTGGAGTTCACGTCGCTGTGCCCGAAGACGGGACAGCCGGATTTCGGACGGGTGACGATCGACTACGAGCCGCGCGACCGCTGCCTGGAGTCGAAGGCGCTCAAGTTCTACCTGTGGTCCTTCCGCGACGAGGGGGAGTTCTGCGAGACGCTCGCGGCCCGGATCGCGGATGACGTCGTCTACGCCGTGGCACCGCGCCGGGTGCGCGTGGACGTCGAACAGAACGTGCGCGGCGGCATCGAAATCGTCGCCACCGCCGAGCGCGGAGAGTGCCGGTGAGCGCTTTCGCAAGATCGGCGCGCCGATGGCTGCGGACGACCGTACAGTGTACGCTCCCGGTCTTCTAACAGAGGCTCCGGCGCCGCCCGCTTTCTCGCTCGGCCCCTTGCGGTGCTATCTTGCGCCTCAGTCGAGATCAATTCCCGCGCGTTGCGTGTCACATCTGACGCGTACTGACATCCGTCACCGTCGACTTGTCGCTCCAAGCCTACGGAAACTGGGAAGCTGAGCCGCAGATGGCGCGGCAGAACGGATATGATCCAACGCGTACGACAGATCATATGGTACTATCGCATCCTCGGAGTATCCCACAGTATTGTCGAGAAGCCGTAGCAGCGCATGCCCCTTCGCTTCATCATCGACCACCGCAAACCTGTTTGGGTCGTTATCATCCTCGTAGAGATGGTACATTCCCATATCCCAGCACGAGAACGGGACTAGGAATCGCTCGATGATGTCCACCGCTTCAGCGAAACTCTCGCTCGCTGCTACTGGCAATGTTGCAAGAGCTTCGGTCACACTTGGTGTCGCAAGTGATCGCTCTTGGGGCCACACGTTCTCGAAGAATGGTCTGATCGCCGACCGTATGACCGTTTCACAGGCGTGGCCTTCATCATCGTCATGGCTGTCTTGCATGAACCAAACCACAGCTCGCGCGGACGCCGCGCGTACTTCGTCGTCAACGCCGCGCAGCATCTGTTGGACATCCGTTCGCGCCACGGGTGGTTCTCGGTCATTCAACGAGGCGTTCAACCACGCGAGGACGACGTTAGACGCGAGACTGCATCTAGTATCTCGTGGCAGATCGGGATTCGCCGCCTGTTGGATTATACGACTGCCGAGGATCTTCAACACATCGATTGAAGCGACCTGCCGTCCAATAGCTGGCCAAAGCTCATGAGCAATGGCGTCGGGCTCTTGGAGGGGGCCAATCAAGTAATCCTCCGTCCAATCGTGATCCGCTTCCAAGAACCACGACACGTGCTGAAGCAGCCTATATCGTACGATTGTTTCGCTACGACCGGTGACGGCCACCATAGCATCTCGCATACGCCGCAGGTCGCTACCGCTCGTGAACGGCTCGATCGAAGGCTCCACCTGCACACACGCTGCGAGGAACGTGCCGACCATCTTTCCGACCGGAGTCGTAACCGCATCGTTCAGCAGACTCTCCCGAGCCCGGTCGGCATCGGATTCATCAGGGGGGGGCATAGGAGTCACGTAGATCGAGTCCTCCCCGTGTGCCGCCGTGACTGCCATCGGCCATATCCGCAGCCAGACTTCACGTAGCGACGGGTGCCGGATCATTTCACGCGTCCAGGCAGCCATCCACTCGGCAGCACCCCGAATGGCAGCTGGCAACGTTCCTTCTGGCAGCACTTCGAGGAGTTCCAGAAGCCTGCCTACGTCTTCGGCTGACTCGCCGCGCGTTTCATCGTCCCCATTCGCCGCTTCGGCATGAATCGCGAATAGGTCATTCAGGAGGGATGGAAAACTGCCCAAGTCAATTTCCCCCGATTCCAGGTCGGTAAGAACAAGCTGCACGTTGCCCGGCAACTTCAGCCACGCGCGGGCTCCCATTCGCTGCCCACCATTTCTCCCAGTTCTCGCCGATAGGGCCCGCTCCAACGCATGTAGGCGATTCACGCCGGCCAGCACACCGTAGGAGTCGTCCGGGATTGGCGCCCGCCAGCTCGAGGTCTGCAACCCGGAGAACAAATGTTCGATGGATCTGGTAGCGAATTCCGGGAACTCGCGTACTGCCGTCTCCAACCATGACTCCGCATCGGCGGACAATCCGGCACCGGCCTCCCTAATTCTCCGCAATTCGCGGACGGCCCACCAGATCCGCGCGGTGCTTGCCTCCTCTTCGCCAGCCCGTAAGGTATCAGCAACTAACTCAACAGGGGGTAGACCGTAGAGTCGCTCCGAGAGGCGTGTTCTTGTCTCATCATCGAGGCGGACGAAGCGTTTCGCACGTAAGTCTGCGATTTCAGGCGACTCCCACGAAAGCCAGAAGTGTCGATCCACGAGGCCCAAGAGAAAGGCCCCAATCTCCGCGATGGAGACAAGAGAGGAACTCTGCGCGGTCGCGGCCCACAACCGAGCATGAATCGGTGATGACCATGATCGCCAACTGTCGACGAAGCGCCGGGCGGCTACAACGTCAAGCTCTGTCAAGCGAATGACGACGGCGTGGAGGAGCTTCGTCACGGGAGCCAAGCCCTTGCTGAACCTGTCGGGCTCCGTCGGCTCGGATTGCAGATCGTGCTGTTGGTAAGCAACCCGATGTACCCTACCCATGCGCCAATGGTGACCTTCTCCAGCCCAACCGATTCGACGCGCCATGTCCAGTCCGCGGTGAAGGGCCGCGTCCAAACTGTTGGCCAAAGCAGTCAAGAATGGAATGTCACTGATATTCGTAACACGCAACATTCTTAGATCCATGAGCTGGCCACTCGTGAGGCGGGCTGACACAAGATCGTCAAGACACCGGGGATCCGTTGGAGCGCTGGCCGGGCTGGACACCGCCACACATGGCGTAACGAGAGCTGTGATCTCCTCGACAGCGCCGCCAGATCGGTCACCCGCTTTGAGCCGAGCGTCGATACGAGCTTGCCGGGCAAGACGATGTCCTTGAACCTCCGGTGGTTCGCGAATCCAACTCTCTTCGATGAGACGCCAAGCCGTCGTCCACGGCTCCTCGAGCTTGGAACCCCGCCCGCTGTTCAACAGATGGGCTACCGCCATTCGTTCAGTGTGGTTGTCAGCCGTCAACTGGAGCGCCCACTTGACGGTACCAGGCTCCATGAGGCGACGTTGCAGGAAATCGACGATGAGCCATAGGGTGGCGCGGTCCCTTTCGGCGAGGGAGGCGACGGTCGGTATCATGGTCCTTGCTCCGAACGTTTCTCGCTACAGACCCTTGCAATTGCATTGAGCCACCCGAGGTCGGCACCGGCATCGGACGCGACCCGGGACAACCGTTGTTGCTCCCGCTTGCTTTCTCTTCGAAACAGGTGCTCGAAGAGATCCCGATGCGAAGTGCCCGAATCGGCCCACGCCGTGGCGACGAGTCGTTGCACCTCCGCGTCCACAGTGCTCTGGTCTCCCGTGATGACCGATAGGGTTGCCCATCGCTCGATCGTTTCGTGTAGAGCAGCATGATCGTTGGCCGGATCATAGGGGATCGGCTCGATACCGCGCGCATTCCAGTCTTCCAGCGCAACTCGGTCGTGATCGTCGGTGTCAAGAAACGCATACCGTGGCCGGATGTCTTCGAACCGGGTCGAATCGGCGGCTACGGCATTCAAGAGCGTCTGCATTGGAGGGTCGTTGGCACTATAGCCAACCAAGACGAGGCAAAAGATCCGGGCAGCGTCGTAAATGAAATCTGGCACAACTGTACGTCGTACATAGAAGTCTGCGAAATCTTGTTCTGTCAGTACAAGTTCGGAAGCTTGGTCCTCGTCCTCGCTGAGCACCCCGTGGATGTGAAACACGCCCGCAAACTCGGGTTGGGGTCGGGGACGCGGAATGGTGCCCAGCGAATGAGTCCCCCGTCGCGACAAACGATCTTGGTATGCTACGTCGAGCAATCGATCGAAATTCGTCGTGACGATGGCTACGGCAGGCCCGCGGTCGGCTAGGCGGATGAGGTTGTGATGGATGGACTGGGGCCTCGCATCCCGTACCCGAAAGATCCGCTCTACCGTTTCCCGCACGCAGCTGCGGTCGTGAGTGCGGTCATCCAAGCGCCGTTCGAGCATCCCAAGGACCACATCGTACTCGCGCCGTCGGAAGCGCCTGACCTCAGCCGTTTGGCCATCAGTGAGGCCCGAGCAATCAGGTGTTGCGCACGCACAAGGCTCCCATGGCCTGCAGGCGCAAGAATGGAGTTCTGCGAGGATCTCATGAACGCTGGGGTCCAATGCTTTATAGACCTCTAACGTGAGCTTGCGAAACGCTGGCAGGCCGGCCGATCTAGAGACGCCGGCACCAGACAGGAAGAGCACCTCGCCCCGTCCATGCGCCAGCAACAGCCGTTCCGGCATCTTCGGTAGCCCATCGCCGAGAGACAACCAGCGATCCGTGGTAGCGGTTGCCATTCTGCTTGTTCTCCTCGTAATGCTGCGCATCGCCTCGCGCGTACGTCGGCTGTCTCTAGCCGCAGCGGTTCAGGCAAGTTGCGGTTGTCGCTCGAACGCCGCGGGGCTTTGCCACGGATCGTCAGGGCATGTGGCGGATGGCGCGGCCGGGGCGGGCGCCGGTCGGCTCCCCGTCCGACCACGTCTCGACGCCGCCGAGCCACACGCTTTCGATGCCCACCGCCTGTCGGGTCCCGTAGTCGAACGTCGACCGGTCCACGACGCGCTCCGGGTCGAAGATCACGAGGTCCGCCCGGGCCCCGGCGCGCAGCACGCCCCGGTCGTCCAGCCCCAGCCGCCGCGCCGGCATCGAGGTCGCGCGCGCGACGGCCCGCTCCAGCGTGAGGATGCCGCGCTCGCGCACGTAGTGGCCCAGCACTCTCGGGAAGGTCCCCGCCCCGCGCGGATGCGCGCTCCGCACGCCGCCGTCGCTCGCCGTCATCACCCACTCCGAGGCCATGAACGTGTCGACGTCCTCGTCGCTCATCGTGTGGCCGATGAGTCCCGAGCCCCCGTTCTCCATGATCCACATGTACGCTTCAACCTCGGTCATCTCCTTGCGCCGGGCGATCTCATCCAGCCGCAGCCCGTTCAACTCGGGCTCAAGTTCGAAGGCCACGATCTGGAGCCGGCTGCCGCCCCCCGCCGCCGCGATCCCCTTCGCGACGGAATCCGGGTTCGAGAACATCCGCGAGCGGACGACGATCGCGAGCCCGGATTGCCACGCCGCGTACGGGTACTGGTCCGCCGTCACATCCAGCCCCGCCTCGTTGGCCCGCCGGATCCGCTCCAGCACGTCGGGCGCCCGCCCCCACACCGAGGCGTTGCCCGCCTTGATGTGCGAGATCTGTACGGGGAGGCCCGCCTCCCGCCCGATGCGGATGGCTTCGTCGACCGCCTCGAGCAGCCCCTCCTCCTCGTCCCGCATGTGCGACATGTAGAAGCCACCGTGGCCCGCGGAGGCCCGCGCCAAGGCAATCAACTCTCCGGTGGAGGAGTAGAAGCCGGGGTCGTATTCGAGTCCGCTGGAGAGGCCGAACGCCCCCTCCGTCATCCCCTGCTCGACGCGCACCGTCATGTCGGCGATCTCGGCGTCGGTCGCGGTGCGCCGGTAGTCATCCCCCAGCACGAGACCGCGCACCGTCCCGTGTCCGACGAGCGTCGCCACGTCCACCGTCGGACGGAGGTCGTCGATGCGCCCGAGGTAGTCCGAGATCGGCCAGGGCGAGGAGCCGTCGGCTCCGACCACGATCGTCGTGATCCCCTGCGCGAGCTGGGTCGTGGCGAGCGGTGAGCCGAAGAGGCGGGTCGTGGAATGGTTGTGGATGTCGATGAAGCCCGGGGCGAGGACGAGATCCGTGAGGTCGCGCCGTTCCGCGCCGGGCGGAGCCTCGATGGAGGCGGGCGCGCCGAGCGCCGTAATGCGGCCCCCCTCGATGAGCAGGTCGCCGACATACCTGGGCGCGCCCGTTCCGTCGACGAGCGTCGCGTTCGAGAACAGGACCGTGGCCGGTTCCTGCGCCACGCCCGTGGCCGCCTGCGCGGCGATCCCCTCCGCGGCGCCGGGCCCGGCCGCACCTCCCAGGATGAGCGCCGTCAGGAGCCGGATGGTTCGCCGGTGGTGCCGGGGGCGTTTCGTTCGATCAGACATATCGCGTTACCTTCGTGTTTCCGTGATGATGTACCGGCGCGGTCCCCGAACAGTAGACCCGCCTCGGCAGGTTCCAATAGAGAGAGAACGATGAAAAGATACGCACGTCTCCCGCTTTCGTTCGCCACCCTGCTTCTCGCGCTGGCGCCCGCGACGCTGGCGGGTCAGGTCGAGGGCCAGGCCGCCGATGGGCCGCTCAGGATCGGCGTCATCGATCTGGACGCCGCCGCGTTCGGGTCGCCGGCCGGACAGGAACTCGCGCAGCAGCTGACGGACTTCCAGCAGGAACTCGCCGCCGAGCTACAGGTGCGGCAGGAAGCCGTGCGCGCGGTCGAGCTACGGGTCGCAGAAGCGGACAGCCTGACGGTCGACGAGCGACGGGTGCTCGAACGCGAGTATCAGGACGCCCTCACCGCTTTCCAGCGCTACCAGCAGGACAAGCAGGAGGAGGCCACGGCCCTTCAGGACGACGGACGCGAACGGATCCGGGGGGAACTCGCGCCGGTGATCGAAGCGATCCAGGCGGAACTCGGGTACGACCTGATCCTGAACGCGACGAGCCCCATCATCATCCTGTTCAGCGAACGCGTCGACATCACCCAACTCGTCATCGACCGCCTCGCCACGGACGCCCCCGGCCCGTAGGGGGAGCGTCAGCGGTGGGGACGCAGCAGATCCAGTAGGTCGGCCCGTGCGGGGACTTCTTCTCCGCTTTCCAGGAACGGGCGGATATCGGCCTCGACCGCCTTCCGCTCCACGCCCGCGATTCTCGCCGCGACCGCCTCGCGCCATGTGTCCCTGGTCAGCGCCGACACCGCGGGTTCCGTCTGGCGGCGCGCCGCGTTCAGGAGATCCAGATTCGGGGGCGGCCACGCGGGATCGCTCAGATACCAGGCGAGGTCGTAGATGTCCCGCCCCTTCAGCCAGGGCCGGTGGAGTACCGCGTGCAGTTTGCCGGCCAGCAGCGACGCGCGGTCGTGGTGATGGATCCGCAGGGAGACGTGCCGCCGCACGAGGCGCGTCTCGGTCACCGCGCCTGCGGGCGGGCGGGTGTCCACCTCGAGCTTGATCCGGAGTGTCTCGTCGCGATGGCTCGACAGACCGAACTCCCGGGAGAGTCCCCGGAAACGGAACCATCCGGCGTGGACGGCGTCCGCGTCGCGCAGCGAAGCCGTGGCGTCGTAGCCCTCCCGCCGGAACTGCGCGGTGATGGACGTCAGCCAGCGCCGCGGATCGTAGCTCTCGCGGGGCCCTTCCAGCGCGAAGTCGAGGTCCTCGGAGTATCTCGGCAACCTGAACAGGAAGCGCAGAGCCGTACCGCCCTGGAAGGCCAGCGGCGACATGGCTCCGACCCTCTGCAGACCTTCCAGGATTCGGGCCTGCAGGTATTCTCGCATCACGTTGCGGCCGGCCTGCGGATCGAGACCCCGGACCAACTCCCGGAGATGGTCCTTCACGTGACCGGCAGGGGTTCGTACGGCGGCGCCGGGTCACTCGCGCGCCGGATGAGGTGGGCCGCGGCGCGGGCCAGCTTCGGACTCCCCGTGGCGGCCGCCATCGCCCGCAGGCGCGCGGGCGAGAGATCGTCGACATCCAGACGTAACTCGTCGATCCAGGCCGGGGCATCGCCGCCCGGCTGCAGGTGCGCCAGGTCGAGGAAAGCCTTCTCGGGGCGGGCGACGAACGCGCTCTGCCCGTCGACCAGGTCCACGAGTCGATAGCCGGTACGCAGCGACGGCTTCACGTAGCGGAAGGAGAACCGCCCCAGCGGCGTCTCCCTCACGTGAGGGCGCGCGGGGCCGCAACTGGTGACCTCCGGCACGTACTCCGGGATCGCGTTCGCGAAGGCGAGCGCCGACAGCCCGCTCACGTAGGAGCCGGGCGAGAGGCGGTTGGCAACGAGGAAGGGATGCGGATGCGCCTTCCGGTACGGTGGCGCCAACGCGAACAACCCGCGCCGGAGCCGCAGCAGTTTGCCGGCGGCGCACCAACGGCTGAGCTGCGCCTGGAGACCCGGCTCCGGAGCCCGCCCGCCGCGAAGGAAGCCGGTCTCGAACACCGGCTCATCCGCGACGATTTCCAGCAATTCTGCAAATTTCATGCAGAAAACGTGCCGATATCGGCAAATACACGCAATGATTTGACCAGTCCCGCAACGCGTTTGGGGGCTGGACGCCGAATCCTACCCGGACAGCCCGGGAAGCGGACGGGTCAGCTTGATGAAGAGCAGGTTCCGGACCCGGCCGCCGCCCACCCGCATCGCCGAGACGGAGCCGTCCGGCATGCGTTCGAAGCGCACCTCTCGCATGAACCAGCGGTCCGTTGCGAATTCGTCGCGGCCGCGCGGCTCGAGGGAGATCTCGCCGTGGCGGATGTGGCGCGCGACGAGCCCGTCGTCCGTCGCCTCGACGTGATACAGCGCGTCGACTTCCGGGCTGTAGTAGCTGCCGGCGTATCCTGCCAGCGTCGCCCGGTCGGCCGTCGGGGGCGGCGGGACGAAATCGGCGGCCGGTGACGGCGCATCCTCTTCCTCCTCCCCCCGGGCTGCCTCCGGGAAGACCCCGGCGAGGACGACCTCCGCTACCTGCCGCGCCCGGCTTCCCGGATTCCCGTTGGCGACGTTCGTCAGGACGACGACCCCGACGTCCGCCTCGGGATACCAGGTCGCCTGCGTCCGGAATCCCGCGTCCGCACCCCCGTGCCCCACCGTGCGCAGGCCCCGGTGGCCGCCGATGGCGAGACCGTGCGCGTAGGGGATCGTATCGCCGCCGTTCAGGACCCCGCGGGCCGTCATCATCTCCATCACGCGCGGGCCGCCGACCGTCTCGTGCCGGAAGTTGTCGAGCCAGCGGGCGAGGTCGTCGGCTGTCGTGAACAGGCTCGTCGCCCCCGCGTTCGCGTAGCTGAGGACCGCCTTGGTGTACCCCGGCTCCGGCCCCACCCCGCTTCCGGCCTCCCCTCCGGCCTCTCCTTCGCCATCATCCGGCGGGGCCGGCCGGTAGGAATAGGCGCGGTCCGGGACCATGTGTTCGTGGTCATCGTGGAAGTGCGTCCGCTCCATTCCGAGCGGCCGGAAGATCCTCTCGGCGGTGAACTCCGGGAAGGACATGCCGCCGACCGCCGCCGCCGTCTGAGCGAGGAGGGTGTAGCCCATGTTGGAGTAGAGGTACTCCGAGCCGGGCACGAAGTTGAGTTCCCGCTGGCGCGACATGAGGCCGAGGACCTGTTCGGTCGTGATCACGTCGTCGAGGCGCCAGCCGGAGATACCGAGCAGCTGCCACTGGTCCCGGATCCCGCTCGTGTGGTGGATCATCTGGCGCACGGTGACCGGATGGTCGAACTCGGGGACGAACCCGAGGTGCGCCTGCACGGGGTCGTCCAGCGAGAGCGCCCCCTCGGCCGCGAGCATGGTCACGGCCATGGCGGTGAACTGCTTCGACACCGAGGCGACGTGGAAGACCGTGCGCGGGGTGACGGGGACGCCGTGCTCGATCTGGGCGTAGCCGTAGCCGCGCGAGTGAATGATCTCGCCGTCCCGGATCACCGACACGGCGGCGCCCGGCGAGCCCGGGCGGTCCAGGTCGGCGAACACGGCGTCGATCCCGCGCGCGAGGTCGGAAGCCGAAGCCGGATCTCCGGCGCCTCCGCACCCGGCGAGCAGGGCGACGGCGGCGAATGGGAGGAGGGCGGCGACGGCTACCGGACGCATGCGGGCGGACGAGCGATCAGGGGTCGTGGAGTTCGACCAGCATCTCGATCTCGACCGACTGGTCCCGCGGGAGCGACGCCATGCCCACGGCCGCGCGGGCGTGCTTCGAGATCGCGGGGCCGAACACCTGTTCCATGAGGTCGGAGCACCCGTTGATGACCTGCGAGTGCTGCGTGAAGTCGGGCGGCGTGTTCACCATCCCGAATACGCGCACGATCCGCTTCACCCGGGAAAGGTCGCCGATCTCGCGGGCGAGGGAGGCGAGGAGGCAGACGCCGACCCAGCGCGCGATCGCGTAGCCTTCCTCGACGGTGTGGTCGAGGCCGACCTTCCCCGTGTTCGTTTCGTCGAGGCCGCCGCACGGGCCGTGACCGGCGAGGAAGACGAGATTCCCCGTCGTCACCGCCTTCACGAAGTTGGCCGTCGGCGCGTCCGGCGTCGGGAGTTCGATCCCGAGTTCGGCGAGACGCTCTTCCGGAGTCTGGGCGGCGACTCCGCCGGCCGGGGGCAGGAGGACGAGGAGTCCCGCGAGCGCCCCGACGACGGCGCGCGGCGCGCGCGCGGATCGCGGGGAGGGCGAAGTCACGCGGCCCCCTCCGGGTCGCGCCGCCGGGAGACGATCTCGTCGGGGGTCTCGCCCGTGCGGATCGCCTCGGCCGCGATGTCCACGGCCTCGAAGATCTTCGTATAGCCGGTGCAGCGGCAGAGATTGCCGGAGAGCGCCCGCGCGACGTCCTCGCGAGCCGGGTCCGGATCGCGGGTCAGCAGTCCATGGGCCGAGCAGAGAATGCCCGGTGTGCAGAAGCCGCATTGCGCCCCTCCCGTGAGATCGAAGGCGTCCTGGAGCGGGTGCGGGCCGGACGCGTCCGCGAGACCTTCGACGGTCGTGATCTCGTGACCCGTGGCCTCGTGCACCGGCATGATGCAGGAGAGGACGGCCTCGCCATCGCGGAGCACCGTGCACGCCCCGCAGTCCCCCTTGTCGCACCCCTGCTTCGATCCCGTGAGGCCGAGCCCGTAGCGGAGGGTCTCGAGGAGGGTGTAGTGGGACGGCACCCCGACCCGTCGCCGGTCTCCGTTCACCCGCAGTTCCACCACCTCATGCATGATGACCAAGTTGCCCGGGGGGCTCACGCGCGGCAACCGAATCCGCTCGCGGACGCGGCGGGAGGCGCGCCCGGGTGTGCGCTGGGTGCGCATCTTGTGACGAAAGCCCCATCTTCAGTCGTCTGGAGAGAGTCCGCCCGTGGATGACGGCCATATGAGGGATCACACCATGCATCGCCCGGTTCGACCAAACCTGCTCTCGCTTCTGCGCACACTCCTGCTCTGCGCCGCGGGAGTGTGCGCGCTCACCCCCGGCGCCGCGTGGGCCCAGGAAATCCCGCTCGACCGCTGGCTGGTCACGAGCGCGGAGCATGCGGCGGGTGAACCCCCGCTCCCCGTGGCGGGGCCGGACCGATTTCCGGACCGGAACGCCGAAACCGCCGCGGGTACGTGGTCGCTCTTTCGCCGCGACGGACAGGCGGCGCTGGATTTCTCGGAGTTCTCGGAAGCCGGGCAGGCGACGCTCGCCCACGCGTACCTGAAGTCGGCCGCCGACGCGAGCGTCCGGCTCGAACTGGGCGCCGAGCCGTGCACGCGGATCGAGGCGTGGGTGAACGCGCAGCACATCGCGGACGCCGGCAGCGCGCGCGAAGTGCGGCTGGCGGCGGGCTGGAACACGCTGCTCGTCGTGCTCGACGGCGAACCCGGCTGTGAGCGCTCGCTCTCCGCGCGGCTCTCCCCGGACACGGGTCCGAACGTGCGGGCGGAACGCGACGACCGCCCCGGCGATCGGTTGACCGTGCAGGCCTCCCGCCCTCCCGGCGTACGGCCGACCTGGCCCGACGGAGTCGTGACGGTCTCGGTCCCCCGCATCACGGGGCTCGCCTGGCACCCGGACGGGGACGATCTCCAGGCCGCCATCCGCTATGACCTCGCAAGCTGGGGTCGCGAATTCGGGGCCGGCACGGCCGGCGGCGATGCCCCGGGGATCCAGCGCCCCGAAGGCCGATTCCGGAACCCGCTCGATCTTCCCCGCCGGAGCGGCGGCGCCCCGGGCGATGCGGGCGATGCGGGCGCAGACGATGATGAGACCGGGCCGACCGACCCGGAGGGGCTGCGTGCGCGGATGGTCGCTCAGTTGCTGGGCCGGCCGGAAGCCCGTGTCCCCGCGCCGAGCGCGGGGTCCGCCGAGTTACGCCTCGCGGGCGAGTCGTTCGTCGCCGCCTCCAACGAACTGCAGCCGGGCGTGCCCGTCTCCTTCGAGGGCGTCCTCCCGTTCCGGAAGCTCCGTGAGGCCGCGCTGCGGAACGACGGCATGAAGGGCGAGTTCCGCTGGGACGGGGGAGACGGGGACGGCGAGGGGCGCATGCCGGCGGCGCCTGTGCTGAGCGCGCTGCACGGCCCGCTGGATCTGGCGCTCACCGCCGGGACGGACGGCGTGTGGCGCGGCAGGTTGCGGGTTCCGGACGCCCTGGCCGGCTTCACGCTCCGAGGCGCGGAGGGATCGTGGACGGTCGACGGAGCCGCGGTGGAGGACGGCCTCCTGTGCAGCCCGTGCGAGCGCGGCCGCCGGCTGGAAGTCGAGTTCCGCGGGGCCGCCGCCACGGATGCCGGCACTGATGCGGAGGGACCGCGCGCGCGCATCGCGGGCCCCGGCCTCCCGGACCTGCCCGAGACCGGCGCGGCGGGGGCGATCGAACTGTTGAGGGCGCTGGAGGGGGATAACCGCCGCTACCGTGCCCTTATTTGGGGTCCCGGGGGTCCTGCGGGTTCCGGGAGTCCGTCGGGTCCTCCGCTTCAGGCGGTTTCGGCGGTTCAGGCGGCTCCGGCGGCGCGGGTTCGGTCGTAGGCGGGGCGATGACCGGCTCCGCGGACGCCTGCGGGCCGAACGTCGGACGCGAGGAGTCCGTGGACCAGGGATCGATGAACTCCTGAGCCGGATCCACCTCATCGCGCGGCGTCGGCGGCGGTTGTTCCTCGACGACCGGCCCCGCAGCCTCCTCGGAGTCGGAGGCGCCCTGTTCGCCCTCCGCCTCGTCCGCGGAAGCGGCGGATGTCTCGGCCGCCGCGGCGGTGCCGGCGGCGGCAGTGCCGGCGGCGGCAGTGCCGGCGATCGTCGCGTTGCTCGCGGTCGACGGTTTCGGAGGCGCGGGCGGCGACTTCCACTGCGTCTCCCGGCCGGCGGCCTCGAGTTCGCGCTGGATCTCGTTCATCCCCTTCCGGAACTCGCGGATCCCCTTGCCGATGGTGCGGGTGATCTCCGGGAGGCGGCGGGGCCCGAACACGATGAGCACGAGCATCGCAATGAGGAGGATCTCGCTGATTCCGAACCCGGTCATATTCATGACAGTGCGATCAGCCGGGCGGGCGGGCCGAACTCAGGGCGTCAGCGCCCGCAGCACGTCCTCGCCGTAGAACATGCCGATGTACCTGGCCTGCACCGGCGTGACCCTGCGGACGGCCCAGATCAGCTCGACGTGGTTGGGTTCGCGAGGCTCCGCCGGGAGCGAGAACCCGCATTCGCCCAACAGACGGTCCGCCTTCTTCAGGTTGCACCTGCTGCAGGCCGTGACCACGTTCGACCACCCGTTGTCTCCGCCACGCGAGATCGGAGTCACATGGTCGCGCGTCAGCGACTCGCGATACCCCAGGTCGCGCCGGTGACGGCCGCAGTACTGACAGCGATAGGCGTCGCGCGCGAACAGGAAGGTGTTCGTGACCTGACGGCGGAAACGGCGGGGGATCTGGATGAACCGCGCGAGGCGGATGACGACGGGCGTATCCATCCGTACACGCTCGGATCGGATGGGACGTTCCGAATCCACCTCGAGCGCGTCGGCCTTCCGGTCGATGACCAGGCGAACGGCGCGCCGGACCGGAATGATCGTCAACGGCTCGTATGAAGCGTTCAGGGCCAGACAGCCCATGAGCGACCCCCCAATTGGATTCGGTGCGGAAAACAAGCAATCCGGCTGCAACGTGTCAAGCGAAAGAACGTGTCAAGCCAAAGCCCGGATGAGAAGGCGGTGCGGGACGTAAGCTCCGCCGGCGTGTGCGAAGTGGCGGTCGCGCGGACGTTCCTCGGCACGCTCGCCTACTCGGTCCCCCCTTCGCTCGTCGGCGTCGTGGAGCCGGGCATGCGGGTTCGCGTGCCGCTCGGCGGGGGCACGGCGGTCGGCGTCGTGGACCGTCTCGGGCTGCGGGCGGACCGGGAACGGAAACCCCGACTGCGGGAGTTGCGGGGCGTGCTCGACGAAGCGCCGGTGATCGACGCGCTGCTCCTCGATCTCTGCCGCTGGATCTCGGACTACTACGTGGCGCCTCTCGGCGTGGTGCTGAGGGCGGCCCTCCCCCCGGGTGCGCTCGGGTCCCGGGCCGGCGCGGGAGGGAGCCCCGGCCGGCCGCGCACCGAGCGCGTGCTCCGGCTTGTGCGCGAACTGCGAACGCTGAGCGAACGGGACCGCGCCTTCGGGCGGGCGAAGCGGCAGCGCGAGTTGTACGAGACGCTCGAGACGCTCGGCGGACAGGCGAGCGTCGGGCACCTGATGAAGCAACTCGGCTTCGGCCGGAGCGTGCTCAACGGGCTCGTGGAGCGGCGCCTGGCGGAGTTCGTCGAGCGCGAAGTGGAGCGAGACCCGTTCGCCGGCCCGGTCGAGGCGGAGCCCCGGTTCACGCTGACGCCGGACCAGACCCGGGTCGTGAGCGATCTCGAGCGTCTCGACGCGCCGGGGTGCGTCGCGCTTCTGCGCGGCGTGACGGGCTCCGGCAAGACCGCCGTCTACCTGGAGGTGCTGGAGCGTCAACTCGCGCTCGGCCGCTCCGGCATTTGCCTCGTACCGGAGATCGCTCTCACGCCCCAGACCGTGCAGCGCTTCCGCGCCCGCTTCGGCGACGAAGTCACCGTGTTGCATTCCGGGCTCTCGGACGGGGAGCGTTTCGACGCCTGGCGCAGTCTGCGCGAGGGGAGGAAGCGGATCGCGATCGGCCCGCGCTCCGCGGTGTTCGCGCCGGTGCGGAATCTGGGCGCGATCATCGTCGACGAGGAGCACGAGAGCAGCTACAAGCAGTCCGATGTGCCGCGCTACCACGCCCGGTCCGTCGCGATCATGCGCGCGCGGCTGGAGGGGGGCCTGTGCGTGCTCGGATCCGCGACGCCCGCCCTCGAGAGCTGGGAGAACGCGCGGACCGGCCGCTATCATCTGCTCGAGCTCGAGGAACGGGTGACGGGCCACGGACTGCCTTCGGTAGAACTCGTCGACCTGCGCGCCGACGCCGGCGAGGGCCCGGGACGGGACGCGGAGGACCCCGCTCCGGGTGGCGGACCGCGCGTCTTCTCCGAACGGCTGCGGGAGGCGATCGCCGCGCGCCTGGAACGGGGCGAACAGACGATCCTCTTTCTCAACCGCCGCGGATACGCCTCCTTCGCCGAGTGCGCGGCCTGCGGTCACGTGTGGAGTTGCGACGCGTGTTCGGTGACCCTCACGTATCATCGCCGCCGCCGGCAACTCGTGTGTCATCACTGCGGCTCGACGAGTCCCCTCCCCGCCGGGTGCGCCGAGTGCGACGGTCCCGCGCCGCGCTACGCCGGGGTCGGCACCGAACAGGTCGAGCGCCGGGTGGGCGAACTCTTCCCCGAGGCCGGCATCGCCCGCATGGACCTCGACACCACGGGCTCCAAGTGGGCGCACGTCGAGATTCTGGAGGCGTTCCGGAGGCGGGAGGTCGACATCCTGCTCGGCACGCAGATGATCGCCAAGGGCCTCGACTTCCCGCAGGTCACGCTCGTGGGAGTGATCAACGCGGACGTCGGCCTCCACCTGCCGGACTTCCGCGCCAGCGAACGCACCTTCCAGCTGCTGGAGCAGGTCGCCGGACGGGCCGGGCGGGGCGACGAACCGGGGGAGGTGCTGGTCCAGACCTCTCGTTCGCGGCACTACGCGCTCGCCGCGGCGGCCGAGCACGACTATGTCGGTTTCGCGGACCGCGAACTCGGAGACCGCGAGGAACCCGGCTATCCGCCGCACCGCCGGCTCGCGAACCTGGTCATCTCCGGAAAGACCGAGTCCCGGGTGATCGACATCGCCGAGGAACTGTCCGAGTGGACGCGTCGGCTGATTCGAGGTCGCCGGCTCACCGGGATCGACGTCATCGGCCCGGCCCCCTGCCCCATCGATCGACTCCGGGAGCGGTGGAGGTGGCACTTCCTGATCAAGGCGGACCGCGCCGCGACGCTCGGAGGCGTTCTCCGCTTCCTCGGAGAGCAGCGGGGCCAGCCCGGTTCGGGCCTCCGGCTCGAGATCGACCGCGATCCCGAGGCACTCCTGTGAGCGGACCGTCAAACTCCCGTCGCACTCCCGTCGCGCTCCCTGCCTCGCTTGTTGGGAGGGTCACGCTCCGACAGGTTGTGCTACCGGTTCACACTGGTTCAAACTGGTTCACAATCCGCCGTAAGTTCGCCGTCATCCGCCGTAATCCACCGTAAATCGGTGCATGTGAGGAAGAGGGAATGAGAAGTCACGTTCGGGGCCTGGGGCTCGTCATGGCGATCGGGATCGCGT
Organism: Candidatus Palauibacter sp.; assembly: GCF_965208055.1. Classification (GTDB taxonomy): domain Bacteria; phylum Gemmatimonadota; class Gemmatimonadetes; order Palauibacterales; family Palauibacteraceae; genus Palauibacter. The sequence continues at coordinate 2,662,225 of NZ_CBDBNY010000004.1, forward strand.
CGACCACCTGCGGGGGATCGTCGCTGCCGCCCGGGATGTCGGCCGGAGCAGTGGCCGCGTTTGAGGCGTGCCGCGAGTTGGCGTGGGAGGAGAGGCAGGGCTGCTACGAAGCGCGGCTCCTCGACGAACTCGACGGGGCCGGGGTGGGCGCGTCGCTGGAAATGCTCGAGGCGCTGGCCGCGGCGGACATGGCGGTTCGGTCGCAGTCCCATGTTCTCACCCACGCGATCGGCATCAACGCCTACTCCCCCGGCGAGACCTTCACCGATGTCTTCGGAGAGTGCACGGAACTCTTCCAGTCAGGGTGCTACCACGGCGTCGTCCAGGCCTATTTCATCGCCACGGGCGAACCGAACCAGGAGGTGGTCGCCGGGCTCTGCGAGCCCTACGAAGCGGACCCCGCCGACCGCTGGCTGCTCTTCCAGTGCCTGCACGGTCTCGGACACGGTCTGACGATGTACTACGGCCACCACCTTCTCATGGCGCTCGAGGGCTGCGACCTGCTGGCGACCCGGTGGAACCGCGACTCCTGCTACGGCGGCGCGTTCATGGAGAACGTGGTCAACGCGATCGCCCCTCATCATCCGGCCGCCGCACTCGTGTCCGATGGAGCCGCGATGGACGCGATGGACGCGATGGAGGGCGGGGCGGAGGAAGCGGCCGAAGCCCCGGACCCTGACGCGGGCGCGCACGACCACGGGGCGATGGCGATGGCCGAAGGCATGGCGGAGGGCGTCGAACCGTTCGAGGCCATGCGCGCCGACGACCCGCACTATCCCTGCTCGATTCTGGACGATCAGTACCTGACCGCCTGTTACCTGATGCAAACGTCCGCCATGCTCTGGCTGAACGACTGGGACATCGCGGACGCGGCCTCCTCCTGTCGCGAGGCGCCCGACGGTTGGCGAGACGACTGCTTCGTGAGCCTCGGCCGCGACATCAGCGGCCGCACGCTTCAGGACGAGGGCGACGCGCGCCGCGAGTGCCAAAAGACGCCGGAGGACTACCGCGAATGGTGCTACGCGGGCGTCGTCAAGAACTTCGTCGACGTCACCGCGACGACGGAAGCCGGTTTCTCGTTCTGCCGCACCATCGAGGACTGGGCCAAACCCCGGTGCCACGAAGCCATGGGTGAGGAACTGTACGTGCTCTACGCGGACGAAGCCGGCCGGCGCGGGGCGTGCGAGGCGTCGGAGACGGAAGAACTCGCGCTCGCGTGCCGGCGCGGCGCCCGCGTGCGGACGGACTAACGGCCTGGCCGGCTAACCGTCCCCGTTGCCGGTCGCCGCGCCGCTCTCCGCGCCGGTCGCCGCGCCTCTCGCCGCGCGCATGAAGCGTCGCAGCAGCCTCTCGTCGAGCCGTCCGTCCGTTCTCACTCCCGAGCAGACATCCACGCCGAAGGGACGGACCGCACGCAGGGCCGCGGCCACGTTGGGCGGCCGGAGGCCCCCGGCGAGGTAAACCGGACAGTCGGCCCGCTCGACGATGGCGCGGCTGTGGATCCAGTCGTGCACGCGGCCCGTGCCCCCGAGTTGCCGCACGGGGAGGTCCGGGTCGCCCGAGTCGAGCAGTACCGCGTCGACCAGCGGCGCCACCGCGACCGCTTCCTCCACCGAGTGTTCCCCCCGGACGTGCACCACCTGGACGAGCGAGACCCCCGGCAGACGACGGCGCAGACCGCGGAGCGCAGCGGGCGCCAGCCGGTCCACGAGTTGGAGCGTGTCGGCCCCGGCGTCTCGCTGTTGGGCCGCGATCTCCTCCGGGTCCGTTCGCGACGTGAGCAGGAAGGTGGCGACGCCGCGGGGGACCCCGGCGGCGATGCGGCGGATCCTGGCCTCGTCGATGACCCCGGGCCCGCTCGGCATCGCGGAGACGAGGCCGATCGCCGTCGCCCCGTAGCGGGCGGCGAGCGCGGCCTCCCCGGGGCTCTCGATGCAGCAGATCTTGACCGCGAGCCTCGGCCGGCTCAGGCGGGCGCCCCCTCGGCGGCGCGCTCCACGCCGAGTCCCGGGCCGTCGGGCAGGACGATTCGACCCTCCTCGAGATGCGGGCCGGTGAACGGATCGGAACGGAGGAGCGCGGCGCCGTCCAGGTCCGCGTAGTCCACGAGCGGGGCCAGGTGCGCCGCGGGCGCGATCCCGAGGCTCGTCTCCAGCATGCACCCGAGCATGACCGAGAGGCCGCACGCGCGCGCGGTGTGCACCATGCGGAGCGCCTCTCTCGGACCTCCGCACTTCGCCAGCTTGATGTTGATGCCGTCGACGAGGCCGTCGAGTCGCGGGATGTCGCTCGCCACGATGCTCGACTCGTCCACGACGATGGGCAGCACCGCGCGCGAACGGACGAAGGCCAACTCGTCGTTTTCCGTCGGGGGGAGCGGCTGCTCCACGAACTCCACCCCGTAATCGGCGCACATCGCGATCCCCTCCACGGCCTCGGCGGGAGTCCAGGCCGCGTTCGCGTCCACGCGCAGGATCTTGTCGGGCGCCGCGCCGCGGACGGCGCTCAGCCGCGCTTCGTCGTCGTCGCTCCCGAGCTTGATCTTGAGGATGGGCCACGCTTCGGCCTCGCGCGTCTTGCGGGCCATGACGTCCGGAGCGTCGATGCCGATCGTGAACGAACTGAGCGGCGCGTCGGCCGGATCCAGGCCCCACAGCTTCCAGAGCGGAAGCCCGGCGCGCTTTCCGACCCAGTCGTGAAGCGCCGACGAGATCGCGCAGCGGGCCGACCCGTTGCGGCCGAGGAGGCTCGCGAGGTCCCGCTCGATGTTCTCGAGCCGGAACGGATCTTCGACCTCCTCGAGGCGGGGGGCCAGCTTCTTCAGCGCGGCTTCCACCGTGTCCGCCGTCTCCCCGTAGTACCCGGACGGATCCGCCTCGCCCCAGCCTTCGATCCCCTCGTGTTCCAGCCGCACCCACACCAGGTCGTCACCCGTCTTCACGCCCCGGCTGATGCCGAAGGGGTGCGCCGTCTCGACGTGGAACTGCTCCCAGGAGACTCTCAACTCTCGCTCGTCCGCCAGAGGTTGTACTGGATGCGGGACGGCGTGACTTCCGGCCCGTCCTCGCGCATGTAGACGTCGATCTCCGTGCGGTGGCCGAAGCGTCCCTCCAGATAGACGCCGGGCTCGACGGAAAAGCCGACGCCCGCCACGAGCCGCCGGTCGTCCCGCATTTCGATGCTGTCCAGGGTGGGACCGACGCCGTGGAGTTCGCGGTCGATGCCGTGCCCGGTGCGATGGAAGATGGCGTCCTCGTAGCCGCGCGCGATCAGCGTGTCCCGGGCGGCGCGGTCCGCGTCGGCGCCGGTGGCGCCCGGGTCTTCGCGGATGACGTCGACCGCCGCGTCGCGGGCCGCGACGACCGCGTCCCAGCCGGCGATCACGTCGGCGGGCGGCGCCGGGCCGAGAAAGCCCATCCACGTCTGGTCGGCGAAGACCGCGTCGGGTTCCCCCGCCACGCGCCCCCACAGATCGACCATGAACACCCGGTCCGCCGTCAGAGTCGACGATCCCTCCGCGCGGGGTTCGTAGTGCGGCTTGGCGGCGTTGGGACCCACCGCGACGATCGTGTCCGCCTCCGTCAGACCCTCGGCGCGCAGGCGCGCCCGGATCCACTCGGCGAGGTCGTGCTCCGTAACCGGGGTGGGCTCGTCGGAGGTATCGAAGGCGGCGGCGGTCCCGGGGTCCGCCTCGGGCGTCAGTCCCGCCGCGCGCGCGGCCAGTTCGAACGCCGTCCGCGCGGTCCGCGCCAGGATCTCGGCCGCCCCGTGGTGCAGTGCGTGCCCGTGCGCGCCCCACTGGGCCGCCGTCCCGGAGATCAGGTCCACCGAACTGACGACTCGGGGTCCGAGCGACTCGACCAGTTCGACGACGCCGGCGGGGACGTGGTCCACATACGGGATCGAGTCCCGGGGGCTCACCTCCATCGCGACCGCATCCATGCCCCGCAGCATCTCGCGCAGCGCCGCCTCCATCTCGTCCCAACCGACGTAGCTCGTGAGCCGGTGCGGCCACCCCTCCCAACCGGACACCTCGATCTTCTGGACGAGCGCGTGCGGCGTCCGCCCCGGTTCGATGAGGACGAAGTACCGGCGTTTCTGGCCTTCGGGCAGGCCGACGAGGTGCGCCGCCAGCGGATTGAGGGCCCGGAAGTCGTACAGCAGCCAGGCATCGGTTTTCTGTCGCTCGAGCTCGCGGGAAGCGGTCTCCAGAAAGGTGGCGTCGAGGTCGGGCAAGGCCGGGCTCCTGTTCTGCGGGGCGGCTGCGGGCCAGATCCTGCGCGGTCAGCCCGTGGCGTCGCGCAGGGCTGTCAGGTGTGAGACGACGTTGCGTCCCAGTTCGTCGGGATTGTAACCGCCCTCGAGGAAGGAGACCACGCGGTTTCGGGCCGTGGCCGGCGTCCGCTCGACGACCCCGTGCGTCAGGGCGTCGAAGTGCGCCGGGGTGAGCGTGAAGCCCCCCAGCGGATCTTCCGCCCCCGCGTCGAACCCGGCGGAGATGAGCGTGATGTCGGGCTCGAAGTCGGCCGTGGCCCGGTCCACGCCATCGAGCAGCGTCTCCACATAGCGTTCGGGCGGGAGACCCGCGGGCATGGGAAGATTCAGCGTCGTTCCCTCCCCCGCTCCCCGCCCTCGTTCATCGGCCGACCCGGTGCCGGGGAAGAGCGGGTGCTGGTGCATCGAGAGGAAGAAGACGGAGGGGTCGTCGTAGAAGATGTCCTGGGTCCCGTTTCCGTGGTGCACGTCCCAATCCACGATCAGAACCCGCTCGACTTCCGGCCGGACCAGGGCGTGACGGGCGGCCACGGCGATGTGATTGAAGAGGCAGAAGCCCATCGCCCGGTCCGGCGTCGCGTGGTGGCCCGGCGGGCGCACGGCGCAGAAAGCGGCGCGGCACATCCCGTCGAGCACCGCGTCCACCGCCGCGACGCCGCACCCGGAGGCGGCCACGGCGGCGTCCCAGCTTCCCGGCGAGACGGGCGTGTCGGGATCGATCCGCTCGATCCGTCCGCTCTCGACGGACCGGTCGCAGATCGCCCGCACCCTTTCCACGTGTCCCGGCGTGTGGGCCCGCTCCAGTTCGGCGACGCCGGCCGGGGGCGGCATGACGGGGAGGACATCCTCGTGAAGCTCGGGCAGCGCCCGCTCGAGCGCGCTCATCACGGCGCGGAGCCGGCCCTGGTGCTCCGGGTGACCCCAGCCCGTGTCGTGCCGGCTGCAGTCGGGATGCTGAAACAGACCCAGACGCGTCAAGCTCCTAGGTCGCGAACGTGGCGAGGCTCTGCCCCTCGGGACCTTCCCGCAACTCCCGCAGCGCCCGGTCCCGGAGTTGGCGGACGCGTTCGCGCGTCACGCCCAGCAGGCGACCGATCTGCTCCAGCGTATGCGGGTCTTCGCCCTGCAGTCCGTAGTACAGGCGGACGACGCGGGCGTCCCGCGGCCGCAGACGCCGCAGGCCCTCGGCGATGTGCCGCTTCAGCAGACGCCCTTCGACGACTTCCGCGACATCCGTTTCGTCCGCGAGGAACCGCTCCGCGAGATCGGTGTCGGCGGCGGCCCCGACCCGCGCGTCGAGTCGAACCTCGCGCGCGTTCAGCCTCCGCAGCAGGGCGACCGTGGGTGCCGTCAGCTTCGCTCCCTCCGCGATTTCCCGATCGCTGGGTTCGCGATCGAGAGTCTGACGCAGTTCGCCCCGCACGCGGAGCATGCGCGCCAACTCGGTCGCCCGGTTGAGAGGCACTCGCACGGGCCGGCCCTGCTTCGCAATGGCGGACAGGATCGCCTGGCGAATCCACCACACGGCGTAGCTGATGAACTTCACGCCGTGGTCCGGGTCGAACTTCCGGGCGGCAATGATCAGACCGACGTTCCCCTCCTGAATGAGGTCGAGGAAGCTCAGCCCCTTGTTGCGGTAGCGTCGGGCGATCGAGATGACGAAGCGCAGATTCGCACGGACGAGGCGGTCGAGGGCGGAGGCGTCCCCGCCGCGGGCGGAGCGGGCGGTCTCGCGTTCTTCGCTGGGGCTCAGGAGCGGATAACGACCCAGTTCCTCGAGGTAGCGTTCGAGGATGTTCGGCGACAAACCTTCGCGATCCATCGCAACTTCCTCCCTTCGCGGGCGTCGGCCAGGCCGGGCGGCCGGCCCGATCTGCCGGCGTCGGCCGCCACGCACGAAACGTCGGTCGCTCCCTCAAAGCTAGCGCGACTGGGCGCGCCCGCAAATCTGTCGCCGGATCCGCCACCCGCGGAGCCCGTCAGAAGCGGCCTCGGGCGCGCTCACGAGCCGGGAGGACCTCGAGGCAGGTGGTCCACCAACCCGTGAGGATCGTGTCCACGAACTCCTCCGGCAGCGCTTCGTCGCGCATCTCGCGTGCGAGGCGCTCGTGATCGTAGTCCACGGGCACGAACTCGAGGGCCGGCGGCGCCCCGGAGGCGGCGCCGAAATCGAGCAGCGCGTACCAGACCTCCGTCCTCCCGTCGTTCGCGGGCCGGCCCAGCACGCCGACGTTCGCGAACAGCCCGCCGCCGGACAGCGAGCGCTGCCACGGGATCCCGGTATGGGTCGCGAGCACGACATCCGCCTCGTACTCGCGGGCGATCCAGGTCAGGAACTGCGTCGAGGTGGCGGATTCCCAGAGGAATTCGTTCATGCGCCGGGGGCTGCCGTGGCACATGAGCACCCGCGTGCCGTTCACGTCGAGGCGGATCTCGCCCGGGAGACGGCCCAGCCAGCCGCGCCACCGCTCGTGCGTGTTCCGAAACGTGTAGCGGTACGAGAGGCGCGCGAAGTAGTTGTCGCGGGGATCGGTGTAGCCGCACTGGCAATCGTCGAGGCCGCGCGCGATTGAATCGTCATAGTTCCCGCGCAGGACGCGCACATCGTGGTCGACGAGGAGCGGAAAGACCCGGTCCGGATGGGGGCCGAACGCCCCCAGGTCGCCCAGGCAGTAGAGCGCCTCCGCTCCCCGCGCCGTCGCGTCCTCGATCGCGGCAGCGAGCGCCAGGTGATTGCTGTAGACACCGCCGAAGACGGCGATCCGGCGCGGTTCAGGAGACATCCTGCCCGATGCCCCCGTAGTTGGAGCAGATCGCGCCGTACAGCCAGCACGTGTAGCACGCGGACTCGTCGAGCCGCACCGGGCGGGAGGCCTCCTCCAGCGTCGAACCCATGCGGGCCGCCGGCGTCTCGATGAGGATGGGGCAGGCGTAGATGCCGCGGTTCGTCACCACCCGGCTCGAAGCGCAGAGCAGTTGGTTCTCGTCGTACCCCTCCATCATCGCCTCCGTCACCCGCTCCTCGTCCGTGTACGGGCGCACGCGATCCGCTTCGCGTCCGATGCGGAGGGAGGGGAGGATCTTGAGCCGCGGGTTCTCGTACCCGAGGGCCCGAAGCCGGGCGACGAACGCCTGTCGCACCTCCTCATCTTGTTCCGGTTCCCACACCTGCGTGGCGGTGATGATGGGGAGGAATCCCTCCTCGAGCAGCTTCCGAACGCCGTCCATGGCGCGGTCGAACGTGCCCTCGCCCCGGATGGGGTCGTTCGTCTCGGGCGACGGCCCATCGAGAGAAACGCGCATCTCGAGCGAGTAGCTCGCCGCGCGCGCGATCCGGGCGATGGGTTTCAGGGCCCGCGCGGGAAGCAGCGTCCCGTTCGTCAGCACGGAGGCCGGTCCCCGCTCCAGGGTCCGCTCCAGCATGGCCGGGAGATCGGGGTGCATGAAGGGCTCGCCGCCGGTGAAGTAGTACTCCTTGACGCCCCACGCCTCCGAGCGCCGGAGCCAGTCCTCGACCTCGGCGAGCGACAGGAACTCGAAGCTGCGGTTGTCCGGGGCGCAGCTGATGAAGCAGTGGACGCAGCGCAGGTTGCAGACCGTCCCGGTGACCTGGAACCAGAGCGTATCCAGGTGGTCGAGCTGCACGAGAGGCGCCTCGCCGGCCGCCCCGGCGCCGTTCGGCGCGGGCGCCACCGAGTGGATTCGCCGCGCCTGCCTCCTCACGCCAGGACTGCCGTTCCCGAGTCCAGCCGTGCCTCCACTTCCTCTTCGGCGGCTTCGATCAGCGCCAGCACCGGCTTCGGATCGCGCGGCGCGGAAGGTTCGAAGGAGAAGATGCGCAGCACCCGCGCCGAGTGGTGCAGGGAACGTCCGAGCCGCGGGATGTCGATGAGGCCGCGCTCGCCCATCTCGGTCAGCCGGCGGACTTCGCCGTCGTTCCGCACAAGGAGCAGGTTGAGCTCGAGCATGCCCGGGTAGCTTGGGTAGTCGAGCATCACCGCCCCCTCGGACAGACCCCACTCGAGGGCCATGCGCCGCTCGAGCGCGGCGACGAGGTCCGCGCGACGCGACGGCCACGACGACAACGCGTTCGGAAGCTGGTCGCCCGTCAACTCCACGAGCCGCTTCGGGAGGCGACGGTCCACGAGAGCGCGCAGCAACTGGGCGGCGCGACCGAACGTCGAGGCGGGATCGTGCCCCCGGCCCGCCAACGATCGTTCTATCCGCCGGTCGATGAGCGAGAGCAGTTCCTCGTCGCTGGGACCCGCCAGGTCCTCCGGGGAGAGCAGACCGCTTTGGAGCGCCGTCTGGACGAGGCGCACGAAGGTCAGCGTCGCGGCGCGCACGGCGTGGTGCCAGTAGATGTTGCGGAACATCTGGTACTTCGAGAAGAGGAGCGTCTCCAGCGCGCTGAGTCCCTTCTCGCTGACCGCGAGTTCGAGCGGGCGTCCGGCCCCTTCGCGCGCGACCGTGAGGGCCGGGAGCAGCCGATCCACGTCCACGGCCCCGTACGGCACACCGCAGAAGAGGGAATCGCGCCGGAGGTAGTCGATCTTGTCGAGGTCCAGCGATCCCGAGATCAGCCCCTGCAACGGGTGGCCGGACTGCCCGCGGATGAGGGCGCCGATGCGGGCCCCGGCATCCGGACCGTACCGCTCGAGGACGCGCCGGATAGGGTCCGCCGCCATGAAGCGCGCCGCGATCTCCTCGTGGTCTCCCGGGATCGCTCCCGGACCGAGTTCCTCCACCGCGTGCGAGAAGGCGTAATGCCCGACATCGTGCAGGAGCGCGCCGAGACGAACGACGGGCAGTTCGCCCATGGCCTCCGCGTCCAGCGCGTCGAGGTGTCCGTCGCGCTCAAGGCAGGAGATGGCCCGCGAAACGAGATGGTAGACCCCGAGGGCGTGCAGGAAGCGGTTGTGGACGCCGCCGGGATACACGAGGTGCGCGAAGCCGAGTTGCTTGACGCGCCGCAGTCGCTGGAACTGGGGCGTGTCGAGAATCTCCGCCGCGTCCTCGTCCAGCCGGACGTTCCCCCACAGGGGATCACGGATCGTGCGTATTCTGGCCATGGGTGTCGCTGAACATGTTCGGCGGAGCCGTCAACGGGCAATCAACGGCCGCCGCCGCATGCCAACGGAGGCCGCCGCGTGCCACCGCATGCCGCCAGTTCGGGCGGGCGGCGGTGTTGCGGCGCGGACGGGGCCCTTGCGAGCTTGCCAGACCTTGGCTGTCGGGTTCCTCCGCCCCGGGCGCCCTCGAGGATCTCCGAGGCGGGAACATGCTGAACGGGAGGCGGCGTGGAGATCAAACGCGACCGGATGGTCCACCTCGGATACGCGAAGTACTGGCGCTCCGACCAGATCGTGGGACTGCTCCCGATCGAGGAAGACCGGGGACCCGGCAGGCGGACGGAGGTTTTCGTCGCCAGCAGGCCCGAGCCCGTCACCGCGTCTCGATCCGAGGCTTCCATCCTTCGGGACATGGCGTCGCTCCCGGACGAAGCCCGGGTCGCCGAGGCCGGCTCCATCGCCGAGGATCTCGTGGGCGCGCTGCGCGACCTGTCGCCCGTACTCAAGCGGATGCTGAAGAACGAAGAGGGGTTCGACGTCGAGTACTGGGCCGGCAGACTCCGCCGGGTCATGGAATCGGATGATGACGGGCAGGAGGATCTCTTCGGCTGAGCCGCGGATCGTGGCCGCCGCTGTGGCCACCGCCGTGGTCGCCATGGCGACGCTCTGCTTCGCGTCCGGGACCGGAGCCCAGGAAATCCCCGCAGCGTCGGCCGCGGCTCCGCAGGCCGGGGTCTCCGATGGTTGGAACTCCGAGGCGGCCCTTCCCCTCATCGAGCGCGCGATCGAAGCGCGGCGGCACGCCTGGGCCGACAGTTCTCTCGAACGATTTCGGGCCGACGTGCAGGGGCACGTCTACTACCTCGGCGACATCCTCGGGGAACGGCACGTCATCCGGGCGGACCAGCTCGCGCTGGATGTCCGCTGGCAGAACCCGGACCGGACGATGCAGACGATCGTCGGGCGCCGACACGAACGCCGGCTGCCGACGACCATCCATTATCACCTCGACCATCTCTTTCTCGTCCTCGACAACTTCGGGGATCGGATCCGGCTCGGAGACGGCCTCGAGATCCGGAACGTCCTTCATCCGGCGGGGGCGGGCGCGCGCGAGTTCTACGAATACCGGCTCGCGGACTCGCTCGAGATCCGGCTCCGCGACCGAACCGCCCGGGTCTTCGAGTTGGAGGTCCGTCCGCGGGACCGCACCGCCGCGGGCGCGGTGGGGTCGCTCTTCGTCGAACGGGAGACGGGGGCCATCGCGCGCATGCGGCTCACGTTCACCCCCGCCGCCTATCGCGATCCGCAGATCGTGCGGCTCGTCGTCGACCTGCGCTCGGCGCTGTGGGGAGGCCGTTACTGGCTGCCCGACGAGCAGGAGGTCGAGATCACACGCTCGCTGCCCTGGTTCGACTTCCCGCTCGAGACGCTCATCCGGACCCGCCTCCGCGTCCTCGACTACGAATTCGACGAGGAGGCGCTCTTCAGCCTCGGCCCCGGCCAGCTCATCTACAGCTATCGCGAGGAGGAACTGGCCCGCTTCGATGCATGGGAAGACCCGCTCTACGGGGGGCCCATCGAGGCGGGAGGCGCCGACGGCGATCCGGAGGCGGCGGTCGCGAAGGCCCGCGAGCTTCTGCGGCGGCAGACGCTGCTCGGGGGCCGACGCTGGCAACTCGCGCTTCCGAACGCATCGGGGGGGATCCGGGCGCGGCGTTCCGAGGGCCTGTTCATCGGGGCCGGCGGCGCCTACCGGCCGAACGATCTCACGCGGGTGTCGTTCGGGGGCGGCCACGCGATCGGGGCGGCGCGGCCTCAGGCGAACCTCGGACTGCGGCGCCGGCTGGGAGGGGTCGACGTCGAGGTCGACGGCTGGCTCAGGGCTCATCGCGATGCGGGACCGATTGCGGCCGCGGGGGTGCTGCGCACGCTCGCGCTCCTCGCCGAGGGAGAGGACTACGAGGACCCCTACCTCGCCACCGGCGGACGGATCGGGATCGCGCGCCGCGGCGGCCCCGTGCGCTGGCGCGTGGGCGCGTCCTTCGAGAGACACGAGCGGGCGGATCTCGTCGTCGGGACCGAACTGTTCGGCGATCGGCCGCTTCGCCCCGTGCGTCCCGTTGACGAGGGGGACCTCGCACGGCTCGATGCGGGCCTGACGGTCGACCTCGCGAGCGGCCCGGGCGCGCGCTGGGGGCTGGAACTCGCGGGCGAAGCGGCGGCGAGCGGCGTCGGGAACTTCGGCTACACGCGCGCCACGGTCGCGCTGCGGGCCGCCCGCGGCGGCTCGGACGGCGCGTGGGACTGGGCGAGTGGCGTGGAATTCGGTCTCGCCGGCGGGGAATTGCCGGCCCAGCGGCTCTTTCTGCTCGGCGGACGCGGTTCGCTGCCCGGCTACGAGTTTCGCGGCTGGGGCGGGGACCGCTTGGTACTGTGGCGCGCCGAGGTGTCCCGCGCCATCGCCTCACCCTGGGTGCGGTTGCGCGCCGTCGGCGCCATCGGCTGGGCCGGACTCGGGAGCGCAGGGGAGGACGCCGCCCGCCGCTTCGGCGTGAGCGGAAGCGAGGGGCTCCGCGCCTCGGCCGGACTGGGCCTGGGCCTTTTCTACGACATCCTGCGCCTCGACCTCATGCGCGGCCTGCGCGGCGATCCATCGCCGGCTCGGAGCGAAGGGAACTGGGTCCTCCTCCTTTCCGTGGACCCCCGATTCCTCAGGATCCTGTGACGCCCGCGCCGGGAGCGTGGCCGGAGTCTTGTTTCCCCGGTCGGGCGATGTAAGGATTCACCGTGGATCGTTGTGTCTCCCGCTCCCTGCTTGAGGTTCGCCCATGAGTGACGCCGAGATCACGACCGAGACGCCAACCGGTCATTCCCGAAGGACGTTCATCAAGGGGGTCATCGCGACCGGCGCGGTGGTCTCCTCCTCCAGTCACCTCTTCCGGGCCCGGAGCCTGTCGGCCAGCGCCGCGGTGCGGGCGTCGATGCCCCGCATGATTTCGCTGAACGTGAACGGCGTGTCGCGTTCGGTGGATGTCATGCCGCAGGAGACGCTGGCGATGACGCTCCGCTACAAGCTCGGGCTCACCGGCACGAAGCTCGGGTGCGACCGCGCGGAGTGCGGCGCCTGCACGGTGCTCATCGACGGGGTCTCGCACTACGCGTGCTCGATGCTGACGAACGTGGTGCGCGACCGGTCGGTGACGACGATCGAGGGGCTCGAGGGCGCGGACGGCACGCTGCACCCCGTGCAGCAGGCGGTGATCGACGAGGGCGGATTCCAGTGCGCCTTCTGCGCGCCCGGCTTCATCATGAGCATGGTCGCGCTGACGAACGAGAATCCCGAGCCCACGCGCCAAGAGACGGCGGAGGCGCTCTCCGGCAATCTCTGCCGCTGCGGGGACTACAACAAAATCCTGAACTCCGCCATGCGTGCCGCCGAGTACGCGCGGCGCACGGTGTGAGGGGAGGACGGTCATGGCGCTAATCGGACAGGACATTTCGCCGCCGGATCTGCGCGCGAAAGTCACGGGACGAGCCAAGTACGCGGAGGACTTCCGGGCGGAGGGCATGGTGTTCGCCAAGCTCCTCCTCAGCCCCATGCCGCACGCGCGCGTGCGCAGCGTGGACGCGAGCCGCGCGCTCGCGATGCCCGGGGTGCTCGGGATCCTGCGGGCGAGCGAGGTCAACCAGCCCGACGCACCGGGCGAAGCCGCGCTCACGGATGAGCCGAAGTACGTGGGCGAGCCGATCCTCGCGCTGGCGGCGGTCGACGAGACGACGGCGGCGGACGCGATCGAGGCGATCGACATCGACCTCGAGCCGCTCCCGTTCGCGATCGACCCGCTCGACAGCCTGCGGCCCGGCGGCCCGAACGCCCGCCTCGAGGGCAACGTCATGCGCTTCGGGGAGAACGGGCGCGAACTCGTGTCCCTCAAGTGGCCGCAGGCCGAGTTCGACGCGGCCGAGGCCGAAGGCCGGCTGCCGATGGGCGAGCCGACGGACGAGTGGACGCACGGCGACCTCGACGCGGCATTCGCCGACGCGGACTACGTCCTCGAGGACACGATCGTACACCAGTCGCTCACCCACCATCCGATGGAGCCGCGCAGCTCCATGGCGTACTGGGAGGACGGCCGCTGCTACCTGTACGGGTCCACGCAGAGCACGCAACGCACCCACCAGGCGCTGGCGGGGCAGCTGGGCCTCGATCCGGAGGATGTCGTCTTCGTGGGTCAGTACTGCGGCGGCGGGTTCGGCTCCAAGATCGCCGGCGCCACGATCTACCAGGCCACCGCGCTCCTCGCGAGGAAGATCCAGCGGCCGGTGATGATGCGGATCAACCGCTACGAGGAGAACTACATCGGCCGTGCCCGCCCGGGTTTCCAGGCCTGGACGAAGATGGGCTTCCGGAACGATGGGAAGATCACTGCGGTCGACCTCTACATCGTCCAGGACCACGGGCCCTACGGGCGGTCGGGCGACTACAACACCGCGGGCGCCGTGACGGACCTCATGTACCAGCCCGATGCGATGCGGTTCCGCGGCCTCACGCTTTACACGAACACCCCGCCCCGGGCGGCGCAGCGGGCGCCGGGCGGCGCGCAGATCGTCGCCATGCTCGAGCCGCTCGTCGACAAGGCGGCGCGCGAACTGGGGATCGACCGGGTGGAGATCCGCAAGATCAACGCCCCAACGCACGATTCGGAGTTCGGGCCGCAGCGGGCGACGACCACGAGCGCCTTCGTGCGCGAGGCGATCGATGTGGGCGCGGCGCAGTTCGACTGGGCCGGGAAGCAGGCGCTCAGCGGACAGCGGAACGGGACGAAGGTCACGGGCGTGGGCGTCGGCGTGAGCCCGTACGTCGGCGGCTCGTCGGGTTTCGACGGGCTCCTCCTCATTCGCCCCGACGGGACGCTGTACATCCACCAGGGGATCGGGAACCTCGGCACACACTCCATGGCGGACACGGCCCGCGCCGCGGCGGACGAACTCGGTCTCGAGTGGGACGACTGCGCGGTCATCTGGGGCGACAGCTCGCAGCACCATCCATACAGCTCGGTGCAGGCGGGGAGCCAGACGATCCACGCGCACACGCGCGCGAACTACGCCGCCGCGCTCGACATGAAGCGGAAGCTGCAGGAGGTCGCGGCCGCCGCGCTGGGCGGTGCGGCGAGCGCATACCGGGTCGGTGGCGCGCGCGTGACCGGGCCGGGGGGCTCCATGAGCTTCGCGCAGGCTTCGGAGCGCGCCATCGCCATGGGCGGCGAATACTCCGGCGAGGAGTTGCCGGAGGACATCAACGACTACACGCGGGCTTCGGCCGCGCAACTCGCGGGCCAGGGCCTCATGGGCGTCGCCCGGGACAACTTCTCGCACGAGGGTTCGACCTGGTCGTGGGTCGTGGGCTTCGCGGTCGTCGAACTCGACACCGAGACGGGCGACGTGCGGCTCGTCGATTACACCGGATCGGCCGACTGCGGGATCGTCGTGCACCCGCGCAGCCTCGCGGCGCAGATCCACGGCGGCAGCGTGCAGGGCTTCGGGCAGGCGCGCAGCCAGAAGTGGGTGTATGACCCGAAGTGGGGCGTGCCCTTCGCTCACCGGCTCTACACCGCAAGACCTCCCGGCATCCTCGACGTGCCGCTCAGCATGGACTGGGCGGCAGCGGGCGAGCCGGACCCGCAGACGCCGATCGGCGCCAAGGGGATCGGAGAGCCGCCGGTCGGGGCCGGGTCCGCCGCGGTCACCTCCGCGATCGCGGACGCGCTCGGCGGGCGCTGCCTGTGCCGGATCCCGCTGACGACGGACGTGATCCTGGCCGAACTCGAGGGCCGGGCGCAGCCGCACGCACTCACCGAGATCCACAGCTAGGGGAGATAGAACGATGGCCGTGATTCGCGACATGATGCCCGCGTTCGAGCTCTTCCAGCCGACGAGCGTGGACGAGGCGCTGGACGTGCTCGAGCGCCACGACAACACCTGGGTCCTGGCCGGCGGCCTCGACTCGATGGACTGGTTCAAGGACCGCATCAAGCGGCCCGACGTCGTCGTCGAACTGGGCTCCGTGAGCGAGCTGACCGGGATACGCGCCAGCGGAGACGGGCTCGAGATCGGCGCCATGACCTCGCTGCGGGACGTGGTGGCGAACGAGGAGGTGCGGTCGCGCTTCGGAATCCTCGCCGACGCCGCCGCCGAGGTGGCGACGCCGCAGATCCGGAACCAGGGGACGCTGGGCGGCAACCTCATCCAGGACACGCGCTGCTGGTACTACCGGGGCGGGTGGCCGTGCTACCGCGCGGGCGGGAACATCTGCTACGCGGGGACGCCGCAGTCCATGAACCGCGAGCACGCCGTGACCGGACAGAGCCGCTGCGTGGCCGTCAACGGGGCGGACACGGCCGGGGCGCTGGTCGCCCTCGGCGCGCAGATGATGGTGCGCAGTTCGGGCGGCGAGCGCGTGTACGAGGCCGAGGACTTCTTCGTCGGCCCGGAGATCGACATCCAGCGCATGACCGTGCTGGAGCCGGGAGACCTCCTGACGCACGTGCGCATCCCCGGCGACTGGGCGGGCGCGCGCTTCTACTGGGAGAAGGTCCGCGACCGGAAGTCGTGGGACTGGGCGCTGGCCAGCGTGGCCGCCGCGATCGTGGAGTCGAACGGCACGATCGAGCGCGCCCGGATCGCGATCAACGGGGTGGCCCCGACGCCCGTGCGGCTGACCGATGTCGAGCGCCTCGTACAGGGGATGCCGGCGGACGACGACACCGGCATGGCGGCCGGCGAACTCGCCACGCGCGGCTTCAAGCCGCTGCGCCACAACGACTACAAGGTGCCGCTCGCGCGGAATCTCGTCCGGCGCGCGGTGCGGGGAGACATGGCCTAAATGGAGATCCTCAGAACGGCGCCGAATCCCTGGGGCCAGGAGGTACTCGTCGGCGTCGCCTGGGATCTGCTCTGGGCCGCCGCCATTGCCGGCTTCGTGTTCGTGGTCGGACACCATCTGTACGTCTGGATCATGGCGCCCAAGGCTCCGAAGAGCGCGTCGGAGGCGGCTCCCGAGGTGCCCGAGCGCGTGGAGCGCCACTCACAGGCGTCCCGGACGTTCCACTGGCTCATGGCGGCGACCATGCTCACGCTGCTCGTCACGGCGTTCTTCCCCGTGATCGGCGTCCAGTTCGCCTGGGTCACCATCCACTGGATCGCCGGCGTCGTCCTCACCCTCCTCATCATCTACCACATCATCCACGCGACGACGAAACAGGACTTCTGGTCCGTGTGGACCGGGACGAAGGAACTCGGGCAGGCGTTCCAGGCGATCGGGAAGTTCCTGCGACGCGAGCCGGCCAAGGAGGAGCGGTCCGGGAAGTACCCCCTGGACCAGCGCGCCTACCACAACGCCGTGACGCTCGTCTCGGGCGGGGTGATCGTCACGGGGATCCTCATGATGGTGGGGGTCGACACCTGGTTCTGGGCGAGCAATCCGTACTTCCTCGGCGACTCCACGTGGGGGCTCGTGTTCGTCATGCACGGGCTGTGCGGGGTCGGGCTCGTCACGATGGTCATCGCCCACGTTTACTTCGCCATCCGGCCCGAGAAGCGCTGGATGACCCGCTCCATGATCAAGGGCTGGATCACGCGCGAGGAATACCTCGAGCACTACGATCCGGACCTCTGGAAGCTGGGGACGGAGCCCGCCGGGGCCGAGTCGGCCGGAGGGAGCGCGTCGTCCGCGGATCCCGACGGGGTCGTGCCCGCTTGAGCCGCGACGAGCTGAAGGCTCACATCGAGGTCCTCGAAAAGGCGTACGAGTTCTTCCTCTCCTACGCCGCGCTCGGCGCCGAGCAGGAGGAAGCCTCGAAGGTCGGCGGCCAGTTGCGGGAATACCTGAGCCGAACGGATGCCGCGCTCCGGGCGCTGGCGAACGACCTTGGCGGCCTCGTCGCGGCGGAGGGACTCGAGCCGGCCGGCGCCTACGGAGAGATGATCGACGTCACGTCCGCGGACGCCGCCCGGGCCGGGGCCGCCGTGCGGCTCGTCCTCACCCAGGAGACGATCAGCTCGCAGTTGATCGACAACCTCAACGCCTCGTCCCACCTGAGGGCGCTCCTCACCGACCTCTTCCTCCTCGACGACGTCGTCTGACGGCTGCTGATCGCAGCAATTGCTGCGCACTCGCCCGCGCGCTGGATGCCGAAAAGCGACGCCGCGGCCGGTCGCTCAACCAGACCGTCATCGATCTCCTCCGCCAGAGCCTCGGGGTCGGGAGACGGAGGTCCAACGGCCTCGCGCGGTTCGCCGGCGACTGGACCGAGGAGGAGTACCGGGAATTCAAGGAAGCGACGAGGGTGTTCGAGGAAATCGACGAGGAGATGTGGCGGTGACTCGCTACTGCCTCGTGAATCGCCGCCTGGCTATGCGTCCGTGCGCGTGAAGGTGAAGGTGCCGATGGGTTCGTCGGAGAAGGGATTCACGCCCCGCAGGCTGTGAATCGGTTCCCTCGGCTGCGTATCGTCGTTGGCCGAATTGTAGGAAGGCC
This sequence comes from Candidatus Palauibacter sp., assembly GCF_965208055.1. Lineage (GTDB taxonomy): Bacteria > Gemmatimonadota > Gemmatimonadetes > Palauibacterales > Palauibacteraceae > Palauibacter. The sequence goes on from NZ_CBDBNY010000004.1 coordinate 2,680,108, forward strand.
CGCTGTCCGTCCCCGCGTCGTAGGGGTAGAGGACCACCTCGAGTTCCTCGATCCAGTTTCCCGCGGCATCCCGCAGCGAAAGCCCCGACACGCCCACGAACCAGTCCGGGCTCGGGGCGATCATCGTGACCAGGGTGACCAGCGGGAAGTCCTCGCGAAGCGTGACCGCCTGGATCGTCCTGGCGCCGGGGCTGCGGATCCCGGACCCGTTGACGACCGCGAGCGCGTTGTCCGGGATTTCGGCCTGAATCTCATTCGTCAGAGCACTCGTGCTTCCGGTTTCCGCCATGCTCTCGATCCCCGGCGTGGCGGCGCCCTCCGGTGCCCAGAAGGTCGCGTCTTCGTCGTGCACGGCGCCGATCAGCGGCGAGAAGTGGGCTCCCCCAGGGAAGTTGGTCGGGTGCGTCGACGCGCTCCACGTCGCCTCGAAGACCACGCGGTACGTCGCCGTGGTCGCCGCAGCCGGCGGCGGCTCGGGCTCCGGCTCCGGGTCGGGCCTCGGCGCCGGTTCGGTCCCGGCGCCGCCGCACGCGAGCGTGGCTGCGAGGACGGTCGCGAGCGAGGGCCGCCGGATCGGGGCGTTCAGGAGCATTTCTTCAGGCGCGGGCGTGCCAGGCGGCGAGGACCTCGGCTTCCAGTTCGGCGGGAAGGCCGGCCACGGGGGCGGCGCGGCGCTCCTCGGGGAGCGAGTTCCACCATTCGACGGTGTCGCGGGCGGTGTCGGCGAGCGGGCGGAAGGTGAGCCCGGCCTGCATGGCGGCTGCCACCGAGACCTGGTTCATCCCCACCGTCTCCCCTTCGGGCGGCGTCCAGTTCGTCATGTGGCCCCATGGCGCCACCTCGTGCTCCTGCATGAACTCGGTCGACACCCAGGTGAAGGTGGCGTCGGAGCCGAGCGCGCCGCGAATCTCCTCCAGCATGTCGCCGAACTGCTGCACTTCGCCCGTGGCGTTGTACGTGCCTCCGTTCCCGGGGCCCTCGACGAGGCGCACGATCCACTCGGAGAGGTCGCGGGCGTCGACGTTCTGCACCGGATCGGCGGGGGTGTTCGGGGCCAGGACCTCGCCGCCGCGGTCGACCCGCACCGGCCAGTAGGTCCAGCGATCCGTGTTGTCTCCGGGCCCGATGATGAGCCCCGGGCGCACGATGATCGCGTTCTCCCCGAACGCCTCGCGCGCGTACGCCTCGCAGCGCGCCTTCCTCGGTCCGTATCCTCCGTCGTCTTCGGCCTCGTCCGGCGACAACTGCCCGACGTGGTAGTCCTCATCGATCCCGACCGTGGCGAAGTCGGCGTAGGCGGAGATGGACGAGACGAAAAGGTAGCGGTCGACCTGGTCGCGCAGGAGTTCCGCGGTCGAGGCGACCCAGCTCGGGTAGGAGGCGGAGTTGTCGATGACGGCGTCCCACTCCCGACCCTCGAGCGCGGACAGGTCGCTCGTCCGGTCGCCGATCAGGTGTTCGACGCGCTCGAAGTAGTCGTGATAGAAGGGCGGTTCGGTCTGCCCGCGCGTGAAGATCGAGATCTCGTGTCCCCGGTCGATCGCGTACTTCACCTGGTGAGGGCCAATGAAACGGGTCCCGCCCAGGATGAGGATGCGGAGGGGCCGGTCGGCGGCGCCCGCGCAGGCGGCGGAGCCGAAGGCGCCGAGTACGCCGAGCGCGCCACCGGCGCGGGCGGATGTCTGCACGAACTCTCGGCGGGTCTGGTTCCATGTCATCGTGATCTGCCCTTTCCTGTGCTTTCCTGCCTGTGCTTTCCTGCCTGTGCTTTCCCCTGCTGTCTTCCGTCATCTCTCTTCGGGGCGCGGCCCGGACCAGCCGTATGCGTGCGCGACGGTGATCGCGACCTCGGCCGCAAGCTCGCCCCCCGAGTCGGAGTTCGTCATCACGAAGACGCCGTCGTCCCCCTCGATGTACGCCGCGAACGTGCAGCGGAACCCCTGGTTCGAGCCGCCGTGCCGAAAACGTTCGCCGTCCTCGGAGATCGCGGGGCCCAACCCCCAGTCGTCCGCGTCGGGCGTCAGCATCTCGCGGGCGAGCGCCTCTCCCAGCACGAGATCCGACTCGCCCCTCCACGCGCGCTGCATCTCGCGGGCGTAGAGCGCGAGTTCGCTCGGCGTCGTCCACAGGCCGGCGGCCGCCTGTTCGGGATAGGTGTGCCACCCGCCCGGGACGCGCTCGCCGTCCGCCCGGTAGCCCGTCGCGATGTCGTCCTGCCGCTCGGGCGGGATCGGCTGCTCGTACGTCGAGCGCGACATCCCGATCGGGTCGAGGACTTCCTCTCGCATGACGGTGGCGAACGGCGCGCCGTGGACATCCGCCACGAGTTGCTGCATCACGGTGTATCCGCCGCCGGAGTAGCGCCAACTCTCCCCCGGCGCCTTGTAGACGCGCACGGGGTCCGTGTTGCCGCGGCCATCGAGGACGCCCGGTCCGTCCGGCGCCCCCTCGTCCGGACCGTACCCGGGGAAGCCCCACACGGTGAGGCCGGCCCGGTGCGTGAGAAGCCCCCGCAGGGTGACGGGCGCCCCCTCGGTGAACTCGTTTCCCGGCACTCGCCAACGCTTGAGATGGGCGTTGACGTCGCCATCGAGGTCGACGCGGCCCGATTCCACGAGCCGCAGGGCCGCGAGCGCCGCCACGGGCTTCGAGATGGACGCGGCCTGGAACAGCGTGTTCGGCGTCACGGGCCGGCCCGATTCGACGTCGGCGAGCCCGTAGCCGCGGGCCCAGGCGATCTCGCCGTCGACGAGGACGGCCACGCTGACGCCGGGCACGCCCAGTTCGGCCATGCGGTCGGCGAGCGAGGGTCGCGCGACGGGCTCGCCGCGAGTCGTGACGGTCGGCAGCAGCGCCGACTCGACGAGCGCCCGCGGGGATCCGTCCGCGGCCCCCTCCGGCAAGGATCGGTCGGGCGTGGACGGCGGCGCGCACGCGAGCGCGGACATCGTCCAGGCACCGAGGGCGGTGCGGGCGATGAGGGCGGTGCGGGCTGCGTTCACGGTCCCTTCCCGAATTTGCAGTCGTACCAACTGCGGCCGATGCCGAGATCGACGCGCAGGGGGACCGTCAGTTCGATGGCTCCCTCCATCTCTTCGCGCACGATCCGGCCGATGGCTTCAACCTCGTTCTCCGGGGCCTCGATGAGCAACTCGTCGTGCACCTGCAGCAGCATGCGGGCCTCGGTTCCCGCGAGACGTGCGTGCAGGCGGATCATCGACACCTTGATGAGGTCCGCCGCGGATCCCTGGATGGGAGAGTTCGTCGCGGTCCGTTCGCCGTAGCCGCGAATCCCGGGGTTCCTGGATCGGATCTCGGGGATGTACCGCCGACGCCCGAACAGCGTCTCGACGTAGTTCCGGTCCCGCGCCACTTCCTTCATCTCCTCGAGGTAGGCCGCGACGCCCGCGAACCTCTCGAAGTATCCGGCGATGAACTCGCCCGCCTGCGTCCGTGAGATGCCGAGTTGCTGGGCGAGCGCGAACGGGCCCTGGCCGTAGATGGTCGCGAAGTTGATCGTCTTCGCCTGCTCGCGCATGGTCGGCGTCACGTCATCCGCCTCGACCCCGAAGATCCGGGCCGCGGTCTCCCGGTGGATGTCGCGCTCCGCCCGGAACGCTTCCACGAACGCCTCATCCCCGGAGAGGTGGGCCATCACCCGGAGTTCGATCTGCGAGTAGTCCGCCCCCACGAACCGGTGGCCGGGGGCGGCGACGAACCCCTTCCGGATCTCGCGCCCCAGGGCGCGCCGGATCGGGATGTTCTGGAGGTTCGGGTCCGAGGAGGAGAGTCGGCCCGTCGCGGCGACGGTCTGGTTGAAGCGGGTGTGGATGCGCCCCTCGGCGTCGATCAGCCTCGGGAGCACGCTCACGTACGTGCCGTCCAGCTTGTCGAGTTCCCGGTGTTCGAGGATGAGGCGCGGAAGGTCGTGACCCATGGCCGCGAGTTGTTCGAGCACCGACTCGTCCGTCGAGGGGCCGGTCTTCGTCTTCTTGAGGACGGGCAGCGCGAGCTGGTCGAAGAGCAGCGCCCGCATCTGCGGCACGGAGCGGAGGTTGACCTCGGTCCCGGCGATCTTGTGGATCTCCGAGCGCACGGCGTCGAGGTCGCGGCGCAGGCGGGCCCGGAGGTCACCGAAGAAGTCGAGGTCGATCGCGATGCCGGCCCGCTCCATGCTCGCGAGGACCGCGACGAGCGGCATCTCGACCTCGCGGAAGAGGCGGCCCATGCCCGTGCGCACGAGGTCGGCCTCGTCGACCCTCGCGAGGCGGTGCAGGAGGGCGGCGCGGGGCCCGGCCCACTCGGCGGCTCGCGCGGGCTCGACCGATGCCAGCGGGAGACGGTTCCGTCCCGTGCCCGTGATCGCGTCGCCCGTCTCGAGCGCGACCCCCAGGCGATCGGGGCCGAGGGTGGAGAGGGCGCGGTCGCGGCGGGCCGGATCCAGGCAGTAGGAGGAGATCCGCGTGTCGAACGCGCCGTCGTCGTCGAGCCCCCCCAACTCGACGCCGTGCCGGCGCAGGAGCTGGGCGGCATACTTGAGATCGTGCCCGAGTTTCGGCGTGTCCGAGGCCAGCAGTTCGCGCAGGCTTCGCATGCCGGACGACGTCAGCTCCGGCAGGCCGACGGTCTCGCCCGCATCGAAGGCGAGCGTCGGGTTCCCCGCCGCATCGTGCTGGACTTCCGGGGCCCGGTGTCCGAGGGGCAGGTAGAAGGCGCGGTCCTCGGAGGCGGCGAGCGCCAGGCCGACGAGGTCGGCGCTCAGCGGGTCGTCCGAACTGCCGGCCGCGAACAGCCCGATCCGCGGCCCTCCGGCGCATGCGGCCAGCACGTCACCCAGCCCGTCCGTGTCGGCCACAACGTCCACCCGTGGCGCGAAGCGCTCGGCTTCGGTCGCCGGAGCCTCCAGTTCCCTGAGCAGGTTGTGGAACTCCAGATCGCGGAAAACGGTCGCCGCCTTTTCGGCGTCCAGCGTCCGGGACCGGAGGCTGTCGAGATCCAGGCTCACGGGCGCATCGGTCCGGATCGTCACCAGCTGCCGGGAGCGCCGCGCGTCATCCGCATGCTTGAGGAGCGCGTTGCGGGCCCGCGCGGCCGTGATCTCTTCCGCGCGCGTCAGGATCGACTCGAGGTCGCCGAACTGCCGGATGAGGGCGGGCGCCGTCTTCTTCCCGATGCCGGGCACGCCGGGGACGTTGTCCGACGAGTCGCCGAGGAGCGCCAGGAAGTCGGTCACGCGCTCCGGCGGCACGCCGAGCCGCTCCTCCGCATTGTCCGGCGTGACCCACACCTGCTCCACGCCGGCGGGCCCGCCGCGGCCCGGGTTGAGCAACGCGGTGCGATCGTCCACGAGCTGATGGAAGTCCTTGTCTCCGGAGACGATGACGGTGTTCAGACCGCGGCTTGCGGCCTCCTGGGCGAGGGTCCCGATCACGTCGTCCGCCTCCCACCCGTCCGCCTCGATGACGGGCACCCGGAAGGCGTCGAAGACCTCCCGGCACCTGGGGAGGGATGCTCGGAGTTCGTCGGGCATCTTTTCTCGCGTGGCCTTGTATTCCGGGTAGATGTCGGTGCGGAAGCTGTCGCCGGCATCGAACGCGACGCCGAGATAGTCGGGTGCGTGATCGCCGATCAGCCGCATGAGGAAGCGGGCGATGCCGTAGGGAGCCGACGTGTTCTCGCCGCTCGAGGTGGTGAGCGGCCGGTTGATCATGGCGAAGAACGCGCGGTAGATGAGCGCGTAACCGTCGAGCAGGAAGAGCGACGGACCCGCGGCGTGTGAGGGCTTCACCATGCGTGGCGCCGCCGCACGGCGTTCACGGGCTGTCGGCGATGGTCAACATGGCATCTATGTATGGCCGGGGGGCGGTCCGTGGCAAAGCCCGGTGACAACCCGCTGACAACCCGCAGACAAAAAAAACGCCCCGCCGGGCGGGGCGGGGCGCGTGAAGCTCCGGCTGTGGCGTCCGGTCAGGTGGTGCGCACGACGCGGGTCGCATGCAGGCCCTTCTCGCCCTGCGTGAACTCGTAGTCCACTTCCATCCCTTCCACGAGCGTCTTGTACCCGTCCATATCGATGGAAGAATAGTGCACGAAGACGTCAGCGCCGCCGTCGGGCTGCTCGATGAAACCGTACCCCTTGGAGTCGTTGAACCACTTTACCGTACCTGATGGCATCCTGCCTCCTGCGAACCTCGGTGATGGGTGTTGCGGGCGCGTCGCGCGGCTGGCCGTGCATCGTTTTTCGCTCCGCCGGACATGAGAGAAAACCTATGCTATGGGAGCGATTTGGATGCGTCAACACGTCGCCGGGGACGGCCGTTTCAGGGCTTCGAGGCGCCCAGGTCCGGGTACAGGAAGCGGTAGATTTCGGCGAGTTCCGTGACCGCACGCACGTACTCGCGCGTCTCCCGGTAGGGGATCCGCTCGACCAGTTCCTCATCATCCGAGAACTCGGGAAAGTCGCGCCAGCGCACGTAGCGATGGGGGCCGGCATTGTAGGAGATCATCCCCGCGATGTCGAAGCCATCGAAGCGGCCGAGCACTTCCGACAGATACCGGGTTCCGAGCCTCAGGTTGACCTGGGGGACCGTGAGCTGGTGACGGCGGTAACCGGCGAGTCCGGCTCGAGAGGAGACGTCGCGGGCCGTCTCCGGCAGCAGTTGCATGAGACCGATGGCATTCGCCACGGAACGGATCTCGGGATCGAACATCGACTCGCGACGCGAGAGTCCGGCGACGAAGTGGGGCGAGAGTCCGTTCCGCTGGGCCGCGGCGACGAGGGCCTCGCGGAACGGAAGCGGATAGATCGCTTCGAGCAGCGGCCGGGTCCAGCGGCCGCGAATGGCCTGCGCGCGCCACCCCTCGCGAATTCCCTCCCGCGTCCATTCCGCCGCGTTCAGGGCGTGCGCGAACGCGAGGATCGCGCCGTAAGTGGACGGTCCGCGCTCTCTGGCCCGGCGGTACTCCCGGCGTGCCCGCTCGGGCCACCCCACCTCCCGCAGCGTGTTCATGCGCCGGAGCGCGGTCGCGTGGATGGGGTCGAGGTCGGGCAACGGCTCCGCTTCCCCAAGCCCGACCGCGGCCAGGCGATCCGCACCGGTGCGGGGCTCCGCGAGGATGGCGTAGTAGTCGAGCGGGTTGTACCGGAGGGCGCGGGCGTAGAACGCGCTCGCGGCCTGGGTGTCGCCCAGCGCCTCCGCCACCTTGCCGCTCCAGTAGATGGCGCCCTGGGCCCACCCGCCCTCCGGGTAGCGCTCACGGTATTCGGCGAGGAGCGCGCGCGCCTCCGGGTAACGGCCCTCGTGATACGCGAGGAGGGCGAGCCGCTCCAGCGACCGCGATCCGTAGCTCGCTTCCGGGAACGCGCGGTAGGAGCGCTCGAAGCCCTCCGCCGCGATGTCCGCGCGGCCCGCGTCGTGCTCGAGGTCCGCGAGCAGGTAGGCGGCGCGGGCGGCGACATCCCCGGAGCCGCGCGCCGCCGTCTCGTGAGCCGTCGCGGCGTCGCCGTCGCGTCCGAGCGCACGGTAGATGCTGGTGGCGAGCATCCACAGCGACGCCCGGGGTGCGGTGACGGAAGCGGGATCCGCGGTCCACGGGGCCAGCGTCTCCGCCGCCCGCCCGGGAGCGCCCAGTGCCATGTACGCCGAAGCGAGCGATTCGGCGATGCTCGGGCGCTCGGCCGCGGGTGCGAGCTCGAGCGCCTCCGAGAGATAGCCGGCGCCGCGGGAGTGACGGCCGGCGCGGGTGTCGGAGCGCCCGACATCCCGCAGCGTCCGCCACGACCGCGTGAGCGCGAGGAGCGCCGGTCCTGTCTCCGGCGTCTGGAGGCCTCTCGCGATCGCGTCCGCGAAGGCCGACGCCGCCGAGACGGAATCCCCGGTCGCCAGGTAGTGTGGCCCGAGGTGCCGGGCGGCGAGGATGTTCCGGACGCCCCTGCCGGCGCGGCTCGCGAGCGCGGCCCCGCGTGCGGGGTCATCGAGCTCGAAGGCGAGGCGGGCCGCCGGGAGAAGCGCGGAATCCGCGGGTACGCGCGCCTCGTGTACGATCGAGTCGGCGAGGGCGAAGGCGTCCCGGTCCTCGGCCTCGGCCAGGGCGTAGAGGCGCGAGAGCCGCAGCCACGGAGCGAACTCGGGGTGTTCGTGCTCGGCGAGGGCGAGCTGGTCCCGGGCTTCGAACCACTGGTAGCGCCGGTAGGACACGCGGGCGAACTCCACCCGCGCGGCCAGCGGAGGCGTCCCGTCGACCGCGCCCAGATACGCGCGATAGTGCGCCGCGGACCGGGTCACGCTGTCGAGCCCCGCGTACGCTCGAGCCCGGAGGAGCATGGCCTGCGCCCGCGCGGCCGGGGTCGAGCCGCCTTCCCGCTCCGAGAGGAGGCCCAGCACGGAGACCCATGCCCGCTGCTGCGCGAAGGCCTGCGCCGCCAGCAGCACGACCTCGTCCCCCCGCGCCTCGCCCGCGGCGAGTTCGCGCGCGAGCAGCGCCGATGCCGACACGGGCATCCGGACATCGAGGAGGCGCCGCGCCCGCTCCAGCACAGCGGGATCTGCCGTCGCGGCCGCGGCGTCGCCGGGGTTGGGGGGCCGTGCCGCGTTCCCGGCCTGCGCGCCAAGCGCGGACGCCAGGACGAGCGTCAGCAGCGACCCCAGCCCGGGACCGCGTACCCAATGAGAGTGCACATGCACAGGAAGGCCTCCTTCCCACGTCGTCCCCACCCCATTCACGCCGGACCCGCCCTGCGGGCCCGACACCGAACTTCGATCCTCCGGTGGCCCCGATGCAAGCGGAGGGGCAGGCGGAGGGGGCAGGCGGAAGGCCGCCCGGGGCCCATACAAGAACGGCCCGCCGAGATGGCGGGCCGCTTGTTCGGAACCTCTTGTGTGCCGCGAACGCCGCGGCGACCGGCTCCTTTTCGAGCTGGTCCTAGCTGCCCACGCGCTCGTGCAGCGCGTCGATGAGACGCTGGGCGCTCTCTTCCATGTCGATCACGAGGCGGTCGATCTTCGTCACGAAGTAGTTGTGGAAGATGTTGATCGGAATCGCGATCGTGAGACCGGTGGCGGTGGTGATGAGCGCGACCTTGATCCCGCCGGCGACCAGCGTCGCCTCCACTTCGCCCGCGATCTCGATCGCCTGGAAGGCCATGATCATCCCGATCACGGTTCCGAGGAAGCCGAGGAGCGGAGCGACGTTCGACAGCGTCGCCAGCCACACGAGACCCTTTTCGAGCCCCGCGACTTCGATGGCGCCGGCGTTCTCCACCGCCTGCGTCGCGCGCTCGGTCCCTTCGTTGTAGCGGGAGAGCCCGGCACTGAGGACGTTCCCGGCCGGAGCCCCGGACTCGGTGCAGACTTCGAGCGCCTCCTCGAGGTGGCCGGAGGCGATCTGTGCGTCGGCTTCCCGGAGAACGTTCTTGTTCTTGCCGCCCTTCAACTGCAGGTCGACGAGCTTCCAGACGATGATGAGGATCCCGATGGCCAGCGCGGCGCCGAGCGGCCACATCATCCACCCGCCGGCTTCCCAGATCTCCGCGAGATTGAGCGACTGACCCTCACCCAGCGTCAGTGTCTCCTGCAACCAGAGTGTGGACGCGATCAAGGTGGGCCTCCCGGTAAGGTTGATCAATTTGACTGACTCGCAGCGTCCGCGCGGAAGCGCTTGAGCACGAGCGAAACCAAGCTAGAAGCGGTCTGCGGGACCGTCAAGCGGTAGGGCAAGGTCGTTCCCGGAGCCAGAGCCACGCGCGGGAGCGGTGGATGCGCTCGTAGCGGGCGGCAAGGCGGATCAGAGCCGGGGAGGTCGCGGTCCCCCCGGAAGCGCCCGTCGCGGCGGGGCCGGGCGCACCGAAAGCGCCGGCCACGCGGTCCGCGAGGCGCTCGACGATGAGGCGAGGATCGGGCGCCGGGTCCAGCAATTCGTTCAGGCCGATCGCCGGTCCCTTCCCGGAGACCCCCGCCACGGCGCCCTCGTCCGGCCCGACGTCGCCTCCGCCCAGGTCCCCGAGGCGCTGCCTGTCCTCGAGGAGGATGGACCCGTGCTGAAGCACGCCCCCGCGGCGGCGGCACTGCGCGCTGCCGACGAGCTTGCGGCCCCGCGCGGTGAGTTCTCCCGGGGCGGGATCGCGAAAGCAGCTCGCGGCGGAGATCCGGAAGGCCTCCGCGAGACTCGCCTCCGCCGCGTCGCCCCCGACCGTGTCGAGGGGGACACCCAGGGAGCGCAGCCCCTCGCCCAGCGCGCGGTGCACAGTCTGCAGGACGGTCCGGGGCCCGCCCCACGCCCGGGCCGGACAGGCGAAGGCGTACGTGATCTCCGGTCCATGGAAGACGGATCGGCCACCCGTCGGCCGCCGAACGGCATCGACGCCCGGGCGAAGTTCGTCGGGAGCGCGCCCGAGCAGCCGGTCCGGCGCCGCCTGATGCCGGCCGAGCGACAGACACCAGGGCTCCCAGCCATAGAAGCGGAGGAGCGTCGAACCGTCCGCGGCGAGTTCGAGCATCGCCTCGTCCACGGCCATGTTGCGGGCGCCGTCCGCCACGGCCCAGGGGAGAACGATGCAGGGAAGCCCCCCGGGCCGGACACGCGCGCGCCGCGCGGTCACAACTCCAGAGCCTCTCCGGGCTCGAGGATCACGACATCGGCGGCATCGCCCACGGCGTCCGTGAAGCGCGCCGGATCGACGTCGATCAACTCCCAGGTGCCGTAGTGGTTCGGCACGGCGATGCGGGGTTCGATCATCTTTATCGCGCGCGCGGCGTCCTCCGGGCCCATCGTGAAGTTGTCTCCGATCGGCACCAGCGCCACATCCACTTCCCCGTTCAGAAGCTCCATGTCGCGCGTGAGCGCCGTATCTCCGGCGTGGTAGACGCGCGTGCCGTCCACGGTGAGGAGGATGCCGGCCGGAGTCGTCGTATACGCCTCGGCGCCCGGCGCGTCGATCTTCCCGCCGTGGATCGCCGGGGTGAGCTTGACGCGCCCGAACGGGAACTCGTGGGCGCCGCCGATGTGCATGGCATGGGCGTTCCCGTGGCCCTGCACCTCCCCGGCGTACGACACGATCTCGTAGGTGGCGATGAGCTTCGCGTTCGTCGCCTGGAGGATGTCCCAGGTGTCCGCGATGTGGTCGCCGTGCCCGTGCGTGAGGAGGAGATAGTCGAGGCGGTCGGTGAAGTGTTCCGGTCCGACGTCCGCCACCGGATTCCCGGTCAGAAACGGGTCGATGAGGATCCGCGTTCCGTCCGCCGTCTCGATCTCGTAGCAGCTCTGGCCGTGAAAGACGAGCCGTGCCATCCGCTTCCTCCTGGTCCCGTAGCTGGTCCCGTGCCGGTCCCGTGCGCCTATACCGCCGCCGTGTCGGCGATCTCGTTTTCGTAGCTCTCGATCGGCGGACATGCGCAGATGAGGTTCCGGTCTCCGTACGCGTTGTTCACGCGGCGCACGGGCGGCCAGAACTTCCACTCCCGGGTCGACGGCGCCGGCCAGGCCGCTTCGCGACGCGTGTAGGCGTGGTCCCATGCGTCGGCCGTGACCATCTCCGCGGTGTGCGGCGCGTTCTTCAGCGGATTGTCCTTTGCGTCCAGCGTCCCGTCCGCAATCCTTCCGATCTCCTCCCGAATCGAGATCAGCGCGTCGACGAGTCGGTCCAGTTCCCGCTTCGACTCGCTCTCGGTGGGCTCGATCATGATCGTGCCCGCCACCGGGAAGGACATCGTGGGCGCGTGGAATCCGTAGTCCATGAGTCGCTTCGCGACATCCTCGTCCGTCACGCCCGTCCCCCGCCTGAGCGGACGCAGATCGAGGATGAACTCGTGCGCGACCCGCCCGTGCTCGCCGCGATAGAGCACCTCGAAGTGCTCGCTCAGAAGGCTGGCCATGTAGTTGGCGTTGAGCACGGCCGCCTCGGTTGCGGCGCGCACGCCGTCCCGGCCGAGCATGGCGATGTAGGCCCATGAGATGAGGAGAATCGAGGCGCTCCCCCACGGCGCCGCCGAGACCGGCGGGATCGCGGCTTCGCCGCCCACGTCGACGAGCGGGTGCCCCGGCAGGTACGGCGCGAGTTCGTCGGTCACGCAGATCGGACCCATCCCCGGGCCCCCGCCGCCGTGCGGAATCGCAAATGTCTTGTGGAGGTTGATGTGGATGACGTCGGCGCCGTAGTCGCCCGGCCGGCAGAGGCCGACCTGGGCGTTGAGGTTGGCGCCATCGAGGTATACGAGTCCGCCGTGCTCATGGACGATGTCCGTGACCTCGCGGATGGCCGACTCGAACACGCCGTGGGTGGACGGATACGTGATCATCGTCGCCGCGAGCCGGTCGGCATGTTTCTCCGCCTTGGCGCGCAGATCGTCGACGTCGATGTTCCCGTTCCGGTCGCAGCGGACGACGACGACCTTCATCCCGGCCATCACCGCGCTCGCCGGGTTCGTCCCGTGCGCCGACGAAGGGATGAGGCACACGTCCCGGTGTCCTTCGCCCCGGTGCGCGTGCCGGGCCGCGATCACGAGGAGGCCGGTGTACTCCCCCTGTGCCCCCGAGTTCGGCTGCAGCGAGCAGGCGGGCAGTCCGCTCATCTCGCACAGCCACCGTTCCAGGTCGTCGAACAGGCGCCGATAGCCCCCGGCCTGGTCCACGGGGGCGAACGGGTGCAGGGATCCGAACTCCGGCCAGGTGACGGGGATCATCTCGGATGTCGCGTTGAGCTTCATCGTGCACGATCCGAGCGGGATCATGCTCGTGTTCAGCGACAGGTCCCGGGTTTCGAGCTTGTGGATGTACCGCAGCATCTCGGTCTCGGAATGATACCGGTTGAAGACCGGGTGCTCGAGAACCCTCGAGGTGCGCGCGAGTTCCGCCGGATAGACGGGCTCCGGAATGTCCGCGACGACGTCCGCGGCGCGGAGTCCCGGTCCCTCCTCGCCCCCCTCGGCCCCGCCACCCCCGAAGACCGCGAACAGGTCATCGAGGTCCTCGCCCCGCACCGTCTCATCGAGCGCGATCCCGACGGTCCCATCCTCGAAGTCCCGCAGGTTGATGCCGCGCTCGCGCGCCCTGTCGAGAATGTCGGCGGAGGTGAAGCCGGAGGGGATGACCTGCAGGGTATCGAAGAACTGCTCGTGAACGATGGTGTGGCCGAGTCGGTCGAGTCCGCGGGCGAGGGCCCACGTCAGCTTGCGGACGCGGGTCGCGATGGCGCGGATACCCTCCGGCCCGTGATACACGGCGTACATCCCGGCCATAATCGCGAGCAGCACCTGCGCGGTGCAGATGTTCGAGGTCGCCTTCTCTCGCCGAATGTGCTGCTCCCGCGTCTGAAGGGCCATCCGGAGCGCGGGATTCCCGTCCGCGTCGACCGAAACGCCGATGATCCGCCCCGGCAGCTTGCGCTTGAAGGCGTCCGTGGCCGCGAGGTAGGCGGCGTGCGGCCCGCCGTAACCCATGGGCACGCCGAACCGCTGAGAGTTGCCGACGGCGATGTCCGCGCCGAACTCGCCCGGCGGCACGAGCAGCGCGAGGGCGAGCAGATCGGCTGCGACCACGACTCCGGCCCCGTGCTCGTGAAGGGCGTCGCAGAGACCCCGGTAGTCGAAAACCGCGCCCTCCGTGGTCGGGTACTGCAGCAGCGCGCCGAAGGCGTCGTCCGGATCGTGGGCGGCGACGTCGCCGTGCTGGAAGAGCCGCACGTGGATTCCGAGCGGCCGGGCGCGGCCGCGGACGACGGCGACGGTCTGGGGGTGGCAGGCCTCGGATACGAGAAAGACGTTCCGGTCGTCGCTCCCCTTGCTGCCCCAGAGCATGAGCATCGCTTCCGCCGCGGCGGTTCCCTCGTCCAGGAGCGAGGCGTTCGCGATCGGAAGCCCCGTGAGGTCGATGACCATCGTCTGGAAGTTGAGCAGGGCCTCGAGGCGCCCCTGGGAGATCTCGGCCTGGTAGGGCGTATACTGTGTATACCAGCCGGGGTTCTCAAGGATGTTCCGGAGGATGACGCCGGGCGTCAGCGTCCCGTGGTACCCCAGCCCGAGGTAGGACCGGAAGGGGCGGTTGAGACGGGCGAGTTCCCCCGCGCGGTCAAGAAGCCTCCGCTCGGTGACCGCTTCGGGGAGGTCGAGGTCGCGACCCAGGCGGATCGGTTCAGGTACGGTCTCCTCGACAAGCTCGCTCAGGGTCGTCGCGCCCGTCACCTCCAGCATCGGCTCGATATCCGCGGGCGCCAGGCCTATGTGGCGCCCGGCGAACTCGCCGAACGGCTCCATTTCCAACTGCATGTTCAGGAGCGGGCCGTCAGATCTCGTCCGCGTCGGCGACGAGAGCGGCGTACTGTTCGGCAGTGAGGAGGTCGTCGAAGTCTTCGGGCGCTTCGAGCTCGAGCCGGATCATCCATCCTTCACCGTAGGTATCGCTGTTGACGAGACCGGGGTCGGCCTCCAGAGCGTCGTTCACCGCCACGATCGTTCCCGCCGCGGGGCAGAAGAGTTCGGAGACGGTCTTCACGGCCTCGACGGTCCCGAAGGCCTCCATCTGTCCGAACTCTTCGCCGGGCGCGGGGAGTTCGACGTAGACCACATCGCCCAGTTCGCCCTGGGCGTAGTCCGTGACCCCGATCAAGACCTCGCCGTCGACATCGGTTTCCCGCACGTACTCGTGCTCGGGCGTGTATCTGAGGTCTTCCGGAATGTCCGACATGCGTACCTTGCCTTGCTTCGGATCGAACGTCTCTGGGCTGGCGGCGTGGAGACTATACCCGAGCCGCGAGCCGGGCGTCAAGCAACCCGGCGCTAGTCGCCGGAAGCGAGTCTTCGCCGGGCCTTGCGGTCCTTTCTGATCCGCTTCCGCGCGTCCCTCGCGCTCTCGCCCGGGTGTCGCTCGACGACGTCGACGCCTCCCATGCAAACGAGACCGGTGAGGCGGATGACCGGGGCGTCCGGGGCCGGCGGCGTGTCGCGTTCCGGCGTGCTCACGCCCCCCATCAGCGCGATGCCGCCCCACTCGACGCGGACCCCCGGAGGAACGACGATGTCCACGCCTCCCATCAGCGCGAGGAGCCGGACCGAAACCGTCCCCGTCGCGAACGTCGCCTGCCGGAAATCGAGGTCCGTACCGCCCATCACGGCGATCGCGGTGAGCTGGCGGGGGGGGACCCAGCTTCCCTTGCGCTCCGTCGCCCCCCAGATCGAGACGATGAGGTCGTTCTCCTGGACGGGTCGCGACGGGTCCACCGGCACGGAGGGCGCCGGCGCGGGTGCGGCGACGTCCGCTGCGCCGTCCGCCGCGGGCGCGGGGACAGCGGGGACAGCGGGGACATCTGCGCGCGTCTCGCTCCGGAGCGCGGGCAGATCCTGTTCGAGCGCAACGAGTTCGGCCCGGGTGCGCGCGGCGTACGCGATGTCCAGGCGGCGTTCCAACTCCGTCGTGTTCATGGCATCGCGCGCGAAATGGGCGCAGAGACGGTCCACCGTCGCCTGCCGCTCCTCCGGCGACAACGCTCCCTGTTGGCTGTCCCTCATCTTCTCCTCGCCGTCTGGCCGGCCTGATTCTCACGCAAGGTGGCAGGGTGAGCAACAGCTCGAGCAACGCGAAAAACTTGAAAAAACTTGCAGCACGGGCGAACGGACGGCATCATGGCGTACAACAGGTGCTTTGGTGCCCTATCCGTAAACCCCTTGGAAGGAGGTGATCTAGTGTCTGAAGGATGTAGAACCGGGTCTGACTCGGCACGGGCAAGCGATCGCCTCGAGGCTGCGTAACCGGTCTTGAACCGGTGGCGCTCGAGACATGCGCCGACCTGAAAGCTGCGGTGCCTCGCCGGCGTCGCGTCGAGTCAGGTTGCGGTTGAGACAAGAGCCGGCCGCGGGCTTCACGCTCGCGGCCGGTTTCCTTTTCGCCCTTCCTCCCCTCTGAAATGTCGTTATTCAGCAAATACACCGGAGCCGGCAACGACTTCGTGATCGTGCGCGGTGAAGAACTGGGGCTCCGGGATGCGGGGGCTCTGGCCGCCGCGCTGTGCCCCCGCGCGACGGGTGTCGGCGTGGACGGCCTGATCACGGTCCGAAGCTTGAGCGAAGACGTCGTCCGCCTCCGGTTCTTCAATCGCGACGGCTCCGAGTTCTCCACCTGCGGGAACGGTTCGCGGTGCGCGGCGCGCTACGCGGTGGACCGGGGGCTCGTGCCCCCCGAACACGTCCTCGTGACGGACGACGGTGAGATCCTGGCGCGGGTACGGGAGGACGGCGTGGCCCTCGAATACGCGCTCGATGCCCGCGTGGAACGCGAGTTGCGCGCGCGGGTCGGGACCCGGAAGCGGGAACGCGACGCGTGGCTGGTGCGGATGGGGACGGCGCACCTCGTGATCCCCGTCCGGTCGGTGGACGTGGAGGATTTCGACGATCTCTGCCGGCCCCTGCGGTGGCGAGAAGATGTCGGTCGGGGAGGGGCGAACGTGCACCTTGTCGCCCGCGACGGAGAGACGGCGGTCATCCGTACCTTCGAACGGGGCGTGGAGGCGGAGACGCTCGCCTGCGGCAGCGGGTGCATGGCGGCTGCGTTCGCGCTCCGGGCGGCGGGCGAGGCGGGGGACCGGGTCGAGTTCCTCGCTCGGTCCGGGGCCCGGTTGACGGTGGAGTTCATCGAGGCGGAGCGCATCCGCCTCACCGGACCGGCGGTGTTCATCTTCGATGGCGTCTTCCCCGAAGCCACGCGCTGACCCGGACGCGCCCCCGGTGGCGGCGCCGCTGCTGGAATGGTTCGACGCCCGGCAGCGGGACGACATCGCCTGGCGCGGAGAGCGGGACCCCTACGCGATTCTCGTGGCCGAAGTCATGGCGCAGCAGACGCGCGTAGAAACCGCGGCGCCGTACCATCGGCGGTTCATGCATCGCTTTCCCGACGTGCGGACCCTCGCGGAAGCGGAGGAGGACGAGGTCCTCGGCCTCTGGGAGGGATTGGGGTACTACGCGCGGGCCCGCAACCTGCGGCGTGCGGCGCGGCGCGTGGTCTCGGAATTCGGCGGTCGGATCCCGAGGGCGGTGGCGGAGCTGCGGACGCTCCCGGGGGTGGGCCCGTATACGGCGGGCGCCGTCGCCAGTGTGGCGTTCGGGCTGCCGGAACCCGCCGTCGACGGCAACGCCCGCCGCGTTCTGTCGCGTCTGGGCGATCTCGAGACGGCCTCTCCGTCCGAACTCGATCGCGCCGCGCGCACCCTCCTCCGCGAGGCCTCGGAGCGGCCGGGCGATCTGAACCAGGCGCTGATGGATCTCGGGAGCGCGGTCTGTACGCCGCGCCGCCCGGAGTGCGGCGTGTGTCCGCTATCGACGCGATGTCTGGCCCTGCGGCGGGGCACGATCGGCCAGCGTCCCCCGAGGAAGAGGCGCGCTCGATCTCCGGAGCGGGTCGAGGCGGCGGCCGTGGTCCTTCGCGGCGGACGGGTGCTCGTGCTGCGGCGGCCGTCGGAGGGGCTCCTCGGTGGCCTGTGGGATTTCCCCTCCGTCGGGCTGCCCTCGCCGACCCCGGCGGCGGCGCTCACGAGCGCTCTCCGGGAGGATTTCGGCCTCGACTGTCGCGTGGCCGGAGAGATTCGCGTGCTGCGGCATACGTTCAGCCACTTCCGTTTGCGGCTCGCGGTGCACTGGGCCCGGTGGCGGTCCGGCGAGGTCTCGACCCGGCGTCAGCACCGCTGGGTCGGCCCCGGGGAATTCGGCGATCTCGCTTTCCCCGCCTATCTCCGGCGGCTGATCGATGAGGATGTCTCCCCGAAAGATGTCTCCCCGAGAAACGCGAGGTAGGCGCGGATCGTAAGGTCGGCCGCCGCGTGGTGGGAGGCGGGAAGGTCCCCGTAGACGGCGGCCCGGATGCGGGTCGGGGTTCGGGCGCCGGCCTCCAGCGCCCGCCGGACGGCCGCCACGCGACGGAGCCGGTGCGCGCGGCATTCTTCGAGCCGTGCGAGCGCTTCCTCGACCGGTGGACCGTGTCCGGGGAACAGGCGCCCGGGACGGAGGGCCGCGAGACTCGCGAGACTCGCGAGATAGGCCCCCACGGAACCGTCCGGGTGGGCAATCATGGTGCTCCCCTCTCCGAGCACGAGATCCCCCGTGAAGAGGGCGCGCGTGGGTTCGAGCAGGTAGCAGAAGTGGTCCGCGGAATGTCCGGGCGTCGGGACCGCCCGCAGACGGAGTCCCTCCCCCGTCTCCATGGCCTCGTCATCTGCGAGCGCGCGGCCCGCCAACTCCAGGCGGTCGAGGGTGGCGGCGGCGGCGCGGAGTTCTCCCCAGCGGGCGGCCGCGGCGGCGGCGGACGCGGAGTGGTCCGCGTGCGCGTGGGTCAGACAGACCGCCGCCACCGGTCTTCCGGCGATCACCTCGTCGACACGGCCGAGGTGCGCTTCGTCCGCCGGTCCGGGGTCCAGCACGATCACGGGGCCGGTCCCGATCACGTACGTCTGCGTCCCGGTCAGGGTGAGCGCGCCCGGGTTGTCGGCGCGAACCGCCGTGATGTCCGATCCGTGTCGGACGACGCGGGACGGGCGCACGCTCGGGGTCACCGGGCTTCGTCGTATCCGGGATCTCCGGGCGCGAGCGGCGTCTCACCGATACCACTGGCACCGAGTCTGACCAGCGCGGGTTCCACATGCACATCGCTGAGTGCGGTCATGGCGTCCTCGACCGAGCGGAAGCCGGCGAGGCGCTCGATCGTCCGCGCCGTCGGGAACATCATGGGCAGCGCACCGGAGGAGAAGCGCCGGAGAGCCGAGGCGGGCGTCGTCCAGAGGGCCGCGTCGTGTTCCGGCGTCAGACTCACGCGCCGCGGCCGCTCCTCCAGCGAGAGGAGGAAGAAACGGGTGTCGAACCGCAGCGCCGCACCGCGCGGCGTGATCCAGCGTGCGAAGTACGCGATGCGCGTGGCCGAGAAGTCGAGGTCGAGACGCTCCGCCACGTGCGAGAACGGGATCCGCTCCGTGAGCAACGCTCGACGCGCCTCGGCCACCGCGTCCGGGTCGAGGCCTCGCAGCGGCGCCGGCATGATGCCCGTCTCCTCGAACAGTTCCCGCAGCGCCGCCACGCACGCCGCGGCTTCGCCCACGCCTGGAAGTCGGTCCGCCCACATCGCGCGGGCGTCATCCTCGTCGATCGCACCGCCCGGGAAGGCCCACGCCCCCGCCCCGAACCTGGCGGCGCCGGGCCGCTGAAGGAGGAGGAACTCCAGCCCGGACGGCGCCCGGGTCGCGACGACGACGGTGGCGGCGGGCCGCGGAGTCACAGCGACCGGCCCGGGATTCATGCCGGACTCATGCCGTCCGAAGGGGGCGCTCAAACTCCGCTGGCCACACGGGCGATGACCAGCAGGACCCCCAGCATCAGCAGGGCGACCGGGAGGGCGGCCGCCAGCAGCCAGGCCGCGAAGGCTCTGCCGGTCGTCGTCCGGTGCGCTTCCCGCAGACCGATCACCGTCAGCACGACGCCCCAAACGCCCGCCACCCAGCCGCCGACGAACGGGATGATGGCGAAGACGCCGGGTCCGCACGCATAGCAGATGGTGCGAACCGTGGCGGTGAGGCTTCGACGCCCGGGCACCAGCACCAGCACGAACACATGGAGGAGCAGGCTCGCAATGATGAGGTACAGCACCGCCCAGAAGGGGGTGAGGAAGAAGTCCGCGAGCCTGCCGGTAGAGCCGGCGCCGTCCGCCGCTTCCGGCAGCGCCACGTTCATGATCTCGGCGAGCGTTTCCACGACGCCCGGCTGTCCCGTCGGCAGCAGCGTGCCCCAGGTCAGCGAGAGCGTCGCCGCGAGGACGCTGACGAGGAGATAGTAGAGGATCGGGCGCACGGCGGGACGCTCGAAGGGTCCGTCCGCAAAGAACGCTCCGGGCTCGAACACGCTCCGGCGCCACGTTTCCACCAGGTTGAGCGGGAACGGTACCGCCGGATCCTCCCATGCGGGCAGGTTGATGTCCGTCGCGCGCTCACCGCCGCACGCACGCTCCCCTTTGAACGTGTCCGCAGCCTCTCCACAGAACGGACAGCGGTCGAACGCCGCACTCTCGTGCCCGCACTTCACGCACGTCATCATGCGTTCGCGCCTCAGTCGAGGATGCGCAGCGGCATGACGAGGCAGAGGTAGTCGGGTTCGTCACTCGCGGGGGAGAAGGTCGCCGCTCGTTCCGGCGCCTTGAACGTCATCCGAACATCCTCCTCCGGCATGTGACGCAGCACCTCGAGGAGGTACGTGGCGTTGAACCCGATCTGGATGTCCTCGCCCTCGTAGTCCAGCGACAGGGCGTCCTCCGCCTCCCCGAGATCCGGCGTCTGAACCTTGAAACCGAGGTCGCCGGAACGGAAAGAAAGGCGTACGCGCCTCGTCGAATCGTCCGCCATCACCGCAACGCGCCGCACCGCTGTCTCGAGGGCCGCCCGGTTCACGATCGCAACCTTGTCGTTGTCGCTCGGGATGACCTGCTCGTAGTTCGGATACGGCCCCTCGATCAGCGACGTGAAGACCTCCCGATCCTCGGACCGGAACGCCAGATGGTTCTCCGAACGCGCGATCTGCAGCACCGTGTCGGCCGGATACAGCTTCTGCACCTGGCTCAGCGCTTTCGGCGGGATGATGAGATCCGCCTCGGCCGGCGGCCCGCTGACATCGAGTTCCCGTGACATCTTCGCGAGCCGGTGGCCGTTCGTTGCGACCATGACGGTGGCCGCACCGCGCAACTGCCACAGGATCCCGTTCAGAATCGGTCGGCTGTCCTCCGTGGATACGGCGAAACTCGTCCGCTCGATCAGCGTCTGCAGCTCGCCGGCGGACATCTCCCAGCCGTCGGCGAAGTCGATCTCCGGGAAGTCCGGGAACTCGTCCGGGGCCTGCCCGTAGAGGCGGAACTTGCTCCGGCCGCACTCGATATCCACGCCCGTGGCGACTCCGTCGCGATTCCCGTCCGCGGCCGCGAATTTCACCGGCGCATCGTCGAGCACGCGCGAGATCTCCAGGAGTTGTCTCGCGGGCAGCGCCACGACGCCCGCCTCGGAGATTTCGGCCGGTACGGACAGCGAGACGAAGATGGACATGTCCGTGCCGCTCAGCCGCACGGCGTCGTCCTCCGCATGGATCAGGATGTTCGAGAGAACCGGGAGAGCGGCTCGGGTCGGGACGGCGGCAGCGCTTGCCGCCAGACCCTTCTGGAGTGCCTCTCGGGTGATGGAGAATCTCATTTCAACTCCGGCGGTGTCGGTTCGGGTTTTCCACCCTGGGTTCTACGGTGGCGTATGATATACGTATCAACGAAGTAGTAGTAGGGCCTGTCGAAGTGTCGAAAATTCGGGTTTTCCCGTGTTTCTCGTGGCTTGCGACGCATCCGTCCGCTGTCGACACCTGTCGAGACGCCGACACGGTTTGTCGAAGCTCCGGCGAAACCTCGCCGTCGCCGCGGAGACCGTGCGCTCGATGGTGCGCATGAGGAGCGAGTCTTCGTCCGGTTTTGCACAATAGTGGCACATGTGGGACATGGTAATGGACGGGTGGGGGCCTCAGGTTCGGAATAACTCTTGCTGCAGCTGGCCGACGCGGCCGCGAAGCGTGGGATCGGAAGCCATGTCCGCCTCGACCTTGTTGACGGAGTGGATGACGGTGGAGTGATTCCTGCCACCGAAGAGGTGGCCGATGTCGGAGTAGGGAAGGTCGAGATGTGTCTTGATGAGGTACATCGCGACCTGCCGCGGCACGGTCACGGTCCGGTTCCGCCGTTTTGAAACGAGTGCTTCCACGGAGACGCCCCACGAAGCGGCGATGCGGGCACGGACTTCCTCCGCGGACACTTCGATCACCTGCTCAGCGGCGCCGTTGCCCTCCGGCCCCAGCGCGTCGCGCGCCATGTCGAGCGAAATCTCGCGGCGCGTGAGTGAGCTGAAGGCGAGGAGCTTGATGAGGGCCCCCTCGAGTTGCCGCACGGACGTCCGCCGACTCCGCGCCACATACTCGATGACATCGTCGTCGATCTCGATCCCGTCCTCCCCGGCCTTCTTCCGCAGGATGGCGGAGCGCGTCTCCAGGTCCGGGGGCTGGATGTCGGTGACGAGACCCCACTCGAAACGGGAAACGAGGCGCTCCTGGAGCCCGGGGATGTCCTGCGGGGGCCGGTCGCTCGTGATGACGATCTGTTTCTTGGCGTCGTAGAGCGCGTTGAACGTGTGGAAGAACTCCTCCTGAGTTCCTTCCTTGTTCGCGATGAAGTGGACGTCGTCGATGAGCAGGATGTCGATCCGGCGATAACGCTCGCGGAAAAGAGCGGTCTGCCCGGTCCTGATCGCATCGATCATCTCGTTCGTGAACTGCTCCGAGGGGACGTAGGCGACCCGGCAATCCGGGAGTCGGTCGAGAATCGTGTTGCCGATGGCGTGCATCAGGTGTGTCTTGCCGAGACCCGTGCCGCCCCAGATGAAGAGCGGGTTGTATGTCGTGGCCGGTGCGGCGGCCACGCGGTCCGACGCCGCGGCCGCGAGTTCGTTGCTGCCGCCGATGACGAAACGCGCAAAGGTGTAGCGTTCGTTCAGCGCCGCCGCCGCCGGCAGGCCGCCGCGATTCGGCGTCTGCGAAGCCAGCGCATGACCCGGGTCGCCGGGATAGGGTTCCGTGATTTCGGGGAAGTCGAGACGCTCCTCGGCTCCCTTGTGCTCGAAGCGGAGTCGAAGGCTCGCGCCGAGCTCTCGCTCGGAGATCTCCCGCAGCAGCGGCCCGTACTTATCCTCGACCCATTCGACCGCGAACCTGGTGGGGGCGGAAACGACGAGCGTGTCGTCGGATAGCGAGACAGCCTCGGTCGATCCGAGCCAGGTGCGATAGGTCTGCTCCGGGAGCACGAGCTTCGCCGACGCGCGAATCTTGATCCAGGCCTCGTGTGCAGTCAGCTCCATCCGTGACGCGCTGGCATGAGAAAAAGACGGTGGGATAGGGGTTCTGATCTTAGGCGAATCCGCCGACGAGTGTCAACGAAGGGGAAGGGGCTCGCGCCGCGCCGCGCGGAGGGCCGACGGAAGACGGGCGGAGGCGGGCGCCGGGGCCGGCGTCGACGGGTCGAATTGACAGTATCCCGCGTCACGTCTAGACTCCCGGGCTGGCCTCGAAAACTTGACGAGATGACCGGAAAGCCTCGGGTGATGTGAGATGGGAAAGCCCACATACAGCAAGCCGACCAACAGGAAGCGCGTTCGCGATCATGGATTCCGGGCGCGCATGAAGACGAAGGCGGGCCGCCGCACGCTGTCGCGCCGCAGAAGGAAGGGTCGAACTCGGCTCACCGTCAGTGACGCGTTCCGTCGCAAGCGACGAAGCCGCTAGCGGGCGTCCGCCCGAAGGCTTTCGACGGCCTCGCGCGGCTCGGCTGCGCACAGCACGGGAGATTCGCCGAACCGTCCGTGCGGGCCGATGCAGCCGGGGCCGCATCGTGGACGTGTTCTTCGTTCCGTCTCCCTCCGGTCGCTCCAGAGTCGGGGTTGTGACGCCTCGCCACGGGCGCGACGCGGTCGCGCGAAACCTTGTACGCCGACGTCTGACCGAGATCGTTCGCATTCACATTTTGCCCGCCCTTGAAGCCCGCCGGCTCGACCTCGACCTGGTCGTGAGAGCGAAACCGGCCGCCTATGACGCCTCGTATCAGAGGCTTCAAGTGACGTTGATGGATTCGCTGGAGGCCGTATGCGCAGGATGATCATCGGAGCGATTCGCGGCTACCAGCTGGTTGTTTCTCCCTGGTTGCCGCCCGCTTGCCGATACGAGCCGAGTTGCTCGGAATACGCCTTGACCGCGGTGCGGCGCTTCGGCGCCGCCCGGGGGGCCTGGCTGTGCGTGCGGCGTCTTCTTCGCTGTCACCCCCTCGGATCGTGCGGCTACGATCCGGTTCCCGCCCGGGAGCACTGATGGAACGCAGGCTCCTTCTGGCCATAGCGCTGATGGTCGGCGTGATGATCCTCTCGAACGTGTTCTTCCCGCCGGCCGAAAGGCCGCTGGAACCGGTGTCGCCCGACAGCGTGGAGGCGCCGGAAACCCCGAACGCGGAGGACGAGGTGAGCCGTCTTTCCGCCGAGGAAAGGGCGGCTCGGGAGGTGACGGCGGCTCTGGCCGAGGCGGAGGAGACACCCGCGGTGGCGGGGGAGGCGGAGGAAACCGCTCCCGCAGCCGCGGAAGGCTCGATCGTCACGGTTCGGTCGGAGCTGTACGAGTACCGGTTCGACACGCGGGGCGCGCGACTCGTGGGCGCGACGATGCTCGCGCACGAGAACTTCGCCGAGGGTGGACACGGCGGCCCCAACGTCGAGTTGGTGCGGCCCGACGATTCGATCCTCGCGTACGCGTTGACACTGCGTGGCGACACCGTCTCCCTCGCCGCGATTGCGTTCACTGCGTCGACGGACAGGCTCGAGGTGAGGGATGGGCCCGCGGAACTGCGCTTCGAGACCGTCATCGGCGAGGTCACCTTCGATGTCTCGTATCGCTTCCAACCGGACGATTACCGGATCGACGTGAGCGGCGGGCTGCGTGGGCTGGGGGATGTGGGGCACGTCGTTCTCGTAGGGCTCGGTCGCGGGATCGAGCGAAACGAGGCGGTGCCCCGCGAGGACAGGGCTGCGATGTCGCTCGTCACCCGGAGTCGCTCCGGACAGATCGCGGCCGAGCGATTGGACCGCGTGGACGCCGGCGAGAGGCGGCCGGCCTCCGGCGCTCCTTTCAGTTGGGCCGCGTCGAAATCGAAATACTGGCTCGCCGCCGTCGTGGCGCCCCCGGAGGGCCCGGGCATCGGGGGGGTGATGCTGCGGGGCGTGCCCGAGGAAGACGCAGCGGAAATGCAGGCGGCGCTGCCGGTACCCGCGGGCAGTTCCGGCTTCGAGTACGCGGCGTACGTCGGGCCACAGGATTTCGCGCGGCTACAGGCCATGGGGCAGGAACTCCACAACGTGAACCCCGTCGGCTGGCGCTGGCTCCGGTGGTTCACCCGGCCGTTCGGGAACCTGATCGTCGCGATCCTGATCTGGATGCACGAGTCGTTCTCGCTGGCGTACGGCTGGGTTCTGATCCTGTTCGGCGTGGGGTCGCGGATCATCCTGTCGCCGCTGTTCCACATCTCGGGCCGCGCGCAGATGAAGCAGATGGCGCTGCAGCCGGAGATCAAGAAGCTGCAGGAACGCTACAAGGGCGACGCGCAGCGACTGCAGCAGGAGCAGATGAAGTTGTTCCGCGAACACGGGGTCAACCCGCTGGGCGGCTGTCTGCCCATGCTCCTGCCCTTCCCGATCCTGATCACGCTGTTCTTCGTGTTCCAGAACACGATCGAGTTCCGGGGCGTCCCCTTCCTGTGGCTTACGGACCTGTCGCTGAGAGATCCGCTCTTCATCGTCCCGGTCCTGATGGGCGGCTCCATGCTCGGGTTGAACTGGATCACCCAGCGGGGCATGCAGACGAACGCGCAGATGAAGATGATGTCCTACGCGCTGCCGGTCGTCTTCACGTTCTTTTTCGCGAACTTCGCGGCCGGGTTGAACCTCTACTACACCGCCTCCAACATCATGTCGCTGCCGCAGCAGATGTACCTCTCCCGGGCACGAAGGAAAGCACAGCCGCCGTCCGCCCGAAAGAAGGAATAGCGCCGGGGCACGCCGGAGGGGGTCGGCGCCGCCTCGTCAGCGCCTCGTCAGCGCACGTGGGAGACGGAGAGCCCGATCAGGCGCTCGGACTGCCGAAGGAACTGCTCCGCGCGGGAAGGACCGAAGCCCAGGAGCAGTCCGACCCGCGTCCCCCGACCCAGCCCGGCCCCGAGTTCCGCCGCAATGGCGGGCTCCCAATCCAGCTCCGCCCAGCCGAAGTAGTCGACCGAAGCGTGGAAGCGCGCCCGCGCACCCGGCGCCGACTCCCAGGCGGCGCCCGCGCGCAGCGACAGGGGCTCGAAGTCCGGCGTGGCGCGCAGCAGCACCCCCGGGCCTCCGTAGACGGTGAGGCCCGATACCGGAGATCCCTGGAGCAAGAGTTCCAGGCCCTCCCGGCTCGTGCTGATGGGACGGGCGCCGGTGTCGAGGAGGAATTCGTCTCCGAGATGCGAACTCAGGTGATAGAGTTCCGCACGAGCCGCAACCTCCCCGAAACGCGCGCGGAGGAGAGCCCCGATCCGGTAGTGCACTTCGATGAGGGCCTGATCCGGACCTCCGAGGTCGAAGCGGGAGAACACCCCTCCGTGAATCGCTCCCGCGTACTCCACGTCCCCGTCCGGGTCGCGCCGGATCCAGAATCCGAGGCGGTCGCCGACGTCGGCGAGAGCGATGCCGTCGCGGAGCGAGTCACGCGTCGCGCTCAGCAGCGCGAGACGATGCACGGGCTCGAGGGGGGAGCCCGCAGGCGTGCGGAACGGATGGCCGCTCGCGTCCCGGATGCCGCTTGCCGCACCGCGGTTCGCCTGCGCGGCAAGGGGGCGCACCACGGCGACGGGCACGGCCAGCAGCAACAAGCCGACCGCGAGACCGCGCTGGAGCTTCAAGCGGCGCGCTGACACCTCGGGCAGAGCACGGTCTTTCGGCCAGTCACGCGGACGGACGTCAACTCATGTCGGCACCGCGGGCAGGCGCCCCCCGACGAGCGTGAGTTGATCAGCCACCCGGGGTCGGAATGGGCCGCACTCCAGTGCAGTGTGGCCCGCCTCAGGACCCGCCTCAGGTAGCGGTGAAGCCGATCGAGGTGCGCAGGCTCCAGTTGGCCGACCCGACGGTCGGGGCGGACGCCGGCCTGGAAGCAGATTTCGTCCGCGTAGTCGTTGCCGATCCCCGCAATCGCTTTCTGGTTCAGGAGAAAGCCTTTGACGCTGGATCGGGCATTCCCCTCCGCAAGCGCCTCGAAGCGCGCAAGCGTCAGATCGTCGCTCAGCGGGTCGACCCCCAGGCTCTGGAGCGCCCCCTTCTCGTTGAATTCGCTTCCCGCTACGGCCTGGACCGTCCCCTGCGAGCCGGACGACGAGAAGCGGAGTTCTCTGCCGGCCGCAAACTGGAAGCGGATCCGCGTCCGGTCGGTGGGAGGCGCCGTCTGGGATTCGAGGCGCAAGAGACCGTCATCCCCCATGTCGAACATGAGGCTGTAGTCGGAACGGAAGCGGAGGACGACGTAGCGACCGTGGCGTTCAACAGAGTCTACGGCGTGGTTCTCAAGGTGATTCTCGACGATATCGCGCTCGATTGAGGCGACAGCCGGATCGTCGATCCGGATTATGGAGATCGTTTTGCCGGTCGTGTAACCGGCAATGCGCTCGATCATTCTCTCAACATCGGGAAGTTCTATCATTGCATCACGGCTCCGGTGGGCAAGACTGAGTGCAGGTAGCCGTACCCCCGTACGGAAGAAAAGTGCCCCGTGCTTCACGGGAGGCCGAGCAACGAGTATTGCCACCGGGTCTCAACGCCGTGTCAACACTGCCGCGCAACTCCGGGCGCCCGGGGTGCCGTTAATAGGTATAACCGTATGTGAGGCAAGGGGTTATGGTATTTCCGCCGTGCGATTAGCCGACGCGTTGAAACCAGGCGGATATTCTCTCCTGAACCGACGCGGCGGCCCGTGCGGGATCTGCGGCGTTTCGGATGGGTCGGCCCATGACGATGTAGTCGGCCCCGGCCTCGAACGCGGTCTCCACATCCACGGTCCGTTTCTGGTCATCGGCGCCGGCCGCCGTCGCCGCGCGGATGCCCGGGACGACGATGCGAAACGGATGGGACACCGCGGAGCGAATTCGCGCCGCTTCATGACCGGAACTGATGACACCGGCGCAGCCGATACTCTCCGCCCGACGGGCGCGCGAGAGGACGACGGCCCCAATGTCGGCTTCAAAGCCCAGGTCGTCCATGTCCGCCCGGTCGAGACTCGTGAGAACGGTCACCGCCAGGATTCCGAGGTCGCCCTCGGCAGCGTCGCAGGCCGCACGCAGGATCGCATCGTTGCCGTGCACGGTGACGAAATCCACGTCCCGGGTTCGGAGCTGTCGGACAGCGGAGCGGACGGTCTGGGGAACGTCGAAGAGTTTGAGGTCGGCAAACACTTTCTTGTCCCTGGAGCGAAGCCAGTCGGCCAGTTCGAAGTACCCGCCGGAGAGGAAGAGTTCCAGGCCGATCTTGTAGAAGGAAACGGTGTCGGCGAGCGAATCGACGATCTCACGCGCCTCCGAGGCAGTTGGAACATCGAGCGCGAGGATCAACCGGTCGGTTACGGGGACTGTTGTGGAGATATCGGCCTCCCGAAGCAGGGTGCGGCATTGGAGCCAATTTGGGGCGAGTGGAGGACGAAGCTCTTTTCCGGCGTGCATGCCTGCAAGGGGGCCGACGCCGATGTCGAGTAATGGTTTCACGTGAAACGTTGCGTTTCCCGCGCCCGGAGCGGATTGGCTCATCGCCACGTTCATCGCATGTTTCACGTGAAACATGTCCCGCGAACCCGATCCAGGTCGCCCGGGTCACGAGAGCGCCGTATATTGGATTTCTCACGGGAAATGACGTTCCGTAGCGCGATGAACCTACTCTCCGCGCTCGATCGTCATGACACTAATTCGTTACGAAGTATACGCTTACAAGTGCATGTCGGTTCACATCGCCACGTGCGGCGATCAGCAGGGGGCGGATTGATTTGGGTCGGGTGATCGCGATTGCAAATCAGAAGGGTGGGGTCGGCAAGACCACCACGGCGATCAACCTCGGCGCCTCGCTGGCGATCGCGGAGCGCAGCACGCTCGTCATCGATTGCGATCCGCAGGGGAACGCGACGTCCGGGTTCGGACTGCGCAAGGATGGAGATGTCCCCAGCGTGTACGACTGTCTCGTAAACGGACAGCCGCTTCAGGCTGCGGTGCGGCCGGAAGTCCACTTCCCGTGCCTGTCCGTGGTGTCCGCGAGCCGGGACCTGACCGGCGCCGAAGTGGAGCTGATCGACCGGTCGGATCGCCAGCGAATCCTCGGCCGGAAGATCGAAGCGCTGAAGGATGACTTCGAATACATCCTGATCGACTCACCGCCATCCCTCGGACTCCTCACGCTGAACGCGCTGGCCGCTGCGGACGCCGTGCTCATCCCGATTCAGTGCGAGTTCTACGCGCTGGAAGGGCTCAGCCAGCTCCTGAACACCGTGCGGCTGGTGCAACGCAGCATCAACCCGGAACTCGAGATCGAGGGGGTGCTGCTGACGATGTACGATTCGCGCCTCAACCTCGCCAAACAGGTCGCCGCCGAGGCGCGTGAGTACTTCGGGGGCAAGGTCTTCGACACCATGATCCCGAGGAACATTCGGCTCGCCGAGGCCCCGAGTTTCGGAGAGCCGATCGCCCTGTACGACGTCCTGTCGAGTGGGGCCCGGGGATACCTGAGTCTGGCCCGGGAACTGATCGATCGGCACAGGAGTTCGTAGGTTGGCCAGGAACGAACGCCGGCTGGGCAAGGGGCTTGCGGCCCTGTTGAGCGAAAACCTCGGAGCGGAGCGCGTCGCGGGGGAAGCGGAAATTCCCGTGGAGGCCATCCGGGCGAATCCGTTCCAGCCTCGCGGCGACTTCGATCCGGCCCGCCTCGCGGAACTCGCGGACTCCATCCGCGAAAACGGCTTGCTGCAGCCGGTCGTCGTCAGGCCAGTGGGGGAAGCGTTCGAGATCGTCGTGGGCGAGCGACGATTCCGGGCAGTTCAGAGTCTCGGATGGACCTCGGTTCCGGCCCTGGTGCGGACGCTGGACGATGAGCAAATGCTTGTGGTCGCTCTCGTTGAAAATCTGCAACGTCATGACCTGTCAGCACTTGAAGAAGCTCGCGGGTATCGTCGACTGATGGAGGACTTCGGTCTGACGCAGGAGGAAGTGGGGCGGCACGTGGGGCGGGACAGGTCGACCGTGGCAAACGCTCTTCGACTGCTCGCCCTGCCGGAGGCGGTGCTGGGTTTGCTCGCGAATGGGCAACTGTCCGCGGGTCACGGCCGCGCCCTCCTGACGTTGTCCACGCCGGAAGAGCAAACCCGGGTCGCACTGACGGCGGTGGAGCAGGGGTGGTCGGTACGGGAGACGGAACGTCGTGCGCGCCGGGGCCGCACGGCGCGACGGGGGCGGGGGAAGACCAGGAAGAAGGGGCCGGCAGGGTCGGGCGATCCCTTTGTGAGACGGGCCGAACTGGGGCTGGAGCGGGGCTTCGGCACCCAGGTGCGGATCCGGACGCGATCGGATGGGGCCGGCGAAGTCGTCGTGCGCTTCCACGATACGGATGATTTTCTGCGGCTCGTCGCCTTGATGGGTGGGGACGAACTCGCGGCGGAGCTTCGTGAATGACCATCCTCCGGCGATGGACGCTGCAGTTGGTCCGGCGGGATGGCCGGCGGGTGCGGTCTCTGTCGCTCAGCCGCGCGCGGCTGCTTCTCTCGGTGGCGGGCACGATCATCGGCTTGGCAGGCCTGGGGTTTCTGGGAGGTTTCCTTACGGCTTCGCGGGCCGAGTCCAGGCGCGTCCTCGAACTGGAGGCGGAAGTCGCGACGCTCGAGGGCGAGCGCGAAAGGACAAACCGGTTGGCGGGCCGCTTGAACGAACTCGAGGAAGACTTCGGTCTCCTGCAGGATGCGGTAACCTCGGGACGCCCCGCCGAATCTCCTCCGGTGAACGTCGTCCTCGGGGGAGGCGTCGAGATCAGGTCACGGACCTCGGCCGAGGCGGCGACCCCCGCCTGGCCCCTTACGCAGCGCGGATTCATCACCCGGCACTTCGGCTCACGGCCTGCCGATTCACGCGAAGGCCACACGGGGTTGGACATTGCGGTATCGACGGGGTCGTACGTGCGGGCGATTCAGGCGGGACGCGTCGAGGCGGCGGGCGAAGACCCGATCTACGGAAAATTCCTGCGGATTGCGCACGCCGACGGGCTAACGTCATTGTATGGCCACAACGCCTGGCTGTTCGCCGCGGCCGGGGATGCAGTGGAGCGGCTCGAGGTTATCGCCCTCACGGGGAACACGGGAAGATCCTCGGCTCCCCATCTGCACTTGGAACTGGCTCGCAACGGCGTACTATTGGACCCACTCTCGCTGGTGGCGGACCACAGCGGTCGCGATAGCACCGGGGCCCCGGCGGAGAGGCAACCGGAGTAAGGATTAGAGCAAATGGCTAGAGATTCTCGACATGGCGGGCACACCCGTAAGTTGAGCGACGTCGTTTCGGTCGTCGCGCCCGGAATGACGATCCTCGGGGACGTAAAGTGCGACGGTACCGTCCGGGTCGAAGGCAAGATCGAAGGTTCGATCAAGGCAACGAAGTCCGTTGTCGTCGGCAAGGGCGGACGTATTACCGGGGATATCGAGACGCAGGACGTCGTGGTAGCCGGCACCGTGGTGGGCACCGTGGTGGGAGCCAGCCGCGTGGAATTGCAGGAAACCTGCAAGATCGAGGGCGACATCCGGAGCCGCCGAGTGAAGCTCGAAGAGGGAGGCCAGATTGAGGGTCGTCTCCACATGACGGCCAAGGCAGCGGACAAGAAGCCGACTGCCGCTCCATCGATCCAGCCGAAGAAGCCTCAACACGCGGCCGGGCGCAGCTGAAGCGAGGCTTCCACCCGGCCTCCCGATTGCAGGGGTCGCGCCGAACCGGGGCGGGCGATCCGCTTGACGGAATTCCGTAACCGCGGATGAGCGACACCCTCCTCTTCGCCTTCGCGCTCCTGCCCCTGACACTCGGCGCGGACTGGCTCGTTCGCGGCGCCTCCGGCCTGGCGCAGAGATTCGGCGTCAGCCCGCTCGTCGTGGGCCTGACCGTGGTCGCTTTCGGCACCTCGGCACCGGAGTTGGTCGTCAGCGCAATTGCATCGCTGGAGGGTCAACCGGACGTTGCCGTCGGCAACATAATGGGCTCCACGGCGGCGAACGTAGGCTTGATCGTGGGCGTCGGCGCGCTGATTCGGCCGATCGAAGTCCACCGTCGCGTCATCGTGCGCGAGACGCCGCTCGTTATCATCGTTCTCTCTCTCGTGATGGTGCTGTCCCTCAACGATGCTGTCGGGCGTCTGGACGGATTCATACTCGTATCCGGATGGGCGCTCTACCTGTTCTTCCTCCTGAGGTGGGAACGAGTGGGCCTGTTCCGGAGGGCAGGTCGCGCGCAGGATCCGGACGATCCGGACGCGCCTCCGCCGGGTGGCGGCACCGATCCCGAAGCGACCGCCGCGGCGGCGCCGGGAGTCTGGTGGTCGCTCGTACGGATCGGCCTCGGCCTTCCGTGCCTCACCTACGGGGCGACCTGGCTGCTGGAGGGCGCGGAGGGGATCGCCCGTTCGCTGGCCGTGCCGGAGGCGGTGATCGCCGCCACCATGATCGCGGTCGGCACTTCTCTTCCGGAATTGGCTTCCACGCTGGTCGCCGCCTTCCGGCGAATGGGAGACATCGCGATCGGAAACGTGATCGGCTCGAACGTGTTCAATCTCGGCCTCGTGCTCGGGACCTCCGCGCTCGTCCGCCCGCTCGTACTCCATCCAAGCATCGTGGTCGGCTACGTGCTTCCGGCCCTCGCCTTCTCCGTTATCCTCATCCCCCTCGCGCTGCACCGGGGGACGGTGCAGAGGTGGGAGGGCGGGCTGCTCCTGCTCCTGTATCTCGCCTACATCGTGCTCGTCTGGTTGTTCAACTGACCTGAAACGTCCCCCCAAGTCCGCTTTCGGCATCGGGTTGCCAAGCGACACCGTAAAGGGCTAGGGTTTGTCGTATGGTCGTCTCGGTAAAGATGAGCAGCAAGAACCAGATCGTGGTTCCGAAAGCCGCCAGAGAGGCGCTGGACCTGGCGCCCGGCGACCGGCTCGCGGTGTCCGTGGACGGTGACACCGTAAGAATGGAAAAGCTGCCGCCGGCCCGGGAGGACCGCCTGCGGGGCATGCTTCGGGATGTGGTGGACGCCGGAGACCTCTGGCCGGAACTCGAGGAGGCCTGAATGGCGGACGCCGCGAACCACACCGGCCTCGAGGAACGCCTGACCCGGGCCGGGCTCGTTCACGTCGACGCTCGCGTGTTTGCACTTCACTTGATCGGCAGGGGTCCGACGAGACAGACGAGACAAACGGATCTCGCCTTCTCGGGCATTGCGAGCGGCAGCATCAGGGCCCAGACGTCGAGCCTGACGCTGTATCAGATCCTCGTGGAAGTGTATCGGCAGGGGAAGCCGTCATCGGCTCGCGACGTGGCGCGGAACGTGCGACTCTACCCTCGGTTGGACATCGTGGAGGCCAGCGCCGAGATCGCCGTTCAGGCCGCCGAAGTACGCGCGCGGCTTGGCGGTCGGCCGGAACGAGCCCTGCAGATTGCAACGGCGCTCGTGGCGGGCGCCGAGGTGTACCTCACATCAGGTTCGGGACTCCGCCGGATTGCCGGGATGCACGTATTGAACGTTGAAGATTTCGGCTAGCGCGACACTAGCGTCTCCGCACGAGTCTCACGAGCGCCTTCAGCGGGTCGTAGAAGCGGTCGACCACGCGCTCCTTGAGGGGAATGATCGCGTTGTCGGTGATCGTGATGTGCTCGGGGCACACTTCCGTGCAGCACTTCGTGATGTTGCAGTAGCCGATTCCCGCCGCGTCCCGGAGGAACTCGCTACGGTCCTCCACGTCGATCGGATTGAGGCTGTACCCGGCCGTCCTCACAAGGTAGGTGGGGCCGATGAACTCCTCGTGCTTGTTATGTGACCGAAGGACGTGGCAGACGTCCTGGCAGAGGAAACACTCGATGCACTTCCGCATCTCCTGGGCCCGGTCGATCTCGAACTGCTGCATGCGCCAGCCGTCGTCCGCATCGCGCGGGCGCGGCTTGAAACGCGGGATGGAGGCGTTGTTTCGGTACGCCTGAGAGACGTCGGTGACGAGGTCCTTGATGACGGGAAAGGCCTTCATCGGCGTGACCGTGATCGGTTCTTCGTCCTCATAGTCCGAGAGCCGCGTCATGCAGGTCAGGCGGGGCCGCCCGTTGACCTCGCAACTGCAGGATCCGCACTTGCCGGCCTTGCAGTTCCAGCGCACCGCGAGATCCGGCGCGTGCTCCGCCTGGATGCGGTGGATCGCGTCGAGCACGACCATGCCCTGATCGATCTCGACCGTATAGGATTCGAGCTGCCCGTCGTCGTCGGACCCGCGGTAAACCTGGAAAGTTCGTTCCGCCACCTCGCTACACCCCTTCCTCGATGAGCTGCGTCAGATCGGCCGGCGGTTCCGATACCGGTTCCGTGTCCGTCACCATACGACCGTCGGACGCCTGGATGACGACATTGACCCGCCCGAGCGAGGCGTCCGAGTCCGGATAATCGATCCGGGTGTGCGCGCCGCGGCTCTCCCGGCGCTCGAGCGCGGAGAGGACGACCGCCTCGGCCACGGTGAGCATGGCGTGGAGATCGACCCAGGTGTGCCAACCGGGGTTGAAGGCTCGTCCGCCGTGGACCGAACAGGTGTCGAGCGCCCCGCGCAGTCGGCGGACATCCCCGAGGGCCTCGCGGAGTGCCCCCTCCGTGCGGGCGATTCCGACCTTGTCCTGCATGATCTGCTGCAGCTCTTCCTGCACGCCGAACGGATTGCGGCCGTCCTCGCGCGCGAACGGCGCCGTGGCGGCTTCGGCGGCGGTGGACAGCTCCGCGGCCGGGATGTCGGCAAGTTCCACTCCCATCGCCTCCTCCGCCGCCGCCGCGCCCGCGCGCTGCCCGAACACGATGAGGTCCGACAGCGAATTCCCGCCCAGCCGATTTCCCCCATGGAGGCCCGCGGCGACTTCGCCCGCAGCGTACAGGCCGGGAACGCGTGTCGTGGCGGTCTCCGGGTGGACCTTCACGCCGCCCATCGCGTAGTGGGTCGTCGGCCCCACCTCCATCGCGTCGGTCGTGATGTCGACGCCCGCGAGCTCCCTGAACTGGTGATACATGCTCGGGAGCTTGGCCTTGATGTACTCGGGGCTCCGCTTCTCCGAGATATTCAGGAAAACGCCGCCGTGCGGGCTCCCGCGCCCGGCCTCGACCTCCGCGACGATCGCCTTTGCCACGACATCCCGGGTGAGCAGTTCGGGCGGGCGGCGGTTGGCCACGCGGTCGCCTGCCACCCACCGGTCGGCCTCTTCCTGGCTCTCCGCGTAGTCCCCTTCGAACATCTCCGGGACATACCGGAACATGAAGCGGTCGCCGTCCCGGTTCGTGAGCACGCCGCCCTCGCCGCGGACCCCCTCGGTCACGAGAGTGCCGCGCACGCTGGGCGGCCACACCATGCCCGTGGGGTGAAACTGGACGAACTCCATCCCCAGGAGTTCGGCCCCCGCGTCGTAGGCGAGCGCCACCCCGTCGCCGGTGCACTCCCAGGAATTGGAGGTCACCTTCCAGGCCTTCCCCAGTCCCCCGGTGGCGAGAATGACGGTCCGGGCCCGGAAGAGCACGAACTCCCCCGTCGGACGCCAGTACGCGAGCGCGCCCGCCACGCGGCCATCCACTACGATGAGCCGGAAGACCGTGCACTCCATGAAGACGTCGGCGCCTTCGTGCACGGCGTGGTCCTGGAGCGTCCGGATCATTTCCAACCCGGTCCGGTCGCCGACATGCGCCAGCCGTCCGTAGGTGTGGCCTCCGAACGGGCGCTGATTCATGCGTCCGTCTTCCGCCCGGTCGAAGAGGGCGCCCCAGGCCTCGAGCTCTCGCACGCGGTCCGGCGCCTCCCTGGCGTGCGCCCGGGCCATGCGCCAATCGCACAGGCCCTTTCCGCCCCGCATCGTATCGCGGAAGTGTACCTGCCAGTTGTCTTCCGGGCGGTTGTTGCCGAGCGCGGCCGCCATGCCGCCCTCGGCCATGACCGTGTGCGCCTTGCCGAGCAGCGACTTGCCGACGAGTCCCACCGATGCGCCGGCCTCGATGGCCGCGATCGCGGCGCGAAGCCCGGCCCCCCCGGCTCCGATCACGAGGACGTCATGCTCGTGGCGTTCTGAAATCTCCATGCAGAGTCCGCTGTGCCTCAGTTGTGCGTCAGTTAGTCAGAAGAGCCGGGGGTCCTCGAACACGCCCATGGCGACCAGCCGGATGTACAGGTCCGTAACGCAGACGAAGACGAGGCTCAACCAGGCCCAACCCATGTGACGCCTGTTGAACCAGCTCACGCCCTTCCACGCCTTGTATCGAGCCTTGCCGCCGAGCGTGCACGAGTAGCAGTCGACGTTGCCGCCGATCAGATGACGGAGCGAATGGCAGCCGAACCAGTACCCCGACAGCAGGACGAGGTTGACGAGAAGGACGACCGACCCGAGCCCGATGCCGAAGCCGTCCTCGAAGAAGAAGCCGTGCACCGTGTCGTACGTCAGGAAGAGCCAGATGATGATCGAGGCGTACAGGAAGTACCGGTGCAGGTTCTGGAGAACCCACGGAAGCCGGTTCTCGCCCACATACCTGTCGCCGCGGAACTCGCCCACGGCGCAGGCCGGCGGATCGAGGAAGTAGGCGCGGTAGTACGCCTTCCGGTAGTAGTAGCAGGTCCCCCGGAACCCGAGGATCACGCCCATCATCAGTATGGCCGGAGAGAACGGCCACCACTCGATGCCCAGCAGGCGGATCTGCTCCGGACAGCTGGCGGCGATGCACGGCGAGTAGAGGGGGGACAGGTACGGGTCGGCGAAATAGTTGCCGCCCTGCAGGACCGACCAGGTGGCATAGCCTCCGAAGAGGCCGAGCCCCAGCGCTACGCTCAGGGGCGGTACCCACCAGCGATCCCTGCGGAGGGTCTTGCCGAACCCGCGATCTCGAACCGCGACCGAGCTTTCCATCGTCTATCGTCGACTCTTCGTGGGGTGGGGCCGGACCTTGGAGGACGCGGCCAGCCTACCGGGCCGTCAGGATGACTGTCAAGCGGAGTCGTCCGGGAAACCCTCGAGGTATTCCTGGACCCGGTTGAGGAAAAACGCCGCCATGGCGCCGTCCACCACGCGATGGTCGTAGGAAAGACCGAAGTAGGCCCGGTTGCGGATCGCGATCACGTCGTTGCCCAGTTGGTCCTGAACGACGACCGGCCGTTTCTCGATCACCCCGGTGCCGAGGATGGCCACCTGAGGCTGGTTGATGATCGGGGTCCCGAACAGGTTTCCGAAGACGCCCACGTTCGTGATCGTGAACGTCCCGCCCTGGATGTCGTCGAAATCCAGAGCCTTGCCGCGGGCCTTCTCGGCGAGCTCGTTGGAGCGCTGCGCGAGTCCCAGCAGGCTGAGCTGGTCCGCGTCCTTGAGCACGGGCACGATGAGCTCGCGGCCGTCGTTGATCGCCACCGCGATCCCGAGATTGATGTTGCCGTGATACACGATTCGCGATCCGTCGACGGACGAGTTGAGGATCGGATACTCGCCCAGGGCCTCGATCACGGCGCGATAGATGAAGGGGCCGTAGGTGAGCTTCACGCCCTGATCGGCGAAGCGCGACTTGAGTGAACGCCGGAGTTTGACGATCCGCTCGAAGTCCACCTCGGTCACCGACGTCACATGCGCGGAGACGCGCTTGGACATGAGCATGTGTTCCATCGTCCGCAGGCGGACTCTGCTCATCTCCTCGACCCGGTCGCGCTCCCGAATCGGCACGGAACCGAGCCGGACATCGAGCGTGGCCCCGTGGATCGGGATCCGAAGCGTGCCGGGCGTCGCCGTCGCGGGCGCCGTCGTCTCGGGCAGCGCCGGCTCCGACGCCTTCACATCGGGGGCCGGGGCCGGGGCCGGCGGCGGGACCGCGGCGGGCGCCGCGGTGGGAGCGGGCGCCGCGGCGGGAACGGTGGAAACGGGCGCCACGTCCGTCCCGCCGGCGGAGATGAACGCCAGAATGTCATCCCGGGTCACACGACCGGAGGTACCCGTTCCGGGCACCTGGTGGATGTCGACCCCGTGCTCCGCGGCGATCTTCCGCACCAGCGGCGTCGATCGTGTCCGCAGCCGCTCATCCCGGCTGGCCGGTGGCGCCTCCGCCGTCGACTCCGGGGATACGGGCGTGGCGCGCGCTGGCGCAACTGCGGGGATTGCCGCCGCCGCGGTCGAGGTCACGGGGTCCGCCGCCCTCGCCTCCGCCGGCGGGTCGGCCGCGGGCGCCGACGGTGCGGCGGATGTCGCGACTGTGGCGTCGGTCTCGATGCGGGCCACCACGGTGTTGATCTCCACCGTCTCCCCGCTCTGCACCAGAACCTCGGCCAGCACCCCTCCCGCCGGAGACGGAATGTCCGCGTCCACCTTGTCAGTGGATATCTCGAACAGGTCCTCGTCCCGCTCGACGGCATCCCCGACATTCTTGAGCCAGCGCGTCAACGTCCCCTCCGCGATGGACTCCCCCATCTGCGGCATGATGACATCCACTTTGGACATGGTGTTCTTCCCCGGCTTGAAGCCGCGTGGGTTGTTCAGTAACTGAGTTGCAGGCGCGCCGCCGAGACGACGTCCGCGACCTGGGGTAGATGAGCCTCCTCCAGCTCCGCCGCATAGGGCACCGGCGTGTCGAGCGCGGCGACGCGCCGGATCGGAGCGTCGAGCCACTCGAACGCACGCTCGCTGACCAACGCGGCCACCTCGCCGCCGAACCCGCCGAACCGCGGCGCTTCGTGCAGGAGGAGAACTCTCCCCGTTTTCTTCACGCTCTCGAGGATCGCCGCGCTATCAAGCGGTTGCAGCGTCCTCAAGTCGATGATCTCGATCTCCGCGCCATCCTCCGCGGCCAACTGCTCCGCGGCCTCCTGCGCCGTGTGGACCATGGCGCCATACGTGACCAGCGTCAGGTCCGTTCCTCCGCGGTGCGTTCGCGCCTTCCCCAGCGGAGTCAGGAAATCCTCGCCTTCCTCCAGCTCTTCACGGAGTCTTCGATACAGGTACTTGTGCTCGAAGAAGAGGACCGGATCCGGGTCCCGAATCGCGGCCTTGAGCAGTCCTTTCGCATCCCGCACGGTGGCCGGGGCCACCAGCTTGAGACCCGGCACGTTGGCGAAGTACGACTCGACATTCTGGGAGTGAAACGGCCCTGCGCGTACGCCCGCGCCGCAGGGTCCCCGAATCACCAGCCCGGCCCCCACCCCCGTCCGGTACCGGACCTTGGCGGCGAAGTTGACGATCACGTTGAACGCCGGCGCGATGAAGTCGATGAACTGCATCTCGCACACCGGCTTGAGGCCCATCTGCGCGGCCCCGATCGCCGCGCCCACGATCGCCGCCTCGCTGATCGGCGTGTCGATGACGCGATCCTCACCGAATTCCGCGAGCAGGCCCTCCGTAATCTTGAAGGCGCCGCCGTAGGCGCCAATGTCCTCGCCCATGACAAAGACATCGTCGTCCGCCCGCATCTCCTCACGGATCGCCTGTCGGATCGCCTCGAGATAGGTAGCCACGGCGCAAAGAATAACCGCGCGCCGTCCGCATCAGCAACGCCTCGCGTTGCGCCCCTTTACCCGTGCGTAAAGGGCACATCCGTCACATGCAGCGCGACTCCCGGATGGTCTACCGGCTCGAGTACGGCGCCGAGGGCGATCTCCCGCCGAACGTAGCCCAGGCCGATGGGGCCGAATCGTGGAGAATGAACCGCGGACGTGACGACCCCGACGGGCCTGGCGCCATCGGAGGGCGCGTGAAGGTCGGCCCCCACGAGGTCGCGTGCCTGACGGAGGGCGTCCGGGGCCCAGCGGAGCCCCCTCAGATGACGGTTCACATGGCCGCGGTAGTGGATGCGGGCGACGACCTCCTGCCCCGTGAAGCACCCCTTGGAAAAGCTGATCGCCCGGCCATCCTGGCCCGCCTCCTGCGCCAGTCGCTCCGCGCCCAGCTCGGACCCGAAGACCGGCAATCCTCGCTCCAGGCGCAGGATTTCCCAGTCTCCGCGGCCGGCGGCGGCTCCCCCGACCCGCGCAACGGCGTCGTCCAGTTGTCTCAAGAGCGGTTTGGCGTCGCGTGCGTCGCCAGCGTGATCGACATACAGGTCGAACCCGGCTCCCTCGATTTCCTCCCGGCGAGCCGCGAGGGCTGCCTTGCCCCCGACATGCACGGTGGTCGCTTCGAGAGGGGCCAATTCGCCGGCGGGGCGCAGGAACGAGACTCCCGCAGCCGCTCCCCAGCGTTCGAGCGCTTCGGTCGCCCGCGGTCCGATGAGCGTATGCACGGCAACGCTCGTCACGCCGTGCCTGGCAAGCATCGGAGGCACGTATTTCCGAAGGTGATCCTCCAGAGCCGGCAAGGCATCGCCCGGCGTATCCAGCCACAGCGTTTCCGTTCCCGAGTCTCCGGCGTCGCGCTCGAAGCCCGCCGCGGGGAGAATCCGGAGATCGACGACGACGCGGCCGCGGCGATCCAGGAGGAAGGAATAGACGCCCCGGCCCGACGGGACATCCTTCACATCGTTCGAGGCGAGGCCGTTCACGACTCGCAGCGCCCCCGCACCCGAGACCGCGACGACACCGCGCCGAGAGCTCGAGAACAGTCCCACGCGTTCGACCGCGGCACGATACCCTTCCGACCCGGAGCCCCCCGGCATCACGTCGACGCGGCCCGCCGGGTCAGGCGATGCGGCAAAAAAAGCTCCCGGGCCGAAACCCGGGAGCCTGACTCCAACCTGGCCATGAAGTGCAACTCAGGACATCGCCGATCTAATTCGAGCCTGATCCGGCCCACTCGACCACGAACGTCGCACGTCGGTTCTCGATCCCGCTCTGGCGATCATCGACCCCGGTGTCCTCGTTTACGAGGCGCGTTTCACCCATGGCCGCAATGCCGATGTTATCGGCGTTCATCCCCGCGGTCTGCACGAGATAGTCCCTCACGCTCTCGGCGCGCTCCCGAGACAGGCTCAGGTTGTACGCTGCGGATCCGGCCCGGTCGGCAGAGCCTTCCACGGTGACTCGGGCCTGGGGGAAGGACCCCTGGATCGCCGCCGCGAACGCGTCCAGAATCGGGCGGTCGACCGCGCGCACCTCGGAACTGTTGAAGTCGAAATGCACCGGCAGGGAAACGGCGAGTCCCGCCCCGTGCATGTCGTCGTCACTGACGTGTCCTCCGAACTCCTGCTGCAGACGATCAAGCTGATTCCGCAGCTCCTCTATGTCGCCCTGAAGCGCCTCCACCGCAGCCGTATTGGCGGCGATGCGGGTCTCATGATCGGCCAGTTGCCCGTTCACGGGCTCCATGACGCGATCGAGTTCCCATTGGCGTACGAGCTGCATGCAACCCGCAGACAGGAAGGCTAGAGTCACCACAACCATCGGCACCCACACCCTGTTCTGGCGCATCCTGAACTACTCCTTCTTTTCTCGACTCAAGGGAAGTTGACCCGGAGGCCAACGGAGAGCGGGATTTCCATGATGGCGCTGAACCCGGGCGAGTTGTTGAGTGCACCGTACACG
Source organism: Candidatus Palauibacter sp. (assembly GCF_965208055.1). Taxonomy (GTDB): domain Bacteria; phylum Gemmatimonadota; class Gemmatimonadetes; order Palauibacterales; family Palauibacteraceae; genus Palauibacter. Next base: position 2,721,455 of record NZ_CBDBNY010000004.1, read on the forward strand.
GCCGTCGCCGACTCGTCCGCCATGACGTAGCGGAGGTCGGCCGACGCGAAGAGCGTGACCATCGGAACTCCGCTGTCGGCGTGTCGGGCGAGGTTGAACCCCGCCTTGATGCCGGCGTTGACGGAGGGGTACGACCCGTTTACGAGACCCACCTTATGGCGTCCCGGACTCGGGTCGTTCAGCAGCAGAATCGGGTCCGAGTCGAGCGTCGAAGCACCCACGCCGAAATCGACCGCCACGGTGGCGCTCCCCATCGGATCCGTGAGGTGATACTCGATCCCGCCGGTCAGGTGCAGGATCTGAAAGTTCGGGTCGACCGCTCCCTTCGTGCCGAGCATGTCGAGCGCTCCCTCGGCCCGCAGCGCCAGCCGCGGACGCAGGAAGTAGGATGCCGCGCCCGAGAACGAGGGACCCGACTCGGCGGCATCGGCGATGTCGCCCATCGGCATGGCCAACCCGACGCCGCCCTCGAAGGACCAGAACATTGGAGAGTAGGGACTCTGGGCCTCGGCCCGGATCGGCAGAAAAGCGAACGCAGCCATCGCGCCAACCGCCAACACCAGCTTCTTGAACACATCCTTCATATCGACCTCCTGCGAGTTGTGAGGCCGCCGAGGAACGCGCGGGCTGTCTGATTCGCCACGCAAACCAAGCACGAACATCCAACTGCAACCAACGACACCCGGCCTCCGATGTCGCTGGAAAAATCAATCCAAGCTAAGCCCTATGTCGAATAACATGCAAGATATCCAACGCGTACTCCGGCGCGTGCCGGAACCTCGTTCGGGGATGGCCGATCAGGCTTCCGAACATGCGAAGATCCGCGGTTCAGGTGCGGGAGACGTACTCCGCCAATCCGGTCGCGAGGTCGCGCGGACGGAACGCCGGAAAGCGACGCCGGGCCGGGTCCGAATCGGCGACCCCATCCTGGGTTACGAAGTCCACGGCGTCGCGCGACAGGACCTGACCGGGGAGAAGCTCCGCACACGCGGCCCCGAGCTTTGCGAGACCCGCCGGGATGTGGAGAATCGCCCGGCGCCGTCCGAGCGCCGCCATGGCCGTTCGAACGACGTCGTCCAGCGACAGGACATGCGGACCGCCCGCCTCGAGCGTGAGTCCGTCTCCGGCCGAACCCAGCGTCGCCTCGCACACGAGGTCCGCCAGATCATTCACGTGGATCGGGGTGATCCGCCCGGAACCGTCCCCGAGTTGGGGAAAAACGAGCGGAATCCCGCGAATGAGCGCGATGAAGCGATTCAGGCTCCGGTCCTCGGGGCCGTAGACCCATGAGGGTCGGACGATGACGTGGTCGAGGCCCGAGTCCCGCACGGACGCCTCCGCCAGCCCCTTTGCGCGATACCAGGTCCGCGCGGAGCCGGGATCGGCGCCGACCCCGGACAGGTAGACGAGCTTGCGCGCGCCCGCCTCCGCGGCGGCCTCCACCAGGGCGGCGGTGCCGCGGGCGTCGACCTCCATGAACGTCCGGCCCCGCGCGGGCGCCTCCACCGGATAGCCCGGGAACTGGACGGAAAGGATGGCTGCGTCCACGCCGCGCATCGCCGCTGCGAGCGCGCCGGGCCGCCGCACGTCTCCCTGGACGTATTCCGCCGGGAGCCCGAGACGCCCGGCGCCGGCGGGGTTTCGGGTCAGCACGGCGACCTGCGCCCCGCGACGGTGCAGCCCCCGGACAAAGGCCCGCCCGAGGAAGCCGGTCCCGCCCGCGACGAGGACCCGCGGCATCACTTCACCTCCCGGCTGGCGCCGGGGCGCGCATCGCCTGAACATCCCCGGATGACGTTCGACATCGTATTCGTGCTCGCACTGGCGCTCGCGGCCCTGGTCCTGTTCGCGATCGACCGGCTCCGCCTCGACCAGGTCGCCATGGCGATTCCCGTCGCCCTGCTCCTCGGCGGCATCCTCACGCCGGCGGAAGCGGTGTCGGGCCTTTCCTCCACCGCCACGGTCACGGTCGGCGCGATGCTCGTCCTCGGTCTGGGGCTCCGCAAGACCGGCCTCGTGGCCGCCATCGGGACCTGGGCGCGGACCGCACCGCTCGGCGGGCCGCACCGCCGCATGTTCGTCCTCTGTCTCATCGTCGCCCTCCTGTCCCCTTTCCTCAACAACACCGCCGTGGTGATGGTGTTCATCCCCGTCTTCGTTTCGCTCGCGGAACAGGCGGAGGAACCGGCGTCGATGTACCTCATGCCGCTTTCGTTCGTCTCGATTCTCGGGGGCACGGTCACCCTCATCGGCACGTCCACGAACCTCGTCGTCCATGGAGAGGCGGTGCGGAGGGGGTACGACGACCTCGGCATGTTCTCCATCGCGCCGCTGGGGCTGATCATGCTCGCGATAGGTCTCCTCTACATGTTCACGATCGGCCGGGCCCAGATGCCGCGGCGCACGCGTCCGCCCGACCTGTCCAGCAAGTACGACGTCCGGCGCTTCGTCACCGAACTCCTCGTGACGCCGGACTCGCCCGCCGAGGGAAGGTCGCTGGCGGAGCTGAAGTGGGGTGAACGGTACGGCGTCACCGTGCTGGGGATCGAGAGGGGTGAGCAGGACATCACCACGCCGCGCGGCGAACGCCACATCCGGCCGGACGATATCCTCTATGTACAGGGCGCGGCCGATCGACTGCTGGACCTTGCGCGTCGGCAGCGGCTCGTGACCCCGAGGGAGCGCACGCGGCGCCAGCTCAAGCTCACGTCCGGCGGCGGCCGCATGGTGGAGATCATCGTCGCCCCGAGCTCGCCCCTCGTGGGCCGAACCCTGCGAGACCAGGGTTTCGCGCAGCGCTACGATGCGACGGTGCTCGCGATTCAGCAGCACGGCGTCACGGTGACCGAACGGCTCGCCGAGATCGAGTTCGGCGTCGGCGATCTCCTCCTCGTGCACGGTACCACGGCGGCCCTCGAGCGCCTCGCGGACGACCCCGCCTTCATCCCGATGTCGGAGGTAAAGACGCCTTCGGGAGACCGGCCGCGCGCCGCCGTGGCCGCCGCGATCATGGTCGGGGTCGTCGCGCTGGCGGGGTTCGGCGTTCTCAACATCATGACCGCCGCCCTGACGGGCGTGGGTCTGATGGTGTTCACCAGCTGCGTGAAGGTCGAGGAGATCTACGAGGAGGTGGACTGGCTCGTGATCTTCGTCCTCGCGGGGCTGATCCCCCTGGGCGTAGCCCTCGAGTCCACCGGAGCGGCCTCGTGGCTGGCCGGGTGGGTGGTGATACTCACCGCGAACCTGGGCGAGGTCGGTCTCATCGCCGCCTTCTACCTGGTGACCGCGATCCTCACGGCTATCGTCTCCAACGCGGCGACCGCCGTCATGCTCACGCCGGTCGCGATCCTCACGGCAATAGAAGCGGGCGTGAATCCGTACGCCCTGCTCGTCGCCGTGATGTTCGGGGCTTCGGCCTCCTTCGTCACACCGTTCGGGTACCAGACGAACGTCATGATCTACGCGCCGGGCGGGTACCGCTTCTCGGACTTCGTGAAGGTGGGCGGGGTGCTCAACCTCCTCCTCCTCGTGGCGGCCGCCATCTTCATCCCGATCTTCTGGCCCAGTTAGGGCGGAGTACAACCAGGGCGGAGTACAACATGCTGGAACATCTGCTCGAGACCGACGTGGCGAAGCGCCCGCCGACCGTGCGCCTCAAGGGCCGGATCCTCTTTCTTACCGAAGATCCGGACCTCATCCGCCGCCAGCTCGCCGGGGAGGACCTCGACTGGGACCCGTCGATCCCTCTGCGCGACGACATTTCGACCGATGAGATCACGCCCGGCTGGGTCTGCTACCACTTCGACGAGAAGCTGGGGGATTACCCGTATGTCGGCCTCCTCTGCGGCGACGAGCGCCCGATCGGCCGCAACGACATCCGGAAGGGCGGCTTCGTGTGTTCCGTGTCCGGGAAGAGGCGCGGGAAAGGGTCGAGTCGGGAGGCTTCGCCGTATGCCGAGCGCGCCGCGGGCCTGCGCGTCGTCATCGGAGAGAACATCGAGCGCATCTATGGGGAGAATTGCGCGAACATCGGCCTCCTCGCATCGACGGATTTCTCTCTGATCGAGAAGATCCGGCGCGGGGAGGAAATCCCGCTCGACGCGTTCATCGGAGACGCGGGGCGCATTCAGCGCGACATCATCGAGTACGGCGGGTTGCTCGACTACGCCGTGGCGCGGCTGAAGGGACTCGTCGCGCTCCCGGACATCACGACCCCCGCGGACCGCCCGCAGACGATTGCGGAAAAGATCATGGCGCGGCACTGGGTCGCCGACGCGGCCTCCGGCAGGCTGGGCGTTCCGGCCGTGCAGCCGGGCGACACGGGCTTCCTCCGGGCCGATCTTCGCTTCTCCCACGAGTACGTGACTCCGATGGCGTCGACGTTCTGGGAGGACTTCGCGGGCGATGCGGGTCTGAACCACACCGAGTCCATCGTCTTCTTCCGCGACCACCTCGCGTTCCTCGACGAGGTCATCACGGAGGAGAGGAAGGCGGCCGGCCTGCTCGACGCGGCGCACGCCCTGCACGACCGCCAGCGGGAGTTCGCCGCCGCCAAGGGCGTGCGCCTGCACGGCGAACTGCCCGACCGCACGGGGAGCGAGGGGATCTGCCATATCATGGTGCAGGACCGCTACGCGCTCCCCGGCCAGATCATCATCGGCAGCGATTCGCACACCCCGCATTCGGGTGCGCTCGGATGCGTGGCCTTCGGCGTGGGCACGTCCGCGATCGTCAACGCCTGGGCGACACGCGACGTTCGGCTGGAGGTGCCGGAATCGATCCGGGTGAACGTCACGGGCGAGCCGCCGCCCGGAGTCGTGGCGAAAGACCTCATCCTCGAACTGCTGCGTCACCCGACCGTCAGGAGCGGCGAGGCGATCGGACGGATCATCGAGTTCACGGGGGAGGCCGTGGAGGCGCTGTCCATCGACGAACGCGCGACGCTGACGAACATGGCGGCCGAGGTCGGGGGGTTCACCGGCATCATCGCCCCGGACGCGAAGGCCGTGGCCTGGATCGCCGGGCGGCGGGGGGTGTCGGCGGACGAGATCCGGGCGCTGTGCGATGGACTGTACAGCGACGCGGGGGCGGACTACGCGGCGACGATCGAGATGGACGCGAGCGGCATCGAACCGATGGTCGCGACCCCCGGCGATCCCGGGAACGGCGTGCCCGTCTCGGCCCTCGGCGGGGACGTGAGCGTGGATACCGTGTTCGTCGGGGCCTGCACGGGGGCGAAGCGGGCGGACTTCGAGATGTACGGGACGGTGGCGCGCGAGGCGGTGGCGGCGGGGAAGCGCGTGCCCTCGGCCGTCCGCGCCTATGCCCAGTACGGTTCCATCGATGTGGAGGCGTGGAGCCGGGAGCAGGGGCACGACCGGGCCCTCCGGGATGCGGGGTTCGACGTTCTCGCTCCCGGCTGCGGCGCTTGCATCAACGCGGGGCCCGGAGTGTCGACGACCGCCGGGCAGGTCACGATCAGCTCGATCAATCGGAACTTCCCGGGCCGCAGCGGTCCGGGGCAGGTGTACCTGGCGAGTCCGCTGACGTGCGTGGCCTCGGCGATCGAGGGGCGGATCGTGGCGTACGGCGAGCAGGAGTGGAACCGCGGGGCCGCCCGCTGACAGCGGGGTCCGGCCACCGCGTCTAGGCGGGTTCGACCCTCACCGGACACACCTTCAGTTCCGCCGTGTGCGTGACCGGATCGTAGCCGCCTCCGGTGAGGAAGTTCACCGGCACGTCGTTGAAGCTGAATGAGGCGAAGACGGTTCCGGGGGGGGATCGGTCGTTGGCCTCGACCTTGATCCGTACCTGGCCGCGCGGGCTCGACATCGTTGCCCAGCCGCCGTCCACGAGACCCCACTTCGACACGTCCGCCGGGTGCATCTCGAGGCGCTCCTCCGACAACAGGTACTCGATGCCGGCCGACCGCCCCGTCTGCGTCCTCGTGTGATAGGCCGGCAGCCGGCGTCCGGTCGTGAGCCAGATCGGATACTCCTCCGAGATCGTCTCCGCCGGATCCCGGTATCGGATCAACTGGAAGATCCCGCGTCCGTTCTCGAACTCGCCCTCGTGAAGGATGGGCGTGCCGGGGTGACCCCGCTCCGGCACCGGCCAGTGGTACTCGCCGCGTTCGATGAGATCCCAGTCCAGGCCGGCGTAGATCGGTGAGAGCGAGCAGAGTTCGTTGAACACCTGTTTTGCCGACTCGAACTCGAAGCCCTCCAGCCCCATACGCTGCGCGATACGGGACACGCACCACCAGTCGGGTTTCGCCTCGCCCGGCGGATCCACCGCCTTCCGCAGGCGCTGGACGCGCCGCTCCGTGTTCGAACACACGCCATCCGTCTCCGCCCAGGCAGTGGCCGGCAGCACGACATCGGCCAGTTGCGCCGTCTCGGTGAGGAAGATGTCGATCACGACGAGGTGGTCGAGGCTCCTGAGCGCGTGCTCGCAATGCTCCCGGTCGGGGTCGGTGACGACCGTGTTCTCGCCGTTGATGATCATGGCGCGGATCCGGTCGCCGCACATGTCGAGCGCCGTGACCTTGGTGGGCCCCAGTTCGAGGTCCGTCTCCCGGCCGTAGGCGGCGGCGAACTTCGCCTGAGACGCCGGGTCGAGCACGTCCTGGAAGCCGGGGTAGTTGTTCGGCAGCGCCCCGCAGTCTCCCGCGCCCTGGATGTTGTTCTGGCCGCGCATCGGATTGATCCCGGTTCCCTCGCGGCCGACGTTGCCCGTCATGAGGGCCAGATTGCAGAGACTCTGCACGTTGTCCACGCCGCAGATGTGCTCCGTGATCCCGAGCGTGTAGTAGATCGCTCCGCGTTCGGCCTTCGCATACCAGCGCGCCGCCTCCGCGATCAACTTCGCGTCCACCCCGCTGATGGATTCGGCCCATTCCGGCGGGTACTCCAGGACGTGCTCCATGAAGTCGCGGCCTTCCGTCGTGCGGTCGGCCACGAAGCTCTCGTCCATCAGCCCCTCGCGCACGATCACGTGGGCCATGCCGAGCAGGAGCGCGACGTCCGACCCGACGCGGAGCGGCAGGTAGATGTCGGCCATCTCGGCCAGCGGAATCCGTCTCGGATCGGCGACGATGAGCTTGGCGCCCCGCGCCACCGCGCGCTTGATGCGGGTGGCCGCGACGGGGTGGCACTCGGTCATGTTGGTCCCGATGCAGAAGATCACATCGGGCTTTTCCATGTCCGCGAGCGGATTCGACATCGCCCCCCGTCCGATAGAGGCCGCCAGACCGGCGACCGTGGGGGCGTGTCAGGCACGGCTGCAGTTGTCGATCTGGTTGGTACCGAACGCGCCCCGGATGAACCGCTGCATCATGTAGGCCGCTTCGTGCGGCGCCCGTCCGGAGGCGACGCCGTACACGGAGTGTCGGCCGTGATTCTCGACCGCCGCCGTGAAACCCGCCGCCGCGCGGTCGAGCGCCGTGTCCCAGTCGGTTTCGTGGAGTTCGCCGTCGTCGCCGCGCACCATCGGATAGGCAAGCCGGTCCGGGTGCTGCACGAAGTCGAACGCGAACTGCCCCTTGACGCAGAGCGCGCCCTCGTTGGCGGGGCCATCCATCGCCGGCAGGACGCCGATCAGCTTGTCGTCCCGCGACATGAGGTCGACGGAACAACCGACGCCGCAGTAGGGGCAGACGGTCCGCGTCTTCTTCGTCTCACCCGGGACGGCGGCGTTCGCGAGCGCCTTGATGTCCGCGAGGGCGCCGGTCGGGCACGTCTGGATGCACTGACCGCAGAACGTGCACGCGGAATCATTGAGCAGTCCCTCGAACTCCGTCGTGATCCGCGTCTCGAAGCCACGATTCATGACCGAGATCGCGTAGTCGCCCTCCTGCTCCGCGCAGACCCGCACGCACCGGTAGCAGGAGATGCAGTTGTCGTAGTCGCGAAGGATGAACGGGTTGTCGTCGTCCGGCCGGCTGCGGCCGGAGGTGACCCCGGCGAAGCGGCCCGTCCGGGCCTCGTAGCGGTCGAGCAGCACCGCCATCTCCTGCGAGGCGTATCCGGAGAGCGGGTCGACGTCCGTGTCGCGGTTCTCGGAGGCGACCATCTCCATGAGCACGCGGCGGTGCATGTCGAGCCGCGCCGAGCGGGTCGTGATCCGCATCCCGGGCTCCGCGCGCATCGTGCAGGAGGCGACCGGGTTGCGGGCGCCCTCGAGTTCCACGATGCAGAGGCGACAGGCGCCGAAGGCCTCCAGGCGCGGGTCGTAGCACAGCGTCGGGATCTCCTTGCGGTGCCGCTCGGAGACCTCGTACAGGCTCTCGCCCCGACGGACGCCGACCTTCTCGCCGTCGAGCGCGATCTCGAAATCGAAGCGCGTGCTGTTGCCGGAATTGTCGCTCAAACCCACCTCCGGAGGCGCGAGAACCCCGCACCGCTGGAAACTGCCGGGCCCACCAACATGACGCGCCGCGCCCGCCGCGACAAATCCGGGCGGCGTCCAGGTCCGGCCTTGTGCGCTAGGCGGACCCGGTGACGTGGCTCGACACGCGATCCGGGAAGTAGCGGATCAGGCTCTCCGTGATGAGGGGGGCCGCCTGCCCGAGGCCGCAGGCGCTCGTCTGCATCATCGTGTCGCCCAGATCGTGCACCTCGTCGATCCAGGCGCCGATGTCGGGCGGGCCATCGCCGTGCAGGCGCTCCGTCAGGCGCTGTGTGCCGATGCGGCAGGGGAAGCACTTGCCGCAGGATTCCTCGGCGAAGAATTCCATGGCGGAATGCGCCACCTCGATCATGTCGCGCGAGTCGTCGAAGACCATGATCCCGCCCGCACCCAGGAACGACCCCTTCGCGCGGATGTCGGGCTCGTCGAGCGTGACATCGAGATCATCCCCCGCCAGGAAGCCGCCCGAGAGCCCCGCCATCGTCACCGCCCGGATCCTGCGCCCGCCCGGGACGCCGCCGGCCCGGTCGTCGATCAGGGTCAGCAGGGGGAAGCCCATGGGTACTTCGTAGTTGCCGGGGCGAGCGATGTCCCCGGAGAGCGAGATCACCTTCGTGCCCGCGTGGTCGCCGATCCCGAGATCCCGGTACCAGTCGGCGCCGTGTACGAGGATATGGGGGACGGAAGCCAGCGTCTCGACGTTGTTCACGACGGTGGGAAGGTCCTCGTACCCGTGCGTCACCGGAAACGGCGGCCGGTTCCGGGGGAACGGGTGCTTGCCCTCGAGGCTGTTGAGAAGAGACGTCTCCTCGCCGCAGATGTAGGCGCCCGCGCCGCGGCGCACCCAGAGGTCGAACGGTCGTCCGGGCCCGAAGGCTTCCGGTCCCAGCAGCCCGTCGCCGCGGGCTTCCTCCAGGGCCGTCTCCAGGATGTGGAACGTGTCCGGATACTCGTAGCGGAGGTAGATGAACCCGCGCGTGGCCCCCGTGGCGAAGCCGGCGGCGATCATCCCCTCGATCACCGCGTGCGGGTCGTAGTCCATCAGCGCCCGGTCCTTGAAACAGCCCGGCTCCCCCTCGTCCGCGTTGCAGACGATGGTTTTGGGCTCCCCCGCGGCCTCCGCCACGGCCCGCCATTTCCGCCCCGTGGGAAAGCCGGCGCCGCCCCGCCCCGCCAGACCGCTCGCGTCGATGGCATCGAGGAGCGCTTCGGGCCGCCCGCGAAGGGCGTTCTCGAGCCCGGAATAGCCGCCCGTCGCCCGATAGCCCGCCAGCGTGGCGCGTCCCGGAGTTCGGATGTGCGCGAATACACATTCCTCGATGTCCGGGTGTGGAGCGGGCGGGAGCGGAGAGGGTCGAGAGGAGAGTTCCGCGATCGTCGTTCCACAGAGCACCCGGTCGCGGTCCAGGACGGGAATCGGCTCATCGCACCGGCCCGGGCACGGCATCGCCTTCGCCTTCGGCAGCCCGGACAGAAGTCCGTCCGCCCCCAGCAGGGCGCAAATGGGTCCCGTACACACACGCGCGCGCGCATAGCCCTCCGGGTCTCGCGAAAAGTGATGATAGAAGGTCACCGTGCCGAACAGATCCGCGATGGGAATCCGAAGATCATCGGAGACGGCCCGCAGCGCTGCCTCGGAGAGGAACCCGTCCCTCTCGTGGAACTCGTGCAGCAGGGGAAGCAGGGGCGCCGGCTCGTCCCGCCATCTCGCGAGGAGCTCTGCGTCCGAAGGCGTGTTCATGCCGTCATAGTTACCCGACAAGCCCCAAGGCGGCAAACGACTTGAACCCGCGCGGCGTGACCATCCGGGGAACCCGGGGAACCCGGGGAACCGTTGCGTCGACGCCGTCAGCGTCGACACCGTACCTTCGCCCTATGATCACACCGCGCAGGAACACGGCCCGCGTCGAGATCGATCGCGTCTCCGAGGCATCGAGCCGAAGAAGGCGGGATGCCGTGGCGGTCGAGGAGCCGCTCGAGATCCGGATCGCGACCGTTGAAGGCGAGGAACACCAGGTGGCCGTGACGATGCGCACGCCGGGGGATGATTTCGATCTCACGGCAGGGTTCCTCTTCTCGGAGGGGCTGCTGTCACACCGCTCGGATGTGGCCGACCTGCGATACTGCGTCGATGTCGAGACGCAGGAATACAACATCATGACGGTGTACCTGAGCGAAGCGGCCCGCTTCGATCCGGCGGAGCTGACCCGGAACTTCTACACCACCTCCAGCTGTGGCGTTTGCGGCAAAGCGTCTCTCGAAGCGATAGAGATCCGGGGTTGTGCCCCGATCCCGGCGGGAGCAACGGTATCCGCCGACGTCGTGCGATCGCTCCCGGACGCCCTGCGTCGCCGGCAGCCGGTGTTCGAGCGAACCGGCGGACTCCACGCGGCCGGCCTGTTCGACCCGGCGGGCGAACTGCAACTCCTCCGTGAGGATGTCGGTCGCCACAACGCGCTCGACAAGGTGATCGGCGAGCGGTTCCTGGGCGGGGCACTCCCCCTGGGCGAGTCCGTGCTCGCGGTGAGCGGGCGCGCCTCGTTCGAGATCATGCAGAAGGCGCTCGCCGCCGCCGTGCCGATCGTCGTCGCCGTCGGCGCGCCGTCCAGCCTCGCGGTGGATGTGGCGAAGGAGTTCGGGATGACGCTCATCGGCTTCGCCAAGCCGACGGGGTTCAACGTCTACACGGGCCGCCACCGCATCGACTGAAGCACCGGGTTCACGGCGGCAGCCTTCTCCCCACCCTTAGCGCCAGATCGACGGCGGACTTCCTCCAGCCCGTCAGCGTCGATCTGCGGTAGGCGTCAGCGGTACGCTTCACCCCCTCGCTCATCGTCGGGTAGGGGTGAACCAGCGACCCGAGCGTCCCCAGCTTCACTCCCGCCTTCATGGCGAGCGAGATCTCCGCGATCATCGTCCCCGCGCCCGGGGCGAGGATATGTCCGCCCAGGATCCGGCCCCCCTTCCCGACGACGATCTTCACGCGCCCGATGGCGGCGCGCTCCGCGATGGCGCGATCCAGGTTCCCGATGTCGTAGACGTGCGCGGAGACCGCGGAGCCGTGGCGATCCTCGGCCTCGGCTTCGGTGAGCCCGACGTGAGCGAGTTCGGGCTCCGTGTACGTGCACCACGGGATCACGCCGTAGTCGATGTTCGCGCGCACGGGGAAGAGCGCGTTCTGCACGACGGTGCGCGCTTCGTGGTCGGCGACGTGCGTGAACAGGAAGCCGCCGATGACATCGCCGGCGGCGAAGATGTGTTTCCGGGAGGTGCGCAGCTTCGAATCGACGGTGACCCAGCCTTTCGCGGTCTCCACCCCCGCCGCGTCGAGTCCCATGTCCTCCGTGTTCGGCGCGCGCCCCGCGGCGACCAGCACCTCGTCGACCTCGGACGTCTCGGGCGCGGCCGCCGGATGGTCGCCGACTGCGTCCCCGGCGGCGGCGATCGTCACGCGCCGCCGATCTCCGGCCCGGTCGACCCGCGTCACGACATGGCCGGTCCGGATCTCGATGCCCTCCCCGCGAAGCCTGCTCGTCAGCAACTCCGCGAGTTCGGGCTCTTCGCGCACCATGAGCCGGTTGAGCAACTCCACGACCGTGACCTCCGAGCCGAGGCGACGGAAGGCCTGGGCGAGTTCGACGCCGATCGGCCCGCCCCCGACCACGGCGAGCGAGGCGGGAATCGTGTCGCGGTCGAAAGCCTCGGCGTGAGTGAAGTAACCCGCCTCCTCGAGCCCCGGGATCGGCGGCACCGCGGCCCGGGAGCCGGAGGCGACGACGAAACGGCGCGCACGGATGCGGCGGCCGTCCACCTCGACTTCGTGCGGCGAGACGAAGCGGGCCGCTCCCTCGACCACATCGACACCCATGGCGCGAAAACGCTCCGGATCGTCGTGCGGCTCGATCTCGGCCCGAGCGGCGCGAACGCTGGCGAGGACATCCGCTCCCTCGATCTGCGGCTGGACGGGACGCAGGCCGTGCGCGGCGGCGTCACGAAAATGATGCGCCACCCGGGCCGAGCTGATCAGGGCCTTGGAGGGGACGCATCCGGTCCAGAGGCAGTCGCCGCCCAGGCGGTCGCGCTCGATCAAGGCCACGCTCGCACCCAGCCCCGCGCTCCCCGCAGCCGTTACGAGACCGGCGGTGCCTCCGCCGATGGCGACGATGTCGAACATCTGGTCTCGAGCCACGTTGCTACTCCCCGTAGAGGTTTCTCCGCGAACGCTGCTTCACTGTACACCCGCTGCACACCCGCTGCGGAGAAACCGTGCCGGGCATGGCCGATTTTCCTTGCCGCGCGTCCCGATTCACGCTTAGCTTCGCTTCGTGCAGAATCCTACATCCCAAGCTGCGGTGTCACGGTCGGGCTCAATGAAAAGCCGCGTCCAGCCGCCTCCGATCCTTGACAAGTGTCGTGAACTAGCGACCGTGAACGGTCTCCGCGAGGCCGGCCTCTATCCATACTTCATGCCCATAGAGGCCTCGCACGACACCTGGGTCGTCATCGACGGCGCGCGCAAGATCATGGTGGGCTCCAACAACTACATGGGGCTCACGCACGATCCGCGCGTCCTCGAGGCGGCCCGTGACGCCCTCAACAAGTTCGGAAGCGGCAACACGGGCAGCCGCTTCCTCAACGGCAACCTCAATCTGCATGAGCAACTCGAGGCCGAACTCGCCGACTTCACCTGCATGGAGGCCGCGCTCGTATTCTCGACCGGCTACCAGACGAATCTGGGTACGCTGGGCGCGTTGATCGGCCGCGCGGACACGGTCTACATCGACAAGCTGGACCATGCCAGCCTCCAGGACGGTGCACGCATGGGGCTCGGCCGCACCCGGCGCTTCAATCACAACGACTTCGCGACCCTGCGGCGCATGCTCGAGGCCGAGACGCCCTCGCGCGGCAAGCTCATCGCGGTGGACGGCGTGTACAGCATGGAAGGCGACATCGCCGATCTGCCCACCCTGGTCGAACTGAGGCGAGAGTACGGCGCGGCCATCCTGGTGGATGACGCGCACGCCGTGGGCGTGCTGGGCGAGACCGGGGCCGGGACCGCCGAGCACTGGGGACTCACCGACGAAGTGGACCTGATCCTCGGCACCTTCTCCAAGTCCTTCGCCTCGATCGGTGGCTTCGTGGCGGGTCGCGCGGACGTCATCGACTACCTCCAGCACAACGCCCGCGCCCTCATGTTCAGCGCGAGCATGCCTCCCGCCTCCGCCGCCACCGTGCTGAAGGCGCTGGAGATCATCCGCGATGAGCCGGAGCGCCGGGAGCAGCTCTGGAAGAACACCTACCGGATGATGGAGGGGTTCAAGTCGATCGGGTTCGACATCGGGCCGACCGAGACCCCGATCATCCCCATCCTCATCGGACCCATGGAGAAGACCTTCGTGTTCTGGCGCGCGCTGTTCGAAGCCGGCGTCTTCACGAACCCGGTGGTTCCGCCCGCGGTTCCGGAGGGGAGTTGCCGCCTGCGCACGAGCTACATGGCGACGCACTCGGATGACGACCTCGATTTCGTGCTCGACCAGGTAGAGCGCGTGGGGAAGAAGCTCGGCGTCGTCTGAACCGGCGCCTTCCCCCATGACGAGCCTCGCCTCCTCCGTGCGCGTCGTCCCCGTCGAAAGCCGCGCCGACCTCAAGCGCTTCATCGACCTGCCGTGGTCGATCTATCGGGGCGATCCCGACTGGGTGCCCCCGCTGAAGAGAGACGTGCGGGCGGCCTTCGATCCCGCGAAACACCCGTTCCACCTGCACTCGGAGGTCCAGCCCTGGCTCGCATTGCGCGACGGCCGGGCAGTGGGCCGAATCTGCGCGATCCGGAACCGGAATCATGAGCGGATACACGACGAAGCCGTAGGGTTCTTCGGCTGGTTCGAGTGCATCGACGACCCGGAAGTGGCCGGGGCGCTGCTCGACGTGGTTCGGGTTTGGCTCCGCGCGCGCGGCCTCACCGCGATGCGCGGCCCCACGAGCTTCTCGACCAACGAGACCTGTGGCCTGCTCATCGACGGAGATCCCGGGCCGCCGGTCGTCCTGATGGCCTACAACCCGCCGTACTATCCGGGGCTGATGGAGGCTGCCGGGCTGCGGAAGGTCAAGGATCTCTTCGCCTGGCACATGAAGAAGGGCGATTGGCCGCCGCACCTGTTCCGCGCCGAGAAGGTCGTGACACGCAGGTACGGCATCCGGATCAAGACGCTGGACATGTCGCGATTCGACGAAGAACTCGGCCGCGTCCAGCGCCTGTACAACGCGGCCTGGGAGAAGAACTGGGGTTTCGTCCCCATGACCGAGGCCGAGATGGATCACATGGCCGCGGAACTCAAGCCCATACTCGACCCCGAACTCGCGCTCTTCGCGGAGACGCCGGAGGGCGAAACCGCCGGCTTCGCGCTCGCCCTCCCGGACTTCAACCAGGTGCTGCGCCGGATGAACGGCAGGCTCTTCCCCTTCGGAATTCTCAAGGCGCTCATCTACCGGCGCAGAATCACGTGCATGCGCGTCATCATCCTGGGGCTCGCCGAGGAATGGCGCGGCAAGGCCGTCGATGTCCTCCTCTACCTGTGGCTGTTCAGGAAGGGAATCGCCGCCGGAATGACGTCCGCCGAGCAGTCGTGGATCCTCGAGGACAACCAGAAGATGAACCAGGCCATCGAGCGTCTCGGCGGCAGGGTCTACCGGACCTACCGGCTGTACGAAGCGGCCCTGTAGTGGCATCGGTCTTCCTGACGGGGGGGAGCGGGTTCCTCGGCAGCCATCTCGCCGAGGCACTCGTCGCCGCCGGACATCAGGTCACCGCGAGCGTGCGGCGAACGAGCGACACGCGTCGTCTCGATCGCCTCGAACTGACGAAGGTCGAACTCGATCTCGGGCTGAAGGACGAGCCGGCAGCGGCCGCGGCACTCGCGGAGTGCGCCGCCATCGTGCACTGCGGGGCGCTCACGCGGGCGCGCAACGCGTCGGAGTTCATGGCCGTGAACGCGGCCGGCACGCTGAGGCTTGCGAGGGCGGCGGCGGATGCGGGAGTCCCGCGGTTCGTGTTCATCAGCAGCCTCGCCGCCCGGGGCCCGGACGGAGCGGACGGACCCGTGAGCCCGTACGGTCGGTCGAAAGCCGAGGCCGAGGCCGCGCTCGCGTCCATCCGCGGGCCGATGGAGGTCACCGTGCTCAGACCGGGAGGGGTGTACGGCCCGCGCGACTCCGACCTGCTCCCGCTCTTTCGGCTCGCGGCGCGAGGGTGGACCGCGATTCCGCGCAGCCGCGCGCCCCTGCAGCCGGTGTATGTCGCCGATGTCGTCTCGGCCGTCCTGGCCGCCCTCGAGGCGGCGCCGGCGCCGTCTCCGCTTCCCATCGCCGCGGCGGAACGGCATTCCTGGCGCGCCCTGGCGGGAGCGCTGATGGCGGCCGTGAACCGCCCCGGTCGCGTCCTGCGGCTACCGTCCGCCCTCTTTCTCACCGCGGGGGCGCTGTCGGAACTCGCGGGCCGCCTGGCGGGAACCGCCCCGGCCTTCGACCGGAGGCGCGCGCGGGATCTGTCCGCGTACGCCTGGACCTGCGACATCGAGTCGAGCCAGGAATATCTCGACTCCTGGCGCCCGCGGGTCGGCATCGAAGAGGGGCTCGCGCGCACGGCGGAGTGGTATCGCCGCATGGGCTGGCTGTGAGCGGCGGCAGCGGACGGCTCCTGCCCGTCGATCGCCTCACCATCGGCTACTTCGGTTGCACGGGCCTCGTTTCCCTGGTGTTCGGCGGCCTGCCCGGGGCGGGAATCGCAGCGGCCCACGCGATCGCCATCTTCGGGATCACGCGACTCGCGGCCTGGCACCCCCGCGCCGGCCTCGCCGCGATCGCAAGGGCGGCGTACGCCGTGTTCCTCACGCCCCTCCTGTATGCGGAACTCGCCGTCCTCAACCGCTTCTTCACGCAACGGTACTTCGACGCCACGGTGCAGGCGTGGGATGCCGCCGTCTTCGGCGGGCAGCCCAGCATCGGCCTCAGCGCCCTGTTCCCCTGGCTCTCCTTCTCCGAGGTGTTGCACCTGGGCTACTTCGCCTACTACGCCATCATCCCCGCCGCCATCCTGGGCGTGTTCGCGACGCGGGGGATCGAGGCGCTGCAGCGCACCGCCCTCGCCGTAGCCGCCGCCTTCTTCGTCTCCTATCTCATCTTCATGTTCTTCCCGGTCGCCGGACCCCGATACGAGTTTGCGCAGATCGGAGGCGGGATCGGCGAAGGCACGCTGTTCGGCATCGTGCACGGGATCCTGGAGGCCGGATCGTCGAAGGGCACGGCCTTCCCCAGTTCCCACATCGCCGCCTCCCTGGCCGCGGTCGTGACCGCCGGAGGCGAGGATCGGCGCTGGTTCTGGCTCCTCCTCATCCCGGAACTCGCGTTGACTGCGGGGACGGTGTACGGTCGCTTCCATTATGCGACCGACGCCCTCGCGGGCATCCTGCTCGGACTGCTGATCTGCGCGGTAGTGCGCGCGTCCCGCTCCGGGGCCGAAGGCGCCCAAGTGGCCGAGGGCGGGCAACCCGCAGCCTGAACCGCGCATCATAGCGGTGGATCCGGAAGGTGACCTTCAGAGGGATGACGTGGAAGAACGCGACCTGATCGCACGCGCCAAAGCGGGAGAGCGATCCGCGATGGGGGAGTTGTACGAACGCCACGCGCGGCGCGTCTACACCGTGATTCGCCGTCTCGTGGGCGACGACCACCTCGCGGAGGACCTCTCCCAGGAAGCGTGGATCCGCGCGTTCGAGAAACTCCACCTCTTCCGGGGCGATGCGGCCTTCGGCACGTGGCTCTACCGGTTGGCGACGAATGTGGCGCTCAACCGGCTGCGCCGGTCGGCAAAGCGGCGTCCGGTGGAATCCGCCGCCGAGCTGCCCCGCGTGGCGCGGGCGCACGACGACGTGATCGTGACGCGGCGGGTCCTGACCCGGGCGCTGGACCAGTTGCCGCCGGGGTACCGGAGGGTCCTCGTGCTGCACGACGTGGAGGGATGGACGCACAACGACATCGCCGAGGCTCTGGGTTGTGCGCCCGGCACGTCGAAATCGCAGTTGCACAAGGCGCGGGCGCGCATGCGGAAGCTCATCGCTCCGGAAGATTCCGGGAACGGCGGTGCGCGGGGCGAAGCCCGGCTGTGAGTAGGGATAGAAGAGGGATGGAAGAGATGGCGAATCACATGGATGCCGAGCGAATCTCGGCGCTGCTCGACGAGCCGTGGGCCGACCGGGACTGCCGGGGCCACCTCGAAGCGTGCGGGGATTGCCAGGCGGAGTTCGAGCGGTTGAGCCGGCTGCGCATGGCGCTGTCCGCGCTCCCGGATGAGAAGGCGCCTGCCGGGCAGTGGGCCGCCATCGAAGCAGCACTCGACGCCAGCGAGACGCGGTTCGGCGTCCGCGGGGTCGGAGGAGGCCTCGTCGGCCGTCTCCTGGCTCGGGGACCGCTTCAGGCCGCCGCCGCCGTCATGCTGTTCGCCGGCGGCGTGATCGCCGGCCTCCAGTTCACGGGCGCGCGATCCGCGAACCCGCTGTATCCGGCCGAGGATCTCCCCGCCGTCGTTGCCACCGATGACGGCCGCGCGCTCGTGGACGGGCTCAACCAGATGGAATCGCTGCGGTCGCCGCTCAGGCAGGTGGGAGCGGGCGGGGCGGGCCCGGCTTCGGAGGGAGGGCCGAGCGGGAGAGGCCAACTGGAGACGGCCCAGCAATTGGCGAGGCTGGAGGGGTTGATCCGGGCACTGCGCGACGACCTGGAGACGAGTCCCGATGATCCCCTCGCCAGCGCCTACCTCCTGGAACTCGTGGAGACGCGCGACCGGCTCGCGGAGGATCTCGGCCGGGCGAGCGGGACGCGAACGTGGTGACGATGCTTCGCTCGCGGTCTCTGCGCCCGCTCGCCGCAGCTCTCGCCGTGGGCGTCCCGTCGCTCACGCCCCTGTCCGGTGCGGCGCAGGAGACCCCGGAGGTCGAAGCCGCCGGCTGGATCGGGGTTCGGGTCGACGAGCGCTACAACTGCGGCTGGGAGACACAGGAAGACTGGAAGAACTGTACGCTCGTCATCCAGGTTCGTGAAATGCAGGAAGACGGGCCGGCAGCGCGTGCGGGGCTCCACGTCGGCGATCGGCTGGCGGCGATGAACGGTGTGAGGTTGACCCTCGCCAATCTGCCCGACCTGCTTGCATCGATCCGCCCGAGCGTCCCGGTACGGGTGCAGGTCACGCGAGACGGGGCGGAGCGCACCCTGGAAGTCATTCCCGACACGCGACCCCCGGATGCGGACGACCTTCCGATGGTGGGCGGCCGCACGATCGTGGCCACGACCGGGAACCCGCGGAGCGGCACGTTCGTCCTGTGGCTGACGGATTCCGCCGAGCCCGACTCCACCGAGCCCGACCGTGCCGGCGTCGCCCTCGCGTTCCGGGATACGGATGACACCGGCGTGGCCGTGGAGCCCTCCGCCGTGCGGGTCGTGGACGGTCGACTCAACGTGCTGCCCGTGGGCGACCGCCCGGTCTCGGAGCTGCCGGCGCTCCGCGCGGAGATACTTCGCGATCTGCAGCGCGAGACGGAGTCCGCCTATCGCGACTTCACGCTTGCGCTGCAGCATGTCGGCGCCGTGCGGGCGCGCCTTTCGGCGGTGGAGTTCCGGCGCCGGGTGGCGCGAGCCGCTCAGGTGGCATTGCCGGAACTCGGTCTCGCCGCCCGCCTCCGCCGCACGTTCGCGGGGGCGGAGTTCGAGCCTGTGCGCGACTTTTCCGACCGGTCCGGCCTCGACGGTCTCCTCGTGCTCCGGGTCGCACGGGGGACGATCACGGCCCGACTCGGGCTCAGGCCCGGAGATCTCCTCGTGAGAGCGGGCGACCGCCGGATACGCGACCTGGAAGACCTCGTCGCCGCGCTCGAGTCGGAACGCGAACGAGGTCTCGGCGTGGCGTGGGTCCGGGGAAGTGAAGAGATGAGCGGGGTCTGGCCCCGGCGCTGACGGCAGCTCGCGGATCCTCGGGGAACGACGCTGGATTTTCGCATGGCTCAAAACCGTCCACGACTGTGGATCGACACCAGCAGTAGACGAAGCGCACGCGTCCGAATGGACGCGCTCGCCGTCGTCGGAGCCTTCCTCATCGGCATCGGGCCGGGCACGCCCGTTCAGCCCTGCCCGAAGCATCAGGCGGCGCACGGCGACGAGCCGGAGTCCCCCGCCGGCACGCTCCATGAGACGCATGCGGAAAGCGGCCGCGCGCACAGCCACGCGGGGCATCCTCCCGCCGACGACGCCGGCGCCACAACGCCTCCGCATCCGCATTCGGGCGGACCGTGCGACTGCCTCGGCACCTGTCTGACCTGCTGTGGTCCTGCGCTCGTGGACTCTCCGCAGCGCGCCGCCCAGCCAACCTCTGCAAGCCACGCACGGCGCGGGACCCGGCCCCGGCTCCGGCCCGCCCCCGCCCCCGCCGCTTACCTCAGGCCGTTCGGTCAACCGCCCCCCGCCTGACTCCTCGACACAGACCCGTACGAGTCGCCCGGAGCCGCGAACCGCGCCGGCCACGAAGTCGGTCCGTGTCCTCGCGCCCGGCGCATCCCTTGTCGAACGCCATGGGGATGGAAGTCCAACTCCCCTACCCCATGCAGATCGGCTCCGGCACGTTCGACCTGCGCCCCGGCCTCACCTGGCTGGGCCAGGCCGGCGACTGGTCCTGGGGAGCCCAGGGGAACGCCGTGATGCGCATGGGCACGAACAACCGTGATTGGTCACTGGGCAACCAGCTGCAGGGCACCGCGTGGTGGGCCCGGGTGCTGGGTCGCCGTCTTGCGGCCGGCGTGCGCCTCGTCGCCACCCGGACGGGCGACATCGACGGCATGGACGTGGCGCCGAGCGTGAACCCGGCCATCGTCCCCACGGCGCGAACGGACCTGCGCGCCGGCACCGTGGTGGAGGGAGGATTGAGCCTCAACCTCTACATCCCCCGGGCCAGGGCCTTTCGCGTCGCCGCCGAGGTGCTCCTGCCGCTCATGCGCGACCTCGACGGACCCCAGCTCGAGACCGATCTGACCTTCGTGTTGGGCTTCCGGGTCGTACCCATAAGCCACTAGACGGCAGCGCGTTATCACTGCGGGGGCCGATCCTCGCCGGCCCCCGCAGCGCGCCGCCGCCGGCCCCCTTCGACACGGAGAGCGTATACATAACTCACGAGTGTATACACATTATACGGTTTGTCATCGCTCAAGGCCGGGCGTACTCTCCCCACCCGCCGCCACCGATCCCCGGTGCGCGAAGAAGGCCCCGAACCATTCGAGAAATCCCCATGTCCGACGCGTCTCCTGCATATGACACTCTGCGCACGCCCTCCGGCGGGGAAGCCATCCGCATGGCGGGCGACCGCCTGGACGTGCCCGATCGTCCGATCGTGCCCTTCATCGAGGGAGACGGCATCGGCCCCGACATCTGGCGCGCCGCGAGCGCGGTGCTCGAAGCGGCCGTCGAGAAGGCGTACGGCGGCAGGCGGCGGATCGCGTGGTTCGAGGTGCTCGCCGGCCAGAAGGCGTTCGACCGCACCGGGGACTGGCTCCCCGCGGACACGCTGCGTGCGATTCGGCATCACCTCGTCGCGATCAAGGGGCCGCTGACGACGCCGGTGGGTGGAGGGATCCGATCGCTCAACGTGGCGCTGCGCCAGAAACTCGACCTGTTCGCGTGCGTCCGCCCCGTGCGCTGGTTCGAGGGCGTCCCGTCGCCGGTTCGCCAGCCGGACCTCGTCGACATGACGATCTTCCGCGAGAACACCGAGGACATCTACGCCGGGATCGAATGGGAGGCCGGGAGCGAGGAGGCCCGCCGTCTGCGCGCCTTCCTGTGCGACGAGATGGGCGTCTCGACGATCCGTTTCCCGGACACCAGTTCATTCGGCGTGAAGCCGATCTCGCGGCAAGGGACGCGGCGGCTCGTCCGCGCCGCGATCCGCTACGCCCGCGACCGTGGATGCGGCAGCGTCACGCTGGTCCACAAGGGGAACATCATGAAGTTCACCGAGGGCGGCTTCCGCGACTGGGGCTACGAACTCGCGAAGGACGAATTCGGGGCGCGGGAGTTCGGCGGCGGTCCCTGGTGCCGGACCTCGGACGGCATCGTCGTCAAGGATGTGATCGCCGACGCCTTCCTCCAGCAGATCCTCACGCGGCCCGCGGAGTACGACGTGATCGCGACCATGAACCTGAACGGGGACTACATCTCGGACGCGCTCGCGGCGCAGGTGGGCGGGATCGGCATCGCCCCCGGCGCGAACATCAACTACGAGACGGGCCACGCGATCTTCGAGGCGACACACGGCACCGCGCCGAAGTACGCCGGGCAGGACAAGGTGAACCCCGGATCCGTCATCCTGTCCGGCGAGATGATGCTGCGGCATCTGGGGTGGAACGAAGCCGCCGACCTTATTGTATTCTCCTTGAGCGCAACCATAGGCGAGAAGCGCGTGACGTACGACTTCGAGCGCCTGATGGAAGGCGCCACCCTCGTCAGGTGCAGCGAGTTCGGTCAGGCCATGATCGACCACATGTGACGGACCCGGCACAATCCGATGGAGAAAGAGATGAGCAAGACAGGCAGGTTTGCGACGGTCGCAGGACTGGTGTCCGCGCTGGCGGTACCGGTCGCGGTCGAGGCCCAGCTTCCCGCGGGCATTACGGAGGTCGCCAGCGTAGAGGGCATTACGGAGTACCGGCTCGACAACGGACTCCGCTTTCTGCTCTTCCCCGACCAGAGCAAACAGCAGATTACCGTGAACATCACCTATCTCGTCGGCTCGAGACACGAAGGCTACGGCGAGACGGGGATGGCCCACCTCCTCGAGCACCTCGTGTTCAAGGGGACGCCGGACCACCCGGACATCCCGAAGGAACTCGACGAACATGGCGCCTTCCCGAACGGCACCACCTGGTTCGACCGCACGAACTACTTCGAGACGTTCCCCGCCACCGATGAGAACCTCGACTGGGCGCTCGACCTCGAAGCGGACCGCATGGTGAACTCGTTCATCGCGGCGGCGGACCTCGAATCCGAGATGACCGTCGTTCGGAACGAATGGGAGGCGGGGGAGAACAGCCCACAGGGCGTGCTCCAGAAGCGGGTGATGTCCGCCGCCTACGACTGGCACAACTACGGCAACTCCACCATCGGAGCCCGCGCGGACCTCGAGAACGTGCCCATCGACCGTCTGCAGGCCTTCTACCGCAAGTACTACCAGCCGGACAACGCCATCCTCGTCGTGGCCGGCCGCTTCGAACCGGCGCGGGCGCTCGCACTCGTCGCCGAGAAGTTCGGCGGCATCCCGCGGCCCGAACGGACGGGTGCCAACCAGCTCTTCCGTACGTACACCGCCGAGCCCGCGCAGGACGGCGAGCGGACGGTGACGCTGCGGCGCGTCGGGGATGTCCAGCTCGTGATGGCGGCGTACCACATGCCGCCCGGGTCGCACGAACAGTTCGCGGCCGTCGACGTGATGACGCACCTGCTCTCCACCCGCCCCGCCGGCCGACTCTACAAGGCCCTCGTGGAAACGGGACTCGCGGCCGGCGCTTTCGCCTTCAACTACCAGCTCAACGAGCCCGGCATGCTCCTGACCGCGGCCGAGGTCCGCGAGGAGGATTCCCTTGAGACCGCGGCCGAGACGTTGCTGGAGACCGTGCAGGCGCTGGTCGACGACCCACCGACGGAGGAAGAGGTCGAGCGCGCGAGGACCGACTACCTCTCCAGCATCGAACTCGCCTTCAACAACCCGCAGGGAATCGCGCTTCAACTGAGCGAGTGGGCGTCGATGGGGGACTGGCGCCTCTTCTTCCTGCACCGCGATCGGCTTGAGCGCGTGACGCCGGAGGCGGTGCACCAGGTCGCCCAGGCTTACCTGAAGCCGTCGAATCGGACCATCGGGTACTTCTACCCGGCCGAAGAGACGCCGGCGAGGGCGGAGATTCCGGCCGCCCCGGACGTCGAGGCGCTCGTCGCGTCCTACACGGGACGGGAGGCCGTAGCAGAGGGGGAGGCCTTCGATCCGACGATCGAGAACATCGAGACCCGGACGGAACGGTTCGAACTGCCCAATGGCCTCAAGGTCGCCTTCCTCCAAAAGGAAAACCGGGGCGACGCCGTGAACGTCGGCTTTGCGCTCCGTCACGGCACCGAGAGCGCCCTCATGGGGCAGGCCACCGCCGCGTCGCTCGCCGGCGCCATGCTGATGCGGGGGACGACGAGCCGCTCCCGCCAGGAGATCTCCGACGAACTCGATCGCCTGAAGGCCCAGGGCGGCATCGGC
The DNA here is from genome assembly GCF_965208055.1 of Candidatus Palauibacter sp. GTDB lineage: Bacteria > Gemmatimonadota > Gemmatimonadetes > Palauibacterales > Palauibacteraceae > Palauibacter. Next base: position 2,745,189 of record NZ_CBDBNY010000004.1, read on the forward strand.
GGGGGCGTCACTTCGGCGAACGGGTCGTTCACCACCGTGCGAGAGAATCTCCCGGCCGTCCTCCGGCTCGGCGCGGAGATCCTCCGGCAGCCGGCCTTCGACGCGGAAGAGTTCGAACTGCTGCGCGAGGAGCGTCTGGCGGGCATCGAGTCGCAGATGTCGGAGCCCCAGGCCCTCGTGATCCAGGCGTTTCAGCGCCACTTCGGCGACTATCCGGCGGATCACCCCCGCTACTCGCCGACCTTCGAGGAGCAGATCGAGCGCCTCGAGGCCGCGACGGTGGATGAGGCGCGCGCCTTCTGGGAGGGCTTCTACGGGGCGCAGGGCGGCACCCTGTCCGTGGTCGGCGATTTCGAGGCCGCGGAGATCCGGGCCCTGATCGAGGAACTGTTCGGCGACTGGACCGCGAACGAAGCTTACGCCCGCGTTCCGATCCAATACCGCGAGATCGAGCCGCTAACCCTCGACATCGAGACGCCGGACAAGGCGAACGCCATGATGTTCGCCGGACTTACGATTCGGATGCGCGACGATCACCCCGACTACCCCGCCCTGCTCCTCGGCAACCACATCCTGGGCGGCGGCATGAACTCTCGTCTGTTCAGCCGCATCCGGGGAGAAGAAGGCCTGTCGTACGGCGTGGGTTCGAACTACGGCGCGCCCCCGATCGATGACAACGCGCAGTTCGCCGCGTTCGCCATCTTCGCGCCGGAGAATGGGGACAAGGTCGTGGCGTCGTTCACGGACGTCCTCGACACCACGCTGGCCGACGGGTTCACGGAGGAGGAGTTCGAGGGCTCGAAGCGCGGATATCTCGACCAGGCGCAGAACAGCCGCTCGAACGACGCGGTCATCGCGAACATGCTGTCGAACAGCCTGTTCCTGGACCGTCCGCTCTCGTTCACGAGCGAACAGGAAGCCGCGATCGAGGCGCTGACGGTGGACGAGGTCGTGGCCGCGATGCGGCGGCACATCGACCCGGCGAAGCTGACGATCATCCGGGGCGGCGACTTCGCCAACAAGCTCGTCCCTTAAGCGCGAGCCCGCCGAGCGGAGCGGCGGGCGGCCGGATCAGCGGCCGCCCGTCTGCTCCCGCTCCACGTTCAACTGCGCGATGTCCGGACTCCACCGCGTGTCGCCCAGCAGGTGCTCCACGAAGTACTCCGCGCGCAGCCAGAACCAGTAGTCGCTCATGTCCCCGTAGCCGTGCCGCTGGCCGGGGAAGACGAAGTAGTCGAAGCGCTTGTTGGCCCGGATCAGCGCCTCCGCCATGCGGTGCGTGCCGGCATGGTGGACGTTGTTGTCGATGTCCCCGGTCGTGAGCAACAGGCGCCCCTTGAGGTTCGCGGCCAGGTCCGAGTTGCGCTCGATCTCGTACTCGAACGTCACGTTCCCGCTGTCGTCGACGACTTCCCGCACGCCGTGGTGTTTCTCGGACCAGTTCTGGTTGTACACATCGTTGTTGTGGTTCCCGGACGAGGAGACCGCGACCTTGAAGAAGTCCGGGTAGACGAGCATCGCCGCCGTCGACATGAAGCCGCCCCCGGAGTGCCCGTAGATGCCCACGCGGTCGATGTCGATGAAGTCGTGCCGGTCGACCAGTTGCTCGATCGCGGTCTTCTTGTCCGCCAGCCCGTAGTCGCGGAGGTTCCCGTACCCGTAGTTGTGGTACCACTTCGAGCGCGCCGGGTGGCCGCCCCGGTTCCCCACCGTGATCACGATCATCCCGAACTGGGCCAGCGCCGTCTCGTAGCGCGCGGTCGAGAACGATTTCGCGACGGCCTCCGTCTGCGGCCCCGGGTACACATAGGCGACGATCGGGTACGTCTTCGACGGGTCGAAGTCGAACGGCTTGTACATGACGCCGTACAGGTCCGTGACCCCATCGTCCGCCTTCACCGTGTAGGGCTCGGGGAATCCATACCCCGCCTCGTGCAGCTTCGAGAAGTCGGCGGTCTCGAGATCCGTGATCCGGCGGCCGTTGGCCGCATGGAGCGCCGCCGCCGGGGTCGTGTTGACGCGCGAATAGTTGCTGACGAAGAAGCGGTTCGACTCCCCCATCTCGACCCGGTGGTCGAAGTCGCCCGGGTTCAGCAGCGTCAGTCCGGAACCGTCCAGGTTCACCCGGTACAGGTGCTGGTAGTAGGGATCCTCGCCCTCCTCGCGCGCGTTGGCCTGGAAGTAGACGACGCCGGCCGACTCGTCGACGCCGACCACCTGGCGCACCGACCACGGACCCTCGGTGAGGCGGTTGCGGAGCGTGCCGTCCGGCCCGAACCGGTACAGGTGCGCCCAGCCATCCCGCTCCGACCACCACAGCATGTCGCCCGACTCGAGGAGTTCGAGGCGCTGGAACTCCACGTAGGTGTTGAGCCGCTCCTCGAACAGCACGCGCGCCTCGCCCGTCGCGGCGTCCGCCACCATCACGTCGACGCGGTGCTGGTCGCGGCTCTGCCTCACGAAGTGGAGTTGGTCCGAGTCGGGAGAGAGCCACAGCGAACGGAACGGCTCCTCGCTGTCCGGATAGCGGAACTGGCGCGCGGAGGTCGTGAAGAGCCGGTGGTCCTTCCACTCCTCCGGCATCGCGACTTCGACCATCCCGCGTTCCTGGAGGTCGTAGATGAGGAGTTCGGGCTGGCTCACGGTCTCCTCGCCCGGCATGTCGTACTTGTAGGACTCGAGTTCGGGCCGCTTGTTGCCGACCATGTGGATGACCCACAGGTCCCCCGCCTCTCGCCGGTCGCGGCGGATCAGGGAGAAGCGGCGTGAATCGCGGGACCACGAGATCGACACCCGCTTCCGCTCGTCCGCGTTCTCCCTGCGCTCGATGTCCGTGTCCCCGCGTTCGAACACGGCGTAGCTGTAGTGCTCCTCGCCGTCCGTCGTGAGCTGCGTCTCCTCGACCTCGATCCCCTCCTCCGCCTCGTCCGCCTCGTCCCCGCTCTTCCCGCGGCGCGCCTCGAGGAACTGCTGGTAGTCGTCCCCGCTCATCATGTACAGGTTGTGATGGCGGGCGAAGATGACCGTCTGGCCGTCCGGGGACACGCTGGCCCATGACGGATGGTTGTCGGGCGCCTCCCAGTCCTCGAGTTCACGCAGCACGCGGGTGTTCACGTCGTACTCGAAGTGGAACACCTTCTTCCGGGCGCGACGTCGCTGCTGCTCTCCCTCTTCCTCCTCCTCGTCCAGTTCCTCCATCTCGGATTCCGTCTCGTCTTCCTCCTCGTCCTGCGAGGACTCGACCTCGAACTGGAGCGTGTTGGCGTCGATGAACCTGATCGAGCGGATCGGGAGGTGCTGGCCATCCCAGGGATCGCGCGTGATGCGGGTCAACTCGGCCGCGATCCGGTCGTTGTCGAAGATCTGGCGCTTCGTCCCCGCCACCGGATCCACGATGTGGTAGAACGAGCCGTCCGAACTCTCCCATTCATACCAGAACGATTCGGAGCCCTCGATCCACTGCGGGTCGACCGAGGTCGAGTAGACGAGATCCTGGATCTTGTACGGCGCGAAGCGCGCCGCGAGGCGGAAGTTCGCCGGGTCTTCGGCGGCCTCCTGCGCGGCGAGCGGCGCCGCGAGCAGGATCACGGCGGCGAACGGAAGGAAACGGCGGAGGCCGGCTCGGTAGGCGGATTTCATGGCAAGACTCGTGGTTGTCGTGTAGAGAACGGGCGACGAAAGAACGCGGGAGAACGTGGAGGAGGTGACAGCGGCCTGTCCAGATGGCGGTGGCGCGAGAGGTTTGGGCGCACCCCGCCGGCAGGGGCCGATCCGGGCGACCGACCCCGAGCCGACAGGGGTTGAGGGGATTCGTCGGCGGCTAGTCGCCGCGTCCGAGCATGATGCCGACCACGGCGCCGCCCGCGCCCCACAGGACTGCGGCGACGACGACATCGACGACGGCCCAGGTGAGCGTCGAGATGTTCATCGTGCCCAGCGTCATGAACCCGAAGGCGACGGCGATGAGCGCGCCGACCATGGCGCCGCCCCGAGCGCCGGCCGCGGCGTCCGTCGCGCCCTTCCAGCCGAGGACCGTGGCGAGCACGCCCCCCGAGGCGAGCTGGCCTACCGCGATCCAGAGGAAATCGGGAGACTCCTTCATGACGCCGGTGGCGGTCCCCATGTTGGCTTCGAGGAATCCGCCGAGCACAAGCTCATACAGTACGTAGCCGCCCACAAAAAGGACGACGGCTCCGGCGACCGATGCGACGAGGCACTTCGTGTTCATGGCGTTACCTCCACCTGAGGGTGGGTGGCCCCCCCTGACACGTCCCGTCCCCGATCCGGCGCAGGCTTGAGACCCAGCCTGCCGGATTGAGCATAGGAATCGTTAAAGGCGGCCGGCAAGAGAGGTTGACCGCAGGCGGGTTCGTCACTCCGTCAGGGAAGCGGCGGCTTCTGGTCCTTCGGGATCGCGGATTTCCAGGGGCGGCCCGCCGTAGACCGGCCGTGCGCCTCCCTGGCCGCGGCGAGCAGATCCGGGTCGGTGAGGAGGTCCACTCCCGTCATCGCCATGACTCGCGCTGCCACGTCCGCGGCAGCCGCCGCCCACTCGGTTCCGTGCGAGGCGCTCGTGGCCCACGAGTGCCACGGGACGCCCTTCGGAGCCGACGTCACTTCAAGCTGGACGGTCGGTGTGATCCAACTCACCTCCGCCACATCGGTGGATCCTCCCTGCGCCGGGGTCGCGCGGGTCGCGAGCGGCTGTACGTCGACGTCGAGGCCGGCCTGCTCGATGTCGAGGCCGGCCTGCATCTCGCGGCCCCAGGCCTGGAAGGCGTCCGGGAATCGCGGTCCGCCGACCGCCTCCAGGTTGGCCTGCATCGCCTCCTGCAGCGGACGGTTGAGCAGCAGCGCATGGACGCCGGTGATGAGGGAGACCTCGTGCTCGGTGCGGGTCGCCTGTGCGGCGGCGGCGGCGATGTCGAGCAGCCACTCGTAGTACTCATCGACGTGCGCGCGCAGCGTGTCCCGCACGTAGTACCACGCCTTCGCATACTCGGGGACGACGTTCGGCGCCTCCCCCGCGTTCGGCATCACGTAGTGGATGCGGGTGGAGGGCTGCACGTGCTCCCGCATCAGGTTCGCGCCGTAGTTCATCATCTCCACCGCGTCGAGCGCGCTGCGCCCGTTCCACGGATCGGCCGCCGAGTGCGCCGCCTGTCCCCGGAACTCCACCGTGAAGTTGTTCATCGCCTGCGTCGAGGCGTTCGTGACCCGGGTCTCCGTCATGGGGTGCCAGACGAGCGTCGCGTCGACGTCGTCGAAGACCCCCGCGTTGGCCATGTAGACCTTGCCGACGACCGTCTCCTCGGCCGGCGTGCCGAACAGCCGCACTTCACCCGGGATGTCCCGGTCCGCCATGGCGCGCTTGATCGCAATCGCGGCGCCGACCGACCCCGCCCCGAACAGGTTGTGGCCGCAGCCCTGGCCGCTCGTCACGCCGTCCGCCCGGGCTTCCCGGTGCGGCACCGGTGCGTTCCCGACGCCCGGCAGCGCGTCGTACTCCGCCAGAACTCCGAGCACGGGACCCCCGCTCCCGTGGCGGAAGGTCGCGACGAACGCGGTGGGCATGCCGGCGACGCCGGTCTCGACTTCAAAGCCCTCGGCTTCAAGCAATCCGGCGAGATACTCCGCCGAACGGTGCTCGAGGAGGGCGATCTCCGAGTACTCCCACAGCGTCATCGACATGTCCCTGATCTCGTCCGCCAGGTCGTCGAGCGCTTCCAGCGCCGCCATCTTCCCGGGCGACACGTCCCGCATGAGGGTCGTCGGAACCTGCGACGTCAGGGGAGCGGCGATGAAAAAAAGAACAAACGCCGCCACCCCTGCCGTGAACGACGTCTGCCTCGGGAGGGAGATCCTGAGCATTTCGATGTCCTTGTGCCTTGGGGTCACCGGGCGGCCGGGATGGACCCGCGGCACGGGACCACCCGCGATCTCGACTAGAACCGGTCCAGCCGGGGGTTGACCACGTTGGAGTAGATCGACCCGAAGGTGTAGGAGAAGCCCACCGACACGCCATACTCGAATCCGCTCTGCAGGACGCGCTGCCGGAGCAGCACCTCTTCCGTCGTGGCGTCGCCGGCGGGCACGTTGAGCTGGTCGCGGATGCGCGAGTAGTTCGCGTTCAGCCGGAGCGACAGGCCCCGGAAGATCCGGAAATCGGCCCCCGCGAAGGCCGTGAAGCGGTTCTTCGAGGGGTCGTGGAGAAACTGGGAGAAGGTCAGGAACCCGTAGGATTCGCCCCACGGCTGGCGGACGCTGAGGCGGATCCTGAACCGGTGGTGGGGGAGGGTCTCCTCGTCCTTGAGGAAGACCGTCTGCTCGATGTAGTCGTGGTACCGGAGACCGACCGTGTAGAGGAAGTTGAACTGCCTGCGGGTCGACTCGGAGTAGGGAAAGATGTTGTACTCCAGCGCCGGCCCCACCTGGAGCTGCAGCTCTTCGTTGGCAAAGCTGGAGTGCCCCAGCTCGTACGCGGCGCCCGCCGACCAGTGATCCGAAAGGCTCCATACGCTGAGTCCCTCGGCATCGTAGCTCTCGCGGAGGCTCGTCACGGATGTCGTGTCCGAGGTCTCGAAGAGTCGCCGGTTGTAGCTCCCGCCGATGGAGAACTCGAGCTTCAGGGCATCCGTGACGCGGTCGGCGGAAAACCCTCCGGACAGCTCGTACTCCTCGGTGCGCTCATCCACCTCGAACTCGACGTTCGAGCGCAGCCGGAAGGTCCAGAAGTTCCACGGGTCGTCCTCGGGCCTGGCCGCGATCTCGCCGTGTTCGGCTCCGTCGTAGTGGATATCGATGCTGGGAGCCTGACCGGTGCGCGCGATGTAGCGCAGAAGCCCCAGTTCCAGCGTGTGCGCCACCTCGGTCAGCCGCTGTTCCACCGCGAGATTCGCGCGGGTCACGACTTCGAGGCGGTCCGTGATCTCGATGAACTCCTCGCGTCCGATGAAATCGAGCGTGAAGCGCTGCCCTCCGCTGCCCGTGCCCTCCGAGGTCATGAGCACGTGGACCTGCGCATCCTCGCGGTCGCGCGTGTAGTTCACGTACGGGATCTCGCGCCGGTAGAAATCGAAGTCGCACATGCCGCGGCCGCCCTCGCAGTCGAAGAAGACGCGAAGCGCGCCGTTGCCGTTGGCGGCGGGCGGCTCCTCCTGGGCTTCGAGGGGGACGGCGGCAAGGCAGGCCGCGGCGAGGAGGCCGGCCGCGACCGCAACCGCGCGCGTCCCGGGCGGGGCGGGGGCCGATGACGTTCCCGCGGGAACGCGGAGTGCGCGCCGCGTCGCGTTCGGAGAGGTGTTCAATTGAGGATTCCCTGGCAGACGGCTTAGAAGAACTGGTCGATGAGGATCGGGTTGCCGTCGGGGTCCTCGACGACGATGTGTGCGGGCCCGGCATCGCCCGCTTCCTCCGTCCCGTGCGTGATCTCCACGCCACGTTCCCGCAGCGTCCGTTCGAGTTCCCGGACATCCGTCCAGGACTCCATCGGCTTGCCCTCGAGCGTGAGCCCCGGATTGAAGGTGAGGATGTTCTCCTCGAACATCCCGTGGAAGAGGCCGACCACGGTCTCTCCGTTCATCATGATGAGATAGTTTGCTTCGGCGTCACCGCCCGTCTGCACGAAACCGAGCTTCTCATAGAACGCCTTCGAGGCGGCGAGGTCCTTCACCGTGAGACTGATCGAGAAAAGGCCGAGATCCAAGGGATCGCTCCGCGTTCAGGGCGTCAGGACGACGGTCGCCCGGAAACTGATGCCCGGGGCCCGCGCGGCCAACGGCGCGCGCCGAGACCCGCCGGCTCTCCGATTCCGGCCTTGCGCGCAATGAGGCCGCAATGACGCCGCAATGAGCGCGCTCCGCCTTTCGCTCCGCTCACCGCAGCTGCGGCGCCGGGCCGTGGAAAGGATCCTCGACCCGCCCGCGGCCGCGATTGCTCGGGACGTGATCCGGGGCTGGACTGGATACGACGCGACGCCGATGGTAACACTGCCGGAGCTCGCCGCGTTGCTGGGAGTGGAATCGGTGTGGCTAAAGGATGAATCGCCGCGCTTCGGGCTCGGCTCCTTCAAGGCGCTCGGCGGGGCGTTCGCCGTCCTGCGTGCGCTGCAGGACGAGATCGAGCGCCGGAGCGGTCTCCGGCCGACGACGGCGGAACTGCGGGCCGGGCATCCGCTGGCGGCGGACATTACGGTCACGACCGCCTCGGCGGGGAACCACGGCCGGTCCGTGGCGTGGGGTAGCGCCGAGTTCGGCTGTCGCTGCGTGATCTTCCTTCCGGAAGACGCGATACCGGCGCGCGCCCGGGCGATCGAGGGACACGGAGCGGAGGTGGTCCGCGTGCCCGGCGAGTACGATGGCGTTGTCGGGCACACCGACCGGGAGGCCGCGCGGAATGGCTGGATCGTCGTCTCCGACACGGCGTACGAAGGCTACGAGGAGACGCCGCGCCGCATCATGGCGGGCTACACGCTCCTCGCCGCCGAGATGCTGGACGACCTTGCCGATGCCGGCTCGGCGCCGCTCACGCACCTCTTCGTGCAGGCGGGCGTCGGCGGCCTCGCGACCGGAGTGTGCGGCCATTTCGCGCAGACGTGCGGCGAGGGTCGGCCGCGCTTCATCGCCGTCGAGCCGTGGCGGGCCGACTGCTTCGGCCGGAGCCTGCGACTCGGCCGGGCGAGCATCGCGGAACCGCCGTTCCACACCGCGATGGGCGGTCTCGCCGCCGGCGTCGCGTCGACGATCGCCTGGGATTACCTGGCGCCCCTGCTCGACGCGGCGGTCGCGCTTCCCGAGCCGGTATGGACCGCCGGCGCCGAGGCGCTCGAGTCCGGTCGGCTGGGCGCCCGCATCATCGCGGGCCCGTCCGGCGCCGCCGGCGTAGGGGCGCTCCTCGCCCTGGCCCGCCTCCCCGGCATCCGCCGGCTCCTCGGCCTCGATCGATCCGCCCGCGTCGGCGCGATCGTGACCGAGCAGCGCTTCGACTGACCCCCGGCCGCTGCCAGGGGCGCGGGTCGCGCACCGCTTGCCGCAGCCTCTCTCCTCCCTATAGTCGATCACGTCGATCATCGCGCCGCACGCGCGAACCGGCCACGGCACGCTTGACTCCCGCAACCCGGCCAGGAGCCCCATGTCCGATTTCGCTGCCTATATCGACCGCGAACTCTCGCGGTTCCACGAAGAACTCGAAGCCTTTCTCCGCATTCCCAGCATCAGCACCGATCCCGAGCATGCGGGCGACGTCCGCGCCTGCGCGGAATGGGTCGCCGACCACCTCCTCGCGGCGGGGCTGCACGAGGCCGAGGTCATCGACACCGGGGGACATCCCATCGTCGTCGGCGAACGGATCCACTCCGAAGAGGCCCCCACAGTGCTCGTATACGGGCACTACGATGTACAGCCCTCGGAGCCCGACGAGTTGTGGACGAGCCCGCCGTTTGACCCGGAGGTCCGCGATGGCCGCCTGTACGCCCGCGGATCGATCGACGACAAGGGGCAGGTCCACATGCACATCAAGGCGCTCGAGGCGCGCCTGGCGTCCGGGGCGGATGTCCCCGTCAACCTCAAGCTCGTGATCGAGGGCGAGGAGGAGGTGGGGAGCCGCCACCTCGCGGCCTTCCTCCACGAGCACGCCGAGCGGCTCGCCTGCGATGCGATCCTCGTCAGCGACACCGGGATGTTCTCGCCCGAGTTGCCGTGCATCACGACCGGGCTGCGGGGCATCGTCTACACCGAGATCAACGTCCACGGCCCCAAGTCGGACCTGCACTCCGGCACCTACGGCGGGGCGGTCGTGAACCCCGCCAACGCCCTGGCCGCCATCCTCGCCGGCCTCCGGGACGAACATGGCCAGGCCACCGTGCCGGGATACTACGATGCGGTCCGGCCCATCAGCGCCCGCGAACGGGCTGATCTCGAACGCCTTCCCATGGATGAAGAGACGCTCCGGGCAGAGGTCGGAGCGCCGGCGCTCGGCGGGGAAGCCGGCTTCTCGGCGCTGGAGCGGCTATGGTACCGCCCGACGCTCGACGTCAACGGACTGCTCAGCGGCTTCACCCGCGAAGGCTCGAAAACCGTCCTCCCCTCGCAGGCGATGGCGAAGGTATCGATGCGGCTGGTTCCCGATCAGGACCCGGCGCAGGTGATCGAAGCCTTCGAGGCCCGCGTCCGCGAACTCGCGCCGGAGGGCGTGACCATCGAGATCAAGCGCTCGCACGGCGGCGCCCCATGGGTGGCCGACACCGAACATCCCATCTTCGACGCCGCCTCCGCCGCGCTCGAATCGGGTTTCGGGGCCCCGCCCGCGTACATCCGCGAGGGCGGCTCCATCCCCATCGTGCAGGAATTCGAGGAGACCTTCGGCGCTCCCGCGCTCCTCGTCGGCTTCGCGCTGCCCGGATGCAACATGCATGCGCCGGACGAGTGGATCGATCTCGGGGTCTACCGAAAGGGGATCGCGGCCCTCGCCGACCTCTACGGCCGGCTCGGCGAGCAGTTAACCTAGGCCGCTTGCCTGAGCCGTTGGCGCCGGGGGCTCAGGCGATGGGTACGATGTCGAGTTCCGTCGTGATTTCGATGCAGCCGGAGAGCGTTCGGTAGACCGGGCACTTCGGCGGATGGGCTTCGAACGCGCGCCGAATCGCATCGACGTGCGTCTCATCCGCCTGGAGACGATACCGGGTCCGGATCCGCCGGATCACGAGCACGCCCTCGTCCGTCTCGATCTCGCCCTCCACGTTCGCCACCAACCGTCCCTCGTCCGCCTTGACGCCACGCGCTTCCAGCGCGCCCCCGAAGGTTCCGGCCAGTCAGCCGCCGGTTGCGGCAATGACGTAGTCGAGCGTGGTGGCGATGTCGCGCTGGCCGCTGACTCCGTAGTGTGCGGCGATCGCGGAGTGGACGCCGAACTCGACCGGCGCGTCCGTGACGGGGATCTCCGCCGTGCGGTATGGCCCCTTCTGTCGCACGATCTTCACGTGCGAGCGGTATACGACTTCACTCATTGGCTGGTTCTCTCCGTGATGATGTCGAGGAAGTTCATGACAACCCGGTGGGTGAGCCCCCAAATGGCGTCGCCCTCGTACAAGATGGAGGGCCACACGTGTTCGCGGCCACCATCCGGGTAACGGACCTCGGAGCGCAGAGCGGGGTCACGCAGCGCGCGGAGCGGGGCCCAGATGTGATATTGCACCTCCGCGTTCGTCGAGACCCGGATGTTCTCCCCGTGCCAGGCGACGAAAGGAGAGATGAGGATCGAAGGGATCCGGCGCGTCACCGGGTGCAGGTCGTCGAGGCGGCCCAGGTATCCGCTGCGCGGAAGATCGAGCCCCACTTCCTCCCGCAACTCACGGCGCGCCGTCTCCAGGAGATCCGCATCCGCCGCGTCCCGGTGTCCGCCGGGGAGCGCCATGTGGCCGGACCACGGGTCGCCGGGGACCTCCGCCCGCCGGACGAAAAGCACCTCGAGGTCATGGTCCCGCGGACGGACCACGAGCGTCACGGCGGCGTGGCGCTCCGTCGCGCCGGGGTCGACGACGGCGTGACTCTCCGCTGCGAGCCGACGGGCGACCCCCGTCGCGCTCCAGCCTTCGCTCCCGGATCTTCCTCTCAACGCCCCTTCTCCGCTTCGTCGAGGAGCCGCAGGTAGCTCTCCAGCCGACGCCGCTCGATCGTCCCAGCCTCCACGGCCGTCCGAACCGCGCAATCCGGCTCCACCCGATGGCGACAATCCGCGAACCGGCAGCGCTCGCCCGTCGCGGCGATCTCGACGAAGCCGTCGGCGAGTTCCGCGGGATCCAGCCCCCACAGCGCGAGGTACTGCAGGCCGGGCGTGTCCGCCACGTAGCCGCCCGCCGGATATCGATAGAGCGCCGACGCCACCGTCGTGTGGCGCCCGCGCCCCCGCCGCTCGCTGATCTCGCCCACCCGCAGGTCGAGTTCCGGCACGAGCGCGTTCAACAGGCTCGACTTCCCCACCCCCGACTGGCCGCTGAGCACCGTGATCCGTCCCGCGAGGCGTCCGGCGAGCGCCTTCAGCCCCGCCCTCGATTCCACGCTCGTCCGCAGCGTTTCCACGCCGAGCGCCGCGTACTGTTCGAGGCCGTCTCCGGTTGCGGACTCCCCGAGGGCAGCGCCGGGGCTCGCCAAGTTCGATGCATGCTCCGCCGGCCCCGTCAGGTCCGCCAGATCCATCTTGTTCACGACGAGGAAGGCGTCGATGTCGCTCAGCGCCGCAAGCGCGAGCAGGCGGTCCACCATGAGGAAATCGGGATCGGGCGCCGTCACCGAAACGACGACCGCGACCTGGTCCACGTTCGCGACGATCACCTGCTCGCGCCGCTTGGAGACACCGTGCCGGGACAGCGCGCCGCCTCGCGCACGGAGCCGAACGATCCGCATCTCGTCGCCGACGCGCTCCAACTCGACGAGGTCGCCGACCGAGACGATGCGCGAGTCCGTCCGCTTCAGGCGCCCGCGCAGCGACGCCTGGACCACCGTCGTCGCATCGTCCACGTGATAGATCCCACCCGCGATCCGCAGCACGCGGCCGACGGTAGCGGAGGGCCCACCGGATCTCACGCTGGGTTGCAGCTTCCGAGCGGAGTCGAGGAGTTCACCCGGAGCCGCTGTCCTCGTCCGTCGCGTCGCCCAGTTCCTCGAGACAGTTCCACGCCAGCAGCGCGCACTTGATGCGGACCGGAAACTTCGAGACCCCCGCCAGGGTGCGCAGATCGCCGAGGTCGTCGTCCGACAGCATCGCTCCGTCTCCGTGCAGGAGGTGCGTGAACTTCCCGGAGAGCTCCAGCGCCTGCTCGAGCGACTTCCCCAGCACGCGTCCCGTGAGCATCGACGCCGACGCCTGGCTGATCGAGCACCCGCGGCCCAGGAAGCGCGCCTCCGCGATGCTCCCCCCCTCCACGCGCAACATGAGCTCGATCACGTCGCCGCAAAGGGGGTTGTTCATCGTGATCACGTGGGTGGCTTCGTCCAGGTGCCCCTTGTTACGAGGCTTCCGGTAGTGATCGAGGATGACTTCCTGGTACAGCTGGTTGAGCGACGAAGGGATCTCCCGGTCGATGGTCCCGGGCGTCCTCGAACGGGGTTCGATCATGGGTTCAGGCGATGCCGCCGAAGACTTCGGCGGCCAGGGCGAGGCCATCGCACAGCGCGTCGATCTCCTGCGGCGAATTGTAGAAGTAGAAGCTCGCCCGGGCCGTGGCGCTGATCTCGAAGTGGTCCATCAGCGGCTGGTTGCAATGATGTCCGGCCCGGATCGCGATGCCCCGCTGGTCGAGGATCGTGGAGAGGTCGTGCGGATGTACGTCGCCGTACGTGAAGGAGAAGACCGCGGTCCGCTCTTCGCGCGGGCCGTACAGGCGAAGTCCCTCGATCTCGTCGAGTCGCTCAAGAGCGGCGCGCTTCAAGGCGTCCTCATGCGAAGCGATCGCCTCCGACCCGAGGTCCGCGAGGAAACGGGCGGCTTCGCCGAAGCCCACGACGCCCGAAATGTTGGGCGTTCCGGCCTCGAACTTGTGCGGAACCTTCGCCCAGGACGATCCCTCGAGCTTCACCTCCGAGATCATCTCGCCCCCGCCCTGGTACGGAGGCATCTCCTCCAGGAGTTCGCGTCTGGCCCACAGCGCCCCGACGCCGGTGGGACCGCACATCTTGTGGCTGCTGAACGCGTAGAAGTCGCACCCGAGCTTCGCCACATCGGTGAGCATGTGGGGTGCGGCCTGCGCGCCGTCGATGAGCGTCAACGCGCCGGCGGCGTGCGCCCGGTCCACGATCTCCCGGACCGGATTGACGGTCCCCAGGCTGTTGGAGACGTGTGTACAGGCGACGAGCCGGGGTCGCGTTGCGAGGAGCCGGTCGAGGTCGTCCAGGTCGAGGGTGCCCTCGGGCGTTACGTCGACGAAGCGGAGATCGCACCCCGTACGGCCCGCGAGCAGTTGCCACGGCACGAGGTTCGAGTGGTGCTCCATCTTCGTGAGCACGATCTCGTCGCCCGCGCCGATGAACGCGTCCCCCCAACTCGCCGCGACGAGGTTCACCGCCTCCGTCGTGCCGCGCGTGAAGACGATCTCCGCCGGGTCCCCCGTACCCGCATGCGCCGCCACCGCGCGGCGCGCGCCCTCGTAGGCCTCCGTCGCCTCCGCGCTGAGTTGATGCACGCCGCGATGCACATTGGCGTGCTCCTCGCGCAGGTAGCGCTCGACCCGGTTCAACACGCGGAGCGGCTGCTGTGAACTCGCCGCGTTGTCCAGGTAGGCCAGGGGGTGGCCGTTGACGTCCCGCGAGAGAATGGGAAACTGTGCCCGGATCGCCGCGAGATCCCAGCCGCCATCCTCCGAAGCCTCACCCGAGTCGCCGCGGTCGGCGGCCGCGGAGGGACTCCCGGTCGCAAGCATGCCCGTCGCGTGCCTCGTGTCCGTCAGCGCCGCCGTCTCCGCCGTCTTCGCCATCGGGGCCCCGGTCCTCGGCTGGGTTCCGCTCAGCCGAGGTCGACCTGAATGTCGTCCCCGTCGATCCGCACATCGAAGCGCCGGACCGGCATGACCGCCGGGAGCGCCCTCGGCGCGCCGGTCGCAAGGTCGAAGCGCGCCCCGTGGAGGAGGCAGGTGATCTCGCCCGCCTCGACTTCGCCGTCCGAGAGCGGGAACTCCTCGTGGGAGCAGCAGTCCTCCAGCGCGTAGACCTCGCCCCCGCTCCGGATGAGGGCGATCGCCAGGTCTTCCGCCATCACGCCGCACGTTCCGTTCTCCGGCACGTCGTCAACCCTGGCCACCGTGACGAATCGGCTCATAGCCCGATCTTCTCCTCGATCGCTTCGCGCACGCGCGCTCGCACCCCCTCCATCGGAAGGCGCCCCAGCACCTCGTCGAAGAACCCGAACACGAGCAGGCGCTCGGCCTGGCGCCGCGTGAGGCCGCGGCTCATCAGGTAGAAGAGTTGCCCGTCCTCCACCTGTCCGATCGTGGCCCCGTGCGAGCAGCGCACATCGTCGGCTTCGATCTCCAGGTTGGGAAGCGCGGAGGCATGAGAGCGCTCGCTCAGCAGCAGGTTGCGGTTCGTCTGGTAGGCGTCCGTGAGCTGGGCGCCCTTGTCGACCCGGATCAGCCCGCGAAAGACGCTCGAACCCGCGTCCGTCAGGGCCCCCTTGAACAGCAGGTCGCTGTGCGCGTGCGGCGCCGCGTGATGCTGCAGCGTGTGGTGGTCGAAGTGCTGGTCGGAGTCGCCGAACCAGAGGGCGAGCATCTCGCTGTCGCTCCCGGGGCCGTCGAGACGGCTCGTGACGTCCGCCCGCGACAGGTCGCCGCCCAGCGCCACATTGAAGGTGACGACACGCGAGTCGCGGCCCGCGACGACGTGCTGCGTCGAGAACCGCTTCACGCCCCGGCCGAAGCGCTGGAGCGCGACGTAGTCGATGCCCGCGCCCCCCTCCCCCGTGATCGTCGCTCCGTGAAGCGAGACCGTCTCCGCATCGAGGTCGTCGGAGAAGAACTCGTCGATGACCGCGGCCCGGGCGCCCGACTCCCCGTACACGAACGAATGAGCCGAGGAGAGCGTCCCCGCCCGTTCGACGATGTGGAACGCGTGGATCGGCGCCGGCATCTCCACCCCGCGCGGCACGTAGAGGAAGTAGCCTCCGCCCAGGAGTGCGAGGTGCAGCGCCCAGAGCTTCTCCTCCGCGGGGCCCGGTTGCGCCTCGAGCAGCGCGCGCCTCAGCACCTCCGGATGCCGATCCGCCGCGTCCCGGATCGACGACAGGACCACGCCGCTCCGCGCCACCTCGGGTTCGAGTTCGAGATGCGCGACCCGCCCCTCCCGCAGCACGACGACGCCCGCGCGCTCGCCGGAGCGTCCGAGCACCTCGCGCACGTCCGCCGACAGCGTTTCCGCCGTTGCGGGCGCCGGGACCACCGGCGTGAGCGCTTCGAAGCCGACCTTCGTGAGGTCCGTGTACCGCCATTCCTCCGACTTCTTCGTCGGCCAGGGAAGGGAGGTGAACCGCGCCCATGCGGCGGCCCGCGCCGCCGCGATCACGTCCGGCTCCGTCAGCCCGCCGGAAAGCGTATCGAAATCCGCCGCGGCCAGCGTCGACTCCGCCGGCCCGGCCGTTATCGTGCTCATATCCTGAGAACCCCTCGTCGTCTGTGTCAGGGAGTGGGAGTCCGGGTCGCTATCCGACCGACCCTTCCATCTCCAGCTCGATCAGCCGGTTCAGTTCGATCGCGTACTCGAGCGGCAGCTCTTTGGCCACCGGCTCGATGAAGCCGCGTACGATCATCGCCATCGCCTCCGCCTCGTCGAGCCCCCGACTCATCAGATAGAAGAGCTGCTCGTCGCCGACTTTCGAGACCGTGGCCTCGTGTCCGATCGACGCGGTGTTCTCATCGATCTCGATGTAGGGGTAGGTGTCCGTCCGCGACCGCTCGTCGAGCAGCAGGGCGTCGCACTCGACGTTGGACTTCGCGCCCACGGCGCCGTCATACACCTTGCACAGTCCGCGGTAGGAGGAGCGCCCGAGGCCCTTCGAGATCGACTTCGAGGTGATCTGGGATGTCGTGTTGGGGGCGGCGTGGATCACCTTGCCGCCCGTGTCCTGGTGCTGACCGTCCCCCGCGTACGCGATGGAGAGGATCTCGCCGTGCGCCCGCTCTCCGACCAGGTAGCACGACGGATACTTCATCGTGAGCTTCGAGCCCAGGTTCCCGTCGAGCCACTCCATCTTCGCTTCCTCGTGCACGAGCGCCCGCTGCGTGACGAGGTTGTACATGTTGTTCGACCAGTTCTGGATCGTGGTGTACCGGAAGCGCGCGCCCTTCTTGACCACGATCTCGATGACGCCGGAGTGGAACGAGTCCGTCGAGTAGACCGGCGCCGTGCAGCCCTCGATGTAGTGGGCTTCCGCCCCCTCCTCGCAGATGATGAGGGTGCGCTCGAACTGGCCCATGCGCTCGGCGTTGACCCGGAAGTAGGCCTGGAGCGGGATCTCCACCTTCACCCCCTTCGGGATGTAGACGAACGACCCGCCCGACCAAACGGCCGAGTTGAGCGCGGCGAACTTGTTGTCATGCGTGGGGACGATGGTCGAGAAGTACTGCCGAAACAGATCCGGGTGCCTGGCGAGCCCATCCTCGATCGACTCGAAGATCACGCCCTGCTCCTCCCACTGCTCCTTCAGCGAGTGGTAGACCATCTCGGATTCGTACTGGGCCCCGACCCCGGCGAGCGCCTTCCGCTCGGCCTCGGGAATCCCGAGCTTCTCGAACGTGTCCTTGATCTCCTGCGGGACATCGTCCCAGGACCGCTCCATCTGGTCCTGCGGCTTGAGATAGAAGTAGATCTCGTCGAGCGTGTCCTCGAGCCTCGAGAGATCGCCGCCCCACTTCGGCATCGGCTTGGAGTAATAGACCTCGAGCGCCTTGAGTCGGAACTCGAGCATCCACTCCGGCTCCTCCTTGTGATGCGAGATCTGTCGGACGATGTCGCTGGAGAGGCCGGGGACGGCCTTGAAGACGGGCTTGTCCTCCGTGACGAATCCGTACTTGTACTCGTCGAGTCCGAGTCCGCTGATCGTCTCGTTCCGGGGCATGTCAATTCCTTCCTTTACGGGCCTTTACGGCCTCAGACCGCTGCCACCGCCCGGTGGAGCCAGTCGTAACCCTCGGCCTCCAGCTTGTCGGCGAGCGAAGCGCCGCCGCTCTCCGCGATGCGGCCCGCCATCATCACGTGTACTCGATCCGGCCGGATATAGTTCAGGATCCTCTTGTAGTGCGTGATGAGCAGGACCCCGAGCGCCTCGTCGGCTTCGGAGAGGCGGTTCACGCCGCTCGCCACGATCTTGAGCGCGTCGATGTCGAGTCCGCTGTCCGTCTCGTCCAGGACCCCGAGCGCCGGCCGAAGCACGGCCATCTGCAGGATCTCGTTCCGCTTCTTTTCGCCGCCGGAGAAGCCATCGTTCAGATACCGGGCGGCGAAGCCCGGATCCATCTTCAGCATCTCCATCTTCTCCGTGAGCGTGCGCTGGAACCCGAACACGTCCATCTCCTCGCCCTCGCCCAGCCGCGAGTTCACGGCGGTGCGCAGAAAATTGGCGATCGAGACGCCCGGAACCTCCGCCGGATACTGAAAGGCGAGAAAGATCCCCGCGCGACTCCGTTCGTCCGGCTCCAGCTCGAGGACATCCTCCCCCTCGAACAGGATCTCGCCGGCCGTCACTTCGTAGGCGGGGTGGCCGGCGATGACCTTGGCGAGCGTGCTCTTGCCCGAGCCGTTGGGGCCCATCAGCGCATGCACCTCGCCGCGCTCGAGATCCAGGTCGACGCCGCGGAGGATCTCTCCGTCCTCGCCTTCGACCTTCGCCCGGAGTCCGCGTATCGACAGAAGCGGTTCTGACATTCGTGTCCTCTTGTGTTGCAAAAGGCCGGTCACCCAGGGGCGCCGGCCTGGAACCACAGCGATCAATTCAAGATGAACCGATAACGATTATCGGCCGGACAACGTACGCGGCGCGCGGCCCCTTATCAAGCCTTGTTGAGACCCGTTCTCAACTGTTGCCCTTCCTGTCACCGTCCATTCCGGAGGGGTCGGCGGCCTCCTGCACCGGTCGCGGCGCGACCGTAGGTTGGCGGCCATGAAAGCGGCCTACTTCGAACGACACGGGGGACCCGACGTCATCCGCGTCGGAGACCTGCGCGAGCCGACGGCAGGCCCCGGCGAGGTGGAGATCCGCGTGCGCGCGGCGGGCCTCAACCACCTCGACCTCTGGACGCGGCGCGGCCTGCCCGGACTCACGCTGAAGATGCCGCACATCGGCGGGTCGGATGTGGCGGGCGAGATCACGGCGGTCGGGGATGGCGTGGAGGACTGGGACCCCGGCGACCGGGTCGCGGTGAACCCCGGCCTCTGGTGCGCCCGCGCCGACTGCGAGTGGTGCGTCCGTGGCGAGCATCCCCTCTGCGCTTCGTACCGCATCCTCGGCGAACACGTACCCGGTGGCTTCGCCGAGAAGGTTGCGATCCCGGCGCGCAACCTGGTCCGGCTCCCGGACGGTTTCCCGTTCGCGACCGCGGCCGTCGCCCCGCTCGTATACCAGACCGCGTGGCGCGGACTCTTTTCGCGAGGACGGCTGGCGCCGGGAGAGACGGTCCTCGTCACCGGAGCGTCGGGCGGTGTCTCGACCGCCGCGATCCAGATCGCGAAGCACCACGGGGCGCGCGTGTTCGCGGTCACGAGCGGACCCGCGAACGTGCGGCGCGTGGAAGCGCTGGGAGCGGACCTCGCCATCGACCGTCTCGAGGAGGACTTCTCGCGGCGGGTCTGGGCGGAGACGAAGAAGCGCGGCGTCGATCTCGTCCTTGACAGCGTGGGCGCGGCGACGTGGGAGGGGTGCGTTCGCGCGCTGGCGCGCGCGGGCAGGATGGTCGTCTACGGCGCCACGACGGGGCCGCAGGGCGCGCTCAACATCGCACGACTGTTCTGGAGTCAGACATCGATCATGGGGACGACGATGGCGACGCGCGCCGAGTTCGAAGCCGTGA
This sequence comes from Candidatus Palauibacter sp., assembly GCF_965208055.1. Lineage (GTDB taxonomy): Bacteria > Gemmatimonadota > Gemmatimonadetes > Palauibacterales > Palauibacteraceae > Palauibacter. Next base: position 2,764,735 of record NZ_CBDBNY010000004.1, read on the forward strand.
TGGGGCTCGTGCTGGACGGGACTCTCACGCCGGTCGTCGACGACGTGTGGCCGCTGGACCGGGCGCGCGAGGCCCACGAGCGGCTGGAGGCGGGGGGAGTCTTCGGGAAGCTCGTCCTCGAGCCGTGACCCCGGCGGCTCCGGGGCGCGCCGAGCGGTTCCGGACCCTCGCGGAGACCGCCTTCGACATCCTCGTCATCGGCGGCGGCATCTCCGGCGCGGCCGTCGCGCGTGACGCGGCCCGCCGCGGTTTTCGCACCGCTCTCGTCGAAGCCGCGGATTTCGCGTGGGGCACGAGCAGCCGTTCCTCCCGCCTCGTGCACGGCGGCCTGCGCTACCTGGAGCACTTCGAGTTCGACCTCGTGTTCGAGGCGAGCCAGGAGCGGCGGACCCTGCTTCGCATCGCGACCCACCTCGTCCGGCCGCTGGAGTTCCACTTTCCGATCTTCCGGGACGGTCGCATCGGCCGAAGGAAGCTGGACGCGGGGATGTGGCTCTACGACGCGCTCTCGCTGTTCCGGAACATCGAACGCCATCAGATGCTCGATGCCGAGACCATGCTCGCCCGCGAACCGGGGCTGCGCGCCGACGGGCTTCTCGGCGGCGCGCGCTACTTCGACGCCCAGGTCGACGACGCACGGCTCGTCGTCACGACCATCGTGGCGGCCGTCGAGGCCGGCGCGACCGTGGTCAACCGGGCCGAGGTCGTCCGCATCGACGCCTCGGACTGGCCGGGCCACCGGGCGCTGGTGAGAGATGCGGAGAGCGGACGGGAGGTGACAGTCGACGCCCTTGCGATCGTCAACGCCTCCGGCGCGTGGGCCGAACAGGTGCTCGACCGCGTCACCGCGGGCCTGCGGGGGGCCGGCCCGGGAGACGACCCGGCGTCCGCTGTGCGCATCCGTCCCTCGCGGGGAACGCACATCCACGTGGCGCGCGAACGAGTGGGGCACTCCGGCGCCCTGATCTTCGAGGCTCCCGGGGACGGCCGCGTGATGTTCATCCTGCCGTGGCGGGAGGACCTGACCCTCATCGGCACCACGGACGAGTTCTTCGACGGCCGCCCGCAGGACGTCGCCGCCACCCCCGGGGATATCGGGTATCTGCTCGAGGCCACCCGCCACCTGCTCCCCGCATCGAAGCTGGGACCGGAGGATGTGATCAGCGCCTGGGCCGGCCTGCGGCCGCTCGTCGCGCCGCCCGCGGAGGGCGCCGAGAAGGGCGCCGACGAGGGCGCCGTCTCGAGGGAGTTCGAGGTCCATCGGCATCCCCCGGGCGTCTTCACGCTGAGCGGTGGAAAGCTGACTTCTCACCGGCACATGGCCGAGGAGACGATGGATCGGGTGCAGGCGTTCCTTGCGCCGGCCGGCGTGAAGGCGCTTCGGAAGGTGGATACGGACAAGGTGCCGCTCCCCGGCGCGCGGTTCCGGGATCTGGACGCGCTCCGCGGCCGGATCCGGGCGCGTGCCCGCGCGCAGGGACTCGAGCGCGCTTCCGCCGACCGCCTGACGCGCGCGTACGGGACGAGAGCGAACCGGGTGCTCGACCTCGTCGAGCGAAACCCGCGCCTCGGCGAGAGGGTCATCGCGGAGAGGCCGCACCTTCTGGCCGAAGCGGTGTATGCGGTGCGGAGCGAGATGGCCCTTCACGTCGAAGACATTCTGTTTCGGCGGATGCGGGTCGGCCTCGAGACGCGCTCCGGGACGCCGGAGGCGGCGCGCCGCGTCGCCGAAGTCGTGGCCCCGGAGCTGGACTGGACGGGCGAACGGAAGGCGGAGGAAGTGAAACGGGCGCTGACATTCAGGGCGGTGGACGACGGCGCGATCCGCGAACTGGCGGCCCGCGCGCAGGGGGTCCGCTGAACGGGCCGCCTTTCCGGTCGGGCCGCACTCTTTCTCCGCTTGTGTGGCTCGCGGCGGCCTGCGCCCCGGCCGACGACATCTCCGATTCGTCCGCTGTCCCGCCGGATTCCGTGCCGCCCGACGCCGTCGCGGCGGTCGCGCCGCTCCCGGGCGAGGGCCCGACGCGCGAATACCGGATCCTCCTGGTCAATCCGCTCGAAACCGATGCGCACGTCTTCGCCGCCGCCGGCGCCGGGAGCGTGGTGCTCGATACCGTGCCCCGCCGCGATTCGGTCCGTGTGAACATTCGGGTGCGCGCCGGCCTCGTACGCCTCGAGGCACGTGATGCGGGAGGCCTGGTCCTGGCGGAGATCGACCTCGCGCTGGCACGGGACACCCTCAACCGCTGGGTCATCGACGGCGACGCCTCCGCCCGACCTGTCACCATCGGGCCGCAGAGTTCGTTAATCGGCAGGGAGGCCCTATATTGTGGGAGCGATCTGTGTCGGGATTCGGCGTTAGATGCGGCGTTAGGTGCAGGGACGATGGGGGAGGGGGGACGCCATGAAGAAGTTCAGGATCGCGCTGGCGCTCGTCGCGAGTATCGCGATGATCGTCGTCGGGCAGCGTCAGGTGGGCCAGAAGGAAGTGCGGACGCAGAAGGCCGACATCCAGGGAGTCGACTCCGACAACGAGGCCTTGTTCATCTAGCTGCTGGCCGACGGCCGGCGGCCTCGCCGGTCCTTCCGTCTGAAGAGCCGTCGGGCACTCTCGCGTCGGACGGTGACGGAGCATGACAGGTGCGAGGCGCCGGATGAGTCCAGCCAAGTGTAGTGTGGCCCGGCGGATCGGCCTGCGTCGTCGTGCGCTCCGAACCGCCCTGGTGCTCCCTGCGGTGGGGTTCGCCGCATGCACGGGAGAGAGCTTCGGCCCGCTGACCGGGTTCTCGAACTGCTCGCTTCCGCTCACGAACTTCACGGACGCCGGTGTCGAGCGCTCGAGCATTCCGGCGCTCACGAACCCGGAGGTCGCCACCAGGCTCATCGCGCCCCACGTCGGTTACGTCAATCGCAGCGATCTGGTGATCGGCCTCGAGTTCAACAGCCAGCCCCTCGCCATACCCCTGAAACTCCTCTGGTATCACGAAGTTCTGAACCTGCAGGCCGACGTCGACTCGACCGTTGCGGGTGCGACGGGAGAACGGCTCACGGTCACCTATTCGCCCCTTACGGGGTCGGTCAGCGTCTTCGATCCCGAGCCGAGCGGCACGCCCGACTTCGCCGTGTCCGGCTACGTGCTCGACAACAACCTCGTGATGGACGATGGCTCCGGGACGCTCTACCCTCAGTTGACGCGCTCCGCCACCTGCGGCCCGCAGGACGGCATCAGCCTGAAGCGCGTTCCGTATGAGTTGATGGTGTACGGGGCCTGGCTCCAGGTCTTCCAGGACACCTGGATCGCCACGCGCGTGACGGGGCACGACTTCCTGTACACCCTCTACCCGTACGGGAACTATCGGGACCCGGACAACGCATCGCTCTTCTATCCGACGTCCGCCCCGATCGACTTGCGACGAAGGCCCAAGGAGCGCGTGGTCGGAGTCCCGTCGGGGACCGGCGGCTACGCGTTCGCCATCTCGGACCTGAGAGAGGTGGCGGCGCGGGACCAGGAAGGGCAGAACTTCACTGTCTGGGCCGCGAGTGCCAGGGTCGGCGGCGAACCCGTGGTCGCCTTCTGGAACTCCATCGCGCAGAGCGCGCGGATCTACCATGCCCGCGTCAACGGGCGGTCTCTCACGTTCGAAGTCATCGACGGTCGCCGACAGGACGTGGAAACGGGGAGCGTGTGGAACTTCGGCGGCGAGGCCGTGGCGGGCCCGCTCGACGGAGAAAGGCTCGAGCCTCATCCCGAGGCGTACCACGCATTCTGGTTCGCCTGGGCGGCGTTCCAGCCGGACACGGAGGTGTGGGTTCCCCCGATTCCTCTCACCGGCTCCGCGGACTTCGTCCCCGCGGACGACGCGACGCTGCTGCCGCCGGATCCGGATCTGATGAGACGGCGGCCGCGCTGAGTCGCACGGCCGCCGCGGTCCTTCGAGGTCGGTGTGGCCCGCCGGTCAGCGCGTCCCGGTCAGCGCGTCCCGGGCAACGCGGGCATCGGATATTTCTCGAGCCAGGCGAAATCGAATTCGTCGCTTCGCACCAGGTAGGCGCTTGCCGCGCCGAAGGTGACGAGGCGCCGATCCTCGGGCAGTTCCACCCGGGCGACTCGCTGCCCGCCCGCGTCGAACACATCGTACAGGTGCGGCTCGCCCGCGGGCACATGACGCCGGACCCACGCCCGGCCTTCCCCATCGACCGCGACCGCCCCGGCCGGGATCACCGGCTTCACGTCGGGCCACTCGAAGTCGGAGGGATCCGCGGCGCTCGAGCCTGAAGGCGCACGGCTCATGGACATCCGCATCCCGCCGCCGTCGTCCGTGGCCTCGACGCGCAAACCTCCTCCGAGGCCCTCGATCCACTCATCCTGGTCCGCCCGGCGCACGCGTACCGGTTCGTAGGCGATCTCGGGCCCCCGCGTGACCCCGCCCGCCGGATCCATCCACTCGAGCCGGTAGCCGTCCGCGCGGGCGATCGCCACCCGGCCGTCCCAGGCCACGTTCCACGCATCCTGGTTGGAGAACGGCACGGGCCGGATGTTCACGCTGCGGTTGTTGGCGTCACCCGACTCCACCCGCGTCTGTTCCGCCAGCCGGACCCGGCCGGCCTCGGAAATCTCGCCGGAGGCCGGATCGAAGCGCGCCACGGCCGCCGAATCCGACGTGCCCGTCATTCCGTCGAGTCGCCGCTGGAAGTAGATCCCGCCGTCGCGGTCGGTCCCCACCGGAATCATCATCGTCATCCCGGTATTCGGCGCCCCGTGCGCGATGGGCCACGTCTCGCCGAAGCTGAGGTCCGCCTCGATGCGGGTGAGCCGGGCGTTGCCGAGGTCGACGAGGAGCGTCCCGCCGTCCGGAAGGGGGAAGAGACCGTCCGGCGTCCGATATTCCTCCGGACCCTGACCCGTATTGGTCAGCGTGTCCGCGCCGCTCCCGGGCATCCACACGATGACCGCGGCGCCGAAGCCGTCCGCTATGAGTACGCGCCCGTCTTCGAGTTCGCGCACGCCACGCATGGAGCCGAGCCCGTCCTCGAAGGTCGCGGTCGCCGTCCCGAACGAAACCTGCGGCGCCTCCTGTGCCGCGGCCACGCCAGCCGCCCCCACGCCGGCCGCCGCCGCCAGCGCCAGCCCGACGCGGACCATGCCGGTGTTCGCTGCCGTCTTTGTCATCGTATTTCCTGCGGGTCTGCGGGTCCTGTTACCAGTTCTCTTCGGGCTCGTCCCATGTCTGGGCCCAGAAGTCGTCCTCCTCGGCCCTGACCGCCTCGAGATCCACCGGTTCGACGTCCTCCGCGTCCACGCGGCCCACCGTCTCGATGCGCTGCACGATTTCGTCCGTCACGCCGCTCCGGGTCTCGCGACGCAGCCGGCTGCGAAGCCTCCAGCCGGTCACCGCCACCAGCACCGCAAGCGCCATGAAAATGTAACCGGTCACCGTTTCTCACCGCTCTCGATTGCCGGCAGACTGGTTGTGGCCCCGCGGCAATACCCCGGCTACGCGAGCGCCGATGCCTCCGTTCGCGGCACCGCGCTAGAGCCCCAGCCAGTGTTCGAACTTGACCAGGAAGATATTGGTGGAGGGAATCCGCGCGAGGTCGGTCAGGTCGTCGCCGAAGCGGAACGAGCCATCGTTGACGAACGACTGCTGGTCGCGGCTCCAGACCAGGAACACGGTCGAACCGGGCCGATACTGCCAGCGCAGGACCAGGTTGGAGCGGAACGACTTCACGTTGAAGTCGGGATCGGCGAAGCCGAAGTCCGCCTTTCCGTCCCGGTCGGAGTCGACCTGGTAGAGCCCGTAGCCGTTCGCCTCCACCCGCCGGATCTCGTTGTCGCCGTACGTCCGGAAACGGTCGGAGAAGGCGGAAGCCCGCGGATCATCGACCTCCATGAAGCGGTCGTAGCTCCCCGCGCTCACGAAGGGCTGGGCGTAGAACTGAAGGGAGAGGTCCGGGCTGAACGTGTAGTTCAGGCGGGTCGTGATCGAGACCGTCTGCTGGCTCAGGCGAGCGAACACGTAGTGCGTCCCGTCCGACGCGCCGGGCCGCGAGACGAACTGCCACGCCCGATCGTTCCACTGCAGGCTCGGGCCGAAGTTCAACTGGAGACGACTCGACGGCTGGAGCATCACGTTCGGCGACAGGCCCAGGCGGCGGGTTGCGGTGCTGTACTCTCCTCCCGCGTTGAATACGGCTCCGAATCGCACCGGCTTCCGGGAGTCCGTGAACACGCCGCCCCAACTGCTCCACTGGCTGGGCTGGTAGAGGGAGGGCCCTCCGCGCAGCGCCGTGGTGGCGATTCCCGCCCACTCCTGGTTGAATCCGGCGAAGCCGCGCCAGAAGTTCTTGAGCTGGAAATTCCCGTTCACGTTGCCGCCCGTGAACTGCCGTTCGCCGCCGAAGGTCCAGCCGGACCACGTCGCCGCGTTCACGCCCCAGTTCCGAAACGGCCCCTGTGGCCGGAACTGCTGGTAGTTCACCCAGGCCGCCCCGACCCGGTAATCCGCGTTCTGCTGGAATCCGAGATCGTTGGATTCGAAGCCGGGCGACCGGTTCTCGCCGAACAGTCCGTAGCGCCAGTTCCCGCCTCCGACCTTCGAGAAGCTGATCGTCGACGTGCTGCCCGAGAGACGCGTGCGGGTGGGATCCAGTCCGTGCCTCGAGTCCGGGCTCTGGAAGTAGTGGACGGAGGAACGCTGGATGCGCGCGATCGCCTCCGGACTCCCGCTCACCGTGCTGCCGATCACGTGACCGTCGATCTGATAGTTTCCGTTCCCGAACCGGTGCCGGAAGTCGATCCCTCCCGTGTACGCATCGTCCGCCAGGAAGGCGAGCGGCCCCCCGTCACCCAGGCGCCGGTTCGTGGCGGTGGCGATGACGCCGACGGCGCTCTCTCCGTCGCGGAAGTCCTTGATGACCCGCGCCACGGCGTAGTTGGTCATCGGCTCCACGAGTTGCGCGCCGGATGTGCCCCCCGGCGAAACGAAGCGTGCGCTCTCGTTCGAGGTGAGGGCATCGAGGAACCCGATCGACCAGCCGTCCGCCGTCTTCCCGGACAGCTTCGCCGCTCCGAGAATGCTCGTCGCCTCCGGCACGTCGCGGTAGGCCGCCGGGCTCGTCACGGACCCCTGGGGCGTCCGTCCGATCCGGCGGCTGTAGAAAAGCGACTCGTTGTTGTCATCGCCCGCCCCGAAGGAAAAACCGAAGATGTCCGATCCCTCCTGGAAGAACGGCCGCTTCTCGGGAAAGAACGTCTCGAACGCCGTGAGGTTCACGACGGACGGATCCGCTTCGACCTGCCCGAAGTCGGGGTTGACCGTCACGTTCAGCGTGAGGTTCTCCGTGATCCCGTACTTCAGGTCTCCCCCCACCGTCTGGCGCAGGGCCGTGGCCGCGTGGAAGGGATCGTCAGCCGAGCCCGGCGTCCGCGTGGCCGAGGAGAGGACGTAGGGCCGCACTTCCAGGTTGCGGCGCGGCTGCAGACCCTGAAGGTCGCGCAGCGTGCCGAACGCGGACACGATCCGCGAGCGGTCCTCCGGCAGGGGCGACCACGTGCTCAACTCCTCCAGACGGGCGATCTCGCGCAGGAAGTTGATGCCCCACGTACTTCCGGCGTCGTCGGACGATCCGGCGAACCGGAGTTGCGAGAGGGGGATCCGCAATTCGGCCGTCCAGCCCGTTTCGTCCGTGCGCGTCGCGCTCTCCCACACCGCGTCCCAATCGCCGTCCTCCTGCGTATCGGAGAACATCAGCGCGTCGCTCTGGACGCCCGCCACGCTGACGGAGAAGCGGAACGCCGTGCGGTGATCGAAGTAGCTGTCGAACGCGACGGAAAACGCATCCGTCGTCACCTGCTCGTCGCGGCGCGCGAGCCGGCGGATGATCCCGTCGGGGTCGCGGTCGTGCATCCGCGCGCCGATGTAGATGGCGTCGTCCATGTAGAGGACGCGGACCTCGGTGCGCTCGCTCGCCGCCGCGCCCGGGTCGGGCTGGAACTGAATGAAGTCGGTGGCAACCGACGCCCCGTTCCACGCGGGTTCGTCCAGCCGTCCGTCGATCTGCGGCGGCTCCGTCGCCCGGACGGCCTGGAGCGCCGGGGCCGCGGCGGCCCGCGCGTGCGTCTCGCCGCCGATCGTCGAATCCTGTGCCGCAAGCGGCGCGGCCAGGCCCATCAACAGCACGAAAGCCGCCAACCGGCGCAGCGGGGCGGCGGAATCTATCAAGAACGAGGAGAACCCCAAGATGACCTTCCTTAAGCAGCCCGAACCCTGAAATGTGCGAATTAGGACGCGTCGAGCCGTCGAAAGGTTGCGGCCCGTCGCGTTCCTGACGGGAACGATGCCGGTGAGGAAAAAGTTGCAGCGGGGTCAGCCGCCCGCGCCGGCCTCCAGGCGGGCGATCTCCGCCTCGGACGCGATGTAGCCGAACCCCGCCCATCCGGAACCGTCGAGAATGCGGCGGTACATCTCCGCCGCCTGCGCCTCGCGGCCGTTGTAGAGGTGCCAGGTCGCGACGCCGTAGGCGACCGCCACGCCCGCCGGATCTCCGCTCGCGGGATCCCACAGATCGTCGGCATCGAGTTCCCCCTTGTACATGAGGAGGAGCCGGTGATAGCTGGTGTTCTCGATGACGTCGAGGTCCGCCGTCACCGGTTCGAGGACCGCCGCAGCCTCCGCGTCGCGGCCCAGACGGCGGAGCGCCATGTACCACCAGTGCGAGATCGCCACGAGCTGGTCGGGGTTCGTCGTCACCGCCCTGTAGTTCTCGTAGGACGGCAGCGCCCCCTCGAAGTCGCCCTGGAGGTAGCGGGCCAGCGCCAGGTGGTAGTGGATGTTCGACTGCAGCGTGCTCGTCGGTATGCCGCGTGCGTTGGGCTGGCCGTCCGGCTCGACCTCGTCCTCCTCGCCCCGGACCAGGTCGGCGGCGTGCGAAAGGTCCTCGATCGCCCGGTCGAACTCGCGCACGCTGATCCACCGGTGCCCGCGATGACGATACATCCGCCCATCGCCCGGGTGCTTCTCGATCCCCTCCGAGAAGATCTCGATCGCGTCGCGAAAGGCCCCCGTGTACCCGACGCGCCGGCCGAGCCAGATGATCGCGTCGGCGTCATCCGGATTCGCGTCGTAGTCCGCCCGGGCGACGTCGATGTCGCGCGCCTGCTGCGCCGCGACCTCCGCCGCCGCGGGGGACGGATAGAGCGGTTCGCCCAGGAGCGAGATCGCCTCCGCCCCCTCCGGGAGTCCGTCGCCGCCGGATGTTCCAGCCTCGTCCGCCGGCTCGGCACAGGCCGCGAAGCCGAGCGCGAGCGCGAGAGCGCCGAGTTTCGTTCGACAGCGTTTCATCGATATTCCTCGCTATGCCTGGTTCTTCCTCCGGAGAGAGGTTGCCGCGGCTCGCAAAACCCGGACCGGATGACGAGCGTACGGCGGACTGCCAGGATCCAACATCAAGCCAGACTCGCGGGCGCGCCGCAAGAGCAAGGCCGCAGGAGCTGCAGGAGAGGTGGACATGACCGAGGAACACAGGGTGCCGGGCGAGAACCTCGTCCGGAAGATCAAGGAGATCATCCGGGAGGGGAACGTCCGCCGCATCTCGATCCGGAACGAAGACGGAAAGGAACTCATCGAGGTGCCGCTCTCCATCGGTGTCGTGGGGACGTTGCTGCTGCCCGCCTGGGCGGCGATCGGCGCCATCGCGGCGCTCGTCACGAACTGCTCGATCGTCGTGGAACGCGAAGAACCCGAGGCGGAAACGGACCAATACCCGGTATCCACCGACCCTGAGGACGGCGGATAGAGCGGAGCGAACGCCGGCTGCCTCACGGCCATCGGTCTCGGCAACGCATTACTTGTCGACTACCTTGAAGAAGTGGTGTCGCCGCAGGGGCGCCACTCAACTTTGCGAAACGTGGAGTGCCGGCGGGCGGGGCGATTGCCCGGCTCGTGTATCAACGCACAGGAGGATTCATGAAGAGGCGTCTGCTCATGTTGTTCGTGCCGGTTCTCGTCGCCACGCTCGTCGCGGGCTGCGGCGGTGACGACACGGTGGATCCGGAGCCGCCCGCCGCCGAGGGGCTGCCCGACCTCTCGGGCACATACAATCTTGTCTCCCTGTCCGGCGTCCTCACAGGGGGGATTACCCTGGCGCCACCGGTTGCCGTGGGGACGTTCACGTTGGTACAGAACCCGGCTTCCGGGGACACCGCGACAGGGACCCTCACGCTGAGCATCACGGTGACCAACCCGCTCGATGGCTCGGTGATTCCCATCGAGGACCAGGGGACGTTCACGGTGCGCGCGGACGGGACCTGGGAGCAGACGGGACAGTTGGCACAGAACATCGGAACTTACTCGCTGGCGGGGAACGTCCTGACCGTCACGGTGACGGAGCCCCCGCCCAACGTGGGGACGACCGTTTGGCAGCGGCAGTAGCGGCAGGTACCCGCCGACGTCTCGCGACAGGCACCGCGCTCGTCTTCTTCTACACGCGCGCGGTGCTCGCCTCCTTCTACGCACGGGTGGCGCTCGCCTCGTTCTACGCGAGCGCTCCGCTCGCCGCCCAGGCTCAGGATGTGGTGCGCGGCCGCGTCCTGGACGCGGAGACGGGCGCGCCGCTCGCCGGGGCCACCGTCCTCATCCGCGACACCCCGTTACGTACGACGACGCGGCCCGACGGGGGCTTCGCGATCCCCTCACCGTCCGATGGCGCCTATACGCTGATCGTCGTCGCGGATGGCTTCCGCGCCTCCGAACGCCGGATCGAGCCCGATACGCCCGGAGAACTCAGCATCCTGCTCGAGCGCCGGATGTTCGACGTGCCCGAGTTGACCGTAACCGCGAGCCGCTCCGCCGCCCGGTCCGGCGAGGCCCCGGTAAGTGTCGCCGTCATGAGCGGCGACGAACTCGGCAACCGCGACATCGTGACGCTCGACGAAGCGCTTCCGTTTGCGCAGGGCGTGATCTTCAATTCCGGCCAGATGGACATCCGCGGCGCCACCGGTCTGGCGCGGGGTGTCGGAAGCCGCGTTCTCATGCTCCTCGATGGCCACCGCGTGCTCTCCGGTGTGGGCGCTTCCATCGATTTCAGCGGTCTGCCCGTGCTGGACGTGGATCAGATCGAGATCGTGAAAGGTCCACATTCCACGCTGTGGGGGACGAACGCCCTGGGCGGCGTCGTGAACGTGATCACGAAACGTCCACCGGCCGAGCCCCAGACCATCGTGCGCGGGTACTTCGGCCTCTTCGACACGCCGGCCCGACATTCGTTCACGGATGAGAGCCTGAGCAGGGAAGGGATCGCGCTCCAACACTCCCGCCGCCTCGGCGATGTCGGCGCCACCCTGTACCTTGCGCGCGAGGAATCGGACGGGTTCCGGCAGAACGGCGCGCTGGAACGCTGGCGGCTGCGGCTCAAGACCGTCTTCCCGGCGGAGTCCTCCAATCCGTGGGAGATCTTCGTCAACTGGAAGCGGAAGGACGAGGAGGAGTTCTTCACCTGGCTGTCGGCGGAGCGTCCGCTGGAGGTCGATCCGGCCGAACTCGGAGACTGGATTCGCACCGACGATCTCGTCCTCGGGGTGACGGCCAATCCGATCGTCACCCCGAAACATCGCGTGCAGGTGCGGCCGCACGTCTACCACGCGAGATCCCAGAACTATTTTCACGACAACGAGGATTTCCACCGCTCGACGCGCATCGGCACCGATGTTCAGTGGTCCTTGTTCCCCAGCGGGTCGCATTCGCTGACGATCGGGAGTGAGGGCGCGCGGACGGGTGTCCAGTCCAATTTCCTCGACCCCGCGCCCGAGGTGACGGACCTGGCCGTGTTCGCGCAGGACGAGATCGCTTTCTCCGACCGGGTTCGCGGCTCGGTGGGCCTGAGGCTGGACTACCACGAGGCCACGGCGGCGATGAAGGATGTCGTGCTCAACCCGAAGCTCGGCGTCGTCTATCAGGCGGGCGAGCGGGTGAGCCTCCGAGGATCCTTCAGCCGAGGCTACCGGTCACCGAGCGTGTCCGAGCAATTCACGTCGACGACCCAGTTCGGCTTTCGAGTCATCCCCAACCTCGAGTTGCGGGGGGAATCGGCCTGGGCCCGGGAGGTCGGCGCGACCGTGACGCTCACCGACCGCATATGGCTCGATGCGGGGTTGTTCTGGAGCGACTACACCGACCTCATCGAACCTTCGCCGGCGCCCAACAACGTGTTCGTGTTCCAGTTCCGCAATGTCGCCGAAGCCATGGTGCGAGGCGTCGACGCGGGCCTGCGCATCGGGGTGATCCCGGATCGCCTGGATTTCAGCACGAACTACACCTTCCTCGACACGGAAGACCATCGGAGCGGGCGCGCGCTCCCCTACCGTTCGCGGCACAACTTCACTGCGACCGCCACCGGCTGGAGGGGCGTCGTCGCCGTCGACTTCCGTCACCGGAGCCGCGTGGAGCAGGTGCTCGCCTTCCCGCTCGATGAGCGAAACGCCATCAGCCTCGTCGACCTTCGCGTGCGCACCCGGATTCTGGGGACCCGCGTGCAGGCGAAGATCGAGAACCTGTTCCAGATCAGTTACGTGAATGTGCAGGAACGGAGTCCGGGACAGAGCCGGAGCTTTCGCCTCACCGTAACCCCCCGCTTCTAGCCGTTGATTCGGCTGATTCGGCTGATTCGGCTGATTCGGCGCAAGCCGGGCGCCCGGCTGTCGGCCAGCGCACTGCTCACCGTCTGCGCACTGTCGGCGTGCGAACCGCCGCCCACCGAGAACGCCGGGAGCGGAGCCGGCCGCGTCACGCGGGATCGACTGCTGGCGACCGACACGGTCCCGGCGGAGTGGCTGACTTCCGGCCGCGATTTCGGGGAAACCCGGTATTCCCCGCTCGGACGCATTCACGTCATGAACGCGGTTGCCGTGGGTCTCGCCTGGGAGTACGAGTGGCGATCCCATGTCGGCTCCGTGCACTGGGGGCTCGAGGCCACGCCCGTCGTCGTTGACGGCGTGATGTACTCGCCCGGCCCCTGGGGCAGCGTCGCGGCACTCGACGCGGCGACGGGAGAACCGGTTTGGCGCCATGACCCCGATGTCGACCCGAGCTACACGCGAAAGGGCTGCTGCGGCCCCGTCAACCGCGGCCTCGAGGTGTGGGAAGGCCGCGTCTACATCGGCACCTTCGACGGCTGGCTGGTCGCGCTCGACGCCTTGACGGGCGAGGAGGTGTGGCGCGCCGACACCTTCATCGACCGGTCGCTCTCCTACACGAGCACCGGCTCGCCGCAGGTCGCCGGCGATGTCGTCGTCCTCGGCAACGCCGGCGGCGACTTCGGCGTGCGCGGGTACATCACGGCCTACGATCTGGACACCGGCGAAGAGGCGTGGCGCTTCTTCACGGTTCCCGGCGATCCGGCCGCCGGCTTCGAGCACCCGGAGATGGAGGCGGCCGCCTCCACGTGGGACCCGGACTCGGCCTGGGAGGGAGGACTCGGGGGCACCGTGTGGGGCGAGATGGCTTACGACCCCGTGCTCGACCTTCTCTACGTGGGGACGGGGAACTCCTACCCGTACCCGATCTGGCGCCGAAGCCCGTCGGGGGGCGACAACCTCTACCTCGTCTCCATCCTCGCCATCGACCCGAAGGCCGGCCGCCTCGTCTGGCACTACCAGACCGTGCCGGGCGAGATCTGGGACTACACCGCGACGCAGAACATCATCCTGAGCACGGTCACGATCGACAGCCGGCCGCGCGATGTCCTGCTACAGGCCCCGAAGAACGGCTTCTTCTACGTGCTCGACCGCGCCACGGGCGAACTGCTCCAGGCGGAGGACTTCGTGACCGTCACCTGGGCGCACGGCATCGATCCCGTGACGGGCCGGCCGATCCCGAACCCCGCCGCGGACTATCGCGACGAACCGCGAGTCGTCTTCCCGTCCTCCGCGGGCGGACACAACTGGCAGCCGATGTCCTTCAATCCCGAGACGGGCATCGCCTACATCCCCGCACGCGAGCAGGCCATGCTGTGGCGTTCGCTGGACGAGTTCAACCATCGTCCCGAGGTCGCGTACGAAGGCTTCACGGCCTCCTGGCCTCCGTTCCCCGAGGAGTTCGCGCACCTCGCGGAGGGTCTCCCGGATATCGGCCCGAACGAGTTTCTGCTCGCGTGGGACCCGGTCGCGGGGCGCGAGTTGTGGCGGGTGCCGCGCGGGAGCATGTGGAACGGAGGCACCCTCGTGACAGGCGGGAACCTCGTCATCCAGGGGACGGCCGTCGGCACGCTCGACTTCCACCAGGCCGACACCGGCGAACGGATCCACAGCATCCATCTCGGCAGCGGCGTGATGGCGGGGCCCATGACATACGAGGTCGACGGCGTGCAGTACATCGCGGTCATGGCGGGCTACGGCGGGCCGAGGGGCTCCGCCTATCCGCTCGGCTCGGCGGCGTACGACTACGAGAGCACGGGACGGCTGCTCGTGTTCAGGCTCGACGGCGGGGAGGTGCCGCTACCGCCCGCGCAGGTCGTGCCGACGACGCCGGAACCGCCGGATCTCGCGCTCGACGCGGCCCGAATCCGGCGCGGGGCGGAACTCTTCGGGGTCCACTGCCGCATCTGCCACCGGGCCTCGGACGAACATCTCTCCGCCTATCCGGATCTGCGCCGCATGGACGGCGGCGCGTGGGAGAGCTTCGACGCCGTGGTGCTTGGCGGCGCGCTCGCCGTGAACGGCATGGCGGGGTTCGGCGACCTGCTCTCGATGGAGGACGCGACCGCGATCCGGCACTACCTCACGAGCGAGCAGCGGCGCCTGTGGGAGGCGGAGTCGGCCGCCGGTACCGCGCCGGACGGCCGCTGACCCGTCTGTCCTTCAGTCTTCAGTCCTTCAGTCGGGGGCCGGCCCGGCGGGTCCCTCCGCCTTCGCCACGTCGAGTTCGACCGTCCGCTTCAGGTCCCGGTTGATGAAGATCGGAAACGTGTACCCGCCGTATTTCTGAAACGTCAGGTTGTTGATGCCCACGACGTGATTGAAGGTGGCCGCCTTCCCCGGCGGGGCCTGGACGGAGAAGCCGCCCGTCACCTTGAAGAGTTCCTGTCCGTCTTCGTCCATGCACCGGATCTCCAGCGCGTGCTGCCGGTCGGTTTCGGAGGGCTCGGCCCGGATCCTCAGGACCAGTTGCATGGACGGGTGGGTCACCGGCATGGCCCCGGCGTAGAGCGTGTCGAAGAGGCCCATGAGATTGAGCTTGCCATCGCTCGAGGTATTGGCGGCGTCGGCCAGTGTGGCCAGCACGATTTCCATTCGGCGGTTCTCCAGGGGGCGCACGGGTGCAAGGGGTTCGGCGGACTGGAAGTGTAACGGTTGGGGCGCCTCGGCGAATCCGGGGCGGGTGTCAGCCGAAGATGCCTCCCACGATTTCGAGGATCGCCTCGAACACGCTCCCCGCCGCCTCTCCCACGGCCTCGAGCGCGGCGGGCGCCGCTTCCGCCGCGCCCGCCACGGCGTGACCGGCGACGTGCGCGCCCACGAAGACGAGATCCGGCGCCCAGAAGAGCGTCTCGAACAGGACATCCGCGCCGGTGTCCGCGGTGCGCGCGACCGCGCCGTCGCGCCCCCGCCGCGCGACGAGCCGGTCCCTCTCCATCTCCCAGATCGCCTCAAGTTCATGGTGGTCGAACCACACGCCCTTGCACCGCTTGCACACATCGAGCGTGAGCGACGACGGGCTCACCTGCAGCATTCGCGTGTCGCAGGCCGGACAGTTCAGCCGCGTCTTCGCCCCGCAGGCGGCGCATTTCGGCGCGTCACGGTCGACGAAGGCGCGACACGTATGGCACTGGGCCCGGTGCCGCTCCTCCCGCGCCGGAATCCGCGCCCACAGCGACTCGGGCCGCTCGGAACGGAGGCGCTGCACCTCCCCCAACTCGAACCACATGCCGCCGCAACGGGCGCAATGGTCGAGCGTCAGCGGACCCGAGGCGTCTCCGGCCCCGGTCCCCAGAGATGTCTTCTCCATCTTGACCCCGAGGCAGACGGGGCACGGCCAGCGCGTCTCGCTCACGAGCACGGCCCTCCCGTCACGGCTCCAGAAGCCCGCGGGCGGTTTCCTTCTCCGACAGGTGCCGCACGTCGTGGAAGGTGTACACGAGCAGGCCCGAATCGGTGATCTCGATCTCGGCCATTTCCCGCGCCATCAGTTCGTTCAGAAGCTCCTCGGCCAGCGTCGTCGGCACCGCGAGTTCCCCGGCGACCTCGACCGCCGTCAGCCGCCCGCCGTGTCGCCCCGCCATCGTGAGGATCTCGGCCTCGAGGGTGTCGCGGCGGAGCTCTTCCCGCCGGCCTTCGATGCGGCGTCCGACCCCGAAGTGGCGCGCGAGGAGGAAGCTGCCGCCGGCGGCGGGCAGCCCGGCCGCGATGAAGAGCGCGAAGAGCGTCCTCAGCGCGAACGGATCGCTCGTCCGAAGGAACCCCACGAACACGAACAACGCCAGCGCCAGCAGAGCGACGCCTCCCACGCGGCCGCCCACGGCGTCAGCCCCCGACCGCGCTCACGCGGGGTCGCCCTCGTACACGAAGCGTTCGACCGCGCCGTGGATCCGCGACACGGTCACGTCGCTCGGCGGGAGCGTGAACCGGCTCACGACCCACGTCACGACGAAGTTCACCAACAGTCCCCACACGCCGCCGTGCAGGCCCAGAGGGTGGGGCACGAGGATGAGCGTGACGCACAGCGTCGTGAGGCCCGCCCCGATGCCCGCGATGACCCCGGCCTTCGTCGTGAGACGGCGGCTCGGGAAGCAGACGCCGAGGATCGCCGGCATCAGTTGCAGCGCCCCCGAGCCCGAGAGCGCCACGAGTTGCACGAGGAAATCGAACGTGCGCACGGAAAGGAAGTACCCGACGGCCAGGAGGGCCACGACGATGAGCCGGCCGATGAGGATGTAGTGATTCTGGCTCGCGCCGGTGCGAATGTAGCGCTGGTACACATCGCGCGTCAGCACCGTCATGTTCGCGTGCAGCATCGAGTCGAGCGTGGACATCGCCGCCGCCGTCGCGCCCGCCAGAATCGCGCCCGTGAGCCAGGGCGGGGCATACGCGAAAAGCATCTCCGGGAAGATCCGGTCGGGGATCGCGATGTCCGGCATCACGAGCGCGCCGCCCAGACCCACGAGCGCCGCCGGGATGTAGAGCGTCATGAGGTAGATCGGCGTCGTCGCGCCCAGCAGCTTGATCGTGCGGGCCGAAACCGCGGTGTAGTACCGGATGAGGAGGTGCGGCTGGAAGATGATCCCGAACGAGAGCACGACGATCATCCCGAACCACATCCCCGGCGTGAAGAAGCCCTCCGGCCCCGGCAGTGTGAGGAGGCCGGGGCGCTGTACCGCGACCTGCCGCCACAGCTCGAACGGTCCGCCGAAGAGCTTGAAGGCGAGGACCAGAGCGCCCGCCCACACGGCGATGTACATCCACACGCCCTGGATCACATCCGTCCAGTAGACCGCCCGCAGACCCCCCGCGATGAGATAGCCTGCGGCGACCACGAGCAGGATCAGCGTCCCCAGTTCGAACGAGATCCGATCGCCGGACGCGACCGACAGGATGTATCCCAGCCCCACCGCCTGGACCTGGATGTAGAGGATGGTGAACAGGACCGACACGATGGCGGTCACCACCCGCACCGCATCCGACTCGTAGAAGTCCGCCAGCAGGTCCGCCGGCGTGATGTAGCCGAACGTCTTCCCCAGCGCCCAGATCCGGCTCCCGAGCACGTAGGTGATCGCGCCGACGAGCACCGTCCACGCGCCCGCCGCCCAGAACCCGATCCCGTGCGTGTAGAAGAAGCCGCCGGAACCGAGGAAGGCGAACGCCGAATGGTAGGTGGCGACGACCGTCAGGTAGAGGACGATGAACCCGGCCTTGCGTCCGTAGAGGAGGAAGTCCTCCAGGTCCACGGACATGCGCCGGTTCGCGATCGCCCCGAGCACGATGGTCGCGAGCAGGTAGACGAAGATGAGGCCGGTCGCAACGACCCAGGCCTCCATCAGAGACCCCGCCTCTGCACCCGGATCAGAACGCCGATGAGAAGGACGTAGAAGACGAGCAGGTACACGTAGAGGAAGGGCATGCCCCCGATCCACGGCTCGACGCGGTTGCCGAGCCAGTACACGAGCGGTGGCTGCGTGAACGCGAACAGCACCAGAAAGAGGACGACGAGCCGGCGGCCCGTCGGCGTTCGCGGCAGAAAGTGCGACCGGAAGCGTGTCATGACCGCCAACCTAGCAGCCCGCTGCGGGGTTTTGCCACGGGCTGCCGACCGCTCGCCTGCGCCAGCGGCCAGCCGTGCGGGGCCGGCGTCAGCGGCCGGCGTCCTCGCCGACGATCGTCACGTCGAACCGGTCGAGCACGAGGTCGATCGGGTTCGCGATCGTGAGCCGGCCGTCGCCGGCGAAGAGCAGGGCGACCGGCTTGCGGTCGTCCGCGCCCGCGTTCCCGTCGCGGTCCAGATCGCGCGCCACGATCAGGGAGCCGGAATCGCCGCCCTTGCTGAAGTTGCAGCAGACCATGATCTGACCGACAAAGCGGGCCACCTGCGAACCGGCCGACCCGTAGGTCACGTTGATCGACGCGTTGACCGCCTCCACTTCCCCGACCGTGAGGCGCGTCGTCCGCCCGTACTTCTGGACCTGCAGCCCCGGCTTCGCCGCCATCGTCGTGCTTCGCGGCGACCCGTAGCCCCCCACCGGCGTCTCCGGCAGCACCTCGTCCGTGCGCGCGATCGCCGCATCGATCCGGTTGGACGCGAACGGCGACAGAGACACCGGCTCGAATGCCGCCAGCGTGGCGATCGCGTCTCCGGGATCCGCGCCGCCGTCCACGGGGCCCGGTTGCAGGAGATTGTCGCCCACCTGTCCCTCGCCGCCCGGCACGAACACGTGCCAGTTGCTGAGTGCGTATCGGCGCTCGCCATCGGTCACGACGGCGCCGATCGTACCCGCCGTGGAGCGTGTGTGCCCCGTGGACACGCCCATGGGCACCGGCCGATCGAAGCGTCCCGTGGGTACCGGTCCGTCGTCTCCTTCGTCCGCCGCCGTCGGAGCGACGGGTTCCGGCGGCAGAACGCGGAACGGGCCCGCCGGCGCGACGGCGACGGGGAAGAGACCGATCGCCTCCGGGATACTCTGGAGGCCACTGGGCCCCGGGGATGCGGCGGGGTCGACGAAGACCTTGATTGTCGGCATCCCCGCGTCGGTGAAGCCGATCCCCACGCCGACCACGCCCGGGACGGCGAGGAGCGTCGATTCGTAGTCGCTCTGAACCTGCATGGCGGCGGCGAGCAACTCCTGAGCGGAGAGGCCCGGGGGACGCAGCGGGGGCTGCGGCGGACGCGTGGGAAGTCGCGGGGGCGGCAGCGTCGGGGGCCGTACCGGCCAGGACGTCAGCGTCCAGTGAACGCCGACCCCCACGCACGTGACGACCGCGATGGTGATCGCAAGAACGAGGTTCCGGCGCGGGGTCATCGCCCGTCCTCTCCGCCCGTCACGCGCTGCCGGCCGATGGTAGCCCGTTCCCCTGCGTCCGGAACGGGCCCCCGCCGACCACCCGCACCGGGTGTCCGTCGTAGCGGTCCGGGATCGATTTCCGGGAAGAGGACCCGGAGAGGTAAACCTTCAGGCACGGGTCTCCGTTGTCGGCTCCGATGCCCACGGCGGACACGTCCTTGCGCGAAAGCAGCTTCTCGGCGAGTCGCTGCTGCGCATCTTCGATCGAGCGTTTCATGCGCCTCCTTACGAGAGCCTGGCTCCCGGAGTGTCGCTGTGACCGCAAATCGTCGCGCCGGCGGCGAAGGATCGCCGCTTCACGGAGTCTTCGCGAGCGGTCGGTGCCGGTAGACGATCCCGCCACGCATGACGAGCACCACATGCTCAAGGGCGCCGATATCCGCCGTCGGATCGCCCGCCACCGCGATCACGTCGGCTTCGAACCCCGGCGCGAGCGTGCCCACCGTCTCCTCGAGCTCCAGCGAAGCCGCCGCCAGGCTCGTGGCCGAGACGATCGCCTCCATCGGGTCCTGCCCGCCCTCACGCACCCGGTACGCCAGTTCCGTCCAGTTGCGCCCGTGCGCTCCGGCTACGGCGTCGGTCCCGAACACGATGTCGAGCCCCTCGACGTCGAGGGCCTCGCGGAAGGCGCCGAGCGCGGTCGGCACCGCCGCGCGCATCTGGCGGAACCCGTCTTCCGTGTAGTTCCCGATGCCCAGGTAGCGGTCCTGGTTCGCGAAGTAGTTCTCGAAGATCAGGTGCGTGTGCGGATCGTAGTAGAGACCGCGTTCGGCCAGGAGTTCGAGCGTCTCGCGGTCGAGAAGGGCGCCGTGCTCGATCTGCCGGCAGCCGGCGAGGGCCGAGCGCTGCGCGCTCTCGGGGCCGTGGGCGTGGACCACGGCGCGCAGTCCGTGCTCGCGGGCCCGGCCGCAGGCGGCGTCGAGCTGCTCCTGGCTCAGCGTGGGCGCGCCCCCGACCCTGATGCTGGCGGACCCGAAGATCTTGATCACGTCCGCGCCCGCCTCCGCCAGCGCGTCCACGCGGGCCCGGATCTCCTCCGGTCCGCCGCTCCCGGACGTGATGGGCCGGATCGAGGTCAGGACCCGCGGTCCCGGCAGCGATCCGCGCGCGATCGCGTCCCGGACCGGCACGTCCTCCGGTCCGCCCAGGCTCTGCACCGTCGTCACGCCGCTCGCGAGCATGTTCCAGGCGTTCTCCGCCGCGTACAGCACGCGATCCTCCGCCGTGTCCGTCGACTCCGCGCTGTGCAGCCGCCCCGTCTCCGCGTCGAAGTGCCAGCCGAGATGGACGTGGGTGTCGATGAGCCCCGGCAGCACGGTCGCCCCCGGGAGTTCATATACCACGGCGCCTTCCGTGGCCCCCTCGTCGGCGACGGCTTCGATCCGCCCGTCGCGCACCACGAGTTCCCGGCCCGTGAGCACGGCGCCGCGCCCGTCGAGGATCCGATCCGCACGGATCACCACCGCGTCGTCCGGACCCGCCGGCCGGAGACTCGAGGCGTCCTGTCCGGCCTCCGTCGCGCACCCGCTCGCGCCCGGGATCGCGAGGACCGCGATGGCGGCCGCTCGGGCCATCAGGGCCCTGTGGCTTCGCGTCGAATCAGTGGCGCATGGGGGCATGACATCCTCCGGAGCGTGAACAGGACACAGGATTCGAAGTCCCGGAGCGGGTTCAGAACACTAGTTGCTCGCGGTCGGCGCAGGTAGGATCACGCGACACCCACGGCCCCAGCCGCCCGACCCCGAGGAACCCATGTTGAACGTGATGAACAACTCCGGCCGCCGGCCGCGTCCCCCCCTGGCTCGCCTCGCCGTCTTCGTTTTCCTCATCGCGCCGACGCTCCCGGCCGCGCCCCTCGCCGGGCAGGATGACGCCCGGTCCGAAGTCTCCGCGATCCTCGATGCGCTCCACGACGCGGCCTCGGAGGCCGACTTCGACCGCTATTTCAGCCTCTACGCCGGCGAGTCCGTCTTCCTCGGCACCGACGCGACCGAGCGCTGGACGCGCGAAGAGTTCATGGACTACACGAGGGCCAGGTTCGACGCGGGCACGGGCTGGACCTACCACATGCTGGAGCGCCACATCGCCATCGCCCCCGGTGGGCGCACCGCCTGGTTCGACGAACGTCTCGAGAACGCCAACCTCGGCGAGACGCGCGGCAGCGGCGTGCTCGTGATGGAAGACGGGGGTTGGAAGATCGCGCAGTACAACCTCACGATCCCGATTCCCAACGAGATGGCGCGCGAGGTTGCCGAGCGGATCCGGGCGCTGACAGGCGGATGAGGCCGGCTCGAGCGGGACGGCGCCCGGGTCGTACGGGGCAGCCCCGCCCCGGCGGGCGGCTCCGGCTTCTACCGGCGGTCGGCTCCGGCTTCTACCGGCTACCGACCAGCGCGCCGCTGGCATCGATCGCGACCTCCAGCGGCGTCGGGGCTCCGAGAGGGGTCACCGTTTCCGAGCCGTTCGGCCAGCGCACCCACACGGCCGTCGGACTCGAGGCCGGATCCGCGGCGAGCCCCATGACCTGCACCGGGTCGTCCTGCGACCAGTAACCTCCGCCCGCGCGGACCTCGCGCAGCGGCCCGCGCCTCTCGCCGTACTCGATCCGGATCGCGCTGCCGATGGCGGCCGGATTCTCCTCGCTCCCTCTCAGCCGGACACGCAGCCCGGGCTTCGCGCCCCGGTTGCGGTACAGCTTCGTCCCGGCCCCGTTCTGGCTGATGAGCACGTCCACGCGCGCGTCGCCATCGTAGTCCGCGAAGGCCGCTCCACGCTGCTCGCCGTACACCGCGATGCCAGACCGCTGCCCCGGGACCGGCGTCAGCGCCCCCGTCCCGTCGCCTCGCAGCCACAGGCCGCGGCCCCCGTCGTTCCGGGCCGCTTCGCCGCGTAGCGCGAACAGGTTCTGGCTCAGGAAAACATCCTCGTGTCCGTCCCCGTCCAGGTCGGCCACCCCCGCGTGAAACGCCGGCGCCAACTGTGCTTCGCGCGGCAGCTCGAACGCCTCGAACGACCCCCCCTGGTTGATGAACACGGTGTGCGCCAGCGTCGTCGCCTCGACCGTCGGCAGGAGGTCCGCGGGCTGTTCCAGGATCTCGTTCACGCCCAACTGCCCGTAGTGCTCGAATCCCTGGATGCGGCCGCGAAGGAAGGGGAGGCTGCCCGCCAGCGTGAGGAGTCCCCGCACCGGCACCATCGAGCGCGTGAACTCGTCGTAGCGCGCTTCGATCACATCGCGGAAGCCATCGTTGTCCAGATCGGCGTGATAGGCGGTCGCCGGATGCTCCGGACTCGCGGTGAACTGCGAGTTGAGTCCCCGGTTGGAGGCGATGAGATCGGGCAGCCCGTCTTCGTTCAGGTCTCCCGTCGTCACCCCGTTCCACCACCCGGTCCGGGATTCGAGTCCGAAGGCGGCCGTCGCGTCCTCGAATCTTCCGTCGCGATTGAGGAGGAGCCGCACGGGTCCCCACTCGATGGCGAGCAGCAGATCCTGGTCTCCGTCCGCGTCCACATCGCTGAACACGGCGCCGGACACGAGGCCCACGTCGGTCAGGGCCGCCGCGTTCGATTCGTCGAGAACGTAGCGGCCGCCCTCGTTGAGGAAGAGGCGGGAGGTCGCCGCGGCCGGATACTGGCCGGGGATCACGCGGCCGCCCGCGAAGAGGTCGACATCGCCGTCCCCATCGTAGTCCGCCGCCGCGAGCGGGCCGGTGCTCGCCTCGGCCCCCGCGAGAGTCTGCGCCTCGCGGAGCGCCGTGCCAAAGGCCCGCAGGACCGTGGCCGAGGGGGCCGCCCGGTCGGCGCCGTCGTACGTCGCGGTCCCGACGATCACCGTGGCGCCGGCCCGGCCGGGGAGGACGAGGAGGCCCGTCTGGTCGCCCGGGGATGGCGCCGGCCCGGCCGCCCCGCCGCTACGCGCTCCCCGGTCCGGCGAGAACCCGCCCTCGCCGTCGCCGCGGAAGACCGAGAGGCCGGCGCCGCCTCCACCGCCGATCAGGGCCTCCGCGTCTCCGTCACCGTCGAGATCGCCCCACGCGACGCCCGGGCCGCCCTG
This sequence comes from Candidatus Palauibacter sp., assembly GCF_965208055.1. GTDB lineage: Bacteria > Gemmatimonadota > Gemmatimonadetes > Palauibacterales > Palauibacteraceae > Palauibacter. Next base: position 2,788,331 of record NZ_CBDBNY010000004.1, read on the forward strand.
TCCCAGGCGCCACGTGATGAGCGGCTGCTGCGCGAAGTCGTCGAACGCGTTCTCCCGGTGACGGTGCTCGAGCAACTCGGACACATCGTCGAACAGGGGCGTATCCGACTCCGCCGCCTTGGAAGCCGCCGCCGAAGCCGCCGCCGTGCCGCCGGCCGCCGGTTCCCGGATCTCGTAGATGCGGTTCGCGCGGACGCCCTCCACCCGGCTCGTCGTGCCGTCCCGCCAAACGACCTCGAGCGTCAGTTCCCCGTCGCCCGCCGCGAAGCTGGCCATCGCCTCCGAACCGGAGAGATACAGGCCTCCCGCGACGATCTCCTTCGTCTGCGCCGGCAACTCGCCCCCCGACAGGCGGACCCGCGCGCCGACCCCTGCCGTGTTGGGTCCCCGGCCGACGAGCCGCACCGCCACCCGCGGCGCCCGTCCCTGGTTCCGGTACACGCCCGCCGGCGCCAGCAGCCGGTTCGTGACGATGTCCAGGTCCCCGTCCCCGTCGAGATCCGCCGCGGCCATCCCGTGCGAGATGTCTTCGTCCCCCGCGAACCCCCACGCCTCTCCCACCTCCTCGAAGGTCAGGTCTCCGCGATTGCGGAAGGCGATGTTGGAGAGGCGCAGCGAAGGGAAGCCGAGGATCCGCTGCCGCCAGTCCATCGATCCGACGCGCTGCGCCGCGTCCTTGTCCATTGCGTCGTAGAAGTGGCCCGTCCCCACGAGCAGGTCCTCGTAGCCATCGAGATCCACGTCCACGAACGTGCTCCCCCACGACCAGCCCGACGCGTCGAGGCCCGCGAACTGCGCCGCTTCCGCGAAGGTGCCATCCCCCCGGCTCAGGTAGAGCGTGTTGCGCGGCGTCTGCGGCCGGTTATCGAACCGCCCCGCGAACTGCGGGTCGGCCTCCCCGCCGACCATCTGCTTCATGCGCAGTCGCTGCTCCCGGCTCAGCATCTCCACCACGAAGAAGTCCGTGAACCCGTCCCGGTCCACATCCGAGAAATCCACGCCCATGGAGGCGAAACTCGTGTTCCGCATGGCGAGCGGCGCGAGCATCCGGAAACCCCCGTCCCCATCGTTGATCCAGACGTGATCGGGGCTGTGAAAGTCGTTGCAGACGTACAGGTCCGGATCTCCGTCCCCGTCCATGTCCTGGAAACGGGCTGCGAGTCCCCATTCCATCGGCTCGGACTCCAGCGGCCGGCCCTCCTCGTCGAGGAACGCGCCCTCCGTCCACGGCACCGGCGTGAACCGTCCCGTCCCGTCGTTCAGGTAGAGCCGGTCGGGCTCCGCCAGTTCGAGCCGGGGGACCATCCCTTCCTGGACCTCTCCGAGCGTGAAGTGCTCCCGCCACTCGGGGAGAAGCTCGAACCCGTCCTCCGTCTGCCGGTAGATGTTGCTCGGCTGGAGGACCTCGGGCGGGAAGAGATCCTGCACCGTCGCGACCTTGTTGTTCACCACGTACAGGTCGAGGTCCCCGTCCCCGTCGATGTCGGCGAGCGTCATCGACATGCTCCCGAGCGTCGAGGTGAGCCCCGCCGCCTCCGTCCCGTCCGTGAAACGTCCCGTCCCGTCGTTCAGGTAGAGCGCGTTCGGCCCCCCGAGCGCGTTGACGAGCAGGTCGAGATCTCCGTCCCCGTCCACATCCGCGAACACGGCTCCCGTCGAGAAGCGGTCCGCCGCCGCGACCCCCGCCTCCTCGGCGATGTCCTCGAAGCGCCAGCCGCCCAGATTCCGGTAGAGCCGGTTCGGCCCGTCCATCCCGGCGAAGTAGAGATCGACGCGGCCGTCGTCGTCCACGTCCCCCGCCGCGACGCCGGACCCGTTCAGGTAGTGGCTGTTGTCGATGTACTGCTCTTCGGTCACCACGTTCTCGAACGAGATCCCGGTTTCCGAAGGGTCGAGTCGCTCGAACCCCGGCTCGTCCTCACCCGACACCCGAAGCTCGGCCCAGCGGTATCCGCCCTCCTCGACCCAGTCCGGCGCTCCCGGTCCGCACCCGCCGAAGAGCGCGGCGGCCGCCAACAGCGCGACGCGGAGGAAGGGCCGGTCGTCGTGATGAGTGTCGGGCATGCGCCTCGCGAGGGTTCGGGATCGACTCGCTCCGTCCTGCACCAGACACAACGCGCGAGCGGGCTGTATCATATCACCTGCAAACGTCACGGGAATGCGCGGCGGCCGCCGCCAACCGGAGGAGGATCGTCACATGAAGCCGAGGTTCATCGCCGCTCTCGTCGTCGCCGGAGTGCTGGCCCCCGCAGGTCTGTTCGCCCAGGATGGCGGCGTCTCGGATGCCGGCGGGATCCACGAAGCGCCGCCGGTCCCCGCGGGGACGGATCCGATCACCATCCGGGACGAGATTCTCGACCATTTCCAGCGCTCCAGCCGCAAGATCTCGGAACTCGCGCGCGTGATGCCCGCCGAGAAGTTCTCGTGGGCGCCCGGCGAGGGGGTGATGCAGGTGGGCGAAGTCTACATGCACATCGCCCGCTACAACTTCATGTACCTCGACGAGAACCTGGGGATCGCGCCCCCGAACGGCTTCGACTACGCGGACATCGAGTCGATCCGCGACAAGGACAGGGTGCGCGAGATCCATGAGATGTCCGTCCGCCATGTCATGGAGCAGGTGGGCGCGCTCACCGAGGCGAAACTCGACGGGCAGACCGAACTCTACGGCCGCACCGTGCAGGGCTGGGCCGTGCTCCTGCAGCTGGTCTCGCACATGAACGAACACGTGGGGCAGTCCGTCTCCTACGCCCGCATGAACGGCATCGTTCCCCCGTGGTCCCGCTGACGATACGGCGGGGTCTCGACGGGGGGCGCATGGAGTAGTCATAGGCCATGATCAACGCGATTCGCCGCAGTTCGAGGGCGGCGGTCCCGGTCGCCGTGCTGGCGGCGCTCGCTGGCTGTCGGTACACGACGGATCCGGCCGACATGCCCGTCACGGGGAACTGGCTCGGCCACATCCCGCGCCTCGATGGCGGGCTGGCCTGGGAGTTCCGGCTGCATGAGGACGGGTTGGGCAACGTCTCCGGCACCGTCAGCCGAACGGATTTCGTCCGGATCCCCGCGCCGAGCGAAACCGTATCCCCCGGCACCGTGGAAGGCGTCCACGCCTCGTCCGAAGTCAGGCTGATTCTCGACTACGGATCGTATTCCGAGGCCTATGAGGGGCGCTTCCGGTCCGACGACCGCATCGAGGGCTTCATCGTTCGCGGCACGGTCGTGCGGAATATCGGCACCCTGGAACTCAGACGGATCGCTCGGGGCTCCGACGATACGGCCGACGGCGCCACAATCCCCGCCAACGGGGGTATCACGTCGGGCAACTGAACACGTGACCGCGCGACCCACACCGCACGGGTTTCTCGCATGGACCGTCAGCACTGTTCAAATCGGACGATTCTCGTCACCGGGGCGAGTGGCTATGTCGGGGGCCGCCTCGTCCCGGCGCTCGAGGAGCGCGGCGAACGGATCCGCTGTCTCGCCCGTAACCCCGGGTACCTCGCCACCCGGTTCTCGAGTCGGACGGAGGTCATCGCGGGCGACGTGCTGGATCCCGATTCGCTCGTCGCGGCTCTCACCGGCGTAGATGCGGCCTACTACCTCGTCCATTCGATGGGATCGCGGGCCGGCTTCGAGGAGCAGGACCGCATCGGCGCCCGCAATTTCGCCCGCGCCGCGCGGGAGCGGGGCGTACGCCGGGTGATCTATCTCGGCGGTCTGATCGGCGACGGCGAGTTGTCGCCCCACCTCGCGAGCCGTCTCGAAGTCGGCCGCATCCTCGCGTCCGAAGGGCCGCCGACGCTGGAGTTCCGCGCCTCCATCATCATCGGATCGGGGTCGCTCTCCTTCGAACTGCTGCGGAGTCTGGTCAACAAGCTGCCGGCCATGGTCACGCCGCGGTGGGTGCGGACGCCGGCGCAACCCATCGCGATCGATGATGTCATCGCCTACCTGACCCGCGGACTCGATCTGGACGACGAGGGCAGCGCCGTGTTCGAGATCGGCGGGCCCCGGCAGGTCACCTACGGCGAGTTGATGCAGGAATACGCTCGCCAGATCGGTGTCCGCCGCGTCATGATTCCGGTTCCCCTCCTCAGTCCGCGGCTCTCGAGCCTGTGGCTCGGCCTTGTGACGCCCGTGTACGCGCGCGTGGGCCGGAAGCTCATCACCAGCCTCCGCAACGAGACGGTCGTTCGCGACGACGCGGTTCTGGAGCGCTTTCCGGTTCGTCCCCTTGGGGTGGGCGAGGCGATCGCCCGCGCGCTGCGAGACGAAGACAGGGAGATGGCCCGGACCCGTTGGAGCGACGCCGTGTCTTCGAGTGGCCGGGGACCGCTCTGGGGCGGAAAACGGTTCGGTTCGCGGATCGTTGACCGGCAACAGGCCGAGGTCCCGGCCGAGGCGGCGCGTGCTTTCGCCCCGATCCAGCGCATCGGCGGCTCCCGGGGGTGGTACTTCGCGAACTGGCTGTGGGGGCTGCGGGGCGCCGCGGACCTGCTCGCAGGCGGCGTCGGCATGCGCCGCGGCCGGCGGCATCCGGTCGACATTCGGCCGGGAGACCCGCTCGATTTCTGGCGCGTCGAGGCCTTCGAGCCCGACCGCCTCCTGCGTCTGCAGGCCGAGATGAAGGTGCCCGGCCGCGCCTGGCTGCAGTTCGAGGTGGAACCCGCGGGGGACGGAAGCCGCGTCACGCAGACCGCCGTCTTCGACCCCCTCGGTCTGGGTGGATTGCTCTACTGGTACGGCCTGTACCCCATCCACTGGCTGATCTTCCGCGGCATGCTGCGGGGAATCCTGCGGGCGACCGGCGTCGGCTGGCAAAACTTGCAATCAGCCGACGGGTAAACTTGCAATCAGCCGGTAAGTAACCTTACAATTAGCCGACGTCAAAACTTGCAATCAGCCGAAGTCGTGCGCCCGGATTCCGCGATGCCCGAACCGACCTTCTATCCGCGACTCATCGAACCCCGCCTCGCTGAGGCGCTCGAGGACTCGCCGGTCGTCCTCATCCACGGCCCCCGGCAGTGCGGCAAGACGACACTTGCCCAGTACCGCTATGCGCCAGCGTATCTCACGTGGCGCGGCGAAGAGCTTCATTGGCGCGGAAAGCCGCTGAGTTGGGGAGTATCACCCGAACACCGGGACTACGTATACATCAGCTTCGATGATGACATCGCGAGGGCGGGTGCGCGGTCGGATCCCGCCGGGTTCGTTGCCGACCTCCCGGAGCGCGTCATTCTGGACGAAATCCAGCTCGTTCCCGAACTGTTTCCTGCCATCAAGCTCGATGTCGACCGCAACCGGGTCCCCGGCCGATTCATACTTGCCGGCTCCACCAACGTTCTGCTCCTGCCGGCACTCTCCGAGTCCCTCGCCGGTCGGCTCCAGATCGTCCGACTCCATCCTCTGTCCCGGTATGAACTGGCGGCGCGGCGCTCCCTCGTTGAACCGGATCCGGGGAGGCGGTTTCTGCCCGCCCTGTTCGAGGGTGGGTTCAAGATCCTTCAGGCCGAGCGGCTCGGTTCGCGACTGGCCGAACTCATCGTCGCGGGCGGGTTCCCACGGGCGCTGGCGCGGCCCACCCCGCGTCGACAGGCCAACTGGTATCGCGACTACGTTGAGACACTGGTCCAGCGCGATGTCCGCGACCTTGCCCGCATAAGATCGCTTGAGACCCTGCCGCCACTACTGCGCGCCGCCGCTTCGCAGACGGCCCGACTCTTCAATCTCGCCGACTTGGCCGCGCCGTTCCAACTCAGCCGCCCCACGATCGGGGAGTATGTGACCCTGCTCGAGCGCCTGTTTCTGCTCGAGACACTCTCGCCCTGGCACAGCAATCGTCTGAGCCGACTGGTCAAGACCCCAAAACTCCACCTCTGCGATACCGGCGTCGCAGCGGCGCTTCTCGGCCTCGACCCCGAGCAGTTGAACAAGGATCGGCCCCTTCTGGGTCAACTCCTTGAGACCTTCGTCCTCCAGGAGCTGCGAAGGCAGAGCAGTTGGCAGGACGCACCCATGGAGTTCTACCATTTCCGGGATAGAGACGGCGTAGAAGTGGACATCGTGATGGAACAGGGCGCTCACGCCATTTCCGGGGTGGAAGTCAAGGCAGCCGCGACGGTCAGGAGCAGCGATTTCCGCGGGCTTCGAAAACTGAAGGGCGTCACGGGAGACCGCTTCCGTCACGGAGTCGTGCTCTACGACGGAGAAACCACCGTCCCGTTCGGAGACGGCCTCTACGCTGTCCCGATCCGGAGGCTCTGGGCTACGAACTGACCCCGTTGAACCTCGACCGAATGCCCGGATGAACGACCAGGAGTCCGTATGACCGACCGCTCCGAAACAGACATCATGACGCTGATCGCCCGCGCACCGTGGCGAGAGGCGGTGACGTATCGCGACACGTGGCCGCACCAGTACGTCGTCAGCAAGAAGCACGGGCAGCAGGAACTCCTCGCTGCCTTCTGCAAACGGATCGGGCGGGGCGAGGGCGTCACGTGTCATTTCTTCCATCAGACACGCCAGTACCTGTTCCTGGGCGAATACAAGTACTGGACGATGACGGAATGCGCGGACATCGACCCGGACGGTGACTACGTCCTGAACCGCGCTCTTCTCTACCGGGACCGCCGCGATTTCGCGATCCGGCACGGCGACACCGGCAAGCGCGATGAGTGAGGCGGCGGCTGCTACGGGAGCCGGTTAACCCCCCAGCCGTCGAATACGGCGTCGGTCGATACAATCGACAGGTCGCGCCGGAGGGCCTGCGAGGCGAGCATCCGATCGAACGGATCACGATGTGGTCCGGGCAGATGTCCGGCTCGCGCGGCGTCGGCAACGCTGATGGCCATCTCTTCAAAGCCCTGTGCGACGATGTGACCGGCGATGTCGAGCGCTATGGCTTCGCACCCCGGCAACCTTCCGATCCGGTACTTCGTGGCGATTTCCCAGGCCGATGCCGCGCTGACCAGGATCCGGTTGTCCTCGTCGGCGATGCGCGAGCGTGCCGTGTCGGACAGCCGCTCGCTGTCCGAGATCCACCACAGGAACGCATGCGTGTCCAGCAGGAGACGCACCGCTACCTGCCTTCCCAGGCCGCCAGCTCCTCTTCCGGCAGCGGGTCGAAGAAGCTGTCGGGAACGGCGATTGTGCCCTTCAGCACATCCGGCTGGCGCTTGCCGGGGGGCTTGCAGGCTACGAGCCGCGCCACCGGTTCGCCGCGCCGGGCGATCACGACATCCTCGCCCGCCTCGACCTGCGCCAGCAGTCTCGAGAGCTGCGTCTTGGCTTCGTGGACGTTCACAACGCGCGTCATCTTTCCCCCGGAACCGGTGTCTTAGCTAGAAACTTAGCTATATCGCGATGGCGGTCAAACCTCCCCGGTGTTCCGGGAAACCGGGCGAGGGTCGGCCCCGCGTGGGGTCGAGCGTGGTTCCCTCCACGGGGCGGACCTTGCAGGTTGCTCCGCCCATCGGGCATCAACGCCCGGAGGCGGATTACACACTCACCCGGAGTTTCTCATGATTGCTCAACAGACCCTCATGCAGTTCGACCACATCGTGACGGGCTGTCGCGCCACGCTGGAAGCCGTGCCGGATGACCGCCTCGACTGGCGTCCGCACGAGAAGTCGTGGACCCTCGGCGAGTTGGCGACCCACGTCGCGATGATCCCGAACTGGACTGTGGCGTCGCTGACCATGTCCGAGTTCGACGTCGCTCCGGAGGGCGGTGGCCCGCCGCAGAATCCCGTACTCACGTCTTCGGCCGAACTCGTTGCGGCGCTCGACCAGAGTGCGGCCGCGGCCCGGGAGACGATCGAGGCCACTTCGGACGAGACCTTCGCCGGGACGTGGACGCTGAAAGTGGCGGGCGAGGATCGCTTCACGATGCCCAAGGCGGTCGTGGTCCGGAGCTTCGTCCTCGACCACCTGATCCACCACCGGGCGCAACTGGGCGTCTACCTTCGGCTTCTTGACGTGCCGGTGCCCCAGATGTTCGGGCCCACGGCGGACTATCCGGATATGTGACGGGAAGGAGCGGCGCCACGGGCGGCGGCGCGGTCAGTCCAGCAGCTTCAGCCAACTCCGCAGTTCGCCCGCCTTGTCGGCCTGGCGGCTGATCGACTCGCGGTTCACGTCGTTCAACTCGGTGGGACCGCGAGCCGGCATGGCCCCCAACTCTTCCGCGACGGCGTACGCCTCCTCGGCGTTCTTGAGGGCATCGACGAAGGCCCCGGCCGCCCGGTGTACCAGGGCGGCGGCGTCCGCCTTCGATTCCCGGGCCACGTCCAGCCGCTCCTCCGCCCTCTTCACCGCGAGCGTGGCGTTGGCCAGCGCCCGGTACGCCGCGTCGTACGCCTCTTCCCTGGACATCGCCTTCCTGTAGGCGTCGAGGGCCCTCTTCGCCGGATCCTTCATCTCGCGTCCCCTTTGACGGTGCCGCCTGCGACCGGACCACCGCGGGGAAGATAGCGCGCGAACTCGGCCGGCGGACACCTCCAAGCGGAGTTTTCTACCGGAACCGGCTTCGGTCGATGCCGGGGATGACGCGGAGCGCGTTCTCGAAGTACACCTTGCGCAGGACCTCATCCGGGAGGTCGAGGCCGTACATGCGCCAGAAGGCGTGGTACTTCCGGTAGTAGGGGAAGTACTCGTCCGCGGTCTCCAGCACACGGAAGTACGTGGGGTACTCGTCCGGCGCCCAGGAATCCTTCCCCATCAGAATCCGGTCCCGGTACTCGATGAAGAACTCGCGGGCGAAGCGCGGCTGTCGGCCCGGCTCGTAGATCACCGCCCCCAGCCCGACGTTCATGTTGGGGATCTCGTCCAGTAGGCGCCCGAGACGGCCGAGATCGTGGCCGAGCCACGCGAGGTGGGCGGCGATGAAGGTCGTCTCCGGATTCCGGCGGAACATGTTCAACTGTTCGCCCAGCACCTGTTCGAAGGAGGGTGGGCCGCTCTGCCGGCGGCGGGGCCGCAGGCGAAGCTCGAGCCAGCGCTCGTTGCGCTCGTCCATCGGCTCCCAGAACTCCGCCGGGTCCGCCGAGTGGATGAGGACGGGGATGCCGAGTTCCCCCGCCTTCGCCCAGATCGGATCGAGACGGGCGTCGTCCACCGGGACGCGCTGTCCGGCCGCGTCGGTGATCCACAGTCCGAGGCTCTTGAAGATCTTGAGGCCGCGAGCGCCGGCTGCGACATCGGCCTCGAGACGGGCCGCGGCGAGCGCCCCGAATTCGGGGTCCGCGATATCGCTGAAGTCGACGTTCGCGAACACGACGAAACGGCCGGGATACGCCGCCTCGAAGGCCTCGACCTGCCGCGCGAGCTGCGTGCCGGACCCCCCGCTCAGATTCACGCCGACGGCAAGGTTGAGTGCGTCCATGTCGCGCACGAGCTGATCCATCTGAGCTCGGGGCATCAGCCCGTTGAGGTGCAGGTGGACGTCCACGAAGGGGAAGGCGGCGCGCGAGACCGGGTTTTCCGGCACGACGAGCGTCGAGCGAGGGTCGTACGCCTCGACGGTCATCGGCGGGGATGCGTCGGGGGGTACGGGCGGCGGGCCGCGCCGCGCCTGGGCCTCGACCACGGCCGGGGTCCCGACTGGCCACACGCCGCCCAGCATGACCGCGATCAGCGCTGCCGTTCGTCCATCCCTCATCCCTGTATCTCCATCCTGTATCTCCTTCTCCGGAGCCGAGCCGGAATCCGCCGCGTCGCTACCTCGCGAAATGCGCGGCCATGCGGTCCGACAGCGCGGCGATCATCTTCTCGCCGAGTCGAGCCGTCGCGCCACGGGCATCGCCCAGGATGCCGTTCGGCGTCACGCTTGCGAATCCGTCGCTCAGCACGCGCCGGATGAGTTCCGGTTCCTCTTCCGGCGTCGTCAGGCGCCCGCATTCGGCCAGTTCCTCGCGGACGGTCCCGTTGTGCATGGCCATCATGATCGAGGTCTCGGCGATGTCGGCGTGGCCACCCACGCGGGCTCCGAGACCCGCCTCCCCCTCCGCGACGCGGCGCCAGATCCCGATGACCTCGGCGAGGTCCGCGTACACATCCACGGAACAGCCGGGCCCCGCGGCCTCGTTGAACGCGTCACGCGCCTCGGCGAGCGGAGCGAAGTTCCCGCCGTGCGAGGGGACGAAGCAGACGCGCCGGAAGCCGTGGTGCGCGAGGCTCGAACAGTAGTCGCGGCAGACGGCGAGGAAGGTCTCTCTCTCGAGCGTGACGGTGCCGGGGAACGCCATGTGGTGCGCCGACCAGCCGACGCGGATCGTGGGAGCGACGAGCGCGCCACCGAGCCGCCGGGCGATCTCGACCGCGAGCCGGTCCCCGTGCTCGGCGTCCATGAACAGCGGCAAATGCGGCCCGTGCTGCTCCACCGCCCCCGCCGCGACGACGACGGTGGTGACCCCGGCCTCGATCGCCGCCCCGATCTCGGGCGAGGTCATCCGTTCCATCCGTATCTCGGCAGACATGGGTGACGCTCCGGCTCGCTGGAGGGGAGAGAATCTCCGTTCGCGTGCAATATCGCGCCGAAGATCCGGCGATCCGGAGGTCTACGCTACCCTGAGTCGGATCAGATCCGTCATCCTTCGTCCAGGATCGTCCGCAGGCGCTCGATCTCCTCCGGGGCAAGTTTCTCGTCTTCGATCAACTGCGTGATCATGGGGACCAGCGAACCGCCCGTGATGCGGTCGGCCAGCGCCTCGAGCCGACCGGATGCGTATTCCTCGCGGCTGACGCGGGCGGAGAAGAGCTGGGTCCCGAGGCTGGCGTCGCGGTGGACGAATCCCTTGTCCTCCAGCCGCTGCAGGAGTCGCTGGATGGTGCCGTGCGCCGACCTCGTGGCGTCCGAATAGAGCTGTTCGCGGAGCCGACGGGCCGTGAGGCGCCCCTCCTTCCAGAGTTGCTCCATGACCGCGAGTTCGGCGTTGGCCAGACGCGGCGTCGTCATGTGGGTCCCTTTCTTGATCGGCTTCGGTCTGGGGCGTTGGGCGCTCGACCCCCCGCACTATCCCTTGAGGCGAAGCTTACCTTGGCTGGTTACCGCCTCTTCACACGTCATCGTGCGGGCGACGAGTTCGCCCTCGGAAGAACTCACGCTCGTCGAGCCGCCGAGCGTTACGACCGGTCGGCCTTCCGCACCGGTACATTCGAGGTGTATCCCACTCAGGAACCTGTTCGATGTGAGCAAGCGTACGCGCAGGTGGCTGGCCAGTTCGGCCTTCACCGCCGCCGCTCGCGGCGAGAGCCCGGCCTCCAATCGAAGGCCCGCAAGGTCCAACTCAACGACCTTGGGGTCTCCCGCCCCGCCGTCCGGCGTCACGACCAGGAACAGGTCGGCAGGGGTACGGTCGGAGAGGGCCGCCTCCCCGGCGGCGCGCACGGCCTTGACGACGTCGACCGGGAGTGCGTACTCCGTTGCGAGTGCCTCAAGCTGGTCGCCGAACGTGCGCAGCTGGGGTCGGTCCGCAGCCGGAACGCGTTCGAGGAGCAGCCCATCGCCGTCGAAGTAGACGACTTCACCGTCCGGGGTCGGCGAATCGTCGTCCGGAACAGTGGACTCGCTCACCGACGGGGCCAGCGCCGGGTCGATGGAGGTGAGATCCGACTGATCGGTGCAGTAGATGAGGCCGCCCGCGAGCAGGCACACGGCGCTGCACCGCAGGGCGACGCGGAGCCAGCGCGGGGTGTGGGTCGGGGTTCGGTTCGTCATGATCACGCGAAATCTCCTTTCAAGCCGCGACGCTCGGCCGCAGCGATTGATCGTGCTCGCGAAGGACAGCGGGCCCGGGGTCCGGGCCGCGGACATGAAGTCGATCACCCGGAGCAGCGCCCCGGCGTAGGCGCGGGGTTCGGCCCCGGTCGCGGCGACGGCGAGCGCGTCGCAGCACAACTCTTCGGACGCCCGCAATCGCCGCCGGGCCCACCACGCGACCGGGTTCCACCAGAAGGCCGCGCACGCGAGCCATTCGAGCCAGCGCACGACGTGGTCGCGCCGCCGGACGTGGGCGAGTTCGTGCGCCAGGATGCAGCGCAGTTCGGCCGCGTCCATGTCGGCCAGCAGCTCCGAGGGGAGAAGGATCCGGACCTTCCCGCCGGCCCACCACACCATGGGGGATAACTGCGCGCGCGTCGCGTAGACGGTCGGGGCCGCGCCGAGTCCGAGCCTGTGGGCGACCTCCCGCGCGAGGCGCTGGACCTCGGGCGGCGCGGTTTGCGATGCTCTCACGAGCGAGCCATGGAACCGCAGCGTGCGCACGAGCGTCCAGCCGAGTACGGAAGCCGTGCCCACGAGCCAGAGCCAGACAAGCGCGTCCTTGCCGTGACCGCCGAGCCAACCGAGCAGGATGGCCCCCGCCGATGGCGTCGGTTCCGCCTGCGGAAGGCCGGTCACGGCCGCGGGCCCGACCGGATCGACTCCCGCAGACCAGACCGGAATGGAGACGAACGGCGGCACGAGCAGGACCGCGAGCGGCAGCAGCCACAGCCCGTGCGCCAGCGGAGGGCTCCCGAAGCGCCGCGCCACGATCCGCGCCGCGATCCACGCCACTCCGGCAAGGCCGATCGAGATCGCCAGCTTGCTGGCCCCGATCTGGAGAATCACGTCCGTCATCCGTCTCCCGCTCGACTCGAAACAGCCGTGTCACGACGATATGTCGTCAGTTTACGACGTGATGTCGTATCGCGTCAAGCGAAGCACGCGGAGGCTTCCTCGCACGCGAGGTCGCCGGAGACCCCCGTTTCAGATTCCGATGGGTTCATCTATTGTATTCGGGCTGTATGGTCGGGTGGGGTGGCCGGTGTCGGTTCCTTCGCCCGTGCCCTCCCTCCCGCAGGACCCCCGTCGAACGAGGTAAGGAACATGCGTACGCGCTCAGGGCTCCCGGTCGCAGTGTCTCTCCTCGCGGTGCTCGCCCTCACCGCTGTCCCTCTTCCCGCTCTGGCCCAGGACGCCGATCTGCAAGCGGCCGTCCAGGCGCTCGAATGGCGTGAAATCGGCCCCACGATCATGGGCGGCCGCATCGCCGACATCGCGGTCGACGAGGCCGATCCGTCCACGTTCTATGTCGGCGTGGCGACGGGCGGCGTGTGGAAGACGATCAACGGCGGGTCGACCTTCGAGTCGATGTTCGACGACCAGCCCATGCTGTCCGTCGGGGACATCACTCTTGCCCCGTCGAACCCGAACGTCGTGTGGGTCGGGTCGGGCGAGCCGCAGAACCGGCAGTCCTCCCCATGGGGAATGGGCGTGTTCCGGTCGACGGACGCCGGCCGCACCTGGACCCACCTCGGGCTCGAGGCCACGAACCACATCTCCCGCATCCAGGTCCATCCGCGGAATCCGGACGTGGCCTACGTGGCGGCGATGGGCCGCCTGTGGGGCGCGAACCCCGAGCGCGGCGTGTACCGGACGATGGACGGAGGCGAGACGTGGGAACTCGTCCTCCATGTCGACGAGCACACGGGCGCGATCGACCTCGCCATGGATCCGGGCGACCCGATGACGCTGTTCGCGGCCATGTACCAGCGGCAGCGGACGCTGTGGGGCTTCAACGGCGGCGGGCCGGGCGGCGGCATCTACCGAACGATGGACGGCGGCGACAACTGGACCAAGCTCGCGGGCGGTCTGCCGGAGGGCGACGTCGGCCGCATCGGGCTCGACATCTACCGCCGGGACGGCAACGTCGTGATGGCGATCGTCGAAGCCGACGCCCGCGCCCCGGGTGGGGGCGGCGGTCCGCAGGGACCCGGTGATCCCGAGCGCAAGACGGGGACCTACAAGTCGACCGACCGCGGCGAGACGTGGGTGCAGACGAGCACGACCAACAACCGTCCCATGTACTACAGCCAGATCCGCATCGACCCGAACGATCCCGAACGGATCTACCTGGGCGGCTCGAGCCTGTACCGCTCGTCCGACGGCGGGAACAACTTCACGCCCGACGCGGCCTCCGAGGTCCACTCCGACCACCACGCGCTGTGGATCGACCCGGCGAACTCCGATCACCTCATCCTCGGCGGCGACGGCGGCGTCTCGATCAGCTGGGACCGCTCGGACAACTGGCGTCAGCTGACGAACCTCCCGCTGGCGCAGTTCTACGAGATCGGCGTGGACAACCGTGATCCCTACCATGTGTGCGGCGGTCTGCAGGACAACGGCTCGTGGTGCGGTCCCTCGGACACCTGGTCCAACCAGGGGATCCGGCCGCGCGACTGGTACAACATCGGGAGCGGCGACGGCTACTTCACCGTCCTCCACCCCAACGGCGAGACGATGCTCGCGGAGTCCCAGAACGGGAACCTGATGCGGACGAACCTCAAGACGGGCGAGCGCCTGCGCATGCGGCCGCTGGGACGCCCCGGGGAGGATGAGGAGGATCCGCCGGACTACCGCTGGAATTGGGACACGCCGGTCGAGGTCTCGCCGGGCGACCCGAACACGGTCTACTACGGCGGAAACGTGGTGTTCAAGTCGACGGACTACGGGCAGACGTGGGAGCAGATCTCCCCCGACCTGACGAAGGCCATCGACCGCCAGACGCTGGAGATCATGGGCGTCCTCGGCTCCGAGCCGATGATGTCGGCCAACGACGGGACGTCGACCTTCGGCAACATGATCTCGATCGAGGAATCGCCGCTCGATCCGATGGTCGTCTACGCGGGCACCGACGACGGGAACCTGCAGGTGACGCGGGACGGCGGCGCGACGTGGACGAACGTGGCGCCGAACATGCCGGGCGTGCCGGATCAGTTGTACATGACCCGCATCGTGGCTTCGCACGCCGATGCGGGCACGGTGTGGGTGGCGGGGGACAACCACCGCAACGACGACATGGCCCCGTACCTGTACGTCTCGAACGACTTCGGCGGGACGTGGCGCGCGGTCAGGGACGGGATCCCGGACGGCTGGTCGCTGAACGCGCTGGCGCAGCACCCGCGCGCGGCGAACCTCCTCTTCGCCGGCAACGAGATCGGCACCTACTTCTCGATCGACGCCGGCAACTCGTGGCATCCGCTGCTGCGGAACATGCCGCCCGCGCCGGTGGACGACATCAAGATCCAGGAGCGCGAGAACGACCTCGTCATCGGCACGCACGGGCGCGGGATCTGGATCATGGAGGACATCACGCCGCTCGAGGAGCTGAGCCAGGCCGTGCTCGCCTCCGAGGTGCACCTGTTCTCGACGCAGTCGGCGGTCGCCTACAACCCGTACACGCCGCAGGGCTGGACGCCGGGCGTATGGGAGGCGGAGAACCCGCCCCAGGGCGCCCGCATCCGCTACTGGCTGGGCAGCGACCTGCCGGAGGCCCCGATGGCCGACGAGGAAGGCGGCGAGACCGGCGAGCGGATCGTGACCTCCGGCGGTCCGTCCGCGAACGGCGATGACCCGGCGCCGATGTCCGCGATGGCGGGCAAGGCGACGGTCGCGATTCTCGACTCCGACGGCTCCGTGATCCGGGAACTCGAGGGCGGCGGCGACCGCGGCCTCAACGAAGTCATCTGGGATCTCTGCTACGAGCCTCCACCGGCGCCGCCGGGCGGTGGCGGGTTCTTCTTCCGCGCCGGCAGCGTGGCGCCGAAGGTCCTCCCGGGGACGTACACGGCCCGGCTGGAAGCGGCCGGCCAGACGATGGAGACGTCGGTCACCGTGCGGCTCGACCCTCGCGTGAACATCAGCCGGAGCGATCTCATGGCGCGGCAGGAAGCGCTCATGAGCGCCTACGCGCTGGCGAAGCCGACCAACGAGGGACTGCAGGCGCTGAACCGGATGCGCGAACACCTGTCCTCCATCGAGGACCAGCTCGAGGACCACGACGTGTCCGAGTCGCTGACGGCGGAAGTTGAGGCCATGGGCGAGGAACTCGACGAAATCGGCGAGGAACTCGGGACGGCCCGGGCGGGCGCCGGAGTGTCCGGCAGCCTGTCCGGCTACCACACGGCGCCGACGGCGGACATGCTCTACCAGCTCGAGCGGGGGTGGGGCGCGCTGCCCGGCGCCGTCGACCGCCTCAACGCCGTCATAGAGGACCGCATGCCGGCGCTCTACGCCGCGCTGCAGGCGGCGGGGGTCCGTCCGGACCTCGGCGATCCGGTGGAAGTTCCGATGCCGCCGATGCGCTGACGCAGCCGCCGGACTGCCGGGGCCGGGCGTTGAACCCGGCCTCAGCCGAAGCCGCCCGCCGCGAGCCCGGAATTCGGTCTCGCCGGCGGGCGGCGGCGCTTCCGGCCGGGAGGACTTTGGCTTCCGGCTACACCATCGCCATAATGGGCGCCGAAACTCTGCACACGATTCGCGCCACGATTCGCGCAAGGAGAGTCCGCAAATGTCGTTTTTCGCCCCCCATCAGGCCTTCGCCCGCGAGGTCCTGCCGGCCGTCGCGATCGTCCTCGGAGTCCTGGTCGCCCGACCCGGCGTCGCGCAGGAGCTGACGACCCCGGAGGCGTTCTTCGGGCACCCGATCGGCGCCGACTACGAACTCCCGGATTACGGCGATCTCACCCGCTACTGGGAGACGCTGGCTGCCGAGTCGCCGCGCATGACGCTGCAGTCGATCGGGACGACGGCCGAAGGCCGCGACCAGCTCATGGCGATCGTCACCTCGCCCGAGAACCATGCGAACCTGGATGAATACCGGGAGATCTCCGCCCGCCTCGCGCTTGCCCGGGGCGTCTCCGAGGAGGAGGCGCGCGCCCTTGCGCGGCGCGGCAAGGCGATCGTGTGGATCGACGGCGGCCTCCATGCGACGGAGGTGCTGGGCGCGCAGCAGCTGATGGAGACGCTGTGGCAGTTCGTCAGCGGGACCGACGACGAGACGATGCGGATCCTCGACGATGTCATCATCCTCTTCGTCCACGCGAACCCCGACGGAATGGACCTCGTCTCGAACTGGTACACGCGGATCGAGGAGAAGACGGAGCGCTCCACGCGCGGGATCCCCGTCCTCTACCAGAAGTACGTGGGCCACGACAACAACCGGGACTTCTACACGTCCTTCCAGCCGGAATCCGAGAACATGAACCGGCAGATGTACCGGACGTGGTATCCCCAGATCGTCTACAACCACCACCAGACGGGCCCCACCGGGACCGTGCTCTTCGCGCCCCCGTTCCGCGATCCCTTCAACTACAACATCGACCCTATGGTCATCACCGGGATCGATCTCGTGGGATCGGCCATGCACTCCCGCTTCACGGAGGAGGGGAAGCCGGGGGCGACGCGGCGGCGCGGCGCGAACTACTCCACCTGGTGGAACGGCGGCCTGCGCACCACGCCCTACTTCAAGAACATGATCGGGCTCCTCACCGAAACGATCGGGAACCCGACTCCGATGGAGATCCCGCTCATCCTCGAGCGGGTGCTGCCCAACGACAATCTGCCCGCCCCGATCGAACCCCAGCCGTGGCACTTCCGACAGTCGGTCGACTACTCGGTGACCGCGAACAAGGCGGTGCTCGACGTCGCCTCCCGCTATCGCGAGACGTTCCTGTATCGCATCTGGCGCATGGGGATGAACTCGATCGAGCGCGGCAGCAAGGACAGCTGGACGATCCACCCCAGGCGCGTCGACTGGCTGCGCGACGAAATGCAGGCCGGGCAGGGAGAGACGGACTTCGCCCGCAACGTCGGCGGTTTCGGGGGCAGCCGCGGCACGCGCGCGGACTATGAGAAGCTGTTCGACCCCGACCTGCGCGATCCCCGCGGGTACATCCTCCCCTCGGACCAGGCCGACTTCCCGACCGCGACGAAGTTTGTCAACGCGCTGCTCGAAAACGGCGTGATCGTGGAGCGGGCGACCTCGGACTTCAGTGTCGAAGGGAAGCAATATCCCGCGGGCTCCTACGTGGTGCGGGCCGCGCAGGCCTTCCGGCCGCACGTGCTCGACATGTTCGAACCGCAGGACCACCCGGACGACTTCCTCTTTCCCGGGGCGTCCCCGACGCCGCCGTACGACAACGCGGGGTGGACGCTCGCGACCCAGATGGGAGTGGCGTTCGACCGCATTGCGGAGGGCTTCGACGGGCCGTTCGAGGAGATCGCGGAGTGGAACGCGAGTCCGATGCCGGGGACCGTCGCCGACGCGGACGGAGCGGACGGGTTTCTGCTCAGCCACGAAGCGAACGACGCGTTCACCGCGATCAACCGGCTCCAGGCCTCGGGACACGAGGTCTACTGGCTCACGTCGCCGCTGCGCGAGGGCGGGCGGATGCACCCGGCCGGCACCTTCTACGTGAAGAGTCGGCGTGGTACGACGGACGAGGTCGCGTCGCTCGCCGCCGATCTGGGTGTCGACTTCCGGGGGCTGGCGAACGATCCGGACGCGGAGGCCCTGCGCCTGCGGGCGCCCCGGATCGCGCTGTGGGACACGTACGGCGGCTCCATGCCGTCCGGCTGGATTCGCTGGATCCTCGAGCAGTTCGAGTACGCGGACTTCGAACTCGCCTTCCCGCAGCGGCTCAACGCGGGAGATCTGAGCGACGACTACGATGTCATCATCTTCCCGCAGGGCGCCATCGGGTCGCAGTTCGAGGAGGTCTTCGCGGGCGTTCCCGACTCCGTCCGGCAGCGAATGATGCGCCAGTTCGGGTTCGGCGCGCCGGATCCGGAGACGATTCCCGAGGAGTACCGGGACCGGCTGGGCCGGGTCACCCCCGATGCGACGATGCCGGCGCTGATCGAGTTCCTCGAGGACGGCGGCTCGATCGTCACCATCGGCGGTTCCACCTCTCTCGGACAGGGGCTGGGACTCCCGCTGCAGGACCACCTCGTGAAGGATGGGCAACCGCTGGGCCGGGAGGAGTACTACGTGCCCGGATCGATCCTGGAGGTCACGGTGGACAACTCGCGGCTCGTCGCCACGGGGGTTCCGTCGACGCTCGCGGTCTCGTTCAACAACAGCCCCGTGTTCAGCGCCTCGGCGCTGGCCGCGGGGAACGGCGGAGCGGGCGGGGTGACGCCGCTCGCCTGGTTCGACACCGACGAGCCACTCGTCAGCGGCTGGGCGTGGGGCCAGGAGTACCTCCAGGGCGGCGTGACGATGGCGGAGGCGGAGGTGGGCAACGGGCATGTGTACCTGTTCGGTCCGCTCATCACGCGTCGCGCGCAGCCGCACGGCACCTTCAAGTTCCTGTTCAATGCGATCGCGCTCTCGAACGCCGAGCCCGCGCGACCGTAGCCCCCGCGAGACGCGGCGCTGGACGTCGTTCGGAGGTGGCTGGCCGCTTTCCCCCCACGCCGTCCTTTCTCTCCATCATCCTCAGCACGTACAACGCGGCGGATGAACTGGAACGCACGCTCTGGGGCTACTCGGCACAGACCTGCGAGGAGTTCGAGGTTGTCGTGGCGGATGACGGCTCGGGACCGGGGACGCGCGACCGGATCGAGCCCCTGCGGGCCTCGACCGGGCTCTCGATCTCCCACGTCCGGCAGAAGGACGACGGGTTCAGGAAGTGTCGCATCCTGAACCGCGCGATCGCCGGGGCCCGTGGAGATTACCTCATCCTCAGCGACGGTGACTGCATCCCGCGAGAGGACTTCGTCGAGACGCACGCCCGGCTCGCCAGGCGAGGGCACTTCGTCTCCGGCGGAAGAGTTCGCCTCGCGCGCCACGTCGGGTCGCGGATCCGGAAAGACGATGTGCTCGGAGGCGCGCTGTTCGAGCCACCGTGGCTCGATGAGAGACGGGCGCTGATCCGGGGGCGCGACCGCCGCAAACTCACCCGCTCACCGCGCCGCGCCGGGTGGCTCGACCGCCTGACGACGACCCGGGCGACGTGGAACGGGCACAACGCGTCGGCCTGGAAGACCGACCTCCTGCGCGTGAACGGCTTCGACGAGCGCATGACGTACCCGGTCGAAGACCGCGAACTCGGCGAGCGTCTCCGCAACGCGGGCATCCGTCCGATACAGGCTCGGCACCGGGCGGTCTGCGGCCACGTCGAGCACGACCGACCCTGGCTCGATCCCGAAGCGCAGGCGACGAACGAACGGCTGCGCGCCGAAACCCGCGGCGTGCCTCGGTCGCTCCGCGTTTTCCAGGGTTTCGCGCGCGGTCGCGACTGGACGGAGCACGGGATCCACAAGGGCCCGCGACCAGGTTAGCCAGCTAGTTGTCGATGCCCCGTTCGGCGCGAACCCGGTTGGAGCGGAGCCGGCGCTCAAAGCGTTCGCGACTGTCGGGATCGGGCGGGCGCGACTCGTGCCAAAGGTGCAGAACGGGGACGGCGCAGCGGCCTTCCTTGCGTCTTACTCCGTTCCGGATGAGGCGTACGACGAGATCGTTGTCCTCGAAGCCCCAGCCCCGGAAGGCCTCGTCGAACCCGTTCACCGCCAGAAAGTCCGAGCGCCACAAGGCGAGATTGCAGCCTTTGACGCCACGCCACTGTCGCGGTGACATCCGGCGCAGGGGTCCCAGCGGCACGCGCAGCAGCGGGGCGAACCGGTCCACGCGTCCCCGGAGCCATTCTCCGAGCCAGCGGGCGGCGCTCCAGCGCCCGATTGCGGGTCCCCGCTCGATCGCGACCCGCGAGAGTCCGGGCTCGAGCCTCACCCGGCTGCCGTGGACGAGGTGTCCCGGCTCGGCGAGCCGCGCGTGCCGCTCCACGTAGTCCGGGCGCACGAGACAGTCGCCGTCGAGGAAGATCAGGTACGGCTGCTCGGTCGCGGCGGCGGCACGGTTTCGGATCGCGGCCAGACGATACCCGCGGTCCTCCTGCCGGACATGCCTCACGCGGGGGCCGATTTCTTCGGCCCGGCTCGCAACGAGTTCGCGGGTCTCCGGGCCGGAACCGTCGTCGGCCACGACGATCTCGAACCGGCGGTACGTCTGCTCGGCGAGACTCCGCAGCACCGCGTCGAGAGCGTCGGGCCGATCGTAGGTCGAGACGATGACCGCGATGCCGAAACCGTCGGATGCCCTCACAGGAGGTAACCGGCGCGCTCCATGACGGGGCCGAACGCGGCTTCGATCCGGGCCGCGTCCGCCGGGTCCATCTCATCCTTCCAACCGTCGGCCCGCCCCCGGCGGATGAAGCGTCCCTCGCCACGGGCGCGCCCGGCGTAGGCCTCCGCGCCGTGGCGTCCCTCCATCTCCCGCATGGCCTCGAACGAACCGCGCGCCACCGCCCGGGAAAGTCTCGCGGACGTTCCCGCGGGAACGTCTCCCGCAGAAACGTCTCCCGCAGGAACCGCTCCGATGAAATCGGCCACGCCCCGCAACGCCGTCTCGCGGTCGGCCACGAGGTCCTCGTAGCGCACGACGCGGACCCTCTCGCCGCGTTCCGCGCGTCGGAGCGCGGCCCCGACCTGCCGATCCCAGCGCCCCAGGTGCCGGTGCCATGCGTCGAACGGCGCGGCGCCCGACAGGTATCCGTCGACGAACCTCGCAAGGGTCGTGTCACGGTCGTCGAACATCGTCGCGAACATGTGCCAGAAGGAGACCAGGACCGCCCGCGGATCGCGCACGAGATACACGGTGCCGGGATAGCGGCACGGATGGCGGGGATACTCGTTCCGGAACACTCTCGGATCCGGGAGGTGGCCGTACGCGGCGATCGCGTGGTCGTGACCGTGCACGAACGGGACGTAGTCGCCGACGTTGTACAGGTTCACGTCTCCGCGGCGATCATCGGACAGAAACACGGCCAGCATGTAGGCGAGCCAGGTGTTTCCCGATTTCGGATGACCGACGAGGAAGACATCGGTGGATCTGAGGGACCGGAGAAACCGGGGTTCGAGGAGCCGATTCTTCAGCCCGTCGCGCAGCCGGTAGTAGCCCATCCGGCGTTTGGCGCGTCCGAACCAGCGCGTGAGGGCCGGGACGGGGTGTTGCCGAACCCGGGGCGGGTCGAGCCTCGGCGACCGGTTCACCGTGCCCACGGGACCTGTCGTCCGATGAGTTCCGAGACTTCGTCCGCGTCGAACGCGTATTCCCGTTCGAGGTGATCGCGCACCCAGTCCGGCATGGGGAGCGGAGCCGAAGCGTTCACCGGCGTCCGCAACGATTCTGCGTCCGCGACCGCGACCGACGCCTCGAGAAACCCCAGCAGATCGCACATAAGGTCCCCGGGACGCTCCCGGATCTCGTCGAGGAAGCCGAAGAAGAAGTGCTCGCGCGGGAAGTGCCCGAGCCAGGCGCGCAGGCAGGTCGCGTAATCGCTGCGTCGGCGGACCGAATCGCTGTCGAAGAACGACACGAGTTCGTCGCGGCCCACGGACTCCAGGGGTCTGCCGCGCCACCGCGGAAAACCGTTTCGCGCCTGCGACCAGGCGCGCTCGATCGGGTCACGCATCATGAAGATGAGCCTCGCGTCGGGCATCCACTCGGCGACGCGCCCGATGACCTCCGGCTCGAGCGCCGCATACGCGGGTGTGATCTCGCCCCGGATCCGGCCGCCGCCCCGCCCACGGACGAAGCGGGCCAGATAGCGGAGCTTGTTGATTCGATCCCGGGCGGACCCGCTCGCGCCCGGTGCTCCGAGCTTGCGGTCGAAGAAGTGGATCTCCTTGCGTCCCATCCGGATCTGGGGATGCGCCGCAAGCTGCGCCGCCACCCAGCTCGTGCCCGCGCGCGTGGCGCCGATCCCGAGAAAGCGCGGCATCCAGGCCGACACTCCGTTCTTGCGCGCCGGACGCTTGCCCGCTGGCGACGTGCCTGGCCGCCCCACGCGCGATTCGCGTCGCCCGCCTGGCTCGCGGGGCCCCGCCGCCTTGATCTGGTCGTCGAGGAAGGTGGCGGGGAGGCTGTGAACCGCGCCGTCCGCCCGACCCTCGCGCAGCCGCTGAAACGAGGCCCATTCCCGCCGCTTGCGGGGCGACGGAAACTCCGTCGTCGACCAGTGATCGAACTCTCCCTCCTCCAAGAACTTCAGTTCGTAGAAGCAGACGGGCGCGAAGTGGTGCGTGCGGAGCCAGCGGGGGCGAATAAGCTGCTCCCAGTGTTGGCGCTTGTGGAACCTGACGGGATAGCCGCAGGGCGCGATCCGCACCTCCCGGTTCACCTCCCCGCGCGGAGCCAGAAACGACCCGTTGGGCGTCCGATACACCGTTCGTCCGGCGAGAGACCAGGCGGCGGGCCATCCGCCTCCGAGTTGGGCGAGGAGGCCGGCGAAAGCGCCCCGCTGCTCACGGGCGAGCACCATGTCCGCGTCCCACTTGCAGGCGTAGCGCCGGGTGCAGCGCGACAGCGCCCAGTTCGTAAAGTAGACCAGGGAGTGCACCGAATCGTGCGGAGTCCGGTCGTGTTCGGGCCCGAACCGCCCCAGCGCAAACGGATAGGAGTGAAGGCGGACCTTCGCCCCCCCGTCGGCGGACCGCTGGACGCGCCGCACGATCCCGGCCGTTTCGTCGCGGCTGCCGTTGTCGATGACATGGATCTCGTCGAACACGGGGAGGATCGAGCGCAGGCAGTACTCGATCTTCGTCCCCTCGTCCCTCGCCCGCACGAAGGCGCTCGTCCCCGGCGCGCGATTCCGCCGCGGGAGGGAGAACGCGTACTCCTCGTTCCCTTCCCCGTTTCGAAACTCCATCCGGCTGGGGCGTGGCAGAATCGGCATGAACTCGGGCTCGGGCGAGGGGTACCTGCCACCATCCGATCCGCTCCGGGAATCCCTGTCAACCCGAGAAAGGACCACGTTATGCGTTGCTCCCCTGCGGCCTGCGGGAATATGCTCCCTCCGTGTTGAAAGCGAGTCGAACGCGAGCGAAGAGACAACCGATGTCAAGTTCCAGAAAGATCCTCATGCGAGGCGCGGCGGTCCTGGCGATTGGGCTGGCCGCGCTGGCGGTTTCGGTACAAGGTGGCGCCGCGCAGGCGAATCCCGACATCCTCGTGAGCGGCAACTGGCTTGCCGAGCATCGTGACGATCCGGACATCGTCGTGCTGCATGTGGGGATGGCGAGTATGGGACGACCCCTTGAGGAATACGTGCAGGGGGCTCACTACCTCGACTACCACGATATTGCGCTCGACCGGAACGACCTCATCACCGAACTCGCGCCGGTTGAGGATCTCGTGGAGGTGTTTCGCGCGGCGGGCGTCTCGAACGACAGCCGCGTGATCGTGGTGGGAGACCCGGGTCTCCATGCGGCTCGCGTCTTCATGACGCTGGACTACCTCGGACACGGCGGCCGCACCTCGGTACTCGACGGGGGCCTGGCGGCGTGGAAGGCGGCGGGGGGTGGAGTCGCCGCGGAGCCGGCCGCGCCTGCGCGCGGCGATTTCGAGGCGGACGTCCGGGAAGACATGCTCGTCACCGCGGAATGGATCCACGAGCGTCTCGACGACCCCGGCACGACCCTCATCGACGCGCGGCCCGAGAACGAGTACACGGGGGAGCGGCCGGGTCGGGACTTCCTGCGGGGCGGCCATATCCCCGGCGCCTACAATCTCTACTGGCAGGACCTTACGGGTGACGATCCACCCACGCTGATCGACCTCGCCGAGGTGGAGGCCCGTTTCGAGGAGGCCGGGGCGAAGAAGGATGGCGTCGTCGTCAGCTACTGCCTCATCGGCATGCGCGCGAGCTACACCTACATGATTTCCAGATATCTCGGGTACGAGACGAAGTTCTACGACGCCTCGTGGAACGACTGGGGCCGGCGGGAGGATCTCCCGCTCGTCACCGGCCGTGCCCGCAGATAGCTTGCGGGCTTCACGTCCGCTGTCGGATCGAAGGCGCAGCAAGCTGCAGGAGGTTGTAAAATGAAGACCCTCTCCGGAGTAGTCGCCGGGCTCGTCATCTCTGCTGGCGCCGTGCTCATCCTCCTCGGCACGAACCGCGGCGAAGCGGCCGCGACGGAGGCCGCCCCGCCCGTCGTCTCCGCGGCTCCCTCGTCGGCTCCCGTGTCGCTTGTCTCGCCGGCCCCGCACTCGATCGAAGCGGGTCCCGAGTCGCCGGTCGAGCTCGTGCTCACGCAGCCGCTCGATCCCGCCGGGTTCGACCCGTCGGCGCTGTCCGTGTTCGGTCGCTGGAGCGGCGTGATGAGCGGCTCGGTGGAGTTGTCCGACGATGGCCGCCGCATCCGCTTCGAGCCGCGAGATCCCTTCCAGGCCGGCGAGTCGGTCACGGCCTCGCTCCGCGCGGGAGAGAAGCTGGCGACCGGAGGCGCAATGGAGACGGGGTTCGCGTGGAACTTCTGGATCCGACCCCGCGCCGGTTCGCTCGATATGGTCGACCGCGGCGCGCGGACCGTGCTCGACGACGGCGAGAAGCACGTCCAGCCGTACGGGGCCTACGCCGGCGACTTCAACGGCGACGGCTATCCCGACATCGCGATCCCCAACGAGGTCTCCGCGGACGTGCGCGTGATGTTCAATGACGGCAAGGGGGATTACAACGAATTCCGCGTCCTCGACATCCCGGGCGGGAGCTGGCCGAGCCCCAACGAAGGGGCGGATTTCAACGGAGACGGCCTCACGGACTTCGTGGTCGGGAACGCGGGGAACGATCTCGTGTCCGTCTTTCTCGCCGACGGGAACGGCTGGTTCGAGCTGGGGAGCAACATCGAATCCGGACAGAACGTCCGCGGCGTGTGCATCGGCGACTTCGACCAGGACGGCTGGCCTGACGTGGCGGCGGTGAACATGTCCGTCGGTCCCGAGGAATCGCGCGGCAACGTGGCCATGCTGCTCAACAACGCGGACGGGACGGGCAGCCTGCGGCGCGCCTCCGAGATCGCTTCGCCGGGCCAGGGCGAGAAGACGTGCGCGACGGCCGACGTGAACAACGACGGCCTGCCCGACCTGCTTGTCGGAGCCTACTTCACCGACGAAGTGCTCACTTACCTGGGCGACGGGCGTGGCAACCTCGAACTGGGCACGCGCGTGCGCGCCGGCGGCAAGCCGTGGATGATCGTGTCGGGCGACATGAACGGCGACGGGAACGTCGACGTGATGTCCGCGAACCGCGAGGGGAACAACGTGGCGGTGCTCATCGGCGACGGCGCGGGCGGCTTCGCGGATCCCGTCGAGTACGAGACCGGCGACGCCCCGCTGGCGGTCGACGTGGGCGACATCGACGGCGACGGGGACCTCGATGTCGTCACCAGCGACTTCGAGGGCAACAGCTTCACCGTGCACGAGAACGCCGGCGACGGAACGCTCGCGAACCCCCGGACGTATCCCGCGAGCACGAATGGTTCGTGCGTCGTCATCCACGACCGGGACCTGGACGGGGACCTCGATCTCACCGGCGTGGATGAGACGGACGACAAGATCTTCATCCTGGAGAACCCCGGCCGGTGATCATGAAGTCGAAATCCACGAAATCGAAGCAGTCGAAGAAGGCATGGCGGGAGGCGCTTCCCGAGCAGGCCTACAAGGTGCTGTTCGAGGAAGCGACGGAACGGGCGGGCACGAGCCCCCTGAACGACGAGAAGCGTTCCGGCACGTTCGCCTGTGCGGCCTGCGGTCAGGCGCTGTTCACGACCGACATGAAATACGACAGCGGTACCGGGTGGCCGAGCTTCTTCGAGACGCTGCCCGAGGCCTTCGAGACGAAACGCGACTTCAAGCTCATCCTCCCGCGTACCGAGTACCACTGCTCCGGCTGCGGGGGGCACCACGGCCACGTCTTCAACGACGGCCCCGAGCCCACGGGCAAGCGCTTCTGCAACAACGGCGTCGCGCTCCGGTTCATCCCGGACGACGACCGGCAGGACGACTGAGCCGGTCGCCCGGGAGGGGCGTGGCGGCGGATACGGGGCCGTGCGCGCCCTGATCCGGCGCCCGGCGCCGGCGCTGACGGCCGGAGCGTTCGGCCTGCTCGCGGCGGCGTCCGGCGTGCAGGGCCAGCTTCCGGGCTCCAGCGGAGCCTGCGAAGCCCGTGGCGCGGAAACTCGCGCCGCCGGAGCCGCCGGGGCGCTCACGGACACGTCGACGGGGCGGGTCGCGGCCGACCTCCACTGCATCAGCCTCTACTCCACGGCGCGCGGCGGCGACGCGCAGGGGTTCGTCGAACTGGGGCGGGTGCCGTCGCCGTTCGGCGTCACGGTGACGCCGTCCGGCCACCATGTCCGCGCGTTGACCGCGCACATCGAGGGCCTCCCGCCGCCCGGAAGCCTGGGGCCGTTCACGGTCTACATGGCGTGGGCGACGCCGCTCGAGCTGGCTCCCGTGGTGCCGCTGGGCCCGGTCGACAACGGCGAACACCGGCTGGGGCGCGTCGCGTTCAACAAGTTCCTCGTGATGGTCAGCGCCGAGGCGTCGGCCGACGTCACGACGCGCGAGGGACCGCTCGTACTGCGCGGCCGTTCGCCGTCCGCGCTCATGGAGGCGCACGACCTTTTGGCCCTGGCGCCGTCGGCGACGCGGCGCGCGGCCGACCGGGCCCCGACGCGCTGGGACGCGCCCCCGGCGTACCCCGGCATCGCCATGCTGCCCGGCGTGATGGACCTGGAGCCGCGCGCCCGCCCCGCGAGCCTCGGAAGCGCGGCGGACCTGCCACCGTGGGAAACGCTCCCCGAGGCAACCGAGCGTCAACTGGTCGACCTTCCCGACGGGGGCACGCTCGACCTCGAGGCGACGATCGTCCGGCGCGAGATCGAGGGCCGCCGACTCGCCATGCTCGCCTTCAACGGCCAGCACCCGGGACCCCTCATCCGGGTCCCGGAGAAATCCACCATCTTCGTGAACTTCACGAACCGCACCCCGTACCCCACGGCGGTGCACTGGCACGGCATCCGACTCGACAACGACTTCGACGGCGTCCCCGGCCTCACCCAGGACCCGGTCGAACCCGGCGGCTCGTTCCAGTACCGGGTCTTCTTCCGCGACGCGGGCATCTACTGGTACCACCCGCACCACCGCGAGGACATCCAGCAGGAACTCGGCCTGTACGGGAACCTCCTCGTCGACCCCGCGGCCGCGGACTACTACGGTCCCGCGAACCGGGAGGAGGTCCTCATGCTGGACGACATCCTGCTCGACGCGGACGGACTGGTGGACTTCGGGGCGGAATCGGCGAACTACATGCTCATGGGCCGCTTCGGGAACCGGGCCCTCGTGAACGGCGAGCCCGGCTACAGACTCGAGGTCGACCGCGGCGAAGTCGTCCGCTTCCACCTCACGAACGCCTCCAACACGCGCACCTTCAACCTCTCCTTCGTCGACATCGAAGGCGGCGGACTCCCGGATCCCGATCAGCGCGTCGCGGACCCCGACGTCGAGGATCCCCACCGTCTTCCGCTGAAGGTCGTGGCCTCCGACGTGGGCCGCTTCGAGCGGGAGGAATGGGCCCGGAGCGTCGTCCTCGCGCCGGCGGAGCGCTACGTGATCGACGTCCGCTTCGACCGCCCCGGCTCCCACGCGCTCGTCAATCACGTCCAGGGGATCAACCACCGCCAAGGCGTGTTCCGCGCCGAATTCCGGACGCTCGGCACCGTGAGCGTCGCGTCACGGCCTGCGGCCCGGGACCACGGGCCGGCCTTCGAGACGCTGCGCGAGCACGCCGACGTGATCGCGGATATCGACCGCTACCGGCCACGCTTCGACGACGAGCCCGACCGCGAACTCGTGATGACGCTGGAGACCGAGGACCTCCCGCTCTCCATCGAACGATCGATGGCCTACGACTGGGTCTACTTCAATCCGGTCGAGTGGACCGGGACGATGCCGCGCATGAACTGGGCCACGACCGGAAGCGAGGTTCGCTGGGTGCTGCGCGAGACCGCAACCGGGCGCGAGAACGACGAGATCGAGTGGAACTTCGCGGTCGGGGACGTGGTGAAGATCCGCGTCATCAACGACCGCGGCGCCTTCCACGCGATGCAGCACCCGCTGCACATCCACGGCCAGCGCTTCCTCGTCCTGTCGCAGAACGGCGTGCCGAACCACAACCTGGCGTGGAAGGACACGGTCCTGCTGCCCGCCGCATCGACGACGGACATCCTGCTGGAACTGTCGAACCCCGGCCGCTGGATGATCCACTGCCACATCGCGGAACACCTCGAGTCGGGCATGAAGATGGTGATGAACGTCGCCGACGCCCCGCCGTGACGGGCATGTTATGAAGACAGTGATTTCCCTCCCCGACGAACTGTTCGCCTCGGCCGAGGCGCTCGCAAAGCGGATGAGGGTCTCGCGAAGCGAACTCTACGCGACCGCGGTCGCCGAATTCGTGGCGAAACATCGTGACAAGGACATCACCGAGCGGCTGGACGCCGCGTACGCCGACCTGTCTGGCGACATCGATCCTGCGCTCCGCCGGACGCAGGCCCGATCCGTCGCCGAAGAGTGGTAGCGCCGGGTCGAAGCCGGACTGCGGCTCGTCCTGGATCTGTAGAAACGGAAACAACCGTCAAATAAACATCTCGTTATTTGTCAATCAGTTACGACGATTGCGCCTGATCCGGCGGGTTTCCGGTCAAATAAAATCCGCCCCAAACCGGAGCCCCGTGCGACCCTCCCCCCGGCCATGTAGGCGTCCCCCAAGCGGAGTCTCCGTGTGGCCCGCCGTGTCGCGGACTGCCGCCACCCGGTGCTGTTGCCCGCCGCATCGACGGGGAGCATGATGCTTGAGCCGTCGAACCCCGGCCAATGAACGATCCACGGCCACGTCGCGAAAGGACGCCTCGATGACCGCCGCCCGCCTCCACCGCGCCCCGCTCCTCGCGCTCGCCGCGACCATCCCGTGCCTCACGGTCGGCCTGCCCTCCGGCGCTCGGGCGCAGGAAGCGATGGAGGATTTCATCGCAGTGCAGGCGCCCACCGTCGCACTCGCCAACGTGAAGGTGATCGATGGGACCGGAGGCCCCGCCCTCGAGGGGCAGACGGTCGTCATCCGGGACGGCCGCATCGCAGACATCGGCCCCGCCGACGAGGTCGCCGACCGGATCCGGAACGCGCAGGTCCTCGACCTGGAGGGCCACACGGTCATTCCGGGTCTCATCGGACTCCACAACCACAGCTACTACACGGGCGGGAACGGACGTGCCGCGCAGCTCTCCTTCTCGGGGTCACGGCTCTACCTCGCTTCGGGCGTGACGACGATCCGGACGACCGGCGCGCGCGCACCGTACGAGGAGATCAACCTCAAGCGCGCGATCGACGAGGGGCGCGCCATCGGCCCCAACATGTTCACGACCGGGCCCTACCTGACGGGGCAGGAGGGCGCCCAGTCGATGGCGCAGCTCGAGGGGGCGGAGCAGGCGCGCCGTCTCGTCCGTTACTGGGCCGAGGAGGGCGTGCCCTGGTTCAAGGCGTACACATGGATCAGCCGCGAGGAACTCGGCGCGGCGATCGACGAGGCGCACCGCCACGGCGTGAAGGTGACGGCCCACCTCTGCTCGGTCGGATACCGGGAGGCGGTGGCGCTCGGGATCGACAACCTGGAACACGGCCTGCTCGCGAACAGCGAGTACTTCCCGGGGAAGGAGCCGGACGACTGCCCGTCCGGGTTCCGGAACGGCTACGCCGACCTCGATGTGAATTCCGAGGACGTCCAGGAGACGTTCCGCATGATGATCGAGAACGACGTCGCGATGACCTCGACGCTCGCGGTCTACGAGATCTCCGTCCCCGGCCGGGGTCCGATCGACGAGCGGATCTACGACATCCTCGCCCCGGAAATCGCGGCGGAGGTGCGAGAGATCGCGGACCTGCGGCGGAACGCGACGCTCGACTCCGGGATCGGGATCCACCCCGACATCTACCGGAAGGCGCTCGAGTACGAGTACGCCTTCGTGCAGGCGGGAGGCACGCTCGCGGCCGGCGTCGACCCGACCGGATACGGGGCCGCTCCGCCCGGTTACGGCGACCAGAAGAACTACGAACTGCTGCTCGAGGCCGGGTTCACGCCCGCCGAGGTCGTGCGGATCATGAGCGCGAACGGCGCCAGGGTGCTCGGCATCGACGACGAAACGGGGACGATCGAGGTCGGCAAGATCGCGGACCTCGTCGTGCTGGAGGGCGACCCGGAAGCGGACGGGCACATCCGCGAGACGCGCATCGTGTTCAAGGGCGGCGTGGGCTGGGACGCGCCCGGGCTCATCGAGTCGGTCCGCGGCATCGTCGGCATCCGCTGACGACGGTCCGGGAGCCGCCGCTCGACCCTCGCGGGTACCCGGGGCCGGCCGTGGAGTAACGGCTCGTCATGCGCACGCCGCGCAGCGACCGAACAGAATCATCTCGTGGCGGTCGACCTCGAAGCCCTCGGGCGCCAGTCCCTCGACTTCATCCGGGCAGCGATCGAAGTCGAACGCCTGATCGCAGGAGCCGCAGAGGAAATGGTGGTGATGCGGTCGGTCGGCCAACTCGTATCGAAGCCCACCGCCCGGAAGCTCCACTTCACACAACCACCCTTCACGCGCGAGGATCTTCACGTTCCGGTAGACGGTGGCCAGCCCGAGCGACGGCACGATCCGTTGGCCGTGCTCGAGGACCTCGTCCGGCGTGAGAGGCCGTCCGACGCTCATGAACACGCGGCGGATCGCCCGGCGCTGACGGGTGTCTCGCTTGGCGGTGGTCGTTGTCAGCCTCCTCGATCCGGGTGCTCTTCGTCGGCGCATACCGAGCACGCGCCGGCCTGGCATAGGCGGGCACTCTGCACGAGGGCGCCCGCGAGGGTCAAGCTGCCGGCCGTCGACGTCAGCGTCTCCGGCAGCGGCGCGAGCCAGCCGGCAAGGGAAGCGGCCCAGAGCACGGCGCCCCCGACAAAGGTGAGGACCAAGGCTGCCTTCCTGCGGGCCGGGCCCGCCGCGAGCGTCACCGCACCGAGGAAGGCGGTTCCGACCCACACGGCTCGTTCGACGCCTTCGGAGAGCGCGAGCGCCGGTGTTGCCAGGACCAGAACCGGCGTGAGGGCGCAATGCAAACCGCACAGGGCCGCGGCGTACGCGGCAAGTCGCGACCCGGAAACCAGATACGCGCTCGACGGGACGGTTGCGAAAGAGTCCTTCATTGCGGCGCCTCGAGAGCGGTGGCAGTTGGTCACGTGAGCATTCAACCTAACTGATAATGAGTTGTCGATACCGTGTCATCAAGGTGCTGCGGGTTTGCCCTTATCCGCTCTCCCGCGCACTGTCGATGGCGTCACATCGGCGGCAGGAACGGAGCGAGGACGAGAGTGTCTGGCCCCAGCGATGAAGCGCACTGATCTCCCGGCCAGCGGCGGCCCCGGTCACGATCGACGAGAAGCCTCTGCGGTAGCCTTCGGCGTCGGCGGGTGCCGCGGCTTTCGCGGGCTGATTCTGCGTCTCGCGGCGGCATGCATGACTCTGGGAGCTGTCACGGTTCCGTCCGCATCGGCCCAGGTCAGCCAGGTGGATTCGGCCGCCGTGCTGGTCGCAACCGCTGCCGACTTCGAAGCGCGGGGCGCGCTGGAGGTCGCGCGGGCGCTGTACCAGGAGGTCGTGCGCCGATACCCGAATACTCCGGGGGCGGAGAGGGCCCGTGCCCGGCTGGAGGCGTTGGAGGCGTCGGCGGACCTGGCGCCGGCGGACCCGGCGCCGGCCGCCGCCCCGCTCGACCGGCGCGGCGACACGGAGTTCCGCGTGTGGTCGACGCTCTACGGACTGTGGCTGGGGGTCGCGGTGCCGATGCTCGCGGATGCGGAGGGCTCCGAGTCCTACGGCGCGGGTCTGCTGCTCGGCGGGCCGACAGGCTACCTTGCCGGACGCGTGTTCTCGCGTTCCCTCTCGGTGGGACGGGCACGCACGATCAGTTGGGCCGGCACGTGGGGCACCTGGCAGGGCTTGGGCTGGGCGCACACCCTGAATCTGGGCGGCGAGCCAGGCTGCGAGTTCTGTGCGGGCGAGAAAGAGGTCGTGGCTACCGCACTGGCCGGCGGCCTGGCCGGCATCGTCACGGCCGGCCTCCTCTCACGCGACGTCACGGAGGGAACAGCCGCGGCGACCTACCTGGGCAGCCTGTGGGGGACGTGGTTCGGCGTCGCGGGGGCGACCGTGCTGGATCTGGACGACGAGGCGGCGATGTGGGCGAGTACGCTGCTTGTGGGCAACGCGGGCCTGATCGCCGGAGCGCTGGCCGGGAGCCGCTTCGACCTTTCCTCCCATCGTGCGCACATGATCAGCCTCGGAGGTCTCATCGGCGGTTTCGGCGGGGTCGGCATCGCGCTCATCACGAAGCCGGACGGCACCGGGGCCGCGTTCGCGATTCCGCTTGCGACGAGTCTCGCGGGTCTGGGCTTCGGGGCCCTGTTGACCGGGGAATCGGAGGGCGCGCCTGCGGGAGAGTCCAGCGCTGCCCGCGCGGCGTCCGGTTCGGCGTCGCCGGCTCTCCTGAACTGGTCCGCGGGAGCACCGCTTGCGGTGGGCCTGCCGCTGCCGTTCCCGACCACCGTCCCCGATCCCGAGCGGAACGGACGGCGGTACACCGTCTGGAACGTCCCGCTCCTCCGCCTGCGCTTCTGAAGCGCATGCCGGACCGCCCGCTGAAAGACCGGGTGGCCCTCGTCGCCGGTGCGACGCGCGGCGCCGGCCGCGGCATCGCCCGCATGCTGGGCGCGGCGGGCGCCACCGTCTACTGCACCGGCCGCAGCGTCCGGGGCCATCCCGCCACGCCGGGGCGGCCCGAAACCCTGGAGGAGACCGCGGAGTGGGTGACGGCGGAGGGGGGCCGGGGCATCGCCGTCCGCACGGACCACACGATCGAGTCCGAGGTCGAACGACTCTTCGCCCGCGTGCGCGACGAGGCGGGGCGTCTCGATGTGCTGGTGAACGACATCTGGGGCGGCGACGCGCTGACCGAATGGGGAAAGCCCTTCTGGGAACTCTCCATCGCGCAGGGACAGAGTCTGCTGGAGCGGGCGGTCGACACTCACATCATCACAAGCCGGCACGGCGCCCCGCTGATGGTCGAGCGCAACGCCGGACTCATCGTCGAGGTCACCGATGGCGACACGTTCGGCTACCGCGGCAACCTGTTCTACGACCTCGCCAAGAACGCCGTCGTTCGGCTGGCTTACGCCATGGCGGCCGACCTCCAGGCCCACGGCGTGACGGCACTGGCGATCACCCCCGGATTCCTGCGTTCCGAGGCGGTCCTCGACCATTTCGGCGTCGCCGAAGCCGACTGGCGCGACGCGATCGAGAAGGACGAGTACTTCGCGGAGTCCGAGACGCCGTGTTTCGTGGGGCGCGCGGTCGCCGCCCTCGCCGCCGACCCGAAGGTGGCGGCCAAGGCGGGCGGGCTGTTCTCGAGTTGGGGATTGGCGAAGGAATACGGCTTCACTGATGTCGACGGACGCCAGCCGGACTGGGGCACGTTCTTCCTGCGCAAGGTGCGGGAAATCCTCGAACGGGACGCGCCGCCGGACGAGATGGACGCCTTCGTCGTTCGCAGCCGGCTCCACCAGGCGGAACTCGATCCGTCCGCCGCCGCGGAAGCCGAACGCCTGCGCGCCTGGCTCGCCCGCCACGAGTAGCGGGCCTCGGACCACGTTCCCGCGGGAACGCGGCGGAGCCCCTTCCGAATCCGGCTACGTGACGGTCGGCACTTCGAGTCCCGCCGCCCGGGCCGCCTCGCCGAGCGCCCGATCCAGCGTGGCAAGCGGCAGTCGCATCCGGCTGGCCAGTTCCAGATACGTGGCATCATAGACGGAGAGCCCGTGCGCGTGAGCGGTGTCGAGGACGGTTCCACGGATGCGGGACGTGGAAACGGGATCGATCGTGAGCGGCAGAGCTTCGAGATTTCGCCAGATCCGCGGCCAATCGGTCTCGGCGATCCGGCTTCGCCGCGTAGCGACGAGCAGCACGTTCGCGACCTCGATCGGCCACAGGGCCGGAACGAACGCTCGCCCGTCCCTGAGCGCATCCCGGAGTCGAGCCGTCTCCTCGGTGGCCTCATCCGGAAATACCCAGGCCATCGTGACCGAACAGTCGAGCACGAACGTCAATGCCGGCGACCTTCCTGGATCATGTCCCGAACGGAGAGCCCGCCGAGACTGTGTGTCTCCTGGAACGCCTTCAGGTCGTCGATCGCCGCCTGAACCCGGGCGGGGTCGGTCCTTCGGAAGGGGATCAACTCGGCAACGGGACGGCCGTGCCTCGTGATGACGAAACGCTCCCCCGTCTGCACGCGCCGCAGGAGGCGGGGGAGGTGGGTCTTGGCTTCAAAGGCGCCGACGTGCGGCATGACGTGCTCCTCGCCTGGAATCGAACGCGGGAAGTTTCAACTAGACTGATACTAGTCTAAACGGAGAATCTCACGCAACAGCTTCCGACAGCGGGGGACGACAGCCGGGGGAAAACGGCGCGGGGCTCGGCGATCCCGGGAGAGCGGCTCAGAAGCCGATGGACTTCGACACCTTCGCGGCGAGGACCCGCTCGACGGTCATGCCGGCGTCCAGGTCGCGCCGCTCGGTGTAGACGAGGAAGATGTCGCTGAGGGGCGAATACAGGTAGTTGAAGCGCACGTTCGTCACGAACTGGTCCTCGGCCGCATTGTACTGGACGAAGGCGCTCGCGAAGAGCTTCGTCGAAAAGCCGTAGTCGATCCGCCCTCCGAACACGTCCGCGGTAAAGTCGCCGGTCGGGAGCGAGATGTCGTTGTGGTTCGCCGACAGATCGACGGAGAGGTGATGGTTCGGCCGCCACATGAGGCCTCCCGACAGCGACGTCAGCGTCCCATCGAAGAAACCGCCGCGTTCGACCCGAACAAATCCCGATAGAATTCGCCCGGGCGCGGACCGATACTGCAGCGAACCTGAACCAAACCCGAAACGGCCGACGGGGATCGTCGCGTCCCTCGAGACGCGAAACGGTTCCCGCAGGAGCTCGAACCGGTCCGTGTAGTTCAGCGTGAGTCCGCTCCCGTTCAGGAACGACACTCCGAATCCGGCCGTCCGCGTCCGCGTTACGAGGACGGACTCGAGATCCTGGACGTAGTCGATCTCGATGTACGGATTGACCTCCTGAACACCGGGCACCGGCGGTCGCGGGTGGAGACCCACCGTGGCGTAGCTCTGCCGGATGTCGCGCCGGCGCACGAAGCCCACCGTCGGGTTGAAGTCCTCCCCCACGTGGCGCCACAGCGCCGATACATCCCACAGTTCGTCCCGCCACCCCGCCCACATTCGTCCCGCGAAGGCGTCCCCATCGGTATCCGGCGAGCGCGTCCAGGCCAGGAACGGCGCGAAGAGCAGCGACGGGAGCGGCCTCAGGTTCGCGTCGAAACCCACGCTGCGGTTGAAGTCGGGGTATCCCGCGATGTCCGAGCCGGTCGCTTCCCGATTGACGAAGATCGCCCCCATGTCCGACGTCCCGAACACACTCCGGCGCGCCCGCATGACCGAGAAGTTCTCGGCCGGCAGGCCCCGCCCGGAGCGGGTCTGGAGGTTCATGAGGCCGACCTCGAAGCCTCCCGTCCGGCCCGTGAGTCGCGCCCCCCCGAGGATGGGGATCGGTTCCCCCGTCCCCCGGAGGCCGATGCGCCGCGAGTGAAAGAGCGTGAAGTCGCGCAGCGAGACCCCGGTCCGGTAGCTGCGCTCCGACTGGTCGCCGAAGGCGAACGTGCCGGAGTTCTCGACGAAGAAGTCCCGTTTCTCGGGGAAGAAGAGCGGGAAGCGGGTCAGGTTGACCTGCTCCTGGTCCACTTCGACCTGCGCGAAGTCCGTGTTGTACGTGAGGTCGAGCGTCAAGCCGGGCGTGACCCCGTACTTGACGTCGAACCCGATGTCGGCCTGCGTGCCGCCGCCCCCTTCCCGGATCAGCGTGCCCGTCTGGTCCTGCGCGAGCGCGTAGGGCTTCACCCGCAGGTTGAGCCCCGGTCCCACCCCCCGGAATCCGGTCAGCGTCCCCGCCTTGGACATCTTGTGGATCTGGTCGCGACGGTCGAGCGGCGCCCAGAACGTGTCCTCCGCCTTGCGCCGGATGCGCCGCAGGATCTGGAGTCCCCAGGTCTGGTCCTCCTCCGAGGGATTGAAACGGAGCGTGGAGAAGGGGATCTCGATCTCCACCGTCCAGCCCCCGTCGTTCCTGGTGGTCTCGACCCGGATCGGGCCCTCCCACGCCTGGTTCTCGGAGCGGCTGTCGTCGAAGATCTGCACGTCCTTGAGCGCGCCTCCCGGATTCACGAGGAACATGAACCCGTTCCGGCGGTCGAGGTACGTGTCCAGCGTCACGCCGAAGACGTCGGATGATCCGCTGTTGAAGTCCTGCTTGAGGCTGGAGATGAAGTAACGGTCGGGCTCCGAGTCGT
Source organism: Candidatus Palauibacter sp. (assembly GCF_965208055.1). GTDB lineage: Bacteria > Gemmatimonadota > Gemmatimonadetes > Palauibacterales > Palauibacteraceae > Palauibacter. Next base: position 2,825,490 of record NZ_CBDBNY010000004.1, read on the forward strand.
GGCAGATCGCGCCGATGTAGAGGGCGCGGTCGTCGTACAGGAAGTAGACGACCGTCTCCTCGCTGGCGGGCGCGCCGGTGTCGGGACGGGACTGCACGAACCCGGTCAGGGGCTGGGCCTGCTGCCAGATGGGCTCGTCGAGACGGCCGTCCACGGTGGGCGGCGCGTCCGTGCGCAGGGCGGCGGCCGTCGGGCGGGGCGCTGACTCGACCGCGATCCGGGCGGGTCCCTCCCGAGCCGGCTCCTGCCCGGTGGCCGCCGAAGGGACGAGCGGCGGGAGCACTGCGGCGAGCACCAGAATGTGCAGAGTGTGCCGGAGCTCGCGCCCTGCCGCGGGGCCGGACGTGCGGGGATTCCTCAGCGGCGACCCTTTCAGTTCCAGCTCAGCCCCCGCAACTGTTCCACGTCGAGGTTCCCGCCGCTCAGAACACACGCGACCTTCGTCCCGGCCGGCGCGTCGATGAGGCCGTTGAGGACGGCGGCGACCGAAGCGGCAGCCGCACCCTCGGTGACGAGCTTGGCGCGCGTCATCAACCACAGCATGGCGTCAAAAATCTCCTCGTCGGGAAGCGTGACGACGCGCTCCACGAAGCGGCTCACGACGGACGCCGTGTTGTCGCCGACCCGCATCACCTTGAGTCCGTCGATCGCGCAGTCCACGGTCTCGAGGGTGATCATCTCGCCGGATTCGACCGTCCGCTTCATCGCGGGCGCCCCCGATGATTCCACCCCGATCACGCGGATATCCGGGTTCACGCTCTTCAGCGCCATCGAATTGCCGGAGATGAGGCCGCCTCCGCCGATGGGGATGACGACGAGTTCGACCTCCGGCCAGTCCTCCAGAATCTCGAGACCGATCGTCCCCTGGCCCGCGATCAAACGCGGGTTGTCGAAGGGGTGCACATAGGTGAGTCCGCGCTCCTCGACGAGTTCCAGCGCGCGCTCGTTGGCCTCGTCCCAGATCGACCCATGAAGGACGACCTCGGCGCCGTAGCCCTCCGTGGCCGCGACCTTGGCCGGAGTCGCGTTCTCCGCCATGACCACGACGGCCGGGATCCCGTACAGGCGGGCCGCCAGCGCCACACCCTGCGCATGGTTCCCGGCGGAGGAGCAGATGATGCCCCGTGCCTTCTCCTCCTCGCTCATATGCGCCATCACGTTCAGCGGACCCCGCACCTTGTAGGAACCCCCGCGCTGGAAGAGTTCGGCCTTGAGCCGGATGTCGAAGCCGGAGGCCTCGCTCAGCGAGCGCGAGGTGAGGAGCGGAGTGTGGTAGACGTGCGGCGCGACGTGCTTCCGCGCGCGCTCGAAGTCCTCGCGCGTCAGCGTGAGTCCGGGGATCTCGACGTGTGGCGTCACTGGGGCCGTCTCTCTCGGCAGGGCGGTCGGCTGGCGGCCGGATCCACGTCCAGGTCCGCAGAAGCGTGGTCGATAATCCCCGGAACGGGAAGGCCACGCAACGGGAAGCGGCGGTCGCCTTGCGGCGGAAGGCGTCGGTCGGCGACACTCAAGCCTCCTCCCCGCACGGACATCCGGCCGAGGATCCGCCACTTGAACCAGCCTCAAGATTCACCGAAATCCGCACGCGAGCGCTTCGGCACCCGTGCCGGGTTCGTGCTTGCGGCAGTGGGGTCCGCCGTCGGGCTGGGCAACATGTGGCGCTTTCCGTATCAGACGGCGGAGGGCGGGGGCGCCGCCTTCCTCGTGGCCTACGTCTGTATGGCGTTCCTCATCGGCGTGCCAATGATGCTGGCGGAGTTCGCGGTGGGGCGGCGCGCCCGCCAGTCAGCCATCGGAGCGCTGCGGTCGGTCGGAGGCCGGCGCTGGGCCGCAATGGGCCTCCTCTTCCTGGCGACGTCGACCGTCATCATGGCCTACCTGTCGGTCATCACGGGCTGGGCGCTGCGATACGCGCTCGATGGTCTGGCGACCGGCTTCCACGCCGACGCGGCGGGACGATACGAATCCATCGCCTCCGGCCCCTCGGCGGTCGTCTTCCACCTCGTGTCGATCGCCGCGACGGTGGGGATCGTCGTGTTCGGCGTCCGCAAAGGGATCGAGCGGGCCAGCATGCTGCTCATGCCGGTCCTCTTTCTTCTCCTCATCGGCCTCGCGATCTGGGCCGCGACGCTGCCGGGCGCCGCGGAGGGATACCGGTTCTATCTCTCGCCGTCACTGAACGAGTTGTTTGATCCGGTCGTGCTGCAGGGCGCGGCCGCCCACGCCTTCTACTCGCTGAGCGTGGGGATGGGGATCATGGTCACCTATTCCTCCTACCTCTCGAGAAGCGCCAACCTCGGTCGAGAAAGCGCCGTGATCGCGCTCTCGGACTTCTCCGTCGCCTTCGTGGCGGGGCTGGTCGTGTTTCCCATCGTCTTCGGACTCGGGCTGTCGGAGGACGTGGGGGAGAGCACCCTGGGCGTCCTCTTCATCTCGCTCCCGAGCGCCTTCGCGCAGATGGAGGCGCTGGGCCGCGTCGTGGGTACGGCGTTCTTCATCGCCGTGATCGTGGCGGCCATCACCTCGGCCGTCTCGCTGCTCGAGGTGGCGGCCTCGATCCTCATCGATGAATGGGGCTGGACGCGCCGGCGGGCGACGCTTACTTCGGGGTTCCTCATTGCGGCGGTCGGGATCGTGCCGGCGCTTTCCCTCGGGGCACTGGGCATCATGGATCAGGTGGCGGCGGAACTGCTCACGGTGCTGGGCGTCCTCGCGATCGCCGTGCTCGTGGGTTGGGTGATGAAGCACCCGGAGGAGGAACTGCGGATCGGGGCCTCGCCCGGGTTCGCGCGCCTGATTCCGGTGGCGCGGTTCCTGATTCGCTATGTGGCGCCGCCTCTGCTGGCGTACGTGAGCTGGATCGCGCTGCGTCAGACGATCCGCGTGATCGCCGGCGGCTAAACCGGACCTCCGGAGCAAGACGTGTCCAACCTCGATCGACTCAGAGACGAACTCGCGCGCATCGACCGCGAACTGCTCGAACTCGTGGCACGGCGGCAGGCAGTATCCGCGAAAGTCGGGGAGCGAAAGCGCGCCTCGCAGATCCCCCCGCGCGACTACCGGCAGGAAAAAACCGTCATCGAGCGGGCCCGCGCTGCCGCGAGCGACCTCGGCCTCCCGCCGCGGCTGGCCGAGGATCTCGTCCTCTCACTGATCCGTTGGTCGCTCACCGTGCAGGAACGGGGCAGCGTGGCCGCGGCCGCGAGAGGAGGCGGGAAACGCGCCCTCGTCATCGGCGGTTCCGGGAAGATGGGGGGGTGGTTCGTCCGCTTCCTCGCCTCGCAGGGGTTCAAGGTGGAGAACGCGGACCCGGACGGGGGGGATCACGCGGACTGGACCGCGACGCCGCTGGACCACGACCTGATCGTGGTGGCGACGCCCATGGTCATCGCCAACGAGATCCTCGCGCGGCTGGCGGAGATCGGGCCGCCGGGCCTGGTGTTCGATATCGGCTCGCTCAAGAGTCCGCTGCGCTCCGGCCTGCTGGCGCTGTCGGAAGCCGGGGTCCGCGTGACGTCCGTCCACCCCATGTTCGGTCCCGACACCGAACTCCTTTCAGGGGAACACGTGATCTTCGTGGACGTCGGCTGTCCCGACGCCACGGAAGGGGCGGAAGCTCTCTTCGCCTCGACCATGGCGACGCGCGTGCGCATGGACCTGGAGAGCCACGACCGGGTGATGGGATTCGTGCTCGGGCTCTCGCACGCCCTCAACATCACCTTCTTCACGGCGCTGGCGCGCTCCGGCGAAACGACGCCGCGCCTGGCGGACGTGTCGAGCACCACGTTCGAGGCCCAGCTGGACGTGGCGCGCGCGCTGGCCGGCGAGAACCCGCACATGTACTTCGAGATCCAGTCCTTGAACGAGTACGGAGACGCCGCGCTGAGAGAACTCGTGGCGGCGGCGGAGAGGGTCCGCGACGTGGTCGAAGCGGGGGATGAGGCCGCCTTCGTCGCCCTGATGTCCGCGGGCCGCGACTACCTGGAGTCCCGCGGTTCCGCGGAATAGCCCGGGCCCGGTTCGACTGGCGTTGGGGCGTCGATAATCCCTATCTTGCACAGGCTGGATGCGGGGAGGGTGAATTGCGTCCAAACGCCGCGCTGGGTCGCGGTGTTTGCCCGGTAGCAGTCGGGCGACAGCCGGTGAGGTCCACATGAAGAAGTTCGCGATCGCGGCTCTGGGAACGGCGGCGCTGTATCTCGCCGTTACGGGCAAGGATGCGCCGCTCGGCGCGCCCTCGCACGCCCTTGCGGTCGCCCCCGCCCCGGACACCGTCGCGAATTCGGTCATCCAGACCGTGTGCACCCGCTGTCACAACGACTCGCGCAGGGCGGGCAACCGCTCCTTCCTCGAGTTCGACGCCGCCGCGCCGCAGGCCGACCCCGAGACCGCCGAACAGATGATCCGCAAGCTTCGCGCCGGCATGATGCCGCCGCCCGGCATCCGGCGTCCGGAAGAGGCGACCCTGACGGCGGTGGTCGAGGAACTCGAGACGCGCATGGACGCGGCGGCGCGCGCGAATCCGAACCCGGGGACGCGGACCTTCCAGCGCCTCAACCGGGCGGAGTACCGCCGGGCGGCCCGGGATCTGCTCGACCTGGACGTCGACATGGAGGCGTTTCTCCCGACGGAAACGATCAGCGACAACTTCGACAACATCGCCGATGTCCAGATGATGTCCGCCACGTTGATGGAGGGCTATCTGCGGGCGGCGAGCGAGATCAGCCGCATGGCGATCGGCGATCCGGACGCGGGCCCGCGCCAGGTCACCTACAAGGTGCCCAAGACGGCGTCGCAGGCGGTTCGCGCCGAGGGCGCGCCCTTCGGCACGCGGGGCGGGATCTCCGTCATCCACGTCTTCCCCGCGGACGGGGAGTACGTGTTCAAGATGGACATGCACCCGGGTCCGACGGGGTTCCTGTACGGCATGACCGCTCCCGATGAGAAGATCGAGGTCTCGATCGACGGGGCACGCGTCGCGCTGCTCGAGATCGACCCGTTCATGTCGGAGTCGGACCCGCAGGGGATGGTGATCGAGACCGAGCCCATCCATGTGCGGGCGGGTCCACAGCGGGTCACGGCGGCTTTCCTCCTCAACGCCGAGGGGCCGGACAACGACCTCATCAAGCCGATCGACTACAAGCTGGCCGACTCGAACATCGGCAGCGCCTACGGCGTGACGACACTCCCGCACCTGCGCGACTTCCTCGTCACGGGACCGTTCGCGGTCACCGGCATCTCGGAGACGCCGAGCCGCAAGCGGATCTTCTCGTGCCGGCCCACGGCGCCCGAGGAGGAGCGGCCCTGCGCCCGGCAGATCATCAGGACGCTGGCGGCCAAGGCCTATCGCCGGCCGCTGGAGACCGACGATGTCGAAGACCTTCTGGTGTTCTTCGACCTCGGCGTCGAGGAGGGCGGGTTCGAGATCGGGATCCGCACCGCGCTCCAGGCGATCCTCGCGAGTCCCCACTTCGTCTTCCGTCTCGAGGAGATGCCGGCGGACGTGGCGCCCGGGGAGATCTACCGTCTGAGCGACGTCGATCTCGCCACGCGGCTCTCCTACTTCGTGTGGGGCACGCACCCGGACGAGGAACTCGTGGCGCTGGCCGACGGCGGACGCCTCTCGGATCCGGCGGTGCTGGAGGCCCAGACGCGACGCATGCTCGACGACGCGCGGGCGGAAGCCATGGCGACGCGCTTCGCCTACCAGTGGTTCCGCCTGCAGGACCTGGAGAAGATCCACCCCGACGCGCTGCTCTACCCGTACTGGGATCACCGGCTCGTCGAGGCGATGCTGCGGGAGACGGAACTCTTCTTCGAGCATCTCCTGCGCACGGACGCGCCCTTCTTCGAACTGCTGACCGCGGACTACACGTTCGTGAACGAGCGGCTCGCGCGGCACTACGGGATACCGGGCGTGACCGGGGAGGAGTTCCGCCGGGTCGCGATCCCGGACGAGGCGCGCCGCGGGCTGCTGGGCCACGGGAGCATCCTCACGCTGACCTCGCACGCGGACCGAACATCACCCGTCCTGCGCGGGAAGTGGGTGATGGAGGTCCTGCTCGGGACGCCCCCGCCCCCGCCCCCGCCCGACGTGCCGGATCTCGAGGCGACGGATGAGGCGGAGGAGGGGCGCTTCCTCACGGTGCGCGAGCGGCTCGAGATGCACCGCTCCAATCCAGCCTGCCGGTCGTGCCACCGGGTGATCGACCCGATCGGCCTCGCGCTGGAGAACTTCGACGTCACCGGGGCGTGGCGGATCAAGGACCAGGGCCGGACGGTGGACACGTCGGGCGAACTCTACGACGGGACGCCGATTCTGAGCGCCCCGGACCTGCGGGCCGCGCTGCTCGAACGCGAGGACTCGCTCGTCCGGACCTTCATCGAGAACCTCATGGCCTATGCCCTGGGCCGGCGGATCGAGTACTACGACATGTCCACCGTGCGGGAGATCGCGCGCGTGGCGGCAGCTGACGATTACCGCATGACGTCGTTCATCCTCGAGGTCGTGAAGAGCGCGCCCTTCCAGATGAGCGCCGTCGAGATGGTGGCCGAAGACGATATCGACGCGGGCGGCGGGTCGGGCGACGAGCACTGACCGGACCGCCCGCAGTCCCGGAACTGCTTGGGAGAACAAACCAGGAGGAGTGAGCATGGAACTCATCACGGGTAAGCACATGTCCCGCCGCACGGCCCTGAAGGGCCTGGGTGCGACGGTGGCGCTGCCGTTCCTGGATGCGATGCTGCCGGCCGGCCGACTGTGGGCCTCCACGAAGTCGCTCACGGACGTGAAGCGGTTCGTGGGCATCGAGATGGTGCACGGCGCCGCCGGCTGCAACGAATGGGGCGCGTCGCAGTTCATGTGGTCGCCCGAGAAGGTGGGGCGCGACTTCGACCTCTCGCCGAGCAGCCTGAGCCCGCTCGAGCCGTGGCGCGACTACCTGACGATCATCTCGAACACGGACGTCGAGAACGCGGAGGCGAAGACGCCGAAGGAGATCGGCGGCGACCACTTCCGTTCCAGCGCCACCTTCCTCACGCAGGCGCACGCGAAACAGACCGAGGGCTCGGACGTGTTGGTCGGCACCTCGATGGACCAGTACTACGCGCAGCGCTTCGGGCAGGACACGCCGATCCCCTCCATGCAGCTCTGCATCGAGAACGTGGACCAGGCGGGCGGGTGCGCATACGGCTACGCCTGCGTGTACACGGACACGATCAGCTGGGCGTCGCCGACGGAGCCGCTGCCCATGATCCGTGACCCGCGGGCCGCGTTCGACCAGTTGTTCGGGGCCGGCGGCACGTCGGAGGACCGGGCCGCGCGCCGGCGCACGGATCGGAGCATCCTCGACTGGATCGTGGGCGAGGTGAGCGGCCTCAAGCGCGCTCTGGGGCCCACGGACCAGAGGCGGCTGGACCAGTATCTCGACAATATCCGCGAGATCGAACGCCGCATCGAGCGCATCGAGGCGTATAACAGCAGCGGTGAGACGCGTGAGATCCCCGAGGCCCCGCCTGGCGTTCCGGATGACTTCGCCGAGCACGTCCATCTCATGTTCGACCTGCAGGCCCTGGCCTTCCAGTCGGACCTCACGCGGGTGTTCTCGTTCAAGCTGGGCCGCGATGGGTCGGGCCGCGTGTATCCGGGCAGCGGTGTGGACGCCGGCTTCCACCCGGCCTCGCACCACGGCGGCCGCGAAGAGCGCGTGCGGGACTACGAGAAGATCAACCGCTACCACGTGAGCATGATGCCGTACCTGCTCGAGAAGCTGGCCAGCATCGAGGAGCCGGACGGAAACCTGCTCGACAAGACCATGATCCTGTACGGCTCGCCGATGGGTGATTCGAACCTGCACAACCACAAGCGGTGCCCGCTGTTCGTGGTCGGCAAGGCCGGCGGCGAACTCGAGGGCAACATGCACATCAAGGCGCCGGACGGGACCCCGATGGCGAACGTGATGCTGAGCCTGATGCACAAGCTCGGCCTGGAGGACATGGAGAGCTTCGGCGACAGCACGGGCGACTTCTCGTTCTCGGCGGTCGCGCAGGACTGAGCCGCGAGACCGGGCGGAGGGTCGGAGGCAAGATCGATGTTGAAGAGAACCGGCAAGGCCGGTCTTCGGGCGGCGGTCCTCGTCGCCTTCTGTGCGACCACCCTGTGGGCGGCCGCGGCGATGGACGCACCGGTAGCGGAAGCGGCGGCACGCGGAGACCTGGAGTCCGTGCGGACGCTCCTCCGCGATGGGGCGGACGTGAACGCGGCCCAGGGCGACGGCATGACCGCGCTCCACTGGGCGGCTCTCAGGGGCGACGCCGAGATGGTGTCCGTGCTCGTCTACGCCGGGGCCAACGTCGCGTCGACCACACGCCTGGGCGCCTACACGCCACTCCACCTCGCGAGCCGGGACGGCCGGGCCAAGGCGGTCACCCTCCTCATCGAGGCCGGCAGCGACCCTGACGCGGCGACGACGACCGGCGTTACGCCCCTGCACTTCGCTGCGGCGGGCGGGGACGTGCCGACCCTCACGAGCCTGTTCGAGGCCGGGGTCGAGGTCGACGCGCGAGAGAACTCCAACGGGCAGACGCCGCTCATCTTCGCGGCTGCCGCCGGGCGTCTCGACGCCGTGAAGGCGCTGATCGCACACGGGGCGGACGTGTCGATCGCCTCGCGCGTGCTGGATTTCGTCGAGAAGGCACGCACCGACAGCGAGGCCCGGGGCCGGCGGCGGGAAGTGCTCACGGCGATTCGGAAGGCCGAAGCCGAGGCTCGCGGCGAAACCGCCGAGGTCGGAATCACGCGCACAGACACGCCGTCCGGTCAGGAACCGACCCGGCGCGAAGCCGCCGACCGGGCGGCTCGGGACCAGACGGGCACGGCTCCCGCGACGCAGGGCGCCGGCGCGACCCCCGGCCAGGAACCCGCGGCCGCCGCGGCCGACGAGACGCCGGCCGAGGAGCCTGACGAGGCCCAGGGCGAGGATCCCCCGGAGGGCGAGGATCCTCCCGAGGCTGAAGAAGAGGCCGAAGACGCCGAAGCCGCGAAGCCTGCGCCGCGGCCATTGGGCTATTCCGACATCGTCGGCAAGCAGGGCGGCATGACGGCGCTCCATTACGCGGTTCGCGAGGGTCACTTCGAGACCGTCAAGTCGCTCCTGGAGGCGGGTGCGGACATCGACGGGAGGACCGGGGGGGACGAGAGCACGCCGCTCGTCGTCGCCACCGTGAACGGACACTACGACCTTGCCGCGTGGCTGCTCGAGCAGGGAGCGGACCCGAACCTCGCCAGCGAGGACGGCGTGGCGCCCCTCTACGCGACGGTCGCCAACCGCTGGGCGCCGAAGGCGCTCTATCCGCAGCCCACCGCGTTCCGCCAGCAGGAACTCGACTACATGGAGCTGATGGAGATGCTCCTCGCCGCCGGAGCGGATCCGAACGCACGCGTGAATACGCACATCTGGTATTCCGCCTACAACTTCGACCTGCTCGGCGTGAACTTCAGCGGCGCGACCCCGTTCTGGCGGGCGGCGAAGGCGCTCGACATCCCCGCCATGGAGATGCTCGTGGCCGCTGGGGCCGATCCGCACATGCCGACGAGGAAGGCTCCCGAGCGCCGGCGCCGTCGTCCCGCGGACGATGAAGAAGAAGAGGAGGATCCCAGCGGACTGCCGCCGGTCGAGGTCGGGGGTCCGGGCATCCCGCCCCTCGTGGCTGCCGCCGGTTACGGCTACGGACGCTCACGCACGGGCAACCAGCACCGGCATCGGCCCGATGAATGGATGGCCACGGCCAGATACCTCGTCGAAGAGTTGGGTGCGGACGTGAACGGCCGCGACTCGGACGGGTTCGGCGCGCTCCATTACGCTGCGGCGCGCGGCCACAACGAGTTGATCGAGTACCTCGTCGGCAAGGGCGCGGATCCGTTGATCGTGGCCCGCAGCGGCCAGACGACGGTCGACATGGCGAACGGCCCGATCCAGCGCGTGCAGCCGTTCTTCGAAACGATCGCCCTCCTCGAGGGCATGGGCGCGAAGAACAACCACAACTGCCTCAGCTGCTGAGGCCGAACGGCTCCGTCAGTCGTTGTTGGTCTGATACGGAGCGTTCGTCCGTTCGCGCACGGCGTCGACGATCCAGGAGTTGATGCTCGTCCGGTGCGCCGCCGCCGCTGCGGCGACCGTCGCGTGAAGCTCCGAGCCGAGGCGCAGGTTCAGCTTGCCGGAGAAAGGCCGCTTCGGCTCGACCCCGTCTTCCTCGCACCAGGCGAGATACTCATCGATGGAGCGGTGAAACTCCCGGCGCAGTTGCGACGTGTCCGTGGCTTCGAACGTCGCGATCGGATACGGGCCGCTGTTGATGACCCGCCCATGGAGCACGTTGATCGAGTCATCGAACTCCACGGCCGCCTGATATCCCTTGTATTCCATCATGGCTCCACTCCCACTGCTCGTAGGAAGGCCGCAATGTCTCGAACGGTCTCCCGGCCCACGACGGGCCTGGGATGGGGTCGGTGGATTACGACCCTCTCGTTGTCTTTCTTCAGGCCGACCCGCGATCCGGACCGCTCCTGAACCTCGACGCCGCAGGCCTCCAGCATCGCCTTGAGCTGATCCCACCGGATATCTGGCGGCGTCGGCTTCCCGTGGACTCGCGCCAGAGTCTTGCGGTGCTTGGTTCGCATGGATCACCAGGATAACCTGATTCTGGTACCATGTACAGTACCATCTAGAATGCCACGCATGTGGAGAGTGGGTGAAGCCCTGGACTACGATTCGCTGCCGGAGATGCGCTGGGAGACGGAGATCGGGTAGCCGTCGGGGTCCCGGAGGGTGAACTCGATCGAGCGGGCGTTCGGGTTCTCGTGCGGTTCGTCGAGGCAGTCGGCGCCCATGGCGCGGGCGCGCTCGAACACGGCCTGCGCATCGTCCGTGTAAAAGTAGAGGAGGACGCCTCGGCCGGGCGTCCCTTCGCAGGGGTCCGTCATTCCCGGGTGGGCCTTGAACTCACGGTGGTGCAGCATCAGTTCGATGCTTCCGTCCTGCCCCAGGAGTCGCTCGAAGTGATGGCCGCCGCGTCCGCTCACGAAGCCGAAGAGTTCGACGTACCAAGCTGAACTCGCCGCCACGTCGCGGACGACGAGCATGGGCGTGAGGCCTTGACCGGTCGCGGCCAACGGTCCGTATCCCCCGCGCCCGTCTTCCGGCTGTCGGCTAGTGATTCGAGTGGTTCGTTGCCGCCTTGGCGGCCCGCCTCGCCTCCTCGCGCGTGGCGACGAGCGCCTCGAACTCCGCGGGATCGAGGTACGTGACGTCCACCCACAGGTGGGCCATCTCGTCCACGGTCCGGTCCCCGTAGTCGACCCACTGCTCGTGGTCCGGGTTGTTCGGGTTCTCGGGCGTGTTGTCGTGCCAGGCGGTGATGACGAGGGTGGTGCCCGCGGGTAGGAGCGGGGCGGCGTCTTCTTCGTAGATGTAGTTGATGTGCCAGTTCCACTGGAAGTTGTCGACCTGGTTGATCAACTCCTTGCGGCCATCCGGGTAGATCGCCTCGAGCGACATCGCCTTGCCGCGCATGTGCATGTGCGGCTGGAAGTTCTCCAGGCGGGCGGGCCAGCGCAGCGTATGGAAGTCCTGCGTGACCGAAATCTCGCCCGGCGGGATGTCGAGGCCCGTCCGGCCCGTGGCGTTGTAGAACATGAGCCGGGTGCGGTTCCTGGGCTCCTCCCCCTTCGGATAGAACCAGACGCCGAGTTCCACATAGCTGTCCTCGACGAGCTTGCCCATGGCGTGGAGGTGGACCTCCCAGCGGATCCGCGAGCCGGGGAGCATCACCTTGCCCGCGCCTTCGGGGAAGATCTCGCCCTCCTTGCCCACGGCCCACTCCATGAACAGGCCCGGGCCGCCCATCGCGCCGCCGCGGGTGCTCGCCTCGACGATACCGGCGCTCATGGGGCTCTCCTCCTCGTCCTGCTGGAGGAAGGCGAGGACGTGATGCGTAATCGTGCGCGCGTCGTTGCCGGCCGGCTTGATCTCGATCGCCTTCACCCAGCGGGGCTCCGTGATCCCGGTCGGCGTCACGGGCCGCCACCACTTGTCCATCGTCTCGGCTTCGAGCGTGTAGGGTTCGGACGCGATGACGAGGTCGGGCTCGCCGAACTCATCGAGGAGGCGCCATTCGTTCGGATCGGGGAACTCGGCGGGAGGCGGCAGATCCGCGGGATCGCCTTCCACGCGGCCGCCATCGATCCACGCTAGGACGGTCTCGATCTCTTCGCTCGACAGGCTGCGGTCATTCCTGAACTCCTGGATCCCGACAGTCGGGTCGAGGTGCCACGGCGGCATGACGCGGTTCGAGACCTTCTCGCGGATCCCGGAAGCCCAGCGGTAGGCGTCCCGGTAGGTGAGGAGCGACATGGGGGCGATGGAGCCCTCCTGGTGACACTCCTGGCAGTTCGCCTGGAGGATCGGCGCCACGTCCCGGTTGAAGGTCACCTCCCCGGGACCGTTCTCCTGCGCCTGCGCCGGTCCCGCAGCGCCCAGGGCGCCGAGTGCCGCGCCGAGTACCGTGCCGACTGCGATGGCGGCTCGCTTACGGGAGATCGGTAGCTGTCTCATGGCTTGATCCTCCAACCTGACTCGGAAAGCTCGCGTCACGGATTGACCATGACCCGAACGAACCCGTTCGTCCAGCAGCATTGGGCGTGCCCGGCGGCGGCGACGCCCGATCCGTCGTTCGCCCGCACGCGCAGGATGTATTTGCCTGGCTCGCTGAAGGTGACCGGCGTGATGGCTTCGGCTCCACTGGCCGGGACGCGGGCGGTCGGCTCGGCGAACTCGGCATCGCCCGGACCCTGGTGCTTGAACCACGTGAGGTTGACCGGCGAGCCGTCGCGACTCCCCGCGACGAAGTGACTGCGTCCCACACCGTCGTCCCGGACGTGGACGCTCACATTGAGCGGTTCCCCGACCCGGGCCGCGAGGGGGCCTCCCCAGGCGCCGGCCGGCCCCGCGCCTTCGTCGCCGGCTCCGAAGCGAAGGACGGGAGGCGTGTTCCCGTCACCGGCTTCGCCCTTGAGCGCGTCAATCTGCCAGTCACGGTGCAAATGGCCCGGGACGCGAAGGGTCTGTCCGCGCATCGTCAGCGTCCAGTACATCTTCCTCTCGCCGAAGTCCGCCGGGACACGGACGACGAACACGCCGTAGTGGCGCCGCGGCGCAAAGGACGTGGGCTGGACGCCCTGGAACTCCGCCGGCTCGATCAGGTTCTCGGGCCCCAGCGCGACCTCGATCGTCTCGTCGAAGTTGCGGTTGAAGTAGCCGAACGACAGGGACAGCGTGCCGTCCGCGTTCGGATACCAGCCCTCGTAGGCGGGAGTCACCGTCTGCCCGCGGCCGCTGGGGTTGCCGAGGGGAATCTGTGCCGCGAGCGGCAACGTCTCGGCGCACAGCGCCGCGATGACCGCGGCGGACACCAGGATCCGGGCAGGTCTCATCGCCCCGCTTCCGCCATGCTCGCCTCGATCGAGGCCCGGATCGCCTTCACCGTCTCCTCCACCCGGAAGCGGAGCAGCTTCTTCCCGGTGGCGATCGCCTCCTCCTTCGGGGCGATCGAGACGCCGTTGATGCTGGCCCGGCCGGCGGCCACGCGCTCGTCGTAGCGCACCATGGCCGGGTCCTCGACCATCATGATCGCAGTGATGACGAAGTCGTCGTGGATCCCCTCGGGGTCGGTTTCGAAGATGCCGAGTTCGTCATTCATCCACTGGTGAACGTCGCGATAGCGGTAGAACTCGGGGATGAAGTGCGCCTGCCCGTCGTACCAGCGCTCGTTCAGGCGGGCCGCGACCGCCTCCATGCCCGACTGGTTCCCGCCGCTGTCGCCGAACAGGATGATATGCTCGAACCCGTGCGCTTTGAGGCTCGACGCCACGTCATCGAGCACCGCCTCGAATGTCTCCTGGCGAAGGCTGATCGTGCCCGGATACCGCATGTGGCCCGACGGCTCGTCGATGTCGCCTTCGGGGACGAGCTTGACGATCGGCGCGCAGAGCGCGTTACCGAGTTCGCGGGCCACGCCCTCGCAGGCGCCCTGCAACACGTAGTTGTGCTTGCCGGTGGCGAGGTACGGCCCGTTCTGCTCGATGCCGCCCGTCGTGATGATCGCGGTGGTCTTGCCGGCCGCCATCGCGTCCCGGACCTCCATCCACGTCATCTCCTCGATCCACACTGTGTCGAAGGCCTCGATGGGCCGCTCCGACACGAGTTCCTCCTGGGTGCGGCGCTCGCGCTCCGCCGCCATCCGGGCGCGCTCTTCCGCCGTCATGTTCCGCTGCTGGCCCGCGAGCGCCGAGGCCGAAACCGCAAACAGCGCGAGCAGGGGAAGGATCGATCGGGACTTTCTCATGGCACACCTCGTTTCCGCAGCGTGGGCGATCGGCGATAACTTTCAACGCTAGCATGTCCCTTCCCATCCCGACCAGTCCGGCTCGTGGTTTGGTAGCGGAAGCCCTGCACGAAACCACTTGAGTGGCCAGAAGGGGGTCTCAAGGCATACAGTCGGAGAACGACTCGAAATCCATTCGGAAACGGCTCCTCTCGAGAGCCGCCTTCAGTGCATCGGCCTCCGGAACGGTGATGATCTCGCTGCGGATGGCACGGACAAGTATGCCCGCCGTCGTAAGGATACGTCCCTCGCCGACGCGTTCAACGGCAATGCGACGCACCCGGCGACGCTCATCGCACGCGAAGAGCCAGCGGCGGTATTCCGCCGCCGCTAGGCAAGCCGCCTCTCCGCGGCCCATGATCCGCTCATGCCCCACGGACAGCAGTAGTTCTGCAGGGTGCGGTGATGGTGCGGGCCTAACGAATCCCGCCGCTATGGCCTGGGAGAGAATCTCTCGCTGTTTGGATCGCGTGACTTCTTCATGCACTCGAGCGAGCACCATGAACCGGTGTTTGGGAAGCCTGCCGAGGAGGTCGCAGCGCTCAAGGATAAGAAAATTGATGAGGACGCTGGCGTCGACCGCTACGTGGTGCATGCGCTGCGGCGGGTCGATGTTTCCGCAGCGGCATCCACCCTACAGGGGTTCATGGTCGCCGACCATCACAGGCAGCGATTCCGGCTCGGCGAGACCAGCATCCTCGAGGATGCTGTCGGGGTCGGCCTCCTCATCGATCAGGCGCACGAGTTCCCGCCATTTCCCGGTCGAGATGTCCTCGCGGCGGTACGCTTCGATTGCGAGGGACAAGAAGCGGGATCGAGACTGCTTCCGAGCCTCGGCGTGGTCCGGCTCCGGCAGGCTGAGGGTCGCCCTTAGCTGCTTGGTCCGTCCGGCGAGGTCTTCTTGGGCGAGCTTGGCGCGTTCCTGTTCGCTGATGAGACGCAAAGCTTTGAGACGATAAAGCATCGCGGCACAGCTCACGCGAAACCGATGGGCGAGGCGAACGACATCGTACAACTGCAGCCGCTGGCTCCCGGGGGGCGTGCGCCCCTCGACGCTAAGTGCCGAGTCCTCATCGAAGATGTCTGCCCGGTTGCGACTCGCATGGCCCTTGGCGAACCGGTGGATCATGGAACGGATGCCCGCTTCCGGCATAAGAAAGGCCGCGGCGAAGGCGTTGGCGCGAACCTCCTCGAAGCTGTCCCTTTCGCTTGCCCGGCTTACCGTCCCCCGTCCCTCGCGGTCGCACAGGACATGGGCGTATTCGTGGGCAAAGGAAAACCGCCGCCGGAGAAAATGATGGTCGACGTTGACGGCGGTCAGGACGCCATGTTCGGGGTCGATCAGGGTTAGCCCGGAAACGTCTTCCGGGAGGCTTTCCTGCGCAGCGACGATACCTTGGTCCTCAAGAAGTTCCGCCACGTCCGGAAGCGGGGCTTCGCCCAAGTCTAGGCGGCGGCGTTCGTCCGCTGCGGCTCGCGAGCCTTGACGCACCGCTTCCCATTTCGTGTCCGGCGTGGAGAAGGCATAACTGGGCGTGCCGAGCGATGCGCGGCGGACTCCGAGAAGTCCCTCCAGATTCGCGACTTCCCGCCCAAGTACGACGCACCTGCGCAGGGCCTCCAGCGTGGCTTCGTCAACCGAGGACTCCTGGTGTCGGCGGAACAATGCGGTGATCGGCTCGCGCTCTACGAACTCGTCGGTCAGGAGTTCCTCTAGGTCGCGCCCGTACAGATAGGCGAGCCGATGCAGCTCGAGCCCGGACACGCGGCGACGCCCCGTCTCGATCTCCGTGACCGCCGATCGCGCGATGCCTACGTACTTTGCGACCGCCGCCTGGGTCATGCTGCAGCTCTCTCGAACCTCACGGAGACGGCGGGCAAGCTCCTGATGGTCGATTGCCATGAGCTGAGCCTCAGTTTGACATGAATCTACGCGATGCACGTTGTCCAGAAACCGTCAAGCAGCCAAAAGCCAATGCCGACAAACGTACAGTTCGCGCCTGCGACCAAGATCGGGGAGGCAGATGCACGGCTCCGTCCTGCCACAAACACTCCAGTGTTGGTCGAACGAGAGCCGTCACCTGCCCAACCGTGTGCCACTAGACCGGCTGCTTGCTGTACCGTTTCATAGCTTGGTTGACGCTACGACCATCGACCCAGACCTGAGCAACACGACGGCCGTAAATGTCGCGCGCCTTGGTCTCGATGTCCACGAACCGGTCGAGGATGAGTCTCTTAAGTGCTGCCTTCGCCTCCAAATACCCAGGCTCACCCTGCTCGGGCGTGTCGACCCCTTCTAGCCTGACGTCGGGGAGGCTGCTGCTCGTCTCAAAGGTGTCGCCGTCGAGAACGTTCGTGACGTATTCCTTCGTGCGATTCGTACTCATGAGTTCTCCTTCGAGGAGTGGTTGATCGGAGGCGTGTGTCACCTCCGGCTCCCCTCGCGCGACTCCTCTGCGCCTCAAGGTATCAAAAAGATAGCTATGCGGACGGAACACGGCAATATATGCCATTAGATGTCGCTTTATCCATCAGATCGGCGTTTGTCAAATCACCACCGAAACGGCGAGTGCCGCGTCGCTTTCGTTCCGAGAAACGCTCCGGCATGTTCAGAAGAGCCACGAGCGGTCTAGTCCAGGGGAACGGGCGGTGATCATCGTTCGGGGGAGTGTCACAAGACGGCGCGATACCGGAGGGTGATGAATGATGAATCAGCGGCGGATTCTGTGCTGGCTACTGGTCGTGTCGGCGGGCGGCTGCGGCACGTCGCAGGAAGCTTCGTTAGGTGCCACACGGGCGGGGCCGGCGACGTCGGATCCCTACGCGCACGGGTTCACGGACGCGGACTATCCGCGCGTGATCGAAGTCGCGGACGACGTCTACGCCTACGAGCAGATCCATGCGGCCGGGGGCGAGATCATCACGACGGTGAGCCTCATCGTCATCACGCCGGAAGGGGTGCTCGTCGCGGACGGTCAGGAGAATCCCGAGGAGACCCAGCGGCTCGTCGACACGATCGCGGGCATGACGGACCGGCCGATCACGCACGTCGTGGTCGCTTCGGATCACGGGGACCACACGGGCGGGAACTCCGCCTTCCCCTCGGAGGCTCGCTTCCTTGCGCACCCCACTTCCGCGGCGATCCTGGAGGCGAGCGCGGCGGACCCGAACCGGCCGGCGGAGGCGCCCCCGGTCATCGTCCCGACCGAGGTCGTGGGCGACGATACCGTGCTCGAACTCGGCGGGCGCGAGATCCGGCTCCTTCATCTCGGCCGCGCGCACACCGGGGGGGACCTTGTCGTGTACGTGCCCGAGGGGAAGGTGCTGTTCATGAGCGAGACGTACCTGAAGCACATCTTCCCGGCCATGCGGTCCGCGTATCCCTCGGAGTGGGTGGCGATGCTGGACCGCGCGCTCGAGATGGACGTGGATGTCTACGTCCCCGGACACGGGGTGATGGAGTCGCCGGAGATTCTCGAGGCCGGCCTCGTGTCGTTCCGCGCTGCGGTGCAGCAGGTTGTGGAGGAGGCGACGCGATTCCACGGCGAAGGGATGAGCGCCGAAGAGGCCGCCGAGGCGGCGATGTTCGGCGCCATCGAGGAATGGTCGCTGCGAGACAGCCAGAAGCCGCGCGCGATTCAGCGCGTCTACATGGAGCTGAACGGAGAGTTGCCGGGATGAGCGAGATCAGCGCGCGGATGAGGCGAAGGCTCGGGCTCCTCGCCGTCGCGGTGGGCTTCGCGCTGGGCGTGGGCGGAGTCCGGGGGCAGTCGCACGTAACCGTGGATATCGGGGCCCGGGATCCCGCGTTCTCGCCGGACGGGTCGACGATCGCGGTCTCCATCCTGGGGAAGATCTGGACGCTTCCCGCCGAGGGCGGCACGGCGCGCCAGCTCACGGACGGGGCCACGTGGGACACGCGGCCCGCCTGGTCGCCGGACGGCCGCTTCCTCGCCTACGCCGCGAGATCCCGCCAGGGGGCGGACATTCTCGTCCGCAACATGGCCACGGGGGGCGTCCGCTTCCTGCATGGCGTCCCGGGGTCGGTCGGGCACATGCAGTTCCACCCGGACGGAAGCCAACTCTTCTTCGTGGACGACCGCTCGCAGTACGAGGCGCACGTGTGGCGGATCCCGCTGGCGGGGGGCGAGGCGGAGCAGATCACGCACACGCAGAGCTGGCACGAGTGGTCGTTCGCCCTCTCGCCGGACGGGAACCGGATCCTCCTCGAGACGGGGCGCTTCGACGGCACGGACCTGTACGAACTCGACCTGGAGGAGATGTCGCTCGAGCGGGTCACGGACACGCTGGAGCGGGAGATGGCCGTAGCGTGGGCCCCGGACGGGACGCGGCGGGCGCACGTCATGACGCACAACGGCGCCGATCAGCTCGTCGTGTCGGTGCCGGGATGGCGGAAGCTTTTCCTGAGCGCCTTCGACCAGAAGCAGCTCGCGTTCCATCCCTCCGGCGAGTGGCTGCTCGTCCTCGGGGGGCGGCGGATGCAGCGGCTGGACCTGGAGAGCGGAGAGTTCACTCCGATTCCCTTCGAGGCTCGCTTCTCGATCGCCGAGGATCCCGCGGACGATCTGCTGATCACGAACGTCCGCCTGTTCGACGGCACGGGCGACGAGGCGGTCCCTGCGGCGGCGGTCCTCGTCCGGGACGGGAGGATCGCGGACGTGCGGATGGGGGAGGATGGCGGGATGCCCGACATCGGGCCGGACACGCCGGTCATCGACGGGGGCGGTCGCATGCTGCTCCCGGGGCTGATGGACAACCACTACCACTACTGGCAGCCCCTCGCCGGGGCGGATCTGCTCGCGGCCGGGGTCACGGCGATCCGCGATCCGGGCTCGGCGATCCAGGACGCGATGGACTTCAAGGATGCCGTGCGGATGGGCGTGCTGGCCGGCCCCGACGTGTACACCGCCGGCCCGCTGATCGACGGCCCCGCCGGCTACCACCCCCTGGTGGACGTGAGCATCGACGACCCCGCCGCCGCCCCGGCGCTGGTGCGCGCGCTCAAGGAACAGGGCGTCGATCTGCTCAAGGCGTACTTCCTCCTCGACCCGGATGTGCTTGCGGCCGTCGTGGCCGAGGCGCGCGTGCAGGGACTGCCGGTTACGGGGCACATCGGGGTTCGCACGAGTTGGCGGCAGGCGATCGAGGCCGGGATCAGCGGTTTCAACCACATTCGGGTGTGGCGCGACTTCCTGCCCCCCGAGATCCAGGCCGACGGTCGCGACATGTCGCTCGACGGCGGACGGAACCCGGTCGGGCGCATGCAGGCCGACTGGCGGGAGATCGATCCGGAGAGCGCCGAGGTCATGTCGCTCCTCGAACTCATGGCCGAGACGGAGACCGCACTCGACCCCACGCTGTTCATCCAGGAGATCGACGACGGCGACCGCACGCGCTTCTCGCTGGAGGAGTTCCACAACGGACGGCAGGCCTACGAGCGCATGGGCGAGTTTGTCCGGCGCGCGGTGGAGGTCGGAGTCCCGCTGCTCGCGGGCACGGACAACGTCGGGCTGTTCAACGAACTCGAGGCGTACGCGAAGGCCGGTGTGCCGAACGCCGACATCCTGCGGGCCGCGACCGCGAACGGCGCGCGCTGGCTCGGGAAGGAGGACGACTTCGGGACGGTGCAGCCGGGGCGCCGGGCGCACCTGATCCTCGTGGACGGCGACCCGCTGGAAGACATTGCCGACCTGCGCAACATCGATCTCGTGGTGAAGGACGGCGTGATCGTCTTCGGCGGTCCCCCGGCGGAGCCGCTGGTCCCGTGATCGACCCGGCCATAACCGGCGCCGTCGAAGCCGTCTCCCTCGCGGCCCTGCAGGTGGAGCCGGCGGGCGGGCTCCTCCCGGCGCTCTCCGACAACCCGTTCCTCGCGCTCGGCGCGCTCTTCGGGGCGGGCGTGCTCACGAGCACGAACCCGTGCATCTGGCCGATGATCCCGATCACGTTCTCCGTCATCTCGGGGACGGCGGGCGAGGACCAGCCGCGAAAGCGCACCATCGGACTCACGCTCACGTATGCTCTCGGGCTCGCGCTCCTCTATTCACTGCTGGGTGTCATCGCCGGCCTCAGCGGTACCGTGCTCGGCTCGATCGGGGCGAGCTTCTGGGCGCTGTTCGCGACCGGCAATCTCCTTCTCTTCTTCTCGCTGTTCATGCTCGACGTGTTCCCCGTCCCGGTGCCGAAGCGACTCCTGGCCTGGGCGAGCAGCCACGGCGGCGGGTCCTACCGGGCCGTGTTCCTGCTCGGCGCGACCTCCGGCATCGTGGCCGCGCCGTGCGGCGCTCCCGCCTTCGCCGTGGTCCTGACCTGGGTCGTCGCCGAACAGGCCGGGCTCATGGGGTTCGTCTACCTGTTCACCTTCTCGATCGGCATGACCGCCGTGCTCATCGCGGTGGGTCTCTTCTCGGGAACGGTCGCGGTGTTGCCGAAGTCGGGAACGTGGATGATCTGGATGAAACGGGCCGCCGCCGCCATCATGATCGGGATGGCGCAGTTCTACCTCATCCGGGCGGGATATTTTCTGTGATCTTTGAATCTGCGAACTCTGAATTCAGGCGGATCGCGTTGCCGGCGATCGTTGCGTTGGTCGCGCTTGCCGGTCCCCTGAGCGGTCAGGCGGGCGCGGGGCAGGTGAGCCTCGCCACCGGCACGGCGGGACCCGACGCCGCGCTGGAGGATCTGGACGGAAACGCCGTCCAACTCCTCGACTACGCCGCCGGCAAGCCCACGCTCATCGAGTTCTGGGCCGCGTGGTGCGAGCAGTGCGAGGGCCTCCAACCCGAGATCGACGAAGTGGTGGCCGACTACGGGGAGCAGGTGAACGTCGTCGCCGTGGCCGTGGCCGTGGCCCAGTCGCTGCGGCGGGTGAGGCGACACGCAGAGGCGCACGGGGCGGGATACCCCTACCTGTGGGATGCCGAGGGCGAGGCGGTGCGCGCCTACTCCGCGACCACGACCTCGATCGTCGTGATCCTCGATGCGGAAGGGAAGGTCGCCTACACCGGCGTCGGCCCCGACCAGGACCTCGTCGGGGCCGTCACCGGAATCCTCTCCGCTCGGCAAGCGGGAGAGGATTAGTTCCTACGGGTCCACAGGCTCGGGCGTCACCTCGTCGATGATGGCGGCGAGTTCGTTGTAGGCGGCCGGGTCGACCTGGTTGAAGCTCGGAATGACGCCCGCCACACGGCCATCGGGCCCCACCACGATCACGGCGCGGCTGTCCACCGCGTTGCTTTCCCTCAGGCCTCCGCCGAAGGCGACGTACGTCCCCCCCTCATTGTCCGCGTCGCTCCCGAACAGGAAGGGGAAGTCCTCGTCCTTCAGCCATGACGCGAGTTCGTCGACCGGGTCGTTCGAGATGCCCACGAGAACCACGTTCCGGCCCTCGTTGAATACGCTTGCGTACTGATCACGGTACGCTCTCATCTGAACCGTTCAGCCACGCGTCCTGACTCTGAAGAAGAAGGCGAGGACGACGGTCTCGCCCCGGTAGTCGCTGAGCCGGATCGGGTTCTCCAGCGCCCCGTACCGGGTCGCCCCCGGCAGCGCGAAGTCCGGCGCCATCTCGCCCACGGCGAGCAGTTGCGAGTCCTGCGCGCTCACCGGGGCCGCGCCTCCGATGGCGAGCGTTCCGGCCAGGCCCAGCGCGAGGGCTGCGGCCAGGACAAGTCTCCGCATGTCTCGGTCCTTTCGTGCGGGTGGAAGAACGGTGGAAGAGCCATGCCGAAGGGTGGCGCGCCCCCCGCGTTCGCGCCAGAGTTGAGCAACGCCTCGCCGCCGGAGGCCGAACTCAGATTCCGACCCTGCCCTCAAGGAGGCGCCTCATGACCCATCGATTCCGAGGCCGTCCGTGGCGTCGCGCCGCCGCCTTCGTCGTCGCCGTCGTGCTCGCGGCTCCCGCGTCCGGGTGCGCCCAGGGGAACGGCGATCCCGTGAACGATCCGCGCTTCGAGCAGGCGGTGGCGCTGTTCGAGGCGTGGCTCGACGCGAAGATGGCGTACGAGAAGATCCCCGGCGTGTCCGCGGCGCTCGTGCACGACCAGGACCTCGTCTGGGCCCGGGGCTACGGGTACGCGCACCGGGAGACCGAGGTCCCCGCGACCCCGTCGACGATGTATTCGGTGTGCTCGATCTCGAAGCTCTTCACCTCCATCGGCGTGATGCAGCAGCGGGACGAGGGCAAGCTGGGTCTCGACGACCCCGTCTCCACGCACCTTCCGCGGTACGACCTCGCCCAAGTCTATCCCGACGGTCCGAGCGTGAGCGTGGAGGGAATCCTCACCCACTCCTCGGGACTCCCGCGCGAATCGGCGCACCCCTACTGGACGGGTCCCGACCATCCCTTCCCCACCGCGGACGAGATCATCGAAGGGCTCGCGGAGCAGGAGACGCTCTACCCCGGACGCCGCTACTTCCAGTACTCGAACCTGGGCATGGCGCTGGCGGGGCAGTTGGTCGAGCAGGCTTCGGGGATGGGGTACGACGAGTACATCCGGAGCCGGATCCTGGAGCCGCTGGGGATGTCGGACACGTACCCGGACATTCCCGTCGAGCACAGGGGCGGCCGCTACGCCACCGGGTATTCGCGGCTCGAGCGGGACGGCCAACGGGCCGAGGCCCCCTTCTTCCAGGCGCTGGGGATGGCGTCCGCGGCGGGGTTCGCCTCCACCGTCGAGGATCTGGCGCGCCTCGCCTCGTGGCAGTTCCGGCTGCTGGAGAACGGGGGGACGGAGATTCTCGACGCGAACACGCTGAGGGAGATGCACCGCGTGCACTGGGTCGACCCCGACTTCGACACGATGTGGGGGCTCGGGTTCGCGGTCTCGCGCCGCGACGGGGAACGCGCGGTGGGCCACGGCGGGAGTTGCCCGGGCTTCCGCTCGACCTTCCAGCTCATTCCGGCGAAAAAGCTGGCGGGCGTGGTGATGATGAACGCCCTCGCCAACCCCACCGACGTGTGGACGAAGATGATGGCGACGCTCGGCGCGGCGTTCGAGGAAATCCGGAGCGACCCGGGCGGCGGCACCGCGCGTCCGGCATCTCTGGCGGAGTACGAGGGACTGTACCAGTCCACGTGGGGAGAGACGGTCATCCTCCGATGGGACGATGGTCTCGCGGCCCTCGGCGTCCCCTCGAACGATCCGCTCGAAGCGATGACGAAGCTGCGGCACGAGGGTGGCGATACATTCCGGCGCATACGGGACGACGGCGAACCGGGAGAGGCGTACATCTTCCACCGGGAGGACGGCGCCATCGCCCGGTACAGCGTCCACGGAAACTTCTCGAACAAGGTCCGGTAGCGGACGATGACGACGGCGACGACAATTTCCGGTGCTTCCGGCAGTCTCATACCCGAGGCGGCGACGCGCGAAGGGAACGACCCGATCTTCGCCCTGCACGGGGAGGCGGTGCGGCGGGCCGCGGCGGGCGAGTCGATCCTGAACTCGACGCTCGGGGCGCTGATGAACGACGACGGGAGCCTCGCGGTGATGCCCGCGGCCGCCGAGGCGCTGGCGCGGGTGCCGCACGCGCGGGCCGCCGGCTATGCGCCGATCTCGGGCGACCCTCCGTACCTGGCCGCGGTGATCGCGGACCTCTGCGGGGACGGCGGTCTGGCCGGACAGGCGGTCGCCGTCGCCACGCCGGGGAGTACCGGGGCGATCCACCACGCGATCCTCAACTTCCTCGAGCCGGGACAGGCGGCGCTCACGCCCAGCTACTACTGGGGTCCGTACCACACGATCTCGACCCATTCCGGTCGCGCGATCGAGACCTTCAATACGTTCGATGCCGCGATCCGCCTCGATCTGGATGCGTTCAAGGCGGCGCTCGAAGGCCAGATCGAGCGGCAGGGGCGGTCGCTCGTCCTGTTCAACTTCCCCTGCAACAACCCCACGGGCTACTCGCTCGACGAGTCGGAGTGGGAGGCCGTGGCGGAGATCGTGCGGGAGGTCGGCCGCCGGGGTCCCGTCGCGTTCCTCCTCGACCACGCGTACGCGAAGTTCGGCGACGAGGCGTCCAACCGCTGGATCGACTACATCCCGCGGATGCTGGAGTCGGCGACGGTTCTCGTGGGCTGGACCGTGTCGAAGTCGTTCGCCCTCTACGGCGCGCGGGTGGGCGCGCTCGTGGCGCTCCACCGGGAGGCGGAGGAGCGGCGGCGGATCTCGAACGCGCTCGGGTTCTCATGCCGCGCCACGTGGTCGAACTGCAACCACCTCGGCCTGCTCGGCGCCACCGAACTCCTCACGGATCCGGAACTGCGCCGGCGCACCGATGAGGAGCGCGCCGGGATGATTCGCCTCCTCAACGAGCGCGTCGCGGTCTTCAACGAGCTTGCCGGGGGCGCGGGGCTGTCCTACCCCCGCTACGAGGGCGGCTTCTTCGTCTCGGTGTTCACGCCGGACGCGGAGGTGACGGCCGCAACCATGCGCGAGGCCGGGGTGTATGTGGTGCCGATGGGGGGCGCGGTGCGGATCGCGCTGTGCGCCACGCCGGCGCACTCGATTCCCCGGCTGGTCAAAGCGCTGGCCGAGGGCATCGCGACCGCCCGCGCCGCCTGAACGGTCCGTCCGGGAGAACGACGATGGAACGACACAAGACAGCTCTGGTGCTGGCTCCGGCCCTCGTGCTCGTCGCCGCCGCGGCCGGTTGCGCCGGCCAGGCGCCGCTGACGGATGCCGAGAAGCTCGCGCGCGTGGAAGAGATGGTGGAGGAAGTCGAACGGCGCTTTCCGGAGGTGGAAGCGGTCACGGTCGAAGAGGTGGGGCGGCTGCTCGAGTCCGGAGGCGTGGTGCTCGTCGACGCCCGGGCGGAGCGTGAGCGCGAGATCTCCTGGATCCCGGGCTCCATCACCTCCGAGGAGTTCGAGCGGGATCCGGACCGCTACGCGGAGCTGACTGTCGTGGCGTACTGCACGATCGGGCACCGGAGTTCGGAGTACGCGAAGCGGCAGAACGAGGACGGTCGGCGCGTCCTCAACCTCCGGGGCAGCCTCCTCTCGTGGACCCACGCCGGCGCGCCGCTCGTGGGCCCGGACGGGCCGACCAACCGCCTCCATGTCTACGGGAAGACCTGGGACCTCGCCCCCGAACGCTACGAAACGATCTGGTGAGGACGGCGAAGGCCGCCGCCGGTCCGCGCGGTCCCGCTAAGGGACCAGATTCCCCCCGGCCGTCCGCGTGATGAACCCCGCCAGCGTTTCGCGCCACTGCGGGAGCAGGCTCTCTTCCACGTACATCATGTGTCCGGCGGCGAAGTCCGCGCGGGTGATGTTGTCGCGCAGCTCCGGCGGCAGGCCGAGTTGCTCCAGCGACCAGACGATGGGGAAGTACGGCGTCGCGAAGTCGTAGATCCCGTTGATGAGCAGGACGTCGAGGCGCGGGTTGCGTTCGATCGCGTGCGCGAGGTCGGGTCCCACGTTGAGCGCCGAGCCGCCGAACGGTCCGCGGCGGCCCCCCTGTCGCTCCCAGTTCCACGGGCGCGCCATCCCGCTGGGCCAGTACTCGCGGTCGCCGTCGTAGCCGAGTTCGTCCCGCACGTAGGTGTTGAAGAGGGAGGTGTAGGCGGAACTGATGGCCGAAGACTGGGCGTCGTGGTCGGGGGTCAGGTCGAGCAGGTCGCCCGTCGGCCCGGTGAAGCGCGTGTCCAGTCGCGCGAGCGTGAGCCGCCGGTCCCGCAGCAGTTCCTTCTCGAACTCCGGGGCGGAGACGCGCAGATCGGCCTTGTCGAGGTACTCCATGCTCAGCCCCGTGTACTCGTGCATCTGCCGCAGCACCCGCGCGCGCTGTTCGGGATCCACGGCGGTGCCGGCGAGCAGCGCCTGCGCGTAGTCGGTCAGCGCCCACGCCTCGACCTCCTTCATGAACGTCTCGAGGTCGTCCGGGCGCCCGCCCGGCAGCATGTCGTGGTACTCGGCGGCGACCGCGAAGGAGGGGACGTTCGTGATGAAGCCGATGTGGGAACCGTCCGGGAACTGGAGCGTGTTGAAGTCGATGACGGCGGAGACGAGGACGACCCCGTTCAGGTCGATGTTCGCGTTCTGCAGGTGCCGGGCCAGCAGCACGGACCGCGTCGTGCCGTAGCTCTCGCCGAGGATGTAGCGCGGCGAGTTCCAGCGCTGGTTCTCGCTCAGGAAACGGCGGATGAACTGCGTGAGGGAGGCGGCGTCCTCGTCCATCCCCCAGAAGTGGGTCCCGTCGGTGTCGCCGGCGGGCCGGCTGAACCCGGTCCCGATCGGGTCCACCATCACGACGTCCGCGATGTCGAGCACCGTGTATCCGTTGTCGACGAGCGGGTACGGGGGCGGCGCCTGCTGGCCCACGTTGGGCGTCACCACGCGGCGCGGCCCCATGATCCCCATGTGGAGCCAGAAGGAGGCCGAGCCGGGCCCCCCGTTGTAGGCGAAGATGATGGGGCGCGTGGAGGGGTCTCCGCCGTTCGTCCGGAAGTATCCCGTGTAGAAGAGTTCCCCGGTCGCGTTCTCGTCGTCGTCCCGGAGGATGACGCTGCCGACGACCGCCTCGTATGCGACGGTCTCCCCGTTCACGACGATGGAGTGGTTCGACTCCCAGCGCGAAGGCTCGACCTCGTCCCGGCCTCCGTCGCCGGAGCTTTCCTGCGCGAGCGCGCCCGCGGGCATGAGGCCGAGCGCGACGACCGGGGCGATCAACATGAGCGACTTCATCTTTCCTCCTGCGCTAGCGGCCGGCGGCGGCCATTCCGAGGGCGACGGCTTCCGGCTGCGTGACGATGATCACGCGGAACCCCTGCTCGATCCGCATGGCGATGTCGTCCACGCCCGCCGTGACCCCGCACGGCACGTCGAATTCGAGACAGGCGGCGAGCACGATCTGGATCGCCTCCTCCACCTTCTCCATGTCTCCGTCGTAGACGCGCCGCAGATCGCCCGGCCCCGGGGAGACGGCGCTCACGCCGGGGGTGGAGACGATCTCCCGCACGTTGTCGATCCCGACCTGGTCCTCGATGAGGAGGAAGCTGATCAGGTGGCCGTCCGGATTGCCGGGCCAGGCGGCATCGCCGAGCGCATCCACCGCGAGGGCGGCCTCCTCCGCGGTCTCGACGTGGGGGTAGACGATCCCCGAAACGCCCGCCGCCAGTCCCTGCGCAGCACGGTCCCGCGCCTCGTCGTGCCCGTCCCGGATCGGCGGGATCCGCAGCAGCATGGGATGGGGCATCTGGTGCCCCGAGGCCTCCGACATCCCGGCGGCGTAACTCTCGAGCGCGGGGATGTCGAAGGGGCCGGATTCCAGCGAGTAGAACACGAAGTCGAGCGGACGGTTCGCAGCCATGGCGGCGCCGGCCTCGGGCGTGTGATCGCCGGAGAAGAGTCCGAAGATCGCGTCCCCGGCGGCGAGTTGATCCACCATCCGCGTGTCGGCGGCCTCCTCGGGCTCGGCCATCGCTTCGGTCTCCTCCTCTCCCGGGGCTCCTCCGCAACCGTCGAGCAATACCATGCCTCCGGTGACGCTCCCCAGCAGGAGGAGGGTGCGGAGAGAAGGGTTCCTGCGCGTGTTTCCGGCGGCCATGGGATACCTCGGGGTTGGGGCAGGCCGGTTCGAACCCTGGCGACAGACTCTCGCGACCCGCGTCGGGCTTTGATTAGTCTACTTTCCGGAAAGGGGGTCCCGCCATGCGCACGCCGAGAGATTTCGCCCGCACACGCGCCCGCACACGCAGGAAGTTCGTCGAGGAGGCCGCGCTGGGGGTCGCTGGACTCGGCCTGCTGCCCGCCACCGCCTGGTCCTGCCGGGAGGCCCCCGATTCGGGGGCGTCGGAGGGTGCCTCGAGCGACGCGGCTTCGAGCCCACCTTCCAGCCCCGCGACGGGGACCGGGCTCCTCTCCGATCCGCGCTACCTGGACCACGTCCTGATCCGCCCGGACGGCGGGCGCCCCCCGGAGATTCCCGACCGCCTCGTACGCATCCGGGAGGAACTCGTGGCGCGCGGGCTGGATGAGGCCACGGTGCCGCTCGCGCCGGCCGCCGAGGCCATGTCGCACATCGAGGCGCACCACACGCCGGAGCACGTGGCATCGATCCGCGAAATCGAAGTCTCCGGGGCGGTCGCGGAACTCGCCGTGTCGGGCGCGCTGACGGCGATCGATGCGGTCGTGGCGGGGGAGGTGCGAAACGCCTTCTGCGCGATTCGGCCACCGGGTCACCACGCGAACAACACCGGCGCCGAGGAAGGGTTCTGCTACTACAGCAACGCCGGCGTCGCGGCGAAGTACGCGCAGCAGGTCCACGGGTTCGAGCGCGTACTCGTCATCGACTGGGACTACCACCACGGGAACGCGACGCAGAACAACTTCTACGATGATCCGTCGGTCCTCTTCTTCTCTGCCCACGACTGGGCCGCCTACCCGCAAACGGGCGACCCGGCCCTCACCGGTGAAGGCGAGGGGACCGGATTCAACATCAACGTCCACCTCGACTGCGGCGCCACCGACGCAGACATGCTGGGCCGCTGGGACGACATGCTCTCGCCAGCCGTCGCCGCCTTCGATCCCGACTTCGTGATCCTCTCGGCGGGTTTCGACAGCCGGGTCGACGACCTCCTGGGCTGCTTCGCACTCACGGACGACGCCTTCCGGCGCATGACCCGGATGGCGATGGACTACGCGGACAGCTGCTGCGAAGGGCGCGTCGTCTCGCTGCTCGAGGGCGGCTACAACCTCGACGGCACGGCGCTCGCGACCGCCGCCCACATCGAGACCCTGCTCGACGGGTAGCGCCACCACCCAACGTTCCTGTTGCTTGATCTCGTTCGCTGCGCGTTTTAGCTTGCGTCTAACACCCCCTGTGGTTTCGATCGCAGGGCGCGGGGCCTCCTTCGGGGGCCCCTGCTTCTTTTAAGGGAACCTGCGATGCGGGGGTGGCTGCCCGGGTCAGACGTTGAAGCGGATGTGGAGGATGTCGCCGTCCGCGACCACGTAATCCTTGCCTTCGACCTGCATCAGGCCGGCCTCCTTCACGGCCCGCTCCGAGCCGTACTTCGCGAAGACCTCGTAGGGGATGACCTCCGCGCGGATGAAGCCGCGCTCCATGTCGGAGTGGACCCGGCCCGCCGCCCGCCTGGCGCGCGTGCCGCGCCGGATCGTCCATGCACGGACTTCGACCGGCGCGGCGGTGAAGAAGGAGATGAGATCGAGGAGCCCGTAGGCCGCGCGGATGAAGCGGGCGAGCGCCGGTTCGCGCAGGCCGAGCGCCTCCACGAAGGCTGCTCGATCCTCCGGGTCGAGGTCGGCGATCTCCGCCTCGACGGGCGCGGACAGCGCCAGGCCGCCGGCCCCCATCCCAGCGAGTCGCGCGGCGAGCGCCGGCGGTAGCGCCTCCCCTGCCCGGTCCTCGCTGCGGTTCAGCACGGTGAGCAGCGGACGGTCCGTGAGAAGGCCGTAGCCGCGGAACGGCGCGCGGTCCAGTTCCGCCCGGGGCACGGTCCGCAGCGGCTGCTCGCCTTCGAGTGCGTCAAGCGCGCGTTCGAAGGCGGCGATCTCGACCGCGTCCGCCCCCTCGCGACGCGCCCGGTCCAGCCGGCGCTCGACGAGGTCGAGGTCGGAGAGCAGACATTCCGTGGCGAAGGCCTCCAGTTCGCCTTCCGCGTCCGGCGGGTCCGCGAGCGCGGGGTTGTCGAAACCGCGGAGGACGAGGCAGAGCGCTTCCTGATCGCGGATCTGCTGGAGCCCGCGCGGCGACAGGCCTCTGCTCGCCGCGCCGTATTCGCCCGGGATGTCGCAGAACCGCATCTCCGCGTACGTCGTCCGGCGCGGGGAGAGGCGGGCTCTGAGGGCATCGATTCGTTCATCCGGGACCCGCACCGTACCCAGCCGCACCTCGCCGCCGAACCCGACCGGGACGCCGAGCCCCGTCATCGCGTTGAATACCGTCGTCTTCCCCGAACCCGCGAACCCCACGAGTCCTATCTTCACCGCGTCCCCTCCCCGCTTATCTTCGGTGCGTGAATATCGAAATCCCCGTCTCCGCCGGCGAACTCATCGACCGGATCACCATCCTCCGGCTGAAACAGGCCCGGATCCGCGATCGCCGGAGGCTCGCAAACGTCGTCTCCGAACTCGGGCGCCTCGAGGAAATCTGTGAACGGACCATCGGGCCGCTCGAGGAGGCCCCGCTCCGCGTCATGGAACGCGTCGGGGAACTGGAAGCCGTGAACCGGGGCATCTGGGATGTCGAGGATAAGTTGCGCGCTCTCGAACGTGCCCGCGAGTTCGGCTCACCATTCATTGAAGCGGCGCGGCAAGTCTACCGCCTCAACGACGAACGCCACCGCCTCAAGCGCGCCCTCAGCGAGGACTACGGCTCCGGTATCCTCGAAGAGAAGTCACACGCGACCGCGGACCCGGAGACCAGCTCAAGATAGTCGCAGGTTTCGGGTCGTCGGGGGCTCCGGGGAGTCGCGGGCTCGGCTCGGTCAGGCGCAGAACGGGTCCAGGCGGTCGGCCACCGCGGCCAGTCCGTCCACGGGAGAGGCTTCGCTCCCGGCCACCTTCGAGATGCGGATCGCGACGATGCCGTTGGGGAAGAGGACGACCCGGTGGCCGCCCCAGCCCGACATGCGCGTGAGGTCGACGACGCAGCCCCCTTCACCGACGTAGTTCTGGTGCCACAGTGCGAGGTAGTAGCTGGGCTGCCCGATTTCGGCGGGCGGGCCGAAGGCGGTTCCGCGGACGTCCGTCCGGTAGAGGACCTCGGCGGTCAACTCGGGGTGCAGCAACGGTTCGCCCTCGTGTACGCCGCCGTTCTGCAGGAGGCGGGCGATCTTCGCGAGGTCGTCCACCGTCGGGTAGTAGCCCTGTGACATCTGGGGCAGCGTGAGCGAGCCGTCCGCCTCGACGAGCCGATTCGTCGGTGCGTGCGGTACGCCGATGGGGCGGTAGACTTCCTCCTCCAGCATCTTCCAGAGGTCCGCCCCGTCTCCGGCTCGATGCTTGAGGTAGGCGTCCATCGCCGCGCCGATGAGGAACGCGTCCTGGTCGCGGTAGCGGACGACCTCCCCCGGCCCCCACGGGTGGTTCGAGGCGCGGAACACCTGGCGAATCCGGGCGTCCTTCGAGATCGCCGTGTACCAGTCGTCGTAGCCGATCAGGTAGCCGTCGCCCGTGTTGTTGGGGTCGATTCGCGTCGATCCCTCGCCCACGCCGGTGGCCATGTTGAGGACATCGCGGAAGCGGACGTCATCCCAGCCGTCGTGGTCCGCCGTCACATCGAGGTGGTCGGCGACCCGTTCGTCGAGGACGCCGCGCCCGTAACGCTGCGCGAGGCGGAGGGCGGCCACGGTGTTGCCGGTGGATTTGGTGACGGACCAGATCCCGAAGCGTTGCTCCCGGCAGAAGGGAAGCTCCCCGAACGGCGTCGGGCAGGCGGCGACGTAGAGGGTGTCCCGCACGAGAAAGGCCGCGGTGACCATGTTCTCGACATTCATGTCTCCG
The DNA here is from genome assembly GCF_965208055.1 of Candidatus Palauibacter sp. Classification (GTDB taxonomy): domain Bacteria; phylum Gemmatimonadota; class Gemmatimonadetes; order Palauibacterales; family Palauibacteraceae; genus Palauibacter. The sequence goes on from NZ_CBDBNY010000004.1 coordinate 2,857,420, forward strand.
TGCATGGCGTCGAACGCGGTGTCTCCCACCCGTGGGCGCAGGTCGGAGATCGGGCGCAGGGGCAGACGCCGCGCCTTCTCGGCGGCGAAGGCCTCGATCACCTCCGCCGGCGCCGGGCCCGGCGTGTACTCCGCGGCGAGCTGACCCCACATCAGCCGCCGCTGCACGAGGAAGTAGGGCCGTCCCTGGGTCACGGTCTGGAAGCGGACGCCCGACACCTCCCGGTCGTTGAAGGCGAAGGTCGCCACGCCGTTGTACGTCTCGTTCTCGACGGAACTCGCGAGTTGCAGCGGGAATGCCGCCCGCGACCACGTCTCGCCCGGTTCGGACCACACGGTGCCGGGTCCGACCAGAACGTCCCAGTAACTCCCGGCCTCGGTGCGCGTGCCGGACACGATGAGGTTGCGATCCCACGGAATCAGGTCGCGGCCATCCGCCACGAATCCCAACGGCACGTCGGGGAAGCGCTTCGTGTCGCGACCCATGACCCGGCGCGGATCGAGTTCCGCGGGTTCCGTCTTCATCTCCGCGCCGGTCAACGCGATGGTGCCGGAGAAGGCATGTCGGGCGGCCTCCGCCTCGGACGAGGGAAGGAAGCGGTCGTTGGCGAGCATGGCGGGCGGCGCCAACGCTCCGCGCGCGAGCTCCGCCAGGGGAACCCCCTCTCCCTCGCCCGATCCCACCCCGTTGCAGGCACCGCACAGGAGACTCACGCCGAGACTCGCGGCAAGGCCCGCGACGAGTGGGAGCGGTCGATCTTGAGCCATCATGAACACCCCTTCGATGTCTTGGAGGCGCCGTTGCCCCCGCGTAGCTTGCGGTAAAACAACTCGACCTGTCACGAGGAGAGTGTGAAATGGGTCATCGAATCGGGGCTGTGCCGCGCAGGCGGGTCCCCGCGCTCGCGGCGACACTTGCGGCGGCGCTTACGGCTTCGTGCGACGGGAGTACCGGTCCATCCAGCTTCGAACCGGGACCGCTGGGGACGGTCACGGTGCTTCGCGGCGAGGCGGTGAAGATACGGTCGCTCCTGGCGATGAGCGGGGCTCCTTCCCTGGGGGAACCCGCGCGGCGCGGGATCGAACTCGCGGTTCGCGACGTCGCCACGATCCGCGGACGCAGCATCCAGTTGGGCGAGCCCGTCGACTCGGGGTGCTCACCGGAGGGCGGGAGCGCCGGCGCCCGGGAAATCGTGGCGGATCCACAGGTCGTCGGCGTCATCGGTACGTCCTGCTCGGCGGCGGCTGTGGCCGCCTCGCCGGTGATCAGCCAGGCCGGTTTCGCAATGGTCGCGCCGAGCACCACGTCCCCGTTGCTGACCTCGGACCTCGCCGGCAACCCGAACCCCGCCTATCACCACGGCTACTACCGCGTCGCGAACAACGACCTCTATCAGGCGCGGGCCCTTTCCGACTTCGCCTACAACGAACTGGGTCTGCGGCGGATCGTCACGCTCCATGACGGCGATCCCTACACGACGGCCCTCGTGAACGCCTTCGGGGCCGCGTTCGAGGCGCTCGGCGGTGAGATCCCCGTCGCCACCGGAATCCGGAAGGGCGAGACCGACATGACGCCCGTCCTCTCGGAGTTCGCGGCGGCGGGTCCGGACGGGATCTTCTTCCCTCTGTTTCGGGCGGAAGGTTCGCCCTTCGCGGCGCAGGCGCAGAGCTTCGACGGCCTCGATGGGGTGACGCTCATCTCCGGCGCGGCGCTCCTCGTGTCCGAGTTCCTCGCGACGCCGCAGTCCGAGGGGATCTACTTCGCGGGCCCGGAGTCGGACTACGGCGGCAACGTGAACGAAGTGACCGGGACGAGCGCCGACGACGCCATCGCCCGGTACGAATCCGAGTACGGAGAGCGGCCCCAGTCTCCCTACTGGGCGCTCGCATACGATGCCGCGACGCTCCTGCTCAGCGCCATCGAGTCCGCCGCGGTGGAAGAAGGCGGACGACTCTACATAGACCGTGCCACCCTCCGCACGCGGATCGAAGCGGCCCGATTCGGGGGTCTCGTCGGGCCCATCTCCTGCGACACCTACGGGGACTGCGGCACCGGACGGCAGAACATTTACCACCACACGGACTCGAACGTCACGGACGTATCCCGACTGCCTGTCGTCTACCGGTTCACGCCCTGATCCACGCCTCGAATCGCGGCGCCGTCGCCGCGCCGGAACTGGACGATCTCTTCGCCGAAGAAGTGATCGCGCGCCCGTACGCCCATTTCGCGCGGCTGCGGGAGCGCGACCCCGTCCACTGGAACGAGAAGTTCGGACTCTGGGTCGTGACGGGACATGATCCCGTCGTCTGGATCCTCCGGCACCACGAACTCTTTTCCTCGGCGGTGATACGAGGCGTGGAGGGGGCGCCGTATCCGCCGGTGCTGCCCGAGGACGCGCCGCTGTTCGAGGAGGTCAAGGCGTTCCGCGCGGACCAACTCGTGGAGCAGGACCGGCCCGAACACCTCGAGCAGCGGAAGACGGTTCACTCGTTCTTCACCCCGACGGCGATGGAGGGCTGGCGACCCTTCGTGCGCCGGGCCGTGGACGAACTCCTGGACGAGTTGCGGCCCCGGGGACGCATGAATGTCGTCACCGACCTGGCCGCGCCGCTCCCGGTGCGGATCATCGCGCGGTTGATGGGCGTCCCCCGCGAGGACATGGACACGCTCCGGGGGCTCGCGGACAGCATCCTCCACCTGAACCGCGGCGAACCCGACCGGCTGCGACCCCTGACGGAGGGGATCCGCGGGATCGTGGAGTACGCCCGCCCGTTCGTCGAGGAGCGGATCGAGAATCCCGGCGACGACCTGATTTCGGCTCTGGCGCGGGGGGAGACCGACGGCGTCTTCACGCGGCACCAGGTACTCGTGAACACGGGACTGATGCTGTTCGCGGGACACGAGACGACGATGAACCTGATCTGTAACGGTCTCCGCGCCTTCATCGAGCATCCGGCGCAATGGGACAGGCTCAGGGCGGACCCCAACCGCTTCGCGCGTACGGCGACCGAGGAGTGCCTGCGCTTCGACCCGCCGGTGAAATCGACCCAGCGCATCGTCGCGCGGGAGGCCGAACTGTGCGGGAAGACGCTGTCGCCCGGCGAGCGGATCCGGTGGATCATCGCGGCGGCGAACCGGGACCCGTCCGTGTTCGAGGATCCGGACCGGTTCGATATCGGGCGCCAGCCGAACCCTCACCTGTCGTTCGGGTCGGGGATTCATTACTGCCTCGGCGTCGCGCTCGCGCGCATGGAAGGGCAGGAGGTCTTCCGCGGGCTGGCGCGCCGCTTCGAGCGGTTCGAGCTGGAGACGGATGAACTGCGCTACCAGCCGAGCATCCAGTTCCGCTCCATCGAATCCATGCCCGTGACCTGGTGAGGGCCGCAACGTGAGCGTGACATGGTGAAGATCGACGTCGATCGCGGACTCTGCGTCGGCAACGCGATGTGCGTCGCCACCGCGCCGGGCGTGTTTGCGCACAACGAGAACCGCCAGTCGACGGTCGTCGATTCGAAGGGCGACCCGGAGTCGCTCGTCCTCGAAGCGGCGGCCAACTGCCCCGTGAGCGCAATCCGGGTGGTGGACGGCGGGACGGGCCGGTCGTTGTTTCCGCCCGGGCCGATGGTCCGAGGCTGACCACAGGATGACCCAGTGACGCGAACCATGAGCGTGCCGGGGGGAGGCTCCGGCGGACGCAGGGTGACGACGTTCGACCTCGTCGGGATGAAGGCGCGCGGCGAGAAGATCGTCGCGATCACCGCCTACGACGCGCTCTTCGCGTCGCTCGTGGACGCGGCGGGCGTGGACCTGATCCTCGTGGGCGACTCGCTGGCGAGCGTCCTGTGCGGGGAGGAGACGACGCTCTCCGCCACGGTGGAGCAGATGACGTACCACGGCCGGATCGTGGCGCGGGGAGCGTCGCGCGCGCTCGTCGTCGTCGACATGCCCTTTCTCAGCTACCAGGTCTCGCCCGCGGAGGCCGTGCGGAACGCGGGGAACATCCTCAAGCACACCGGCGCCGGCGCCGTGAAGCTCGAGGGCGGGTTCCAGATCGTCGATGCGGTGAAGGCGATCGTCCGCGCGGGAATTCCCGTGATGGGCCACCTTGGGTTCACGCCGCAGTCGGTGCATGCGCTCGGGGGACACCGAATCCAGGGGAAGGACGACGAGGCGGCGGCACGTCTGGTTGAGGAGGCCGTCGCCCTGGAGGCAGCGGGTGTCTTCTCCATCGTCCTCGAGTTGATGCCGGCATCCGCGGCCCGTCGAGTGACGGAGGCCGTCTCCGTGCCAACGGTGGGGATCGGTGCCGGTCCGGACTGCGACGGACAGGTGCTGGTCCTGCATGACATGCTGGGCCTGAACGAAGGGTTCAGCGCCCGCTTCCTGAAGCGATACGCCGAACTCGGGAACGCCGCGCGGGAGGCTGTCGCCCGTTACGCCGAGGAGGTGCGGGCGGGAAGCTACCCTGCGGAGGAACACGGCTACGACGCGGCCGGGTCCGAACGGGACGGAGACTGACGACGTGTCCGCGCACGCAGGCCGACGGGTCGTCATCACCGGCGCCGGGGCGGGAATCGGCCAGGCGATCGCATTGGCCTACGTCGACGAGGGGGCACGGGTGCACGTCTGCGACCGGGACGCCGACGCGCTCGAAGACCTGGTGCGTTCGGCGGAGGGCGACCTCGCCGGAACGGTGGCGGACGTCAGCGCCGAGGCGGACGTGGAACGGCTGTTCACCGAGGCGCTCGCGGGGCTGGGCGGCCTCGATGTCCTCGTGAACAACGCGGGGACGGCCGGCCCCACCGGGCCCGTCGAAACGCTCGATCTCGATGGCTGGCGGCGGACGCTGGCGGTCAACCTCGACGGCATGTTCCTCTGCGCCCGGGCCGCCGTCCCGGCCCTGCGGCGGGTGGGAGGCGGGTCGATCGTGAACCTCTCCTCGACCGCCGGACTGCACGGCTATCCGTTGCGCAGCCCTTACGCAGCGGCGAAGTGGGGCGTGATCGGCTTCACCCGCACCCTGGCCATGGAACTGGGTCCGGCCGGGATCCGCGTGAACGCGATCTGCCCGGGCAGCGTCCGCGGCGACCGCATCGACCGCGTGATCGCGGCCCAGGCGGCGACGCGGGGAGTGTCCGAGGAGGCGGTCCGGCAAAACTGGCTGCGGCAGATTTCGCTCCGGCGCTTCGTCGACGCGGAGGACGTGGCCGCGCTCGTGGTCTTCCTCACGTCCGACGCGGGTGCGAAGATATCCGGGCAGGCGCTCCCCGTGGACGGACACACCGAGGGCCTGAGTTCCGGCGCGGACACGAGCAGCGACCCCAGCGGCGCATAGCGGGAGAACGAAGACATGCGAGCAGCATGGTACACGAAACTGGGATCGGCGGACGACGTGCTGGAGGTGGGTGAGCGGGAGACGCCGGTGCCCGGCCCGGGCGAGGTTCGGGTCCGCGTCCGCGCCTCCGGAATCAACCCGGTCGACGTGAAGCGGCGCGCCGGCGGCCGCGGCGCGCTCGCCTCCACCCTCGTGGTGCCGCACTTCGACTGCGCCGGGGTCATCGACCAGGTGGGCGACGGCGTCGATGCCGGCAGGCTCGGCAACCGCGTGTGGGTCTACGAGGCGCAGTGGGGGCGGGACCTCGGTACGGCGGCGGAGTTCACCGCCGTCCCCGAGTCCCGGGCCGTCCCGCTTCCCCCGAATGCGACGTTCACGGAGGGTGCGTGTCTCGGCATCCCCGCCCTGACCGCGCATCGCTGCGTGTACGCCGACGGTCCCGTCGAGGGGCAGACCGTACTCGTGACCGGCGGCGCGGGCGCGGTCGGCGCCTACGCGATCCAGTGCGCCAGGCTGGGAGGCGCCCGTGTCCTCGCCACCGTGAGCAGGGACGAAAAGGTGAGGATCGCCCGAGCGGCGGGCGCGGACGTCGTCATCAACTATCGTGAGGAGGATGTCGCGGCTCGCGTCTCGGAACTGACCGAGGGAGAAGGGCTCGACCGCATCGTCGAAGTCGAGATGGGCGAGAATCTCGACGCCTCGATCGAGATGTTGAAGGCAAACGGGGTGATCTCCGCCTACGCCTCGGAGGGCGAACCCCAGCCGGCTGTCCCGTTTTACACGCTCCTCTACAAGAACCTCACGGTGCGCTTCGAACTCGTCTTCCTCATGCCCGAGGAGGCGAAGCAGAAGGCGGTGGAGGACCTCACCAAGTGGCTCGCCGAAGGGGAACTGCGCCACACGGTCGCGGAGCGCTTCGCGCTCGAGAACATCGTGGCCGCTCACGAGGCCGTGGAATCCGGTCCCGTCGGGAAGGTCCTGCTCGACCTCGGTCTCTGAACCGTGAGAACGGTCGCACTCTCAACCTCGTGGCGCGTCGCGGCCGTCCTGTCGGGCTCGGCGTTCGTCTCGTGCGGAGGCGTCCCGGGCGGAGGCGACCCCGAGGCGCCGCTCGACCTGGGGACCTCGGCCATCGAGATGGAGGGCACGTCGGACTCCCTCGCGGTCGTCCGGGACCTCGAGGTGCTGGCCGACGGCTCCGTCTGGGTTCTGAATTCGCAGGAGCCGTACTTCATGGGATTCGGTGCGGATGGCGGGTCCCTCGGCGCTCACGGATCACCCGGAGGAGGACCCGACGAGTTCCCGATGCCCTCGGCCTTCGTCGCGGGAGGTTGGGAGGGCGAGGCATGGGTCCTGGACCTCCTGCACCACGCGCTGATCCGGATCTCGGGGCCCGCAGCGGAGTGGGAGCAGTTCTCCCTCGCGTCGACGTCGGTCCCCCGGGGCAGCGTGCGAAGCGGGATGAGCATGCTGGATGCCTCGGTGCGAACGGCGAGACTCGGCCGCGAGATCATCGTGCCTCGCTCGACCGTGACCATGCAGGGGGGTGTGCTGCAGTTCCGTTTCGGGCTCCTGGGAGCCGACCTGATGGCCGTGGATCCGGAGACCGGCGAAACGCGGATGTTCGTGGCGCTCGGCGAAGCCCTGGAAGATCCGTCCGCGGGCTTCATCGCGAGCGACGGCGGTTTTCCCCTGTGGTACCGGCTGTGGGCTTCCTGCGGCGAGAATCTCGTGCGCGTCCACGACAGGGTCAGGAATCAGCTGCGCGGGTTCGATGGATCCGGCGCCGAGGTGGATCCCATCGACCTTCCGCCGGTGCCCTTCACGGAGGTCGATCCGCGACAGTTTGCCGGAGCCGTGTTCGCGCTGAGGCAGGCCGAAGTGACGGGAGATGTCGCGACCCGGCTCAGTGAGGCGGACAGCCTGCGGCTCCTGAATCAAATGGCGTCGATGGTGCAGGGGGCTCCGCACGAACTCGCGAGCTACCTGCCCCGGTACGTCGACTTCCGCTGCGGTGAAGACGGGACGATGTGGCTGCAGCCCCTCGATCTGGGTGCGGGCGGATTGGCCGGCGGTTCCCTGTGGCTGCGTATCGCCCCCGACGGCGCCACGCGCGACGTGCGACTGCCGGAGCGGTTCGACGCGCTTCGCTTCACGACTTCCCGGATTTGGGGCGTGTACCGGGATGAGTTCGATCGCCCCTCCGTCGCATCGATCCCCCTTCCGGCGCGCTGACGACACCTGCCACGCGTTCCCGCGGGAACGCCGATGGAGACTCCTTGCACGACACCGCAAACCTGTACATTGTACTGCGGGGTACATTGTACCTCATAGTATCAGTACTTCACGGTATCGGGTCCTGAGCACGGAGTGTCCGGATGAAGAAGCCCGTCTACAAGGAGCTGGTGGCCGCGTCGTCTCGCCCGATGGTGCTCTCCATCCTCGCCGGAGGAGAGACGTACGGGTACGAGATCCTCAAGCACGTGAAGCTGCTCTCGGGCGGCGACCTGGAGTGGTCCGACGGGATGCTCTACCCCGTCCTCCACCGGCTGGAACGGGACGGCCTCATCGCCGGCCGCTGGGAACTCACCGAAGAGGGACGGCGTCGCAAGTACTACCGGCTGACCGCCCGCGGAAAGCGCCAGCTGGCGACGGACCGCGAGAGTTGGCAGGCCGTGTACGGGGCCCTTCGGATGTCCTGGGGAGGCACCCATGCTTGAATTCGAGGGGGACATCAGAAGTTGGCGCACGCAGGTGGAACGAAGGTCCTCCCTCTCGCCTCGCGAGCTGGATGAACTCGAAGATCACCTGCGCGCAAGGGTCGATCTGGAGCTTGATCTCAACCCGGCGCTGACGCCCGCCACGGCGTTGAGATCCGCTCTTGAAGGACTCGGCGAGCCCTCCGCCATCTCGAAGGAGTTCGCCAAGGCAGGGCAACGTCGATCGCGGCGCCTGCTGCTGGCGGGCTGGGCCCTTTACGCCGCGTCGTTTCTCTTCCCGGCCTATGCGTATGCCGGCCCCCACTTCGATCGGACTACCTACGGCTACGAAATCGTCCCTGAACTGGTTCGGGTTACCGGCAGCGGGCCCGCTCTCGCGATCGCCGGTCTGTGGCTGCCCAATCTGATCTTGCTGACGACCCTTTCGGCGTGGCGGCACCGGCGTCCGTCTCGCAGAGGGTGGACAGCATGGATCGTCGGGGCGACGGGTGCTCTGCCTCTTGGTCTCGGTCTACTCCGTTTCGGCGACCCCGGCGCCCCGTTTCATGCCGGGATTGGCTTCTGGATGTGGTGCGCATCGTTCATCGTTGTGGCGACCGCCCTGTGGCTCCGCAGCCGCGAATGGGCCTCCGTCCAGCCGCACACGGCCGGCCTGCCTTCGAAGCTTGGTCTGTACTCCGGAGAAAACCATGTTTGAACTGGAGACCGAAGTCACAGGGTGGCGCCGGAAAGTGGAGCGCAGCTCTTCGCTTTCTCCGCGCGAAGTCGACGAATTGGAGGACCACCTCCGCGCGCGCTTCGAGCTGGAACTCGAGATGACGCCCGAGCAGTCCCCGGCCCGAGCCTTCAACACCGTCTGCGCTGAACTGGGTGAAGCAGCCGCGCTTTCGAAGGAGTTCGCGAAAGCTGGACGGCAAAGGTGGCGGCCCGTGCTGCTGGCCGGGTGGGCGATGTTCACGGCCTCGTTCTTTCTCCCACTCTCTCGAACAGTCTGGGTTGAAGCCGGATCGCTCCACCCTGACCTCGTGGCCTTCGTCGGATCGCAACGCCCATATGAGTTCCTGCGGGAGCTGATGACGGCGCTGGTCACGATGGGAGACGTGGTGTCGATGGTGTGGATCGGCGCCGCGGTGCTCCTCCCCAATCTGCCGATCCTCATGACCCTCCCGGCGCTGCTGGGCTCCCGGCGACCCGACCGGCGGTGGCTCCGGTGGATCCTCGGCGGCATGGGCGTAGCGAACCTGGGGCTGGGGATGTCTCGTGTCTTCAGTCCGGCGCCCTTCCCGTACGAGGAGGCTGCCGTTGCGCACCAATACCCCGGCGCTGGCTACTGGCTGTGGTCCGCTTCGTTCGCTCTTGCGGCAGCCGCCCTCTGGCTCCGGGGCCGGAACTGGGCCGCGAGCGGATCGGCGGAATCGGTGGCCGAGAGGGCGGTCTAGCAAAACCTTCGGCTGGCCGGGCGCTCTGCGTCGATGGTACATTTTACAGTTGGTGTATCCTTGCGCCCCGCGGGGCGCGGCGCGTTGCTGGAAGAGGCCTCGGACATGCGAACATCGCTTCTCCTGCTGGTCGCAGCGGGTGTTCTCCCGAGCCCCGTCGTCGGTCAGGAGGCTGACGGCGCGAGGGGGCCCGAGCATCCTCCGGCTACCTGGCCGCAAGCGGTCACGCGACTGACCGGCCCAACACCAACGCCCGCGGTCGACACCCTCTCCGTCGAGGTCGCGCAGGGGGTCGTCGCCGGGACGTGCATGCGCTGCCACAACCCGCGCCGGGTCAGCGGGGGCATGTCGCTCGAGACCTTCGAGGTGGCTTCGGCCGCCGACAACGCCGTGGTCGCGGAGCGGATGGTGCGAAAACTGCGGGCCGGCATGATGCCGCCGGTCGGAGTGCGCCGCCCGACGCCCGACAGCCTGCGGACGCTCGCGGCCGTCCTCGAGTCCCGGCTCGACGCCGCGTGGGACGCCGACCCGAACCCGGGACGGCGGACCTTCCAGCGGCTGAACCGGGCCGAGTACTCGCGCTCGATTTACGATCTCCTCGACCTGGACATCGATGCCGGCGACTACCTGCCGTTGGACACGAAGAGCGCGAACTTCGACAACATCGCCGACGTCCAGTTGCTCTCCCCGACGCTCATGGACGGATACCTGCGCGCGGCGAGCGAGATCAGCCGGCTCGCGGTCGGCGACCCCGAGGTCACGCCGAGCGAGGCGACGTTCCGGGTGTCGCGCTGGACCTCCCAGGCGGAGCACGTCGAAGGCACGCCGTACGGGAGCCGGGGCGGCGTGGCGGTGGACCACAACTTCCCGGCCGACGGGGAGTACGTCTTCCGCGTCTCCTTCCATCACGAGACGACCGGCGCCCTGTTCGGGAACGGCAAGGGCGCCCTGCACACGACCGACGAACCCGAACGGATCGAGGTCTCGATCGATGGCGAGCGGGTCGCGCTCCTCGACATCGACCGCTGGATGCATGTCTCGGACCCGGACGGCGTGAACCTTCGGACGGAGCCCGTCTTCATCGAGGCGGGTCCGCACCGGGTGGCGGCGGCCTTCATCCGCACCTTCGAGGGGCCGTCGCAGGACCTGATGTCGCCGCACGACTGGTCGATCGCGAGCACGAGCATCACGGACGCGTACGGGTTCACGACGCTGCCGCACCTGCGGGACCTCGCGGTGACGGGCCCCTTCGCTCCGGCGGGGATTTCCTCCACGCCGAGTCGCGAGCGCGTGTTCTCGTGCCGCCCCTCGGCGCCGGAGGAGGAGACGCCGTGCGCGGAGGCGATCCTCTCGCGGCTGGGGACGAGGGCCTACCGCCGGCCGCTGACGGACGAGAACCTCGCCGCGCTCATGAATCTCTACCGCGCCGGGGCCGAAGCGGGCGGTTTCGAGGAGGGGATCCGGCTCGCGGTGGAAGGGATTCTCGCCAGTCCGCACTTCGTCTTTCGGTTCGAGGAGCGACCGGCGCGGGAAGCGGACGGAGTGTACGCGCTGGACGACTACGATCTCGCCTCGCGACTCTCCTTCTTCCTCTGGGCCACGGGTCCCGACGACGAACTGCTGGAAGTCGCCGCGGAGGGCCGGCTCTCCGACGCGGCGGTGCTCGACGCGCAGGTGCGCCGCATGCTGGCCGACCCGCGCGCCGAGGCGCTGGCCACGCGCTTCGCGGGACAGTGGTTCCGGCTGCAGGACCTCGAGGGCATGAACCCCGATGTCCGCCTCTATCCGGATTTCGACCAGCAGCTCAAGGAGGCGATGCACCGCGAGACGGAACTCCTCTTCCACACGCTGGTGCAGGAGGACCGGAGCCTGCTCGAACTGCTGACGGCCGACTACACGTTCGTGAACGAGCGCCTCGCGCGGCACTACGGCATCCCGGGCGTGACGGGAACGGATTTCCGGAGGGTCGAGATCCTCGAACCCGAGCGCCGTGGCGTGCTGGGGCACGGCAGCATCCTCACCCTCACCTCGCACGCGAGCCGGACGTCCCCCGTCCTCCGCGGGAAGTGGGTGATGGAGGTGCTGCTGGGGACGCCTCCGCCTCCGCCCCCGCCGGACGTCTCCGACCTGGAGGCGACGCCGGAGGCCGAGGAAGGACGCCTGCTCACGGTGCGGGAGCGACTGGAGATGCACCGGGCGAGCCCGGCCTGCCGTTCGTGCCACCGCGTGATCGATCCCATCGGTCTCGCGCTGGAGTACTTCGACGGCACCGGGGGGCGGCGCATCAAGGACAGCGGGATGCCGATCGACGCGCAGGGCGAACTCTACGACGGCACGCCGGTGACGAGCGCGGCGGATCTGCGCGCGGCGCTCCTCGCCCGGCCGGTGCCGCTCGTGCGCGCGTTCACCGAGAACCTGCTCGCCTACGCGCTGGGCCGGCGGGTCGAGTACTACGACATGCCGACCGTACGGTCCATCGCCCGGCAGGCGGCCGCACGGGACCACCGAATGTCCGCGTTCATCCTCGGCGTGGTCAACAGCCCGGCGTTCCGATTGAAGGGGACCGAGGCCGTGGTCGACGACATGCAAGCGGGATCCCAGGAGGACTGATGGAGTTCATCACAGGGAAACACCTCTCTCGCCGGACCTTCCTCCGGGGCGCGGGGGCGACCGTCGCTCTGCCGCTGCTCGATGCGATGGTGCCGGCGGGCCGGCTGTGGGCGCGGGAGGTCGCGGATCCGACGCGGCTGGTCTGCGTCGAGATGGTGCACGGCGCGGCGGGAAGCAGCGGGTTCGGGGCGGCACAGAACTACTGGTCGCCGGCGGCCACGGGCCGGGGATTCGACCTGTCGCCGACCGCGTTGAGTTCGCTCGAGCCGTACCGGGACTATCTCACGATCATCAGCGACACGGACGTCGAGACGGCGGAGGCGACGAAGCCGAAGGAGATCGGGGGGGACCACTTCCGGTCGAGCGCCACCTTCCTCACGCAGTCGCATCCGAAGCAGACCGAGAGTTCGGACGTGTTGGTCGGGACGTCGCTGGACCAACTCTACGCGCACCGATTCGGGCAGGACACACCGATCCCGTCCATGCAGCTCTGCATCGAGAACGTCGACCAGGCGGGAGGCTGCGCGTACGGGTACGCGTGCGTCTACACGGATACGATCAGCTGGTCCTCGCCGACGCAGCCGCTCCCGATGATCCGGGATCCCCGGGTCGCGTTCGACCAGCTGTTCGGGGCCGGCGGGACGCCGGAAGCGCGCGCGGCGCGACAGCGCTCGAGCGCAAGCATCCTCGACTTCCTCACCGGTGAGGTCGCGAGCCTCAAGGGGCGGCTCGATCCCTCCGACCGGCAGCGCATGGACCGCTATTTGGAGAACGTCCGGGAGATCGAGCGTCGCATCCAGCGGGTCGTGGCGCGCAACGAGTCGGGCGAGCGCCGGGACCTGCCGGAGGCGCCGGCGGGGGTACCGGATTCGTTCGACGAGCATGTGAAGCTGATGTTCGACCTGCAGGCGCTCGCCTTCCAGGCGGACATGACGCGCGTGTTCTCGTTCAAGATGGGGCGGGACGCGTCGGGCCGGGTCTATCCGGAGAGCGGAATCGACAAGGGCTTCCACCCGGCGTCGCACCACGGCGACAACGAGAACAACATCACGGACTTCGCGCAGATCAACCGCTATCATGTCGGGCTCGTCCCGTACTTCCTCGACCGGTTGAAGGAGTCGATGGAGGGGGACACGCACCTGCTCGACAAGACGATGATCGTCTACGGATCGCCGATGGGGGATCCGAACGTGCACAACCACAAACGGTGCCCGCTCTTCGTGATGGGGGGCGCGCAGGGGAGGATCGAAGGCAACCTGCACCTGCGGGCCGCGCCGGGGACGCCGATGGCGAACGTGATGTTGAGCCTCATGCACCGGCTGGGGATGGAGGACATGACGAGCTTCGGGAACAGCACCGGAGCGTTCTCGTTCGCGGAGACGGCGGACTGATGCGGCGCGCGCGATCGGTCGCCTTCGCGGCCGCGGCGCTGCTCGCGCTCGGGGCGGCGGCGCCGGTCGGGTCGCCGGACGGGCCGGCCGGGCCGGATGCGCCGGTCGCCGACGCGGCCATGCGCGGCGACCTGGACGCCGTGCGGTCGCTGCTCGCCGCGGGCGAGGACGTGAACGGCGCCCGGGGCGACGGAATGACGGCACTCCACTGGGCCGCGATGAAGGGGCGGCTCGACGTGGCCCAAGTGCTGATCGAGGCGGGCGCGGACCTTGGAGCGGGCACGCGGCTGGGCGGGCACGCGCCGCTCCACGTTGCGAGCCGGGCGGCGCACGCGCCGCTCGTCGAAGCGCTGCTGGAGGCGGGAGCCGACGCCCTCGCCGCGACGTCGACCGGCGCGACCGCGCTGCACTTCGCCGCCGCCGCCGGGTCGCCGGAGGCGGTCGCGGCGCTGCTGCGCCACGGCGCCGATCCGAACGCCCGGGAGCCCGAATGGGGTCAGACGCCGCTCATGTTCGCCGCGGCGGCGGGCCGGGCCGGCTCGGCGAGTGCCCTCGTCGACGCGGGGGCCGACGTTTCGCTCACCGCCTACGTGCTCGACATCGTGGCGCGCGACGCGTGGGACCAGCTCGACCGCCGCGAGCGCAATGCCCGCGTGGCCGCGCTCCGGGCGGGCCGCGCGCCGCCGCCCGCGAACGAGCGTGAACCGGCCCCCGGGCCGACCGCCGCGCCCGGCTCCGGCCCCCAGCCCGTGCGGCTGGCGGACCCGGAGGAGCCGGCCTGCTCCGGCTGCCTGGGCAACTATGCCGACCTCGTGGGTACGCACGGCGGGCTGACCGCGCTGCTGCTCGCCGCCCGCGAAGGCCACCGCGACGTGGCGCTGGCCCTGCTCGACGAGGGTGCGGACATCGACCAGCGGAGCGCCGCGGACGACACGACCCCGCTGCTCATCGCGATGATCAACGGGCACTTCGACCTCGCGATGGAACTCTTCGCGCGGGGCGCCGACCCCACCCTCGCGAGCGATGCCGGCGCCACCCCGCTGTACGCGGCGCTCAACATGCACTGGGCCCCGAAGGCGCGGCATCCGCAGCCCACGGACGTGCACCAGCAGGAATGGTCGTACCTCGACGTCCTGCGAACGTTGCTCGAAGCGGGCGTCGACCCCAACCCGCGGCTCAAGAAGTCGCTCTGGTTCACGACCTACAATCGCGATCTGCTCGGGGTCGACCGCACCGGCGCCACGCCCTTCTGGCGCGCCGCGCACGCGCTCGACATCGACGCCATGAAGCTGCTCCTGGAGTACGGGGCCGATCCCGCGATTCCGACGGCGAAGGTGCCGGAGCGGCGTTACGGCCGGGGCGGAGACGACATCGATCATTCCGGTCTCGACCCGATCCCCGTCGGGGGACCGGCCGTCCATCCGATCCATGCGGCGGCCGGCGTCGGCTACGGGCAGGGCTTCGCCGGCAACTCGCACCGCCATGTGCCGGATGGCTGGCTACCCGCCATGAAGTTCCTTGTCGAGGAACTCGGCGCCGACGTGAACGCGCGCGACCACAACGGGTACACGCCCGCCCACCACGCCGCCTCGCGCGGCGACAACGAGATGATCCTCTATCTCGTCGAGCGGGGCGCCGACGTGACGCTCGTGGCCCGTAACGGCCAGACCACGGTGGACCTGGCGAACGGACCTGTGCAGCGGGTGCAGCCGTTCCCGGAGACGATCGCCCTCCTGGAGAGCCTCGGCGCGAGGAACAACCACCGCTGCGTCTCCTGCTGACCGCGAGCCGTCGACGACTCGTGACGAGAACCCATCAACAAGACCGGCGAACTCGGGCCGGCCTGACCTGACCATGCCGGATACCGCTACTGTCTGGGAACTGCTCGCGGGCGGTTCGGGGGAGAGTCCCGCCATCGCCGCCCCCGACCGCCAACCTCTCGACTTCGCGGGCCTCTGCCGACACGTCGAGACGACCGTCGGCGCCCTCAACGGCTTCGGCATCGGGCGGGGCGATCGCGTGGCGATCGTGCTCCCCAACGGTCCCGAGATGGCTTCCGCCTTCGTCTCCGTGGCGTGCGCGGCGACGGCCGCCCCCCTGAACCCGGCCTACCGGCAGCCCGAGTACGAGTTCTACCTCTCCGACCTGAGCGCGAAGGCGCTCATCCTCGAAGCGGGCAGCGACTCCCCGGCGCGCACCGCGGCCGCCGACATCGGGATCCCGATTCTCGAGTTGCACGCCGACGCCGAAGCTCCCGCCGGGACGTTCGAACTCGTGCGGCAGGGACCCGGGGAGGACGGATCCGCCGCCGCGAATTCGGGGCTTGGGACGGCGGATGACGTCGCACTCATCCTTCACACCTCCGGAACGACATCGCGCCCCAAGATCGTGCCGCTCTCCCACCGGAACGTCTGCGCCTCCGCGGGCAACATCCAGCGCACGCTGCGGCTCACGGCTGAGGATCGCTGCCTGAACGTGATGCCGCTGTTTCACATCCACGGACTCATAGCGGCCGTGCTCGCGCCGCTCGGCGTCGGAGGCTCGATCTTCTGCACCCCCGGCTTCAACGTGCTCCGCTTCTTCTCGTGGCTCGACGAAGCGCGGCCCACGTTCTACACGGCCGTTCCCACGATGCATCAGGCGATTCTGGCGCGCGCCCCGAGGAACCGCGACGCGGTCGAGCGGAACCCGCTGCGCTTCATCCGCTCGGCTTCCGCCTCCCTCCCGCCGCAGGTGATGGCGGAACTCGAGGACACGTTCGGCGCTCCCGTGGTGGAGGCGTACGCGATGACCGAAGCGGCGCACCAGATGACGTGCAACCCGCTTCCGCCCGCGGCGCGCAAGCCGGGCACGGTCGGGATCGCCGCGGGCCCCGAGGTTTCGATCATGGACGAGGCCGGAGCGCTCCTGCCGGCGGGCGAGGTGGGGGAGATCGTCATCCGCGGCGCGAACGTCAGCGACGGCTACGAGAACAACCCCGCCGCGAATGCCGAGGCCTTCACCAACGGGTGGTTCCGGACGGGGGACCAGGGCGTGCTGGACGACGAGGGCTACGTCACGATCACCGGACGCCTGAAGGAGATCATCAACCGCGGGGGCGAGAAGATCTCACCGCGCGAGATCGACGAGGCGATCCTCGACCACCCGGCCGTGCGCCAGGTCGTGGCGTTCGCGGTGCCGCACCCGAAGCTGGGCGAGGAAATCGCGGCGGCCGCGGTGCTCCGCGAGGGGATGGAGGCGACGCCGCGCGAACTGCAGGCGTTCGCGGCGGAGCGGCTCGCCGACTTCAAGGTCCCCCGGAAGATCCTTCTCATGGACGACATCCCCAAGGGTCCGACCGGCAAGCTCCAGCGCATCGGCATGGCCGAGAAGCTCGGCCTGACCTGACCGGCGGCGGCTGATGCGGATCTGCATCTACGGGGCGGGCGCGATCGGGGGATACCTCGGCGCGCAACTGTCGCTGGCGGGGCGGGACGTCACGCTCATCGCGCGCGGCCCCCACCTGGAGGCGATGCAGCGACACGGCGTGCGGCTGCTGATCGACGGCGAGGAGCGCGTCGCCCATCCCCGCTGCACGGACGACCCCGCGGAGGTGGGGCCTCAGGACTACGTGATCGTCACGCTCAAGGCACATTCCGTCCCCTGGATCGTGGAACCGATGCAGCCGCTGCTCGGGCCCGGCACGGCCGTGGTCACGGCGACGAATGGCCTCCCGTGGTGGTACTTCTACCAACTCGAAGGCCCGTGGCGCGACCGGCGCCTCGAGAGCCTCGACCCCGGCGGCGTGCAGTGGGACGAGATCGGCCCGGAGCGCGTCATCGGCTGCGTCGTGTATGCGGCCACCGAGGTGTCGGAGCCCGGCGTGATCCGGCACCTGAAGTACAACCGGTTCACGCTCGGCGAGCCCGGCGGCGAGAAGACGGAGCGCGTGCGGCGGCTGGCGCGAGCGATGATCGGCGCGGGATTCCGGGCTCCGATCCGGGGCATCCGAAACGAGATGTGGGTGAAGCTGTGGGGGAACGTCGCCTTCAATCCGATCAGCGCCCTCACGCTTGGAACCTTGGGCACCATCGCCGGAGACCCCGATACGCGTGCGGTCGCGAAGACGATGATGCTCGAGGGGCAGGCGGTTGCCGAGGCGCTGGGCGCCCGTTTCTCGATCGACATCGAACGGCGCATCAACGGGATTGCGGCCGTGGGCGAGCACCGGACATCGATGCTGCAGGATCTCGACAAGGGCCGGCCCATGGAGATCGACGCCCTCGTCACGGCCGTGCAGGAGATGGGGCGTATGGTCGATGTCCCCACTCCGACGATCGACGTGGTCCTCGCCCTCGTCCGCCAGCGCGCCCGCGTCGCCGGCGCCTACCCCTCCGCCTGAATTCGACCCGGGATCCGACGATCCCACTGGAGAACCATATGAAGAACCCTCCGGACGGCTGGCCGAGAATCACTCCCGCCGTGTTCTACGACGACGCCGGCGCCGCGATCGACTGGCTGGCCGATGCTTTCGGGTTCGACGTGCGGGAGAGGATCGAGAACGAGCAGGGGCAGGTCGTGCATTCCCAGCTCGCCCTGAACGGTGGCCTCATCATGGTTGGCCAGGCGGGGCTCACGCCGGGCCGGACGTACCCCCGATCCCCGCAGGCCGCTGACGGCGCGAACACGCAGTCGCTCATGGTCTACGTGGACGACGCGGACGCGCACTGCGAGCGGGCGCGCGCGGCCGGCGCCGCGATCACGACCGAACCGGCCACCCAGGACTACGGCGAGGACTACTGGTCCGACCGAAGCTACGAGACCCGGGATCTCGAGGGTCACTACTGGTGGTTCGTTCAGCGCCTGCGCGGATAACAGGCCCGGTGTGCCGAACGCAGAACGAGCACCGCTCCGGAGTCGCCGATGAACATACGCGGTATCGTGGAGGGAAGCGTGGGGGGATCGGCCAAAGGGTCCCGCCGATGGTTCGACAAGTGCGTGTTCTTCCTCATCATCGCCTCGCTCGTGTCGATGTCGTTGTCCACCCTCCACCAGTTGCCACCCGCCTGGAAGGCGACGCTCGCCGTCTGTGAAATCGTCGTCGTCATTCTCTTCACGATCGAGTACGGGCTGCGGATCGTCGCCGCGGAGAACAAGTGGTCCTTCGTCCGCAGCTTCTACGGCATCGTCGACCTTGTAGCCCTTCTTCCGTTCTACCTCTCGCTCGCAGGGGTCGGAATCGACCTGCGGGCGGTTCGCGGCCTGCGATTGCTCCGCGTGTTCCGGCTCTTCGAGATCGCACGATACAGCACGGCGGTGACCAGGCTGGTGAAGGCCGTGCAGTACGCGCGCCACGAGGCCACGGTGTTTCTGTTCGCCACGCTGATTCTGCTGTACGTCGCGGCCCTCGGTATCCATCATTTCGAGCACGAGGCCCAACCCGAGAAGTTCGAATCGGTGTTCCACAGCCTGTGGTGGGCGGTCGTGACGCTGACGACGGTGGGGTACGGGGATGCATACCCCGTCACGGTGGGGGGCAAGATCTTCACGTTCATCATTCTGATTTGCGGGATGGGGATCGTGGCCGTGCCCGCCGGACTGGTCGCGTCAGGCATGGCGCGGGCGACGGACGAGGCACTGCGGAGCGGGCGGCCCGAAGACGAGAGTTGAGCTAGGCGCCGAAGAGGGGGATCCGGAACACGCGTGCGAAGATCAGAATGCCGCACAGGCCCATGAAGATGAGCAGGCTCAATCCCCCGAAGCAGCGGGCGAACCACGACGGGTAGAAGAGTTCGTCCTCCTTCGGGATCACCTTCAGGCAGAAGTAGAGGTTGAAGAAGTAGATCACGGGCGCGACGAAGAAGGCGAGCGCCGAAGCGACGAGCACGAGGAACACGGGGCGCGGGTCGAAGGTGATGTAAAGGACCGAGGCGATGAGCGAGTAGAACATCGTCATCCGGTAGATGTTGTACTCGGAGTTCCACGTCCGCCGCCGTTCGGGATCGGCCCGATCCTCCGGCGATATCCCGCGCAGGCGCGCCGTCGTGCGGAAGAGGTTCCGGCAGCATGCGCCGACGATGCGGGGCCATCCGTCAAAGTAGTTGAAGGCGGTGGAATACGTGGCCGCGAGGGCCCCGAGGATGAAGATCATCATCATCCACGGTCCCACGCTGAGCGTGAAGATGCCCGCGATCTCCCCCATGACGGCGCGCCCCTCGATCGGACTCGGATGGAGCCACACCGCGGCGAGGAGGACGAAGATCGCCGCCAGCGCGAAGGAGACGACGTGGCCCGTCCGGAAGTCCCACAGCCCGATCCGGAACCAGCGGCGGCAGTACTCCCGCGCGTGCGGGGAGAGCCGCGCGGTATCGACCGCGAGGTCGGATGCGGGCGAGGTGAAGGGGTCGAAGCGAGGCGCGACGCCGGTCGCCTCGAGATGGGGCCGGACCTTGCTCATGCCCGCGCGCTTCGCCTTCCCCCACTCCGACGCCTGCAGCGAGACATCGATGCCGGTCGGCAGCAGGCCGAGGAAGCCCGCGATCACGAGCCACGACCCGTCGGGGATCTCGAAGAGGAAGAAGTGCCCCATCTCGGCGAGCGGCGCCGGCTGGACGATATAGACCGCGACCGATGAGAGGACGAGGACGCCCGCGAGGGCCTTCGTCGTGTTCTCGATGGCCTTGTAGCTGCCCCGGAGGATGATGCCCACGGAGAGCACGCCGAGCAGCGCCGCGTACACTTCGAGCGGAACGGCAAGGCCCAGGTATTCGCTGAACAGGTAGTAGAGGACCGCGGCGGCCGCGATCAGACGTCCCGCCTGGCCGATCGCGCACTGGATGAGCGTCGTGATCATCACGTACCAGAGCGGCCACTTCCAGCGCGCCGTGGCATAGGCCTCGAGGAGACTCTTCCCGGTCGCATTGGTGAACCGGAAGGCCATCTCGAAGCCGTAATACTTGAAGATGTAGGCGACGGGCAGGCACCAGAGGAGGGCGTGGGCGAACCGGCCTCCGGCGGTGGGCGCCGTGACGACGTGGCTCGTTCCGATCCCCGTCATCATGAGGATCAGCCCGGGGCCGAAATGAGCGAGAAGATCGCGCGGCCTGAGCGACGGGAGGGCGAAGTCCTCCGGATTCAATCCGTCGTCGGCCTTCGATTCGCGATCGGACAAGCCGGGACTCCCGTTCAGGGACCACTGCTTTTCACGCCGGTGCCTTTCGGGCCGGACCCGGAAGGTACACAGGACATCGCTCCCTGCCGAGAGGGTGGGCGATCCGTGCGCGGCCGAAGGCACAGAACGTTCCCGCGGGAACGCGGCCGCAAAACGTTGCTGCAAAAGGCCGCTGTGGAAAGACGCCGGGATCGGACCTATCGTTCCGGGACCCCTGAAGACCATGCGCGGCCAGCGAAGCGGAGGTGCGAATGTCTGCGATCCATCCCCAGGTGCGCGGCGTGTGCTGCGCGCTGACCCTGGTATTCGCCGCCGGGTGTGCCCCGGGCCCCGCCGCCGAAGCGGACAACCCCTTCGTCGGGGCGTGGTCGCTCGCGTCGTGGGAGAGCCGCTCCGCGGCAGGCGAAGTGACACTTCCCTACGACGGGAATCCCGCCGGCCAGATCACCTACACGGCCGCCGGCCGCATGTCCGCGCAGTTGATGCAGGCGGGGCGGGCGTTCCCCGACGCCGCGGAGGCCACCGGCCAGGAGATGCGCGACGCCATTCTGGGCGGTTTCTTCTCCTACTACGGAGACTACAGCGTCGACATGGAGGCGGGTGTCGTCACGCACCACGTGGAGGGCGCGCTGCTGCCGGGTTGGGTCGGCTCGGACCGGCCACGCTCGTTCACCTTCGACGGACGGGACCGGCTGATCCTGAGTACCGAACCGGACCCCGCGCGCGGAGGAGGTGCGGTGGGAATTCTCGTCTGGGAGCGAATGTCCGGCCGCTGACCGGGGGCCGAACGGGGTCGGGATCCAGAAAAACTTGCTCCGGGGCGCACGCCCGCCGAGGATGTCGGTCCCCGTCGGCCGCAACCGTCGGCCGCAGCCAATCGACAGCAACCACCGGCAACCCGCCGTGGAGAGGTCCCTTGATCAAGTACGCGTTCGTGCGTCGCCGCGTCTCCGCGCCCCCTCGCGGTCGCCATCGCCCCCCAAGACGCTTCGGCGTCAACCCGGCCGCTCCTCTCGCGCTTGCCCTGATCGTCGGCTGCGCGCCCGAACCGGGAACGAACGCCCCCGCGTCCGACCCTCCGATCGTCGGCGTGTGGCGTCTCGTTTCGTGGGAACGGCGGATGCCGGATGGAGAGGTCACGCTGCCGTACGGCGAAACGCCGGGCGGTCAGATCGCATACCTGGCGAACGGCCGCATGTCGGCCCAGCTCATGCGTCCCGACCGCGTGTTCCCCGACACGGCGACGTCGACGGCCGAGGAGATGCGGGCTTTCATCCTCGGCAGCTTTTTCTCCTATTACGGGGACTATACCGTGGACCCCGAGGCGGGCGTCGTCACGCATCACGTGGAGGGCGCGCTCCACCTCGAGTGGCTCGATTCGGACCGGCCGCGCGCCTTCCGCCTCGAAGGACGCGACCGGCTGATCCTGAGCACCGCTCCGGATCCGCAGATGGAGGCAGGCGGCGTGAACACGCTTCACTGGGAGCGCATCCCGTCGCGGTGACTCTCTCGGAACTCTGCAAGGACGAATGATGACGAAGTCAACCGTTACCCTGGTCCTGGCCGCGGCGGCGGTGGCCGGCGCATGCGCGGCCGGGGGACCGGAAGATCCCGCGGATCTCGTCCTCATCAACGGGGACGTGTACACGCTCGACGAGGCGCGGCCCGCCGCCGAGGCGGTCGCGATCCGCGGCGAGCGCATCGCCGTCGTCGGATCCAACGCGCAGGCGCAGGCGCTGGCGGGCCCGGACACGCGCGTCATCGATCTGGGTGGCGCCTTCGTCTCGCCGGGTTTCAACGACGGCCACGTGCACGTCGAGAGCACCGGGGCGCTGATCGTGGGCGTGAACCTGCTCGAGGTCCACGAGCCGGAGGGCTTCCGCGAGGAGGTCGCGCGCGCGGCCGAACGTCTGGCGCCCGGGAGCTGGATCACGCGCGGCGACTGGGGCGCCTACGAGCAGTGGGAGGCCGGATCGGCCGGCCGCGAGGGAGAGGGCGGCGCTGCGGAGGGTGGCGACGCGGCGGCCGGCGATGCGAGTGCCGGCGGGCCGTTCACGCCGCACCGCGACCTCATCGACGGCGTGACCCCGGATCACCCCGTCCTCGTGAACCGCTTCGACCGTTCCATGTACCTCGCGAACAGCCTCGCGCTCGAGATGGCGGGCATCGCGGACGCCACGCCGTCGCCGCCGGGCGGCACGATCGCGAAGGGCGGGGACGGCCGGGTCACGGGCATCCTCACGGGCTCCGCCGTCGACCTCGTCCGGGCCGCCATCACGCCCAAATCGTTCGAGCAGCGCCTCACCGAGGTCCGCGCCGTGCTCCGGGAGGCCCGCGAGGGCGGCGTCACCACGATCCAGGACATCACGTCCTCCGAGCAACTCCGCGCCTACCAGGAACTGCACGCCCGCGGCGAACTGACCGCCCGCATCAACATCCGCCCCTCGCTCGACAACGTGACCCACACCGGCGGGCTCGGGATCACGCGCGGCTTCGGCGACGACTGGCTCCGCTTCATCGGCTACAAGGCCTGGATCGACGGAATCATGGGCGGCTCCAGCGCGATGTTCTACGAGGAGTACGACCACGCGCCCGGCAACTTCGGGATCGTGCGCCAGATCATGCTTCCCGAGGGCATCGACGGTCTCGCCCTCTCCCTGACCCGCGACCAGAACTACGCCGAGTTTCCGAAGGGGAACCTCCAGCGGCTCATGGAGGAGGCGGTGCCCACGGGACTCCCGCCCCACATCCACGCGATCGGCGACAAGGGCGTGAAGATCCTGCTCGACCTGTTTGAGACCGTGTTGAGCGAGCACGACATCATCGAAGCGGATCACAGGTGGCGGATGATCCACGCGCAGGTCGTGGAGGAGGCGGACTTCCACCGCTTCGGCGAACTCAACCTCGTGGCGGAGGTGAACCCGTACCACATCTCGGACGACATGCGCTGGATGGAGGAGAGGATCGGCCCGGAGCGGTCGCGCGGCGCGTACGCGTTCCGGTCGCTGAAGGACGCGGGGGCCGTGCTCGTGTTCGGGAGCGACAGTCCCGGTACGAACGCCGCCCGCTACTTCCTGCATCCGAGGTACGGGCTCTACGCGGCGGTCAGCCGCCAGACGCTCACGGGCGAGCCGGCCGAGGGGTGGTTCCCGGAGCAACGCCTGACGATCGAAGAGGCGATCGAGGCCTACACGCGGAATCCGGCCTGGGCTTCGTTCGAGGAGGACATCAAGGGCACGCTGACGCCGGGGAAGCTGGCGGACATCGCCGTGTTCGACGTGGACCTGATCGAGGCCGGCGGGAACGATCCGGCGCGGCTGCTCGAAGCCGAGGCGTTGTACACGATCGTCGGCGGCCGCGTCGTCCACGAGCGCGGCGCACCGTAGGCGGACTGCGCCGGGAGGCTCCGGCCAGGGGCGGCTGCTACGGCGGAACGCTTTGTTGGGAAGAGCTTTACGGGCCACGCAACGTATGAACGCGGAGGACTCCGGCGAGAATGATCAGCGTTGCGGTGGACGGAGGCTTGGTCGAACAGGTGCGAGAGCTGCTCGAGACGGCCTCACTGGAGGAGACCGTCGACTACGCGCTGCGCCAGGTCGTCCGGCGCGATGCGCGACGCCGTGAGATTGAAGCCCTCGTGAGGATGGAGGGACTCGATCTATCGGACGAGCAAGTCATGGCGGGTTGCTGGCGCCAGTGAGGTCGTTCCCGCCCTCGAGAAACCGCCAGCCTTCGTCGGTCTGCGGGATTTCGCAGACCGTCTTCCTGCCGAACCAGCGGTAGCGGTTCCGGGCTACGAAGCGGTACACGAAGTTGCGAAGCGGGGCGGGGATGACGAGGAGTGTCGCGACGAACGGCCAGGCGCGGCCGAGCCCCGCCAGGATGAGCAGCGCGGCCGTGCTGCTGCGGTAGGCCTTTCCTCTCGCGAACAGAATCAGCGACCGCGGGGGCTCGCCGGGTCCAAGGGTTCCAGGGGTCTCGACCCTCGCCGCCGTGAGGATCCGGCGTCCCGCGTCGGACTGGAGCGCGGCGAAGCGGAAGCGGCCCCGCCGGTCCCGGCGGATGACGAAGCGGACGGCGCCCGCGCACAGGTTGCAGACGCCGTCGAAGAGGACGATGGGGCCCTCCGGGCGCACCTCGGCGTCGGCGGGCCCCGCCGCGTCGTTCACGGCACGAGGCGGGGTCTTGCCATGTTCTTGAGCAGGAAGAGTCCGTCCCCGGTTCCCGTCACGGCGATCGTTCCGCTCTCGAAGTAGGGGTAGTTGCTCCACGATGCGCCGCCCTGGTAGGGCGATGTGTCGAAGAAGCCGATCTCGACCGGGTTCTCGGGGTCCGAGATGTCCAGGACGCGGAAGCCCGCGGAGTAGTTCGACTGGTACATGAGATCGCCGACGATGTAGAGGTTGTGGTCGGTGGCGGTCGTCTCCGCGATGTATTCCGTGACGAGGATCGGATCGTCGAGGTCCGTCACATCCCACACCAGCGTGCGCGTCCCCTCCACGAGGCCCTGGGGCTCGTCGCCCTCGTCGTTCATGTAGAAGTAGCGGTGGTCGTCGGTCAGCCAGCCCTGGTGCGCGTAGGCGACGTTCGGATAGTCGATCGTGGCGAGGCCGACCGGCGCATTCTTGTCGCTCACGTCGGCGATGTTGAACGCCGTCTCGTTCGAGCCGAGGCAGATCTCCTTGCCCGCGTGCTCGGTGTCGGGGCCGCGGTAGGTCACGCACTGCGCGTCGTGTACGTACCCCGTGCCGCGGCGTCCCGTCCCCTCCTGCGCGAAGCAGCCGGCGAAGACGGGCTGGGCCGGATCCTCGAGATCGATCATGTGCAGGCCGCCGCCGCAGGTCTCGCCTCCGCCGCTGTTCCCGACGGCATAGGCGAAACCGGTCTCCTCGTTGATGACGATGTTGTGGGCCGAGTGAATCCCGTCGTAGAGGAACGTCTCCTCGAACGTCACGGGCTCCGCGCCCACGTCGCGCAGTTGCCGCAGGTCGAACACCTGCACGCCGTGCTCCAGGGCCGCGTCCGCGACGATGTAGGCGTGGTCGCGATACACCTTGATGTCGCGCCAGATCATGTGTCGCGAACCTTCGGTGGCCGGCAGGTCGCCGAGGAAGCGCGGGTGATAGGGGTCGCTGACGTCGACGAACGATGTGCCGTCCGTACGCCCGACGATCGCGATCTCCCGCCCCGTCTCCGGATCGGTCCAGCCCCAGATGTCGTTGACGCGCGTGGCGCGGGTGCCGCCGAGGTCCTTGATCGGCATGAACGCGGTGATGTTCACGTCCCGGCACTCGAAGACGTCCGCCTGCCCCTCGGCGCACTCGATCTCTTCGCCGGCGATGGCGGGGAGGCCGCGGTAGTCGTTGACGAGGGTGCCGCCCTCTTCCCAGGCACCGGTGGCGGACCGCTCGTAGACGACGGCGCCGCCGGCGCGGGAGTCGACTCCCGTCGCGCCGATGACGAGGTGGTCGCCGGATCGCGCGGCCGCCCCGGCGAAGCCGGAGCGCTCGCCGAGCGGAGAGCGCAGGAGAATGGAAGCCTCGCGCCACTGCCCCTCGGCATCGCGCCGGTAGGCATACAGGGTGCCGGCGCCCATGAAGCTGCCCGGCGCCCCAATGAGGATGTCGTCGCCATCGAATCCGATGGAGGAGCCGAACTGCGCGTTGGGTTCGGGCAGGAGCGGGCCGAGCCGCGCCTCCATGGTCCAGCCGTCGGCGCCCCGCGCAAAGGCGAAGACCGCCCCGCCGCTCTCCCTCAGCGTCGGGGCGCCCACCAGCGCGAAGCCGTCGCGCACGGCGAGCGAGGCGCCGAACCCGCTCCGCTCCTGGAGCGGCGGCGTTTCCAGCATCCCGGCCGCCGTCCACGCCCCCGAACGATCGCGCTCGAAGGCATGCACTGCGGGTGGCGCGTCATCGGCCTCCCGGGTGCCGACGAGCAGCGTTTCTCCGTCGAGGGCCAGCGCCGCGCCGAACCCCTCGGTCGCCACGCCCTCCGTCGGCCGCAGCGCCGCGCCTGCGGACGCGGTCCCGTCGGGGCCCGGGACATAGGAGAACACGGCCCCTCGTCCGTCGTCCGCTCCGGGGGAAGACACGATCGCGGCGCCCCCGGTCAGGGCGATGGCGCTCCCGAACGCCGCGGCGCCCTCCGGCGCCCCGAGCCGGGCCACCTGCTCCCAGCCGCCCGCCCCATCGGACCGGAACACGTAGACCGCGCCGGCCCCGTCCGCTTCGAGCGGCGCGCCCGCCCACAGCCAGTCCCCCTGAGTCGCGATCGCCCGCCCGAACCCGTCCGGGACGCGCACCTCGCCGGAAACCGTGATCTGCCCCGTCTCGGCCCAGCCCGAGCCCGTGCGGCCGAAGACCCACACGATGCCGGACATCGTGCCGTTGCCCGCTTCGCCGACCAGCACCTGGTCGCCGCTCACGGCAAGCGCACCGCCGAACTGCTGCGCGCCGGCCACCGCGGGGCTCGCCAACACCAATCCCGCCGCCAAGAAAAGGATTCGCCGATTCATGAGATACCTCTCCCGGAGTTCCGTCCCGTCACACCGTCGTGTCACGCGTCCCGTCGCCGATGACACGCATGCAAGCTGCGTTCCCACCGGCCCGACACGCCAGCGCCCACGCCGATCCCGATGGTTTCCTTCCCCCCATTCCCGCGTGTACGTTGCAAATCTGCACATATCCCGCTTTCGGCAGGAGGTCATCATGTATCGCGCCGCCCGCTTCGTCTCCGCGAGCCTTCCTCTTCTCCTCTTCGTCGGCCTCTTCGCCGGTCCGGCACCGGTCTCGGCCCAGAACGGCGACGGGACGAAGACCCTTTCCCTCGACATGTACATGGACTGGGAACGGGTCTCGAACCCCCAGATCTCCCCGGACGGCCGCCACGTCGTCTACACGCGCGGCTGGATCGACCAGATCAACGACCGCTGGGAGTCCACGCTGTACATCATGAACGCCGACGGCACCCGCAAGCGGGAGCTGATCGAAGGGTCCGGCGCGATCTGGTCTCCGGACGGCACCCGCATCGCCTACACCGCGTCGGGTGAGCCGGAGGGCTCGCAGATCTTCGTGCGCTGGATGGACGCGGAGGGGGCGAGGACCCAGATCACGCGGGTCGAGCATTCCCCCGGCAGCCTGCGCTGGTCGCCGGACGGCACGCACATCGCCTTCACCATGCTGGTGGAGGACGAGGAGAGCTGGCCGATCGACCTGCCGAGCCGCCCGGATGGCGCGAAGTGGACGGAAGGCCCGAAGATCGTCACCCGCATGGACTATCGTCAGGACCGCCGCGGGTACGTCGACCAGGGCCACTCCCACGTCTTCGTGGTCCCCGCCGACGGCGGCACGCCGCGCCAGCTCACCGATGGGATGTGGAACCACGGCAACCCGCAGTGGAGCCCGGACGGGAGCGAGATCTACTTCTCATCGCTGCGGGAGGAGGACTCCGAGTACAACTGGCGCGAGTCCGAGATCTACGCGGTGGACGTGGCCTCGGGCGCGATCCGGCAGCTTACGACGCGCCACGGGCCGGACGGCGGCGCCTATCCCTCGCCCGACGGCAGCCTCATCGCCTACGCGGGACAGGACTGGAACGACGACACGTACCGCAACTCCCACCTCTACGTGATGAACCCGGACGGTTCGGGCGTGCGGCAGATCTCCGGCGACTTCGACCGTGGTCTGCGCGGGAGCCCGCAGCTCATGTGGGCCCCGGACGGGAGCGGCGTCTACTTCAACGTGAACCGTGAAGGCACGCGGCACCTGCACTTCGCATCCGTGGACGGCGGCGTGACGCAGGTCACGACCGGCAACCACCTCCTGAGCCTGAGTTCGTTCACCGAAGACGGGGATGCGGTCGGCACGTTGACCACGCCGCACGGCCCCGGCGACGTGGTGTCGTTCGATCTCGACGACGGCGGCAACCTCATGCCGCTTACGGATGTGAACGCGGATGTGCTGGCGGGGGTCACGCTCGGCGAGGTCGAGGAGATCTGGTACAAGTCGGTGAACGACTGGGATATCCAGGGCTGGATCGTGAAGCCGCCCGACTTCGACCCGTCGAGGAAGTACCCGCTCATCCTGTCGATCCACGGCGGGCCGCACGGCATGTACAACACCGGCTTCAACTTCGGCTGGCAGGAGCACGCCGCGAACGGCTACGTCGTCGTCTACACCAACCCCCGCGGCAGTTCCGGGTACGGGACGGACTTCGGGAACGCGATCAAGAACGCCTATCCGTCGCAGGATTTCGACGACCTGATGGCCGGCGTCGACGAGGTCGTGGCGCGGGGATACATCGACGAGGACAACATGTTCGTCTACGGCTGCTCCGGCGGCGGCGTGCTCACCTCATGGGTCGTGGGCCACACGGACCGCTTCCGCGCCGCCTCGGCGAACTGCCCGGTCACGAACTGGCTCTCCTTCGTCGGGACGACGGACGGACCCGGCTGGTACCGCAACTTCGAGCACTTCCCGTGGGACGACCCCTCGGAGCACCTGCGCCGCTCGCCGCTCATGTACGTGGGCAACGTGACGACGCCGACGATGCTGATGACGGGGGAGATGGACCTGCGGACGCCGATGCCCCAGACGGAGGAATACTACCAGGCGCTCAAGATGGAGCGGGTGCCGACGGCGATGATCCGCTTCCGCAACGAGTGGCACGGGACGAGCAGCACGCCGTCGAACTTCCTGCGCACGCAGCTCTTCCTGCGCACCTGGTTCGAGCGCTTCGGGACGCACGACGACGGCGACACGCGCGCCGTATCGGACGACCAAAGCTCCTGACCTGCAAGCGCCCGGGATCCGCGCCGGGTTCCAGCGCAGCCCGCGAACGCCCCGTTCGAGCTTCGGTTCCGACGGGGTGTCGCGGGTCGATTACGGTCCGAGCGCGCCGATGGGGATGACGCTCACGCCATCGGGCCGCTGGTAACCGTACGGGCTGCAATTGAAGGTCGCGCAACAGGTGTTCCGGTCCGGCGCCAAGTGCCGCCACGGCGAGGGACGGGTCGACGAAGTGGCCGCCCGTTTGGCGATTTGCAACGCCTACAATCGTGCTTCTGCAACCTCCCGGCCGCCTATCGCCCTGGTCCCAGCAGGACGGCGTTCATGAACAGGAGTTGCGTCGCCTCCGCGTAGGCGCGGTAGTTCGGGTCCTCGGCGAAAGCCACGATCTGGCCGCGCCCCACGGGCTGGTGGATGAGGAACGCCTTGTTCGCCAGTTGCGGACGCGATTCCTCCCACACGATCCCGCTCAGGACGAGGCTCTCGAGGTCGGCGTAGCGGCCGACGTTCGTGCCCTCGTCGAGGGTGATGGGACGGAAGACGCGGGAGCCCTCGACGAGGACGCCGATCTCGCCGTCCGTGCCGGCGGCGAGCCAGTGTTCCGTGTCGAGCCGCGTGCGCAGGATCGCGCCGGGCACGCCCTCCGGCGATTCGTCCTCCGGGGAGATCGCATCGAGGTAGTCGATCGGCTGCTCGGGCGTGCCGGGCTCCGGCGGGTCGTCGCCCTCGGCGCGGCCGCCCCGGCGCTCCGGCTCGGTGGCGAGGAGCCCGGCCCGCGAGGCCCAGCGCGAGGACTCGGCCATCGTGATCAGCGTGCCGCCGTCCCGCATCCAGGCCCGCAGACGATCCAGCAGCCCGTCTCCCACGACACCGCCGTAGTTGCCGCTCGGGAAGACGACGACGTCGTAGTCCGCCAGCCGTGCCCGGCCGAGGCTCGAGGCGCGCACAGCTGTCGTGCGCTGCCCGTAGCGCCGTTCGAGGACGTAACGGGCCCAGCCCACGGAATAGCCCCGGCCGGGGGCGTCGTAGACGAGGAGCACGCGCGGCTCGCGCAGCGCCCGGACGCTGCGGCTGCCGAGCGACATGCCCTCGCGCACGTACGCGTCGTCGATCGGGACGACTTCGGCGCGGTGCCGGGCGGCGATGCCGGCCAGGCGTTGTCGCAGATTGGGGCCGTTCTCGGCCGCCCGGACGATGGCGGTGCCGACGCCGAAGCGGCGGCCGTCCAGCGTGAACTCCGCGCCCGCGGCCCGGATACGGAGGCCTTCGCGCAGCGCTTCGGCGACCGCCGCGGCCCCGTTCGTGCCCCACGGGACCAGGTAACCGACGAGCGCTTCGGGCAGGGGCGCCGCCGAGCCGCCGCCCCCGCCGCCGACTCCCCGGCCGCCGCCCTCGCCACCGCCGTTCACCTCCGGGCGCGCGGCGGTCTCGCTCGCGGTCAACGGCGCGCCGCGCGCCCCCGTCGGGGCGGTCTCGATCGCCTCCACGTCCCACAGCAGCGGCTGGCTCCACGCCGTCAGGTCGTAGATCTCGTCCGGCTGCCGGTTCGCCCGACGCTCGACCTGCCGCCGCACGAAATCCTCCTCCATCGGCACGTGCGCGTCGAGGAGGTTGCGGATGAAGCGGTGCGCGGGCTGCGCGAGCGGCACGATGAAGCTCGAACCGGCGGGTAGCGTCCGGCCTCCGACCGTCACCGGCCCGGCGGCGCGAAACACTTCCATCCCGTTCTCGACGAGCATGAGGGCGAGCCGCTCCGCCATGCCCGGATCGTGCGCGGAATGGAGCACGATCTCGGCCGGGCCCCGCTCCCCGAGCGCGATCCCTTCACGCAGGAACGCCACGTAGTCCCGCAGGATCCGGTCCCGGTTCCGGGCAGCCGTGAGAGCGGTCTCGATCGCCGCCGTGAAGTGGTGCAGCACGCCGTCGCCGTACGTGAGCAGGTCGTCATCCGATTGCCGCAGCCGGAGTCCCCCGGCGCCCGCCTGCTCGTACGTCATCCCCAGCGCCCCGTGCCCCATCGGCCACATGTCCACGTAGCCGGGATAGAAGAGGTCGTACACGTCCCGGTTGAAGTACGCGAACCCGCGTTCGTCGAAGCGCGCCGCGATCGCCTCGCCGAACACGTCCATGAGCGCGACCTGCCGCTCCCCGAACCAGGGGTTGGAGGGCGGCGCGGTGGGGGGGAAGAAGTAGGTCGCGTCCCCTCCCATCTCGTGCAGGTCCGCCACGATGTGGGGACGGAACTCGAGGAAAATGTCCACCTTCCCCCGCGTTTCGACCTGGCTCTGGATGAACAGGTCCCGGTTGAGGTCGAACAGGTAGTGGTTCCCGCGGCCGCCCGGCCACGGCGGGTCGTGCTCGGCGGAGACCCGGGCCTCGTCCGGCCAGCGCGCCCCCGCGACCGAGTTCTGGTACACGAAGCGGTTCCGCCCGTCCGGGTTCTCCATGGGGTCGATGAGGACGAGCGACTCCGAGAGGATGAGGTCGACGTCGGGATCCCCGATCGCCGCGAGCAGGTGGTAGGCTTCGGCCATCGCGGCGCCGCTGGAACTGATCTCGTCGCCGTGGATCCCGTGCATGAGCGCGGTGACGACCGGGAGTTCGGCCAGCAAGGCCTCGGCCTCCGCATCGGAGAGGCCGCGCGGGTCGGCGAGCCGCGCGATGCCCGCCTTCACCTCGTCGAGCCGCGCCATGCGCTCCGGCGAGCCGATGACGAGGACGACGAGCTGCCGGCCCTCCCAACTCTCCGCGTACTGCATGAGACGCGTCCGGTCGGGGGCCGCGGCGGCGAGCGCCTCCATGTAGCGGATCACGTCGTCGGGCGGCGTGACGACCTCGCGGAAGCCGTGTCCCGCCACCTCTTCGAGCGTGGGGATGCCGGGGTCGTAGCGCGTTCCGGGTGCGAGTTCCTGCGCCTGGGCGGGCACCTGCAGCGCGGCGGCGAGCGCGAGCGTGGAAAGCACGGGCACATCTCCGGGTACGGGGAACGGGAGGCCGTCGACTCACTATCGCACGATCGTCGCGGGGGTGCACGATGCGTTGGGCGGTGCGTTGCACGCCGGGGCGGCCAGGGCGCATCCTCAGGCCGATCCGATCCTGGCAGCCCGCGCCGAAACCGGGCTGCCAGGTCCCGCCGCCCACGGTCCGGCCGGAGGAGACCCAATGAGCGAACCCGCCGCCAGCGAACCCGCCGCGCGCTCCCGCTCCAGCTTCTGGAGGAGCTTCGGCCCCGGCCTCATCTGGGCCGCGACCTCCATCGGGGTTTCCCACCTCGTGCAATCCACGCGGGCCGGGGCGGAGGCTGGGTTCGCCCTCGCCGGCGTGATCGTGGTCGCGCTCGTCCTCAAGTATCCCTTCTTCGAGTACGGGGCGCGCTACGCGGCGGCCACGCGGCGGAGCCTGGTCGAGGGCTACCGCGACATCGGCGGCTGGGCGCTGTGGCTCTTCCTCGCCATCACCCTCCTGACCGCGATCATCTCGCTCGCGGCGCTCGGGATGTTCATGGCCTTCCTCACGCGCTACGCCTTCGGCGCGGAGTGGCCTCTGGCGGCGACGGCGGCCGTGCTGATGGGCGCCTGCGTGGCGGTGCTCGCGGTGGGGCGTTTCCGCGGCCTCGACATCACGATCAAGATCCTGCTCGCGATGCTCGTCCTCTCGACCGTCGCGACCGCGCTGGTGGCGGCGCCGCGCGCCGACCTCTCGACGCTGGCGGTCTGGCCGGGCGACGTCGTCGGCACCGTCGTCCCCTTCGCTTTCCTCCTCGCCCTCATCGGGTGGATGCCCTCGCCCGTCGACGTCGCGGTGTGGAGCAGCCTGTGGACGCTCGCCAAGGACAAGACGACGGGCGCGCAGACATCGGTCGCGGACGCGAGGCGCGACTTCCTGGTGGGCTTTGTCGGCACCGGCATCCTCGCCCTCATCTTCGTGTCGGTGGGCGCCACGGTCCTGTACCAGGCGGATGTCGCGCTCAGCGACGCCGGGGCCGTGTTCTCCACGCAACTCGTCGACATGTACAGCACGACGCTGGGCTCGTGGTCCCGTCCCATCGTGCTCGTGGCGGCGATGGCGACGATCTTCTCGAGCCTCCTCGCGGTCACGGACGGTTTCCCGCGGGCGATCGAGCGCACGCTGGCGAACCTGCGGGGGCGCGTCGCGGCGGAGACGGTGACCCGCGTGGGACGCGTCTACTGGTGGAGCATGGTCACGCTCCCCGCCATCGCCTTCTTCATCATCCTCGGCTTCTCCGGCAGCCTGACCGCGATGGTGGACTTCGCGACGACGGTCGCGTTCCTCACCGCGCCCATCCTCGGCTACTTCAACCTCCGCGCCGTGACCTCGGAGGCGGTGCCGCCGGAGCACCGACCGGGCCGCGGCATGGTGACGCTGACCTGGGTGGGACTGGTCCTCCTCGGCGGGACCGGCCTCGCCTACCTCGCGTCGCTCCTGCGATGAGCGCCCCCCCGGCCATGGACGGCGCGGCGGGGCCACGCGGCGAGGTGGTGGGGCGGATTGCGAGCCTCTACCGCTATCCCGTGAAGTCGATGGGGGGAGAACGCCTGGAGGCGGCTCGAATCACGGCGCGCGGGATGGAGGGCGACCGGGCCGGCGCGCTGGTGGACCGCGAGACCGGACGCGTGGTGAGCGCGAAACGGCCGCGGCTGTGGGGGGCGGTCTACGATCTTTCCGCGAGCTTCCACCGAGAGAACCAGGAGCATGGAGAGAACGGGTCCGCGGAGATCCGGGTCCGGTTCGAGGACGGCACGACGCTGTCGAGCGCTGCGCGCGGGCGGCTGGAGGCCCGCCTGAGCGCGCTCCTGGGCCGGGAAGTGGCGTTCGCGACGGAGGCGGCCGGCAGCGGGACGTGCGAGTACCACTGGCCGGACATGGAGGGACTCGTCCAGGACGGGCGGACATACCGCGACGAGATCACGGAGTGGGAACTGCCGCCCGGGACCTTCTTCGACAGTTCCGGCCTCCACGCCCTGACGACGGCGAGCCTCGACCATCTGCGGGGGCTCGCGCCGGGAAGCGATTTCCACGTTGGCCGCTTCCGGCCCAACCTCGTGATCGAACCCGTCGCCGGGGCGCGGGGCTTCGTCGAGAACGAGTGGGTGGGCGGCACGCTCCGGATCGGCGAGGCGCGCCTGCGGGTGACGAAGCCGTGCATGCGCTGCGTCATGGTCACGCTCCCGCTGGGAGATCTCCCGAAGGACCCGCGGGTGCTGCGCGCCGCCTTCGACCACAACGACGGGAACGTGGGCGTGAAGTGCGAGGTGGACGGGCCGGGCGCCGTCCGGGTCGGCGACGAGATCCGCCTCGGCTAGCACGGCCCGCCGCACCGCCGGAGAAGGGAGTCGCCGCTGGAGCATTTCGGCGTCGTAAGCCTCGTACCGACGGCCGTCGTACTGGCCGTGGCAGTCTGGACGCGTCGGCCGGTGGAATCCCTCATCGCCGGGGCGCTCGTCGGGTTCGTGATCCTCGTGCCCCGGGATCCGCTCACCGCCTTCACCGACGGCATGGTCGCGGTCATGCAGAACGAGACCGTGGGCTGGATCATCCTCGTCTGCGCGCTCTTCGGCAGCCTCATCACCCTGCTTGTCCGGGTCGGCGCGGCGGCCCGCTTCGGCGACGCGGCCTCGGCGCGCATCCGCACGCGCGGCGGCTCGCTCGCCGTGACGTGGCTGCTCGGGCTCGCCGTCTTCATCGACGACTACCTGAACGTCCTCGCGGTCAGTTCCTCCGTGAAGCGGGTCACCGACCGGTATCGCGTGTCGCGCGAGATGCTGGCCTATGTCGTGGACTCGACCGCCGCGCCGGTGTGCATCCTCGTGCCGATCTCGACGTGGGCCGCCTATTTCTCGGGCCTGCTCGAGGAGACGGGGTGGGCGGCGCCGGGCCGTGGCCTCGCCCTCTACATGGATGCGATCCCGTTCATGCTCTACGCGTGGATCGCGGTGGTTCTGGCGGCCCTCGTCGGGATCGGCCTGGTCCCCGCCGTCGGCCCCATGCGCACGGCGGAGCGTCGCGCCCGGGAGACCGGGCAGGTGGTCCCGCCGGGCTTCGAGGAGGCGAGGCTCGAAGGCGAGACCGATCCGCGCGCCGCCGAGCGGGCGCGCCCGTGGCACTTCATCGTTCCGGTCGTCACGCTCGTGGCCGCCACCTGGTGGCTCGACCTCGACATCCTCAAGGGCGTCATCGTCGCGCTCGGCCTCACCCTCGTCATCTTCGTGGGCGCGAGACTCCTTCCGGTGCGCGCGGCGCTCGATACCGCCATGGCCGGGGTGCTCACGATGATCGTCCCCTTGGCGACAGTGTTCGGCGGCTTCCTCCTCAAGGAAGTGAACGACGGACTCGGGCTCACCGCCTACCTCATCCAGACGGTCGAACCGCTGATGACGCCGCGGCTGCTCCCGGCCGTCACCTTCCTCACGATGTCGCTCGTCGCGTTCGCCACGGCGTCGTTCTGGGGCATCTTCGCGGTGGCGGTCCCGATCGTGCTGCCGCTCGCGGCCTCGGTGGGGGCGGAGATGCCGCTCGTAATCGGGGCGCTCATCTCCGCCAGCGCGTTCGGCAGCCACGCCTGCTTCTACGGCGACTCGACCGTGCTGGCGTCCCGGGGCGCTGGCTGCGGGGTGGTCGAGCATGCGCTGACCCAACTCCCCTACGCGCTCCTCGCCGCAGCGCTGGCCACCGGAGGGTTCCTCCTCCTCGCTTGATCCCGTCGCGCGCCGCGGCCCCTTCGCCGCCCCCCTCAGCGGCGATGCCCCTTCGCCGTCCGGAGTCTGACCCGACCCGCCGTATCCGTAGAGTCCGCATGGGTTTCCGACGATTCCTCCGCGCTCCAAGCGCAACAGGTCATCGACGCCGCGAACGTAGTTTGGCCCTCGGGCGGGATATACATGGTAGGGGGGTACGTTTCGCGTGGCCCAAGGAGGTTCGGATGATCGAGATCCTGGCGGACTCGCCAGACGACGGGGCGCTCATCGCAAGAGCCATCGGCAGCGACACACGGGTCGTGAACAATTCCGTTCGGTTCGCGAACGGCGGCGCCCACGCCGAGTGTCGGATCCTGGGTTGCCGCCATCCGATTCGGGCGGAGCGAATCGAACTCCTGCGAAAGATCGAGCGTGACGCGCCGTGGGTTCCCGTCATCCTCGTGACGGATCACACGCCCGACCTTGCTCACCGACTGCGCGATATCAGGGTGGCGGCCGTCGTCTGGTACGCCGACGTTCGAACCGAACTCAAGCCCCGGATCGTCGCCGTCAAGCGATCGGTCCCGCTCCTGCGCCTGGCGAAACAGGTGGAGGAGGCGAAACTGCCTCCTGCCCTTCGATCCGGACTGGCGTACAGATACTGGAACTCTCGACGACCCCGGTGGTATGGCGGCGCGCTGTGCCGGTGATCTTCTTGGCAACCGACCGACGAGGAGCCGCCGCACCGCAGACGCAACGGGACTTCATCGCGAGGAGGGACGGATGATTGCCGCCCACGCGAGCATCTGGGCACCCGGTAAGTCGCAGTGCCTGAAGGCTACGTTGTCGGCAGCTGTTCTGGTCTCGCTGATCGGATGCCACGGGGCGTTCGCGCAGGGTGAAGCTGGCACGTGGGAGGAGCGGGCAAGCGACATCATCGCCGCGGCGGATCGGCGAGTCGAAGACGCAACGACTGTATATTGGGTCATATCGCAGTCGGCATCAACAATTTGCTCCGATTACCTCTATTACGTGCGCTACTTCGCATCGCGTACTACAGATTATAAACATGTGATCATTACGGATTTCGATGAGAATACTCTCCGCAGCCAACTCAGAAAAGCTCGTATAGATGCGACGGTTATCGCCGTGCCCCATGTGCTTCCCTCCAACGCGATGCTAGTCGTCGCAGCGGGTACCGGCATGCAGCCCTTGGCGGTCCGATTTGTTGCTGGCACCGACGCCTCGCGGCACCCCAACCGCGTGTCGGAGATGGTCGCCAATCTTCTCGGCGAGGTCGCTGAATGATGCGGCTCGTGAGCCGCCCCGGCGAGCTCATCTCGGGTGCGGCCATCGTCGTGTTGGCATTGGCGTTGGCGTCGACCCGCGGTGCGGATGGACACACAGAACCTGCGGGAGAAACGACAGCTGGTTGTCGCGCAGACGTACCAGCAATCGGAACTACGTTCTTCGAGGCGCGTCGTGTCGATCTGCAGGATCTGGACACGGCGAGGCTGGTGACGCCGAGCGTCATCGATATCTCGCCATCGGGCAACCACATTCTCATAGGAGACCGCGACGATTACGACGTGAAACTGTTTGATCGCGGCGGCCGCTTGATTAGCGTCATCGCAACGCGCGGGGAGCAACCCGGACAGGTGTTTATTCTGGATGGCGCGGCCTTTCGCAATGATTCAATGGTCATGATCGCGGACGCCGGGCGGATGCAGTTGATGGAATTCGATCTGCAGGGCAAGCTGGTCGCCGAAACGCATCTTCCGGTACGACCGATCACCTCCGTCCAAGTGTTGGACCAAAGCGTGCTCGTCGGAGGAAGGTCTCCTCCCACGCTCGCGGACCCAAGAGCCAGGGGGGTTCATGTGCTGGATTCCGAGGGGAGTATTTCCCAGTCCCTCGGCTCCCAACCCTTGGCATCGGTCGGCGGCGTGTCAAGATACTTGGCCGCGACCGCGCCGTTCTTCCATGTCACAAGTGGCGGCCGTGACTCCATCGCGGTGGCTTGGCGCCTGACGAACAACGTCGAGGTTTTCGATCTGGTCTCTGGAGGATCCCGAACATTCCGCATCGGAGGGGGACCAGGGTACGTGGACCCCGACACGCTACTTCACCGCCTTGGCCCCGAGGGGCAGTCGGATGTGTTGAACCGATCAAGTCCCATCGTCGGTCTCTTCACGGCTGCGGGTTACATCATCGTCGCATATTTTTCGCCGGCAACGGGGAGCGACAACCTGCGTTATCTTGTTTATGATCGATCCGGTACGCTCGTGGAATTTATCGACGATCCACCACTCGTACTAGGAGTGCATGCGGACTCCTTGCTCGCGATCGGACGATCATCGGAGAGCGAGAATGGACGGTACGCGGTCCGCATTTTCGCGCCGTGTGTAACCAAGTCATAAGATCAAGGAGCATGACTGTGAAGAAACGACACTCGAAGTTGCGTCTGAGGCTCGCACTCGTGCTGATCGCGGCGTTGGCCGGAACTGCCGGAGCATCCCCCACACCTGCCAGTCAGGACGCGATGGAAGTCTTGTTGTGCAAGTACGACGCGGAGGAAGATGCGCAGCGGTGCCGCGTTGTCGAAGTGCGGTGCGCGCCAAACTGCTTTACGGGTTTCTGCTGTATGTATATAGATTAGCTTCAGCACTGATCGATTTCGACGCCACCAGGAAGAAAGGTTTACAGTGATGTCAGACCAACGGAGGCCACGCCGCTCGATCTGGACGTCCGTGCTAACTGCGGTCGTGGTGGTCGGCGCGCTCTGTGCTCCGCAACTCGGCAAGCCGGGGCATGCGCAAGAAGATGATGGGGGGCCACCCGACGATTCGTACCAAGCGCTCAAGGCCATCCACTGCGACCTTGATGGCTGTGAGGTTCTCGGCTACTACTGCTTGCGAAGGTGCTGGGCGGCTCCATGCTGTGTCGACGCGTAGGCTCTTCGTTCCTTCTCGACGAAACTAACCTGTTGCGGACACTGACCCTCGTGGCGGCAGGGGCCACGGCCGCGTCCGGGTGTGGGATGCCTGCGAACTCGGACGAGGATCGGGAGCTGGCGTGGACTCTGACGCCGGAACTCCGGCTGGGATCACAGTCCGGTCGCGACGCGCTGCATCGCGTGTCAGCCCGATCGACGACGGTGGGACCTGACGGGTCGTTCTACGTTCTCGACAAGGGCAACTACCGGGTCGTGAAGTTCGATGCGGAGGGGGGATATGTCCGCGAGTTCGGATCGAGAGGCGAGGGGCGGAGCGAGTTCGCCTACCCGATGGCCCTGCTCGGACCTCGGGGAGATACGTTGAGCATTCTGGACGGTCCTTCGCTGTCTCACAAGCTCTTCACAACCGCGGGAGACTTCCTGGAGGCGCGGCGTATTCCCCA
This sequence comes from Candidatus Palauibacter sp., assembly GCF_965208055.1. Taxonomy (GTDB): domain Bacteria; phylum Gemmatimonadota; class Gemmatimonadetes; order Palauibacterales; family Palauibacteraceae; genus Palauibacter. Next base: position 2,896,945 of record NZ_CBDBNY010000004.1, read on the forward strand.
ATCCACAGCCAGTGAAGACCAGCGGGATACGTCGGACGGCATTGTTCTCGTGGAGATATTTGGCTATCGCAGTCGCAGCGCGGAGGTGACGGACCGCCTCGTATTGATTCGTGATCGCGGCGACACCATCACGCTGGCCGACCAAACCAGGGCGTCATCGGGTACATACACCATTCCGGTGTGCAACTACACCATTCCGGCAGAGCCCCTATTCAGGCATGTCCTGTGGTGGGATGCGGCCGGTGATCTGATTGCCGCGACCCAGAACGCCGACTACTCGGTGCATGTGTTCAACCGTGGCCGGTTGGTGCAGGAATTGAAGCGGGCGATTCCGCCCGCCCCGATCACGGAGGTGGTGGCGCGCGCCGAAGTTGGGGACGGATCTACATGGAGCGTGGCGGGCCGCGCCTGCACGGCTGATCCCGAGGATGAACTGGATGCTCGGGGGTTTGAGGACTTCCGGCAGGTGATCACCGGGATCCGCGTGGACCCGACCGGTTGGATCTGGGTCCGGCGCCACGCCGCGCCGCCGGGCGAGGAGGACCGACACAGAATCGATGTCTTCGATTCGGCCGGGGGGTTTCACGGCACGCTCCCGGCAGACACGCCGTGGCCGGGCATGTTCACGCCGGACGGTCGAGTCGTGCGCCGCGAATTGGACGAATTCGACGTGGAGTATCTCGTCGTGTACCGCATCGACAGAAACTAGGGCGAGCCTCGATTCCGTCCGGATCATTTCGAGCGAAAATCCAGTGCAGATGGTTCTGTGACCCATGATCACCTGAGGGCGTCTCGTATCCGGGTACACGCAGGTCAACCAGGGGGAGGTTGGAACGAAACGGCGGACATCTGTTGCCGACGGATCTGATGCGATGCCAGTCGAGGTGCAACCTCGTCCTGATCTGGACGCGGTAGCTCTGCGTAACGCGTCAGGACGGCTGGCCTGCGCGATCGTTGCGCTTCTCGGATTCGGGAACGGGGTGCCGGGGCTTGCCGGTCAGGAGCCGGATTGCGGTGGGCGGGCCGTCATGCGTGTGATGGTGCTGGACGAGTCCGGGATGATGCCCATTCCGGGGGCGACGGTGGTGCTTCGCTGGACGGACACGGACGCCGTTCGGAGGCCGATGCGGCAAGAGGTCGACCTCCAGGGCAGTGTGCGGATCTGCGCCCCAGGCGACGCCAGACGCGCGACGCTGTGGGCGGAATTGGGCGATATCTCGAGCAGGCAGCGGTCGGTCGAACTTGAGCCCGGCATGTCGCGGGATGTGGAACTGCGACTGCTGCTGGAGTCGGCAGCGACCGGGCGCTTGATCGGACTGGTGCAAGACGCGCGGACGGACCGTCCGGTGGCGGCGGTCGCGGTGTCGCTCGGGGGGCGCACGGTGGCCGAGACCAACCGGAGCGGCCAGTTCATCCTCAGCGGCGTGCCGGTGGGGATCCACGAACTCTCCGTGCGGCGGCTTGGCTACGCGCCGCTCGTACACCCGGTCGTGGTGTCCAAGGGCGTCACCACGGACCTGGAGCTTGGTCTGGTTCCCGACCCGCTGGAGATGGAGCCCCTGGTGGCGATGGCGACGCGGTCGCGCCGCCTGGAGGTCAAGGGCTTCTACGAGCGCAATTACTGGGGCGAACGCATTGGCGGCAGCACGTTCTACACGGCGAAGGACATCGAGCGCCGGCGTCCGATCCGCATCTCACACATGATCGCCGAAGAACCGTCGATCCGACTCGACTGCTCCGGTCGTCGCTGCAGGCTGGTGAGCACGCGGGCGTCGCTGGGGTTCCGGGGACGCCCCTGCGGGGTGAGCGTCTACCTCGATGGCATCTCGGTGGGCCGCGACCTGGATGAATTCGTGAAACCCCTCGAGATCGCGGGCGTCGAAATCTACAGGGGAGCGGCGTCGCTGGCGGCGGAGTTCGGGGGGTCGGGTTCACGCTGCGGAGTCGTCGCGGTCTGGACCAAGTAGGCTCGCCCCCGCGCGGAGGGTTCCTCCTCCTGGCTTGATGCGGGGTGCCCCGGATCCCAGTCTTCGGGATGGTGAGCGGGAAATTCTCGAAGCTGGATGACAGATCGGTGGCGCCAGGACTGGCGTGGAGCCTCGTTGCCGCGTTCGGTCTGGCCGGCGGTGCCGGGACGCTCTCGGCCCAGGATTCGGATTGCGGCGATCGCGCGAGCTTGCGGGTCGCGGTCCTGAACGACGACGACATGGCTCCGGTCCGGGGCGCGACGGCGGTCGTTCAGTGGACCGACACTCAACGCGCGAGGCGGCCGGTGCGCGAGGTTGTCGGAGCCGGACGCCTCGTCCTCTGCGCTCCGCGGGATGCGACACGGGCCACGCTGTGGGCGGAGTACGGGAACTTCTCGAGCGAAGAGGCGGTCGTCGCCATCGTCGCCGGGATGTCCCACGACATCAGACTGGCGCTGCGCTCGGGGCCGATCCGAACCGGCAGGCTGATCGGCCAGGTGCATGACGCGATCACGGAGGATCCGGTGGTCGCGGCCTCGGTGTTCGTTCCCGACCGTCTGCGGGTGGCCGAGACCGATCGCCGGGGACGGTTCGTCCTGAGCGGCGTTCCGGCCGGTGTGCGGGACCTCAACGTGCGGCATCTCGGGTACGCTCCGCTTTCCCATGTGGTCGAGGTCTCCCCCGGCCTCACCACGGAGGTGGAGATCGGCATGGTCCCCGATCCGGTGGAGATGGAGCCGATCGTGGCGACGGCGACGAGGTCCCGCCGGCTGGAGGTCAAGGGCTTCTACGAACGCCGGCACTGGAGCGAACTCGTCGGCACGGGCACCTTCTACACGGCGGAGGACATCGATCGCCGCCGGCCCGTGGAGATCTCGCACATGATCGCGGACGAGTCGGGGATCCGGCTCCAGTGCAACGCCCGGCGTACCGACTGCAGACTGGTGAACACGAGGCTGTCGTCGGGGGTCACGGGCGCCTGTTCGCTGAACTTCTATATCGATGGCCTGCCGACGAGGGGGATCGCACTGGACGACGTCGTCAGACCGAGCGAGATCGCAGGCATCGAGATATACAAGGGGCTGGCATCGGGTCCGGCGGAGTTCCCGCCTTCCCGGTGCGGCCTCGTCGCGGTCTGGACGAAATAGCGTCCGGAAACAAGGAACTCCGGAAACAAACAACATTGGAGGGTGACAACATGAAGCGAAGCAGCGCGTGGTACCTCGCCGTTTTATTGGTCCTGGGATGTGGCGGAGGATCCGAGGCCGGCTCCGAGGCGGAGATGGCGGAGACGGCCGAAGCCATGAACGAAATGGCGGATGCGGCGCTGGCCTGCGTCGTCATGGGCGACGCGGAGGGCAGGCAGAGTCCGCTCCAGGAATTGAGCTTTTCGTACGACGGGGGTGAGGGTCTCCTCTGCTACGGCGCGCCCTCGGCCCGCGAGCGCGTCGTCATGGGGGACCTGGTGCCCTACGGCGAGGTCTGGCGCCTGGGGGCGAACGAGGCGACGGCGCTCCACCTGTCGGCCGCCGCCACGGTAGGCGGTGTCGCGCTCGGGCCCGGGAGCTACTCGCTGTACGCCACGCCCGGCGAGACGGAATGGGAGTTCCACCTGAACTCGGAGTACGACCGCTGGGGGATCCCGATCGATGCCGCGGTCCAGAGCACCGAGGTGGGCAGCTTCATGGCGACGCCCTCGGCCACCGCCGAAATGGTGGAGACGATGACCTTCGAGCAGGTGGACGGCGCACTCCGCTTCTCCTGGGAGAACACGCAGGTCGACATCCCGCTCGGCATGTAGCCCGACGCATTCAACCCGGCGGATGCAGCTGACGAGCCCCGCGAGGGGCGGGCGCGTCAGCTGCGCCGGTGGCGCCAGAGGCGGGTCTCGAGGTGTCGCTTGATCCCCGGCCACTCGTGGAGGAGGACGGAGTACATCGCGTCGTCGCGCACGCTCCCGTCGCGCCGCAGGGAGTGATTGCGGAGGACGCCGTCCTTCTTCGCGCCGAGCGCCTCGATGGCCCGCTGCGAGCGCAGGTTGAGGCCGTCCGTGCGGAGCCCGACGACTCCGCACCCCACGGTCTCGAAGGCGTGCGTCATGAGGAGCAGCTTGCACGCGGTGTTGACGTGTGTGCGCTGATGGCTCGCGCCGTACCAGGTGTAGCCGATCTCGACCCGGTCCACGTGCGGCAGGATGTCGTGGTAGCGGGTGGACCCGATGATGGCGCCCGTCTCCAGGAGCCGGACGACCCAGGGCAGCATGTGGCCGGCGGTCCGGCCGTCGAGCGCCGTCTCGATGTAGGTCGTCACTTCGTCCGGGGCCGGGACGAAGGTGAAGAAGAGGTTCCACAGCTCCCCGTCCGCGGCGGCCTCGGCGAGCGCGTCGGCGTGCTCGAGGCCCATGGGTTCGAGACGGACGCCGCGGCCCTCGAGCGTCACGGGCTGAGGTTCAATCATCGAGACGCCCCGGGGTCCGGGCGGGCGGTCACTCGGTTCCCGCTCCGAGCATTCGGGCGCTGATCCCTTCCCGGTCCACCATGGTCCCCCGCAGGTAGACCGCGTCGATCCGTCGGGTGTTCGCGATGTCCTCGAGCGGGTTCGCATCCAGCACGATGAAGTCCGCGCTCTTGCCGGCCGCGATCTCGCCGAGGTCGTCCCAGCTCATCAGCTCGGCGGAGGTCTTCGTGGCCGCGACGATGACGTCTCCCGGCGTCATCCCCGACCGCACCATGTCCTCCATCTCCTGGTGCGGGGCCCAGGCCGCGTTGCCGTCCGTGCCGAAGGAGATCTTCACCCCGGCCTCGGCGAAACGGGCGAGGTTGCGCGCCTGGATGCCGAACGACTCCTGCGCGGCCGGGTTGTCGACGGACGCCGCCTGCATCTCGGCGAGCTGGTCGGGGGGCACGGTGCCGCTCAGCCAGCTCAGATCGAGCGCCACCCCCGGCCCGGGGAGGTTGGGGACGAGGACGACCTCCGGGCGCTCGGCCCACAGTTCCATGAGTTCGTCGTCCGCGTCGAGGTCCCGCACGCCATGGGCGAACACGTCCACGCCCGCGCGCAGCAGCCCCTTGGCGTCTTCCAGGTAGAAGACGTGCGCCGTCACCATGAGGCCGTGCCGATGCGCTTCATCGATGACCGCGCCGTACAGTTCGGGCGAGAGCCGCTCGTAACGCCCGCCGCGGTCGTCCACCCAGATCTTGACGATGTCGGCCTGCCGCTCCGCCAGTTCCCGGACCGCGGCCCGGGCCTCTTCCTCCGTCTCGACCCAGTAGGGCGCTTCGGAGCGGCCGGGCTCCGGCATCGTGATCCCGCGGTCGGCCGTCTTCGCGCGGGCCGCGTCCGGGATGACTTCGCCGCGCATTTCGATCCCGACGCCGCCGGTCTCGGTGCCGAGGCTCACGACGGCCCCCGCCCCGTAGTAGGCCATATGCTGGAGTTGGGCGATCCGCTCATCGCGCTCGGAGGAGAGGTGGATGTGCGCGTTGACGATCGCCGGCATGACCGTCTTGCCGGAGAGGTCCACCCGCTCCGCACCGTCCGGGACCTCGACCTCCCCGCTCGCCCCGACGCCGGCGAACTGCCCGTCCTGGACAAGAAGGACGGCCGACGGGATCACGGACCCGTCGCCCGTGAGGACGGTGGCGCCCTCGAACGCCGTCACGCCGGCCCCGGCTCCGGCGCCGTCTCCGTCGGTCGCGCAGCCGGCCACCAGTGCGGCAGCGATCGCGAGGGCGGCGGGACGAACGGAAGAGATGGCTGTGACCGTGCGGGCGCGAATCATGTCTACCTCCTGTCGGGCTCCTGTCAGGTTCACGCGGGACGCATAAGTATAGAGGCCGAATGACTCCCCTGACACGGACGAACGATCCCCCGATGAGCCATCCCCGCGACTCCCGCTTCCCCGTCGTATCGCTCGCGACCATCGCTCCGACTGTCGCCCCGGCCGCCGCCTTGGCCGCCGCCCTGGTCATCGCCGCATGCGCTCCCGGCGGCGGAGATCCGGCGGGCGACGACGACGGCATCGTCCCGACCGCGCTCCACGACTTCCGGGTCGAGGAAGTAGCCGGCGGCCTCGTGCGCCCGTTCTCGATGGCCTTCACGCCCGAGGGCGACCTCCTCGTGACGGAACGTCCCGGCCGGCTCCGCATCATCCGCGACGGCGTCCTGCTCCCGGATTCCGTGGAGGGCCTGCCGCCGATCCGGGCGCTCGGGCGCGGCGCCCGTTCCATGGCCGGCTTCGAGCAGGCCGGGCTGCGCGACGCGATCCTGCACCCGGATTTCGCGACGAACCGGCTCCTCTATCTGAGCTACGTGAAGCCGGGTCCCGATTCGCTGGGCACGATCGCGATCGCCCGCGGCCGGCTCGAGAACGACCGGCTGAGCGACGTCGAGGAACTGTTCCACGCGGACGCGCCCGGGAACGGGACGGAGCGCAGTTCAATGTGGGGCGGGCGCCTCGTTTTCGACCACGACGGCTACCTGTTCATGACGCTGGGCGACCGGCAATGGCCCTCCGCCGGCGACCTCGAGGCGCACCCGGCCCAGGATCTGTCGAACCACAACGGGAGCACGATCCGGCTTCACGATGACGGCCGGGTTCCGGAGGACAATCCGTTCGTCGGGGAGGAAGGGATCCACCCCGAGATCTGGACGTGGGGCCACCGCAACGCGCAGGGGATGGCGGTCCACCCCGAGACCGGAGACCTGTGGCAGAACGAACACGGCCCGCAGGGCGGGGACGAACTCAACCTGATCGCGGGCGGCCGCAACTACGGCTGGCCCGTCGTCGGGTACGGCGTGAACTACCGAACGGGCTCGCGCATCCACTCGGGGACCCTCATGGAGGACATGGAGCCGCCGGAGCACATCTGGGTCCCCTCCATCGGCGTCTCCGGGATGCTCTTCTACACGGGCGACGCCTTCCCTGGGTGGCGCGGCGACATGCTCGTCGGCGGTCTCAGCGGTCGGCAGCTCGCCCGGCTGCGCATGGAAGGCCGCGAGGTGACGCACGAGGAGACGCTCCTGCAGGGGATCGGCCGCATCCGCGACGTCCGGCAGGGCCCGGACGGGTTCATCTATATGGCCATCGACGGCGAGACGCGCGACGTCGACGGTCCACCGACCGGGATCGTGAGGCTCGTACCCGCCGGCCGGCGGTAGCCGATGCGCGTCGGCACGTTACACACGGCCGCTGTCCTCCTGCTGCCACTACTGGCTTGCCGGGATGCTGGCCCAACCGAGCCTCCGCTCCCGATACCGATCGAGACCAGCCCATCGACGGACCGGGAGATCCTCGCTCTTCTCTACGAGACGACGAACGGTCCGGGTTGGAAGAACAGCCGGCATTGGCTCAGCCACGTGCCACTCCACGCCTGGTATGGGGTCGATGTCGGCGCCGACGGTCGTGTCTCGAGACTCTCGCTCTACAACAACGGTCTGACGGGCCGGATTCCAGCGGAGATCGGAGGGCTCTCGGAACTTCGGAGTCTGGGGCTGGGATGGAACGAGCTGGCTGGCTCGATCCCCACCGAACTCGGAGACCTTGCGGCCCTTGAACACCTCTGGCTGCAGGGCAACGACCTGACGGGCCGGATTCCAACGGAGATCGGAGGGCTCTCGGAACTTCGGAGTCTGGGGCTGGGGTGGAACGAGCTGGCTGGCTCGATCCCCACCGGACTCGGAGACCTTGCGGCCCTTGAACACCTCTGGCTGGAGGGCAACGACCTGACCGGGCCGATCCCGCCCGAGATCGGCCGCCTCGCCGGGCTCAGGGTTTTGCGCTTCGGCGGCAACGATCTGACCGGGCCGATCCCGCCGGAGATCGCCAGCCTCGCGGGCCTCCGGAGCCTGGAGTTGTGGTCCAACGATCTGACGGGCCCCATCCCGCCGAGTCTGGGCAACTTGACCAGCCTCGAGAGCCTCTCTCTTGCACAGAACGACCTCTCGGGCCCGGTCCCGGCGGAACTGGCCCGCCTCATCTTACTGAGGGAACTGGCCGTGAACGGCAACCCGCAGCTGTCGGGCCTGCTCCCGGCAGGCTTCAAGGACCTCTGGGGACTCACGACGCTCAACGCCGGCGGGACCGCGCTGTGCGCCCCCGCGGACCCGGATTTTCTCGCGTGGCTCGGCAGGCTGCAGAACCCGCGCGTGCGTCGCTGCGGGAACGATACCCTGTCCGTTTATCTCACCCAGGCGGTGCAGTCCTTCGAGTTCCCGGTTCCCCTGGTGGCGAATGTGCCGGCCCTGCTTCGTGTGTTCCTCATCGCTCCGGATGGGGAAGCCATCGCTTTTCCGCCCGTGCGTGCGCGGTTCTACCTGGAGGGGGCCGAAGTCCACACCGTGGATATCCCGCGCTCCCCGGGCACGATTCCGTCCCGGCTGGATGAAGGTCGACTTGAAGCATCGGCGAACGTCGCGATCCCGGCCGAAGTCGTTCAGCCCGGTCTGGAACTCGTCGTCGAGATCGACCCGGAAGATACACTTGGCCCGGAGCTCGGCATCACGAGGCGGATCCCGGCAGCGGGCCGGCACGCCATCGACGTGAGAGCGGTGCCCGCGCTGCACCTGACGTACCTGCCCATCGTCCGCCCCGGACGGAGGTCCGCCGAGTTCCTGAGCCGCGTCCGGAACCTGTCGGAAGCCGACACCCTGTTCCGGCGCGTACGACAGTGGTTGCCCGTCGCCGGCTTCGACGTTGCCCTGCACGACATCGTGTACACCTCGGCGCGAACCGGTGGCGAGTTGATCTCGGAGATCGAGGCCATTCGCGTATTGGAGGGCGGAACGGGCTACTACATGGGCGGGCTGCCCCAGTATCTCGTGGAAGATCTGGGCTATGCGGGTTCGGCGCGGCTCGCCGGTTGGGCTAGCTTCTCTCGTGTCCGCTCCATTACGATCGCGCATGAACTCGGCCACAACATGAGCCTCGAGCATGCTCCCTGCGGTAGCGCGAGCAGGCCGGACCCCGGTTTCCCGACCAGGGATGGAACGATCGGCGCGTGGGGCTACAACCCCACTGACAACTCACTCGTTTCTCCCGAGACGTCCGACCTGATGTCCTACTGCGGTCCAAAGTGGATCAGCGAATACAGCTTCACCAAGGCGTTCGACCACCGCCTCCGCGGGGAGGGACTGGGATCCGCAACGGCGACCACGGCCGGCGACGCGCCGAGCATCCTGCTATGGGGTGGCATCGACGGGGAAGGCGTTCCATTCCTGGAGCCGGCCTTCGTCGTCGACGCTCCCCCGACTCTTCTCGGACCTGCGGGCCCCTACACGCTCATGGGCAGAACCGCCGAGGGAGAGGGGTTGTTCTTGCTCCGGTTCGATATGCAGGAGATGGCGGACGGTGACGGGGAGTCGGGATTCGCCTTCGCCCTGCCCGCGTCGCCGACATGGGCGGACAGGCTGGCGACGGTGGTCCTTTCCGGGCCCGGAGGAACAGCGACGCTGAGGCATGCGAGTGGTCCCCCGGCCGCTCTCCTTCGAGATCCGCGGACCGGCCGGGTCCGCGGGATCCTGCGTGACCTCACGAGTCCCGGTAGTGGCCTCGCAACGCTCGCCGGAGCCGCAGCGGATCCGGTCTCCATCGCGTCCTTTCTCCCCGACGTGGCCAACCTCGAGATTTTGATCTCCCGAGGTCTCCCGGCGGCGGAACAGTGGAGGCGGTAGGCCACCCTTAGCGAGCTCCACCACCCGCTACGGTGTCGATACTGCCGTGGCCCGTGGTGATCGCGCTTCCTAAGTTGAAAGGTTGCGAGGCAGCGTCATCCGTCGTTCTCGAAGGACGGGCGCGTGAAGACATTGAGTGCGGGTGCGGTTCTGTGGTTGTGGTTCGCCCTCATGGGGCAGCCTTCGGGGGATCGTGCGTCCGGCACGGCGCCCACCGCGCCCCTTTCCGATCACGACCTGGCCGCCCTCGTCGACACGACGGATCTGACCGCCGTCGTCCAGCGCTACTGCGCCCGCTGTCACAACGAGCGCCTGCTGCGCGGGAACCTCATCCTGGAGACGTTCGACGTGGAGGCGGCGCACGAGCGGGCCCCCACGGCGGAGAAGATGATCCGGAAGCTCCGCGCGGGGATGATGCCGCCGCCCGGTCAACGCCGGCCCTCGGCGGACACGCTGCTGGCCCTCGTCGAGACGCTCGAGAGCGTGGTCGACCGCGACGCCGCCCGTGACCGCAACCCCGGCTCCCGGCGCTTCCAGCGGCTGAACCGGGCCGAATATGCGCGCGTCATCCGCGATCTCCTCGACCTCGAGATCGACGCCGGCCGCTGGCTCCCGGCGGACACCTACCTCGGCGCCTTCGACAACATGGCGGACGCGCAGGGCCTCTCGACCACCCTCCTCGAGGCCTATTTGCGGGCCGCCACTGAGGTGAGCCGGATCGCCGTCGGCAACCCGGCCGCCCCCTCGAAGACCGCGAAGTACACGAACCCGATCGACGTCTCGCAGCACGCCTGGGATCACATCGAGGGCGCGCCGTACGGGACGCGCGGCGGGATGGTCGTGACCCACGACTTCCCGGTGGATGGGGAGTACGTGGTCTCGATCGAGACGCTCTTCGGGCAGGGGACCGGTTTCCAGGACATCGACATCTCGATCGACGGGGAAGGGGTCGCCCTTCTCGGCCTCGAGCATGGCGGGCGCTCGACGGTGCCGATCCGGACGGAACCCATCTTCGTGAAGGCGGGGCAGCGCCAGGTCGCGGCGGCGTTCGTGCGCACGATCGAGGGGCCGTACGAGGACCGTCTGAAGACGCCCGGCTGGTCCTTCGTCGGAGGCGAGGACTCCCAGGCGTGGGCGAACTACGGGATCACGGCCCTGCCGCACCTGAGTGACCTGATGATCACAGGCCCTCGGCGCAGCACGGGCGTCTCCGAGACGGCGAGCCGGCAGAGGATATTCCACTGCCATCCGGGGCGTGGCGAGGCCGTGGCGGGGGCGTCCGGGGCGGGGGCGTCCGGGCCGGCGGCCCGCGAGGAGGCTCGGGCGTGCGCGGAGTCGATCGTGACCCGGCTTGCGCGCGAGGCGTACCGGCGGCCGGTGACGGAGGAGGATCTCGCGGGGCCGATGGCCTTCTACGACGGCGCCGCGGCGGAGGACGGGTTCGAGATCGGGGTGCGGACCGCGCTGCAGGCGATCCTCGCCAACCCCTCCTTCATCTTCCGTCTCGAGCAGGCGCCGCCCGAGGTCGCGCCCGGTGAGAGCTATCCGATCGCGGACGTGGACCTCGCATCGCGCCTTTCGTTCTTCCTCTGGGCGGCGAGCCCGGATGACGAACTGCTGACGCTGGCCGCGGAGGGAGGGCTCTCGGATCCGGCGGTCCTCGAGGCGCAGGTGCGCCGGATGCTGGCGGACCCCCGCGCGGAGGCGCTCTCGACGCGCTTCGCCTCGCAGTGGCTGCGGCTCCAGGACGCGGAGGACAACCAGCCCGAGCCCTACCTCTATCCGGACTTCACCGGCCAGCTTCGCGAGGACCTGGTCCGGGAGACGCAACTCCTCTTCGATCACCTGATTCGAGAGGACCGGAGTCTGCTCGAACTGTTCACGGCGGACTACACCTTCTTGAACGAGCGCCTCGCGGGCCACTACGGGATCCCGGGCGTCGCGGGGCCCGAATTCCGGCGGGTGAGCTACCCGGGCGCCAGCCGGCGCGGAGTGCTGGGGCACGGGAGCGTCCTGCTGCTCACGTCGATGTCCGCGCGTACCTCGCCGGTGCTGCGCGGGAAGTGGGTGATGGAGGTGCTCATGGGCACGCCGCCGCCGCCCCCGCCGCCCAACATCCCGGCCTTCGACGACACGGAGTCCGCCCGGGGCGGGCGGCTGCTGACGACGCGCGAACGGCTGGAGATGCACGCGGCCAACCCGACGTGCCGTTCGTGCCACCGGTTCATGGACCCGATCGGGCTCGCGCTCGACCACTACGACGTGACGGGTCGCGTGCGGATCCGTGAGAACGGCGTCGCGCTCGACACGCGGGGGACCTTCTACGACGGGACCGACGTGAGCACGCCGGCGGAACTCGTGGACCTGCTCATGAAGCGGCCGGTCCCGCTCGTCCGGAACTTCGCGGCGCATCTGCTCGCGTACGCGATCGGGCGCCGCGCGGAGTACTTCGACCAGCCCGGGATCCGGACCATCGCGCGCGAGGCGGAAGCCAACGACTACCGGATGTCCTCGTTCATCCTCGGCGTCGTGAACAGCGACCCCTTCCGGATGGCGCGTCCCGCGCCCGCCGTGGAGGAAGAGGGGGAATCGGAAGACCGAATGAAAAATAGCCTGAGAAGCGGAGTGGGCTCATGAATTTCATCACCGGCACACACCTCTCGCGCCGCACCTTCCTGCGAGGGGCCGGCGCCAGCGTGGCGCTGCCCCTGCTCGACGCGATGGTCCCCGCCGGACGGCTGTGGGCCGACCCGGCCAGGGCGACCGGGGCAGCGGAATTCACGCGTCTGGTCTGCATCGAGGAGTCGATGGGCGCGGCGGGTTCGAGCGACTGGGGCGACGCCCGGCACCTGTTCGCGCCGGCGGCGACCGGGCGCGACTTCGAGCTGGTCGCGGACAGCCAACTCAAGCCGCTGGAGGCGTTCCGCGAGTACATGACGATCGTGAGCAACACGGATTGTCGCTCGGCGGAAGCGTTTCGGGCCGAGGAGATCGGCGGCGACCACGACCGGTCGACGGCGGTGTTCCTCACCCAGGCGCATCCGAAGCAGACGCAGGGGTCCGACATCTTCCTCGGCACCTCGCTGGACCAGTTGCATGCCAAGCGCTTCGGGCGGGAGACCGTGCTCCCTTCGCTCGAACTCTGCATCGAGGGGATCGATCGGGGCGGGGGCTGCGCGTACAACTACCACTGCGCGTACACGACGTCGCTCGCCTGGGCGTCGCCGAACCAGCCGCTGCCGGCCATCCGGGAGCCGCGCGTCGTGTTCGAACGCCTGTTCGGCGCCGGGGACTCGGCCGAGGACCGGGCCGCACGCCGCCGCACGGACCGCAGCATGATCGACTGGATCGCGACCGAGGTCGCTCGGCTCAGGAGGACGCTGGGCGCGGCGGACCGGGTCGCGCTTGACGAGTACGTCGAGCACATCCGCGAAATCGAGCGCCGGATCCAGCTCGTCGAGGCGCGCAACGCGAGCGGGGAGGAACGGGAGATGCCGGAGGCGCCTTCCGGGGTCCCGGACTCCTTCGAGGAGCACATGCGGCTCATGTTCGACCTGCAGTTGCTCGCGCTGCAGACCGACCTCACGCGCGTCATCACCTTCAAGACCGGCTTCGATCAGTCCAACCGGACCTTCCCGGCGAGCGGGACGACGAAGTCCGTCCACGGGGCGTCGCACCACGGCAACGTCCCCGAGGACATCATGGACTTCAACAGGATCAACACGTACCGGCTGGGCCAGGTCGCGTACTTCCTGGAGAAGCTGCGCGACACGGTCGAGGGCGACGCCTCGCTGCTCGACAAGACGGCGATCGTGTGGGGTTCGCCGATGGCGGACGGGAACCTCCACAACCACCGGCGCGCGCCGCTGTTGATCATGGGCGGGGCGAACGGGGCGCTCGAGGGCGGCGTCCATCTGCGGGCCCCCGACGGGACGCCGATGGCGAACGCCTTCGTGAGCCTCATGCGGAAGATCGGGCACCCGGAGATGGCCTCGTTCGGCGACAGCGACGGACTCTTCCCGCTCGACTTCACGGGCGAGGCGGCCCCGGGCGGGAGCGGCACGGGATGAGGCGCGGCGCGGGAGCCTTCGCGGTCGCGCTCGCGATTGCGGCCCTCCTGCCGGCGGGTTCGGCCGCGCAGGAGGGAGCGTCCGCCTCCAACGACCGGCTGCTCGAGGTGGCGCGCGGCGGGGATGTGGACGTCGTGCGCGCGCTCGTGGGGAACGGCGCGGACGTGAGCGCGGCGCGGGGGGATGGGATGACCGCGTTGCACTTCGCCGCCGAGAGCGGCCGCGCGGAGGTGGCCCGGGTGCTGCTCGACGCGGGCGCGGCGGTCGACGCCGGGACGCGGATCGGCCGCTATGCGCCGCTGCACCTGGCCGCCCGCGGAGGGCACGGGCCCGTCGTCGCGCTCCTGCTGCAGGCCGGGGCCGACGCGAACGCCGCGACGACGAACAGCGGCGTGACCGCGCTGCACCTCGCCGCCGCCGCCGTGGACGGCCGGTCCGCCGTGGCCGCGCTGCTCGACCACGGCGCCGATCCGAACGCCCGGGAGGGGTCGGCGGGGCAGACCCCCCTGATGTTCGCCGCCGCCGCGAACCGGCCCGCCGCGGTCGCCGCGCTGCTCGAGGCCGGCGCCGACCCCGGCCTCACGACCGCCGTGGTCGACGTCCTGCCCCGCCTGGCGCTGGACCGGGAGGCCAACCGCCGCATGCGGGACATGATCGGCGCGCCGGCCGAAACGCTCGGACCGTACAGGCCCGAGGTGGACCCCGACGCGGACCCCGATGCGGACCCCGATGCGGACCCCGACGCCGAGTGGCCGGGCGAGCCCGGCCCGGCCCGCGTTCAGGCCGCCATCCGCGCCCAGCGCGAGTTCCTCCGCTCGGGCTCCGACGTCGGCGACGTCGGCGCGCACTCGCTCGGCCGCGTGGGGCCCGACTACCCGGGCGGCCCCGACCTCATCCGTCCCCCGTACCGCGAGGTGCTCGTCGGCCGGACCGGCGGGATGACCGCGCTGCTGCACGCGGCGCGCGAGGGCCACATCGAAGCGGCCACGGCCCTCCTCGACGGCGGCGCGGACATCGACCGGGTGAGCGCGGACGCCACGAGCCCCCTCCTCATGGCGGCGCTCAACGGCCAGTTCGACCTGGCGCTCGTCCTCATCGAACGCGGCGCCGACCCCGACCTCGCCGCCTCGACGGACGGGGCCACGCCCCTCTTCGCCGTCCTCCAGACCCAGTGGGCGCCCAAGTCCAACTACCCGCAGCCGCGCGCGCAGGACCTGCAGGACGCCGGGCACATGGACGTGCTCCGCGCGCTGCTCGAGGCCGGGGCCGACCCCAACCCGCGCCTGAACACGCACCTGTGGTACTGGGAATACGGCCTCACGAAGATGGGGATCGACCTCACGGGAGCGACGCCGTTCTGGCGGGCGGCCTTCGCGCAGGACCTCGAGGCGATGAAGCTCCTCGTCGCGCGCGGAGCGGATCCGCACATCCCCACGCGCTGGCCCGAAGTCGGGATGCGCGAGCGGCGGCAGCAGGATGGCCGGCAGCAGGAGGACTCCGCGCTGCCCTGGATTCCGGAGGGGGCGCCCAACGCCTGGCCGATCCACGCGGCGGCGGGTGGCGGCTACCTGGGGCTGGGCGCGTTCAGCGTCCGCAACCGGCCCGACCAGTTCATCCCCGCCGTGAGGTACCTGATCGAGGAACTCGGCGCGAACGTGAACCATCGCGACTCGTGGCTCTACACTCCGATGCACTACGCGGCGTCCCGCGGAGACAACGACCTCATCGAGTATCTCGTGTCCCGGGGCGGGGACGTCTCCGCGATCACCCGCCTCGGCCAATCCACGGCAGACATGGCGCGCGGCGGCCGGGCCGGCTTCTTCACCCGCGTCCCGTTCCCGGAGACGGTCGAACTGCTGACGACTCTCGGCGCGACCCTCGAGTGCCTGCACACGCACTTCCTGGACACCGGGGACTCCTGCCCCGGCGCGGGAATCAACGACCCCTGGGCGCCTGCCGCGACGGACGAGGAGGAGAAACGGTCCGACAGCGGCAAGCCGGGCGCGCGCTGACCGCCAGCCCCGAGAGGAAGCATGAAGACCCAACCGCTTTGCCTGACCGTCATGCTCGCCGCGTCCCTTGCCGCCTCGGCATGTGAAGCCGGCGACCGCGCGGCCGCCGCCACGATGGACGGAGCGAACGGCGCCGTCGTGAAGGGGGGAGACGACCGCACCGGGCCGTACGATCCCGTAGCCGGCTGGTGGAAGGCTGCTCCCGACCACGACGACGCGTGGGGCTGGGGGCAGGTGGCCGGCGTCGCGGTGGACCACGCGGACCGCATCATCGTCGTCACGCGCGGCGACTGGCCCGCCGACCGCTCGGCCCCGCGCGAGGGCCGGCTGCGGCGCACGAACTACGTCGTCGTCGCGAACGGCAACGGCGAGATCGTCGAACAGTGGGCGCAGTGGGACTCCATCTTCACGCTCCCGCACCAGGTGTACATCAGCCCCTACGACCCCGACCGGCACGTGTGGGTGATCGACAGCGGCGGCGGAGAAGGGCACATGCAGGTCGTCAAGTTCACGAACGACGGCAGCGAGATCGCGATGCGCCTCGGCGAACGCGACCACCCGAAGACGCGCGAGGCCGCCCGCGCCCGATCCGACTGGGGACCCTACACCTACGGCTGGCCATCGAAGCTCGCGTTCCTCCCGGACGGGAGCTTCCTGCTGGCCGACGGGTACTGGAACTCGCGGATCATCAAGTACTCGGAGGACGGAGAGTTCATCATGCAGTGGGGCGGGCTCGGCACCGGCCCGGGCGAGTTCGATCTCCTGCACGGTCTCGCGGTGGACGAGGACCGGGTCTATGTCGCGGACCGGCAGAACGAACGCCTCCAGTTGTTCACGCATGACGGCGAGTTCATCGAGGAATGGCCGAACATCTTCGATCCCGTGAACATCTGGCTCGACGCGAACAGCGCCGTGTGGGTCCTGGACGCGACGCTGAACCGCGTTCTGAAGTACGACCGCGACGGTGTCCTCCAGGACTACTGGGGCGCCTACGGCGCGGCGGGCGCGATCGGGCGCGGGACATGGCCGGGCGGCCTCTCCCTGCCTCACCAGCTGGATATGGACGCGGACGGCAACCTGTATATTGCCTCCTACAGCGGCGGTTGGATCAACAAGTTCACCCCGAAGCCGGACGCGGACCCGGGGAGGCTCCTGGGACCGCGGCTGCTTCTGAGAGACTGAGTGTGCGGAAGATGCGGGAGACATGAAGCCGAAGCGCCGTTCCGTCTCCACCCGAGCCGCGACGCTCCTGCTGGCATTCCTCTCATGTCAGTCTATCGTCGGGTGTAGCGACAGCCCGACGGGTCCGCCCGAACCGCCGGAACCGCCCGAACCGCCGCCGGTAGCCACGCTGCTCGCCGCCTGCGAGGGGGGGAGGGCGCGCGGCTTCCCGTGCGAGCGTGTGGACCTCGTCGGGCGCGTGGCCCTGCCGAACCTGACACCGGGACGAACCCCCGACGGGACGAGCGATCGCTGGGCCGTGAACGACATCTGGGGGTGGACGGATCCGCAGACGGGTGTGGAGTATGCCCTCGTCGCACGCCACGACGGGCTCGCCATCGTCGATCTCTCGACTCCGATCGAACCGCGGCCCATCGCGTTCATGGGCTCCCCGACCTCGTACAGTGCCTGGCGCGACGTGAAGGTGTACGCGGATCACGCGTACGTCGTGGCCGAAATCACGGGGCACGGAGTGCAGGTGCTCGACCTCACCCGGCTTCGCGGACTGACGGAGTTCACGGTCTTGAGCGCGGATGCCCGCTACCGGGAGGTGAGCGCGGTCCACAACATCGCGATCAACGAGGAGACCGGTTTCGCCTACGCCGTCGGCAGCAACTCGGGCGGCGAAACGTGCGGCGGCGGCCTGCACATGATCGATCTCTCGGACCCGCGGAACCCGACGTTCGCGGGGTGTTACGCGGCGGAGGGGACGGGCTGGCTGGGCAGCGGGTACACGCACGATGTCCAGTGCGTCGTATACCGGGGTCCCGACGGCGACCACGCGGGTCGCGAGATCTGCATCGGCGCGAACGAGACCGCGATCGTCGTCTCCGACGTGACGGACAAGTCGAATCCGGTGACGGTGTCGACCGCCACCTACGCGGACCGCGACTACATCCACCAGGGGTGGCTCAGCGAGGACCACCGGTACTTCTACCAGAACGATGAGGCGGACGAGCGGAACAACCGGGTGTCGCGGACGCGCCTGCTCGTATGGGACGTCACCGACCTCGACGATCCGGTGCTCGCGAAGGAGCACCTGGGCCCCAGCGAGGCGGTCGATCACAACCTCTACGTCCATGAGGGGTTGATCTACCACTCGAATTACACGTTCGGGGTGCGCATCCTCGACATCTCGGATCCGGCGAATCCCATGGAGCGGGGCTACTTCGACACGGTGCCGGACCGTGACGACCAGACGTTCGACGGCTCCTGGTCGACCTACCCCTGGTTCGAGAGCGGCATCTTCGTCGCCTCGAGCTGGGACGAGGGCCTCTTCGTCCTGCGCCTCCAGCAGTAGCGGTGGAACCCGCCACCCGGCTTCCCGGCCCTCTCCTTCAGGACCCTCCCTCGGCGTTCGGGGTACTGCCACTAACGAGTCATCAACAATTCCGAGGGAGCGAGAACATTGATCCAGCGGGGCGGCGCCGGACGCCGATAGACCGCGCCAGACGCCGATAGGCCCTGCTTCCATGTTGCACAGCGCCGGACGACCCGAGGGGTGGTTCGGCAGGCGACTCCTCCCTCGTAGAAGGAATAGATGAGGTGGATGAATGCTTGCCGATCTCGGAACCGCGCGCGTCAGGCGTACGACGGCCGCTCTCGTTTCGACTCTGATCCTCACCGCGTGCGGCGAGAGCCTTGCGGGCCCCGTCGAACGGGACACGGATCCTCCAACCCTGTCCACCGCACCCGTCCTGGTGCGCACGACCGCCTGTCAGGGCGGGTCGGCGGGCGGGTTCCCGTGCAACGGTGTGGACCTCGTCGCGAGGATGACCGCCAGCGCCCTGCGGCCGGGGAGGGCGGCGACCCACGTGAACGATGTCTGGGGATGGACCGACCCGCAGACGGGCGTCGAGTACGCCCTGGTCGGCCGCGACGACGGGCTCTCGATCGTCGACCTCTCCACGCCTCACGCGCCGCGGCCGATTGCGTTCCTCCCATCCCATACCGGTTCGAGCCTTTGGCGCGACATGAAGGTGTACGCGGACCATGTCTACGTCGTCGCGGACAACATCGCCGGCCACGGGATGCAGATTCTCGACCTGACGCGGCTGCGCGGGCTGGCGGCCTTCACCGAACTCTCGGCTGACGCCCGGTATACCCGCGTAAGCGCGGTCCACAACCTCGCGATCAACGAAGAGACCGGTTTCGCCTACGCCGTCGGAAGCAACCGTGGCGGCGACACGTGCGGGGGCGGGCTGCACATGATCAATCTCTCGAACCCGACGAGCCCGAGCTTCGCGGGGTGCCACGCCGTCCCGGGCACCGGGCGCCAAGGGAGGGGATACACGCACGATGTCCAGTGCGTCGTATATGGCGGGCCGGACGGCGCGTACGCCGGTCGAGAGATCTGCGTGGGCGCCAACGAGACCGCGATCGTCGTCTCGGACGTGACGGACAAGGCGAACCCGAGGGCGCTCTCCACCGGCGCCTACGCCGACTACGGCTACGTCCATCAGGGGTGGCTCAGCGAAGACCATCGGTACTTCTACCAGAACGATGAACTGGATGAACTGAACGGCCGGGTCTCCCGGACGCGCCTGCTCGTGTGGGACCTGGTCGATCTCGATGATCCCGTCCTCGTAAGGGAGCATCCGGGTCCCACGGGGGCGATCGACCACAACCTCTACGTCCGCGGCAACTCCATCTACCACTCCAACTACGCGTTCGGAGTTCGGATCCTCGACATCTCGAACGCGGCGACGCCCGTGGAGCGGGGCTTCTTCGATACCGTAGCCAGCCATGACAACACGTCGTGGGCCGGCTCGTGGTCGACCTATCCCTGGTTCGAGAGCGGCGTTTTCGTCGCCACGAGCTGGGACGAGGGCCTTTTCGTCCTGCGTCTTCAGCGGTAGCGGACCGTAAGGGTTGCTCTGTCGACACTGGCCCCGGCGGGCGCCTCGCCCATAGAGTCGATCAGCAACCTCAAGGAGAAGGAGTCCCCGATGACTCGGATCCTCCCCGCCCGCTTCCGGATGCTCGCGGGACTCGCCGCCCTTGGCGGTCTCACGCTCGTCCTTCCATCCCCCGCTTCCGCCCAGGACCGACCACTCGTCACCCCTGAAGACTACGGCCGCTGGGAGCGGCTCGGCGGCGCGGAGTTTTCACCGTCCGGTGACTGGATCGCCTACGTCGTCACCCGGGTGGACGAGAAGTCGGAACTGCGCGTGCGCAAGGTCGCAAAGGACTCCGTCCGGGTCTTCCCGTGGGGCTCGGCGCCGCGGTTCTCCCCCGACGGGCGCTGGTTGAGCTGGACCGTCGGTCTGCCGCCGGAGGAACGGGAGCGGCTCGAAGAGAGCGACGAACCGATCCGTGAGAAGGCCTCGCTGATGGATCTGCACACCGGCGAGACGCGCGAGTTCGACGCGGTCTCCGAGCCGCGCTTCGACGCCTCCGGCAGGTTCCTGGCGCTGCGCGGCTACGCGCCGGATGAGCCCGCGGGCAAGGGCGCCGATGTCCGCATCGTCACGCTCGCCACGGGAACGGAGACCAGCTTCGGCAACGTGACCGAGATGGCCTGGAGCTCGGCCGGATCCCTGCTCGCGCTCGCCATCGCGACCGGCGCCGATGTGGGCAACGGCGTGCAGGTGTACGACGCGGGCGCGGGTACGCTGCGTTCCGCCGACGCCTCCGGTTCCGCCTACCGGAGCCTGAGTTGGCGCGATGATTCCGCGGACCTGGCCGTCCTCCGCTCCCGCGAAGCCGCTTCCGCCGACGGCACGGCCTACGATGTTCTGGCCTGGCGCGACCTGGACCGACGCGTCGAGACACTGGTCCTCGGCGCGGGCACCGCCGGCATCCCGGACACGCTCGAGGCTGTCCGGCACCGCGCCCCCGCCTGGTCGGACGATGGCCGCATGATCTCCCTGGGGCTGCGGCCGATCGAGCAGGAAGCGGACGAAGATCCCGCCGACGATGCCGGCGACGGCGCGGAGAACGAGCCGGGAGCCGCCCCGTCCGACGACCCGGAGAACGCGGACCCGGACGCCGACGACGCCCCGACCGACGACGCCGAACCCGACCTCCCGGACCTGCAAATCTGGCATACCGGCGATGTCCGCCTCTTCCCGGAGCAGCGGGTCTCGGAGGGGCGCGACGACACGCGATCGCTGCTGGCCGTCTGGCGCCTCGACGAGGATCGCGCCGTCGTCCTCGGATCCGACCTCATGGGCTCCGCTCAACTCCTGCACGGCTGGAAGTACGCGCTCGAGGACATCGACGAACCCTACCCGTGGGGCGCGATGTTCGGCCGTCCGTACCACGATGTGCGGGCCATCGACGCGGACACCGGCGAGCGCCGCCGACTCCTCACCCGCGTGCGCTACGAGTGGCCGAGCGCGGGCGGCGACTGGCTGATTTCGTGGGATGGCTCCGCCTACCACAGCCTCCACATCGCCACGGGCGCCACGCACGACCTCACGTCAGCGTTGGCCGCCGACTTCGCCGACACGGACTACGACACGCCCACGGACGTCATCCCCCCGCACGGTTTCGGCCCCGGCGGCTGGCTTGAGGGCGACGCCGCCGTCCTGCTCTACGACGAACACGACGTCTGGCGCGTGGCGCCCGATGGCTCGGGGGGCGAGCGGCTCACGCGCGGCGCGGAGACGGGGATCACCCACCGACTGACCCGCGTGACGGACGACGACAATGAGCCCGGTTTCGACCCCGACGCGCGCCCTTACCTGTCCCTCTACAACGAGAAGACGGAAGAGCGCGGCTACGCCCGCTTCACGACCGGCTGGGCCAGCGCCCGCGACCGGGATTCGGCCGAGACCCTGGTCCTGGAGGACGCCTACGTGCGCGGACTCGAACGCGCCGACAGCGCCGACGTGCTGTTCTACCGCGCCGAGCGCTTCGACGACCCGCCGGACTACTTCGCGGCGGGGCCCGGCCTCGCCGACCCCGCGCGGGTGACCGGGATCAACCCCTTCATCGACGAGGTGGCGTGGGGCCGCGCGGAACTGGTCGACTTCGTGAGCGAATCGGGTCGCGACCTCCAGTTCGTCCTCCTTCTCCCCGCGAACTACGAGGAGGGCGGTGCCGTCCCCACGATCGTGTACACCTACGAGATCCTCTCCCCGCAGATGCACCTCTTCGAGGTCCCCAGCGAGCGGGACTACTACAACTACACCGCCTGGACCCAGCACGGGTACGCGGTGCTGCTGCCGGACATCGTGTACCGGGCGCGGGATCCGGGCGTGAGCGCGCTGGAGTCCGTGCGCGCGGCGGTGGCGAAGGCCGTCGAGATGGGGGTGACGGACCCGGACGCGGTCGGGCTCATCGGGCACTCGTGGGGCGGCTACCAGGCGACGTTCCTGCCCACCCGGACCGACATCTTCGCGGCTTCCGTGGCCGGCGCGCCGCTCACCGACTTCGTGAGCTTCATGGGCCAGTTGCACTGGAACCCGGGCATCGCCGAACTGAGCCACTGGGAGACCGGCCAGGCGCGCATGGAGGTGCCGTTCTGGGAGGACCCGGACGCGCACCGCCGGAATTCGCCGATCCACGAGGTCCACCGCATGGAGACGCCGCTGCTGATGGCCTTCGGCGACGAGGACGGCGTGGTGGACTGGGACCAGGGGACCGAGTTCTTCAACTTCGCCCGCCGCGCCGGAAAGCAGATGGTGCTCCTGGTCTACGAGGGGGAGGACCACGGTTTCCGTGACGAGGCGAACCAGAAGGACTACCACCGCCGCATCCTCGAGTGGTTCGGGCACTACCTGAAGGGCGAGCCGGCGCCGGCGTGGATTACGGACGGCGTGCCGCTGGACGGGCTGGAAGAGGAGAAGAAGCGGGTGGCCGGGACCGGTACCGAATGCGGTAGCAGGGATTTCTGAATGGACAGGGAAGCCGGTTTCGATGTCCGGAAGGATTTTCGGCGCTTCTCGCAGAGGGACGACATCTTCTGCCGCTCGTTCTGGGACCCGGAGGTGCGTACGCACCGCTCGGACATGTTCTACGAGACGTACCGCACGCCGAAGCTGACCTGGCGTTCCGTCGACGGCTTCACGCAGCGTGACTACGCGCTGCGCAACGCGTCCTGGCACGTGACGGACGTCTTCGCCGAACTGCGTGACGGCGAAGACCGTCGCGAGGGCTTTCTGGATCCGTACACCACCGTTCGCGAGGGCCCGGGCAGCACGCCGCCGGTGGCGTCTCCCGAGGAGATGGCGCGCGAGATCAAGCACGCCGCCAAGACCCTGGGCGCCGATCTGGTGGGGATCACCGGCAACGACGAGCGGTGGCTCTACACGCATGCCTACAGCCGCGAAAACGAGCACGAGAAACCGCAGGAGATCTCCACCGATCTCGAAACCGTGATCGTGATCGCGCAGTCCATGGACCGGGAACTGCTGCGGACGGCGCCCTCCGCGCTGAGCGGCGCCGCGACGGGCGCCACCTACTCCCGGGATACCATCGTGCTGCTGGCCATCGCGCAGTACATCACCAATCTCGGCTATCGCGCCGTGGCCAGCATGAACGACTCGGCGCTCGCCATCCCGCTCGCCATCAAGGCCGGGCTGGGCGAATACGGGCGCCACGGTCTCCTCATCACCCGCGAGTACGGCCCCCGGGTCCGGCTCGGCAAGGTCTTCACCGACATGCCGCTCGCCCGCGACAGGCCCGCCGGATTCGGCGTGAAGGAGACGTGCGACATCTGCCGCGCGTGCACGAACGGCTGCCCCGCGGGGGCGATCGCCGACGGTGAGCCGTCCACCCTGGTCCACAACCGGTCGAACATCCAGGGCATCCGAAAATGGACCACGGATGCCGAGAAGTGCTTCCGATTCTGGGCCAACCAGAACACCGACTGCTCGATCTGCGTGCGCGTCTGTCCCTACAACCGCGACTATCGCCGCCGATGGAGTCGAGTGTGGCGCTGGATGGCCGGGACGCGGCTCAGGCGACTCGCGCTCTGGCTGGACTCCATCGGTGGACGCGGCGAGCGCCTGAGACCCGCCCATTGGTGGAGCGCCGCGTGATGCGGTTGGCCGCCCCCGGGGTGATCGTGCCGCACGTTGACGGGTTTACGGTAATACAGCTATCATGGCGCCATGAAGGCGACCATTGATATTCCGGATGACCTGTACCGACAAGTCAAGTCGGAGGCGGCACTGCGGGGCTTGACCATTCGCGAAGTCACCACGGGACTCTATCGGCGCTGGTTGAGCGAGGACGAAGGCGCGGAGACCCGCGAGGCACCCAACGCATGGCTGCGCTCCTGGCTCGATGCGGCCGACGAAGCGCTCAAGCGTGCGCCCGGGGGCCCATCGGCGAGGGAAGAGCTGGCCGCCGACCGGAACCGGTTGGGAGCCGAGTGACGACGCTGGTCATTGACGCCAGCGTGTGGGTGTCGGCGGCAGACGCGACCGATGGATTTTCCGAGTCGAGCCGAGCCTTTCTCTCCCTGGTGGTGGAACGGGAACTCCCGGTTTCTCTCCCGGAGCTGGCGAAGCTGGAGATCGCCTGCGCGCTCGCGCGGAGGCTGCGCGACGCCGAGCGCGGACGGAACCTGGCTGATCAAATGCTGGGTTCTCCGCTGGTCACCGTGTACTCATCGAACCGGGCGATGCTCCAACGGGCCCTCGAGGTCGGCACCCGAGGTTTTCTGCGCTCCGGGGACGCTCTCTACGCCGCCCTCGCCGATTGGCTGGGTGCCGAGGTCGTGTCGTGGGATGGCGAGCTGATCGATCGGGCCGGGGCTTTCCCTCCCACCGACTGGATCGAACGGAACGCGTAGGAGAGAGAATGTCGGAGTCCGGCCACGACAGCACGACGACCGCCGGGGGGCGCGACTGTCCGAACTGTGGGCGCGAGCGGCCGGAGAGCTTCTGCGCGGGGTGCGGGCAGAGCGACCGGCACTACGCCCGTTCGCTCGGCTCCGTGGCTCTCGAGTTTCTGCGCGAGATGTTCGAGCTGGATTCCCGGCTCTTCCGCACGCTGAAGCTTCTCTTCTTCAGGCCCGGCAGCCTCACCCGGGAGTTCTCGCGCAACCGGCGGGTCAGCTTCGTGTCGCCCGTGAGGCTCTACATCTTCGCCAGCTTCGTCTTCTTCCTCCTGCTGTCGCTGTTCGGAGACTTCGGGGAAGTGGTCGTGACGGGCATGACCGAGGAGGACCGGGAAAATGCCGCAACCCAGCTCTCCGACGCCGTCACCCGGCCACCGACTGAAGAGCGCCTCGCGGCCTTCACGGCGGCACTACCGCCGGAACAACGGAGGAAGGCCGACGACATTCTCCGTCGCTCGGAAGAGGATTTCGGGAGACAAGTCGTCCTTTCCGCGGCCGAGGAGGACTTCGAGGAGCGGAACTGGATCGCGCGGTTCATGGTGATGGCCGCGATCGACATCTTTCACGATCCCTCGGTTGTCCGCCGGCGCCTCCTCGCGAACATGCCGATCGCGATGTTCTTCGTGCTGCCGGTCCTCGGGCTGGTCCTCGCCGTCTTCCATTTTCGGAGGAAGCGCTTCTACGTGGAGCACCTGGTCTTCGCCATCCATGTCCAGACCTTCACGTTTCTCATCTACGCGGTCGCGCTCCTGCTCCCGGACTCGGGGCTGGGCGGCTGGGTCCGTGCGGGCTGCCTGCTGATTCCGTACCCCTACTTCGTCATCGCCCTCCGGCGCTACTACGAGAACGGCTGGGTACTGACGGTGGCGAAGTCGGTCGGCGTGTACGTGCTCTATTCACTGGTGCTGCTTCCCGCGTTTGTGATCTCGATTGTCGTGACCGGGTAGGCCTTACTTCGACGGTGTACGCGGGAGCTACGCCGGGCCCACCAGTTCGAGGGCCGTCAGCGCGAGGGCCTGCGTGCACGCCACGAGATCGTCGACCGCGCAGGACTCGTCCGGCTGGTGGGCCTCCTCGAGGGGGCCGGGGCCGTAGGCCACGCAGTGCTCGATGCCGGCGATGCGGGCGAGGTGCTTCTGGTCGTAGGTGCCGGGGCTCGCCACGAGTTCCGGAGGACGGCCGATGACCGTCTCCACCGCCCGGGACAGGGCGGCCACGAGCGGCGAGCCGGGCGGCGCGGAGGTGGGGTGCACGATCATGCGCTCCTCGATCGTGAAGCGGCGTTCCGGGTCGTCGCCCTCCACCGACGCGACCAGGCGCGCGATTTCGGCGCGGACCTCGTCGAACGGCTCCTCCGGGATGAAGCGGCGGTCGAAGGTGGCCGCGCAGCGGTCGGCCACGCACGGCGACTGGGTCGCCTCGCCGGACTGCCCGCCGGTGATCGCGTTGACGTTCAGCGAGGGACGGCGGGAGGGTTCCGGCACGACGGGCAGGGCGGAGAGACGCGTCGCGAGGTCGGGGGCGAGCCGGGTTCGGAAGGCTTCCAGCAGGGCGCCCATGTCATCGATGGCGCTGCGGCCGAGGTGGCTCATGCTGCCGTGGGCCGTGTGGCCGTGTGCGACGACGTCGAACCAGTAGACGCCCCGGTGCCCCACGCACACGCGACCGGGCCCGAACGGCTCCGGGATGATGGCGTAGCGGGTGTCGTCGCTGGAGATGACCCCGGCCTCGCACAGGTGCGCGACCCCCGCGAACCCGCCGCTCTCCTCGTCGACCGTCGCACTGATGTCCACGGCGCCCTCGAGTTCGATCCCGGCGCGCCGCAACGCCTCGAGCGCGAAGACCGCGGCGGCGATCCCGGACTTCATGTCCGACGCCCCCCGCCCGTAGATGCGGCCCTCGCGCACCACGCCCGCGAACGGGTCGACCGTCCACCCGTCCCCCGGCGGGACCACGTCGAAGTGGCCGTTCAGGTGGAGCCGCGGACGTCCCGGAAGGGCGGCCCCCCGCCCCACCACATTCACTCGCGGGTGGTCGGCGGTATGCTCCGGGCGCCCCTCCGCCTCCACGTACTCGACCGCCAGGCCCGTCGCCCCGAGCCGCCGCCCGATCAGTTCGGCGCAGTCCCGGTAGCACTCCCCGGGGGGATTCACCGTGGGGATCCGGATCATCTCCGCCGTGAAGACCACGATCTCGTCGCGGGCGGCCTCCACTTCGGCGAGGACCCGGTCCTCCCGGCGCGTGCCGGCTGGTGGGTTTACGTGGTGCATACCCCTACATTGTGTCGCGCCCTGCACCACACGAAACCCTGCCCGAGAATCTCCATGACCCAGATGTTCAGCCTGGAAGGACGCACCGCCGCGATCGTCGGAAGCGGCTCCGGCATCGGCGAGGCCGTCGCGATCGGGTGCGCGGAGGCGGGAGCGTACGTGTCCTGCCTCGACATCGATGCGGACGCCGCGGCCCGCACGGCGGCGACCATCCGCGCGACGGGGGGCGAGGCCGACTCCGCCCGCCTCGACATCCTGGACGGCGCGGCGATCACCGGCGCGTTCGCGGACATCACGACGGCCCGCGGGTCCCTCGACGTCGTGGCCTGCACCCCCGGCGTGAACGTGCGCAAACCCCTCCTCGACTACACCGATGAGGAGATCGACCGCGTGCTGGGCCTCAACCTCAAGGGCGGCGCCCACGTCATTCAGTCCGCGGGCCGGATCATGAGCGCTCAGGGATCGGGGTCCATCATCCTCTTCAGTTCCATCCGGTCGGTCGTGGTCGAGCCCGGGCAGAGCATGTACGCCGCCACCAAGGCGGGGATCGTGCAACTGGTGCGCACCGCCGCGGCCGAACTCGGGCCCCGCGGGGTGCGGGTCAACGCGGTCGCGCCGGGCGTCATCGACACGCCGCTCACGGCCCCGATCAAAGGCCGCCCGGACTGGTACGGCGCCTACGCCGCGCGCAACATCCTCAACCGCTGGGGCAGCGCCGCGGAGATGGCCGGCCCCACGGTCTTCCTCGCCTCGGACGCCGCCAGCTACGTGACCGGGACGGTCCTGTTCGCCGACGGCGGCTGGACCGCCATCGATGGGCGGTACACGCCGCCGTCAGGCTGAGTTGGACCCTACCGTGATCGCCGGTATTCGACCGCGCGTAACCTTCTTCCGGGAGAAGAACATGGACGACGCCAATCGGGCGACCGGCGAAGACACAGGCTCGCACGCCGGGTTCCGCGACCCGACCGTGCTCACGAAGTGGACGCGGATCTTTCTCTACGCGGGCATCGCGGTGGCGCTCGTGTCGGCATGGGAGGTTGCCGGCGGCCTGCAGGTGGGCGGAGGCGAGGGATCGCGGGAGGGCCGGACGCCAGGCGCGATCATCTGGCTCATCGCGGAAATCGCGATCGGGCTCACCACCGCGATCCTCGTGCTCGCGTGGATCTTTCGCGCCAATCACAATGCCAGGCAACTGGGCGCGGCCGACATGCACTTCACGCCGGGATGGGCGGTCGGATGGCATTTCGTGCCGATCGCGTGGTTCTGGAAACCGTACCAGGCGATGAGAGAGATCTGGCGTGCCTCCGTGAATCCTTCCGACTGGCGCGCGGTGCCCGTATCGCCTCTGCTGCCCTGGTGGTGGGGCCTGTGGATCGTGACGTCCTGGGTCCCGGACATCGTGGATTGGGCGGCGAGCGGCCGTCTGGACGAGGCGGGCGCGGAGACCCTGGAGGCGGCCACCGCACTGGCCGGCCGGGTGCTGGAGATTCCGCTGGCCCTCGTTCTCCTGATCATCATCGGAGCCGTCAGCCGGATGCAGGCCGCACACTACCGGAGCCGAAGAGAGGCTTGACCACGGAACCCGAGCTAAGGGATTCGCCAGAGTCTCAAAGACGAAATGCCTCCCGCTCTCGAGGCGCGACGGACATACCGTTCGTCCGCTGTCACGAACACACCCCCGAGGCCGAGGGCCACGGCATGGTACGCCGCGTCGTAGAAGGCGACTCCGTACGTCACGGAAAGAGACACGGCGCGGGTTCTCCACCTGGCGTCCAGCCGCGCCTCGGTCAGGCCGAAATCGGCCAGCGATGCCAGTAGTTCGTCGGCATCATCGGGAAACCGTCTCGCCAGCGTGTTGCCCACCTCGTAGATCCAGAGCTGAGGAACGACCAGATCAAGGGTTCCGGCGACCGCTTCGGCACGCAATGCGAGTGCGACGTCCGTGTCCTGCTCGTCGTCGCCCGGAAGAACCCATTTGAGGAGAACCGATGCGTCGGGCGTTACGATCACGACAGCCGCCGCTCCCGCCCCTCCCGTATCCATCGGACGATCTGGTCCGTTTCGACCACGGGTAACCGTGCGCGGAGCGCATCCATCCGGGCGGAGGCGTCCCGCTTGGCGGAAGTGCCCGACCACTCCCGGATCGCGGCGTTGACGGCACGGCTGCGAGTGCCGCGCGGCAGCCTCCGGATCACACGCCACGAGTCCTCGTCCATCATGATGTTGACGCGTCGAGCCATCTCACCCTCGGTCAGGGTTTTTTGGGGTGGTGTGTAAAGGTTACACACCACCGCGCTTGTGGCAAGCGGCGCGGTGGACTCTGGAGACATGGGATCTCCCTGCGTTACAGCTTCAGCGGCCGCTTCTCAAGCCTGTGGAGCCCGAGGCACGCGATGCCGGTCCACAGGACGAAGTGATAGAAGGCCAATCCCGTCGCTCCCCAGTCCCAGGCCGCGCCGGACCCGAACCCCGCGACCAGGTCGCGTATGACTCCGGCGGGGAAGATGACGAACTGCAGGACAGCCCGGGCCGACTCCACCGCTGGAAACGTTGCCAGGGCGGGGTTTTCGAGCAGCGAGCCCACAGCACCCGAGAGCAGATAGTACAGGAGCCCGAGGAGCGCGGCCCGACGGATGCCGAGGGAGGTGATGGCGAAGCTGATCGCGCATGCGAGCGCACCGGTGAGACAGATGCTCGCCACTCCTCCCAGTTCCGTGGTCGGCGCCATCCCGGCCGGCAGGGCGGCGACAGCGGCTGTCAGACCGAAGATCGCGAGCGCGGCGAACGTCGCCACCTGTATGCCGACGTATCGCTGCAGATAGAAGGAGCGCAGCGGCATCGGATGTTGCGCCCACAGCATAATCGCACCGCTGCGTCGCTCGTCCGCGACCATTCCGCCCGGCATCAGGAAGGCAAAGAGGGTCGTGCCGAAGCCGAAGGCGAGGTTCAACAGGCTGAAGAGGGCGAACATCCCCGCACCACGCGCCATGGTTTCGACCTGCTCGGCGGACGGCTCGGCGCCTTCGCTTTCGATCTGCTGCCCCACGGCCTGTATACGTTCGAGGGTCTCCGCGATGTCGTAGGCGTACGTGAGGATGACGACCCCGACGCCCAACACGAACACCACCACCGCGAACTTCCACTGGCGGCGCACCGCGTTCCGGAGGGAGACCTTGATGATGTTCACGAAACCGTCTGCGGCACCGTCCCTGACACCGCTCATGACACCGCCCCTTCCAGCCCGACGAACTCCGCCTCCAGGAACTCGCGGGTAAAGCCGCCTTCCGGTGGCTCCACTATGCGCCCGCGCCCTTGGTCGATCAGGAGCACGCGGTCGCTCATCATCGCCAGTTCGCCGAGGTCGTGGCTCGCGACCAGGATCGTGGTCCGGCCGCGAATCTCCTCGATCCGCCTGCGGAGGCGGATCCGTTGCCCGGGATCCAGTCCCGATTCGGGCTCGTCCAGGAGGAGCAACCCGGTCGGTCGCATCAGCGCCATGGCGAGCGCCAGCCGGCGTCGCATCCCCTTGGACAGCGAGTCGGCCGGACCGTCGGTGTCGTAGTCCAGACCGGCCAGCCGACACGCGCGCCCGATGTCAGCGTCCGGACCGGCCGCGGCCGCCGCCAGCGCGAGCAGACCGTCGCAGGTCCAGTGCGGCGGGAGCACCGTGTCTTCCGCCAGGTAGCCGATACCGTGCCGGCGCCGGTAGTCCGCCGGGCCCGTGCCGGACACCAGGGCCTCGCCATCCATCGGAGCCAGCACACCCAGCAGCGTGCGGAAGAGCGTCGTCTTGCCCGAGCCGTTGGGTCCCACCACCGCGAGCACCTCGCCGGGCACGATGTCGAGCGAGAGTCCACCCACCACGCACTCCCCCCGGCGATACCCGACATCCAGCACGCGAAGCTTCAGTTCCGCCGGTCCGCTTTCGATGGTCATGTCCCCTTCAGTTCCCCTCATTGATCTGCCTCAGGCCACGGGTCTACCCAGGGCCGAATCCGCTGAGCCAGATCGATTTCACTCTCTGCAGCGTTTTCAGCGATATGCTGAAATACACCATGGACTGAACGGAATTCCAGTCTGCCTACCTCAGGGACACATGCAGATGGTCGGCCGTGCCCACGTGGCGGAGGGTGTGGAAGCCCATCGCCCGGAACGCGAGTTCGGCCGCGAGGTTCCGCCACTCGGGCCGGTTGACGGTGCGAAGATCCAGCGCGTGGACGAATCCGTCGTCCTGGCGGAAGTGCAGGGAAGACTCGTTGGATGGGAGCCCCGCGCGAGCGTAGAACTCGGGCGTGCGAGCCGCATCGGTGATCACGGCGTCGGCGTCGGCCAGCACGAAGACCGAGACGGCCAGCCGCAGCAGGGGATGAAGACCCAGGTACTCGGCTCGCACCTCTTCCGACTTCACGTTGCCACCCGCGATGACCAGCAGCGAGTAGAGCACGAACGCGGCGGCGGCGAGCGCCGCGACCCGAGTCGCGAACTTCCTGAGCCGCTTGCCCGCCCCCAGGCGGCGGCTCGCCGCCCATGCGTAGAACGCCAGGAGCAGCGCGGCGGCGGCCGCCGAGACGGCCAGCGAGGACCACGCGCCCAGCCCCCATTGCTGGTAGGCGAAGACGCCTCCGCGGACGAGGAGGATGAAAGGAAGCACCGCAAGCAGGACGGCCGTCACCCCCCACCGCACGACCCGGCCAGGCCAGCGTCGCGGTCGCCTCCGGGCACGCGGGTTCGCCTCCTCCGGTCCGGCGGCGGCCTCGGCGCCCGGATCCTCGACCTGCAGTCTGTTCACATGTCCTCCGATGACCCTGCCCTCCCTTCGTGCCTACGCGGAGAGTCATCCGTACGCTTCAGCGCGGTTACCTGATCTGCCTTCCCGCGGGAGCCTTGGTTCGACAGTTGCGTGCTCCGGCCCAGGCTTCTAACGCTTCCTTGCGACGAAAAACATCCTGCCCTCATACGGCGCGCCCTCCACGATGGGTTCGTTCCCATCGAAAGACTGCGGCTCTTCGAACCCGACCTTTCGCAACCGCTCCCGGATCTCACTTTCTTCGTACCAGCGCTGAGTCAGAGAGAAATCGGTCCGCTCCCAGCCTGAACCCTTCGGTTCGAACAGGGTGACGTCGAACCTTCCGGTTTTCTCGTTCGCGTCATGTGAAGTTCGACCCGCGCAGACGTGATCCTCCTCCACATATGCGAACGAACCGCGCCACCTGGACCGGTAACCTTCTTCCATGTTGAGGTCGAACGCGAAGTAGCCGCCGCCTTCGAGGAGGGTGAAGACACTCTGAAACACCTGCTCCAGCTCGCCCAGGCTCATCACGTGATTCAGACTGTCGAAGGTAGAGAGAACGGCCGAAAACCTGCGGGGTAAGTCGATGTTCCGGGCGTCCTGGACGATGAACTCGACGTCCGGAGCGTTTTTCCTCGCGACCTCGATCATCGCGGCGGAACCATCCAGCCCCGTGGTGAGGTAGCCTTGCCGCGACAGCTCGGCGGCAAGCTGTCCCGTGCCGCAGCAGAGATCCAGGACCGCGCAGCCGGGCGAGAGTTTCCCCAAGACGAGATGGTCGAGGATCGGGTACACGCTCGTCGCGAAGAACCCCCAGTGCCGATCGTAGATGCGCGCAAGGGGGTCATATGCGTGGTAGCGGCTCACTCCCTGGCCTCCTTCCGCGAGCGTCCCGACCCCCCTACCTGCGCGGTGGGTTCCGACAGGACGGGCTGGTCAGCCTACAACGGACGACTTCTCGGAGGGGTTTCACAACGGCTTGCCAAGTGCCTGACCGGTCAAGCCAACATTAGGCGCACCCTTGGGCTCCGGCACGGATCCGTCGTGGCGGAGTTGGTTTGCGGGCGAGACGCCCGGTGCCTAGCGTCGTGTGCGAAGGCTCGGTCGGGCTCGTGCAGCGCAGGAGAATCCATGTCCACGTTCGTGATGGTTCGCCGTGTCCAGGCATCGGACACCCAGGCGCGCGGACCTCTCGCAGCACTTCCTCCGGAGCAGGTCGCTTGCGGCTAGCCTGATCGCTCAGGCTCCCGTCGAACGAAGCGATCTGGTCGTCGAGATCGGGCCGGGCCGCGGGATTCTCACTCGAGAACTGGCGCGTCGATGCCGTGAGGTCGTCGCGGTGGAGTTCGACGGCGCGCTGTCCGAGGCGCTTCGCACGCGCTTCGGGAGTGACGACCGGGTCACGATCGTCACGTCCGACTTCCTGCGGTTTCGGCTGCCCGACGTCCCCTACAAGGTTCTGGGGAACATCCCGTTCAACCGGACCGCCGCCATCGTCCGGCGCCTCGTCGAGGCCGATGCTCCGCCGCGCGACGCCTGGCTCGTGGTCCAGCGTGAGGCGGCCGAGCGGTTTGCGGGCCGCCCCTGTTCACGGGAGACCCTGCCCTCGCTGCTGCTCAAGCCGTGGTGGCAGATCGAGATCGCGCGGCGCCTTCGCCGTACGGACTTCGACCCCCCTCCGAGGGTGGACGCCGTCGCGCTCTGGCTCGCCCGTCGAACGAGACCGCTCGTGGACCGATTCCAGGCCGCGGACTACCGGCGCTTCATTCGGCGTGGCTTCGGTCGCGACGGCCGCTCGATCCGGCGGTGTCTGCGACCCGAATTCACGCCAACGCAGATCCACCGGCTGGGTCGGGATCTCAGGTTCGATCCTTCCGGACCGCCCCGCGGCCTCACCTTCGACCAGTGGCTCGCATTGTTCCGGTTCCGGAGCCTGACGCGATCGTAGGCGCTGATACGGCGTTGCGGTTGGCCCGGTTCCTTGGGACTATGCCGCAAGTCCGGGTATGTGTAGCTCCAGTCCGGGCCTCCTGCCGCGCATCACGGAAGCGAGTCGATGCGCCATCTCAAGGTGTCCGGAATCCGGCTGGCGGCGAACCCCGTCGGTGCAACTCTGTCCGGGCCCGAGTTCCTGCCCGACCCGGCACGGCGGGCCCTCGAACGCGGGCGCCAACTCCACCGCGCTCTCCGCGCCACAGGCGGCGACGCCGCACACGAGCAGGAGCGTTGCGCAGCCTCCGATCATCTTCGCTGCCGGACCGTACGGGCGCATGCGGCACCTCCTGAACACTCCTCGACTCCTCATGATGGCGGCTCCCTCCCTGGCTCATCGTCATGCCGGCACAATGGAACGCGCGTATGGTAGATGCGGGAAATGCGAGCCGGTATTCCCCAAATGGGGGACACTCCGGTCGCGCTTGCGCTTCCCTCAGTCGTCTTTCTTGCCGTGGCGGCTCTCCGGATCGAAGGTCGCTCCGGAAAGGGACTGGAGCGACAGCACGCGCCTCACCAGATCTGCCTGCCTCCCAATACCCTGCTTGCGAAAAATCTGCTGGAGGTGCCAGTGGACGCTCCGGTCCTTCCGACCAGTCGCCGCGGCGATCTCCCGCACGGTGTGACCGGCGGCCAGCATCACCGCCAACCGGCTCTCCGTCGGCGTGAGCCCGAGGGCCGACGCCACGAAAATCCGGATCAACCCGGACCCGACTTTCGGCCTCTCTCGCAAGCGGTGCCCCACATCCAATTCTGGTGGTGCTCCCCCTCAAACTACGTGGCCCAACCTCCCGAAGTCACCGTCAGAACTACCGGCGCGCCGGACCGCCCTTTCCCTGCAAGTTGGTGGTGCGAACCGGGCTCGTGACCGGACGACAATGTCTTGGAGGTGCCACGATTCGATTAGGCCGGGTGCGGATCGGGACACCGTCGCCCCCCGGACGACTTCCCGGAGCTTCCATAACGAACGGTGAGGATCATGTTCAGAATCCGACGTATCGCAGCACTCGGTGTCCTCGCCCTGGCGTGGCCCGCCGCGGTCGCGGGCCAGGATGGGGCGATCAGCGGAACCATCACCGACGAGACCGGCCTCGCCCTGCCTACGGTGAGCGTGACCGCGACGGGTCCGGCGCTCGGGGATGAGTCGCGTACGGCACTCAGTTCGGAGCAGGGACTCTACTCTCTGACCGGACTCCCGACGGGGACGTTCTCGCTGCGGTTCGTCTACCCCGGCTTTGCGATCGAGACGCGGGCGGGCGTCGCGGTTACGGCCGGCGACCGGACGTTGCTCGACGTCGAACTCGTCTCGCTGCGGACGGTGACGCTCGAAGAGTTGACCGCGGTGGTGACGGGAACACACTTCGCGGCCCCGCCGAT
Organism: Candidatus Palauibacter sp.; assembly: GCF_965208055.1. Classification (GTDB taxonomy): domain Bacteria; phylum Gemmatimonadota; class Gemmatimonadetes; order Palauibacterales; family Palauibacteraceae; genus Palauibacter. The sequence goes on from NZ_CBDBNY010000004.1 coordinate 2,932,112, forward strand.
CAGTCTTCCCTACGCAGTGGACGTCTCGACCCGAGAGTCGCTGCAGGAGGAAGGGTCGCCGCTGGTGGTCGACTTCTTCAAGCGGCTCGGGGCGAACCACGGCTCGCTGGGGGAACGGAACAGCTGGTACAACCGCAGCGGAGCGCTCGTCCCCGAGACGGTGGCCAGCGTCAACCTGCGGGGGCTGGGAGCTTCGCGAACGCTCGTGCTGTTCAACGGACGCCGGCAGGTGTACACACCGTCCCGGCTCCCCGGCGGCCGATTCGTGGACGTCAACGCCTTCCCGAGCATCGCGCTGGACCGGATTGAGGTGCTGAAGGAGGGGGCGTCGGCGATCTACGGATCCGACGCGGTGGCCGGCGTGGCGAACTTCGTCACGCGGCAGGACTTCGAGGGCTTCGAGGTCACCGCCGCTCACGACTACTTCAGCGGGGCCGGGGACTCGAACGCAGGCGCGATCTGGGGCGGCCGCCTTGGGGCGTCCACGAACGTGGTCGTCGCCGCAGAGTGGGCGGCGCGGCAGGAACTCATGCCCGAGGAGCGAGACTGGGGGCTGCGACCGTACCCGGGGCCCGGCGGCGGGGGCTGGTCATACTACGGGAACCCCGGGGCCTTCCTCATGCCGAGCCTGACCGGGAACGAGACGCCCGGTGAGTTCGTGAGCGCGCTCATCGGCTCGCAGTTCGGCGCCAACCCGAATCTGTTCGTGGATCCCGAGTGCGAGAACTTCGGCGGAGTGAACGAGGGTGTCACGTGCCGGTTCCGCTACCAGCCGTACGACAACCTGGTCGATAAGCAGAACCATATACGGGCCTTCGGCGAGATCAACGGCGAACTGGGCGCAAGCACGACGTTCCACCTCGAGGGCCTGTGGTCCGAGGCCACAATCCCGGACTGGCGGACCACGCCCTCGTTTCCCCCGATCTCCCTTTACGACGGCCTTCAGCTCGTCGTACCGGAAAACCCGGGCCGGCAGGCGTTCTGCGCGGCCAACGCGGGGCACGCCGGGTTCGCTTCCGCCGCCGACTGCCTGCAGGACGACTGGTACTTCTACGGACGGATGGTGGGGAACAGCGGCCCGGGACGGACGCTGCACCGGTCGTCGCGCACCCAGAGGATCGCGGCATCGATCGACCGGCACTTCGAGGAGACCGAGGGCCACCTGGACATCTCCGTCAGCTACTCGCGTGCCTCCGGCAACGTGAACCAGCCGGCGGAGTACGCCTACCGCAAATACCTCGCCTACCGCGGCTTCGGAGGCCCGAACTGCGGCGTCGATGTGGTCGTTGACCCGACTTCGCCGGCCGGCATGTCGCTCGGTTCGACCGGCGGCGCCGTGGCGGGGCAGGGCGACTGCATGTTCTACAACCCGTTCAGCAACGCGATCCAGCGCGCCGAGCAGCCGGGGACGCAATACACCAACGCCAACAACCCCGGATACGTGGCCGGTGCGGCCAACTCCCCCGAGTTGCTCGGCTGGATCAACGAGGAAGTCGATCTCTTCAACACCGCCGACCTGTTCGTGGCGGAGGCCACCTTCACGGGCCAGTTCACGGAGGCGCTCGGCTACGCGCTCGGATATCAGTTCCGCCGCTTCGACGTGACGGGGACGCCCAACGACGCCGGCAACCAGGCGCTCAACCCTTGCCAGGTGCCGGGGGATCGCACCTGCCTCGAGCAGGCGGGGCCGTTCACGTTCACGACGGGGTACTTCCCGTACGAGGACGGGCAGACCGTGCATCGCTTCTACGGCGAGATCCCGCTCAATCTCGGGGACCGGCTCGATCTGCAGTTCGCCGCCAACTACGAGTTCCACGACGTGGCGAGCAGCTTCGACCCAAAGGTCTCACTTCGGCTGAACCTGACCGACTCGGACAATCACGAGCTTTCTCTTCGTGGCTCGCTTCAGTCGACATTCCGCGTCCCGTCCGTGGATGACGTGAACACGGACCAGATCACGGCGCTCGAGTACGTGCAGGAAGTGGATGTCTACAAGGCGGTGGACACCTTCGGAAGCGCCGATCTGGACCCGGAACGGGCGGTGACGGGCAACGTGGGGCTCATTTTCTTTCACTATCCGAGCCGCCTGCAGGCGACTTTCGATTACTGGAGCTACGACTTCAGGGACGTGATCAACGTGATCCCCCATTCGAGTATCACGCGGCTCTATCACGAGGGGGGCGCCAGCCGCGCCGCGGTCCGGGGGTTCGTGAAGTGCCCGGACGGCTGGGGGACGGGGACCTGTGACGCGGCCCTCATCGAGCGCATCCGGATCGATCTGATCAACTGGCCGGGCATGCAGACCTCGGGCTTCGATTGGAGCCTGTCGACCCGGCGCACGCTCGGGAGCGGGGAGCTTGCACTCGGGATCGACGGCACCTACACGCGCACCTACGACATCAAGGCGCTCGAGGTCGGCGGCGTGGAGCTGGTGGGCGCGACGGAGGGCGTCGGGACGCTGAATCGCAACAACCCGCTCGCCTGGCCCCTGCCGCAGTGGAAGTGGTCGGCGTCGGCCGGATACCACGCGGATCGCTATTCGATCATCGGCAACGTCAACTACATCTCATCCTACGAGGACGACCTCAACGCGGGCGACCCGACGTATCCCCACCGCGTCATCGACGCCTTCGGCACCTTCGACGCCACGGTGATGATGAAGCTGACGGACAGCATCGACGCCTTCGTGACGGGCTTCAACCTGTTCGATACGGCGCCGCCGCTGGTCAATCAGGAAGGGGCCTACGACGGCCTCACGCACGACCCCAAGGGGCAGCGCCTCAAGGCCGGCATGACCTACACGATCAACTAGAGAGGTGGACCCTGGATCACCTGATCGCCAGATACTCGATCGAGGCGGAGAGACCGTCGTCTAACTCCTGCTGCAGGCCGGCGTCGATCCCCACGCCCGGAACGACCTTCGGAACTACGCCCTCATCAACCATGGAGTTGCCCAATTGATCCAGAGAGATTTTTCCGGAAGCACACGCCTCGCGATCTCCGCGGCGGCGGGACTGGTCGTAACGACCTTGTTCACGTCCGCATGTCGAGACGGGACGACCAACCCCGAGCGGGTGAACGACTCGCCAGTCGCAACCGGGACGATTCCCGCCCAGACCGTGGAAGTGGGAGAAACCGTCACCGTGGACCTGTCCGACCACCTGAGTGACCCGGATGGAGATGCGCTGACCTATTCGGCTCAGACCTCCGACCCCCGCGTGGCCACCGTCTCGGTGTCGGGGAGCAACGCGCTCGTGACCGGCGTAGCGAAGGGAGCGGCGACTATCACCTTGACGGCGACGGATCCGAGCGGCCTCTCGGCACAGCAGAGCTTCGGGGTCGAGGTGCCGAACCGTGCGCCGGAAACCGTGGGGAACATTGCGGACCTGGAACTGCTCGGTGGAGACACGGTCACCATCGATGTCTCCGGACACTTCACCGATCCCGATGGCGACGCCCTGACCTTCGAGGCCATCACTTCGGACGAAGGGGTGGCGACCGCTTCCGTGCAAGGCGCAACCGTCACCGTCGTCGCCGTTTCCGACGGCACCGCGTTGCTGACCGTCACCGCGGGCGACCCCGGGGGCCTCTCTGCGGAACAGGGCTTTTCCGCCACGGTGGATCGTTCGGGCGACCCGATGGTGAGGTTCCTGACGGGTCCGGTGTCAGTCCTCGAGGGGGAGAGGGTCGTCGTGGAACTGGAAGCGCGCCCGGTACCCGAATCGGCACTCGAAGTGGGCTACACGGTCGGGGGAGACGACGACCCGCAGACCGACGACGCGGACGCAGCGGACCACGACGCCGGGACCGGCGGTACGATTCGATTCGAGGCCGGATCAGGGCGTGCAACGCTCGAGATCACGGTCCGGGATGACCGCGAAGTCGACCCGACGCGCGAGGTCCTCGGAGTCTCGCTCGATACGCCGGCGGCAGGGGCGGGCTACGGCCTGGGTTCCTCCACCGTTGCTTTGGCGACCATCGAAGAGGGCGTGTGCGACCGGACGCCGCGGGTCCGGGACGAACTGATGGCCATCACGGCGGTAGACCGGTGCCACGCGATCGCAGGCTCTCATCTGGCGGCGATAAATGCGCTCGACCTGCGGGGGCCCGCGCCGCAGCGCTCGAACGTGGCATCGGATCTCCCCGGGGCGGAAGGAGCGCGGAGCCGCGGCTGCAGCCCTCGGGAGAGCTCCGCCCTGCGTGGACAGGGCCGCGGGCTCTCGGCGCCGGAGCTGGCGGAATGTTTGCCGATGGCCCAAGCGCGCATGTCGCCGGCGTCTCCGCCCTCGAGCGCAAGCGCGGGCGCGAGCACCGGAGAGCCCCTCACCGAACTGCGCGCCGGGGACTTCCTGGAGTTGACCGAACTGAAAGAGTTGCGTCTGCTCGACAACGATCTGACCGAACTCCCGGGGGGCATCTTCTCCGGGCTGAACGAGTTGCGCGTCCTCATCATGGACCGCAACCGGCTGGAGAAACTCCCCGGTGGGCTCCTGTCGGGACTCCCGCGGCTGGAGGTCTTCGCGGTCGCCGAGAACGAACTGACCCGGCTCCCGCCCGATCTTTTCTCCGGGCCTTCACGGCTGGAGGGTGTATGGCTGTACGGGAACAAGCTGACCGAACTGCCGGCGGGGCTGTTCACGGATCTCGACAACCTGGAGCAACTTCACCTCGCGGATAACCGCCTGGACGTCTTGCCGGCAGAGATCTTCGCCGGGCTGGGCCGACTCAGGATTCTCACTCTGCACAGAAACAGGCTGGCGGAATTGGACGCAGCGGTGTTTTCCGAACTCGGCGACCTGGAGCAACTGTATCTCTCGCACAACGGACTGACCGAGCTGCCCTCCGGCGTGTTCTCGAACCTCGGCGGCCTGGAGATATTGCTGCTCGCCGAGAACCGGTTGACCGGGCTGCCGCTTGACGTGTTCGCGAACCTCGGCAGTCTTGAAGGCTTGTACCTGGACGACAACCGGCTGCGGGGACTGCCGAACGGGCTGTTCGACGGCCTTACGGGTCTTGTGACGCTGCGCCTCGGCGGCAACCGGATCGCCGAGGTCGAGAGCGGCGCCTTCGCCGCCCTGTCCGGACTCCGATGGTTGCACCTGCATCAGAACCGCCTTGTCCGCCTCGAGCCCGGCGTGTTCTCGGGGCTCTCCGGATTGCACGGCCTGGCGCTGGAAGAGAACCGGATCCGTGATCTCGGGCCGGGAGTGTTCGACGGGCTGTCGCGTCTCGAAGTGCTCATCCTGAGAGACAACCAGTTGGACGTGCTGGAAGGCGGTGTCTTCACCGGCCTTCCCGCGCTGGTTGAGCTGTGGCTCTACAGCAACCAGATCGCGGAGCTGTCGGAAGACGTGCTCGCGGACCTTCCGCTCTTGAGGAAACTGAGCATGTGGGACAACCGACTGACCGAATTGCCGCCGGGAGTGTTCTCGGAGCTCACCAGGCTGGAGGAGTTGTCCGTTGCCCAAAACCAGCTCGCCAAGCTGCCGGAGGGGGTCTTTTCCGGCCTCGCCGCGTTGAAAGTTCTGTCTGCGGCGCGCAACGATCTTGCCGCGCTGCCCGACGGCGTATTCGAGGGACTTTCGGACCTGGCCTACCTCAATCTGGGCTCCAATCCGGGCGCGCCCTTCCCCCTCGATGTCCGGTTGGAAAGGACGGATACGCTGGATCTCAAGGCCCCCGGGCCGGCCAGGGTGGTGCTGTCCCTCGCGGAGGCGACGCCCTTCCCCATAACGATCCCGCTGGCCGTGGAGGGAGGAACGCTGTCCACCGACAGGGCGACGATCGAGCGAGGGCGAACCACGAGCGCCGAGTTCACCGTGACCATGAACCCGTCCAGCCAGACCGGCACCGCAGTTGTCCTGGGGCCGGCACCCCTGGTTCCGGAGCCGATGATCGGAGTGTATCCGGTTGCGGCCGACAGGCTGGTCCTCTTCACGACGGGAGGTTGACATCCATCGGCGGGTTCGCGCTGGAGCCGCCCTGTTCCTGGTCGGCGCCATCGCGTGCGTTGACGGCCCGTCCGAACCGGCTTCGATCGAATTCGGCGGCCGCTCGGCAAGCATCACATCAGTGCCGACGAACGGGGGGACGCTGTCCGGCGGTGGGTCGTGGCGCCTGGCGGCGGGACAGACGGTCACCACCAGCCTGAGTGCGATCCCCAACCCCGGCTACGACTTCGACCGTTGGACGGAAGACGGAACGACGCTCTCCACCGATTCGGTGTACCTCTCATTATTTCCGCCAGAACGAAGCGGGTTTCCTCGGCCCCTAGTGGTCGCAAATGGACGCCTCGCCCCGGAGTTGCTAGGCGTACACGCACCGGCGACGGGCTCGTGTGAACGAAGCTGGGGGTGCTCCGATCCCTAAGCTCGCGCCCAACCCACTCGATGTGGCGGCACGGAGAGCGGGCGCCACGTGCGCCTACCGTTACCGTCCCCGGCTGTTTTGATACGGTAAGTGGAGCACGGGTGGCGCGAACCACGGCAAGAAACAACGTAAGTTCAATCAGGACTGTACGATCTGCCCTTCGTGTCGCCGGATCATGTCTTGATCCGCCGTGCTGAAATGGCCGGCAAACGGCATCGGTTTACGGCATTCGGAGTGATCGAACACCCGGTCAAGCGGTCGTGCTTCCCCTTTCCTCAGTGGTACCTCCGCCGTGGCCGCTCTTCGGATCGACCGTCGTTCCGAAAAGAGTCTGCATCGACAACACGCGCCTCACCAACTCAGCCTGCCTCCCGATGCCCTGCTTGCGGTAAATCTGCTGCAGGAGCCAGTGGACGCTCCTTTCCTTTCGACCCGTCGCGGCGGCGATCTCCCGCACGGTGTGACCGGCGGCCAGCATCACCGCCAACCGGCTCTCCGTCGGCGTGAGCCCGAGGGCCGACGCCACGAAATCCGGATCAACCCGGACCCGACTTTCCGGGCTCACCGCCAGGACGATGGCGGCCACACGGTGCGTTCGGTCGTCCCTCGACTCCGCTCCCACCGGATTGACATGAACGATCAACGTCTTCGAAGGGGAAGGGCGCCGGATGACCATCGACCCACCGACCGCCTGACCGCCGAAGGGCGGCAGAGCACCCGCAAGCAACAGCTGAAGTTCGGCATTCTCCGCCTGTCTCGCAGCGCGAAGAAAACCTCCCGGGTCGATCAACGCGTCGCCCTGCCGCAGGATGTCACGGGCCACGTCGTTTGCCTCCACGACCCGACCCCGCCGATCCAGCTGGATGGCGCACGTGCGGGTGTTGTCGAGCAGGCCGGCGAGTGTCTCGCCATATGCGCGGGCATCGACGAGAACCTGTCGCACGCCGATGGAATGGCCCATGTGCGGCAGCAGGCGCTCGATCATCTCGACCTGTCCGGACGACCAGCCCGCCGACTCGCTGGAGTCGGCCAGGGCGACGACGATGTGCGTTCCCGCGGGCCCGTCCAGACGCACGTTGAGGCCGTCTCGCCCCCGCATGTCGCGCAACATCTCGTTGTAGACGGCCGACGTCTTCCGCTCGCTCTCGGTCAGGAGATCCCCGGTAGGCGCCACCTCGCCACTCGCCAGCCGACCGAAGGCGGGCAGGCGTTCGTCACGAGTCACGTAGTCACGGAGATACGCGCGCTCCCAATCCCTGCGCCGCCGCCGTCCGAAGACGAAGCGCAGCGCCAGGAGGTCCCCGTCGCGGTCCGGATACCCCGGGCCGAATCCGAGGCCGTGGCCCCTCGTTCCGGTGGCTTCGTTGAAGCCGGCAGCGGCGGAGAGCCAATACCCGTCCTCCAACGCCGCCCGTTGCAGCAGCGCGAGGGTACGCTGGAACAGATCCCCCTGGCTCACTTCGGCCTCTCTCGCAAGCGGTGCCCCACATCCAATCCTGGTGGTGCTCCCCCTCAAACTACGTGGCCCATCCTCCAGAAGTCACCGTCAGAACTACCGGCGCGCCGGACCGCCCTTTCCCTGCAAGTTGGTGGTGCGAACCGGGCTCGTGACCGGACGACAGTGCATTGGAGGTGAAAGAATTCGACTAAACGGGGTGGGGATCACGATGGCGGCGTGGGGTCGATGAGCGTGACCGGGATTGGGTTGATCCGCAGCCTGATCGAGCGTCGCGTTCCGCACGCCGTGGGCATCTATGCAGGTGCCTTCTGGGGTCTCTTCGAGTTCACCGAAGCAATCGTGGTGGAGCGGCTGCTGCTCTCAACGCACTACGACAACCTCGTCTTGTTGGCGGCCCCCCTTCTGCTGCCGAGCGTGATCCTGCTGGCGTGGTTTCACGGCAAGCCCGGCCGGGACAGGGAGACGCTCGCCCGGACCGAGAAGATCGGGATTCCGGCGAATCTGGCGCTGTGCGGGATCGTACTCTGGGCGGTCTTCGCCGGCACGGATCTCGGTCGCATGACGACTGCCGTGACGGTCACGGACGAGGACGGAGGCGTCGTCGAGCGGGAGATCGTGAAACCCGGGTTCCGGAAGTCCGTGGCCCTGTTTCCGTTCAACCTCGGACCCGGCGCCGGCGAGGACGACACGTGGCTCGCCTACGCGGTGCCGTTCGCACTCGAGCTGGATCTCCTGGCGGACGACTTCTTCATCGCGAAGGGGGGTTTCCTCGACAGGAACGAAGCCCTCTTCCGCGACCGCCTTATCGAACGGGGCTTTGCCGACCTCCGCGGCGTCCCGCTGACCCTCAAACGGGAGGTTGGCGAAGAGGCGCACGCGGAGTTTCTGACCGACGGCGAAATCGGTCGCACCGGTGATCTCTACCGGGCGGTCCAGCGGGTGTACAGGGTGGACGACGGGTCGCTGGAGAACGAGACCGTCCATGAGGGAACGGACCTCCTGGCGCTGCTGGACGACCTGTCGGTCTCGCTGAAGCGGGCGGTCGGGATTCCGGCCCGGGAGGGTGTGGAGGACCTTCCCGTTCGCGCACGGCTCTCCGACGACGACGCGGCCGTGGAGGCGTTATTCCGCGGCCTTGAGGCGGCCTTCGTCAGGGCCGATCTTGCTGCTGCCATCGAACTCACGACTGCGGCGATCGAGCGGGACCCCACCTTCGCGGCGGCCCAGTACATCCTGTCGACTTACGCGCAGCTCGCCAACCGGGGGGAGAAAGCCGCCGCCCCGATGCAGGCGGCCATCGATCACGAGTACCGGTTGCCGGAGCGCGTGCGCCTCGGTGTCAGGAAGGATTACTACCTTGCGCTGGGGGATCTCGAAAAGGCGGCCGCCGCCGCAAGGATGTGGGTCGAGCTCTACCCGGACGACCTGCTCGCGCTCACCAACTACAAGGAGTTGCTGGACGCCCTGGGCGACAAGGAAGGCGTGCTCGCAACGCTGGAGGCCATGCGGGATCTCGACCCGCGGAATGGTGATCTCCCCCAACAGATCGCCCGAGTTCACGAAGAACTGGGAAACGACGAACGGGCCCTTCGGGCGCTAACCGACTATGTAGACAGCTTCCCGGAGGATGCGAGCGGGTACGCGGGGCTCGCCGCGCTTCAGAAACGCCTTGGGGACTACGGAGCCGCGCGCGGTCTCCTGGACGACGCCATCCTCCTGGAGCCCTTCTCGGCGGCATTGACGGCCCAACTCGCAGCCCTTGAACTGGACGCCGGCAACTACGCGCAAGCATGGGCGGGATACGAGCGCGCCCTGGAGGCGGCCCGGACCCCGGAGCAGAAGATCGAAGTGCTCGGTGGGATCGCGAAGTATCACCTGCGCCGGGGCGAGGTGGTGCTTGCCGTGGAGGCCACGGAAATGTTGCTGGAAGGGGCGTCCGGCCTCACAAGCCCGGCGGAGGTCTCGGGTGTGCTGGTCCTTTTTCTCCTTGACATCCTTTTTTCCGGTGGCCGTGCGAGTGACCTCTCGGCCCTTATTGAAACGGCGAATGACCCGAACATCACCCAGTTCGGGATGATGCTCGGGATGGTCGAGTCGGCGGCGCCGGAGACCGCGCGCGAGCTCTACCGCACGTTTGAAGCGGCCGCTCCCTCCGATCCGACTCTCCTGCGGTTAATCGGATCGCTGGCGGAACGCGCGGGAGAATATGAGCCTGCCGCCGAAGCTTACCGGCGGGCCACGGGGCTGGACCGTAGCCTGAACTTGCACGGCGATGCCGGACGTGCGCTGCGCATGGCCGGGCGGCTGGACGAGTCCGAGGCCGAACTGACCGAAGCGTTGCGTCTGGTTCCCGGCGATCCGAGGGCGCACTTCGAGATGGCGCTGCTGCTGGAGGCCCGGGGTGACCTCGATGGCGCGGCAGAACATCTGCGCGGCGCGTTGACCGCCTGGGAGAACGCGGACGAAGACTACGAGCCGGCGACACAGACGCGGACGAAGCTGGACGAACTCGAGCGATGACAGCTCGCGAAAGGAGAGGCTGATCCAATGAAGATTCTCGCTTGCATGCTTGTGGTGGTTGCGGGGCTTGCCTGTGCGTCGGCGGCCTCGGCACAGGTCATTGGCGACGACGAGTTCCACTGGAACGTCAGGGAAGGGCGTGTGACCTACGCAGGCACTTTCATGACGGAAGACCCGGTACTCGGGCCCATTCGTCCCGCCCTTTCGATCGGGAGTTTTTCGATCGGCGAGGACTCGGACGAATTGTACGCCGCAGCGGGGCTCCGCTTGGGGGATCGCCTGTTCGTCCAGTGGGTGGCGGGCTACCTGAACTACGATGACAAGTTCGGAGATGGCGATGATGCCACCTTCAGCACGTTCGAGGGTGTCGGCGGAATCGGCACGGTAGGCTTTCAGACCGGCGACAGTGGATTCAGCGTGAAGCTGTTCCATCAGTTCGGAGACGACGCCGCTCACGATACGGTCCTGGGCTGGAGCTTCGGCATCTTTTCGCTGAGTCCCCTGTGACCTCGAGTGCGATTCGTTTGTCGCAGTCGAAAGCAACGTGGATCAACGGACTCGTACCGGCGTCAGATGTGGAAGCGGAGGAAGACTGCGGGGATTCGGGAGTCGCCGTCGTGCAGACCGAATTGTCGTTCGTGAACCAGTTGGTTGGTCTGCTCACGTTCGGCATCTATACGCCAGTAACTGTGCGGCTTGTTTGTGGCGCTCAGAATGGTGACGATGTTGATGCCGGTGAAGACGAGTCGAAGGACGGGAATCAAGATCAGGAAGCGGAGAAGGAAAGAGGTGGGGCCAGAGAAGGCGTCGAAGCAGTGATAGGGCGCCGACGCGCTGATCAACGTCAACGTGACTCGCTGCGCGACGGAGCAGGAGCGCTTCGAGGGGTCGAGGGAAATCGTCGAGCGAGTCGGAGACAACACCCGCCGCCGAACCGTGACGGAGCATCACGCGCGCACCAGGGTGGCCTTTCGGGCGACGTTCGAGGTCGTCGATCCGTCCACCGGTCTCGTGGCCGCTTCGCGCACGCTCGCCTACGAGCCCGAGTTGACCAATTCCAGCGTCAGCGGACAGCCGGACTTTCCGTCCCCGGGAGTGGTGGCGAGGCGAGCCTACCGCGGAACCATCGAGGACATCGCGCCGATGGTGTTTCACTGGGTCGAAGCGAGGGAACTGGTTTTCTTCGACGACGAGAGATGCGGCATGAACGTGGCCCACCGCGCCGTGGAGGCTGGCGACTACGAGCGCGCGCTCGAGATCTCGATTGCGAACGTCAGTTCCTGCCAGCCCAATCCGGCGGTGGACATCACCGACAGGGATGTGGCGGCCGCACACCACAATGTCGGCGTGCTGTATCGGATCCGGGGAGACTTCGAGTCGGCGCTGGCAGAGTTGACCGAAGAGGGCTTGAGCGCGGCGGTGATTGCGGCCATGGTGCGGCGCGCCGGAGGTTCGGACGCGGAGGCCGGGACCGCCGACGGCCGGAGGGGTGCGTCATGAGCCGGCGAGGTCGTCCGGCGGCCGTGCTCTTGCTGGTCGCCGCCGTGTTCGCGTCGTGCGGGGATGACTCGGCGGGACCGGACGCGGTGAGCGCCGCGGGATCCTGGGAACTCTGGTCGCTCAACGGGCAGGCGCCACCGGTCTCGGTCGACATACTGACCATTCACTCCGGGGCCCTCGACCTTCGTGGGAACGGCAGCTACGCCTTCGCGCTCAGCGGTGTGGTACTGGAGGAACGGTGGGGCGCAACCGAGTCCGGCGTGTGGAGCCAGACCGGAAACGCGGTCTCCCTGAACCCGAACGACGGGTGCACCAATCCTTGGTCATCCCCGCGCAACCAAACCCGTCGCCGGGCGTGTCTCCGGTTCGGTCGCTCTGAAACGGTACCGTCACGGAGGGGAATCAACTTGGCGATAACAAAGTGGGGATCGGCCGCAGTGGCAACGCTGCTCACGGTCGCGGTGATCGGCTGCGGCGCCGCGAGAGAGACAGCGCCTCCATCAGCCCCGAACCCGGTGTCGGCCGTCGGGGTCTGGGAGCTGGCAGAGATCGACGGGTCCGCACTGCCCTGGCTGATCCCGTCCGGACAGGTGACCTCGTGTGAGGCCAGGGCCGAAACGCTCAACCTGCGCGAGGACGGGTCCTACACGAGCGAGGCGACGACCGCCTGCAGCATGTTGGACGGAACGTGGCTGTCCGCGACGGCCTCGGAGGGCGGAACATGGCTGCAAGCGGGGACAGTCGTGACGCTCACACCGGAAGAGGGGTATGTAAGCGTTCGCGACGGCTTCACGATCCTCGAACCGTGCGCGAACGTCGGGACCATCACGGCCGAGACGATCCGGATTCCGACTGGGTGCATGAGCGGCGCGCCTCCGGTCTTTCGGCACTCCGGCGGATCCAGCGGCGTGGCTTCCGTCTACCGGCGCTCTGGCGGCTAGACCGTCCTGTTCAGACTCCGAGCCGCCCAGAAGGCGGACGCCTAGGGATGGTCTGAATAAGTCACCACCGCCAGATTGATGGACCAGGGGAGTTGAACGGGCGGTTCGGGAATCACGCTCATGTCACACGGACCCAGGAAGGTCGTATTCGGCCCGCTCGATCGAGTTCGGATCCTAATCTCTTCGACGAGGGCGTTGAACGCCTCTTGGGAGCGACTCCTGCCCATCTGATCTCCTGTTACTCGCAGAGATCGAGCCCTGCGAAACGCAACGTGCTGATGTTTTTTCGCAGCGGCAGAGTGCTGCCGAGCGTCTCTTCCCGCCACGCCCAGATCGGCTCAATCTCAGGCAGTCCACGCGACATTGCGACGCCGTTCAGCGCATAGGTTTGGCCTGCGGTAAACGTCACTGCGTCACCCTCGCAGCGCAGCACACCGGATTCTACGATGAGCGGCCAAGCGTCTCCGAACTCCTTCTGCGTGACTTGCCGCTGTCGCGTGCCCTCGGGAGGCGTGCTCTCGGGATGCGCGTTCTCGGGTGGTGCTGGGGAGAGCATGACCACTGCGACCCAGGCACCGAGGCACACAAGCACAACGTAGATGATACGCATACAGGGGCTCTCTTTCCGGGAATGGGTGCGAGCCAATGGGTGGGTAGCAGCGTTCTAGGTCAAGCGAGACGCACTCCGCTGTTTTGCCTCATGGACCGCTGCACCATCCTGCCTCGTCGCCCCGTCGCCCCGCGCGAATTGTGCCCGGCGGATCGAGCCCCAAGGTTCGCAGGGAAAACCGGACAGACGGTCGAACGGAGAGCGGATGATGTTCTACGCTGAACTGGTATCGGCGGTGTCGGCACTCGTAGCGGTCTGTGCGTTGTGCATTGCCCTAGGGGTTGCGCGACGAGAGAAGCGGGACCGTCTCGCTAGAATCAATCTTCACGAACCGGCCACGACCGGTGAGTACATTCAGGGAAAGGATGCCACACCGCCGCTAACCGGTTTGAGCTTTGGTGAGATGCTACGCCTTCGAGCGAGCAAGCCGAACGAGGACTTTTATTGGGAGCCGCACTTCAGCGTTTGGCGTACGGTTGTAGGGCGAATTCTGCGTTGGCCCGTGTTCGGTCTTCGCCGCTCGTGGGCCAGATGGGCAGATCGGAAACAGACGGCGCTCTTCGGGAGCATCGACGCCAAGCGTCTGCCCAACGACGGAGCGAAGCGACCTCCCCAGTACGAAAACGAGGCTTGTCAGGGATCGTCCCTGCGAGCCTCGCCCCCCTGTTGCGCCGCCGCGCCGCCGGGTGCCGGTCAGCTCCCCGATCCCCCCGTCGCCTCGACCCGCCGGAAGAAGCAAGCCTCAGCTTGAGACGTACGCTGCCCACGCCTCCATGAGCTCCCGCCGCCGCTCGAACAGATCCGAGCGCGCGTACGCGGCCTCGACCTGGTTCTTCACCATGTGAGCGAGCGCGGCCTCGGCGACCTCCCGCGGCTACCCCGTCTCGCCGCACCAGTCCCGGAACGAGGAGCGGAAGCCGTGCGGCACCGCCTTGATGCCGTTCCGCGAGAGCAGCTTCGAAGCTGTCCCGGCGTGAATCGACTTCCCCGTCACGGAGGGGAAGATCAGCCCCTTCCCGTGTGAGAAGCGCCGCGCGTCCTCGAGCAGCTCGATGGCTCTCGTGGTGAGGGGGGCGCGGTGCGTCCTGCCCGACTTCGCGCGGTCCGCGGGGACCTCCCACACGCGGCCCTCGATGTCCATCTCCGACCAGACGGCCTTCCGGACTTCCCCGGGCGGACCGCGGTGAGGACCTGAAACTCGAACGCCGCCTTGAGCGGCGGCCGGACATCGGCCGCGCGCACCGTCGCGACGGCCTGGGCGACCTCCCCGTGCGGGATGGCCTTGAAGTGCTTCTTCTTGACGCCGCCCTTCGGCAGGGCTGCGGCGATCGCGTCGCCGGCGGGATTGTCCGTGCGGTAACCTTCGGCGATGGCCCACTTCATGACGGTGCCGATCCGCTGCCCGACCCGCTTCGCGGTGGCCCGCTTCACGTTCCACGTGGGAGTGAGGACGCGCATCACGTCCGTGGTCGAGACGGTGTCCACGGGCATCTTGCCGATGTGCGGGTAGGCGTAGGTCTCGAGAGAGGAGCGCCACTGCGCCTCGCTCGTCGAGCCCGGCCGCCCACGAGTCCCGGTGAATCGCGATCACCTTCTCAACGGCCTCCCGGAACGTCGGGATCCCGTTCTGGGCGCCCGGCTGGAGCGTCCGCGGGTCCCCGCCGGCCCGTGCCAGCTTCCGGAACTCGAAGGCGAGTCGCGCGCTTCGGCGAGCGTCGTGTACGGTCAGCCGCCCAGGCCGAGGTCCACGCGGCGTCCTCGAACCGTGCCGCGCCAGATCCACTGCCTTGATCCGGAGGGCCGGACGCGTAGGATGAGTCCGTGCTGGTCGCAGTACTTTCCGGGCGTCGTGACCGTACGCACGAAGGCGGCCGTGAGCATGGAACGCCTCGGAGCCTGCGTCGATGAATCCTGTCGGTTTTTCTGTGCGGTCGTCGTCATTTCGTCTCCCCCTTTCTGTCCCACAAAACGTGTGGTATCGAACGAGACTGTGTGGTGCTCATGCAACAACGACGATGCCGCAGGGAGAATCAGGTCAACAAGTTAGCGGTACACATGGAACGGTGCGGAACGGTTTGCACCGGCGCTCTGTCGGATACGTCGTCGATTTCATCGCATTCCTGAGGCACGAAGATCAGTACCTCGGTTCAGTCGACCTGCTGACCTTCTTCCAGTACCTGGTGGACAAGGGATACGCGCCGGCCCACCACTATTTTGCGGCTATAGAGCTGGGTAATGAGGCGAGGAGTGGCACCGGTGAGCTCTGGCTGAAGAAGTTCGAGGTGACTCAACGCTGATCGAGGCATTCAGATAGGAAGCAGCCGACCATGAGGGGGCGAGGACGAAGTGGACCAGCCAGGCGCCAGGAGCCCGCACCCCATCGGCCTGCTGGGCCTCGGCATCTATCTGCCCGAGCGCGTCATGACCAACGACGAATGGGCAGAGCACGTCGACACCTCGGACGAGTGGATCGTGGCGCGCACCGGTATACACACGCGCCGCATCGCGGGGGATGACGAGAGCACGGCCGATCTCGCGCTGGCCGCGGCGCGGGCGGCTCTGGCCGACGGCGCCTTCGAGCCCGCGGATATCGACGAGATCATCCTGGCGACCGACACGCCCGAAGGAACTCCTCACCCGATGAACGGGTGTTCGTCAACGTCCACGAGTATGGCGACACGGGTGCCCTGCTGCGCTTCCAGGCCGCCCGCGGACAAGACCTGCTGGCCCATCCCGGTTGCTCTTTAATGAGAATCTCTTATCATTACGGCCGAAACACTCTCGGCCACTCCCCCGGTGCGACCCCACCGGCAGCGAGCGAGAGCAAGCCCGGGTTCCAGGACGGGGATGATGAAGCGACTCATCGCAGTTCCATTTCTTCTGAGCATGGGCCTGAGCGCCGCCGCCGTGCCTTCGGCCGCGCAGGTGCAACAGGACGAGGGCATCCTCGAGGGGATCGTCCGGTCGACGGAGGGCGGGATGCCTCTCGCGGGCGCGACGGTCACGGTCGTCGGCACGGGCCGCGGCGCCGTCACGCACGGAGACGGCGCGTTCCGAATCGCCGTGCCGGATGCCGAACAGTACCAGCTCCGGGTCGATCGCCTCGGGTACGCAACGACGACCCTCGAGGTCGGCCACGGGGAGTCGGCCACGGTCGACCTTGAAGTCGCCGCCGTTCCTTCGCCGGATCTCGTCGTCACGGCGGTCCTGAGCCCCACGGCTGCGAACGAGGCGATCCGGCCTTCCGCCGTCTTCGCGGGGGAGGAACTGCAGCGACGGATGGCGGGAACCGTCGCGAAGACGGTTGCAACGGTTCCGGGCGTCGCCGTGAACAGCATGGGGCCCGGCACCGCCCAGCCGGTCATCCGCGGCCTGACCGGAGACCGGATCCTGATGCTCGAGGACGGCCGGCGCGTGGGCGACGTCATCAACAGCGGCCTCGACCACGCCTCGGCGCTCTCCCCTTCCACGGCTCGGCGAATCGACGTGATTCGCGGGCCGAGCGCGATTCTCTACGGCAGCAGCGTCCTCGGAGGCGTGATCAACGTGGTGCGGGAAGAGATACCCCGCGCGGTGCCGTACCGCCCGACCGGCTTCGCCTCAATGCAGGCGCAGTCGGCGACGCGCGCCCTCGGGGGAAGCGGCGAGATGACCGTCGGAATCACCGAACACGTGCCCCTCCGCGTCGAGGTCTCGAAGCGAGAGTCAGGGGATCTGCGGACGCCCATCGGGAGGCTCGCGGGAACGCAGACCGACGTATGGAGCGCGTCGGCCGGCACCTCGTGGGTGGACGATTGGGGATACGCGGGCGGTTCATTTCGCGTCTTCAGGAACGACTACGGGATCCCCGGAGGCTTCCTCGGCGGCCACGCGAACCCGGTGCGCACGGAGCAGGAGAGGGTCGCGGGCCGCTTCCGCAGCGTCATCCGGCCCGGGCAGGGTCTGGAGGCGATCGAAGTCGATGCGGGCTACACGTCGTACCAGCATCACGAGATGGAGTCCTCCGGCATCCTCGGTGCGCTGTACGAGCGCGAGATCGTGAGCGGGGAGGCTCGGGCACGGCACGGGCGATGGGGCCCGTTCACATCGGGCGCCATCGGAACGAGGGTCTCGTGGGAGTACTTCGGATTCGGGGGGGTCCTCTACACCCCGAACGCCTGGCGCAGGACACAGGCCGCGTATCTCCTCGAGGAGATCCAGCTCGATCCGGTCTCGATCGAGGCCGGGCTCCGCTACGATCGGGTCGAGCTGGAACCGGACCAGGAGGATCAGTTCTCCGACATCGGACACATCCGCGCACGTTCCTTCGGCGCGCTTTCCGGGTCGCTCGGCGCGCTTCTGCGGCTGTCCGGCCCCCTCACGGTGGGTGGGAGCGTGGGCCGTGCCTTTCGCACCCCGGATGTACACGAACTCTACTCGGAGGGGCCGCACCTCGCGTCCAATTCATTCGACGTCGGCAATCCCTCGCTGGAGACGGAAACCGGACTCGGGATCGACGTGTTCGGGCGGATCACGGGACAACGCCTGAGCGCCGAGGCGACGTGGTTCCGAAACGCCATTTCGGGCTACGTCTTTCCGCAGGCGACGGGGGAACTCAGCCGCATCCGGCTCCCCATCTACCAGTTCGTGGGCGAGGACGCCGTTCTGACCGGCTTCGAGAGCGTGCTCGAGTGGTCGGCGCCGGCCGGATTCAGGGTGGAGGCCGTCGCGTCGTACGTGCGCGGCACGATGCGCGCCACGAACGAACCCCTCCCGTTCATGCCCCCGCTCCAGGGTCGCCTTGCGATCGGCTATTCGCCGGTGGACTGGTTCGTGGAGGCCGAGACGCGGATGGCGAAGAGCCAGGAGCGGACGGGAAGGTTCGAGCAATCGACCGACGGATACGCGATCTTCGGCCTCTCGGGCGGCGTGCGTTTCACCTTCGGCGGGCGGCTGCACGCCGTCACGCTCCACCTCGAGAACCTCGGCGACACCGAATACCGGCATCACTTGTCGAGGGTGAAGGAGATCATGCCCGAGGCCGGAAGAGCGCTCAGCGTCTCCTACCGCGTCGTATTCTGAGCCCCGCCCTTCATATCGTTCACCCGCCCTTCCGGTGGCGGACGATTCGAGTTGACGGCCGCGCAGGGAGTTTGCATCCTCCGGCACGCGACCGGTTCACCCTCCGGCCGAGTCGTACCAGGGAGGCACATGATGCTCAGGAACATCCTCGCCGCGATCGTCGGCTACATTGCCATCGTCGCCGTGCTCTTCGCACTCTCATCGCTTCTGTGGCTGCTGCTGGGCCCCTCGCGCGCCTTCCAGCCGGGTACGTGGGAGGTAGCCGGCGGCTGGATACTCGGCTCCATCGGGCTCGGGTTCGTGGGGGCGTACATCGGCGGACGAGTCTGTGCCCGGGTGGCGCACGATGCCAAGGGCGCCACGATTCTGATCGCCATGATGATCGTGCTCGGAGTGGTGTCGGCCCTGATGCCGGTGGAGATGGCGGCGGGACCCCGCCCCGATGACGTGTCGATGCTGGAGGCGACCATGAGCGCCAGCCAGCCGGCATGGCTCCCCTGGCTCAACCCGCTGATCGGGGTCGTGGGCGTCTGGCTCGGATCGCGGAAGTTGCGCGCGTAGCCGTCCATCCCCCGGCTTGGGGGGAATACGCAATATGTAGAAAAAAAGTTGGCCCCTGCGTCCGTTAGGTAGACGACCAGGAATGGGTCGCCCCGGCGCACAGGGGCCGCTCATAAGCCTCGTTGATGGCCACGCTACACGGCGCAACAAACGGCGTCAAGCTCCACCCTTACCCATGAGTACACCACCGCGTCGCGGCCGGGTTCGCCAGCGGTCGTATCGGATTCCCGCATGTACGGTTCCCCCGAATTGTCGTAGGCTCTGGGACGATGTGGCCAGCGATTTGCGCACATCGCCGGGGGCCATCAACGACAGAAATCAACCGTCCGTGAAAGCGGGACAGCTCCAAAGCTCCAGGGAGGCCCATAATGCTCAGGAACATCCTCGCCGCCATCGTCGGCTACATCGCCATGGCCGCCGTGCTCTTCGCACTCTTCTCGCTTCTGTGGCTGGCGCTGGGCCCCTCGCGCTCTTTCCAGCCGGGTACGTGGGAGGTATCCGGCGCTTGGGCACTCGGCTCGGTCGTGCTCGGGCTCGTGGCGGCGTACATCGGCGGACGAGTCTGTGCCAGGATGGCGCACGACGCCAGGGCTGCCACGATGCTGATCGCCATCGTGCTCGTGCTCGGGCTGGTGGCGGCCCTGATGCCGGTGGAGATGGCGGCAGGGCCGCGCCCCGACGACGTCTCGATGATGGAGGCGACCGCGAGCGCCCGCCAGCCGGTCTGGATCAGCTGGCTCAACCCGTTGATCGGCGCCGTGGGCGTCTGGTTCGGATCGCGGAAGTTGCGTGCGTAGCGCGAGGAACGGCATTGACGAAAGAAACTTGCTCCCCGCCCGACACGCCGGAAGGCCTCGGGCGGGGTTATTTTTTGACTCGAGAAACCGTCGAACTCCGAAACCGCGTTCAGGGGCAGCATGTCTGGTTGGACGAGTTTCGGACCCGATGCCGTGCTCTTCGAGCGCACTCCGTAGGGATCAAACGCAAGAGCCCCGAGCACGAAACGGCCTCGGGGCTCTCCTATCTCAGCGTCTTGCTGCGCCCGAAGGTTCTGTGCAGTAGAGGACGACCTGAGACCTACACATGAAGTGTCGTCAGACCCCACCCATAGCGCAACTTATGGAGTTGCCAGGCTATCCATCGAAGGCCTTCGGAGTGCGCTTTCAGCGGAGCGGCTGAGTGCCTATGCCCTGCCTCGGGACACCGACGAGGTCGACTGCGTGGCTGGGTACCCGTGGAATCTGGCGCTGTGCAGCGCCCTCCACCCGGCGCTTCATACCCTTGAGATTACCGTCCGGAACCTACGCCAGGAGCGGGCGAAGGGTCGAAACGCGCGCTGGACCGCGGCATGAGGCCGGTGCACCCGGGCGAAATCCTGCGCGAGGAACTCGAGGAGGTCGGGCTGTCGGCCAACGCGTTGTCCAAGGCGCTCGGCGTGCCGGTGAACCGGGTCACCATGATCCTCAACGGCCAACGCGGCGTGAGCGCTGATACGGCGTTGCGGCTGGCCAGGTACTTCGGGACAACGCCGCAACTCTGGTTGAACCTTCAGAAGACCTGGGAGCTTCGCCGGACCGAGATCGAGGCGGGCCGCGAGATCGCCGAGCAAGTCACTCCGCGGCACGCGGTGGTGTAGGTCTTCCGGCATACGTCCAGCGTCCGCGCTTGACCCACAGAGAATCGTTGCCGTTATGCCGTTGTAACCGGCGGACCATACCTCATCGTCGACGAGACCGGCTACGCCCCCGTCTCTCGCAATGGCGCAGCTAACGGTGGGACCGCAGGAGACCAAGCCCGGTTCTCAGCAGATCCACGATCGGGAGTGACTCGACGGTGTGAATATCGTGCCACGCGCAAAGGTCGGTGCTGCCGTCGACTTCGTGGGTCAGGGAGCCTCCGAGCACTTCGGCAAAGTAGATGATTCTGAGACTGTGCGTGGCGAGGCCTCCGTCCGGTACGACGAGCGAGTCGATCCCCGCCACGCCGGTGGCCCGAACGAGCAGTCCGGTCTCTTCTCGAACTTCTCGCACCATCGCTTCGGCGGGATCTTCACCAAACTCGACCCCGCCGCCGGGAAGGGTCCAACGACCTGCCCATTCCGAGACCCGCGTCGAGATGCGACAAACGAGAATCTGGTCCAACCGCAACACGACACCGTACGCGGCTATCCTGGTCGAGGCCTTTGTAGACAATGGTGTCTCCTGGAACCGGGTCACGCCCTCGGCTGGTTGCACCTGAAGCGCTCGGCGTGTCCGCGCCACGCTCGCTCCAACTGCGCGAGTTCGCCTTCAAGCGCGCGCCGTTCCTGCTCTTCGTGCAGCGCCATATCCAGCGCGAGGCGCGTGGGCTTGGGCATCTTGCGGACCGCGACGGGGAAGGCCTCCACGACCTCGTTCGAGCCGACGGGGGTTGCAAGTCACATTTGCGGACCGCAGACGAGCGGGATCAGGAGTGGATCCCGACTCCAAGAAAGTCTGTGGGCTTTACGATTCCGATGCCACGGAAGGGGTCCAGCACGAGAAGATCGGCATCCCCCGTGACGATCCAGTCGGCACGACCGCAGACTGCCAATTCAAGCACCCGGTCGTCCTTGGGGTCGCGACAGGCCCGGATCGTCTCGGTGATCTCTACCAAGTGCGCGTCCCGGAGCAGCAGTCCAAGAAATCGTTCTCGCTCGCTCGGCGTGACATATCGGTCAAACTTCGGGCGAGACACCACGTCATGAAGTTCCCTCATCAAGGGGACTGATACGAGAATCTCGCCCGTGTCGTAGGCATGCGCGAGGGCAACTCCGGGCGTCGCATTCTTGGAGAGCATGGCACTGATGATCGCGTTCGTGTCAAAGACATATCGCATCATCTAGTCTCTCAGGAGCTCCTCCAGAATCTCGGGAGTCAAGCCCCGCGTCCGCGCGTTGCGCGTGATCTCCGCCATGACATCGTGGAGCGACTCTCCGGTCCGCGTGACGTCACGCAGGCGAAGATTGAGGAGGAGATCCAGCTTGCGACGATCCTGGTCCGACGCGGCCCGATAAGCGTCGGCCAGATCCGGATCCACGGCGATAGTGATTGTGTCCGTCACTCGCGTCCTTCCCCCCGAGGTGAACTCGTGGTCGGTTGCCTCCATGATAACGGACAAAATATAGCTCGGGACGGCCTCCCAAGGCGATGCCGGCGGAGCTGATTCCGACGCAGGCCGTCCAGCCATCCCGAGCCATGCCGTCAGGCTGTTAATGTAACCTGACACGCTCACATCGATCCCTCTGTGGCGAGGGGCCCGCTCGAGGCACGGTAGCGATACATTGACCGGACAGATAGGCTAGGTTGCGATGCTACTATGTCCGGTACGGGTGGAGGAGGTGCAAACCACATGTTGGACCAGTCAGGCGCACGGGTAGCCCGAAGGCGACGAAGGTCGAGACCCCTGCCCCCTCGGGTATGAGGCCAATCGCCGGATGAGTGACGCGAGACCGTTCAGCCGCATCGCCTTCTTCGGGACGGTCGAGGATTGCTTGCCGGACGACGGGTTTCGGGCTTTGGCGAGACAGCTGTCCGCCGCCGGTCGGGCTGGACCGTCTCCGAGCCTGGTCGTGGCTCTGGCGAGTGCGCTGCTGGGCCGGGACCGGCTCAAGCTGCCGGGTTGGGTGGATACGGACACACGCTACCTGGTGGTGCTGGACGTGCCGGAGCAGGCGGTGCTTCGTCTCGCCTCGAGGCTTCGACTCCACAAGCCGGATCGGCGGCTGCAGGTGTGCCGGGACCCTTCCGTCGTGAAGCGTCTGGTCATCGCGCTCACGCGACCGGCCGCGTGGGAGGGCATCCTTGACGCCTATGTCCTCGAGAACTCTCTGGTGGTCGTCCTGGGGGACATGAGCGTGTGGCAGTTCCCGGTCGGAAGGCTTCCCAAGGTCAGGCGGTTCGAGCCGGCCGCGGTCCGCCGGTTCGTGATCGATTCCGCCGGATCCTGCCTGCATTGGCCCGATGAGGACGTGCACATGGGTCCGTGTCAGATGTTGCAGGCCGTGGATCCCGTGCATCTCGCCGAGGTGGAGATCCGCCGGTACGAGATGGAGAACGTGTCGCAGGCCCTCCGTGAAATGAGGCATGACCGGCAGTTGAAGCAGACGGAGATCCCGGGGCTGTCGGAGAGGCACGTTCGGCGGTTGGAAAGGGAGGAGATACGCCTCAGCGTCGAGGCGGCGAGCAAGTTCGCGCGGGCGCTGGGGCTGACGTTGTCGGAGTTCCTCGACGAACTGAGTGGGCGGATCACGGGTCTACGAAGGACGACGGAGTCGAGGCGGGGATGATACTCTACGACCCCGATCCTACAGATCAGAACGACCACGCGTGGAACGAGGATGACGTGAGAACGGCGGGCTGGTGCTGCACCGGCCTCCTGGATGCAGGCGGTCAGTGGTATCTCACCTTGGAAGAGGGTTCTTCAGGGGACGTGATCGGAACCGTCGAGTACATCGAGGCGGGCGGTCCGAGCATGCAACCGAGGATCGTTTCGGGGACGGTAAGCGGGAGACACAGCGGCGCGGACGTCTCGTTGGGCTTCCGCTACGATGACGGGCGCCGAGGCAGCTTCACGGGAGCGCAGAACGCCGAAACCGCGTTCCGCGGCAGCATGTCTGGTTGGACGAGTTTCGGACCGGATGCCGTGCTCTTCGAGCGCACTCCGTAGGGATCAAACTCTCCCTCAGGTCGTCGCCTCCGGCCGCGTGTCACACTTTCACCCGCCACTGACAACTGGGATTCCGCCGAGCAGCCGGAGAGCACGCCCGCTGGCTCCTTACCAGCACCGCTCGCCCCGCGGGCGTCAACTTCGCATTCTTGTGTACGCTCAGCGGGTCCTCCGACGAGTAGGGTGTGAGCTCTCTGATACGAATGTGACTGCAGGTAAACGAACGCACCATCCACCGAACGGAGGGACCGCCCGCTTGGTTGGCACGGCGGGCTTGGCCCTAGTCGTCGCATGCGGCGACGGGACGACGGAACCGCCTCCCCCTCCTCCACCGCCGATTCCATCCCGCGCGACGACGGTCGACGTGAGGCCGGCGGAGGTCGAACTAACGGCGCTGGGCGAGACAGCGCGGTTCTCCGCTCAGGTGCTGGACCAGAACGGACAGGCGATGGGGGCGGCGGTCGCGTGGTCGAGCGGAGATTCGTTGGTGGCGACGGTCGACGCATCGGGGCTCGCGGCGGCCGCGGGCAACGGGATGGCTACGATCACGGCGACATCGGGCTCGGCCTCGGGGAACGCAGCGGTCACGGTAGCCCAAGCGGTGAGCGCGGTCGTGGTTTCCCCCTCGGCCGACACGCTCGTCGCCGGCGACACGCTGCGATTGGCGGCTGCGGCCACCGATGCGAACGGCCATGCCGCCGAGGTTGAGGTTTACTGGGCTTCAGGAGACACTGCCGTGGCGGTCGTGGACGCATCCGGGCTCGTGACGGGGGTCGGAGCGGGGGAGACGGACGTCACGGCGACGGGGGCCGGAGTGACCGGGCGGGCAACGCTCGTGGTGGCGGCCGCCCCACCTGAGACCGTGGCCGTCACGCCGGATACGGTCTCGCTGGTCGCCCCGGGAGTGACTGTGCGACTGAGGGCCGAAGTGCGCGATCGGTTCGGGCGCACGATCCAGGGCGAGGCGGTCGCCTGGGCGAGCGGGGACACCCTGGTGGCGCGGGTCGATACGGCCGGGCTCGTGACTGCGATGGGAAGGGGGACGACCACGGTAACCGCGATGGCGGGGTCCGCTTCCGGAAGCGCCGCAGTGGCCGTGCTGCGGTCGGTAACATCGGTGGCCGTGGCGCCCGTGGCCGATACCATCGCGCCGCGGGATACGCTGCGACTCGCCGCCACGGCGTTCGACGAGAACGGTGCGGTCCCGGCAGCGGAGTTTTCCTGGTCGTCGAGCGATCCCTCCGTCGCAACCGTCGACACGACGGGGCTGGTGCGCGGGGTAGCCGCCGGAGTCGCCACCATCCACGCGACCTCCGGACCGGCACGGGGCGGGGCGGAGATCGCCGTCGTGAACTCGGAGCGCGCAGTGCTGGCGGCGCTCTACGAGGACACGGACGGGCGGAACTGGACGAACAACAGGGGTTGGCTCACCGGCGCGCCGCTCGACCAGTGGCATGGCGTTCAAGTGGACCACACCGGTAGGGTCGCCGAACTGCGACTGGCCCGCAACGGGCTTGCGGGTCCGCTCCCCAAAGAGATGGGCAGCCTCGAGCACCTGCGGCACTTCGACGCCTGGGAGAACAACCTCGCCGGGCCCATTCCCGCGGAGTTGGGAAGCCTCGCACGGCTCGAATTTGTGCACCTCGGCGGCAACGACCTTTCCGGTTCCATCCCCCCGGAGCTGGGCAACCTTGAGCGGCTGGCGTTCCTGGAACTCGGCCGGAACGAGCTTTCCGGTCCGATCCCGCGGGAGCTCGGGAGCCTGGTCCGTCTTGAACACCTCTACGCCGGCGGGAACGTTCTGTCCGGTTCCATCCCGCCCGAACTGAGCAACCTGCGGAACCTTGAAACGTTGGCGCTCGGCTGGAACAGGCTCTCCGGTCCCATCCCTCCGGGGCTGGCAGGCCTCGAGCGGCTGGCGGTGCTGGAACTCACGGTAAACGACCTCTCGGGTCCGATCCCTCCAGAGTTGGGAAGGCTGACGCACTTGGAGCGGCTCATGCTCGGCCACAACAAGCTCACGGGCCCGATCCCTCCGGAACTGGGCGGCCTCTCCAGCCTCAGACGCCTGGACCTCGGTCCGAACGATCTCCGCGGTCCGATCCCTCCCAGTCTGGGCGATCTTGCCAGCCTGGAGTCACTGGACCTCAGATCGAACGAACTCGAAAGTGTGATTCCGCCAGAACTGGGTGCGCTTGCCAGCCTCCAAATGTTGGATCTCAGATCAAGTGCGCTCACGGGTCCGATCCCTACCGAACTCGGCAAGCTGGCGAAGCTGAAGATGTTGGATCTGAGATCGAACAAGCTCACGGGTCCGATCCCTCCGGAGCTGGGTAGCCTCTCCAGCTTGGAACGTCTCCTCCTCGAGCGAAACGCCCTCTCGGGGCCGGTTCCGCCCGAGTTGGGTCGGTTGGCGAGTGCGAGGGAACTGGAGCTGGCCGCGAACGATCTTTCCGGTCCCATCCCGCCCGGGCTTGGACAGGTGGTGCTCCTGGAGCGGTTGGGCCTGGCAAGTAACCCCCGGTTTGGCGGGGACACTCCCCCGCGAACTCGCGGCCCTTGCCCGACTGGAGAGGCTCCAGACCGGCGGCACGGGCTTGTGCGCGCCTGACGATCCGGATTTCACGGCGTGGCTCGAAGGCATCCCGGAGCGGTGGGTCGCACCGTGCGAGGATGTCGCGCCGCGCGTGTACCTGACGCAGCCGGTGCAGTCTCGCCGGTTCCCGGTCGCGCTGGTGGCGGGCGAGGAGGCGCTGTTGCGCGTCTTCGTGACAGGGGACGGGGGCGCGAGTGAACGCATCCCAGCCGTTCGGGCGACGTTCTATCTGGACGGCTCCGAAGTGCACGTTGCGGAGATGCCGGCGGGCTCGGCTTCGATACCGGCCGAGATCGTCGAAGGAGATCTGTCGATGTCGGCGAATGCGCGGATCCCGGCCGAGGTGGTGCAGCCCGGGCTGGAGGTCGTAGTCGATGTCGATCCGGGCGGCACGCTCGACCTGGAGGCACTGGGCGTGGCCCCACGGATACCCGCCGAGGGCCGCTTGAGTGTGGACGTGCGGGAGATGCCCGTCCTCGATCTGACGGTGGTGCCGTTCCTTTGGGCCTCGGCTCCAGACTCGACGATCATCGGAGTCGTCGCGGACATGGCGACGAATCCGCAGAACGCCGAACTGGCTCTCACGCGCACGATTCTGCCAGTGGCGGGCCTTGAGGTGACCGGCCATGCGCCGGTGTGGAGCACCAGCAACAACGCCTACACGCTCCTTCGCGAGACGGCGGCTATCCGTGCCCTCGAGGGCGGTACGGGCCATTACATGGGCATGATGTCCGGCGACCCCTCGGTCACGGGTGCCGGCGGAGTGGCCCGCTCGCCGGGCCGGGTGAGTGTCTCCGGCCTCTGGGAGGATCGTGGCGGGCCGAGCAGCGTCATTGCGCACGAGCTGGGCCACAACATGAGTTTGGGGCACGGCTGGCACGAGAACGCTGCGACCGACGGGGCTGTGGATCTCTCGTACCCCTACCGCGACGGCAGCATCGGCGCATGGGGATATGACTTCCGGGATGGCGGCCGAATGGTCGCCCCGGCGACGCGTGATGTAATGGCTGGCGGTGGCCTCGCTGGCTGGATCAGCGATTACCACTTTACGAAGGCGCTCCTGCATCGCCAGCGGGAGGAGGTGCCGGCTGCCGGGGCGCGGATCGAGGGTCTGTTGGTCTGGGGAGGGTTAGTCGACGGGGCACCGTTCCTTGAGCCCGCCTTTTTCGTGGACGCGCCGGTGCTCCTGCCGGAGTCAGCGGGCGCTTTCCGGATCACGGGCCGGTCGCACGGAGGGACCGAACTCTTCTCCTTCACGTTCGCCATGCCCGAAGTGGCCGACGTGGACGGATCGAGCTTCGCCTTCGTGCTTCCCGTGGATTCGGGGAACGGGCTCGCGAGCATTACTTTGGCGGGGCCCGGCGGATCGGTCGCCCTTGAGGGCGCGGGGGACCGAGCGACCGCCATCCTGTTCGATCACGCGGCGAATCAGGTGCGCGGTATCCTGCGAGACCTGCCGCCCGACGGGCTCGCTCAGGCCAGAGCGACGGCGATGTTCCTCGACTCGGGACTGGAAGTACTGTTCAGCCGCGGGCTCCCCACGTGGAGATAACTGTCCTTTTTCCGTGAAACTCGGGGGTGTGGACTTACCCCGTCGCTGTCAACGAGAAGACGCATCGGCGCTCAGAGGCGATCCAGGGACGATCACTCTCATGAGTTCCCGGTCACTCACAGATGCGCCCTCCACGTCTACTCGGGTGGCTCCGGTTGCGAGGTACAGGGCTTTCGTGGCCCTGGTGGCGGTCGCGTAGTCGCCCGTGGTACGCTTTCGTCGTCCGGCAGAGTCTCCTCATCCTCATCGACCACGGGAGCGTCGGGCGTGCAGTCTCCCTTTGCGATGTGACCAGCCTCATGGGCGATGCGGAAAGCGACCCGGCCCGGCTCGTCATGCCTGTGACCCAACACGACGACGGGCGTGTCCTCGACCACCGCGGCAAGTCCCTGGAAACCAGGCGTCGGCAGCACGTGGGCTGGAACAACAGGAATCCCTCGCGTCCACAGGTCTTCGACGATGGCGTCCAAGACTGAGCTGCCGTCGAAACCCCCGATCTCCTGACGCCAGGCGAGTCCGTCCGATGGGGGGCGCGCGGGTGCCGGCACCGGCTCCTTCAGGTTGCGCACCACGGTGCCGGCGATCTTCATCGCAGCGTGGATTACCGGCGCCAGACGGTCGCGGTCGATGTCACGGACGCACCGAAGTCGGACATCGGGGTATCCCAAAGGCTCCAGCGTTGATTCCGGGTCGCTCACGGTCGAGAGCGGGATTGCCAGGAAGCGGCCTACCCGGATCTCGATTTCGGGGAGGAGTTCCGGTTCGTTCAAACAGCTCTGATCCCACCAATCAGGCAGGATCGCGGCAGAGACGAACTCGCTTCCGAAGCCCGCCTGGTGGAGCCGACGAATCAGCAATGGTATGGATTGCGTCGCGAGACTACTCCTCCAATCGATGGTTTCGCCGAGATATCTGAGGGCGCCCAGAAGGCATCTGCTTTCTTGGGCGCCCAGAAATGTAACCTGACACGCTCACATCGATCCCTCTGCGGCGATGGGGGCCGCTCGAGCTGACGCTGTCGGAGTTCCTCGACGAACTGAGTGAGCGGATCACGGGTCTGCGAGAGAATGGATGACGAAAACGACACCATCGTTGCCGCAGCACAACTCCGACTTCGTCGCCAGCGATACGTGGGGCCCCCGGAAGCGGAGCGGCACTCGGCCCAGCTTGATGACGAACGGTTGAGATTGCGGCGGACCGTTGAGTTACAGCCGCTCAGGCTCCGAGGACGTTCACCTCCGGTGCCGGGGCCGATACCTTTGCAACCAACATGGCAGGGTCCATCTTGAACACACCATCTCGGGTCACGGCCCCCTTCCTGGAAAGGATGATCGCCTTGGAGGTCATAGGTCACGCCCCGGCCGACTTGTACCTCGACCCCGAAAACCCGCGGCTCGCGAGCGAGTTGTTTTCCGTCGACGACCAGGAAGACATTCTCCGCTGGCTCTGGCGCAACAAGTCGGTCAACGAGTTGGTGGATTCGATCCTCGCGAACGGCTTCTGGGGCCATGAGGAGCTATTCGCGACCGAGGAAGATGGCCGTTGGGTTGTCGTCGAGGGCAACCGGCGGCTCGCGGCCGTCAAGATCCTCCTGGATCCCGGCCTTCGGGAGCGACTTGGGATCCACCTGCCCGAGAAGCCGTCCCGGAAAGTTCTCGAATCGATCCAGCAACTCCCCGTGATCCACTCGACGCGAGAGGAGCTGTGGAGCTTCGTCGGGTTCAAGCATGTTAACGGGCCGCAGGCTTGGGACTCCATCGCCAAGGCCGAATACGTGTTCCGCGTACGGCGCAACTTCGGCCTGAGTCTCGCCGACATCGCGTCGGGGATCGGCGATCGTCACGAGACCGTGGCGCGCCTGTACCGAGGGTATGTCGTTCTTCAGCAGGCGCAGGACGAGTTCGAGTTCGATACGACCGACACCCAGCACAAACGATTCCCCTTTTCCCACCTTTGGACCGCGCTGGGCTACGTGTCCATCCGGAACTACCTGGGAGTCGATCCCACGGCGCTTGAGCGCGAGAACCCCGTCCCCCGTGATCGACTGCGGAGATTGCGGCACCTCATGGAGTGGCTCTTCGGGAGCCAGTCCGGGAACATCGAGGCAAGGGTTCGTCGCCAGAACCCGGATCTTCGCAACCTTGCGCGCGCGCTTGAGGTTCAGCAGGGCGTGAACTTGCTGGAGAGCGGAAGCTCGCTTTCCGTAGCGCTGGACGCTTCGCTTGGCGACGCCCACCTGTTCCGTACTGCGCTCACGAAGGCTGAAACGAGCGCAAGGGAAGCCATGAGGTTTGTTTCGACCGGGTACGCAGGTGAGGAGGGCCTGCTGGAGACAGCAACCAGCCTCCTTCGACAAGCGGAGTCACTCAACGCCCTCATACATCGATGAGGCTGTGTCGGACATCTGGTGGGCGGTTCTGGAGCAGACCGACGAGTTCTCCGAGATGATTCACACGGTACCGCTCACCGTGGACGAGTGGCGCCGTCAGCGCGCGATCTACCGGGACCCGGGGTCGGCGTCACGTCTGGAACGTGCGTTCGCCGCGTTCTATCTGAACCGCTGCAATCGCTCCGGAATCATCCGCAACGGGGGTGTGATCGGCGGAATCAAGCAAACCGGGAAATGGCGTATCGACGCACGGTTCAACCGGAAGGGGCTCGTGGAGCGGTGCCAACGAGTCGCCCGGCACGGGGCGCGGATCCGCTTGTCCGCACAGGACGGGATCGACTTCGTTCAGAGACTTGCGAGCGACGGCGTGTTCTTCTTCATCGATCCGCCGTACTTCGGGAAGGGGCCGACGTTGTACCTGAATGCCCTCGATCCGCCGTATCACGCGGCGCTCGCCGAGGTTCTCAGGACGCTGAAAGACAGCCCGTGGATCCTGACGTACGACAACTGCCCGGAGGTACGAGCGCTCTACGAGGAGTGGGCGACGGTCAGGTCCTATTCACTCCGCTATTCGGCCTCCAGCCGTCGGCGCGGAGGGGAACTCTTGATCGCTCCTCGTTGGATGATTCTCCCCACGGAGACGGGCTCGGCGTCGATTCGCTGGCATTCGGCCTGAGCTTTCCGCCCGACGCCATGTGGCGAGCCGCGGCGCCGGCACCATTGACCAGGGGAAGGAGAGCGTTGATAGCTCGCCTGGCATCGTCGCCTTCGAACGAGTGCGGGCCTTTACGTGAGAGCGGTCCCTTGTGGATCTCGACGCGAAAGCTGGGTTCGTCGTCGTCGGCCCGAATCCGCGCGAATTGGGTGACGTGCTCCCGTGCGAGCTCGTAGCGCGTGCCGTCGGAACGCCGGAACTCCGCTACATTGGCCTGCCTGTTCAGCAATCGTTGCACCGTCGCCAACGCCAGCCCGGCGCCGGCGCCGCTCAGCGCGGCTGCGCCAGCTCCCCCGATTAACCCGCCCGTCGCCAGGTTGATGGTCGCGTAGGTACCGAGGTTCGCCGCCACCCCCGCCGACCCGGCCGCAATCCAGCGCCGACGCCGACGGCAGAACTGGTCGCCGTAGCGCCAGGCGGCGAACTCGGGACGGAGGGGCTCGCCGATGCGGACCAGTTCGAGGCCTTCGGTGTGCCGGGCCAGGCCGACGTTCTCGGTGGACGTGCGGATCCGCGTCGCGCGGAACAGCCTTTCGCAGGTCTCGACGGCCTCCCAGAGGGGCGACTCTTCGCCGGATCGAAGGCAAGGCGACGGCCGACGGGGAAGGCCTCCACGACCTCGTTCGAGCCGAGGGGCTTCTTGCAGAACATGCAGGTCCGGTACACGGCGGTCGGGAACGCTCGGGTTCAGGGGAGTTGGGGTGGGGATCATGTTGCTCGTCGCATCGGGCAGCGGCAACGGTCGCGCACCTTACGTTGCAGAAATCGACCGCCGTGAGTTCGCTTCGCCACTGCACCATCGTCTCCATGCCCACGCTACGCCGCATGGCGCGGAGCGCGGTCGGTCCCTCACCCGCCCCGCGGAACCCCACGCCCATGTCGACCGGAGCCCTATACCAGCGACAGGCTGCACAGGAGAAGGGTGGTGGAAGACGGGCGGGATGTCATGGCTTCGATCACGTCCGGCTCAGGTGGCGATGAGCGGGTGCCGTCTCGAGGAGAAGCCTATGGGCGCCAGGTCGGGGGGCAATTGGGGAGGATCGATATTGTTGAATAGTAGTGCAAAAGGATACCTTGTTCATGGCCCCCACCCTATTTGGGGGGGTGTCCTGTCAAGGCTACGTGGCCTTCGATCGAGAGGTGAAGGATGTCCGCCCAGCCCTCGCCGGGACCGAACTTCAGCCACGGGCCGGCCTGCGGCTCGCTGGCGGCCATCATTCTGCTCATCGGCGCCGTTCCGGCCGCCGCGCAGTCCGGGCCGGCAGCGGTGGTGTGCGTGGGGAGCGAGCGGCAGACCCTCGAGGCTGCGGGTCCCGTCCGGCGCGTCATCACGGAAGACGTGGCCGTGGTCTACCGGGTCGGCGTGCGGGCCGACGACCGGGAGGGGATGGAACAATCCCTTCTCTCGGAACTGGGCGACCCCGCGGAAGCGTCGTGCACGTGGTCGAACCCCGGAGACAGCTACATCGTGATCATCCGGTACACGGGGGCGATCCGGCGCGACCTGACGCTGGACCCGGATGACCCGCGGTTCCAGGCCTTCTCGGTAGGCTACGGGACGAGCGCCGAGGCGGCCGAGGAAAACGCGACGAGGGTCGACGCCCGTTTCATGACGTACGCCGACGAGAGCGGCTACGAGGTGCTGGTCGCGGAGAGCTGGGCGGCCGCTGCCGCCGGAGTCCCGGGTGACGCGGCCGCCCGCTCCCAGCCGGGCAGCGAGCGGCTCGATCAGCCTGACTCCCCGGTTGGCGGAGCGCCGAGTACCTCCGCGCCTCCCTTGGTCGGCCTCGAGACGTGCGCGGGCCAACCCGTGGGGTCCACATGCTGGATGGAAGTGGCCAACCAGCCGGGGTGCCATCTCTGGAACCCGGGTCTCCACGCGGGTGCCACGGTCACATGGATTGGCGAGTGTTCCGGTGGTTTTGCGCAAGGAACGGGAACGGTTCATTGGCGCTACGACGGTGGATGGCAGACTGCGGACGGGTCCTTCCTTGACGGCAAGCAGCACGGAACCTGGGTCGTCCACCAAGCGGACGGGGGTGTGTCTGAAGGCCTCTTGGTCAGCGGCCAGCGGCAGGGGATCTGGACTTGGTGGTTCACAAACGGGGACGTTCTGGAGTCGCCGTTCGTGAACGGCGAGGAGAACGGAACGGAGATCGAGTGCGAGCGTTCCCCCGGCGACGTCATCGCTTGGTTGATCTCGAACGTTGACGGCGAGGAGATTGGCCGGGAAACCGTCGGTCCCCTCGATTCGGACGCGCCGGCCCTGAGGGTCCGATGCGCCGCCCTCTTGAGCAAACCAAGGCCCGGGCCGTGAGCGCCGCCAGGTCCCATGCGCGAAGGCCGGAGATCTGCGGGAACCACCGCGGCGCGGTAACCGTTGCGACCACCGAACGTGGTGTCCGGGCGGAACCCCCGTTGATGAATCCGGGCTTGCGGCGTGCGTCGGCAGCGGCCGTCAGCACACTGGCGGGGCTGACTCTCCTGGTCTGCGTCCGTCCCGCCGCCGCCCAACAGGACCTTGGCTCCGTCGTGTGCGTGGCGAGCGAACTCGAATCCCTCTCGGGTGCGGGCCCCGTGCGGCGGGTGATTCGGCGGGACACCGAAATCGTCTACCGCGTCGGGGTCGACCTGTCCAGTCAGGCCGAGGCCGAACGGGCTCTCAGGGCGGAACTCGAAACATCAGGGGAGGTCTCGTGCGCGTGGTCGCAACCCGGCCAGAGTCACGTCGTCGTGGTGAGCTACAACGGCGTCGTGCGGCAGGATCTCACGATCGACCTGGAGGATCCCCGGTATAAAAAGTTTCGCGGTCGGGTACGGCACGAGTTGGGAGGAAGCCGACAGTTCGCCTGGCGAGCAACCACAAGGTCCAGTTTGTCGAATCTAGATGCGAACGAAAGGTCGAGAAGGTACCAGGACAGAACTTTTCTTGAGAACCAGAAAGAACGCCTTCGCGCGGACCGCCAGCGCCAGTACCGGGAGGTAGGATCCCTTTTCGCTGGCATCTGGGATGGACTAAGAGTTCTTCGCAACAGAGGAAGTGCCCAATTCTTGGTAGTCGGTGCGATAGCGTCAGTCACTGCGTTCATCCTCCTCTTTGAAGTGATATCGTTGAGATCCGCTGATCGTGGCGGCTACGTTTTGTCGATTATGCTCGTTGTCGTCCTCATGTATATCCTGTACTACTTCACAGCCCAGCGGTCTCGGGCGAACCGTCACACCGCGATAGCCGCCTCAGTGTGCTCACCAGCTAATAGGGTGTATTCTTGGGCATGCACGTGAAGAAAAAGCGTAGGAGACTGAAGCCATGAAAACAGGTACGACCGATGCCACATTCCGCGTCTGGCGGACGTTCCGAACCGGTCTCGATGTGGCCAGAAGGAAGGCACTCACCATCATTGCTCTTGCGCTCGTCTCCAGATTCGTGACGTTCGAGGTCATTTCCCGAGTCACCACCTTTTCAGGCACGTTCGGGTTAGAGTTAGACCTAGCTCAAATTGAGCGAGTGCTGGTGTTCTTCGGTTCACTTCTCCTCATGTGGTTCGCGGTTGTGCCGCTGACGATTCAGGCCATCGAAGCGCCACCACGCATGGAGCCAACCGGGACGCTTCTCGCGCGAGTATGGCGTGACGGGAGCCGACCCTATCGCGCCCTCTCGCTCAGCAGCTTTCTTCGGGGCCTTGGAATCGTGCTAATCACCAGCGCCGTTGTGGTTGCAACGTGGCTACTGTCTTTCGGGTTCGCGATCACTGCCAAGATGGTCGTCGAGTCCTCGCTGGTCACTGGTCTCGCCCTCAGCGGGCTAGCTCTCGGGCTGGTTGTCGGTTTGTCAGTGGTTTCGCTGAGGTGGTCTGTCGCGCTTCCCGTGATGATTATGGAGAACGTGCCGGCAGGAGAGAGTTTGCGGCGAAGCTGGCGCATCACCAAGTCGCAGGTATTGCGATTGTATGGGTTGGGCATACTCACGGCGGCTGTGACGCTCATACTGAGTGGATTGATCGGCTATGGTCTTGACAGAGGAGCGAGTCTGTTCTCAGAGACGCCCGGCGATGGTGTTCTCGCACTCGCGTTGTTTCTCGGTCAGACGGTAGGCCTTTTCATCGCGGCTCCGATCACGTCTGCGTCGTACTACTACCTGCGAGGAAACTAGCTAGCGTAGTGAGGACTGCATGCCGGGAGCGCGGGGCCCTCACCCGAACCGTGTGGCCTCGGAGGTGGAGGAGGCGATCCTGGTCCACGCCTTGGCGCACCCGACGCACGGGGCGCAGCGGGTGGCCGACGAGCTGATGCTCAGAGGCGTGCAGGTGAGTTCGGGAGGGGTCAGAGGGGTGTGGATCCGTAACGGGGTCAAGACGAGGCACGAGCGTCTGTTGCGGCTGGAGAAGACGGTCCGTGAGAGCGACTTCGAGCTCACCGAGGAGCAGATCCAGGCGCTGGAGCGCTTCGATCCCGAGTACCGGGAGCGTCACATCGAGGTGAAGAAGACGGGCGAACTGGTGGCCGTGGACACCTTCTTCGCGGGGACGCTGAAGGGGGTGGGCAAGGTTCTACAGCCAGATGGTATTGGACTGCTTCAGCCGCTACGTGTGGGCCCGGTTCTACACCTCGAAGATGCCGGTGACCGCGGTCCAGATCCTGAACAACCACGTACTGCCCTTCTTCGAGGAACACGGGGTGAAGGTCGAGACGGTCCTGAGCGACAACGGGCGCGAGTTCTGCGGCCGGGAGGACCGGCACCCCTACGAGCTGTTCCTCCAGCTCGAGGAGATCGAACGCCTCCACCGCACGCTCCTGGACGAGCACCTGAGGGTGAAGGGACGGACCACCTGGTACGAGTCGGTCAGCGAGATGCAGGAGGATCTCGACGCCTACATCGAAACCTACAACCGGAACCGTCCGCACCGCGGCCGCGGCATGGAGGGGCGGACGCCGTATTAGGTGTTCAAGAAGGGGATCCGGAAGCCCAGGACCCCGAAGCAGTCAACCAAGCAGGAGGTGAAGCCCGCAGCCTGAAGCACTGCCCTCGGCGAGGCCGGGTATCAGGTGATTGCCGTACTTGTACATCCGGGGTAACTGGGGGTGAGGATTCCATATTCCCTCGCGGTCCGGGTCACCGGCGCGCCGGATCGGTTTTCGAGGGATGTCAAAGAGATCGAGTTCACGGTGGCATCCGGTATCGATACAAATTGCGGGGACCGGTGCCCAAGCCATTTACGGATCTCGACCTGGCCGTCTCCGACGCCGGACGGGCAGGGCGGTACCGCTGCTACTTGAGATGCCGCAGCGGTTGACAAGTCAGACCGGGAGAGACGAAACGATGACTCGAAGGCGAAGCTGGGGCGGAACGGTGTTGGGCGCCGCGATGCTGCTCCTTGGCCCCTGGACGGGCGGTGGCGACCTCACCGCGCAAAGCGAGGAAACCCACTCGGTGGCCGCCGAGAGGATCATTGGTCGGCTGCTGGACCCTTGGCCGGAACGCGGTTTCCCGAGCGACGGGGGCGCGTGGGGACTGGTCGTCGGCCGGTTCGCCAAGGGCGACGCGAAGGCACTGGAGTTCACAGCCAGCGCGGGAGAGACCTACCACATCATTGGCGCCGGCCTCGATGGCGCGGATGTCGATATCAGGCTGTTTGGTCCCCAAGGCGAGCTCATCGACGAAGATGTCCTGGATGATGACGTCCCCGTGGTGATCTTCACCGCCGAGGCCCGGGGCACCTACCGAGCCGTCATGTCCGCGGCCGCCGTCGGCAGCGGAGGCTCGTACGCCGGGATGGTCGTGCTGCAGCCGCCGGAAAACGGTAACGAGGCCGCAGGTTCGCGCGACCCGAGGGACAAGAGCGGGGACCAGTGGTGATTTCGTCGGCTCGGGGTTGTCGCGCTGGCGACTCGGGCTGAGCCGAAGACCGGCCGAGCACAGACCTCGTCACCGGAGCAGGAGGAGAATGGGCATGCCCGCGGAGACCCGCCCCATCGAGCCCCCGCACTACCCGATCATCTACGTGCGCGGTTACGCGGCGACTATGCGAGAGATCGAGGAGACGGTCGGCACGCCCTACATGGGCTTCAGCCTCGGCTCGAGGAAGGTTCGGCAGGGGCACGCGGATGATCGGCCGGTACGGTTCATCTTCGAGTCGCCGCTCATCCGGCTGATGAAGGATGAGGATTACATCGACGCCTACCGGGACGGCGACTTCGTGAGCATGGGCCGGCGCGTCGACTCCCGTTCGGTCTGGATCTTCCGCTACTACGAGCAGGACTCGAAGTCCTTCGGCGACGGCGAGAAGGACACGATCAAGAGCTACGCCGAGGACCTCCGCAAGTTCATCCTCCGCGTCCGTGAACGGGTGTGCCTGGGCCACCCCGAGGAGCTCAAGAAGTTCAAGGTCTATCTCGTGGCGCACTCCATGGGCGGGCTGATCTTCTTCTGCTTCGTAGGAACGAACTACAGGGACTACGGCGCGTTCCTCGGTCTGTCGAAGCGCGGCACCGGCCCGAGCAGCGACGGACTCGTGATGATGAAGAACGCGTGGGTCGACGGCGCACCGTGCGCATTCGCCCACCGGAGCCACAGCGGGCCGTTCGGGATCGTCAACTCCGAGGAGGGATACCAGAACCTCCGCCGGTTCCTCTTCGGCCAGGTGCGGATCGACGCCCTTCTGGCCGTGGACGAGATCACGCTGCCGCGGGCGGTCGAGAAGAAGAAGGATGAGGGCAAGAAGATCCGGGCCCGGTACAACATCGACGCGTGCGCCAAGGTGCGCGGCGGCGGGTGCTACCTTAGCGAACGCCGGGTCCGGAACGAATCGGCCATCCGCAAGAGGTACGAGGACTTGGTCGAGGAGAAGAAGCCCGCGTACCTCTTCTCCGGCTTCCTCCTCGAGAGCGCCAAGACGAGCACGAAGGACACAGCCCTCGCCTTCGCGATCGAGATCGCGATCGAGGTTCCCGTC
Source organism: Candidatus Palauibacter sp. (assembly GCF_965208055.1). GTDB lineage: Bacteria > Gemmatimonadota > Gemmatimonadetes > Palauibacterales > Palauibacteraceae > Palauibacter. The sequence goes on from NZ_CBDBNY010000004.1 coordinate 2,970,021, forward strand.
TTCGATGTCGAAGAGAAGTTCTGGTTCGACGAGCACTTCGAGGGCGAGACACTCCTGAACGAGACGGTCACCCTGCACCTCCGCTGGCGTGACGGCGGCAAGACCACGGTCCGGTACGGTCTCCGGACCCGCCTCGGCAGCGGCCACGCCACCAAGCGCGTCGCGCTCGCCGAGCCGGATGGGCAGAGCCGGGTGCGTGTCGAGATCCCGCTCGGCTTCAAGAAGGGCCTCAAGAACCCGCCCCGGCCGGGCTTCCGCGGCCGCCTGCTACTGATGGCGTCACCGTGGAATACGTGACCCAGTCGCCCTGACGCCAGCACGCGACTCTGCGGACGACGTGCCCGGCGATTCGCACCTGAGACGCTCAAGGATCATTCCATTCCTTGGTCACCCGCGACAGGGAAACGCAAGAGCCCCGAGGACGAAACGGCCCCGGGGCTCCTATCTCAGCGTCTTGCTGCGCCCGAAGGTTCTATGCAGTAGAGGACGACCTGAGACGTACACCTGAAGTGTCGTCAGACCCCACCCATAACGCAACTTGTGGAGTTCTTCCCTAGAACCCGGCGCACACGCCGCCGGATCTTCCGCGCTCAGGCCGAGGCCATCATCAAGTGATGCCGGCCCCGGGCCGGATGGCCGGACCGGTGATCTGCCGCTCGACCGTGTCGAGGGACTCGTTGAGGAGAGTGGCCGCCCGGACCGGCGAGATCAGCTCTTCACCGAGTGCGCGCCAGACAAGGCCTTTGAAGCGCTGGGGCTTCTCGAACGCCCCGAACCCCTGGTTGCCATCGATAGGTTCCGGTTCGGATTTCCGCCAGGAGCGGGCGAAGGTTCTAAACGCGCGCTGGACCGCGGCGCGAGGCAGCACGCCGACTTGGCCAAGGCGTACCAGCATGGCCGCCGCTGATACACCGTACATGTGCTTGAGGCGGACGATTTCGTGATAGGTGATGCGGCGGCGGCCTTCCCCCGCTTCTTGAATGAGATGTTGGCCCGGGACAAGGAAGGCGCCTGCGAAGCGGTTCATGGCCGCTTCCAGCTTGATGGCCGGGTTGCCGGTGGAACGGATGATCCTGTGCGCGAGTTCGTGGGCCAGGGTGAGGCGTTTGCGCTCGACGTTGGTCCGGCTCGATACGAGGACGGCGTCGGCGACCGGCTTACCCTCCCGCAGGACCTGGCAGGCCAGCCCGTTGATGCTTCCCCGCCGACCCGGACTTCACTCACTAAACCCCAAGAACCGGCGGAGCGAGGAAGCTGCCCAACTCCTGGGCGAGTTCTCGCCACAGGCCGGTGACGTGACCCACCGTGCGCATGAGCGCGGAAACGGGCACGATACCGGATCAATCGCTACGTTCCCACCGACCCGATTCGCACGATCCCAACCGGAGGCTTCCATGGCCAGTGCCGAGCAGCTCAAGGCGTTGCTGAGGTCGCATCTGGAGGGCGACAACGACCGATTCATCTCGGTCGCCATGCAGGTCGCCGCCCACGAGGCGAAGGTCGGGCACGGCAGACTGGCCACCGATCTGCGCGACATTATCGATAAGGCCAAGAGCCGGGGTGAGGCAGGATCCCCGGTCCCGATTGGTCGGCCGCGCGGGGAGCTGGCCAACCTGCTCCAGGTCTCCTACCCCAAGGCGCGGCTCGGGGACATGATCCTCGGAAAGGCCTTGGCGAGTCGGATTCACCGGGTCGTTCGCGAACAGCGCCACGCCGGCGAGATCCTCGACCACGGCCTCTCGCCGAGGCGCAAGCTCCTGCTCGTGGGCCCTCCAGGCACCGGGAAGACGCTGTCCGCCTCCGTTCTGGCCGGGGAACTCCGTCTCCCGCTGCTTCAGGTTCGGCTCGACGGCCTGATCACCAGGTTCATGGGAGAGACCGCAGCCAAACTGCGCCAGATCTTCGACGCCACCGGCCAGACAAGAGGCGTCTACTTCTTCGACGAGTTCGACGCCATCGGGTCGGAACGCGGGCTCTCCAACGACGTGGGAGAAATCCGGCGCGTGTTGAACAGCTTCCTCCAAATGATCGAGCAGGACGACTCCCACAGCATGGTGATGGCAGCGACGAATCATCCAAGGGTGCTCGACCGGGCACTCTTCCGTCGCTTTGACGACATCCTTCACTTCGAGATGCCGGACGTCCCCCAAATCGCCGAGCTACTGCAAACGCGGCTTGGTTCGGCCGCCTCGCGGGACATCGCGTGGAGCGACCTCGCCGACTGCGCCGAGGGCCTGAGCTTCGCGGATGTGGCGCGCGTAGCAAACGATGTTCGCAAAGACGCACTGGTCGGGCAGCGGGCGCGGATCCAGGCAGAGGAGATTCGGGTCGTGATCGACGAGCTCAAGGCGGTCAGCAACAGGCTGGCGGAGCCAAGCGCGTAGTCGGCGCATCCCCACAATGGCGAACGGAAACGATGGGCGGAATCGGCACTTCATTCTCGAAGGCGTAACAGAAACCGAGGCGTATCGGTATCCAGGTGGTGGTGGTGGGGATGGCCCGGAGATTCCCGAACGCGACCGGAGCACCCACGCCGCGGCGCTCCGAGGGCAACTGAGCAAAGTTCGCGCAACTGCCGAGGCCACTGCGGGTGCCCAGCGGGACGCCGGCATGGAAGAGGGTCTCGGACTTCAAGTCGAATTCGAGAGTTTCTCGGAGTTGGAGCTGGCGTTCGAGAGTTTGGCTCGAGAGAACCAGGGAATCGAGTTGCTGAATGTTCGCCGTGGGAAAGAAACCACGCGCGCCACGGTTTTTGTGCCCGACGGCAAGCTCGATCACTTCGAGAACTTGATCGTAGCCTATCTGGAGCGCCGCAAAGATTCTCGTGATTATCCTCGAGACAACAGGCGGCTGCTCGACACCATCCAGCAGATCCGGGCGGCCAGTCTTAGGGCGCTCTGGACCGATGACGATGAAGCGTTCCCCACGAATGAGGGTGAGCCGGTGTGGTGGGAAATCTGGCTAACCGTCAGGGGGAATCGACAAGCAACGACCGATGCGTTTCGCGAGAGAGCCGGTCTCCAAGGCATGCGCGTGGCCAAGGGAGAGCTGGGGTTCCCGGAGCGTACCGTCCTCTTGGCGCGTGCCTCGGTGGAGCAGCTGCGGGCGTCCATGGTCACACTGAACAACATCGCCGAACTGCGGCGCCCGAAGGAGACGGCGGAGTTCTTCGATTCCTTACACCCTTCGGAGCAACAGGAATGGCTCGAAGACCTCTTGGCCAGGACTCGCTATCCGGACGGTGACGAAGATGTCCCCTATGTCTGCTTGCTCGACACGGGCGTCAATCGTGGTCATCCGTTGCTGTCCCCCGCGTTGGCCGTCGACGACCTGCACACTGTGGAGCCTGGTTGGGGAACCGACGACGGCGACGGTCACGGAACGGAAATGGCAGGACTCGCTCTGGCCGGGAACTTGACGGAAGTGCTCGCCGGAAGCGGTCCGGTCGACTTCGGGCATCGGCTCGAATCGGTGAAGCTACTCCCGCACGATGGCGCGACTGGTACCGATCCGGAGCACCACGGATACCTGACGATCGAAGCTGCTGCTCGACCCGAAATCACCGCTCCGAGCCACAGACGAGTGTTCGGCATGACCGTCACGGCTCGAGACAACCGCGACCGAGGACGGCCGTCTGCGTGGTCATCGGCCCTCGATGCATTGGCGGCCGACTCATCCGCACGCGGTGGCCATCCGCGGCTGCTCGTCGTATCGGCGGGCAACGTCAACGACCCCATGGCGTGGAGCAACTATCCGGCAAGCAACGACTCGGACGGTGTGCATGATCCGGCCCAGGCCTGGAACGTGCTGACGGTGGGCGCGTGCACTGACTTGGTGCGCGTAACCGGACCGGGCACCAGCGGATACGCACCTATCGCCTCGAAGGGGGGTTTGAGTCCGTATAGCACCACATCTCTGCCATGGGAAAGGCACTGGCCGCTGAAGCCGGATATCGTGATGGAAGGTGGGAATGCCGCACGTGACTCCCTGAGCGCGGTGCCGCTCCCGAGCCTCAGCCTCTTGACGACGAGCCACCGCCCTGCGGAGCGAGCCTTCACCACGGCTCACGCCACCAGCGCATCGTCCGCGCTCGCTGCCCGCTTGGCAGCCAGGGTGATGGAAGCATATCCGGGCCTCTGGCCGGAGACGGTTCGCGGGCTGATCGTGCATTCCGCCGAGTGGACCGACGCGATGACGGACGCGTATCTGCCCGCAAGCCAGAATCGATCGAAGGGAGACTACCAGAAGCTTCTGCGTCGCTGCGGCTTCGGAGTACCGGATCTGGATCGCGCCCTCTGGAGCGTCGCCAATTCTCTGACCATGGTGGTGGAAGAGACCCTGGTCCCCTTCGAGCGTGGCAAGTCGGGAAACGTGGTGACTCGGGAAATGCAGCTCCACAATCTCCCGTGGCCACAGGGGTCCCTTGAGGAGCTTGGCAATACGCCGGTCGAGATGCGCGTGACCCTCTCGTACTTCATTGAGCCGAATCCGTCGCGGCGAGGAGTCCGATCACGATACCGATATGAGTCGCACGGTCTTCGCTTTGACGTGAAGCGACCGCTCGAAACCATCGACTCATTCCGCGGTCGAATCAGTGCCGCGGCCCGTGACGACGAGTATGCCAGCGGCACGAGCGGTGACGATCCGGCGTGGCTGATCGGTACGCAAAGCCGCCATCGGGGATCCCTTCACGCCGACATTTGGCGTGGAACCGCAGCCGATCTTGCCAGTCGGGGAGCTATCGCGGTGTATCCCACGGCCGGATGGTGGAAGACGCGTTCGGCGCTAGGGCACTACGAACGAGCGGTGCGGTATTCCCTGGTGGTCAGCATCCGGGCGCCTGACGTTGACGTGGACCTCTACGCCGAGGTCGCGAACCAGATTGATGTCGGCGTGCCGGTCGAGATTTAGAGATTCCTCGCTGACGGAGAGGGTGTCGCACTACGCACGCCGAGACGTCACCCTGAGGCTCCCGCGGCTACGTGGGCGAGGACGACCCCATGGACCGACTGCTGTGGCACTTCCTGCCAACCGATCAGGAAGGCTCGCCGGACCCTCCCCTAGGAGCTTGCGCCGTAGAAGCCGATGGTGCGGCGCGGTTCGGCTGGCTATGGTGATGCCGTGCTGTGACGGGTTCACGTTCGGCGCGGGGAGTTGGCGATGAGTGCGAGGTCTCTACCGTACGATCCGGAGAGGATGAGGACGAGGTTCCGTCCGTACGATCCGGACCAGCAGTTGCTGCTGCCTCAGGATCTTCGTGAGTGGGTGCCGGCGGGGCACTTGGCGCATCATGTGAGCGATCTGGTGGACGCGGCGGACCTGTCGGCTTTCTACGCGCGTTACGAGGGGGACGGGCGGCGGCGGAGTCCGTACGATCCGCGGATGATGGTGAAGGTGCTGGTGTACGGGTACGCGACGGGGGTGTTTTCGTCTCGGAAGCTGGCGCGGAAGCTGGAGGAGGACGTGCCGCTCAGGATGCTGGCGGCGGGGAACTTTCCGGCGCACCGGACGCTGTGCGAGTTCCGGAAGAGGAACCTGAAGGCGTTCGGTGCGTTGTTCGCGGAGGTGGTGCTTCTGGCGCGGGAACTGGGTCTGGCGGGGTTGGGCCGGGTGGCGGTGGACGGGACGAAGGTTCGGGCGAACGCGAGCAAGCGGAAGGCGATGAGCTACGGGCGGATGGGTCCGGAGGAGGCGCGCCTGGAGGCGGAGATCGCGGAGTTGCTGGCGCGTGCGGAGGCGGCCGACGCGGAGGAGGACGAGCGGCACGGGGAGGACGTTCGGGGCGACGAGCTGCCGAAGGAGTTGAAGCGGCGGGAGGACCGGCTGGCGGCGATCCGGGCGGCGCAGGCTCGTCTGGAGGCGGAGGCCCGCGAGCGCGACGACGCGCGGGGCCGGGAGCCGGAGTGGGATCGCAACCCGAAGGGGGGGAGTCCGTACAAGCTGGACTACGGGGAGCCGGAGGCGGACTCGCAGACGAACTTCACGGATCCGGAGAGCCGGATCATGCGGACGAGCACGGAGGGCTACCAGCAGTGCTACAACGCGCAGGCGGTGGTCGACGGCGAGAGCCAGCTGGTGTTGGGGGCGGAGGTGACCGACAACGCGAGCGACCAGGGGCAGTTGGTGGAACGGGTTGACGAGGTGTCCGGGCGGTTGGGGGAGACGCCGGGCGAGGTGCTGGCCGACGCGGGCTACTCGAACGAGGAGGACCTGGCGGCTCTGGATGCGCGGGGGATCGACGGCTACGTGGCGCTGGGCCGGGAGGGCGGGGCGGCCGCGGAGCCCGACCCGGAGACGTGCCCGGCGAGGGCGCGCATGGCGAAGAGGCTGAAGACTCCGGAGGGCCGGGCGGTGTACGCGAAGCGCAAGTGGATCGCGGAGGCTCCCATCGGGTGGATCAAGGAGGCGATGGGGTTCCGGCGGTTCAGCATGAGGGGCCTGGAGAACGTGCGCGGCGAGTGGGATCTCGTGTGTCTGGCGCTCAACGTGCGGCGCCTCCACATCCTTCGGGCCGCGTGAGGGGCCGGAAACCCGTGTCGGGCGTTCCCCGGGGCACAAGAAGGGGTCCGCGACCCCGCCCGAACGCCGCCCGCCGGGCCGTCTCCCCGCCAACAACGCGTTCCCGCCCGGAAAACGACCGATACTTCGGCTCGCGGGACCCCGCGGGCGGCATCCGATCGCTTCCGCCGCGCTCCTGCGGCGCAGGCTCCTAGGTGAGTGGCGGTCCAGGAACTCGTCGGTGTGCTCGGGAAGGAGCAGGTTGTCGGCGATCGCGGCGATCTCCTCGGCTTCGCGCCACGCTCGCTCCAACTGCGCCAGTTCGCCTTCGAGCGCGCGCCGTTCCTGCTCTTCGTGCAGCGCCATCTCCAGCGCGAGGCGCGTGGGCTTGGGCATCTTGCGGACCCATCCGGGCCCGGACAGCCGGACCTTCTTCCCGCGCCCGGGCGCAGGGAGTTCGCGCGCAGTGGTGGCGGACCCTCGCTCGGCGGAATCGGCGATGAACCGATGCGGGTCGCCGTGGGATTCGATCCGGGACACCGCTTCCCGGATGTGGCGAGCCGCGGCGCCGGCGCCATTGACCAGGGGAAGGAGAGCGTTGATGGCCCGCCCGGCATCGTCGCCCTCGAACGAGTCCGGGCCTTTCCGTGAGAGCGGTCCGTGGTGGATCTCGACGCGAAAGCCGGATTCGTCGTCGTCGGCCCGTATCCGGGCGAATCGGGTGACGTGCTCCCGTGCGAGCTCGTATCGCGTGCCGTCGGAACGCCGGAACTCCGCTACGTTGGCCCGCCTGTTCAGCAATCGTTGCACCGTCGCCAACGCCAGCCCTGCGCCGGCGCCGCTCAGCGCGGCTGCGCCAGCTCCCGCGACCAACCCGCCCGTCACCAGGTTGATGGTCGCGTAGGTACCGAGGTTCGCCGCCACCCCCGCCGACCCGGCCGCGATCCAGCGCCGGCGCCGACGGCGGAACTGGTCGCCGTAGCGCCAGGCGGCGAACTCGGGGCGGAGGGGCTCGCCGATGCGGACCAGTTCGAGGCCCTCGGTGTGCCGGGCCAGGCCGACGTTCTCGGTGGAAGTGCGGATCCGCGTCGCGCGGAAGAGCCTTTCGCAGGTCTCGACGGCCTCCCAGCGCTCTTCGAGGGGGGTGAGGTTCCAGCGCTCACAGCTGCGGCAGACCACCCAGAGGCGACCCTTCGCCGGATCGAAGGCAAGGCGACGGCCGACGGGGAAGGCCTCCACGACCTCGTTCGAGCCGAGGGGCTTCTTGCAGAACATGCAGGTCCGGTACACGGCGGTCGGGAACGCTCGGATTCAGGGGAGTTCGAGGGGGATCATGTTGGCCATCGCATCCTGCAACGGCAACGGGGCAAGCACATAACGACCATCGTGACGAGAAGACGATCATCCTCGCAATCCAACGCCTCGATCATTGCCCCGATGGGATCGAAAGCCGTCAGGTCAATGCCCTAAGGCTCGAGGCGTTGCTCCGGCTGTTCTGAAGGTCCTCGCAGGCTGTCGGCGATAAGCTGCACAGGAGGAGGGCGGCGGCAGACGAGCGGGAGGTCATGGCTTCGCCCACGTCGGGCTCAGGTGGCGATGAGCAAGTGTCGTCTCGAGGAGAAGCCTATTGGGCGCCGTGGCGGCGGGCATGGGCCGGCGTGGAGTCGGTGCCAGCCAAGGCGCACATGTCCCGTTACTGACCGCTCCTGGAACGGATCCACAAGGATGGGAACAGGCGACGACAGGAGAAGTTTGGGACCACCCAAACACGAGAAGGGTCGACGACGGAGCACCCAACAAGTAGAATGCCCTCGCGGGATCCATCGACGAGCAACTCTAGAGGCGGCTGCGACCATGAGTCAGAACCAATCAGCGAAGCAAATGATCGCACCGGCCGTGATCTACCGAAGTGACGCTCGATCTCTCCCGTTGGCGTCGGAATCGATAGACCTTGTGGTCACGTCGCCTCCCTACTACAAGACACGCGATTACGGTCTCGATCTTCAGATCGGACAAGAGAGCAGCCCGGAAGAGTATGCGCAGGAGATGGCAAGGGTACTGAGCGAAATGAAACGCGTTCTGAAACCGTCCGGCTCAGTGTTCATGAATATCGGTGACACCTACAACGGCCACCGCAGCCTAGCAGGGATTCCGGGTGCCATCGAGGAGGTAGCACGCGGCCAGAGATGGAAGGTCCGGAACCGCATTGTATGGTCCAAGATCAGAGGGATGCCGACGCCGATTCGAAACCGCCTTCCGACGCGACATGAGTACATACTTCATTTGACCAAATCAACGAAGTACTTTTACGACCTTCATGGCTACTCGGAGTACCTAGGCGAAGGCGCCGCACCAAGTGACGTTTGGGAGTTTCCACCTTCCGGTCACAAAAAAGATCACTTAGCCCCGTTCCCCAGCGAGCTTGCAGAGCGTGCCATCATTCTGGCCTGTCCACGCGCGGTCTGCCCGTCATGCGGGTGTCCTCGAGAGCGACAAATGAAGAAGACAACGTCTCTCAATCTTAACCGACCCCAGGCACGGCGAGCTCAGGCGCTGGCCGAGGCGGTAGGTCTGACCACCGACCACATCGCAGCCATCCAGGCAACCGGCATATCAGACACCGGCAAGGGGCGCCAGATCCAAGGACAAAAAAACTCAGCGTCCGTACAGCGTCTCGCATCCGAAGCGAAGCAACTCCTAGGAGGTTATTTTCGCGAATTCACTTTTCCGCGATGGGAATCTGCCGGGTACACTTCATGCTCCTGCATGGCGGGATTTGTACCCGGACTTGTGCTCGACCCGTTTGCCGGTTCAGGTACTACACTCGAAGTTGCGATCACGCTCGGTCGTCGGGCGGTCGGCGGTGACATTGCCGCCGTGCCGGTTTCGACCTTAACGAAGAACGGAGTTGAGCCGCCATGGTCCGGCGATGCTAGCTGTGGCCCGATCCGGGGGGGAAACGGCGCGAGGTGTTGACGGTCGATGCGTCCAGGTCTGCCCCCAGATGGAGCATGCACTCGATCGGCATTCCTTGAATTGCTGTAAGGCAGCTCCACCCATGGCCCGACGCTCCGAATGGCCTCTCTAACCACCTCGTCATCAATGGAACTCAAACCTCCTCGACTCACCAAGCGCGCCATCTCGCTGTTCTTCCGAGTAGGATGCGAGAGGCAACTCTTGCTCTACCTCTACAGTGACGACGCAAGGTCCGCCCTACAAATGCCTCCTCGCCAGAGTGGACGGGCTGGGCTCGGCTTGGTTGGTCGGCACGGGCTCCAGTGGCAAGCAGACAAAGTCCGGGAGCTTGAGGGCGCCTTTGGTGCTCCAAACGTGATCCGACGCCCCGGTAGGGACAAGGCTGGAGGGATCCCGGAAACACCGCTGGACTCCGTCTTGGCCTCCCTAACCGACTACCAGTTCCTGGTTGAAGGAAGCTTTTCCGCTAACACCCGCGCCTTTCGAGACGCCGTTGGAATGTTGGCCCTGCAGGATCTCAACGGCCTGACGCTCGATCTTGGGGAGATGCGACCGGACCTGATCCAAGTACTGCCACGCCTTAGCGAACACCAGGTCGACTGGACAGACCTGCCAACCGCCTACTGCGAGGAGATTCTCCCGAGTGGGCGCACTCGTCAGATTGACCCTGCCCACGACTCCCGTGTCCGTCTACGTGTTGCGGACATCAAGATGACGAGCGAGCCGGGTGCTCACTACTTCGCTGAGGTCGTCCTCTATTCGATGGCGTTGGCCGGATGGTTGGAGGATCAAGGCCTGTCGAACGACTACCTAGTCGTGGCGGCTCCTGCCGTCGTCCCCGGGTCGCTGGAGGATTCCGATCTCATCACCCAAGCACTACGGTGGCACGGAACGGGATACGTCCCGACCGCTGCCGAGCTGAGCCAAGTCTTCGAGGGTGACTTAGAGATCGCGCCGGTAGAAGCATTTGCTCCCCGCCTCCGACATCTTATTTCCAGTACTCTTCCGAGGCTCCTCAAGACGCCGTGGACAGATACCGCATACCATGTTGATTATCGGTGCGCCGGATGCGAGTTCCTGGGCGACCCTTACATTCTAGACAAGAACCGTCACCCTACCCAGGATCCGCTTCACTGCTGGCCGAATGCCGCACAGATCAACCACCTCTCTCGTGTGTTTGGCCTTTCCAGGGGTAGCGTGTCAGTCCTTGAGGACCATCAGGTCGCCGACGTGGCGGCGCTGGCCGGAATCGATGAGAACCACGCGGCTTTGTCGGACCATCAGGGCCTCCGAGCGAAACGCACGGTATACCCGTCGCGAGCCGATGCGTTGGAGCAGGTCACCTCCACCATCATCCCGGACAGCGGGGGGGATGCCCTCATGCCCAGATGGCCTGACCTCCATGTCTATGTATTCGTCGACTACGATCCTGCCACCGCCATGACGATCTCGTTCGGGCTTAGGGCGTTCTGGCTAGAACCCCGTCCTTACGGGTCGGAACTTGAGCGCCAGACTCGACGCTGGGGTCGACCGAGCGGCGATACGGAAGTGTTCTTGGTAGACCGCCGCGGCGTAGCCAATGAATGGCGCGAGTTCCGAAACTTCCTTCGCCAGATCAAGCGTATCTTCCGCGAGGTACAGCGCCAGGATCAGGCCGATGAAGCTGCGGAACGACGGAATCGCAAGACACGCCGCAGCAGCTATCAGATCTACCTGTGGGACGATGCCCAACGACGGCACTTGGTCCGACTGGTTTCGCGCTACCTTCCGAAGATTCTGGCGGACAAGGAACTCCGGGTGCTCGCGTGGTTGTTCCCTCCTCCCGAACTCCTCACCAACGCAGAGGACGCAACGAGGCGCAGCCCGTTCACCCTCGTGTACGATGTCGTACGAAACACTGTCGCACTGCCGAACCCTCACCACTACACACTTATGGACGTGGCGAGCACGCTCAATGACACGCCTGTGACTTCACCGAGCGTGCACCCCCTCTACAGCGATACGCTGAGCAACCTGCTGCCACCTGAGCGGATCCACGAATTCTGGCTAAAGCGCGGCAGCTGGCAGGAAACTCAAGCCCTCATCGTGGAGACGGCCGAGAAGAAGCTCCGGGCTCTCGGGCTCGTCGTCACCACCCTAGAGCGACGGCTGAAGGATGAACTCAGCCGGCTCAGCGCTCCTCTGATACCAACGCCACCAAACAGGACGGCCGGACTAGCACCGGTGAGCCACCTCTGGCTCGAATTCACTCACTTAAACGGTGCTCTCGCGTCGCTAGAGGCAGATCGTATACGCGCGATGCCTCCACACGAGCGAGAAGCCCGATTCAGGTCAGCACGGCTATTGAGGTGCCTCGAGGGAACGGAGCGCCGGGATGCCCTTCCTCACCTTCAGCGCGTGGCCCCCACTCCGCTAGGAGCCTGCGCCGCAGGAGCGCGGCGGAAGCGATCGGATGCCGCCCGCGGGGTCCCGCGAGCCGAAGTATCGGTCGTTTTCCGGGCGGGAACGCGTTGTTGGCGGGGAGACGGCCCGGCGGGCGGCGTTCGGGCGGGGTCGCGGACCCCTTCTTGTGCCCCGGGGAACGCCCGACACGGGTTTCCGGCCCCTCACGCGGCCCGAAGGATGTGGAGGCGCCGCACGTTGAGCGCCAGACACACGAGATCCCACTCGCCGCGCACGTTCTCCAGGCCCCTCATGCTGAACCGCCGGAACCCCATCGCCTCCTTGATCCACCCGATGGGAGCCTCCGCGATCCACTTGCGCTTCGCGTACACCGCCCGGCCCTCCGGAGTCTTCAGCCTCTTCGCCATGCGCGCCCTCGCCGGGCACGTCTCCGGGTCGGGCTCCGCGGCCGCCCCGCCCTCCCGGCCCAGCGCCACGTAGCCGTCGATCCCCCGCGCATCCAGAGCCGCCAGGTCCTCCTCGTTCGAGTAGCCCGCGTCGGCCAGCACCTCGCCCGGCGTCTCCCCCAACCGCCCGGACACCTCGTCAACCCGTTCCACCAACTGCCCCTGGTCGCTCGCGTTGTCGGTCACCTCCGCCCCCAACACCAGCTGGCTCTCGCCGTCGACCACCGCCTGCGCGTTGTAGCACTGCTGGTAGCCCTCCGTGCTCGTCCGCATGATCCGGCTCTCCGGATCCGTGAAGTTCGTCTGCGAGTCCGCCTCCGGCTCCCCGTAGTCCAGCTTGTACGGACTCCCCCCCTTCGGGTTGCGATCCCACTCCGGCTCCCGGCCCCGCGCGTCGTCGCGCTCGCGGGCCTCCGCCTCCAGACGAGCCTGCGCCGCCCGGATCGCCGCCAGCCGGTCCTCCCGCCGCTTCAACTCCTTCGGCAGCTCGTCGCCCCGAACGTCCTCCCCGTGCCGCTCGTCCTCCTCCGCGTCGGCCGCCTCCGCACGCGCCAGCAACTCCGCGATCTCCGCCTCCAGGCGCGCCTCCTCCGGACCCATCCGCCCGTAGCTCATCGCCTTCCGCTTGCTCGCGTTCGCCCGAACCTTCGTCCCGTCCACCGCCACCCGGCCCAACCCCGCCAGACCCAGTTCCCGCGCCAGAAGCACCACCTCCGCGAACAACGCACCGAACGCCTTCAGGTTCCTCTTCCGGAACTCGCACAGCGTCCGGTGCGCCGGAAAGTTCCCCGCCGCCAGCATCCTGAGCGGCACGTCCTCCTCCAGCTTCCGCGCCAGCTTCCGAGACGAAAACACCCCCGTCGCGTACCCGTACACCAGCACCTTCACCATCATCCGCGGATCGTACGGACTCCGCCGCCGCCCGTCCCCCTCGTAACGCGCGTAGAAAGCCGACAGGTCCGCCGCGTCCACCAGATCGCTCACATGATGCGCCAAGTGCCCCGCCGGCACCCACTCACGAAGATCCTGAGGCAGCAGCAACTGCTGGTCCGGATCGTACGGACGGAACCTCGTCCTCATCCTCTCCGGATCGTACGGTAGAGACCTCGCACTCATCGCCAACTCCCCGCGCCGAACGTGAACCCGTCACAGCACGGCATCACCATAGCCAGCCGAACCGCGCCGCACCATCGGCTTCTACGGCGCAAGCTCCTAGCCCGGTCCGATGAGCTGCTTGTTTACCAGCTGAGCCCCGACTCGCACGAGTTCAACGCAAGACCAGGAGACTTCGGATACGCGATTGTTCCCGACGCCCATTCCAATTTGCTGGACCAGCATCCTTACCCTCTAACAAAGGACACCAGCATCCAAGCATGGGGTAATACCGTCGCAGACGCCAACCTGACGGCTGTGACGATTGAAAGCATCGAGCGTCAGCGGGGGCTTATTGCACTCCGCCCGGACTCACGAAGCCGGTTCGCCGAACTGACAAGTGAGGCCGGGCTTTCATTCGCCGGTTCATGTACCCTTGATCGCGTAGAGAGGGACTACCTTACGAAGAAAGTCAGGCTCACTCTGCGCGGAATAGCAAACCCATCGATTGCTCAGCCTGACCGGCGCATGCTGGAGGCCTTGGGGCTTCCGTCCGGGACGACGGCGGGCACGAGCCCACTCACTCCGGCGGCAGAGGTTCTTTGGGATGGGTCGCGCTTGCAGAAGGCACGAAGCGGCAGGGCCGTCGCACCACTTCGGAAGAGTTTCGAGCCGGCCCTTCGCGACGTTGGCAAGGTCCTCATGGATGACCAGTGGAGCGCCTTGGCGACCGCTCTGGATCGCCAACTTACTCTCGTCTGGGGTCCACCCGGGACGGGGAAAAGCTACACACTTCGGGCCATCATCCTCGGCGCGGTGCTGGACGCAGCGAGCCGCCGCCAGCCACTACGGATCCTGGTATCCGCCAACACATACCCGGCGGTCGACAACATTCTCCTTCGGCTTCACGACGATCTCCGCGAACTCCGTTCGGTTGGAAGTTGGCCGTGTACGCTGCATCGGATTCAGAGCGATAGAAGGCCGGTCGAGCACGATTTCGATGGCCGGTATCGCATGGTCGAGAATGTGCTACTGAATCGAGTCAAACCGTCCGCGGACGTGCGAGCCCTACTACGATCGCTTGACGAGCCGGACGGCATCACGATCGTAGGCAGTCCTACGCAGCAACTTCACAATCTCGCGATCGCCGGGCTGACAAGTCCCCCGGCGAGTGCAACTCAGCGAGAGTGGTTCGATCTTATCGTTCTGGATGAAGCCTCACAGGTAGACGTAGCGAACAGCACACTTGTGTTCTCGAAGCGGGCCGAGGGGGGCACATGCGTGTTGGCGGGGGACGACCTTCAGCTACCGCCCATACATCCCGCCACCCCACCCCTCGATCTGGACAACGTCGTCGGCTCCATCTACAACTACTGTCGGCATCACCTCCGCGTACAGCCGGTCCCACTGAACGTCAGCTTCAGGTCTAACTCCACGCTCATCGCCTTCACTCGCGAAGCCGGCTACCAGCCTAAGCTGAGAGCCCACTCTCCTGATCTGCGAGTCCGTCTAGGCAAATCCGATTCGAAGGCTCCAGCAGAATGGCCTTCTGATCTAACCTGGACTCCGGACTATGCGAAGATCATGGATCCGGCCTACCCGATCACTTCCATCGTGTACGAGGATCGCCGTAGCGGTCAGGCCAACCGATTTGAGGCGGAGAGTATCGTCTCGTTGGTGTGGTTGTTCCGACAGGACCTACTCTACGGGCTGGACGGCGAACTCGATCCGCTCGGGATCAAGATCCAAGACGGACGATACAGTGATCCAACGACGCCGCAGCCTGCCCAATTCTGGCGGCAATCACTGGGAGTCGTCGTCCCGCACCGGGCACAAATGGGGCTAATCGTTGCGCAGCTTCAATCGATGTTCCCGGACGAGTCGCCAGATCTCATACGCGGCGCTGTGGACACCGTCGAGCGGTTTCAGGGTCAACAGCGCGACATCATTCTCGCGTCGTTCGGCATCGGGGATCCCGACGTGATCGCGTCCGAAGAGGAGTTCCTCTACAACCTGAGACGTTTCAACGTCATGGCCTCCCGAGCCCGAGCCAAGCTGATCGTCTTCTTGACCGAGTCTCTTATTGAGCATCTGTCGAACGATCAGGACGTGCTCGAGGAGTCGTTATTGATAAAGCGGTTTGCTGAGCAGACCTGTACCTCCGCTGGGACCGTGACGCTGTATGAGTCGGGCGAAGCAAGGACCTGCGACCTTCGAAGAGCTCCCTGGCCGGGGCCTGCCGCTACCGCCGTCATTCACTCCTGAGCGAGTCACCGGTCACGTCCTGTGGTTGAACATAAGGGCAAACACGCGGCGAGTTCGTTGCGCCTCTCGCCCATTGCTCCCAGGGACGCTCAAAGGAGCTTGGGGCACAGCAACCTAACGGAGGGCCTGATTCACGGACGCCCGGTCCCATAGTTCTAATACGCGGATGAATAGCTTCCGCGTCGCCATAGCATCTCCGAGAGCTGTATGACGCGCAGAAGCTGGGGGTCTGATGTCGAAGTACCGAAACGCACCCTCCGATGACAGGGCATTTTTGGGGATCACGCCAGACAAATGCAGCAGATATAGGATCGTGTGAGTGTCAATTACTCGGTGCGATATCAATGGCAGTTGATCTAGGCCGGCCCGGAAGGCCAGTTGCCGGAGGAAAGCAACATCGAAGCCAACGTTATGGCCCACCACGGTTATTTGGTCTCCAAAAGCAGTTTCGATGTAGGAGGAGAGCGCCGCGCATGCGTCGTTGGCGGACAGACCACATGCTTCCCAGGCGGGTCGCGACTCTTCAAAGTACCCGGCGGCAGTCCTCTGCCATTCGGGCTCGCCTTCGTTAACGTAGAGTTCTAGAGAAGATTTCGAAGGGTCCACTGGTACAAAGGCGAGTGACAAGATCTGGTGTCGAAAGGGGTTGATGCCGCTGGTTTCGACATCAATTGCCACCAGTTTCTGGAGGGAGTCAGTTCTCGTCATGTGCTTATTCTGCGTGTTCTTGCGTGCGCAACGCAACGTAAGTCTCCGTGATGAGGTAATTCCCCCACAGCGTCCAGTTGTACAGGTAGCTCGACGAGAACCCCCAAACTGCCGAAAGTGACCCTGCCACAAGTGCAATTGTTGCGAGCCAATGAGGTTCGGGGGCCTGTGGGCCGTTGACCCATCCCGAGATAGCGCCCGAGACTGCGACAACGACGGTCGCCCAAAACGTCAAAGCGGCAGAAACCGCCAGGGAACGATGCAGCGTGTACTTGTTTTGATATGTAGTCACTAAAGATGGAATCCGCTGCTGCAACAAGTACGTCTTTGCGGCCGGGTAGAAGAGGGACCACGACAGGTCAAGCTTTTTGCCGAGGAGTTGCTCTCCAGCCCACTTCCACGCTGGTTTGAGCCTCAAGTCATAAGAAGGCTCTTGCTTTGGAGGCCGAAAACAAAGCGTCTCCAGGAGATGGTCCCAAAAGCCCACCCGCTCATGACGCTTTCCCCGGCGGGCCATCCAGGTAAGGAAGTGGCCAACTAAATACGCGAGGGCAATCATCAGCAGAACGCTCATGAACGCGGACCACTCGATCGCCTGCTTTATTGAGTCGCGTGCGTCGGACAAGGTTAACGTAGGGACCGCACGGCAGGTCACCCACGGAACCACGTCGGCTGCAGCAACCCAGAGCAGAGACCACATGAGTACGGCGAGGGTGCCAGGCAGGAGGATGCCGAAAAACTCGTATCCGAGGTTCGTGAGCTTTCGGATGAGGGCATCCATGGGCTAAGCCCTCTGGGTCCCATCATTAAGGAGGCGGACGAGGTTCCGACTTCTTCGTCGAGGCGAGAAGTCCCGCTTGCAAGGCACTCGGTGGGGCTCACCGTCTAGATGGACGCAGAGCTTCTCGCGCCATGTGGGCGAGGAGATTGACCGGCGAGGCTGAACCAACTCGCGGATCGAAGCGACGTATTCGACAAAACTCTTCAACTTGCGGTGTGCCCTTCGCTGTTCCTCCCGCAGCCAGGAGTCCGGCTGGTCATCACCTTCCAACGTACCTAGAGGCACCCCCACACGCCAAGTTGTCAATGGGTATCGAAAGTGTCTCACATCGAGCGAAGGTGGGCGGGGTCCTACGGCGGTCACGAGGTTGACGCTCCTGGCGGGGAGACATCGGGGGCGCCGCCGGGGTGGATGGCCTTGGAGAGATCGGCGCGGCGTCGCATGCGGTAGCTGTTGCCGCGGACCCGGTCCCACTCCTCGAAGCCCTTGCTGGAGGTGAGCAGGGTCGAGGCGTGCTCGTAACGCCGGTTAACGAGCTGGAAGAAGAGGGGGGGGCCGCTTTGGGTCACCGGGAGATAGCCGATCTCGCTGACGATCAGCAGCGCCGGGTGGGAGAGGGTCTTGAGGCACCAGTTGAGGTTGCCGGCGGCCCGGGCCTCCTCGAGGGAGTCGATGAGTTCGGCCAGGGTGTCGCCCAGGGTCTTGAGCGCGGGGAGTCGGCTGGTGCGCAGCGAGATCTGGGCGGCGAGGAGCTTCTCCATGGCCTCGGCGGCGGTGGTTCCGCCCCCATCCACGCCCGCCAGGACGTCGTCGAGCGCCTCCAGGGCGCCGGGCAGCTTGAGATCGGCGAGCTGGGCCGCGATGCGCTCCCTGCGGGAGGGCCGCTTCACGACACCCCGCCTGCGATCTTCGCGTACTCGGCCAGCGGACGGCGCTCGACCTCGACGATCTTCGGCGGTGTCGCTTCACGGGTCGTGGAGTCCTCCGGCTGCGGCGGCGCGGCCAGCGACCGGTAGGGCTGCGCGGCCAGAGGCGTGAGGTAGGGCCGCTCCCGCTCGAAGCGGTCGGCGGGCCGCTCCTTCAGCGTGCCGTGGATCCGCACGTTCGCCTCGTCCTCGACCCAGCGCCGGGCCCGGGCGTTGAGGTCGGCGTCGGAGACGAACTCCGTCTGCGCCCGGTACGGACGGCAGGCCCGGATCTGGAAGCCCCAGTGATGGCTGAAGCGCAGGAACTCCCCGTTCTCCAGCAGCCGACCGCCCTCCGCGCGTCGGTCGGCGGTGACCACCGCCTTCATCCGGTCGAACAGAAGCTCCGACGGCACCCCGCCGAAGTAGACGAAGGAGGACTCCAGACCCCGCATCACGACCCGCATCGTCTGCCGCTCGTAGTAGCCGAGCCACATGAGACGCGAGTAGCCCAGCACCACCACCAGCGCGTGCCGCCTGCCCCACGGAAGCCGGAAGTCGGCGAAGTCCACCTGCCCCTGGTGGCCCGGAGGCGTCTCGAAGCGCCTGACCGGCTCCTCGGGCTCCCGCGGCCGCACCTCCCGGAACAGCCATACCGCGCTCAGCTTCGGGTACGCGACCAGACGGGCCCCGATGATCCCCTTGTACGGATCCAGCTTCGACGGCGACGGGCCGCTGCGGTCCGCACCTGACCGCCTCATCGTCCAGTTCCCGGTCCAGCTGTCCCGAGGCGATCCAGCGGTCCACCGTACGGCGGCTGACCCCCAGCCGCCGCGCCACCTCCGACTTGCTCGCGCCCTCCTCCAGGTAGTGCCGCGGAAGCACCCGCGTCTCTCTCCCGATCATCGCGTCTTCTCCTCTTGCGAGTGAAGACGCCATCGTGACGCGGCACGATCCGCTACTCCAGAAACTCCCCGGCACCCACCCGGACCGTGCCATTTTCGATGCCCGGATGTGTGCAGTTTTCAACGCCCGCCGACACTCACGGCGGTGCGGCTGCTGGCGGAGATCCGCGCGGCGGGATACCGCGGCGGTTACACCTCACGGGCCAACCCCTCGGCCAGCTAGGGGGGCTTCTCGGTCTGCGACGTTCAAGACCTGGGCTCTAGCGATTCCCCACCTTGCCGGTCGGCTGCCTTTCAGGAAACTCGTGACAACGCTGGGGAAGAGGGACGAGCGCTTCGTCAAAGGTGTTTGGGGTCGCATCTCGTACCCGCCAGAATTCGCGAGGCCGGCTTCAATCGCCGTCTCGGAATCACGTTCGGCATGTCCCGACAAGGCGCCTCCTCCTCCTACTTCAACGGCCAAACCTTACGACCCTTCAAGACGTCATCCGCGACCGTATAGGTCTCGAGATGTTCCCATAGCCCGAAAAAAGCATGGATCCGGTGCGTGTAGCATGCCTGCTGCGCCAGTTTCGACAAGAGGTCGGACAGCCAACGGACGACGGTTAGAGCATGAAATCGGCCAAATTTCTGAACCACCCTCGCTTGAGCCGTGAGAAGCGACGCCGTGCTCGCATCCTGCATAATATCGCCCGACTCGGTGGTCTGAAGGACCATGGCAAACGGAGATGTGACTTCCTGTACCGCCGCCGCGTTCGCTTCAGCACGGGTCTGAATGGGTTGTCCCTTGTAGTGAGGTTCGAGGATCAATGTTGCGACCTCCGCCCACCAGCGCGCGATCGGCTCTTCTTTGGAGAGACTCGGATTGCCGAGTGCCGCAAAATTGGCATAGCGACCACGGCGGGCATCCGCGAACGCATCAAGGCTATCAATGATCTTGACGCTGATTGGATCGGTTGGACGGTCGTACTTCAGCCTCACGTCATGTCTCGTTTCGATTTCCGCGGCAGCGTCGAAAAGCCGCACTAGCTTATGTCCGTACTCCTTGACCATGTTATCACTTGGCATTGTGCCGTCGTTGGAGATCGCGTGGTCCACGACGAGGACTAGCTTCGCTAGCCGCTCTAGTCCAACGGATAAACCGAAAAACGCAATATAGTATTCACCCATATTATCTCCGTAGCCAGCCCGTCCGAGGCTGGTCGCACCGACGCCGAGCAAATGACGCACAAGCTTTGTCTCTCGACCAATCGAGTGCCACTCCGGTATACTGAAAGGGTTGTCAGTCATCGCAGCTCTCCAAGAGGTAGGACCAAAAGGTGTGTAAGAAGCGAGGCGACGTACCTTTCAGCGGACCAGTAACAGCGGATCCGGGGTGAGGCCCGGAGAAAGGACGTCGCCTCATGGGCAACGATACGCGGGAGAGGTTCGCCGGGCCAGCGTGGGATACGCCGGAGGCGTGGGTGCGCGAGCAGGCGCGGGACATGATCCAACAGGCGCTGGAGGAGGAGGTCACGGAACTCCTGGGCCGGATGAAGTCGGAGCGGCGGGTGGCGGTGGACGCGCCTCCGGGCTACCGGAACGGGTACGGCAAGCCGCGCCGGCTGGCGATGAGTTCGGGGACGATCGAGGTGAGGCGGCCCCGGGTGCGGGGTCTCGAGGAGCGGTTCGAGAGCCGGGTGCTTCCCTTGTTCCAGCGCCGGACGCGGGAGGTGGGGGAGCTGATCCCGGAGCTGTACCCGCACGGGCTGGCCGAGGGCGACTTCGAGCTGGCCTTGCGGGGCCTTCTTGGCGACGGGGCGCCGTTGTCGAAGTCTTCGGTGGGGCGGCTCGGGGCGAAGTGGACGGCGGAGCACGAGGCGTGGAGCCGCCGGCCGCTGGACGACCGCGAACTGGTGTACGCGTGGGCCGACGGGATCTACGTGAAGGCGGGCCTCGAGAAGGACAAGGCGGCCCTGCTGGTCGTCATCGGGGCCATGAGACGGGACGAGGGAGGTGCTGGCGGTCGCGCCGGGCTACCGGGAGTCGGTCGAGTCGTGGTCGGCGATCTTGAGGGACCTGAAGGCCCGGGGCCTGGGGACGCCGAAGCTTCTGGTCGCCGACGGGAACCTGGGATCCGGGGCGCGGCGCGGGAGGTGTGGCCGGAGGCCGCCGAGCAGCGGTGCCGGAACCACAAGACGGCCAACGTGCTGGACCGGCTGCCGAAGCGTGAGCGGGCCGTGGCGCGGGAGATGCTGCGGGCGGCGGCGTACGCGCCCTCGCGTGCGGCGGCGAAGGAGGTGCGCAAGGCGTTCGCCGGCCGCTACGGGGACGCCCGGGCGAAGGCGGTGGAGGTGCTCGAGGACGACTGGGACCGCATGACGGCGTTTTACGACTTCCCGGAGAAGCACTGGCGGCGCCTGAGGACGACCAACGTCGTGGAGAGCCCGTTCGCCTCGGTCCGGCTGCGCACGACGGCCGCGAAGCGCTTCAAGCGGGTAGACAACGCCGCCGCGCTGATCTGGCGGCTGCTGATCGTGGCCGAGAAGCGGTTCGGGAAGCTCAATGCCCCGGAGCTGCTGCGGGACGTGTGCGAGGGAAGAAGGTTCGAGGACGGAAAGCCCGTCCCCGAGGGTCAGGAGAGGATCGCCGCCTGACGACGTTTACACACCTGTTGACCCGACCTCGAAATTCGCCGCGTCAAGCCGCCGAGACACCGGGGGCTCCAGGCCGGCGAAGTTCGCTCCGTTGGTCGCCGAGCTTCACGACCTGCCGAAGCCTCAGGCCCGGTCCCGCGCCGCCCGACCGACCGTGGATCTTGAAGCTCCTTCCGCCTTGGGTCATGCTTGCCTCGGCGGGTCAGGATGTTTCGTGGCTGTCGGAGTTCCAGGTGGCGACGGCGTGGCTGTGGGGCCTTCACCTGCTAACTGAGGAGGGATGATGAGTGAGATCCAATGCCCCTGGTGCAGTACGACCTGTAATGCCGGCGGCAGTGGGCCGCATCATTTCTTGGTTAGATGCGATGTGTGTGGCCAGTTCGAGCTTGAAGGATTCTTTGAGCCAGCGGACGCGTCGCAACACCTGACCCCGATGCAACGCGTCTCGCTTTCACATTATGCTCGCACCAAATGGGACGTATACGCTTCTTGGCTCGAAAGAGTGCCGTACGAAGACACGCCCCAGCCACAGGCCGCGAAGATAACGCCCGATGTCGTGACTCGAGCGCGAAACGGAGAGTTCCTCGCAAGCCGCGCGCAACAGGCCGACAATGCGATCAGGCACATCGGGGACCGGGTGCTACAAGACGGTTCACCCGCGACGATCCCTTATGACGCGAAGCCGTTCGCGGCCGCCATCGGAGCGCCGAACAAAGCGAGTGTACTGCAGCTCATGGGCGAACTTGAAGAGCACAAAATCGTGTCATGGGACGCTCCGACTGGGGCCTATCCCCCTAGCGCCATCCCCCCTTATTACGCAGACCTTCGGCTCGCTGGCTGGGAGCGGTACGAAGCCATGACACATGGGTCGCATGACGGCGGTTACGGCTTCTTCGCTTGGCAGTTTAGCAGCGAGCACACCAAGCGCGTCTTCCAGGAAGTCTTGAGGCCCAAGTTCAATGATCTCGGCTGCCCGCTCAAGGATCTGAGTGACCTCAGCCAGCCCGGCGTGATCGACAACATCATGCGAGACCGGATCCGAAACGCCTCGTACGTGATCGTTGACCTGACGGACCATAACCGCGGAGCTTACTGGGAGGGAGGCTTCGCGGAGGCGCTTGGTAAGCCGGTCGTGTACATCATGGAACAGGCGGCGTTCGACGAGAAAAAACCGCACTTCGACACGAACCATTGCACGATCGTCTTCTGGGGGAGTGACACTGACGAGGAGTTTGTGGAAAAACTCGTGGCGACGCTCCGGCAAGATCCGGGCGAGATCGGCTTCTAAGTGGGTCCGGTCGGGAAGTCCGTAAGAGCAGGACTGATGTCGTGTGGATTGGCCACCGCCCGGTGCCGGCGCCGCTCAGCGCGGCTGCGCCAGCTCCCGCGACCAACCCGCCCGTCGCCAGGTTGATGGTCACGTAGGTACCGAGGTTCGCCGCCACCCCCGCCGACCCGGCCGCGATCCAGCGCCGGCGCCGGCGGCGGAACTGGTCGCCGTAGCGCCAGGCGGCGAACTCGGGACGGAGGGGCTCGCCGATGCGGACCAGTTCGAGGCCTTCGGTGTGCCGGGCCAAGCCGACATTCTCGGTGGACGTGCGGATCCGCGTCGCGCGGAAGAGCCTTTCGCAGGTCTCGACCGCCTCCCAGAGGCGACCCTTCGCCGGATCGAAGGCAAGGCGACGGCCGACCGGGAAGGCTTCCACGACCTCGTTCGAGCCGAGGGGCTTCTTGCAGAACATGCAGGTCCGGTACACGGCGGTCGGGAACGCTCGGATTCAGGGGTGTTCGACGGGCATCATGTTCGCCCATCGCATCCTGCAGCGGCAACGGTCACGCACATTATGCCGGTGGAAGTCCGAGCCTCCAGGGTTGGCCTTCTTCGAGGAACACGAGGTGAAGGTTCGGACGTTGCTGAGCGACGACGGCGAGAGTTCTGCGGGCGCGGTCGAACGGGTACATCGAGCGCTCCACTGCACGCTCCCGGCCGAGCACCTGAGGGTCACGGAGCAAACGACCTGCCAGGTGTTCGAGAAGGGGATCCGGAAGCTCCGCGCCCGGGAAGACGTCAGCCAGGAAGGAGGTGACGACCGCGGCCTAAAGCCCTGACCTCGGGGAGGCCGGGTGTCAGGTGGTTATCGTACTTGTACATCCAGGAGACCGATCAGACGACGGTCCGCGCGTATCTGCGTCCTTTCATTCGTAACCACGACCAAGTCTTCCTCGTCTGGCAACCTCTGGCCTCAAGACGCCCGGTCCGCCGCGCGCGTCACAACCCGTAGCTACAGCTGACTCCTTCCGCCAGCTTCGGAGAACCGAAGCCGACAGCGTCTCAAGATTCCTCCAGAACAGGTGCCTTACCTGTTACGCGCGCGAATTCCTCCTCGTCCTGCAATTCCTGGCACAGATAATCGACCCAAGCCGTTGTGTACCCGTACCCGTTCGCTAGTTCGTCGTACACGCAAAACTCCGGTCGCGTACGCGCCTTCTCTTCTGCATCGCCAGCCGGTCGAACCCCGTACATCCTCCATGCTTGCGTGTGAGTATGCATATTGACCCTGAACGGGAGACGCTCGCGAAGTCGTTCCACCACCTCCGACGGTTTCAGCAACCCCTCGCTCACGACCGGTACTCGCTTCTCCTTTATCAGTGTAATGGCCTGCTGCAACTTCTCCATCGCTTCGGGTTTCGTCTTGTCGTAGGGTACCCACTCCACTGCGAGATCCGCGTTCCGCTCTCGTACTGCCAGCTTAGGAAGTAGAAACACTCTCATGGAATAAGCCGAACTCTCGAACACACCTGGAGCTAGATTGGCCCGAAAACGCTCGATGAACTCAAGCACGTCTTTCGCCTGCGAAGTCTGGAGTCGGCGCAGCGCCTCCTGTTGTGCTTCGGGGCGCAAGGCCGAGAACTGAAGCGATACGGCAAGTTGCCCTCCAACGGCTTGGGTTTCGCCGAACTCTTTCGTCAACAGCTCCTCGAAGTTCATGAGCATGGCTTGGCATTCGCCGTATAGGGCTGGATCAAGCTCAGGATAGTACCTGTGTTCGATCTTGTTTCGGAGCGCTAGCATGAACTGTAAGTTCGCCCGCTGAGGAGGATTCATATCGCCATAGTATTGTCTCAGGCATTCGCGCAATTCCCAGTGGCAGGGTTCGCCATCAATTCTCTTGTATCGTATTTGACGACCGGTGCCCGGCTGACGGTACCAAGGTTTTTGACGGCGTCGATAAAAGAACGCGTGGAAGAGAGATGTCCATGCCACGGTCATGAGCATCGTGTAAGTGCGCGTCCGAAACGCCGTCCCAGGTCTGTTGTAGTTCTCTACCGCCGCAAGGCACGCTGATCGAGCCTTCTCCAGATGAGCTACGACGGTGCGAGCTAATCGAGGCATGAGCTCAGCTCCTGGTAATGCGACATGATCGGATCGTATATAGGCGCGCCGTGGATGGAGATCATCGGCACGCGTTTCATGAGCCCTGGTCGGCGGAGA
Source organism: Candidatus Palauibacter sp. (assembly GCF_965208055.1). GTDB lineage: Bacteria > Gemmatimonadota > Gemmatimonadetes > Palauibacterales > Palauibacteraceae > Palauibacter. The sequence continues at coordinate 2,995,129 of NZ_CBDBNY010000004.1, forward strand.
GCAGTTCGAGATCGGCTAAGCGAATCGGGATCCATTAGCTATCAATCTGCAGTTGCTCCCTCCCTGTTCGCCTTCAGCGACCGTCCTCTTTTGTCCTTCCATTCGTCCAAACCGTTTGACGATCTGCCAGCGCACACGCTGGAAGCCAGAGACGGGGAGTTGAACAGGTGGTCCTCCGCGAAACGCAACCCTTTCTCATCTTCCGCTAATATCCCACTGTCGATGAGGCGTTGTCGCATGGTATACGAATTCGGAAAGTGCTTCTTCAACGAGGGCGTGGACGTTCTCCGCGCCCGTGAGCCCTTCCTTACCATGAAGCCGGTGCTCGTCTCAAAACCCGAGGCGTCACACTGCTTCACCTTCAAGTAATAGAGATCGCGGTTAGTAGAAGACTCGAGTGGCACGAACGCATCAACGCCGAGAACAGGTAGCAGTGACAACACTTCATCGAGATATCCCTCCATCTCGGCTTGATCGGCCTCCGAGAGCCCAGGGCGCTGCTGGTCGACGCTGTTCTCCAGACGGCACCGCTTATACAACCGAGCCAACTCCAGCAGCCGAGCCTCGAGGTATTTTACTTCCGCCTTATTCTTCGGCGTTCCGGTAGTAGTGAAGACGATGACCTGCTGCCAGAAATCCCTCGTACTGTAGTGCTGATCTAGGCGAGCGCGGACCGTCTCAGCTTCACCCACGTAAATGCTGGGGCGATCGTCGTCACCGGGACCAATCAGAATGTAGACGCCGCTTCTCGAAAACTCGTCGCGTTTTTTCACTCTCGGATATGCGCCCCGGGGACAAACGATTCCTTGTCCGATCCAGTTGGATTTCTCGACGAGTCGCAGGCCGTCGGGCCGACCGTCGGCGACGAAGATTTGAATCTTGAACGGACGCGGGCCGGTCATCTCACCACCTTCCTCGGCTTGAAGGCGCGCTACCTATGGGGTCCGTGTCTCGGAACGTCTCCCATCAACGGAAGCGGGATTGGCTACTGACTTAGGAAGTTCCACCAGATTCTGCAACCCTTCAACGGTGTAGTCGTAGTTGCACGCCTTGAGGTACGCGCGGCGATCTACCTGAGTCTCGTCGATCGACTCGTGCCGGATCGTCGCCCCAGTCCCCTTGGCGGGCTGTAGGAGATCAGGCCCACGCGTGGGGCGACTGCAACGGATGTGGTGGAGGCGGTCGGGGTGGCGATGGAGGACGGCCACGGGAGCTATCCGGCTGTGGCGCGACACGTCAGCCGTAAGCATGGGAAGCCGCGGCTCCGAGCGGTCAGGCGTCTGGAAGACGCCTCCGGGGGCTCGTGGCCAGGATATAGAACTTCGATCGATCAGCCGAGGGCTGGAAGGGTCAATCGAAGCCCTCCAAGGTCTTGCCGACCGGCCGCCGTGTGAGAGGGTGGTGTGAGCGGAAAGGCCGTGAGGCGGACCTGACCAAGCGAATGAGTACGGACAGAGGTCAGTGCTCTTGTTCCGATCCCTTCCGGTCTTCGGCACGTTTCCTTGCTTGTTCCTGCCAGAACTGGACCAGCCGAGCTTGGTTCATACGGTCCGTGGTAGAGTACTTGGCTCCGTATGAGAACAGCGAATCGCATCCCTCGCAGTGCCAGAAGAAGTTCGACAGACCCTTCACGTTCCCGAGCGTCCTCTCCTCGCAGTACGGACATCTGATGCGGCCTTGGTCGTCGCGAGAACTCGGGACACGACGGTCGGCGTCGCCGGCACGGGAAATCTCGCGGAGCACCAATCGCTCATACATGAGTGTCATAGCAAATCCTATTCCAGGTTGTTTGTAGAGCGTTGCTGCTCTGCATCCATGCAGGATGCCGGTTGTAAGCCCGAGATGCTAGCACGGGACGTCAGCGCGTCCCGGTCCCACCCCAGCTGTACCGACCGTCGTTCGCTCACCGGTGTCGCCCTCCCTGAATCCCCCTGACCAACCTCGCCGCACCACAACTCTAAGTTAGCACATCGTCCCCCCTCGAAGATGGCGTTGCATGCAATTTTCCGACCTCAAAACGGTGAGTCATCAAGTATCACTCTTCCACGGAACGCAAGACAATTCTCCATGTACACTGACACATGCACTGCGTCTTGCGGCTCGCGAAGCCGGAAGGTCTTGCGAGCCGTGTTGTCAGTAAATCGTCCCTCCCAACTCTTCGGTCGCGACGCGCCGTCAACATGAACCTCAACCAATCCTCGGCGCCCAACGAGCTTCCTGCTGAACTCGACATCTATCAGTCGTCTCCCTCGACCTGATACATTGAGTATGTAAGGATACCGTCCGAAAAAAAACCCGGCAAAGCCAGTTCGGATCTTCTTCGCCCACACGGCGTCAACGCCATCAGCTAGTCCATCCATCAAGGTCACGCGCTCACCAAGACTACGGCAAAAGATACCTCTCAACACTGGATGGATTGGTAGACTACCAGGAATCACGACCTCTGCGCCTCTCGCCTTCTTGGCCACATCTGATCGCGGGAGCCCGTCCCCGTACACATCTCGCCACGGGATAGTCTTCATGAAATAGTCGCGCCTGTCGCTGTGCCCATGTCTATATGACGCCAGCGTCCCGCTGGAGAAGCGTGCATCATCCCGCCCCACAACTTTAACAAGATCAAAAACGAAGAACACTGGCACCGGGCAATGTCCGCTCCCTCTCTCCGCGGGTGGTTTAATGCCCTCGTTAACGTATTGAGTAGGTGTCCTCGGTCGAAAGTAAAGCCGTACGAAATCCAGGTGATCCTGATTGGTCCCGGCGATGATCGCCAGATTCGCGTTCTCGTGGACCATCAATCCGCGAGCCTTTGCGCCAGCACGGGAGTAAAGTACGCCGCCATTCAGGATGTTGATGGCGTTACTGACGTCCGTGTAGTGGTACAAGAACCGAGGCCACCATGGCCGACCTTGCTTCTTCAACTGCTCTTCCCACCGAACAACGTGATCTCGCAAATCCTCCCGCCAGTCCTTCATCCGACCGCCGATGCGAGCTCTGTCTGAGTATCACGTCTATGCGAGCCGCTAAACTGCAACTGCAAACCCTGAGTCTGTCGCCGTATAAAATCCTCATAATCCTCACTGAGCGTGACGCGGGAAACGTATGGGAGTTGTGCCAGAAGGGGAAAAACGAGCGAATACTCGCGACCGATACGCCCGGGAGCGTCACGGGAGAGTACCGTGCCTGTATTGTTTAGACGATACCATAGAGATCGGACATCTTCTGCAGGTATATGGACGCGAGAGCCAGGGGTTCGGTCAAACACCAAGTTGTTATCCGTGACATCGGTGAGCTTGAAGCGCGACTTGGATGTGAAGGTTCGCAGATCTAGATCGTCTTGACGCAGCTGGAGGAGATGATGCCATAGGTCATCGAATGATGCCGGGGGATGAAAGGATGAAAACAAATCTATGTCCTTATGCGCGGACATAACATCGGATGATTCGTGGCGCCGATGTACGTATACCGGAATCGGTAAGGAGCGGAGGTAGTGTTCCATCAACGGTCGCACCTGCGTGTCGAAATCCAATCGTCCGTTCCCGCAGCCGAGAAGGGGAAACGAAAGCGAGTCGATTCCTCGATCCTGATACGTAACTATCAACTTCTCGAGCCCCGCACGGATGTATTCAATCTTCGATGGAGATCGCCAGTGCGCCTTGGTCGGAAAATTCAAAACCCACCGCCCAGGGGTGCGATATAGCCACAACTGTCCGACGCGCAAACGGCCAGCGTTACAATGATCACGATAAAGGTTGTACATATCGGGATACCGTTTCTTGAACTCGAGCGCAACGCCTTTCCCCATGACGCCAACTGTGTTCACGGTGTTTACCAACACACGTGCCGACGAATCGAAAAGCGGACTATCAACGTACCGAAGCAAGGTCACAACTCCTGCTGTAGGATTGAGTATGCCATACGTGGCAGACTGATGTTACCGTGACAGGCTATCATTGCGAAAGGTCGCGAATCGCGAGACCTACGGACATGATGTGGTGACCGCGCGGGACATGCTGATCTGTGCCTAACGGGGAGGGAGCTCCGATGAGGGTACGTGGGACAGGTGCGGTCGCGGCCCGCCGCGCTAGTGGTTGACGGAGATGGTGGGGGTCGTCGCGAGCCGGCGGCGATGCCGGGCGGATGCGGAGATAGGTGCACGCGGTTCGCTACGGCGATCCCATCTCCCGCGGTCACGGCGTCCATGGTCGTGTCGATCAGGCGAGGCGCCCGGCAAGGCTCGCCGGTGACGCGCAAACAGCCGGCCGCCGGTTGGCCGGCCAGGGCGTCGCGGGCCTCCGCCGTACGCAGCAGATCCATCCAGATTACGTAGCGACCGCCCGGTCGGACACCGTGTGGAGGCGTTACTCGCGGCGAGCTATCGGTGTCCGTCAACTGCTTGGCTTCGGTGCGACGAGACGCACGGCGGCTTCGTCGAAGCGCGACAAACGCGGCTAGCCGGGAGTGCTGACGAGACGATCGCTCGTCTCGCCAGCCAGCCTTCTGTTGGCCGGCGCTTTTTCTCATGCATCGGCGAGCGAGATCGGCGCCACGCTGCCGACCCGGAGCGGCCTCCCTCCTAACGGTATCCATCTCGTATAGTATAGCAGTCTGGGCGTTGTGCGTCGGTAGCACCTGCTACCTGACTCTCTGCCACTCCAACGTATCGTGTACTAGTCCTGCGCGAACCGGGCAACGGCGTGATGTTAGCGATCCTCCCGAATGGGTGCCGATGAGACCGTGGACTCATCACGAAGCCGGAACGGCAGAGCCTGCATTCACGGCGGCGACTGCGGATCCGTGAGGAGCTGGGTCCGGCTCCGGCTCCCGGCGCACCCGGAGCTGCAATCGAGCCTTATCCGTGGCGATGACGTCCACTTGGGTGACGTCGCAAGCGAAGGCCGGAGTCGGGTCGCCCGGGGTTCGCCGGTCGAGCCGTTTGCTGTATACTGACGACGGAGCTGACCCGAAGCCCGGCGAGGCCGATCCACCGCCAAGGCAACCGAGAACTAATGATCACAGGCGAGCTCAAGTCCAAGGTTGACCACATCTGGAACACGATGTGGTCGGGGGGCATCTCAAACCCACTCTCCGTCATCGAGCAGCTGACCTACCTTCTCTTCATCAAACGGCTTGACGAGCTGCATACGCTGAAGGAGAACAAGGCCGCGCGCACCGGCAAGCCCATCGAGGAGCCAATCTTCGCTCCCGATCAGGGCGCCGTTCGCTGGTCTCGCTTCAAGGAGACCGCTCCCGAGAAGATGTTCGCGACCGTGCGCGACGAGGTGTTCCCCTTCATGAAAGCCTTGGGGCAGAATGGGGAAGCCGATGCCGCGGGAGGCTCGACGTACGCACAGCACATGAGGGACGCTCTCTTCATGATGCCCACGCCCCGCGTGCTGGCGAACGTGGTGGATCAGCTCGACGGCATCGACATGGCCGACAGCGACACCAAGGGCGACCTCTACGAGTACATGCTCGACAAGATCGCGACGGCCGGACAGAACGGGCAGTTCCGTACCCCGCGTCATATCATCAAGCTGATGGTCGACATGGTCGCCCCGACGCCCAAGGACGTCATCTGCGACCCGGCCTGCGGTACGGCGGGCTTCCTTATCGCCGCTGCCGAGTATCTGGTCGAGCACCATAGCGAGACGATCTACAAGGATGCTGCAGCCCGCCGCCGCTTCAACGAAGGCACCTTCCACGGCTACGATTTTGACAGCACGATGCTGCGCATCGGCAGCATGAACATGTTGCTGCACGGCGCGGAGAATCCGGACATCCGCTACCGGGATTCTCTCGCCCAGGTCGCCGATGACGATTCCGAGAAGTACTCGCTCATCCTCGCCAATCCGCCCTTCGCCGGTAGCCTCGACTACGAGTCCACCGCCAAGGACTTGCAGCAGATCGCCAAGACGAAGAAGACCGAGTTGCTGTTCCTCGCGCTTTTTCTCCGCCTGCTCCAGCCAGGGGGGCGCGGAGCGGTCATCGTGCCCGACGGCGTGCTCTTCGGATCGACCAAGGCGCATAGGACGCTGCGTACGATCTTGGTCGAGAAGCAGAAGCTCGACGCCGTCATCTCCATGCCCGCCGGTGTTTTTAGGCCCTATTCCGGGGTCTCCACGGCGATCCTGCTCTTCACCAAGACCAACTCCGGCGGCACGAACCACGTCTGGTTCTACGACATGCAGGCAGACGGCTACTCGCTGGATGACAAGCGCACGCCGCAGCCGGAGACGAGCGACATTGGCGACATTCTCGCCCGCTGGCAGAACCGCGAGGCAGAGGGCAAGCGCGCGCGGAAAGATCAGAGTTTCTTGGTGCCGAAGGCCGAGATCGCGAGCAACGACTATGAATTATCCATCAACCGCTACAAGGAGGTTGAATACGACGCAGCCGAGTACGATCCACCGATGGTGATCGTGGAACGGCTTGCCGCGCTGGAGGCTGAGATCACGGAGGGGCGGCTGGAGCTGGAGCGGATACTCAGGTGAGCTTCCAAGAACTGCCGTTTCTCGACGTATTCGAGGATGCAACTGGCGGGAACATCAAGACCCCACGGACGGAGTTTCTCGAGGAGGGAGCCTTCCCGGTTGTGGATCAAGGTCAGCGTCTCGTTGCCGGTTTCGTGAACGAAAGATCGCGCGTCTGTCGCGCAACTCCACCGGTCATCGTCTTTGGCGACCATACCAGGGCGATCAAATATGTGGATTTCGAATTCGCAATGGGAGCGGACGGGACGAAGGTGTTGGTGCCGAAGGTCGAAAGCGACATCAAATACTTGTATTATGCGCTGAAAGCCATCGAGATTCCCGCAGCAGGGTACAGTCGACACTACAAGTTTCTGAAGGAAACCGAAATCCGACTCCCGCCCCTCGCCGAGCAGGAGCGGATTGCGGGGATTCTAGATGCGGCAGATACCTTACGGGTCAAGCGCCGCGAAGCCCTCGCTGAGCTCGATACTCTGCTCCAAGCCACCTTCCTCGATATGTTCGGCGACCCCGCCACCAATCCCATGGGGTGGGAGGAACGAACTCTTGGAGAGCTGGCCCGGAATAGTTTCCGCAACGGCCTCTCACCCTCAACCCAAGGGACCATCGATGGCGAGGTCCTCACTCTGTCTGCAATCACTCGTGGTCGATTCGACTTCGCCGCAAGGAAGAGAGCCCGCTTCGATAAACAGCCATCTCCTTCACAGAAGCTGAGCACCGACACTTTTCTTATCTGTCGTGGAAATGGGAACAGGCAACTGGTCGGCATTGGGGTATACCCGGACCGCTCATCAAGTCGCATCTGTTTTCCCGATACGATGATTGGCGTAGCGGTTAGACCGGACATCATAGCGCCTGCCTATCTTCAGAGTGTGTGGTGTACGAGCCGGGTTCGCACGCAGATCGAGCGTGGTGCACGAACCACCAACGGAATCCACAAGGTGAATCAGGGACTCCTTTCCTCCATCGTGTTCCCAGTTCCACCCGCGGACCTTCAACTTCACTTCACCGCAGTTGCCGAATCTGTTGGGCAACAAGAGGCTTGCCACCGCGCGCACTTAGCAGAGCTCGATACCCTCTTCGCCTCCCTGCAATCCCGCGCTTTCAGCGGGGACCTCTAATCGCCAGTGGAGGTCTCTGCGAACTTCGCGTTTCTGCAGCAGGAGTTTCCGCATGTGGCGGAGAGCGCGAGTTTTGCAGAGCGGCACGTCCTCGGCGATCCGCGGGCGTCGTGCTTTCATTCCCGACACGCACTTGAGCGCCTGCTCAAGCGCATCTACAAGGTCGAGAGAGCTCTGAAGCCACCGAGAGTTACCAACCTGGATGGCTACATCAGCGACCCTGCGTTCCGCGAACTCGTGCCCACCATAGTGTGGCGGAAGGCTGACTTCATCCGGCAGGCGGGCAACGTGGCGGTCCACGGCAACAAGCCGCCGGCGCCGGAAAAGGCGGTGGCTGTCCTACGCGAACTTTATCACGTTCTTTATTGGACGGGCCGGACTTACCTGCGCAAAGGCGCTGAGAGTCTGCAAGGCACGACCTTCGACGAATCCCTCATCCCGCGAGTGGAACCGGCAACCACACCAGCCAGCCTTCAGGAGCTGGAGACCCTGAAGGCAGAGCGGGATGCGGCGGCGGCGGCTCACAAGGAGATTGAGGGAGAGCTGGAGGCGTTGCGTGAACGGCTCGCGGCCATCAAGGCGGAGAACGAAGCGGTTGACGAGACGCATGACTGGGATGAGGACAAGACCCGCAAGCTCATCATTGATCTCGATTTGGAGCGGGCCGGTTGGTTTCTAGACCGGGCAAGGGACCGGGAATACGAAGTCACTGGGATGCCGAACGAGTCGGGGATCGGCTACGCGGACTACGTCCTGTGGGGAGACGATGGCAAGCCGTTAGCCGTGGTCGAGGCAAAGAAGACTACGGTGGATCCAGAGAAGGGACAGCAACAGGCGAGGCTCTACGCAGACTGCCTGCAGGAAATGCACGGGCAGCGGCCGGTCATCTTCTACACTAACGGCTACAAGACCCGCCTGTGGGATGACCTTTTCTATCCACCGCGGACCGTCGCCGGGTTCTACAAGAAGGACGAACTGGCATCCCTGATCGTGCGCCGGACCCAGCGAGAGGCTTTGGACGTGGCGCAGGTAAGGGGCCGGATCGTGGACCGCTATTACCAAAAGCGAGCGATCGGGAGCATCGCGGAGCAGTTCGCAAACGCTCGGCGCAAGGCGCTCCTGGTGATGGCCACCGGCAGCGGCAAGACCCGAACGGCGATCGCGCTGGTGGATCTCTTGCAGCGCGCGGGGTGGGTAAAGCGAACGCTGTTCTTGGCCGACCGGGTGTCGCTGGTGAACCAGGCCGTGAGCGCGTTCAAGGCGCACCTGCCGGAATCGAGCCCGGTGAACCTCGTCACCGAGAAAGACAAGGTCGGCCGGGTCTACGTCTCCACGTATCCGACGACGATGGGCCTGATCGACGAGACGGAGGGGAACGAGGCTCGGTTCAGCGTCGGGCACTTCGACCTCGTGATCATCGACGAGGCGCACCGCTCGGTCTACCAGAAATACGGAGCGATCTTCCGCTATTTCGACTCGCTGCTCGTCGGGCTGACGGCGACACCACGAGAGCAGGTGGATCGGAACACCTACGCGCTCTTCGATCTGGAGCCGGGCGTTCCTACGGATGCATATGAGCTGGAGACCGCCGTCGCGGACGACTTCCTCGTGCCGCCGCGCGTGCGGCAGGTGGATCTGAGGTTTCCGCGCGAGGGCATCGACTACGATGCCCTGAGCGAGGAGGAGAAGGAGCAGTGGGAGAGCCTCGACTGGGGTGACGACGTGGATCCCGATGCGCTTCCGGGCAGGGTCAACGCGTCTGCGATCAACAACTGGCTCTTCAACAAGGACACCGTGGACAAGGCGCTCCGGAACCTCATGGAGCACGGCCACAAGGTCGACGGCGGTGATCGGCTGGCCAAGACCATCCTGTTCGCCCGCAATCACGAACACGCAGAGTTCGTCGAGAAACGGTTCAACCGACACTACCCGCAGCACGCGGGACACTTCGCCCGGGTCATCGACCATTACGCGACGTACGCGCAGAGCCTTATCGACGACTTCTCGCAGAAGGACAAGGCTCCGCATCTCGCGATCTCGGTGGACATGCTCGACACCGGTATCGACGTGCCCGAGGTGGCGAATCTGGTCTTCTTCAAACCGGTCTACTCGAAGATCAAGTTCTGGCAGATGATCGGACGTGGAACGCGGCTCTGCCCCGACCTCTTCGGACCCGGTGAGGACAAGCAGGATTTTCGCGTCTTCGACTTCTGCTTCAATTTCGACTTCTTCAACGAGAACCCGGAGGGGATCGAGGCGGGTGGGGGAGTGCCGCTCGGCACCCGCCTCTTCCGCTCTCGCGTCCAGCTCCTGTCCCACGTCAAAGCGACGCCCGCCCTGGCCCCGGACATGAAGTTCGTGCATTCGCTGACCGATCAGCTTCACGGCGAAGTGGCCGCGATGAACCGCGAGAACTTCATCGTGAGGATGCACGTTGAAGCGGTGAACCGCTTCCGCGACCGGAAGGCATGGTCGCAACTCAGCGACTCCGATGTCGAGGTGCTGCAGATGGAGATCGCTGGACTTCCATCCGAGACCGAGACGGACGACATCGAGTCACGGATGTTCGACCTCACCGCGCTTCGCCTGCAGCTTGCCCTCGCCGAGGGCAACGAAACCGCCTTCGAGGATCATCGGCGCCGGGTCGTCGAGATCGCCATGCTGCTCGAAGAGAAGAGCACGATTCCCGCGGTGAGGACTCAACTCGGCTATCTGGCTGCCGTCCAAGAGACCGATTTCTGGGAAGGCATTGCTCTCGGTGGCCTCGAGGACCTTCGGCTACGCTTGCGGGGGATCGTCCCCTTCCTCGACAAGAAGAAGCGCACGATCGTCTACACGGACTTCCAGGACGAGGTTTTGAGACTCCGAGACGGATGGGCGCCCTACATGCCGAAGATGACCGGGGCTCAGTATGAGAAGAAGGTCAAGGAGTACCTGCGCAATCATCTCGATCACTTGGTCATCCGCCGGCTGAGGACCAACCAACCCCTTACGGAGGCCGATCTGAAAGGGCTGGAATCAACCCTGGTCGAGATCGGCGAAGAGGACGGGGAAACGCTGTTCTCCGGGCTCCTTGCACGCAGCGAGTCACCTTCGCTCACCCATTTCGTAAGGAGCTTGGTGGGGTTGGATCGAGCGGCGGCGCAGGCCGCGTTCTCCGGTTTCTTGGCCGACAGGAGCCTCACACCTACCCAGATCCGCTTCATCGAAATGGTGATTAACCAACTCAGCACCCGAGGAGTCATCGAAGCTTCAGCGCTCTACGAGCCTCCGTTCAGCAATCTGCACGCGGAGGGGCCGGACGCGCTCTTCGACGGCAAAGCGGAGGTGATCGAAGGCGTGTTCGACGTGCTCGAACAGGTCAATTCAGGACTGGTTGCTTAGCCGCTCTACGGGTAGAGCGATTAACGACTAAAGAACCGTCTGTCCTCCTCTCGCCTACCGCCAGCGTGTTTCAAGGGACTGCATTAGTCAGGTCACGTAGATTGTTGACGATGAGCGATTGAACATCCGCAATACTGCGTCGCTTCAGGGTTGCGATTTCTCGTACTGCTCTTACCACGTCACCTGCTCCAATCGGGTTTCCCTCGCGTTGCACGAAAGGCCCGTCGGTCTCGGTCAGCAGCCGATGTTCTGGTATTTCTTGCACGATGCGTCGACCGTTCGGCGAAGCCAACATTCGTTCGTTCACTGAGAAATAGCAGCCGAACGCGACAGCGCGCCGAGCTTCCCCAACACTTCCCGAGAACCAGTGGAGCACGACCGTTCCTCGCTGTCTCGGCAAATGCTCTTCCAACAGATCCAGCACCAGTTTCGCTGCCCTCACACTATGTATGCTGAGGATTTTGTTCCCTTCGCCGGCGGAAAGGCGCAGAATGCGTTCGAATACTGATTTCTGGAGTTCAAGCGAGCGATAATGCTGCGGCCCCGCATCGAGCCCCACCTCACCGACGTATCGGGAGCGCCGAAACAGCTTCTCGAAAAGCGAAATCTCTCCCGATCGCTCCGCGACGAGCTGAGGGTGCAGGCCGAGTCCGACCCGGACGAACTCGCTCACCTCAGCAAGTTCTGCGTTTCTCGCAAACGCCTTCGGGGTCGTCGTTACCGCCAAAGTCGCTGTGCGCCGTTGCTCGCAGGCCGCTATCGCCGCCCGCAGGTCCGGGTATAGATCCAGGTGCGCATGGAAGTCGACATAGTCCGGTCTCATGACCTAACCCCACCACCTGGCCTCGCCTTCACGCCATGTAGCAACCCACCCACCTCGAGCACGCCACGACGGAACACATCGGCGTAGGCCGGGATCTCGTCAGGAGCCTCGACCAACGGTCCCGGCTTGTGCACCAGTATCTTCGCAAGCCCCGGGGCCGCCTTGATCCGCTTCACCATGAGCTGGAACGAGCGAACATGCTCACCCTCCGCCCCGTCTGTCGCTAACGTTTTCGCGCGCAGCTTCTCGACGGTGTAGAGTGTCGGGTCCTTGACTCCCAGGCCGGCCTTCAAGGAAGCCCTGCGGATCAGACAAGGCACGCAATAGCCGCAATGGCGAGGTGACAGCTTCCTGTACCGCGCCTTTGCCGGGGAAGAGCAAGACATCGAGTCGCCGATGATCTTTCGAAGGAAGGCACCGTCGGCGCAGCCTGAAACCATCTCTCCTTTGGTCATGTGTCGATACGGATTCGAGAAACTCACCGAGAGCCCGACCGCGTCGACCAAGCGCCTCATCCCCGCGATGACGTGGGGATGAGCCGTCCGTGTGCTGAGTGCCCCGAGCCGTAGCGGATCCAGTGGGACGTTCAACGCGATTAGCCCGTTTTCCGGGATGTCCACAGCCATGGGCCGATCGAACGCCGATGCCGCCAGCGCCGCGAGCGCGTAGAAGAGGAAGGACCGACCTCGTTGCGTCGCCTCCTTCTCGCGGGTCTCGAGGTGGTGCCTGTCGAACCCAAGCCTCACTCTTACGCTCTTGATCTCATCCCCGCGGAAGTGCTTCTCCAGCGCCCTCAGGACACAGGTTTGGGCTTTCGCGGTCTCCGCGTCCCAGTAGTGACTCACGAAGAGCGGGTGCCTGCCTTTCGCCAACAGATTGATCGCGCCGATCAAACTGTCCAAACCGCCGGACAGGAGGCTCACCTCGGTGAAATCGTCGATCGCCACACGTCTCGGCTGCATTGCGAGCGCCATCGTTCGGTCCGACCGCGCGTGGAAGAACACGCGCCAACGATCACCCGTCAGGAATCTGAGGAGCGCCTCGATACTCTGTCTCGCGTCGTTCCAAACCTTCGGTGCTGACACCGGGACGTAGAGATCAACCTCGCGAGTCCAACCGTCCTGGGCGTTGATCCGCCGCGACACCCGCGTGTCCCCTGCGGTTACCAGCGCCGCCAAGACAACCAGGTCGATCGCACGTTCCGACGAACGCAATCCGAGCGATGCGACTTGATCGAGCGCATGCCTGATCCCAAAGCCCATTCGTCGGTCGCTGTCAAGGAAATTGATCTCGTAGACAGCGGAGTCGGTCTGGACTGGTTTGACCGAGGTCATGTCATCGGGACCGAGTCGGCCGACGAGGCTGAACCTTCTCATCTGTCATCTCCCAGCACCATGACAAGATCGAGCGCCGCCGCGTAGAGGTCCTCGACGAAGCGATCGATGACGTTACCGTCCAGATCGTCGAGTTCACTGCCGCGCGCCTCGAACTCGTCACGCACGCACCCCTCGACGAAATCCCGCAGCATGTTTTGCGCCCGCTCGACCCCGGCGATGTCGGCCGGAACGGACAAGGCGTTCGTGCCGACCTCGTTTAAGATCTTGCCCTCGATCGATCGACTCACGACGCCGATGAAGAGCTCGCGGAGGTCGTCAGCCGACAGCTCGTCAAAACTGCCGACACCAGCGGCTGCGAGATCCGCGACGGCCTCGAGCATTGCGTCCCTCGCAATTGCTTCGTCGATGGTCCCCCCGGGAGGGCAGAGCATGTCGGTCAGGGCAACGAAGACGTCCTCAGCCGGCGCGCCCGCCATGCCGTCGAGATCGAATCGGCGTAGCGCCTCGGCAGGCCCTTGGCTCGCAAAGGAACGCGCGAGCTCGGCGATGCCGCCAGCCACAGCTCGTGAATTCGGCATTCGGCGTGCCGCCGCGCGTCCGCCTCCGCTTGCGCTCACATACCTTCCGGCACCGCGCCGGATCGCCTTGGCATCCGAAGTCCTCGCGCCTCTGGTCATATTGCCGCGTGCGCCTCCCAACCCCGAACTGGCCGGGACCGCAGGCATCGGCGGGTATGCCGTCGGAGGAGCGGGCGTCGGTGCGGCGCCACCGTCATCGTCTGTCCCGCCATCCGGGGGGACGTCTCCCGCGCCATCAGGCGGGGCAATCGGGCTCGACGCCGGCTCGTCGACCCAGCTCGGTAAGAGGCCGGACTTAGATCCCTCGAACGTCCCCGATGTTCCCATCAGCGGCGCCCCCTTGTCTTCGCGAGCTTGGTGGCACCAGTAGCCGCAACCTTTAGCGGTCTGTTTTCATCTTGCTTCGCCCATGCATCCAGCAAGCCGTCGAACTCCGCCTTCACATCCTCTTCGGCGAACGTTCCCGTCCACCCGGTAACCACCCACGGACCGAGTCTTGAGACCGGAAGGTCTCTCAGGAAGGCCAAGAGCGAACGGCATAAGAATGGGTGGTGGCGGGATACCTCGGCCAAGCCACGCGCGCCTGCCGGCTCCTCAGCCAATTCTTCCGCGTCGCGGACCTTTGCCCGCAGCGCATCGAACACCTGTTCGGCCTCCAACGGTTGCAGCCGCGCCACTTCCCCCGAAGCCTGCCTCACCAGAAGCGGGGAGCCCAGCAGCTTGGCGACCAATTCATCCAATCCCCCGAGGGATGTGACCGCCCCGAACACGCTGCGGCGGTCCCTGGTGACGAAGACGTACGGTCTCAGATCGTGCCTGGCCACCGGCGGTTCGATGGCGGCCCACTGCTTGGCCCATTCGAGATTAGGCAATCCAGGCGGCGATGCTTGGTCCGCCGCGGCCTTGCCCTTTTCGTCCGTGGGCTTCGTCTCCAATGCGCCATGGGGCTCCTGCCGTACCACCGCCTCCAGGGCGTCCAGTTCTTCAAACGCGCCCGTGTTGGCAGACCCCCGCGCCATGGCGTCGTAGAGCTCCGGGGCAAACTGCTCGGCGAGCATGATCTTCGCAAGCACCGAGATGTTGAGTTCGTCCCGAAACCCTCGTTCCTCCGCGATCGCGAGACGTAGCATCATCGTGTTGATAAACCGCTTGATCTGTCGCGGATTGCCACGCGCTCCGTCCGCCAGTATCGGCGCGATCCGGCCCGAAAGCTCCAGCGCGCGTTCAACCGCTTCGGGCACCGATCCCAGCGCCTCTACGATGGCGGTCCGATCGAGACCGGGGCCCTGCCAAGGCCGACGCAACACCTCGCGGGCCAAGCCAGCGATCTCTGAAAACTCGTCCGACTCTTCGCCGAAATCATTGAGCACGAGGAGCAGCGTCACGTAGATGCGCGTCTCCGCGTAGCCGAGAGACGGTAGGCGGAACGGCACCTGAATCAACTTCTCCAGATAGTTGCGAGCATAGGTCGCTGGCCCCGTGGTGACGGGCAGATCCGGAAAGTGCTGACGCACGGCGTATTCGATCATCCCCTCGTCGGCGGCAATCACGAACGCGGCGCGGGGCACGAAGAGGAAGAGTCGGATCGCCTCCAGTGTCTCGATCGCGATCTCCGGTAGGCACCGGTCGAGATCGTCAACCAGCACGACAAGCCGGTCGATGTCCGCGCGCTGCAAGAGCTCTTCGAACTCCGCCCGGAAGGCGTGCATCTGTTCGGGCGCGCTGTCCTCCTCGACCTCGCGCAGGAAATTGTTCGCGCCTCCCACCAGGGTCGCAAGATTCTCGGCCGTCGCATCTTGTCCGCCCTTCGCCAAGACTGCGCGCGCCGCAGCGCCGAGATCCTTTATCGTCTCGGGATGCGGAATACCGGTTGCGAGTGTCATGCCGTAGGAACTGGCCTTGCGCGCGACCTTCATCCAATCGACCCGCCGCAAGACCTTCTCCGCCTGATCAGCGAGCTTGCGGTGCGTCGGGCGTTTCCGCAGCAGCTCGTCGACGATGGTCTCGATCAGGACGGCCTTAGCGTCCTCGAACCCTTGGAACAGCCAACCGTTGAACCGCACGCACAGGATACGTTCGCTACCCTCGAACGCCTCCTCGACCATCATGAGCACGCTAGATTTCCCGGCGCCCCAGTCGCCGTGAACACCAACGCTCAGCGGCTCGTCAGATTCCTCGGCCACCACCCGGACTACAGTCCGGGCGATGGCCTGGTAGTAGAGCAGATCGACAGCTGTCTCATTGTCCGCGACGATCATGCGAGCAAGAGTTCCTTTGACGGCATGCTACGAGACCGCCTTTGAGTCATCATGGGCACCCTCCTCAGCGTTTCGCCTCTCGCCTACATCCATCGCCCTACTCATCGAGTTTCGCCAACGCCTTACTGCATCGCTCGTCTTGCTGAGAGAGCGTTGCTGACACCTCTTGGCCGTCCGCCAAAGCTGCGAGCACCTCTCCATGGAGCATCGTGAACCGAGGTGGAACCGCTTCCCCGATCATCTGACGGACACCGGTGGGCCCCCATTTGTCCATTGAATCTCCCCACAGGAAGGTGGTGGGGAAGGTCTGAAGCCAGGCGCATTCGGCCGGGCTTAGGACCCTATTCTCCCACGGATGAAGCGTCCGGTCGCTCCCGATATGCCCGCTCGCAGTGGTTATGGTTGCGGCCGGTCGAGCCGGATCCATCCTCCGGTAGGAGGAGCTTCGGAATCCCTTGATCAAACGCCATGAGCCATCCGGATTTCGCACAGTCGGTCGCAGCGTTGGGCTGTGGCATGTCGGACACACGGCCTCGGCGCAGTCAATACTCGTCTCGTCGCATCGCCCGCAGTGATCCGTTTCCCACGCACTGGCGCCGCTGCCGGGCGGTATCGCGGACACCATCTCGTATCTGCGGTCGAGCCAAACGGGAACCCGGTGCATCGGATGGTCGTTCGAACTCGCCGTCTCGGCAGCTCCCGCATCGAGCGCGGGCAGGCCCGATTCCCGTAGAGCGTCGTCAATCGTCACGAAATCCGGGGAATCCGGACCTCCGTGGGTAGGAGCCGGAAACGGCGCGCGTCCGGTTCTGCTGAGCACATCAAGAGCTTCCGTGTCTTTCCTCACCAGCGTCAGAAACGCCCGCGAGCGATGCTGCGGAATGCCGAACTCGCACAGGTCGACGACCGTCGCGTAGACGCAGTAATCGGATTCCAGTCGATCGCAGAAGATCTTCGCGGCAGAACGGGGAGTCGCGCTGCTTGGATCCCAAACCTTGCGCCGCAGAAACGCGGGCACGTTCTCGACCACGACGAACGTTGGCCGTAGCTCCTGGGCGACTTCGGCGATGGGCAACACGAGCAGATTGCGATCATCCCGAGAGCCAGCATCCGGATCGTTCTCTTTTCCGCGGTCTCCTCTGGCCGAGCTCATGCCTTGGCAGGGAGGACAGCCCGACAGCAGCACCGGAGCCTCCGAGCCATGCGCATCTCTAAACGAATCGACCACGACGGGCCAGGTGCTCCGAAGATCCCCCGCGACTGCAACAGCACCGGGATGATTCAGCCTTGCGACCTCCAAGCGTTTCTCAACCAGCTCCGAAACCACGCAAAACCGGAACCCGGCAGCCGCGAACCCCACATCGCCGGCGCCGCAGTTCGAAAAGAGGCTGACGGCTCTCACGGCGAATCCGAATCGGTGTCCACGCGTTTCTCTTCCACGCGGACTCGATCCTCTGCGGCAAGGAACATCTCATTAGCCGTCACCGCGCGCGCCAGGAAGTCATTCCAGGAGATTCGTGCGATGCGAGCCTCGGTGTTTTCCCAATACCTGTACGCCGCATCCTTGTTTCGATCGGTGATCCGTACGGCGTTGCAAACCAAGTCAACGACCCACTCGTCGGGGAAGTTCGACGCGAGTTCCCGGTTTGCGGCGAAGAAATCGCGGAATGCTTCGAGGTAGTTGTGGAGTCGGTTCCAGTCGTCGTTACCGAAACGGTGTCCGACCGCCTTGATCTCAACTATGTGAAGCCTGCGGCTAAGGTTCACGAGCGTAAAATCGGGCCGTTTGTTGCCGTGATCGATGGAAAAGACCACCTCTTCGCCGTGCAGCTCCTTGTAGTACGCAGCAAACTGCCTCGCGAACAGTCTCAGGCTTTGATTCGCCGTGATCGGCGTCCATGTCGCGTCGATCAGCCACGGAGCGTCCGCGACGATCCGCTGCAGCACATCCTCGGCCCCGCCCTCGTCCAGTACCTTCTCAAGCTTCCGGATCGCCCTGACGCGTTCGTATGCGATCTGCGCGTACGAAGCCATCTCCGCAATCCGGGTCTTCGAGAACAGATCCAGAAGCGAGTCTATCCCGCCGTCCTCGCCAAACATTTCCTGGTTGAATGTTTCGAATGCGTCCATGAGCGCCTTGTGCGGGGCAACGGACAGGACGACCTCAACGAGACCGTCCACATACTCTTGGTCGCCGAGTTCGTCTTCGGCGGCAAAGCGGCCGATCTGTTTTCCGAACTCCAAGGCTGTGGAAACGATGTCGTTGTCGGCGAAGCGTTCCTTGGCCTTAGCTTCCAACCCGGACGCTTCCAGGAAAAGCTGCTCGACCCTCTTCCGCCGAGGGCTCCGGGAAGCCGCAGCGATCTTCCTAATCCATTCAGCGCCCCACGCTCGAAACGGTCGCCCGTAGTCGGACTCCCACAGAATGTCCTGTCGGTCTGTCGTGACGAGGTCTTCCCCTTCGTCCTCGTCGAGCCATTCGGCGTGGATTTCGCCTACAAGGTAGGAGCGCACAGTGAACTCGCCCGTGAATCCCGCCGACTGTCCGAACGCCCGAGTTGTCGCCACGATCTTCCCGCGGGCATAGATGCGGACGCCAGCCATTTCCTCGTTCTTGTAGGCTCCCTTGGCCAGTCCCATCCAACCCGATACGGGCAGGGTGCGCTCCTCGTTCGGTAGCGGCACCGGCTTTTGGGACACGTCGACCTTCGTACCTTCCATGAGCGGTATATTAAGCGATCCGATCTCGAACGGGGGGTTCTCCTCGGGATTGCGCGTGTCTTCGACGCTCACCTTGAAATCGCTCTGGCGCAGCCCGAATCGTCCTGCCATCTGCCGGTGAAACGTCTCTTGATTCGGAACCCTCTTCGGCAGGAAGTCGATGAGCCGGACCGTAGTCCCCGCCTCGGGTCGATATGTTTGATCCTGGTCGCCTACATCCATTGGAACCGGAGAATCTTCGTCGGCCAGGATCTTGTCGTAGTCCATGACGAAGTGGGAAACCGCGTAGCCATCGACCGTCTCTTCGCCTCCGGCGGTGATAATCTCGATGCGCTTGCAGATGCCGAAGGGAGCGAGCTTGCCGATACCCTTCCGTCCCATCACCGGACGTTCCTTCCGTCGCGACTGCGTACCTTGAGTCGGATCAGCCCGACGATCCTTCCCGACCCGGAGAAAGTGCGCGTTGGCTTCGCCGCGGGTCATTCCGTGCCCGTCGTCCTCGACCTCGATGACGTAGCCGTAACCCTCTACCTCCCCTGTGTCCCGGTTCTTCCGCGCGAGCAGCGTGGCCAGCGGGACTCGAACCACAACGTTCGCCGCGTCCGCGTCGTACGCGTTGGCGATGAGCTCGGCAACCACCGCGCTGACGCGATCGTAGAGGCGGACCCCCAGCTTATCCACGGTCATGCGGGAAATCCGCATGACGTAGCGTTCAGAGGCTGTGCTGTCCGGCATTCGTGGATCCTGTCGGAGTGAGTCGACCGGTGCGGTCCCTCGCGGCCTGAGGGGTGCCTGACGGGAATGTAGCGTACGCGGTTCGTCCAGACATCCGTTGGCTGACGCCGACCCTACCCGGCTTGGAGAGAGTGGATCGGCGGGCGTCCGAGACGTCGGCGATGGCCGAGGAAAAGCCGAGATCTCTGGCGAACGAAGGCTCGTGTGAGGCTGGTGAAGCACCGTCCCCTGCGGAGCCGCTGCTTCACCTAGTTCGCATCCTGAGGGGTCCTTGGTTGAACTGCTGGGCGACAGGTTGTGCGTGAGGTCGCTTTGGATCGGAGCACTTGGCGAAGATCGGAGTCGGCGGGAGAGAGGGCCCGGGTAGAGTTGGTGAAGCACCGTCCCCTGCGGGGCCGCTGCTTCACCGAGCTCGCGCCCGAGACGGGCGCTCGGTTGAACCACCGGGTCGACTCAGTCGTCCGTGAGGTCGGTCCAGGATTGGGACCGGGGCGAAGGTTGGATCGGGTAGGAGATTGAGTGGGCCCGGGTAGATTTGAACTACCGACCTCACGCTTATCAGGCGTGCGCTCTAACCAGGCTGAGCTACGGGCCCCGAAGAAGACCGGCGCGCAACCGTTCCGTGCTGAGGGAGGGTCGGGCGCCGGGCGGACTCCATCCTATGGGTGCGGCGCGGCGCGTTCAAGTTTCCTGGGCACCGGGGATTCCGCTCTTGGGCTCGTCATCCCCCGCCGGGTGTCATTCTCGACCGCAATCGACAGTTGCCACCCGCAGGTCGACCACGACGACCCTAACCATCGGAGGGCCCGTTCCCGGCCGTGGGGGTCCTACGCCTTGGGCCAGTGAGGGAGCAGGTTGAGGCTTCATGACCGGGGAGCGTGGGCCCGGGTGGAGTTGGTGAAGCACCGTCCTCTGCCGAGGCCGCTGCTTCACCGAGCTCGCGCCCAGCGGGGCGCTCGGTTGGCGAAGCACCGTCCTTCCGCTTATCAGGCGTGCGCTCTAACCAGGCTGAGCTACGGGCCCCGAAGAAGACCGGCGCGCGACCGTTCCGGCGCGGCGGGTTCAAGTTTCCTGGGCGCCGGGGACTCCGTTTTCTACTACGTAGCTGGCGCGCGTGGCGATCGGTGCGTCGGGGCGGGTGACGTAGGGCATGACGCGGAAGTCGGTCCGCAACCGCTCCGGCGCCAGGCTGCAGCGGACGTAGCCGCGTTGGGCGTTGAAGAACTTGATGTGGGGGTTGTGGCTCATGGCGTTTTCGCCCTGGGGGCCGGAGTCGGCGCCGTCTCCGCTGGAGCTGATGGAGGTGCCGGCGAATTCGGTGCCGACGACCGGAGAAGCTGGGCGGTCGAAGTCGAGTTTGAGGTCGTTGACCCAGTTGGTGTGGAGGTCGCCGGTGAGGACGATGGGGTTGGACGGGCGGCGGTCGTGGAGGAAGGTCATGAGGCGGGTGCGGTCGGCGGGGTAGCCGTCCCATTTGTCCATGGGGAGGGTGAGGGTCTCGTCGCCTTCGAGGAGGCGGGCCATGAAGACCTGGTTGGCGAGGACGTTGTAGCGGGCGGCGGACGAGTCGAGGCCGTCGAGGAGCCAGTCGGCTTGCCGGCCGCCGAGGATGGTGGCGTCTTCGGCGTGTTGTTCGGGGCAGGGGGGTTGGCGGCGGCCTCCGCAGGGCTGGAGGGTGCGGTACTGGCGGGTGTCGAGGACGTGGAGGCGGATCAGGGAGCCGAAGTCGAGGCGGCGGTACAACTGGGCGTCGGGGCCGATGGGGAGGGAGGTTCGGCGGAGGGGGAAGTGTTCGTACAGGGCCTGGAAGGCGGCGGTGCGGCGGGCGAGGAAGGACTCGCGGGACATCTGCTCGGTGTTGTGGGGGCCGGCCCAGTCGTTGTCGACCTCGTGGTCGTCGGGGGTGAAGACCCAGGGGGCGGCGGCGTGGGCGGCCTGGAGGTCGGGATCCCTTTTATATAGGGCGTAGCGGGCGCGGTAGGCCTCGAGGGTGCGGGGTTCCTCGGTGTCGTGGCGGCGCACGAGGTTGTCGCCGATGCCGGGGCCGCTCTCGTAGATGTAGTCGCCGAGGTGCACGATGAGGGCGGGGGACTCGGCGGCCATGTGGCGGAAGCCGGTGTACCAGCCGCGCTCGTAGTGCTGGCACGACACGAACACGAAGTCGAAGCGGTCGGGGAGGGCGCCGGGGGCGGGGGCGGTGCGCGTGCGGCCGACGGGGCTCGTCGCGCCGGCGGCGTGGAAGCGGTACCAGTAGTCGCGCGCGGGGTCGAGGCCGTCGACCTCGGCGTGCACGGAGTGGCCGAGTTCCGCCAGCGCGGCGGCCTCGCCGCGGCGGACCACGGTGCGGAAGCGGTCGTCGGAGGCGACTTCCCAGCGCACGGGGGTCGCGGCGCGGGGGTCGCCGGGCAGGTCGAGCAGGCGCGTCCACAGGACGACGCCGTCCGCCGTCGGCTCGCCCGAGGCCACGCCGAGTTCGAAGGGGAAGCGCTGCGCCGAAGCCCGGTGGCGGGCGCGCGGGCCGAGTTCGCGGCCGCCCGCGGAGGCGCCGGGGCCGAACTGGGCGAGGGGGAGCGGCGCGAGCGCGCAGAGGGCCGCGGAGCGGGTCCAGGCGGCGAGAAAATCGCGGCGCGTGCTCATGGTGAAATCCCTCCCGCGAGGGCCCGTGTTCGATTGCCGCCGCCCGCCTGCCGGTCTAGCTTCACTCGCATGAAAATCCGTCCCTTCGGCGCCCTGACGGCGCTTCTCGCGGCCACCCTCCCGGTCCTCTCCGCCTGCAGCAAGCAGACGGCTTTCGGAGAGGCGAACAGCCTCATCATCCTCGCTCCGGACGATCTCTCGCAGCAAGTGGAGGAGGAGACCCGGCGGGTCCTGGAGCCCACGATCTTCACGAGCCGTGACGAGAAACAGTACGAGGTCAGCTTCGTCGACCCCGGTCACGAAAACGTCGGCCAGCTGAAGCTGTTCCGTAACCTCATCGTGTTCGGGACGGTCGACGACCCGTTGCTCATCGAGGTGGCGGCGGAGGAGGGACAGGACCTCGCCGCGCTGGAACCGGGCCGCGTCTTCCAGGCCTCCAACGTGTGGGCGCTGGGCCAGACGGTGACGGGCGTTCTGCTCCGCTCGGGCCGCGAAGCCGAGTCATGGGTGGCGGCCCTGCCGTCGGTCCTGAACGCGGTGGACACGAACTACCGCCAACTGGTGCTGCGGCGGATGTTCGCGACGGCGGCCGACACCGCGCTCAGGACGGATCTGGGGCGGCGGTTCGGGTTCTCGCTGCTGGTCCCCGAGGTCTACGACCGGATCGCCCGGGATCTCGGCGGAGGCGACAGCCTCGTCATCCTGCGCAACGACAACCCGGACCCGAGCGAACTCATCCGTTCGGTCCTCATCGACTGGCGCCCGAACGTCGACTCGCTGACGAGGGAGCTGGTGCTGGAGTGGCGGGCGGAGATCGACGCCGCGCACTACAACGTCCCGCAGCGCATCGACGACACGAATTCGAGCGTGGTGAGCTTCATGTGGGAGGGCCGCCCCGCGCTGGAGGTGACCGGCGTGTGGCAGGATGAGACGGGCGGGTTCCCCGCGGCGGGCCCGTTCATCGTGTGGCTCGTCGACTGTCCGGCGCGCACGTACTTCGTCGATGCGTGGCTCTACTCGCCGGACCGGCCGAAGTACGAGTACATGCTGCAACTGCAGGAGATACTCGGGTCGTTCCGCTGCGTCGAGTCCGGCGCCTAGCCGGACAGGGTCGCCTGGATGTCGTTCGTTCATCTTCACACACATAGCGAGTACTCGCTCCTCGACGGCGCGAACCGCATCGACGACCTGGTCGAGCGCGCGGTCGAACTCGGCATGCCCGCCCTCGCCCTCACGGACCACGGCAACCTCCACGGCGCATGGGAGTTCCAGGAGAAGGCCCGCGCCCGGGGGATCAAGCCGATCATCGGCTGCGAGGTCTACGTCGCGTACGGCGACCGCCGCTCCCGCAAGCTGGAGGAGGGCGCCCCGGCCCACTACGCCCACCTCGTGCTGCTCGCCGAGAGCCGGCGCGGCTACTCGAACCTCGTAAAGCTCTCGTCGATCGGGTACACGGAGGGCTTCTACCGCCGTCCCCGCGTGGACCGCGAGATGCTCGAGCGGCACGCGGACGGGATCGTCTGTCTCTCCGCCTGCCTCGCCGGCGAAGTCGCGCGCTACCTGCAGCACGAGCGGTACGAGGAGGCGAAGCGGGCCGCGGAATGGCACGCGCGGGTGTTCAGCGACCGCTACTGGCTCGAACTCCAGGACCACGGGATCCCGAAGCAGGATGTCGTGAACCGGGGCATCATCCAGCTCTCCGAGGAACTCGGCCTCCCGCTCGTCGTCACCAACGACGCGCACTACATGCGGCGGGAGGACGCGGACGCGCACGACACCCTCCTCTGCATCGGGACGGGCAAGGACAAGGACGACCCGGACCGGCTCCGCTTCCACGGCGAGGAGAGCTACTTCAAGACCGCCGACGAGATGGCGGAACTCTTCCCGGACCTGCCCGGCCTGCTCGCCGAGACGGTGCGGATCGCGGAGCGCTGCGACGTCAAGGTCGAGAAGCAGTACCAGTTGCCCGGTTTTCCGCTCCCGGACCGTTTCTCCGAACCCATGGAGATGCTGCGCCACGAGGCGACGGAGGGGGCGAGGGCCAGGTACGGCGATCCCCTGCCCGAGGCGGTGAGCGAGCGTCTCGACTACGAACTCGGGGTCATCGAGAACACCGGATACGCGGGTTACCTGCTCATCGTCTGGGACTTCATCGTCGCGGCGCGCGAACGGGACATCCCGGTGGGGCCCGGCCGCGGATCGGCCGCGGGATCGATCATCTGCTACGCGCTCGGCATCACCGATGTGGATCCGCTCGCGTTCGACCTCCTCTTCGAGCGCTTCCTGAATCCGGAACGCGTCTCCATGCCGGACATCGACATCGACTTCTGCTACGAGCGCCGCGGCGAGGTCATCGACTACGTGCGGGAGAAGTACGGCCAGGCCTCGGTCGGGCAGATCATCACGTTCGGGACGATGAAGGCGCGCGCCGTGATCCGGGACGTGGGCCGGGTGCTCGGCTTCTCGCCTTCGGACACGGATCGCCTCGCGAAGCTCGTGCCGTCGACGCCGGGGTTCTCGCTCACGGTGGCGGAGGCGAGGAAGAAGGTGGGGGACCTCGCCGAGCGCGACCGCGAGGACGCCCAGGTCAAGAAGCTCCTCGACTACGCGGAACGCATCGAGGGACTCGCGCGCCACAGTTCCGTGCACGCGGCGGGCGTCGTGATCGCGCCGGGACCGCTGGACGACTACGTGCCGATCTGCGCGGACACGAAGAGCGGCGCCGTGATCACGCAGTTCGACATGAACGCGCTCGAGAAGGCGGGCATGCTCAAGATGGACTTCCTGGGCCTGCGCACGCTGACCGTGATCGCCGACGCCGCGCGCAACGTGGAGGAGCGGCACGGGATCCGCGTGGACTGGGAGGAGATCGGCCTCGAGGACCCCGCCGTGTACGAGATGCTCGCGGCCGGCCGCACGAGCGGGGTGTTCCAGTTCGAGTCCAGCCTCGCGACGGACAAGCTGCGCGCGATGCGCTGCGACCGCTTCGACGACCTCGTCGCCGTCAACGCGCTCATCCGCCCGGGCCCGCTCGATTCCGGGATGACGGACGTCTACATCAAGCGCAAGCGCGGCGCGGCGGTCGAGTACCCGCATCCCGACCTGGAGGAGATCCTCGAGCCGACGTACGGGGTCATCACCTACCAGGAGCAGGTGATGCGGGCCGCCAACCTGCTCGCCGGGTTCTCGCTCGCCGAAGCCGATGTGCTCAGGAAGGCGGTGGGGAAGAAGGACGCCGAACTCACGGACAAGGTGCTCGGGGAGTTCGTCAAGCGCGCGGTCGAGCGCGGCGTGGCGAAACCGAAGGCGGGCGAGATCGCCGAACTCATCCGCACCTTCGGCCGCTACGGCTTCAACAAGGCGCACAGCGTCGCGTACGCGCTCCTCTCCTACCGGACCGCGTGGCTGAAGGCGCACTACCCGGCCGAGTTCATGGCCGGCCTCCTGTCCTCGGAAATCGGGAGCACGGATGCGGTCGTGTCGTACATCGCGGCGGCGCGACCGCTCGGCATCCGGGTGCTTCCCCCCTCGGTGAGGGAGTCGGGGTATCGCTTCACGGTCGTCGATGATCCGGATGCGCCCGGAAAGTCGGCGATCCGCTTCGGGCTCGGCGCGATCAAGGGGGTGGGACACTCCGCGATCCGGTCCATGCAGGCGGCCCGGGAAGAGGCGCCGTTCGAGAGTTTCATCGATTTCCTCGAACGGATCGACCTGCGGTTAAACAACTCGCGCGTGATCCAGGCCCTGATCGGCGCCGGGGCGCTCGACGACCTGGGCGACCGCGCCGCCCTCACCGCCGGCCTCGAGGTCATGCTCAACGAGGCGCAACTGCGGCGGCAGGAGGCCGAGAGCGGCCAGACGAGCCTGTTCGGGGGCGACTCGGCGGAGACGCGGCCGGAGGTCGAACTCCCCGTCGTGTCCGCGTGGAGCGAGCGCCGCCGGCTGCGCGAGGAGAAGGAGCGCCTCGGGTTCTACATCTCGGGACACCCGCTCGAACGCTACCGGGATCTCGTCGACCTCTACGCGCTGGACGCGAAGACGACGAACCTGCGCGAGCGCCGGGACCGGAAGGTGGAGGTCCCCTGCGTCATCACCGAGACGTCGGTGCGCACCGCGCGCAAGGACGGCCGGGAGTGGGCGCGCCTCACGATCGAGGATTTCCACGGGACGGCGACGACGCTCGTCTTCGGCGATGTGTGGCAGAAGAACCGCGATCTGCTCACCGACGACCGCCCGGTCCTGATCGCCGGCACGGTGTCGAACAACTCGCGGGACGACGACGATCCGCCCATTTTCCTCGACTCCGTGCGGCCGCTGGCGGAGGTGCGGGACGAGGGCCAGGTGGGGATCCTGATCGAACTTCGCGAGGACGAACGGCCGGAGCCCGGCGCGTTCCTGCGCGCCCGGGAGTTGCTGGAGGCTTCGCCGGGGCGCGGGCCGCTCTACGTCGAAGCCGTCGAGGCCCCAGTGGCCCCAGTGGCCGCAGCAGCCCCAGCGGCCGCAGCAGCCGGCGAAGCCGGGAACGGGGCGCCGGAAGACGACGCGCGACCGCCGCGCTTCAGGTCGCGAACGCTGCGCGTGGCGCCGACTCCGAGCCTGGTCGAGGAACTGCGCGGGCTGCTGGGCGGAAGCGGCGTGAGACTGGTCCGGAATCGCTGACGGTTCCTCGCCCATCACGCCGCCCGTTCCTGGTCCGTCCGGCGGCCCGTCCGGCGGCCCGTCCGGCCGCCCGCTGGCCGGATCACCACCCGCGGGGCCACCTTATGCAGGCGGCCGACGGCTGGATGATGGCTGTGTCGGCTCCGGGACCGAGAGATAATCGCGTATGTCGATAGAACAGGAAGGCCTGGCCGAACTCCGCAACCACGTGGAGGAGCTTCGGACCAAGGCCAGAGAGCGCGGGATCGACGTGAGCGCCGAGTTGGGGCCGCTGGAAGCCCAACTCGCCGCCGCGCACGATGAGGCCATGGCCCGCCTGTCGCGTTTCGACCGTGTGAAGCTTGCCCGCAACCAGGACCGTCCCTTCTCGCTCGACTACATCCGGGGGATCGGCACGGACTTCTTCGAGTTGAGGGGCGACCGGGTCTTCCGCGACGACCCGGCCATCGTCGGCGGCTGGCTCAAGCTCGACGGCCGCTCGGTCATGGTCATCGGGCACCAGAAGGGCCGGGAGATGAAGGAGAACCTGCGCCGCAACTTCGGTTCTCCCCATCCCGAGGGATACCGCAAGGCGAAGCGCCTGATGCGGCTGGCCGAGAAGTTCGGCCGCCCCGTCGTCACCTTCATCGACACGCAGGGGGCGTATCCGGGCATCGGGGCCGAGGAGCGGGGCCAGGCGGAGGCGATCGCCCGCAACCTCGCCGTGATGGCGGGCCTGCGGGTCCCCATCGTGAGCGGCGTCATCGGCGAGGGAGGCTCGGGCGGAGCCCTGGGCATCGGCGTGGCGGACCGCGTCCTCATGATGGAGAACGCGATCTACTCGGTGATCTCGCCCGAAGGGTGCGCCGCGATCCTGTGGCGGAGCCGCGAGCACTCCGACAAGGCGGCGGAAGCCCTCAAACTCACCGCCCGCGACCTGCAGGATCTGGGCGTGGTGGACCAGATCATCCCGGAGCCGAGGGGCGGGGCGCACACGGACCCGGAGGCCGCGGTCGAAGCCATGGGCGCCGCGATCCGGCGCCACCTGCGGGAACTCGCGAAGCTGGAGCCGGACGACCTGGTCGAGTCGCGGCGGGACAAGTACTACGCCATCGGCGCCTGGGAGGAGAGGTGAGCGAGCGCCGCCGGCCCCGTCCCGTGCGTCCCGGCGCGCCCCGTTCCGCGCGTCCCGGCGGGGAGTCGGGCGGCGGCGCCTCTCGCGAGCGTCGGCCCGGACCGGATCCGGTGGCCCCGAGTCCCGCCGCCCCGAGTCCTGCCGCCCCGAGTCCCGCCGCGACGCCGGATCGCGTCGGGTCGCCGGGTCCGGGGGCGGGCGCCCCGAGCCAGGTCCTCGAGGTCCGGTTCAAGGGCCTTCGTTCCGACTTCTTCGCCTTCAGCGGCGCCCCCGCGCTGACGGAGCGCGAGTACGTCGTCGTGGAGGCCGACCGCGGACAGGACATCGGGCGCGTGAAGCGCGCGGCCGCCGCCGGGGACCTGGCGTGCGAAGGGGGCTGCGACAGCGTGGGCGACCGCGCCGTGCCGCTGCCGTCCCGCCGCGTGATCCGCCGCGCCGCCCCGGCCGATGTGCTGCGGCTGCGGCAGCTTCGCGCCCAGGAACTCGAGGTGCGCCGGCGCACGCGCGAACTCGCGGCGAAACACCGGCTGCGGATGAAGGTGAGCGAGGCGGAGTGGCAGTGGGACCGCAACAAGCTCACGGTGTACTTCACCGCCGAGAAGCGGGTCGACTTTCGCGCCCTCGTGCGGGAGATGGCCCGCTCGTTCCGGACCCGGATCGACCTCCGGCAGATCGGGGTCCGCGATGAGGCGCGCCGTCTCGGCGGGCTGGGCCGCTGTCGCCGCGAACTCTGCTGTCGCTCGTGGCTCACGTCCATCGAACCCGTCACGCTGCAGCTCGCGAAGGACCAGGGCCTCTCGCTCAACCCGAGCCAGATTTCGGGCGCCTGCGGCCGTCTCATGAACTGCCTCCGCTACGAGCACGCCGTGTACACGCAGGCCAAGAAGCGCTTCCCGCCCGTGGGCCGGACGATTCAGACCGCCCAGGGCCGCGAGAACGTGAAGTCGTGGGATCTGTTCGAGGAGACGGTGTCGCTCCAGGCGGGCGACGGGGAGATCCGCACCATCCCGCTCGCGCAGTTGCGGGACGAGCGGCGCACGGCCCGGCGCGCCGAGCTGGACCGCAGGTAGTGTCCCGCTTCTATCTCACGACGGCGATCGACTACTCGAACGGCGACCCGCACCTGGGACACGCCATCGAGAAGATCGGCGCCGACGCGATCGCCCGGTACCGCCGCGCCCGCGGGGACGAGGTCCATTTTCTCATCGGCATGGACGAGCACGGGCAGAAGGTCCAGCAGGAGGCGGAAAAGCAGGGATCGGAACCCCGGGAATGGGTGGACCGCATCGCCGAGGCCTTCCTGGATGTCTGGCAACGCCTGGGCCTGTCGAACGACGATTTCATCCGGACGTCGGAACCGCGCCACCACCGCGGCCTGACCGCGCTCATGAAGCGGATCGCCGCGAACGGGGACTTCCGCCGCTCGAAGTACGAGGGCCACTACTGCGCCGGCTGCGAAGCCTTCAAGAAGGACGATGAACTGGCCGACGGGCGCTGCCCGCTCCACCCGGGGCGCGAGGTCGAGTGGACCGAGGAGGAGAACTGGTTCTTCCGGCTCTCCGACTACCGGGACACGCTCCTCTCCCGCCTGCGGCAAGACCCGGCGTCCGTCCGGCCCCGCACGCGCCGCAACGAGATCGCCCGCCTGCTGGAGTCCGGACTCGACGACATCTCGGCCTCCCGGGCGAGGATCCGCTGGGGCGTCCCCTTTCCGGGGGATGAGGAGCACACGGTCTACGTGTGGTTCGATGCGCTCTCGAACTACATCACGGCCATCGGCTATCCGGACGGCGACGCGTTCGGGAAGTTCTGGCCCGCGGACCTCCACATCATCGGCAAGGACATCACGCGCTTCCACTGCGTGTACTGGCCCGCCATGCTGCTGGCGGCGGGCGTGGCGCCGGCGAAGAGCGTGTGGGCCCACGGCTTCATCAAGATCGGCGGGGCGAAGCTCTCGAAGTCGGCGGGCACGGAACTCGGGCTCGTCGAACTCATCGAGCGGCACGGGCCGGACGCGCTGCGGTACTTCCTGCTGCGGGAGGTGCCGTGGGACGGCGACCGCGACTACCCATCGACGGAGGCCTTCATCGAGCAGTTCGACCGCCGCTACACGTCGGACCTCGCGAACGACCTCGGCAACCTCCTGAACCGCGTGGTCTCGATGGTCTCCCGGTACCGGGGCGGGGACGTGCCGCCTCCGCGGGGAGGCGCACTCGCGCGGAAGACGGCGCGGGCCCTGTCGGAGTACCACGCGGCGATGGAGGGCTACCTGCTGCACCGGGGTCTGGCGGCGGCGTTCGACGTCGTGCGCGCGGCGAACGGGTTCGTGGACGAGTCGAAGCCCTGGGCGCTGGCGAAGGCGGAGCGCGACGGCGGGGATGACGGCGGGGACGGGGGCGCAGACGGGGGCGCAGACGGCGGCGCAGACGGGGGCGCGGACACGGGCGCCCTCGACGGGGTCTTGTCCCAGCTCATCGCGGCGCTCGGCGCGGTCGCCGCGATGCTCGCTCCCTTCACGCCGGGGAAGGCGGCCGAACTCTGGCGGACCCTGGGGGGCGACGGCCCGCCGCCGGCTTTCGAGCACCTCGAACCGTCCGTGGCCGGGCTCCGCGCGGTGCGTCCGAGCGGCGTGCTCTTCCCGCGCCCCTGATCGCCCACAGCCCGCCCACAACCCGGACACGACCCGGAACGCTGCCTCCCGCAGCGGGTAAAACGTTGACACTGGTTGCCCACCGCGACTAGCTTCATCGGTCGATGTTGCGGCTGCGGACGGGGTTGCCGCCGTTTCGCGGCGACCCGCCCGGAAGCTCCTCTTTATGGCTGGATGACTTGATAAAACCTACGTACTGGACGATACAGATACTGCCCGGGAGTGGCGGGCGGGCGCGCAGCTATCGCGTGGAGAAGCGCCGCGCGAAAGCTGTCGGCGTCGTGGCGGCCGTGCTCCTGATGATGGCGTCCGCCTTCGTCGCCACCGTGCTGGGGCGGCAGGACGCGGCGGAGCAACTCGCGCGCTATCGAGCCGAGAACCGACAGCTGATCAGCAGCCTGCAGGCCATGGAGCGCCGCAGCGGACAGTTCAGCCGGGCGCTCGACGATCTCTCGGTGCAGGAACAGAGGTTCCGGATCGTCGCCGGCCTTCCGCTGCTCGATCCCGACGTCTACTCGGTAGGCGTCGGCGGTCCCGGCGGCGTCGACCCGACGAACGACGAGTTCTTCGAGATCGCCCCGGACCTGGCGCGGGAAGCCGGCGATGTGGCGGTCGACATCGAACAGTTGCTGCGGCGCGCGGACCTGCTTCGGAGCAGTCTCACCGAGGCGGCGGATTCCGTCGGCGTGCGGCGTGAGCGGTATCAGCGCATTCCCTCGATCTGGCCGGTCATCGGGGAGGATTC
Source organism: Candidatus Palauibacter sp. (assembly GCF_965208055.1). Classification (GTDB taxonomy): domain Bacteria; phylum Gemmatimonadota; class Gemmatimonadetes; order Palauibacterales; family Palauibacteraceae; genus Palauibacter. The sequence goes on from NZ_CBDBNY010000004.1 coordinate 3,026,379, forward strand.
CTGGCTTTCCTCCGGCTTCAGCCATAACCGGCTGCATCCGATGCTCGGACTCCGGCGCCCGCATACCGGGGTCGACATTTCGGCCGATTTCGGCAGTTCCGTGATGGCGACGGGAGCGGGACAGGTCACCTTCGCCGGCTCGAAGAGCTCGTACGGCCGTATCGTCGAGATCGATCACGGCGACGGCTATGAGAGCCGCTACGCTCACCTGGGCCGCATCGCGGTTCGCGTGGGCGCACGGGTCCAGCGTGGCGACATCATCGGGGAGGTCGGCATCTCCGGGATGGCCACGGGTCCGAATCTCCACTACGAGGTCCTGGTCGATGGCCGCGCCGTGAATCCGGTCGGCTACTTCCTGGACGGCTACCGCCGCTAGCAGGAGCTTCTTAGATTCCGCCCACTTATCCGGACACCCCAACTGGAGTTCGATTGATGTCGAAGTTGCGCGCGGCTGTCCCGCTTCTTGCGATCCTCCCGTTGCTGACCGCCTGTGGCAGCAGAATCACCGTGCAGGTGACGGCCGACGAGGCCGCGTCCGAGCCGGTGGATGACCTGGAAGTTCAGTTTATCCCCTTCGATCGCGACTCCCTGTTCGCCGTCATCACCGGGCAGGCCGCGACGCCGGAGCCGTCGATCCCCGCGGATCTCGAACAGGCCTCCCTGACCGAACAGGACTTGCGGGACCGGTGGAGCACGGCGGAGTCGAGTTGGAACAACGTCCGCGATTCCATGCGGGCGATCACCACCCAACTCGACAACCTCGACGATCGCAGCAGGGAGTACCGGGAACTGTTCGACCGGTTCGGCGACCTCGAGGATCGCGAACGGGCCCTGGACCGCCAGCGGCAGGCGGCGTTCGACGAGTTCAACGAGATGCAGCTGGCCACCCAGCAGCGCGTCGACTCGATCTGCATCGTCATCGATTCCTGGGAGGAAGCGGCCTTCGCGGGGTATGGCGACCTGGAGAGCGATCTGCTCACGGCGCTGGGACGAGAGGTGCTGGCGGACACCACGGACGCCGATGGGGTGGCGTGGGCGTCGGCGTCCGGCGGGCCCTGGTGGGTCCACGCGCGGGTGAACACGGCGGGCGGCGAACTCTACTGGAACGTGATGGTCGACGAGGCTTCGTCGGACACGCTGCGGCTGGAGCCGGGCAACGCCGATCTGCGGCAGGGTGTGCGTCAGCGCTGCTAGGTCCTTACCGGCAAGACACGGGCGGCCTTCGCGCCGCGCGCAGCCCCGCGGGCCCCTGGCTGCCGGGTAGCAGGGGGACGCATGGGCGATAAGCCGACGACGCTCAGGCTCGAGATCGACGCGGACAAGATCGCGTGGCTGATCTTCGACGCCCCCGACTCCCAGGTGAACCTCCTCACTTCCGAGGTGATGGGGCACCTGGACCGCCACCTCACGGAACTCGAGTCGCGGATCGCCACCGGCCATCCCATCGCGGTCGTGATCTGGAGCGAGAAGCCGGACACGTTCATCGCCGGCGCCGACGTGAACGAGATCGCCGGTATCGAGGACGAAGAGGACGGCAGGCGGAAGAGCGCCATGGGGCAGCGGATCTTCAGCCGGCTGGGACGGCTCGGGATCCCGAAGGTCGCCGCGCTTCGCGGCGCCTGCCTGGGCGGAGGCACGGAACTCGCGCTGGCGTGTGACTGGCGCCTGGCCGCGGACACGCCCGCCACGACCATCGGCCTGCCCGAGATCAAGCTCGGGTTGATTCCCGGGTTCGGAGGCTCGGTCCGGCTGCCCCGCCTCATCGGGATTCAGCGGGCCCTCTCCATGATCCTCACGGGCAGGAGCCTCTCCGCCGCGCACGCGTATCGATACGGTCTCGTCGACCAGGTCTTCGAGGAAACGGGCTTCCAGCATTCCGTCGCGCAGGTGGCCCTGGACGCCGTGCTCGGGCGGGTCGAGCGCGTGCTCCCGCATGCGACGGCGCGCGACCGCTTCCTCGAGAACACCGGCCTGGGTCGGCGCCTTCTGTTTCGGGGCGCCCGCAAACGCGTGCGCAGCGCCTCGGGGACGCGCTACCCGGCGGCCCTGAAGGCGATCGATGTCATCGAGGACACGCTGGACCTGCCGATCGATGAGGCACTCGCCATCGAGGCGGAGGCCCTCGGTGAAGTGGCCACGACGACCGTCTGCCGGAACCTCGTTCGGTTGTTCCGCGGAGGTCGCGCCGCGAACAGGACGTTTGCGCCGGAGATCGCGGCACAGCAGCGGGAGGTCAAGAAGGTCGCCGTCCTCGGGGCCGGCGTCATGGGCGGCGGGATCGCCGAGCTTGCCGCCGCGCACGACCTCTCGGTCATCCTCAAGGACATCGACCGGGAGGCGCTCGATGTGGGACTGCGCCACGCGAGCGAACTGCTCCGGAAGGCGGGCAAGCGGGGAATCATTGCGCCGGAGGAGGTGGGGCTGAAGTTCGCGCTCATCCATGGAACGCTCGACTACGAGCGCTTCGACGAGGTCGATGTCGTCATCGAAGCTGTCGTCGAACGGCTCCATGTGAAGCAGCAGGTCCTTCGGGATGTGGAGGCGGCACTCCCCCCGCACGCCGTCTTCGCGACCAACACCTCCTCGTTGTCGGTGACGGAGTTGAGCCGGGTGGCCGCCCGGCCGGACCGGGTCGTCGGCCTGCACTTCTTCAATCCGGTGCACCGCATGCCGCTCGTGGAGATCATCCGCGGGGAGTCTTCCTCGGATGCGGCGCTCGCCACGGCGTTCACGCTCGCGCGGCGGCTCGGGAAGACACCCGTGCTGGTCGCGGACCGGCCCGGGTTCCTCGTCAACCGGCTCCTCGCGCCGTACCTGAACGAAGTCGGGTTCCTGCTGAAGGATGGTGCGGACGTGGTCCGCATCGACCGGACGCTGAAGGAGTTCGGGCTGCCGATGGGGCCGTGCCGGCTGCTTGACGAGGTCGGTTTCGATGTCGCCGCGCACGTCGCGAAGGAGATGGCCCGTGCGTTCGGAGACCGCATGCGCCCCTCCGCGGCCCTGGAAACGCTCACGGGCCTGGGCCGACTCGGGAAGAAGAACGGCCGCGGCTTCTACACCTATTCGGATCGCGACGAGCGCGTGGACCGGGAGGTGGGCCGCGCCTTCGGCTCGGGGGGCGGCGGCGTGCGACCCGAGGAGATCATCGATCGCTGCCTGCTGATTTCCGTGAACGAGGCGATGTACGCGCTGGAGGAAGGCGTGGTCGCGGGGCCGGGCGACGTCGACCTCGCGATGGTGATGGGCACCGGATTCCCGCCGTTCCGCGGCGGACCGCTCGCGTGGGCGGAGTCTCGCGGAGCGCGGTCCGTGCGCGACCGTCTCCTCGAACTGCGCGAGCGGCAGGGGGACCGCTTCACTCCGGCGCCGGGACTGGAAAGGCTCGCCGACGCGGATGGATCGTTCACGTCCGACGCCTTGCGGCGGGACCCGGGGTCTCCGCCGGACATGTAGGTGGGTTTCGACCTCCTCGGGGCACGGCGCCGCGCGCTGCGGGCCGCGCGCCGGATCCCGGAAGATGCGCCCCGCGTCGACGTGGAGGTTCGTCGCGGCAGCCACGTGCAGCGCTTACGCCAGGAGTTGCTCGTGGACGGCCCGAAGTGGAAGGTCACGCTTCAGATCCTCGATGCGCGCTTCAAGCCGGTGAGGATCGACGCGGCCACGACCCTGCGGCCGGGCTCCCTCCTCATGTGGTTCCTTCGGCCCGGGCAGCCCTTCGAGGTCGGGGCCTTCTACCACCCCCGCGGCGCCTTTCAGGGCTACTACATCAACCTGATCCGGCCTCCGCGACTGCAATCCTCACGCTGGGTCATCGAGGACCTGTATCTCGACGTGTGGCTGCCGGAGCGAGGTAGCGGGGTGTTGCTGGATGAGGACGAACTCGACGCCGCCGTGGCCCGCGCGGAGCTGTCGAGCGCGGAGGCGGACGAGGTGCGCGAACTCGGGGCGCGGCTGCTGGCCATGTCGCGGCGCGCCGGACGCCCCCGGTGGTTGCCCCGCGGCGTGGGGAGGGCGCCCGCGGGATCCGTGCCGGCGCTCCGTCTGCGCCGGGACGCTCCGGGCACCTTCCATGCCGCGCGGATCTCGGGCCGCATCATCGCCTTCGGGCTCTACCTGTTGGGTGCGGTCTCCGCGACGTCCGCCGGTTTCGCCGCGTTCACCGACGCGTTCCTGATCGCGGGTCCGGCACAGAATGCCTGGCGGCTGACCGTGGTGGGCGAGGCGCTCGTCCTGGCCCCGCTCGCGTTCGGCGGCTGGCTGCCCGCGACCCGTTGGCCACAGCCGCCGCTGACGGACGAGCGCTCCCTCTTCGTCGCGACGCTCGCTTCGGGACTCGCGGTGCTCGCGCTCAGCGAGCGCACGGAATGGGCCGGAGCGCTCCTCCCCGTGTACGCGACGCTGGGCCTCTTTTCGCTGGTCTTCGCGGTCTGCCGCTGGTGGTTCGACCGGGAAGTTCCGGTATACGCGCTCGCGGGCGTGACGATGACGCTCGTCGCGCTCGCCTTCCTGATCGCAGCGTGATCGCAGCTTGATCGCACCGTGACCACACCGTGACGGCGCGCGGTCGCCCGACACCGGATCCGGATCACCCGACACCGGCGCCCGGCGCATCCCGTATGAGGAACGCATGAACGATCGATCCAAACGAAGAGTCCGTTTCCTGGCCGCGTTCGTCGGCCTCTTCGCGGCCGTGTGGTTGCTCTGGGACACGCCCTTCGTGTATCCGGTGAAGCTCTTCGTCGTCCTGCTGCACGAGATCAGCCACGGGCTGGCCACGCTGGCGACGGGGGGCCGGATCCTCGCCATCGAGGTGACGCCGCGCGAGGGAGGACTGTGCCGGTGTCCCGGCGGGAACGCGTTCCTGAGCCTGTCCGCGGGATACCTCGGGAGTCTGCTGTGGGGCGGGCTGATGATCTGGGGCGCGGAACGCTTCCCGACGCTGAGTTCGTGGTTCTCCGCGGCCCTCGCCGTGATCGTGGGGGGCATGACGCTGCTCTTCGCGCAGCAGTCCTTCGCCGTCGCGTTCGGGCTCGCCTTCTCCGCGGCGCTGCTCGCGGTGGCCTGGCGGGCGAGCGCCGGAGTGAACCGCGTCCTGCTCACGGCGCTCGGCCTCACGAGTTGCCTCTACGCGGTGCTGGACATCAAGAGCGACATCCTCGACCGGCCGGAGTTGCGGTCGGATGCCCGGATGCTGGCCGAACTCACCGGCGTGCCCACGCTCCTGTGGGGCGGGCTGTGGATCGCCGTCGCGCTGCTGTTCTGCTTCGTCCTGTTCCGCTGGGCCTGGCGGCGGGCGTAGCGGTGCGCTGCGCCTGGCGGCTCCCGGCCACGGCCCGCTATCTGCCCGGGTCGCGCCGAAGCCACTCCAGCGGCTCGTAGGCGCCGATGGGCCACGGGAAGACGACGGGACTCTCGTAGCCGTCCTCGGACACGCTGGCCACGCCGAAGAGGTAGTTGTCGATGACGATGTTCTCGAGCGTGTGCTCCGTCACGTCGCCCGCGAAGACGCTCCATTGCCACTGCGGCGCGTCGGTGAGCCGCCAGTAGACGCGGTATCCCGCGAGGTTAGGGGCGTGCTCGGCGGGGACGGGGTCCCACCTCAGCGTCGTGGACGGCCGGACGGCGCCCTCGACCGCGACGTTCCGCGGCGGCGCGGGAGCCCACGCCATGGCGGCGAGCGAGATCGCGTTGACCGCCGTCAGCTTCGCGGCGAAATCGAACTCGACCTCGTCGATGACGTCGCCGTACTCGACCCCGTCTTCCACGCGGATGTCCTGGTGCTGGCGCCGGTAGTCCTCGTTCGCCTCCATGATCCGGACGGCGGGGAAGCCGGCGTCGTTGAACGGCCGGTGGTGCCCGCCGCGCCCGAACCGGTCCAGCCGGTACACCATCATCATGTCGAGATTCGGGACGTAGCCGTCGGCGAGGCGGTCGATGAGGCGGGCCAGGTTCCGCGACGGGGAGTCCACCTCGCCCCCGGTGACGCGCCGCCGCGCGGCGACCTGCTCGGTCTCGTCCGCCCGCGTGCCCTCGGCGAAGACGCGCGCGACCGTGTTGTCCGAGACGCCGTTCTGGCCTTCGATGTTGCCGATCATGTCGTTGTTCAGCACCGCTTCGATGCGCCAGCCCTCGTCGAGCGCGACCCGGGCCATGTGCCGCCCGCCGAACAGCCCCTGCTCTTCGCCGGAGAGTCCCGCGTAGATGATGGATCCGTTGAACTCGTACTGCGTGAGGACCCGCGCGGCCTCCAGGACGCCAGCCATCCCGGAGGCGTTGTCGTTCGCGCCGGGGGCGTCGGAGATGCCGTCCAGCGCGTCCGACGCGCGCGAGTCGATGTCGCCCGACATCACGACGTAGCGGCCCGGGTCCGTCGTCCCCCGCTGGATCGCGAGCACGTTGACGACGGCCGTCGTGTCGGGGATGCGCGTCGTGCCTCCGACGAAGGAGGTCTGGTAGGAGACCTCGAGGCACCCGCCGCACGCGGCGGAGATCTCATCGAACTGCGTCTTGATCCAACGCCGCGCGGCCCCGATGCCGCGGGTGTCGGACAGCGTATCGGACAGCGTGTGACGCGTGCCGAAGCCCGCGAGCCGCCGGATGTCCGCCTCCACGCGCGCGGCCGAGACGGAGGCCACGATGTCGTGGAGCGCCGTGAGTTCCGCCTTCGGCTCCCGGGGTTCCTGGCCGCGCAACGAGCGTGCCGAGACGGGCGCCGCCAGTGCGGTGGCGAGGACGATGATCGTGAGAGGCTTCACGGGTTGCTCCGGAGATGAGGTCGTATCGCTGTCGGGCCGATATCTTATCGAGATGCTCGCCCGCGGACAGCGGGCCGGTTAGCGTCGCGTGTCTCTCGGCGCCGTCCGGCGGCAATTCCTCACCACCCAACCACCCTGACTGGTCGACCCGTGAATCGAACCGAACGTACAGGACAGCGTACAGGACAGCGTACAGGACAGCGTGTCTCGAATCTCTTCGGCATGACCCTGCGCCAGGCGCCGGGGGAAACCGAGATCGAGTCGCACAGCCTCCTCGTGAGGGCCGGCTACGTCCGCCAGCTCGCGGCGGGCATCTTCTCCTATCTGCCTCTCGCCTGGCGGTCGCTGAGGAAGATCGAGCAGATCCTGCGCGAGGAGATGGACCGGATCGACGGGCAGGAGCTGTCGATGCCCGTCGTGCATCCGGCGGAGCTGTGGCAGGCGACCGGCCGCTGGTACGACATCGATGCGACGATGGCCCGGTTCGTCGACCGGCGCGACCGCGATCTGCTCCTGGCGATGACGCACGAGGAGGTGGTGGCCTTCCACGCGGCGTCCGAGATCCAGTCCTACCGGCAGCTCCCGGCCATGGTCTATCACATGCAGACCAAGTTCCGGGACGAACTCCGCTCCCGCGGCGGACTCATCCGCGTGCGCGAGTTCATCATGAAGGACTCCTACTCGCTGGACCGGGATCCGGAGGGGCTCGCGGTGCAGTACGACCGGCACTACGAGGCGTACGAGCGCATCGGGCGCCGCTGCGCCCTGCCGCTCACGGCCGTGCGGAGCGATACGGGCATGATGGGCGGCAAGATCGCCCACGAGTTCATGTACGTGACCCCGATCGGCGAAGACAGCCTCGCGCTCTGCGACGCCTGCGGCTACGCGGCGAACCGGGAGGTCGCCGAGTTCACGCTCGAGCCCCGCGAGGAGGAAATGTCGCCGCTGGAGCGGGTCCACACGCCCGGAACGGCCACGATCGAGGACGTGACGGGGCTGCTCGGGATTTCGGCGCGGGAGACCGGGAAGATGGTCTTCTACACGGGCAGCTTCGCGGGGGAGGCGGGGGCTCGCGAAGAGAAGCTGATCGCGGCGATCGTGCGCGGCGACCTCGAGGCGAACCCGATCCAGGTCCAGAACCTCGCGGGAGCGCTCGAGCTTCGCCCGGCGCACGAGGAGGAGATCGCGGCGGCCGGGATGGTGCCGGGGTTCGCCTCGCCGGTGGGCGTGGAGCCCGGCGCCGCGATCTTCGTCGTCGACCGCTGGGTGTCGGAGTCCGCGAACCTGGTGCTCGGAGCGAACGAGGCGGACTACCACCTCCGCAACGTCTGCTGCGGACGCGACTACGAGCCCACCGTCGTCGGGCCCGTCGCCCTTGCCTTCGAGGGCGCCGCGTGCGGACGCTGCGGCGAAGGGTTGCGCATGGCCCGCGGCGTGGAGGTGGGGAACATTTTTCAGCTCGGCACCCGCTACTCGGAGGGGCTGGAGGCGATGTACACGGATGAGGAGGGGGTCGAGCGCCCGATCTGGATGGGCTCGTACGGGATCGGGACGGGGCGCCTGCTGGCCTGCGTGGCCGAGGAGCACCGGGATGACTACGGCCTCAAGCTGCCGATCTCCGTCGCCCCGTATCACGTCTCGCTCGTCGTGCTCGCCCGGGAGGAGGAGACGTGGGCGACCGCGGACCGGGTGTTCGAGGAGTTGTGCGCCGCCGGGATCGAAGTGATCTACGACGACCGGCGGGAACTCCGCGCCGGCGTGAAGTTCAACGACGCCGACCTGCGCGGCCTCCCGCTGCGCCTCGTCATCGGCGAGCGCTCGCTGGCGGCGGGCGGCGCGGAACTCAGCCACCGGGGCGTCCGGGAGAGCCGGATCATCCCGCTGGACGACCTCGTGGTCGAACTCCGGCAGGAAATCGACGCGCTCCTGTCACAGCTCGCGCTCGACGACTGACGCGCGCGGGTGGCCCGGTCGCCCGGTTGCTCAGGCGGCGCGGCGCACCGGGGCGATCAGCCTCCGAGCCGCACCCGCAGGCCGCCGACGAGCGTGCGGGGCGCCCCCACGCGAATGAACCCGTTCGCGTCGTGGGACATCTCGGCGACCGCATCGAAGAGGTTCTGCACGCTCGCGAACGCGCTCAGCCGGCTCGTCAGTTGCCGCCGAAGCCGGACATCCAGGAGGAACGAGGCCGCGATCTCCCCCGTGTTGAGGTCGTTGTCGAACCGGGCGCCCAGATAGCGGGCGGTCGCGACCACCTCCAGCGTGGACGGGTCGATGTGCCCGACCCGCAGCATGGCGCGGTGCGTCGGGCTCCCCTGCACCTCGTTACCGATCAGGTCCGGGCGGCCCGGCGCGTCGGTGACCTCGGTCGGGTTGTACTGGTGGTTCACCGCCAGCAGCCAGGCCCCCGCCGGCCGCACCTCGACCTCGGTCTCGAGCCCGATGCTTCGCAGCGTTCCCACATTGTCGCGACGACGGCACACGCCCCCGGCCGCCACGAAGCCGCACGGCTGAATCACGCCGGAGGTCTCGGCCTCCTGGATGGTGACGTCGGTGATCGCGTCGCTCACGCGGGCCCAGAAGCCCGTGAGCCGGATGAGGACGCCGGGGTCGGGCCGCAGATCGAGCCCCACCTCCGCGCCCAGGACCCGCTCCGGATCCAGCGCCTCGTTCGATTCGTTGGCGACATTCCCGGCCGCGCGGAACGGCTTGTAGAGTTCGTTCAGCGTCGGGACGCGGAGGCCGCTGTAGAAGCTCCCGCGGAGCGTCGCCCGGTCGGACGCGGCGAGCAGGACGCCGAGGTTGTGGCTCAGTCTGCTGCCGCTCCGGTCGTCGAACGCGTTGTCCGTCAGCACGTTCCCGTCGTCGATCTCGAAGACGCGGCGCATGCCCGAGGCGTTGCGCCACAGGTCGAGGCGCAGGCCGCCGTACACCTGCCACCGGTCGTTCACGAGAATCCGGTCCTGGGCGAAGAAGCCGTACAGCGTCTGATCGCCGCCGGTCTCCCGCTGTCGCGCGAACGCGCCGCCGCTGAACAGGTATTGCTCCGAGGCCTCCCCCGTCGCGCTGAGGATGTCGGTCCCGAGCGTGAGGTTATGGCTGCCGAGTCCGGGCTTCTGCCACACGAGATTCGCGCCGATCCCGGACGAGGGGACGTCCTGGCTGATCGAAGGCTCTTCGCTGTTTCGGCCCGCGGCGACCCCCGAGAACGAGTTCACGTAGGACTGCGACTGCAGGTAGGCGTTGACGGCGAGCGTGGAACCGTCGTCGCCGTTGAAAGTCATTCCGACCTGGCCGAACCCGGCCTCCGTCGTGTTGTTGCGGAGGGGGGTCGCGTTGTCCTTGTCCTGGTCGAAGTAGTTGCCCTGGGCATGGATGCGCATCCCGTCGCCGACCTGGAACTCGACCTTCGCGCGCAGCGCCCCGTGACTCGACGCGGAGGGGATGTCCACCGCGCCGCGCAGACTCGGCTCGGTCAGGACGTAGCCATCGCTGTCGAAGAACTCGCCCGCCACGTAGCCGCCGGCGCGGTCGTCGCCGAAGGAGGCCATCGCATCGCCGCGGAAGGTGGACTGGCTCCCTCCCTGGATGCCCGCGGAGAACCCGCCGGCACCACCCGAGCGCGTGATCACGTGGACGACGCCCGCGAGGCTCTGGCTCCCCCAACTCACGGTCGCGCCGCCGCGCACGATCTCGATGCGTTCGATGACTTCGACCGGAACCTGGCTCCAGCGCACCCAGCCGAAGTAGGGGTCGTTCAGGGGGACGCCGTCGACGAGCACGAGCGTGCGGCTGGCGGCGGTGCCTCCCAGTCCGCGCAGCGTGACGGCCTGCCATGAGGGATGCGCGACGCCCGCCTGGAAGGGGAAGCGGAAGTTGAGGCCGGGCACCTCCTGAAGGACGTCCTGGAGCGTCTGCGCGGCGGAGAGGCGCAGTTCCTCGCGCGTCACGGTCGTCACGTTGACGGGGACCTCTCCCACGGAGGTCGGGGCGCGGAGCGCCGAGACGATCAACTCGCCCAGCGGAATCACGCTGTCCGCGGGTACCGGATCCTGCGCTTCGAGCCCCGCCGCCGGCCACAGCCCGCACGGAGCCAGCCCGCACAGAGCCAGCACGAGAAACCCGCAGCGAGTACGTCCGGGCGATCGAAGCCCCGCTTCACGTCGCGTCATTGAGACTCTCCTCGAGGAGTTCCCTCACGATGGCCGGGTCCGCGCGTCCGTGCGTCGCGCGCATGACCTGGCCGACGAAAAAACCGGCGAGACCGGTGTGCCCGGCGGCGTAGCGCGCCACCTCGGCCGGGTGAGCGGCCACGACACCGTCCACGACCTCGCGAATCTGATCCGCGTCGCCGATCCGGCCCAGCCCCTCGCACCGAACGATCTCGCGGGGGCTTCCGCCGTCTTCCACGAGTCGCGCGAGCAGCGACTTCGCCACCGCCCGCGAGATCGAGCGCTCGCGAACGAGTTCGACAAGTTCGGCCAGCGCCTCCGGCTCGAGGGCGCCGGCGTCGCCTTCGCTGCCCCCGGCGCCGCGGACCTCGTGCACGAGCCAGGTCGCGATGGCGGCCGCATCCGTTCCCCCGCGGATCGCCCGCTCATAATAGCGCACCGATTCGGCGGAACCACTGAGCAGGTCGGCGAGTTCATCCGGCAGACCCAGCGCATCCCGAAAGCGGTCGAAGGCCACCTGGAGCGCCGGGTCGGCGCGCCTCGCCACGTCGCGGGCTTCCCGCGCCGAGTCGACCCCGGGAACGGCCGGCCCGGTCGAGGTGTCTTCCGCCGGGGTCCGCGCCTCGGGGGGGGCGGCGTCGCGGGTGTCGCCCGACTTCGCGCGCCGGCTCCAGGCGTCCCGGAGCGTCACCGTCCGGTTGAAGACGAGCGGTCCGGCGGCTCTCGTGGCTGCGGCTCTCGTGGCCCGGTCCCGGACGAAGTAGCCGAGGCGCTCGAACTGACAGGCCGTCTCGGGTGGATCGTCGGCGAGGCTCGGCTCGCCGCGCGCATGGGTCAGCACCTGCAGCGAATCCGGGTTGAGGGCCTCCCGGAGGCCCTCGGCGCCTCCGGCCGGGTCGGAGACGCGGAACAGGCGATCGTAGAGGCGGACCTCCATCGGCACCGACTCCGTGGCGGACACCCAGTGGATGGTCCCCGCCGGCCGACGCCCGTCGGGCGCCGCTCCGCTTCGCGTCGCCGGGTCGTACGTACAGTGCAGGCGCACGATCCGGCCGGCGTCGTCCTTCTCCACCCGCCGGCACGTGACGAAATAGCCGTGCCGCAGGCGCACCTCGCGCCCGGGGGCGAGCCGGCGGAAGCCCGGAGCCGGCTCCTCCGCGAAGTCATCCCGCTCGATGTACAGGACCCGGGTGAACGGGACCTTCCGCGTTTCCGGCCACCCTTCGGGCGGGGCATCGGCGCCGCGCGGAAAGTAGGGGGCCTCGATCCAGTCCACCTCGCCCTCCGGGCAGTTCTCGATGACGACCTCGAGGGGACGCAGCACGGCGAGCACGCGCGGCGCCCGCCGGTTCAGCGCCTCGCGCACCGCCCATTCGAGCGTGGCGATCTCCACCCGGTTGTCGGCTTTGCCGATCCCGACCTGTCGGCAGAAGGCGCGAATCGCGTCCGGGGGGATGCCGCGGCGCCGGAAGCCGGCCAGCGTGGGCATGCGCGGGTCGTCCCAGCCCGAGACGTGTCCCTCCTCGACGAGGAGGAGGAGTTTCCGCTTGCTGACGATCGTGTAGTCCAGGTTGCGGCGCGCGAACTCGTACTGGCGGGGCCGCGGATCCCAGGAGCCGAGCGCCTCGCCGCCGCCGCCCTCCGCTCCCGGGATGCGGTCGATGCGGGCGGACGCGGGACGGGTGTGCTCGATGAACCAGTCGTAGAGCGCGCGGTTGTCCTGAAACTCGAGCGTGCAGAAGGAGTGCGTGATGCCCTCGATGGCGTCGGACTGGCCGTGCGCCCAGTCGTAGAAGGGGTAGATCGGCCACTCGTCGCCCGTGCGGTAGTGGTGCGCGTGCCGGATTCGATACATGAGCGGGTCGCGCAGCTTCATGTTCGACGAGGCGAGGTCGATCCGCGCGCGGAGGACGTGCGCCCCATCGTCGAACTCGCCGGCGCGCATGCGCCGGAAGAGATCCAGGTTCTCCTCCGTCGAGCGATCCCGATACGGGCTGGGCCGGCTGGGTTCGCGCACCGACCCGCGGTGCGCGCGGATCTCCTCCTCGGACAGGCTGTCGACGTAGGCGAAGCCATCCTCGATCATCCGCAGCGCCATCCGGTACAGCGCCCCGAAGTAGTCCGACGCGTAGCGGATCCCGCCGTCCCACCCGAACCCGAGCCAGCGGATGTCCCGCGCGATCGCCTCGACGTAGGACGGGTCCTCCGTCGTCGGGTTCGTGTCGTCCATGCGCAGCGTCGTGCGGCCGCCGTACTCCCGCGCCACCTCGAAGTTGAGGCAGATGGCGGAGGCGTGGCCCACATGGAGGAAGCCGTTGGGTTCGGGCGGAAAGCGCGTGAGCACGCGCCCTCCGTGCCGTCCGCTCTCGACATCCTCGGCGACGATCTGACGGATGAAATCCGGACGCTCTCGTTGCGGCATGGGGGGGAAACTATGCGCTTGACGGGGGATTCCGAACAGGCGCGCGACCGGATGCCGCGTCCCATGGATCGTCCGTCGACAAAAAAAGGGCCGGGTCCCCTTACGGACCCGGCCCAACCGGCGGCGTCGCGAGCGATGCGGCTTCGCTCAGGACCTCGCGTGGGTGTCGAAATCCACAGCCACGGGGGCCGCCGCAACGGGCGTCTCCGGACAGGTTACGGTTTCGGGGGCGTCCGGGGCTTCCGGCGTCCCGGCCGCCTGCGCGCCCTGCACGGACCCACTGTGCGTGCCCAGGATCAGCCCCACCGCCATCACCAGCCAGGCCAGCGAGCCTGTGGTCGCCCACTTCGAGAATCTGTCCATGTGATCCATCCCTCCTCGGCCTCCTCGGAAATCGGCGGTTGCGACCTGTACTCTCGTGATACGGCAAAAAAGAGAGAAAGTTTCCATCGGTTCCTGAACTTTCGACTCCGGAATCGACGAAATGGTTGGCAGGCGGCCTGTCCCGGTCGACGTCGCGGAGGGTCACGAAGGCCTCGTGAGGCGGGCGAGCCAGGCCCCGTTTCCATCCTCGAACGCCACCTCCAGCCGCCAGCCCGCCCGCGTGGCGTGACGCGCGAGCGTTTCGGGATCGACGTACAATTCGCGAAAGGGCCGGCCCACGCGGCCCGCGTGGGAGAGTTCGATCCAGGCCTGGCCGGGATACCCGCCGGCAGGGGGCCAGCCCGCCGTCGCCGAGGGTCTGCGAGCGACGGCTTCCGCGCCATCGATCAGGACCTGCCCGCCCGGCGACAGGAACCGGGGGGCGTGCGCGAGGAAGCGGTCGAGGCCCGCGAGGGTGCCCACCGGCCCCAGCCCGTTCATGAGCATCAGGACCGTGTCGAAGCCCGGTCGCCACCAGTGGCGGAAGTCGGCGTGCACGACCGACGCGGCCCCGCGCGCCCGCAGCAGACGAGCGACGGCGGCGGAGCCTTCCACCGCGACGACGGGGCGTCCCCGCGCCTCGAGCGCGAGGGTGTGCGGTCCCGCGCCGGCCCCGAGATCGAGCACGCGGCCGCGGCACAACTCGACGGCATAGCGCTCGAAGTCCATCCATTGATCCGGGGTCCGAAAGAAGAACCCGACCGGCAGCGATGCGTCTTCCCCGAGACTGCTGCGCAGCCGAAGTCCGGGATCCGATGCCCCCGCCGCGTACGCGGCCAGCGCGCTCGCAAAGGGGGCGAGCGGTGGGGTTCGCCCGCGATAGAGGCCGGGCTCCCGCGCGGGAGCGGGCCGGGGCGTCACGGATGGGGCCGAAGCGTCACGGGTCGGGTAGCAGCGCCTGCGCCGCGGTGGGTTCATCCAGGTCCCGGACCCATATCGACTTGACGCGTCCCGTATGGCCGGAACGAATCTCGATGTCCGAGCGGGGGAGGCGGAGTCGCCGCGCGAGGAACTTGAGCAGCGCGCGGTTTGCGGCACCGTCCACGGGCGGTGCCGCCACGCGAATGCGGAGGGCCTCCCCATGAACGCCCGCGATGTCAGTGCGACTCGCGCGCGGCTGGGTCCGGATTCGCAGAATGCCGCCCCCGGGGGCCGCGGAATACCAGTTCAGCGCCACCTCAGGGCCTCGAACACCGTTCGGCACGCGTTGCAGTAATATTGGGCGGTCGACGCTTGTCCCCCGAAGGTGGCGAACGGGTCGGAATCGTCCGAGCCGCAGAAGGGGCAGGGGATCGAAACCGGCATGGCGGACGATTCGACGGGATCGTCGAGCGTCGACCGCCCCGCCGGCCGGTCGGGTTTCGCGTCGCCGGACACGGTTCAGTCCAGGAGGAGCGTGCGGTTGCGGTCGCCGCGCACTCGCGCGAGAGAATCTTCATCGGGCCCGCCCCCCGCCGTGCGCCGCCGCCGTGCGCGGTAGCCCTCCCAGGCCGGTTCGCGGGCGCTGACCCAGCCGGCGTCGGACGCGCCGGCATCGGCCGCCCGGGCGAGTCCCGTCTCCGCGGCGAGCGGCCCCACCCGCTCGAGCCAGCGCGCCCGCGCCCCGCGCGCATCCCCCCTCACGATCCCGTGGTGGGCGAGCGTCGACACGAGCGGGTCATCCCCGGCCCCGAACCAGCACAGACACGCGTTCCAGGCCGCTCCGAAGGCTTCGGTCAGCGCCGTGCGTCCGCCCTCGGCGCTCAGCAGGCGGGAGGTCCACCCCTGTCCGTGGTCGAAATGGAAGCGCTCTTCCTCGAGCAGTTTGCGCACCTTGTAGTGGATCGGTTCGTAGCGGCTCTCCACGAGCATTTCGAACTGGACCGAGAGCGCCGTGTCCCACAGGAAGTTAAGGGCGAGAAACTCCTCCCACGATGCGACGTCCCGGTCGAGCAGTTCCGAACTGTGGTACTCGTCGGCCCCGCGTTCGTGCTCGAGCGCGGACGGATCGTGGCCGAAGTCGCGCAGCAGCGCATAGAGGATGCGGGCGTGCCCCCACTCATCCTGCGCCATGGCGGAGCAGGCGATGCCGGCCTCGACCGAGGGCGCCCCGAGAATCCAGTCCGAGTAGCGGAGGCCGAGCAGTCGCTTGTTGTCGGCGAGGGCGAGAAGGAGGTTGCCGAGGTGTCCCGACACCTCCTCCGGCAGGTCCTCCGCGGACCGGAAGCCGCTCTCCGTCATCGTGAATCCGCCGGGGCACGCCCGGCCGAACCGCCGAGCGTGAACGGGGCCTGCGGCCGATTCACCGCCGCGAACGCATCGCGCGGCGCGACCGTCATCTCGAACCACTTCGCCTCGTCGTA
Organism: Candidatus Palauibacter sp.; assembly: GCF_965208055.1. Lineage (GTDB taxonomy): Bacteria > Gemmatimonadota > Gemmatimonadetes > Palauibacterales > Palauibacteraceae > Palauibacter. The sequence goes on from NZ_CBDBNY010000004.1 coordinate 3,042,493, forward strand.
CGTCTGCCACGCGTAGACGCGCGCCAACTGCTCGTTGGGGGCGGACACCGCGCCCACGTGCTCGAAGCGGTCCGCCCTCTTCTTGCGCGCGAACACCTCGTAGACGCGTCCGTCACCGCTCACGTCACGACTCCGACGGAGCGCAGAAGCGCCCGGCCGCGCGAGGAGATGGCGGCGGTCGTCCACGGAGGATCCCACCCCGTCACGATCTCGACCTCCCGGACGCCGTCCAGTTCCAGCAGGCGTTGCCGCACGTCCCACTCGATGAAGTCCATGCAGGGGCAGGCCGTGGCCGTGAAGGTGAGATGGACGGTGAGGGTCCCGGCTGCCTCGTCTCCCTCGACCCCGCGGACGAGTCCGAGGTCGACGATCGAAATCGGAAACTCGGGGTCCGCGACTTCGTAGAGCGCCCGGCGCGCCCGTTCCGCGAGATCCTCGGCCGGTTGGGCGAACGCGGGAGGGGGCGGCAGTTCCCGACCGCCCTGCGTCTCCCGGAGGACGGCGCCGAAGTTCATGCCCGCTTCGTACCGCGGGACGTAGCGCGGGAGGGACCGCGGCAGGCGCCGAGGCCGCGCCGCGCCGTGAGCCGTGCCGCCGCCGTTCATGCCGCGAGCAGCCGCTCGACCGCGAATCGACTTCTCCGCAGCGAATCGACGTACTGCTCGTTCATCGGGCCGCGCGCCTTCCAGCGCTCGAACACCTGCTTCCAGGTGATCGTCTCGTTGAAGAGCCAGCGCCGCGCCTTCGGGTCGTACTGGCAGGGAAGCTCGTAGGTCAGCTCCACTTCGTCCGTATCGGGGTCGCAGCGCGCCGGAAGGTCGTAACCCAGCTCCTCGCACAGCGGCACGACCGCCCTGAGCCAGGTCTGGCGGAGCTGGTCGTTCGTCATCCCCTTGAGGCGGAAGTCGAGTTGCGCGTTGTGGTGCTTCCGGTCGTCCGGCATGCCGAACCACTCCACGCCCATCGGAAACATCCAGTCGAGCGTCCGCTGAACCGCTTCCTTCGCGGCGCCCCCCGCCTCGGCGAAGCGGCGGATCCAGACCTCCCCGTGCCGCAGGTGGAAGTTCTCCTCCATGCTCACCTTCACGAGGCCGCGCTTGAGGGGCCCGTAGCTCGTGTTGCGGTGTACGTCGCCCAGCAGCGTGATCCCGGCCCGGTCGTAGAGCGCGTTCGCCGAGACGAGTGCGGCCCAGTCCACGAGCGGCTGGTCGAAGCCGTAGGGGTGCTTGAAATGAGCGGGTTCCCGCTCGTAGAGCAGCCAGTGGCGGTCCACGCCGAGATCCTCGAGCAGGCGGTACGCGATGTTCGCGTGCCCGAGTTCGTCCTGAATGATCGCCGTGGCGGAGACCATCGTGTTCGTGGACGGAGCGTCGCGCGCGGCCATGAAGTAGGCCGGCGCGCTGATCAGTTCCGTGTCGCCCTGGACCGTGAGCTGCGTGATCAGCGCCCGCTTGTAGGTTTCCGTCATGTCCTCTTCGGACTCGACGATGAACCCTTCCTGTACCTTCCGCTGCAGTTCCTCGTCTGTGAAACGTCCCATACCGTGGCGCCTCTCCCGCCCGCACCGGATCCTCCGCCCGGCGGGCGAACGTTGAATCTACATTGAACTCGCGTCGGGCGTGTCCGGGGTCGCGCCGGCCGTGTGCGAAGCCAGCCGCCGTCCGGCCCGGAAACGAATCGCGCCCCCTCGGAGCGCGAGCGTCATCCGGTCGCCGTCGACCTGGAACGCTCTCACGGAACGAAGCGCTTCGAGCAAGCGCTGCTCGAAGTCCGCCTGCCGTTCCCGGCACTGCCCGCGCATGGCCGCGACGCCGTAGAACCGCAGGGCCTCCGCCTCGTGCACCCGGAAGCTCCCGAACATCCGATTGCAGCCCGCGAATCCCGCCAACTGCCCGGTGACGTCCCCGGCGTCGCGCAGGTCCGCCTGGAATCTGAGCGTCACCGGTTCACGCGGCGCGCGGAGGTTCGCGCTCCAGTCCCCGCTGTCGAACGATTCAAGCTCCCATTCGTGCGTGTACAGCGCAGGCGTGGCGGCTTGCGCGTCCTCCCCGTCGTCCCCGTCCTCCCCGTCGACGACGTCGATGAGCGTGATGGAAGCGAGTCCCCGATCCGTCAGCGCGAAGTAGGGGGTCCGGTCGACCGAGGGGCGGACCGTGACGGGGTCGCCCGGCCTGCGCACCCGGACGCTCATCCGGATCACGCCGTCGAGAATCTCCGCCCGGAGGACGTCGATCCGGTCTCCGATGAGGCGCGCGGACACGTCCCGCAGCTGATCGCCGTCCCTCAGAACGGCATGCAGGGTCAGGAACCGCTCCCGCCCGTGATCCGCCGCGAGCACCGCGACGGCGTCGACGTCCGAATCGAAATCGAGATCGCCGTCGGCCGTGAGGAGAAGTTCGTGTCGCACGTTGTCCTCACTGACCCCCGTTCCCGCCGTGAGCGTGACCTCGCCACCGTCCAGCGTGAGGAACGTCGCGTCCTCCAACACCTCCCGGCTCGGGGTTACGGGCTCTTCGCCGCATCCGATGGCCGCGAACGCGCCGACGAGCAGCCCCGCGCGCAGCAGATTCCGTCCGCTCCTCACTCTTCCTCCATGTAGGGATACCGGTAGTCGACCGGCGGGTCGAAGGTCTCCTTGATCGTCCGGGGGGAGACCCAGCGCACGAGGTTCAGAACGGATCCGGCCTTGTCGTTCGTGCCGCTCGCGCGACCGCCGCCGAAGGGCTGCTGGCCGACCACCGCGCCGGACGGCTTGTCGTTGATGTAGTAGTTCCCCGCCGCATTCCGAAGCGCCGCGCCCGCGCTTCGAACGGCCGCCGGGTCGCGCGCGAACACGGCGCCCGTGAGCGCGTACGGAGACGTCTCGTCGACCAGGGCGAGCGTGGATTCCCAGTCCGAGGCGCGGTACGGGTGCAGGGTGACGACCGGCCCGAAGATCTCCTCGCACATCAGCTTGTGCCCGGGATCGTCCGCCTGGACCAGCGTGGGTTCGATGAAATAGCCCCGGCTGTCGTCGCAGCAGCCGCCGGCGAGGATGCGCGCATCGCCGGATTCGCGAGCGTAGTCGATGTACGACTTGATGCGGTCGAACGCCGGCCGGTCGATCACCGCGCCGAGGAAGTTCCGGAAGTCCGCCGGGTCGCCCATGCGAAGTTCTCCGGTCATCGCGACCGCCCGGTCCCGCACATCCTCCCACATCGTATCGGGCACGTACACGCGCGATGTCGCCGAGCACTTCTGTCCCTGGTACTCGAAGCCGCCCTGCACGATCGCGACCGCGAGCGCCTGCGGGTCCGCGCTCTCGTGGGCGAGGATGAAGTCCTTCCCTCCCGTCTCGCCGACGAGTCTCGGATAGGCCCGATAGTTCTCCACGTTCTGCGCGACGGACTTCCAGAGATGCTGGAACGTGCCGGTCGAACCGGTGAAGTGGATGCCGCCGAGTTCCGGGCTCGACAGCAGGACATCGCTGATCTCCGAAGCCACGCCGGGGATGAAGTTGATCACGCCCGGCGGGAGCCCCGCGGCTTCGAGGAGCTTCATCACGTAGTAGGACCCGAGCACGCCGGTGGTCGAGGGCTTCCAGATCGCGACGTTTCCCATGAGCGCGGGAGACGTGGTCAGGTTGGCTCCGATGGCCGTGAAGTTGAACGGGCTGATGGCGTAGACGAACCCCTCGAGCGGGCGGTGGTCCATGCGGTTCCGCACGCCCGGCCCGGAGATGGGCTGCTCCGCGTGCACGCGCCCCGCGAAGAAGGAGTTGAAGCGCCAGAAATCGACGACCTCGCACGCGGCGTCGATTTCGGCCTGGATCGCCGTCTTGCTCTGCCCGAGCATGGTCGCCGCGTTGAGCTTCATCCTCCACGGGCCGGCGAGCAGTTCCGCGGCGCGGAGGAGAATCGCGGCCCGGTCCTCCCAGGCCCAGTTCGACCACTCCGCCCAGGCCGCGCGCGAGGCGTCGATGGCGGCCCGGGCCTCGGCGGTCCCGGCGATGTGGCAGCGAGCCAGCACATGGCCGTGGTCGTGCGGCATCGTGACGTCGAACGTCTTCGATGTCCGCACCTCGCGGCCGCCGATGATCAGCGGGATCTCGACGACCTCGCCCCGCTGGCGGAGCAACTCTTCCTTGAGAGCGGCCCGTTCCGGAGTGCCCGGGGCGTAGTCGTAGACAGGTTCGTTGGCGGGAGCCGGAATTGCGCCCTGCTGAACCTCGCCGGCAAGTGGTTTCATGAAGGGATCCCCCTGGGTGAATTCGTTCGCGAAGGGAGCGCAATCTGGCGCTCCGCGAGTGAGATTGAAAGGTGCCCGGCGCGCGACCGCGGGCCCGTCCGCGGCCATCGGTATTCCCTCGGGGAGACATCCGCCGTCCGCCTGTGTATCGTGCTGTGTATCGTGCAGTGGACGCGCGCCGGATTCGTTTGGTTGCCGACGAGGAAGAGCACGGAAAACATGGCGTTTGTCAGGCACAGATTCCCGGCCGGGTCGCGCCCGCGGCGGGAGGCCCTATTGGCCCTGCTGGCCGTACTCGTCGCGTCCTGCTTCCTGTGTCCGGGTCCGGCCGCTGCCCAGGAAGGCGCGGGTTCGCTGCAAACGCTCGCGGCTCGCCTCGGCCAGGCGCGCGAGAACGCGATCCACCTCCTCGCGCCGTCTTCGTTCGGCGAAGCCGCGGACCGGCTGGAGGACGCGTCGCGTCGTCTGAGGGATGGCCGACAGGACGACCGGTTCGAGGAACTGCTGGGCGAGGCCGGACGCTGGCTCGAAGCGGCGGAGCGGATCGCGGCCGCGGGCCGGCCGCACTTCGCGGCGGCGCTCGCCGCCCGGGACCAGGCCCGCGCCTCCGAAGCCGGGACGCGGGCGGTCGAAGGGTGGGCGCGAGCCGAACGCGAACTGGAAACGGCGGGCCGTCGTCTGGAACGCGAAGATCTCGAGGACGTGGCGGTGCGAGCGGACCGCGCGGCGGTGCTCTACCGGCGGGCGACCCGCGCGGCGCGGCGCGACGAGTTTCTGGGAGCGGCGATGCAGGCGCGAGCCGCTGCGATGAACGCGGGCGCGAGCGAGTTGGCCCCGAATGCGTTCTCGGTGGGCGAGGCGCACATCGCGAGCGCGGAAACGGAGATCGAGAACCTCGCTCCCGTGGAGGGGCCGGCGCGGGCCGGGGAAGCCGCGTTCGCCGCCTTCTCCCGCGCCCACCGCATGGCCGCCCTGTTCGACAGCGTGCGCCGGCGCGAAGTGACGGTCGAACGGCTGCTCGACGGGCATGAAGCGGACCTGGCTCGCCTCGCCGAAGCCGCGGGCGTCGAAGCCCTCCGGAGCGACGCCGGTGAAACGACCGCGCGCATCGAGGGGGAAATCGCCCGCCTCGTGGCGGAGAACACGCGGCTGGGCGCCGAGGTGGCGAGCGAACGAGCGAGGACCGCGGAACTCGACCGCCGGGTGGCCTCGCTGGAAGACCGCGTGGCCGAGTTCGAGAGGCGCTTCACGGGAGCCCGCGACGAACTCCTCGCGATACGCGAGCGGGAGGCGCGGCTGCGCGAAGTCCAGGGCCTGTTCACCCCTGCGGAAGGGGAAGTCCTGCTCGTCGGAGACCGGCTCGTCCTCCGCCTGTTCGGCCTCACCTTCGAGCCCGCGCGGGCCGAGATCGACGAGGCGCTGTATCCCCTGCTCACCAAGGTCCAGCGCGTCATCACGACCTTTCCGGGGGCTACCGTGCGGATCGAGGGGCACACCGACGCGCAGGGCGGGACGCGCGGGAATCAGGCGCTGAGTCAGCGGCGGGCCATCGCCGTGCGCGAGCACCTGCTCGCCCGGGTGCCCATTCCGTCCTCGCGGGTCGAGGCGGCCGGCCTGGGCGAGGAACGCCCGATCGCGAGCAACGAGACGGAGGAAGGACGCGCGCGGAACCGCCGGATCGAAATCGTCCTCGACCTGGCCGGGAACTGAACCTGGCCGGAACTGAACCTGGCCGGGACTGACGCGAGCCCCGGCGCCTCAGTCCCGGGGGCGCTCCGCCTGAACCGCGGCGATCACGCCCCACACCGCGGCTCCCACCGCGAGGCCCGTCCCGATCCAGCGGCCCACCTCCGCCCAGCGTCCGCGCCGTCCCGTGCGCCAGGGCCGGGTGATCTCGCTCCGCCAGTACTCCACCTCGTCGGAGACGATCTCCCGGGCCAGGTCCGCCGCCGGTCCGGCCAGTCGCCGGGGGTCCACGTCCTCGGTCCCCTCAGTCCCCGGGCGGCCTGGAGCCGACGAAGTCCTCGCCTCCGTCGACGCGGATCGTGTTCCCCGTCATCCACCCCGTTTCCGGCGCGGCGAGCGCGACCATGCAGCGCGCCACCTCTTCCGGGGTCCCCAGTCGTCCGTGGGGGTTCTGGGCGGCGGCCTCGGCGATCATGTGTTCCGCGCCGGGAATCTTGCGAAGCGCGGGCGTGTCCGTGACGCCGGCCCGGATCGAGTTGACGGTGATGCCCTTCACCGCGAGTTCGAGCGCGAGTTGGCGGCAATGCGATTCGAGCGCGGCCTTGGCCGCGGAGACGGCTCCGTAGGAAGGGATCACGCGGTCCCCGCCGGACGAGGTCATGGCGAAGATCCGGCCGCCTTCGCCCATCAGGTCGCGCTCGAGCAGCCCCTGGGTCCAGTAGACCAGCGTATGGGCCATCACGTCCAGCGTCATGTTCATCTGCTCGGGACTCATTCCGGCGTCGTCGCCGGGCACGAAGGGGAGGAGCGTTCCGAAGGCCAGGGAGTGCATCAGCACGCGCACGGAGCCCGGCCCCGCGCTTTCCGCGATTTCGTCCAGCACTCTGTCGCGCTTCTTCGCGGAAGCCGCGTTCCCGTTGAAGAACGTCGCGCGCCGTCCGCGCGATTCGATCAGATCCCGAATCTCTCCGACGTGCGCGAGTCCCGCCCGCCGGTCCAGGTGTACGCCGTAGATGTCGTAACCGGCCTCGGCGAACGCCAGCGCGGCCGCTTCGCCGAAGCCGCTCGAGGCGCCGAGAATCAACGCGCCGGGCGCGGAATCCGTCACTCGTGTCCCTCCGTTATCGTCCGTTCGCCGTCCGTTTGCCGTCCGTTTGCCGTCCGCTTGCCGTCCGTCCCAGGGCCATCCCGCCGCCTCCGCCGCCCCGCGGGAGTTGGAGCGCACAGCATAGCCGTCCGTTCCCCGGGTCGCACGGTCGAGCGCCTCTCCGGACCGCCAACGGCGAAGCACCCGGCAACCCGGCCGCCCATCGGCGGCAATCGATATTTTTTGAAAAAAATAAGCCGCTCGCCCGTCCTTGGGAGCAGCCGTCACAGCCCGTTCATCGCCGCATGTAGCGGGCACGAACGCCGCTCGCGCGCGCCACGGACGCGACGCGGATTAGCGGCACAATCCACACATGATCGGGAGTTTTGGACGATCATTCAACAGTCACGTAACGCGCTATGATACAGCCCGTTACGATCCCCTTGCGCAATCCTCCCATCCCTACGCCAAAGGGTCGTCCGCTTGCAGGAGCCGGAACGTCGATCCTATCCTCAGAGCGCGACGGGAAATGCACGGCCCCCGACTGCCGCGGACCCCCGGGGTCCGTTCCGATACAGAGAGCGAAACCCTCGAATTTCTTGCGAGAGCATCCTTGAACATGATGGCATCATCCGACTGTAGCCTCGTCAACGTCGTCGTGGATCTCCCGAAGGAGCTTGCTGCGGATGTGGAGGCCGTACGCCAGCGGGATCCGGAGTTCCTCGAACGAGCCATACAGTACGTCCTGGCCCGCCGCATCATCTTCGAAGAACTCAAGACGCCCGCCTCGAGACACCGCTGAGAGAGGCGGCCGGCGTGCCCGCGGGGGCGCGGATCCGGTCGCCGAGCGCCGTCCCCGCCACAGCCGGAGGCGTTGACGCCCGTCCCGCCCGGAGCTAAATCGCGCGGGGTGCAGGTGAGCGGGGAGGTGAGGGGTTGGCCAGCGATTGCGAGCCGAGTATAGCCGTGTCTTCCGATACGGAGCGTCCAGCGCCCGGTCGGGATGCCGAGAGGGGATCGGAGTCCGACGAAGGCGTCCTGCGGGCCAAATACGCCGACTACTGCTCGGCTCAACTCACCGAAGTATTCCTCTCCCTGTCTGAAGAACGCATCTACGAGATCGTGGAAGAGGAAGCCCGGGCGCAGGCTTTCGGCCAGGAGCGCCTGGCGTTTCAGACGATGGTCCGACTTGCGACCAAGCGACTGCGGGAGAGCGTGCCGCTACCCGATTTCGAGACGTGGCGCCGCGACTACGAAGCTGCCCCTGAAGAGTACGACGAGTACCTGATGGGCCTGTGGCGGCAGCGTTCGGAGGAGGAGGCCCCGGACACCGATTGAATCCCGATTGAATCCCGATTGAATCCCGGTGGAATCGGAGGGGGGATGGCTGGAGATCAGTACGACGCAACCGACGGCGCCGAAGAAGGACGCCCCCAACTGCGGATGTGGGACGAAGCGGGCCAGGAGGCCCCGATCGGCAACCTTGACGACGGGGAACGCCGGTGGAAGATCCTCGTCATCGCCGAACCCGTCGCCGACGACCTCGTGCGGGGTTGGCTCTCCTTTCGCTTCGACGATGAGAAGCACGACACGGCTCCGGTGATCCTGGAGGAATCGGTGGCGCACGTCATCGAGCGGGCCGTCGCACTCCCGGAGCCCACGCTGCGACAGCTCTTCCGTTCGGCTCGGCGGTGACCCCGGCGGGTTCGCCCGCTGACGCCGGCGCAGGTCGGTGACGTCCGGCGCCGGAAAATGATCTGGCTCCTCGTGGCCGTCGAGGCGGCGGCGCTCTGGGGAATGGTCTGGGGTGGATCCGGCGCCCCGTGGCCGGCGATGCCGCTGTGGGCCGTGGCGTTCGCGGCCTATCTCGCGGCGGCCGGCTGCGCCGCCGGGCCGGGCCGGGCGGCATCGACCCGCCGGCGCATCTGGACCGCCGGGATCGTCCTTCGAGCGGGGGCCTTCCCCGCGGCGCCCGCCCTTTCCGAGGACATCTATCGGTACATCTGGGACGGCTGGGTTCAGTCCAACGGAGTGAATCCCTACGCGCATCCCCCCTCGGCGTCGGCGCTCGAAGAACTGCGCACCGCGTGGTGGCCGCTCATCAACCACGCGGACGTGTCGACGATCTATCCGCCGGGGGCTCAGGTCGCGTTTGCGCTGCTGGCGTCGGCCGGGCCTGCGTGGTGGATCTTCAAGCTGGGGTGGCTCGCGGCCGACCTGCTGGTGGCGCGGCTCATCGACCGGCTTTCGTCGGGCCGGAGCGTGCTCCCGCTGCTGCTGTATCTCTGGTCCCCGCTCGTCGTCGTCGAAGTGGCCTGGAGCGGGCACCTGGATCCGCTCGGGGTCGCGCCCATGCTGGGCGCCGTGGCGCTGGCCGGCAGCACGGCGGTGCCGGCGTGGCGGTCCGGAGCCCTTCTGGGACTCGCCGGCGCGCTGAAGTTCGCCCCCCTCGCCGCGCTCCCGGCGCTCTGGCGGCTACGCGGTCCCGGGGCGCTCGCCGCAGCGGTCCTCGTACCCCTGCTTCTCTACGTGCCTTACGTCGGCGCGGGGCCGGCCCTCTTCGACGGTCTGCGGACCTACGCGGACATCTGGGCGTTCAACGGCGGCCTCTACCGGATACTCGAGCGGCTGCCGGGGCATCCGGATCTCGCGAAGTGGATCGGCGCGTCGATCGTCGGGGCCATCGCGTGCCGCGCCGCGCTCCGCCGCTGGCCGTTGGACCGCGCCCTCCTGTGGACGATCGGATCCGCCCTCCTCCTCTCGCCGACCCTCCACCCCTGGTATCTGCTCTGGGTCCTCCCCTTCGCCTGTCTATCGGCGAATCGGGGTTGGCTCCTGTTCAGCGGCACCGTGTTCTTCGCGTACGCGGGTCGGGATACCTACCTCGCCACGGGGGCGTGGCCGGAGCCCGCGTGGCTGGCATGGCTGATCCATGGGCCGCCCCTGGCCCTCCTAGCCTGGGATGGCTGGCGGGGACGGCGTTCTCAGCGACTCGCGCGTCGTGAGAGCGTAGCCCGCGGCGAAGAGCGCCGTGAAGGGCAGGACGGCGGGTGACCCGACGAGCGCCGTGTTCACGACGGCGCCGGCGAGCGCGGCGGCGAGCGCCAGGCGCAGAAACGCCGGCCCGCCCGAGAGCCGGGCTCGATACGCCACGACGGGATGGAAGCCTCGTTTCGGCGTGCGGGCGAAGGGGGTCGGGGTCCCGCGGCAGGCCCGCGCGACGGCGAAGGTGAGGGGCACGCCGAGCCCCAGCCCCAGGAGCAGGGCCTCGACGATGCGGCGTCCGAGCCGCCGCCGCCGGCGGATCCACCCGGCGGACCCGTAGAAGAGCACGAACGGGACGGTGGCGAGAAGCACGGCGGCTACATGAACGGCCGTGGGCAGACCGAAGCCGGTCGCCGACGCCCACCCGGCCCCCGCCAGCGCCGCCGCCATCGTGAGCGTCAGCGGATGGACGACGTGTCCCGCGAGATGGGCCGTCGCCTCGACCTTGATCGCCGCCGGCACGGGGGCGCGCCAGATCCGCGGCAACAGCTTTCTGGCGCTCTGGATTCCGCCCTGCGTCCAACGGCTCTGCTGGATCTCCACCGCGCGGAGACTGGCCGGCAGTTCGGCGGGAACCCGGACGTCGTCCCGGTACACGAAGCGCCAGCCCGCGAGTTGGGCGCGGTAGCTGAGATCGACGTCCTCGGTGAGGGTGTCGCTCTGCCACCCCCCCGCCGCCTGCACGCACGCCTTGCGCCACATTCCGCCCGAACCGTTGAAGTTGAAGAAGAGGCCGGCCCGGTATCGCGCCTCGTGTTCGATCGCGAAATGCGCGTCGAGGAAGAGCGCCTGTGCGCGCGTCAGCCAACTCGCGTCGGGGGACAGGTGGTCCCAGGCCGCCTGCACCGCCCCCACGCCGGGATCCGCGAAGGGGGGGAGCAACTCCCGAATCAACTCCGGGGGCGGAACGAAATCCGCGTCGAGCACGAGCAGGAAGTCTCCGCGGGCGAGGGCCGTGCCGTGGGCGAGCGCGCCGGCCTTGTACCCTTCGCGGGATGCCCGGCGCACGTGCCGGATGTCGATCCCCCGGGCCCGCCACTCGCGCACGCGTCGCGCCGCGGTCGCCACCGTCTCGTCGTCGGAGTCGTCGAGCAACTGGATCTCGAGGCGGTCCGCCGGATAGCGCAGGCGGCACGCCGCGTCGATGAGCCGTTCGACGACGTTGGCTTCGTTGAAGACGGGCAGTTGCACCGTGACGACCGGAAGCGCGTCCTCCCAGGAGCGCGATTCCACCCTGGCGGGTCGGCGCATTCGCAGCCAGAGCAGGCGCAGCCGATGCGCCCCGAAGGGGGCGAGGAGGGCGAGGAGCGCCAGGTACGCCAGGGGTCCGATCTCGCTCATCGTCAGTTCGGCGTCTCCGGCCGGAAATCGAGTCGGTCGAGCGCGATGACGCCGTCGCTCATCACGAACAGCACATCCTGGTACTGGCCGATGTCATCGAGCGGGTTGCGATCGACGACGAGAAGGTCCGCCTCGAACCCTGCCGCGACCCGTCCCGTGCGGTCCGCGATGCCGAGCAACTCCGCCGCCACGGTGGTCGCGGCCCGGATCGCATCGAGTTCGCTCATTCCGATTCCCACGAGTTCGATCAGTTCATGGCTCAGGCGGAGGACGCTCTCGGACCCGTAGCCCGTGTCGGTCGCCGCGACGACGGGCACCCCGAGCGCGTGGGCGGCCGCGGCCGTTTCCCGGACCCGGGGGAGCATGTGCCGTCCGCGCACCTGTAGCACCGGATCGTCGTAGTCGCCACCGGGGAGCGTGAGATCCGACACGACGGCGATCGTCGGCACCAGGTACGTGCCCCGCTCCCGCATGAGGCGCAGCGTTTCCTCGCCGAGGTACGTCCCGTGCTCGATGCTTCGCACGCCCGCCGCGACCGCGGCCCGGCCGCCGCGGTCCCCGTGCGCGTGCGCGGCCACCGGCACGCCGCCGCCCCCCGCCTCCGCCACCAGCGCCGATAGTTCGGCCTCCGTGAAGAACGGCTTGCGGGGGTCGGTTTCCGGCAGGCCCGCGCGCTCGGTCGCGTTGACCTTGATGAAATCCACGCCGCGACCGAGCATCGCGCGCGCCACCCGCCCCAGCGCCTCGGGCCCGCGCACATCGCGTCCGAGAAGGTCGCTGAGACCCGGCTCATCGAGGAAGAGACCCTCCGCCGGGCGGGGCCGCACATGGTAGCCCGCGGCGAGGATCTCCGGACCCGCGAAGCTCCCGCGCCGGAAGAGTTCCCGCAGGCCGACGTCGGCGAAGAATCCCGCCCCCATGCTGCGCGCCGTCGTGACTCCGGAGAGGAGTGCCCGGCGGGCCGCCTCGAGCGTCCCGATGTGGACGTGCGCGTCGATGAGGCCGGGGACGAGGAAGCGGCCGCCGAGGTCGACCGCCTGCGCGGCGGCGGGCGCTTCGCCCCCCTCCGCCACGGAAACGATGACGCCCTCCCGCACCACGACCGTCGCGTTCGAGAGGACGCCGGTCCCCGGATCGATCACCGAGGCGCCGGTGAAGGCGATCGCCTCGCTCTGGCCCGCCGCCGACATCGGGAAGGCCAGACAGGCGAACAGGACGCCGACGCACCGGGAGCGTCGGGACGCGGTCGCCGCTGAAGTGATGACAGACATTCGGAACCTCCGGCATCGTGAGGGTGAGGCACCAACATGCCTTCGGCCGGGGGTCGGGGGTAGAAGCGGGCCGGGGGTGGCGCGCGCCGCCATCGATCCGGCTACGTTGGCCGCATGCAGCGCACCACGCTACCACTGCCGCGCGAGACCGCCGACGGTCGGGACCCGCTTCCGTTCCCGCTGCGCGTCGCCGCCATCGATGTGGGATCCAACGCGTTTCGCTTCGTCGCGGCCGAGTTCAGCGACCCGCGCCGCTACGTGGAACTCGCTTCGGAGCGGGTCGCGGTCCGGCTGGGGCATTCGGCCTTCCTCACCGGCGAACTGTCGCCTTCCGCCATCGACCGGACCGTCGAGGGGTTCCGGCGCTTCCGGGAGGAGATTGATCGCCTGGGCATCGAGCACGTGCGCGCCGTGGCCACCAGCGCGGTTCGAGAGAGCCGCAACGGCGCGGACCTCGTCCGCCGCGTAGAGGAGGAGGCGGGAATCCGGCTCGACCTCATCTCCGGCACGGATGAGGCGCGCCTCGTGTGGATGTCCGTGAAACAGCGGCTCGACTTCGGCGACGCCAAGTGGATGCTGGTGGATCTCGGCGGCGGGAGCGTCGAAGTCTCGCTGGCGGACCGGTCCGGGATCATGTGGAGCGAGTCGCACCGGATGGGCTCGGTGCGGCTGCTCGAGGAACTCACGGGGGCGGACGATGCCCCGGCCCACTTCGCGAATCTGCTCGCGGAGTACGCCGCCACGCTCCGCATTCCGCACGCGAGCAAGCACTGGACGCCGGTCCAGTTGATCGCCACCGGCGGCAATATCGAGGAGCTTGCCCGCCTCGCGGGCCAACGCGCCGCCGACGGGAACCGCCGCATCACGCGGGCGGAACTCGCCATGGCGATCGAGGAGTTCTCCCACCTCTCCTACAGCCAGCGCATCGGACGGCTGGGCCTGCGCGAAGATCGGGCCGACGTGATCCTCCCCGCCGCGATCGTCTACGACCGTGTCGCCGAACTCGCGGGGGCCGAGGAAATCCTCGTCCCCGGGGTCGGTGTAAAGGAGGGCGTCCTGTTCGACCTCGTCGATGAACTGGCGAGCGGGGCCGGTTTCGGGCGGCTGGAGCGGATCGTCCACGAAGGAGCGCTCACGCTCGGGCGCAGATATCTCTTCGACGAGGATCACGGACGACACGTCGCGTCGCTGGCCATCTCGCTGTTCGATCAACTTGCCGAGGTTCACGGCCTCGAACCGCGCGACCGGCGGATCCTGCTGGCGGGAGCGATGCTGCACGACATCGGGCAGCACATCTCCTACGCGAAACACCACAAGCACTCGCTCTACCTGATCCATCACAGCGAGATCCCGGGGATCGCGCCGAACGAACTCCCGCTCGTCGCCCTGGTGGCGCGCTACCACCGGCGCGCCGAACCGCGCCGCGGCCACTACCTCTACCGCGACCTGAATCCTCACGACCGCGGACGGGTGGAGCGGCTCGCCGCCCTCCTGCGCATCGCGGACTCCCTGGACCGCGAGCACCTGCAACGCGTGCACAGCGTCGAGGCGCGCGTGCACGAACACCGGCTCGAACTGCGTCTCGAGCGGAGGGGACGCCTGCTCCTCGAGCAGTGGGCGCTGCGCAAGAAGGGGAAGCTCTTCGCCCGCATCTTCGGCCTCGAGCCGTACGTCACCTTCGACCTGTCCTCCGACTGAGGCGTCAAAAACAAGCGGGACGGGGGGTGCAGGGCTTATAATTCGGGCCCTGCGTTCGCAAATCGTTCGCGAAAGAGTGACCGGGAGCGCCGTGTGTCGTCCGAATCGAAAGCCGAATCGAAAGCCGAGCCGAAAGAGGCGCCCCGTCGGCCGTGGGTCCACCACGGGAGCCGGCGCGCCGGCGGCACTTCTCCGACGGCGCCATCCGGCTCCGCCGCCGTGAACGGGTCCCCGACGCGCGAGGCCCGCCCGCCCGCCGATGCCCCCCCGACGCCGGACGCCCCGAGGCCGGACAGCGACGCCGACGCCACTCCCCGTCCGTCCGGCCCGCAGGTCGGCCACCGCGTAGGGGGCATCCCGGTCCTCCCGCGCGCCGCGGCGCCGAAGTCCGTTCCCGACGGCGCGAAGCCGAGCCACTCGTCGCTCTATTTCAACGCCGAACTCAGTTGGCTGGACTTCAACTGGCGCGTGCTCTACCAGGCCATGGACGAGCGGACGCCGCTGCTGGAGCGGCTTCGGTTCCTCGCGATCACGGAGAACAACCTCGACGAATTCGTGATGAAGCAGGTCGGCGGCCTCAAGCGCGTGCTCGGAGCGGGCGTGGTGAAGCCATCGCTGGACGGCCGCGGGCCCGCCGAACAGCTGGACCTCGTGCGCGAAGGCGTCCGCACCATGCGGACCCGGCTGGCGGAGGTCTGGGAGGAAGAACTCCGGCCGCGCCTCGCGGCGGAACTCGACATCGTCGTGCGCGATTTCGAGGACCTGAACGAAGAGGAACGCGAGCACGTGCGTTGCGAGTTCACCGATCGCATCTATCCGATCCTCACGCCGCTGGCCGTCGACCCGGGACACCCGTTCCCCTTCCTGTCCAACATGAGCCTCTCGCTCGCCCTGATGCTCGAGCACCCGGAACGCCGGACCCGCCACTTCGCCCGGGTGAAGATCCCCACGGAGCTGCGCTGGGTCGAACTCCCGGAGAGCGGGCACGTGGTCCCCGTCGAGCAGGTGGTGCGGCACTTCGCGGGCGAGCTCTTCCGGGGGATGAAGATCGAGAGCGCGTCGCTGTTCCGCGTCACCCGAAACGCGGATGTGGCCCGGGACGAGGAGGTGGCGGACGACCTCCTGCAGATGATCTCCGAAGAGCTTCGCGAGCGGCGCTTCGCGCGCGTCGTGCGTCTGGAGGTCGAGCCGGGCATGCCCGACGATGTGCGTCAGTTCCTCGTTCGCCAACTCGAACTGGACGAGGAAGATCTGTACGAGATCCCGGGCCTGCTCGAGATGTCGGGTTTCTGGCAGATTGCGGCCGAGGGTCCCTGGGAACACCGGCACGAACCCTGGGAGCCGATGATCCCGCCGCGCCTCATCCGCGAAGGCGAGACGGAGGACCGTCCCGACATCTTCACGGTGATTCGGGCGGGCGATCTCATGGTGCACCACCCGTACGAGTCCTTCACCGCCACGGTGCAGCAGTTCATCGAGGAGGCCGCCGCGGATCCCGCGGTCGTGGCCATCAAGCAGACGCTCTACCGGACGGCGGAGCACTCGCGGATCATCGCCGCGCTGGTGCGGGCGGCCGAGGCGGGCAAGGCGGTCGCCGTGCTCGTGGAGGTCACGGCCCGCTTCGACGAGGCCGACAACATGGAGTGGGCGTCGGTTCTGGAGGAGGCGGGCGTCAACGTCACGTACGGTCTCGTCGGGCTGAAGACGCACGCGAAGGTCGCGCTCGTCGTCCGCGAGGAAGAGAACGAGATCCGCACCTACTGCCACATCGGCACCGGCAACTACAACTCCGAGACCGCGCAGATCTACGCGGACATCGGGATCCTCACGGCGCGTCCGGAGATCGGCCGCGATGCGGTGAACCTGTTCCACTACCTGACGGGGTACGCCCCCGACCAGCAGTACGAGGAACTCATCGTGGCGCCCCGCGACCTGCGACGGGCCCTCATCGCCCGGATCGAGCGCGAGGTTTCCCATGTCGAGGCCGGCCGGAGGGGGCGCATGATCATGAAGATGAACGGCCTCGACGACCCGAAGGTGATCCGCGCCCTCTACGCGGCGTCCGCCGCCGGCGTGCAGATCGACCTCATCATCCGCGGCCAGTGCCGGCTCCGCCCCGGGATCCCCGGCTTCAGCGAGAACATTCGCGTGCGCAGCATCGTCGGACGCTTCCTGGAGCACGACCGGATCTTCTGGTGGGAGAACGACGGGAGCGCCGAGGTCTGGATCGGGAGCGCGGACTGGCGCCGCCGAAACCTCGACGACCGCGTCGAAGTGCTGCTGCCCGTGCGCGACAAGCGGATCCGGAAACGCCTGCGCAAGACGCTGCGCTTCGCCCTTCGCGACAATCAGCGAGCCTGGGAACTGCGGCCGACCGGAGAGTACGTGCTGTGCGAGCCCGCGCCGGGCGAGCGCCCCATCGACTATCAGAGCCGGATGTTGAAGGCCGTGCGGAAACGCCGCCGCAAGGTGGACGACCGCTGGAACGCCTCGCGCTGACGCGGGGCGCTACCGCCGGCCGCTAGGCCGGATCCGCCGTGCCCTCCTGGTGCCGGATCATGATGCCCTGGACCATGTAGACGACATCCTCTCCGATGTTCGTCGCGAGGTCGCCGATCCGCTCGAGATTGCGGCCGATGAGGATGACCTGCAGGCACGCCGACAGGTTGTAGTCCGGCATATGCGTGATCATCACCCGGCCCAGCGAGTCCTGGAGCTGGTCCAGCCGGTCGTCCCGGGCGATCACCGAGCGCGCGTCGTCCGCGTTGCGGTGTACGAAGGCGTCGAGCGCATCGCGCAGCATCGCCCTCGCCATGCGGCTCATCTCGTCCAGTTCGGGCGGGATGGGAACCTTCTTTTCGGCCCTCGCCAGCCGCTCGGCCGCTTCGGCGATGTTCACCGCATGGTCGCCGATCCGCTCGAGGTCGTTGTTGATCTTGAGGACCGCGACGAGCACGCGCAGGTCGCTCGCGACGGGATGATGCAGCGCGAGGATCTCCACCGTCGACTCCTCGACCTCCACCTCGACCCGGTCGATGGCGTCGTCCGCTTCCCGGATCGCGTCCGCGTCCACGACGGGTTGGCCCACGAGCGCCACCGCCCGCTGCACCAGTTGCTCGATGTCGTGCGCCATCCGGTGCAGCATCCGCGTGACATCGGCCACCCGATCGTCGAACTGCCTGAAGGACATCGCCGGCGGCCCTTCTAGCCCCGCCGGCCCGTGATGTAGGCTTCGGTCCGCTCGTCCTCGGGATTGGTGAACAAGCGCTGCGTCTCCTTGTACTCGACCAGTTCGCCCATGTAGAGGAAGGCCGTGTCGTCGCTGATGCGCGCGGCCTGCTGCATGTTATGCGTCACGATCACGATCGTGTAGTCTCCGCGCAGATCTCCGATGAGGTCCTCCACGCGGCCGGTCGCGATCGGGTCGAGCGCGCTCGCCGGCTCGTCCATGAGGAGAACCTCCGGTTCCACCGCCAGCGCCCTCGCGATGCAGAGCCGCTGCTGCTGTCCGGCCGAGAGCCCGAGGGCGTCCGCGTCGAGGCGGTGGCTCACTTCGTCCCAGAGCGCGGCCGCGCGGAGCGACGCCTCCACCCGATCGCCGATGTCGTCCCGGAAGCCGTTGATCCGCAGGCCGAACGCGATGTTCTCGAAGATCGACTTCGGAAACAGGTTCGGCTTCTGGAACACCATCCCGATGGTGCGCCGGACATCGGCCGCCTCGACGCCGGGCGCGTAGAGATCCCGCCCTCGGAACAGGACCCGGCCGGTGACGCGGGCCGTCGGCACGAGGTCGTTCATGCGGTTGAAGCAACGCAGGAGCGTGCTCTTGCCGCAACCGGAAGGCCCGATGAAGGCGACCACCCGCCTTTCCGGTATCGTGAGCGAGATGTCCCCGATCACCCGGGTTTCGCCGTAGCGAACGCCGAGCCCGACGGTCTCGAGGACCGCATCCGACGCCACGGTCACCTCTCGTATCGGTTACGAATCAGAATCGCGGCCGCGTTCATCATGAGCAGCACGCCCAACAGTACCACAATGGCTCCTGCCGCCAGCGCATGGAACTCCCCGCGTGGATCCGTGGTCCAGTTGAAGATCTGGATCGGCAGGACCGTGAAGGGATCCATGGGCGAGACCGGGTCGAACGCGATGAACGTCAGACCGCCGATGATGAGCAGCGGGGCGGTCTCCCCCCCCGCGCGCGAGAGACCGAGGATGGCGCCGGAAAGGATTCCCGGCATGGCCGCCGGGAGCACGTGATGCCGGATGGTCTGCCAGCGCGTGGCGCCGAGCGCGTAGGCAGCTTCCCGCAACGCGTCCGGGACGGCGCGGATCGCCTCGCGGGCCGCGATATTGACGATGGGGAGCACGAGCAGCGACAGCGTCGCCGCTCCGGCGAGCAGGCTCCGCTCCAGCGCCAGGAAGCGGACGAACACGGCGAGGCCGAGGATGCCGTATACGATGGAGGGCACGCCGGCGAGGTTCGCGATGTTCGTCTTCAGCAGGCTCGTGAAGCGGTTCCTCGGGGCATATTCCTCGAGGTACAGCGCGGCGCCGACTCCGAGCGGAAAGGACATCGCCGCCGCCAGCGCGAGCATCCACGCGCTCCCGAGGATGGCGGAGCGAATACCGGCACGCTCCGGGAAACGCGACGGATGGCTGGCCAGGAACTCGAACGACAGCACCGGCAGCGCGTCCGCCAGGATACTCGCGAGGAGGACGACCAAGGACGCGACCCCGAAGGCCACCGCAAGGCGGCACAGCCACTTGAACCGGACCCCGGCGCGGCGACGGGCCTCGAGGCGCGGGTCGAAACGGCCTCCGCGGAGCGCGCCGGGACTCACTGGAAGCTCCCCCGGAAGCTCCCCCGGAAGCGCGCAGCCATGCGCTGGCTCAGCAGGTTGAGGGCCAGCGTGATGAGGAAGAGAAGGAGGCCGACGGCGAACAGGGTCCGGTATTCGACGGACCCCGGCGGGGCGTCTCCCAGGCTCACCTGCACGATGTAGGCCGTCATCGTCTGAACGCTCTGGAGCAGATCCAGCGTCATGCCCGGGGTCGCGCCCGCGGCCAGCGTCACGACGATCGTCTCGGCGATGGCGCGGGAGATCGCGAGGACAAAGCTGGCGGCGATGCCGGGCAGACCCGCCGGCACCACGATCCGCGTCACCACCTCGTACGGGGTGGCCCCGACGCCGTACGCGGCCTCGCGCAGAGCGTCGGGGACCGCGCTCAGCGCGTCCTCGGAGAGAGATGACACCATCGGAAGGATCATGATGCCCACGACGATGGCGGCGCTCGCGGCATTGAAGACGCCCGCCGACGGGAAGAACGACCTGAGGATCGGGGTGACGAGGATCACGGCGAAGTAGCCGTAGACGACCGTCGGAATCCCCGCGAGAATCTCGAGCGCCGGCTTGACGGTCCGCTTCGTCCGGATCGATGCGAACTCGCTCAGGTAGATGGCCGTGGCCAGTCCCACCGGGAGTGCGATCAGCGCCCCGCCGGCCGCGACGAGGAGGGTGCCGTTGACCAGCGGGAGGATGCCGAACGACCGCGGCACGAGGTCCGGGGACCAGCGCGTCCCCGCGAGAAACTCGACCGGGGATACTTCGGCGAAGAAGCCCAGCGACTGGGTGAGCAGCACCACGACGATCCCGACCGTCGTCAGGATGGAGAGCGCTCCGCAGCCGAAGAGGAGCGCCCCGATCAGGCGCTCGCCGAGGGTGCTAGCCGATCCGGGCTCGGATTTCCGCATACGCTTCCGGCTCGAGCGGTATGTACCCCGTCTCCGGGATCAGGGTCGCCGCCCGCTCGAGGAAGAAGCGCACGAATGCCCCGACCTCCGGTCGATCGAGCGCATCGCGCCGAATGTAGATGTACATCGGTCGAGCGAGCGTGTACGTACCGTTCAGGATCGTTTCGCGGGACGGTGCGACGCAACCGGCGCCCCCGTCGACCTCAATGGCGCGCAGTTGCTCCCGGTTGTCCTCGAAGTACGCGTAGCCGAAGTAGCCGAGCGCGCCCGGATCGCCGCTCACGCCCCCGACGAGCACGTTGTCGTCGGCGCTCGCGGTGTAGTCGCTCCGGCTGGCGCCCTCCTCGCCGACCACGGCCGCCGTGAAGTAGTCGAAGGTGCCCGAATCGGTGTCGGGTCCGTACAGCTTCAGTTCCTCATCCGGCCAGTCCGGGCGGAGCTGGCTCCAGCGCTCGACCTCGGACCCGGGCGCCCATAGCCGCCGGAGCTCGGCCACGCTGACGCAGGCGACCCAGTCGTTGGAGGGGTGCACGACCAGCGTCAGGCCATCGCGGGCGATCTGCACTTCGACGGGCTCGATGCCCTCCGCCCGGCAGGACGCGGCCTCGGCTTCGTCGATCTGTCGCGAAGCGTTGGTGATGTCCGTCTCGCCGTTGCAGAACCTCTGAAACCCTCCCCCCGTGCCGGAGACGCCCACCGACACGCGAACCGCGCGTCCGCCGGCGATCTGGAATTCCTCGGCCATCGCCTGGCTGATGGGGAAGACGGTGCTCGACCCATCTACCTCGATCAGGCCCGACAGGCCTCCGTCCGGGTCGGCGCCGCAACCCGCGAGAGCAAGAGCCGCCAGCGTCGCCCATCCCGCACCGGAGCGACCGAAGCGACCGAAGCGACCGGGGCGAAGCAGCCTGTCAGGCGGGGACATCGAGGCTCTCCCTCCTCGAGGGCCGGGCGGCATCCGGGAGCGTGAACCAGACGGTGGTTCCGTGGCCCAGCACGCTCTCGATGCCGATCCTGCCCCCGTGCGCCTCGACGAAGTGCTTCACGATCGAGAGTCCGAGGCCGGTTCCCCCCCGGGCGCGCGAACGCGCCGGATCCACTCGGTAGAAGCGTTCGAACACGCGTTCGACGTGCACGGACGCGATCCCCGGGCCGCGGTCGGAGACCTCCACTCGCTGGAACCGTCCGTCCGATTCAATCCGGACCCTGATGTCCGGGTCCTCATCGCTGTAGCGCGCGGCGTTGTCGAGGAGGTTCCGGATCACGTGGCGGATCGCATCGGGGTCCGCCCAGGCGGGCTGCTCCGTTCCCGACACGCGCAGGTCGAGGTCGGCGGCCCGAACCTTCGGCGACAGCGTCTCCCACGCCTCCCTCGCGAGGGCGCCCACCGAGACCGCCTCCGGCTCGGGGTTCCAGTTGCCGGACTCGAGAAGTGAGAGGTCCAACAGGTCATCGACCAGGTACCGCATGCGGGTCGCATTGGAAAAGATGCGGCGTGCGAAATCGTCCGCCTGGTCCGCGTCGAGTCCTCCCTCCGCCAGCGCCTCGGCAAAGCCCACCACGCTCGTGAGCGGGGTCTTGAGTTCGTGCGACACATTCGCCACGAAATCCCGGCGGACGCCCTCGAGTCGCCGCATGACGGTGAGGTCGCGGAGCACGATGATCGCGCCCGACCGGTGGGGTCGGACCGACATCAGCACCGTGTTCGCGCCGAGTTCGACTTCGGCCGTCGTGGATTCGCCGCGCCCCGCCGCGTTAACGGCTTCGGCGATCCCGGGAGAGCGGAAGAGCGTGCCGACGCGAGCGCCGGGCGCCACCTCACGTCCGGCCCAGCGCTCGAAGGCGGGGTTGCAGAGGCTTACGAACCCCTCCCGATCGATGAACGCGAGTCCGTCCTCCAACCCGTCGAAGAGCACTCTCAGGTCACTGGACTTGCGTTCGGAGACCTCCACACGATCGCGCACCTGTCCGGCCATGCGGTCGATCGCTCGACCCAGGGAACCGACGGAACCGACGGAACCGGAACCGGTCGCGCCGATCGAGGGATCGAGGTCACCGGAGGCGATGCGATCGACGGCGTCCCGCGCCTCTCCGAGCGCCGACTCGATTCTCCGGGCCACCAACCAGGAAGCCGGCCACAGCAGGAGCAGGATGCCTCCGAGCACGGCGGCTTCGACCGCCACGCCCGTCGCGTCGAGCCGGAGGGTAAACCGGGCGGCGAAGTACGCCACCACGAACACCGCGGCCGCGGCCAGAAAGAAGCGGGTGGCCAATCTCACCGAACGGGCTCCGCCGCGCGAACTACTTGTCGAGCGCGCGGAATCGGTAACCGATCCCCCGAACGGTCTCGATCAGGGGAGCGGCGTCCCCGAGCTTGGTCCGCAGCCGGGCGACGTGCATGTCGACCGTGCGCGTTTCGATCGCGGCATTCGTGTCCCACACGGCCTGAAGCAGTTGGCGGCGGGTCTGTACGCGTCCACGCCTCTCGAGCAGCACTTCGAGCAGGCGGTACTCGAGACGCGTCAGGTCGACCTCGACCCCGTCCGAGAAGGCCCGGTGCGCCTCCCGGTCCAGTTCGACCGGTCCCACGGCGATCCTCCTCGTCGTCGACACCGGTTCCGCCTTCGACCGGCGGAGAAGCGCCTCGACGCGCAGCGTGAGTTCGCGCGCGCTGAAGGGCTTCGTGATGTAGTCGTCCGCGCCGACCTCGAAACCCTTGACCCGCTCCTCCTCTTCCCGTCTCGCGGTGAGCAGGATGACCGGCATGGAACTCGTGCGCTCCGCGCGCCGCAGCCGCTGCAGCACCTCGTATCCGTCCATGCCCGGCAGCATGAGGTCGAGGATGATGAGGTCCGGCTGGTCGGCCTCCGCCGTCGTCAGTGCGCCCGGTCCGTTGACGGCCGTGGTGACCCGGTATCCTTCCCGGCTCAGGTGATACACGAGCACGCTGAGGATGTCCGGTTCGTCATCCACAACCAGGATCTGTGCGTCCGGCATCATCATCATCCGCGTCAGATGGGCTCAACTTGGGCTCAACCATGGAGGCGTCCGCCGCACGGACCCAATCTCCGCAGAATTCTGGACCACGTGTGCAGGCCGTATCGTAACACATTCGTAACCATCTCGTGAACGACCGCCGGAGCGCGCCGCGTCCCCCGACCTCGCGAGGATTCCGGTCCGTCCAACCCGGTAACCCGGCGCGCTTCGCGCCGTGACGAACCTGTGACGTTTCCTTGTCTGGAGGCGTTACTGAACCCGCCTATCCTCCGCCCCGGTAGCAGAACCCTGCAGTGAACGCCCGGAGGATCCAGAGTCATGAAACGAGTCATGAAACTCAAGCAGCGACAGCACAAGTCCCGGCTTCAGGCCGGTCTTGCCGTCCTTTCCGCTTGCCTCCTGCTCGGCCTGGCCGGTGCAGTTGCGGCGCAGGAGGCGGAACTCGGCAAGATTTCGGGTCGAATCGTGGATGAAGAGACGGCGAGGCCGCTGAGCCTGGCGCAGATCTCCGTCCCCTCGCTGAACGCCGGCACGCTGAGTGACGTCGACGGCCGCTGGACGCTGCAAGCCGTACCGGCCGGCACATACGACATCGTCGCCCGCCTCATCGGTTACGCGAGCAAGACGATCACGGGCGTACTGGTCGTCTCGGGAGGGAACGCGACGATAGACATCTCGCTGCCGCCCCGGGCGATCGAGTTGAACGAGCTGACCGTGACGGTCGCGGACCAGCGCGGCACGGCCTCGGCCGTCCTCCAGAACCGGCGGACCGCGCCGGCGGTAACCGACGCGATCGGCCGCGAGCAGATCGCGGACTCGCCGGACTCGGACGCGGCCGCGGCGCTGGCCCGGGTCCCCGGCGTCTCCATCGTCGACAAGAAGTTCGTGTTCGTGCGAGGCCTCGGAGAACGCTACGGGAACACGACGCTCGACGGCGCGGTCATGCCCTCCCCGATCGCGGACCGCAAGGCGGTTCCGCTCGACCTCGTCCCGGCCAGTTTCATCGAGAACGTCTCCACCTCGAAGAGCTATCTCCCCCGGCAGCCCGCCGACTACGCGGGCGGACTCGTCCAGATCGAGACGCGCAGGGTTCCGGGAGAGAGCTTCTTCAAGATCGGGTTCGGCACCGGCATGGAGACGGCGACGACCGGCAAGAGCGGCCTCGGCTACGCGGGCTCCGGCCTCGACTTCCTCGGCATCGACGACGGGCTGCGCGCCCTTCCCGACCTCCTGCCGGCCGACGCCCCCGTCAACCGGCGCAACTTCAGCTCCGCCGAACTGGAGGCGATCGGCGAGGCGTTCGCGCCCGGCTGGGCCGGCACCCCGCGCGACCTCCCCTTCGGGCGTAGCGGCGAACTCGCTTTCGCGACCGAGATCCCGCTCGGCGCGAAGAATCTCGGCCTTCTCGCCGCGGCCCACTGGGACGATTCCTGGAGCCGCCGCGAGGGCTATGTGGAGCGGGTGTTCGCTTCCTCGGGCCTCGCGGATCCCGAAGTCGACTACGGGGGCGACCAGTCGGCGCGAGCCGTCACCCTCGGCGGCCTTCTGAACATGGACTACACGCTGGCGGCGAGTCACCGGATCTCGTTCAACGGGCTCCTCAACCGGGTGACCGAAGACCAGTCCCGCATCCTCGAGGGCTTCAACCTCGACTCGAACACGAACCAGCGGAACACCCGAATCCAGTACGTCGAGAACTCCCTCGTCCAGGGGCGCCTGAGCGGGAGGCACTACTTCAGCGCCTTCGGCGACATGACGGCGGAGTGGAAGGCCGCGTACTCGCGCGCCGGCCGCTACGAGCCGAACACACGCGAGGTTCTGTACCGCGAGTCCGGCGGCGTCTTCCTGTGGGACAACTTCATCCAGAGCGGCAGCATCTTCCATCAGGATCTGACCGAAGATGCGATCAACCTCAACGTCGACATTCAGTTCCCGATCCGCGTGAACGGGCGGGCGGGGACGATCGAGGTCGGCGCCGCGAGGCTCACGCGTGACCGCGACGTGCTCAGCCGGCGCTTCCGGTTCATCCCCAACCGGTCGATCGCGAACGAAGTCAGGGCGTCGTCGCCCGACCGGATCTTCTCGCCGGACAACATCGGCCCGGGTCCGCGACAGTTCGAGATCCAGGAGGCGACCTTCCGCCCCGACAACTACGTCGCCGACCAGACCACGACCGGGGCCTACCTCATGGCCGACTTCGAACTCGTGCCGCGCCTCCGCTTCGCCGGCGGGGCCCGCATCGAGCGCAGCCGGCAGGTCGTCGAGCCGAGGGACGTCTTCACGCTGGGCGTCGAGCCGCTCACGGGCGCGGAACTCGACAACACCGACTTCGTCCCCGGCGCCACGCTCACCTGGGCGGCGAGCGACCGGGTCAACCTCCGGGCCGCCGCTTCACGCACGCTGGCGCGGCCCGAGTTCCGCGAGCTGGCGCCGTTCTCGTTCGCCGACTTCGCCGGCGGGTATCTCGTCGTCGGGAACCCGGTGCTCCAGCCCTCGCGGATCACGAACTTCGATCTGCGCTGGGAGTGGTTCCCCCGCCCCGGCGCCGTCATCGCGGTGAGCGGCTTCTACAAGAATTTCAGGGATCCGATCGAGGAGGTCGTGTTCCCGAGCAGCGAGTTCATCAAGAGCTGGCTCAACGCCGGGACCGCGAACAACATCGGGACCGAATTCGAGCTGCGCTCCGACCTCGGCTTCCTCTCGGAGTCGTTCGAGAACTTCGCGCTCAACCTCAACCTCACGCTGGTCGATTCCGAGGTGGAGACGGGGAGCGTGGCCCAGATCTTCGTCCCCGGCTCGGGACCGCTCGAGATCGACGTGGTGGGGCAGAAGCGCCGCCTCCAGGGCCAGTCGCCCTACGTCGTCAACGCGGGCGCGAACTGGGCCAGCCCGTCCGGCCGGACTTCGGTCTCCCTCCTCTTCAACCGGTTCGGGCGCCGCATCAGCCAGGTCGGCACCCAGTTCCTCGACAGCGTATTCGAGGAGGGCCGGAACCAGTTCGACCTCGTCGTCGAACAGGGGATCGGGTCGAAGATCTCGGCCAAGCTCAGCGCCACGAACCTCTTCGCCGCCGACTACCGCTTCACGCAGGCCGGCGATCTCCTTCGCGGCTGGCAGCCCGGCAGGGCCTTCTCTCTCGGCATGACCTGGCAGCCGCTCGACCGCTGACAAACGATCCGGGCCGCCGCTCCGTCACGGGCGGCGGCTCTTCCGGCCTGCGACTCATGCTCCGGTCGCGGGGGACTCCGGACAGGCGACGGAGCGTTGAGGAGAAACACACGATGAATCTGGCACGACGCAACCGGCGGGTCGGACTGTTTCTGACCGGGCTGCTCCTGAGTGGCTTCCATGTGGCGTGCGGGGGCGAGGAAGATCCCGTCTCGCCTGCGCCGCCTCCACCGCCGCCCCCGCCCCCCGTGGCGCCTCCGCCGCCTCCACCACCGCCGCCGCCGCCTCCCCCGCCGCCGACCACGGCGACGCTGTCGGGGACGATCGAGCAGTCGATCGAACTGGATCCGAGCCTCACCTATTTCATCCAGGGGACGACGGTCATCGAGGACGGCGCGACGGTCACGATCCCGGCCGGGACGGTGCTGAGGGGCGACGTCGACTTCACCGGTTCGGCGCTCATCGTCCGTCAGGGCGGCCGGCTCGTCGCCGAGGGCACGGCGGAAGAGCCGATCGTGTTCACGAGTTCGAATGATGAGGGCTCGCGCCGCCGCGGCGACTGGGGCGGGGTCGTCCTCAACGGCCGTTCGAACTGCAACTTCCCGGCGGATGAGTGCGTCGGCGAGGGCAACTCGGGTCCGTACGGCGGCAACATGCCCGACGACGACAGCGGCGTGCTGCGCTACGTCCGCATCGAGTACGGCGGCTATGAAGTCAGCTTCGGGAACGAACTGAACGGCCTCACGCTCAACGGGGTCGGCTCGGGCACGCAGCTCGAGTACGTCCAGTCGCACTTCGGCTCGGACGACGGGATCGAGTTCTTCGGCGGCACCGTGGACCTCAAGTACGCCTACGTCACCGGCGCCTCGGACGACTCGTTCGATTACTCGACGGGCTGGCAGGGCCGCGGGCAGTTCTGGGCGGCGCAGCAGGATCCCGATGACGCGGACAACGGCTTCGAGATCGATGGAAACGAGGAGAACTTCGACGCCATGCCGCTGACCGACCCGACGATCTACAACGTGACGCTGGTCGGGAAGGAGTCCGGAACGGGCTCCGCCGGCGAGAGCACGCGGGGGATCATCTTCCGTCGCGGCACCGACGGAACGGTGTACAACGCCGTGATCCTCGGCTTCGAGAAGGGCTTCGACGTCGACCAGTCGGAGACGGTCGGCCGAGTCGAGATCCGGAACAGCTACCTCTACGGCCAGCAGGAAAGGATGTTCGAGGGCGATGACGACGGGATCGACGAGGAAGCCCTGTGGATGACGGAGGACTGGGCCAACTCGATGGACGATCCGATGCTTAGGGACCCGTTCAACCTCATGATGCCCGACTTCCGGCCGGCCGACGGCTCCCCGCTCACCGAAGGCTTCGCCGAGCCGCCTGCGGGCAGCGACTTCTTCGAGGCGGTGGACTACATCGGCGCCTTCGCGCCGGACATGCCGCAGTGGATCGAAGGCTGGACCACGTCGGACCAGGGCTAACAGAACACACGTATGCGTCGCACCAGCCTCATCCTCGTATCGGGTCTGCTACCGATCCTTTCCGGATCCTGCGGGGATGCTCCGTCCGTTGGAGGGCAGAGACTGCCCGGATCCGCCGGCTCCCTCGCGGAGCTGGCGACCACGGTCCTCGTCGGGCTGGCTGCGGCGGATACCCTTCGCCTCGAAGGCGTCCGTCTCACCGAGATCGAACACAACGAGATGGTGTGGCCGGAACTCCCGGCCTCCGCGCCGGAAGTGAACTACCCCGTGGACCTCGCGTGGAAGAATATCCGGACGCGGAACCGCGCGGCGCTCTCCGACCTCTTCGGCGTGTACGAGAACCGGAAGCTGCAGTTCATCGACGCGGAGTGCCGCGGTCCCACGGAGGCGTTCGAGAGCTTCGTCGTGCACACCGACTGCTGGGTGACCCTCGAACGCGACGGGGACCTGATCCCGCCCCAGCGGATCTTCAAGGATGTCCTCGACTGGGACGGCGAACTCAAGATCTTCCGCTACTACGAGCCGTAGGTCACTACTCCAGCGTCCAGCCCCGGCGACCAACCGATCCGTCAAGGGCATCAGCCTCCTCCCCTGCTTGGTAGCAAGTTCTGGCGAGGTGCGCCATCTTCGTGACCCGTGATCCCTCCGAAGAACGGAGACGCACATGGCCGAGCCATATGGCCCCCTTCTCACAGGGATGACCGTCGAGGGTTTTCTCTCGTTTGGGGATGCTACGGAGATTCGCCTGGAGCCGTTGAACGTTTTCATCGGGCCGAATGGGTCCGGGAAGTCCAATCTGGTTGAAGCCGTAGCCGTGCTGCGTGCCGTACCGAGGGATCTACCCCAGCCGATCCGCGAGGGCGGTCGGAGCGTGCGGGATTGGCTATGGAAGCCCGACCCTGCGAGCACGGAGCCCGCTTCCAGAAAAGCTGCGCACTCCGCGCGCATCGAGTTGGCGTTCACGGGAGGGCGAATCGCCCAGCACCATACGAAACCGGCAGTCCGATATCGGCTGGTCTTCGGGGCCCAAGGCGATTCGTTCGTAGTGTTGGACGAGCGGCTGGAGAACGCCGATCGGCCTTCTGACAAGGAGAAGCCATCCTTCTACTTCGGGTACGAGCACGGTCGCCCGATGCTGAACGTGCGCGACCGCGGCCGGGGTAGCCGACGCGAGCTTCGACGAGAAGCCCTGGACATGACCCAGTCTATCCTGTCCCAGCGAAGGGACCCTGAGGAGTATCCGGAGTTGGGTCGGCTGACGGATGCCTTGGAGCGGATCCGAATCTACCGGCGCTGGCAGTTCGGCCCGGCTGCCACCGTCAGAGAGGCCTGCTCCCCGAGCGTGCGCGCGGATCATCTATCCGAGAACTTCGACAACCTTCCCGCGCGCCTGGCCGTGCTCAAACGAGACCCTATCGTCAAGCGTCGGATGCTCGAGCTGATCCGTGAACTGAGCCCGGGATTCAACGACTTCGAGGTCGTTCCGGAAGGCGGAGTGCTGACCCTCTACCTCATCGAGGGCGACTTGTCCGTTCCTGCACGCCGCATTTCCGATGGTACGCTACGCTTTCTTTGTCTGCTGGCCATTCTGGTCGACCCAGCGCCGCCGCCCTTGATCGTCATCGAGGAGCCGGAACTGGGGCTGCACCCGGACATCCATTCGCAACTGGCGATGCTCCTGCTCGATGCGAGCAGTCGTACACAACTCATCGTGACCACTCACTCGGACATAATGGTCGATGCGCTCACCGAAACGCCCGAGTCGATCGTCGTCTGCGAGAAGGTTCGCGGTTGCACGCAACTGAAGCGGCTCAGCGCCAAGAGACTCGAACCCTGGCTCAATAAGTATCGACTGGGAGAGCTGTGGTTGCGCGGAGAAATCGGAGGGACTCGCTGGTGAGCATCAAGCTCTACGTGGAGGGCGGTGGGGACTCCAAGGCGCTCACGACCGACTGTAGGCGAGGCTTCCGGAAGTTCTTCGAGAAGGCGGGCCTTGCGGGCCAGATGCCGCGCATTAAGGCCTGCGGAAGTCGCCAGGACGCTTACGACGACTTCAAGACGGCCCTCAAGAACGGGCGTGAAGTCCCGATGCTTCTCGTGGATGCAGAAGATCCGTTTACGGCGGCAAGCTCCTGGGAGCACCTTCGCAATCGGAACGGGGACGGTTGGGACCGTCCGGACGGGGCCAGCAACGATCATTGCCACCTCATGGTCCAGGTCATGGAGTCATGGTTCCTGGCCGACAGGCCGGCCCTGGAATCGTTCTACGGTCAAGGATTCCAGGCGAGTGCGCTCCCCCCCAACCCCCACCTTGAGCAGGTCATCAAGGCTGACGTGTTGCACGGCCTCATCCGTGCCACCCGGAATCTGAAGACGAAGAAAGAGTCCTATCGGAAGGGATCGGACAGCTTCGAGATCCTGGGCAGGATCGATCCGTCTCGTGTCGAGTCGGCCGCACCATCTGCCAAGTTGCTCCTCGACGTTCTTCGCGCCGGGGGGCCGAACCCGTGAGCGTTCAGTAGTCCACCGGTCTCAGATACCACTCTCCGATCGCCGTCGGAGAGATCATCGCGACCGTCGGCAGGTGCCGCTTCCAGTGCGTCCGCTCGAGCCGCCCCGCCACGATCTCCACCTTGTCTCGCTCGAACCCCGCTTCGATCAGTTCATCCCGCACGCGCCCCGAAACCAGGTGATGGAGGATGAGATCGGCTTCCGGGTAGGTGACGCCGAGGTCGCCCTCGTCCGTCTGTCCGTGGATCAGGTCCGCCGTCGCGGGCTTGTCGATGATCTCGGACGGTACTCCCACGGCCCGCGCGAGCGCCCACACCTGGCTCTTGAACAGGTCTCCGAGCGGGTTCACCGGGGGAGAGTCGTCGGCGTGCCACGTATAGTAGCCGAGCAGCCGCTCCGACTTGTTGCCGGTGCCCACGGGGAGAGCCGACAGCTTGAACGCCTGGTCGAAGAGGACGATCATGCGCTGGCGCGCGGCCACGTTGCCCCTGCGGTGCCCGCCGGCGCCGGGTTCGAAGTCCTCGAGATAGCCATCGACGGCCCGCGTGATCTCGATCGTGTGCGTCGGGATGCCGAACGCGTCCGCCACGAGAAGGGCGTCCTCGCGGCTGCGCGGGCTTGACGTCCGGTAGGGAAGGAGGAGGGCGAGCACGGCTCCCGGGCCGAGAGCTTCCGCGCACAGCGCAGCGGTGAGAGCGGAATCCACCCCGCCCGACAGCCCGACCACCACCCGCCGAAAGCCGCGCCGCCGCTCGATCTCCTCGCGGAGGAACTGAGCGAGCCAGCTTCGCACGAGGCCCACATCGAGGTCGAGCGGGCTCGGGTCGGCGGGGTGCGGTGAACGGCTCTCGGCGACCCCGGCAGGCGGCCATTCCCCGTTCATTCGATCTCGGCGGCGGGTCGGTCGACGCCCGAGCCCGGGCTGTTCACGAGCAGACGCGTCCAGGAACGCTCCAGGTCGGAGAAGAGCGGTTCATCCGCGCGGGCGCGGGCAGCCTCGCCGAGATCCAGCCGCACGGGGAGCAGCGCTTCCTCCCACAGCGGCCCCGCGACGATGCGGTGGCCGCGCGGATCGTACGCCGCGGACCCGCCGGCGAATCCCTTGCCGCCCTCGAAGCCGACCAGTTGCGACACGAGGACGTAGACTCCGTGCTCGGCGGCGACCGCGCTCGCGAGCGCGTCCCAGCGAACGAGGTTGTCGGGCGCCCCGGCCCCCGGGGCCGCTCCGCGTGCGGGCGAGGCGCTGAGGATGAGGATGATGGAGGCGCCGTCGAGCGCCGCGAGCGTGCCCGAGATCGAGTGGAAGCCGTCTTCGCAGATCAGGAGGGCGGTGCGCCCGAGCGGCCCATCGAAGGCCCGGATGCCGGCTCCGGCCTCGACGAAACGCTCCTCCTGGAAGACGCCGTAGGTGGCGAGGAACACCTTCCTGTGAACGTGACGAATCCCCCCCGCGGGCCCCAGCGTCGCGTACAGTCCGGAGTTGTAGATCCCCCCCGCATCACGTTCATAGAACCCGATCGCGATGTCGAGACCCTCCACGCTCACACGCGAGTTGAGCGCCTCGAACAACCGCGGGGCCGAGAGCGCCTGTTCGCGCACGCCTCCTTCGAGGAAATACCCGGTGAGCGCCGTCTCGGGAAACACGACCAGACGCGGCCGGGGTTCCTGCGCGACGGCTCGTTCGATCGTCGCGGCGCACGCGTCCAGCGTCCGGTCGAGGTCGCCCTTGGCGGGCCGGAACTGGGCGATCGCGATATCGAGCGGCATGCGTTCGGAGCCGTCGTTCGAGTGAAGGGCCGAGAGGCCGGCGGCCCCGAGAGACCGCCCGCGGGGAGAACGTCCCCGAACCTCGCGGCGGTGTCAACGGCCCCGAGGCCCTCGGCGTCACGAGTTGCACCCCGCACCTTCTCCTCGTATCCGTCCGCCCATGCTCGAGACTCCGAGTCCGATCGCGGCGGCCTGGGCGCTGCTGCTTCTGGTCGGCATGCCCGTCCTCGCCGCCCTCGACGCTCGCCGCGGGGCGGATCTCGCCGCGGCGGCGCAACACCGCGTGCTGCTGTATGTGTCGGTGGGGGCATCTCTGCTCGTCCTCGGACTCCTGACGCTCGGCGTCGCGGCGTGGCAGGATGTCCCGGCGGCCGCGCTCGGCTGGACGGTCGGCGCCCCGGCCGGGGCGTTGCTATGGGGCCTGGGGGTCGCCGTCACGGGCTTGGTGCTCGCCTGGCTCCTCACGGCGGCCGCCCGGCTGGCCGGGCTCCGGGAGACCGCCGCGGTGATGATGCTCATGCCGCGGGATGCCGCGGAGAAGCGAGCCTTCCTCGTGCTTTCCGGGATCGCGGCGGTGTGCGAGGAGTACGCGTATCGGGGGTTCGCGTTGTGGGCCCTCGCGGCGTGGACGGGAAACGCCTGGCTGGCCGCGCTGATCGTCTCGATCTCGTTCGGTCTCGGACACGGGTACCAGAAGCTGGCCGGCGTGATCCGCGCGACCGCGCTGGGCGTTGTGCTCGCCGCAACCGTCATCTGGACGGGGAGTCTGTTCCCCGCCATCGTCGGGCACTTCTGGATCAATGCGACCATCGGCCTGGGAGGCTGGCGCTACCTTCACGCGGACTTCGACCCCGCCGATACCGATGAGGAGAACTGAATGATCGCGAGAGTGTGCGCACGAACGGCCATCGCGCTGGCCCTCACCCTGCCGGGGGCGGCGGCGGCCCAGGAGTCACTCCCGGTCGAAATCGGGGGACTGCTGCGCGCGGGCGCTCGCGCGCATTCCGATTCCGGCATCGGGGCCCAGGGATTTCAACTCTTCGAGTCGCGTCTCAAGGTGAGCGGGTCGGTCGGCCTGGTCTTCGACTACAAGTTCGTGACGCGCTACGATGCGTCGCGCGACGCGTTCCGGATTCACGACGCCGTGGTCACGATGCCCCTGATGCCGGAGTTTCGGATCACGTTCGGCATGTTCAAGCCCAACTTCAGCCACGAAGCGGTCGTATCGCGGGCCGACATCACCTTCGTGAATCGATCGCAGGCGGTGACCGCCATCAAGCCCGGCCGGCAGATCGGCGTCGAGGCGGGCGGCGAGGCGCTCGAGGGCCGGTTCTCGTACGGGGCCGGACTGTACAACGGGAACGGACGCGACGTCACCAACGATGACGACAACTACATGTTCACCGGCCGCGTGCAGTTCAACTCGATCGGCACGATCGCCTTCTACGATGAGTTCGTTGCCCAGGCGGGCGTTTCGTTCGGCTATTCGACGGACACCTCGGCGTCCCTCGGCACGGGCATCGTCACGGGAGATCGATCCGCGGCGCCGCGGATCACCTCCGATTTCGCCGGTGAACGCCTCCTTTGGGGCGCGGACATGGAGCTTTCCTACCGCGGCTTGACGCTGTCGGGCGAGTACCTGCGGGCCGACTTCGATCTCGATGCCTCTCTCGGCGGCGCCGGGCCCTCGGAAACGGAGGCGTACGGCGGGTACGCTCAGTTCGGGTACCGGCCCTGGGGATTGATCGAGGGCGTCGTCCGCTACGACGGCTTTCGGCCCGCTCTGGGCGCCGACCGCGAGTTCATGGTGTTCGGCGTGAACATGTATCCGGACGGCTACGCGAGGTTCGGCGTGCAGTACGCCACCGCGCTCGGGGATTCTCCCAACGCCCCGACGCTGTCCGACGGGCAGTTCATGTTCCTCGCCCAGGTGGACTTCTGACCGACGATCCGTCGCGCGCCGGAGTCGCCTGAGGGCCGGCCGGCGTGTACGCGGGAATGACGGTCGGCGTGGTCGTGCCGGCGCGGGACGAGGAGCGGAATATCGGCGTCGTCGTCGGCGACCTGCTTGCGCTGCGCGACGATCGGGGCAGGCGCGTGGTCGACGACTTCGTCGTCTGCGACAACGGATCGACGGACGGGACCGCGACCCGCGCGCGCGAGGCGGGGGCGCGGACGGTCCGGCAGGATACGCCGGGCTACGGACTCGCCTGCCTCACGGCCCTCGCGCAACTGCGCCCCGTCGACATCGTGCTGTTCACGGACGGCGACCGGTCGTTCGAGGCTGCGCAGGGCCTCGGGCTGCTGGAAGCCGTCGCCGCCGGAGCGGACCTGGCCATCGGATCGCGCGCGCTGGGCCGGAGGGAGCCGGGCGCCCTGTCGGCCCCGCAGATCGCGGGCAACCGGGTGGCCGGCGCGCTCATACGTCTGCTGTGGGGGGCGGCGGTGACCGACCTCGGCCCCTACCGCGCCATACGGGCCGAGGCTCTGCGCCGGCTCGACATGCGGGATCGCACCTACGGCTGGACCGTGGAGATGCAGGTCAAGGCCATCCAGCAGGGTCTGCGGGTCGTTGAAGTGCCGGTGGACACCTTGCGGCGCCGCTTCGGCCGCTCGAAGGTGGGCGGAACGGTCCGGGGCGTCGTCGGCGCCAGCGCCGGCATCCTCTCGATGATCGCCAAACTCCGCTGGCGGCAGGCACGCGCGGGGCGAGGCTCAGGAGCATAATGCAACGGACAGCGGCGCGCTCCGGACGAAGGGGACCGTCCCGAACACGCCGCGGTGCTTCATACCCCCTAGGGGAATCGAACCCCTGTCTCCTGGCTGAGAACCAGGTATCCTGGGCCACTAGACGAAGGGGGCGGAGTTGGGAAGCGATATTCTAGTCGGGCTGGAAGGCGTGTCAAGATGATGAAGAGTCGAGGCGCCGCACGGAGCCGGAGCGCCGCACGGAGCCGGAGCCGGGCGCCGTGAGCTGGGAACACCTGCACATCGTCTCCCACTCGTTCCCCATCGTCCTCGCCGCGTGCGGGAGCGTCGTCGGCCTGTACGGGTGGGCGCGGGACCGCGAGCCGCTCGAGTTGTGGGGGCTCGTGGCCCTCGTCATCGCCGGCGCCTTCGTCGCCCCCGCCTACCTGACCGGCCTCGCCGCCGCCGATGTCGTGGCGGAGCGCACCTTCGTGCGGCCCGGCATCGTCCAGACCCACCGCTTCTGGGCCACATGGGCGGCCGTCCCCGCCTTCACCGCCGGCGCGCTCGCCGCCTTCGCGCTGCACGAGCGGGACGACCGGCGGCTGCGGCACTTCGTGCTCCTGGTGGGTCTGTTCGCCACCTTCATGATCGGGTTCGCGGCCTGGCAGGGCTCGAAGATCGTCCACGGACCGAATGAGACCGCCGGCGCCGGGGTACCCGCCACGACGGTTCAATCCGCTTCGGGCGAATGAAAGGGAAGGAGTGAGATAATGAGTGTACGGCTGGAAATCCTCCTGGTCGCGCTGGCCGTGACGGTCCTGGCGAGTTTTTCCGGTTGGACGGTCTGGGCTACGGCGGGAGGCGTCGCATCTCCGTGGTGGCTCGCGGTGCTGATTGGCGTGGGGGTCGTGGTCCCCGGGATCGGCGCCCTGGCATGGGCGGGTTGGGGGCGCTGGCTGCTCGAAAAAGCGGACGCGAGCGCCCGGTCGCGCCAATGGTGGCGGCTGTGGTTCCTGCCCTGGGCGTTCTGGGTCGTGAACTTCGCGGCCGGCGATGCCGTTGACCGACTCAACGAGTACTTCCACGGATCCACGGAAGGGCTTTCGCTCGTGCTGCTGGTGCCGCCATCCATCGTCGGCACCGCCGCCGCGCTGGCCGGCTTCGTGTTGGTCCTCGCCTTCGCGTTCCGGGAGATCGATCGCCTTTCCCGGAAGCGACGAGCCGCCCGCTAGCAGCCCGCCGCCAGCTAGCTGGCCGCGGGAGAGCGGCTAGGGCGTGGCAGACTCGAGGAGGACGACGAGGCCGAAGAAGATGAATGCGGCGGCGAGCATCGCGGCCGTCTGCAGCACGCGTTCCAGGAAGGACATCCTGGCAAGGTGTCCGAGCATCAGGGCGACGACGACCGTGCTGATGAGCAGGATCCCGAGAATCATCATCATCTTCGCAAGCCATCCTTGTGCGAGGGCGGCGGTTTTCGGCGGCGAACATCGGGCCACCCGCACAGGCGGGCGACGCGCCACAAGGTCGGCCCAAGCCCGCGTTACGGCAACGTTCCCGCCCGCGATGCCGCAGCCGCGGTGCGGACGGTTCCGGTTGTAGGTCTCGATGTAGGCGTCGAGATCCTCCTGCATCTCGCTGACCGACTCGTACCAGTTGGCCCGGAGGTGGAACATCGCGAAGAATGCCCGGCACCTGCCCGGTACGGGGGGTGCGTCGAGCCGGAACGGGCCGGCTTCGCGGTCGCCCGGATCATGGACGGGCGCCTCGTCGCATTCACTCGCTCACCGGGCTCCGAAGTCCGCGTGACCCTGGACCTCGAGGGGCACGCCGGGGAGAACGGTTATCCGAAGAATGTCGTCGACATCGCGAAGGCCAACGCCCGCGACCTGAAGATCGGCGGGGAGTCGTTCGGGTTCGAGCGGTGACACGGAGCAAGCAGGCTCCTGCACGCCTTCCAACAGGTACGCAGCGGAGTGCAGTCGGCTGAACCCCAGCAGCAAAAACAACTAGATCGCGTTGGCGCTAGTCGGTGCCCTTGTCCCCTCTGGCACCGAGGAAGTACCCAAACCCCACCCCGGCACCGAGGGACATCGCGTGCCCGATCACCTGAAGGGCTTGTTGCTGCTGGTCGGAACTGCCAAAGAAGAGGAACGTCAAGATCGCAACAGGCAACCCGATTGCTGCCCCTATGAGAACCCACTGCTTCTTGTTCTTCGAACGCCAGCGCTCCGTCTGATGGCCATGTTGCTTTTCAAAGCGGTTCGAGTGGAATTGGTACTGGCGCTCGTTGTCCGCGTCCGCGACCTTGAGGGCTTCGGCCGCAATTCTGCTTCCTTGGTGGATACTGCAACCCGCGTTGTCTCCAGTTCCAGAGCCTTGGACATCAACTCCACGAGAACCCGAAGATCGGGTGGCTGCTCGTCTATTTTGGCGGGGAGGTTGACAGCCTCGTCACTCATCCAAGTACACCTCGCCGTATCCGTGAGTACCGCGGACCAAGACTCTTCCACCCGCTGTTCCGATGGCCTTGGCCACGGCTTTCGCCGGAACACTAACGACGACATACCCCCCGTAGGGAGACTTCCGGATCCGGGTCACGGCACCGGCTGTCACCTCAGCCCTTCGACGCCTCGCTTCCGCGAAGGCTGCCGCGTGAGAATCGCAATGCGTGTCTGGGACAACGCGCGGCAATGCTAGCTCAGTCGCTTCGCTCATGCTCTTTCTCATTTGTCAGCGTCCCGTCGGTTCCAAGTATGCGATCCGACACACCGGTCCGGCTTCCCGTTCCCTGAATCTAACGGTCGGAGCCTTTGGCGACACTTGTAGCGGTCCCGGTTGTCTGGACAGAGGGGCGGCTTAACCATCGGGCTGCCCGGCGGCTGAGCTGCTCGCGGGCACGGTCCGGGGTCAGGTACCCGTGCCGCTGGAGGAGCCAGCTGCGGTTGTAGCGCTCGATGAAGGCCCCGATCACCTCACGGGCCTCCTCGAGCGTCTCGAAGTCGTTCAGGGTACAGACACTCCGCCTGAAGCTCCACCCGCATCGTCATCTCCCCCAGCTTCGCACGGGTTCGCATCAGCTCCCCGTCCGGCGCGTTCTTCGTCTTCAGTCCCTCACACGCCCCCTCCAGGAACAGCCGCCGCCAGCGCTCCAGCTCCGGCGGCGGAACCCGGATCTCCCGGCTCAACTCCTCGCCCCGAAGCAGCCGCAGCACCACCTCCGACTTCCGGCGCGCACTCCAGCGCTTCGGCAGGCCCTCGGCCTCCGTCGGCTTCTCCGACATCTTCGCACCCCCTCTCTCCGGACCCCGTAACGTTGAACCGTGCTAAACGAGTGTCCAGAAAGTCCGGGTGCGCTATAGGCTCGTAGCTCGGTCGCGATCTCATCGTAGCTCGAGAGTTGGATCAGGGCCGAGAGACAGTCCAGCACACTCCACCAGCTCCGGACGTCCGTGGGGCAACGCGACTTCATGTCGGTCAGGAGATCGGTCGGCCAAATCTTGGATCCACAGCGCCGACCCAAGGGCCGGGACCGCGGGGAGATCTTCGCGGGAGGCCGAGAGGAGCGCTTTAAGGGGGAGGAGTGGGTCGGCGTCAGGGATCGCGCCGGCGCGATCGGCCGGAGCGAACTCCCAAGTACCCCGCACCGGGTCTCAGTGTCAACACAGGCATGATTGTTACTGAATCAGCAACATAGGCCCGTCGCGTGACACCCCTGTGGCTGAGACTTCCCTGATGATCTCCGAGATCGCCCGGGTGCTGCGCCCGCGGGAACGTCAGGCGCGCAGGGCGACCTCCGGCGCCGGTGACGGCGCGAGGCCGGGGAAGGCCGCGGGGAAGGCGCGCACCACCGCTTCCCCGGCTTCTTCCATGGCAAGTGAAGCGCCCTCGGACGCGAGGCTCGTCATGCGGACGCCCTGGATGCCGCACGCCACGATCCCGCTGAAATTGATGAGCGGCTCGGGCGTCACGTTGAGCGCGAAGCCGTGCGACGTGATCCAGCGGCTCGCGTGCACGCCGATCGAAGCGACCTTGCGGATCGATCCGGCCCCGATCAGGGCGTCCGCGCGTCCGGCGGCGACCGTTCCGAACCCGTCGTCCTCGACCGTCTCGAGGCTCCCGGCGGGTGGAGAACCCGTCCACGCTCCCGTGTACGACTCGACCCGGAACGCGGGGAGACCGCACTCCGCGAGGACGCGCAGCAGCACCTCCTCGATGCGGCGCAGATACCAGTGGAGGTCCTTCCGGTGCGCGTGGAGGTCGAGGATCGGGTAGCCCACCAGTTGGCCGGGGCCGTGATACGTGAGGTCGCCGCCGCGCTCGATCTCGACCACATCCAGCCCCGCCTCGGCGAGCCATGTCTGGTCGGGGGGCGTGACGTCCTCCCTCGATCCCCGCCCGACGGTGACCACCGGCAGGTGTTCCACGAGGAGCAGGAGGTCGTGGTCCGGCGGAGAACTCCGACGCCAGCGGGCGATGGAGCGCTGAAGCTCGAGCACCTCCCGATACTCGCGGCGCCCGAGGTCGACCACCCGGAGCCGCCGCCCCCCGCTCATCGAAGCACCGCCTGCCCCCCGTCGGCCTCGCCCGCCTACATGTGGATCGAGCGTCCGAGCGCGGCGAACGCGGCTTCCATCACGGCCTCGGCCATGCTGGGGTGCGCGTGCGCATGACGCACGAGCTCGTCCAGCGTCGCTTCCAGTTCGCGCGCCATGCCGACCTCCGCCACGAGTTCGCTCACGTTGTGTCCGATCATGTGGACGCCCAGCACTTCGCCGTACTTGGCATCGGCCACGATCTTCACGAACCCGTCCGCGGATTCGGCGGTCAGCGCCCGTCCGTGCGCCCCGAGCGGGTACTTGCCGGTGACGACCTCGTGGCCCGCTTCCTCGGCCTGCGCCGCGGACATGCCGATCGAGGCGACTTCCGGGTGGCAGTATCCGACGGAGGGGATGTTCCCGTACGTCATCGGGTGCTTGGCCACGCCCGCGATATGCTCGGCGGCGACGATGCCCTCGTGCGACCCGACGTGGGCCAACATCGGCTGCCCGGCCACATCCCCGATCGCGTAGACGCCCGGCTGGTTCGTCCGGCACCAGCCGTCGATCCTGATGAAGCCGTCCTCCACCGCGACCCCGTTCTTCTCGAGGCCGAGATTCTCCGTCACCGGCCGCCGCCCGACGGCCATGAGCACGAGGTCCGTCTCCTCGGCGGTCTCGCTGCCGTCCGGGTTCACGAGCGTGAGAACCATCGGGCTCGCTTCACGGTCCAACTGCCTGACCCGGGTGTTCGTGAGGCTGCGGATCCCGCGCTTCCGGAACGAGCGCTCGAGCGCCTTCCCGATCTCCGGGTCCTCGAAGGGCACGAGCGTGTCGAGCGCTTCGATCAGCGTGACGTCCACGCCGAAGGCGTTGAAGACATCGGCGAACTCGACGCCCACGAATCCGGCCCCGACGATCGCCATCTTCGCGGGGAGTTCCTGGAGTCCGAGCGCTTCGCGGCTGCCGATCACCTTCTCGCCGTCGAGTTCGAAGCCGGGGAAGGTCTTCATCACGGAACCGGTCGCGAAGATGACATTGCGGGTGGCGATCTCCCGGGTCTCGCCGTCCGACTCGACCGCGACGCGGCCCGCCCCCGCCAGCCGGCCCCGGCCCTGTACGATGTCGACCTTGTTCTTGCCGAGCAGGTATTTCACGCCGGCCGTGAGCTTGCGCGTGATCATGCGGCTCCGCTTCACGGCGGCGGGGAAGTCGTACTCCACCTCGACGGGCTTCACGCCCATGCGGGCGCCGTGGTGCTGGAGGTTGTGCGCGAGCGCGGCGCTCTCGAGCAGCGCCTTGGCGGGGATGCAGCCCCAGTTGAGGCAGGTGCCGCCGAGGCCGCCCTCGTACGACCCGCTCTCGACGCAGGCGGTCCGGAGTCCGAGTTGCGCGGCCCGGATCGCACACACGTAGCCGGCCGGTCCGGCCCCGACCACGACAACGTCGTAAGTCTCCGACATCTATCCCTTCACTCTCTCATTCTCTGGTTCTCAGGAAGTCCCGCCAGCCTGCCTACAGGATCATCTCGAGCGGGTTCTCGAGCATCGCCTTGAAGGCGCCGAGGAAAGCCGCGCCCGTGGCCCCGTCGATGACGCGGTGATCGCACGACATCGTCACGCGCATCCGTTTGCGGACGACGACCTGGCCGTTCACCGCGACGGGCTTCTCGACCGTTTGTCCGATGGCGAGGATGCCGGCTTCCGGCGGGTTGATGATCGCCGTGAACTGGTCGATCTCGAACATGCCGAGGTTGCTGACGGAGAACGTCCCGCCCTGGTATTCCTCCGGCGCGAGCTTGCGCGCCCGCGCCCGCGCGATGAGGTTCCGCGCCTCGACCGAGATCTGCCGCAGCCCCTTGCGGCCCGCGTCGCGCAGCACCGGCGTGATGAGGCCCTCGTCGAGCGCCACCGCGATGCCGAGGTGGACGGCGCCGTGGTAGCGGATCGCGTTCTCCTCCCACGAAGCGTTGACCCCGGCGTGCCGGTTGAGGGCCTCCGCGGTCGCCTTCAGGAGCAGGTCCGTCACGCCGATCTTGCCGTCCGCGAAGCGGGCGTTGAGGTCCGCGCGCAATTCGAGCGCCCGGCCCATGTCGACCTCGGTCGTGAGGAAGAAGTGGGGGACGGGCCCGATCGACTGGCCGAGCCGGCGCGCGATGGCCTTCCGCATCTGGCTCGCCTCCTCGACCCGGTCCTCGAGGCCGGGCGCTGGCGCGACGAGCGTGGGCGCCGGTGTTGGGGCCGGCGTAGCTGCCGGCGCGCGGGCCGGCGTGGGCGTGGGGGCGGGGGACGGCGCAACGGCCGGGCCGCCGGCCAGCGCGGCTTCGACGTCGGCCTTGACGATCCGGCCGCCCGGCCCGGAGCCGGCGAGGCCGGCGAGGGCGATCCCGCTCTCCGCGGCCATGCGCCGCGCCACGGGCGAGGCCTTGATGCGGCCCCCGGCCGCCGCTGCGGGCTCGGGCGCGGCCGCGACAGGCTGTCCGGTTCCGGCCGCGGGCTCGGACGGCCCGGACGCCTCGCCCGTCGCGGGAGCCGCGGGCACCGGCGCGTGCACTTCTGCCGGGCCGTCCGCGAGCCCTTCCCCCGCCCCGGCGCCGCCGGCCGCCTTCGCCTCGGCGAGCAGGGCGTCGATCGACTCGTCCGGCGCGGCGATCACGCCGATCAGCGCCCCCACGGGGACCGTGGCGCCCGCCTGCACGACGATCTTGCGCAGCACGCCGCCGCCGAGCGCCTCGACATCCATGTTCGCCTTGTCGGTTTCGATCTCCGCGACGACATCTCCCTGCGCCACGGCATCGCCCTCGGCGACCTTCCACTCGATGAGCTTGCCCTCCTCCATCGTCGGGCTCAGCTGCGCCATCACGACTCTCGTTGGCATATCGGCCGGCGTCCGCGGCTAGTCCGCGTAGCACACGTGGCGGACCGCCGCCGCCACATGGTCCGCGTTCGGGATTACGAGCTTCTCGAGGTTCTTCGCGTAGGGCATGGGCACGTCCAGCCCGTTCACGCGCGCCACCGGCGCGTCCAGCGAGTCGAAGGCCTCGCGCTGAATGTCGTCCACGACCTGGGCTCCGACGTTGCACATCGGCCACCCCTCTTCCGCGACCACGGCCCGGTTCGTCTTCCTGACCGACGCCACGACCGCGTCCACGTCCAGCGGACGCACCGTGCGCAGGTCCAGCACCTCGACGTCGATATCCTCCTTCTCCAGCGCGCGCGCCGCCGCGAGCGCCTGGTGCACCATCTTCGAGTGGCACACGACGGTCACGTCCGATCCCTCGCGCTTCACCTCGGCCACCCCGATCGGGGTCACGTACTCCTCCTCCGGCACCTCATCCCGGACGAGGTTGTACATGATCTCGCTCTCGATGAAAACGACCGGGTCGTTGTCGCGGATCGCGCTCTTCAGGAGTCCCTTCGCGTCCTTCGCCGTGGCGGGCGCGATCACCTTCAGCCCGGGCACGTAGCTGTACCAGGGCTCGGGCGACTGCGAGTGCTGCGCCGCGAGTTGGAGCGCCGCGCCGCCCGGTCCCCGGAAGACGATGGGGACGTTGTACTGCCCCCCCGACATCTGGAACAGCTTCGCCGCCCCGTTCACGACCTCGTCCATCGCGAGGAAGGCGAAGTTCCACGTCATGAACTCGACGATCGGCCGCAGGCCCGCCATCGCCGCGCCCACGCCGAGCCCCGCGAACCCCAACTCCGCGATCGGGGCGTCCCGCACGCGCCATTCCCCGAACTGGTCGAGCAGCCCCTTGGTGACCTTGTAGGCCCCGTCGTACTCCCCCACCTCTTCACCGATGATGAAGATCGAGTCGTCGCGCTCCATCTCTTCGCGCAGGGCGTCGTTCAGCGCTTCCCGATACGTGAGGACGGCCATCAGCGCAGCTCCTTCCGCCACGCGTCGCGTCGCCGCATGTCGTCCGGATACCCGTCCGAATACACGTAGCGATACAGCGCTTCCGCATCCGGGAAGGGGCTCCGGTCCGCGAAGGCCGCGGACTCCTCGGCGATCTCCTTCGCTTCGCGGTCCATCGCCTTGTACGCCTCCTCCGTCAGACGCCCCGCGTCCATCAGCTGCCGGGTGAAGGAGAGGATCGGGTCATCGGAGCGCCACTTCTCGACTTCCTCGCGCGTCCGGTACGTCCCGTGCATCGGATCCGCCATCGAGTGGCCCATGTACCGGAAGCAGCGCGCCTCGATGAAGCTGGGGGTCTTCTCGTTCCGTCCCCGCTCGATCGCCTCCTCCGTCGCCTGGCGGACGGCCAGCACGTCCATGCCGTCCACATCGAGCGAGGTGAGGCCGTCGTATCCCCGGCCGCGGTCCTTGAGTTCCTTCACCGCCGCCACGCGCCGGTAGTCGGTCCCCATCCCGTAGCGGTTGTTCTCGAGGATGAAGATGACGGGCAACTTCCAGCGCGCCGCCATGTTCATCGACTCGTGGAACGCGCCGATGTTGACCACCGAGTCTCCGAAGAAACAGACGCAGACCTGGTCCCCGCCCCGGTACCGGATCGCGTATCCGGCCCCGATCGCGATGGGGAGGTGGCTCCCGACGATCCCGTGTCCGCCCATGAAGTTGAGCGACTTGTCGAACATGTGCATCGAGCCGCCGAAGCCCTTCGAGCAACCGTCCACCCGCCCGTAGAGTTCGGCCATGACGGCGTTCGGCGTCATCCCGCGCGCGATCGCCTGGGAGTGGTCGCGATACGCGGTGATCACGTAGTCGTCGTCCCGCAGCGGCGTGATCGCTCCCGCGGAGACCGCTTCCTGCCCAATATAGAGGTGGCAGAAACCGCCGATCTTGCCGACCTGGTAGACCTCCGCCGCCTTCTCCTCGAACCGGCGCTCGATGATCATCTCCCGCAGGAGCGCTACGCATTCCTCCCTCGAGAGTCCGAGAAATACGTCGGGGTCGTCGGTCGATCCCTCGGGGGCTCCCCCCGCCGGCGCGTCGGAGACCGTGGCCGCGGACCGGCCGGAGTTCGCCGCGCTCATCCCGCCGCCAGCGCCGCAACCCTCCGGCGCAGTTCGACCACCTGCTCGCGCGCGTGATAGCTGGACCGAACCAGCGGCCCGCTCTCCACGTGCAGGAACCCTCGCGATTCTCCGATCTCCTTCCAGCGCATGAACTCCTCCGGGGACACGTAGCGGTCGATCGGAAGATGGTCCGGCGACGGCCTCAGGTACTGCCCCAGCGTCAGGATCTGCACGCCGGCTTCGAGCGCGTCGCCCATGAACTCCTCGATGTCGGCGGACGTCTCCCCCAGTCCGAGCATGATCCCCGTCTTGATGAGGACCCGGTCGTCCAGTTGGCGGCCCGTCGTCAGGACGTCCAGGGAGCGCTCGTAGCGCCCGCCCGGCCGGGCGACCCGGTGCAGCCGGCGCACGGTCTCCATGTTGTGGTTGAAGATCTCCGGCCGCGCGTCGATCACCGTGCGGATGGCCTCGGGATTCCCCCGAAAGTCCGGCGTCAGGACCTCGATCGAACACTCGGGACGGCGCCGC
Organism: Candidatus Palauibacter sp.; assembly: GCF_965208055.1. GTDB lineage: Bacteria > Gemmatimonadota > Gemmatimonadetes > Palauibacterales > Palauibacteraceae > Palauibacter. The sequence continues at coordinate 3,087,263 of NZ_CBDBNY010000004.1, forward strand.
CGGATCTCGCGGATCATCTCGGCGAAGATCCAGGCGCCGCCATCGGGCAGGTCATCGCGGTCGACGGACGTGATGACGCAGTGGTTGAGTTGCAGTCGCTCGATGGCCTCCGCGACCCGCCGCGGCTCGTCTTCGTCGAGTTCCTCCGGCCGGCCGTGGGCGATCGCGCAGTAGGGGCAGTTGCGGGTGCACACGTCGCCCATGATGAGGAACGTCGCCGTGCCCGCCTCCCAGCACTCTCCGATGTTGGGGCACTGCGCCTCCTCGCAGACGGAGCTGAGTTCCAGCCCCCGCATCAGTGCCTTGAGACGCTGATAGTTGGGCCCTCCCGGCGCCCGCACCTTGAGCCATCGCGGTTTCCGCGAAGGCCAGGCATCGGCCGGGCTCCCTCCCTGTATGACCTCGAGTGGCTTCACGCCTGCCGCCTTCTCGCTGTGTGATCGCCTCTATGTGATCCGCCCTGTGATCCGCCCTGCGTTTCCCGGTCCCGCGCCCCCGGCCGCACCGTCCGTTCGCTCTCCGCATGCTCTCCGTATGCCGTCCGTATGCCGTCCGCCGGGAACCGCCCAAGATACCGGCTGTTGCGCGGCGGACCAACCCGCCGCCCCCCCGCTCCGGCGGGCGGCAACGCGGAATTGCTCAGCCCTCAGGCCTCGGGTATCTTCCCGCGCATGACCTACATCATCACCGAACCATGCATGAGCGAGAAGGATGCATCCTGCGTGGATGTGTGCCCCGTCGACTGCATCTACGAGGGCGAGGACCAGTACTACATCCATCCCGAGGAGTGCATCGACTGCGGTGCCTGCGTGCCGGAGTGCCCCGTGGAGGCCATTTATCCGGACGACGAAGTGCCGGAGCAGTACGACGCCTTCACCGCGAAGAACTACACCTACTTCGACGTTCCACCGCCCGACTGATCCTCGAGTCCGACCGCTGAGGGGAGCCACCGCGATGTGGAACCGGCGCCCGCGCGGCCCTGTGCCGCACCTCGTCACCCTCGGCCTCCTGCTGTCGCCGCACCCGCTGGCGCCGGCCACCCACGCCGCGCAGGAACACGCCCACGGAGCTTCGGCCCGTGCCGGCGAGGCGCACGCCGACGACTCGGCCCCGCCGCGCCAGCCCGCCGCGAGTCCGCTCATCGACGTGCGCGTGCACGCGGCCGATCGCGAGTTCGAGATCGTCGTCGGCCCCGTCTCTCTGCCGGCCGGCGGTCCGCACCTCCGGCCCCCGGTGCAACTCGCGGAGGTGCCGGTCGCGGGCTGGATGCACGGTTTCTCGTGGCAGATGAAGGACCGGGAAGGCAACCCGCTCCCCGAACGCCTGCTCCATCACGTCAACCTCATCGACCCCGACAACCGCGAACTCTTCTCCGCCGTCCCGCGCCGGGTCCTCGCCGCGGGCCGCGAGACGAAGAGCGAGTTGTTGCCGGGCGTGCTGGGGTATCCCCTCGCGCCGGGCACCCGGGTCCTCGTGAGCGCGATGTTCGCCCCGCTCCCCGATGCGTCGCACGACGAAGCCTTCCTCCACATCCGGCTGCCGTACACGCCGTTCGAGGATCCGGGCCTCATCGGACCGGTGGACATCTATCCGTTCTATCTCGACGTGATGGGCCCCGTCGGCGAGAAGGAGTTTCCGCTCCCGCCGGGGACGCACGGGATGAGTTGGGAGGGCAGCCCCGCCGTGGACGGCCGGATCCTCGGCATCGGAGGGCACCTGCACGACTACGGGGACTGGATTCGGCTCGAGGACGTGACGGCGGGCAAGGTGATCTGGGAAACGGGGCCGGAGGTGGACGGCGAGGGCCGCACCATCGGGGTGCCCACGAGCCGGCTGTGGTGGCGCGGGGGCGTGCGGATCCGGAAGGACCATGTCTACCGCATCTCCGTCCAGTACTCGAACCCGCTGGAACACCCGGCGCCGGACGGCGCGATGGGCGCGATCGGCGGCATCATCGCTGCGGATGAGGAATGGCCGGAGTTCAGCCGCGAACACCCGGACTACGTCCAGGACCTTCGCAACACCCTCGAGAAACCGAACGAAGCCGCCCACGGACACGGACACGCATCCCGCCCGGACGGCTAGCGCGGAGACGCCACGCTGGCGTTCGGGGTGCTTCGCCGGACGGTGCCGATGCCCGAACTGCCCGACATCACGATCTACCTGGAAGGGCTGGAGGCGCGCGTCCTCGGACGTACGCTGGAGCGGGTGCGGCTCGGCAGTCCGTTCCTGCTGCGGAGCGTCGACCCGCCCCTGGCGGAGGCACACGGACGCGAGGTCGTGGCCCTGCGCCGGCTGGGGAAGCGCATCGCCATCGGACTGTCCGCCCGCGACGAACGCGAAGACGCACAGGACGCACGGGACGCACAGGATCTGTGGCTCGTCCTCCACCTCATGATCGCGGGTCGGCTCCGGTGGCGGGACCCCGGCGTGAAGATCCCGCGACGGCTCGGTCTCGCCGCCTTCGACTTCGCGGACGGGAGCCTCCTGCTCACGGAGGCCGGGACGAAGAAACGGGCGTCGCTGCACGTCGTGCAGGGCGCCGAGGCCCTCGCGCGGCACGACCCCGGCGGCATCGATCCCCTGACGGCGGACCCGGCCGTCTTCCGCGAGACGCTCACGGCCCGCAACCACACGCTCAAGCGCGCGCTCACGGACCCGCGGCTCTTCTCGGGCATCGGCAACGCGTATTCCGACGAGATCCTGCACGGGGCGAAGCTGTCGCCGATCAAGTGGACGAGCCGGCTCGATGACGAGGAGATCGGCCGGCTCCACGAGGCCACGCGCCGCACGCTCGAGCGGTGGACGTGCCGGCTGCGCGATCAACTTGCGGGGAAGTTCCCGGAGAAGGTGACCGCGTTCCACGCCGAGATGGCCGTACACGGGAAGTACGGGCGGCCGTGCCCGGACTGCGCGGCTCCGGTGCAGCGGATCCGATACGCGGACAACGAAACGAACTACTGCGCCGCCTGCCAAACCGGCGGGAAGGTGCTGGCGGACCGGGCCCTTTCCCGGCTGCTGGGAAAGGACTGGCCCCGCAGCCTGGAAGCGCTCGAGGAACTCCGGTCGGGAGGGCCGCCGGTCTCCGGGGAGGGCGCATGATCCGCTACCACTACCACACCTCGCGGAAGGACATCTCCCGCCTCGGGATCTCGAAGGGGGACCCGCTGTGCCACGTCTACAGCGATGCCTCCCGCGAGGAACTGGAGGCGTGGGGCCGGCGGCACGGCCTCGAGCCCGCGTGGATCCACGACTCGACGCTCCCCCACTTCGACGCCTTCGGGGCTCGCCTGGAGTGGTGCGGTCCCGGCGTGTCGCGGGCGGAACTCAGGGATCACATCCGCGCTTGGCGCGCCCGCCGCAAAGCCTGAGGCAACGGGCCGCCCCGAACCCCGGAGCGAGCAACCGGTGGTGATGATACGAAGATGATGAGGACGAGGAGGATGGGGAGTGACCCGACTCGGATCACGATGCGCCGGGTGTGGGTATGTTGTGGTGGGCAACCGATTCTTTCTCGGAGCGTTTGATTCATGGAGAACGGCCAGATTCTTGGCCTACCGGCGGGAGCTGCGATAGCTCTCGCCATCGCAATCGTCGCTGGTATTTGGGCGCTTGTCCGTCACATCATCAAGAGAGCAGAGTGGCGCGGCGCCGTTGATGAGAGCCGGAGGCATCTTGAGGGGTTCGCGGAATGGAAGGGGAACGTTGATGTAGAGCGGAAGAATTTTGGGGAATTCATGGCGAGGATCGAGGAGAAGATCACCGGAATTTTCGACCGTCTTGGCACCGTAGAACGTGCCCTGGGCTTCGCCGTTACCGAAATTCGGAGTCCCATCCGGCTGAACAAACTCGGCGAAGACATCGCCGAGGAGATTTCGGCGAAGGATTGGGCCGCCCGCCTCAGCACTCCCATCCAGTCTCGCACAAAGGGTATGGATGCTTACACCGTGCAGCAGTTCTGCTTCGCGTACGCTGACCATACACTCGAGTTTTCCGATGATGAGCAGGTGCTTGTCAACAAAATCGCTTTCGAGCGCGGGGTGGAGGAGCGCGACATCCGGCGCGTCATCGGTATCGAACTCCGAAACAAGATTCTAGCTCTGCGGGGAATGCCGCTGGCGGATACCGACCAAACCTAGCTCGGTTTGGGCAATACGGTATCGATCTACCAGGTGGCGAGTTCCACGATCGCTTCGGCGATGTCGTCGACCTGCGGCAGCGACGCGTCCTCGAACGACGGCGCGTAGCCGATGAAGGTGTCCGTCGAGGTGATCCGCCGGATCGGCGCGTCGAGCCACTCGAACAGTTCGTCGGCCAGGCGGGCCGAGATCTCCGCCCCGTAGCCCCACGACTTCGCGTCCTCGTAGGCCACGAGCACGCGGTTCGTCTTCATCACGGAGCGCCGGATCGTGTCCATGTCGACCGGGTTCAGCGACCGCAGGTCGATCAGGTCCGCCCGCACCGGCTCCCCCGCGCGGTCCAGCTTCGCGAGCGCCTTGCGCGTGCGTTCCACCATCGCGCCGTACGTGACGATCGTGAGGTCGTCCCCCTCCGCCACGAGCGCGGCCTTGCCGAACGGGATCATGTACTCGGGGCCCGGATAGACGCCCTTGTTGTACGTCTGCCGGTACAGGTGCTTGTGCTCGAGGAAGAGCACCGGGTCGTCGCACCGGATCGCGGTGCGCAGGAGCCCGTTCGCGTCCGTCGCGTTCGACGGACAGATCACGTGCATGCCGGGCGTGTGCGTGAAGAGCGAGGCGCCCGTCTGCGAATGGTACATCGCGCCGCCCGAGATGTAGCCCCCGTACGTGGTCCGGATGACGAGCGGACACTTCCAGGTTCCCGCGGAGCGCCAGCGGAAGGTCGCGACCTCGTTCCGGAACTGGTGGTAGGCCGGCCAGATGTAGTCGAAGAACTGGACCTCGGCGACCGGCTTCAGCCCGCGCACGGCGAGGCCCACGGCGCGTCCGACGATGTTCGCCTCCGCGAGGGGCGCGTTGTACACCCGAAGCGACCCGAACTCGCGCTGCAGGCCGTGCGTCACCTTGAAGACGCCGCCCTTGCCCTTGACCTCTTCGAGGATTTCCTCGCGGCTCGCGTCCGCCACGTCCTGCCCGAACACCACGATCCGGGGTTCGCGCCGCATCTCGTCGCGGATGCAGGCGTTGAGCAGGTCGACCATCGTCTTCGGATTCCCCTCCGGGTCGGGCCGGGCCTGCGTCTCGAAGGCGCTCGACGCGGGATCGACGTCGTGCGAGTACACGTGGGCGTAGACGGTATCGGGGTCCGGCTGCGGGCGGGCCATGGCCCGATCCGCCGCGTCGGCGACGTCGGCCTTGATCTCCGCCTTGAGCGATTCGAGGGCGCCGGCCTCGATCACGCCTTCCCGGACGAGGTAATCGGCGAAGGTGACGAGCGGGTCGCGCGCGGTTTCGAGTTCCCGCTCGCTCTCGGACCTGTAGAGGCGCTCATCGTCGGACATCGAGTGGCTGTAGGGCCGGGTGACATGCCCGTGAACGAGTGCCGGACCGCGGCCGGACCGCACATGCCGCGCGGCGCGCCGCATGACGACATAGCTCTCCAGCGGATCCGTTCCGTCGACTTCCTCGATGTGGAGGTTCGGGAAGTTTCGCACGAGACTCGAAATGCTGCCCCCGGCGGTGTTGACCTCCACCGGCACGGAGATCGCGTATCCGTTGTCCTCCACGAGGAAGAGGATGGGAAGCTGCAGGTTGGAGGCGGTGTTGATCGCCTCCCAGAACTCTCCTTCCGAGGTCGTGCCGTCCCCCGTGCACACGAGCACGATCTCATCCGATTCCACGTGCGGTTTGACCGCGTCGAGGGCGTCGAGGCCGGCGGCCCGGGCGCGAGCGATGCCTTCCGCGCACCCTACCGCCTGGTTGAACTGCGTGCCCGTCGGACTGGAAGGCGTGACGAGGTGCAGGGGCGGAGAACCGAAGTGCGCCGGCATCTGCCGTCCGCCCGTGGACGGATCCTCCTCCGCCCCGACCGCGCCGAGGAACATCTCGTACGGAGACATGCCGAGTTCGAGGCAGAGCGCGCGGTCGCGGTAGTAGGTGAAGAACCAGTCGTAGCCGGGTCTGAGCGCGCGTCCCGCCGCGACGAGGAGCGCCTCGTGTCCGGCGCCGGAGATCTGGAAGAAGATGCGGTTCTGCCGCTTCATCGCGATTTCGCGGTCGTCGATCGTTCTCGACGTGTACATCGTGCGATACATCGCGAGGAGGTCCTCGGCCTGGAGATCCCGCCATTCGGGGCGGGCGAGGGCGCTGAGTGCGCGCTCCAGGTCGTCGGTCTGGTCGATAGGGGTTGCCATGTATATCCAGTATGTCCAGCGTCATCAGGAAGAGTTCGGCGGGAATCTAATCGTCCCTCCGGCGTCTAGAAACCGACCGACCGAAAGCGGCGCAGCCGCGGGAGAATCGAGGCGGCGTGGTCCGCGATCGCGTCGCCCCGTCCACTCTCGGGCATGAGCTGGCTCAGCGCGTGCAGCATCGCGACGGCGTAGTCGGAGAACGCCCGGTAGGGCGGCGCGTGGCGAAACCCCCACGCTCCCGCCGGCAGCAGCAGGAGCCAGCGCAGGTCGCCCGCAAGCTGGATCAGGTCCCCTTCGTCCAGCGCCATCTCCGGTTCGCCCATGGCCAGCCGCGTCAGCGCGGCCATGAAGAGGGCCGACGCTTCCGGCGAGAGCAGCTCGAGATCGGGGTACCGCGCCAGAACCCGGGCGGCGAAGGAAGATTCTTCGGGCGCGGCGAGTCGCTCGGCGATGGTCGTCGGCTCTCCGTCGCCCAGAATCAGCCACTCGAGCCGGAGGGGAGGGAAGGCGCGCTTCAGCGCTGCCAGGAATTCGGCCCGGGGGCCCGCCCTCGACGACCCGGCGGCCTCCCGTTCGTAGTTCGAGAGCGTGCCGAGGCTTACGCGCGCGTGCTCCGGCAACTCCGCGTTGACGTGGCCGCGAAAATCGCGCAGCGACAAGCACTGAAGCTCCTTGCGGAAGAATCGCAATCGTGATTGAACGGTGTCCATACATCTGAACATAGCGGCGGCGGGTTCTCCGTTGCAACCGTGCGGAGCGGGTACGTGTTACTTTTTTCGACCTGGCGTGCGCAGGTCGATCCTTCGTCGATCCTTCAAGGTGCTGATCCGTGTTCATCCAAGCGGGTTCATCCAAGGTGTCCATCCAAGGTGTTCATCGCATGAGCTTCCGAAGAAACCATGGTCTGCCCGGGCTGGCAGCCCGCGGCAAAAGCGCTGACGCAGGGTTTTGCCACGGGCTGCTCCGCTTCGGGGTCGCCTGTCTCATCGCCGGGCTGGTCGTCCTGTCCGTGCCGGCGCCGGAGTTGCGCGCGCAGGACGGTCCGGGGCAGCACGAACCGGAAGAGGCACCGCCTCCTCCGCTGGAAGGCCTGGCGGTCCGTGCGGAGCAGGCTCCCGTCGTCGATGGAGTCCTGGACGATGCGGCCTGGAACGGGGCGCCGGTGATGACGGACTTCATCCAGCGCGAGCCCTTCGACGGGCAACCGGCATCCGAGCGCACCGAAGTCCGCATGGTGTTCGACGACGAGGCCATCTACATCGGCGTGTGGGCCTTCGACGAGGATCCGGCGGGGATCATCTCCGGGGACCGGATCCGCGACATGGAGGTCTCCGAGGCCGACCACATCCTGCTCGCGTTCGACACCTACCACGACTACCAGAACGCGTTCGTGTTCGGGACGACGCCGTCGGGCATCGAGTACGACGGACAGGTCGCCAACGAAGGCCGCGGCGGCGGTTTCTTCCTGGGGGGCGGTTTCAACACGCAGCGGCGCATGCAGTCCGGCGCCGGCGGGGGCTTCAACAAGAACTGGGATGGCTCCTGGAACGTCGCGACGAGCCGCAACGGCGAGGGCTGGTACGCCGAGTTCCGGATTCCCTTCAACACGCTCCGCTACGGGACCGACTCGACCTGGGGCTTCAACGTCTCCCGCCAGATCCGGCGCCGGAACGAGGAGTCCTTCTGGTCCGCCGTCCCCCGCGAGTTCACCCTCTACCGGCTCAACTACGCGGGGCACCTGACGGGGCTCGAGCTTCCCTTCCGGCGCCTCGGGTCGGTCACGCCGTACATGCTGGGGTCGACGGAGCGAGACTACGCGGGCGGGCAGACGGCGTTCGACCGGAACTACGAGTTCGGAGGCGAGGCCAAGCTCCAGCTTACGCGGGGCGTGACGCTCGACGCGACGTACAACACCGACTTCGCGCAGGTGGAGGTGGACGACCAGCAGGTCAACCTCACGCGCTTCAGCCTGCTCTTCCCCGAAAAGCGCCCCTTCTTCCTCGAGAACGCGGGCTTTTTCGCGGTCGGGGGCGGCGGGGCCGATCTCTTCTTCAGCCGCCGCATCGGCATCGCCAACGGCCGGCAGGTTCCGATCACCGGCGGCGCCCGCGTCTCGGGGCGCGCGGCCGGGTTCAACGTCGGGATGCTGCACATCGGGACCGACGGGGTCGAGGGTGTGCAGGGCGCGAACGCGTACTCGGTCGCCCGCGTGGCGCGGGAACTGCCGAACCGGTCGCGGGTCGGCGCCGCCTTCATCAACCGCGACGGGAGCGGTTTCGACGACTACAACCGGACCTACGCCGTGGATGGACAGTTGGGGCTGGGGGAGGCGTGGACGCTGACGGCTTGGGGGGCGAGGACGGAGACCCCCGGCCTCACGGACGCGGACCGGGCCTTCGATGCGACCTTCGGTCTCACGACCCGCAAGTGGCGGGGGAACGTCCAGTACCAGCACTTCGGCGAGAACTTCAACCCCGAGGTCGGCTTCCTGCGCCGGGCGGGGCACCGGTACTACCAGGTCTTCCTGATGCACAACATCCATCCGGCCGAGACCTTCCGCGAGATCCGCCCGCACGTCTCCTACTACACCTTCCGGAGCGACAAAACCGGCGTCGCGCAGGGGTTCGAGGAGTCGGCGCGGCTCCACATCGACACCCACTGGGAGTTCAACGACGGGATGGAGGCCCACACCGGCGTCAACTGGGTGCGGGAGGGGCTGTACGAGCCGTTCCCTCTCCCCGGCTCGGACGTTACGGTGCCCGCCGGGACGTACGACGGCTGGGAGAGCCAGGTCCGCTTCTGGACGGACGAGTCGGCGAAGGTCTCCTTCAACAGCGGGGCGAACATCGGCTCGTTCCTGTCGGGGTCGCGGCGCAGCCTGAACGGGACCCTGACCGTGCGCTCGGGTTCCTCGTTCAGCACGTCGCTCCGGCTCGACTACAACAACGTCACGCTGGAGCACGGAGATTTCGTGGCGACGCTGGCCGGCGTGAACTTCGGGTACTTCTTCTCGCCGCGCGTCTACCTGCAGTCGCTCGTCCAGTATTCGACGCAGCTCGACACCTTCTCGGCCAACGTGCGTTTCGGGTGGCTCAACACGGCGGGGACCGGCCTGTTCATCGTCTACAACGACATCCAGGGGATCCAGGATCTGCACGGGCCGCAGGGCCGCTCGCTGATCGTCAAGTTCAGCCGGCAGTTCAACGTCCTCGGGGGCTGACCCGGCCGAGCCGGCGAGAACCCCGTGCGACCGCGGCTCCTCTTCGTCTGCGTGGAGAACTCCTGCCGGAGCCAGATGGCGGAGGCGTTCGCCCGCCTGCTGGCGGGTGACGGCGTGGAGGCGGCGAGCGGAGGATCGCGGCCTTCGGGCGTGGTGAACCCGCGGGCGATCGAGTCCATGGCGGAGTTGGGCTACGATCTCGGCGCCCACCGGTCGGAGGGGCTGGACGACGTGCCGCCCGGACCGTTCGATGCGGTCGTCACCATGGGGTGCGGCGACGCGTGTCCGCATGTGCCCGCCCGGCGTCGCGAGGACTGGGAGGTGCGGGACCCGAAGGACCTTCCGGCCGAGGAGTTCCGCGCGGTCCGGGATGACATTCGCCGCCGGGTGGCCGCGTTGCTGGCGGATCTCGGCGTGGCGGGCCGGGCGAAGGCGACGGGCCCCGGGGGGCCTGCCGGAGCGTGAGCGGGCCGGACAGGTCGCTCGTGATCGTGGCCGGCGGGCGTTCGCGCCGCCTCGGCCGCAACAAGCCGCTGGTGGAGATCGGCGGCCGCACCGTGCTGTCGCGGATCTTGGAAGCGACGGCGGATATCGCGGACGTGGTCCTGGCGGTGCGCGAGGTTCCGCCCTTCCGGCGCGCCCTCGCCGCGCAGGGCTGGGAGTCCGGAGCGGAGCGCGCGGGCCGCCCGCGCGGCTCGGTCGCGCTCCGGCACCCGAAGGGCCGCGCCCTCCGCGTCGTGCCCGACCCGGTACCCGACCTCGGCCCCCTCGCCGGCGTGGCCTCCGGGCTGGCGGCGGCGGACGGCGCGATCTGCGTCGTGCTGGCGGGCGACCTTCCCTTCGTCACGCCGCATCTCGTCGACCGTCTGAGCCGTGAACTCGCGAGCGTCGCGGAGTCGGATGCCCTGGATGCCCCGGATGCCGTCGTGCCGCGCGCCCGCGGCCGGGCCCAGCCGCTGTGCGCCGCCTATCGGCGGGACGTCGGCCGGCTGGCCGCGCGGCTCGTGGCGCGGGGCGGCGCGCGCGGGGACTCGTCTCCCTCCTCGTCTCCCTCGATGATGAGCTTCCTCGAGCGGTTGCGGGTGCGATACGTCACGACGGAGGATTTGGCCGGGGCGGGCGACCTCGAGACGATGGTCCGGGGCGTGGACAGCCGGGCCGACCTGGACTGGGCCGTGCGCCGCGCCTCACGGCCCGATGGCTTTCCCTTCGAGCCGCACACGCCCTGACGGCCGGACGATACGAACGATCAACGCTCCTTCGCCGCAGCGGACATCGCTCGTTGCACCGCGTCTTCCATCGCAACTACCTCGTCATCGGTCAACTCCGCAAATCGAGCGCGCTTCCTCGCGGCGAGCCGTCCACCGTTCTGCATGCACAGCCGCACCAACAGCGACGCCCGGCGATCCGGCATGTCGACGATCTCAAGGACACCGCCGAGGGCTTGGTCGAACACCGCGAGGAAATCGAGTTCTTCCCTCAAGTCGCGGCGCACCGAGTCCGCCAGCCGATCGTACAGATACTCGGCCATGGCGGTGGCGTCGAAGTAGCGGTAGAAGTGGGCACTGTCGCTCTTAACGACCACGCGACGGCCTGGCGCGTGCCCGTTCGCCCACTCCCAACGAATGAGGTCCATTAGCGGCGTCGAGAAGCCGGCAAGAACATCGTCGTAGCGGCGGCGGTCGCGCAGAATCGCCGCGGATACCGGGAGAATGATGCCGGGCGGTCCGTAGCCACGCATGGCGAGCACATGGTGCATCATGAAGCGGTGGATCCGGCCGTTGCCGTCCTCGAAGGGATGGATGAAGACGAATGCGAACGACGATACGGCTGCGGCGACAACCGGATCCACGCCGCCTTCGAGGATTCGCCTGGTCAGGGCAACCCACGCGTTCATGAGGTCGGGGACATCTTCCGGCCGCGGACAGATAAAATGGACCTTTTCCCGATACCCGCCGAGGGTCTCGCCGACGAAGTTCTGGATGTCGCGCCAGCCATCGGCCGCGTAGCGCGAGTCGACGATCGTGCGCTGCAAGGCTACGAGCGCGCTCTTTTCGGAGGGATCGAAAGCGGTTGCGGATTGTAGAGCCGCCACAAACCGTTCGGCGCGGCCGGCGCTCGGCGTCTCGCCTTCCAAGGCGAACGAGGAACGCGTCTCCTTCGTGTACAGGTAGTTCACGGCGCGCGTGAGACGGTGGGGGTCGTAGCCTTCGGTGAGTGCGCGAGCCTCGCTGTCAAGGTTCGACTCCATCGCTTCCCGCAACTTCCCGGTCAATCTCACCGCGGGGCACAAGCCCGGCTCTCCCAAGAGGTTGTCGGCCACCCGGTGGCGCCTGGAGTTGCGCCGCGCCGCAACCACATGCCGGCTCGGGTCGAGCGCGCCGACGTAGTTGCCAACGCTCGCATCGGGCAGGTCCAGTGTCCGCCCGCTGAAGGTCTCATAGAGGAACCACGCCCGCCGGCTGAACGCGCCCGTAGGCTGTGCGCGAACCCAGGCTTCGATCTCTCCGGGGTCGATCGCCCGGAGCGCGCCGACCAATACCCCCAGGTCGAAGGCCTCGTGCCGCAGCGCGAAACGGAGGTGCGACACCGCCGAGTCCTCCGGGGCGTACCGCATCGGATACGACTCGCGGGTTCGCGGCCCGTGCGTCTCGGTGCGCCGGGCGCCGGCCACGACATAACTCTCGATGGCGGGTGGGGGCACGGCCAAACCGAGTTCCCGGATCAGCCAGGTCTGCCCTACGGGCATTCTGCCGGTCTTGCTCACGGACACCGTCGTGGGAAAACCGTTAGGAGCGTGGCGAAACGATTACGTAACGGAAAGTCGGTGGAAAATCAATTGCTGCGACGCTACCGGGATAGAGAAATCTGCTAGAGGCTAGAGGCCGCTTCTCCGAGGGCGGCGACGGCGTCGTCCAGTTGGCGGTCGGTGAGATAGGGGGCCGGGCCCAGTCGCAGGAGGTCGTCGCGGTAGTCCGTCGCCACGCCCCGCGCCGCGAGGGCTTCGTGGAAATCGCGCGCCCGCGGCGTCCGCAGCGCGAGGAAGCCGCCCACCGCCCCGGGAGGCGTCTCCCGGTCGCGGTCGATGAGTACCGGATCCGCGTCGATGGCGTCGAAGGCCTCCGCCAGGCGGCCCACCTGATGCCGGCTCACCTCGCGCAGCAACTCCGGCGTCAGTCCCCGCTCGCGGAAGAAGTCGAACACCTCGGCTGCCCGGTAGTGGCTCGTCGGATCGTAGGTGCTGCCCGCGAACCGCTCCGCTCCCGGGCCGTAGCTCACGCGCCTCGCGTCTTCCCCCTCGTGCAGGGCCGAAAACTCCGCGAACCAACCCGTGACGGCGGGACGCAGCCGACAGTCCGGCGGCACGCGCAGGAAGCAGTTGCCTTCCCCGAGTTGGCAGTACTTGTAGCCGCCCCCGGTCACGAACGCGCCTTCGAGTCCCAGGCTCGAAAGATCGAAGGGGACTGCGTTCAGCGCGTGATAGGCGTCCACGAGGAGTTCGGCCCCGACCCGTTGGCAGCGCTCCGCGACGGAGCCGAGTCCGTCGACGATGCGGGCGTCACGGTAGAGGACGGCGGAGACCAGCACGGCCGCCGCCTCGTCGTCCGTCGCGAGACGGAGCCGCTCGGAGAGCGAGTCGATGGGGTCCACGGGCACGCGCACGATGGTCAGCCCCTCCTCCTCCAGCCGGTCGAGCTGGCGACGGATGGAGTGAAACTCGCCCGCGGTCGTCACGAGTCGCGGCCGCGCGCGCAGGGGCAGGGCGGAGAGAAAGCGGATCACGAGTTCGTGCGTGTTCGAGCCGAGGGCGTAGTCCCCGTCGTCCGGACGCTCCGGGCGCCCGAGGAGTTCGGCATACCCGGCGCGGACCCGATTCCCACGCGCGAACGCCTCCTCCCACTTCCCGTCCACGAGGCGGGCGGCGTCCTCCCAGGCCCGGAGCTGCCCCGCGAAGCCGCAGTCGGGCCACGCCTGGTGCGAATGTCCCGTGAGGAGCAGCCGCTCCGCGACCCGGAAGCGGGAATAGTGCGGAGCGAGCGCGTTCGGCTCCCGGTACAGATCCTCCGGCGCGGGGCTCGTCGCGGGGCTCGTCACAGGTCCCGTCACAGGTCGGTGCGGATGGCCCACAGGTCGGGAAACACGGGGCGGTTCAGCGACTTCCTCAGGTAGTCGGCGCCCCCCGTCCGACCGGTGCCGGGGCGCGCCCCGATCGTGCGCTCGACCATCTTCACGTGCCGGTAGCGCCATTCCTGGAGCCCCTCGTCGAGATCCACGAACCGTTCGCACAACTGGACGAGTTGCGGGTCCTCGCGGTACAGCCGGACGAGGGCGGCCTGCACCCCCGCGGATGGCTCGGTCGGCGCCGTGACATCCCGTTCGAGGTCTTCCGCCGGGATCGGGTACCCGCGCGCGTGGAGGAAGCGGACGAAGGCGGTCCACAGCGAGGGCTCGCCGTAGCGGGCGTCGAGTCGGCGGCGGGCGTCGCTCCCGGCCGGGTATCGGTCGAACACGCTGGTCCGCTTGTGGCCGAGAATGAATTCGAGCTCGCGGAACTGGTACGACTGCAGTCCGCTCGCCTCCTCGAGCCGCTGCCGGAAGGCGAGAAACTCCAGTGGACGCATCGTCTCCAGGATGTCCAGTTGGGCGACCTGGACCTTCAGGATCGTGAGGATGCGTTGCATCGTGTGCAGGAGCCGCGGCATGTCGTCCGCGTCCATCCGGCCGCGCGCGAACTCGAGTTCGTGCAGGAGCTGCTTGAACCACAGCTCGTACACCTGGTGGATGATGATGAACAGCATCTCATCGTGCTCGCGGTCCCCGTCCACGCCCGACTGCTCCTGCTGGAGCGACAGCAGCTCCTCGAGGTGCAGGTAGCCGGCATAGGTGACGTATTTGTCGTGCGCCATGAATCTCCCTTCAGCGGCCCGTTTTCAGGGCGCCCGCGTGCTCAGTAGCCCCACTCGAACCTCGGCGTATAGCCGTCCAGCGACGAATACTGCGGCGGCCAGGGGATCGGCGCCCCGGAAGCGTAGGCCGCGTGCCGAGTCCAGTATGGATCCCAGAGGTGCGCGCGGGCGAGACAGCACAGGTCCGCCCTCCCCGCCGCGAGGATCGTGTTCACGTCCATGAACGAGGAGATGTTGCCCACGGCCATGGTCGCGATCCCCGCCTCGTGCCGGATGCGATCCGAGAAGGGCGTCTGGTACTGCCGGCCGTACACCGGCTTCTGCCAGGGTACGGTCTGCCCCGCCGAGACGTCGATGATGTCCACGCCCGCCGCGTTCAAGCGGCGCGCGACCGCGACGGCTCCGTCCGCCGTCATTCCGCCCTCCGCCCAGTCCACCGCGGAGATCCGGACGGAAATCGGCTTCTCCGGCGGCCACGCGGAGCGCACCGCCGCGAGCACTTCGAGGGGGAAGCGCAGCCGTCCGTCCACGTCTCCCCCGTACTCGTCCTCGCGGAGGTTCGTGAGAGGAGAGATGAAGCTGGCCAGCAGGTAGCCGTGCGCGAAGTGGATCTCCAGCAGGTCGAAGCCGGCTTCCTCCGACATTTCCGCCGCTCGCCGGAACTCCGCCGTCACCCGGTCCATGTCCCGCCGCGTCATCTCGCGGGGAACCGGGCTGTGCTCGAACCAGGGCACCGGGGAAGCGGCCATGATCGGCCAGCCGCCCTCGTCCAGCGGCTCGTTGTCGCCCTCCCAGGACAGTTGCGTGGACGCCTTCCGGCCCGCGTGTCCGAGCTGCATCCCGATCGCCGCGTCGGAGTGGCGGTGCACGAAATCGACGATCCGCTTCCACGCGCCCACATGCGCGGGAGCGTACATGCCCGTGCAGCCCAGCGAGATACGGCCTTCCCGGCTCACGTCCGTCATCTCCGACATCACGAGTCCGGCCCCGCCGATCGCGCGGCTGCCGAGGTTCACCAGGTGCCAGTCGTCCGGCGTCCCGTCCTCCGCGGAGTACTGGCACATGGCCGAGACGACGACCCGGTTCTTCAACTCGAGCTCCCGGAGCCGGAAAGGGGCGAGGAGCGGGGGCGGCGCCGGGTCGTGCCCGACGCTCCCGGGGGGAGCTTCTCCGGCCCCCGTCGCCGCGTCCTCCACGTCCGCCGCGGCCGCCACGGCCGCCGTGGCCGCCGCGGCCCGGTCCGCGAACCAGCGGTCGACGCGCGCGGTGAACTCCGGGTCGCGCAGGGCGAGGTTGGAGTGGGTGATGCGGAGGCTGCGCGTGATGAGGTTGAAGGCGAACTGCACGGGTTCCGTGTCCAAAAACCGCTCGGTGCCCTCGAACCATTCGAGACTCGCCTGGGCCGCCCGCTGCACGCTCTCGACCTCGGGCCGGCGGGCCGTCTCGTAGGCCTCCAGCGCGGGGGCGACGGCGAGGTCGTGGGCGAGGAGCGACTCGTGAAGCGAGATCGCGTCGATCATCGCGAGCCGGGTGCCGGATCCGATGGAGAAGTGGGCCGAGTGGGCCGCGTCGCCGACGAGCACGATGTTGCCGTGGCGCCACGATCGGTTCCGGACGGTAGGGAAGGCCCGCCAGATCGAGCGGTTCGCGATGAGGCGGTGGGAGCGTCGCCGGGAGTCCAGTTCCTCGCGGAAGATCTCCTCGAGGAAACGGACGGTCTCTTCTTCCGACGCCGAATCCATGCCGGCGGCGCGCCAGGTCGCCTCGGTCGCCTCGACGATGAAGGTGGAGACGGCTTGTTCGTCTTCCTTGTCTCCCTCGTCGTCTCCCTCGTCCCCCGATTCGGGCCGGTACTGGTAGGCGTGGACGCGCCACAATCCGTGTTCGGTCTCCCGAAAATAGAAGGTGAAGGCGGGGAAGGGCTTCGTCGTGCCCAGCCACACGAACCGGTTCGGGCGGAGGTCGATGCGGGGGCCGAACGCGTCGGCGTGGCGGTCGCGCACGCCGCTGTTCACGCCGTCGGCGGCCAGCACGAGGTCGGCGCCCGCCCAGGCTTCGTCGGACTCGACTTCCACGCCGTGTTCCATTCCGTGTTCCACTCCGTGCCTCAACTCGACGCCGAGGTCGCGCGCCCGGGACTCGAGGATGTCGAGGAGCGCGGTGCGGGCGAGGCCGCTGAACCCGTGCCCGGTCGACGTGAGCCGCTGGCCCCGGTAGTGGATGTCGATGTCGTCCCAGTGGTGGAAGGACCGCGTGATCGCCCCGTAACTCTCGGGGTCCGCGGCGGCGAGTTCTTCCAGAGTGGCGTCGGAGAACACGACGCCGAAGCCGTAGGTGTCGCCGGGGCGGTTGCGCTCGAGGACGATGACGTCGTGCGCCGGATCCGCTCGCTTCGCGAGGATCGCGAAGTACAGGCCGGCCGGCCCGCCTCCGACGCAGACGATCCTCAGAGGTCGCTCTCGCCGCGCGCCGCGTCGAACAGATGACGCGCGATCAGGAGACGCTGGATCTCCGTCGCGCCCTCGTAGATGCGGAGGGCCCTCACGGAGCGGTAGAGCCGGTCGACCGGATGGTCCGCCAGCACGCCGCGTCCGCCGAGGATCTGCACCGCGTCGTCGACCACGCCCTGCGCAATCTCGGTCGCGAACGACTTCGCCATGGCGGCTTCGAGGTCGGTGCGATCCGCTCCGCCGTCGCGCTCCCAGGCCGCTCGATACACGAGGAGCCGGGCCGCCGTGAGGTCGGTGCCCATGCGTCCCACCTTCTCCTGCGTGATCTGGAAATCGGCGAGCGCGCGTCCGAACTGCCGGCGTGAGAGGGCGTGGTGGAGCGCTTCGTGCAGCGCGCGGCCCGCCATCCCGCAGGCCGCGGCCCCGACCGTGGGGCGGAGGCGGTCGAGCGTGGCGAGCCCGAGCTTGTAGCCTTCGCCCTCGCCTCCGACCCGCGCCGACGCGGGGAGGCGACAGTCTTCGAGCGCGATCTCGCCCAGCGGGTGGGGGTCGGCCATCAGAAGCGGGCGCACGAAGCGGAACCCCTTCGTATCGGCCGGGAGGAGGAAGGCGGAGATCCCCGCCACGCCCTCGCCCGGGTCGGTGACGGCGAACAGGAGATAGAAGTCCGCGATCCCCGCGTTCGAGATGAAGGTCTTCACGCCGTTGAGGACGTACTGATCCCCGTCGCGGACCGCCGTCGTGCGCATGGCGGCGACGTCGGATCCGGCCTCCGGCTCGCTCATCGCGAAGGCGGCCACGGCGCGCCCCCGGACGGCGCGGTCGAGCCACAGCCGCCGCTGCCTCTCGTCGCCGGCCAGCGCGATCGGGGTCGAGCCCAGCGCCTGGAGCGCGAACATCGCGTCCGCGAGCGGCGAGTAGAAGGCGAGCGTCTCGCGGATCACGGAACAGGCCCGGAAATCCTGTCGGGCGATCGCCTTCAGCCAGCCGCCCCGCCCGAGAGAAGTGCAGATCTCCCTCGCGTAGCGCCGCGCGAGGTCATCATCGTCCCGATGCGCGTGTTCGGCGAACTCGGCCGCCGCGTAGCGTCCGAGGTCCTCTCCGAGTTCGAGATGCCGCGGTTCGAGAAAGACGCGGACGGGATGGAGGTCGATCACGAGAACACCGCCGGCCGCTTCTCGACGAAGGCCCGAAAGCCCTCGCGGAAGTTCGGGTCCTCCATGCAGGCGGCCTGCACGCGGGCCTCCTCGGCGAGCGCGTCGCGCAGCGTCATGTGCGCCTCCCTTTCCAGTGCGCGTTTCGTGATGGACAGCGCGGCCGCTGGTCCCGCCGCCAGCCGCGCCGCCAGTTCGGTCCCCGCCGCGAGCGCCTCGCCGTCGGGCACGACCCGGTTGTACAACCCGAGACGAAGCGCCTCCCGCGCGTCGAGAAAATCGCCCGTCATCAGAAGCTCCGTCGCCCGCCCGAGACCGATGATTCGCGGCAGGAGCCAGGCGATCCCCATGTCGGCGCCGGAGAGCCCGACCCGGGTGAACAGGTAGGCGATCTTCGCGGATTCCGCCGCGATCCGCACATCGCAGGCGGTCGCGATCACGGCCCCGGCCCCCGCCACGGTACCGTTCAGGGCGCCGACGATGGGCCTGCCGCACTCCCGCATGGCGGCGATCAGGTCGCACGTCATCCGCGTGAAGTCGAGCAATTCGGCACCGTCCATCTCGAGGAGCGGCCCGATGATGTCGCGCACATCTCCGCCCGTGCAGAAGGCGGCGCCGGCTCCGGTGATCACGATCGCGCGGACCCCCGGTTCCCGGTCGAGCGCGCCGAATGTGTTCCGGAGTTCGTCGTAGACCTCGAAGGTCAGGGCGTTGCGCCGTTCGGGACGGTTGAGCGTGATCGTCGCGACGGAGGTCGCCGCATCGACCTCGTACAGGAATGATGTCGGATTCAGGGGCACGGCGCGCTTCCTTCCAGGGAGTGGCAGGGAGTGGGGCGGAGTCACGGGACGACGGCGGTCGCCTCGATCTCGACCAGCGCGCCGACATCGACGAGGCCGCTGACCTCGACGAGCGCCATGGCGGGATAGTGCCGGCCCAGTCGGGCGCGCCACGCGGCCCCAAGCTCGGAACGCGCGTCCCGGTAGGCGGCGAGATCCGTGACGTAGATGGTCATCCGTCCGATATGCGACGGCTCTCCGCCCCCCGCCCGGACGACCGCCAGCACGCGATCGAGCGCGAGCGCGAACTGTGCGGCGAAGTCCGGCGTCTCGATGTGTCCGCCCGGTCCGCTCGCGGTCTGCCCGGCGACGAACAGCACGCGCCCGCCGGGAGGAGCGAGCAGTCCATGGTTCCAGCCCCGCGGCTCGCCCAGCGCGGCGGGATTCAACACCTCGAAGGCGTCCGTGCGGTCGTCCATCGACAGCTCGTCCATCGACACTAGACGGCCGAGGTGGCGCCGCCGTCGAGCACGACGGTCTGTCCATTGATGCCGCGGGCCTCATCTTCGCACAGGAAGACGATGGACGCCGCGACCTCCTCCGGGGCGATGAGCCGCCCCTGCGGCGTGGTGGCGAGGATCGCGTCGAGCGCGTCGGTCTCCGCCAGGTCCGTCCGCTTCACGATGTTCTCGATCGTCGCGTCCGTCATCGGCGTGTCGACGTAGCCGGGGCAGACCGCGTTCACCGTCACGCCGGCTCCGGCCACCTCGGCCGCGGCCGAGCGCGTGAGGCCGAGGAGCGCGTGCTTCGACGCAGCGTAGCCCCCCATGTAGCGCCCTCCGCGCAGCGCGGCGATCGAGGCCACGTTCACGATCCGGCCCCAGCCGCGTTCCGCCATGCCCGGCAGCACGCCCCGCATCGCGAGGAACGCGCCGGTCGCGTTGATGCGCCACAGCCGTTCCCATTCCTCCAGCGCGAGCTTCACGACCGGGGCGGAACTGGCCACGCCGGCATTGTTCACCAGGATGTCCACGGCTCCGAGCCGCTCGGCGGCCTCATCGCACAGGGCCTCCACGCTCGCCGGATCCGACACGTCACACGTCACCGCCCACGCTTCGCCCCCGCGGTCCCGCAACTCGGACGCCACGGCCTCGATCTCGGGCGTGCTCCGCGCCGCGAGGACGAGACGGGCGCCTCTGTCCGCCAGCGTCCGGGCCGCCGCGGCCCCGATGCCGCGCCCGCCGCCCGTGACGAGAGCGCCACGTCCGGCAAGGCTCATGAGGCTCATATCCGGGCTCCGGAGGTGTTTCGCGTCACGACTTCAGGTCCTCTGTCATGTCCTCTCTCGGGGCCTCTCCCAGGGTCTCTCCCAGGGTCTCGCTCAGGGCCTCGCTCACCGCCTCCGCGAGGATGCTGCCGAGCGCTTCAATGGTAGCACGTCCCTCTTCCGCCGTCGCCTGCGACGGGCGCCCGAAATAGGCGCGGTCGCCCCCGGCTTCCGAGAAATCCCGCACCCCGGCGCGGATGGCGGCGGAGAGGGAGAGGGGGTTGTCCTCCAGTTCGCGCATGGTCTCCTCGCGCACCCGCCCGGGGTCGCGGGCGAGGAGGATGGAGCCCTCGTATTGCCCGGCATGACAGGCGCCGCTCCGGAACTCCTCGGTGAGTCGGCCTCCCCACGGCCGGCGCGTCACATCCGGAAACACGACGCGCATGGATGCTCCTTCGTCGATCGCCGCCGCGGCCGCATGAAGCGCCTCGAGGTTGGCGGGGTCGAAGTGTGCGTTCGCGATCGCCAGCGTGGCGATCCCGGCCCGCTGCAGGCCGGCGGCGATGTCGGTGAGGAGGGCGGTGAGCGTCGCGGCCCCGACATCGATCGTACCGGGGAAGCTCGCGGCGAAAGCGGCGGGCGTGTACCGAAGGCCATCGAGGAGGACGAGTTCCAGACCGAGAGCCGAGAGTCGTCGCACCCCGGCTTCCGCCATCGCTTCCGCGATCGTGACGTCCGTGTCGAGCGGGAGGTGGGGGCCATGCGCTTCGGTGGCCCCGACGGGCAGGATCGCGACCGTTCGATCGAGGTCGAGCGCCCCGACCTCCTCCCAGGTGAGGTCCGAAAGCCTGTGCAGAGTCATGGAGTCTCGCTACGCCGTGTCGGGGGGAGGCGCAAGTGCCGGCACCCGGGCGGGCCGTGTCGGTTGTAGCCGCGCCGGTCCGCGCATACCGTGCGAACCCGAGTCCGATCCCGGACGCACCGGACGACCCCCGCCCACGGAGCCCGATGCGCGACGCCGTTCCGCAGCCGATCTTCGAGCCGCCCGAGCGCTTCAACATCGCCGAGTACTTCCTCGGAGACCGCGTACGGGAAGGGCGGGGCGGCCGCCGCGCGCTCCTCACGGACGCCGGCGAGATCAGCTACGCCGAGGTCGAGGCGCTGGCGAACCGCTACGGCCACCTCCTGCGCAGCGCCGGCGTGCGGCCGGAGGAGAGGGTCCTCCTGGCGCTCCCGGACGGACCGGACTTCGTCGGCGCCCTCTTCGGCGCGCTGCGGATCGGCACCGTGGTCGTCATGTTGAATCCGTATCTGCGGCCGGACGAAATATCGTACTTCTACCGCTACACGCGGGGCGCCGTTCTTCTCGTGGATTCCGCCCGCGCCCCCCACTTTCGCGCCGTGCGCGCCGTGCGCGACGAAGCGTCCGCCGCTCCGGCGCCCGGAACGGGTCGCGAGGCTGGAGCCCCCGCTGGAGTCCCCGCTGGAGTCCCCTCCGGCATCCCCTGGAGCGAGGGCGCCGACGCCCCGCGCGAGATCCTCGTCGTGGACGAGCCCGCGTTCGTTGAACGGCTGCGCGCCCAGCCCGCGACGCTGGAACCCTGGCCGACCCACCGTGACGACCCCGCCCTCTGGCTGTTCAGCGGCGGGACGACCGGCCGCCCGAAAGGCGTCGTGCAGGCGCACGCCTCGTTCGCGAACACGACGGAGTGTTACGGCAAGCGCGTGCTGGGCCTGACGGAAGACGACATCACGCTCTCCGTCCCCAAGCTCTTCTTCGGATACGCCACCGGATCCAACCTCTTCTTCCCTTTCTCGGTCGGCGCCACGGCCGCCCTCTTCCCGGAGCGCTGCACTCCGGATGTCCTGTTCGGGAGGATCGGGAGGTTCCGCCCGACGGTGCTCGTCAACGTCCCCACCATGATCCGGCTCATGGTGGCGCACCCGGACGCCGCCGCGAGCGATCTCTCGTGCCTTCGTCTCGCGACCTCGGCGGGAGAGGCGCTCCCCCCCGAACTTCACCGGCGCTGGCGGGACCGGTGGGGGGTGACGCTGCTGGACGGGCTGGGGACGGCGGAGATGTGGCACATCTTTCTCAGCAACCGTCCGGACGAGGTACATCCGGGAACGCTGGGGCGCGTCGTGCCGGGCTTCGAGGTGCGGGTCTGCGACGACGAGGGCCGTGTACTCCCGGACGGCGAGGTGGGCTGGCTCCGGGTCCGCGGAGGATCGCGGGCGCTCGGGTACTGGCAGCGGGCCGAAGCGACGGCG
Organism: Candidatus Palauibacter sp.; assembly: GCF_965208055.1. GTDB lineage: Bacteria > Gemmatimonadota > Gemmatimonadetes > Palauibacterales > Palauibacteraceae > Palauibacter. Next base: position 3,109,645 of record NZ_CBDBNY010000004.1, read on the forward strand.
GACGCCTTCCGCGGCGAGTGGTACGTGTCGGGCGACATGGTGGTCCGCGACGAACACGGCGTGTTCCGCTACTGCGGGCGTGGCGACGACATGCTCAAGGTAAAGGGGAAATGGCTCTCCCCCGGCGAGGTGGAGGACTGCCTGCTGCAACACGCGGACGTGGCGGATGCGGCCGTGGTCGGTGTGCCGACGCGCGAAGGTCTCGTGGAGCCCGTCGCCTGGGTCGTCCCGGCGAAACCGGCGAAACCGGCGGAACCGACGAAGCCGGCGGTGCCTGAGACCGGCGACCTTCCGGCGAAACTCAGGGCGTTCGTCGGCTCACGGCTGGCCTCGTACAAGACGCCGGCGGCCGTCCACGTGGCGGCGGATCTGCCCAGGACGCACCTGGGGAAGGTCGACCGCGCCGCGCTGCGGGCCCGGGCGGAGGCACATTCCGGCTAGAAAGTATGGAAGGGCCGGCCGCCCGCCGGATACCGTGGGTTAGCGCCCCGGTGTTCGGAGGTGCCAGCGCCACATGCGATGCAAGAGATCGCAACGGACAGGAGACCGGCCCCATGGATGAGCAGAGCAAGGTGTACGTCGGGATGGACGTTCACAAGGACACGGTGATGGTGGCGGTGCTTCCGGAGGGAGCGCCGGAGCCGACGGTGGTGAAGCGGCTGCCGAACGAGCCGGGGCGGCTCAAGCGGTGGCTGGCGCGCGTATCGCGGCAGGGGGAGATCCGGGCCTGCTACGAGGCGAGCGGCGCGGGTTACGTACTGGAGCGGGCGCTCCGGGACTGGGGACACCGGTGCGAGATCGTGGCGCCGTCGCTGATTCCCCGGCGCCCGGGGGATCGCCGCAAGCACGACCGGAAGGACGCGACGGAGTTGGCGCGGCTGTACCGGGCGGGGGAGTTGGTGGCGATACGGGTCCCGTCGGAGACGGAGGAGCGGGTGCGGGACCTGGTGCGCTGCCGGGAGGTGTTTCAGCGGGAGATCCTGAAGTCGCGGCACTACATCCTGAAGTTCCTGGCGCGGCGGGGGCTGGTGTACCGGGAGGGGGCGAACTGGACGGGCAGGCATGTGACGTGGCTGCGCGCCCTTCAGCGTGACGAGGCGCTGGAGGCGGAGGACCGGCTCGTCTTCGGCGAGTACCTGGCGCTGTTCGACTACAAGCTGGGCCGTCGGGAGGAGTTGGACCGCCGGATCGAGGCGTTGGCGCTGGAGCCGGCGTACCGGGAGGCGGTGGGGCGGCTGTGCTGCCTGCGGGGGATCTCGACGCACGCGGCGATGGTGCTGGCGACGGAGATCGGGGACTTCCGGCGCTTCGAGAACCCGGGCAAGCTGATGGCCTACGTAGGGCTGGTGCCGAGCGAGCACTCCAGCGGGGCGAGCCGGCGGCGGGGGGCGATCACCAAGGCGGGCAACAGCCGGGTGCGGCATGTGCTGGTGCAGGCGGCGTGGAGCTACCGGTTCCCGCCCAGGCGGGGACCGGCGCTGAGCCGCCGGCAGCGGGGCCAGGCTCCGGAGGTCGTGGCGCACAGCTGGAAGGCGCAGCACCGGCTTCACAAGGTGTTCACCCGGCTGGCGTTCAGGAGGAACGGCCAGATCGCCGCGGTGGCGGTGGCGCGGGAGTTGGCCGGCTTCGTGTGGGCCATCATGCGGAATCCGGAGGAGACCGCCCCGGCCCGGGACGCGCCTTGAGGCGTCGGCCGGCCCCATTCGGGCCGGACGACGCGAAACCAACGATGATTCGATAACCCGAGGAGGAGGTCGCCCGAGGCACGACAGGAGAACGCTCGCGGCTGCTATGTGGCCGTGTCCGGCGGGACAGGACGCGAGACCCACGCGGTCTAGATCGAGCCAGCTCCCGACGAATCCGAATTCTTGCCGCTCTGGCCCCGGCCAACCGGCGTATATCAGGAGGATCATCGTCGAAGAAGCCTCGGGACGACCTCTCCCTCGACCGAGAAACGACTCGGCCGACGAAGAGCAAAACGACGACACGCCGGGCGGACCAACGAGGGCACCTTGCAAAGGGCCCTTCCATATCAGCAGCCCGTGGCAAAAACCCCGCTGCGTTCGAGCGACGCTGCATCTCGCCTGAAACGCTGCGCTCTGCGTCGCTCCTCGGTCAAATAGCGCTGCTATTCTCCCTCGTCGCTCCTTGTCAGGCGAGCGCTTCACCGCTCTCGGCGCTGACGCGGGGTTTCGCCACGGACTGCTAGGAGCTTGCGCCGTAGAAGCCGATGGTGCGGCGCGGTTCGGCTGGCTATGGTGATGCCGTGCTGTGACGGGTTCACGTTCGGCGCGGGGAGTTGGCGATGAGTGCGAGGTCTCTACCGTACGATCCGGAGAGGATGAGGACGAGGTTCCGTCCGTACGATCCGGACCAGCAGTTGCTGCTGCCTCAGGATCTTCGTGAGTGGGTGCCGGCGGGGCACTTGGCGCATCATGTGAGCGATCTGGTGGACGCGGCGGACCTGTCGGCTTTCTACGCGCGTTACGAGGGGGACGGGCGGCGGCGGAGTCCGTACGATCCGCGGATGATGGTGAAGGTGCTGGTGTACGGGTACGCGACGGGGGTGTTTTCGTCTCGGAAGCTGGCGCGGAAGCTGGAGGAGGACGTGCCGCTCAGGATGCTGGCGGCGGGGAACTTTCCGGCGCACCGGACGCTGTGCGAGTTCCGGAAGAGGAACCTGAAGGCGTTCGGTGCGTTGTTCGCGGAGGTGGTGCTTCTGGCGCGGGAACTGGGTCTGGCGGGGTTGGGCCGGGTGGCGGTGGACGGGACGAAGGTTCGGGCGAACGCGAGCAAGCGGAAGGCGATGAGCTACGGGCGGATGGGTCCGGAGGAGGCGCGCCTGGAGGCGGAGATCGCGGAGTTGCTGGCGCGTGCGGAGGCGGCCGACGCGGAGGAGGACGAGCGGCACGGGGAGGACGTTCGGGGCGACGAGCTGCCGAAGGAGTTGAAGCGGCGGGAGGACCGGCTGGCGGCGATCCGGGCGGCGCAGGCTCGTCTGGAGGCGGAGGCCCGCGAGCGCGACGACGCGCGGGGCCGGGAGCCGGAGTGGGATCGCAACCCGAAGGGGGGGAGTCCGTACAAGCTGGACTACGGGGAGCCGGAGGCGGACTCGCAGACGAACTTCACGGATCCGGAGAGCCGGATCATGCGGACGAGCACGGAGGGCTACCAGCAGTGCTACAACGCGCAGGCGGTGGTCGACGGCGAGAGCCAGCTGGTGTTGGGGGCGGAGGTGACCGACAACGCGAGCGACCAGGGGCAGTTGGTGGAACGGGTTGACGAGGTGTCCGGGCGGTTGGGGGAGACGCCGGGCGAGGTGCTGGCCGACGCGGGCTACTCGAACGAGGAGGACCTGGCGGCTCTGGATGCGCGGGGGATCGACGGCTACGTGGCGCTGGGCCGGGAGGGCGGGGCGGCCGCGGAGCCCGACCCGGAGACGTGCCCGGCGAGGGCGCGCATGGCGAAGAGGCTGAAGACTCCGGAGGGCCGGGCGGTGTACGCGAAGCGCAAGTGGATCGCGGAGGCTCCCATCGGGTGGATCAAGGAGGCGATGGGGTTCCGGCGGTTCAGCATGAGGGGCCTGGAGAACGTGCGCGGCGAGTGGGATCTCGTGTGTCTGGCGCTCAACGTGCGGCGCCTCCACATCCTTCGGGCCGCGTGAGGGGCCGGAAACCCGTGTCGGGCGTTCCCCGGGGCACAAGAAGGGGTCCGCGACCCCGCCCGAACGCCGCCCGCCGGGCCGTCTCCCCGCCAACAACGCGTTCCCGCCCGGAAAACGACCGATACTTCGGCTCGCGGGACCCCGCGGGCGGCATCCGATCGCTTCCGCCGCGCTCCTGCGGCGCAGGCTCCTAGACGTCGTCGAGCAGCGCCATGACGAGCCCGCTACGGATCTTCGGCTCGAACCAGGTCGACTTGGGGGGCATCATCCGCCGCTGCCGGCATACCGCGATGAACTGGCGCATCGTCACGGCGGGTAGCGTGACGGCGAGGTCCGCGCGACCCCCGTCGACTTCGGCCGCGAGCCATGCCGCATCCCGGTTGGCGCCCACGAAGGTGAGCCGGTCGTCCGCCGCGTCGGCGATGCCGAGATCGGCGAAGAGCGTCCGCTGCACGATGTCGTGGTCGATGGAGGCCGCGGCGTCCGTCTCGTCGTACACACCGCTCCGCGGCTTTGCGCGCCGCCAGCCGCGCCCCGCCGCATAGACGCCGACGACATGGGTGGCGTCGGGCTGGAGGGGCTCGTCCCCGGCGGGCGACGCCTCGAACGATCGCTCCAGGGCCGCGTCCACGGCGGTCGCATCGCGTTCGCGAGGGAGCCGGACCAGCCGGTTGTAGGGCGAAATCGCCATTCGGTCCGCCGGAAAGAACACGGTGAGGAAAGACTCGTGCCCCAGCATGGCGGCGGCGGCGCTCCGGTGGTTGCCATCGGCCACGTACGCCTCGGGCTCCGCGGCCAGCAATCGCTGCAGGCGGGCGATGGCGCCCGGTTCCGCAACGAGCCAGATGCGGTGCGTCGTGCCGCCCGACCCCCCCGCCTCGAAGTCGGGCGCGGCTCCGTCCGCATGGCGTTCGAGCGCCGCCGCGAACGCGCCGGAATCGTCCGGCACCGCGTTGTTCACCGTCCCGATGATGGCGCCGGTCGCTTCGATGAGTCGGGCGCGTCCCCTCGCCTTGGGCGGGCGCACCCCTTCGTTCCGGATGATCGGCCCGGCCGGCGTGTCCTCCGTCCGGATCTCTGCCGTGGGAGCCAACCCGCCGAGGCCGATCTGCCGCACGCCGGGACGCCGCGGGTCGACGATCTCGTACAGGTAGAGGATCCGCTTCACCTCGCGGGTGAAAGGCGAGGCGCTCAGCCGCTGGAAGTTGCGGTGCGCGAGTTCCAGCGACGCCTCCGAATCCCCCGGCAGAATCGCGGCCGGGCTGTCGACCGCGCAGTGCGCCATCGTTACGCCGAGGACGGAGTCGGGCGCGCTCCGAATGGCCTCCCAGATCTCCGCGTCTCCCTGGAATTCGTCGTAGTTGAGGGCCGAGACGCGGCGGGCGGCGTTGGAGTCGACGGGCACGAGAGCGCGGGGGATGGGGCGGATCGTAAGCATGACGTGGGGGACCCGGGCTTGGGGTAAGGGACGGTTCGGCGACAACCCTGCCGAGCCGGATCGCGCGGCGCAACGCCCGGCGCCCGATCCGCGACGCCCGGCGCGCGAGATGCGCGGACGCGCGGGGTTGCCGGCGGGGTTGCCGTATGCCGCTCCCGGCGGTTTCATAAGGGGCGAAGGGGCGGGTGCGCCGAGGTTGGAGCCATGTCGCGGAAAGTCCTTGAGCCACCGGCCGCCACGGAGATCAGAGGGTATTCAGAGGGTATGATGGGACTCTTCAGGGGCCGGGTACGGGCGCGAGACATCGGGCGGGCGATTTCGGTCGGCGCCCTGCTCGCCGCCATTGCGGCGTGCGAGAACGACAACAACCCCTACGGGCCCGCATACCGAACGGTCCATCACACCATCGTCGGCGCCTACCGACCGCTCGAACTCCTCAGGCGCCAGGTGCCGCATCTTCCCGGCGACTTCCAGCCTCTGCCCCCCGGTTCCGATGTCCGTCTCGTCTTCGGGTCGATCCAGAACCTGAGTTCACGGATCACGTTGACCGGATTCGGGCCGGGCGGTGCGACCCTCGACACCCGGTTCTACGGTTCGTGGGAGTACGATGTCGCTGCGCGGCGGATCACGATGAAGATCGACCCCACCGCGACGACCGACGGGTTCGAGACCGTGTTCCAGGTGACGCTCCTCGATCGCTGGGTCCGCATACAGGGCGTCGCGGAGATCGGCGGCCGGCTCGTGCCCCTGGATCTCGGCAAGTCGCTCGTCGAGGCAAGCGAGGGCGGCGGCGGCGCCGGGCCGGCGAACCGGGTCTCGGCGCGGTAGGGCGACCGGCGGCCGCCCGGTGGCGAAGAAGGCGAAGGCGCGGCCCGGGTCCGCGCGCGGCATCGAACTGACGGCGTTCCGGGTCGCGGACACCGCCCTCCGGATCGCGGCCGGCGGCCAGCAGCGCGAGTGGATGGACGAAACGCCCGACCGCTTCGCCTACCGCTGCCTGCCGCTCCTCATCGCGAACCAGGCCGGCTGGGACCTGCTCTGCCCCACCCAATTCTCGCTTCGCTGGGACGGCGGCGTCGGGCTGGAGTCGATCCGTTTTCGCTGGGAGGACGAGCCGCACCCCGCCATCGCGAGCCATTTCGGGAGCGGAGTCCTGACATTCACGCCCGGCTATCTGTTCCGCACCACGAAGGGCCACAACCTCTGGGCGCGAGGCTGCCCGAACCTTCCAAAGGACGGCATCGCCCCGCTCGACGGGATCGTCGAGACCGACTGGGCCCCGTTCTCGTTCACGATGAACTGGAAGGTCACCCGGCCGAAGCACTGGATCCGCTTCGACGAGGGAGAGCCCATCTGCCGGATCGTCCCCCTCCCGCGACACTATCTCGAGAACGTGCGCCCCCGCACGCGAGATCTGTGGGACGACAAGCTCATCGCGAAGCAGTACACGACCTGGAACGAGTCCCGATCCCGGTTCATCGAGGACCTCCACGCGCATGAGGAGGAGGCGGTCAAACAGGGCTGGCAGCGGACCTATATTCGCGGCCAGAACATGCGCGGCGCGCGGATGCAGGACCACCAGACGAAACTCCGGCTGCGCGATTTCCTGTCCGTGGGGAAATAGACGCGTCCGCCCGGCGCATGGACAACCGCAAATTTCCCGTGTATTCTGGGCTCCGGAAAACGCGAACCGGAACAGGTTCGCCGGCATTGTGGTCGGCATGTGCGGCAAGCCCGTACTCTCGGCGACACCAATACCTTCAGGGAGCACGGGCATGCGCAGAAGCGGCACAGTCAAGTGGTTCAACGATCAGAAGGGCTTCGGGTTCATCGCGCTCGATGATGGATCCGCGGAGGTCTTCGTTCACCACACGGCAATCCAAACGGACGGTTTTCGGAGTCTGGCGGAGGGCGAGAAGGTCGAACTCGATGTCGTCGACGGACCGAAGGGCCCCAAGGCCGAGAACGTGGTCAAGCAGGCCTATTGATCCGCCGGTAGATCGAGCGTCGCGTAGGGAGACACGTAGCTGGAGTGGAACTGGAGTGGAAGGAAGGGGGGTGTCCGGGACGGGACGCCCCCCCCCTTTTTTTTGTGGTCTCACGCGACCCTTCCCCCCGGCCATCATCTAGCGGTCTCGCGCCCGTTTACCCAACTTGAAGGCGTAACCGTCGCGTAACCTCCAGCGCCGGGAGGGAATCATGGAGATCGACCGAAGAAGGTTCCTCGCATCGGTTGGTGCTGGCGCCCTCGCCGTCATGACGCCCGAGGACAAGGCGGAGGCCCTGGAGCACTACATGTGCGATCTCCTCGATGGGGAGGATCCGGACCACGTCCACGACCATCACCACCACGACGGTCCGGTTCCGCGGACCGAGGACCTCGACCCGCGGCTCCTCGACGAGAACGACCTGCTGGCGGAGGCCGCGGAGGCTGAAGCCGAATTCGCGGACGACGACCACGACGAGCACGGCCACGGCGATCATGGCGCCGGGCAGGAAGTCAGCGCCCCGCGCGGAACGGGCAACCTGTTCAAGCCGAACGACGAGGTTCTCGAAGCCCTGCCGGCGAATCCCACGCTGGAGGATTTCTTCCGCCTGAGGTTCTGGCCCGCCCGGCATGTCCTGCAAAGCGCGACTCACGCGTTGAATGACGGGCAGCCCGAGGAGAATGTTCTCGCCGGCCTGCTCCACGACACCGTGCAGAACCTGATCAAGGTGGATCATGGCTGGTGGGGCGCGCAGCTCTACGAACCGTATGTTCCGGAGTACGTGAGTTGGGGCATCCGGTATCACGGCGCGCTGCGCTTCTACCCGGACGAGGAGTACGGGTACGAATACCCGGAGCTGTACAACCGGATCTTCGGCGAAGACTACGTCCCGCCGGACTACATCAAGCAGGCAGCGGAGTACGCGAAGGGGCACCCGCTGTACGTTTCGGCCCGCATGATCTGCGTGAACGATACGTATGCCTTCCAAGACGGCATGGAGGTGTCGCTGGATCCGTTCATCGACATCATCGGGCGCCACTTCAAGCAGCCAAAGGAGGGTCTCGGGTACGACAACAGTCCGGTCGCGCACATGTGGAGATCACTCGAGATGCCCTGGGCTCCGCTCTAGGCGTCACTGGACGTCCCGCGGGCCAACCGGCTCGGGCCCGCCGGGACGGGGAACGTCGAGCCGACTTGTCCGATACGACCAACTTCAGGAGTTGATACAAACCAACCTCAGGAGATAAGTATGCTGAAACGAGCATTCCTGGCCCTTGCCTTTCTTGCGGTGCCGGCGGCGGCCTTTGCCCAGGGAACGATCGAGGGCAGGGTGACCAGCGCATCCGGCGCCGGCCTCAGCGGCGCAAGGGTCGCGATCCCCGCCCTCGACATATCGGTGGGCTCGGGTCCGGGCGGCGCCTATTCGATTTCCGGTGTCCCGGCCGGCGACCACGAGGTCGAAGTCCGGATCATCGGTTACGCCATTCAGACCCGGACGGTCTCGGTCGCGAGCGGCCAGACGGCGAACCAGGACTTCGCGCTGGAACTCCAGGCGATCAACCTCGGTGAACTGGTGGTCGTCGGGAGCCGCGCGCAGCCGCGAACGGTGACCGAGTCGATGGTGCCGGTGGACGTGATCCCGGTGTCCGAGATCACCAGCCAGGCGGAGACGAACATCGACTTCCTGCTCCGCACGGTGGTGCCGTCCTACAACGTCCGCGTCGAGCCCATCAGCGACGCGGCCACGATCACGCGTCCGGCCAACCTGCGGGGTCTCGCGTCCGATCACACCATGGTGCTGATCAACGGGAAGCGGCGGCACCGCGGGTCGATCATCACGTGGCTCGGGGCCGGTCTCTCGGACGGGGCCCAGGGCGTGGACATCGGCTCCATTCCCGGCATCGCGCTGCGACAGGTGGAGGTCCTCCGCGACGGCGCCTCGGCGCAGTACGGTTCCGACGCCATCGCCGGCGTGATGAACTTCATCCTGAAGGACGACCGCGACGGCGGCATGATCGAGGTCAAGAGCGGCAGCTACTACGAGGGCGATGGCGACATGCTCACCATCTCCGGGAACGTCGGGGTCCCGCTCGGGGCGACCGGCTTCGCCAACCTCAGCGTGGAGTACGGCAACCAGGATCCGACCGACCGGGCCATCCAGCGCGCCGACGCGCTTGGACTCCTCGCCGCCGGCAACAGCGCCGTCCGCACGCCCACGGCCCAGATCTGGGGGTCGCCGGAAGTCAACGACGACCTCAAGGTGTGGCTCAACACCGGGTACACGTTCAACGACGACGAGCAGTTCTACGCCTTCGGCAACCTCTCCACGAAGGAAGTGGACGGCGGTTTCTTCTTCCGTAATCCGAACACGCGCGGCGCGGTGTTCAGCGGCGACGGCGGGGAGACGCTCCTCATCGGCGACGTGCTGAAGGCGAAGGGCCTCGGGTCGGCGAACTGCCCCGTGGTCAACATCACGAACAATGTGCCCGACCCGGCGGCGCTGGCGCAGGTCTTCGCCGATCCGAACTGCTTCTCGTTCCAGGAGATGTTCCCCGGCGGCTTCACGCCCCAGTTCGGCGGCAACGTCACCGACTGGTCGGTCGTCAGCGGCGTGAAGGGCGGCAACGACAGCGGCTTCACGTGGGACGCAAGCGCCAGCTTCGGCAGTCACACGGCCGATTTCTTCATCTACAACACGGTGAACGCCGCGCTCGGGCCGGAGACGCCCACCCACTTCGACCCGGGTCTCTACAGGCAGGATGAGTTCAACCTCAACTTCGATGTCGCTTACGAGGCCAGCGAGCAGGTCCACCTCGCGGGCGGGCTCGAGCGGCGGGAAGAGCGCTTCGTGATCGGCCAGGGACAGGACGAGTCGTGGAAGATCGGGCCCTACGCCGCACAGGGCTTCAGTTCGTCCTCCAACGGCTTCCCCGGCTTCAGCCCGATCGCCGCGGGAGAGTGGGACCGCCAGAACGTGGCGGTCTACGGAGACATGCACCTGGGCGGCAGCGAAGATCCGTGGACGGTCGGCGCGGCGTTGCGCTGGGAGGACTTCTCCGACTTCGGAAGCCAGTTGACGGGGAAGGTCTCGGGTCGTCTCGAGGTCAGCGAGCGGCTCGCCCTGCGCGCCGGCGGGAGCACCGGCTTCCGCGCGCCGACGCCGGGGCAGCAGAACGCCTTCAACGTGTCGACGGTGTTCGACGCGACGATCGGCGACCTCGTCAACCGCGGCACGATCCCCTCGACGTCCGCCGTGGCGGCGCTGCGGGGCGGAGAGCAGCTGCGTCCCGAGAAGGCGTTCAGCCTCACCGCGGGGACCGTGTTCGATGCGGACGCGTTCAAGCTGACGATGGACTACTATCGGATCGCGATTTCGGACCGCTTCGCGCAGACGCAGACCTTCAGTCTCACCGACGACGAGGTCACGCGACTGCTGGGCGAGGGAATCACGAGCGCGGCGAACCTCGCCGAGTTCCGGTTCTTCACCAACGACTTCAGCACGAGGACGCAGGGGATCGACATCGTGGCGAACTACACGCCCCCGTCGATGGGCGGCGCGACGAGCTTCAGCGCGCTCTTCAACTACAACGGCACGACGGTCACCGGCTTCAACCCCGACGTCATCGACACGGATCGGGTGGACCAGCTCGAGCAGTCCATCCCCTCGTGGCGGGGCTCGCTCAACGTGGTGCACACGATCGGCGGGGTGCGCGGCCTCCTGCGCGGTACCTGGTACGATTCGTGGGTGGACGTCGGCGGCGTGGTGATCGGCGGCGTCGAGGGCACGGCCTTCCCCGGCCGGTTCCTCGTCGACCTGGAGCTGTCGACGGACCTCACGGATGACGCAACCATCACGATCGGCGCGAACAACCTGTTCGACACGTATCCGGCGACGCAGGATCCGGACACGGCCGACAACGTGGGTCTGCTCTATCCGGAGAGCTCGCCGTTCGGCTTCAACGGCGGATACTACTACGTTCGCGTGAACTACCGGTGGTCGTGGTTCGGCGGGTGAGTCCGACCGCGTAGTCACCGGCAACAGGCAGGACCCGGGGCCGCCGGTAGTCCGGGCGGACCTCGGAGAGTAGGATCGACCCCGGCGGGAGGCGCAGTCGCCCCCCGCCGGGGTTCCCCGTTGTACGACGATTCGCTCGTGGGAAGCCGACGCGCGACAGCACAACGCCGCCCTGATCCTGGAAGGAAAACCTTGAACAACCTTCGGAAGTTCTATATCGACGGCGCCTGGGTGGAACCGTCGACCCGTGAGACGCTCGACGTCGTCAACCCGGCCACCGAGGAGGTCATCGGGGCGATCGCGATGGGAGGACGGGCCGATGCGGACGCCGCGGTGGCGGCCGCGGGCGCCGCCTTCGAGTCCTTCTCGGCCACGAGCCGGGAAGAGCGCCTCGCGCTGCTGGACCGGATCTGCGAGGGTTACGCCGCCCGTTCGGCGGAACTGGCCGCGACCGTGAGCGCGGAGATGGGCGCGCCCATGAGCCTGGCCGCGCAGGCACAGGCGCCGGCCGGACTGGGGCACCTGCGCACCATGCGGAAGATCCTCGCGGACTTCGAGTTCGAGACCGACCTCGGAACGTCGCTCCTCGTGCGGGAGCCGGTGGGCGTGTGCGCCTTCATCACGCCGTGGAACTGGCCCCTGAACCAGATCGCCTGCAAGGTGGCGCCCGCGCTGGCGGCGGGATGCACGATGGTGCTCAAGCCGTCGGAAGTCGCGCCGCTCAACGCGCTGATCTTCGCCGAAATCCTGCATGATGCCGGCGTGCCCGCGGGAGTCTTCAACCTCGTGAACGGCGAGGGGCCGGTCGTGGGTGCGGCACTCTCGTCGCACCCCGATGTGGACATGGTCTCCTTCACGGGCTCCACGCGCGCCGGGGTGGAGGTCGCCCGGAACGCGGCCCCGACGGTGAAGCGGGTGGCCCAGGAACTGGGTGGAAAGTCGGCCAACATCATCCTGGACGACGCGGACCTCCGGCGGGCCGTATCGCGGGGCGTGTTCGCCGTGTGCAACAACACCGGGCAGTCGTGCAACGCGCCCACGCGCATGCTCGTCCCGCATTCGCGGATGGACGAGGCCGCGGAGATCGCGGCCGCGGCGGCGGGCAAGGTCGTGGTCGGCGATCCGGCGGCCGAGAGCACCGGGATCGGCCCGGCGGTGTCGGAAGTCCAGTTCGACAAGATCCAGCGGCTCATCGAGGCGGGAGTCGAGGAGGGCGCGCGCCTCGCCACGGGCGGGCCGGGGCGGCCGGAGGGGATGGAGCGGGGCTACTACGTGCGGCCCACGGTCTTCTCCCACGTGGACAACGAAATGATCGTGGCGCGCGAGGAGATCTTCGGTCCCGTCCTCGTGCTCATCGGATACGAGGACGATGACGATGCGGTGCGCATCGCGAACGACACGCCATACGGCCTCGCCGGCTACGTGTCGGCGGGGGATCCGGCACGCGGCCGGGCGGTGGCGCGGCGCATCCGGTCGGGTCAGGTGAACCTGAACGGGGCGCGTCCGGACTTCAGGGTCCCGTTCGGCGGGTACAAGCAGTCCGGGAACGGTCGCGAGTGGGGCCGGCACGGACTCGAGGAGTTTCTCGAAGTGAAGGCGATCCTCGGCTATCACGAGGGGGTGAAGTGAGCACGGTACTGTCTTCGGTCTCGGCGCCGCCGGTGGACGACCTCGGGAGCACCGGCGCGACGGACGGGGTCGAGCGGATTCCCCACCTCGTAGGCGGCGAGCCACGACCCGGAGCTTCCGGCCGCACATCGCCGGTGTTCAACCCCGCCACGGGCCGCCGGACGGGGGAGCTGCCGCTGGCGAGCGTCGAGGAAGTCGACGGCGCGGTCGTGGCGGCGGCGGCGGCGTTCGACGAGTGGCGGGGCGTCAGCGTCGCGCGACGAACGAAGCTCATGTTCGCGTACCGCAACCTGGTTGTGGAGAACGCGGAGGAGGTCGCGAAGCGGCTCACCGCCGAGCACGGCAAGGTGCTGGCCGACGCGATGGGCGAGGTCGCCCGCGGCGTGGAGAACATCGAATACGCCTGCGGCCTCTCCGAACACCTGAAGGGGACGTACAACGAGCAGGCGTCCACCGGCGTCGACGTCTATTCGGTCCGGCGGCCGCTCGGCGTCGTGGCGGGGATCACGCCGTTCAACTTCCCGGCCATGGTGCCGCTCTGGATGTTCCCGAATGCGATCGCGTGCGGGAACACGTTCATCCTCAAGCCGTCACCCCGCGATCCGAGCGCCGCCAACCTGATCGCGGAACTCTTCCACGAGGCCGGCTTCCCGGCGGGCGTGCTGAACGTCGTACACGGCGATCATGTGGCCGTGAACCGGCTGCTCGAGCACCCCGACGTGCAGGCCGTCAGCTTCGTGGGGTCGACGCCGGTCGCCCGGCACGTGTACGAGACGGCCACCGCGCACGGCAAGCGCGTGCAGGCGCTCGGCGGCGCGAAGAACCACATGGTCGTGCTGCCCGATGCGGACATCGACCTGGCCGCGGACTCCGCCGTCTCCGCCGCGTACGGATCGGCCGGCGAGCGGTGCATGGCGATCTCCGTCGCGGTCGCTGTCGGCGACAGCGCCGATCCGCTCGTCGACGCCATCCGCGCCCGCATGGAGAAGCTGCGCATCGGCCCCGGCGACGATCCCGCCTCCGAGATGGGCCCGCTCATCACGGCCGAGCACCGCGACCGCGTCGCGGATTACGTGCGCGAGGGCGCCGAGGCCGGAGCGCGGGTCGTCGTCGATGGCCGGGACGCCCGCTTCGAAAGCGACGGGTTTTTCCTCGGCGTCACGTTGCTCGACCGCGTCACCCCCGACATGACGGTCTATCAGGACGAGATCTTCGGTCCCGTCCTCTGCGTGGTGCGCGCGGACACGTACCACGAGGCCGTGGACCTGCTGCGCGACAACGCGTGGGGGAACGGCGCCGCGATCTTCACCCGCGACGGCGGGGCCGCGCGCCAGTTCCAGGAGGATGCGGACGCCGGCATGGTGGGCCTCAACGTCCCGATCCCCGTCCCCGTCGGATACCACTCCTTCGGCGGCTGGAAGGAGTCCGCGTTCGGGGCGCACGGCATCTACGGCCCCGAGGGTGTGCACTTCTACACGAAACCCAAGGTGATGACGACGCGCTGGCCCGATCCCGCCGGCAGCCGCGTCGACCTCGGCTTCCCCACGAACAGGTAGCCCCGTCGGCCCTGTGCCGCGGCGCGTCGACGTGTGGTCTTGCCTGCCCCGGCTACGTACGTTTTGAACCCCACGCCGGGGTCGATCCCGGTCCCGTCGTGCGATCAACATCCCATCGAACGGGAGGTTGTATGAATCGCCGACTCTCAAGCGCATGTCTGGCTCTGGCGGTCCTGCTACTCGGCTCCACAGCCCCCCTTGCTTCGCAGGGCATCAGCGTCGGCGCCGCGGCCAGCTACGGCGAAGACTCGGATTTCGGCGTCGGGCCTCGAATATCGGTTGCCCTGCCTGCCGGCGATTTGGGGCTGAGTCTTGTGGGTTCCTTCGATTATTTCTTCCCGTCGGTTGAGGAAACGGGCGGTGCGGACGTCGACATCGAATACTGGGAGCTCAACGGGAATCTGATTCTCGATATACCGTTGGCGGGGGGGACGGTGGCCCCATACGCGGGTGCCGGGATCAGCTATGCCAACGGGAGCGGCAGCGTGGCCGCCGGTGGCTTCTCGCTCTCAGCGAGCGAATCCGAGGTGGGCGCAAATCTCCTGGCTGGCTTGCGGTTCGGATCCGTCGGCCTGTCGCCGTTCCTGGAAGGGCGGTACTCCACGGCGTCGGAGCAGGTCGTGGTTGCGGTCGGCTTGATGTTCTGACCCGTTGATTGTGGCACTTCCGTAAGTTCCGTACTATGCCCCATGTCCAACATGGGGAGTCTGCCACAGCATTCACGCAGGGTGAGCGCGACCGAAGCCGCGAAGAACTTCGGGTCGATCCTCACGGAGGTTCGCGAGCGGGCCGCCGAGTACGTCGTGGAGCACCGTGGCAAAGCCGTCGCCCGGATCAGCCCCGAGGAGGACCGCACGCTCACTCTGAAGGAGTTTTGCGACCTCGTCGCGAATCGCCCCTGGCCTCCCCTGGATGAGGAGTGTCTGCGCGCTATCGAGGAGGGCATCGCAATCTGGAACCGTGAGGAGGTGCCTCGGAGTCCGTGGGGACGCTGATCGATACCAGCGTCCTGATCGCCGTCGAGCGGGGCGAACTGGAGGTTGATCGTATCCTCAGCGGCGTGCGGGAGACCGGTGCTCCACTGGCGATGGCTGCCATCACGGCTTCGGAATTCCTCCAGGGCGTGCACGCGGCTCGTGGCGCCCGGCGCGTGGTTGCCGAGCGGTCCTTCAACATGTGGCTCGACGTCCTGCCGGTACTGCCATTTGATCTCGAAGCTGCTCGCGCCCACGCGATCCTGGCCCGGCAGCTCGGGCGGCGCGGAGCCCCGATCGGGGCCCACGACCTGATCATCGCGGCCACGGCGGTCAGCCACGATTACAGTGTTGCGACGAGAGACCGGCGGAGTTTTGCCCGGGTCGAGGGGCTGGACATCGAGTACTGGTAGCAGCCCGCCGCGACGTTCCCGCGGGAACGCGGAGTCAGCTCCCTTCGTCCGGCGCCTGTGCGAGAGGCCCGGCGGGCGTCTCGAGGTTCCCGCTGTCGTCCACCGCGCGGCTCAGGATCAAGATGTCGTCTCCCGCCACGGCGGGGTCGTACTCGTAGCTCCAGTCCGTCCGGCCGCGAGCCGGGCGCCAGGTCTCCCCCCCATCGAGCGACACTTCGACGGCCGCGACGACGCCACCGCCGGTATCGGACGCCGTCCCGGTGATCGTGACCATGCCGCTTTCGGCGTCGGGCGCCGAGGGCGGGTCGAAGGAGGAGGTCGGCGCCGCATCGTCCGTTGAAGCCGTCGCGGCGACGAGGTCCGGCTGCCTGGTGGCGGGCTGGACGCCCATGTCCGCGAACAGATTCATCGTCGCCTGCTGCAGGACGAGGTCGGGACCGTGCGGGTCGACGCCGACCCGTGTGTCCGCCCCGTTCTGCCGCTCGGGGGGAACGCCCGTCTCCGTGTCGTGGTGCGCGTCGAGCCCCCACGACCACTGCAGCGTGCCGGAGCCGAACACGAGCGCGCCGCTCTCGTGCCGGTACAGCACCGCGTGATGCGTGGCCGTGCCCGTCTCGCAGCCGCGCCCCGGATGGACGCAGTAGAGCGTGTTGTCGATCTCCGTCGCGGCCACCTGGAAGAGGCCGGGCGGCCGGAACCCGTTGTCGATGTCGGAGTCCCATTCGTGGCCGAGGATTCCCTTGATCGACACGTACCGCTCCCCGGGCCGCAGGCGCGCGACCTCGGTGTTGCGCCAGAACCTCAGGTCCGCGAACTCGGCGTCCACGATGATGGGGTCGTTTCGCCATGCGTTCACCGTGAACAGCGTCCCCGTGAGCGCGTTCTCCGGCCAGGGGCCCTCGGCGTTGATCGAACGGTGGTCCCGGAACTCCCCGGTCCATTCCACCGGATCGAGCCGGCGATGGTCCTGTGAGTCCTTGTACGTGACGAGCGTCCGGTAGGGCTCTCCCGAGCCGTCGATGCTCGCCTCCCAGCGCACCTTCCAGTAGACCTCGTTCGAACTGAAGAAGGCGAGGTTCAGGCCCGCGGCCCGCGCCGCCTCGACGTTCCGCCGCTGCTGCCCGCTCCAGTACTCGTCGTGACCGACCGAGAGGAAGATCTTGTGCTCCAGCAGTTCCTCGCCGCGGCGGTCCGTGTCGATGCCCGAGGAATAGCTGACGTCGTAGCCGTTCCGCTCGAGCCAGCGGACCATCGGGTACTCGGAGTTGAAGACCATGTTCACCGCGCGGTAGTGGCGCGTCTCGAAGGGCCGGTTGTAGCTCACCTTGGGCGCGCGGGGCTCCCCGCCATGGAGGCGAAGGCGCTCCGGGTTCAACCGTCCGTACACGCTGTGCCCGCCATAGCGGTTGTACGCCTGCCAGGTGACGTCCGACGTCTGGAAGAGCATGTCGGACTCGCCGTCGTCGTCCCGCACGACGAAATAGATGTGGCTGGCGCGCGGCTCGCGAAGGCCGTTTCGCATCACGGCCCGGAATCCCGGCGCCTCCCACAGCGAATCCTCCCCCGTGGGCGGAAGCGGGGTCGCCTCGAACTGGTCGTTCTTCACCCAGCCCTCGATCGGGTCCTCCCGCACGAGCCGCGCGAAGTAGATGCCCGAGGTCGCGTCCTCCGGCGCCCGCCAGGACGCCGACACTGCCCAGTTGCCGCAATCCACGAGCGGTGCCGGCCACGTGTCCATCCCGCCGCCCTCGGCGAGCACCGGGATCGGGCCCCGCAGGCACTCTGGCTGGATCTGGGGCAGCGTCGCGGCGGGTTCGAACGAATCGACGCGGCGGGCGCCCATGCCGCCGTAGTAGCCCATGCGGTAGATGTCGATCCGGTAGTCGTCCGAGTCCGTGTCGATCTTGAACTCGATCATCTCGCCCCGGTTGATCGCGATGTCCGTGCCGAAGCCTTGGATGCTCGGGTCGCCGTAGCTGTTGATGTCCCATTCCGTGGGCGGATGCCCCTCGAGACAGTTCTCTGCCACGATCTCGTTGGCGGGGTTCTCGCACGGGTCCCCCGCCAGAGAGACCTGCAGTTCGCAGCCGGATACCGCGATCGCCGCGAGCAGGAAAACAGAGGAGGCAGGGAGCGGACGAGGGCGCGCTGGGGACGCGATCATGGCGACATCTCCGGGCCAGAGCAGGCGTCGGCCGACCCCCGGCCGTCGCGTCCCCGCAACATGCCCCCGCCGTCGGAAGTCTACAACGGCGGCGCAGGCTCGGGTCGGCTCCGGCCGGTCCGGCTCTCCTCGGCTCAGTCGCCCTCGCCCGGGGTCTCCAGATTGCCGCTGTCGTCCACGGCCCGGCTCAGGATCGACACATCGCCGCCGGCCATGTCCGGATCCCACTCGTAGCTCCAGATCGCCCGCCCGAGCGCCGGGCGCCACGTCACCCCTCCGTCCAGCGACACCTCGACCGCCGCCACGCCGCCGCCCCCCGCGTCCGACGCCGTGCCGCTGATCGTCATCATGCCGCTATCCGGATCGGGCCCCGCGGGCGCCTCGAACGAAGACGTCGGCGGGACGTCATCCGTCGAAGCGGTGGCGGCCGCCAGGTCCGGCTGCATCGTGGCGGGCTGCACGCCCATGTCCGCGAACACGTTCAGCGTCGCCTGCTGCAGGACGAGGTCCGGACCGTTCGGATCGACGCCGACCCGCGTGTCCATGCCGTTCTGGCGTTCGGGCGGGACGCCGGTCTCGGTGTCGTGGTGGGCGTCGAGGCCCCACGGCCACTGCAGCGTCCCCGTGTCGAAGACGAGCGCGCCGCTCTCGTGCCGGTACAGGACCGCGTTGTGCGTCGCCGACCCCGTCTCGCAGCCCCGACCCGGGTGGACGCAGTACTGCAGGTTGTCGATCGTCGTCGCGGAGAGCCGGAAGAGCCCCGGCGGACGGAAGCCGTTGTCGATGTCCGAATCCCACTCGTGGCCGAGGATTCCCTTGATCGACACGTAGCGCTCGCCGGGCTGCAGCCGCGCGACCTCCGTGTTGCGCCAGAACCGCAGGTCGGCGAACTCGGCGTCCACGATGAGCGGGTCGTTCCGCCACGCGTTCACCGTGAACAGCGTCCCCGTGAGCGCGTTCTCCGGCCAGGGGCCCTCCGGGTTGATCGAACGGTGATCGCGGAACAACCCCGTCCACTCGACCGGATCGAGCTTCCGGTGGTCCTGCGTCTCCTTGTACGTGACGAAGGTCCGGTACGGCTGCTCCGAGCCATCGATGCTCGGTTCCCAGCGCACCTTCCAGAAGACATCGTTCGAACCGAAGAAGCCGAGGTGCACGCCGGCTGCCAGCGCCGCCTCCACGTTGCGCCGCTGTTGACCCGTCCAGTACTCGTCGTGTCCGACCGAGAGGAAGACCTTGTGCTCGAGCAGTTCCTCGCCACGCCGGTCCGTGTCGACCCCGGAGGTGTAGCTCACGTCGTAGCCGTTGCGCTCGAGCCAGCGGACCATGGGATACTCGGAGTTGAACACCATGTTCACGGCGCGATAGTGCCGCGTCTCGAACGGACGGTTGTAGCTCACCTTCGGCGCGCGCGGGGGTCCCCCGTGGAGCCGGAGTCGCTCCGGATTCAGGCGGCCGTACACGCTGTGGCCGCCGTAGCGGTTGTAGGCCTGCCAGTTGAGGTCGGAGGTCTGGAATAGCAGGTCGGACTCGCCGTCATCGTCCCGCACGACGAAGTAGATGTGGCTGGCCCGTGCCTCGCGCAGCGGGTTCCGCATCACCGCGTGGAAGCCCGGCGCCTCCCACAGCGAGTCCTCGCCGGTCGGCGGGAGCGGCGTGGCCTCGAACGCATCGTTCTTCACCCAGCCCTCGATCGGATCTTCGCGCACGAGTCGCGCGAAGTAGATGCCCGAGGTCGCGTCCTCCGGCGCCTGCCACGAGGCGGACACCGCCCAGTTGCCGCAGTCGACGAGCGGCGCGGGCCACGTCTCGAGGCCGCCACCCTCCGCCAGCACGGGGATGGGACCCCGCAGACACTCGGGCTGGATCTGCGGCAGCGTCGCGGCCGGCTCGAACGAGTCCACGCGGCGCGCGCCCATGCCGCCGTAGTAGCCCATGCGGTAGATGTCGATCCGGTAGTCGTCGGAGTCCGTGTCGACCTTGAACTCGATCGTCTCCCCCCGGGCGATTCCGATGTCCGTGCCGAACCCCTGGATGCTGGGGTCGCCGTAGCCGTTGATGTCCCACTCCGTGGCCGGGTGCCCCTCGAGGCAGTTCTCCGCCACGATCTCGTTGGCGGGATCCGCGCACGCCTCCTCCATCGTCATCCGCGTCATCTGCGGGGGCGCGCAGGCGCTCGCGAGGAGCCCGGCCAGGGTGGGGAAGGTGAGGGAGACCGGCAACGCGAGGAAGGACGGACGGAAGCGCGGGCGTGGCTGGGTCATGGCGAAATCTCCGGGCCCGGGTCTGCATGCGGACGGCCGACCCTCCGGCCGTCCCGTCCCCGGAACATGAGTCCGCCGTCGGAGGTCTACAACGCCTGTCGTTCGGAGTAGACGCGGCCGAAGCGGTCCGTCGCCTCCACGCGCACCTCCGCCACACCGGGTTCGACGGGCGCCTGGAACATGTGGTTCGTGATGCGGGGCTCGACCCACGGCCGGTGTTCGGGCAGGTCAGCGCCCGAGTGAAGTTCGACGCTCCACGGATCCCGCCCCGGACGCTGCGTCATGAGCCCTCGCGGCTCGCCGTCGGCGAACCAGCGCACGGTCCACCGCGGGTCCCAGTCCCACACGTTCGCCACGACCGCATCCGGCGCGACGGGATCGGCGCCGGGCGCATACAGACGCATCTGGTGCGTCGCGTCGAAGCCCGTGGACTTGTAGCGCCACGAGATCTCCTCGCCCGCCGCCTCGTACACGCAGTACCCGTTCGGGGCGCCGTCCCAGCAGATCGGTCCGCTCCACCATGCGCCGCAGATCGCGCCCGCCACGTGCTCGTGCGTCCCGCTCTCGAACACGTGCTCCAGTTCGTGCGTGTGGCCCGTGAGGATGTGTGCCCGGAAGGGCTCGAGCAGCCGGTACAGGGCCTCGCGGTTCATGATCGCCACGGGCGGGTCCGGCGAGGTGAGGCCCTGTCGGGCGTGGTAGCTGCCCAGGACGGGGATGTGCGTGGCCACCACCACCGGCGCCCCCGGTTCGACGCGGCTCAGATCCGCCGCCAGCCAGGTCAGCGCGTCGGCGTCGAGGTAGCCGAGATAGCCGCTCCCGTGCCAGAACACGTCGTCGAGGACGACGTAGTGCACGGCCCCGCGGTCGAACGAGTAGTAGCGGGGTCCGAAGTGGCGGGAGAAGGTGTCGGTCGAGGCCTCGTCGGTGCGGCTCTCCGTGTCGAGGTCGTGGTTCCCGATGACCTGGAAGAACGGGACGCCGATCCGGTTCACGCCACGCTCGTACTCGGGATAGAGTTCGAGGCGGTCGTACATGATGTCGCCGTCGGAGATGCCGAAGACGTGCGTGTCGCCCAGTTCCCGCACCGTCTGCCGGAGGTCCGGCACCGAGCGCTCGTGGAACCACCCCATCTCCTCTTCGGTCTCGGTCTGGATGTCCCCGAGGAGAAGGAGCGCGTGGCGTTCGTCCGACACGCCGAGCGGCGTGAGGTCGAACGCAACGGACATCTCGCTCCGCGCCGGGTCGATGCGCTCGTAGAAGCGCGCCGTGCCGGACGGGTTCAGCGGGATCTCGTATCCGGCCGGGACCCGAACCCAGACAAAGCCCCGGTCGGCCGAGGTCACGAGTTCGAAGCGGCCATCGGCGTCGGAATCCACGACCTGGAGTCCATCGGAGACGGCGACGCGCCCCACGCCCCGCCCCTGCGCCCGGACCATGCCCCGTACGCGAATCGGGTTCACGGTCCGGGGCTGGCGGGGAAGAGGGTCGTAGGGGGTGGCGAGGAGGGATTCCGCACCGGTCGCCACCGCAGCCGCGGAGAGGGCGCCTGTCTTGAGGAAGGTCCGCCGGTTCAACATCCGCTTACTCACCTCCGTGTACTCACCTGCGCGCGGAAACCGCCTGCCGCACTTCGTCCGCGGTGATGGCGAAGCCCACGACCGGCGATGCCTCCAGCGTCCGGGCGATGTCGTCGGGCGCCAGTCCCAGCGTTTCCAGCCGCTCGTGGTCGAGGAACATCTGATTCTCGGAGCCCTCGTAGTACTCGACCACGCCCGGACCGTCCGGGTCCAGCTGTCCATTGAGCCAGGCGGTCACGTCGTCGTACGTCACCCACAACTCGGCGCTGGCGGGCGCATCGGGCATGCCGTGGTCCGCCGTCACGATCAGGGCCAGCCGGCCCGGCCCGGCCTTCGCTTCGAGCGCCGCCACGATCCGGCCCAGCCAACCGTCGAGTTCCGCCAGCGTCGCATCCATCTCGGGCGAGAACGGGCCGTACTTGTGGGACACGTAGTCCGTGCTCTTCAGGTTGGCGAGGAAGAGGTCCGCGATGTCGTCCTCGCCGAAGGCGCTCCCCTCGATGAGGGCGACCGCCGCCTCTCCCTCGAAGGCGGAGAAGTGCGAGGAGCGCCGGGCCTCGCCGAAGCTGTCGAGTTCGTGTCCCATCCACGTGCGGCCCACGGCGTCGAGCCGCGGGCCGAAGTGGAGTTCCGCGACGGCGGGCGGGAGGCGGTAGCAGTCCTCGTTCGTGCGCCACGCGCCGCTGCCGGAGTCGTAGTACGCCATCCACGGCGGGTTGCCGCCCAAGATGCACGCCCCGTGGCCCGCGAGCGCCACCGCCGGGTAGTCCGTCCCCGCCTGCGCGATGATCTCGGCGCGGCCCCGGGTGGCGACGCTCCAGCGGTCCGCGAAGGTGAGCGCCATGAGGTTGTAGGGCGTGGCTCCCTCGTAGGCGAGCTTCGATTCGCCGGTCCGGCGGTCGTAGAGCCCGTTGCCGACGATCCCGTGTACCGCGGGGTCCGTCGCGGTCGCAATCGTCGAGTGCGCGGTGGAGGTGTTCGTCGGGAGGTAGTCGACCCGTGCGTTGGCGAAGCGGGCGCTCTGCTCCGCGAGCCGGCTCAAGTTGGGGAGGAGGTTCGCCCTCCGTTCCAGGTAATCGGAGCGCAGCGCGTCCAGAACGAGGACGGCGACGAGCCTCGGTCGTTCCGTCTCGTCGCCGTTCGTGAATGCCTCGCTCAGGGGACGTCCCGTCGCTCCCGGCCACGGCGGAAGTCCGAGCAGCTCGGTCACGGTCGCGCCGACATCCTGGTGGGAAGCCGGCGCGCCGTAGACGCCCGGCCGGAAGGCGCCCGGCCCGTGGAGAAGCAGCGGGAGGTCGCTGTCGAAGGACCAGGGACCGCCGTGCATGTAACGGTTGCTCTCGCCCCCGTAGGTGATGATCGCGAGCGGGTCCGGAATCACCGCGATGTCGCCCGCGCGGCCGGGGAACCAGCCCCGGGCCAGCGCCTCGACGACCTCCGCGCGGCCGATGTCGGGGCGGCCCCCGGACTCGCCGCTCCGGTCGCCGTCCCCGGAGGAAGTGGACGGTGCGCCACCACAGCCGCCAAGGAAGGCGGCTCCGGCCAGCGCGACGGCGCCGGCCCGAGCCCGCCTCGAAACGCCACCCATCACGGTCGTCCGTCGTCTCCCGTCAGCTGAAGTCGCGGCCCAGCATGACGGCGACGATGATCGCGCCCACCGCGAGCGGCGCCACCCAGCGGATGAAGAAGCGCCACGCCCCGTAGTGGAACCAGCGCGGCTCCGTGCCATCCACGAGTTCGCGCTCCGTCGCGTTCCGGGTCATGAACCAGCCCGCCGCGAGCGTGATCGCGAACCCGCCGGTGGGCAGCATCCAGTTGGAGACGAAATGGTCGACCGTCGAGAACCAGCCCACCTTGCCCGCAAAGACTTCCAGCGTGGCGAGGAACGGCGTGCCCGTGAAGGAGAGCGCGGCGAAGATCGTGAACACGAAGATCGCCCCTCCGCAGAGGACCGTCGCCTTGGGCCGGCTGAGGCGGTGCTCATCGATCACGTAGCTCGACACGACCTCGAGCAGCGAGATCGTCGAGGTCAGCGCCGCCAGCGCCACGAGCACGTAGAAGAGCGGCCCCAGCACGACGCCGAACGGCACCGCGGTGTAGAACAGTTCCGGCAGCGAGATGAAGAGCATCCCCACCGGCGAACCGCTCACCTGGTCGCTCATCCCGGCCACCGAGAAGATGACGGAGAACATGATCACGGTCGCCACGAGCGCGATCAGCGTGTCGAGCGCCACGATCGCCCCCGACGCCTTCACGATCGAATGCTTGCGCGAGATGTAGGAGCCGTAGGTGATCATCGCCCCCATCCCGAGGGAGAGGGTGAAGAAGGAGTGGCCCAGGGCCTCGAGGACCCCGCTCATCTCCAGTTCCCCGAAGTTGGCGCGGAAGATGAAGCTCAGGGCCTCGCCGGAACCGCTCATCCCCAGCGCGCTCACCAGGAGGAGAAGCAGGATCCCGAACAGGATGGGGAGGAAGATGCGGGCGATCCGCTCGATCCCCTTGCTCACGCCGAAGTAGACGACGGCGATCGTGGCGATGCTGAAGCCGAGCGAGAGCGCGAGCTGGAGGCCGGCGTTCCCCACCTGCTCGTTGAACAGGTCGCCCGCCGCCATCCCGGCGGGGTAGCCGCCGAACGTCCAGCCGATGGACTGGGCGAAGTAGTACAGCGACCAGCCCGCGATGACCGTGTAGTAGCTGAGGAGGATGAAGCCGGCGAGCACGCCCCACCCGCCGACGATGCCCCACCAGGGCCCGGCCGCCTCCTTGAGCGCCCCGACCGCGCTCTTCTGGCTCCTGCGCCCGATGAGCAGTTCCGCCATCATGATCGGCAGGCCCACGGCGAGGATGCAGATCAGATAGACGAGAACGAAGGCGCCTCCCTCGTTCTCCCAGGTGATGAACGGGAACTTCCACAGGTTGCCGAGGCCGATCGCGCTGCCGGTCGCGGCCAGCACGAGACCGACGTTCGAACTCCAGTTATCGCGGGGTTGGCTCATGGGACATGTCCAGTCGGGCGTTATCCGGGCAGGGGGACTCCGCCCCTGCATGAGTTCGACGATCCATACTACCCCGTCGTCACGAGGGGCCACCAGACGCACGCCATGCCGAAGCTGAACGAGATCATCCGGAGCTCGCCCAAGGCCGAACTCCACATCCACGTCGAGGGCTCGCTGGAGCCGGAGATGATGTTCGACCTGGCCTGCCGGAACGGCGTGTCCCTGCCGTACCGCACCGCCGCCGAGGTCCGCCGGGCCTACTCGTTCGCCAACCTCCAGGAGTTTCTCGACCTGTACTACGAGGGGATGAACGTCCTCCGGACGGAGGAGGACTTCTTCGAACTCGCCGACGCCTACCTGCGGCGGGCGGCGGCGGACAACGTGGTCCACGTCGAGATGTTCTTCGACCCGCAGGCGCACACCGGGCGCGGCGTGCCGCCGGGAACGCTGATGGACGGCCTCGAGCGGGCCATCGCCCGCTCACGGGAGCGGGGCGTGAGCGTGGCCCTCATCCTCTGTTTCCTGCGCCATCTGACGGAACGCGACGCCTTCGAGATCCTCGAGGCGGCCGAGCCCTACCGGGACCGGCTGCTGGGCGTAGGTCTGGATTCGAGCGAAGTGGGCCATCCGCCCTCGAAGTTCGCGCGCGTGTTCGAGGCGGCGCGCGACATGGGTCTGCGACTCGTCGCCCACGCCGGCGAGGAGGGTCCGCCGGAATACGTCTGGGAAGCGCTCGACATCCTCGGCGTCGAACGCATCGACCACGGGAACCGAGCCCTGGAGGACGACGCGCTCGTCGCCCGGCTGCGCGACGACCGCATCCCGCTCACGGTGTGCCCGCTGTCGAACCTGGCCCTTCGCGTCGTGGACGACCTCGCCGCACACCCGATCAAGCGCATGCTCGACCTCGGCCTCCTCGCGACGGTGAACTCCGACGACCCCGCCTACTTCGGCGGCTACATCAACGAGAACTTCCGCCAGGTCGCCGACGCGGTTGGCCTCTCGCCCGAGGAAATCGAGACGCTCGCCCGCAACTCCCTTGAGGCCTCCTTCACGGACGACCCGAGATCCGGAAAGAGCAGCCGATCCTGATCTGACGACGAACGGTGCCGCGGGCTTCAGCGCCGTCCAAGCAGGGTGTCCAGTTTAGCCAGCACCTCACCCAGTACCGAAGCCGACGTTCTACCTGCGAAGACCGCCCGCCGGGCCCGCCAGTCCAGGCTCTTGACTTGATCCGCAAGGACCACGCCCGTTACGCGCCCCGTGGTCGGGAGCGCCACTTCAAAAGGGTAGCCTTTTATTCTGGACGTAATCGGACAGACGAGCGCCAAGCCAGCCTTCCCGTTGTAGGCGCGAGGGCTGAGGACAAGCGCGGGACGCCGCCCAGCCTGCTCGTGTCCCGTTTGCGGGTTGAAAGCCAGCCATACGATATCCCCGCCATCGGGAACGTGGCGATTCTCTACCACACCTCCTCGCCCACGGCTGGACCCGTATCCACCTCGGAGTGCCGCGTTTCCGGTGTTATTCGCGCCACCATTTCCTTGAGGTCGTAGCTTTTCCTCCGCATCACCAGTCTGTCGCCGCGCGGGATCATCTCGATGCGGGAGCCTTCCTGCACGCCCCATTGTTCGGCAACAGGCTTTGGGATGCGGACGGCCAGGCTGCTTCCCCATCTTGCAACGTGAGAACTCGCACCCATGGTGTCGCTCCTTCTTGCCCTGAAATCTGCCCTGAAATCTACAATAGATATCTTTTGGCGAGCTCGGTACGTCAACACGCAACTTGACGCGAAGAGCGATGGCAAAGACCATCGAGTCCGGATTCCTGCCACGAGGAGATGACCATCGATTCGTCCGACATCTGACGCGTGCCTCTCAACGTAGTTCGAGCGACGGCGGCGGCCCCGCTGTGGGAGGCGTGCGTCGACCGTTTTCTGGCGGGGGCGTCGCCGGCTGAGTCGGGCGCCGGGGCGGGATCGTGGATCTGGCTCAACCACGGGAATCTGCGGGATCTCCTGTTCGAGGCCGCGCATGAACGCGGCATTCCCGGATGGCTCGATCCCCCCGTCACGCTGTTCGGAGATCTGACCGACCGCTTCGGCATACGGGAGAAGTCCGTCGGCCTCCTCACGCGCCGCCGGCTGGTGAGCCGGCACGCGGCGCGGCTGGGGCAACGGATCCTGGGGCGGGAGCCGGGCCGGGGGGACGGTGTGATCCGGGGGCACATGCTCGACCGCCTGTTCGGCGACCTGCTGCCGGAGGGCGTTCCGCCGGACGAACTGGAGCGGGCGCTGGCCCGGCTGGGCGGGGACGGCTTCGCGCGCCGCCGCAACGCGTGGGCCGTGGCCGTCTACCGGGCGTACCTGGATTCGCTCGGGGAGCGGGGGCTCCTCGACCGGCGTTCGGTGAACG
The DNA here is from genome assembly GCF_965208055.1 of Candidatus Palauibacter sp. Taxonomy (GTDB): domain Bacteria; phylum Gemmatimonadota; class Gemmatimonadetes; order Palauibacterales; family Palauibacteraceae; genus Palauibacter. The sequence continues at coordinate 3,136,737 of NZ_CBDBNY010000004.1, forward strand.
CCCGCATCGCGGAGCGGATCGAGGCGGGCGGGCTGGCGGCGGCGGTCGGCGGTGCGCGGGAACTGCACGTGTACAGCATCGCAAGCCCCCGCACGCGACGCCGCATGCTCGCGGCCCTCTCCCGGCAGGAGGAGGTGGACGTCCATCTCTACCTGCCGCTGGAGTCGGAATCGGATCCGTTCTTCGATGCGCTGGCCGCCCGGACCGAGGTGGTCGGCGCCGGCGGCGACCATGGCGACGACAGCGCGGCCGGGCCGCCGACCGTGCAGCCGGTCCCGGATGCCGCGCGGGAGATGGCCTGGGTGGCGGGGCAGGTCAAGGCGATTCTGGCGGCGGGGACGGCGGAGCCGCATCGGGTCGCCATCGTCGCGAGGTCCGGTCGAGAGAACACGCACCGCGCGTACCGGGCGCTGCGGCGGGCGGGCGTCTCCGCTACGGCCCGCATCCGGACGCCGCTCGACGAAATCCCGGCTCTCAGGGCCCTCCTCCTCATCCTGCGGGGGGCGGGCCGGAACTGGGACTACCGGTCGCTGCGGGCCGTCCTCGCGCACCCGTACTTCGACACGCGCGTCGATCTCCGGAGCATCGACGCCATCGCGGCGCTCCGCCGCGTCGTGGGACTCGAAGCCTGGAGTGAGAATCTCGAGCAACTCCGCGCCCTCGTGGAAGACAAGGCGCGCGAGATACGGGGCCGCGGTCTCTTCCCCGATCGCGTCGAGAAGGATATCGAAGCCTTTGCGGCCATGCGCGAGGTGCTCGAACCCCTGGGCTCGGCCCGCCCCGAAGCGGACTGGATCGACCTCACGCTGGCGCTCCTCGGCGAAGACCGCGGCGTGTTCCGATTGAGGCGCCGGGTCTGTGACCCGGTGGAGGAACGGTGGGAGGTCGTGCGCTCCGACCAGCGCGGGATCCTCCTTCTCGAACGACTCCTGCGGGAGTGGAGGGAGCTCGACCACGCCGACGATCCGCTCCCGCCGGCGGGGTGGCACGCGCTCCTCGGGAAGCTCCTGCAGGCGAACGAACTGGTCCTCTCAACCCCCGGTCAGAAGGGCGTCCAGGTATTGGAGGCGCACGACGCGGCGCTCGTCCCCTTCGCCCACACGTTCGTCGTGCATGCGAACGACGGGGAGTTTCCGCGGACGACGGGCTCTACAGGCGTGTTCACCGACGGGGAGCGCCGCCGCCTCGCGGAGCGGGACCTGCCCGTCACGCACCGGGAGGAGACGCTGCGCCGCGAGCGAGCGCTGTGGCGCGCCGTCACGCAGCAGACGGGCCCGGTGTGGATCACTTACCGGACGACGGACGCCGGCGGGACGCCGCTCCTGCCGTCCCTCATGGTGCCCCCGCACGAGGATGCAGCCGAACTGCCCCGGATCCGCCGCCCCTCGGATGACGGGGAGCCCGTGACGCCGGCCGAGGCGGACCGGCGCGCGGCCTTCTCGCTGTACCGGGCGCTCGGAAGCCCGGACTCGACGGGACGACCGCGCATCGCCCCCGCCCGCCCGGGACGCCTCGCGCGCGCGATCATGGCGGCCGCGGCCGAGACCCACCGGGGTCCGGGACTTGATCGCTATCCGGGATTCCTGCTCCCCGCGCCCCCGTCGAGCGGCAACGAAGTCCCGCATCCCGCCTTTCGGCCGAACCCGTGGAACGGGCGCCTCCGCGATCCCGAGGTGCTGAGCGAACTGGAGCGCCGCTTCGACGACGACTACCGGTGGTCCGCCGGTCAGCTCGAGGCGTACGCGCGATCCCCCTTCACGTTCCTGATCGAGCGCGTGCTCCGGCTGGAGGGCGTGGAGGAAGCGGAGGAGGAGACGACGCCGCTCACGTTCGGAAGCGTGGCGCACGAGATCCTCGAACGGTTCTACGCCGAGTTCATGGACCGGCTCCCGCGCACCCTCACGGGGCCCGCCGAGATCCGCCTCATGGAGATCTGCCGGGAGGTCTGCGCCGAACGCGTGGAGAAAGGCGAGTGGCTCGGCGTCGCCGCCCTGTGGGAGCAAACGCGCGAGGGGATCGTGACGGGGGTGCGAGATTACGTCGACTGGGAACTCGAACAGATGGCGGAAGACGGCGAACGCCCCGTCCACACGGAGTTCCGGTTCGGTTGGGACGACGAGCGAACGTTCCTGGAGGGCGAGGACGTGCGGGGACGGACATCGCGCCTGCGCCTCCGCGGCAGCATCGACCGGGTGGACCGGGTGGGGGAGGGGGCGGGTGTCCACCACGTGCTCGACTACAAGAGCGGGAAGCCGCCGTACAAGACCTGGTTCGACGACGCGACCGCGCTCCAGGGCGTCCTCTACGCGCAGGTCATGGCGGACCGCGGCTACGAGATGGGCTCCTGCCGGTACCGGTCGATCAGGAACCCCGGGAACCCGAAGAACGGCGGCGAGGTCAACTTCGGCGAAGCGAGGTACGAGACGGCCCTTTCCATGGCGCTCTCCGTTCCCGGCCGCGTGCGGGGCGGGTGTTTCGAGGCGGTCGCTTCGTGGAAGGGCGGCTGGAAGTTCTGGGATCCGACACTCGAGATCCGCCGCAACCACGCCCGGCTCACCGAGGGCCACCGCTTCGATGACTTCGGCGACGACACCGAGGGTCGCGGGGAGGGCGCCGGTGGCTGAGATCCGGTGGACCCCCGAGCAGGTGCACGCGATCCGGTCGGAGGACGACACGCTGCTCGTCGCCAACGCCGGCACGGGCAAGACGACGACCGTGGTCGGAAAGATCATGTGGCGGCTCGGTCTCCCCTTCGGGGTGAACGGGGAGACGGGTGAACCGCTCGCGCCGCCGGCCGTCCCATGCCGGCTGGACGAGATCGCCGCCATCACGTTCACGGAGAAGGCGGCCTACGACCTCAAGCGGCAGCTCCGGAAGCGGATCGAAGACTCATCGCGCGCGGACGAACTGCGCTGGGAGATCGACCGGGCCTCGGTCGGCACGATTCACTCCTTCTGCGGCGACTTGCTCCGGGAGCACGCCCTGCGCCTGGGGATCGATCCGACCTTCGAGATCCTCGATGAAGACGAGGCGTGGGCCGAGCAGGACGAACTCATCAAGACGTTCCTGTTCGAGAAGCTCGCGGAGGAGGATGTCGCCGCGCAGGCGATCCTGCGTCGCTGGAAGCTCACGGGCTGGCAACACGTCAAGGGTGCGATCGACCACGTCCGGGACGTCGTCCGGGACCTGCGGTGGCGGGAGCGGCGATACGCGAGATGGCTCCGGACCGATCCGCCGCCGGCGAAAGACGGATCCCTCGACCTGTTTCCGCCCGAAGGCCCCGGCCTCGATCTGCCCGCGGTGAGGGCGCTGTGCGCGGAAAGCGAGGCGAAGGACGAAGAGGCCCTCGCGATCTGCTCGGAACTCGCCGAACTGGCGCTCGAAGCCCGCGTGCGCTGGGACGCCCGGCTGGAGGAGGAGAACCAGCGCGACTTCGACAGCCTCGTTCTCGGGGCGGCCGACCTCCTGCTCGGCTCCGACGGGGACGCGGCGCTCGCCGCGATCCGGGATCGCTACCGGATGCTCATCATCGATGAGTTCCAGGACACCGATTTCACGCAGCGCGACATCGCCTTTGCCATCGGACGCGGCGTAAAGCGTCCCCAACTCTTCCTCGTCGGCGATCCGAAGCAGAGCATCTATCGCTTCCGCGGCGCCGACATCTCGGTGTGGAACGACGTTGCCGCCGATTTTGCGGAGGAGGGCGACATCCTCGACCTCCCGCAAAACTTCCGCAGCGCCCCCCCGATCGTCGACTTCGTCAACGTCGTCGGCCGCGTCTCGATGGACGAAACAGGAACCGCCCTCGCCGAGGAACAGCTCCCGAGCCGGATCGACTACGCGGACCTGGTGGCCGGCGTGCCCGACCACGCGCAGACCGGCGTGGAGTGGCTCCCGGCGCAGGGGAAGAAGGTCGCCGAGCGCCGCGAATCCGAGGCCGCCCGCATCGCGTCCCGGATCCTCGCATCGGTGGGCCGCGACAAAATCCGCGATCCCGACACCGGCGAGCTGCGTGCGCTCGCCTTCCGCGACATCGCTCTCCTCTACCGTGCCCGCGGCGGGCTCGAGTACTTCGAGACGACGCTCAAGCGCCACGGCATCCCCTACTTCGTCTCCGGCATGGCGCACCTCGGGGAACGCCAGGAGATCCTCGATGTCCTCAACGCGCTCCGGCTGCTCGGGAACGAGCGGGACGACGTCCGCGCCTTCGGCTACCTGCGGTCGCCCTTCGTGGGGCTGCGCGACGAGACGATCGCCCGCATGCGCCTGCTCCAGCGCGGCGGGCCGCTCGTCCGGCAGGCGAAGCGATGGCTGGAGGAAGGGGAGTGGCCCGCAGCCCCCGACCACCCGCGGCTGGCCGAGATCGAGCGACGCGCGCTGGAGGACGGGCTCGCGGTGCTCGACGACCTGCGCCAGCTCGCTCCCCGGCTCGCCCTCGACGAGGTCATCGAGGAACTGCTCGGACGCACGGGATACCGGCTGCACGCGCTGCTCATGGAGGGCGCGGAGGAGGTCCTCGCGAACCTGCAGAGCCTCATCCACTTCGCCGAATCGCATCGCGCGCACGACCTGTCCACCTTCTTCGAAGTCTGGGACCGCTCGACGAGCCGCGACATCGGGCTCCCGCAGGCGCCGCTCTATTCGAAGGAAGACGATGTCGTCACGCTGTCGACGATCCATCAGGCAAAGGGCCTGGAGTGGCCGGTCGTCTTTCTGGTCGGCGTCGACCGGCGGCTCTGGACCCCGCGTACGAACGAGTACTGGTCCGATCCCGAACTCGGCCCTCTCTTCTGCCTCAAGGCGTCCGACCGGGGGGTGCGCGGCAACCGGATCCTGCGCCGCGAGGAACTCGAGTCCGCGGCGGAGGAGGCGCGCCTCCTGTACGTGGCGGCGACGCGGGCTCGCGATCGCCTGATCATCGTGGGCCCGACGGGGGGAGCCAAAGGGTACGACAGGTGGCTCGCCCGCGGTGGAGCGGAAGTGCGGAGCGGCGGGGACATGGCGGTCGCCCCGCAGACGAGCCGGCCCCCGACGCTGGAATGGCTGGACAGGTACGACGTCGCCGAGCCTCCGGCACTGATCCACGCCCTCCCCGATCCGCCGCTGCGCTGGACCCGGTCGGCGACCGAACTGATGATGCTGGACGAGGATCCGGAAGAATGGAAGCGCCGGTACGAGCACGGCGCGCTCGCCGCCTGGCACTTCGCGCCCGAGACCTCGGCGGAGGAGGCGGGACTCCCGGCCCTGGTCCGGGGCCAGATCATCCACGGCGCGCTCGAGCGGTTGGAGGCGGAAGCCGAGATCGCCCGCGTCGTCGAGGAGACCATCGGTTCGCTGGACGAGCCCGAACTCGAAGCCATGCTCCGTCCCGGGAGCGAGTACCGCGAGCAGCTCGAGCAAGAGATCCGCCGCGTGGCCGCGAGCGAAGAGTGGGCCTGGTACACGGAGGGCGAACTCGGCCGCGACTACTGGAAGGAACTCACCTTCACCCACCTCGTGAATACGCGCGACTGGCGGTTCGGCGCCTTCGATCTCTACCGGCGCCTCGGCGCCCCCGGCCCCGACATCGGCTCTGCGCCTTCCCGCCTGGCCGGGGCCCTCGGCCTGGAAGCGGGGCTGGACGCCCTCGTCATCGACTTCAAGACGCACGACATTACGGCTGCTCAGGCGCCGCGCGTGGCCCGGGGCTACCGGATCCAGGCCGACGTGTACCGAGCGGCCGCCTCGAGCATGGCCGGCCGGGTCGCCGTGGGCCTGCACTTCACGCACCCCAACGCCCTCGTCCCCATGCGGGAGTAGCCGTCCTACGCAAATGTGTGAAGCTTTCTTGACGCTTGGGGCCAGTTTGTGAACTTCTTGCTCTCATTGCGAGAGTGTCGTGAAGGATTTATTGCATTTTACTCGATTTGTGATAAGATTTTACGGTCGGTGAAGGTTTTCTTGCGAAAATGGTCACTCCGTAAATAGGCGTTCTCTCCCATGAGCCTCCAGTGGCGGCCTCCAGAACCCGGGCAACCCGCGGGTTACGCTGCGCTCATAGCCCGGCACGACCTTGAAGTTCCGCCGCCGCCGCGGCTGGCCGCCATCGCCGAGCGCCATCGTCCCGCTTCGACGCGCGAGTGGCGGCTGCTTTCTCCCAGCCACGCGCCGGACGAGAGTCTCGGAGGTCAGCTCGAGTTCGCCTTGAAGTGGGAAGGCGTGAGCCTGGGCGTGCTATCCGCCCTGTTCAAACGAATCGACCCACGCGAGATCATGCACATCGTGCGTGCCAAGCCAACGGGCGCCTACGCTCGCCGCATCTGGTTTCTGTATGAATGGCTGCTGGACGCACGCCTGGACCTTCCCGACGCCGGAAAGGTGAAAGCCGTTCCGGTCGTGGATCCAAAGCAACAGTTTGCGCCAGAGACCGGGCCGCTCTCTCGCCGGCACCGGGTGCGCAACAACCTGCCGGGTACGAGGGGCTTCTGCCCGCTGGTCCGGCGGACCGCTCAACTCGAACGCTACGTAGGCATGCGCCTGGGGGAGCAAGCCCGGGAAGCGATTGGACGGACCCACCCGGATATCATCCGTCGCGCTGCGGCCTTTCTGCTCCTGGAAGACAGCCAGGCGTCGTTTCAGATCGAAGGCGAGCACCCGACGCAGGATCGAGGGCTTCGTTGGGGCCGGGCGATCGGCGAAGCTGGCCAGCGTGACCTCGATGTCGCTGAGTTGGAACGCCTGCAGGCGGTGGTAATCGGCGATCCGAGATTCGTCGAACTCGGGCTCCGGGCCGAGGGCGGTTGGGTCGGTGAGCGAGACCGGCGGACGCGGAACCCGATCCCGGAACACATCAGCGCACGCCCGGAAGATCTTCCGGATCTGATGCGGGGAGTGGCCGAGTACGGCCGGAGCGCGGAAGACACGTCCGTCGATCCCGTCATATCGGCGGCTGCCCTGTCTTTCGGGTTCGTGTACATCCATCCCTTCGACGACGGGAACGGACGCCTTCACCGGTGGTTGATCCACCACGTCCTCGCCCGCGCGGGCTACAATCCGCCGAGTATGGTGTTTCCGGTGAGCGTGCCCATGCTCAGACGGATCTCGGAGTACCGCGAGGTTCTCCATAGCTACTCTTCGCGGGTCCTGCCCCTGGTTGAGTGGCGCACCAACAGCAAGCTCAACGTCGAGGTTCTGAACGAGACGGGCGACTTCTACCGGTTCTTCGACGCCACGGCTCACGCGGAGTTTCTGTATGGCTGCGTAGAGGAGACGGTGACGAGGGATCTCCCCGGAGAAGTCGAGTACCTGGAGAAGTATGACGAGTTCTCGCGGCGCGTCCAGGAGGAAATCGCGGACATGCCGGGTCGGACGATCGATCTTCTGTCCAGGTTCCTTCGACAGAATCGCGGCACGCTGTCGAAGCGAGCGCGCACCCGCGAGTTCGAACGATTGACTGCGGCCGAGGTGGAACGGGTCGAGGCGCTCTATGCGAGCTGCTTTTCTCCGGACTCCCTCGAGGGGGCAGGTCACCACAGAACGTCGGAGGCGAGCCGATGACCGGGAAGCTGGAACGCTGGTTCAGACTGTCGGAGCGCGGCTCCGACGTGCGGACGGAGGTGACGGCGGGGGTCACGACGTTCCTGACGATGGTCTACATCGCCTTCGTCAATCCGTCGATCCTCGCCGAGGCCGGGATGCCGTTGGGCCCGGTGTTCGTCGCGACGTGCCTCGCGGCGGCCTTCGCCACGCTCGTGATGGGGCTGTACGCGAACTACCCCATCGCGCTGGCGCCGGGGATGGGGCTGAACGCCTTCTTCACCTACGGCGTCGTGCTCGGGATGGGGTACGCGTGGGAGGTCGCGCTCGGGGCCGTGTTCCTGTCGGGGATGCTGTTCGTCACGCTGAGCGTGCTCCCGGTGCGGCGCTGGATCATCGATGCGATCCCGCACGGCCAGAAAATGGCGATCTCGGCCGGCATCGGGCTCTTCCTGGGCGTGATCGCGCTGCGGAGCGCCGGGATCATCGAGGGGAGCCCCGCCACGCTCGTCACCGTGGGCGAACTGACGGCGCCGCCGGCCGTGCTCGCCCTGCTCGGCTTCTGCGCGATCGCGGCGCTCTCCGCGCGGCGGATCCCGGGCGCGGCGATCCTCGGGATGCTCGGAGTGACGGCGCTCGGCCTGATCCTGGGCGTTTCGGAGTGGCACGGCTTCGCGTCGCCGCCCCCGGATCCGACCCCGACGCTGCTCGCGCTGGACATCGGCGCCGCGCTGCAACTGGGCATGGTCGCCGTCATCTTCACCTTCCTCATCGTCGACCTCTTCGACACGGCCGGCACGCTGATCGGCGTCGCGCACCAGGCCGACCTCCTCGATGAGGAGGGGCGGCTGCCGCGCATCCAGCGGGCCCTCATGGCCGACTCGACCGGGACCGTGGCGGGGACGCTGCTCGGCACCTCGTCGGTCACCAGCTACATCGAGAGCGCGGCAGGCGTCGGCGCCGGCGGGCGAACCGGCCTGACGGCCGTCGTCGTGGCCGGGCTCTTCCTCGTCTGTCTTTTCTTCGCCCCGCTGGCGGAGTCCGTCCCCTCCTTCGCGACGGCCGCGGCGATTCTGTACGTCGCCTGCCTCATGGCCCGCGCGTTGAAGGACGTGGAATGGGACGACATCACGGAGTCCGCCGCAGCGGTCGTGACCGCGATCGCCATCCCGCTCACGTACTCCATCGCCGATGGCATCGGGCTCGGCTTCATCACCTACGTGGCCATCAAGGTGCTGGCGGGCCGCTGGCGCGAGTGCCCGCCCATGCTGCTCGTGGTCGCGCTGGTGTTCGCCGCCAAGTTCATCTGGCTGTAACCTCCCGGCGCGTGAACACGTTGGCCCTGATTTTCCTCGATCCCTGATCCTCCTCGATAGAGAGGCTGAATGAAACTGACCAGGCGGTCGTACGGCGGGTTTTCCGCCGTCCTGTTCCTCCTCGCGGCGCCGGGGACCGCGGCCGGCCAAACGGAATTCCAACTCCAGCTCGGCAAGCTGACGAATCCGTTCGCGGACACGAGACACGGGACGACGGTCGTCACCTTCCAGAACGCCCTGCAGTGGTCGTGGGGCGACCACTTCATGTTCTTCGACTACACGGCCGACGGCGGGAACGACGCGTTCAACGAGAAGGACCTGTACGGCGAGTGGTATCCGTCGCTGAGCCTGGGGAAGCTCAGCGGCAGCCGCGTCGGACTCGGCCCGATCCGCGACTTCGCCGTGCTCGGCGGCGTGAACTACGGCTCGCAGGCGAAGGTGCTCAAGTACACGCCCGGGTTCCGCGCGTCGTGGGACATCCCGGGGTTCATCTTCCTGAACACGGATTTCGCCCGCCTGGTCGACGCCTCGAGCGGCGTCGACAACGGCGGCGCGCCGGCGACGGATGACGGCTGGATGTTCGACGTGAACTGGCTCGCGACGTGGGAGATGCTGGGCCAGACCTTCACCTTCACCGGCCACGCGGAGTACATCAGCGCCGTGACGGACGAGTTCGGCGACGAAGTCCGCGCCTGGATCCTCGCCCAGCCTCAACTGACGGTGGACGTGGGCCGGATCCTCGGCGGCGACGGAGGGCGGCTCATGACCGGCATCGAATACCAGTACTGGCGCAACAAACTGGGGACCGGCGTGTCGGAGAGCGCGGTCCAGTTCCTCGTCGTGTGGCGCCTGTGAGCGTCGTCCCGGACCTGCGCGCGACCGACCACCGCCCGGGGCGCCGGCGGTTCGGGCGCAGCCTGAGTGCGAGTTCGCTCCTCGCCGTGGCGGCGGTCCTCGGTTCCGTGCCGAGCGGTCCCGCCCTCCTCTCGGCCCAGACGCCCGAGCAGCGCTATTCCGACTGGGTTCGCCCGGGCTTCCGCCCGCAGGAGTACGAGTTTCGCCGCAACCGGATCCTCGACGGCCTGCGCGCGACCGGGGGCGGCCTCCTGCTCGTCCCCTCCTCGGACGGGCTCACCCACGGCGGTACCTTCCGGCAGTTGGAGGACTTCTGGTATCTGACAGGTCTGGAAGTCCCGCAGTCGATGCTCGTGCTGGACGCCCGCCGCGACCTCTCGATCCTCTTCATGCCGCAGCGCGACCCGCGCTTCGAGAACCCGGGCCGGCCGAACGACTTTCCGGGCCGGCCGTTGCTGGACGACTACCAGATCCGCGGCATCGGCGGCGCGGACGACTACCGGGACATCACTGAACTGGAGGGTTTTCTGCGCTCACATGCGGGGGCCGGTGAGACGTTCCGCGTCAACGCCGGCGCCCCGGGCGAGGTGCCCGATCCGGTCGTCCCCCTGATCGGGAGTCTCGACGCCACGGCGTCTCTCATCCGGCGCCTGCGAGACGACTATCCGGAGGCGGAACTGGCGAACGCGTTCGAGACCGTGGCCCGCCTGCGCATGGTGAAGTCGCCCGCCGAGATCATGCGCATGCGGCGCGCGGCCGATGCGACGATGGCCGGCATCCGGGCCGCCGCGGACCTCGTTCGTCCGGGAGTCGACGAACGCACGCTCCAGGGCGAGTTCGAGCGCGCCTGCCGGGCGGCGGGCGCCCAGTCCATCCCCTTCACGCCCATCATCAAGTCGGGACCCAACAGCCTGTGGCCGTGGCGCGTGCTCGCCGCCCACTACAACCGCCGCAACCGCGGGCTTCAGGACGGCGACCTCGTGATTTTCGACGTGGGCTGCGAGGTGAACGGATATGTGAGCGATGTCGGCCGGACCTTCCCCGTGAACGGCGCGTTCACCGACGTCCAGCGGGAGAAGCTCCTCGTGAGCACCCGGGCGGCGGAGGCCGTCATCGCCGCCGTGCGCCCCGGCGTCACGCTGCGCGAACTCACGCAGGTGGCCTACGACGCGATCCCGGACGGGGAGGAGCCGTACATGCAGACGCCCTCCTTCTTCGGACATCACATCGGGATGTCTTCGGGAGATCCCGCGCTGCTCGACGAGCCGCTCGCGCCGGGCATGGTGTTCACGGTCGAGCCGTGGTACTACAACCACGACCTCGGCGTCTCGGTGTTCGTGGAAGAGGTGGTCCTCGTCACGGCGGACGGGGCCGAGGTCCTGACCGATGCGCTCCCCCGCGACCCGGCGGGCCTGGAGGGATTGGTCCCGTAGGGGAGATCGTCGCCGGCGGGTGTGGGCACGCCATCGGCGTTTCGGGCTATCCCGGCGGCTCCTCCGTACCCTCTCGCAACACGTCGAGATAACTGTCGTAGGCGAAGATTTTACCCCGCTGGCGCCGCGTAACCTCACTCACGAATCCCAACTCTTCGAGAAGTCTCAACGCGGCTGCGACCGTTGGACCGGAGAGACCCGTCCGCTCGGCGAGTCCGTTAATGCGGTCGACGGGGCGTTCCACCAGCGCCCGGTGCACCCGCAGGACCGAACCGGCACGTCGTCCCTCCTCGGCGATCCGGTCGCGGTTGGCGGCGACAATTTCGCTCGCGGACCTCGCGGTTGCGAAGGCTGCCTCCGCCACGTGCTGCACGCCCTTGAGGAAGAACCGCAACCAGGCCTCCCAGTCTCCAGTCGTGCGCATTTCGTTGAGGAGTCGGTAGTAGGTGTCGCGATGTTGCTTGAAGTAGAGGCTGAGGTACAGGAGGGGTTCGCGCAGGAGGCCGGCATCGCACAACATCAATGTGATCAGGAGGCGACCCAGACGCCCGTTCCCGTCGAGGAACGGATGAATCGTCTCGAACTGCACATGCGCGAGTCCGGCTTTGATGAGAGCGGGCAGGTCATCATCGGTTGTGTGCATGAACCGCTCCAGCGAGGCCATGCACTCTTCCACATGACTCGGCGGCGGCGGGACGAACGCCGCGTTGCCGGAACGCGAGCCCCCGATCCAGTTCTGCGACCGCCGGAACTCGCCAGGCATCATCGTCGCGCCGCGACCGCTCGCGAGCAGCTTGGCGTGTACCTCTCGCATGAGGCGATTCGAGAGCGGGAAGTCGTCGTCCCGCAGGCGCCGGATCCCGTGATACAGCGCCGACACGCAGTTCGACGTCTCTATGACATCGTCCAGTGGGACACCGGGTGCCCCTCCCGCTTCGTGCAGCATGAGGTCGGAAAGGGAAGACTGCGTGCCTTCGATCTGGGACGAGAGCACCGCTTCCTTGCGCACGTATCCGTAGACGAAGAACGCGGCATCGGGGAGGAGCTCGGTTACCGCATCGAGCCGTCCCAGGGCGGTGACGGCCGCTTCGAATGGGCGTCGCAGTCCCTCCCGAAGGTCCACATCGGGCGAGGGCGGGAGAGGTACGGGGATGAAGGCCCGGACGGTCTCCCCGCCGGCGACGGTAACGTCGTAGGTGCCTGTCTTCTCGCGTCTCATCCTGGGTGACCCCGGGGAGCCTTGTGCCTGTATGTTGCGGAGGGTGTGGATCCAGCGAGAACACCGGCGAAGATGTCAAGCTGTCATCTGCTTAGCAAGAGATATGGCCGTTTGCTTTTGTTAGCTCTCGGCTAACGAAGGAACTTTTGCTTACGCCCTCTCGGCGCGCCGCCAAGAAAAGCGAAGTGGAGTTCCCTTTCCTTGAGCTCTCCTTGCCGTTGGGTTGCACGAGCCGGGTTCGCGGTCGCATGCTGCCGATATGAGAACGGTGGAGAGGTTGACTGATACTGGCTGGAAAGCCGTCGTCGGGCTGGCGGTGGTGCTGCTTTGTGCCGCAGCGGTTGGCTGCACCCGCGACGCATGGCCGGATCCGCCGCCGGTGGAGCCGGGCGTGCTGGCGGCCGAGCACGAGGAGTGGCGCGCGGGGCGACGGAACAGCCTCGCGAACCCCAACGCCGGCGTCATCAGTTGGGGCGGGCTGTTCGAACTCTCCGACGGCGCGAACACGTTCGGTTCCGATCCGTCGGCGTCAATCGTGCTGCCTGAAGAAGATGCGCCGCCCCTGGCCGGAATCCTGCACCTCAATGATGGGGCCGTGCGTCTCGTCCCGGAGGCCGGAAGCGGTCTGAGTCTGCGGGACCTGGTGTCGGGCGCGGTCGGTGAAGCCATCACGGAGCCGATGCTGCTCCCCGACGACCGGAGCGAGGGGACGATCCGGCTGGCGCTGGGGTCGCTGGGGATGCGCGTCCACGCGGAACCGGGGACGGAGCGGCTGTGGCTGCGGGTCTGGGACACGGACGCCCCGCGGCTCGAGAGCTTCGCACTTCCCGACTACTTCCCGATCACGAACGAGTGGCGGGTGACGGCACGCTTCGATCCCTACCCGGAGCCGCGCACGGTCAGGCTGGGGGATGTCAGGGGCGGGACCCTCGAGAACACGGCGCCCGGGGATCTCGTCTTCCGGGTCGATGGAGACGAACACCGTCTCATGGCCTTCGCCGGCGCGTCGAGCCGCTCCTACTTCATCAGCCTGTGGGACTCCACTGCCGTGAACGACACCTACCAGGCGGGCCGCTACATGCGCGCGCCCTTCCCGGACGACGATGGCTGGACGACGATCGACTTCAACCGGGCCTACAACGCGCCGTGCGCCTTCACGCCCCACTCCGTGTGCAGCCTCCCGCCGCCGGAGAACTACCTCCGCTTCGCCGTGACCGCGGGAGAGAAGCGGCCGTAGTCACGTGGAGCTGTCAGAGGCTCCGCCGTCCCACCGCTTCAGGAACGACTGAACGACCGCATAGGCCAAGGCCGCACGCTGATCGGCCTCCTCCCCCCGTGTCTCCTCGAACACGGCAACCGCGACCGACCCCGCAGCGTCCGGCGAAGAAAACGCGGTACCGCGCCTTCAGCACGACGAAACCCGGAACGTCGACAAGTTGAATACGGACGGGCAGTCGCCCTCCCTGCACCAGTTCCTCGTCGAGAGTGACGTTGATCGAGAACCACTCCGGAACGTGTGCTCCGGTTATCGCATGAGCATGTAACCCAGGTTGGAGGCGTACACGAAATCCCGATTCGTCGTCCGCAGGCGGGGCGAGGAAATCCACGACGACCGCGTGACCTTCGACATCAACCTCGAAGCTGAACCGCAAGTCGTGTCCGTCCGCAGCTCTTCGGTAGCGGTATCCGCGTTCGAGGAGTTGCTCCGCCAGAGTCGCGTAGTCATCGGAGCCGAATCCCGTTGTGCTCGACGTGCCACCTCCGGACCGTACGTGGACCGGGTCTTCACGGCGCTTCGCGTGTGACAAGGGCCTCGCGCAGTTGATTATCGAAGAGGCGCTCGGCGACGTCGGGCTCACGTCCGCGTCCGTTGTAGAGGTCGACGAATAGCTGAACTGGATTGACAACGGTGACGGTGTCGTGCTCGCCGCAAAACTGGAAGACTCCTTCGTCATCTGGCCTGACAAGGCGGACGGTTTCTCCGCGGTCTACGGGCAGGAGACCGAGTCGTTCCGCAAGACCGCCAGGATCGCAGTCCACATAGATGTCAACCACGCGAGCGGGCGCGTACGGTTCGACGAACCGCGCCGCCGCCAAGCGGGACACCGCGTAGCGAACGCCGAAGCTACCGAGTTTGCTGGAGAGTCGTCGCGTGACTTCGTCAGGATCCGGGAGTCGCGACACGAACGTGCCAGCGTTTCGGAAAGGGTTTTCCGTGACGGTTGCCCACTGCCGCAGTAGCAACGCGCCATCGGCCAGCTTCACCCGACGATCTGGGTCGCGTCGCACGTAGACGTTGCGTTCAAGCGTCTTCAACGCCTTCACCGAAAGGCCCGCGCTCACGCCCACTCGCTCCGCGAGTTCGGTGACGCCCCACCAGCGCTGCGGATCGGCGAGCAAGGCTCGTACGATGCGAGAGGCTTTTCCGCGGAAGGGATTCACGATTCGACTGCTTCGGTTCTGACCGTAGTCTCTTGGAGCCCCTTTGCCGCCTTGAGTTACGATGAGAAGCCGACTTGGAATGGCAATGCGCACGTTCCCTCGAAGATCGATGTAATCGACACCGGCGCGCTGAAGGAGTTCGCGTGTGCGCTCCGTCATGCGGGGAGCGACGATCACGCAGCCATCCGCACCTAGCGTCGCTGCTGCTGCTTTGAGTTGAGCGGAGACCGGATCCACGTCTCGTGGCCAGATGCTGGTCCTGGCCTCAATCAGCAGGCGGGATTCGTCGGAACCGGACCGAAGCATCCAGACCGCGTCAACATGTGGTGCGCCTACCTGCGCTTCGCGCATCGACGAATCCAGTTGAAACCCGCTTGCCGAATCCAGGATCCTCCGCAAACAGGCTTCTCCTGCGCCGAGAAGTTCACTCGCCATCGTGATTCACCAAAAAGAGGTTATTTACTGTACGGTGAATCTTCTGTTATCGGTGCATCATGTCAAGCTGAGCGAAATTTCCTTCTCCGTTGCGGCACCGATGGTGCTGAGTTGCGTATAACAGGCCACATATGGCTGATACAGTTCATCGAAACGCCGTACGCCTTCCCGGCGCTCGGGGAGGGGTGCAGGGGTTTGCCCGGCCTGCTTGCGGACGCGTTGCCGGACAGTTTCGGCCACCGGCTGATCGATGTGTGGCTGGCGGAGACCGGACGCCGCCTCGAGGATTTCAACCCGGTGGACCGGCTCTGCTACATCGGCAAGCGCGGCGTCGGAGCACTGGAGTTCGAACCGGCGCTGCGAAGGGGAAAGCTGGGCAACGCGGTCGAAATCGCCCAACTCGTCGACCTCGCCAACCGGGTTCTCGACGAACGGGGTCGACTGTCGGGCAAGCTCGATGGCGACGAGGACAGGGGAGCGATCGAGGACATCCTCGGCGTGGGAACGTCCGCCGGCGGCGCGCGGGCGAAGGCGGTGCTCGCGTGGAGTCCGGAGACGGGCGAGTTCCGGTCCGGCCAGGTGGACGCGAGGGCCGGCTTCGAAGACTGGATCCTGAAATTCGACGGCGTGGCCGACAACCGCGACCGGGAACTGGCGGATCCGCTCGGCTACGGGCGGATCGAGTACGCGTATCACCTGATGGCGCGCGAAGCCGGGATCGAGATGTCCGAATGCCGCCTGCATCACGAAGGCGGCCGGAGCCACTTCATGACGCGCCGGTTCGACCGCGACGCGAGGGGACGGAAGATCCACATGCAGTCCCTCGCGGCGCTGCGGCACTTCGACTACAACATGCCGGGCGCGTATGCCTATGAGCAGGCGATGGAGACGATCCGCGGGCTCGGGCTCGGCATGGTGGTGGTCGAGGAGCAGTACCGCCGGGCGGTGTTCAACATCGTCGCGCGCAATCAGGACGATCACGTGAAGAACATCGCGTTTCTGATGACCCGCAGCGGGACGTGGCGGCTGTCGCCGGCCTACGACATCGCGTACGCCTGGAACCCGCGCGGTACATGGACTGGCCGGCACCAGATGAGCATGGCCGGCAAGCGCAACGGTTTCGAACGCGCCGACCTGCTGAAGTTCGCGGAGACGTCCGGGCTCCGGATCCCGGCAGCGGGCCACGTCATCGACCGGGTACTCGCCGCGGTCCGCCGTTGGCCACGTTTCGCGTCCGAGGCCGGCGTCAAGGAAGGGAATGCCGCCCGGATCGGGAAGGCGCATCGCCTCGAACTGAGGTGACCTCTCAGGCCGAGGGCAGTGCCTTCTCCATCTCCTCGGCGGACATGAGGGAGAGGGCGCAGAAGGTGAGCGTCCCGTTCGCGCAGCCGCCGGAGACGAGGGTCGGCGCGCCCACGACGAACAGGTTCTCGTGGTCGTGGGTTCGGCCCCACCGGTCGACTACGCTCGTGGCCGGATCGTCGCCCATGCGGCACCCGCCGCCCGGGTGCTCCCACAACTCGGATGGCCGCCCGACGCTCCTCATGGAGCCTCCGGCCGCCCGCGCGAGCTCCTCGAACCGTCCCGTGATCGTGTCGACCGTGTGGTCCTGGAGGTCGATGCTCTCCTGCGCCGGACGGTAGTCGATCCGGGGCATCGGGTCGCCCAGTTCGTTCGTCTTTCCGGGGTCGAGCGTGAGGCGGCTGTCGCGATCCGGGAGGAGGTCGTAGTAGGCCCGGACGCGCGCGGTGGATTCGGACTCGGTGCGGGCCCGCCAGTCCCCCATGATCGCGTCGCCCCACAGGAGTTGTCCGTCTTCGTCCACGAGCCTCGGGGCGCGGCCGACGTTCGACTCCCAGAGTCGGAGGTCGTGGCGTACGTAGCGGTCCAGCGGTCCCGGGCTGGCGAAGCGGCGGGACAACAGGCTGTTGTAGACGAACATGCCGGGATAGAGCCGCATCGGCAGGTTGATGAAGCCGCTGAGGTACCAGTGTCCTGTCATGTACCGCCCCACGTTCCCCGTGCGGTTGGCGAGGCCGTCCGGGAAGCGGCTGTTCGCCGAGTGCAGGAGCAGGTGGGAGCTCCACGCGTGGCCGGAGGCGATCACGAAGGTGCCCGCGCGGAACTCGACAGGCTCGTCGGGCGCGTCGCGGTTCACGGCTTCGGCCACCGCGATCCGGTCCGAGCCCGGCTCCAGTGTCAGGCGCCGAACGAGCGTGCGGGTGACGAGGTCGATTCGCCCGTCCGCCAGCAGCCGGTCGAAGGCGAAATCCGGCGTGTACTTGGCGCCCGTGGGACAGACGGAGCAGGTGTCGCAGCGGCGGCAGACGTTCCGCCCCTGCCAGGGTTCGGTGTTGCGCGCCCACGGCTGCGTCCAGAAGGGGATGTCCGTTTTCTCCGTCCACTCCCGCATGCGTTCGAGGCTGTAGGAGAGCGGCATCGGAGGCATGGGATACGGCTTCGAGCGCGGGTCGTACTCGGGGGGACCCTGCTCGCCCGCGACACCCATGCGCTCCTCCGCCTCCTGGAAGTACGGCTCGATGTCGTCGAAGGAGATGGGCCAGTCGGAGGCGACGCCGTACAGCGACCGCAGGCGGAAGTCCTCCGGGGAAAAGCGCGGGACCGCGCCGCCCCAGTGCATCGCCGAGCCGCCCACGACCATCGAACTATACATGGCGCCCGAGCCGGTCTGGCCGCGGATGTGGTCGTTCGGCCACGGGTTCTCGCCGTAGGCCAGCATCCGGGCCCGCGTGTCGGACCGTTCCTCGAGGGACGCCGTCCGCCCCCCGGCCTCGACCACGGTGATCGAGGCGTTCGTCCGCTCGGCGAGTCGTTCCGCCACCATGGCGGCCGTGATCCCGCCGCCGATGATGCAGACGTCGCTCTCGACGACGCGCCTCGTCGTCCGCTTGGCCATCCGCCTGGTCGTCCGCCCGGCCGTGCTTTCGGACGCGCGGCTCACGGGGCGGCTCCCAGCGGCGCGGGCTCGTCCTCGGCCCCCTCGATGGAACGGCAAAGCTCCTTCCGGATGGCCCGCCCGTAGCAGAGATCGGTCGCGATCGGGGAGCCGAAGAAGTGGGCAATCAGGGCGAGCGCCACGTGGTCGGCGTTCTGCGGCGCTCCAGGCTCGGGGCCGGCTTCCTCGAGCGGTCGCGCAAGGAGTTCCCGGCGCCCCGGCACGTCGAGGTCGGAGAGGGACAGCGCGTGGCGGCTCCGGCACTCCTTCTCGAGGCCCTCGAGTTGCGCCGCCCACCCCGGCCGCGGGTCGGGGCCCGAGTACCGGATCTCGGGGACCAGGTAAGGGTGACTCAGTTCGGCGACGGGTTCCAGCGCCTCGGACCAGCGCTCGAAGGCGCGCACCGCTCGTTCGCGGCCGTCGTCGCCCAGTTCGTCCGGGAGAACGGCTTCGCCAACGGCCCGCAGGGTCTCGGCAGGGAGGGAGGCCGGCGCCGCGCCGTCCAGGTGGGAGAGCGCATCTCCGTCGGTCCCGGCCGCCGGTTCGCCGGCTGCTCCGGGAGCGCAGCCGGTCAGGGAAACCGCGGCCACCGTCGCGGCAGACTGCTTGAGGAACTTCCTACGAGACTCCGCCATGGCCCCCGTCCTCCGGCGATTGGACTGCCCGAATCCTGAAGGGAGCGTAGGGATCGAGCCGGAACCGTCGCAACGCCCGGCCCGCGGGGGCAGTCTACGCCGAAACTGGCGAGCTGACGGCCCGGGCCCCATCCTTGACCCGCCGGGATGTCCCTTGTCCCGCTCGCATCAGGGGGCCGTAGCTCAGTTGGGAGAGCGCCTGCTTTGCAAGCAGGAGGTCGTCGGTTCGAATCCGATCGGCTCCATCCCCGCCGTCGAAATCCGCAACAACGCTCCCCGCTGATCGGGTCGCAGGTTCTCCCGCACGTTCGATGTGGCGCCAGTGTTGCAAACGTGCTAGCATATGCACTGCAATCATGTAGTTGTAGATGTTGCAATCGTGTCATTATGAGAAACCTGTCGACGCCGGATTATCATGCGCCGACTCGGGCACGGAGGATCACACGGTGGGCCGTCCCCTGGATATCCCTTCTCGATACGTGGTTCGTGAACGTCCGCAGGAGACGACGGGCGAACCCGGGCCGCGCGAGTATTGGCCCAGAGTGGCGGACCGTGAGCTCCGGCAGCGTCTCACCCGATCCGGCGCAGTCCTGATCGAGGGCCCCCGGGCCTGTGGCAAGACGGCCACGGCGAGGCAGGTAGTGGCCAGCCGTGTGATGCTGGATGCCGACGCTTCCGCCCGTCGCGCCGCCGCCGTCGACCCCGGGTTCCTGCTTCGGGGAGAGGCGCCACGTCTCATCGATGAATGGCAGGTCGTCCCTGAAGTCTGGAACCATGTACGTCACGCCGTCGATGACCGTGCGGGCCGGGGTCATTTCATCCTTACCGGGTCGGCGGTGCCGCCCGACGACATCACCCGCCATACCGGCGCGGGACGGATCGGCCGCCTGCGTCTCCGCCCGATGTCACTCCTCGAGTTGAAGCGCTCGACCGGCGCAGTTGCCCTGTCGAAGCTCTTGGCGGGAAGCCCGATCTCCCCCTCCACAGCTGAGTTGACCGTGACCGATCTTGCGGAACTGGTTTGCGCGGGGGGCTGGCCGGGCCACCTGGGCTCGGCGCCCGGTGAGTCGCCGCTCTCCCTCGAGGATGCGATGGCCGAGAATCGCGACTACGTCGGGGAAGTTTGCCGGGTCGACGTCCGTCGCGTGGATGGGCGCGACAAAGACCCGGCCAGAGTGGGGCGTTTTCTTCAATCGTTGGCCCGGAACGTCTCTACCAATGCGAGCGTGGCGACTCTCGTCCGGGACTCGGGAGGCTCCGACCCTCCCCTCGTCAACCACACGGCCGGATCCTACATGAACGCGCTCACGCGCCTGATGGTGGTGGAGGATCAGCCCCCCTGGGCGCCGCACTTGCGATCACGGTCGCGGCTAAGAGTCACGCCGAAACGTCACTTCGTCGATCCCTCGCTCGCCGTCGCGGCCCTGAGTGCGACCCCCGAACATCTGCTCCACGACTTCGAGTGGTTCGGCTTCCTGTTCGAGTCCATGGTGGTGCGGGACCTGCGCGTATACGCCCAGGCGGCCGAGGCCCGCGTCTTTCACTACCGCGACAACACGGGATTGGAAGTGGACGCGGTGGTAGACGCCGGACCGGGACGGTGGGCCGCGTTCGAAATCAAGCTCGGCACGGGCCGCATCGACGAGGGGGCGCGAACGCTCCGGAGGTTTGCGGATCGCGTGGATACGGACCGGTGTGGCGAGCCCGCGACGCTTGGGGTGATTGTCGGCAGTGGGTACGCGTACACCCGTCCGGATGGCGTGGGCGTGATCCCCGTGGGGGCTCTCGGACCGTAGAAGAGCGAAGACCGATCAGCGGGCCTCGATGAAGAAATCGGCGATTTCGTAGATCACGTTTCCGAAGACGAGTGCGCCGCCCTGCGGATAGCCGATGTCGGCGATGTTCGCGGCGACCGCGATGGCCACCCCGTCATCCGGGTAGATCATGAGCAGGGCGTTGCCGCCGATCGCGCCGCCCGCGTGTCCGACGGCGCGGCGCCCGCCCAGCCTCGAGGGCGGGAAGAGGCGCCAGCCGATGCCGACGCCGACCTCCTCGCCGAAGGTCGTGCGCTGAGATGTCCACACCAGGTCCAGCGTCTCCTGGCGGAACAGCCCCGGCTCGAGGTGGGCGTGCGCGAAGCGAAGGAGGTCCTCGGTCGTGGAGAGGAAGCCGCCGCCGGCCCACTTGTGAGAGTTGTCGATGTGGCGGGCGTTGATGAGGCGGCCGTCCGGTGTGCGGTCGTAGGGGCGCGCGCGGTTCACGATCAGGCTGTCCGTGTGGTCTCCGCCCGTGTGGAGCATCCCGAGCGGGCGGAAAACCTCCTCGTCCAGGTACTGCAGGAACCCGCGTCCCGAAGCCGACGCGATCACCGCGCTGATGAGGTTGAAACCGTAGCTCGAATAGGACCATTCGGTCCCCGGAGCGGCGACGAGCGGGTCATCGCGGAACAGGTCGAGCGCCTCGAACACCGTCTCGTAGCGCCGCGTCAGGTAGTACTCTGCCTCGATGTCCACATAATGCCGTATCCCGCCCATGTGTCCGGCGAGGAGCCGCGTGGTGATCTCGCCTTCGAGTTTGCGGGGGAAGGAGGGGACGTACGCCTGCACGGGTGCGTCCAGATCGAGTTCTCCCCGCTGGTGGAGAAGCGCCGCGCCGGCTGCGGTCAGGACTTTGGAGACGCTCCCGATCCGATAGCGAGTGAGCGGTGTGGCGGGGCTCCGCAGCTCGAGGTCGGCGTAGCCCATTCCCTCGGACCACACGACGCGACGGTCGACCGACACGGAGATGGAGAGGCCGGGGATGGACATCGCCCGCCGCAGCGAGTCGAGCTTCCCGCGCGAGGCCGCGATGACCTCGGCCCACCGGCCCTGGTCCGTGCGGGCGAGGGGTAGCTCCTGTGCCGCGACGTTGGCCGCGGCCCCATGGACCAGCGCAGCGATCGTGCCCAGCGCCAGTCCAGCGAATCGTACCCTCAGCAAGCTTCCACGCATATGCAAAATGCCGCTGCACCTCCCGGACTCGCGCCAGCCGAGCGCTTCGCCGACTCTCGGCACTGAACGGGGAGTCAGTTCACGTCGTCCGGGAGACGTTTCACCACTACGGTCTGGACATCGAGTTCGTCCCGCTCGATGAAGGCCGCAAGTCCTCCCGGTCCGAATGCGTCGGGAAGCCGCGTTGCTCCGGTGCGGTAGCTCCCGAGGTAGCGGCCATCCGCGGCGAGGATGTCGATGGGACCGTCGCTGGCCGGTTCTTCGCCGCGGCGCAGGACCCAGATCCGGCCGCCCCAACTCGTGCGCAGGTCTCGCACGACGGGAACCTCTTCGGCGAACTCCAGCGTCTCGATTCGTTCGCGCGCGCGGGCCCCGCCGCCGGTCCCGGATATCGTCATTGCGCCTCCGGACCGGGAGACCCGATCCGGACGATCTTCCAGGTCCCCCAACCTGCGGTTCTTCTCCGCCTGCATCACGCGTTCCGTAACGGGCTCAGGCGAGAAGGGCCGGGTAAGGACAGAGCTGATCCGGCCATCCCGTTCCGCAAGCTTGATTGCGTACGCGGAAGAGTCCGAGAACGCGATGCGTCCCCCAGGTAACACGCCCGCGTAGAGCTCTGGTTCGAATCCTCTGCGGTCACCTCGAACGATCACCTGTTGCGGCCCTCCGCCGAAGGGACGTGCGGCTGGCTTGGTCCAGGCGGGACCCCAGACCTCGGCTGCGGTCTCCACTGCCGCCTCGTCCCCGGCGAGGAAGACTCGTTCGACCGTACGCGGGTCGGGGAAGGTGATCGTGGCTTCGCCCGGCACGGCCCGATACGCAAAGCCAAGCACTTTCGCACCCCTGATGAGAGACGCTCCACCAGCTTCGGCGTACATCTCCCGGACCATCGCGATGCGGCCCATTCGGATCATGCGCTCGAAATCCCCGCCGGGGTCGAAGATGTGGTACGCGCGATGTCCCATGTCCGTAACGACGACCCTGCCGTCGTGCATGACCACCATGTCCATGGGCGGCTGGAATTCACCCGGCCCCTCGCCTCTGCGGCCGAATTCGCGAACGAAGTCTCCGTCCGGGTTCACGACGACGACTCGCGCAGTCAGGCGATCGAACACGTGGAGGTTCCCGGCTTCGTCGAACCCCACCCGACCGATCGTGCCGAACTCCTGCCATGCTTCGCCAAGCGCGGAACCGACCCGGTAGACCTCCTCGAAATCGGCCTCCAGCCAGCGGTCCTCGCCCGGGAGTTCGATCACTTCCTGGGTCCCCGCGACCCCCGGCGTTGCCAAGACCGCGATCGCCGCCAGCAGCGCGGCAGCGACTCCGGCGGCCCGTGGTCGGGTCCGTTTCATCCGGTCGCCTCCGTGTACGCCTTCACGGCATCGAGGTCGGCGGCAATCGCCTTGGTGATCACTCTCTTCATAAGGGGTGTGACGAGTCTGGCGGCAAGCTTGTGGGGCCTCGCCTCCATCACCATGCGCAGCCGCGTCCCGCGGCCATCCGGGCCCGGCTCGACGGTGAAGATCGTGTCCCAGATCGTGCCACCCTGGTCGGCGACGAAGCGAACACGCTCGTCCTGCACGTATTCGGTCACCTCCAACTCCGTGGTCGCCCTTCTGCTTCCCATGAGCCGCGTCTCGCGGAAGCGGGCGCCCACCCCCGTCCTTGCTTCCGACAGGAACTCCACGTGCTCGATGTGCGGCACTGCCTCGGAAAAGTTGGAGCTGTCGGCGACGGTCGAGAAGACCACCCCGACCGGAGCGTCGATGGTGCGGCTGAGTTCGGTGCGCGTCATGGCGGGCGGCCCTCTTTCCGGGTCGATGGTGGGTCGCTGGTGGATCGTCCTGCTTGCTTCCTCCGGACCGACAGCATAGGTACCCGGCCACGTTCGTCATACCGTTCCCCAGCCGGCAAGCCTTGCGATGACCGCAGCCTACTTCACGCCCCGCACCTTCAGTTTCCTGAGCGAGTTGGCCGCCAACAACGACCGTGAGTGGTTTCTCGCCAACAAGTCGCGATACGAGGCGGACGTCAAAGAGCCGGCGCTCCGCTTCATCGCCGATTTCTCCACGCCCCTCGCGGGAATCAGCCCCCACTTTCGCGCGGATCCGAGGGCGAATGGCGGCTCGCTCTTCCGGATCTACCGCGACACCCGTTTCTCCAGGGACAAGAGCCCATACAAAACCCACACCGGCATCCAGTTCCGGCACGACGCGGGCCGCGACGCCCATGCTCCCGGTTTCTACCTGCACATCCAGCCCGGGCATTGCTTCATGGGTAGCGGCTCCTGGCGCCCCGGCGGACCGGCGCTCCGGCAGATCCGCGCGTTCATCGACGAAGATCCGCAAGCCTGGAAGCGGGCGTCGCGCGGCGCCGACTTTCGCAGCGCCTTCGAGCTTTCGGGCGACTCGCTCGTCCGGGCCCCGCAGGGCTTCAGCGTGGACCACCCGCTGATCGAGGACCTGCGGCGCAAGGACTTCATCGCGGTGGCGCAACTGAGCGAAGATGACCTTGTGTCGGCCGACTTCCTGGACGCGTTTACCGTCCTGTGCCGCACGGCCGCGCCGTTCCAGCGTTGGCTGTGCCGAGCGACCGGCGTCTCGTACTGAGGGCGCCAGCCAGGGCTGCCCGGTCGGCTCTGTCGCCGTTCGCAGGCATGTAGCTCCTGTCGTCGTACGACGACATCACAGGTCGAGGCCATCGGCTCAACCCGCGAGCCGCTTGGCGAACGCCCGTGGCGTGAGAATCGCCACCGGGAAGGCCGAAGCGAGAGCGAGCAGGTCTTCGTCACCCGTGATCAGCGCTTCGGCGCGCCCGGCCAGCGCCACCTCGAGGAAGATGCGGCCGAAGGGGTCGCGGCACTCCGGGACGGGTGGCGGTTCACCGACGTCGACCGAGTCGCAGTAGGGCAGATAGTCCGCCAGCAGTTCCTCGCGGTCCGCCGTAGTGAGACGGAACTTCGGATAGCACAGTACCCGGACCAGTTCGGAGGCGGTGTCCCGGCTGGCGAGCGGCAGAATCGCACCCGACTGCCACGCGTCGCGCAGCCAGGATACCGTTCCCTTCGGGAAGAGAAGGGCCGATACGAGGACGTTGGTGTCGAGGACCGTGCGAACCGGCGTCATTCAGCCCGGCGCGCCCAGGCGACGGCTTCCGCCACATCCGAGTCGGACAACTTCAATTCGGCCAGCTTTGCCCGCACCGCGTCCGCCCGCGTTACCCGCACGGGCGTCAGCACGATGCGGCCTCGGTTACGTCGAAGTACTCCGCGTTCGGAAAACCCGAGATCACGGCTTTGGGAAGCGTCAACTGGTTTTTTGACGTCAGCTTGGCGAGCATGACATGGCCTTTGTTCCTGTAAGTAAGAATACAAGGAAACCATACACAAGCCTGCTCCACCATTCAAGCCCGTTGTCTTGCTCCTGCCCGTAGCCGGGAACCAGCTTCCCACAGGCTCCAAGGCCCATCTCAAGGAGGTTCCCGTGTCGAAGGCGCGCCCCACCCTCACCCTCGTTCCCGTCCTTGTCCCCGCCCTCTTCGCCGCTTCGGCCACGAGTCTCTGCCCCGGAAGCGGGGGTCGGCTGCTGGCGCAGGAGGTCGATCCGGCCGACCCGAACGGGCCCGGGAGCAGCGTCCAGGAAGTCGGCGCGTGGGATGTCACCGCCGCGTACGGCGAGACGCGCGAGATCGACTTCACGACCAGCGAGGGGACGTGGATGTCGGTGGACATCTCCCCGGACGGCGGCTGGATCGTCTTCGATCTCCTCGGGCACGTGTACCGGGTGCCCGCAGCGGGAGGAGAGGCCGTCTCCCTGACGCAGAACAGCGGCGTGGCGATCAACTTCCACCCCCGAATCTCGCCCGACGGCGGTTCGATTGCCTTCGTCTCGGATCGCGGGGGGCAGAACAACCTCTGGGTGATGGACGCGGACGGCGGGAACCCCCGGCCGGTGTTCGAGGACATGGTTGTGCGTGTGGTCGAGCCCGCGTGGACGCCGGACAGCCGCTACATCGTCGTGCGCCGATACGAACTTGGCGGCGCGCGGGCGCGTGGCCTCTGGATGTACCATCGGGACGGCGGGGAAGGCGTGGAGTTGGTGGGCGGCGAGGTCGAGAACCCGTCCTGGCCCTCGGTCTCCGCGGATGGCCGCTACCTCTACTTCCACATCAGTACGCCGGGGCAAGGGGTGGCCTTCGCCGATCCCGGGTTCGACGGGTTCGGCGACCACGCGGGGCCGCCGAGCGCCGAGCGCGACGCGCTGCAGGGTGCCTACAACCTGCGCCGGATGGACCTGCGCAGCGGCGAGATCATCTCGATCACGCACGGGGAGCCCTCGCGCCAGTACCGGCTCTCGAGCGGGGGCGCCTGGGCCCCCGAAGTATCCCCCGACGGACGCTGGCTCGCCTTCGCGCGCCGCATCCCCGACGGCACGATCGTGTGGAAGGGGCACGAGTACGGCCCGCGCACGGCGCTCTGGCTGCGCGACCTCCGCACCGGGGCCGAGCGCGTGATCATGGACCCGATCGAGCGGGACATGGTCGAGGACACGAATAACCTCCGCGTGCTGCCCGGCTACTCGTGGTCCCGAGACGGCCGCTCCATCGTCCTCTCCCAGGGTGGGAAGATCCGCCGCCTCCACGTGGAGAGCGGGGAGGTGGAGACGATCCGCTTCGAGGCTCGCGTCCACCGGGTGATCTCGGAACAGGCGTTCGCGCCAATCGACATCGATGAGGGCGAGTTCCGCTCCCGCTTCACGCGCTGGCAGGTGGGATCGCCCGACGGCACCCGGCTCGCGTTTCAGGCGGTGGGCAAAGTCTGGGTCATGGACGTTCCCGCGGGAACGCCGAGCCGGCTGACGCCGGACTCGTTCACGGACTTCGAGTACTCGCCGGCGTGGTCACCCGACGGCGAGTGGATCGCGTTCACGAGTGTCGACGAGGCGGGCGCGGGCCATCTGTGGAAGGCCCGGGTCGGGGACGGGGGTGAGATCGGGGAACCGGTGCAACTGTCGGAAGAATACGGAGAATACAGCCAGGCGGTGTGGAGCCCGGACGGCGCGCGGGTCATGGCCGTCCGCGGCTCCGGCACGACAGCGCGCACCCGCACCTACGCGCACGGCCCCTGGTTCGACATCGTCCTCTTCCCGGCTGGCGGGGGCACCGCCACCGAAGTGACGCGGGTCTCCGGACCCACTCTCTCCACGCGCACCCAGTTCGTGCGCCCGTCGTTCGGTCCGGAGGGACGGATCTTCTATCCTCAGCTGAGGATGGCACGCGGCGCCGGCTCTGCGCTGGTCTCGATCCGCACCGATGGGAGCGACCGGCGGGAACACGCGCGCTTCCCGTTCGCCGACGAGATCGTGATCTCTCCCGGCGGAGACTGGATCGCCTTCAACGAGGGCGACAACGTCTACCTGACTCCGTTCCCCGCGTCGGGCACGGGGGGCGAGACCGTCCTCATCGACAAGAAGAACGGGACGCTGCCGATCCGCCGCCTGAGCCGGACGGGCGGGCTCTTCCCGTCGTGGCGGGACGCGCGCACGGTCCAGTTCGGGAGCGGCCCGACGTACATCGCGTACGACGTCGACGCGGAGCGGGCCGACACGGTCGAGATCGAACTGCGGGTGCAGCGGGACTTTGCAGCCGGGACGATCGCCCTCACCGACGTCCGCATCATCACGCTCGAGGATCGCCAGGTGATCGAGTCCGGGACCGTGCTCGTGAGCGATGGCCGCATCGCCTGCGTCGGTGATTGCGACACGACCGGCGCGGACCGCGTCGAGTCGCTGGCGGGGAAGACGATCATCCCCGGCTTCATCGACATGCACTCGCACTTCTTCCGCGAGTACCGCGGGATCATCCCCATGAAGGCGTTCGAGGCGGCGGTGCCGCTCGCCTACGGCATCACGGCCAACATGGACAACTCGATGTGGTCGCAGGACGTCTTCCCGGCCGCGGAACTCATCGAAGCGGGGATGCTGATCGGCCCGCGCACGTACAGCACGGGCGACCCGCTCTACCTGGGCGACGCCGCGCGCCAGAACGACATCACCTCCTACGAAGTGGCCGAGGAGGAGATCGAGCGGCTCCAGTCGTGGGGCGCCGTCTCCATCAAGCAGTACCTGCAGCCGCGGCGAGACCAGCGGCAGTGGGTGTCGGACATCGCCCGCCGGCGCGGCCTCATGGTGACCTCGCAGGGGAACGACCTGCTCCACAACCTCACGAAGATCATGGACGGGCAGACGGCATGGGAGCACTCGCTCACCTACGCGCCGATCTACGGAGATGTGGCGAAGTTCTTCGGCCGCGCGGAGGCGGTGTACTCGCCGACCTTCAACACGCGGGCGGGGCCGTGGAGCGACGAGTACTGGTTCGGCGAGAGCGACGTGTGGCTGAGCGAGAAGCTGCGTGCCTGGATGCCGTGGCAGCAGCTCATGGGCCACACCCGGCGCCGCGCGCTGCGCCCGAAGACGGACTACATCTTCCCGATCGTGGCCCAGGGCCTCGCCGACATCATGGCGGAAGGCGGCCGCGGCTCTATCGGCGGCCATGGGCAGCAGCACGGGATCTGCTCGCACTGGGAGGTGTGGATGGCGGCGGCCGCGCTCGGGCCCATGGGGGCGCTCGAGCTCGCGAGCGTCGAAGGCGCCTACTTCCTCGGAGCGGAGGACGACCTGGGGACGATTTCGGTCGGGAAGCTGGCCGACCTCATGGTCCTCAACTCGAACCCGCTCGACGACATCCGAAATACGGAGGACATTGCCTACGTGATGAAGGACGGCCGCCTCCATGTGGGCGAAACGCTGGACGAGGTGTGGCCGAGGCAGAAGCCGTACGGGGCGCGCCCGTGGGTGAATCCGGACGCGCTCAGGATCGGTCCGGTACCTGTCGACATCTGGGACTCACGCGGCTCGGACGGCGGTTCCCGCTGACGTGAACCGCACCTGCGGAGGCGCGGAGCCCCAACCCTAACGCGCCGGCATGAAGAAGGCGTCGTTGTCCGTGATGACGGGGCCGCGTCCGATGTAGCCCGTCAGGTCCGTTTCGGCCATCGCCACGTAGCCGGCGATGGTCTCCGGAGGGCCGAGATCCCGGGCGACGATCGGGTTGGCGGCCGCCCGCGCGAGCACCGACTGCATCACGACGGACGACATCGGCTCCCGCGTGGCGACGACATAGCTGTGCGTCGATCCGGTCGACCACAGCACCATGTTCGGAAACACGTCCCAGACGGTCCTCAGGATATCCCGATAGTCGTCTTCGCGGACGCCGTGGATCGGGATCCACTGCATAAAGACGCCGTCCTCGGCCAGCCGGCTCTCGATCAACTGATAGAACTCGCTCGTGAACAGCGCCCATGAACTCGCGTTGGCGGGGTGCGTCGCGTCCACCGAGATGATGTCGTACGGCTCCTCCGCCCGGAGGAGGAAGTTCCGCCCGTCCTCCACATACAGCCGGAGCCGGTCGCTGTCGAGGACGTCGTAGTTCTCCTCGTGATAGACCGCCGCCGCCTCGATCATCTCCGGGGACAGATCCACGGCGTCGATCACCGGGATGCCGTGCGTGTTCATGGTCCCGGTGGCGATCCCGTTGCCGAAGCTCAGGACGAGCGCGTTGCGGGCGCCGGGCCGGAGCAGCGGCGGGAGGTGTCCGAGCAGCCGGAAGGCCGACATGCTCGCGCGGTCCGTCGGCACTTCGTCGCGGCCGTTGACGAAGGAGATCTTGAAGTTGTCCTCCGGAACCTCCAGCACGGCGACGGTGGTCTCCACGCCCTCCTTGTAGAAGATGAGCCGGTCGGTCTCCGTGTAGTACGAGCCGAGGTAGAAGCCGGTGGGGAGGATCGCGACGGCCAGGATCGTGGCCGCGATCGCGCCCGCCGGCGCGAATCGCAGCGACCGCCGCCCCCCGCCGCGGTCGAAACGCAGGGCCACGGCTCCGAGCGCGAGGTTCAGCACCGCCAGGGCCACGGCCGTGTTGCGGAGTCCGAGGAGCGGCACGAGCACGAACCCGGCGCCGAGCGAGCCCGCGATGGCGCCCAGCGTGTTGAACGCGTTCACGCGGCCGATGCGAAGCCCCACGACCTGCGCCCGCTCGCGCGTGTACAGGCTCCCGACAACGGGAAACAGCGCCCCGAGGAGGACGGTGGGAGGGAAAATCGTGACGAAGGCGATGAGGAACTCGTAGGCGATGGTGTAGCCACCGAACCAGTCCTCGAGATGAAGCGCGGGAAGTCGGGCGAAGACGTGGAGGATGAGAACGGCCAGCAATCCGATGGCGAGTTGGATCGCCCCGAAATGCCTCAGCGTCGTCCGTCTCCGCCGCAGAACCCAGCTCGCGCCGGCGCCCCCGAGCGCGAGCCCGGTGAGGAAGACCGTCAGCATGAGCGAGAACGAGTACGAGGCGTGCGAGGAGTGGATGTAGAGGATTCGCGCCCACACCACCTCGTAGCCGAGCGCGATGAAGCCGGAGATGCCGTAGGCGATCGCTACGTAGCGCAGCGCCCCGGCCGGGATCGGGAGCGCATTCTCCGCGGGTGGGGTGGCTGCTTCCGGCATCGCGCTCGCAACGGCCGCGGCGGCCGAATCCGTCGCGATATCGCCGGCCTCGCTCGCCGCACTGGTTGTCCTCGGGGCCTGCGCGAGCCGGAGGAGCGCGAGCGCACCCCCGGCGACGAGCAGGTTGATCGCGGCGCCGAGGAAGATGGTCTCCCGCGCGCCCAGGTACCGGAGGAAGACGAGTCCCGTGAGGACACAGCCCAGGGCCGCGCCCGCCGTGTTCACGAGGTAGAGCCGGCCCACGTCGCTCCCGACGCGCCCGCCGTGCGTCGCGTAGATCCGGCTCATGACGGGCAGCGTGGCCCCGATGAGGAAGGTCGTGGGCGTGAGCACGGCGAGAGAGAAGACGAGCCGGCCCAGCGTGAGCCAGACGCCCCCGGCCGGGAGGGCGTTGCTGAGCCCGGGATACACGCCGTGAAGCGCCGCCAGCAGAAAGGGCGACAGCGCAGCGAGCGCGGCGATCCCCACTTCGAGCCCCGCGTACGTGCGCAGGGGCCGCGCGTGCGCGTCGACTCGCCTGCCCATCACGTAGCTCCCCAGCGCGAGCCCGATCATGTAGGCCCCGATGACCGTGCTGTAGGCGTAGACGCTGACCCCGAACGTGAACACGGACTGCCGCACCCAGGCGATCTGATAGATCAGCCCGCTGACCCCCGACAGAAAGAAGAGGGCCAGCAGCGCGGTCCGCCGTCCGGCTCCTTCCAGGCGATCCGGGCTATCCGGTCTCAAGAGGCCTCCGGCGGGAACGGTTCTCGGACGTCGGCAGTCGGGGCATCCAGGTCGGCGGGTTTGTTCTGGACGGGAGATGAAGGGTCGACCAGCGGCAACGTAGTCTGCCCGCCGGGCACTCGACAGCCCGACTCGGTTCGCCGCGCCGGCGTCGCGGCGGGCACTCCCGCCGTCTGGCCGCGCTCGGACGCGAGCGACAGGTTGCGCACGTGCCGTCCACCTGACGACCACCCGCCGACTCGAGGAGCGTCTGATGCGAACGACAGCGATGACCCTGCGCACCGCGGTGCTGGCCGCGGCCTTCGTCCCCTCCGCCCTCTCCCCGGTATACGGCGCCCCGGCGATGGCTGCCGCCCGCCCTGCGGCGGCCCAGGAAGTGACCGCGATCCGGGCCGGTCGGCTCATCGACGGCACGGGCCAGCCGGCTCGCGAGAATCAGGTGATCATCGTACGCGGCGAGCGGATCGAAGCCGTGGGCGACGCGGCGACCATCGCGATCCCGGACGGCGCCCGGGTCGTCGATCTGAGCGGGCACACCGTGATGCCCGGCATCGTCGACGCGCATGCCCACCTCTCGATCCGGCCCGACATACGCACGCTCCGGGGCCAGCTGGAAGGAATGGAGCAGCACGACGCCATGCAGATGGCGCGCATCGTCCGGAACATCCGGGTCCAGCTCATGTCCGGCGTCACGAGCGTCTACGTGGTCGGCGAGGTCCACTACAACGACATACAGGCCTCGCAAGCGGTGGAGGAGGGGATCATTCCCGGCCCCCGCATCTATCCCAGCGGGAACTTCATCTCGACCACGGCCGGCCACGGCCCGGCCGAGTACCGGACGACCAACGGACCCTGGGAGATGCGCACCTTCGTCCGGCAGAATTACGAGATGGGGGCGCACCACATGAAGCTCACGATCACCGACCGCGCGCGGGTGGGTCCCAACAACGGCACCCCGTACGCGCCGGGCGAGAGCAACTACACGAAGGAAGAGATCGACGCCGCCGTGAACGAACTGCACCGGCTCGGGATCGAGGCTACCGCGCACGCGAACGGAGAGTCCATCCGCCTCGCGGTCGAGGCGGGCGTCAACTCGATTCAGCACGGGGGGAACCTCAACGAAGAGCTGATGGACCTCATGGCGAGTCGCGACGTGGGGTTCGTGAACACGTACACCATCGGCTTCCAGAGCGTCTTCAACGAGTGGGGCTTCCTCGACAACGAAGCGGGCGACATCCGCGACTGGCTGGAGCGCGGCCGCCAGGTGCACGGGCGGGCCCTCGATGAGAACCCGGGACGGGCGCAACGGCGGCTGGATCGCCTCGGTCAGCTCAGCCGCTCGAAGGAGAAGGGCGTCAAGGTCGGCATCGGGACCGACAGCATGCACGGGTACATGCCGCTGGAGATGGAGAACCTCGTCGCGGCAGGCTTCACGCCGCTCGAGGCGATCACCGCGGCCACGGGGCTGAACGCCGAGATCGTGGGGATCGAGGATGAAGTGGGGACGGTTGCCGCGGGCCGCTTCGCGGACATCATCGCGATCGACGGCCGGCCCGACGAGAATATCCGCGACATGGGAAACGTGGCGTTCATCATGGTCGGCGGCAGCGACCGATCCGCCCTCAGTTTCCGGTAGCCGCAGCGCCTACCAGGGCTGTGACGCTTCGTCCTGGACCGTCGTCGGCCCGGGAACTTCTTGCTTCCATTGGGTTCCAAAAAACGCTAGCATACCGGGCGCGCCTCTCGGGTCGCGTAACGCGCGCCGTGAAGCCCACTGAGCCGGACCATGATGATCAGGAGGATCATGACTAGCCTCGAGGCCTCGGAAGGAGGTGGGGCGCAGAGTCCTGCGCAGCCCCAGGTGCCCCTTTCCGCATATGTCGACGGGTACGCCAGAGCGCGCGCGATTGACCGGCACGCTGCGGACAACTACGTCGCACATACCCGTATCGGCGATCCTGTCATGGACGCCGTGGTGGAGGACTTGGCGCACCTGCCTCAGCGCGAGGTCCACAAGTTGATTCACGCGGGGATGGAGGAGGATCACGCCTGTCTGCGGGACGCGCCGCAGTCGCTACGCGACTTCTTCATTGACGCACCGCAGCCTGACCCGGACTGGCTCGATCGCGATGCTCTTCAGCCGGGCATCCGCGCCTTTCAGAGAAACTCCGTCCTCGTCCTTTCGGCTTTCGTCACAGGTGTCCTGATCGACGGCTTCTCGACGCTGATAAGCAAGTCCTTCGCGATGACGGGTCGCATTTTCGAGAACGGCGTCTGGCGCTTGAAGCAGAACAACCGGCATCAGATGGAGATATTCCTCCCCCGCGGGCTCGAGCGGTATGGCGAGGGCTGGAAGCTGTCGGTTCGGATCCGGTTCGTGCATGCGCAGATTCGCCGGCTGCTGGGACGGACCGCGGAATGGGAGCACGACGCGTGGGGCGTGCCGGTCAGCGCCGCGCACCTGGGCTACTCGGTCGCGTGTTTCGCGGCGCGCACCGTCAAACACTCGGAATCGCTGGGAGCCCGGTACAGTACGGAGGAGCGGGCCGGTTTCCACGACGTCTGGCGCTACGCCGGCTATCTCATGGGCATCCCCGAGACCATTCTCTTCACCGACGAGGCGCACGCGCTGCACATGTACCGGATCGGCTCCATATGTGAGCCCCCTCCAACGGAAGACGCGATCGTCATGACGAACGCCTTGATCAACTCCGCCCCGCTCGTCGCGAACATCACTGACCTCACGGAGCGCCGGAAGCTGGTGAACAACGTCATCTATCCCATTTCGCGCGGCCTGGTGGGCAACGATCTTGCCGACCAGTTGAACTTCCCCAGGAATCGTCGCAGTCCGTTTCCCTTGCTCGCGTACAGGATCGACCAGCGCATTCAGAGGCTGAGGGCGGCGTTCGGGAAGGAAGGGTCTCAGAACTTCGGAACGCTGCTCGAGGCGTCAGCCTATGACGCCGCAGGTTTGAGTTATCGGCTGCCGGACCACGCCCACGACGAACGCGGAGGCAAGTGGTGAGCGTCCAACGATCGCATGGCTCAAGGTCATCACAGCGTAGTAGCCGGAGACCCGGAACACGCTTCCGTGGTCGGAAAAATCGCCCCTCCCGCCGGAACCGGTTCAAGTCCCGAGCCAGCCGCAAGGCGTAGCGCTTCCGGGGCAAGTGACTCCCGGAGCCCGTTCACCGGGCGCTCTGGCGAATCGGTCGCGCGCCGCGTAAACCGTTAGGTCTGCGAAGAGCCGGATGAGGGGAGGTGGGACACATCGCGGAAGAGCGCCGTGTGAGTGACGACGGTCACTTCGACCGAGGGAGTATCCGGGGCCCCATCGGCTTCATGGCGAAGAACGGTATCGCCGCGAACGTGGTCATGCTGTTTCTCGTCCTCGCCGGACTGGCCTCGGCCCGGAACCTCGTCCAGGAGGTTCTGCCCGATTTCTCCCTGGACCGCGTCCAGATCATCGTCCCCTATCCAGGTGCGGCTCCGGAGGAGGTCGAGGAATCCATCGTCCGCCGGATCGAGGAGCAGATCCGGGCGGTGGACGGGCTGAGCCGAGTGGAAGCCACCGCCTCCGAGGGGCTCGCCTCGGTGATTGCGGAGTTCACTTCGGGCACGGACGTCAACCGCGCTCTCAACGAAATCAAGGCTGAAGTCGACCGCATTCCGACCTTCCCGGCCGCCGCCGAACGGCCCGAGATACGGGAGATCACGAGTCGGCAGAGCGTCATCCGTCTCCTCGTGTACGGCGATGTGCCGGAGCGCACGCTCAAGGAACTGGCATACGGCATCGAGGAAGGGATCTCCGCTCTTCCCGACGTGTCGCTGGCCGAGGTCAGCGGCGCCCGTCCGTACGAGATTTCGATCGAGGTGCCGCTGAGACGGCTGCGCGCCCTCGGCCTGACGCTGGATGACATCGCCTTCGCGGTGCGGCAGAGCTCACTCGAGCTGTCCGCCGGCAGGGTATCCACCAGTGGCGAGGACATCCTCGTTCGCACGCTGGGGCAGAACTACGAGCAGGTGGATTTCGAGGAGATCATCCTCCTCACCCGCCCGGACGGCACGTCGGTTCGGCTGGGCGAGATCGCAACGGTGCGGGACGGGTTCGCGGACACCGATCTGACCCTGCGCTACAACGGACAGACCGCGGTCCGGGTCGACGTGTTCAGGACTTCCGATGAGCAGGTGCTGGACATTGCCGAGGCCGTAAAGCGGTATCTCGATGCCGAAGTAGCGCCGACCCTGCCCGCAGGCGTCTCGGTCGCGCTGTGGAAGGATGATTCGGAGGATGTCGGCGGGCGACTCGGCCTCATGACGAAGAATGCCCTGATCGGATTCGCGCTCGTCTTCCTGGCGCTGGCGCTCTTCCTGGAAATCCGGCTGGCCATGTGGGTGGCCGTGGGTCTGGCGGTCTCGTTCATGGGCACGTTCCTCGTGATGGGATTCCTGGGCATCTCGATCAACATGTTCTCGCTGATGGCACTCGTGCTGGCGCTGGGCATCGTCGTGGACGACGCGATCGTCGTGGGAGAGAGCATCTTCGCCGAGAGGGAGCGGGGACACAGGGGGCTCGCGGCAGCCATTCGCGGCGCGCGCCGCGTCAGCACCCCCGTCATATTCTCGGTTCTCACGACGATCACGGCCTTCGCCGTGCTGCTGAACGCGCCCGGCCCGCAGGGAGAACTCGGCCGCGGGATTCCACTCGTGGTGATCGCGGTGCTCGTGGTCTCGCTGCTGGAATCGCTGCTCGTGCTCCCGAACCACCTGTCGCACCTGGCGGCTCCCGGCGAGCGGAGAACCGGCGCCGCCCAGCGGTTGCTGCACCGGGCTCAGCGGGCCGTGGACCGGATCATGAAGCGCATGGCGGACGGGCCCCTCGACCGCGGACTCCGCCTTGCGACGGACCGGCCCTCCATCATCCTCGCCTCGGCGGTCGGACTGCTCGTGCTCTCGCTCGGCGTGGTCGCGTCGGGCATCGTGCCCAACCAGTTCATCACCCCGATCGAGGGCGACGTCGTGTCGGCGAACCTGGAGATGCAGACGGGTACCCCCGCCGAACGCACGGCCCGGGTCGTCGCCGAAATCGAAGCTGCGGGACACCGGGCGGTGGCCCGTATTTCGGAGGATGTCGACGAAAACGACGGTCCACTGGAGTTCGATGTGGCCGTCACCGTGGGGGAGTTGGCCGCGCTGTACGATCCTCTCGGCGGAGATGCGGTGGAGGCGGCGCGCGGCCACCTCGGCACGGTGCAGTTCAAGCTTCACGACTGGAACAGCCGGGGTCTCGCCGCTTCCACATTCGAGCGTGTGTGGCGGGAAGAGGCCGGGATCCCCGCCGAAGCGAAATCCCTCTCCATCTCATCGAGCCTTCTGGGTCTCGGGTTGCCCGTGCACTACGAACTGTCACATCCGGACCCTGATCGCCTGGAGGCCATTGCGGGCGAATTCACGACTGAACTGACGGGCATGGAGGGGACGTTCGACGTTCGGAGCAACCTCGATGAGGGGTTCCGGGAACTTCAACTGGAGTTGAAGCCGGAGGGCCGCTCCCTGAACCTGACGCTCGACCGTTTCGCGACGCAGGTGCGCTCGGCCTTCTTCGGAGCGGAAGCGCTCCGGGTCCCTCGGGGCCGCGAAGACATGCGGGTGTGGGTTCGGCTTCCCGAGGACGAGCGCAATTCCGCGACCGACGTCGAGAACTACCCCGTTCGCACGCCGGGCGGGGAAGTGCCCCTGGGCCAGATCGCGTCCGCCGGATTCTCCCGCTCGTCAGCCGCGATTCACCGGATCGACGGACGCCGGGCCGTCACGATCACCGCGGACGTGGACCCGCGCATCGCCGCGAGCCAGCAGGTGAACGCCAGACTGGAGAACGAGGTTCTCGCGCGGCTGACGGACGAGAACCCGGATCTCGGCTACACCTACGGCGGTCAGCGAAAGGACCAGGATCACGCGGTCTCCGTGCTGGGCCGGTCACTCATTCTCGCTCTCCTCATCATGTACAGCCTGATGGCGATTCCGTTCGGCTCGTACACGCAGCCCCTGATCATCATGGCCGCCGTTCCGCTGGGTGCGGTCGGGGCGCTGGCCGGCCATGCGCTGCTCGGTCTCAGTTGGGGACTGTGGTCGCTGTACGGACTCGTCGGCGTGTTCGGCGTGGTCGTGAACGACTCGCTCATGATGATCCGGTTCATCAACGACCTCAGGGACTCCGGCCTCGGGCCCGCGGAGGCGATCATCAGCGGGGCCAAGGAGAGATTCCGGGCGATCATGCTGACGTCGATTACGACATTCCTGGGCGTGGCCCCGCTGGTCTTCGAGACGAGCACGTACGCTCAGCATCTCGTGCCGCTGGCGACCTCCGTCGGCTTCGGCGTGCTCATCGCCACGATCCTTCTCATGGTCGTCGTGCCGGCGCTGGTGATGACGCAGTACAACATCGCGGCGTGGAGGGAGCGCTTGCGACTGGCGCGCGCCTGATCTCCGGCTGTCAGGGCTCGTCAGGCGCCTCGCGCGGCGAGCCGATGGCAGTACCGTGCGATCCAGCGATTGGAGAAGCCGAAGAGCTTCGCGCGGCGCGTGATCGTGAGGACCTCCTGGCGGGACATCTTCGTCTCCCGGTCCAGCACCTCCGGATTCGTGCGACTGATGGCCAGGGTCCGCACGGCGAAGAGGAGCGGGAGCAGGCAGAAGAGGCGCACCCGGTGGTACCGTCTCGGGATCATCCGCAGGTAGCTCCGGGCCGCGGCCAGATGGCGGTCGGCCTTCTCCACGAGCCGCTCGAGCACCGTCATCGCCGCCGCGTGGTTCGCGGGCTCGAACAGCTCGCCCGGATCCATGCCGTCGGGGAGGAAGGACGCGGGCACGTATACCCAGCCGCGATGCCGGTCTTCGTGCAGCCCTCTGATCACGTTGACCGTCTGTAGCGCGAGGCCGAACTCTCTCCCCAGCGCCATCATTCGCGCACGGTTCCTTCCGAGGCCCGACAGCCGGTGGGCGAACAGTTCCGTCAGCAGATGGCCCACCCGCCCGGCGACCTCGTGCATGTAGTCGTCCAGGTCCTCCTCGGTCCCGAATTCCGAGCCGCGCTCCGTCCACCGCGCCATCCCCGCGCTGGATTCCCTCACACGGCGCACGATGATCTCGCGCGTGGCGGGCGCCAGACGGTCGAGGCCTTCGAGAACGTGCGCCGCGTGCCGCGCCACGGACGCGTCCGGCGTGTCATCCGCCGCCTCTCCCAGACGATCGATGAGAGCCGCGCGTCCCGGACCTCCGCCGAGCACGCGCCGCCACTCTTCCAGCAGGAGGACCTTCTCGTTCCCCGCGATTTCCTCATTGTCCTCCAGGTAGTCGGAAACGCGCAGCAGCAGGTAGGCCACGGTGATCTCGTCCCGCAGCGGGCGCGGGAGGATCTCGATGCCGACCGCGAACGTGCGACTCGCATGCACGAGAAGCTCGTGAAGCCCGGCCATCCCCCGCGGACGGCTCCCGGTCAAGAGACCGTTCGCCCGGCGGCGGGATCGGACTTGATCAGGAGGAGGCGGCTGTTTGCGGGGTACAGCCACTCGGCGCCCCGTTCGGTGACCACCGCGTCATCCTCCAGCGGCACCCGCAACTTCGCGCCCCCCCACTCGGGAACGGCGGTGTACGCGAACAGTTCGATCGAGAGGAGATTCGACGGCACGACCTCGAAGGTGAGGCGGCGCGGGTTCCACGTCGCGATCGAGGGGCCGATGCCGTGTCCGAGGTTCCCCACCGAGTGGTGTCCCTCCCAGGTCACGTCCGTCTGCGGCCCATCCGTGGGCTGGTTGAAGGGAATGGGATTGAACCCGGCGGCCGTGAGGGCGGCGCCGATCCGGTCCATGTTCTCGCGCGCGGTGATGCCGGGCCGGATCGCGCGGCGCGACACTGCCCGCGCTTCGATCGCCCGGTCGAACGCGTTCTGCACGCCCGGCGTCGCCTCCGTCTCCCCCGGCCGCATCACGTAGGCGACGCGCTTCATGTCCGTGCAGAAGTTCAGGTGGCAGACGCCCCAGTCGATCATCATGACGTCGCCGCCCTGGATGATGCGGTCGCTGGACGACGCCTCGATGCCCTCGGGTCCCGTGATGTAGATCGAGGGAAAGCCGAAGGAGGAGCCGAGCCCGCGCTCGAGCAGCCGGTCCATGAGCCACCAGGCCACGTCCCTGAGCGTCGTGACGCCGGGTGTGATGACTTCGTTCGAGAGGGCCCGTTCCGCGAGTTCGCGCGAGATCTCGCCCGCCTCGGCGAAACCCGCGATCTCCGATGCGACGCGGCGCGCCCTGAAATCGGACACGAGCTTCTCCGCGGA
The DNA here is from genome assembly GCF_965208055.1 of Candidatus Palauibacter sp. Lineage (GTDB taxonomy): Bacteria > Gemmatimonadota > Gemmatimonadetes > Palauibacterales > Palauibacteraceae > Palauibacter. Next base: position 3,176,152 of record NZ_CBDBNY010000004.1, read on the forward strand.
GACGAAACGCGACGCCCACGGTTCGCCCAGCGTCTCCGCGAGGTGCCGGTAGCCGGTATGGGACAGGCCGTCGGCCGCGCCGATGTTCGACCCCATGTTGAGGCCGATCCGCTCCGGATCGCGTTCGGCGACGAACTCCCGCAGATCGAAGTTGCCGGTGACGATGTCGTAGGCTCCGTTGCCGGCCAGCAGGTATCCGCCGATTCCCAGGGCGGCGCGCTCGATCCGGTCCCCGCCGCGGTCGGTGAAGATGTAGTAGCCGATGGGATTCACGTACCCGGGGCCGAAATCGGGGGTGAGCGGATCGTCGAGTCCCTCCCGACGCATCGTGATCCACATGTCGATCCCGTTCTCGCGCATGACCTCGGGCAGCACGACATCGAACTTCTCGCGCCGCATCTGGTTCATCCGCTCCCAGCGCCGCCGGGCCTCCTGTCCTTCAGCGGGGACGGGGAGCAGAGGAAGCAGCAACAGCGCCCACAGTCCGGCGCTCGCGATCCGCCCCTTCAGCATGATTCGATTCATGGATCCTCCCCCGTGTCTGCTAGAGATCCCTCGGCCAGAGTTGCGGCTGCCCGTCCAGGGATACGGCTCCAAAATCGCGAAGATCGACGGTGGCAATCGCCCGGGCGTGGAGCCGCTCGGCTACGGCCATGACCACGCCATCCACCAGTCCCAACCGCAGAGAACGGTAGGTCGCGTTCAGTTCCTCCGCCCGCCTGAGATCTGCGAGGCTCCCCCATTCGATCATGAATCTTCCACCGGCGAGGTCCCTGCGCAGCGCCGCTGCTACGGCGGTGCCCAGTCTCGCGGCTACGATATAATCCAACTCCGGAAGGATGGCCCACGGAAGGATCCATTCGCCGGGTCGCTTCTGGTAGGCGTCGCGGATCGCGGCGTGATCCCGTGCCCCGCGGTCGAGCAGTGCCACCACGGCGCTCGTATCCGCGACGATCACGGTCGGTTTCCGTCCCGTTTGCGCGGTTTCTGCTCGGCTTCCCCGGCGCTACCGGCAGGCTCATCCTCCCCGAACCCGTGCAGATACTCCTCGTACCGCTCCGCAAGGTCCGGCATGCCGCTGTCGCCCATGCCAATGCTGCGGGGCAACCGGGCCTGTACCTTGCGGGTGGTGTATTCGCCCACCGCTTCCCGGATCAGTTCGGCCGCGGAGCGGTTCTCGGCGGCGGCGATCGACTTCAGCTTGCCGTAGTCGGTCGCTCTCAGATAAACGGTCGTCTTGACTCTATCCATGATGGTGGTATGGTATATGGTTGACAGCTACACAGCAACCCACTCTCCGAAAGGTCCACCGTGGGCACTCCGACCTTGACCAGCGGCGCGGCGCCACGGCTCAGGGCGCCGCGAGCGGCGGTCGTATGACGGTTCTGGCGCGACGCCTCGCCGATCTGGGGACCGAGAACGCCTTCAAGGTCAATGACGACATCCAGGTGTGTCTCGACCGGGGGATGGACGTCATCCGTTTCAACATCGGGGCGCCGGACTTCCGCAGCGCGCCCCACCTCAATCGGGTCGCCGTGGCGGAACTCGAGGCCGGGAACTCGGGGTACTGCGACGCGGCGGGACTCCCGTCCTTCCGCGAGGCGATCGCGCGCCATGTTTCGGCCACGCGCGCGATCGACGCGGGAGCGGATCAGGTCGTCGTCACGCCCGGGGCCAAGCCTCCGATCGGCTACACGTTCCAGACGTACGTGGACCGGGGCGACGAGGTCGTCTACCCGAGTCCGGGATTCCCCATCTACGAGTCCTGGGCCACGTTCGTGGGGGCGCGTCCCGTGCCTCTGCACCTCTCGGAGGAGAAGGGATTCGCGTTCACGGCGGACGACCTCGGGGCACTCCTCACCGAGCGCACCCGGCTCATCATCCTCTGTTCTCCGTCGAATCCGACGGGAGGCGTGCTGTCGGCGGAAGATCTCGCGGGCATCGCGGCGGTGATCCGCGAACGCTGTCACCCGGACGTGCGGATCTACTCCGACGAGATCTACGAGCACATTCTCTTCGACGGCCTGGAGCACCACAGCATCGCGTCGCACGAGGGCATGGCGGAGCGGACGGTCATCGCGAGCGGCCATTCGAAGGGATTCGCCATGACGGGGTGGCGCCTGGGCTGGGCGGTGCTGCCGACGGTAGAAGAGGCCGACGTCTTCAAGCAGCTCAATATCAACATCATGTCGTGTGTGCCGCCGTTCCTGCAGGAAGGGGGCAGGGCGGCGTACGAGGACCCCGCCACGGCCGGGGTCGTGGCGCACATGGTGGGCGAGTTCGAACGGCGGCGCGACTTCATCGTGCCCGCGCTCAACGCGATCGAGGGCCTGAGTTGCGAGTTGCCGAAGGGGGCGTTCTACGTCTTTCCGAACGTGTCCGGCATGTGCGAGCGGCTGGGAGTGCGCGAGGCGCACGACGCCATGCCGGCGGAATCCCGCGCCCGGACGACGCCGTCGGGCATGCTGCAGATGTTCCTGCTCTACCGGTACGGCGTGGCCACGATGGACCGGGCCTCCTTCTGCCGCATCGGCGCCGGGGGCCAGCACTTCCTCCGCATCTCGATCGCGAACAGCATGGAGGACATCGAGCGCGGCGTGGCTCGCATCGAGCGCGCCGCCGACGATCCGGACGGATTCCGGGGGTTCCTCGAGACGGAGCGCCTGTGGGACTGAGGCCGGAGTGGGATGGGCGATTCATCGCCGGGAGGGGTGCGGTCCCCCTGCTGCTCGCGGTCCTGGCAGTTGGATCGGACGCGGAGGCGGGCGCGGCCCAATCCCGCTCCGACGTGTACGCGGGTCTCGTACTTGAAGCTCCCGCCGGCATCGAGGCGGCGGCCTTCGGGAATGCACCGTATCTCCTGGGGGGCGGGGCGGAGTTGATCTTCTACGCGCCCGCCCTGATCGGCCGCGCCGATGGTATGGCGGCGGGTCTCCAGCGCTACGGCTCCGAGGGAACGCTGGCGACGCTCGCCGGCACGGGGTCGGTGGGCCTCGGGGACTTCGCCGTCGGCCTCCAGTACCTCCGCTACCACACCGACGGACTCCACGGGGCGCCCGACATTCAGTGGCCGGCCGTCACGGCGGTGGGTCCCCCCATTACGGAGTTCGTGGCTTCGCTCGGCCATGCGCGGGAACTCTTCGCCTCCGTGGAGGTGGGCGTCGTTGCGAAGTACCTGGAGTATCAGTTCGTCAGCCGGACGGAGCGCAGGACCCTGGTGGACGTGGGCGTGGCGCGAGAGTTCGGGCCCACCATGGTCAGCGTCGCCGCTCGCAACCTGGGATCGGACCTGGAACTCAGGGGGCGAGGGCTCAGGGTCCCGACACAGTTCGTCATGGGCGTGTCGACGGAGGGCTTCGAGGTCGGTGAACTGGACATGTTCCTCACCAGCCAGGTCGCCCGGCGTCGGGACGGCGAGGTCATCCCGGCCGGCGGAGTCGAGGTGTCCTACTGGCCTGTCCAGGGCTACACGTTCCGCCTCCGCGCCGGACTCCAGCGCGTCGTGGAGGATAAACGGAGCCCGTTCACGTTCGGAGTTGCCTTCACCGGCGACGCGCTAACCCTCGAGTACGCGTTCCAGGCGTTCGATGTGGAGGGCAACGCGCACCGTTTCGGCCTCAGCTTCCGCTGACCTTACGGCGCGTCCTCGCCCGTGTAGAAGGCGGTCACCCGATCTGCGGCAGCGCGCGCCGCTGCGGCGTCGGTGCCGAGGGCGATGGAGGCTTCACACCACGCAGCGCTGCTCCGGCGAGCGAAGTCCTTCCCTTCCTCCGAGGCGACCCACGCCTCCGTCGTCTCCGGGACGACCGCCGGATCTGAAGCGAAATGCTGGTCGAGGCCGAACAGTGCCATGTCCCAGCCGATGCCGACCGCCCCCGGCCCGAACTCTTCCCAGAACTCCTGCGGGAACTGCGCGAGATGTTCGAGACGCACTTCGGTGCGCTCCTCCGGCATCTCCGAAAGCGTCACGGTCACCCAACTGACGTCGCCGTGCATTCGCCACGTCAGGGCGAAGCGTCCCGGCGGTTCACACGCGATGATCTCGCCGCCCGCGTTGCCCTCCAGCTGGTAGCTGCCGCCCGCGCGCAGGTCGCCGGAGATCGGCAGAAACCACTTCGGGATCCGGCCCGCGTTCGTCAGGGCGTCCCACAGTTCCTCTCGATCCGCGCCAGTCACCCGCGCCGCCACGAGCGCATGCACGAGTCTGCCCTCATGCTCGCGCTGCCCGAGTTCGCGCGTGACGGAGCCGGCCGGTCGGTCGTCAGGGTGGTTCAACGGTCGGGCCGGCCTACGGAAAAGCCGATGTCGTCCACGACGACCGTGCCCGCCGCCGAGCGGTCGAAGAGCAAGCGGATCTCCCGGGGCCGGGCCGGATCGAAGTCGGGGTTGGCCTCGACCAGATCCGCGAGCGGGATCGAAAACGACTGGAGCACCAACTCCCACTGGTTGTCGAAGGACTCGGCGTCGTTGCGGCGCCGCACCGCGGTCTCGAGGGGTCGGCGGATCGGCCCGTAGTCCGACAGCCGCACGCTCGCCGACTCGCCGTCCGCGTCGGTGAGTACGACCGACAGATCCACTGGTTGCTCATCTTCATCCCGGTCGCTCTCGCCTCGCGCGGTCCCGTCGCGCGCGGCCTCGTCATCTCCTCCGGCGCGGGAGGGCTCCTGGTTCTCGTCCTCGCCCTCGGGGCGTCGCGGCGCCGGCCGGCCCTCCACGGCCCCGAGCTGGAGATCCAGGCGAGAGGTTCCCCCGAGCCCCCACTCGGATCCCAGCCCGGCGGGAAGCGACAGGGTGTAGCTTGCGGGCGCCCCGACCGTCCCCTCGTCGCCGGCGACGAGGTTGTTCCAGCCCAGCCAGAGCGCGTTGTTGTCCTGCGAACTCGAGGTCGTGGGACGGTTCCGCGACCGCAGGTCGAGCAACTCCTCTCGCCACACGCCCAGAGAATCCCCCCTGAGCGTCACGCCGTGCGCCGTCCCGGTCGTGACGTCGATATCCTCCTCGAACGTGGCCAGCGGCCGGAAGCTGCTCGATTCGAACTGCGTGATGTACATCGTCTCCGGCAGCCATCCGCCGATCAGCCGATGGTCCCGGAACATCGGCATATAGTCGGGCCGGTCGCGCAGCGTCGTTTCGAGAAAGGCGGAGATATAGATCTTCGCGAACTCCCGTTGCGCTTCTCCGTCTATGAGTCCCCGCAGGTCGAGGCGCCGGGCGCTGCGCGGGCCGTTGTCCTTGTTCCCCCACACCGTGTTCCACTGCCCGTGGTTCGCCCGGTACATGTAGATCGCGGTCTTGAAGTAGTCTCCGCCGTCGGTGAACTCGAGCCGGTTGTACAGGCGGAGGCCGTGGAAGCTCGTCACGTCCCCGTCGTGCGAGCCGTGGAACACCATGTAGTTGACGTTCTCGACCGGCGCGAGCCGACCGGTGGGCAGGTACTGGCCGTCGACCGGGGCGATCGCGATGATGCCGCGGATCCCGTGGTTGAAGTCGAACTCGAGCGAGGCGTCGTCCGGGTATCGCGACAGCCGGTTGAAGGCCGCCGCGTGCCCCACCGCTTCACCGCCGCGGGAATGACCGATGAGGGCGATGCGGTCGAAGTCGATCTTCCCGTGGAACGGGGTGGCTTCGTCCGCCGCGAATCCCTTGAAGGCGTCGATGTGTTTGAGGAGAAACCACCCCCGCCCGTCATTCTCGTTGCGGATGCCGCCGTTGATGAAATTCATGTCGACGGAGGCGAACACGTAGCCCCGGCTGGCGAGCAACTCGCCGAGATAGCCGTACCCGGGGTCGGAGAAGTCCTTCATGTCGTGGTTCCCGTGGACGATGAGGACCAGCGGGAAGGGGCGGTCGTCCCGGGGCTCGCCCTCGGGATACCAAACGCGGCCGTTGATCGGGAACTCCTTCGGCGTGAAGCCCCAGTAGCCGTTCCGTTCGCCCGCGGATTCGCCGAGAGAGACGAGCTTCGAAGCGTCGACCGTCTCCGTCACGATCGACACCGAATCCCGGTACTCGGGCCGGCGCCTGTCCGTGCCGCTCCCGTAGTAGAGTCGGCGTACCTCATACGGTCCCGGGGTTCCCGGATGCTCGGCCTCGAGTCGCTGTTCGGCGAGGACGGTGGCGTGGTCGGAGGGGGTGAGCCGGAGGGGGCCGTAGCACCCGCCGCCCGCGATTGAGACGGCGACCGTCAACAGCGCGGCCGTCAGGAGGGACTGTCGCGTCTTCAACCGCCGAGGTCCTCCGACTCCGGGTCCAGTTCCCGCCCGCGCTCCCCGCCTTCCGGTGCTTCGAGCGAAAGCTTGAACTGTTCCGCCAGTTCGGGATCGTCCTCGATCTCCAGGACGCGCTTGGCGATGTACTCGCCGAGTACCGGCCCCTGCTTGAACGACTCGGCCGTCCCCAGACCCGCGAGCCACACGTTGTCGAAGTCGGGGTGCTTGTCGATGAGGAAGTTGCGGCTGGGACCGAAACAGTAGTGGCAGGCGCGCGTCTCGTTGACCGCCGCGCCGACCATGTCCGGGAAGTAGCGCTCGAGGATCTGGCGCGGGCGCTCGTGGGCTTCCGGCGGCACCCAGCGGTCGCTCGTGTCGGGATCGTCGCCGGGTTGTCCGCCCGTCCGCACCCGAAAGCCGCGGTGGTCCGGGCCCAGAGCCGGCCAGCCCGTACAGCCCGGAACGCCATAGCTGGGCATGTTGGGGAACATGAAGCGCCGGTCCGGCACCGCGTAGTAGAACACGTTGCCCACGGGGATGCGTATCCGGTCCCCGAACAGTTCCGGGAAGGTCTTCCCCATCCAGGGCCCCACCGCGAACACGAACGTCGAGGCCGTCAGCGATTCGTCGCCGCCGAGCGTCACGTCGTTCAGCCGGCGGCCGTCCGATCCCCCGAGAGCGGCGCGCGCGATGCGGATCTCGCCGCCCTCCATCTCGAACCGCTTGGCCACGGATTCGATGGCCCGGCGCGCCCGCACGACCCCCGCGTTGGGTTCGTGGAGCCCCAGGGAGACCCCTTCCTCCGTCCGGATCCAGGGCCAGCGGTAGTTGATCTCGTCCACGTCGAGCAACTCGTAGTCGACGCCGAGCCGGTCCCACTGAGCCATCGTGTCTTCGAGATAGGGGACCATCTCCTCGCGCAGGATGAGATCTCCGGTCCGATAGAAGACGCGCGGCAGGAGGAGTTCCCGTCCCTCTTCGTCCCACTGGGTCCAGCGGCGCATGGCCTCGTTGGCCCAGCGATTCCAGACGAAGCCCTCGGGACGCCCCCCGTAGGAGGACCGGACGCCGCGCGTTTCGCCGCCCGAGGTGGAACGCGAATTGCCGGGGCCGTAGGCGTCGAGCACGGTCACCGTGGCTCCGAGCCGGACGAGGTTGAGCGCGGTCCAGATGCCGAAGTTTCCGGCGCCGACCACCACGATGTCGAGAGGTTGACCGGCGCGGCGTCGCACGGGAGCCGAGCGGGGAGGCGGCGGTGCGCCGATGAGCGGGGATGAGGCGCCGAGCGACAGCCCGGCTGCAGCCGCTCCGGCCGTCGCGCTCTTCAGGAACTCCCGTCGATCGATGGCCAAGTGGCGCGTCCCCTCCCGGAGCGAGTCAATGCGGCGTCAAAGCTGACCCATGCGCCGGACTCCGTGCAAGCATCTGGAGGCGCGCCCGTGGTCGGCGGTCCACACTCGGTGTCCAGCAGCCCACGCCGACGCCCCGCCTCTAGCGCCGCTCGAAGGCCGCATCCATGAGAAGCCACGTGTGCGGGTCGAAGACGACGTCGAGCGGCTCCGCGGGAACGGGGATCGTGAACCGGCCCTGCCGCCCGTCGATTTCGATCACTTCGATTCGCGGCGGCCGGGTGGCCCCGTGCACTCCGCCCTCGAGCGGGCCATCCGCAGGGAGGTGAATCGCGACCTCCACCGGCATGCGGAAGGTGTGGCGTTCGTCCTGCGCCTGCCGGATGTCGATGTGAATGGCTCCCGCCGCCGCGTCGTAGCTCCAGCCGCCCTCGTACTCCAGCCACCCGCCGCGGTAGAGCCACTGGTCGAAGAACGCCCGCAGATCGAGACCCGACGCCTCCTCCATCGCCCGCCGAAAATCCGCCGTCGTCGCGTTCCCGTCCCGGAACTCCCGGTAGTACGCCTGGATCCCGGCCCAGAACGCATCCTCCCCGACGACCCCGCGCAGCATGTGCAGCACCCATGAGCCCTTCTGGTACGTGCCCGGACCGCTCGTGACCCGACTCATGTCCGCGAGGTTGTCGTGCACGATCCGATAGTCCGGGTTTTCCGCCATGAAGTCCCGGATCCGGTCGCGGCTCACTTTCAGTCGCTCAATGAACTCGTCGCGCCCGTATTGATGTTCGATGAAGAGCAGCGTGAAGTATGTCGCGAACCCTTCGCTCAGCCAGACGTCATCCCAGTCGTATTCGGTGACCGCATTCCCGAACCACTGATGCGCCACCTCGTGAATGATCACGTTCCGCCAGCGCACATCCCGTTCGCCCGTCACCGAGGCGTCGCCGTAGAAGATCGCGGTGGCCGCCTCCATGCCGCCCCCGACGCTGTTCGACTGCACATTCGCCAGCTTCTCGTACGAATAGGGGCCGACCATGTCTCCGTAGAACTCCATCGCCTGCTTCGTCGGCACCGCAAAGTCGTGGAAGCCGGCGTCGCGGTCCTGGGCGTAGACCCATGTCTGGATCGGAGCGCCGTTGTAGTAGTCCACGGTCTGCACGGCGAAGCGGGCCGCCCCGAGCGCATACAGCCAGGTTGCGATCGGGACCGACTGCTTCCAGTGGGAGCGGCGTGTGCCGTCCAGGAGATCGGTCTCCTCGATGAGCAGCCCGTTGGAGATGACCTGGTAGTGGGCCGGCGCCGTGACGATGAGTTCGTTCGTGGCCTTGTCGTACGGGTGATCGATCGTCGGCAGCCAGTTCCGGGCTTTGTTGGGCCAGTTGTCGCTGAAGAAGGTCCGGTCTCCATGCTTGTTGGGACCGATGATGAGACCGGTGGCGGGCACGCCCTCGTACACGACCGTGATCCGGCGCCGCTCGCCGGCTTCGGTCGAACGGGCCAGGGAGACCACCAGCGCGTCGTCCCCATGCGTGAAGTCGAGCGGTCCCTCGGCGCCGGCCACCCCACGTACCCGCATTCCCGTGCCATCGGGATTCTGCTCGATCAGGTCCAGCCGCACCTCCTCGATTCCCGCTTCCAGGAAGCGGAGATCGATCGTCGCCTCGCCCGAGATCACGTCCGTCTCGTCGCTCAGCGTCAGCGCGAACGCGTAGTTGAGCGCGTCGATCGCAGGATTCTTGGGATAGGTGTCCATCGCAGCTGACACGGGCGATGGGGATTCCGGTCCGCCCGAGCCGGATCCGAGCGTGAGCGATGAGACGAGCAGCAGGGGCAGGGCGTATTTCATCGGGGCACCTCGTTCGCCTGGTTCGGGATCCGCCGCCACCTTCCGGCGGCCTGATTCCATAAGCCTGATTGACGAATCGCACAATCCATTGGTAGTCTGCGACATGCCCTATGACCACCCTGGGTCTCCAGCCGAGTTCGACCGGTCGTATGACCAAGGGGTCAGGACGGCGATGTTCGAATGGCTTGCCAGCCAGCGCTCGATTCACGGCGACGTGCTTCCGCGGCGCCCTCTCCTCGAGCAGGGCTTCGAGTTCCGGGGACAGCGCATCCACGTGGTGGGTCCGCAGGGGATCTTCAAGCCGAGGACGATGGCGGTTCCCCTCTCGATCACAACGACCCCGTCGGGACCCTACGACGATGCGTTCGGCCCCGATCACTTCCTTCGATACCGTTACCGGGGAAACGATCCCGATCACCACGACAATGTGGGACTGCGCACGGCAATGTCGTACCACCTGCCCCTGGTGTACTTCCACGGGCTTCTTCCAGGGAGGTACTTCGCCGTGTGGCCGGTCTATGTGGTGGGAGATGCACCGGAGACGCTGACGTTCTCCATCGAAGTCGACGCCGAGAAGCTGGATCCCGTCGCCCCCTCGATGCGCGTGTGGGAGAGCGACGATGTACGTCGCAAGACGTCGCTACGCCGTCAGTATGTGACGGTGGAGACGCGCCGGAGGCTGCATCAGCAGGCGTTCCGCGAGCGCGTTCTCAAGGCGTACAGGCGTCAATGCGCCCTTTGCTGCCTCCGTCATGAGGAGCTTCTCGACGCAGCCCATATCATCCCCGACGCAGAACCGGAAGGTGAGCCCGAGGTGCGGAACGGCTTGGCTCTGTGCCGCCTGCATCACGCGGCGTTCGACCGGTTCTTCCTGGGTATACGCCCCGACTACACCATCCGGGTTCGTCCCGCGATCCTGGCGGAAGAAGACGGCCCTACACTGCGCTACGCCATCCAGGGTCTCCACGGGCGGCGCATCACCCTTCCTCGCCGCCGTCCCGATCACCCCTCACCCGCGTCACTCTCCCTGCGGTACGACCGCTTCCTGGAGAAAGCGGCTGCCCCCTAATCGTCCAGGAGGTCCCCATGTTGACTCGTCGAACGGTCGCCGTGCTCATTCTCGTGTGCTCCGCCATGTGGCCGTCTGTGTTGGCGGCCATGGCCCAGGAGACGATCGCCATCGTCGGGGCCACGGTCATCGACGGGAACGGCGGCGATCCTCTGCCGGAGGCGACCGTGGTCATCGAGGGCGCCCGCATCGCCGCCGTGGGGCCGAGCGCCTCCACCGCGGTGCCCGATGGCGCGCGGGTCCTCGACGGGGCGGGGAAGTTCCTCACCCCCGGCTTCGTGGATACGAACGTCCACACGAGCCTCTACGGCGCCGGTTTCGGGAAGCACCGGAAGGAGAATGCCGTCTTCTACTGGGAGCGCGGGGCGGAGATCGCCCTCGAAGCCGCGCAGATGCACCTCAAGCACGGCGTGACGCACCTGCGCGACAGCTACGGCCAGCTCCCGCAACTCATCGAGGTGCGTGACGCGATCGCCGAGGGACGCGAAGTGGGTCCCCGGATGCAGGTGGCCGGCAACATCGTCGGCTGGGGCGGCGCCTTCTCCGTCACGTTCTCCCTGATCGCCGACTCGGATCTGTCGCTGTGGGAAGAACAGTTCTCCGACCACCTCGCCCAGGGCGCCGGCGAGGACCTCATGGACATGTACCCGGAGGAACTCCGCGTCGCGATCAGCAACTACCTCGACAAGGGCGTGGACTTCGTGAAGTACGGGGGCAGCAGCCACTGGTCCTACCCGACCATGATCGGCTTCTCTCCCGAGGCACAGCGGGTGATCGTGGAGGAGACCCACCGACGCGGTCTCGTCGCCGAAACGCACGCCACCAACCCGGAGAGCCTGCGGCTCGCCGTCGAAGCCGGCATCGACCTCATCCAGCACCCGGAACTCCTGGCCGGCCGGCCCTACTCCGAGGAACTGCTGACGCAGATCCGCGAGCGCGGCGTGATCTGCTCGATGCTGGTCAATACGATCACGGGCGCGGCGTGGGAGCAGCACCTGGCGGACGTCGCGGCCGCCGAGGCGCGTCTGGCCGACCCCGGGAACTCGGCCGAGTGGGGGCGCTTGCGCCGGCCCGTCGAGCGGGAGAAGACGTCGTTCGAACTGCGTCGCGAGCGCAACGCCCTGGGCCACGGCAACGCCATGCGCCGCCAGAATGCGAAGAGTCTCATCGACGCGGGCTGCATCGTCACCCTTGGCACGGACAACTTCCCCGCCGCCGACGTACAGTTCCTGCGCGAGCCGAAGCCGATCTGGCAGGAACCGGGCATCGGCACGCTGATGGCGATCGAAGGCCTCGTCGAACTCGGGATGACTCCGTCGGAGGCCATCGTGGCCGGAACCCGCAACGGCGCCCTCGCCGCCCGCGCCCTCGACGAGTTCGGAACGATCGAGGCCGGCAAGTTCGCGGACCTCGTCCTCCTCGACGCAAACCCGCTGGAGGACATCCGCAACATCCGCCAACAGGCGATGGTGATGAAGGAGGGCAGGGTGATCGACGTCAACGCCCTCCCCACGCGCCCGGTCATGTTCGTCCGGTAGCGCGGAGGCAGGCTCCGGCGCGTAGTATCCGGGGATGAGGACGACAAAGTACCGGCTCCCCGATCTCAGTTGCGGCGATCCCTCCGCCGAATGCCCGCTGTCCGCCGATACCGTGCAGGATGTCTACGAGGAATTCGACAGCCGATTCCTGGAGCTCGGCTCGGGGCTCAGCCGCGAGCGGATCCCGCGAGGAGCCTCCCGCCGGTTGACTGCTCAACGGTCCGAATTCGCAACGGTCGGCAGATCATCATCGCGCGGATCGTGTCTGCTCCCGACCGACCAGGCGCCTTAGCGTCGCACGTGCCTCGGGGTGAAGGGCGCCGCCGGATACACCGTTGATCCTCGGAACGAAGGGGATTGCTCCGACTCCCTGAATCGACTCCGGTAGCTCTTCGGGCGAACCGCTCACGGGCGTCCTCCCCGAGGCGTGAAAGAAACGGAACTCGGTACCGGGGTACAGGATCCACACCGAGTGGGCATTGGGGATGGCGTCCCGGTAGGCGTGCATCTTGTAGATGTCGCCGCGCTTGAAGTCGCCCCTCCGCTCGCTGGCCTTTTCCGCTGGGTCATCGTCCCGCTCAAGCCCCGCGTCTCCCAGCGTCTGAACCCTGAACTTGGCGTCGAGGACGTGGAGACCGCGGTTCGGCCCCTCCGGCACACGGAGCGTGATGTCGGGCCGGAGCGGTACCGAATACGAGTGGTTCGAGGACGACCGAGACCGGGAGAACGATTCGTTGTACGCCAACCGCGTGCCACCGGCCCATTCGAACGTCCGGTTCCATCCGAGCGCAACTTGGAAATCGTCGCCCGCGGGCCGGGCGCTCCTGAGGGGTGGTCCCAGCGAGTCGCAGATGATTTCGGCGAGGCGAAAAAAGGTCCATAGCTCGTATAAGAGCGCGATGTTCTTGAGCTCGAGGAGATCGCGCATCTCGTGCTCGTCGAGCGGGATGCGAGGCGCAAGCCGGATCCGCGCGTAGTGCCGCAGCACATGACGGTAGCCCCGCCGCCGCTGGAGCACGGTGGAGGAGAAGGGGATGCGCACCATCGTCCCGACCTCATCCCACATCGAATGACGAGCCACCGGCATCAGCGCCGCTTCCATTCGCTCGCAGTCCGCGAGGAGGCTGCGGCCAAACACATCCCGGCGAGCCGCCGCCTTCGACCGGACGCGGCCGATGATCCCGTCCGCCTGGCCGATGAACGCCTTCGCGAAGCGGTTCTCCGGGGTGTCGATGGTAGCTTGGATGCGCCGCTCCGAGATCTCCTCGGGCAGCCGTCCTCCGAGTTGCTCGGTGAGGGCCGCCGCCGCAGGAGAGAGGGAGGCCGCCTGGACCGGTGCCCCGGTGCGCGTCACAAGGTCGAGCAGCGTGCGGGAATCCACCCGCGTGAGCGTCTCGACCCGCACGTCCCGCCGCTCGGTGCGCCAGCGCCGGTGGGGGGCGCGCTGGATCAGTTCGAGGGCCGGCATCAGGCGCTCCTCGATCGGGGCTTCGTTCGAGAGAATGTGCCGCAAATAGACGAACGCGTGGTAGAGCACCTCGTCGCGGGGTGGCGGGCCGCTCGCATACGGCGACGAGCCCGGGTCCCCCGCCGCGAACGGCAGGCTGGTGGCGAAACGGGTCAGATCCGCGAGGAGCGCCTCGAACCCTGCCTCGTCCAACTTGCCGGTGTGCAGCTCCACGGGGCCGACCCCGGGTAGGTCGAGGACGCCCACGGAGTTGACGAGATTCAGAACGAGCGCGCCGTCTCCCGTCCTGGTGCAGGCCGAACCCGGGAGGACTGCTTCGATTTTGGCAAGCGTCCCCCGGGGGGCCTCAACAACCCACCTCCGCTCGCTCCGCAGATGCCACCGCCCGTTCCGGCGGGGAGGCGTCTCGTCCGACCCCCATTTCGTGAGAGCGACGCGAGACCCTGCCTCTGGAGAAGCAGCAGCCCCCTCGGCCAGGGTCGGATCTCCCGCGGAAGGCAAGATCACTCGATGAACGACGTGAAGCCCCGCTGCTCGAGTCGCTTGAGCATGCGCCGAATCTTCGCCACGGTGCGCGGAAAGCGCGCGGCCCGGCCCTCGGTGCTCGCCTCCGGGTCTGCGGCAGACGTTCCCGCGGGAACGTGCTCGCTCGCATCCTCGGGCGTCGCGCCGAGGGCGGAGGCCAGCCGTCGGAGGATGGGTTCAAGCTCCTGCTGCGTCCCGTGGAACTTGGGCAGCACCTTCTGGAGCAACGCGAGATCGAACGCGGCCTCGGCGGCCGCTTCGCCATCGGCCGACTGCTCATGCGCCAGGTCGACGAAACGGGCGATCTCGTTCGCGACCCGGTATCCGAAGTGGCGGTGCTCCTCCTCGAGGATGCCGTGTAGTTCCAGAAGCGTCCGGTGGAACCGGCCGTCGTGGAGCTGGCTGAACTTCCGCCAGTCGTCCCGTCCCGGCTTCCGGTAGGGCGTAAGCCGCAGTTCGCCGTCACCTCCATCCAGGCTGAGACCGGCTTCCTCATCGGCGTGGATGCCCGTTGTGAAGCCGTCGAGGTCCACCCGGTCGAACTCGATGGTGAAGGCCCGGTCGAGCACCTTGGGGCTGAACATGTACGTCGTCTCGTCTACATTCACAGTGCCCGTGAAGAACACGTTGCTCGGCACCCGCAGCTGTCGCGGGACCACGGGGCCGGATTCCGTCCGCCCCTCCTCGACCTCCTCGCTCTCGTGCAGAGGTATCGGTTCCCCGGACTCGAGCGCCGACAGGAAGTCCGAGAAATAGTGTTCCACCCGCGCGAGGTTCATCTCGTCGAGCACGACGAAGAAAGGATGCGGGTCCCTCTCCTCCTTCTCCGCCCGTTCCTCCTCCGCCTGTGCCTCCAGCAGGAGCGAAAGGAACGGAGTCGTCGAATACTCGTTCGAGAGCGGATTGAAGTACCCGAGCAACCCACGGTTATCCACCCAGTCCGGCCGCACCGGCACGACGACGCGGTTGTCAAGTTCCCGCTCTGTCACCTCAGCCTCGGCCAGCCGAAACTCGATCCGGTGTTTCTCCGGCGTCTCCCCCTCCCGAAAACTGATCAGGTATTCGTCCCCAGGTCGCAGGTTTGCCACGTACCAGTCCCGGAACTCGTGTGCGCCCGCAAACAGGAGCCACGTCACGTTGCGATTCGGCTCACGGTAGAATCGAAGCTTCGTAACCCCGCTTGGGTACGCTACCTCGATCAAACGGCTGGCCGGCTCGGGAGGAAGAAGGGACTCGACTTCGGCCACGAACCTCACAGGCAGGACGATCTGAAGCCATTTGAAGTGAAATGGCCGAGCCGTCATCCTAACCGCGTCGTCTGGTGCGGTCGATCTAACGAGTTCCGCCGCAGGCTGATCGCGGACCGTTGCCGGGAAGCTCCGAGCCACAGCCATGGCAATCTGTGTCTTGCCCGTGCCGGAGATCCCTGTGAGAATCGCGAACCGCTTGGCCTGCAGTGCCAGCACATAGTTCGCCACGACTTCACTCGAGAAGTGGAGCTTGGCATCCCTCAGCGCCTGGATCAGCGCATCGAAGTCAACGGTGTTGGTTCGCGTGGCCTGCATGCCGTTTTCTCCCGGATTGGGCTTCCCTTCGGGTGAGTAGGGGCCGTAGTCCGGTTGAGGGAGATCAAGTCCGAGGATCCGATTGAGGCCGTCAACGATGGCGGACGAGTGATTCCGTTGGCTCGTCGCCGACTTGCGGTGAGCCGCTCTAATCGCGGCATGGTGAGCCTCTTCAAGCGAATCCCAGAGTTCGGCGGCCTGCGGCCAGCGCAACATGTAGTTGCGAGCGCCGGGTACGGCTTTGCGGTTCCACGAGTGATGCGTGGCCGCTTCGAGACGTGCCCTCACGCCTTCGTCCAGATCCTCGGGCATCAAGAGGATCCGAATCTCGTCGCCGTGAAGTCGAATGGCGCAGGCGTTACCGACATTCAGGGCAATGTATCCTGCGGACTTTAGCACCGTCGTGCACCAGTTCGCGGGATTGTCGGCGTGCGCGGTCCGGATCGACTTGGCCATCGACGTGAGAATCGCCCTTCCCTCGTCGGATGCCGCATAAGCCTCCAGTAGCGTACGGGCAGGCTTCGGATGCGCCTCGTCTTCCCCTTCCGTGCCAACCAATTCTCGGTCGGGGTACGGCAAATCGAGATCGAGTTTGCGCTTCAGATAGTCGATTAGGGCATTGGCTTCGGGGTTGTTCTTCGCGCCAGAGGGGTGCCGCCCTTGCTGGAGCACCGCGTGGTGGGCCCGCTCGATCGATCCCCACAATTTGCGGGCCGCGGTCAAATCCAGCGTGTAGCGGGCGGAACCGGGTGGGTGCTTGGGCTCGTACTTGCCGTGCGCGGCTTCTTCGAGGGCCTTCCGTTCCTCATCTCGCAGCATCTCGGGTAGGAGAAGGATCTCCACCTCGCCAGTTCTAAGTGTCAGCGCAAAGATCTGTCCGGTTCTCAGGTTTACCGTCCAGCCCTTGAACTTGCGCGCCGTCGGCACCCACTGCGTTTGCTGGAACGCGTTCGCCACCCGGATCGATTCGGCCAATCCGGTCAGAATCACTCTACCGTCCGCATCGACGGCGTAGTGTTCGAGGAGGGCGAGACCCTCGGTTTCCTTCTCTGTCATGGCGCGGCCTTAGCTGAGGGGTCCGGTGTCAGCGAGCCAACATGTCCGTACCAGGGTGGACCGTCCACCCGAGAGGACGAGGGCTGGCGACCGACGTGGCCCCCCCGTAGAGTCTCGCGCATGGATCTCGGACTGAAGGGCAAGGTCGCGGTCGTCACCGGCGGGAGCCGGGGGATTGGCCTCTACATCGCTCGGGCGCTGGGAGCGGAGGGCGCGCGGCTGGCGCTGTGCGCGCGCAACCGCGATCCGCTCGAGACAGCCGCCGAGTCGCTGCGGGCGGACGGCGTCGCGGACGTTCTCACGGTGGCCTGCGATATCGCCGAGGAGGATGGCGCCGGACAGCTCGTCCAAGCGGCGGTCGACCGCTACGGCGCGCTGGACGTCCTCGTGAACAACGTCGGCGGGAACCGGCGCGGGAAGTTCGAGGAGACGAGCGACGAGGACTGGCTGGACATCCTTCAACTCAACGTCCTGTCCGGGTTCCGGGCCAGCCGGCTGGCGATCCCCCACATGCGGGCGGCGGGCGGGGGGTCGATCGTCTTCGTGTCCTCGGTCTTCGGGCGCGAGAAGGGCGGTCCGGGACTGTCGATCTACAACACGACGAAGACGGCGCTGATCTCGGCCGCCGGCATCATGGCGCTGGAACTGGCCAAAGACGCCATCCGCGTGAACTGCGTTGCGCCCGGCTCCATCCAGTTCCCCGGTGGGAGCTGGGACAAGCGTGTGCAGTCGGATCCGGAGGGCATGCGAAAGTTCGTAGACGCGAACCTCCCGCTGGGACGCTTCGGGCGGGCCGACGAAGTGGCGGACGTCGTGACGTTCCTCGCTTCGGAACGCGCCAGCCTGATCACGGGCGCCTGTATCGCCGTGGACGGCTCCCAGGGCCGATCCCTCGTCTGACCGCCGCCCGCACTCCCGTCTCGCCCGGAATAGTCTCGTCCGGAATACCGGTTGAGGCGAGGCCCATTTGATCCCACTTTGATTCCTGCCCGGAGGTTGATGCGGACATGGTATGCGGCCACCGCGCCGCGCCGCGCAAACCTCGACGGGAGCCGAGACGAATGGGACTGGACGTGGCTGGAATCCTCACACTGATGCTGACCGTGATCGGCGTGGGCGTAACGATCGGCGGCCTGACCTTCGCCGCCATCCGCAAGCTCACCGCCGAGATGAAGGAATTCCGGGCCGCATTGGGGGATCTCCAGGAGGGGCTTCGGGGCGAAATACATACTGTGCGCGACGAGCTTCGCGGCGAGATACATGCTGTGCGCGACGAGCTTCGGATCGAGATACACGCCGTCCGCGACAAACTCGACCAGGATGTCGCGGCGCTTCGGGGCGAGATACGGAGCGTCCGCGACGAACTCCGGGGCGAGATACAGACCGTCCGCGAAGAACTCCGGGGCGAAATCGCGGGCGTGCGAACCGAACTCCGCGCGGTCGAGGGTCGGCAGACCGATCGCGTGGCCCGCCTTGAGGACAAGGTCTTCAGAGTCCCTCTTCCGGATTCCGCCGCCGACCCGGCGGTCGGCCCGGCCTGACACGGCCGCCGGAGTGGCGGCGCGGGACTTCGCCGCAGACCGCTGCTAGGCGAAGCGGACCAGCTTCACGTCCAGTTCGCGGGTCGGTTCCGTCGGGGCCTTCCACTGGATGAGAATGGGGCTCTGGTAGGTTCCCCACGGGATCTCGCCGTTGCCATCCCCGTCACGGTCGATCACGGGCAGGCTGACGTCCCGCCTCAGGCCCTGGAAGCGGCCCACGGGAAGCGCCAGCGCCCGGTTCAGCATCCGCGCGATCACGGACTCGTCCACGCCGATCCGTTCCAGGACCGCATTCATGATGTGGACGGCCTCCACCGTGGCGGTGTCGATGACGGGTCCGGGCGAGGTGCGCAGCACGGTCCTGCCCATCCTGGCGACGTGAAGCGCCTTCCCGGACAGCCGCAGCGCCTTCCCGGGAAGCCGTAACGCCTTTCCCGGGATCGACAGCGGCGTTCTCAGCATCTTCCTGCCCTGATCGGCCATGAATCGCAGCGGGCTGAGCAGCGCGCGGCGGAGGTCGCGTTGCATCAACAGCGGCTCGAACTCGTTGACCGTCAGGCTGGCGTGGGTTTCCCGCGCGGCAAGCGAGACATCGAGTCGCCCGAAGGAGATCCCGTGTTCCTCGATCAGATCCTGAAGCCGGTCCACGAGACCGACTCCCGGTTCCCTGAGGTCGATGGCATCGATCGCCCGCGGCGAGGCTTCGACGCTCAACTGGGTTCGGGCCACGACTTCCTCGGACCCGTATCCCACGACCGTCGTCCGCCGATCTCGGGTGCCGCCCCTGTGGACGCCATCGAGATCGACGAACCAGACCGGCCGGCCCGCTTCGTTGTCGTACGAGGCGGCACTCTGGAGCCCGGCGCCGATGAACGTCAGGTGCGAGTCCGCGTTCTCCGGTTCGGTCTCCTTCTGTGCGTCCGACAGTTCGGTCCGCAGCTCGAGTTCATCGTGCTCGTATCCGGCGTTGGGGGGAAAGATCTCGTGGAAGACCTTTATGTACTCCCGCAGCCTCTTCCGGTCGTAGTCGAGCCGGTGCGCCAGCCGCTGGTGCAGGTATCCCGCCGTCGTGTGATGGGAGATGTAGAGCGCCTTCGGATACCGGGCGAACTCGGACCCGAACTCCTCGGCCAGCTTGGCGCGCACGTCGATGAAGTCCGTGCGGGACGCGGGCCTGATCCCGACCGTGGCCTTGAACGGAGGATCCGAAGACACGTCTACGACACCTCCTCCAGGGTCGCCACCAGGGTCGCCACTAGGGCCGCCACAGCCAGCCGTGGCGATCTTCTATCCGCCCGGTCTGAATCCCGTGGAGTTCCGCCTTGAGCCGCGACGCAAGGGAATCGGGACGCTGCGGAAGCAGGACATCCGTTCCGTCGAGCCCGAGGCGGTCGATGGGCTGGACCGTGGCGGCCGTTCCCGAGCCGAACGCCTCGTTCAGCGTCCCGGCGGCGTGGGCCTCCAGGAGTTCGTCCACCGAGATCCGGCGCACCTCGCACGGGACCCCGAAGTCCGCGCACAGCCGGATCAGGGAATCGCGCGTGACGCCGGGGAGGATCGTCCCCTCGAGCGGGGGCGTGATGGCGGTCCCGTCGATGACGAACCACATGTTCATGACGCCGCACTCCTCGACGTACCGGCCCTCTTGGCCGTCGAGCCAGATCACGTTGTCGTACCCCTGCGCCTGCGCCTGCTGGGAAGCCAGCATCGTCGGCCCGTAGTTGGCCGCGGGCTTGTGGCCGCCGGCGCCGCCGGGGAAGGCCCGCACGAACTTGCGCGTCGTCACGAGGCTCACCGTTTCCGACCCGGTGAAATAGAGTCCGACGGGCGCGGTCATGAGGACGTAGCTGAACGAGCGGCCCGACACCACGCTGAGCGTCGGATCCGTGCTGAAGTAGCTGGGGCGGATGTAGAGGGCGCCCTGCTCGGCGTTCGGAAGCCAGCCGCGGTCCACCTCGAGCAGTTCGCGCAGCGCGTCGAAGAACAGATCCTTCGGGAGTTCCGGCATCACGAACCGGGCCGCGGTGCGGTTGAACCGCTTCTGGTTCATGTCCGGCCGGAAGACCGCGAGGTCGCCCTCCGGGGTCATATGCGCCTTGAACCCCTCGAACATCGAGACGGCGTACTGGAGCCCCTTCGAACTGGGATAGATCTGCATCGGGCCGTAGGGCCGGATCTCCGCGTCGGTCCATTCGCCGTCGATGTTGTCGGCCACGAACATGTGATCCGACCAGATCGAGCCGAACGGAAGGTTGTCGAAGTCGACGGATTCGAGCCGCGAAAGCTCGACGTGTCTCAGGGGGAATTTCGTTGTGATCGTCGCCATTTATCTCTCGCCTGTAGTCAGTCGTCTGTCATCGGTCGTCGTCGGCTGCCCATCCGATTCCGCGTCATGCCTCTGGCGGAGTTCGGATGAGCAGGATGCGACAGCCTAACGCGGACCGTCCCGCCCTGCCAACCGGCGGCGTCTCCATTGGAGTGGGCGGGGAGCGGGCGGGGAGCGGGCGGCTACTCGCGAGTCGGGCAAGCTGTTAGTCTCAGACGACGCACGCCCCGCAGAAATGAGGAGGTTCCCGCATGTTCCGCGCCACCCGCCGCCCTCTCTCCGTCTCCGCCGTGCTGGCCACCCTCGTCGTCCTCGTCCCGAGCGGCGGACCCCTGCTGGGCCAGGCGACGGCCATCGTCGGCGCGACCCTCATCGACGGCAACGGCGGTCCCCCTCTCGCCGATGCCACCGTCGTCGTGGAAGGGGACCGCATCACCGCCGCCGGTCCGCGCGCGGAAGTCGAGGTGCCGGATGGCGCCCGCGTCCTGGACGGCGCCGGCAAGTTCGTCACGCCCGGTTTCGTGGACACCAACGTGCATATCTCCCTCTACGGCGGCGGCAACAAGGACCGGAAGGAGAGTTCCGTCTTCTATCGGTTGATGGGACCCGAACTCACGCTCGAGACCGCGCAGATGCACCTCAAGTTCGGCGTCACCCACCTCCGCGACAGCTACGGCGCCCTCCCGGAACTCCAGCAGGTGCGGGACGCCATCGCCTCGGGCAAGGCCATCGGACCGCGGCTCCAGGTCGCCGGCAACATCGTCGGCTGGGGCGGGCCCTATTCGATCACCTTCGCCCTCATTCCGGAGGACGACCTCTCACTCTACGAGGAACAGTTCTCCGACCACATCGCCCAGGGCGCCGGCGAGGACCTGATGGACCTCTATCCCGAGGAACTGCGGGTGAGGATCCGCGAGTACCTCGACAAAGGGGTGGACTTCCTCAAGTACGGGGGGACGAGTCACTGGTCGTTCCCGACGCTGATCGGCTTCTCCCCGGAGGCGCAGCGCGTGATCGTCGAGGAGACGCACGCGCGCGGCCTCATCGCCGAGACCCATTCCACGAATCCGGAGGGGCTGCGGCTCTCCGTCGAGGCGGGGATCGACCTCATCCAGCACCCCGAGGTGCTCGCGAACCGCGAGATATCGGACGCGCTCGTCCAGCAGATCGTGGACCGCGGCATCGTGTGCTCGATGCTCGTGAACACGTTCACCGGGCCCGCCTGGGAGAACCACCTGGCGAACCGGGCGGCGGCCGAGGAACGCCTGGCCCGCGAGGCCGAGGGCGCCCGGGCGCGCGAGTGGGGCCGGCTGCGGCGTCCGGTCGAGCGGGAGAAGACGAGCTATCAAATTCGCCGCGAGCAGCGGGCGCTGGGACACGGGATGGAGATGCGCCGTCTGAACGCGCAGAAGCTGATCGACGGCGGGTGCATCACCACCCTCGGCACGGACAACTATGCGGGCGTCGCGCCGGAATACGGACGCGCGCCCAAGCCCATCTGGCAGGAGCCCGGCATCGGGACGATCCTCGCCATCGAGGGTCTCGTCGAAATGGGGATGACGCCGGGCGAGGCGATCGTCGCCGCCACCCGCAACGGCGCCATCGCGGCGGGCGCGCTCGACGAGTTCGGGACGATCGAAGCCGGCAAGCTCGCCGACCTCCTCGTGCTCGACGCCGACCCGCTCGCCGATATCGCCAACATCCGGAAACCGTCGGTCGTCATGGCCGCCGGCAGGATCGTCGATGTCGGCGCGCTGCCGACCGAACCCGTCTACTTCAAGCGCTGAAACTCATGAATCTCCCGAAACAGGAGCCTCGGATGCCTCCGGTCTCTGGTTCGTCCCGTCCTTCCGTCCTTCGCCGCCGCCGGTTCGCCGCCGCGGCCGCGTGCCTCCTCGCGCCCGCCGCGCTGGCCCCGCAACTGGCCCCGCAACTGGCCGCGCAGGAGGTCAAACCCGCGCTGGACCACGAAGATACGTACCGCTGGAACTCCATCGGCGGCCGCACGATCTCGGCGGACGGCGCTTGGCTCGCCTACGTCCTCACGCCCTGGGACGGCGACCCCACGCTCGTGATCACGCGTACGGACGGCTCGGCGGAACGCCGCTTCCGGGGTCGCGCGCCCTCCTTCACGCGGGACTCGCGGCACCTCGCCTTCCGCGTGCCGCCGGTGAAGGCCGTGGTCGACTCGCTTCGCCTCGAAGGGGAGCGCGGGGACGATCTCCCCGGCGACTCGCTCGCGGTCGTGACCCTCACGGAGGCGTTCGCGGACGGCGCCGGAGATGACGGCGGCGTTCGACGGGCCGGCCCCATCGAGTCCTTCCGGGTCCCGGAGGACGGGGGCGCCTTCGTCGCGTACCTCCTCTCCGGGAATCCCGAGGAAGACGAGGAGGAAGGAGAAGACGAGGAGGAGACTGAGGAAGAAGCCGAGGAAGCCGCCGGGGAAGAAGAGGAAGAAGAAGAAGAGCGCTCCGCGGAATACGAGAAGCGGCACGAGAAGGACGACGGCACGCCGCTCATCCTCCTGAATCTCGACACGGGCGAGGAGCACGGCTTCGCCGATGTCGTCTCCTACACGGTCGCGGACGCGGGGAACGGGCTCGCGTACGTGACCTCGACCGAGGACGAAGGCGGGGACGGGATCTACCTCGTGGCCCCGGCCAGCGGAGAGAGCGTGGAGGTGCTCGCCGGGGAGGGCCACTACGAGCAGGTCGCCTTCGACGAATCGGGCGAGCGCCTCGCCTTCCTCAGCAACGTGGACGAGTGGGAGATGGACCAGCCGTCCTTCGCGCTCTACCGCTCCGACGGCGGGGCGGCGGAGAAGGTGGCGGACCATGAGACGGCCGGCGTGCCCGCCGGCTGGTGGATCAGCGAGAACGGCTCCGTCTCCTTCAGCGAGGATGGGGATCGTCTCTTCTTCGGCACCGCGCCGCGTCCCGAGCCCGAGCCCGACGAGGAGATCCTCGACGCGGATCGCGTGACGCTCGACATCTGGAACTGGCGCGACCCCTACCTGCAGCCGATGCAGCTCGTGCAGGCGAACCGCGAACGCAACCGGTCGTACCTGGCGGTGCTGCACGAGGGCCGCGACGCCATCGTGCAGTTGGGTACGGCGAGCATTCCCGACGTGTCGCGCACCGAGACCGGCATGAGCGACTACGTCCTCGCCACGAGCGACGTGCCCCACCGCCCGAAGGTGTCGTGGGACGGCCGCTACGAGGATGCCTACGCGGTGGACGTGCTGACCGGGGAGCGGCGCATGATCGTGGAGGCCGTGCGCGGCTTCGGCGGCGCCGGCCTCTCGCCCGGGGGGAGCTACGCCTACTGGTGGGACGAGGCGGACCGCGACTGGAAGGCCGCGCCGATGGACGGCTCCGGGCCCGCGCGCAGCCTCACCGGAGATCTTCCCGTCGCGTTCTACAACGAACTCGACGACCACCCGCAGGGCCCGCCCCCCTACGGCGGCGCGACGTGGATCGAGGAGGACGCCGCGATGCTCGTGTACGACCGAAACGACGTGTGGCGCGTCGACCCGAGCGGCGATGATCCCGCCGTGCGTCTGACGGAGGGACGGGAGGTCGATCTCCGCTATCGCGTGCAGCGCGTGGCCGAGGGCGGAGGCGGCAACTTCTTCGGGTTCGGCGGCTTCGGCGGAGGCGGCGCGGGCGAGGGCATTGAGGAGGGCGAGATCCTCTTCTCCGTCTTCGACATGGGCACGAAGGCGTCCGGGTTCGCGCGCGGCCGGACGGACGAAGCGGGCCGGGTCGAGGAACTGGTCATGGACGACGTGCGCTACGCGGCGCCCGCGAAGGCGGAGGATGCGGAACGCCATGTGTGGACGCGCCAGACGTTCATCGAGTTCCCCGACGTGTGGGTGGGGGATGCGGACTTCGGGAACGCGCGCAAGCTGAGCGACGCGAACCCGCAGCAGGCGGAGTACCGCTGGGGGAGCGCCGAACTCGTCCACTGGATGTCGAACGACCGCACGCCGCTCGACGGCATCCTGATCAAGCCGGACGGTTTCGATCCGTCGCAGCAGTATCCGCTCATGGTCTACTTCTACGAGCGCATGTCCGACGGGCTGCACAGCTACCAGCCGCCGCTGCCGAACCGGGCCTCGGTCCGCTTCTCCTTCTACGCGAGCCGCGGCTACGTCGTGTTCGTGCCCGACATCCCGTACGAGATCGGCTATCCCGGCGAGAGCGCGCTCGACGCCGTCGTGCCGGGCGTGCAGGCGCTCATCGCGCAGGGGTTCATCGATCCGGACCGGGTCGGCGTGCAGGGCCACTCGTGGGGCGGATACCAGATCGCCTACATGATCACGAAGACGAACGTCTTCGCCGCCGCGGAGGCCGGGGCGCCCGTGTCGAACATGACGAGCGCGTACGGCGGCATCCGCTGGCAGAGCGGGATGAGCCGCATGTTCCAGTACGAACGCACACAGAGCCGGATCGGCGGGACGCTATGGGACGAGCGCGACCGCTACATCCATAACTCGCCGGTGTTCTTCGCGGACAAGATCCGGACGCCGCTCCTCATGCTGCACAACGACGAGGACGGCGCCGTGCCGTGGTACCAGGGGATCGAGATGTTCGTCGCCATGCGCCGGCTGGAACTGCCGGTCTTCATGCTGAACTACAACGGCGAGGGACACGGCCTCGGGCGGCAGGCGAACCAGGAGGACTGGGCCATCCGCATGCAGCAGTTCTTCGACCACTACCTGATCGACGCCCCGGCCCCGCGCTGGATGGAGGAAGGCGTCCCGGCGGTCGTGAAGGGCCGCGACCTCGGCCTCGAACTCATCGGCAAGCCGGTCTCCGAACAGGGCGGCGTCTCCGGCGAGCGCGGCGGCGGGGAAGATGACGGACCCGGCGATCCTGAGGCGCCTCCAGGGGCTCGTCGGGATCTTCTCCGGGTCGCACGGCAGACTCCCTCGCGCGTTATGTGCCTCGGCGGTTCTCCTGGTCGTTGGGGTCGCCTCGTCCGCGCCGGGCGCGGCAATGCCAGACTCCCCGCAGGAAGTGAGCGCCGACACGCTTGAGGGCGGCCGCATCGTCGTGTCCAACCCGGCCCCCGCGCGTGGTGGGGGACGCGACGAGTGGCGCCTCGTCGAGGAACTCCGGCTCGGCCAGGTGGACGGAACCGGACCTGACGTCTTCGGGGATGTGCACGACGTCGCCGTGGACGAGAAGGGCCACATCTATGTGCTGGATGTCGGTTCGAAGGAGGTACGGGTTTTCAACTGGGGCGGCGGCTACGTGCGAAGCATCGCCCGCGGGGGCGAGGGGCCGGGCGAGGTGCGCTATTGGGAGTCCTCAGGCCAGACGGTCGTCTTCCAGCCGCCGAACCGGGTCTGGATTGGCGATGGCCTTCAACAGTTGAGCTTCGATTCTCTCGGGAACGAACTCACCCGCACTGGAGGCTTTCCCCTGAGAGGAGGGACGCCATGGAGCAGGATCGTTGCCGCCGACGACCAGGGATTCGTCTATCAGCAAGTACGCGTCGTGGACATCGAGCAGTCCGGCGAAGAGACCATTTCGCGTGGCTTCACCTACGGGGTGCGACTTCCGGTATACCCCGAGCACCCGAACCCCGTCCTGCCCCGGGATTCTCTCCTGCTCGACAGCCGCATCTCCACGAGCACGAGCCAGAGTCGATCGAGCGGCGATGGCAACATTACGATCGGCGGCATCGTCAAGGTCTCGATTCCGCGGCGCGCGTGGGCGTTCGCCGGCGGTGAGACGGTCTGGGTGGCGAACAGGGCCGCCTACCGCTTCCACGAGGTTACGTTCGCCGGGGACACGATCCGCACGGTGGAGCTCGGCAATCCGCCCCCGTCCCCCCCGGACGACTCCGACGAGTCGGAGTTCGAACCCCTCATGGCGGGCCTGGACATATCCCCCGAGGGCTGGCTGTGGGTGCTGCGGCACCGGGATGACGCGGGCGACGATCCCATCTGGGACCTGTTCGACAACTGCGGCCGCTACCGAGGGGAGGTCTCCTCGACAGCGAGGATCGCCACCGTGCGGTTTGCGGGAGAGACGGTGGACCCCATCGACGTCGGCGCGGGCGGCGTCGTCCATGGGCATGCCCGCGATGCCCTGGACGTGAGCTACGTGCTCCGCTTGCGGCTGGAGAGCGCGAGCGGCGCGCCGGTCACGGTGGAGGACTGCCGTGTCCGGCCCACCCCCCGTGACTGCACCGCTGGACCGACGAGCAGCGATACGTTTGCGCCATCGTGGATCGCCACGGGACACCCAAACGCACCCGACAAGGTCAGTGACCATGGTGACCAAGTAAGGGTGGACATGTGACCAAGCACGGGTGACCAAGTGTGGCTCTAGGCCGGTCGCAGCGAGCCACCCGCAGGGTTATTCTCGATGAATCACTAAAGGGCCGAGAGGTTATCCCAGAAACGCCCTGACCCTCTTGGCCAGCGGGTCGAGGTCCTTCGTTTCGCACTCCCAGATGACGAGCACGCCCCAGCCGGTGCGCCGCAGCGTCGTCTCGTTGAGGCGGTCGCGGCGGGCGTTGCCGTTGAGCTTGTCGCGCCAGAAATCGCGGGTCTCGGGCGACTTGGGAATGCGATTCTTCGAACACCCCTCGTGCCGGTGCCAGAAGCAGCCGTGGACGAAGATGACCTTGCGGCGGGGCCGAAACACGAGATCGGGACGGCCCGGCAGCTCCTTGGCGTGCAGCCGGTAGCGATACCCCAAGCCGTGCACGAGCCGGCGTACCCTCATCTCCGGCTTCGTGTCCCTGGAGCGGATGCGGCTCATCAGTTCGCTGCGCTCGCGAACCGTGAGCGTGTCGAGGCTGCTTCCTTCCATGCGATTGTCCCGGCAGCCCGCCATCGAGCCATGCAGCGGCGGCAGATTCCTGTTCGCGTGGATGATGCCGGATCGTTCCCGCAGGAGCCAGAGTGGCGCCGCACGCGAACCGGTCGCCGGCCGGGTCTCGGATTGTCAGACGGGGAGGGTAGCGCGCACGTTCAGCGTTCATGGCGACATCACGGACGTTTCGCGAGCGGGTCGGGCAGCGGGTGCGGAGGTTGCGCTTCCCCCACCCGCTGACCCTGCTGACGGCGGTAGTCCTCGCGGCCGCGGCGCTGTCGTACGTCCTCCCGGCCGGCGAGTACGAGCGGCGGGACGACCCGGAGACGGGGCGCAGCGTCGTCGTGCCCGGGACCTATCACGAAGTCGAGCCCAACCGCATCGGGGCCTTCGAGGCCATCGTGGCCATCCCGCGGGGCATGGCGGAGCGCGCCGATGTCGTGTTCCTCATCTTCCTCATCGGCGGCGCGTTCGCCGTGTTCGACGCGACGGGGGCGCTCCGGCGCGGCATCGCGTGGCTCGTCGAGGTGCTCCAGGGACGTGAGATCCTCGCGATCCCCGTCGTTTGTCTCGCCTTCGCGGCCGGAGGCGTGACGGAGAACATGCAGGAAGAGATCATCCCCCTCGTTCCCGCCCTCATGCTGCTCACGAAGCGGCTGGGCTACTCGCCGATGGTGGGCGTCGCCGTGAGCGCGGGCTCCGCGTTCGTGGGGTCGGCCTTCAGTCCCATCAACCCGTTCCAGGTCGTCACCGCGCAGAGGGTCGCGGAGGTGCCGCTCGGCTCGGGCAGCGGGTTCCGCCTCGTATTCCTGGCCATTGCGCTCGGCCTCTGGATCTGGTGGACGATGCGGTACGCTGCTCGCACTCGGGTCCCCGCGGAGGAAGCGGACGCCTCCGAACCGGACGCCGCGTTCGGATGGAGGGACGGGACCATCTTCGCGATCGTCGCGGCCACTTTCGGCATCCTCGTGTGGGGGCTGCTGTCCCGGGGGTGGGACTTCGACCACATGTCGGCGTTGTTCTTCATCATGGGGATCGTCGTAGGGCTCATCGGGCGGCTCGGCGTGACGGGGACGGCCCGGGCCTACGCGGAGGGGTTCCGCTCGATGGGGTACGCCGCGCTCCTCATCGGTTTCGCGCACGCGATCTACGTCGTCATGGTCGACGGGCGCGTCATCGACACGATCGTGCGCGGGCTGTTCATCCCGCTCGCCGACCTGCCGCTCGCGCTTTCGGCCATCGGCATGTCGGCCGCGCAGGGCGTGCTGCACTTCGCCGTGCCCAGCGTGAGCGGCCAGGCCGTGCTCACGCTCCCGGTCCTCGTCCCCTTGTCGGATCTGCTCGGGCTCTCGCGCCAGATCACGATCCTCGCCTACCAGTACGGGGCGGGGCTGTGCGAACTGATCACGCCCACCAACGGCGCGCTGATGGCGATTCTGGCCGCGAGCGGCGTGCGCTACGAGTCGTGGCTGCGCTTCGCGATCCCGCGCTACCTGATGCTGATGGCGCTCGGCGCGATCGCCCTCGTCATCGCCCTCGCGATCGGCTACAGCTGACCCTCACACGTTCCCGCGGGAACGTCTCCGTCAGAAGTTGCTCCGATCCGCCTCACACACGGGGGCGGAGCCAAGCCACCTGGTCGCCCAGCCCGCCGGCCCGGCCGACAGCCACGCATCGCCCGCGAGCCACTCCATGGCGGGCTCCCCGATCGGCGCGCCCGGAGGCGCGTTCGGCGTCCCCGGCATCTCGTAGGGCGCCGACGGCTTCTCGAGAAAGCGCTCGATGTCGCGGTCGACCAGTTGCACGAACGCCGCGTCGCTCTCCGGCGGCGGATTCGCCCCCATCTCGGCTCTCAGGTCCACCAGCTTCCGGGTGGCGAGGGCCCGCACGTGCGGCATGGAGGCCCGGTCGGCGAGCGCCATGATGCGGTCCACGAGCACGCGGTAGGCCGCGAGCCGCAGTTCCGTGTGATAAGGCGACTCGTCGGCCTCGGGACGGACCGCGTCGACCAGCGCGGTCAGCACCTCGGCGAGCCCCGGCAGGCTCGGGTCGAGCGCGTGCTGCTGCACGAGGCGCGCGGCCCGCGACGGCTCGAGGACGCGCGACACCGTATGGTCCGCCGCCACGACCGCCGGGGTGACCGCGTCGAAGGCCGGGCCGGTGTAGCGCGGGAACGTCTCGCGGGAGCGCCCGAAGCCGGGCGGCCGGGGCGGCAGCAGGTCGAGCACCCCCGCCGGAACCGCGAGTTCCCGCGGCCTCAGCGTCCTGCCCAGCGCCCGCAGCGCCGCCCGCTGCGCGTCTCCCGAGACCCGCTTCATAGGCGTCCGCCCGTCCCCGCGGAAGGCGTAGACGTACTCCTGTCCTCCGAGGAGCGAGGCGGCCGCGTCCACCTGGTAGCGGTGGTGCATGTAGAGCGGGACCAGCGCCTCCTCCACCGTGGCGATCGGCCGCCCGGCGCGGATCGCCTGCTCACCGAAGCGGTCCAGCGAGTGCCGCCGCACGTCCATCATCCGTTCGAGTTCCGCCGCCGCGTCCACCCCGTTCGACCACTGGTCGGCGCGCGCGTGGATGTTGATGTCCTGGTTCGTGAAGTAGATGAGGTCCTCGTCCCAGGCCGCGTCCAGGATCCGCTGCAGTTCGGCGGCTTCGTCCGTCCCCTCCGGGAAGTCCGAATACCCGTACACGATCGCGACCTTGTCCCACTCGCCGATGTCCACGTCGTAGACCTCGGAATAGTCGAGTCGCCCGTCATCGTCCAGCGTCACGAGCGGGTGGGGATAGTCCAGGACCGAGATCCGGCCGCGGCTGCTGTCGTAGTAGTTGTGGCCGAGGCCGAGCGTGTGTCCGACCTCGTGCGCCGACAGCTGCCGGATCCGCGCCAGCGCCCACTCCGCGATGTCCTCCGGCACCTCGTCGCCATTCGCGTAGGGGGAGAGCAGGCCCTCGGCGATGAGGTAGTCCTGCCGCCAGCGGAGCGAGCCGAGTGTCACGACACCCTTGAGGATCTCCCCCGTGCGCGGGTCGGTGACGGAGCCGCCCGTGCTCCAGCCGCGCGTCGAGCGGTGCACCCAGTTGATCACGTTGTAGCGCACGTCGTGCGAACTCACGCCCTCCGGCAGCATCTCCACCCGAAAACCGTCCTGGAAGCCGGCCGCTTCGAAGGCCTGGTTCCACCACCGCGCCCCCTCGAGCAGCGCGGTCCGGATCGGCTCCGGCGCACCCGGGTCCAGGTAGTAGACGATCGGCTCGACGGGCTCGCTCATGGCCGCCGACGGGTCCCGCTTCTCGAGCCGGTGCCGCCGGATGAACCGCATCCGCATGTCTTCCCCGAGCGGCGCGGAATAGTCGGCATAGCTCATCGCGCCGTACCCGGCCCTCGAGTCGAACGCCCGCGGCGTGTACTCCCCGAGTGCCGGCAGTTGCACGAAGGAATGGTGCAGCCGGATCGTCGCCGCCTCACCCGTCGAAGCCACGTTCCCGACCCCCTCGAATCCGCCGCCGCCCCCGAACCCGCCGAAGCCTCCGCCACCCCCCGGCTGCCGGACGAAGGTGAGCGAGGCCTCGATCTCCGTGTTTTCGGGGAACCCCATCGTCATGGGCAGGTGCACGGCGCTCCGGCCCGCGTCGAACCGGTACGTCCCCGGTCGCAGCCGCTGCGCCCAGTTGATCATGTCCCGGACCACGAAGTCCGTGGCGTCGACGAGCACGCGCCCGTCCGTCTCCGCCGCCGCCGTGAAACCCCACAGCGTCGAGGGCGCGAAGGCGTCCGTCACCGCCTGCACCTCGCGCGGGTTCGGGCTGCTCGCCCGGAAGTCGAGGTTCGGCTGGATCATCAGCACCTTCGGCCCCACCCGGTGGAAGCGTACGAGGCGGGATCCGGAGAGCGCCCCGCGGTCGAGGCCGATGTCGTTCGACCCCAGCCCCGAGGCGAGCCCCGTCATGTGGAGGATGTCGGTGTCCCAGCGCGAGATCTCCAGCCACAGCTTGCCGCTCGACGCTTCCCAGTACATGGGGATGAAGCCGTCGATGGCCCGCATGGAAGCGGTCTTGTCCTCGATCGACGGGAGTCCGCCCCCGGAGTCCTGCGCCACGATCGAAGCAGGACCGAGGACGAAACCGAGGACGAGGAAAAAGACGGGAAGAAGCTTCCGGAAACGGGTCACGGAGTACACAACGGAGTACACAGCTGCCTCCTGTAGACTGAAACTGGACGATTCCCCCGGAGCCTCGGGGGAACGGGCTTTGCCAAGGGCAACTACACAGTACGACGACGGACCGCTACCGGGCGATTGCCGCGGTCACCTCGCCGATGATGTCCGACAGATACGCCCCGGTGTTCCCGGGGCTCGGCCCGAGCCGGACGATCACGAGATCATGGGACGGGATGATGGCCGTGTACTGTCCCATGAATCCGGCCGCCCAGTATGCGTCGTCCGGCGCCCGGGGAAGCGCGCCGCCCCGGTTGAGCCAGAACAGCCCGCCGTACTCCAGAGCTTCGGCGCCCGGAGCGGGCGCGCTGACGAACTCCACCCAGCCCTCGGGAAGAATGCGGTCGCTCCCGCCATCGGGCGTCGGCCACACGCCGTCCCACAGGTGGAGGAGTCCGAACCGCGCCCAGTCCCACGCGCTCCCGTAGTCGTAGCCGGTGATGATGAAGTTGCCCCACGCGTCCGTCTCGAGGACGTAGTTCCGCGCCCCGATGCGGTCGAACAGGATGCGCTGCGGATACGTGAGCCAGTCCTCGCCCCGCGCCTCGACCGCCTCCCGCACGATGCGGTTGGCCGTCAGCGGATCGGAATTCCGGTAGCGGAAGATCGCGCCCGGCAGGGTGTCCAGCGGCTGGTCGACCGCGTGCTCGAACACATCGATCCCCTCGAAGTAGATCCGGAAGTGCTCGTTGGCGTGCGTCCACGATCGCGAGTCCGTCAGGCCCAGGTTCAGGAAGTCGAGGCCCGAACTCATGTTCAGGATGTCCCGGACGCGGATCTCCCGGCGCGGGTCGTCCTCCCCGTGCCATTCGGGCACCGGCACGGGGTCGTCGAGTCCGGCGTCGAGGTGGCCGGCCTGGATCGCCGCGCCGACGAGTGCGCTCGCGATGCTCTTCCCCTGGGACCAGGAGATCTGCGGCGTGTTGCGCGTGAAGCCGGGGGCGTAGCGCTCGCCGAGGATCTTGCCCGCGTAGATGACGACGAGCGCGCGCGTGTTGTGCTCGGCTTGGGCCATCGTCCAGTCGAGAGCCGCCTCGAGCGCCTCCATGTCGACCTCCGGCGGCGGAGGATCGTGGTAGGCGCCCACGTCACCCGTCGGCCAGGCCGTCACCGCCGGATCGGGGCTGAGCCGCTCGACGACCTGCGGTTCGTACGTCACGTCGTCGAGGCCGGCCGGCAGGATCGTGCAGCCCTGGTCCCCGTTGTACTCGGCGGACCGTGTACCGAAGTCCGCTGCCGAGACGGAGGCGGTGCCCGTCTCGTAGTTCACGGCGTACTCGAAGTCGTCCTGCCAGTTGAACAGCGGGAAGCGCCGGATGTCCTGCGCCACCACCTCGTCGACGGACCGCTCGTAGTCGCGTCCGACCACGAAGACGCCCGAGCAGATGTGGTGCGCCGCCATCCCCGCGATGTGCGAGCGCTCGTGGGCCGCCTCGTCCTCCACCGCGGGGGACTGCTCTCGCGCGCAGCCCGGCGCCAGGAGCGCGGTCCCCAGCGCCGCGATGCTGCAGAACCGACGACGAAACCCCATGCGAACCTCCGTCCGAACCTCGGTGCAAAACCCTCATGGCCAGTGCCGACGGCCGGTCGACGGCCCCACTCGTAGCTGAGCGCATCGGGCGCGTCCCGCGCAAGGGTCCATAACGTTTCCGGCGGGATCCGTGTCGTTTCCGATGAGGGGGCTGCAACGGACGCAGACGGAAGCAGCCCGGGAAGCAGCCCGGGAAGCAGCCCGGGAAGCAGCCAAGGAAGAAACGCAGGAACGGGAGGATATCGATGAGAAAGATGATCGGAGCATTCGCTCTCCTGATGGTCGCACTCGCCGCCGCGCCGCCGCTGGAGGCTCAGGCTCAGCGGGGAGGCCGCGGCTTCGGCATGAGTCTCGACGACCAGATGACGGCCCTCACCGAGCGGCTCGCGCTGGACGAGGAGCAGGTCGTGACGGTCCGCGAGATCCTCGAGGCCCAGGCGGAGAGCCGCCGCGAGCGTTTTCAAGGGGTCCGCGGTTCCGGGGACCGGAGCGCCATGATGGAAATGATGCGGGAACTGCAGCAGGAGACGGAGACGAAGCTCGCCGAGGTGCTGAGCGACGAGCAGCTGGAGAAGTACCGGGAATACGTGGCCGAGCAGCAGCAACGGCGCCGGCCTCCGCTCTCCCTCTGACCGCGCGGGGTGGCTACCTCGAGGCTGGCGCCCGCACGGTCGCCGGCCTCGGGCCGCCCTTCGGCGCTCGCCCCCGCTGTACCAGAACGACTCCGGCCACGATGATCACGGTGCCCGCCAGCATCGGCAGCGTGAACGCCTCGTTCGCGAGCCACCAGCCCAGAAAGAGCGCCACGACCGGGTTCACGTACGCGTAGGTGCCTGCGGCCGCCGGTCGCACCTTGCGCAGGAGCCACATGTAGGCCGAGAAGGCGACGATCGACCCCATGACGGTCAGGTAGAGCAGCGACAGCCACGAACGCAGAGACACGTCGCCGAGCGACAGCCGTCCGAACTCCCCCGCCGCGAGTCCGATGAGCACCAGGATCAGCCCTCCGGCGGCCATCGTGAGCGCCGTGCCGTAGAGCGGCGGCCGCGGCAGCGCGGCCCGGCGGTTGTACATGGAGCCGATGGCCCAACTGATCGACGCCGCCACGACCACGAGCGCGCCGGCCACCACCTGGTTCGCGCTCGCCCCGCGAATCCCGATTTCCGCCCCGGAACTGCTCACGAGGAGAACGACCCCGCCCAGACCCAGCACGAGCCCCGCGGCCTCCAGCGGGCTCGTGGTCTCGCGGTCCGGCCCCAGACGCGCGATCGCGACCAGCCACAGCGGCACCGTGGCCACGAGAAGGGCCGTGAGCCCCGAGGGCACGTACTGCGCGGCCCAGCACACGAGGCCGTTGCCGCCTGCGACCATGAACACGCCCGAGATGGTGGCGGCCCTCCATTCGCGAGGCTTCGGGGCCGGGGCCCCGCGAAGGCGCGACACGACGGCGAGAATCACCCCGGCCGCCAGGAAGCGCGTTCCCCCGAGAAGGAATGGCGGGATCGTCTCGACCCCGAAGCGGATCGCCAGGTACGTCGACCCCCACACCAGATACACTGCGGCGAACGCCAGCAGCAGGTCTCGGGTGGAAGCGGAAACGATCGAAGGAGCGGGCGCGGTCAAGCGCGGGTCTTTCGGTCGCGGGCCCGCGTGACGGCGTAGATGACGAGGCCGACGGCGATGAGCCCCAGTCCCAGCCCCGCTTCGAGGGGCCGGTCGCGCAGGATGTAGGCCAGCGTCCAGCCCGTCACCGCCAGGAAGATGAGCGGCGTGACGGGATAGCCCCAGGTCCGGTACGGCTGGTCCGTTCCGGGTGTCTCAGCCGACGCGCCGCTCTCGCCTCGCGCGGATCTTCCGTCTACCCCGGCACCGACCACCCCCCCGGGGATCCGGCCCGAGGCCTGCCTCCGGCGCAGGAGGAACACCCCGCCCGCCGCCAGGAACGTGTTGAGGCCCATCGTGAAACCGGAGAACACGAGGATGGTTTCGAAGGATTCCGTGAGGATGAAGAGAAGGCTGATCGCCGCCTGTGTGAAGATAGCCACGCCGGGCGTCCCCCGCGCGTTGATCGAACTCAGGAGCCGGAAGGTCGGGTAGTCCTCGCCGATCGCATGGAGGACGCGCGGACCCGCGAGCACCATGGCGCTCACGGTGGAGACGAGGAGGAGCGCGAGGGTGATCCCCATCAGGTCGGCCCCGACCGGCCCGAATATGTACCCCGCCGCGATGTATCCCACCTCGAGCCGTCCCACCATCGCCTCGGCGGGAGCGGCCCGCAGGAAGACGTAGTTGAGCCCGACGTAGAGCAGCATCACGAGCAGCGTCCCGATGGCCAGCGCGCGGGGGAGCGTCCGCCGGGGGTCGCGGAGTTCGCCCGTCACGTACGTGGCGGCGTTCCAGCCCGAATACGAGTACGACACGAAGATGAGCGACACGGCGAAGCCGGCGGAGAACACGTTCGAGACGCCGTCGGCCGAGGGGAGCACGCCGACGTCCCGGGGTTCCGCGACGAGGGACAGCCCGGCCGCGACGAAGGCGAGGATCAGCGCCACCTTGGCCGTCGTCGACCAGCGCTGAAAGCTGCCCGAGGTCCGGTGGGTGCGCCCATGGACGACCGAGAGCAGCACGACGAGCCCGACCGCGAGCCACCGGGCGGGCAGCACCGGAAAGACGGACGAGAGGTACGTCCCGAACGTGATCGCGGCCAGCGCGGTGGGCGCCGCGAACCCGATCGTGGCCGAAATCCAACCCGAGACGAAACCGGCGGCCGGGTGGTAGATGTGCGAGAGGAACGTGTATTCGCCGCCCGAGCGCCGGATCGTCGATCCCAGCTCGGCGTAGGTAAGGGCGCCGCACACGGCCGCGACGCCGCCCACGACCCACAGCATCAAGAGGGCGAACCCGGATCTCAGAGCCTCGAGCTGGAACCCGAGGCTCGTGAAGACGCCGGTCCCGATCATGTTGGCGACGACGACCGCCGCCGCCGTATGGAGGCCGAACCCGGCCCTGGGCGCCCTCAGGGAATGGGCTCGGCCAGGCCCGCCTCGCTCACCAGCAGGAGGAGGTTCGCCTGGATCCCGAGGTGGCCGTCACGGTTGATCCACCATTCGCCGGGTGAGTGGGCCCCGCTCCCGATGCCCCCGCTCCCGATCGTCACCGCGGGGATTCCCAGGGAGATCGGGATGTTCGAGTCCGTCGACGAACGGGTCAGCGCGGGCACCGCCCCGAACACGCGCATGACCTCGATCGCCCGATCGACCAGAGGGTGGTCGTCGGCAACCTCCCCGGACGGACGGTCTCCGATCTGATCGAGTTCAAGCTCGATCTCGGGTCCGTCGCGGCGCAGCGCGTTCTCCTCGTCCAGCGCCCGTCGCATCGCGTCCCGGAACGCGGCGTCGATGCGGCCGAGACTCTCCTCGCTCACCGAACGCATGTCCACCTCCATCCACGCCTCGAAGGGGATCGCGTTCACCGACGTCCCGCCTCCCATGCGGCCCACGTTGTAGCTCGTGCGGGGCCCCGAGCGCGTGAGCGTATCCGCCACGTCCTGAAAGTGGCGGATCCCGCGTCCCAGCGCGTGGGCCGGGTTCGCGAGCCCGAACGCCCCCCACGAATGGCCGCCCGGGCCCCGGAAGGTGACGCGGAAACGATGGGAGCCGAGCCCCTTGTTCACGATGCGGCCCAGCCCCGTGCCGTCGATGTCGATCCACGTGTGGATCGGGTCCGCGCCATCGCGGAACAGGTACTTCATCCCGCGCAGGTCGCCGAGCCCCTCCTCTCCGACGGTCCCGATGAACCGAACGTCCGCCTCCGTCTCGATGCCGGCGGCCTCGAGCGCCCGCAGCACGGTGAGCACCGCCATGAGGCCGCGCGTGTCGTCGCCGATGCCGGGGGCGAACAGCGTGTCCCCGCGCTGCGCGACCGTCACGTCGACGTCCGCGGGGAACACCGTGTCCAGGTGTCCCGACAGCGCCACCGTCCGCCGCTCCCCCTCCGGCGTCGAGCCCCGCGTGCCGCCCCGGCCGTAGCGGATCGCGACGGCGTTGCCCTCCTCGTCGATGAACACGGAGTCGGCGCCGGCCTCGCGAAGCCACTCCGCGTAGACCTGTGCGCGCTCGTCTTCCATGAAGGGGGGCGCCGGCACCTGCGTGAGTTCGATGAGTTCGCGGATCGTCCTCGGCTCGAGTTCCTCGATGATGCTGAAGGCGTTCCGCACCGCGGGATGCTCGGCGAGGTCCCGAACTTCCTCACCCGGCGTCTGGGCAGTCAGCCCGGTCGGTTTGCCCGCGACGAGGACCGCGCCAAGGAGGAGGAACCCCGCAATGGCGGGCGTGAAAGACCTCGGCAGGGCGAGCGCCTCCAGTGTATGCATGGCTCTTGGGTCTCCCGGATTCGGACATCGACGGCGGCTCCCGTCCGCCGCTCGGGACGCGAGATGTCGGTCTCCGCGAAGCTACCGGACGCGGCGCGCCGCGCCAGATGCGGGCACGCCGCGAGGCGGTGTCAGCTGCCGAAGCGGGCGAGGATCCAGTCGGAGATCGTTGCGAGAAAACCGTCGACGAAGCGCTTCTCGAGCAGAGCGTACTCGGCGGGGGATCCGGTCGTCGCGGCCTGGAAGAGATGATTGGCGCGCGGGAGTACCTCCACCGTCACGTCCGGGTTCCCGGCGAGCGCCTCTTCCAGCGGGCCGCGGTTCTGGTCGACGACGACCTGCAGGTCGAGTCCGCCGAAGAGCGCGAGCACCGGCACCCGCGTGCCCCGGAGACCCTCGGCCGGATCGTACGTGAGGAAATAGCGATACCAGGGGCTCTCCAGGCCATCGATCTGCTGGGCCACCTGGGCCTCGACGTAGCTGTCCAGGTCGGAGATCGGCGCGCGCTGCGCTTCGGACAGGGCCTCGATGCCCTCGCGGATCGCGGCTCCAAGCTCCTCGCGATACGCCTCGAGGCCTTCTCCGGCCTCCAGGGCCGCGAACAAACGGCGCTGGAAGTCGGTGTTCCACTCGATGCGGCCCTCGGGCACGCCGCTCACGCGTTGAATGGCCGCGGACTGCTCGTAGAGGATCTCGGTGCCGGGTACGGTCGAGCCCGCCAGCAACACGGCGAAGCGGACGGCCTCCGAGCGCGAGGCCGCCAGGGAAGCCACGACGGCGCCCTCGCTGTGTCCCACGAAGCCGACGCGGGCGGGGTCGACGTCCGGATGCTCCGAGAGCCGCGCGAGCCCCGCCAGGGCGTCCCCCGCGAAGTCGGAAGTGGTGGAGGAGGAGACGCTGCCGGTCGAGCCGCCGACGCCGCGGTCGTCGTAGCGGAGGACGGCGACGCCCTGCCGCGTGAGGTGATCGGAAAGGGGGCGGAAGACGGAGAAACCGGCTACGACCTCGTCCCGGTCCTGGGGCCCCGACCCCGTGATCAGGACGACGCCCGGGAACGGACCCGTCCCCTCCGGCAGCGTCAGCGTACCCTCGAAGTGTACGTCACCGTTCTCGAACGAGACCTCCTCCGCCCGGTAGGGCGCCGGCTCTTCCGCCTCCGCTTCCGGGAGATCCGCCCGCGACACGGAAAACGTGCTGGTCACGACCCCCTGGGTGAATTCGCCCTCGATCGTGTCGCCGCTGTGGGCTCCGTCCCACACGGCGAGACCGACTTGGGTATCGAGTTCGAAATGGACCCGGGCGGCGACATAGGACACGGCGGTGAGGGGAAGACCCAGCGCGCCCTGCGCGGGGATGTCCATCGTGGCGGAGAGCACGCCATCGGCGCGCTCGAAGGTGACCGCGAAGGGCAACTCGCCCGTGGGGAGAACGACGGATCCCGCCCACCTGCCCTCGACGCCTCCGCCTCCTGCGTCAGGGTCGAGATCCGGCTCCTGCGCCAGCGCCGGAGAGGAGAGCACGCACCCGGCCGCTATCAACATTCTCAGGGCCACGGTCAATCCTCCTCGACCTTGACGGCGGAGCCGTAGACAACGATCTCGGCGGTCCCGCCGAGGATGTAGGAAGTGGAGAAGCGGACACAGAGGATCGCGTTGGCGCCGAATGCCGCCGCCTCGCTCTCCATGCGATCGATCGCCTGTTCGCGCGCCTCGGCCATCATCTTCGTGTACTCCTGGATCTCGCCGCCGACGATGGTCTTGAGGCCAGCGAGAATGTCGCGGCCCAGGTGGCGCGCCCGGATCGTGCTGCCGCGGACGAGGCCGAACTCCTCTACGATGCGGTAGCCGGCGAGGTCGTTTCGGGAGGTGCTGATCATCGAACCACGTCCTTGTAGGGGTCTTTCTTCTGCATGAACAGGCGCTCGCGAACGACGGAGACGAAAAGGATCACGAAGCCCGCGATCAGCACGAGCATCCCCCAGCGAATGTACACGGGCATCGTCGTGTCCCGAATCAACTCGCTGACGGCGGTCCACAGCGCCCACGTGCCCACCACGATCGTTCCCAGCGAAAGCAGAACCCAGCCGATGCCGCGTTCGAGCCGGCGATAGACGTGTTCCCAGTAGCTGTCCCAGGTTTCCTCCGGCGGTTTCAGCGGAGTCATGGTATCGGTGACCTCCTTCAGGCGCTGGTATGTCGCCAGTTCGTCGCGAAGACCAGGGTCCTCCCCGAGCGCGGACTCGAGTTCGAGGCGTCCCTCTCCCGAAATCTCCTGGTCCAGTTCGGCCATCATCAGATGGCGCACCCGCTCGTCGCCGGGCGGACTCACGTTTCTCTCACTCATCGCCCGCGCCTCCCTCCCGGCCGGGACGGGTTCCCGCCGTTTCGATCTCGTGTGCGAGGGAGCGC
Organism: Candidatus Palauibacter sp.; assembly: GCF_965208055.1. Lineage (GTDB taxonomy): Bacteria > Gemmatimonadota > Gemmatimonadetes > Palauibacterales > Palauibacteraceae > Palauibacter. The sequence goes on from NZ_CBDBNY010000004.1 coordinate 3,215,996, forward strand.
CGCGCCCGATAGAGGCGCGACATCACGGTGCCGATGGGGATTCCCAGCAACTCGGCGATCTCCCGGTAACGCAGTTCCTCGAACTCGCGCAGGACGAGCGTCTCCCGTTCCCGCTCCGGCAGGCGTTCGATGGCCGCGCCGACCTGTTCGCGCAGTTCGGCGCGCATGACCGCCTGGTCCGGGCTGGGAGGGCGCCGTCCCATCGTCGTATCCGTGAGCCAGCTGCCCGCCTTCTCGAGTTTCAGGCGGCGTGACCGCTGGTCCCGTGTATGGTTGAAACAGAGTCGTCGGATGATCTGGTACAACCAGGGGAAGAAGGGACGTTCGGGGTCGATCCGGGCGCGCGCGCGGAACGCCCTGGCGAAGGCCTCCTGAGAGAGGTCCAGGGCATCGTCGTGGTTCCCGACGAGGCCGAGTGCCGTATAGTAGGCACGCTGCATGTATCGTGTGACGAGTTCGCCGAAGGCCGCACGCTCGCCACTCTGCGCGCGAAGAACGAGCATCCGGTCGGTTGCCTCCGAGCTGTTCAAATATGGCTCCCATGGTCGCGGGCACCGATGTTGATCTGTGGTGACTGTTCGCTACGCGAGGGTTACACGAAAGCCGCGAGGTTTATTTCGCGGATCAAGGAATCGAGAGACAGGATGGACGAGTTCCCGGTCAGAGCAACCCTGCAACCCGAGATCGTGCCCTCCCGCTGGACGCTCATCCGCGACGTGGCCGTCTTCCAGCTGAAACTGGTCCTCGATGGCCTGAGGGATGCGTTGCTGCTGCCGATCTCGCTCTTCGTCGCCCTCCTCGACGTACTCGGAGTCGGGCCCCGGGCGGGCCGGCAGTTCTACGAGCTGCTGGAGTGGGGGCGCCGGACGGAGTACTGGATCAACCTGTTCGGCGCCACGGACCATGTCCGCGCTCCGTTGTCGTCCCCGCGGCCCGGGGTCGATACGCTCGTCGACCGCCTGGAGCGGCTGGCGGTGCAGGAGTATGAGCGGGGCGGGATCACGGCTTCGACGAAGGATGCCGTGGACCGCGCCCTCGACCACCTTACGAAGCGCGGGCCCTCCGACCGCGATCTCTCCGGCCCCTCGCCGTGAGCCGAACTTCCGCCGAGCGCGCGTGCGCTTCGAGTCCCTCCAGCCGGGCGAGCGCGGCGGTGTCGCGCAGCAGGTCCTCGTAGGCGTCATCTTCGGACGATAGCGACAGCCACGTCGGTCGACGCAGGAACGAGAACACCGACAGTCCCGAGTCGAACGCCGCCGCGCCCGATGTGGGAAGTGTGTGGTTCGGTCCGGCTCCGTAGTCGCCGGCAGACTCGGGCGTGGCCGCTCCCAGGAAGAGCGATCCGTAGCGGTGAACGCCGGGGGCGAGCGCCTCGGCTCGCGCTCCGTGCAGGTGCAGGTGCTCCGGCGCCACGGCGTCGCAGATGGCGGCGGCCTCGTCGGGGCCGGCCGCGAGGAGGGCGCCGCCGGCCGCCAGGGCCTGGCGCGCGATCGGTGCGGTCGGCAGCGTGGCCAACTGCCGCCCGGCCTCTTCGCGCACGGCCTCGATGGTCGCTTCGTCGAAGGCGCACAGTAGCGGAACGGCGTCGGGGTCGTGCTCGGCCTGGGCGAGCAGGTCGGCCGCGACGCGCCCCGGCGCCGCATCCGGCGAGGCGACGACGAGCAGCTCGGATGGGCCGGCGATGGTGTCGAGGCCGACCCGACCGTAGAGAAGACGCTTGGCCGCGGTGACGAATCGGTTGCCGGGTCCCACGATCTTCTCGCAGCGGGAGACGCCTCCGACGCCGAAGGCGAGCGCGCCGATCGCCTGCGCGCCGCCGATGGCGAGCAGGCCGTCCGCGCCGGCCATGAACGCCGCGGCCCGGACCGCGGCAGTCGGGCGCGGCGATGCCGCCCACACGCCGTCCACGCCCGCCACCCTCGCCGGGATGACGGTCATGAGCACCGAGGACGGGAGGGGGAAGCGGCCCCCGGGCGCGTAACAGCCCGCCGCTCCGACGGGTACGAGCCGATGCCCGCCGCGGCCGCCCGCGACCGGCGTATCGAGGTCGGTCGCGGATGCCCGCTGGGCCTCCGCGAACGCGCGGACCCGGTCTGCCGCGCGGTCCAGCAGTTCACGGTCGTCGGGGCCGAGTGTCTCTGTCGCGCGCTCGAGAGCGGATCGGTCGAGGAGCAGGTCGTCGCCCGGCTCGAGGTCGCCGAGCCGCTCGGCATGCTCGCGGAGCGCCGGCTCTCCGCGCCGCTCGACATCGTCCAGGATCGTCCGCGCGACCTCGAGGGCTGCCGGGTCGAGCGCCGGCGAGCGCACCGCCCGCACGGCTTCCTCGAGGCCGACCGGCGGCAGGATCCCGCCCGCAACCGTCGCGGCGGGGGCCGCAGCCGTCCGACCGGTCGGCCCTCCCGGCGGCCTCGGAGCTCGACGACGCACCTTGAGGGCGCGCCGCTCGAGTTCGAGGCGCACGTCGTCGAGGGAGCCGCCGGCCTTCACGAGGCGCGTGAGCGCGAAGTAGTACAGGTCCGCGAACTCCGCCACCGCGTCGGCCTTCGACCCGGCTTCCGCCAGTTCATGCGCTTCCTCGACGAGTTTCCCCCGCAACAGTTCCGGATCTCCGGCGAGTCGCGCGGTGAGCGACCCCGGCTCCGGATCGGCGAGTCGCTCGCGGAGACGGGTCTCGAGATCGGGCGCATCGTCGAAGCAGGTCGGGGCGCCCGTGTGACAGAAGCCGGTCCCGCGCTGTCGCACCGTGAAGCGCAGCGTGTCGCGGTCACAGTCCGCCGCCACGCGGACGAGTTCCTGCGTGGCGCCGGAGGTCTCACCCTTCCTCCAGAGTCCCCGTGATCGGCTCTGGTAGACGCCGCGCCGTTCGCTGACGGCGGTGCGCAGGCTCTCCGCGTTCGACCAGGCCAGCCCGAGCGCGCGCCCGGCCGTGTCCTCGACCAGCGTCGCCCACAGCCCGTCGGCCCGGTCGGACCGCAGCGGAGCCGAGATGGCGTCCGCCAGGTCCATGCGCCCGCTGTAGATCGCCATCCCCACCTGCGCGTCCGCGCCCATTCGGTCCAGTGCCGCGATCTCCGAAACCTCGCGGACTCCCCCCGCCACCGTAACGCGCGCGGATCCCGCGGCGCCGACGAGGGCGGATACGCGATCCAGCGGGATTCCGCCCAGCGTGCCCTCCACCTCCACGAAGGTGACCAGGTAGCCGTCCGCGAGGCCATCGAGTTCCTCCATCCGCCCGATGACGTCGCGGCCCGTACCGCGCTGCCAACCCTCCACGACGACCTCGCCATCACGGGCGTCCAGCGCCGCGATCACCCGTTCCGCGGGAAGTCCGTCCAGGACTTCGGGACTCGCCGCCGTGCCCAGGATCACGCGGCGCGCACCCGCGTCGAGCCAGTCGAGCGCCGCCTCGCGGGACCGAATGCCGCCGCCCACGCGACAGGGAGCGAGCGGGAGCAGTTCCCGGATGAGGGCGGCGTTGTCTCCACGGCCGAGCGCCGCGTCGAGATCGATGACCGCGACTTCCCCCGCGACCGCGAACCTCTCGGCCAGGGGCCGCGGGTCGCCGGCATCGATTTCCAGCGTGGAGCCCTGCCGAAGCTGCACGGCCCGGCCCCCCATGAGATCGATGGATGGGATGATCATCGACGCACCGCGACCCCGAGCTGCTGCAGTCGATCCTTGAGTCTGCCGATCGACCAGTCGCCCTGGTGGAAGATCGACGCCGCGAGCACGGCGTCGGCCCCGGCCTCGACCGCCGCGCACATGTGACCCGCATGGGCGCCCCCGCCGGAAGCCACGATCGGCAGCGGCACTGCCTCGCGGATCACGCCGATCAGGGCCAGGTCGTAGCCGCTCCGCGTACCGTCGCGGTCGAAGCTCGTGAGGAGGATCTCGCCCGCGCCGAGTGCCGCCGCGCGGCGACTCCAATCCGCGGCATCGAAGCCGGTGCGTTGCCCTCCCGAGTGCGTCAGAACCTCGAAACCGCTCGGACACGCCTCGTCCGAGGTCGCGCCGGCGTCCAGCGCCAGCACGACGCACTGGGCCCCGAAACGAGTCGCGATCTCCGACAGGACTTCCGGTCGCTCGACCGCCGCCGTGTTGACCGCGACCCGGTCCGCCCCCGCCTCCAGCAGAGCGCCCGCGTCCTCCGCCGTCCGCACGCCGCCGCCGACCGTGAGCGGAATCGAGATCTCATCGCGAACGCGGCCGACCGTCTCGAACCGAGCCACCCTTCCCTCCGCCGTGGCCGAGACATCCAGGATCACGAGTTCGTCCGCCCCTTCGCGCTCGTAGCGTCGGGCGAGCCGGGCGGGGTCGCCCTGATCTTCGAGGTTGTCGAAACGGACGCCCTTCACGACCCTGCCGTCCCTCACATCCAGGCACGGAATGACCCGAACGTTCAGCATGCCGCCGCGAGCGTGGGCCGTTCCACGCGCCGTTCGAACTCGGCTGCCGCGCCCGGCGCCTCTGCGAGCCATCGCTTCAGCAGGCCGGCGCCGACCTTCCCCGACAGCTCCGGGTGGAACTGGCAGGCGAGGACTCCGCCGCGCTCCAGTCCCGCCACGAACCGGCTTCCGTGCCGCCCCATCGCGGCGGTCCAGCCGGCGGGCCCCGCTTCGAGCCCGTAGGAGTTGGCGAAATAGACGATGGATGACCTCAGGAACGTGGTCCCGGCCGGGGCACCGAGACGGTTCCAACCCAACTGGGGAACCCGGCAGTTCTCCGCCAATCGGACCACGCGGCCCGGCACACACCCAAGACCGGCGGTGCCCGGAGCTTCCTCGCTCTCCTGGCACAGGAGTTGAAGCCCGAGACAGATGGCGAGCGTCGGCCGTCCCTCCGTCACGCGCCGGCGGACGGCCTCCGCCCATCCACGCCGGCGAAGTTCCGCCATGCCTCCGGCGAAAGACCCCACGCCGGGGAGGATGACGTAATCGGCGCTCGAGATCCCGGCCGCGGAATCCAGCAGCCGCGGGGTTCTTCCCAACCGCCGGAAAGCGGCCGCCACCGCCTCGAGGTTCGCCACGCCCGTCGGGACGATCCCCACATCGTCCGGGCCCGTCGCCACGCGCGCGGCGCTCATCGGGACACCGTCTCGAGGGCCCCGGCCCCCGCGTCCTCTTCCACGTCCTCTTCCACGTCGGCCGCGGGCAACTCGCCCGATCCGAGCACTCCCTTCGTGCTCGGGACTCCGGCCGCGGAGCGTTCCGCCACCGCTTCGGCGAGGGCGAGCCCGAAGGCCTTGAAGGCGGCCTCCGCGCGATGGTGGTCGTTATCGCCGCGGATGACATCCAGGTGAAGCGTCAGGCCTCCCGCCGTGGCGAGCGAGGCGAAGAAATGGGTGAGATTTTCGGTCGCGACGGCCCCCAGCATCTCGCGCCGGAGGCCGAGGTCCACCTTGGCGAAGGGGCGTCCGGAGAGGTCCACGACCGCCCGGGCCAGCGCCTCGTCGAGAGGCGCGTAGGCGTACCCGAAGCGGCGAATCCCCTCCCGGTCCCCGAGCGCGTCGCGGATGACCGAACCGAATACGAGCCCGCAATCTTCCACTGTGTGGTGATCATCGATGTCGAGGTCGCCCTGAGCGCGCAGGTCCAGCGTCATGCCGCCGTGAAAGACCGCGGCGCCGATCATGTGATCGAGAAACGCCAGCCCCGTATCGATGCGGCTGCGTCCCCGCCGGTTCAGGTCCAGCCGGGCTTCGATGCGGGTCTCGAGCGTTCGGCGCGACCGTTCTCCCACCCGCCGGGTGGCCGAGCGACCCTCTCTGGAGTCCGCGTTCATGGAATCCCCTTCACGAGATGTGTCCAAGCGTCGTGTCGAGCACACGGAGGACGCGGCGGAACGTCGCCTCGTCCCCCGGAAGCGTGATCCGGGCAAGGTCCGGGAGGTTCGGAAAGCGTCGGATGGCGATGCCCCGCTGCCGAAAGCGGCGGTACAGCGCAACCGCCCGATCCGTGGATGCGAGCACGAAGTTCGCCTGCGACTCGAAGGGCGCCGCCCCTGCCGCGAACAGCGCCGAGACAAGCTCCTCGCGCTCGCGGCGCACGGCGGCCACGTACGTCCCCGTGACCCGGTCGCCCAACGCCAGCGCCCGTTCCGCCAACCAGATGGAGGGGGCCGAGAGCGGGAAGGGCGCACCGCAGGCCCGCAGCTCCGCGATGACCGCCGGCCGGCCCAACGCGAAACCCACGCGAAGCCCGGCGAGGCCCCAGGCCTTGGACAGCGTCCGTACGACCAGAATGTTGTCGTGCTGCAGCAGTTCGGGTGTCGGGTCGCGGTCGGCGAACTCGACATACGCGAGATCCGCGAGCAACATCGCCTTCGCCGGCAGGCGGTCGGCGATGGTCAGGACCCGCCCGACCGGGACCGCCTTTCCCGTGGGGTTGTGCGGGGAGATCACGGTGACCAGCCCCGTCCGTTCCCCGAGTCGATCGAGTATGGGTTCAAGAGGAGCGGGGTCGTTCAGCGACGGTATCGACCGCACCCGCCCGCCCGCGAGCGCCGCGAACATCGGCACCATCTCGAACGTCGGAGCCACCGTGATCAGTTCCCGGCCTCCGGCGAGACAGCGGCGGCAGGCGCGGTCGATCGCGTCGTCCGCCCCCGCCGTGACGAGCACCCGATCCGGCTCGATCCCCATGGCTTCAGCCAGTCGTCGCTCCAGCCTCGAGGCATCCGGATAGCGCGTCAGCGTGCTCGCCGGAACCTTCGGGAGGAGACGGACGAGTTCCGGCGCCGGAAACAGGCGCTCGTTGTGATCGAGCCGGAGCCGTTCGCCCGGTCGCGCGGCCACCGCCATTCCGTTCATGCGACGATCTGTCCCGGCGTCGTCACGACGAGATCGGTGCCGCCGCGCGCCTTCACGCGGGGGATCAGGCCCGGAAGGGCTTCGCGCAGCACTGCGACCCGGATGGCGTACCCCTCTTCGCCGTGCAGACGCGAAACGGTCGGCTTGCGCATGCAGGGAAGCACGGCCACCAGGTCGTCCAGTCGCACCGCATCCACGTTGACTTCGAGCATGACCCGCTGCCGGGCTTCCACGACCGACTTCAGCACCACGACCAGGTCGTCGATTCGCTCGCGGTGCCGCGGATCCTCGAGCGCCCGCGGGTTCGCGTAGAGGCGAGTCGATGAGGTCATGAGTTCGTCGACGATCTCGAGCCCGTTGGCGTCGAGCGTCGCGCCCGTCGCGGTGTTGTCGACGATCACGTCGGCGTCCTCCGGCGGAAACACCTCCGTCGCGCCGTACGATCGCACGAGCGTCGCATCGAGGCCCCGGGTTTCGATCCAGCGCGAGGCAAGCCGCGTGTATTCGGACGCTATCGTGAGGTGGCGGCCGGCGGCGTGCAGTCCCACCCGGGCGACCGGGGTCGGAGCGGCGGCCACGACGCGCACCGGGTCGAGCCCGGTGTCCAGCAGCTCGACGAGCGATCCGTTCAGTTCCGCCACCCAGTCGGCCCCCGCGAACCCCAGGTCGCGAGATCCCGCATGCAGCATCTCCACGACGTTCTGCGGCTTGAGCAACTTGGCGCCGAAGCCGGGGACCGAGATGACCGGACGGTAGCGGCGCTCTCCGAGATCCACCCGCACGCCGCCGGCGGTCAGCAGTTCGAGCACGCCGGACTGCATCCGACCCTTGGGCAGGGCGAGTCTTGTCGTCTTGTGATTCATGTCGTGGGCTGTCGTGGACTCTGGAGGCCGACACCGACGGGGAGGCAGCGACAAAAAAAGCCGGCCACCCCGGGCCGGCATCGATCGTTCGCAACCTGTGTTCAGGAAACAGCTAGACGATCACCGGCCTCCGCGCACGCGGTGGATAAAATAATGGCCGAAAAACGGATGGGTGTTCGTCATGGGCGCGGAGGATCGCATCGCGCCGTTAGCTTGTCAAGCCGGCGACCCGGCGCGCCCCCGCGGCGTCGACCGGCTGCCGGACCCAGGACAGCTCCACCTCAACCCCGGGGAAACCATGACCGAACCTCCGGCCTCCGGCACCCGGCCCCTGACGCCGACCGAGAGCCGCGAGACACGCGCGCGCGTCGCGCCGTGGATCGAACGCACGCCCGTACGACGCTGGGTTCCCGATCGCGACGTCGCTTCTCTGCCCGAAGGAATCGAGCTTTTTCTCAAGCTGGAACTCTTCCAGCGCACAGGTTCCTACAAGGTCCGGGGCGCCCTGAACAACGTCCTCTGCGCGGAGGCGGAGACGCTGCGCCGAGGCGTCACGGCCGTGAGCGCCGGGAACCACGCCATTTCCGTGGCGTACGCCGCCCGTGCCGCCGGTACGACCGCCAGGGTCGTCATGCTGTCATCCGCCAATCCCGCCCGCGTCGCGCGCTGCCGGAACTTCGGGGCGGAAATCGAGTTCGCGGACGACGGGGCGGCCGGCTTCGCGCGCATGGAGGAGATTGCCCGGCAGGAGGGCCGGCTCGGGATCCATCCGTTCGAGGGCGAGGCGACCGTTTCCGGCACTTCGACCGTGGGTCTCGAGGTCGCGGAACAACTTCCCGACCTCGATGCACTCGTCGTTCCCGTCGGGGGCGGAGGCCTCATCTCCGGCACGTCGAGCATCGTGAAACAGCTTGCGCCCGCGTGCCGGGTCTACGGAGTGGAACCCGTCGGCGCCGCCTCCATGCGACGCAGCCTCGATGCGGGCGAGCCGGTGGCCCTCGATCGCATCGACACGATCGCGGACAGCCTCGGCGCACCCCACGCCGCGCCGTACAGCTTCGGCCTCGTGCAGCGCTATGTGGACGACGTCGTGCTCGTCGATGACGACGCGATTCGCGCCGCCCTGAAGGCGTTGTTCCTCGACGCGAAGCTGGTCGCCGAACCCGCCTCCGCCGCACCGCTGGCCGCCGTGTGCGGCCCCCTCCGGGAGAGGCTGGAAGGTTGTCGCGTCGGCCTCGTCCTTTCCGGGTCGAACATCGATCTCGACACGTTCTCCGCGCACATCCGGGCAAGCAGGTGATGCCCCGCCTCGGCGTCGGCCCGGCCTGAGCCACCCGCGCCTCCGGCACTCGCGGCCGTCGTCCCGGACCGGGCCAGCTACTACAATCAGGTGCGCCGGCACTCCTCGGAGACCGGCCGCCCCTGAGAATCATCGGAGCTTTCTGCCGCGAGGACTGGAGAAACGGAATGAGAGCAGGAGTCGTGAGACGTTTTCCGGCGGTGACCACCATGGGGCTCGCTGCGCTCCTTTCCGGCATCCCGCTCCTCCCCGTCGCCGGGCAGTCGATCACCGTCGTGTCCTGGGGCGGCTCCTACGGCCGCGCCGTCAACGAGGGCGCCAACATTCCCTTCACCGAAGCGACCGGCATCCGCATCAGCGTGGAGGACTACAACGGCGGCCTGGCCCAGATACGGGCCCAGGTGGACATCGGCAACGTCCATTGGGATGTGGTCGACCTGGAGATCGCCGATGCCGTGCGCGGTTGCGACGAAGGGCTGCTCGAGCTGATAGACATCGACGATCTGCCTCCCGGACCCGACGGCACCCCCGCGGCCGACGACTTCGTGGCCGAGAGCCAGACGGAGTGCGGCGTGGGCAATCTGTACTGGTCGACCGTGTACGCGTACAACAGCAGGGATTTCCCGGGCGAAAAGCCCACGACGATGGCCGATTTCTTCGACCTGGAGAGGTTCCCGGGTCGCCGCGGGATGCGGCGCGTGCCGCAGGTCAACCTGGAGTTTGCCCTGATCGCCGATGGCGTGCCGCTTGATGAGGTGTACGCCACGCTGGGAACCCCGGAGGGCCTGGACCGGGCCTTTGCCAAGCTCGAAACGATCAAGGACGAGGTGGTCTGGTGGGAAGCCGGCGCTCAGCCACCGCAGATGCTGGCCGACAGGGAAGTGGTCATGAGCACGGCGTACAACGGCCGCATCTTCAATGCCCAGGTCCTGGAAAACCAGCCGCTCGTGATCGTGTGGGACGGGCAGTTGCTGGACGTGGGTCAGGTCGGGATCGTCGCGGGTACGCCCAGGCTGGAAGAAGCACTGAGATACGTGGCCTTCAGCACCAGCGCCGAGTCTCTGGCGCGGATCGGCCGCCGCATCTCCTACTCCCCGGCGCGTAGATCGGGCATGCCGCTGGTGACGACCCATGTCGTCGCGGGGGTCGACATGGCGCCCCACATGCCGGCCGGCGCGGGCAACGCGGATCGTGCGCTTCGTTATGACTGGGAGTTCTGGGTCGACTACCAGGACGAACTGAACGAGCGCTTCAGCGCCTGGCTGGCGCGCTAGAGGCGGCTGGCGCGCCGGAAGGCGATCGCGGGAGCACCGCGGCCGGTGTACGCGCGCTGGCGCGTCAGAACACCACGCGATAGCTGACGTTCAGCCCCCGCCCGGCCTCCGGCATGATTTCCTTCACCCGGGAGAGGTGGTTGCGGTACACGGTATTCCCGGCGTTGACGAGGCTCACGGTCAGGACGTTCAGGCGCCCGCCCAGCGTTAGCCGCACCCCTGCGGTGGCGTTGAAGACGGTGTACCCACGCGTCGGCGTCTCGAATTCGCCGACCCGGTCCTGCTCGTCCGCCATCTCGGCCTCCGCCCGGACATACCACGACGGCCGCTCGTACTTCAGGGCGACATGTCCCTTGAGCGGAGGAACGAGGGGCAGAGGCCGATCGGTCTCCTTGAGACTGCCATTCACCAATGAGGCCACTCCCTCCAGCGCCAGCCCCCGTCCGGCGTCAACGTCCACGCCGGCTTCGAAGCCGCTGAACACGGCGTCGTTGCCCCGGAACTGATAAATGGGGAGGCGCACGCGGCTCAGGCGGCCCGTGTCCTCCCCGTAGATGTGGTTCCTGATGTCGTTGTGGAAGCCGGTGACCTCGGCCCTCACCCGGTCGGACTCGAAGCGGAGGAAGACATCGAGCCCCCTCCCGACCTCGCTCTCCAGAGATGGGTTTCCGACTTCGAAGACGTAGGCCGCCAGATGGGGCCCCTCCGAATAGAGTTCGGGGACGTCGGGCGTGCGGACCGCCCGTGCGACGCTGGCGCCGAGCACCAGCCCCGAGGCGGACTTGTAAAGGACACCCAGGGACCCCGACAGGGAGTGGAATGTGCGGTCGCGAATCTCACCGATGTCCGAAACCCGATCTTCCGCCGGATCGGCCAGGGTCCAGTCGTAGCGTAGCCCCGACTCGATCAGGACGGAGCCCAGGTCGACCTCCTCGAGCAGGTACAGGGCCGCCTTTAACCGACGCGTGTCCGGCGTGTGCAGGGATCCCCCGTATCCGAAGTCCTCCCAGGACGCACGGCCGCCCATCGCACCCGCCGTAAACGGTCCCCACCTTTCATGCCGACCCAGGATGTCCGCGCTTGCGCGCTGTTGCTCGAAGAGCGTGCCCAGAATGTCCGATGCTTCGAGCTCGCGGTGCGTGTACCAGGTGTGCGTCGCGTCGAAGCGGAGGTTGTGGAAGGGTCCGACCGGCTCCTCGACCACGGTCCGGAACTTCGAGGAGACCCGCTCCATTTCGATGCGCACCCCTTCCTGGTGCCCACCCACGAAACCACCCGGGATGCCGTAGTAGTTGCGGTAGCCGCGGAAGGACCCCCCCAGGCGACCCCAATCGGCCACGTAGGCTGTCCCCGCCCCCCCGCTGAACAGTTCGCCGTCGGTGTTGAGAAGCGTGCCGACGGGGGTCTTCAGATCTCCCGCCGTCCGTGCGGCCACCTCCACCCGCAGCGGCACGCGCCCCGCGAGGGGGAACACGGCCGATGCGCTGCCCGCCAGCGAGCCGGTCGAGGTCTCCGTCTGCAGTGTCGCCGCGCCCGTCAGGCGGTGCGGCATGGCCGTCGGAATCTCATCGCGGATCACGTTGATGACCCCGCCCAGCGCGTTGCCCCCGTAGAGCAGCGCGCCCGGACCCCGCACAACCTCGATCCGCCGTGCCGAGGACGGATCGAGTGCGGTGGTGTGATCCGAGCCCGAGTTGGAGGCATCCCCGACCGCAGTTCCGTCCTCGAGCATCAGTACCCGATCGCCGCTCATTCCCCGGATCACCGGTTGCGCAACCGATGGACCCATCCTGGTGGCGGCCAGCCCCGGCATTGACGCCAATGTCCCCGCTACGGTCGCCGTCAGCTGGCGCTGCAAGTCGTCGCCCGCCATGACGCTGACCGGCCGGATCGCCTCGGCCGCGGTCCGCTCGCTGATCGTCGCCGTCACCACCAGGTCCGCCAGCCCAATGGGAGACGGCACCAACTCGATCACGATCTCCGCCGACTCCGCCACCGCTCGGCGTGCGCGCACGGTCCCCACGGTGACATCCACGGTGGCGCCCCGATACCCCAGGCGCTCGGCTCGAAGGGTGTACACGCCCGCGGCCATCCCGGTCAGGTGGAAGGTCCCGTCCCCGCGGGTCACCGCCCGGGTTTCCCTCCCGACCACCGATACGTGCGCTCCCGCCAGCGGTTGACCGGTACCCGCGTCGCGCACGTTGCCCTCGAACACATGCGCTTGCCCCGGCTCCTGCGCGGCGACCTGGGGCATCGCGAGTGTGGGAGCGACCGTAAGACACAAGACGAGCGCCAGCGGATGGCGTCGGATTCCGCCGACACACGCACGAGCCACCATGGACAGCTTCACGTCGGCTTCCACCTGCTCCCCGTCCGGGTTGACGACACGGTCCCTCGCGCCCCTGCGTTCCGGGGCGTGCGCAAGGGCCACAAACTGAATCGCGGGCACGGGACGTTAGGCTGGCGTTGCGGCTTCGGGCAACCTGGCGCAGCAGCGGAAACCCTTTGGTGCCCCCGGGGCGTCATAGACGGTGTGAGAGACAGCGGAAGGGCTCGGCGGAGGCTCCCGTCGAGAGGGAAGATGCGCAGGGGTCGGCGGCTCACGCTCCTGGCCGCGGCGATCCTCGCCACCGGCCTCGGCTATCTGGCCTTCGAGGCTCGCGTGGCACGCGAGTTCGAAGCGCTCGATGCCTCTTCCCCGGAGCGCATCCTCGCGCGACCGTGGACCCTCCGCGCCGGCGACCGGGTCGACCCCCGGCGCGTCATCGACCATCTGAAGAAGGTCGGCTACCGGTCGGTCTCCGGCAGTACGCCGCAAGCCGGAGAGTTCAGCGCACGCGGCCGCGATCTTCTCGTGGGCCGCCGCACGCTTCGCTTCGGAGCCTTCGTCGACCCCGGCGTGCGCGCGCGGGTGCGTTTCCGGAGCAGCTTCCGGAGCAGCCTCCAGAGCAGCCTTCAGAGCAATGCGCGCATCTCGGCGATTCGGGACGCCGATGGCAACGACATCGCCCACCTCCTGCTCGATCCGGAGGTGATCGGGGCGTCCCTCGGAGAGCGCAGCCGGGACCGGGTGCCCGTCCGGCTCGACGAGGCGCCGGAACACCTGCTCGACGCGTTGTTGACAGTGGAGGATCGTCGCTTCTACGAGCACGGCGCGCTGGATCCTCGCCGCATCGCCGGCGCCGCGCTCTCGAACCTCCGGCAGCGGCGGGTCGCCGAGGGGGGGAGCACGATCACTCAGCAACTCGCCCGCACGCTCTTCCTGTCGACGGACCGCACCGTGCTCCGAAAGCTGCGCGAGGCGGCGATCGCGGTGGCGCTGGAAAGACGTTTCTCCAAGCAGCGCCTGCTCGAGGCCTACGTGAACCATATCTATCTCGGGCAGCACCGGGGGACCGCCATCCACGGCTTCGGGCGCGCCGCGCAGTTCTACTTCGGCCGCGACATCTCGGAGTTGACGCTGGGCCAGTCGGCGATGCTGGTCGGGATTGTCAGGGGGCCGAGCGTGTACTCGCCCCATCGGCACCCGGAGCGCGCCCGGGCACGGCGCGACATGGTGCTGCGGCAGATGCACGCGGTCGGGCGCCTCGACGACGATCGGCGCGACGCCGCGCTCGAAGCCGATCCGGAGATTCGACGTCCTCCGGAACGGAACTTCGATGCTCGCTGGTACCTGGATTTCCTGAGGCGGGAGCTGGCGGCCGGCGATGCTTCGCTGGAACTGGGGGGTGGCGGTCGAACGGTGCTTTCTTCGCTCGCACCGGAGCTTCAGCGCGCTGCCGAGACCGCGGTGTCGAACGGGATCCTCAGCATGGAGCGTCGGCGTCCCCGCTTGAAGGAGCAGTCCGGCCCGCTCCAGGCGGCGCTGGTCGCCCTCGACCCGCGGACCGGCGACATCCTGGCGATGGTCGGCGGTCGCTCGTACGGCACCTCGCAGTTCAATCGCGCAGTGGACGCCCGCCGTCAGCCGGGAAGCGCCTTCAAGCCGGTCGTGGCGCTGGCCGCCCTGGCGCCGGAAGCAGAGCCTTCTTTCACCCTGGCTTCCATGCTGAGGGACGAACCGCTCGCACTCGACACGCCCGCCGGCGTGTGGAAGCCGGCGAACGCCGACCGCGCGTTCCTCGGCCCCATCAAGCTGCGCGAGGCGCTCGAGGGGTCTCGCAACGTGCCCTTCGCCCGCCTCGGCCTGGCGGTCGGTCCCGACAGGATCATCGAGACGGCGCGCCGGCTGGGCATTGGGAGCCCCCTCGCGCCATATCCGAGCCTGGCGCTGGGCGCCTCCGAGGTCACGCTGCTCGAATTGACGGCGGCCTATGCGGTGCTGGCGGCGGAGGGCCGGCGCACTCGGCCGGCCTCGGCGCTAACGGTGCTCGACCGCGGCGGTACCGCGCGCCGGGAGACCACGGCCCCCCGCGAGTCGGTCGTCAGTCCGGCGGAGGCGTACCTGATCACGTCCGCGCTCAGGGGCGTCGTCGAACACGGGACCGGGAGCGGCGTCCGTGCCGCGGGGTATCGGGGTCCGCTGGCGGCGAAGTCCGGGACGACGAACGACTCCCGCGATGCTTGGTTCATCGGCTACACGCCGGAACTGGCGGTCGGCGTATGGGTGGGATTCGACGACGGGACGCCGGTCGGTCTCCCCGGCTCCCGGGCCGCGCTCCCGATCTTTGCCGATTTCATGATCCGCGTTCTGGGACCGCGGGGCGGTCGGGACTTCCGCTTCCCCGCGGGAGTGGAATGGGTCGATGTCGAGCCCGCGACCGGACGGCGCGCCGGGTGGGGGTGTCGAGGCGAGCCCGAACTGTTCCTCGCCGGCACGGCGCCCGACGCCTACTGCGGCTACGGCCCCGAACCGTGGCGCCGACGTACGCTGTCTCCCGAGTCGCCGGCGACCGGCGACGACCCCGGATCCTTCAGACGTGGGCGTGTCCGGGTCGGTGCTGATGGTCGCGGCGGCCCTGATGCAGGACGACGTGCAGCAACGAGCCGCTCACGAACGCCTGATACATCTCGAGGACCGAGTGGTCGTCCGGCAGCAGTTCCGTCCCCGCGAGCGCCCCGATCACCGTAGCCACGATGATCGCGGCCACCCCGATCAGGGCGCCCCGCACGCCGTGCCGGGGTTCGAGCAGCCACCATATGAGCAGTCCGACCGCGACGCGGTGAAGGACGAGGGCGTACGTGAAGGGTGTGCTCGAGGGCCCGACCAGCAGGGCGCCGCCCTCGAGGAGGGCGTGCAGCACCATCGATAGCACGCCGAGCAGGATCGTCGCGTTGTCCGCGTGCCGCGCAAGGGTCTCGGAGAGTCTCTCAAGCAGGTAGAGGAGACCGACGCCGGCGCCGACGGCGAGGAGGGGTGCGATCCGACGCTCGAGCCAAACGTGGGGAAGCACCTGCCACGCGATGAGGAGCGGCAGCGCAACGAAGACGATCGTGTCGATGAGCCGCATCGTGCGCGGCCTTCGATGCAGCACAACGTACAGAACGGCGCCGATGGCCGGCGCCACGAGCACTGCGATCAGCTGAACCACTCAGCGTCCGGGCTAGCCCTTCACTGCCGGTCCGTGATGATCGCAGTGATCGCCGTGCTGATGGTGCAGATGGCCGTCGACGACATAGTCGACGTGCCCGTCGTGTTCCACCGCTTCGTGGCCGCAGCCCTCGCCGTGCACATGCGCGTCGTCGTGGCTCTCACAATCGTGATCGTGCCCCGGCGCCGGGCCGTGGTCGTCGCAGTGGTCCCCGTGGACGTGATGCAGGTGGCCATCGACGACATAGTCGGTGTGGCCGTCATGCTCGACGGCCTCGTGGCCGCAGCCCTCGCCGTGCGCATGGCTGCTGTCGTGGTGTTCACAGTCGTGGTCGTGCCCGTCCATGATCTTTGCTCCTGTTGGTTCGCCTAGTGCGGCCGCGCGGTGGCGACGAGGTGGTCGACGTGGTGGTCCTCGTTGCAGTGTGCGGCCGAGCTCTCCACCTGAACCGTGATGTGTTGGATGTTGAACTTGTTGTACGCAATCTCCTGAATCTCGCGCAGTAGCTTCGCCGAATCTCTCTCGTGTTCGGGGTCCACCAGAACATGCGCGGTGAGCGCGTCGTAGCCGGGCGCGAGCGTCCACACATGAACGTCGTGGATGACCGTGACTCCCTCGAGATCTTCGATCTGGTGGCAGAGATTGTACACGTCAACGTGTTCCGGCGTCCCTTCGAGCAGTACGTGCACGACCTTGGCCAGCAGGCGCCACGTGCTGAGCAGGATCAGGATGCCGATGAGGACGCTGAGGATCGGGTCGGAGATGTACCAGCCGAAGGCCCACACGAGCACGCCGGAGACGATGACCGCCACCGAGCCGAGGATGTCGGCGATCACGTGAGCCAGGGCGCCCTCGACGTTCACGCTGTGCTTCGCCGACCGGTGGAGGACCCAGGCAGCGGCGAGGTTGGCGAGAAGTCCGAGAACCCCGATGATCAGCATCAGGCCACCCTCGACCTCCGGAATCTCCCGGAAGCGGTGGTACGCCTCGAAGATCACCCAGGCGGAGATCAGCCACAGCGTGAGGGCGTTGATGAGGGCGGCGAGGATCTCCAGCCGGTGGTACCCGAAGGTGCGCTCCACGGAAGCGGCACGCGTCGCGAAGTGCACCGCGAACAGCGCCAGGCCGATCGAGGCCGCGTCCGTGAGCATGTGTCCCGCGTCGGCTATGAGCGCCAGGCTGCCCGACAGGATGCCGCCGATGACCTCGACGAACATGAAACTCGCGATGATCACCAGCGCGATCGTGAGATCCCGCTTGCTGGCGTTTCTCAGTTCCTCCGAGTGATCGTGGGCCCCGAAAATGCCGTGGTGGTGATGGTGGTCATGATCGTGGCCATGGTGGCCGTGATCGTGGTGATGGTGTCCATGATCGTGGTCATGGTCGTGACCGTGGTCATGGTCGTGATCGTGCCCATGGTCGTGGTCGTGATCATGGTCGTGATCATGATCGTCATGACTGCCGTCGTGGCTCATCGGAACCATGCCCAGCCAGGGTTGAACATCAGCCTGCAGTCGGACGGGGAACCTGTCCCGCCGCTACCGGGTCGAACCACCCTCTCGCAAGAACGGCGATTCGACAAATCTCGTCAAGGGATCGCGGTGTAGTGGCCGTGGATGCAGAGCCAGCGGCCGGCCTCCCGCACGAAGATCCTCGTCGACTTCCCCCTGCTCGTGAAACGTCCCGCGTCGGTGTAGCCGGAATCCGTCCAGTAGTAGGTAATCCAGGCCACATCGCCCCGTATCGTGACTTCGGGTTGGTGCATCTCCGTGTGTACGTCGCGCGCGCGCGTCAGGTAATCTCCGTAGCTCCTGAGTTCGAGCGCCCGGCCTTCGGCGAGGTAGACGTCGTTTTCCCCGAAGGCGGTGAAGTCCGGGTGGATGTACTGCGCGTAGGTGTCGAGGTCGCCGGCTTCGATCGCGGCCCACATTGCGACGAGCGTATCGATGACGTCCTGTTCGTCGCTCTGGGCCCACGCCGCCGGCGGGGCCAGCGCGGCCAGAGCGAGGACGAAGGAGACCGGAAGCCCGACCCGCCGCCCCGATCTCCGCGTCGCTCGGCCGGCCACGGACGTCAGCGGCTCTCGTAGACCGACATGCTGCCTGCGGCGTCGAACTGGATGACGTCGTAGGGGTCGACGCGGTCCCCGAACTCCATGCCCGGGGAGCCGACCGGCATCCCCGGCACCGCGAGCCCGCTCGCGGAGGGCTTCTCGGCGAGGAAGCGGGCGATGACTTCCGCCGGGATATGGCCCTCGAACACGTAGCCGCCCACGAGCGCCGTGTGGCACGACTGCAGTTGGAGCGGCAGGCCCGCGTCGATCTTGACGCCGATCATGTCGTCGGTGTCCTCCACGTCGAGTTCGAACCCGGCTTCCCGCATGTGGTCCACCCAGAGCGCGCAGCACCCGCAGGTGGGCGACTTGTAGACCTTGATCGTCGGGGTTTCGGCGATGGTCGCGGCCAGTGCCGCATCGACCGTCGCCCCGACCGTCCCATCGGCCATGGCGTGGGCGGGGGTCGCGGCCGCCGCGTCTCCGCTGTCCGCCGACGCCTCCGGCGCGCACCCGCCGACGAGCAGCGCCAGGCCGATCGAGGCCGCTCCGACGCCCACCTTTCCGAACTTTTCGTTCAACATCATCACTCCCGGTTCGATTCCTGCCGCTCGATCCCCCAAGTTATCCGTGAGGGGGCTCGCACGGTACCATTACGATACGATGGTGCGCGGCATCATGGGGCTCTCATGCATGCGGATGCGGGCGCCACGCGGGTGGCGGGCAAACCCTGAAAGCGGCGAGGCGTGATGGAGAGACTGTCACAACTGTGGAGCGAAGCGGTGGCCTTCATGGCTCCGCGCTGGCTGCCCAGCCTGATCGTGATCGCGGTCGCCGGCCTCGTCTACCTCGTGGCGCTGATGGTCCTGGGCCGCGCGCAGAAGCATTGGGTCACGCGAACCGCGACCCAACTCGACGATCTCGCCGTGCGGCTGCTCCGCCAGGCTCTGCTGCTCTCGAGCGGGGCCTGGGCGGTCTGGCGCCTGCTGGAGATCTGGACCCTGCCCACCGTGGCCCAGTGGGTCTACGCCATCTGGATCGCCGTCCTCTTCTTCCCGTTGAGCCGCTTCGTCGGGGATCTCCTGACGGCGCTCGAGACCGAGGTCGTCTCCCGCACCTCGACGCCGCTCGACAAGACGGCGCTCCCGATGGTCAACAAGGCGATCCGCTTCGCGATCATCGCCCTCGGCATCGTCCTCGCGCTGGCGGAACTGGGCATCAACATCGCGCCTCTCCTCGCCGGCGCCGGCGTCATGGGTCTCGCTCTTTCGCTCGCCGCCAAGGACACGCTCTCCAACGTGATCGCGGGAGTGCTCCTCATCGTCGATCGCCCCTTCCAGGTCGGGGACCGGATCGAACTTTGGACCGCGCCCAACGAGACGGGGTCCTGGGGCGACGTGATCGAGATCGGGCTCCGGGCCACGAAGATCCGAAATCCCGACAATCTCGTCGTCGTCGTCCCGAACAATCAGATCATGCAGCGCGACATCATCAACTACACGATGTCGGGCGAGGACATCCGGCTGCGGATCCCGTTTTCGGTCGCCTACGAGTCGGACATCGAGCGGGCGAAGTCGCTGCTGGTGGACATCGCCCTGAGCGTGGAGGGGGTGAAGGCTGATCCCGCGCCGATCGTCATCGCCCGGAGTTTCGGCCCGTCGGAGGTCAAGCTTCAGCTGCGCGTCTGGATTCTGGAGGCGAGAGCGAGACGGCGCATCGCCGACGACATCAGCGAGAGGGCGCTCCCCGCCTTCGAGAAGGCCGGCGTGGAGATCCCCTATCCGAAGCGGGAACTCTACATCCGGTCCGCGGATGGGTCGCTGGCCGGCAGGGCCTGAGTTGAGGCGCGCCGGGACGCCCGGACGCCGGCCGCTCCTCGCGATCTCCGCGGCAGTGGCGGCGGGTCTCCCCGGAGGGTTGGCCGGCGCCGGCCAGGACACATTCATCGCGCTGCAGTCGGAGTTGTTCACCAATGTGACGGTGATCGACGGCCGCGGCGGGCCACCCCGGCCTTCCTCCGCCGTTCTCGTGCGGGGCGGCCGCATCCAGGACGTCGGCGCCCAGGGTTCCGTGGCCGCTCCGGAAGGCGCCGTCGTCGTGGATCTCTCGGGCTCCTACCTCATCCCCGGGTTCATCGACGCCCACGCCTCGCCTCGAACCACGGACGAATTGCGGGCGCTGCTGGCGGCCGGGATCACGGGCGTGCGCGACGGAGCCGTTTCGCTGGCCGCCTTCGCGGAGCGGGGCCGTGGAGGCTTCGGCGAAGACCCCGTTCCCGCCCTCTACATCGGCGGGCCCGTCCTCGATGCCGGGGACGCGCCGCGCGGCGCGGCGCTGGCATCGGAAGCCGCCGCCGTCGCCGAGGTGGCGCGGCAGGCCGCGGACGGGGCCGACTTCGTCTCCGTCGCCTCGAGCGTGCCTCCGTCGTGGCTGGTCGGGATCGCGCGGGCCGCGCGCCGGGCGGACGTGCCGCTGTGGGCCGACCGCCGGGATGGGGGCTGGCTGCTGGCCCTCCGTGCCGGGTCCGCCGTCGCGAGCCCGCTGGTCTCCGGCGACTCCGAGTTGCTGCCGGAGCGCGCGCGCGGACCCTTCGAGGCGCTCGCGGACGCCGGGCGGGTCCCGGGCCGGATCGCCTGGCTGGAGCGGCTGGAGCCGCACGGACCCGATGTCGACCGCGCCGTCACCGCGCTCCTTTCGAATGATTCGGCCCTCATGCCGTTACTGGCCAGCGCGTCCGCCCCCCTCGACTGCCCGGCCGAGTCCGCCACCTGCACGCCGCTGTCCGACGACGAACGGACCGCGCTTCAGGCGGTCTGGCCCAAGGCCGAGGCGCTGGTCCAGGCCTTCCACGGCCACGGGGTCCGCCTGCTCGTGGGATCCGATGCGCCGCGAACGAGGGCGTGGGGTGAGGGTTTCCATCGTGAGATGCAGTTGCTCGTGGAGGCCGGCATCCCTCCCCTCGAAGTTCTCGGGATGGCCACGAGGAACGGCGCCATAGCGCTCGGCCAACTGCACGAGCGGGGGACGATCGAGATCGGGAAGCGCGCGGACTTCCTCGTCTTGGAGGCGAATCCCGTCGCCGACATCCGGAACGCGCGCCGCATCTCTCTCGTCGTGATGGACGGGCGGGCCTGGACCCTCGGTCCCGATGACGCCTGGAGACGCGTCCGTTTCAACTGACGCAAACGCCCGCTCTGCCGCATCGCGCTCTGCCGCTACGGGCCGCTATCGGGTGCGGTAACAGTAGGCGTCCCGCCGGCGCGTCAGATCCTCGATCACGGCCACCTTGAAGGCTTCCGCGCACTCCGAGCCGCCGAGTGCTCCGCGGTATTCCCCGATGTCCACGACCTCGGCGCCCAGCCAGGCGCGCCGGAAGGGTCGCGGGAAGCGTTCCCCCGGCGCCTGAATGTGATGGAGCCCCCCACTGTAGGCGATGAACAGGCGGCCGTCCGGCGTCGCCCGGAGGATGTCCGCGATCCCCCCGCGTATCGTCATCGGCTTCCCCTCACGATCCAGCCCGGTTCGGCGCATCATCCGCCCTTCGGGGAGGATGATGAGCACGGCCTCCGGATCGCGAACCTGCCGCAGCACTTCCTCCCAGGTGTCATCCTTCTCGCGCGTCACCGGTACCACGTGTTTGGCGATGAGCAGAAAGAGCCGTCCCAGTATCGGCCGGGCCGCGGTCTTGTCCGCCAAGGGCACCACCCCGTGCGTGGCGAGTTGCCAGAGCAGGCGGTTGGGCACCGCCGCGAGGAAGACCGGCTCGAAGAGACTCGTGTGATTGAGCAGCGCGAGCACGCGCAGATCCGCCCACGGTTCGTCGGCGTCCCGAACCCACTCCAGCCGCACCCGGCAGAACGCCTTCCCCGCGACCTTGATCGAAAGGAGAAGAAGAAAGACGATATAGCTGCGCATTTCGCTCAGTGTGCTTCCGGGATTGGCGGGCGGTCAAGAGTTCCGGCGCTTCGGCCGGAGGAGGAGAACGGCATGTTCCGAGTCTGTCGGAGAACGGTCGGAGGATGGCCGCGAACGCTGATTCTCGCCGCGACCGCAGGGGTCGGCCTCTGCGCTCCCGGCGTGGCCGTCGCGCAGGATCATACGATCATCGCCCTGAGCCACGACGATTTCACCGCCTACGAGATCGATCCGAAAACTGGCCGCATCATCAACCGGTTCACGGCCGAGAACCAGCCGCATGAAGCGGTGGTGAGTCCCGATGGCGGCACGATCTTCGTGGCGATCCCCCGCGACCCCCCCTACGTCGTAATCCTGGACGCGAAGACGTTCGAGGAGAAGGGGAGGATCGAGTCGGCGTACTTCCGGCGGCCTCCGGACCTGCGGCCGTACGGCTCCGAGATGATCACCAACCGGTCGGCGCTCCCGCACGGCGTCGCGCTGAACCGGGACGGGACGAAGCTCTACGTCGGCGTGGAGTGGTCCGAGGTGCCCGGCCTCGTCATCTACGACGTGGCGCGCGGGGAGGTGGCGGGGAAGATCGACCTGCTCCTCGAAGGCGGACACTTCCTCGCCGTCGACCGGCGGACCGACAAGCTGTACTACCCCCACCGCGACGATGACCGGGTCGTCGTCATCGACACCCGCACCGACGAGATCGTGAAGATCATCGATGTCCCCGGCGGCCCGGTCGGCGTCGACTTCACGCCCGACGGGGAGGCGTGGGTGCACTCCGACTACGACGGCGCCGTCACGGTGATCGACACGTCGAGCGACGAGGTCGTGGCGACGATCGACACCGGCGGCGGCGGGGCCGGCCGCATCGCGATCTCGCCCGATGGGCGGTTTGCGGCGTCGACCCGGAACGATACCGAAAACGTCGCGATCATCGACGTGAAGGCGCGGGAAGTCGCGGGGCATGTGACGGTCGGCCCCGGTCCCGGGTTCCCCCTCTTCTCGCCCGATGGCGAGAGGCTCTATGTGATGGTGCGCGGACGAGGGGACGTCGCGGTCATCGACCTGGAGGCGGACGGTTCCGGCGCCATTGCGGCCCGCTATCCGGCGGGCGTGACTCCGTTTGGCGGCACCCTGCTGCCGAAGGGCTCCAACTGAGAAAACAAGAGTTTGCATGCAGAGTTGGCATTGGCTCAGGCATGGCCCCATCTTCGGGCGCCCGGCGGTACGCGTCGGGCGCTACGCGGCGTCCGTATCCAGGTCCGTATTCAGGAGTGCATCCCATGAAAGCTCGACCTTTTTTTGCAGCTCTTTCTCTCGCGACCCTGTTCACCGGTCTCTTCTCCACCCCCGTCCTCGCGCAGCGTGATTTCTCGGCTGTCCGGATCGAGGCGACGCATGTGGCCGGCAGCGTCTGGATGCTGGTGGGGAGCGGTGGCAACATCGGCGTGTCCTCGGGCTCCGATGGAGTGCTGATGGTCGACGACCAGTTCGCGCCGCTGGCGGACAAGATTCGCGATGCGTTGCGCGAGGTCGGACAGTCGGAGGAGGCTGCGGAGCCGCAGTTCCTTCTCAACACCCATTTCCACGGCGATCACACGGGCGGGAACGTCGAGTTCGGGGACGCTTCCACCATCGTGGCGCACACGAACGTGCGGACGAGGCTGGTGGCGGGCGGATCGCCCGAGGTGGCCCTGCCCGTCGTCACCTTCGATGACGCCGTCTCCATCCACTTCAACGGCGAGGAGATCCGGGCGTTCCACATCCCGCACGGACACACGGACGGGGACGCCCTCATCTACTTCACCGGCTCGAACGTCCTCCACATGGGAGACGACTTCTTCGCCGGACGCTTCCCCTTCGTCGACATCGACAGCGGCGGGAGCGTGGAGGGGCTCGCGAACGGGATCTCGGACGTGCTGGACAACGTGCCCGCCGACATCCGCATCATCCCCGGGCACGGCCCGCTCTCTTCCGTGGACGACCTGCGCACGTACCACCGCATGATCACCGAGACGATCGCGATGGTCCGCGGGAAGATCGACGCCGGGATGAGCAGCGAGCAGGTCCAGGGCGAGGGCGTCGCCGAGGAGTGGGCGGACTGGGGCGCCGGGTTCATCTCAACGGAACGTTGGCTCGACACCGTGCACCGCAGCCTTTCCGGCGCGGCGGGCGGTGAGGACGTCGAACACGGCCACGGCCACGGACACGGACACCATTAGGTGAGCGAGGATGGAGGCCGCGCCGCTGTTGACGGCGGCTGGGCCGCGGACGGCTACAACGCGGGATACGCCGAGAGGCTGGTCGAACGGGCGCTCCGCGACCGGGGTGTGATCCCGCCTCCGCTGGCGGGCTGGGATCCGTCGGCCGGGGCGGCCGTTGAAGCGCCACCGGGGACGGCCCTTCCTGCCCCTCCCCCCGCTCCTCCCCCGCCCGAACCCACGCCGGCCGAGGCGGAGGTCGTGGCGACGGAGGACCTGCGGCTCGCCGCCATCGCCGGGGCGCTCGTCGAGGCCTACCGGGCGTACGGACACCTCGGGGCGCGCATCGACCCGCTCGGCTCCGAGCCTCCGAGGCACCCGCTGCTCGAGCCGGAATACCACGGCATCCGCCGCGAGGAACTCGCGCGCGTGCCCGCCACCGCGGTCTGGCTCAAGCACCTGGGCAACAACGCCGCCGAGGTCATCGACCGCCTCGAGGAGATCTACTGCGGCCCCATCGGCTACGAACTCGACCAGATGGAGAACCCGACCCAGCGCGACTGGCTCGTGGACTACATCGAGTCGCACCGCCACCGGCTCCTCATGAGCCGCGTGCGGGCGCAGGCGTGCCTCGAGTGGCTGACCCGCGTGGAAGGGCTCGAGACTTTCCTGCACCGCACCTACCTCGGGAAGAAGCGCTTCTCCGTCGAGGGGCTCGACATGCTCGTGCCCATGATGCGGGGGATCATCGGGAGCGCCGGGCGGCGCGGGGCGCGACAGGTGTTCGTGGGGATGGCGCACCGCGGCCGGCTGAACGTGCTGGCGCACGTCATGGGGCTGTCCTACGAGTCGATCGTGGCCGAATTCGAGGAACAGGCCGCGCGCGGCATCATGACCGCCCTCCCGGAGCATGGCTCCGGCGACGTGAAGTACCACGTCGGGGGCCGGTCGCAGGTCGCGGAGGACGAGGTTGAACTGGACGTGCGCCTCGCCCCCAACCCGAGCCACCTCGAGCATGTGAACCCCGTCGTCCTCGGCATGGCCCGGGCGGCGCGCTTCACCGGCGAGGCCTCCGACTCCTCGGCGATTCTCCCCATCATCATCCACGGCGACGCCTCCTTCGCGGGACAGGGGGTCGTGGCGGAGACGCTGAACCTGTGCCGGCTGCGGGCCTACGAGACGGGCGGCACGCTCCACATCATCACGAACAACCAGCTCGGCTTCACCACACTGCCCGGGGACAGCCGCTCGACCCGTTACGCGAGCGACCTGGCGCTCGGCTTCCGCCTCCCCGTCGTGCACGTGAACGCCGACGATCCCGAGGCGTGCATGGCCGCCGTGCGGCTCGCCATCGACTACCGCTTCGAGTTCGGAGAGGACCTGGTCATCGATCTCGTGGGCTACAGGCGCTACGGGCACAACGAAGGTGACGAACCCTCGTACACCCAGCCCATGATGTACGAACGAATCGCCTCGCACCCGCGCGTGCGCGGGCAGTTTGCGGATGTCGTCGTCGAGCGGGGGCTTCTCTCCCGCGACGAGGTCGACACCATGGCCGCGGACGTGAACGCGGAACTCGAGGCGGCGAGGGGGACGATCGCCGCGCACAAGGAAGCGGACGCACAGGGGGGAGCGGCGCCGGACCCGAAGCGGCTCATGGATCCGGCGGAACCGGCGCGGCCGACCGGCATTCCGGAGGCGCGGCTGCGGCGACTCAACGACGCGATCCACCGCTGGCCGGACGACTTCACACCCTTCCACAAGCTCGAGCGACAGCTGGAACGGCGACGGGCCGCGCTGGATGCGGGGATCGACTGGGGGCATGCCGAGGCGCTCGCGCTGGCGGGCCTCCTCACCGAGGGCGTCCCCGTGCGCCTCACCGGCGAGGATGCCGAGCGCGGCACGTTCAGCCACCGCCACCTCGTGCTGCACGACGCCGAGGACGGGCGCCCCTACACGCCCATGGCCCACCTCGAACAGGGGCAGGGGGCGTTCAGGATCGCGAACAGTCCCCTGTCCGAGATCGCCACGCTCGGCTTCGAGTACGGCTTCTCCACCATCGCCGCCAACGCGCTCGTCATGTGGGAGGCGCAGTTCGGCGACTTCGCCAACGTCGGACAGGCGATCATCGACCAGTTCATCGTGTCCGGGCGCACGAAGTGGGGGCTGGAGTCGCGGCTCGTCCTGCTCCTGCCGCACGGCTACGAGGGCCAGGGCCCGGAGCACTCGAGCGCCCGGCTGGAGCGTTTCCTGCAACTGGCCGCCGAGGGCAACATCCGCGTCGCGAACTGCACGACGCCCGCGCAATTCTTCCACGCCCTGCGCTGGCAGGCGCTGCGCGCGACCTGTCGCCCCCTCATCGTGATGACGCCCAAGAGCCTGCTGCGCCATCCGCGCGCCCGTTCCACGATCGGCGACCTCACTGGCGGCGCCTTCCGCCCGGTCCTGCCGGACCCCGACTTCCAGGCCGATCCCTCGCGCGTGAGCCGGATCGTCGTGTGCAGCGGGAAGGTCTACTTCGATCTCCTCGCCGAGGCTCCCCCCGCGCACGACATCCCGATCCTGCGCGTGGAACAGCCGTATCCCTTCCCGGTGGAGGAACTTGCCGCGGCCCTGGCCCGGTATCCCCGCGAGGCGGAGATCTGCTGGGTACAGGAAGAGCCGGAAAACATGGGCGCCTGGACGTCCGTGCGCCCGCACCTGCGCCAACTCATCGGCCGCGAGCCGCTCTACATCGGCCGCCCCGAGCGCGCGAGCCCGGCGGAGGGGTATTTCGGCAAGCACGTCCGCCGCCAGCGCCGCTTTCTGAGAGCTGCCCTCCGACTGGACTGACCGCCGCAAGGAAGCAGTTCGGACGCCGTACCGCCTCCCCCCCCCGGGCCTCGCGCGTCCGGTAATCGCAAGACAGTCAGTTACATACCGTGTTGAGAGTTCCCAACTTCCTTCAAGAGTTTGCGTGATACAATTACTTAGCTAGAACATCTGCAATATTTGCACCTCTTGACGTATAGGTCCGGGGCTGCGCATACATACACATGGACCGGAGATTCCCAGCCTCCTGCCTGAGCCGACTTGCTCACCGTGACGTCCTCATTCTCGCGTCGCTCATCTCCAGTTTCTCCCTGAGTGGGTGCCGCCCGGACACCGCCTTGACGGAACCGGCGGGTACGCCCCCCGCCCTGAACGCCGTACCCAACACGGACATTCCGCTGGGCACGGAGTTGCAAGTGGAGCCGCGGCGGGCCGCGTTCTTCACCCGGGCTGGCGCCCTCCCGCGGGCGGTCACGGTTACCGCCCGACTGCTCGACTCCGCCGGCGTTGCCATGAATCCACCCTCCCCGGGCGTGCGTTGGATCCGCGCCGAGCGAAGCGATCTGACCGTCGCGCCGCCTCGCGTGTCCAGCGATGGCCTCACGGCGTCGGTAGAGGTGTTCGCGGGTCGCGCGGGCCGGGACAGCCTCGCCGCCGCCGCCGGTTACCTGTCCGCACACAGCGCTCTGACGAACTGGGAATGGGTCCATGGTTCCGTCACGGGTCCGAACTGGACGCTTCCCGGCCGCTCCTCGTGCTTCGGAGTGTCCGGCGTCAATGCGGATGGGGATACCGTCCGCCTCGAGGACTACGACTACGTGTCCATCCTGTCGCTGGATCCTGAAGTGTCGCGCGTCGATTCGCTGGTGTTGTCCGCTGATGGCGCGACCGCCCGGCTGTGCGCCACTGCGGAGGGAGTCGGCCGGACCCGGTTGGGCGTTGTGGCGTGGGACACGACCTCTTTCCGGTACTTCGGCGAGTACCGGAACTACTACGTCCTCCAGGAACCCCTCGCGTTCGAAGTTGACGCGGAGGAGTGGCAACTGGGCGTGAGCCAATCCCATTTGGCATCGCTTAGGCTCACGGACGCCCACGGCACGACGGTCTCCATCGATCCTGCGTGGATCGACTCGTGGGAGAGTTCCAATCCATCCGTCGTGACCCTGAAGGCCGGCATGGTGACCGGCACAGGTGCCGGCTCGGCCGAATTCCGGGCTGACTATTTGGGCCAGCGGGCCGCGGCGAAGGTGGAGGTGTACGCGATCACCGGCTTCCGCTTCAACCAGGATGTCGTGTGCGTCCTGGTGCAACGCGGGGAGGTGCGCTGCTGGGGCAACCGGAACCACCCGCTGTGGGGGTACGGTACGCAGATGGCAGGGATCGTCACCCCGACCGAGGTGCATGAGAGCCTGGATCTGGGCGGAGCGGTCGCGAGGCTCAAGGGGGGCACCCTGCACGAATGCGCCCTCCGCTACGCCGGCGATGTCGTGTGCTGGGGACGGGCGGTGGGCGGGCTGCTGGGCTACGGCAACCTGAATGACATCGGGGACGGCGAAACCCCCGCCTCGGCGGGACCGGTGCCCACCGGCGGATCCGGGAGAGTGGTAGACATCGGCGGCGGCTCCGACACGGTCTGCGCGGTCTACGACAACGGGAGCGTCCGCTGCTGGGGGAGCAACCACGCCGGACAGCTCGGACTGGGCCACCAGGAGCAGATCAACGTCGGAGATGACGAGAGGGCGGAGACGTACGGCGAGGTGCTCCTCGGCGGCCGCGCCGTGCAGGTGGCGGGCGGCCGCTACAAGGTGTGCGCCCTGCTCGACACCGGGAAGGTGAGGTGCTGGGGGCTCAACGGCGAAGACTGGGATTGGCGGACCGGGGAGCTGGATGGAAGAAGCTTCGGCCTCGGGTACGGTGAGTTGGGCACCACGGAGCCGATCGGGGACGACGAAGCCCCCTCGGAAGCCGGCGACCTGGAGTTGCCCGGCCGGGCGACCAAGGTCGCGGCGGGCGGATACCACATGTGCGCGCTGATGGAGGTTGGCGCCGTCCGCTGCTGGGGAAGCAACACCTACGGCCAGTTGGGCCATGGGCTCGGCCACTGGTTCCATATCGGTGACGACGAGACTGCGGCGGAAACGATCCCGCTGCACTTCGAGGCGCCGGTGGTGGACATCGTGGCGGGCTATTGGCACACGTGCGCACTCCTGGTGGACGGGTCCGTCCGGTGCTGGGGTCTGGGTACGAGCGGAAGCAGCCAACTCGGCCTGCTGGAGAACCTGCGTGTGGGCGACGACGAGGCGGCTTGGGAGGTGGACCCCGTGGACGTGGGAGGCCCGGTCACACGGATCTTCGCCTTCGAAGATGGTACCTGCGCCGTCATGGAGTGGGGCGGTTTGCGCTGCTGGGGATACAACGGGGGGCTGCTGGGCTACCCGTTCCGCAGCGGCATTGGCCGGTTCGAGACGCCGGCCTCCGTGGGGGACGCCACGATCTTCCCGGGCCCCATTCCGCCTCTTTCCGGTCGGCCGGCCCGGTCGGCAGCGGTTGCGACCGCGCGGGCCGGTTCGGCACAGGCCGCGTCCCTCCTGATCGTGCCGGCGAGTCGGACCCACGGTGAGGGTGCGCCGGGGGGGTATCCCGAGGGAGGTCCCGGTCCGCTGGACGGGCCGGACGGCGTCATCCTGCCGGCCGCGCTCGCGCCCGCCACGGTCCGTCCCGTGGATACAGGCGGATCGCGCACCGCTCCACGGATTGACGAGAGCAACGAAAGGAACCGAGGCAGTCCGTGAGGATGAGAAGCCGAAGATCCATCCCGCTCGCGGGGCTGGGACTCGCCCTCGTCCTCGCGTGGAACTGCGGCGAGCCGACGGCGCCGCCACCGATGCCCGATCCGGCGCCGCCACCGATGCCCAATCCGCCGCCGCCGCCTCCTCCTCCTCCCCCGCCCCCGCCCCCGCCGGAGGCAGTGTCAGTCTCCGTTACCCCCGAGGCCGCGGCGTTCAGCGCACTCGCGGACACGGTCCGGCTGGTCGCTCGCGTGCTGGACCGGCACGGACAGGCCATCGCGGGCGCCAGCGTAACGTGGACGAGCGAGGACGTATCGGTCGCGGTCGTCGATGCCGGTGGCCTCGTCACAGCCGCGGGGAACGGGGCGGCCATGATTCGCGCCACTTCTGGGCAGGTCGGCGGGGATGCCGCCATTACGGTGCGCCAGTTGGCTGCCGACGTGGCGGTCATCGCGCCGGTCGACACCCTGTATGTCATCGGCGAGACGGCGGCCTTCAATGCCGAGGCCAGGGACACCAACGAGTTCGTGATCGAGGACGCCAGCTTCGCATGGGAGACCTCCAATCCTCGCATCGCGACGGTCGACAGCGCTGGCCTCGTCACAGCGACGGGTGACGGCGAGGTGCGGATTACGGCCACACGGGATGACAAGAGCGGCAGCGCCCTACTGGTCTCCTCCACGGTCTACCACTTGCGAGTCTCGGCGCTCGACACGACAGTCGCCATTCCGGTTGACGCGGGTGGCGCCGACTTCAGCTACGAGATCAAGGAGTCGCGTTGGCTGGAGGAGATGCCCGTCATCGACGGACATACGAAACGAACGGGTCCCCCGGGCGAACTGGTGCTCGAAGTCGCCGGTCCCGGCTGGGTGCGGGCGGATCTCACGGCCTCCGGCACGCGGCTGAGGTCCGTGCAGCTCAATGTCTTGCCCTCCGAGCCGTTCGTCGCCTCCATCGAGCAGCGCGAACTGCCAGCCAGCGACGCGATCACGGTGAGGGGGTACGCCGTAGACCGCATTCTGTTGCCGGCCGTCTCTGTCAGCGGGCTGACGGCGGTCGAGGCGTTCGGCGACAGCGCCCAGATGCGGTTCGCGTTCCCGCCGCACCGCGGCGGCGCGTGCGCTGGCCCGCCGCTGGCGGAGGGGGATGTGTCCATGCCCGGCCTGTCGGCGGGGACCGATCCGCGCGTCACGCGGCTGGCCGGACCCGTGGCCGTGCTCGAAGTGGGCGAAGCATACCGCGTGGACGGGGCGGACGAGTGTCTTCGCCTCGCGGCGGATCGTCCCGCCCGCTACATCCTCGCGGGCGTCGAGCGCAGCGACATCGACGCGGCTCGGAGCCGGGCCCCGGAGAGTGCGTACGGCGGCGGCAAGCCTTACGTGATCGACGTCAGCGACGCTACGGCAGAACCATCCGCGGACCGACTGCTCCCGCCGTTGCCGGAGCTTCGCGACGAGCCTCGGTCCAGACCCTTCCGCGCGCCCGAGCCGCCGCGCTCGCATCCACGCGCGTTCGATGTGCGCAGCGATACGCTCGGGGTCGGCAACCGAGTCGAGCCGTGGGCCGAGGGCGACATATTCCACTGGTACACCAGCGACGACCGCGAAGGCCTCTTCGAAGTGATGGGATTGTTCTCCCCGAATATCGTCCTCGCCGTATTCCGGGAGGACATCCCCATCATCTGGAGCGCCGCCCAGGCCGCGGAAATGAAGGGGATCCTCACGTGGCTCGGCTCTGATGACGCCTTGGGTGTCTACCGGACGCTGTTCGGGGACGAGCAGCCGATCAGCAACACGAAGAATCGGCAGATGGTCGTCCTGTACAACCACGCAGCCCAGGGCAACCCCCCGACGGGCGTGGCGTACTACAACATCGATGGCCGCACCGAACCCACCGCCACCGTGCATGTGACGCACTTCGAATGGGGATCCCAAGGGTGGTACCGGAGTCTCACCGCCCACGAGCTTGCACACGCGTGGGACGCGCGAAACACGCCCAACCGCAGCGCCGTTTGGGCCGTTGAGGGGATCGCGAACTTCGCCGCAGAGGAACAGATGAGGCATGCGGCGGGCCTGTCCCTGGACGCGAACCTCGACGCACGCGAGCCGGTATACGGCCGCAGAATCAGGCTGCCCTGGAACGGAGATTTCCTCTACGGCTACAGCGAGAGTCACCCCTTCTTTCGCTATCTCGTCGAGGAACTCGTCCTGCGCCGCGGGCAGTTGTACGAGACTGCGGTGCGCCGCGTGATGCACGGCGCATCCGGTGGCTGGTTCGGGTACTCGCGCAACCTCTTCGATACCGGAAGGCAACAGAAGGATGCGGGCCTCGCCGACTACATGACGGAGGTGATAGCCGGCTGGGATCCGGTGGATGCGCGGCTGGAATGGATGGTCTCCTTCGCCCTCGACGACCGAAACCTGCTGCCGAACTATGACATCGCGTTCGTCGATCGCGCCTGGCAGCACTTCGAGTCGTGGGAAACGATCGAACTCGGGTCCGGAGCAAGAGCGGGAGGCCAGTCGGCGCTGGGCGGAAACTACTACTTCACGGTCCATGATCCCGGTCTGGGCGGCAGCATCCGCCTCAGGGTGTCCGAAAGCGCTGCTGCCAACATCGCCTGGAAGCTGGTCCGCTACCGCTGAACCCCGCTGCCCGGCCGCAACACCACGCGCTTGCGATCCAACTCGCGGGCGATGGGAGGTCAGCGGATCCGGGTCTGGATCGTCCGCTTCATGTCCGAGAGTTCGGAGACCACCTTCTGGTGGAGCACGCCGAGGGCCTTGCTGTTGCCATCCTCCTCGGAGTCGGAGAGTTCCTCCAGGCGCGTCTTCGCTCCATCGTACTTGCGCTCCAGCCGGTCGATCATGGCCATGATCTGCACTTTTCGGCCGGCGCGGGCCTCGCGGAGCTTCACCCTCAGCTCCTCGGCCCCTTCGCGGTACTTCTCGACCGTCGCGGTCGTCCGCTGCAGCATCTGCTCGTAGTTGTCGGAAAGCTCCATCCAAACCGCCTCGGTCAAGAACTGCGCGGTGCGACGCCACGCCACACCGGCATGGTTCGCACCGTCACCTTCATACTGCCAGCATTTGAAAATAGAGGCCGGAGGCCGGCCGGGGCACCCCCTGTCATCCGCGGGCGGCGCCGGGCTGCCGCCTACGGGCCGCGGCCGGGACTCCCCAGCGCGATCGTCTCGCGCAGCGGGACCTTCGGGAAGGTCGTCGAGTAGGCGCTGTATGCCAGCGCGAACAGGCCGAGGAAGCCGGCCGAGATCATCGCTTCCGGCACGCCGAGCGGCAGTCCCTCCCCGTGCCAGATCGACGGCGCCACCATGTTCCAGCGTTCGACCCAGAAGCCGATCAGGATCAGCAGTCCGACGAACGCCAGCCAGCGCGAACTCATCTTCGGGCTCCGCCCCAGGAGGAAGGGGAAGGGGAGAGCGAAGATGAGCACCATCTGGAGCCAGAACATCCAGCCGAAGGCGCCCGTCGAGCGCGGCATGAAGAAGTTCGTCTCGCGCGGGATGTTGCCGTACCAGATCACGAGATACTGGGCGAACCAGAGGTAGGTCCAGAACGCCACGAAGGCGAACGTCAGCTTGCCGAGGTCGTGGAAATCGTACTTGCCCCACAGCTGCATCCCGCCGGCCCGTCCGTTGGTGCGGTGGGCCACGATCGCGACGAGCGCCAGCATGCCGAGCCAGCCGCCGATGAAGTAGTACGGCCCCCACACCATGCTCATGAACCCCGGCGTGAGCGACATCCCGAAGTCGAACGCCAGGAGCGAGAAGACGACGGCCCAGCTCAGGATCAGCACGGCGGACAACCGCCCGATCCGGCCGCGGCAGCGCTCGACCTCCACGTCGTCTCCGCGCCAACCCCGGGCGAAGAGGGAGACCACGGCCTTGCGCCAGCCCCGATTCTCGGCGGCGACCAGCGGCGCGTCGGCCCGGATCGAGTAGAACAGCCACACGAAGCCGAGCAGGTAGAGCACCGCGAGCAGGACCCCGTTGCGCAGGAAGACGCCCTCGAGCGTCAGCCAGTCGCGGTTCAGGTGCGATGTCTCCACGGGCCCGATCCAGGGGAAGACGTGCTCGGCCCCGAGCCGGAGCGTGAAGAACAAGGCGAAGGAGATGGGGAGGAAGGCCCCCGCCGCCTCGGCGAGCCGGCGGAATTTCTTGCCCCAGTGACCCTTCGCGACCTGGAGGACGGCCCCGAACACGACGCCCGCCATCGAGATTGCCGTCCAGAAGAGGAAGTTCGACCACACGCTCATCCAGGCGCGCTGCGCGTCCCCGCCGACCGTGGTCGCGAAGCCCACGGCCCCGATCGCGACGGCCGCCAGCCACACGGCGAGCCATACCGTCGGAATGCGGCCGCTGATCGTCTTCAGCGCCTCGCCCGTGGTGAGCGTCGGACGGCCGTCGTCGCCGCTCACTGACCCCCACCCGTGCCGGGCGTCTCGCCCGTGGCGCCTGTCTCGCCTGTTTCGCCCGTTGCGGCCTCGCCCTCCGCTGCTTCCACCGCTGCCGCCTCGGCCTCGGCCGCCGCCGCTTCCTCGGCCATCGCTTCGGCCTGCAGTTGCCGCACGTACGCGACCAGGTACCAGCGGTCCATGGCCGGAATGCGCTGGTAGGGCGGCATCAGCCCGCGTCCGTTCCCGATCATGCCCCAGATGTAGCCGTCCGTGTACCCGCGCGTGAGTTCGCCGCGGATGTTGAGGAGGGGGATGTTCGGGATCCGGTTCTGTCCCACGACCGAGCCGTCGCCCGCGCCCGTCACGCCGTGACAGGGAGTGCAGAACTGGCTGTACAGCTCCGCGCCCCGGGCCAGGTCGGCCTCCGTGCCCGCGAGCGGGCTGACGAGCATCGTGTCGGCCGCCATCAGGTCGTACGTGCGCTCGCCGTCGATCGGCATCGTGCCGGGCACCGGCGTCCGCGCCCGCTCCTCGAAGGCCTCCACCGAGGGCTGCCAGGACATCGTGTTGAAGAACGGCGTGCGCTGCTCCAGGTGCTTGATCTGGTCGTCGCAGGCGCCCGCCACGAGGGCCGTGAGCAGCACGGCCACAGTCGCCCGGCCGCTCATTCCTGCACCTCCACGTCCACGGCGGCGGTCTCCCGCACCAGCGCCTCGGCGGCGGCGCTGCCTTCGCCGTTGGCCGGGACGAAGATGCCCCAGCGGTCGACCGAGAACGACGTGCGATACGCCGGATCGAGCTTGATCACCGGCCGCCTCGTGTGCACGAGCAGCGCGACCAGCCCGAAGATCCCCGTCAGCAGCACCGTGAGCTCGAACATGAAAATGACGAACGGCGGCAGCGACACGAGCGGCTTGCCCTGCGTGACGAGCGGATAGGCCAGCGACGTGCCCGCCGTGAGCAGCAGCCCGAGCGTACACCCGGTGATCGCGCCCGTCAGCGCCCACACCCGCACCGGCGAGGAATGGATGTCCATCGCCTCCTCGATCTCCGGCGACGGAATCGGCGAGAAGACCTCGATGTCGCGGTGTCCCGCCTCCCGCAGCCGCGCGATGGCGTCGAGCGTGCCGGGCAGCGTGTCGTATTGCCCCAGGACGCCGCTACTCATGGTCATCCCCGTGGTCATCCGCGTGTGCGTGCGCCTGTTCGTGTGCGAGATGTTCCTTCACCTCGGCGATCGAGATCACCGGCAGGCTGCGCGAGAAGAGGAGGAACCAGAAGAAGAACCAGCAGAAGCTGCCGACGAGAATCGACATCTCCACCCAACTGGGCGTGTACAGGCCCCAGCCCCCCGGTTCGTACTCGTGGGCGAGCGAGGTCACGATGATGACGAAGCGCTCGTACCACATCCCGATGTTGACGAAGATCGTGAGCGTGAACAGCGCCGGCAGCGTCGTGCGCACCTTCTTGAACCAGAGCGCCTGCGGCACGACGACATTGCAGAACACCATGACCCAGAACGGCAGGGCGTAGGCTCCCATCGCCCGCCAGCGGAAGCTCTCGATCTCGATCGGGTCCGCCGAGTAGTAGGCGAGGAAGAACTCCGTGCCGTACGAGAAGCCGACGATGAGCGAGGTGAGGAGGACCAGCTTCGCCATGTTCTCGAAGTGGTTCTCCGTGATGTACGCCTCGAGCCCGAACGCCCAGCGCAGCGGGATCATGATCGTGATCACGAGGGCGACCCCGCTGAAGATCGCCCCGGCGACGAAGTACGGGGCGAAGATCGTCGAGTGCCACCCCGGCACGATCGAGAGCGCGAAGTCCCACGAGACCACGGAGTGCACGGACAGCACCAGCGGCGTCGCGATCCCCGCCATATAAAGGTAGATCCGGCGGTAGTGCCGCCACTCGCTCACCGTCCCCTGCCACCCGAGCGAGAACGCGCCGTAGATCTTGTACATCCAGCCCTTGGCCCGGTCGCGCAGGATCGCGAAATCGGGGATGAGCCCGGTGTACCAGAACAGCGCGGAGATCGTGAGGTACGTCGACACCGCGAACACGTCCATCACGAGCGGCGACCGGAAGTCCGGCCAGATCTGCCGCTGCGACGGGTACGGCATCAGGTAGTAGAAGTACCAGACGCGCCCCAGGTGGATGAGGGGGAAGAGCCCCGCCGTCATCACCGCGAAGATCGTCATCGCCTCCGCGGTCCGGTTGATCGTCGTGCGCCAGCCGGAACGGAACAGGTAGAGGATCGCGGAGATCAGCGTCCCGGAGTGGGCGATCCCCACCCAGAAGACGAACGTCGTGATGTAGACGCCCCAGAAGACGGGGTGGGTGATGCCCGCGACGCCGATGCCGGCCCCGATCTGGTAGAACCAGGCGCCGAACATGAGGGCGAGACCCGCCGCCGCGACTCCGAGCACGAGATAGAAGCGCTTCTCGGGCATCGCGATGGGGCGCGTGATGTCGCGGTTCGCGTCGGCCAGCGTCGGGTGGGCGGGCACCCTCTTCTCCGCGGTGGCCATCAGTGCGCCTCTTCGCCCTCTCCGGCCGCGGCCGGCTCACCGTGGCCGCCGGCCGCCATGTGCCGGTGGGTGACGTCCTCGAGATAGGTGATGGCGGGACGCACCCCGAGTTCTCCGAGCGCGTGGTAGCCGCGGGCGCTCTTCGCCTTGCGGGAGACCTCGCTCTCCGGATCCTTGAGGTTGCCGAAGGTGATCGCGTTCGACGGACAACTGGACTGGCAGGCGGTCGTCACCTCGCCGTCCCTCACGGTCCGTCCCTCGTCCTTGGCGTCGATCTTCGCCTTGTTGATCCGGTGCACGCACATCGTGCACTTCTCCATCACCCCCACCTCGCGGACGGTGATGTCCGGGTTGAGCTGGAGGTTCAGGGGCCATGCGAAGGCCCCGCCCTCGCCGCGACCGCGCGCGGCGTCGTGGTTGAACCAGTTGAAGCGCCGGACCTTGTAGGGGCAGTTGTTCGCGCAGTACCGCGTGCCGACGCAGCGGTTGTAGACCTGGACGTTGAGCCCCTCGGGGCTGTGGTAGGTCGCGTACACCGGGCACACGGGCTCGCACGGCGCGTCGCCGCAGTGCTGGCAGAGCATCGGCTGCTGGACCGTCTGGAATCCGCCGTCTTCCGTCTCCTCCTCGAAGCGGTGGATCCGCATCCACGACATCTCCCGCCGCAGCGCGGCCTGCTCCTCGCCCACGGTGGGGATGTTGTTCTCCGAGTAGCAGGACGTGACGCAGGCGCCGCAGCCGGTGCAGGAGTTGAGGTCGATGACCATGCCCCAGCGGTACGGGCTGTTCGGATCCGAGTCCCACGCGGCCTCGACCAGCTCGACGAGGTCGATCTCGTGTGCCTCGATCTCGTGCAGCGCATCTTCCACGTTCATCGCGTGGACGATTTCGCGGTCGAGGTCGTCGGTGGAGCCCTGCGTGACGACGAGCCGGGCGGTCTCCCCGGTAGCCGTGACGTTGACCGCCGTCCCGGCGTACGCCAGCGCGCCCGAGCCGGGGTCCGCGTTCGCCGCGAGAAGGTCCAGCGGGTTCACCCCGCGGCCGCGCGCGTTGCGGCCGTATTCCGTGTGCCCCTGTCCGAGCGGGATCGCCACCGTGTCGGGGCGGATGCCGCGATAGACGTAGACGGGAGCCTCGATGGCGCCCTGGGCGGATTCGACGCGGACGAGGTCGCCGCGCTCGACGCCGAGTTCGGCCGCCATGTCGGGGTGCATCTCCACCCACGAGTTCCACACGGCCTTGGTGATCGCGTCGGGCTGCTCCTGCATCCAGGAGCGGTTCGCGCCCCGGCCATCGTAGAACTGGGCCGTCGGGTAGACGACGAGTTGCGTGCCGGCGGGCGCCTGCGGGAGCTGGAAGCCGCCGAGGTCGCCGACAGCGCCGCCCGCGGGAGCATCGTCCTCACCGCCCCCGGCGCCATCGTCGCCCGCCCATGCCGCCGCCGGGGCGCCGCCGCGCCGGAGCGCGTCGAGCCACGCGGCGTGGCCGCCGAGCCGCTCGGTCCAGGTGCTCCGCAGCACGGTCGCGTAGTCCGTCCCGCCGAACGCGCCGCCCTGTCCCGCCGCGTTCGCGACGTCCAGCAGCAGGTCCTCGCGCTGGCGCGTGTCGAACACCGGGTGCATGAGCGGCTGTCCGAGCGCCATCGCGCCGTCCGCCAGTTCCGCGTCGCACCACGACTCGAGCGCATGGTGGCAGGGCAGCACCCACCCGCTGGCCGACGCCGTCTCGTCGAGGTGCGGTGTGATCGCGACCGTGTTCGCCACGTTCGCCAGCGCCTCCGCGAACCCGGCCGCGGCGGGGAGCGCGTAGGCCGGGTTGCACCCGGCGACGATCAGCGTTCGCACCTGGCCGGCCCGCATGCGCCCGATCAGAGCCTGCATGTCCGCGAAGCTCGCCGTCGTGCCCTCGGGCGCGCCGTCTCCCGGGAGGACCGAGCGGCCCACCGCGCCCAGCACCTCGTTGAGCGCCGCGACCGCCTGGTGCGCCTGCCGGGCATCGGCCCCCTGCGACTCGAGCCCCGGCGGGATCGCGACCGCGTTCTCCGCGGCGGCGAGTTCCTCTCCGAGCGCGCGGATCGCGTCGGCCGGGACCCCCGCGGCGTCCGCGGCCGCCTCCGGCGATACACCGGGCAGTCCGGCGGGCAGTTCGGCGCCGCGGGACGCGGCCACGACGCCGGCGACCGCGAGCGCCACCGCGCCCTCGGTGCCCGCGCGGGCTTCGATCCACTCGTCCGCGTTGGCGCCGGTGAGCGAGAGGCGCGGTCCGACGAAGGTGAACTTCGCGTGGTGGTGGGCCTCGATGTCGCGTGCAGCGGCGAAACCCGCGGACATCTGCGTCGGCGCGAGCCAGGT
The DNA here is from genome assembly GCF_965208055.1 of Candidatus Palauibacter sp. Lineage (GTDB taxonomy): Bacteria > Gemmatimonadota > Gemmatimonadetes > Palauibacterales > Palauibacteraceae > Palauibacter. The sequence goes on from NZ_CBDBNY010000004.1 coordinate 3,254,830, forward strand.
GCCCAGGAAGTCCGCCCCGAAGCAGGCGATCCGGTCCGCCGAGGAGAGGTCGAAACGCGGCATGCCGGCGCCGCCGCTCACGTCCGCGGTCCCGGTCGCCAGCGCGTCGTTCGAGAACGGCTCCCAGGCGATGTGCTCGACCCCCATCACGCGAGCCCAGTCCGCGATGAAGCGGCCCGTCGTGCCCGTGACCCGGCCCGTCAGCAGCACCCCGCCGCCGACGCGAACCGCATTCGTGAGCGCGGCCGTCGCATCTTCCCAACTCGCGAACTGGAAGGGAGGCGCACCCTCTTCGGTCGACGGGTTCCGCTGGAGCGGCTGGCTCACGCGATCCGGATCGTAGAGGTCCTGGAGCGTGGAGTGCGTCAGCGACGAAAGGCCGCTCGTGCCGCCCCCGAACCGGGAGTTGGGGCTCAGGCCGAGGACGCGGCCGTCGCGCACCTGCGCGTGCACCGGCACCGGCTCCGGCCCCGCGTCCGGCAGCACCGTTGCGTAGGTCTCGGAAACGCCCGGCGTGATCCCCTCTTCCTCAACCAGGTGCGGGATGAGCTTGTCGGCGAAGTCCGGAGGGCCGCAGGCGGCCATCGTCGCGGCTCCGGCGCCGGAAGTTCCCAGCACCTTCAGGAACCGGCGGCGCGAGGTCCCCGTCCCGTTCACCGCGCCGTCTGCGGAGCCGTTCATCGCGCCGTTTGCCGAGCCGTTCGTCGCGCCGGGCTCGGGCCTGACGTCGCCCGAGCAGCTTCCGCCGCATCCGCAGCCGCCGTGGCCCCCGTTCAGAAGTGACATGCCGCGCAATCCGTGGGAGCCCGGGTCCGGCCGTAGTCCGTGTCGATGTCCCGTGGGTAGAACCCTTCCGGCTGGCGAGGCGCGGGCGCCCGTGGAGGCGGGTTGTCCCGCGCCAGCGTGTGGTCGGTCGCGAAGTCGGCGTCGGACGGAGGTTGCCGATGGCACTCGAGGCACCAGCCCATCGTCAGCGGCGCCCACTGGTAGACCCGGTCCATCTCCTCGACCGGCCCGTGGCAGTCCTGGCACTCGAGGTTGCGCAGGTGCGCCTTGTGGCTGAACTGCACGAACTCGGGCAGCTTGTACACCCACTCCCACTCCACCGGCTCGCCGCGCGCTTCGTACTGACGGAGTTCCTCGACCGGCGGAAGCCCCGTGCCCGCGATGCGGTGGCACCCCATGCAAACCTCGAGCGACGGGACGACTCCCGACACCGACCGCTCCGTCCCCACGTGGCAGTACATGCAGTCGATCTGCAGGTCCGTGACGTGGAAACGATGGTTGAACGGGATGGGCTGCTCGGGTCCTCGGCTCGCGTTCTCGTGATCGTAGATCGCGCGCCACTGCGGGGGCATCGTCGCGAGGTCCTGCTCATCGGCGTACTGAGCGGATGCCGCCGCCGTCTCGCCCTCGCCCGCGGCCTGCGGATCCGCGCTCTCCTGCGCGTGCAGGAACGAAGACGGATCGAGACTCGCGACCGCGAGCTCGAGTTCGCCGGTTGAAGGCCGGTACAGCGCCAGAGCGGTGGCGCCGAGGGCCGCAGCGAGGACGCCCGCGGCCGCGCGAGAGCTTATCTTCATCCGCCTCTCTGAGGGGGAATCGACGATGTGAGTCGCCCGGCAGCCTCCGGCGTGGGAGGCGCGGGTCGCGAACAAGGTAAAGCCCGTTCCGGTGGATGCAACCGTCGCCCGGGACGCCCCATCCAACGCCCGCCGAGGCGCCCGCCAAGGTTGACCGATTCAGGCCGTTCCTTTAGCATTGTGTCGTCCGAGCGGGCTCCCACCCGGGGTCCGCTCGTCGTGTCTTTCGGAGGGGCCTTAGCTCAGATGGCTAGAGCGCTACGTTGACATCGTAGAGGTCACTGGTTCGAGTCCAGTAGGCCCCATCGAAACGCCGCTACGGGGGGCTGTAGCTCAGCCTGGTTAGAGTGCCGGTCTGTCACACCGGAGGTCGCGGGTTCGAATCCCGTCAGCCCCGTTTCCAAACAACGTGTCGAGCGAGGGGCCGTAGCTCAGTCTGGGAGAGCGCTTGAATCGCACTCAAGAGGTCGCGGGTTCGAGTCCCGCCGGCTCCACTGCCGTCGCGTCCACCCCCCGCAGCCCCCGGCGAAACCCTCGCCCCGGGCGGCACGGGTAGCGTCAGGCGGCTCGCCACCGTAGCTCAGGGGTAGAGCACCGCATTCGTAATGCGGCGGTCGTCGGTTCAAATCCGACCGGTGGCTCTGGCAGCACCCCTCCAGCTTGGCCGGCCCCGCGGGCCGCAAGCCGGAGGAAACAACACAAGCGGGTGTAGCTCAGCTGGTAGAGCGCAACCTTGCCAAGGTTGAGGTCGCCGGTTCGAATCCGGTCACCCGCTCTAGAAAGCCGACTCGCCGCTCCGTCAGCGAGCGCGAGCCCGGCCCCGCGCCAAGCGCGCGGTCCGCAGTACCCCTCGGGGCGTGGCTCAGTCCGGTAGAGCGCTGCGTTCGGGACGCAGAGGTCCCCGGTTCAAATCCGGGCGCCCCGATTTTTCGCCCGCCTTGTCATCTCAGCTGGGCGTACTGTTGAGACCCTAGGCCTGCCAAGCCGCCCCCCGGATTACGCGGGCCGCCGAAGGCGGTCGTAGCGAAATCCGGGCGCCTCGGCCCGGTCAACGTGCTGTTTTTTCAAGGCCTGTCGCTTGACCGCGCCAGCGGTCGCGGCCCATCCAGTTGTGGCAAGATGTTCTGCGGACTCTCGCAACAGGGCGAAGAAAGTCGACGACCAGGCGCGCCGGGAGCTGCTGGAGAGGATGTTCACACGCCACATGGCTGAGCGTGAGCGGAGGATCCTCGTCCTTTACTTCGGCCTCGACGACGGCAGGGGATGACGCTGGAGCAGATCGGCGAGCTTCTCGGCGTGACGCGGGAGCGGATACGCCAGATTCGGAACCGGGCCTTCGACAAGCTCCGCGTCTCGCCGGACGGAGAGGCCTTGGAGGGCTTCTGGCGCGGCCACGGGTAGGCCCTCGCCTCCCACGACGGAGATCGGCGCCAACCCAGAGGAGTCTTGGTTTCGGAACCTATTCGGTTGACGCGGAACATCGAACTGTAGACAGTATCGCTCCGCTGCCACTGTGCACGCGAGGAGTGGGTGAGAGGATGAGTCTTCCGGTCATGACAAGGCGCGACGCAATCATCGACAACCAGGACCGCTTGGTTGGCGACTTTCTGCGTGATCGCATCACGCACGGGAGCCTCCTGTCGGTCGTGTCGGCGTACTTCACGATCTACGGGTACGGCGCCCTTCGCGACCGACTCGACGAGATCGGTCGGCTGAGATTCTTGTACGGGGATCCGCGTGGACTCGGCACGTTGGACCCGGAGGAAGCAGAGGACAAGGCATTCCGGCTGACCTCTGAGGGTGGTCTGGAACTGGCACAGGCGCTTATGCAAAAGCCGCTAGCCCGCGCCTGTGCTCGATGGATCGAAAGCAAGGCGGACATTCGGACGGTTCAGCGGAGTAACTTCCTCCACGGGAAGATGTACCACGTCGCCAAGCCGGACGATTCGGGCACGGAGTCTCGTGAGACCTCAGCCCTCGTGGGCAGCTCGAACTTCACCCGCCGCGGACTCGGCTACGGCCACAGCCCCAACCTCGAACTCAATCTCCAAGTGCAGCGTGCGGAGGACAGGGGACCCCTACTGCAGTGGTTCGACGATTTGTGGCATGATCGGGAGCTGACCCGTGACGCCAAGCGGGACGTGCTGGACGCCTTGGAGCGCCTGGGCCGGGACTATTCCCCCGAATTCGTCTACTACAAGACGCTGTTCCATGCGCTCGGAGACCGCTTGGCCCAGCAGCAGGAGGACGAACGGGGAGTGGCTGGCACCCACCTCTACGATTCGGAGATCTGGAAGCATCTCTACGAGTTCCAGCGGCAGGGCGCGAAGAATGCGATCAACCGCCTTCGTCGGCACAACGGCTGCATTGTTGCCGACAGCGTGGGGCTTGGGAAGACTTTCACGGCGTTGGCCGTGATCAAGTACTTCGAGTCGTACAACGAAAGGGTTCTGGTGCTCTGCCCGAGCCGACTCAAGGCGAACTGGCTTAGGTACGTGGCACATACCGGCCAACGGTCCAACCCCTTCCTCGGCGACCGCTTCGGTTACACCGTTCTCGCCCACACCGATCTCAGCCGCACTCGCGGCATGGCTGGCGACAATAATCTCGCCGGATTCAACTGGAGTGGTTTCCACCTCGTCGTCATCGACGAATCCCACAACTTCCGCAACGAAGGGCGGGACAAGCGAGACAACGAGGGGAATCTCATCTCCCGGAGCCGCTACCGTCGCTTGCTTGAGGAGGTGCTCACAGAGGGAACGAAGACCAAGGTGCTCATGCTGTCGGCGACGCCGGTAAACACAACCCTGCGCGACCTGCGCAACCAGATATACTTGATGACCGAGAAGCGCGAGGACGCCTTCCGCGAGCTCGGCATTGGCGGCGTGAGTAACATCTTCGCGCGTGCCCAGAAAGAGTTCCGGAAGTGGGAGGAGTCCCTCGCCGATGGCGGCACTCGCGACAAGGCCGTGTTGCTCGAGCGGTTGGGCGCCGACTTCCTAGCGGTCTTGGACGCGGTAACGATCGCCCGCTCGCGCCGCCACATTCGCCTATACTATCCGGACTTCGAGAAGGAGCACGGAGCGTTTCCGGAAAGGGCGAAGCCGCGGAACCTGTACCCGGCGACCGACACTAGGGGCGCGTTGTCCTACGACCAGCTACACGAGGTCATCAGCAGGTTCCGGATGGCCGTGTACATGCCCTCACAGTACGTCACCGACCCCACGGATCTGGACGAGGAGAAGCGGAAGCTCAATTTCGACCAGCGCGACCGGGAAAGGTGGCTGATCGGGATGATCCGCGTCAACCTGCTCAAGCGTCTGGAAAGCTCGGTGGATTCGTTCGCGCTGACGATGGAGCGGATCATCGGGAAGATGGACGAGCTGGATAACCTCATCGAGCGCTGGGAGGCCACGGGCGAGGGCAGGCACCAGTTCGGCATGGGGTTGGCCGACGAGGAGGACGATGAGTTCACGCTCGGCGAAGGAGCTGCGTCGTACAGGCTGGAGCAGCTGGACATCCCTCGACTGCGAGATGATCTGCGCGCGGACCGGGAGAGTTTCCGTAGGATCCTGCGACAGGCACGCGCGGTCACGCCCGCTCGCGACGCCAAGCTGCAGGAGTTGGGGCGCGTTCTGGCCGAGAAGGTGCGTGAGGCCCCGCGGGACAGGGAGGGGCGCCCGAACCGCAAGGCGCTGGTGTTCACCACCTTCTCGGACACCGCGAAGTACCTCTACGAGAACTTGGAGGAGTGGGCTCGCGACGCGGGTATCGGCATGGCGCTGGTGGCGGGGAGCGCGGGGAACCGGGCAACCGCGGGGAGCACCCGCTTCGAAGACATACTCGCGCGTTTCTCGCCCCGGTCGCACGGGGAAACGGCCGATCCGGGGACGGACGAGGAGATCGACATCGTGATCGCCACAGACTGCTTGTCCGAGGGACAGAACCTCCAGGACTGCGATCTAGTGGTCAACTACGACATCCACTGGAACCCCGTCCGCCTCATGCAGCGCCTAGGGCGGATCGACCGCATCGGCAGCACCAATCGCGAGGTGCGAATGGTGAACTTCTGGCCCACGGAGGATCTTGATCGATACCTCGATCTCAAGAACAGGGTCGAGGCGCGCATGATGCTGGCGGACGCGGCGGGGACCGGTGCCGACGATCCGCTGGGGCTGGACGAGGTCGGGGTCGACGACGGGCGCGAAGCCGCGCAGGCGGAACTGAGGTTCCGCGACCGGCAGCTTCGGAAGCTACGCGAGGAGACGCTCGACATCGAGGATGTGGACGACGGCGTGTCCCTTACGGACTTCACGCTCGACGACTTTCTTGCGGACCTAGCCAACTATCTGCAGCGCCACAGGAAGGAGCTGGAGAGTGCACCGTTCGGCATTCTGGCAGTGGTGCCGCCTCAGTCGGAACGCGATGGCGTGCGCGAGCGGCCGAGGGAGCTTCAACCTGGCGTGATCTTCTGCTTCAAGCAGCGCAACAGTCCGGAGCAGCCGACGCCGAACCGGCTCCAACCGTACTTCCTAACGTACGTGCATGACGATGGCACCGTGCGCTACGGATTCCAGAACGCAAAGGAGACTCTCGGGTTGTTCGCGACGGTGGCGCGTGGCCGAGACCGAGTACAGAGGAACTTGGTAGAGGCCTTCGACAGCGAGACGGGGCGTGGCCAGGAGATGGCGAAGTACAACGGCATGGTGAAAGCGGCGCTTGCGAGCTTGGTTCGTGCCTTCCGCAGGAAGACGCTGGCTGGCCTGACCCAGAGACGCGGCGCGAGGGTCCCCAAGCGATCGGAGCAGCCGAAGCGCGGCGAGGACTTCGAGCTCGTGACTTGGTTGGTGATCCGAGAGGAAACCGATCAAGACTGACGAGGGGGTCGCCCGCCTCGAAGCGGTTCGTGAGGCCCTCCGTGCCTTCGAGGTCGAACCGTTACGAGACCGCGCCGAGGCGCTGCTCGGGGTTCTGGGCTATGGGAGTGAGCGCTGCGACGAGGACTTCGATTACGGGCCGGAGGACTTCCTCGACTGGGCCGATAGGGAGACCGATGGTCGCCGGATCCCCGAGCGGCCTCGGAAAATGATCCGCGAGACATGGAACCGGATCAAGATGGTGTTGCAGTACACCGAGGCCGAACTCGGCAGGCAGGTGGACCTGTTCAGTGGGGAAGCCGACCCGCACCGGTGGGAAAAGAGTCGGGCGAAGTCGTTTCTCTTCCTCGCCGTGGACCTGAGGGAAGGCGACCATCCGCGCCACAGGCTGGCTGCCATGACGCGCGCAGTCAATCGTCCCCTGAAGATGCCCGGCATCATCTTCTTCCGGCATCGTCGCGGCGACGGGTCCACCGCCCTGACCTTGGCGGTGATCCACCGCCGAGCCCACAAGCGTGATCGGGATCGCGATGTGCTGGAGCGCGCCACGCTGATCAAGGACATCCGGGTGGCCGACCCGCACCGGGCGCACGTCGACATTCTTACGGAGCTGGCCCTGCCGTCGCTGGCGCTCGAGCACCGCACGTTCGATGCGCTCCACGCAGCCTGGGAGAATGTGCTCGACACCGAGGCGCTGAACAAGCAGTTCTACAGGGAGCTGTTCGGGTGGTTCGAGCGGGCGGTCGCGGAGGCCAAGTTTCCCGACGCGGCGCCAGCCGAGGAGCAGGTGATTCGCCTGATCACGCGGATGTTGTTCGTCTGGTTCGTCAAGGAGAAGGGGCTGGTGGCCGAGGACTGGTTCGACGAGTCCGCGATGCGGAGCCTGCTGCGCGATTTCGACGGATCGGACTACTACCGGGCGGTGCTGCAGAACCTGTTCTTCGCCACGCTGAACACGCCGATGGACCAGCGGCGGTTCAGCGCCCGCACGCGGACCACCCACCGCGTCTTCTCCCGCTATCGATACCGAAGCCTGATTAAAGACATCGAACGGTTCAAGCTCCTGATGCAGCGGACGCCGTTCATCAACGGCGGCCTCTTCGATTGCCTTGACGACGAGCAGTCGAGGAGCGCCGGGGGCAGGCGCATCGACATGTTCAGCGATCCCGATCCCCGCGACGGTCCGGAAGCCGCTCGGGCACGCCGGGAGGCATGGGAACAGCTCAACGTGCCCGACGAGCTCTTCTTCGGGGCCGAGGGCCTCTTGGGGCTCCTAGCGAGTTACAAGTTCACAGTTGAAGAGAACACGCCAGTCAACGTAGAGGTCGCTCTCGACCCGGAACTGCTCGGCCGAGTATTCGAGAACCTGCTCGCGGCGCACAATCCCGAGACACGCGAGCGCGTGCGGGGAGACCGGAAGCGAACGGGCTCGTTCTACACGCCACGGAAGATCGTTGACTACCTTGTGGATCAGACCCTGATCCCAGCGATCGAAGCCAAGGCCAAGCCTTCGGACGGCGACCCCGTGTTCTGGCGCGAACGCCTCCGCTACTTGTTGGACTACGAGGACGCCGGCGAGCTCTTCGAGAGAGCGGACACCCACGCGATCACGCGCGCGATCTCAACGCTGAAGGTGCTCGATCCGGCCGTCGGATCCGGGGCCTTCGCCATGGCCGTCCTCCAGAAGCTGACCCTGGCCCTTCGGCGACTTGATCGGGACAACACGGTCTGGCAGCAACTCCAGAAGGAACGGGCCATGGGGCAGGCCGATTCCGCCTTTGATGAGCAACAGAAAGTCGCTCGAGATGCGGAGCTGCTCGAGATCAGCGAAGCGTTTGCGCGCTATTCCGGCGACTTCGGACGGAAGCTCTACCTCATCCAGAACAGCATCTACGGAGTGGACATCCAGTCCATTGCGTGCCAGATCGCACGGCTGCGGTTCTTCATTTCGCTCGCCATCGAGCAGGAGCGAGATGACTCCGCGGAGAACATGGGGATCAGACCGCTTCCCAATCTGGACACGCGATTCGTCGCGGCTTCCACGCTCTTGGGTCTGGCCGAGACGCAGCGCACCTTTCCGGGGGACAACGTGCATGACATCGAGGAGCAACTCGCTGCCAACCGGGAGCGGCACTTCCACGCGCGAACTCGACCCGAGAAACTGTACTGCATCCGCACGGACCGGACGCTTCGGACGAAGCTTGGCACGGCGCTCGAGGACGCCGGGTTCTCCGAAGCCGTGGCCACGAGGATCGCCGAGTGGGATCCATACGACCAGAACGCCAGGGCCGACTGGTTCGACGCTGAGCACATGTTCGGTGTGCGCGACGGCTTCGACATCGTGCTTGGCAACCCGCCGTACGTACGAGCGGATTTCCCGGATGATCGGCACCGCGAACTCCGCGAGACCATCATGGCCAGCGGGCAGTACAAGACGCTATGGGAGAAGTGGGACCTGTTCGTGCCATTCATCGAGAAGGGATTCCAACTGCTGAGCCCGAACGGAACGATGGCCTACATCGTGTCCGACGCCTACTGCCACGCCAAATATGCGGAGAAATCCCGGGATTGGTTCCTGCGTAATGCACGCATCGTTCGCTTGGACTTCCTGAGTAGGTTGAGAGTCTTTGACGCTGCCGTTCACAACGTGATCTTCGTGTACCAGAGGGCGGACGGCCGTGTGAACCAGCCCCAGCGGCGGCTTCACGACGAGAGATTCGGCAAGGTTACGCGACTGCCGACAGGCGAGCAACGCTCTCTTACTGCGCGGCAGACGTTCTTCCCCGAGGGGATCCCCGTTTCCCGTACTGAGGATCACACAAGCCCAACAATCCAGCTGAGTCGGATTTGCTACATCAGCAAGGGCATGGTCGTGCACGCTCACGAGAGGCGCGCGCCGGGAGCGTTTCGGATGATGGATCTTGTGTCAAACGTGCAAGACGAACAGCATCGCAAGCGCTTCGTGGAAGGAAAGCACTTGGCCAAGTGGCTCCCGGCAACTCACCGGTGGATTGAGTGGGGGACGCAGCGCGCCCCCGTGCTGTTCAGTCGCCCCACTTTCCCGGAGATGTACGACGTCGCAGAAAAGTTGATCGCACAACGTAGTCCCGGTCCTGATCCAATGACGTGTCTCGACACTGAACAGTTACGCTTCCCCGAGAGCTGCGTAGGGTTCATCCGATGGCACGACCTCTCCGCTGTTCGCAATCGATCCATCAAGCTCAAGACCCGATACGTCGATGAGAGGCCAAGACGCCCGGATCTGCCCCGACGGGAGGATCTAGAGGAAACCAGCAGCCGCTTTGCCACGAAGTACCTACTGGGCGTCATGAACTCGACGTCTGCGCGGGATTCCCTTCTCGCGAATCGTCGTAGCAACATCCATCTCTACCCGGCCGACTGGGGCAAGCTGCCGATTCCAGATTGTGCCGAAGGGGACCAGGAGCGGGTCGTTCGCATCGTCAATACCATCCTCGCGGCCAAGCGCGCCGACATCGAAGCTGACGTGACCGCCGAGGAGGAAGAGCTGGATCGCGTGGTGCGGGAACTCTACGGTGTGAATTCGTCACCGTAACAGTACCACCGGCTCAGGCAAATCTCACAATCGTTTGGGTGCTCGGCGACCAGGCCTGCCGCCACGGCATCTCCACCAGCTACTGTCACCTCTCACGGCTCCTGGACAAACTCACCATCGCCCGCGGGGACGGGCACCTACCCCAAGGTCGTCCAACGGCTCGCCAGAACCCGACTCTTCATCCTCGACGACCTCTACGCCCGTGGAGGCACCCGGCTGGCCAGCCAAGTTCCCGTCGAGCACTGGCACGACGTCGTCGGAGATCCCGCCTTCGGCGACGCCATCCTCGACCGCCTCCTCGACAACGCACACCGGATCACCCTCAAGGGCGCTTCCATGAGGAGGCTCTACGACTCTCGAGGAAGGTCGGTGACAGCCGGTAGACTCCAACCCTCAACCCCACACCCCGGCTCCGCTATGGATCTCTGCTCCTCCAACGTGATCGGCATGGATCGGAATCACCGGTCGGCTTCGTCCGAATACGCACCTACGCATCCCTGGTTCTTGGATCAACGTGCTCGATCCGTGTGGGTGTCGCGAAACGACCGAGGCAAACTCGGGCACTCAGCGGCGCGGTCGGCGCCAATACGGTCGATGACTTCGCGGAGTCGCTGACGGGGAACTTGCATGCGCGCATCGCGCAACGCCAAGAAGATCGCCTCGCTCTGGCCAGGCTCCCCAAGTCGCTCCGCCACCAAGGGGTGGAGTAGCATTGCGACTGTCGACGCAAACAGCAGGCTAGGGAAACGGACAGCACATATCCTCCTTGCCTTGCGTTCGTCGATCAGCGCGAGGCTATCGTGCCCCACCGCATAGGCGATCGTTGCGGCTTCTCCGTCGTCCAGAGTCCTCTCGAATCCGCCTTCGACGAGCGACCGGTAGACAACGTCATCGCAAGATCTGAGTTCCGCCAACGCAATTGATCCTTGGCTGATCAATGCTTCGAGTTCTTCCCCGCATCGGTGTCCATGGGACCCGCCGAGGGACAGCTCACGGAGGACGTTGGGGGTCACGAAGAAAGGGTTCGGGAAAGCACCGATAATCGCGGCCGCACTCGCAGTCGCGTTGAGGTTGATGATCACGCTGGCATCGGCCACGACGGGGATGTCTGGGTTAGCGGGGAAGTTCGACGAGTTCATCAGCCTCGCTTTTTTCGGTCTCCACACCGTCAAGAAGCTGCCTCACCTCGAGACGATGAAGCTTGAGCAATCGTGCGAGCTGGCCCTCGCTGTAGAAGGTCTTCTTCCATGCTTCGCGTGCGAGAAGCGCCAAACGTGGCGGGACGCAATCCAGATGCGAAATCCCATCCTCCTGCTTGTTGGGCGACGCGCCTAGCACTTCCTCCGCTTGCCTGTTCGTAATGCCCCCGTGGGCCTGAAACCAATCCCAGGTTCCATCGCGAGCAAGCCCTAGTTCTTCGAGTCGCCGGACCATGGCTTCGCGCGAGACGCCAAAGCAGTGAGCCAGAAGAATCACATGACGGCGCGTGAGGTGTGAATGACCTGCCGTCAGTTCGGCAAAACGCTGCTTGACGGCGTGCGCAGGAGTCAAGAAGGAACGCGCGAAGTAGTCCGCGTATCGCTCTTCCCGCGAACTCGGGCTGCTATCGGCCCTCAGGACACCCGGCTCTCGACGCGTTGAAGTGAAGTGTCCCAACTCGTGTGCGACAGTGTACGTGCGCCGACCGCTGGGATGGCTGGCATTCAAGAGCATACATGCGCCCGCTGCGTCATCGTAGGCAAACAGTCCGGAGATGCGGCTGTCGAGAGGCCGCAGGTACACGCGAATCCCGAGGTCCAGATCCACCATGGAAACGACATCCTTGACTGGACCTCCTCCAAGTCCAAGCCAGATACGCAAATCTTGCGCGTCCTGCTCCGCTTGCGCGCGAACGTCGCCGGGAAGGATGCGCTTCTCGCGAGGATAGTTGCGATGCCGCTCGACACCGAGGGCATTCTCCAGCTCTACCTCGGCACTCACCAAGTCGGTAAGAAGTCGTGCGGCTCCATCCGTTGCCCCGTCAGCGCTTCGCCGCAGTCGTCGGAACTGGGGCACGAGATCAAGGTGAACCGCGTCTCGTCGCAGAATCGCGTTTGCGGAGGTCCCGTATAGGAACGCAAGCTCCTGCAATTCTCGAGTCTTGACTCGCCGTCGCCCCTGTTCAATCGCGACGAGCGTGGTACGCGCAATCTGGATTTTTTCAGCCGCCTCGGCTTGAGTGAATCGCGCCACCTGCCGCGCGGCCTGGAGGCGTTCACCGATGGCGGGGTCGGCCAACGTCTCGGTGATCAAGCTCATCGGTCACCCCGAATCCAGTTCCTGACGAACGAACCTGCCCCCAACGAATTTAGATACGCTTTCCACTCAGCTGCATGGCGTTCCAAGAGGCGAATCAGGTGCCCCTCCGAATCCTCGGTGTGCCGGAGAACGCGTCGGAGAGAAGCTGCGTGCCGTCTCACGATCCGCCGTGCTCGGACATCGGCCATCTCGGCGAGGTCATCCATGTGCCTGACTCCCGCGATGGCGTAGTCTCGATAGGCGTCGTTCAGATGCTTGAAGTCGGGGTCTACCGCCGACGCCAGCGTGGCCGCGCTCATGTCAGTGCAGACGTAGGTCTCCGGGTTTTCCGAGAGGCCGGCCGCGTGAACGCTCACGCGCCTCAACATACACGCAGCGCAAACCCCGCAGTGGCGCCACGACCCTCGGACCGAGCTCCAGCGATTGTCTCGCCAGCAGGACTTGGTAGACCGCCAGGTCTCATCGCCATCGATGGCGACGTAGCGCGCAAGAGTTTCCCCCTTCGTGCACCAGAGGCGGGGGAAGCGGTAGCGGATAGACTGTTCAAGAAGCGCTGCCAGGAACCGCTCCATGCGGCGCATAAACCGCGGGTGATTGCGGTAATCGTAATAGGCATGTCCAACGCTCACGAGCGATGGCCCAAGGGCACCCTGTCCGCTCTCGGGGATGATGATTTTGTTCGCGCCGGTCAGGTAGGCCGCCAGTCCTGAGATCATCGCGAACTTGAATCCACGGTTCATCGCGGTCGGCTCGTGGCGCGTGGCTCTAACGCGATAGGGTACCGAAACGAATGGCCGTCCGTTGGCGTTCGTGGCACGCTCCACTCCACCGACGCGCACGCGCACCACGTCGTCGCCAAGACAAGCCTTGGCGAGTCCTGCGACCGCCAGCGAATCGACGCCTTCGCTGTAGGGTAGGACGGCCTTGGACGGGGGGAATAGAGGGAAGCGGTCTCCTCCCGAGTGCTCCAGCCCCCCCGTGCGCTTGAAGAAACTGAGCGACCAGTGGTCGCCCGTGACGAACTCGAGGGCCTCCAGCAATCCGTCTTTCGCCGCTGGCTCTTCCCAGCGGTCTGGATCATCTACTGGAATACGAATCGATAGGCGTCGAGACCATCCCAGAGACGGGCGCCGACATGATAGGTCGGTGAATTCCACGCTCGCCGCCACAAGCATCGCATCGAAGATCAGCGTCTCCCACCTGGAGAAGGCGTAGGATTCGAGGGCTGCCGTAGAGAACTGGATGTTCCGGTTGAGTTCACACCTGAGCCAGCCATCGCGCGGTGGACTCCCGGGCTCGCAAACAGCTACCTTCACTTCGGGAGGCAACGCGCCGGACGCCAGCTGGATCACAGCTGCGGCCCGTCATCAAGCCCTGAGCGTTTCGCAGGACTGGGGGACGAAGCGGAGGAACCAGTCGGTGCAATCATCCGAGATGCTAAACCATGAAAATCACACAGGCGGTGGGCCGAGGCGAGTCGACGGTCAACGGCGACCGTGGGTGAGCGGTTCTTCCTGTAGTAGTGTTCCTGAATGGCACGTGAGTGATCGCGAGCGCACTCGTCAAGCGTGTCAGCAACGGCCGCTTCCACCAGATCAGATCCAGATGAGCCGCTGGATTCCTCGTCGAGCAAACAGGTGACGAACGTTTGGGCGACCTTCGACCCGGGATGCTCCCGCTTGAGCGCATCCAACTCGACGCTCAAGTCGGGCGTGAACAGAACGCCTTGGCCATCGGGGGCGACAGCGCGACAGACCGCTTCAAGAGGAAGCGCCTTCGCCTCCTTCTGGAGCGCAGCCTCTAACGCTCCGGAAAGCTCGTCGGTTGAGAAGGCTCGTTTCTCTGCTTGCTTTGCGACCTGTTTCCAGTGCCGTCGCATCGGCAAGCTCCTCCACGGTCCGTCACTCATGGTAGGCCATCATGTCAGAATTGTAAACATCAAGACGTGACAATGTCAAGGCCGACGGAAAGCAAGCGACTTGGTGGGGCCACGGAAGCCCACGAGGGGCGGCGAGAGGAGTGCATGCCTGGCGAGCCAGAGAGTCCCGGTCCTGATCGACGCGGACGGGGGAAACGACGGAATCGATGGATCCCCGCCTTGATCAAGTCCGACCCGGACCGCACTGCGAGGCGGATGCGGAACCTCGGAGAATACGTTCGCCGTAACCTGCTCGACGGTGATCGCTTCATCTGCAAACACCACCGCGACTGCCGCGCCACCGCACCCCCGTATTTCTACGAGGGCCAGATGAGCCACGTCGGCAAGCACTACGATCTCGTGGTATGCGATCAGGAACTGCGGATCGTCGTGGTTGGACAGGAGTACGGACAGGCTTTCGCGCGTGTCGACCTCAAGAGCCGCACGTCGATGATCGACGGATCGGCCAGCGAGAGTTTCAGCGGTCGAAATCCACATATGCGTGGCACCACCTCGATACTGCGACTGCTGCTTGGTAGGCGCCTTGGTACCAACGAGGAAGGAGAACGGCTCTTCGCGGACGGCGCGTCGACCGCGCATATCTTCGATGGCTTCGCCCTCGTCAACGCTCTTCTTTGCTCCGCGCTGAACGATCCCCCGGACGGCATGAGGGCGGGCAAGGGCGCTTCGAGTCCGCTGATGCGGCGGAACTGCGCTCGACACTTCCTCGGGACCATGGAGATTCTCGAACCGACGGTCATCGTTGCCGAGGGTCAAGGGGTCCGAGACTGGATCGGTGGTCCGCTCGGACTCGGGTCGAAGCCGACCGCCTCGTACGATGGTCCCGCGACCATTGAGCACGGTCGAATTGCTGGAGAGCGAGTGGATGTCCTGACGTTCAACCATCCGTCGGCACCCGGCCCGTCGGCGTGGTGGGGGAGATCTCCCCGCTCGAAGTACCTGCAGCAAGTTGTCGAGCCCACGATCGCGAGATGGCGAAACGAATCGTCCAGATGCTGACAGCAAACGTCCACGCCGGGGTGAGGCTCGAGCCCGTCGCGCCGCTCGGTTCGTCACGCAGACAAGGTGGAAACCGTCCCTCTGGGGCCGCAGCTGTCAGGTGCTTACCGTTCTAGAATACGATGAACGACCTCGATTCCCTCAGCCGCTTGGATTCGGGCCTTGGACAACTGGTCAGTGACCGCACCCGAGACCCCTAGGGTCGGCTTCTATCCCGCTTGCGGTCTTGATGTGCAGGAGTCCGCAGCGATTCTCGCTCCGTTTGTCGACCGGATCCTGTTCTGCGACATCGACAGGCGAAGGGTCCCGGACTGGAACCGGCTGAAGCGCACCCTCCCCCCGGGCCCGGCGGTCGATTTCAAATGCTGCGACGCGCGTGCTGCGCTTGTGGGCATACCGCGGATCAGCGTCGCGTTTCACCGAAAGGACAGCCAGGGCGAGGGCGGGAGCGCGCTCAGCATCCTCAGGGGCCGCTTGGCGGGGACGATCTTGGACCGGTTCCCTGCAGAGGGTGGGCTCTTCATAACGGACGGCTCGAACCTCTGGGGCAAGCAACTCAAGCGATTGACCCGAGCCAGCGGAGTGCCGGTTCATCTGGCGGATGGGATCGCGGCGATCGGCGAACTTGGCTACAAGCAACTGCGCCTTGCTAGAGGAGTGGCGACTCATCGCTGGCGGCTACGCCCTGCTCCAGACCAGACCCTCCTCGAGTTACATGGACTCTGGATCATCACCGCAACGAAGGAAGGCTAGCTGAGCCAGCCGCGGGCGCTGGGAGTCGCAGCTCCGCCGTCCTCGCCGTGGCAGTGGCGGAGGCGGTAACGTACGGCATGAGAGAGGTCAACGCCCCGCCGGCCCATAGGCCCCCAACCAAACCAACCCCGTGGTCCTTCGCCCGTGCACTCTGGTCGAGTGGGCAGAGCTGGATTATCTGGCCGATGAGGGCTGCGTCCGTCGTCGTTTCCTTGGGTGGGGGGTTGGCGGTCTTTCTCGCTCCGACGATTCGCTGGCCAATTACGGCGGCGATCGCCTTCTTCCTCCTCGTGATGGTTGCAACCGCAGGATTCCTCCTTTGGCGAACGGAGGTGCTGAAGGCGAACCGAGCCTACGAGGCCTTCCAGCCGCGCTTTCGGATCGTCCCGGTTGTTGCGAAGTCCGAGGACAGAGTCCGAGCCGTTGTTGAGATTGTGAACGAGTCGCCGACGCGCATCCATAACCTCCGTGTCGCCGTGGTCGACGTATTTCGGCTATCGAGAGAGCCTGCCGATAGAGAAGCCGTCGGGGATGTAGGCGTGTTGCCTCAGGAGGGCCCAGCGCACTTTGATGGCCCGCCGAAGCGAGACTCCGTAACGCTCGACGGTAGAGCGCGTTTTGACCTCGCGATGGCCATCGTGCATCGAGAAGGAATATTCCAGCACGCTCGAGACCGTCGCAAACAACAAGGAGAGTTACTTCCAGAGGGCGAGGTGTACGTCTTCCGAGTCGAGGCAGCGGCCGACGATGTCCCAAGAATCGAGGAACTACTTGAACTCCGAACGACTCGCGACGGCGCGGTGGATAGCGATCCCGACACCGGAGACGCAATAGCGCGCAAGCCCCTGCCGTCCTTCCGGTTCGACATCGTTTCGGATACGCCCCCGGTGCGCGATAGCGATTGAGGTCGCGCTCGTCGTAGCCTGCTTCGTCTCGTCACGCGGCTGAGGTGGACACACACCGGGCAGTCGCGCTCACCTTCACGATCCAGCCGTTGAGTCCGGAAGGACCCCGTGCTTCGGGCACACCGATCTCATGCAACACACGCCACACTCCGGCGGGCGCCCCGTGTGACACCACCTGTTCCCGAGATGCCATGCCGGCCAGTCGAGTTCCCCCGGCCACTCCGGGTTGAGCTCGCGAGCGCGCAACTGGAGCAGGCCCAGCCGCTCGAACACCCGCAGGACGTGAGTGTCGACCGCAATGTCGGGCATGGGCGCCGTGAGGCGGATGCCGAAGTCGCGAATCAGGATGTTCACGGCCATGTTGGCGATCTTCGGGCCCACTCCGTCGAAGGCCAGGAACCGTCTGGCCACCGCAGCGCCGCTGCTCCCGTCGGTCCAGATACCCGAGGCGTCCCCGCCGTACCTGTCCCCGATGTGCCGGATGGCTGCCGGAAGCAATCGTGCCATCTCGGCGCCCAGGCGGTGGCCCGAGGACGCGAGCACGGAGGCCCACTCCTCCTTCGGAAGGGGAATTACAAAGAAAGGTGTAACGGGCTTCACGTTCACTCAAACTACCTTCGGGTACGGATTCTCTGGTTGTTCCCCCCGAGTCACTTCAAATGTACGGCCTCCGTCTGGCGACAGCATGCCAATCCCCCATACGGACGACCACGCCGCCGCTTCGCTGAGACCGGCGTGAAGCGACTTCCAACCATCCTCGTCCACGAACAAATTCACGGCCATGCGGAACACCTCGGGGTTCTCGTCACCGTACCAGATATGGTCCAATAACAGGAAAAACAGGTCCGGCTCCAAGAGCAAGCCGCTCGAATATACTACTTCCGCCAACTCCTCAGGTACATAACCACAATGACGATACGTTGATGACTTGCGTCCACCTAGGAACTTCTTGTCACCCGGGCCAACACAGATCAATGGCGATAGCGTTAGGATCATACCGGCTTTCCGGCTCTGGCCGATGGCCTAGCGTCAGGTACTCTTCCATCGTTCCATGCCCGGCTTGTACCGCTCGTACTATCTCCGCGCCCCACTCAACCAACTCCATCGTGGACGTGCGAAAACTTGCACCTGCGGCGTTGAATTGCGCGTAATAACAATCGCCCGATACTGTTGCCGTCCATTCAGGATCGATCTTACTCACAACGCTCAGCCTCCCCTCTTCCCATCACTTCTTCGTTTGCGGATCTGCCTGAACAGCGCACGGGCCAGCGCCTGCGGCGTTGCGCCCTCGAAGCCCGGTGCTTCGGACGGCACGTCGTACTTCGCATGTAGCTCGTCCTTCGTCGGCACCGGGTCGCGACGATCTTGTTTCTTCTCTTCCACTTCAACTCCCGTGAATCGTAGTATTTACAGGGTACGTACAACCGTATCTTCATGCTACGTCAACTCACAACAAAAGGTCAAGTCTTATGCCATCTCTACCTCCACCAACATTACCAATAAGCCGTCTTCGTGAAGAGCTTCCCGGTCGCTATTCATGTATCATATTTCGGCGGCGACGAAATGCTCGTCACATTTGACGGACAACAGTACATCACGCTCCCCATTGAGTACGACGAAGACGATGTAGCTCGTCTGCAAGCACACGCGCCGCCTCACGAGTAAGCCTCAACCAATGCTGTTGGTTTCCCGGTCGTGGTGACTCGTCCGCTGATATGAGAATATCTACATGGCTATCGTCGTCACCTGTACTTGAAGAACCAACGATGACATATACACTCTCCAGCTTGGTGAAAGAATCCTGCATCAACGTAGCGCTTACCACATGATCGCTAGACATATTTCTTACTCCTTTTCAAAGGGAATTATACGCTTGTCTAGATCACCCATCCTGTACATCATCTTCAGGCTTGTTCCACATAGCGGCTGCAACACCGGGACCGACAAGCATACCGAACCAGCTTGAAGACACATCGGCTGCTAAAACCAACATCCCCAACACAAACAAGACGACAACACCCTGCCATCTCCAATAGTTACCAATCAGCGCTGATGCGAGAGCAAGTGATCCGCCTGTCACCAAACCGCCCCACGGCGCTATACCGAATCCGTAAAGTACAAAGCCGACAACAACACCTCCCAACGCCAACACAACATTGAACTCTGGTCTCATCTAGATATCTTCCAACTCGTCACGTCGCGCCTCGATGATCGCCGCCACCTTCGGATTCTTCGGGCGCATGAGCGCCAGCGCCACGTCCGACATCCATGCCGTACCGTAACGCGGGTTCACCGCCTGCACGTCGAACGGCTCCGGTTGTTCCTTCAACACCAACTTCACCTTGCGTTTGTCCATGCTCTCGTTACTCACCGTTTGTCTTTCTCCACCACCCGTTGATAGCCATCGAGCGACGAGATGCCTTTGTATACCTGAAGCGTCTTACCGTGTGTCAATCCCGCGCAATTCTTGTATTCCTCCTCCGTATCAAACAGAATGTACCCACTCTCATCGAACAACGCGGCGGGAAACCGAGTCAAATGACCATACCAGTTTCTAACACCGTCGTACGTTTTGCTATACCTTGGCTGCTTCGCTCCCACTCCCCATTTGTCGTTCAAATACTTTGCTTTGTTCCGCCTACTCATCGTCCGATTCTCCTCGATCCGCCGTCATAGCGTCGAACAGGACTTCACACCTCCGCTGCGCTCAGTAACTGGCCACATCCGCCCGGCTCACAAGATCGCGGTACAGCAGCCGCTTGCCAACCAGCCCCGCCACCACGTCGCGCATCTGGTCCAGCGGGATATGACCCCCAGATCCTGGACACCCCACCATTGTGACGTTTGACCTCCGGGCGCGGTGCTGCGCAGGGTAGAACCTGGCAGACCGGAAGGAGGTCGACATGGCGCGGCGGCGGTACACGCCCAAGCTGAAGGCGCAGGTGGTGCTGGAGGTCCTGGGTGGCGAGAAGACGCCCGGGCAGGTGGCCAAGGCGTACGGGGTGCACCCGAACTCGGTACAGCTCTGGAGGCGGCGGTTCGTGGACCGGGCGCCGGAGGTCTTCGCCCGGGAGACGACGGTGAAGGAGTACGAGCGCCGGATCCGGGATCTGGAGCAGCTGTTGGGCAAGAAGGAGGTGGAGATCGCCCTCTTAAAAAACTTCTTGGGCCGGAGCGACTGAGCGTGGTGGAGAAGGCGGCGCTCGTCTCCGGAACGTATGAGGCGTACGGACTGGGGCCGTCGCTGCGGGCGGTGGAGCTGGCGCGCTCGACGTGGTACCACCACACGCGGACGAGAGTGCCGTACGCGGAGAAATACGCGCACCTGGAGGCGCCGCTCAAGGCGATCGCCGAGGCGCACCCGGAGTACGGGTACCGGCGGACCGCCGCCGAACTCCGGGAGACGTACGGCCACCGGGTGAACCGGAAGGTCGTGGCGCGGCTGCACCGGCTGTGGGATCTGCCCTTAAGGCGCACGGTTACGCGGCCGAAGCCGAGCGCGGTCCGGCGGGCCATAGACGCGGCGGGGCCGCGGGCGAACCTGTTGTCGGGACGACCGAAGGCGGAGATGGGGCCGCTGGAGGTCTTCCACACGGACTTCACCGAGCTCGTCCACGCCGGCGGGACGAGAAAGGCGTGGCTGATCCCCATTCTCGATCACGCGACGAAGTACGTGCCGGGCTTCGCGGTCGGGGCGTCGGCCGACTCCGGCCTGGCGCTCTCGGCCTGGACGGCGGCGGAGCGGACCCTGGCCAGCCTTCGGAACTCGCCGGACGGGATCATCGTCCACCAGGACCGGGACCCGGTGTTCACCGGCTATGCGTGGACCGGCCGGCTGCTGTCGGCGGGCGCGCGGCTCTCCTACGCGCTGCGCGGACCGAGGGACAACCCGGAGATGGAGAGTTTCTTCGGCCGGTTCAAGGTGGAGAACCGGTCGCTGATCCTCGACGCCGGCTCGCTCGAGGAACTCGCGGCCGTCGTCCGGGACCGGATCAATTACTACAATCGGGTGCGTCGTCACTCCTCCCTCGGAGACCGGCCACCCCTGACCATCATCCAGGACTTCTACCGCGAGGGTTGAGCAGCACAATAAACCCGGAGATCGGGTGTCCAACTTTTGGGGGTCACTTCAAGCGTGTCCATGTCCCTGACGTTGTGACGGCCAGCGTACTCGTTCACGTACCGGTGCAAATGCTTCGGGCTCATGTGATGGTAGACGCCGTGGTAGCCGCGCTTCAGCATGCTCCAGAACGACTCCACGCCGTTCGTGTGCGCCTGACCCCGCACGTACTCCTTCACGCTGTGCTTCACCGTCTCGTGGTTCTCAAGACTCACGTACACACTGGAATCGTCGGTGTAAACCTTCGTGTCGCCGTCCTTGCGGTGCGACTCGACGAACGGGACCAGCGTAGCGGCGTCCGTCCGCTCTACCACCCTTGCGCGAACCCGGTTGGTCGCCCGGTCCTTCACGCCCACCACAGCCGTCTTGCCCACAGGTCCGCGACCGGCGTTCAACTTCTTGCTGGCGTGCTTGTTCTTCTCCAGCCCGCCCATGTACGTCTCGTCCACTTCGACCGGGCCGTCGAACCGCTCAGGCGCGTAGCCCCACGCCTCGCGGATGCGGTGAAGCATGAACCATGCAGTCGGCTGGCTCACGCCAAGGTCGCGATGCAGCTTCATGCTCGATACGCCCTTCAGGTTCGTCAGGCACATGTAGATCGCGAACGCCCACTTCCGGTAACTGATCTTCGAGCCCTCAAGCGCCGTGCCCATCTTGGCCGAGAAGTAGCGCCTGCAATCGCGGCACCGATACGGCATCTTCTGGTTTTTCACGGCGTACGTGTCCACCCCGCCGCAGCGGGTGCAACAGCGCTCGCCGTTCGGCCAGATCAGCGACTCGAACCACTTCCGCGATGTCTCCTCGTCGGGGAACATGCTGGCCAACTCCAGCAGCGTGATCCCTTCCCGATGCGCCTTCCCCGGCGCGTTGTAGTGCCCGTTTGACTTCCTTGCCTTCCGCATCGTACCTTCGTTTCGCTCCCTCATTTAGCGTTGTGTAGTCGGGTCTGTCCCGGCCACGCCTTCAAATTCGCGAAACACTAACGAAACGCAATAGGCAAATGCGCATACAGAGATTGCACCTGACCGACTACAAACGCTTCACCGATCTCACCGTTGGCGATATCCCAAGCTCCGCACGCCTCGTAGTCTTGGTAGGGCCAAATGGTTCTGGCAAATCTTCTCTTTTTGATGCTTTTCTTCTCAAGGTTCGTAATGCCCGTAGCAATTACGTAATGGACACGCCCAACGCAGAGTACTATCTTAAAGATCGTTCAGTTCACAAGTCCGTCGCACCATCTGACACGCGCTCGCTGGCAAATCGCGTACAGATCACTTTCCATTCGACTCAACCTCCTTCACACCAATTAGGGACAATCTTCAATATCCGTTCTCCTTATCGCCATGAAGCTGATTTTCAACTTACACAGTTAGGGAAACTTGCACCTTCCTCCGATAGCGTTCGATTCCCACGGATCATCGACGCAGATGCTGCCGTCTCCGAGAACTATGCACGCTTGGCGTGGAAGCGCATGGCTGATCTTGACAATAAGGCCCCCGGCAATATGACATTTGCCAAGTATCGTCGTGAATCTCTACTAGAGTTACAACAGGCAATGAGTATACTCTTTCATGATCCTCCTCTCACTTTGCAGGATTTCGGCGGCATAACTGAAGCGGGCGTCTTCCGGTTCACGAAAGGTGCAGCAGTTAACTTTCATTACAAGAATCTGTCTGGCGGCGAGAAAGCGGCGTTTGATCTCCTGCTTGATCTCTTCGTGAAACGCGAGGAATTCACCGATGCGATTTTCTGTGTCGATGAGCCAGAAGCGCACATCGCCACGCCATTACATGGGGCACTATTGGAAGCCATGTGTCAAATGATACCAGAAGAATCGCAATTATGGATCGCTACCCACTCCATCGGGTTCATTCGTAGGGCGTATAAAATGAGCGACGAATCGGATACGGTAACCTTCTTGGATTTCTCGGGACATGACTTCGATAAGACAGTCACCATTAAACCTCGCATTCCAAGTAAATCCTTTTGGCGGAGGACGTATGATGTGACTCTCGATGATCTGGCCGATCTCATCGCGCCACGGCACATCGTGCTATGCGAAGGGAACCCCAGTCGCCCGATAGATGGATTTGATGCGACCTGTTACAATGGCATTTTTAGCGGCACGCACCCGGACACATTGTTCGTGTCGAGCGGTAGCGCCACAGAGGTTGTCAACAAGGAGCACATGATAGCCACGCTCGGAGCAATCGCAAGAGGTGTGACTGTGTGGCGTCTCGTTGATCGAGATGAGATGACCGACACTGCAAGAGAGCAGCAACTTACGGACGATGTGCGAGTACTCCGGCGACGAGAAATCGAGAACTATCTGTACGATGAGTCAGTACTACGGACGTTCTTGCAACTGAATGACAAGTTGGAGTACGTCGAGTCAATACTAGAACGACGCGGCGAACTGCTTAACGGTCAATCGTCAATTACCGGAGACATGAAGCTGATAACGCAACGATTGTTCCAATACATCAAGAGTCAAACGAAGCTTGACAATCTTGGTAATAATAGAACGGAATTTGCGATACAGTTTCTAGTACCTGCTTTACGCGACACTCAATCCGTATTCGATGAACTTGCGGAAGATATATTTCCGTAATCAGATCACCGGCTCCAAGGAGAATTGCGGGCAAGAACGAGAAACCAGAGAGATGTCAGAAGAGATTTGTCGTATGGCTCAATGTGCTGTGATTCAGAACTACTGTGAGAAGGTGAGTCTGTAGGAGGGACATCGGGAATAGAAGTCATGAGCCCTTTACACCTTTCTTTGTAATCCCCTTCGGAAGCCTCAGCAGCGTGTCCAGGTCAAAACCCGAGGCGGCCTCCCGGATCGCATATGGAAGACCCCATGCGATGTCGGCTTTCGTTTGCCGGTCCGCGATGCACGCCAGCACGAACGCGTGCGGATAACGCTCAAGGTCGTTCACGAGGGCGCGCGCGTTTATCCTCCATGTCGATGCCGCTGACGCCGCGCTTCCGCTCAAGCGACTCCGCCGCGAACCGCGTCAGAAGTGAGGTGATATCGTCTACCGGCCGGTTTGCCGTCATCGACACACCATTGACGCTACCGCAGCACCGGGTCGGGGGCACTACGGTCCTCGCGCCATCCGCGTGCCCTTCGCGCCTGCGCAAGCTCATAGCTCGCCTGCATCCGCATCCAGTGATCGGCCGTGCCCCAGCCGAGAGCCTCCAACGCGAGCGCCATGTTCGCCGAGATTCCCGCCTTCCCGTGCAGTAGGCGCGACAGAGTCCCCCGCTCGCACCCCAGTCGCGAGGCCGTCTCGGTCACGTTCCAGCCGACTTCGACCATGCTCTCGCGGATCAGTTCGCCCAGGTGCGGGGGGTTCAGCATCGGACGCACGCGCTCACCGCCTGTGCCGTTCATAACCTTTCTCCCATCCCGTTAGTGGTAGTCGACCAGGTCCACATCCACAGCTTCCCCGTCCTCGAAGCGGAACACCACGCGCCAGTTGCCCGACACCCGCACCCTCCATTGGCCCGCGCGATCGCCCTTCAAGGGATGCAGCCGGAAACCGGGGGAGTCCACACTCCCTGGATGCGTCGCTTCTTGCAGCCGAAAGAGAATGCGCCGCAAACGGCAGTTACACGACAGGGGTTACCAGGTCGGGTCCCAGCTAGGAACTTGCCCGTGGCAGGCCGATGGCCTACAACTCGGCATGAGCACGACGCGCCTGAGAATTGATCCGGACGATCCTGGAAGCCTGCCCGAGGGGAGGGTCGATCACGCGGTGCTGGACGGCACCACCGAGGCGGATCTTGTCTCACAGCAGCGTGACGATGACGCCGAAGCGATGAGGGACGTCGCGCGGCGTGCCCGCCCCAAGGTGCCGAACGCCGAGACCCGAAGGGCCATGGCCGAGGCGGATGAGATGATGAGGCGGGGAACGGCTCGATTCACCAACGCGGAAGAGATGTTCGCGGAGCTTGACGAAGCCGGCGGCCAGTAGGCGGCCCCGCCCGGCCGCTCTCCCTAAACGGCCGCGTCCTCCGCGACGAGCCGCCGCCCCACCTTCGCGAGTGCTCTTTCGATCTGTCCGATGTGTGAGCGGTGATTCGGGTTCAGAAGCTTCCGAACCGCTCCCTCGCTCAGGCCCAGGCGCCGCGCCAGACCGACCTTCGTAAGCCCCTGCTCCCGCATGGCGGTGTTGAGAGCGAGCTTCGCCGCAACGACCAGCGGAACCGCGACCATCTCGTGCTCGCCCACCACGGTCTCCGGCACCGGAATATCCTCGCGACACTGCATGTACGAACCGAGCGCCACGGCCAGGGCGTCCTCGGCCATGGCCAGGGCTTCGTCCCGGTCGTCGCCGCATGTCAGCGCCTCCGGCACATTCGGGAAGGACACCGAGTAGCCGCCGTTCTTCTCGGGCGTCAGCTCACAAGGATAAACGTACCGCATCAGAAGTCCTCCTCACGGATTCCCAGTTGCTTCAACATGCCCCAAAGCGTGCCCGGAGTTCCCCACGCTGTGACGGCCCTGCGGCGTTGGCCCCACCCGGGCGCTACCCGGCGAATTCGTACACGAGGTCGTCGCCGGACACGCCCGTGATTAGAAGCACGACCGTGCCGGCGCCCGGTCCGTAGAACTCCTGATAGCGCGTCCTGACCAGGGCGAGGTCGAAGTCGATGGACTCCGTGATCCACGCCTCGCAGGCATCGCCGTTCGCCTCGTGAGCGAGCAGGGCCCGGAGTTGCACGGGATCAGACTCCAGGAACGTGCTCGAGATCACCAGCGTGAAGTCGTGCCTCTCGCAGCCGCCGCCGTACGAGACCTCGAGGGTCAGTTCGTGTCCGTCGACGGCGGCCGAGTTCACGACGTAGGGGTCGTCTCCGCGGTTGCGGCCGTCCTCGACCACGACGTTGCGTTCGGGGGCACCTGGAGCGACCGGCGATTCACGGCAGCCGGACGCGCCGAACAGGCCGAGCAGAAGCCCGATCGAGGCCACGCCCCTCGCGGTGGAAACCGAGGAACCGGGCCATCCGGATGTCACTGATCGCCGGCCGCTCGATCGTCCGCACGCAGATCGTTGAAGAGGTCCTCTACGTTGGCGAACTGCGGGAGGTCGCCCCGGCGGGCTTCCCGCATCGCTTCAATGGTGTCGTCGTTGGGAACCAGCGGCGCGAACGGCAGCGCTTTCATGTCGAGCATCCGTGTTTCGGGTTGACGTACGATACCATGCAGTCTCGCAGGCTGGCCGGCCACGCGCGAGGCGTCTACGATGATGATAGCCCGACCCCCCAAACGAGAACCTCCTGGGACTGCGCTCGGCCATGAGACTCATGCACGCCGCAATCGGACTGTCGATTGGGATCTCGCTTCTCGGCTCTGAGCTTCACGCGCAGGAGCCCGACCACCGCCTGCACCAGTATCACTACGGAGAAATCTCCATTCCGCCCGCGTCGGAGGATGAACCGATGGCGGAGAATCTGTCCATCGAGCGGGCGGTCACCTACTTGGAAGGTGGAGCCAGGGCCTGGGCAAACAACCGCGGCTGCGTCTCGTGTCACACCACGGGTTGGTACGGGATCCTTCGTCCTCAACTCGCCGAGAGCCTGGGTCGGCCCGATGCAGCCTTCCGGGCCTTTCTCGAACAGCGTCTCCAGGAGAGGCTCGCCAAGGGTCCCGCAGAGCTCCAGCAGGGAGTGGACCCCGCAGAAGTCGTGCATCTGGCCGCGTCTCTGGCATCCTGGGATGCGTACGTGGACCAGCGGCTGTCTCCCGAAACCGAACAAGCTCTTCAGCTCATGTTCAGCCTTCAGCGCGACGACGGGGCCTGGCACTCGCCGGACACATGGCCGCCGTTCGAGTCCGACGCGTTTCAGCTCGCGACCGTTGCGGCCATGGGCGTGGGCCTCGCTCCGGGATGGCTCGAGCAGGCGACCTCTCCGGAGGTGCAGAGGCAGATCGCGAGTCTGCGAGAATACCTGCAGCGGGTTCCTCCTCCCCATGACTACGCTCGCGTGGCCTTGCTCTGGGCGGACCCGTATCTGCCTGGCGTGATCAGCGCCGACAGGAAGCAGGACATCGTCAGGATGATTCTGGACCGCCAGCGTCCGGACGGGGGCTGGTCGATTCGCTCTTTCGCCCAGCCCGAGGAGTGGGGCAGGGGCAACCGCGCGGAACGCCTGCGAGGCGAGGCGGACTTCGGCGAGCCCGCGAGCGATGGCCACCAAACCGGTTTGGCGGTTGTAGTGCTGTCGTCCGCGGGGGTGCCGCCCACGCACCCCGCCGTGCAGCGAGGCGTCGAGTGGCTCCGGCGGAACCAGAGAGAATCGGGCCGCTGGTGGACGAAGTCACTCAATACGGAGACCTGGCACTTCATCACGTATACGGGGACGCTCTACCCGGTGATGGCTCTCACGGTGACGAGTTCTCTGGCGAGTCCCTCGTCCGAGGAGCTTCGGGGGAACCGCGTGGGCGGCCAATGAGCTCCTGACTCGCCGCTCGAAGCGCCGGGAGCCGCAATACTCCGACGATCTGCGTCTCGTTCTGCCCTCACCTGGGCGCGCACCTCGCGGGCGGCCGTGTCTGCAAGGATCGCATCGAGTGTCCCTTTCACGGCTGGCACCGCTTGACCAGCAGGTCGCCTTTCATTGGTTCGCCGAGCGCAGCGTGCCGCGACTTCTGGTGCGGTGTGCCGTCGGAGGCTGGGTCTCCCAGTGGCGCAACGATGTCGACGGGCCGGTGATGCGTCTGCGGGACTGGTACCGACAGTACTTTCCCCCCAGCCGGGAGGCGTCGCGGGACTACCCGAGGAGGCAATCGCCGTGAACGACCGCGAGGGTTAGAGGCCAAGTGCCGAATGGGAGCCCAGACGCACCAGACGCAGGATGTCGGTCCCGGACTTTCTGATAAATCATCAGCAGGTCCGGCTGTAGGTGGCAGTCGCGGAAATCCCGGGGGATGCCCACTCCCGCTACAACGCGCTGGCTCCGTCAATGCGCCTATCGCTACGACTCATCGATTTCGGCAATCTTCATCAAGTGTCTTTGCAAGCCTCGCTTGAGGTCGGCGTTGCCGTGGACGGGGACTGAGATTCGGGCGGCAACGCCCTCCTTCGAATAGATATGATGACTGCCCCTGACTCGCCTCAACTGCCATCCATGGGCCTCGATCAGTCTGCAAAAATCTTTTCCGCTGAGAGTCTTCACACCGCAATCTCGACAACCCTGTCCGTATCCGAGACGGGGATGTCGAGCAAGTCCACGGACAGGCAACCCTCAACCGCCTCGCGGATGTTTCGCAGCAGCTCGTCGAACGACTCGCCCTGGGATACGCATCCCGCGATGGCCGGTACTTCCGCCCAGTAGCCGCCTTCCTCCGCCCGATGAACGACGATCTTGAGTTTCATGAGACCTCCACCTAATCCCGGTCTTGTCCAAGGTTTGCCGCAGCGGCAAACCAACGTAATACCTTCGAGCGCACTCGGTAGTCAGATAAGCGCCGTCCCGCAACGTGCCGGGCGGCGAAACCGGACGTTCACGCCGTTTGGATGCGTCTACTCATTCTACCAACCCGTAGGGTGCCGGTTTCGTGTCCGGCGTTACGATCACGGCAGCCGTTGCTCCCGCTCCTCTCGTATCCATCGGACGATCTGGTCGGTCTCGACGGCGGGCAATCGCGCTCGCAGTGCGTCCATCCGGGCGGCGGCGTCCCGTTCAACCGTGATCTCGCCGGCGTGACCGCGCGCCTGCCGTGTAACGCCCAGGCCCTCGGCCGCCCGCGTCACGGTCAGACCCAGCGGCTCGAGGCACTGCCGCCTCACGATGCCGCCCGGATGCGGCGGGTCGTGCATGGCCATGGTTGGTCCTCCCCTTCAGTGATCGTCCACGTAGTCCACATCGGCCGCCGCCCCATCTTCGAACCGCAAGGTCACCCGCCAGTTGCCGGACTCAACCGTAGAGCGTCGCCTGTCAAGTGACAACTTGCGGCCCGCTGGCGGAGCGACTGGCGGGTCGCCGTCAGCTGAGCAGCACGTTTGCCCGAGCAAGATCTTGATCGATGGCGCCATAAATGGCATCATTAGTACCATGGAAACTACCATCGATAAAGCGGGCCGCCTGGTTTTGCCCAAGGCGGTTCGGGAGGCGAGCCGGTTACGCCCCGGAACCCGCGTCCGATTCCGGGTCCGGGACGGCCGCGTCGAGATCGAACCCGTCCCGCTGGACGTCTCGCTTGAACGGCATGGTTCCGCCGTGGTCGCGGTGCCGCGAGAGGGACGGTCCGTCCTGACGGCGGCGGAGGTCGAGGAGACGACCGCCGGCCTCCGCTCCGGCGCACCCTCGTCGGGCGGGACCCAAGGGGCCGGGTGACCCGTTACCTCTGCGACACAAGCGCCCTCGTCGCGACCGTTTGCTCATGGCATGAACACCACGCGCGAACCCGCGCCGCGATCGAGCGACGCGAGCGGGGAGGCGAAGAGCTTGTTCTTGCCGCTCATTCGCTGGCGGAAACGTACGCGGTCCTCACCCGGCTACCCGGACCGAATCGCCTGCGATCCGGGGACGCCCTCGCGCTGCTGGAGGCCAACTGGGGCGACACCCCGGTTGTGCACCTCACGGCGGCCGAGACCTGGCGCACGCTGCGCAGAGCACAGCGAAGCGGAGTGATCGGCGGACAGACGTACGACATGCTCATCGCGACTAGTGCGCTGAAGGCTCGCGCCTCGACGATTATCACCTGGAACGTGCGCCATTTCGCCTCGGTGGCACGCGAGATCGGCATCGAGGCGCCGGCCTGACGATCGCATCGGCGGATGCTGACTGCGTCAGTTGTCGACCGCCAGATTGATCTTGTGCACGATCTCGCCGTCTCTCCGCACCAGCAGTCCCTGAAACTCCTCCGCAAGGCCCGTCCGCCCGTGTCCGGCGGGCGCGCTGCCAAGAAAGATCCTGTTCGCTCCGGTGCCCACCGTGACGCCGTTCAGGCCGTCGTCGTCCAGGGTCAGCAAGAGACCCTCCTGGATCCGATCCGTGTCGAGGCCCAGACTGACGCGATAGCGGCCGTCCATCGGCAGCAGACCGTACCCCGTCCGCTCGAAGCCCTCGTGGTCGTTGATCACCATGCCCGTGCTCGGCGCGAGACGCCTGCCGATGTTCGGATCGGGCACCGGATCCCCGACGACGAGGCGATCGAACCCGTCCTCACTGAGGATGAGCATCCCGGTGGTCTCGTGGATGTAGTCCTGGTAGTAGCCCATGTAGGCGTCCGGAAACCGGGGTCCCCATACCTCGCGCACGCGGGCTTCATCGGTGCGAACGCGGTTGACGGCCTCCGGGACCGGCGCGCCGATGAGGATTCTCTCGCGCCCGGCCTCGTCCTCGATGATCAGCCCGCGTGTTCTGATCACATCATCCGAAGCCGTCCCGCTCCTGATGAACAGCACGCCGAGCGCGACGGTCATCAACGCAGAATAGACCTGCAACCAGCGAATCGTACGCTTCAATCGGTCGGCGCTCCTACTCACGGAATCCTCCTTCATGCGGCGGATTGGTCCCCCCGGCTGCTCACACGCTCTGTGACAGAGGAACGTTCGACGAGGGTTGTCAGCGGCATCGAGGGGCTGGCCGGTAGGCGACCCCTGCCCGCGGGTGACGCTGAAATTTCAACGATCCGTTGATTTTCCCGCATCTTCACCCCATCATGATGGGCGTCGTGGTGCGTCGGCGGGCGCCCGACCGCGCTGATCGAATCCGCCAAGCCCCGGGAAGTGAGGCCGCATTGACCGAACTCCCTCCGCTCAGCAGGCGAGAGCGCGAAGTCATGGACATCGTCCACGAGTTGGGTGGAGCCGCCGCCGCACGTATCCGCGAGCGAATGACCGACCCGCCCAGCGATTCGGCCGTCCGCTCGGTGCTGAGAATTCTCGTCGAGAAGGGACAACTGTCAGCCGAGTGGGACGGGCCGCGGTACGTCTACTCACCCACGGTGTCAACGCATCGAGCGCGAAGTTCGGCCATGCGGCATGTCCTCAAGACGTTCTTTGGGGGCTCGGTAGAAGGTGCAGTCACCGCGCTGCTTCAGTTGGAGGACAGCACGCTCACCCCCGATGAGCGTGCGCGCATCAGGGCGCTGATCGACCGGGCGTCCAAGGAGGGGCGATGATGGACTCGCCGTTTGACCTCGGCTCTCTCAGCATGCCCGGCCTCGTGATCAAGGCCACGATCCTGCTCTCGGCGGCATTGGCGTTGACGGGCCTCGCTCGAAGCGGGCCTTCACGGGTTCGTCATCTGCTGTGGACCTTGACCTTCGGCTTGCTCCTCGGCCTGCCCGTCCTGAGCCTCCTCGGCCCTGCATGGGAGGTGCCTATCCTGCCTTCCTCAAGCAGCGCGCCCCAGCGCCTGCCCGCGCAGGGCCGTCCGGCTCAGGGCGCCGCAGGCGGTGTTATCATCATCCGGCCCACACCTGACGCCGCAGTGCCGGACGCGGCATCCGCCGCGGAATTCACGGCCGGCGCGGAATCCACTGCCGCCCCGGCGAAGGAGCCCCTGTCGCCAGCGCGCTCGATCCCCCTTCCACTTCTGCTGTGGGGCATCGGCTGCACCGCCGCGCTGGCATCGCTGACGGTAAGCGCGGTTCGATGTTCCAGACTTGTGCGGGCGGCAAACCCGCTTCGCGACCCAATCGCGCTTCGGGAAGCGGAAGCGATCCGCCGCCGGTCGGGGATCCGCGGCCACGTTCGGTGCTTCCTGAGCCCGGCAGTCACCACACCGATGACGGGCGGCCTGTGGAAGCCTGTGGTCCTGTTCCCCATGTCGGCGGCGGCGTGGTCCTCCGAGCGGTGGAGGGTTGTCCTGATGCACGAAATGATTCATGTGCGCCGCCGCGACGTGCTCCGGCAGTTCATCGTCCGGGCCGTGCTCGCGCTTTATTGGTTCCATCCCCTGAGTTGGGTCGCGGCACGGCTCGCGGCGAACGCGAGCGAAGAGGCCTGCGACGAAGAGGTGTTGGCGCTCGGCATCCGCCCCTCGGCGTACGCGACACACCTTCTTTCTGTGGCCGAGGGCGTCAGGGCCCATCGGTCGGTCTTGTCTCTGGCCATGGCCCAGCGCGCACACTCGCGGCTGGAGAGCCGAATCGCGGTCATTCTCGAACCACGTCGACCGGGTTGGAGCACGATTGCCACAGCGCTTCTGGTTACGGCGCTCGGCGGAGTGGGGGTCTCGGTGGCCGCTGCCCACCCGGTCCACACCGCCCAGTCAAACACCGTATCCGCCATCGTCGAGGCGCGGATCGGGGACACGGGGTTGGACGACGCGACCGAGGAGTCCCTCTTCGGCGACGCGATGTCCGTGGCCGCTGATCCACAAGGGCGGCTAAACGTCGCCGATCGCCTTTCGCCATCGATACAGGTGATCGAGCCCGATGCCACGCCCGATGCCACGCCCGATGCCGACCGTGTACCGGCCAATGGGTTGCTGGCCGGGATGCCCTTGGTCGCCCGCTCCGTCCCGCCCGCCGCTCAGTGGGGATCGGCGGCGGTCGTGTGCGTGGGGAGCGAACTGCAGACGCTGGACAGTTCGAGCCCCGTTCGGCGCGTCATCAAGGAGGACGTGGCTGTCGTTTACCGGGTCGGCGTCCAGGACGACGACCGGGAGGGGATGGAACAGTCCCTTCTTTCGGAACTGGGGGACCTTGAAGAAGCGTCGTGCACATGGTCGAACCCCGGAGACCGCTACGTCGTGATCATCCGGTACACGGGGGCGATCCGGCGCGACCTGACGCTGGATCCGGATGACCCGCGGTTCCAGGCCTTCGCAATGGGCTACGGGGCGAGCGCCGAGGCGGCGGAGGAGAACGCGACGAGGGATGCCCGTTTCTCGACGTACGCCGACGAGAGCGGCTACGAGGTGCTGGTCGCGGAAAGCTGGGCCGTGGCGGACGGCGTTGCTGCGGGCGCGGACCCCGGTGCGGCGGCTGCGCCCAGCGGACAGCCCGGCGCGCCAGGGCTCTCCTCGGGGACCGAGTTCAGCGACTGCGAGGCCTGCCCCCGGATGGTGGTCGTGCCGGCGGGGACGGTCACGATGGGTTCGCCGGCGTCGGAGGAGGGCCCGCTTGACCGAGCGGGGCCGCAGCGCTCGGTCACGATCCCCGCGCCATTCGCGGTGGGTGTGCACGAGGTGACGTTCGCCGAGTGGGATGCGTGCGTACGCGCGGGCGGCTGTGGCGGCTACGTGCCGGACGATCGGGGCTGGGGACGGGGAAGCCGCCCGGTGATCAACGTGAGCTGGGACGACGCCCAGGCGTACGTGTCGTGGCTCTCGCAGCAGACGGGCGCGCGCTACCGGCTGTTGAGCGAGCCGGAATGGGAGTACGTGGCGCGGGCGGGCTCGCGGACGGCGCGCTACTGGGGGCAGAGCGAATCGAGCCAGTGCCGTTACGCGAACGGCGGAGGTCCGCGGTGCGACGACGGATATGACTTCACAGCGCCCGTGGGGTCGTTCGCGCCGAACGGGTTCGGGCTGCACGACGTCATCGGCAACGTGTTCGAGTGGACGCACGATTGCTGGAACGGACGTTCTGCTGGCGCTCCGGCGGAGGGGAGCGCCTCGCAGTCTGGAGAGTGTGGACGTCGCGTGCTCCGCGGTGGGGCTTGGGACTACTACCCGTGGGACGTCCGCTCCCCGATCCGGGGCCCGATGCTCTCCGGAGGCCGGTCTATCAGCCTCGGATTCCGCGTTGCCCGGGCGCTCAACTAATACCGGTAGTGGTCGGGCTTGAAGGGTCCGTCCTTCGGCACGCCGATGTAGTCCGCCTGTTCCGTCGTCAGTTCCGTGAGCCGCGCACCCAGGTGATCGAGGTGCAGGCGCGCCACCTTCTCGTCCAGGTGCTTCGGCAGCATGTAGACCTGGCGCTCGTACGCTTCGGGGTTCCGCGCGAGTTCGATCTGCGCGAGCACCTGGTTCGTGAAGCTCGCGCTCATCACGAAGCTCGGATGCCCCGTCGCGTTCCCCAGGTTCAGCAGGCGCCCCTCGGACAGGATCAGCACCGAGTGCCCGTCCTCGAACACGAACTCGTCGTACTGCGGCTTGATGTTGTTCCGCGTCACGACGGCCTTCCCGAGTCCGGCCATGTCGATCTCGTTGTCGAAGTGGCCGATGTTCCCGACGATCGCCTTGTCCTTCATGCGCGCCATGTGATCGGAGGTGATCACGTCGCGGTTGCCCGTCGCCGTGATGAAGATGTCCGCCGTCTCGACCACGTCCTCGAGGGTGCGCACCTGGAAGCCCTCCATCGCGGCCTGCAGCGCGCAGATCGGGTCGATCTCCGTCACGACGACGTGCGCCCCCTGGCCCTTGAGCGCCTGCGCGCACCCCTTGCCGACCTCGCCGTAGCCGCACACCACTGCGGTCTTGCCCGAGATCATGACGTCGGAAGCGCGGTTCAAGCCATCGATGACCGAATGACGGCACCCGTAGATGTTGTCGAACTTCGACTTCGTCACCGAGTCGTTCACGTTGATGGCGGGGAACAGCAGCGTCCCCTCCGACGCCATCTCGTACAGGCGGTGGACGCCCGTCGTCGTCTCCTCCGACACCCCCTGGATGGCGGGCGCCGTGCGTCCCCACCGTCCGGGATCCTTCGCCGCGATCCGGCGCAGTGTCTCGAGGATCACGCCCCATTCCTCCGGCTCCGTCTCCGGATCGAAGTCCGGAATCTCCCCCGCCTTCTCGAACTCGAGGCCGCGGTGGAGGAGAAGCGTCGCGTCGCCCCCGTCGTCGACGATGAGGTCCGGGCCCGAGCCGTCCGGCCACAGGAGCGCCTGCTCCGTGCACCACCAGTATTCCTCGAGCGTCTCCCCCTTCCAGGCGAAGACCGGGATCCCGCGGGGGTCGTCGGGCGTCCCGTCGGGGCCCACGGCGGCGGCTGCTGCCGCATGATCCTGGGTCGAGAAGATGTTGCAGGAGACCCAGCGCACGTCCGCGCCCAGATCGGCGAGCGTCTCGATGAGGACGGCCGTCTGCACGGTCATGTGCAGAGAACCCATCACCTTCCGTCCCGCCAGCGGCTGGGCGTCCCGGTACTCGGCGCGGACCGACATCAGCCCCGGCATCTCGTGCTCGGCGAGTCGGATCTCCTTGCGGCCCCACTCCGCCAGGCTGAGGTCGGCAACCTTGAACGGAAGCCGGCCGGCGGCGGTCTCGGTCATGTCGTGAAGCACGGCGCTTTCCATCGTCTATCTCCTTCGGTGTTCAGGCAGGGTTCAGACAGCTCTCAGACAGCTTTCCGGGCGGTGGCGGCGAAGAGCGCCGGCCCCGACGCCTCGGGCTCCGGGGCGAGTGGAATGTGATGGTACGCTTCGAGGCCGGCGAGACGCGTCCAGTCCCGCATCTGATCCTCGGTGAAGCCGGGCCAGAGGTGGCCCATGGTCTCGCGGTATTCGTCTCTGTCGTGCGCGCGCATGTCCAGCACGAGCAGGCGTCCGCCCGGAGCGAGGGCCCGGGCCGCTTCGCCCAGCACCCGTCCGGGGTCCACCGCGAAGTGGAGGACGAGCATCAGGATAGCCAGGTCGAGTTCCGCGTCGTCAACCGGGAGCGACTCCAGCTCTCCTTCGCGGACCTCGACCTTCTCACGATCGCCCAGCCGGACCTCGGCCGCCTGCAACATCTCCGGCGACCTGTCGACAGCGATGACCCGCTTCACGAAGGGCGCGATCATGTTTGCGAGCGTCCCCGTCCCCGTGCCGAGGTCCCCCACGACCCACTCCGGATCGAGTAGCCCGAACAGCGCCGCGAACCGTGCGTCCCGTCCGAACAACTCGTCCCTCAGCGTGTCCCACCTCGTCGCGGACTCCGAAAAAAAGGTCGCAGCCCGCTCACGGCGCTCGGCGAGTATTCTCTCGGCCCGTTCCGCATCGTCCCGGATCCAACGGGCGCCGGCGAGACTCCCCTCCGCCAGCTGCCAGAGTTCCCGGGCCCCCGACTCGAGTTCGCCCTCCATCCGGTAGTACCGGGTCTTCCCCTCCTGCCGCCGGCGCACCCAGCCATCATCGGCGAGTACCCGCAGGTGACGCGAAACCGTGGACTGCGGCAGCTGCAGGACGGAGACGAGTTCCGACACCGTGAACTCGTTACGGTCCAGCAGGGTGAGAATCCGGAGCCGGTTCTCATCCCCGAGGGATTCGAAGCGGGAGAGAAGGTCCCGTGTCGGCGCCGGCACTTGCGTGATCATCGTATCCATGAATCCGAATATATGGATATGACGATGTTGGCGCTACGCTCAGTTCCTCAATCCCGGCCCGAGGCGGTTCGTGGGCCGGGCCGTTCGGCCGTCAGCTTGACCCTGTCACGGTACAAGCTAGCTTCACGGTCCACATCGGGGCGTGGCGCAGCCCGGTAGCGCGCCTGAATGGGGTTCAGGAGGTCGCGAGTTCAAATCTCGCCGCCCCGATTTTCTTCAAGTTGCAGCACCTCGGTTTTATCGTCTTCTGCGGAGTCTGGACCATGGGCTCACGATCGGTCGTAGCGACGGTCGCCTTTATGTCCCTCCTCTCCTGGCCGACTTCAGCCACCGCGCAGGAGACTTCCGCGCCGCTGGCGATCGTCGGGGCGACGATCATCGACGGAAACGGAGGCGCCCCCATCGCCGACGGGACCCTCGTCATCGAGGGCGATCGAATCGTCGGGGTGGGCGATCGCGCCTCGGTGGCTGTCCCCGAGGGTGCCGAAGTCATCGACGGGAGCGGCAAGTTCGTCACGCCGGGCTTCGTGGACACGAACGTCCACATGTCGCTCGCCTTCGGGCGCGGAGGGCGCGTCGAGGAGCACGCCGCGTACTGGGCGCACCACGAGCAGATCATCCTCCAGGGACTTCAACTCCACCTCAAGCACGGAGTGACGACCGTCAGGGACAGCTACGGCGTGCTGCGTCCCATGCAGCGGGTCAAGAAGAAGATCGACTCGGGCGAGGAGATCGGCCCGCGCACGTACCTCGCCGGCAACATCGTGGGGTGGGGCGGCCCCGCCTCGGAGACGTTCGCCGGGCTCCCCGAATCGGAGATCAGCTTCTTCGCCGAGCGGATGAACGACGAGGTCACGCTCGGGAGCGGCGAAGAGATGATGCACATGACGCCCGACGAGCTGCGGGTCGCGATCAACGCCTACCTCGACCACGGGCCGGACTTCATCAAGTACGGCGCCACGCACCACTTCAACTATCCGGCGGGGATCTCCTTCTCGCCGCGGGCCCAGCGGGTGATCGTCGAGGAAACGCACAAGCGCGGCCTCGTGGCCGAGACCCACGCCACGAGCCTCGAAGGCCTGCGCCTCTCGATCCTCGCCGGGATCGATCTCATCCAGCACCCGGACAACGTCGGGAACCGCACGATCACCGATGAACTCGTCAACCTGATCGTGGAGCGCGACATCGTGTGCTCGATGCTCATCAACCAGTTCACGGGCCCGAGCTGGCAGTTCCACGTCCGCAACATGGAGCGCGCTCGGGAGGATCTCGCCGAGGCTCAGGCCGCCGACCGCCAGCGACGCATCCCCCCGACGACCGCGGAGATCCGCCGCCGCGTCCAGGACACCGGTCTTCCGCAACCGGGATCCGTGATGGAGGGGCGCTATACGACGAAACGGACAAACGCGAAGAAGCTCATCGACGCCGGCTGCATCGTGACCGTCGGCACCGACAACACCCTCTTCGGGCGCGGCGGCGTGGCCGCGGACTTCCTGCGCGAGGAGCCCGAGAACATGGAGCACCAGCTGCCGGGCCTGGGCACCATCTTCGCGATCGAGGGGCTGGTCGAACTCGGCATGACACCGTCCGAGGCGATCGTCGCCGCCACGAAGAACGGCGCCATCGCAAGCAAGGCGCTCGACGAATACGGCACGCTCGAGACGGGGAAGGCGGCGGACATCGTCGTCCTCGACGCGGATCCGCTCGCCGACATCGCGAACATCCGCAAGCTCTCGACGGTCATCAAGGGCGGTCGCATCATCGACATCGACGCGCTCCCGACGAACCCGATCGCCCTCGACTGGACCGCCGGGGCGCCGAAGAGGTAGCGTCGCGGCTCGGCCGTTAGTTCAGGGCATCAGGGGCAGCAGCACGTGCGAGGCGCTCCCGGCCTCGTGGTGGACCGTGTTGTTCGCGACGCGCCACCGGCGGTCGCGCGGATCCCCGGTGTTCCGGTTGATGTCGAAGTTGGGGAAGCTGCTGCTGTAGACGTCGACCCGGATGCGGTGTCCCGCCTTGAAGAGGTTGGCGGCGGGTTCGAGCGGAAACTCGAGCCGGTAGACCTCTCCCTCCTCCATGAGCACGGACTGCTCGAACCCGTCCCGGTAGCGCGCGCGGAGGATCCCCTCGGACACCGGGAACGCGTATCCGCTCGGATAATCCGGGCTCGATGGATGGACGTCGAGGAGCTTCACGTAGAAATCCGTGTCCGGCGCGTCGGATGAGATGAAGAGGACCGCCGTGATGTCTCCGGCGATCGTCAGATCTTCGGGGAGCGGAGCGGTCTGGAACACGAGCACGTCCGGGCGGGAGGCGATCGGCATCCCGGGGATCCCGTGGCCGGGCAGCGTCTCCATCTCGATCTGGTCGCGCGGGCCCATCCCCTGGAACCCGAACTCGAGCGCCGGGCCGTAGGCCACAATGCAGCGGCCGTTGCTGGAGACCGTGTTGCGAGGGTCGTAGGTGTAGGTCGTCGTGGAGGACCGGACGGAGGGCGCCTCGGGGGCGAGCGCTCCGCTCTCGTGCAGATAGAATTCGGTGGGCCGGGCCGCGGCCGGAGGCCAGTTCTCTTCGTAGCGCCACTCGCCGCCCTGGTTGATGCGGCCGTTCTCGGCCTTCCGCCCGTCTCCCCCGCCCATGATGAAGTACTTCGCGGGCGCCCACACGTCGGCGCTTTCGTCGCCCTTCAGCCAGCGGTCGAACCAGCGCAGTTCGAGGTTCAGGTAGTCGTCGTAGGTCACGATCCGGGCGCCCTCGGTGCCGAAGTTCACGTCCCCGATCGACGACGCGAAGTTGTTGTGGGTCCAGGGACCGATGAGGATGTGCTGGTTCTCCCGCCCCATGTCGACCATCGCCTGATAGCCGTCGCTGATCGTGCGCGGATACCAGTCAAACCAGCCCACGACCCACAGGATCGGCATGTCCGGGTAGGACTCGAAGTGCTCGTCCATCCCCAGACCCGGCTGTCGCCAGAAGTCGCTGTAGTCGTAGTTCTCGAAGTAGAGCTGGAAGGCGGCCTCCTCGTACGTCGGCGCCAGGCTGAGGGGCGTCTCTCCGCGCCGCCAGGGGATGCGCGAGGCCCAGTCGAGGAAGGTCTGCCCGGTCCGCATCTCATCGATTGCCTCGGTGATCTGCGGGTTCGCCCGCGCCTCGTTCCCGTTCGACGCGACGGACAGAATCCACTGCAGCAGCCCCAGACCCAGGGCGCCGCCGCACTTCATGCTGTAGGTGTAGGCGTTCGTCGGTCCCTCGTACGGGATCATCGTTTTTAGACCGGGCGGGTTCAGCGTCGCGGTCTCGAACTGGACCCACGCCTGGTACGACACGCCGTACGTCCCCACCTGCCCATCGCAGGACGGGTGCCGGGCCACCCACTCCACCGTGTCGTAGCCGTCCTCCGGCTCCTGCACGAAGGGGAAGAAATCGCCCGGCGAGTTGAAGCGCCCCCGGCAATCCTGGACGACGGAGACGTACCCGTTGCGCGCGAAGAACATCGCGTGCTCGATCGAGATCGGGCGCATCTTGTCGTACGGGGTGCGCGCGAGGACGGCGGGGAGCGGCTCGTCCAGCGGGACGCCGTCTACCGCGGGCAGGTAGAGATCCGTCATGAGTTCGAGGCCGTCCCGCATGGGGACCGGCACGTCCTTCACGATGACGACATCTCCATCGGTCTCAGCGGCGAGTCGGCTCTCCGAGGCTCGGGTGCTCCCCGCGAGCGCCTCCGGGTCGAACGCAGCTCCCAGCCCCGCCATCCCCGCTCCGGCCAGCCCGGTTCGAACGAACGATCTGCGGTCCATGCGGCCTCCTCCGGCGGGTGTGCGAGGGAACCATCGACGGCGGCGGACCCTCGATTCTCAACTTACGGATGTCGACCACAGCGTCCAGACGTGGCGGGCGGCGGCGCATCCGGCCGCGTACGGCGGCGCCTTGTCAGGGGAAACGCCCGCATCGAACGTTGGAAGCGCGATGACGGGCAACCAGTTCCACCTCGGGATAGATGTGGGCGGCACGTTCACGGACGCGGTCCTGATCTGTGAAGAGACCGGGCGCATCAATACGGCGAAGGTCCCTTCCACGCCCGCGGATCCCTCCATCGGCTTCATGGCGGCGGTGGCGCGCGCGCTCGAGAAGAGCGGGGTCGATGCCGGAGCCATCTCCCACCTCGTCCACGGGACGACGGTCGCCACGAACTCGCTCATCGAGGGGAAGACGCCGAAGACGGCCTTCGTGACCACCGACGGTTTCGGCGACATGCTCGAGATCGCCCGCCAGGTCCGGCCCTCGCTCTACGACGTCCACTTCGAGAAGCTCCGCCCGCTCGTCCCGCGCGACCTGTGCTACGAGGTGCCGGAGAGACTGGACGCGGCGGGCGGCGTGCTGAGGCCTCTGGAGGAAGACGCCGTCCGGGAGATCGCCGCGGCCCTGCGAATGCGAGATGTCCGGTCCGTGGCGGTGTGTCTCCTGCACGGCTACGCGAACCCGGCGCACGAGGAGCGGGTGGCGGAGATCCTTCGCGAGGAGGATCCGGAGCTTCTCATCTCGCTCTCGTCGAGCGTGTGCCCGGAGTTCCGCGAGTACTTCCGGGCCAGCACGTGCGTGATCAACGCCTGCATCGTCCCCGTGGTGGCGCGCTACCTCGCCGGGATCGAGGAGGGGCTGGGGCGGGCCGGTCTCGATGCGGCGCTACTCGTCATGCAGTCGAACGGCGGGGTGCTGACCGCGGAGCAGGCGGCGAGCAAGCCCGTGTTCATGGTCGAATCGGGTCCGGCGGCCGGCGTGGTCTCCGCCAACTTCATCGCGGGCCAACTCGGCCATGCGGATCTGATCTCGTTCGACATGGGAGGGACGACGGCCAAGGCCGGCCTGGTTCTCGATGGCCGCCCGCGAGTCACGAAGGAATACGAGGTCGGCGCGCAGGCGCAGCCGGGGCAGGGAATGACGCGCGCCGCCGGCTACCCCATCCGCACGCCGGTCATCGACCTCGTGGAGGTGGGCGCGGGCGGGGGAAGTCTCGCCTGGGTGGACGCCGGAGGAGGGCTCCGCGTGGGACCCCGGAGCGCGGGCGCGGACCCGGGGCCGATCTGCTACGGGAAGGGTGGGACGGAGCCGACGATCACGGACGCCAACCTCGTGCTCGGCCGGCTGAACCCCGACTACTTCCTGGGCGGCGAGATGGCGCTCGACGTGGACGCGGCCGCCGCGGGCATCCGCGAGAGGTGCGCGGAGCCGCTGGGGCTGGACCCGATCGAGGCGGCGTACGGGATCATCGAGATCGCGAACGCGACGATGATCAACGCGCTGAGGCTTGTGACCGTGCGCCGGGGCAACGACCCGCGGGAACTGACGATGGTCGCCTTCGGCGGCGCCGGGCCGCTGCACGCGAACCGGCTGTGCATGGAGATGGGGATTCCGGCGCTCGTGATTCCGCCGAGTCCGGGGACGGCTTCCGCCCTGGGCCTCCTCGTCACGGACCTGAGGCACGAGTTCTCGCGTACGCGGGTCGTGGCCGCCGATGCCGCGGACACCGGGCGGATCCAGGCGCTCTTCGAGACGATGGAGGAGGACGGCCGACGCACGCTCCGGCGCGAAGGCGTGGCTCAGGAGGACATGGAGTTCCGGCGCGGGATCGAAATGCGGTATGCCGGCCAGTCGTCCGAAGTGGCAGTGACGCTGCCGCACGACGGCACGGCCGGGGAGGCGGACGCGGGGTTGGACACTGCCGCGCTGGCCAAAGCGGTGCGCCGCTTCCACGTCGAGCACGAGCGGGCCTACGGGCACGGATACCCGGAGCAGCCCGTCGAACTCGTGAACTTCACCGTTACGGCGATCGGCAGGATCGCCCGGCCGCGCCTTCCGAGGATCGACTCGAACGGAAAAGGCGTCCCGGACGGGCAGCGGGGGAGGAGACCGGTGTTCTTCTCCGGCGAGGACGGCGGCTTCGTCGAGACCGCGATCTACGACCGGGCGCGCCTGCGGGCGGGCCATCTTGTCGCGGGCCCGGCGATCATCGAGGAGGTCGACTCCACCACGCTCGTGCATGCGGGGTATCGCGCCGCCGTGGACGAGTTCGGCAACCTCCTGATCTCTCCGGGAGACGCCTCGTGAACGGGTCGGATGCGCGCCGGGGGCGCCCCGACAGCGACGCGGCGGACCCGCAGGCCGCGGACCCGACGGCCGCGGACCGCCCGGAGCCGGCGCGCATGGATCGGATCGCGCTCCCGCGCCTCAACCCGTGGCTGGTGCTTCTCATCCTCGTGCTCCTGGGC
Organism: Candidatus Palauibacter sp.; assembly: GCF_965208055.1. Classification (GTDB taxonomy): domain Bacteria; phylum Gemmatimonadota; class Gemmatimonadetes; order Palauibacterales; family Palauibacteraceae; genus Palauibacter. The sequence continues at coordinate 3,297,358 of NZ_CBDBNY010000004.1, forward strand.
TTCGGCTACATCGGGCTCTGGGGCCGGCTGCTGGGAGGGTAGCCGGGGATGGACGGAATGCAGGGGGCTCAACTGTCGTGGTGGCTCATCGGGGCCTACCTCGCCCTCATGCTCGGGGTCGGCCTCTGGTTCCGGCGGCGCGTGCGCTCGGTCGAGGACATGGCCGTGGCGGGGCGGCATTCGGGGGTGTGGCTCATCGCCTTCTCCGTGGCCGCCACCTGGATCAACGGGACGACCCTGATCGGGATCTCGGCGCTCGGCGCGGACTTCGGCCTGGATGCCTACTGGAGCGGCGGCTCCTTCATGCTGGGAACGATCTGGATCGCGTACTTCATCATCCCGCGGCTGTGGGAGACCGGGGTCATCACCATCCCGGAACTCTTCGGCCGCTGCTTCGGTCCGCGGCACCGGATCGTCTCGCTCCTTCTCGTCATCCTCCGGGACATGGGCGTGACGGCGGGGACGATCGGCGCGCTGACGCTCGTCACCACCGCGGTGCTCGGCATTTCCGTGGCCGAATCGCTCCTCCTCTGGCTCGGCGTCACCTCCGTCTACGTGTTCCTGGGCGGCATGTGGGCGGTGATGGCGACCGACGCGATCCAGTTCTTCATCATCCTGGCCGGTTCGATCGCGGTGTTGGTGGCGGGGCTCGCCGCCGCCGGAGGACTCGGCGAGCTGAGCGCCGACCTCGATCCGGCGCTGATCGACATCTTCGGGCGGGCCGGCGTCACCCAGGTCCTGGCCTGGATCGTCATCGGCCTCGCGATCACGGGCGCGTACCAGGGGTTGATCCAGCGGGGATTCGCGGCCAGGAGCGCGGACGTGGCGCGGCGGGGGTTCCTGTACGGCGGGGTCATCGCATCGATCTGGTACATGACGCCGCCGCTCATCGGGATCGTCGCCCGGACCATCTACGGACCGGACTTGGCGGCCGAGGACGCCTTCGTCACGCTGGCGTTCGGGGCGGCGGGAGATGAACTGGCGAGCCTCGTCGTGGTGTGCGTGCTCGCGGCGAGCATGTCGACGCTCTCCAGCACCATCAACACGATCGCCTCCAACTTCACGCTGGATCTGTACACGCGCTTCATCGCCCCCACGGCGAGCGCCGCCCGGCAACTGTGGGTGTACCGCCTCAACGTCCTCCTCGTGGGGGCGCTCGCGGCGGTCCTCTACCTGGCGCTGCCGCTCCTCATCGAACTGTTCTGGATCGGGGGACGGATCATGGGGGCCTCGGTCGCCCCGTCGCTGATCGGGATCGTCCTCTTTCCCTCGCTCCGGCAGGCGCCGCGGACGGTGATGGCGGCGATGCTCATCGGAGCCGCGGTACAGACCGTGTGGCAGACGTTCGGGGCGATCCGCGAGGTGGGCGCCGTGGTCATCATCTGGGAACTGGATCCGATTCTGGTCGGACTGCCGCTCACGATCCTGATTCTGTGGATCGGGGCGCGTCTCGAAACTCGAACGGGGGGCCGAAATGCCGCAGCCTGAGAGCCGCGCCGGGGGGGCCGTGGATCCGGTCCTGTTCGAGGTTATCCGGAACGCGCTCGTCGAGGCGACGGAGGAGATGTCGGTCACGCTCCAGCGCACCGCCTATTCGACGAACATCAAGACGCGTCTCGACTATTCGTGCGCCTTCGTGGACGCGGAGGGACGGATGATCGCGCAGGCGTTCTGCCAGCCCGCGCACCTCGTGACGATCGGGCGGCTCGTCCCCCGCGCGGTGGCCGAGTACGAGGCCGAGCACGGGGAGGGAACGCTCGGTCCGGGGGACGGGCTGCTGGTCAACGATCCGCACCGGCAGGCGAGCCACCTCAACGACGTGTTTCTCATCACCCCCTTCTTCCACGAGGGCGACCTCGTGGGATACGTCGCCAACTGCTGCCACCACGTGGACGTGGGAGGCGGGGCGCCCGCGAGCATCGGGGCGTTCCGCGAGATCTACCAGGAGGGGATCATCCTTCCTGTGGTGAAGCTCTTCGACGGCGGCGACCTGGTGGAGGACGTGCTGAAGCTCATGCTCGCAAACGTGCGCGCGAAGAAGGAGGTGGCGGGCGACCTGCGCGCGCAGCAGGCGGCGAACGAGATCGGGCTGCGGCGGCTGTCCGCGCTGTGGGAACGCTACGGCGCGGAGATGCTGCGCTCCTACATGGGCCGCATGATCGAGTACAGCGAACGGCGGCTCCGGGCGGAGTTGGCGGACCTTCCGCGGGGAGAATTCGCGGCGGAGGGGTGCCTCGACGACGACGGGATCACCGGGGAGCCGGTCCGCCTGAAGGTCCGAATCCGCTTCGACGGCTCGACGGCGCGCTTCGACTTCACTGGGACGGACGCGCAACGCGCGGCGCCGATGAACTGCAACCTCACGCAGTGCTTCACGGCCTGCGTCTACGTGCTGAAGTGTCTGGTCGACCCCGACATCCCGCTGAACGAGGGCTTCTATCGCCCCATCGAAGTCGTCGCGCCGGAGGGATCGGCGGTGAACGTCCGGCCGCCGGCCGGGGTCGTCGGCGGATGGGAAGTCGCGATGCGGCTGTGCGACATCATGTTCCGGGCGCTCGCCGACCCCATGCCGGAGCGCGTGCCCGCGGGAACGAAGGGGATGATCTGCCACGTGGGGTTCGGGGGCGAGGATCCGGCGACCGGGGAGTACTACTGCTTCCTCGAGACGCTCGCGGGCGGGTACGGCGGGCGGCATGACGCCGACGGCCCGGACGCGGTCCAGACCCACATCCAGAACACGCAGAACGCGCCGATCGAGGAGACCGAACTCAACTATCCGGTGCGCATCCACGAATACAGCCTCGTCCCGGACTCGGAGGGGGCGGGCCGGCAGCGGGGCGGCCTCGCGCTCTGCCGCGAGTACGAGTTCGTGGGACACGAACCGACATTCACGACGCTGGCGGACCGGGCGCGGTTCCCCGCCCACGGCCTGCACGGCGGCGGCGACGGGAGGGTCGCGAGCTACCGGCTGATCTCGGGCGGAGCGGCGCGGGATCTCGGTTCGAAGGCGACGGTGCAGTTGGCCACCGGCGATCGAGTGCGGATCGAGACGGCGGGCGGCGGCGGGTTCGGGCCGGCGCACGAACGGGATCCGGAGGCCGTGCTCCGGGACGTGCGGGAAGGCAAGGTTTCGCGCGCCCGGGCGCGCGAGGCCTACGGCGTGGCCATCACGCCGCGGGAGTGGACGCTCGACCTCGCGGAGACGGGGAGGCTGCGCGGATCGCCGGGACGATGACGACGAAGGTGAAGACCGCCGATGCCGTCGTCATCGGGGGCGGGATCATGGGCGCGAGCGCCGCGCACTTTCTCGCCAAGAGGGGGTTCGGCCGCGTCGTCCTGCTCGAGAAGGGACGCCTGGCGGGCGTGAGCACGGGACATTCCGCCGCGATCGTCCGCACGTACTACTCGAATCCGATCACGCTCAAACTGGCGAAGCGGGCGCTGCACATGTTCGAGAACGACCGGGACCTGCTCGGCGGCGACTGCGGGTTCCGGCCCATCGGCTTCCTGCTCCTGATCGGCGAGCGCCTGCGCGCCGCCGGAGAGCACATCCTCGAGTCGGAGCGACGGCACGGGCTCCACGTCGAACGCCTCACCGTGGACGAGGTGGCCGAGCTGGCGCCTCCCCTCTCTCTGGACGGCGTCTCGTACGGCATCCTCGAGCCGCGCTCGGGTTACGCCGATCCCACCCGCACGACCGAGCACCTCGTGGCGGCGGCTCGTCCGTGGGGACTCGAGCCCCGCGTCGGCGTCGCCGCTACGGGCGTCCGCCTGCATGGGGATCGCGTGGCTGCCGTGGAGACCGAGGAGGGGACGATCGCGACGGATGTCGTCGTGAACGCCGCGGGCCCCTGGGCCGGTCGCGTCGGCTCGTGGCTCGGGCTCAGGTACTCGCTGCGCTGGAGCCGCGAGAGCGATCTGTTCGTGGAGAGGCCGGCCCGCTTCGGCGATCTCCCGGTCGTCTCCGATCCGGGTCTGCGCGTCTACCTGCGACCCTACGGCGACGACCGGATCATCGCCGGGCTGGGGGCGCCCAAGGACATCGAGTCCGTGGATCCCGACGAGTGCGGCCCGGGCCTCGATCCCGAGATGCGCGAGCGCATCGAGCGCCCGCTCTTCCAGAGGATCCCTGCTCTGTCCCGTGCCCGGCACCTGGGCGGCTACGCCTCGCTCTACACGATCACGGACGATTGGCACCCGATCGTGGGCGCGGAGCCCGGTCTCGAGGGCTACTACGCGTTGTTCGGTGGGAGCGGCCACGGGTTCAAGCTCGGCCCCCCGATCGGCGAAGCACTGGCCGACGTGATCTGCGGTGAGGCGCCGGAAATCGATCTCTCGCCCTTCCGCCCGGCCCGCTTCGTCGACGGCGAGCCGCTCACCTCCGCGTGGGGCGAGGGCAACCGCGGCTGACGCGTTGATTCGTGCTTGAAGGGCACGCGTATGTTGCCTACGAAGACATGCTTTCGACACAGGATCGAGGGTTGCGATCCAGGCGAGATTCGTCTTTTATTCGGTATCATCAGTTTCGAGATTCATTTGCAGAGGAACGCCACGCATGGGTGAACAAACAGCCATCGAGTGGACCGACGCCACATGGAATCCGGTCACCGGATGTACGAAGGTAAGTGCGGGCTGCGACAACTGTTACGCAGCGGCATTTGCTCGCCGGCGACTCAGGCACACCTATCTGGCCCGTCGACCCGAGGTTGAAACGGGGGAAAACGCGCAGGACCCCTTCGCCGTGAGGCTGTGGCCGGAACGCTTGGGGCAACCGGAACGCTGGGCTCAACCACGGATGATCTTTGTGAACTCGATGTCCGATCTCTTCCACAAGGACATCCCGGTCGAATACGTGCGCCGCATCTTTGAGGTCATGCTGGCCTGCGACCGGCACATCTACCAGGTGTTGACGAAGCGTCCGGCTCGGGCGGCCGCCTTCTGGGTGTCACACTGCGACGCATTGGGGCATACCGAGATCCCGGCGCACATCTGGATGGGTACATCGATCGAGAGCCAGAGAGTCGCCTACCGCCGCTCTCACCTGGCTCGAGTCCCCGCCGCAGTGCGTTTCCTTTCATGCGAGCCGTTACTTGGCCCTCTGAAACTCGACCTCGAGGGCATCCACTGGGTCATCGTCGGAGGTGAGAGCGGGCCGGGTCATCGACCCATGGCATTGAGCTGGCCACGCACGATCCGCGAGCAGTGCCAACGGAACTCCGTGCCCTTCTTCTTCAAGCAATGGGGCGGCCACACGCCGAAGGCCGGCGGCCGACTCCTGGACGGGCGGGAATGGAGCGGCTTCCCGATGGTCCTGAGTTCGCCCTAACGTCCGTTACTCGACGGACTCGATGGCTCCCCAAATGACGAGTCGCAACTCGCTATCGTCGACCTCGGTGTACTCCGGCCGTCGGCCCGACAACTCGTCGCTTGCGCTGAAGATGATGGGAACCCCGTCCCCGCGACGGTCCATGATATGTGACCGACTCAATGCCTCGTCGTTCGGAACTGGACAGCGAGCGAGCAGCGACACGATGAGTTCGTTCCGACTATATTGACGCAGTTCCATGCTGTCTGTAGTAAGCGTGTTTGCCAACCCGCCGGGCACATAGAATTCAAGGCGATCCATGAACATGTGAAGACGAATCCGTGCCCCGGCCATGGAGTAGTCTCGATGCGCGACTGCGTTCGCGACTGCCTCAAACACGGCTCGCTCACTAAACTGAGGAACATCGACCCGGCCCGTTCTCTTCGTCGCTCCGACCCGCATATTTCGCCTCACGAACTGCAATGCTCCGAAGATCTGGGAGTCAAGAGATCCACTAAAGTCCCTGGCATCGATCTGGTAGTTGACATCGGATCGCATCCCTACGTAGCTGACCGCCTGAATATACGCATGCGGAAGCCACTTCGTCGGCTCCCGTGTGCAAAGCAGTGCTCCGCTCACCGTAACCCTGGGGACGCCTTCTTGATCGTCCGCGACGATTCTGAGCTTGCGCGCCGTGGTCGTCGAGAGTTCCACATCTGGCCGCAGGAATCTGGACACCAACTTAGGATCCAGATCGTCGGGCGAGGAGCCGGGAATTGGTGTCTCGTCGAACCGGATTACTCGAGACTGGCTGCGCTCCTGAAAGAGACGCGCAAGTACCTCAGTCGCCAGTTTTCGTTTAGAACTCCCGACTCTCCGAAAGTAGCCTCTCGGACTTTCGTGAACGAACATGCTACGAGGAACGAGTACTACGATCACGGGCACTAGCTCGCCGTCGCTATTGGGCAACTCGACCTTGCTAATGTCGGCGTCGATCGGTGGTTTGATGGAATCGTTGCATATCTCCCTTATCCATCCCTCGACGTTGTCGAGCCGATCCATGGGAATTCCTAGGATCTCACGGCTCTTGTCTTCCACCCCCAACACCAGGATTCCGCCTCTTCCGTTGGCCAGAGCGGCCAGTTCATCTGCAACATCCTGCCTCTTTGGGTCTGTAACTCTGTCACCGGAGAGAAGAACCTGTTTCAGTTCCAGAGTCGAATCCTCGCCGAGTCGAATCCTGCGCGACAGGTCGTCCCAAGCCATCATCATACCGGCCATTCGGGTGGCATGATTCGTCGATAGCGGCGCTCGAATGCGTCTCGCCCCCCCTCCATGACTCGGCAGATCTCGTCTCGCACCTTTCGCTCCTGAAGTCCTCCCTCGCATAAGACACGGCTTTGGCCGTTTCCGGCCTCGAGAGAGAGTACATACTCGGCGTCTCCGTGGACCACGATGTTGGGGTTGTGCGTCACAACAATTACTTGGCGATGGCGCTTGGTCGTCCTCAACTGCTTGACGAGGAGATCGTAGATGAGCGTCGTGTCGAGATCGTCCTCGGGTTGATCGAGAATGATAGGTTCGGAACCATGACCAAGGACGAACGCCAAGAGGGCGGCCGTCTGCTGTCCCGGAGACCCCTGTGCGAGTGGTCTCCAACTCTTCCCCGGGTCCTTGAAGCGCACTTGTACCAAGTCTCCAGGCACATACAACGCGAGACGATCGATTCTCTCTGGCGGGACCTTCGCCAGCGCGCCCCTAAAGCGCCCATCTTGGGCGGGCCAAGAACTCGAGTCGTCCTTCAGAAAGGTACGGATGTCGGATACAAGTTTGTCCAAGTCCTCCCAACCCCACGCGCCCTCGGGGCCATCTTTGGGCATAATCCTGCGCGCAAGCGCCCTGCGATCCGCGTCAAACCGCTCGATTCCAAGAACACTTGTCAACTCGTCCTCGAGGTTGCCCGTATTGTCAAAGGGGACGATCGAGACGCGGATCAAATCGCTTGAAATGTCCCCGGCCAGTGATTGACGCCGCTCCGCCAGTTCGTGATGATGCTTCCGGTACAGTTCAAGAGCTTCGGCCGCTTCCAAGTCGAGGGCCTTCGCCTGCTCCCGCTCCCCCTTGAGAGTTTGTATCTCGCGCGTGATCCGGGCCGCTTCCGCCAGTAGCTCGCCGTATCCCGAAGGGTCCCGTATCCCTCGTTCGGCAAGCTCCGCGGATGCTCCGCGAAACGCTTCTTCGCTTGTCCGGAACGCCTCTCTCCATCGTTCGCCGTCTTCGCCTTTGACGATCTCCATGATGGCCAGCGATGTGTCGTTTGCTGCTGCCTGCACAGTTTCCTTGAAGCTCTCAACCGCACGTCTCAGAGCCTCGTGGACGATCTCGAGGCTAGCCCATGAGTCATCGGAGGAATCGTTTCGTGCGGCCGGTAGATCCGCCACCGTCAGGTCGCTGGCTTCGACTCGAACGGCGTCCACATCGCGGATGGCGGCCTCTATCACCGCCCTCCACGTATCGTCCTGCTGCTTCCGTTTTCTGTAGTCGCTCAGGTGTCGGGCCTGTCCACCTTCCTGAAGGTAGTCCAACTTGCGCTGGATATCGCTAAGCTCCGCCTCCCGAGCGTTCACATCCTCGGCCCGCGCCGCTGCGGCGCGAGCCTGGGCACGGAGAGAAAGATATCTTGACCTGAGCGTCTCGATCTCGCGGTGCTTTTCAGCGGCTTGGACGGTTGGACTGGCATCAATGATCGCCAACAGAGCGTTCGGATCCTGGGCAAGTGAAAAAAGCTGCTTTTGACTGTAGATACGCACGGGGAACCGGTCCGGGATACCACCTTGCTCGGGCGTGCTTCCGTCTGCTCCCAATCGACAGATGGGCTGAGCTGTTCCATCACGGCTCCAAGACAGGGCGAACCGCTCGCGGTGTTTCTGATAGATGACTTCAACAGAGGTATCCGACTCCAATAGCCCTTCTGCACCGCGGGAGCGAGGCTTGTCCATCCGGCGGTCGAAGTGTGCCCGCAGGGATCCTTCTTCACCACGGCCGCTGCGACCGAGTTCCGTTTCCCGCCGGAGGACCTTGCGGCAGAGGTCGACGAGCGTCGATTTGCCCGTCCCCCTGCCACCGATAATAGCGTTCAGCCAAGGATTGAACTGCACGGTCACGGGGTTCGGCCGCCCCATGAACCGCGCGTTGCGAACGGTGATGCTCTCGATCACCAACTCTCCACGCCGCGAGTTAGGATCCACTGGATCATCACGCAGGGCGGTGTCGAGTGACGGAGGTCCGTCTAGGAGTGCCAGGCGCAAACCCTCAAGATCCGGACGAGTCATCTTCACCCAAGTGAAGCGCCGCCCAATCTCTTCGAGACTGTGGGCATCGGAGGACCACAGCCGCGCGATCTCTCTCCCAACCTCGCCCTTGCTTCCATCAAGCCAGGATTCGTCCAGTTCTCGTGACGGGTCCACCTCCACTGCCGCCAGATTGGGGTTCTTCAGCACCGCAAGTCGCTGTTGCCCGTCGTGCTCGGCTAGGAGCCCCTTCGGGCCGTTTGCATGCGCACCAAGGACTAACGCCTCCGTCCCGAATTGATCGAGGATCTGCTCAACGCTCAGCGTGGAGCGCGCGTCTTCCCTGTCGCGCGCGTCAGGGGGCACCCCCGCTCTGGAGAGGAGATCCTCGATGTCCTCTTGCCGGGAAGTGCGGTCCGACAGAAGGATCAAGTGCACCCCGTCATTAGCCGTCAACTCAACGCCGGGGAACAGGACCGGAGGATCCCTTGCCTCCTCCATGGCCGCATGGAGTTCCGTAACGGCCGCTGCGGTATTGTGGTCGGTTATGGCGATGGCATGCAGACCCGCATCGCGGGCGGCTTCGATCCAGCTCGGCCAGTCCGGATCTCCGCCCCAATCCGGGACATCGTGGGATACCGGCGAGTGGATGTGCAGATCAAGGCGCCACCAGCGCGAGCCCGGCCAGACCCAATCTCCGTTCATTAGCTAGCTTCCCCCCAGCTCCCCAAACCGCATCGATACTTCTCGCGAACTGCTCTTCCTCGGTCGACGACAACCCAAGATAAGGTCGCCTCGAGAATCTTTCAGCAACCCGACCAAGTCGTCATGGAAGCAACACAGGGCTCCTCCGACTAGGGCCGAGGTCGGCACTCTCGCACGGTCGGACAGGTTCAGGTCTGGAGCTGAAGGAGGTCATCTGCTCTCCGCCGCGGTTGTCGGATCGTTCTCGCACTGCTTCTCATCTGAACTCGGCGGAAGCCGGACGGCCGCTCGGTCGCGCCGTGTCGCCGGGGGCTGAAGCCCTGGGCCCGGCAGCCGGGGGAGGCCGCACCGGCATAAAACGGGAGGCGGCCGATGGGGACTCGCTGCTCACTGGCCTACGGGCTCGCCGCGCTCCTCACTGTTCGGAGTTGATCGCTTCGAGCTCCCTGCGCACTCGCTCTACCCTCCGCCGGTTTACCCCGAAATCGTAAAGGCCGACGCGCGATGTCGACCTGACATGGGCGACGCCGTCCGACGGACACCACCGGAACTCGAGATCGTCGCGGAACCCCACTCGAGTCCTGCAGACGGCGTGCAGGTAATCGTCCGTCGCCGTCACGATACGGGTACGTGGCATGGCGGCCACGACGTCCCGAAGGCGCCGAAAGAGTGTGACAGGGTCTCCTGACGTGTGAAACGGCGCCACCCGGTGAATCCACCACTCACCAGGCTCGCTGCTCACATGGTCGTGCCTGAGCCGTCCGAAACGGGCGTGTCCCAATCTCGTTCCGTATCAGCGGGGGGTGAAGCGCTGGACCCGGCGGCCGGTGGAGGCTTCGCCGACGTAGATGTTGCCGCGGGAATCCACGCTCATGCCGTGCGGGCGCAGGAACTGGCCCACCTGGCGCCCTCCGCGTCCGAACTCGCCCACGATCTCGAGGTCGCTGCGGCGCAGGATCCACACCTTGTGGTTGGTGCCGTCGGCGAGGTAGAGCCAGCGCTGCTCCGGGTCGGGCGAGAACGCGACGACGAAGGCCGAACCCGAGGCGCGCGTCAGGGGCGCCACGATCCTCTCGGCCTGGAACGCGCCGGTCTGGTCGAACACCTGGATCCGGTTCCCGCGGCGGTCGGCCACGTAGATGAGGCCGTCGTTGGATCCCGCGAGTCCGTGGACCGTGGAGAAATGGCGGGGCGGCTCCGAATCCGGCCCGCGGCCCGAGTAGTCGTACTCGTACGTGTCGTCCGGCGGCTCGCCGTAGGCGCCCCAGTGGCGGAGGTAGGCTCCGGTCTCGCCGTCGAAGACCACGACGCGGCGGTTCCGGTATCCGTCGGCGATGAAGACCTCGTTGTCCTCCGGGTCAACCCAGATGCCGGCGGGGCCGCCGAGAAGCTCCGTGTCATCGCTCCCCGCGTTCTCGTCGTAGCGGCCGATGGTCATGACGAGGTCGCCGGAGCGGGTGAACTTCATGACGCGGTGGTGCCGGTAGGTGCCCACCCACACGTAGTCGTTGTGGTCGACGAAGATGCCATGCGCGTTCCGTGGAAACTCCGAGATGTCCTGGGTGGCCGGGTCGCCCCAGCCCTGAACCACGTTCCCCTCGGGGTCGAACTCGATCACGACCGGGGCCGGGACGCAGCAGGCGCCGATCGGCGGATCCTGTACCGCAGACGTCTCCTCCGGGGTCAGCGTCTCGGGGAGGTGCGTGACCCAGACGTGGTCCCGCGCGTCGACGAACACGCCCGTCACCGAGCCCATGATCCACAGGTTCGGCATCTCGCGCGGCCAGCCCGGATCGACCGCGAACGACGGCACGCCGGTATCGCTCGTCTCGCCGGACCCTCCCGCCTCCGGGTTCGCGCATGCCGGAAGGAGGGCCGCAAGTATGATGAGCGCGAGCGCCCCGACCCCGGTTTCCGCGCGATTCCTCGCCGTCCCCGCGCGCTTCATGCCGTTTCGCATGGCCGTCCTCCTGGTCTTATCCGGGTTCCGTCCCGGATCGTTGCCTCCCGCAACGGGAAGATCCACTGTAAACGCTCACTCTCAGCGTGGGAGACCGTTCCATGTCGAGTCAAATGAAGGCGGGCCTGGTCGCGCTGGGCTGCACGCTCGCGCTGGGGTGCGCGCCCCCGACGTACGAAGACGCGGGCGACGGCGGGGCCGAGGCGATCGTGCCCGACCACGTCCTGCCGTCGCGGCCGGAGACGCTCAACTGGGGCTGGTATCCGATCGACAGGGAACCGGTGCTCCGCATCGCCTCCGGCGAAACCGTTCGGATCCAGACGCTGACCCACGTTGGGGCCACGCAGAACGAGGATCCGGTGGAGTTTCTGACCGGACTCGGCGTGCCCCGGGAGGAGATCCTCGAAGACGTGATCGACTTCTGGGCCTCGCGCGACGACCGTCCCCGCGAAGGCCGCAGCGGCCACGTCATCACGGGTCCGATCCACATCGACGGCGCGGAGCCGGGCGACATGCTCGAGATCCGGATCCTCGACATCGAGACGCGCGTCCCGTGGGGGGTGAACTCCACCAGCGGGCGGGGCGGGATCTTCTCCCCGAGCTACCCCGGCGCCGCCCCGGAGGACGAACCGCTCGACATCCCGGCCGGCCGGCACCTGATCCGGACGGGTGAAGTGGACGGGCGGGAGGTGGCCTTCTTCTCTCCGGAGATCCAGGTGCCGCTGGCGCCGTTCATGGGCATCCTCGCGGTCGCGCCCGATCCGGTCGTGGGAGAGCCGGGGGTGACGGTGGAAGGCGTCCAGGGCTCGCGACCTCCGGGGCCCTTCGGCGGCAACCTCGATGTGAAGGATCTCACCGCGGGGACCACGGTCTACCTCCCGGTCTTCCACCCGGGCGCTCTCTTCTACGCGGGGGATCCGCACGGGGCGCAGGGAGACGGCGAGGTGAGCGGGACCGCGATTGAACAGTCGCTGACGGGCGTGTTCCGCTTCGTCCTCCACAAGGGAGTGTCGATTCCCGCGCCGAGGGCCGAGACCGACACGCACTACCTCATCATGGGGATCGACCTGGATCTCAATCGTGCGGCGCGCGAAGCCGTCCGGCTCGTCGTCGAGTTCCTGACCGAGGAGAAGGGACTCGCGCCGGACAAGGCGCTGTCGCTGGCGAGCATCGCCGTCGACTTCCGCGTGAGCGAGGTCGTCGACCTCACGCAGGTCGTCACCGGGTTCATCCCGAAGAGCATCTTCCTCGAGGCGTGAAGACTCCACGAGTTGACGGGCGGTGGGGCCTTCCCCTCACCCGCCGGGTCGCCCTCGCGGGGGCTATCGCCGGCGGCCTGGGCGGCGTCGGTGGGGTCGGCGGCCCCGGGCCCTTCGGCCCCGACGAGTTGCGGGCGCAGGGGGTCGGCGTCGAGGACCGGCAGGAGATGCGGGCCACCCGCGACGCGGGCCGCACGCTGCGTCTCGACGGCTTCCTGGACGACGCGGTGTGGGAGGAGGCGGAGTTCGTCACTTCGTTCTGGCAGCGCGAGCCGGACGAAGGCCGGCCCGCCACGCGGCGCACGGAGGTCGCGTTCGCGTTCGACGATGAGGCGCTGTGGATCGCCGGGCGCATGTACACGGACGATCCCGACGGCATCCAGGCCTACCGCACCCGCCGCGACCAGAACACCGGCTCCGAGCGCCTGCTGGTCTCGCTCGATCCGTACCTGAACCAACGCACGGCCGTCTCCTTCGGCGTGAACGCGGCGGGCAGCCGCACGGACTGGTACCACCCCGAGGACAACGTGACGAACCGCGACTACACGTGGGACCCGGTGTGGTCGGCGCGCGTGCAGCGCGACTCGCTCGGCTGGACGGCCGAGATGCGCATGCCGTTCTCGCAACTGCGCTTCAACGGCGACGAGCCGGCGTGGGGCGTGAACATCAATCGCTACATGCCCGACATCCAGGAGAACCTCCTGTGGGAACTGGTGGTTCGGAGCGAACCGGGGTGGGCCTCGCGCCTCGGCGATCTGACCGGACTCGAGGGTGTGCGGGGGAGCCGGGGGATCGAGTTTCTCCCCTACGTGGCGGGCGATCTGCGAACTCCCACGAGTGGCCCGATGACGGGCGTGGTGACGCGGAGCGAATCCCGCGTGGGCGCGGACTTCAAGGTCGGTCTCGGTTCGAGCCTCACGCTCGACGCCGCCGTCAACCCCGACTTCGGGCAGGTCGAGGCGGACCCCGCGGTCGTGAACCTGACGGCGTTCGAGGAGGTCTTCGAGGAGCGCCGCCCGTTCTTCACGGAGGGCCGCCAACTCATGGAAGGGTTGGGTCCGCGCTACTTCTACTCGCGCCGCATCGGGGCGCCGCCACCGGGACGGGCCGCGGCCGACAGCGTGGTCGCGCCCGATCAGACCACGATTCTCGGGGCGGGGAAGATGACGGGCCGGCTCCCGGGCGGGACCTCCGTGGGCGCGCTCTTCGCCGTCACCGGTCGCGAGGATGCCCGGGCGTTCCACTTCACGCGGCGCGGGGCCGCGACGGACACGACCGAGAGCGCCGTCCCGGTCGCCCCCTCGAGCGCCTTCGCGGTGGCGAGACTCGAGCAGGAGTTCGGTGAGGAGGGGTCCACGCTCGGCTTCACGGGGACCACGCTCAGCCGCGAGGGCCGTCCCGAACTCGCCGCGCTCCTCCCGTGGCGCGCCTACGCCGGGGGCACGGACTGGAATCTGCGCTTCGGCGGGGGGGAGTACGAACTCACGGGCCACGCGGGCTTTTCCCATCTCAGCGGCAACCCCGAATCGATCCTGCGGGTACAGCGCTCGAGCGCGCGTTTCTTCCAGCGCCCGGACCGCGAGACCGCGCGGCTGGATCCCTCGCGCTCCGCGCTCTCCGGGTATACGGCGGCTCTCGGGATGGAGAAGGTGGGGGGGCGGCGCTGGCTGTGGCGCGCGCGAGGCGAAGCCATCTCGCCCGGCTTCGAGATCAACGACGTGGGCCAGATGTTCAACGCGGACCGGCTCACGGCCGAAGCCGATGTCGCGATCCGCGAGACCCTCCCGACCGCGTTCGCCCGCTCGTGGCGGGTCGGTCTCACCTCGGCGAGCGCGTGGAACTTCGACGGCGTGCGCACCGAGACGACGCTCGGGGCCGACGCCACCGCCACCTGGCACAACTATCTGCGCACGACGCTCAACGGCGAATACCAGCCTCGCGCGCTCAGCGACCACCTGACACGTGGCGGCCCGCTCATGGAGACGCTGGCCCGCTGGCACGCCGGGCTGACGCTCGCCACCGACCGCTCCTTCCGGACCGGCTTCCGCCTCATGGGATCCTACGGACAGGATGAAATCGGCGGATGGATGTACGACGTGAGCGGCTCGCTCACCCTCCGTCCGGCGACGGCGCTTCAGCTCGAGGTCGAACCCAGCTACCGGCGCGAAGCGGAATCGCGCCAGTACCTCACGACGCTGGCCGGCGGCCGGCGGGCCACGTTCGACCGGCGCTACATCTTCTCCACAATCGACCGCAGCACCCTCGCCCTGCGTCTCCGGGGCGCCTACGCCTTCGGCCCGGATCTCACGCTCGAGGCCTACTTCGAACCGTTCGCGGCGAGCGGACGCCGCCACGGCCTGGGTGAACTCCTCGAACCCGGCCAGCGGGACCTGCTCCTGTACGGCGAAATGGGGTCGAGGATCGAGCGCCGGAGCGACGGGTCGTGGGACGTGACCCAGGGCGGCCGGTCGTTTTCGCTCCCCGACGGGGACTTCAACATCCTCTCCCTGCGCAGCAACGTCGTCCTGCGCTGGGAGTGGCAGCCGGGCAGCACGCTCTTCCTCGTCTGGCAGCAGGATCGCTCCGACATGCGGAGTTCGGGCGAACTCGTGGACCCCGGCCGCCTCGTCGACAGCCTGCGCGCCCGAGGGCAACACGTGTTCCTGCTCAAGATCGCCTACTGGCTCCCGATTTGACGCCGTGAACCGCTTCCGGTAGTCCGCGGGCGCGCTGTCGTACCCACCCGTAGATCGCCATCTTGATGGACGTCACCGTACCCGAAGCGCACTCCCACCAACTATCCTCCAGGAGGTCACGATGTCACGGTCGCGGCGGTCCAATCGTGGCCCTCTCGTCGGTGACAGCCCCAGTCCCGGCGAGATCCACGCGCTCCCGGCGACCCTCGCCGCCCTGATCGCAGCTCCGAAACGGCTCAGCGCGCGGCGGCTCTGGAGGGCTCTCGAAGAGGGAGAGAAGTCGTCGGCCCTCAAGGAACATATTCTCGAGAGGGAGGCCCGTGACGCGCTCGTACAGAGCGTGGCGGAAGCCCGCAACTTCCGTACGAAGACGGTGCGAGGCTGGAACGACAACAAGATCGTGGAATGGGCCCTGCGCGTAACGCCGGATAATCCGCTCGCGCGGGAGCTGCTGAAGACGCTGCATATCGCCCGGCGCCGGGAAATGCTTGCGCAGTTTCTCGATAGGTTGGGCATCCCCAACGATGACGGCATTCGGCCAACGGATCCAGAGGACGAACGCCCGGGTTCCGGCCCGGCCGAGGCGGATGTGCACGCGGCGGCCGACGACCTCGCGCGCGAACACGGACTCCGCCGTGTCGTCGTGTACTTTCTCACCGCAGCGATTCTCGAAGAACCCTATACGGCCCACCTGATCGCCTGGTTGACGGCGCTTTCCCCGGACGCCGCGCCCCCCGATGTCGCCTCAAGCGACGGCGAGCCGACTCCCGCGCTGGACGATGAAGTGGAGGAGGACGAAGGAGATCCGGCCCGTCACCGCTCCTTCACGACTCTTGATCGACTGCTGATCGAGGCGATGGTTGACGCCAGACAAGACGTTGTCGGCAGCTTGGAGGAGGACGAAGTAGACGATGCCGTGGACGAGTTCGTGAATCTGAACCGATCGCGGCAACACTCATACTTCCATGTCGGACTTCGGGATGTCCTCTTCAAGGGCGGCGCATCGGCGGAACTCCCCGCCCCGAGCGAAGAAAGGATCCGGTGGTATTGGGCGGGCTCGATCATGGGGTGGGTGCGCTCCGAATCGTGGGCCGACATCGTGGCAGCCTACGAGGCACACGCATCCGTACGCAGCCTCGGCAACGGAGCGGACTTTGCGACCAGGGCTGCCGCCCCTCACGTGGTCCACGCTCTCGCGCGAGAGCGGCGCGGTGGAGAGGTGGCGGGTTTCGTGCAGGTTCGCGCCCTGCTTCGATTCCCTCAGCTGTTCAGAACGATGCTCGAGGTCGGGACGAACTCGCTGCGCCGCGGCGAGGAGAGTGATGCGCGCGCGATCTTCGACCGGCTCATGGAGGCCGTGCGAGCCTTGGAAGACGAAGGCCAGCCACCGGCTTACCGCCCCTTCCTGACCGTGCGGCGCCGTCGGGCGCACTGTCTGCAACGGGCACTCGAGCACGACCGTGCGCGGCGCGAACTCGAGGAACTGCTCGACCTCGAATTTGATCCAAACCACCGGGCGATGGTCCACGCGGACCTCGGCTTGCTCGCCGGGCGCTTCAACCGTTTGGAGGATGTGTCGCTGCCGGCGAGCCGCGACGGGCTCCAGGATTTCGCCGACCGCTTGAGCGAAGGAATCGAACATTTCGAGCGGTCTGTGGAAGGGGGCCACGATTACACGGCGCACGGACACTTCTGTCTCGGCGTCCTCGGCATGGCGCGACGTGCGCTTGATCGACACAGAGGCGGCTTCGGGGAGGTCGAGAACCACCTCCTCCGGGCTTGGAGCCGTTTCGGCGGACGCGCGAGAAGCTACGGGCAGGATCTTGTTGACCGGACGGCTCTCTACCTCGGGATTGCACGCGCCGCGCGGGCGCATTCGGCCGGTGATCTGTCACATGCGGCGGGCCTCATGGTCAACGCGCTCGACGCAGGAGCAGCGTTCCCCCCATATCTCATTGACGCCGTGGTGGATGGTCTGGATCTGGGTGCGCCGGAGGATCTGGCACGATTCGCCGGGGCGCTGCTGAGGGCCTCCGGCAGCGAGGCGCTCGATGTGCTCGCCCGGAGCGCGACTGCCGTAAACCAATGCCGGGAAGTCACCGACGCGCTTCGCGCGCGCGCCAAGGAACGAGGGGCCACGGCGGCGGCGGCGGTCGATCTCCGCGCCTGCTTGAACGGTTACCTTGAAACCGGCTGTTATGATGACGCCGAAGACGTGCTGGACCGCTTGGAAACGCTGGCGGTTCGCGAGATCGGCATCGCTGAATTCGAAGCGCTGCTCTCCGACGACGCCAGCTACCAGCCAGCATGGGAGCCGATGGACGCTAAGGTTGCCCGCGCCCGCTGCCTCGAATCCAGGGGCGACATCGCGGGAGTCTTCGGCCTGCTTGGCCCTTTGGTTCACCAGTATGTAACGGAGAACGATGTACACTCCGCGGCCGGCCTGCTCGGATACCTGCGGAGTATTGGGCTGCCGGACGACCATCTGACCGACCTGACGAGCCGAGTGGATGCCCGGCGGTCCGCACTCGTCGGCGGTTCGCGTGCCGACAGTCCCTCCCAACTCCGGCAGGCGCCCCCGTCGAAGGTGCGAGTGCTGTTTGTCGGCGGAGATGAGCGGCAGAAGAAGAGTTCGGGCGCCGTCAAGGACGCGGTGGCGAGTCGCTCAACCAACGTCCAGGTAACGTTCATCCACCCCGGGTGGAGCGGGAACTGGAGTCCGTGGCTGGAGAAGACCAGGGCCGAATTGGAGAGGCACGACGCCGTCGTCCTAATGCGCTTCATGCGAACCCAGCTGGGCCGACAGATCAGAAAACGCTGCGACGGGAAGCCTTGGCGCTTTTGCTGGGGTGCGGGAAGAAGGACAATGACGGACGCGATCCTCGAGGCGGCGGGCGCGGCGCGTGGCTTGGACTGAGACGAGATGAGGCCGGACATGACCGGCAGGGTTGCGCTCGTGACGGGCGGGACGAAGGGCATCGGACGCGCGATCGCGGAGCATCTGCTTGCCGCAGGCGCGTCGGTCGCCATCTGCGCGAGGACCGAGGCGGAGGTGCGGGCGGCCGAGGCTGAACTCGGCG
Organism: Candidatus Palauibacter sp.; assembly: GCF_965208055.1. GTDB lineage: Bacteria > Gemmatimonadota > Gemmatimonadetes > Palauibacterales > Palauibacteraceae > Palauibacter. The sequence continues at coordinate 3,315,653 of NZ_CBDBNY010000004.1, forward strand.
GGCGCGCGCTGGGCGTCGTGTGCGATGTGGCGGACGCGGGCGCTTGCGAGCGCACGGTCGAGGAGACCGTGGCCCGTTTCGGCCGGCTCGATGTCCTCGTGAACAACGCGGGCCTCGGGATCTTCAAGCCGCTGCGGGAGATGAGCGTCGAGGAGTGGCGGCTCCAGATCGACGTCAACCTGGGCGGGGTCTTCTACTGCTCGAAGGCGGCGCTCCCGCACCTGAGCGCGAGCGGCGACGGCTTCATCGTGAACATCGCATCGCTCGCCAGCCGTCATCCCTTCCATGGCGGCACCGGGTACAACGCGAGCAAGTACGGCCTCCTGGGACTTACCGAAGCGATGCTGCTCGACGTGCGCTACGACGACGTACGGGTGAGCATCGTGATGCCCGGGAGCGTGGACACGTATTTCAACGGCCGGGAGCAGGTGTCGGAGCGGACTTGGCGCCTGCACGTGGACGACTGCGCCGCGGCGGTCATGCAGCTCCTCTCCTATCCGAAGGAAGCCCATGTGAGCCGCGTCGAACTTCGTCCGTCGCAACCGCCCCGCAAGTGACGACGGTGCCGGCGGGCCGCAGCGGAGCCCCGGCTGACGAACTCGGCGCCCACGTCTCGGTGGCGGGGGGTGTGCAGAACGCGCCGGGGCGGGCGGCGGAGATCGGGGCGGCCAACTTCCAGCTCTTCACCAAACAGCCGAACCGCTGGGCCGAGCCGAAGATCGATGACGAGACGGCGGCGGCGTTCAAGGCGGCACGCGCCGAGCACGGGATCGCCGTCGCCGGAGCCCACGACTCCTACCTGATCAATCTCTCCACACCGGACCGCCGGTTGTGGCGGATGTCGCAGCGCTCCTTCCAGAGCGAACTCGAGCGCTGCGCGCGCCTCGGCCTCGAGTTCCTGGTCACCCATCCCGGGAACGCCACGGACGGCGACATCGAGGAGGGGCTCACGCGCAACGCCCGGGGCGTGACCGAGTCGCTGGAGGCCGTGGAGGGCCCGACCCGCGTCCTCCTCGAACTCACCGCCGGTGCGGGGACGACGGTCGGGGCGAGCTTCGAGAACCTCCGCGCCATCCGTGATCGGATCCCGGAGTCGCAGAGGGACCGCGTGGGCGTCTGTCTCGACACGTGCCACGCCTACTCGGCCGGCTACGACCTGGTCGGCGACTACGACGGGGTATGGGAGGCGTTCGACAAAATCCTCGGACTCGAGCTGCTCGGACTCATCCACATGAACGACTCGAAGCACCCCTTCGACTCCCGCAAAGACCGCCATGAGGAGATCGGAGCGGGAAGCCTCGGCGAGGGCCCGTTCCGGCGGCTGATGCGGGATGCCCGCCTCCGTCACGTCCCCAAGATCCTGGAGACCCCCAAGGGTGGGGACGGCGCGGACGCGGACATCCGGAACCTCGCCCGCCTGCGGAGTTACCGCGAAGGGAGTCCGTGAAGATGTCCGATCCCGTGAAGGCCCGACGCCCGGCAGGGCCGCGAGCGGGATCTCGGCGTTGAAGAATCGCCGCCCTCAGCGGCCACCGGCGGCCTGGTCCCGGTAGAGCCCGAGGCCCTCCTCGAACGTCGCGATGACTTCGGCCTTGTGCGCGGGGTCGTCCCAGCGGTCCATCGAGTGGAGATCCTCGAGCGTCCGCTCGATCCAGCGCACGAAGAAGGCGGCGTCCTCCCGCGACCGGATCGGCTCGCCGTCGGCGATGACGAACACCGGGTTCGTGTGCGCGAACAGGTAGCTGTCCATGGCGCCGTGCTGTGCCGGCCCGAGGACTCGAGCGGCGATCCAGCCGCTCCCATCCATTGGCACGTCGATCTCCGCCTCCAGCGTTCGGCCGTCGCCGCTCGCCTCGACCGTGTGGATGATTTCGCCGTTCCGGATGATGTCGAGGCGCTCCATCTGGAACAGCGAACGCGCGGTAACCGCGACCGTCACGCTCTCGCCGCTTGAAACCGCGAGTTCCTCGCCCATCCCCATGCCGTCCACGTCGAGCGTCAGGAGGGGGCCGCTCGTCACGAAAGCGTGGCCGCCGGCCATGGCGTCGGCCCACTCGTCGTAGTCGAGTTCCTCTTCCCCCGTGTAGACGTAGGAGCGCGTGGTCCCCACGGCCGGATGCCGCCACATGTCCGTCATGGCGTCCGTCCCCGCCGTGGCCGGGATCCGCGAGCCGGTGTTGAGGAGGCGATACCAGATCGCGGCCGTCCCCAGTTCGTCGCTCCAGATGCAGGAGACATCCACGAAGTCGGCCAGCCCGAGGATCGCGTCGACGGGCAGTTCGCGCGCCCCGCCGGGCGCCGGGTCGGGCCCGCGGTGGCTGAGGCCGAACGGATGCACATAGCCGCCGATGCCGCCCTGCTCGTGCACCCGCCTGAGCACCGCCGCGTTGTCCGGGTAGAGTTCGCGGTAGGCCGTCCCCTCGTACCCGATGTAGAAGGGCGTGATGAGTTCCACGAGATTCAGCAGCGACATGTGGGCGAAGAAGTTCGGCCGGTACTCCTCGTTGTAATAGACGATCGTCCGCGGATCCGGGTGCGGGTGGGGGTGGCCGAGGAAATGTTCCAGATCCTCCACGCGACTGTTCGCCCAGTAGTTGGCGATCATCCCGTTCGCCACATTGAGGTCTTCCGCCAGCGCCTTGTTCCCGAGGTCGAGCGGCGTGACGAAGTAATGGCCGCCATAGTTCGGGTGAATGTGATTGTCGCCGGAGTACCAGCCCTCCGCGGCCATGTTGATCCAGCGCTCCAGCCGCACATCCACGTTCGTCCACTCGCCGGCCCGCACGTCAACGGTCTGCGCGACGGGTTCGTACTCGAATCCGCGCCACACCTCGAGTTGCGCCGTCCCGACCGGGAGGGTGACGGAGAAGCTCCCGTCCGTGTGGAAGTAGTAGTCCTCCGGCCCGCTCAGGACGCGGGGGAAGCTGCCGTCCGGGAAGTAGCTCCGCCCGTCCGAGGCCTCGAGGTAGATGCGGGAGGGGATCCGCCGCCCGCTCGCGTCGCTTACGCGCACCTGCACCTGGCCCGTCGGTTCGGACCACGCGTAGTCCTCGATCCGCACCGGAACCGGCTCGCCGCCCCCGCGCCCCGTCGTGTAGAGCCCGAACCCCATCCCGCCGTCCGTCGTCCGATCCTGGCCGTGGATGCCCCCGTTCCGCGCGTAGACGAGGCGCTCCCCATCGGGGGACCAGGACGGGAAATACTCGTCCGTCCGCGTGTGCGTGAGCCGAACCTGCTGGATTCCGGGGCTGGAACGGTCCTGCGCCGCGCCCGCCCGGTAGGTCGGGACCTGGTAGATGTCGTTGTTCCCCGACGCGTCCGTCACGTAGGCGACCGAGCCGCCGTGCGGGGCGACGACGGGCGAGGCCTGGTAGTTCGTCTCGATGCGGATGAGGAGTTCGGCCTCGCCGGTGTCCGCGCTCCAGCGCCACAGCGAGCCCGAGCCGAGCGCCGCCTCTCCGCGCTTGGAGACGAAGACGATATCGCCCGTATCCCCGATCCAGTCGCCGGCCATGTCGTTCGCCCCGGGGTGGGCGATGACGGACTCCATGGCTCCGGACCCCAGGTCGTACGCCCAGAGGTCGAACGTCCCGTCCCGTCCGGTCGTGAACAGGATCCTGGACCCGTCGGGAGAGAACCGCGGCCGCATGTCGATGGCGGGGTCTTCCGTCAGCCTCCGGGATTCTCCCGTCTCGAGGTCGAGCAGGAAGATGTCGAGGTTGAGGTCGACATCCGCGGCGTAGGCGATGTGGCGGCCGTCCGAAGACCAACTCGGCATGGAGTGGTATCCGGCCCCGGACGTGAGTTGACGGGCCACGCCCCCCTCGGCCGGGACCGCCCAGATCCGCCCCTGGTAGGCGAAGGCGATCGACGCGCCGTCGGGCGAAAACGCCGGATAGGTGGGAGACGCCGTGACGGGAGGCGGGAAGTAGCTCTCCATGTACATCTTCCCGGATCCGCCGATCCCGCTCATGGCCGGATACCCGCCCGGAAACGGCCCCGGATACCGATCCGCGTCCTGCCCGGACAGCGGAAGGGCGGCGGCCGCGCCGCCAACGAGCAAGGGGACTCCGAACAGTCGCAGGCGGTGCAGCGTCCGCGTCATTTGAACCTCCGTAGCGTCAAGCGGGGATCTGATCCTCGAAACAGTGGCCGGCAGGTGCCGTTGCCGCCAGACGATGGCCGACTCGACCTTGACGCACTGCGATCCGCAAGACTAGACTAGATGAAATAACTAGTTACACGAGATGGTTATGATTGAAGTCGGAACCTTCGAAGCGAAGACGCACCTGTCCTCCCTCCTCAAGAGAGTAGCGGACGGAGAAGAGGTGCTCATCACGAGGCGCGGCGTACCCGTAGCCCGGATCGTCTCGGCGGGGCATGCCACCGGGGCCGAAGTCGATCGGGCGATCGAGGAGTTGATCGCGCTCCGCGAGGGATTGCGACTGGACGGGTTGAGCTGGAAGGACCTGCGGGACGCTGGCCGCAGGTGAACCCGTTCGTTCCGGATTGCTCGATCGCCGCCGCATGGCTGTTCGAGGATGAGGCGGGGCCCGCTACGGATGCTCTTCTCCGCCGCCTTAAGCGTGACGGCGCCTTCGTGCCCAGCCTCTGGCGGTTGGAACTGGGTAACGTCCTCGCACAGGCGGAACGCTCCGAACGCACTGACGCGACGCGCATCGCACGCTGGATCGAGCGGTTGGAGAAGCTGCCCATCGTCGTCGACCCCGAAACCGGAAGCCGCGCGTTCAGGGAGATCCTGGGATTGGCTCGGCAGGAGCGCCTGACGACGTACGATGCAGCCTATCTGGAGCTCGCGATCCGAAAGGCAATCCCACTCGCGACTCTGGATCGCGCGTTAGCCCGAGCGGCGCGGCGCCGGGGTGTCGCGATCCTGCCTCGGAACGAACGGACTACGTCATGAACGCAGGGCGAGGGCGGGAGGTCTACGGCGCCATGGTGCTCGGCTTGGCGCTCATGGGATGTGGACGAGGCGATGTACCCGGCGGGCCGGAGCCGTTCGACGTGTTGATCGCGGACGCGCGGATCGTGGACGGGGCGGGGAACCCGTGGGTGCGCGGCGACATCGGCCTCCGCGGCGACCGGATCGCGGCGGTCGGCGACCTGGACGGTCACGCGGCGGCGCGCACGATCGACGCGGCGGACCGCGTGGTCACCCCCGGCTTCTTCGACATGATGGGCCAGTCGAGCGTCGTCCTCATCACGGATCCCCCGAGCGCCGAGAGCAAGCTCCGGCAGGGGATCACGACCTACCTCTCCGGGGAAGGCGGGTCGGCCGCGCCCCAGAGCGACGTCACGCAGCCCGAGGGTCCGGTCGTGAACGGCGAGGAACTGCGCTGGCGGACGTACGCGGAGTACTTCGCGCACGTCGAGCGCCTCGGCATCCCGATCAACGTGGTCCACGACGTGGGGCTCACCCAGGTGCGGCGCGTGGTTCTGGGCGAGGAGGATGTGCAGCCGACGCCCGAGCAGTTGGAGGAGATGAAGGCGCTCGTCCGGCAGGCGATGGAGGACGGCGCCGTCGGGACCTCGACCTCCCTCATCTATCCGCCCGCCGTGTACGCGACGACGGAGGAACTCGTCGAACTCACGCGCGTCGCGGGCGAGTACGGCGGCACGTACTTCACGCACATGCGCAACGAGTCGCACTCGGTGCTGGAGGCGATCCGGGAGGCGATCGAGATCGGCGTCCGTGCCGGCACCCCGGTCCACATCTACCACCTCAAGGCGGCGGGGCAGGAGAACTGGCCGCTGATGGCCGAGGCCCTCGCCCTCATCGACTCGGCGCGCGTGGCCGGGATCGACGTGACGGCGGACATCTATCCCTACATCCGCAACGGGATCGGTCTCGGCTCCTTCCTTCATCCGCGGCACTACGCGGACGGCACGGCGCCCTTCCTGGAGACCCTGGCCGACCCCGCGGTGCGGGCCGAACTCCGCCGCGAGGTAGAGACGACATCAGACTGGGAGAACTGGTACCGCCACGTGGGGATGGACTGGGACAAGGTCCTCATCGTCTCCGCCCCGGACGACGTGGACGAGCGGGTGATCAACCGCTCAATCGCCGAGGCTGCGGACATCCTCGGGACGGAGGAATGGGATGCGTTCTTCGATCTCGTGCAGGCCGGCGGCGTGAGCGTGAACCCGCAGAGCATGAACGAGGAGCAGAAACGGCAGGCGCTCCGGGCGGAGTTCGTGATGATCGACACCGACGCTTCGCCCACGAATCCGGCCACGACGGCGAGTGCGCATCCGAGGGCGTTCGGGGCCTTCCCGCGCGTCATCGCGAAGTACGTGAGAGAGGACGGGATCCTGAGTCTGGAGGACGCGGTGCGCCGCATGACGTCGCTCGCCGCCCGTCGGCTGGGGCTGGCGGACAGAGGCCTGATCGCGCCGGGGATGGCGGCGGATCTCGTGCTCTTCGATCCGGACGAGGTGCGGGACATGGCCCGGTTCGGGGACGCAATGCGCTATGCGGAGGGGATGGATTATGTGTTCGTGAACGGCGTGCCGGTGATCGATGACGGCGCGCTGACGGAGGCGCAGCCCGGCAGGCTCCTGCGCCGGGAGACGGGAGCGGGGCCGCGATGACGGAGATCGGGGCTTCACGGACCGTCGCCGTGCTGGCGGCGCTGTGCGTCGCGGGGCTGGGGCTTACGGCCTGCGGGGCGCCCCCGCGGGAGGCGGCGGATCTCGTGTTCGTGGACGGAGACGTGCTCACGCTCGGGGCGCCGGGGGTGGTGGAGGCGCTGGCGGTGAGCGGCGGCCGGGTGCTGGCGGTGGGGACTTCGGAGGAGATTCGCGGGTTGGCCGGACCCGACACGCGCGTCGTGGAGTTGAACGGACGCACCGTGATCCCGGGGCTCACCGACAACCACTACCACGGGATCGGGGGCGGGCCCGGCGTCGACCTGACACGCGCGCGATCGATGGCGGAAGTGATCGACGCGATCGCCGCCTTCGCGCTGGAGACGGCCCCCGGGGAGTTGATCGTCACGAACCGCGACTGGCACGAAGGGCAACTCGCCGAGCACCGCCTCCCCTACCGTGACGATCTCGACGGCCCGGCGCCCGGGCAGCCGGTCGTCGTCGTCCGCGGCGGGCACGAATACGTGCTGAACAGCGCGGCGCTCGCCCGCTGGGGCATCGACGAATCGACGCCGGAGGTACCGGGCGGTCGCATCGGACGCTATCCGGACGGGCGGCTGAACGGCGAACTCGTCGACCGCGCCAAGGACCTCGTGACGCTGCCCCAAGCCGCGCCGCCCGACCCGGAGGCCGTCCTCGATGCGCTGGCCGAGGAGTACGCCGCGCTCAACGCCCGCGGCCTGACGAGCATCCGCTACCCGGGCGGCCCCCCCGAGCAGTACCGGGCCATCGAGCGGCTCCGGGACGAGGGCCGGCTCACCCTGCGCGTGAATTACGTTCTCCGCGCCCCCCGAGGCGCCGGAGCGCCGCCGCTCGCCGACGCGCTCGCGGCGTGGCCCGCCATGGGCGAGGGCAACGACTGGCTTCGCGTCGGCGGCGTGAAGCTCGGCGTGGACGGCGGCTTCGAGGGCGGCCTCATGCGCGAGCCGTACGAGGAGCCGTGGGGCGAGGGCGGCACCTTCCACGGCCTGCAGACCGTGCCCACCGAGCGCTACATCGAGACCGTCCGCGAACTTCACCGGCAGGGTTGGCGCGTGGCGACGCACGCGGTGGGCGACGCGGCCATCGACCTCGTCCTCGACGGCTACGAGGCCGCGAACGCCGATGCCCCGATCGACGGCCTGCGCTGGGTCATCGAACACGGCTTCATTGCGCGCGAGGACCACTTCCCGCGCATGCGGGCGCTCGGCCTCTCCGTGACGGCGCAGAACCACCTCTACGTGGCGGCGCCGAGTCTCGTGAAGTACTGGGGCGAGGAGCGCGCGGCCCGGACCACCCCCGTGCGCGCCTATCTGGACGCCGGGATCCCGGTGTCGCTGGGGACGGATTCCCCCGTCATCCCCTGGGACCCGTGGTGGATGCTGCACCACTTCACCACGCGCGGCACGATCAGCGCCGGCGTGCTGGATCCGGCCCAGGCGATCGCCCGCGAGGAGGCGTTGCGCGCGGTGACAAGCGGGTACGCGCATCTCACCTTCGAAGAGGAAGAGAAGGGGACGCTCGAGGTCGGCATGGCCGCCGACCTCGTCGTGACGGCCGAGCACGTGCTGGAATGTGAGGACCCATGTCTGGAATCGATGGAGGTCGATCTCACCGTGGTCGACGGCCGGGTCGTATACGAGCGGTGACCCCCCGCGTCAGTCGGACTTGCGTTCTCACCGGCGCTGTCCTCCTGGGCTCGGGGGCGCTGGGTCCGCTGGGGGAGGCCTCGCCACCGGCCGCGCACGGCAGCGAGGCCCGCTTCGTGGTCGAACTCGAGTGGCCGCGCGAGAACATCGCCCGCACGCTGGGCGTCGCCCGCTCGGAACTCGGCATGTACGGCCGCGGCAACCCGTTCCAGACGCGCGACATCGGCGACCGCACGTGCGTCGTGGGCCCCCTCTTCGCGCTCGACATCGACGACGAGTTCGCGTTCGACATCGATGAGCCCGTCGACCTCGTGGTCACCTACGCTCCGGAACTCACGGGGCCGTTCAGCGTCGGGTTCAACGACAACGGCGGCGACGGCATCGGCGCCTCGGCAACCATCGAACCCGAGTCCGGCTCCGGATCAGGCCCCGCGCCCGGCTCTGCGCTCGCCACGGCCCGGGTGACGCTCGAGCGCGCCCGCTTCGCCGCGCACGGAATCCGCGACACGGACCTCGCCATCGGCGGCCCGGAGGGGATCGCCCTGTGCGACATCGAGGTCGAGCGCAGCCACGCCACGCCCGTCCCGGCCGCCCATGGCATGCTGCGCCTCACGGTTGAGGATGCGGCGAGCGGGCGTTCCGTCCCCGCCCGGTTCGGTCTCTACGACGAGACCGGCCGCGCTCCGCTCCCCTCCGAGCGATCCGTGCTCGTGCACAGGTTCGTGGACGAGGTGCGACTCCTGTGGGTGAACCCGCGCACGTGGTGGCCCTCCGAGCACCGGCTCGCCTTCTACGTCGATGGGGAGTACGAGGCCCGCCTCCCGGTCGGGAGCTACGAACTCGTCGCCACACGGGGCCCCGAATACCGCGGCTACCAGCGGACCGTGGAAGTGCGCGCGGATGAGACGACGGATCTCACCGTCTCCCTCGAGCGCTACGCGGACCTCCCCGCCGAGGGCTGGTACTCCGGCGACTCCCACGTCCACATCGCGCGCGACCATACGGAGGACGACGCCGTGTGGGCGCAGGTCGCCGCCGAGGACATCCACGTCGCGAACCTGCTCGAGATGGGAAACATCGCCGTCACCCACTTCAAGCAGCCGGCGTGGGGAGAGGCCGGACAATACGTGCGCGAGGGCCACGCGCTCGTGTCCGGGCAGGAGGACCCGCGCACCGTCCAGCGCGGCCACACGATCCACCACAACCTGCAGCGCCCCATCCGCCAGGATCCCGAGTCCTACTTCCTCTACCACCGGGTGTTCGAAGAGTCGCACGCCCAGGGCGGGATCTCCGGCTACGCGCACATGGGCCAACTCTTCAACGGGGAACGGGGACTCGCGCTCGACGTGCCGTTCGACCTCGTCGACTTCATCGAGGTCCTGCAGGGCGGGCGCCTGTACGACGACATCTGGTACAGCTTCCTGAACCTCGGCTTCAACGTCCGTCCGATCGCGGGCGCCGACTATCCCTACTTCGGGCCCACGCTGCCGGGGGTCGAGCGCACGTATGTGAAGCTGGACGGGCCGTTCACCCCCAGCGAGTGGTACAACGCCTACCGCTCGGGCCACACCTACGTGAGCAACGGGCCCTTCATCGAGTTCCGGGTGGACGGCCGGGAGATGGGCTCCGAGCTTCGCGTCGCGCGCGGGGAGAGCCTCGAAATCGTGGCCGAGGCGTCGCTCAACCCCGATATCGACCGGCTGAACCGGCTGGAACTCGTCGTGCACGGGGAGGTTGTGGCCACCGCGACCCAAACGTTGGCGGACGGCGACCGGCTGCGGCTCGCCACGGAGATCGAGGCGGATGAGAGCCTGTGGGTCGCCGTGCGCGCCTACGGCGACCGGGACGGGGAGCGCGACATGACCGTCGCGCACAGCGCCCCGGTGTTCGTGATCGTGGACGACGAGCCGTGGTGGAAGCTGGAGGCGGTGCCGGAACTCGTCGCCCGCCACCGGGCCAAGCTCCAGGAACTGCTCACCGCGCCGATCGAGCCCGCGGGCGATCTCGAGTACTGGGAAACGACCCGCCTCCTCGAGGAGGAATGGGAACAGCAGCGCCTCCGCCTCGAACCGCGCGTGCAGGAGGCCGACGCCCGCTACCAGGCCCTCCTCGACCGCGCCGCCGCGACCGCCACCTCGTCATGAGCGGCTGACGCCGATCTTCCCCTCGAAGCGGTCGTCGAGGAACGTCGCCATGTCCTCCGGGACGCCCGCCGCGTCGGCGTACGCGGACCAGGCATCCAGCGCCCCCACCACCTGGTCGATGATGTGGCTTCCCTCCGCGGGCACATCGAACGTGCCTCCGATCCTCAACAGGTCCGCTCGCCTGATGCGGCGGAAGCGGCCGTTCACCGACATCTGGTGCTGCCGCGTCCACGCGTCGTTCTCGGCATACGTCAGGTCGTAGGCGGGCGCGAGGCGCCAGCGGCCGATGCGATCCATGAGAAACGCGAAGTTCTTGACGTGGTCATCGAAATTGACCGTCGCCACGTTGAACACCATGCGCCGGAATGCCTCGTTCACCGACTCCTGTCCCAGTCCGAGGGCGCGGATCGTGTCGAACCAACGCTCATAGCTGAACACGAACTGATCGTTGAAGTCGACATGCTGGAGGCCGCCGAGACTGTGCAGGTGGAGCCGCTGGAAGGCGGCGTCCCCGGCGAGTGGGCGGTCGAACCGTCGCGTCATGAAATGCGCCAGATCGCCGTCCCGGAGCAGATGGGTCTCCGCCATCTCGATCCCGGCGTCTCGCGCCATGCGGGAGTAGGCGTATTCGATGCGGCCCCAGGGACCGGGATGGCGGAGGGCGCGCATGTCCAACCCCGACGCGTCGCGGCTCACGCCGTCGAACTTGATGAGCCAGAGTTCCTCGCCCGCTTCCGCGCGGGCGAACCCCGAGCGCACGCGCTCCGTCGCGCGATCCCAGAGGATCAGCGCCTTGGGCCGGGCGCCGCCCGCGCTTCCTCCCACCTGCATCATCTCCGGCACCGCGACCGAGACATCGCCCTCGATGACGCGCCGGGCCTGCTGGACGAGCGCCCGGACCTCCAGCGCCTCTTCCGTGCCGCGGCCGGGGTCGTGCGGGGGACGGAACTCCAGCGCGCCCATCGCGCGATCTCCCATGTAGAGCAGCCGCTGAAGCGGCGACAGCGCATCTCCCGGGCGTCCCAGTGCGTCGAAGTAGCGTTGGATCACGGCGTTGCCGAACCGGTCCGGCAGCGCGTCGGCGAATATGCCTGGAAGCCCGAGGAAGGCGGGCCGGCGGGCGAGTTCGGGGAAGGAGACCGGCCCGGAACGAGCCAGCGGCAGGTGTATCGGGGAGATTTCGAGTCCTGAGTCCGTGAATCCGGGATCGTATTCGAACGTAATCGGGCCGCCCCGCCCGGACTCGAGGAGGATGCCGACCTCGTGGCCCCATAACCGCACGCGGACCGTCGTGTATCCGTTCACGACCCCGGACCCAACGGTGGGACCCGTCGTGACGCGCGTTGGCGCGGCTTGCCTCTCAACTGTTCGATTTCGTAAGGGGAAGGTTCGGGAAGCGGGATCAGGGCCTCGAACGCCTGGAGTCGCCCAAGGCCACGCATGACTCGCACGAGCGTTTCGGTGCCCACGCTGTGCCCGGCCTCCACCCGGTCGATGGTGCGGGCGCCCACGCCGGCGCGGGCCGCGAGATCTTTCACGCGCAGGTTCTGGCGCAGGCGCAGCGTCTTCAGCCGCGCGCCCAGTTCCCGCAACACATCCGGTGTACGACTTGTGGCGACGATCGCTCCCATCTCCCGGCTCTCCTGTCCGTTCCGCCGCGGTCCCTCCCGCTGTGACGATCCACGATCCGACGAAACGTAAACACGAGGGTGCAGTGCGTCCATAGCGCCATATGTGGCGCTAAAAAGCTCTTTGTGCGGTACTACACGCCATATACGACGTAATAAAACAGTCCGATCAATTCACTTCTGATCCCGGGCTCGCGCCCGCGCGGGGGTGCTTGTCCGGCCGGTGCTCATGTCGGTACTCATGCGCGCGCGGTGATCCTCTCCGTACGTTGCCCAAAGCAGGATGATCGGCCCCGGCACGTCACCAGGAGGACCCCATGCGCCGTCCCACTGTTCTCGCTCTCTGCTTCGTCTTGTCCCTCACCGCCCTGGCGCCCGCCGTCGGGTCCGACACCCATGGGCAGAGTCGTTCGCCCATCGACGCCGAGACTCGCTGGACGCTGGCCGCGGTGGGGGACGTGATCATGAACCGGCGCACGGCGCCGTTCGATCACCCCGGCGATCCCGGCTTCCACGACCTCGCCAACATCATCCGCGCGACCGATGCCGCGTTCCTGAACCTCGAGCAGTCGGTCTTCCGCCTGCAGGAGTTCACGGGCTGGCCGGCGGCGGAGAACGGCGGGAACTACGAGGTGGGTTCGCCCGAGACGCTGAAAGACCTCGTGGACATGGGGTTCAACCTCTACAACCGGGCGAACAACCACTCGACGGACTACGGGGTCGAGGGCATGCGCCTCACGAACCGGCTGATGGACGATTGGGGCCTCATCCACTCGGGGACCGGCGAGAACCTGGGCTGGGCGAGTCGCCCCGGATACCTGGAGACTGCGAAGGGGCGGATCGCGCTCATCGGGATGGCGTCCACCTTCACACCCATGTCGCGCGCGGGCCGGACCGGGCCCACCGTGCAGGGACGCCCGGGGCTGAACCCGCTGCGGTTGAGCACGCGCTACGAGGGGTCGCCGGAGACGATGGCCGCGCTGCGGGAGGTGGCCGGGCGGCAGGGCGCGAACGTGTCGGAGGACCCGGACGCGCCGGTCCGCGTGTTCGGTTCCACGGTGTTCCCGGGCGACGAGGACCGCGCCACCGTGTCTCTCAACGACGTGGACCGCGAGCGCGTACTGCACGAGGTGCGAAACGCCACGGACCAGGCCGACTACGTCGTCGTGAACAGCCATTCGCACGAGCCCGGCAACGCCTTCGTGACGGCGCCCGCGTGGATGGAGGAGTTCGCTCGGCAGACGATCGACGCGGGGGCGAACACGTTCATCATCCACGGGCCGCACCAGCTCCGCGGAGTGGAGATCTACAGGGGACGGCCGATCTTCTACTCGCTCGCGAACTTCATCTTCCAGAACGAGACGATCGATCCCATGCCCTCCGACCAGCGCGACCGCTACGGGATCCCGCTCGACCGGCTCGCGTCCGAGATTTACGACACGCGCTTCCAGGTGGACGAGGACGGGAACCCGACGACCGGCTTCCCCACGGGGGCGGAGTGGTACGAAAGCGTGGTCCCGGTGGCGACCTTCGAGGGCGACGAGGTGGTCGAGATCGTGTTCCATCCGATCGAACTCGAATGGAAGGCGCCGCGGGGACGGCGGGGGACGCCGCGCATCGCGCCGGAGGAGCTGGGCCGAAAGATCATCGAGCATCTGGCCGAGCTGTCACGCCCGTACGGCACCGAGATCGTCTACGAGAACGGGGTGGGCGTCTGGCGACGGTAGCGTTTGCCCCGAGCCTCGGACTTCGGAGCTACGCGCCGACGGCTAACGTGTGCAGATTCGGCGGGATACCTCGGTGTCAAGGCGCAACCGCAGGACGTAGTCAATGTCCAGAGCATCGAACGCGACGAGGTGGATGACACCCCCGGCACCGACCTCGGTCACCGAGACGGCATGGGGTACGGACACGGGTCCGAGGTGCACGCCGCAGTTGTCCATCACGTCCCACGTCGATTCCGGATCATCGCCTGCTCGCCGAGCCAGAATCCAGCCTTCGGGCGAGATGTCCAGTTCCGCCGGTCGCCTCCGCGGGATGTCGATGGTCCGGAGCGTATCGCCCGCGATGGTCAGTTCATGCAGCCGGGGCTGATTCAGGTCGGCCAGCCAGACCGTACCCTCGGGCGAGATCGACCAGGCGACATGATCGCGCTCCGGTCGCATGAGAGTCATAGTCACGGTCCCCCTAAACCGTCCGCTTCCTGTTCGTCGGGTCTGCGGTGGACCCTCCTGTACCGTGGTGCGCGCATCAAGACGCAGCGTGTCTCCCGATAGGGCATAATCCGGGTTGACCGAGCCGCGTGCGACGAAGCTGTGGGTTGAATCGCCGTGCGGCCTGTACTGTTGTTCGTACACCAGACCCTGACGGTCGACAGCCACGACCACCGTCGCCGGGCGATCCAGAAAGCGCGAGAAGTTCGGCACTCGCGTATCTCGCGCCCGCTCCACACCGAGCGAGTCCAGCACCGAGAGAAACACGCTGTCATCGATCCACAGCAGACCGCGCGCTTCGTCCCAGGTCACCCGGCCAGGGAATTGCCTTCGGTGCCGCCTCTCGCCCGGGCCGTCGCCCTCGGGTGCGAGCTGACGGATGAAACGGCCAGCGCGGTCGAACAGGCGCACGTCCTGCCAACCGGGATCGAGTACGTAGATGCGACCGGCCGAGTCGACCGCGAGATCGTGGATCTCGGCGAAGACATCGGGCCCCGACCCGTCGACGCGGCCGATCCGGAGTTCCTGGACGAAACGGAGTTCGGCGGGCTGGGCGGAAGCGAAAGTTGCCCAGCCCACCGGAGCGAGCGCCACGAGGGCGACACGAAACACCGCACGGAAACGGCTCACAGCCGGTCGGTCCGGTCCTCCGCCAAAGCCTGGGATATGTTCGTCGGCAGCTCAGCGGGCGGGTCTTCGAGAACGCGGTGGAGCTCGACGGGCTGGCCGTGGGGGGTGTGGCGGTAGGCGTCCGCCCACGCCTCCTTGCAGTCCTCGAGGGCCGCGGAGGAGCTCAACCGGCGGTCCACGACGAGCCGTTCGAGGGCGGCGACCCAGTGGTGGTAGTACCGGGTCCCGTCGTCCGGTTCGCCGCGCGCCTCGGCCGCCGCGAGTTCGTCGGCGAGCGTCCCGGCCCACTCCTTCCAGGTGAAGTAGCCCTCCTCGGAGAGCCTCACCGCAAGCGCGAAGGCCTGCGCCTGCCACGGCGCCTCGAACACCGGCCCGTCCTCGTCGGCGGGCAGCGGAGGGAGCGCCGCGAGACGTTCGGAGTCGACCCGTTCGGCGCCGGCCCGTCCCGCGGCGGCCATCACGCCGGCTCCAGGTAGTCTTCCCACAGGTCGACGTACACCGCGTCACGCGCGGCGGCCCGCTCGCCCCACAGTTCCCGCCCCTCGAAGCGCACCGAGTACACGTGCTGCGGACGGTCGAGGGCGCGTCGCCCGTCCTCATCGGTATCCTGCAGCGCGTACACACCGTGGTCCTCGACCACCGTCCCCTCACGCCCGCGCACATAGCGCGGCTGCCGGGTGTGGCCTCGCGGGTGGAGGTTGCGGGCGCGCACCCGGTCGCTCGGTCCGAAGCGCGCGGGCAGATCCATGTCGAGGAGTCCGGCCCCCAGCGAACCGGTGTTCGACCCGGGGAGAAGCTCCGGCCGCGGCCCGTCGGGATCCGGGTACCCCGTCTCCAGTTCCGTCTCGGAGATGAGGCCGCTCACGAGCAGCCGGGTCGTCATCATCCGGAACCAGCGCTCGTAATAGGACAAGCTGAGGTACTCGACCGGCGGGATGCTCTCGAGCGTGAAGCGGAAGGAAGGCCAATCACGCCCCCGACCCCATGGACCGACGGCCCTCGTCAGAGCGTAGACACGTCCCTCCCAGCGGTGGTGGAAGACGGGTTCGTTCTCCTCGGGCTCGACCGGGCCGAAGCCGTCCATGCCGCCCATGTCGTGGATCGTGTTCACGCGTCGTCTCCCGGGTTGCTTCCAGACGGCGCCTCGATCCGGGCCACGCCGATCATCGAGTCCCGGCTGACGATCTCCGCCAGGTCCTCTTCGGTCATGTCCTCGGTGCCCGCGGGCCGCTCGGGGAGCACGAGGTAGCGGATCTCCGCGGTGCTGTCCCAGACGCGGATCTCGACGTCCTCGGGCACGTTGAGGCCGAATTCGCTCAGGACTTCGCGCGGTTCGATGACCGCCCGGGCGCGGTATGCGGAGGACTTGTACCAGACGGGCGGAAGGCCCAGCGTCGGCCACGGATAGCAGGAACAGAGGGTGCACACGACCAGGTTGTGCACTCGGGGCGTGTTCTCGACCACCTTCATGTGCTCGCCCTGTCCGCCCAGGTAGCCGAGTTCGCCGATCGCGGCGGTCCCATCCGCGAGGAGGCGCTCCCGGTAGGCGGGATCCACCCAGGCGCGCGCGACGACCTCCGCTCCGTTCCGGGGACCGACCCGGTTCTCGTAGGTGTCGACGATCCCGTCCAGCGCCGCCGAGTCCACCATCCCCTTCTCCACGAGGACGGACTCCAGCGCCCGCACCCGGAGGGCGATGTCCGGCGGCACGTCCTGGTGATCGTGATCGTGGCCGTGCTCGTGACTGTGGTCGTGAGACTCGGTCTGGTCCGCCATCAGCTTCCCCGGGGCGGCGAATGCGGCCGCACCCACCGCCGCGTCCTTGATGAACCCGCGCCGGTCGACCGGCCGCCCTTCCGATTCGTCCATGGGCTCCCCATTGCACGGTGAGGCACGATTGTCAGCGTTCATGGTGACCACGCGCCGCTGGACCACGCAACCGGCCCGCTACGGCGAGGCTGGCGGAACAGGCCGTCACACCGGTGTCCCCGGCCGTCAATCCGGCCCGGGGCTACCTTGGAAACCGCGTCTGATCGTTATTCGAGTGGCGTCCGATCGTTACTGAGGCCTCGGCCAATCGTTATACGAGGGGTGGGATTGCGCCATCCGGGTCCTCGTACGCACCCTTCGCGCATGACCGTCTCCTACGAGAATTCGAAGGCCGTCTTCGACGGGATCAAGGCCGCCGGCATCCGCAGCATCTCGGCCCTTCCCGAGACCTGGCTCGGTCTCCTCCTGCAGCGGGCGGAGGACGATCCCGAGGTCGACCTCATCCAGGTCGCCAAGGAGGAGGAGGCGGTCGGAATCGCGGCCGGGGCGTACTTCGCCGGCGAACCGCACATCCTGCTCATGCAGAACCACGGCTTCTTCGGGGCGATGAACGGAATCATCTCCCTTGCCCAACTCTACTCCGTGCCGCTCTGCATGCTCATCGCGGTCCGGGGCCACTGGGGCGAGCCGTATCCGTGGCACACTCGTGGCGGGATCGTGACGGAGGGTTTGCTTCGGGCGCTCAACATCCCCTACCACCACGCGAGAGATCCGGCGCTCGTCGCGAAGGAAATCGCCGAGGCGTACACGCTTTCGCAGAGTTCGCTCTCGCCGGTCGCGCTGCTCCTCACGCGCGATCTCATGGAAGTCTGAAGGGACGGAGGCCGATGGAACGGGTGCAGTGCCTCGAACTGATCTATCCCGAGATCGAGGATAAACTGGTCGTCACGATCATGGGGGCCTGTGCTCAGGAACTGTACGACCTCGGCCACCGCGAGAACTTCTTCTACCTGCAGCACGCGATGGGACTCGCCTCGTCGATCGGTCTGGGTCTCGCGAACCATCTGCCGCACGAGAAGGTGATCGTGCTGGACGGGGACGGGTCGGCGCTGATGAACCTCGGCACCTTCACCACGCTCGCGCGCTACCGGCCCCGGAACCTCCTCCACATCATCTTCGACAACGGGAGCCTGCTCTCGACGGGAGGGTTCGAGTCGCACACCACGTCGGGCGTCACGGATCTGGCCGCGATCGCGCGCGGCGCGGGGATCGAGCACGCGGTGGCCGTGGATTCGCCGATGGCGTTCGGGGAAGCGTTCGTCGAAGCGATGGAGCGGGACGACCTCGGCGTGATCGTGGCCCGGGTCGACGCCGTGGGTCCCGACAACTACGGGATGGACTTCGCCCTGCCCGAGAACGCCTTCCGCTTCAAGCGCTGCGTGCAGGAGCGCCGCGCCGCGACGGGCTGGACGCCGCCGCAGCAGCCGGGACACGCCAGCAGCGCCTAGCGCGCTTCTGCGGCCACTCGCGCCACCACCTCCCGCACCCGGTCGCGGAAGGTGTACGCCCGTTTCATGACCTCCGCTTCGTCCACCGTGAGTACCTCTCCGTCCCGGACGACGACGCGGCCGTTCACGAGGACCGTGGAGACATCGCTCCCCCGCGCCGCGTACACGAGGTGGGAATAGACGTTGTAGAGGGGCGTGAGTCCGGCGCGCCGCGTGTCGAGGAGCACGATGTCGGCGCGCTTGCCGGGCTCGAGCGAGCCGACGCGGTCGTGGAGGTTGAGTACGCGGGCGCCGCCCATGGTGGCCATGCGGAAGACCGTTTCGGCAGGCAGCGCGGTCGGATCGGCGTTCGTGAACTTGTGGAGTTTGGCGGCCGTGTCCATCTCGTCGAAGAGATCGAGATCGTTGTTGCTCGCCGCGCCGTCGGTGCCGAGTCCCACCGGGATTCCGGCGGCGAGCAGTTTCACGACCGGGGCTGCCAGCGGAATCCCCAGCTTGAGGTTGCTCTGCGGGTTGTGCGAGACCCCCGCGCCCCCGGCCGCGATCCGTTCGATGTCCTCGTCCGAGAGGTAGATGGAGTGTGCGAGCACAGTCCCCGGCCGCAGCGCGCCGATGGACTCGAGCGCTTCCACCACGCCCATCCCGGTGAGTTCCGTCGCCGTTGCGAGTTCGCTGGCGTCTTCGGCCGTGTGGATCTGAAACGGAGCGTCGTACTCGACAGCCAGTTCCAGCGCGGCGCGCACGTCTTCGAAGGGCGTCGTGTAGAGCGAATGTGCGGCCGCTCCGGGGACCAGCGTGGGGTGGTCTCGATACCTCTCCATGAACTCGGCGGCGTCCGCCAGCGTTTCAGCCGGCGAGGCGAAGTCGGGGGCCGGGAAGCCGATGACGTGCGGGCCCATGACGGCGCGGATGCCTGCATCGATGACCGCCCGCGCCGCATCGTCCCGGAAGTAGTACATGTCCGCGAACGTCGTCGTCCCGCTCTTCAGCATCTCGGTGGACGAGAGGAGCGTACCCCAATAGACGAACTCGGGATCGACCAACTCGGCCTCGGCGGGGAAGATGTGCTCGTTCAGCCACGTCATCAGGGGCAGGTCGTCGGCGAGTCCCCGGAGGAGCGACATGGCGGCGTGGCCGTGCGTGTTGACGAGACCGGGGATCACGAGGTGCCCCGTCGCGTCGAGAACCGGCACGCCGGCCGGCCGGGGGGTGGCCGCCTCCAGGACCGCGGAGATCCGGTCCCCCTCCACAATGACCGCGCCGCCCTCGAGGACGGTGCCCGCTTCGTCCATGACGATGACCGTACCGCCGTCGATCAGGAGCCGGCCGGCCTCCGGGGCTGCGTCGCCCGCGCCGGAACCCGCCGAGCACGCGGACAGGAGCAGGCCTGTGAGTAGGAGCCCCCCGCGGGCCCGTGCGGCGGTTTGTGTTACGGCGTGTGACAAAGGCTAGCCGTCCTGGGGCTGCGGGACGATCCGAATGTAGGGCAGGGGCTGCTCCCAGCCGTCCGGGAACCGCTTCCGCGCTTCGTCGTCGGAGACCGCCGGCGCGATGATGACATCGTCGCCCTGCTCCCAGTTCGCCGGTGTCGCGAGCTGCTTCTCGGCCGTGAGCTGGCACGAGTCCAAGAGCCGGAGGATCTCGGCGAAGTTGCGGCCCGTGCTCATCGGATAGGTGAGCGTGGCCTTGATCTTCTTGTCCGGGCCGATGACGAACACCGAGCGCGCCGTGGCGTTGTCCATCGGCGTGCGGCCCTCGGACGTGTCCCCCGCGTCGGCCGGCAGCATGTCGTACGTCTTCACGACCTCCAGCGTGGGGTCGCCGATCAGCGGGTAGCCGACGGCGTGTCCCTGCGAGGTCTCGATGTCCTTCGACCAGGCTTCGTGGTCGCTCACGCCATCGACGCTGATCCCGATGATCTTGCAGTTGCGTGCCGCGAAGGCCTCTTGAAGGGCGGCCACCGCTCCCAACTCCGTCGTACAGACGGGCGTGAAGTCCTTCGGATGCGAGAAGAGCAGGGCCCACCCGTCCCCGATCCAGTCGTGGAAGCGGATCGTCCCCTGGGTCGTCTCCGCCGTGAAGTCCGGCGCCGTGTCATTGATGCGCAGCGTCATTCGTTCCCCCGGAGTTGAGTCGGTCACCGCCGCAGTCGGGGGCAATGATCGGCACTTTCGGCTACGGGGACAACGCCGGGAGCAGCGTGTCCCGCACCCAGGCGTAGGCCGGCTCGATCTCCAGGGCCCGTTCGTACGCCGTGCGAGCCTCTTCCGGCATCCGCAACGCCACATAGGTCTGCCCCAGCCAAGCGTAGACCTCGGCGCGACCCCACGCGGGAAGCGGAGGCTCCGGCGCGTCCTCTTCGAACAGCGCGGCCGCCGTCAGAAAGCTCTCGAGCGCGATGTCCGCCCCACCCCCGAACGTGGACGGCGTGTGCAGGGCCTGGATCCCCTCCAGCATTCTGACTCGAGGGTTGCGGGGGTCCATCGACACGGCCTGGCGCACCTCCGCGGTCGCGCGCATCGAGAGATTCATGGCCGTTTCGTCGCTGACGATCTGTGGGCCGAGCACCGCGCTCATGAGCGCATGCGATTCGGGGATCGGTTCGATATCGATCGAGTGAAGGAGGACGGACTCGGCCTCGGCAAATGTGGCCAGCGCCCCATCCGGATCCGTATCGAGACGGCGCGTGGCCAGGCGGTAGAGCGCGTAGCCGAGATAGTGTTGGACGAGTCCGTTTTCGGGAAAAGCGGTTACCGCTCGCCGGGCCAGTGTGATCATCTCGGTCAGGCCCTCATCATCGCCGGCGATGACCGCCTCCGCGATGCCGGTTCGAAGGCGCGCCGCCACTTCGCCGGGGTCCGGAGTCTGGGAAGCGGAGCCGACAGTCGGCACGAGCAGCAGGGCCACGCACGCCAATACGCCGGGTGGGTTCATTGCGTTCTTCCGCCAAGTCATGTGGCTCTCTCTCCTTCCCGCTCTGAACGGACCTTCAGAAGGGCAGCGTGGTCGTCGCGCCGAAGTAGATCGTTCGATTGAACGGACTTCGCAGCGGCGTGCGGCTGGTGTAATCGTGGTTGTGCCGATACTCGGAGACGTTCCGGCGGTCGAAGACGTTCATCACGGAGACATAGAAGACCGTCAGATTGTCACGCCAGAAGCTCTGGAGGAGGCTCGCGGAAAGGTCGAACCGCGCGTAAATGGGAAGCCGCTCCGACATGGGCGCCCCGTACACCGGCTCCCACAGGCCGCGGTCCGGTTCGAAAACCGCCCTCTCGATGGGTGTGAAGGGAATCCCCGTCGCGGCTCGCCAGGCGGCGCCGACCTCGATCCATTCGGTGAGCCCCCGCGTGAGGACGATGTTCAACGTATGCGTCGCGTCGAAGGGGGACGGGGCTGGTTCGCCGCTGTCCGGGTCCGTGCGCTCGGAGTCGATGAAGCTGTACGCGGCCCGTCCCGTGAGCCCGAGAAACAGTACATCTCCCTTGAGAAAGACATCGAATCCCGCCGCCTCACCGGTTCCGCCTCTGCGAGCGATGTGGTCGCGGGTCTGCGACGCCAACGACCCGTAGCGTTTTCGATATGCCTCTACACGAACGAGAAGCTCGCCATCATCGTACGCGACGCCCCCGATCAGATGACGCGCCGACATGGCCGGCAGGCTCGGATCGCCCAGTGTGGGCTCGAAGAAAAGAGGATCCGGAACCTGATGAAACACACCCCATGCCCCGGTCAGCGTGAGATTGGCGGCCGGCCGCCAGGACACCGACATCCGCGGGTCGGCCGTCACGCGATCCGTAAACGAAGAACGATCCGCACGCGCGCCCAGCACGAACCGAAGAGCGTTCCACGGCTGCAACTCGATCTCCCCGAAGCCGCCCCATCGCGATCCTGTCTGGCGGCTGCCGAAGATGGTCGTGGGCGCGCCGGGCGCGTTGTCGTGCGAACCCGCCGGCGCCGAGCCGGCAATGTCCGCGCTTCGGCCCTCGAATTCGGCCCCGCCGGCCAGCGAGATTCCGCGACCCACGTGGACGTCGATCTTCGCGCGTGACTGCGTGAGTCTATCCTCACGTTCGAGGCGGAATGCTCCGAAATCCTCATCCTTCCCCGACCCGCTGGTTGCCACGCTCCACGCCACGCCGAGCGCCCCGAACGCGTCGAAGCCGGAGACGGCAAGAAGATCCGCTCGCGCGTCCGACCGGTACGTGCCCGAGTGTCCCGGGTCGTCGATCAGGACGCCGACGCGATCGGTCTGATACAGCCCGAATACCTTAATGTTGCCGCTATCGCGGTAGGACCATTCCGCGACTCCACTCAGGTCGGTTGACTCGGGGACCTGATCGAACTCCGACCTGCGCCCATTGAGACGCATGAGAAAGTCGGTGTCCGAGCGTGACGCCGTCACCCACCCACCCAACGACTCCGACGCGTCGAGGGTCAGCCGTCCCGATACTCCGGCTATGGAAGCGCCCAGGTTCAGTTCGCTGCGAGTCGGCTTCCCTGCGCTGCGGAGATCGACCACGGCAGAGAGAGCGTCACCGTATTCCACGCCGAAGCCACCCGCCGAAAAATGCGTGCCCCGCAGTTGAAAGGGGTCGAAGCGTCCGAATGAGATGGTCCGGTCGGTATCGAGCCGGAACGGTGAGATGACCGTCGCTCCGTCGAGCATCACTCTGGTCTCGGATACGTCGCCCCCACGCACGAAAAGCCCGGCCCCGTCTCCGATGTTCTGCAGTCCCGGGAACGTCTGGATCGCCCGGAAGGGATCTGCCGCCGCCCCCGGCGTTCGTACGACATCGAGATCGCTGAGAATGACGTCGGGGAGACTGCCCAGCCGATAGGTCCCGGCTTCGACCCGGATCGGCTCCAGCGCAACCGGCGCCAGCTCCATGACGATCGGGACGGGAACCGCGAGCGGGAGTTGTATCGTCCGTCTAACCTCCAGATACCCGAGACGCTGCACCACCAGCGTCACCGGACCCTCGGCGACGGACTCAAAGCTGAAAATACCTGCGGAATCCGTGAGCGTCCCTTCCAGCGTCTCGAGCAGGAACACATTCGCGCCGCCAATCGCTCTCCCCGCGGGCTCGCGTACACTTCCCGGCACACGGGACGCCTCCTGCCCGGCGAGGCCGGCCGGTACGAGGGCAAGGACCCAGATCCGGACCGCGGGGATGGCCGCCCCTCTCATCTTCACGGCCTCAGCCCGCCTGGCGATGGTCCGCGTCCATCGGCAGCGAATGCAGTATCCGTTCCAGACGGCGGACGTAGTCCCGGAAGGCCCCGCGCCCCAACTCGGTTGTGCGGTATCTCGTGATGGGTCTCCGGCCGACGAAGCTCTTGCTTACGCGCACGTACCCCGCGTCCTCGAGCCTGCGGAGGTGCGCTCCAAGGTTGCCATCGGTCGTCTTGACCTGGTCCCGGAGGTGCGTGAACTCGGCGTCCTCGACACTGGCGAGGATGGCGAGGATCGAAAGCCGGATCCTCGAGTGAATCAACGGATCGAGATCGCGATAGTCATATGGCGTCATGCGATAAGCTCCATTCGGGCGGACTTGCCGGCGCGACGGGTCAACAGGAAACCCGGTCCCGCCATGAACAGGATCAGCCCGGCGGACATCGCCAGATTGTTGGTGGGGTGCGGCCAGATCAGCATGGCGCCGCCCAGGGCCCACCAGGAGATGGCCAACACCCGGAACAGTGTGCGATCGCACAACGAGGACGACGCAAAGAAGGCCGTCCCGATCACGATGGCCATCACGGCCGGGGTGACCGGGCCGGGCAGCGTTCCCGTTTGGGCTCCGCAGAGTCCGAGCAGCATCAACCCAAAGCCGCATCCGATCCAGATTGCGGCGAGAATCCTGTTGGCTGACGAGTCGACCGCAGCGTGCTTTCGGCTCCAACGGCGCAGAGGTATGGAGATCCCCCAGCCGAGTCCGAGCGCTGTGCTCCAGACCACACGGGGCGAAACGGGAAGCATGCCGCTATCCACCGAGTAGTCGAACGCTTCGGCGACCGCGAGCACACTGCCCCACAACACAAAGTGCCAGCCGTTGTTGGACACGGTCTCCCGCGCGTCCTCCATCAGCCGGCGGATGACGGCCAGGTCGTCTCCCGCCTGCCGTCTTGCGTTCGCTTCGCCCATGGAATCCCCGTCGCAGAGTGCTCTGTATTTTAGAGTTTGTGGACCCAAACTCATCTGCGTCAACTTCGTCGAAACAGTGAGGTACTGGGTCGGACCCCGCCGCTATGGCCGAACCCGGGCTGACCCTGTCATGTTGATCGACACTCTGAAGACCTGAAGGGTTGCCGACCGGGAGTATTGAAGATGACCGCAGGACGCCGCGTTCTGTTGACGACCGCGCTGCTCACCGTCGCCATCGTCGCGACGGCGCAGGCGCACACGATGTTCCTGAAGCTCGAGAGCTTCTTCCTGGAGCCGAACTCCACGAACGTCGTCGCGCTCCTGAACGGAGACTTCGACAACAGCGAGAACCACATCACGCGCGACCGCATGCTGGACGTCAGCATCGTGGGGCCGGATGGGGTCATGCACCCGCCGACCGAGGCGTGGCGCGACACGGCGATGTTCCACTGGCACGCGGATAGCGTCGACACGGCGCTCCTCACCTTCGAGACGGGTTCTGCCGGCACCTACCAGATCGGCGTTTCGACGGCGGCCCGCGTGTTCACGCTCACGGCCCAGGAGTTCAACGAATACCTGGTCCACGACGGCGTGGTGGACGCGATCGCCGA
Source organism: Candidatus Palauibacter sp. (assembly GCF_965208055.1). Lineage (GTDB taxonomy): Bacteria > Gemmatimonadota > Gemmatimonadetes > Palauibacterales > Palauibacteraceae > Palauibacter. The sequence continues at coordinate 3,340,596 of NZ_CBDBNY010000004.1, forward strand.
GCGCGAAGCGGCGGGCAAGACGAACGACGAGGCCATCGAGCGTTACAGCAAACACGTGAAGGCGATCGTCCAGGTTGGGGACGCCCGGAGCGGGGAATGGGCGGAGGAACTCGGCTACCCGGTGGAGTTCATCCCGCTGCGGAATCCGTACGACCTGGGCGTCGGCGACGAGCTTCAGGTGCGCTTCCTGCGAGCGGGTGAGCCGGTGGCGAACCAGGTTGTGTATGCGAACCACGAGTTCAACCACGCGCACGACGACACCGGCGGTCACGTCAATGCGGTCACGACCCGCACGGATGGGGACGGGGTCGCGACGATCCCGCTCAGCGCCGGAGGCCGGTGGTACATCCGGGCGATCCACATGGTGGAGACGACGTCCGAACCGGATGTGGACTACGAGTCGAACTGGGCCACGCTCACGTTCCAAGTGCGGGGCGGCTAGACCGAAGCTGCACCGGGACTTGGCGGCGGGGCGCTGCTAGCAGCTAATAGCCGCGCTCCCGGTTCACGACCGCGAGAAGCGGCTCCCCGGCCGCGAAACGGCGCAGGTTCTCGCGGAAGAGGACCCACATCCGCTCCATGTGCCCATCGGAATCGCCACCCAGGTGCGGCGTGATGATGACGTTCGGCATTCCCCACAGCGGATGGTCGGAGGGAAGCGGCTCCGGCTCCGTGACGTCGAGCCCGGCGCCGCCGATGCGCCCCTCCCGCAGGGCGTTCGTCAGCGCTTCCGTATCCGTGGTCCGCCCGCGTCCCAGCGTGATGTAGAGGGCGGTCGGCCTCGTGAGCCGGAAGAAGGCCTCGCCGATGAGGCCGTCGGTCTCCGGCGTGAGGGGCAGGGCGTTCACGATGACATCGGCCTCCGGGACGAGATCCAGGAGTTCGGACGCCAGTCCGACGTGCTCAACGAAGTCGGGTCCCTCGCGGCTGCTGTTCCGCGTGGCGATGACCCGCATCCCGATGCCGTGCGCGATGCGGGCGGTTTCCGTCCCGATCCCGCCGAGGCCGATGACGAGCATCGTGCGGCCCCGGAGTTCGAGCAGTTCGCTCCCTTCGCCGCGATAGGGAGACGGCCCGGTCAGCGGCCGGATGTCCCAGCGCCTCTCCCGCTGCAGGTCGAGCGCCGTGTGGAACCGTCGCGCCAGCACGAGCGCCATGCCGAGGGCGTGTTCCGCGCCGCCGGGGGCGAAGATCCGCTGGGCGTTCGTGATGACGAGGTCCTCGGCATCGGCGAGTCCGGGGATCGCCAGGTAGCGTTCGACCCCCGCGGAGGCAAGTTGCACCCAGCGGAGCCGGTCGCCGGCGGCGAGGATGTCCGCGTTCAGCACGCCGAGGACCGCGTCGGCGTCGTGCACTTCGGCCGCCGCGGCCTGCCCGTCTCCGACGACGACGAGGTCCACGCCCGGGGCGACCTCCGCGAGTTCGGCCGTGCGGCCGGGCCACAGATCGGCGACGACGACTTTCACGGGCGCCTTCCAGTCAGGAGAGGATCGATCGGGCGAAGGGCCCGGGCGCAGGCCGAGCACCCCGGCCGGGGCGGTCTCCGCTTCGGCCGCGCTCTCCGGCGGACGATCGGCGGCGCAGCCCGCGATCGCCAGCGCGGCGAGCAGCGAACCGAGGCGGCCCGGCGAGCGCGCTACGGATTCCCCCCCATCCGCTCCTGATAGCGTGCGCCGCTCAGGACGTTGAACATGGCGTAGTTGCCCTCGTGGCACGCGTACTCGTAGAGCAGATGGTTGAAGCGCGTGAACGGAACCTGTCCGCCCCAGGGGCTCGTGTACACGGCGGGATCGTCGATCGTGAACTCGTAGAGGATCGTCTCCTCGTCCACGCGCGTGAAACGCTCGATGACCTTCCGGTCCTTCGAAGGCGGCACCCCCCGAAATGCGTGTTCGGGGTTCAAGCTCGTGGTCTCGACCACGAAGGTGCGGTTCTCCCAGTACCCCCACGAGTTCCCGAACCACGGGGTCACGTGATCCGGTGCGGGCCGGCTCTCGAGCGCTCCTGCGGGTCCCGGATCGGGATGATCCGCGCGTCGTGCACCATCTCGGCCATGATCACGACGAAGTCCTCGTTCTGCGCGATGGTGTAGCTGTTGTTATACCAGTAGTTGGGGAGCATCGGCGGCCCGGCGCTCGATCCGAACGATACGATGCACCGTTCCGCCAGCGGCCGAAGCTCGGGGTGGTCGTACTGTCCGAACCTGCCGCGGAACTCGGTCGCCTCCGCCAGCCGACGCCGTGCCTCCGGCGTGAGATCCGGAATCCGTCCATCCGGCGGGTCGGTGACGAGGGAACTGCGCGGCTCGCCGTTCACGATCGCCACGCGTTCGCCCGGTTCCCGGTAGAACTCGTCGTAGCAGGTCGTCGCCCCATCGATGCAAACCCGGTGCTCGCCCCCCGGCGGCAGCGGCCGGTCGGGGTCGACGGGGGCCGTGCGCTCGGCGACGGTCTGCGCCTGTCCACTTTCGATGGCGGCGACTTCTTCCGGGCTCAGCACGGGTCCCTGGCCTTCGGGACGTTCGAAGGGGGTCAGCGTCTGGTTGGTCCAGTTCCCCTGCAGATCGGGGTGGCCGTGCGTCGTGAGCGGGGGCTCCCAGTCGCCGGACGTGGTCTGCGTCCGCGCCGCGTCGGGCTGAATGAGTACCGCGGCGGCGGCAGCGAGCCCGAGGACGCCGATCGCGACGTAGGTGAAGGGGCGCGCGGCGGGGTGATCCACGTTCATCGTTCCTCCTCGGTGCCGGCATCGTCATCGGCCGCATGGCCAATCTGCGGTTCCGGACCTCGGGGCGCGAGACGTGAAACGCGAAAGGGCCCGAGCGATCGGGCCCTTTCGGAGGAGCTTCAGGACAGGCGGAACGGCGCGTGAGGCTCAGACACCTCCGCCGCCGCGCCGCCGCGCGGTCCGTCCCGTCGACCGACCGCCCGAGCCCGAGGAAGAGGTGCCGACCGACGATGTCCCCCGCGAGGACCCGGTCGACCGTGTTCCGATGGAGCTTCCGCTGCTGTAGCCCCGTCCGCTGATCGCCCGGCCGCCGTTGTTCCTGGGCTCCGTGCGGATGATGGTCGGGCCGTAGCCATAGCCGTACCCCCGCGAGGACCCGGTCGACCGTATTCCGATGGAGCTTCCGCTGCTGTAGCCCCGTCCGCTGATCGCCCGGCCGCCGTTGTTCCTGGGCTCCGTGCGGATGATGGTCGGGCCGTAGCCATAGCCGTACCCGTATGGATACCCGTATCCGAAGCCGAGAGGCGAGTAGCCGTATCCGTATCGGTAGCCGAGGGACCCGTAGTAGGGATAACCCCAGCGGGAATAGCCGCCGTAGAACGGGTCGTAGTATCCGCCGTAGCCGAGCATGGACCGTTCGCCGCCGTCGCCGCCCGTGGACACCGCGAAGCGCTCCGGATAGCTCCGCGCGATCATCATGTCGATGACCCCTTCCGACACGCCGGCATCGGCGAGCTGCACAAGCCGGTCGGCGTCGACCGAGAGAGGCGTCTCGTGTTCGACGATCCAGGCCTCCACGGCCTCGGCATCCACATGAGTCTGCGCTTCGATGATGTCGTCGACCGAATACCGTCCGGACGCGGCGAGTCGCAACGAACGCACGGCCAGGCTCCGGTCCGCCGCGATTTCACCGAGGCCGACGGCCTCGGCCTCGCTCTGCGTGGCCAGCCGGTATCGCGTCACCCACGTCAGCTTCTCTTCGCCGACCGTGACCACCTGCGCATCGATCCAGGCGTCGGACGAGATCATCGCGAACATCCCGCTCGATGATCGGTCGACGCCGCCCTCGCAGACCTGGTCCACATCCATGAACACCCGGCCCGGGCGCGAGGCGAAGACCGCGCGGCGCGATCCGCTGCACCCCTCCAGCGCCGCTTCGTGGGGCAGTCCATCCGCCCGCACGACTTCCCGGGCCGCGATCTCGCCGTCTTCCACGGCGATCATTTCGACACCGGCCTCTTCCGCGCTCGGCCGGAAGCAGAGCAGAGATTCCGGCGCGTCCGCGCTCGTCGAGGTACGAACGGGCTGCCAGCAACCCATCCAGGCGAGCCAGCGTTGGTCCATCTCCTGCGCCGCCACGGTCGACAGCGGTCCGGCCGCGAGCATCATGCCGGCCGCAACGAAGAGGGCGGAGCCGATTCCAGCAGTTCGCTGTTTCATCATGTGACGATACCTCGAGGTTTTACAGCCGTACGGAGAAGCCGAACGCGGCGCGGAGCCCGTTCAGGTCGATCTTGTCGAATCCGACGAAGCTCTCCCCCATATTCGCGCTGGCCCAAGAATAACGCGCTTCGGCGGTCAGAATCCACCGCAGCCCGATCGAGTAGTCGAATCCGGCCGTCGCGTAGGCGAGCGCGGATCCGTTGCTGGACGTGAAGTAGTCGTAGAAGATGTCCAGCGTTTCGTAGTCGACGAATTCGCCCTCCTGCTCGAATTCATACCATACGAAGCCGGCGCCGCCTCCGACGAAGGGAGCGAACCTGCTCGGAATCCAGGCGAGATTGCTGATCCGTCGTCCCCGCTCCGTGAGGTAGGCCTTCACGCCGACGGTGAACGGGACGCGGCGGAAGTCCGTCGTCTGCAGGATCGGCAGGTCGTCACTGCCGATGAACTCGCGGGATTCGGAGTCGATCTCGCTGTTCGCGTACCCGATACCCAGCGCCAGATCGACGCGGTCGGTGAGTCGGATGCCAAGGTCGGCGCCGATCGCCACCGCGTTGAAATCCTCTTTCTCGACCGTCAGTTCGTCGCGCGTGAAATCGAAGATTTCGCTGTCCGCGCGGGGTATCGCGTACCCGATTCGAGCGCCGAAGGTGATGGAAGGACGCCCGAAGAGAAAATCCTGCGCCGCGACGGCTTCGGCTGCCCAGGCTCCCCCGATGACGGCGAGGACGGCCGCCATCGAGGACTGTCTGAATCGATACGACACGTTACCTCCTTCACGGCGCCTGAGCGGAACATCATTCGCTTGCGCCAACCGGGTTTTCGGTCTGCCACTCCTAACACGAAGCAATCCCCGGACGGGTCACATCTTCACCGGACACCCGTCCGCCACCGCTCCGCAGGCGCCGCCGCGCCCCCCGGCCCTGCCCTCGCCGAACTCCTCGTGTCAGCGCCTCGTCTCAGCTGCTCGTGTCAGCTGCTCGTTACGACCACCGGCGTCTGCTGCTGGACCTCGCCCCCATCCGAGTCCTGCGCCGTGACGGTGATCGTCGTGCTCCCCACCGTCACGCCGACGACCGTGAGAGTACTGCCCGAAACCGCCCCCACCGCCACGAGCGTGTTCGCGGTCGTGACGCCGAACGTGAGGTCGTCGCCCTCCGGATCGCTGAAGTACTGCGACAGGTCGATCTGACGTACCTGCCCCGTCGTCAGGCGCAGCGCCGGGAGCGATTGCGCGGCGACCGGCGGCTGGTTGGGCACCGTGATCAGGAAGTTCTGCACGGCTTCGCCGCCGGATTCATCGCGAGCGAAGAGCAGGCCGCCCGCCCGTCCGGTCCCGACCCCGACCACGGTCATCATGCTGCCCGAGACCGAGACTCCGGCCACGAGCGCGTTCGATGTCCCGGCGCCGTACAGGAGCGGGTCGCCGTCCGGGTCCTGGAAGAAGCCCGACACGTCCACCATCACATGGTCGCCGGCCGCCACGGTCACCGGCGGCACCACGCCTACCGCGACCGGCGCTTCGTTCGCGGGCGTGGGCTCCATCGTGTCCTCGCTCTCGATGCATGCCCCGGCGACGAATATGGACAACGCCACCGCGACGCAGACGCCCGCGCGTCCGAAATTGAGATGTTCACGCAGCATGTTTTTTTCTTCCTTACGCTCTTGAGAAGGGTTCAGCCCGTCCGGCCCGAGTGGCCGTCAGGGCAGTGCCAGCGCCGCAAGTCCGTCCGTGAGTTGAATGATCACGTACTGCTTGCCTTCGTGGACCCAGCTCGACATCCCGTAGCGCGTGTTGCCGGGCAGCTCCACCTGACCCACGCGCTCGCCGGTCCGCTTGTCGACCGCGAACAGGTGCGGCGTCCCATCGCTCGTCTGTCCAGACGCAAGAAGGAGCGTTGGAGTTGCAACCATGGCGGAGTGGCCGCGCCGGCCCTGGTTCGGATTCACGTCCGCTCCCTGCAGCATCGGATGGTCGCGGATCACCGCCTGCTGCCGCTCCGGGGCGTCGCCATGCGGGATCATCCACAGGTGTTCGCCCGTGTTCACGTCGATTGCCGTGATCCGTCCCACCGGCCCCTTCCAGATCCTCAGTCCCTCGACCGTCGCCTGGTCCGCCGTGTTCTCCGTCACGACGCCGGTCGCGCGGGAGAATTCGGAGTGAGTGACGCCCGTTTGATCCGGTCCGTCGAGTTCGGATTCGATGCCCGGCGCCACCATGACCGGCGAGCACCCGCTGGTGGACGTGACGAAGACGATCCCGCTCACCGGGTCGGCGGCGGGCGGCCCGGTGATGTTCGCGCCCCCGCCCCCGCCGGGGCAGATGAGCGCGGGCCCCTCGCCATCCGGGTTCCCGACGTGCGTGGGCGGGTTGAAGAGCGGTGCGAAGAGGTCGTTCTCCCGCGCGTACTCGAGCGCCATCTCGCGCAGTTCGGGCGTGTAATCGATGAGGTCCTGCTCCGTGCGGCCCTGCAGGTCGTAGGGCAGGGGCCACGTCGGGTGCGGTTGCGTCTCGGCGAGCTTCTCGCCCGGCACCTTCGACTGCGGGACCGGCCGTTCCTCGATGGGCCAGATCGGCTCGCCCGTCTCGCGGTCGAGGGCGTACAGCCACGACTGCTTCGTCGCCTGGAAGACGCCCTTGATCGGCCGTCCGTCGACGACCACATCCATGAGGATCGGGGCGGTCGGCGTGTCGTAGTTCCAGATGTCGTGGTGCACGAACTGGAAATGCCAGCGGCGCTCTCCCGTCTCCACGTCGAGCGCGACGATGCTCGTGCCGAAGAGGTTGTCGCCGGGGTGGAAACCGCCGTAGTAGTCGATCGTGGCGCCGTTGGTGACGAGGTAGACGAGTCCGAGTTCCGGGTCCGCGGAGAGCGGCGCCCAGGGGGAGACGTCGCCGGTCCACTGCCAGGCGTCGTTCTCCCAGGTCTCGTGCCCGAACTCGCCCGGCCGCGGGATGATGTGGAACTTCCACTTGAAGTCCCCCGTGCGGGCGTCGTAGGCCAGAATATCGCCCGGGACCATCTCCTTCCGCGTCTGGTTGTATCCCTGCTCCGCGGAGTTGCCGACGACGACCACGTCGTTGACGACGATCGGCGGAGAGGAGGCGGTGATGTAGCCGATCTCGAGCGGCATCCCCTGATCCGGGTCGTACTCCTGGTTCAGGTTCTCCCACGGTCCCCAGCCCTCGATGAGGTCCGCGACCAGGTCCACCGTCCCCGTGGAGGGGAACCCCGGCAGCGGCACGGCCTCGCCCCAGTTCTCGAGCGGCTGGCCGGTGTCGGCGTCGAGCGCGTAGAGGAAGAAGCCGGGACTGATGATGTAGACGACGCCGCGGCCGTCGATCTCGGCGTAAGCGACCCCCTTGCCGTACGCTTTTCGCATCGAGTACTCGTGCCGCCAGGTCATGGGTTCGGCGAAGCTCCACAGGAGTCTCCCCGTGGAGGGGTCGAGGGCGATGACATGCCGGTTCTCGCCCGTCACCGTGATCATCTTGCCGTCGACGTAGGACGGCGTGGCCCGCGCCGTGCTCGGCCCGAAGCTCGAAGCGTCCCAGCGCCACGCGACCTCGAGGCTCTCGAAATTGGCGGCATCGATCTGCGTCGCCGGCGTGTAGCGGGTGTGCCAGGCGTCACCGCCCATGTACGTCCACGCCGCTCCCTCCACGCCCGGGCCCTGCGCCGCAACGGGGGCGCCGGCGGTGGCTTCCGCGATGGCTCCGAAGAGAAGGGGGAGAAGAAGGGCGCTGCCCGGCCGCGAACTCCAGTGGTTCTTCATCATCCGTCCGCTCTCGCTGTTCACTCTTCCGCAGTACGCGCGGCTCACCGTTCCCGGCGCTGACGCAGGGTTTTGCCACGGCTGCCAAGGATAACACTCCATCGTGGACGCGCGTTTCCCGGGACGCAACGTCTCCTTGCACGCGGGCGATGTTTCTTCGCACTGTATCAGAGAGTTAAAGGGGAGCCGCCGGAAGCGGCAGCGGGAGCAGTGCCATCTGCAGGAGGATGCCTCATGCGTGGATCGCATCGTCACTCGAACCATGCCTGGTCGCGCGCAACGGCCCTGGCCGTCGCTATCATGCCCGTTGCCCTGGGTCTCGCGTTCGGGGATCTCGCGGGACAGGGGCCGGCGGCGAGCGGGGTGAACGGCGCCGGGGCGAAGGCCGACGTCACATTCTCGAAGGACGTGGCCCCCATTCTCCAGGCGAACTGCCAGATCTGCCACCGGCCGGGATCGGTGGGTCCGATGCCGCTCCTCGAATACGGCGACACGCGGCGGTGGGCTTCGCGCATGAAGGACCTGGTCTCGAAGCGGCTCATGCCGCCCTTCCACCTCGACACGGGCCTCGGAATCCAGGACATCAAGGATGACTGGCGTCTGAGCGAGGCGGACATCGAGACGATCGTGGCGTGGGCCGATGCCGGCGCTCCCGAAGGGGATCCGGCCGACATGCCGCCCCCGGTCGAGTGGCCGAACGAGCAGAAGTGGCAGCTCGAGGACATCCTCGGCCCGCCGGATCACGTGATCCGGTCGAAGCCGTTTGACGTGCCGGCCGAGGGCGGCGACACCTGGTGGCGGCCGCGGGTGCCGACGGGGCTCGAGGAGGATCGCTGGGTAATGGCGTTCGAGACGCGGCCCTCGTTCCCGGCCGGGCGGCAGGTCGTGCATCATGCGATCCCGCGCCTGCTCAGGCTCAACGAGGAAGGGGAGTACCAGCGCATCCAGAGTCTGTCCGAGTACGCCATGGGCAAGGTCGGGGAGATCGTGCCCAACGATGCGGGGCGGATGCTGAAGGCGAACGACATGATCGAGTGGGACGCGCACTACTATCCCATGGGATACGACGTGCCCGGCGATCAGGTCGAACTCGGGATCTGGTTCCACCAGGAGGGCTACGAGCCGGAGTTCCAGCAGGATCTGAGCCTCTATCCCCTCAGGGGCGACATCGCGCTGGCGCCGGGAGGGACCGCCATGACGCAGGGGTTCCACCGCTGGGACCACCCGGTGAGGCTCGACAGCTTCCAGCCGCACGGGCACGTCCACCTGCACGCGATGTCGATCCAGGCGCTCTACCCCGACGGCAGGCTCGAGCTCATCAGCATGGTCACGGACTTCGACGCCCGCTGGCATCACAGCTACATCTACGAGGATGACGTCGCGCCGCTGCTCCCGCCCGGCACGGTCCTCGTCATGACGGGGTGGTACGACAATACCGCGGAGAACGAGCTGACCCCGGATCCGGAGATCTGGTACGCCCGCGGGGCGCGCACCGGGGATGAGATGTCGCACGCGTGGCTCGCCGTGACGCACCTCAGCGAGGAAGGCTACCAGCGGCTGGTCGAGGAGCGTGAGGCGAAGCTCGCGACCGACGAAGACAACGACGACAGCAACGACGACAACTGACCTGCAACTGAGACGGAACATGCGGATCGCACATGTCGCGGCCGTCCTGGTCGCCGCACAGGTGGCGCCGGTCGCCTTGGTCGGGTGGCCGGCGCCCGTTCATGCGCAGCAGGTGCAGCGGCTGCCGCTCGCGCCCATCCCGCTCAAGGGAGAGCCGGTGGCTCCGTTTTTTGAGGGTTGGTACCGGAACGACGATGGCACCTTCACCTTCTCGTTCGGCTTCTTCAACCTGAACCGGGAGCAGGTGCTCGACGTCCCGCTCGGCGCGGAGAACCACATCGAGCCGCACGAGTTCGACGGGATGCAGCCGACGCATTTCCCGGTGCGCCCGCGACGGGACCGCGGCGTGTTCTCCGTCACCGTGCCCGCGACGTTCGAAGACGTAGAGCAGCGGGTCGTGTGGACGATCACGACGAACGGCGTGACCTACTCCGTGCCGGCGCGCACCTTCTCGCCGGCGCTGCAACTCGACTACGGGCCGAGGGCCATGGGGTCGGTGCCGCCGCTCGTCCGCTTCGACCCCGAGGGGGAGGCGGGCCAGCACGTCCAGGGTGTGTGGGGCGAGCCGCGCAGCGCGAAGGTGGGCGAGCCTCTCACCCTCCAGTTGTGGACTGAGGAGGTCTCGGTGCGCGACCCCGAGGATCTGGTGAACCAGGTCGTCGACGTGGAGGTGAGCTGGTTCAAGCACCAGGGGCCCGCCGCGCCTGTGGCGTTCGAGCCGTGGCAGATCACGGTCGCGGGCGGGACCGGCGAGGCGACGACGGCGGCGACCTTCAGCGGGCCGGGCGAGTACATCCTGCGCGCGCGCATCGACAACTGGGACGCGAACGACAGCGCCGGCGGAGACCAGTGCTGCTGGAGCAACGCCTACGTCCGGGTGACCGTCACCCCCTGACCGACTGACAGGAGGCGCCATGGCGGACTCGACCCCCCGCGCCCGCGCCGTGCCCGCCGGCCGTCTTCTCCGGCGGCTCCCTCGGCACCCGCTGCGCCTGCTGCCGACGCTGGCCGTCTGCCTGGCGGCGTGCGACCCTCCGTATCCGCCCGCGCCCGAGACGGCCCGGATTCCCGTCGTCGACACCCTGCACGGGGTCGAGTTCACCGACGACTACCGGTGGCTCGAGGACCAGGAGAGCGCCGAGACCCGCGCCTGGATCGACGAGCAGAACGCCTACGCGGAGCAGGTCGTCGGCGACACGCCGCTGCGGGCGGATCTGGAGGGGCGGCTCCGCGAACTGATGGACGCGCCCGGGGCGATCTTCCCACGCCGGGCGGGGGACTACGAGTACTTCTCCTTCCGGAAACCGGGACGGGAGGTCGGAGCGATCTACCGGCGCCCGGCGCCGGACGAACCTCGGGAGGCCCCGACCGACCCCGATGGCGAGTTCGAGGTCGTCATCGACCCGCTCGACCTCCGCGATGACGCCACGACCAGCGTGAGCATCGTCGACTTCTCGCCCGACGGCGATCTCATGATCTACGCCATCCGGGACGGGGGACGGGACGAGCGGGAGTACCGCGTCCGCGACCTGGAGAGCGGCGAGGATCTGCCCGACCGCCTGCCGACCTACCTGTACGGCAACGTCTCGTTCAACCCGGGAGGGGACGGCTTCCACTACAGCCGCCGGTCGCGGGAAACGGGGGCGCGGATCCGCCACCACCGGCTGGGGACCGACCTCGAACAGGACGAGGAACTGTTCGGAGAGGGGCACGGGCCGGAGCGGTTCGTGGGCTTCTCGCAGGGGGGCGACGGCCGGTGGCTCGTCTACACCGTGCAGCACGGGTGGGCGCGGACGGACGTGTACCTGCACGACCTGCGTTCCGGGACGGCGCCCGCGCCGCTCATCGTCGGCGCGCCCGCCCGCTTCAGCACCCGCTTCGTCGAGGACGAACTCTACCTGCTGACGAACCTGGATGCGCCGAGAAACCGGATCCTCGCGGTGGATCTCGAGAACCCCGAGCCGGACCCGGCCGCGTGGCGGGAGGTGCTGCCCGAGGGGGAGGATCTCCTCACCGGCTACCGGTTCATCGGCGACGACCTGTACGCCGACTACCTGCGCGACGTGAGCAGCCGGATCGTACGCTACGGGCCGGACGGCGTCGTGAAGAACGAGATTCCGATCCCGGCGCACCATGTGGCGACGCTGCGCTCGCACGGCGATGACGGGAACGAGGCCCTCCTCACGCTGACGTCGCTCCTCACCCCCTCCACCATCCTCAAACTCGACCTCGAGACGATGGAGACGGAGGAGTGGCGGCCGTCATCCGTCCCCTTCGACGGGTCGGAGTACGAACTGAAGCAGATCTGGTACACTTCGGAGGATGGTACGCGCGCCCCGATGTACATCGCGCACCGGACGGGACTCGTGCTGGACGGGCAGAGTCCCGCCCTCCTGTACGGGTACGGCGGCTTCAACGTGAACCTGCTGCCCCGGTTCGACGCCCGCGCCGCGGCGTGGCTGGAGCACGGCGGCGTGTACGCGATGGCGACGCTGAGGGGCGGCGGGGAGTTCGGCGAGGAATGGCACCGGGCGGGCATGCTGGAGAACAAGCCGAACGTGTTCGCCGACTTCATCGCCGCGGCGGAGTGGCTGGTCGACAACGGCTACACGAACCCGAACCGGCTCGCGATCCGCGGCGGGAGCAACGGCGGGCTGCTCGTCGGCGCCTCCCTCACGCAGCGGCCGGACCTCTTCCGCGCCGTCTACTGCGGCCTGCCCGACCTCGACATGGTCCGCTTCCACCAGTTCACCGACGCGAACAACATGCCCGCGCTCCTGGAGTACGGGAACGCGGCCGTGGCCGAGGAGTTCGAGGTCCTCCGCACCTTCTCCCCGTACCAGAACGTGCGCGACGGCGTCGACTACCCGGCGGTGATGCTCACGCAGGGAGACCTGGACACGCGCGTGCCCCCGCTGCAGGCCCGCAAGATGGCGGCGCGCCTGCAGGCCGCTTCGAGTTCGGGACTGCCGGTGATCCTCGACTACGACCCGCGCACGGGCCACGCGGGCGGCCGCTCCTTCAGCCGCAACGTACGCAACGCGGCGATGGAACTCGCCTTCCTCCTCCAGCAACTCGGCGTATCCGAATCCGAGACAGGGTCATGACGCAAATCACGTTACACGGAATGTCCACACACCTTCGGCGAACACTCGAGGAAGCGGCGGTTCGCAACGACCGCAGCCTGAACCGAGAGATTCTGACGCGGCTGGAGGCTTCCGTGTGCCCCCAGCCAGTCGATGTCGAGGCGCTCCTGCGCCAGATCGAACGCCGGCACGCCACGCTCGGCCCGGTCGACCTGAGCTTCGAGAACGTGCGCCGGCTCCGAGACGAAGGACGACGAGCCTGAGTCGCCAGGAGCCGGCCACCGGGACAAGTCGTTCGGAGAAATCGACCCGAAAATGTATCAACCAATGCTCATCCGCTCCGGGCCAGTGCGGGGTGCCGGGAGGCATCCGCGCGCTCCGGCCACGGAATCGGGTTTTGATCCCCGGATGAGACATGGTTCGATCTTGAGGGCCAGCGTCGAGGCGGGGACACATGATGATTAGTATCGAAGGGAGCGTCATGTCTGAATTCGGCAGGAGACTCGTTCCAGGCACGTGGGCGATCGGAGGCATCGGGCCCGCCGGCCCGCAGTCCGCGTCGCGCCTGCCGTGCGTGAGTTCGGTTGGCCGTGATACCGCGTATAAGGATGCCAAGCCGGTCGACCAGTTCTTCGAGGTGATTCCGGCATGACCGCCGAGATCGCGGTGCTCAACAAATCGGCCATCGCCCTCGCGGCCGACAGCGTCATGACGGTATCAGGAACGCCGAAGCGCTATCCGGGCAACAAGCTCTTCGCGCTCAGCAAGAGCCATCCGGTAGGAGTGATGTTCTACAACAACGCGGAGTTCATGGGGATTCCATGGGAAGCGCTCTTCAAGATGTTTCGGCAACGGATACCACCGGGGGGCAAACCAGCCGTGGTGGATTACGCCGAGGATTTTCTAGGGCACCTATGCGGCCCCGAAGTCTGTACCGATGAACAGAAGGTTGCGAACCTCCATCGAATCGCCGACGAGCTGTTCGTGCGCGTACGGGTCGCCGTTGACGACGAGGCAGAGGCGGAATCGACCGAAAACGGTGACGCGACGACCCTTCGAACGGTCGTTGTACGTCGACTGGCCGACCTGGCGGCGGCGGATCGCGCTTCGTCCCTGCAGGCGGTCGACTGCGCGGATCTGGTTCAGCGAGACGGGGAATCCGTTAGGCGAATCATCGACGAACGTTTTGGAGACCTCGACATCGATGATCCGAGCCGAGATTTGCTCTGCGATCTGCTCGCCGCGACCTTGCAAAGCGAAGCTCTGTCCCGCGGTCACTCGGGCGTCATCTTCGCCGGGTTCGGCGAACAGGAGTTGTTCCCAAGCCTTCTTGAAATAGCCACCGATGGTATGATCGGGGACGCGCTGAAGGTGGTGGTTCGACAAGAATACGACGTTGCTCGCGATGGAACTCGGGCGGCCATAGCCCCGTTTGCTCAAAGCGAGATGGTACAGCGATTCATGGAAGGGGTCGACCCGGAGCTTGTCTCCTACGTACAGCTTGCCGCATACATGAGGTTCCGTGGTCTTGCGCAGGCGCTGAGTGGTGGCGATGCTGATGACGAGTCAGACGAGCACGTCTTGGCCTTAAACGAATTGGCCGAGACACTGACCGACAGTTTTCTTGAGGACGTGAAGCGATTTTGTGGTGAGCGTTTCTCGCAACCGATCTTGACTATTGTCAGGCATCTCCCCAAAGAGGAGCTGGCGACCATGGCGGAGGCATTGGTGAGTCTTACGTCTCTCAAGCGGCGCGTCTCGCGAGACGACGAGTCTGTTGGCGGGCCGATAGACGTGGCGGTGATCTCGAAGGGAGATGGATTTATCTGGAGCAAGCGAAAACACTACTTCGACCCCAAGCTCAACCCTGACTATTTCGCGAGAGCGATGCCGAAAACCAACTGCGCAGGGACGGAGGCCTAGATGAGTTCGGAACAGAACAGGATTCTGAGAAAAAACGATGTGAATCGTGAATCGCGAGAACGAGAGTGGCTGACGTCACCCCAGACGGAAGAGATTAGACGGCGGGCGATCAAAGACTCGGAACGTTCTTTCGAGAAGGTTCGCGAACAGGTGGAGCGTCTGGCCCGGCGTGCAAGGCCGGGGCAGTCTTGACCGCAGCGGTCGATGCCTTACCTGCGCTTGCCTGATCCCGGATGGCCGCCTTGAACCTCACGCCCGCGGCCCCAGTCTATCCCGTTCGGGTAATTCTTGCCCCGCGCCTCCGCAGCCTTATCGTTGCATTTCTGACATAGCCGGACATCCCCTCGCATGTCCGTAGCGAGCATGTGCGTGCAGTCCTCGCATGTGTCGCGACGCTCACCTCGCCGCATCAAGAGCCTCCCTCCTTTCGATTTAGACGCCCAGAATCCAGCTCGGTCAGACGCCCGACCCTGCCCGGGACGCATAAGCTTCACTCAAGTCTCGGTCAAGCACGGGTCCCGGCATCTACTCTCAGTCGGACGTCTCTGCGAACATCTCGAGCCGCGCGACAGCGGTTTCGAAGCCGAGTTGCCATTCTTCCCAGCCCTGCAGCTCCGTTACGACGCTCACAACATTGCGCGCATGCTCCCACCTGACTCGCCCCTCGACGTCATCCGGTTCAGGTTCTTCGGTCCGCTCCCGATATTCTTGAAGAATCTTACCTTCTCTCCCATTGGCAGCGACGATAAGGATGCCCTCCAGGACATACCGAAGAGGCACTTGGAGAAAAAGATCTCCATCCAGCTTGGCCGACAACTCTGAAATGACTTCCTCGGCGGTCAGTTGACCTGACACAAAACGCGCATACAAGTGAAGATCGAGTGTGCGCAGAATCAGTGCCGCCGCGGCGGAAAAAAGAAACGACAGCCGGGCAGTGGGCAGCGACGCATAAATCAATCCCAATCGATGGATAGACTGGGCAATTCGACGGATGCCAAGCTGTGGAAGACTCAAGAATCCCTTCAACATTTCGCGGGCGTCGTTCACATGCGGTCGGTCTTCGCGAACCTTGGCTTCCTGCATGCGACGATTGACGCCAGTAATCTCCAACATGTGGTCGATGAACTGGCTGCGGTCGGGATCTGGCAATTGAAAATCAATGTCAAAAAACCGTCGCAGATAACCATGCGCGTCGAATCCGTCACCGTAGAGTGCCTTGACGGAGTGTTCCAACTCGGAACGATTGACTGCCAAAGCAAAGACAACATGCCGAACTGCGAATAGGTGCTTTGCCACTTCGAGCAGCTCCACCGCATAAGACGGTCGACAGCGATCAAGTTCGTCGACCATCACGAGCAACGGCTTCTCGTCCTGCGCCGCGGAGATCGCAGCGGCAACCGCCTCAAGATCGGTTCGAAACTGGCTCAGCGTCCGAACTGTTTCTCGATATTGAGCTATTCTCTCGCTCGGCTGCAGTAGGGAATTCACGTCCACCAGACCGTGCGTGAAGTGGCTAATGACGGGCGATGCCACGGTGCGGAGAAGGCCTGGCACGGCATCAGAGAGTCGCCGGATCTGATCAGCTATCGAGGGGGTGTCGAGAGACTGCAGGCTATCGAGCAAATCGGTTGAGAGCGCCAGAAGGGGATCACCGGTAAAGTCCGTTTCCCAAGCGTTGAAGTCGATGACGGAGAAGCCGTTGTTGAGCAGATGCTGCTTCCACATGCGAAGAAACGTGGTCTTGCCGGTTCCCCACGCACTGTCAATGGCTAGCACGCACGGTCCCTCGAGGGATGTTACGACAGATGTTAGGGCATCAATCGACTGCTGGCGGTCGAGCAGATCGTGCTGGAAGGGATTGCGGTCCGGTACTTCTATGTCGGGTGGTTGGATCTGGAATGCCATCGGTTGTTCTCCCGGTGTCGTCTCGTTCGAGAAATGGCGGAGGATCTGTTATGGTGGTTTTCGTGGCCGTGGCATTTGAAGGAATGCGTCAAGTCACTCGAGGAGCTTGAAGACACCATCGGCGGCGTCGCCGTAAAACTCGATGTTGAGTTTAGTCCAGATGTCGTCGGGGAGGTTCATCAGTTCACGTCGGGCCGTCACCGGAAGGAGCAGGACGGAGGCCCCCTTGTCTACGGCGAGTTCAGCGATGGCGACGGGATCCGCGAGTTGGTCGAGGGAGCCGCCGAGGTTCAGGGGGCCGGCGATGATGGCGGCTCCGCGGGTGCCGCGGTCGAGGAGGGCTCCGACGAACGCGGCCAGGACCGGTACGCCGAGGCGGGTTCCGGACGCGTCCGCGTCGAAGGGGCGGAGTTGGACGGTGTACTCGTGGGCGCGTGCGTCTCGGTCGCCGATGAGGTTTGCAGCGCTGGCGTAGAGATTCTGTTCGGCTACCCGCACGCTCTCGCGGAACGCGGGTGGGACGGGATGGTTCAGGATTCGAATTCCGCCGCCGGGGCCCTCGGTCACTTCGATTCGGTACAAGCCAGGGCCGGTCTCGGGGAGGCCGGGACCGATTGCCCATACTTGCCCCGGGGGGAGGGGATCGGGGTCGATCGCCTCGTCGCTGTGGAGTTCCGGCGTGGCGACGAACTGCTCGGTGCCGTCCACGCCGAGCGTGAATGAGAAGTGCGTGTTACGGAACTCGGCTTTGAGGCAGCGCTTCTGCTGCTCCTTCACGCGGCGGCGTGATTCCAGCGCGAGTCGCACGATCCACTCAAGATCCTCGTCGTCGACCTCCATGTCGGGGTCGGGGAAGATCAGCTTGAGGAGTCCCGAAACCGTCTTGTGAACCGCCTCGATGTCGCGGCCCGAGAGGGCGCCGCCCCAGAACACGCGGTTCTGAAGCGCCGAGAGACGCGGCTGCGCGCGCAGGCTGGTCCAGCAGGCGCTCAGGAAGTCGTTGACAAGGCCGAAGTGGTCCGTAAGGTGTTCACGGGGGTCGAGTTTCGGGAAATCCCAACCTGGGGCGAAGGCGTGGATGCGGTCGTGGAAGGCCGTGTCGTCGCGCATCTGCTTGGGGAGCGGGCTCAGGAGATGCCCGACGCGCTGCTGCTGCTCGACCGACACGTTGAAGTTTCCGACCATCACCATCGAGCCCTCGGCGCGGATGCTCTCCTTGCCGCGGCTGAACTCGCCCGACGCCATGTAGCCCTTCATGATGTTGACGCCGTCCTTCTGGTCGAAGGAGACGCCGGCGATCTCGTCGAAGCACACGACATCGTAGTGGCACACAAGGCCGCGCTGTCCGCTGGCCATGTTGACGAACATCTTCGCGACCGTCGCTCGTCCGCCCGAGATCAGATGGGAGAAGGGTGAAACCTGCTGGTAGATGTGGCTCTTGCCGGTTCCGCGCGGTCCGAGTTCCACGAGGTTGTAGTTGCGCTCGACGAAGGGAATGAGCCGCAGGAGCACCACCCGCTTGGCGCGCTCGTCCATCGTATCAGGTTCGAGGCCAGTCGAGCGGAGGAGAAAATCGATCCATTCAGCGGTCGTGAAGTGGCGGCGGCCGCGGGCGAGCACGTCGAGCACGTTCGGATTCGACATCTGGATGGGGCGGAGCGCCTGGATGCCGAAGGGACGTCCGTTCCGTTCCTGAGCGATGACGGGATCGTATTCGAGTGTGACCTCCGCGTAGAAGCCGTCGGCCAGCATGCGCTGGTTTTCGGTGACGAGTGGCGTGCCGATCCGTGCGTCCTTGAGCGTGAGGCTCGGCAGTTCGGCGACGTAGCAGTCGTTCTTTGCATCGAGGCGGGCGCGGATGATGTCGATGAGACGGACGGGGCCTTCCTCCCGGGCCCTGGACTTGAAGATCTCCTGCTCTGCGGCGCGGATCGTGCGGCCGTCGAGTTGCCTCTCGACGATGGCGAGACCTTCCTCGATCTCCGCCTCGTCCACGCTTGCGCAGTAGCGGCCGAGGAGGAACTCCACGACGTAGGTCGGGACGGGGTACTGGCGGGCGTAGCGCCGCACGAGGTCCTTGCGCACGAGGTAGCCGGGGAACGCCTCGTTGGCCGCGATGTCGAGCGCGTCGAGTTCAATCGCGCCATCGCCCGTGGGGGCGTCCGGCTCCTGTGTATGCGTTCCCGAGTCGCTCACGTATCCTCTCCCACGCGGGTCGGTTGCTGCGAGAGTATACGACCGTCGGCGTCAGTGATGACGAGGACGAGCGTTTTCTCCTCGTGTTTGTCGTCGTCGAGGACCAAACTCACCGAACCGTCCTCCGGCACGTTCTTGGCCGTTTGGGCCACAGACTCGCCCGAGGGGATCCTGAGCCGAAGGTCGGCGGTCACCGGGTCGCCTCCGCGAACTTCGATCTCGGCGTAGCAGCGCAGCCGCCGCCAGGTGATCGAACGGATTGTGGCGGCGATGCCGCTCCCCGCTGTGCGTTCGACGCGCATGTCGGGGATGAGGCATTCCTGGACGCTGAGGCCGCCGTGGGCGTATTCGTCACGCTTGCTGAAGCAGGCGATGCCTCGGGGGGTGGCGAACCACTGGCCTTCATTCCAGTGCCAGGGATGCCGGGGGACGTCGGGCGTGGAATCGCCGGAGATGACGGCGCAGCGCGCCCACTTGGATTTGGTTAGGTGTTTGGGAAGCTGCACCATCGGAAGACCGCCCGGCAGCCAGAGCCAGCCGTGGTCGGTGACGATCCGCACCGAGCGCCAGCCCGCGGCAAGCAGTTGCGCGATGCGCTCGGCGAGCGCGTCCAACTCCTGATCAACCAGCCGCGCGAAGGTCGCGGCATCGTGATCGTGACCGAACTTGTCGATCTTGCCGGTCTCCAGCCAACCGCGGGCGCCGGCCTCCAGCGGCAGATCCAAGGTGCCGTCGCCGACGATCTGGTAGCCGCGTTCCTTCATCGCCATGCGGAGGTCGTCGGCGAGCGCGGGCCGGGGCGGGCTCTTGCCGTCGCCCGTGCCAATCGCGGGCCGGAACTCGGTGCCCAGCGTGTCGCCTTTGACGAGATCGGCCACCGGCGTGACTGCGGGTTTGCCCGTGGCCGTCACGGTGGGGATCGCCGCCCAACGGTGACCGGGGGAGACCTCACAGCCGCGCCGTTCGAGGCGGCCGGCCAGATCCCGGCCCAGTTCGTAGCGCAATCCGTCCACGAAGACGAGACACTCGTCTTCCCGCGCCTTGACGAGCGGCTGCTCGCCGCGGCGGGGGAGAGATGTCCGTTCAACCGCCTCCTGGAACGCCGTTGCGGTGTCCCGCAACCATGGTTCGAGCAGGTGCCGGACGGTGGACGTGACCAGCGCTGCGTCTGGGCCCCATGCCCGTGCGAGTGCGGCCCGGGCGTGAGCGTCGGCCCGCCAGCCCGTGTCCGCGTAGGTTGCGGCGATATCGTCCGGCGCGGCCCCGCCGATGGCGCTTCGCGTCGTGTCGGCGAGACCGGCCAGCGGTTCCAGCGTCGCGGCCAGCGGCGAATGTCCGAGCCGCGCCCACACCCAGTCCCGGCGGTGGCCGTGCGCAGCCTCCAGCGCGAGCACCGCGTCGCGAGCCTCCTCCACGGGGCACTGCGGCAGGGATGAGAGCGTTTTGCGAACCTCGGCTTCGTCCTCGTCGTTGAGGTCGGGCCAGCGCTCCCGGTCGAAGGCGAGTTCGCCCGCCGGGCGGCTGCGGCGCAGGAGTTCCTCGACACCCGGATACGCCTCCGGAGCTTCCGCGTAACGGCCCCAAACGCTTGCCCACGCCCCGCGCCCGTCGCCGAGCCGGGCACCCGCTGCCACATCGGCTTCGATCCCGGGGTCGAAATCGAGCTTGTCGGCGCACCGTTGGCGGAAGGCCCTCCACTCGGCGTCGCCCAGGTGGGCGCGTGTCGCGTCCGGATCCGCCATCCAGCGCAGCAGGTCGCGCCGGTAGTCCTCCGAGAGCATTTGGTTGAAGTCATCGGCATCGAGGCGGCGTCCCCGAAGCTGGGCCACAGGCCGCACAGCCACCTCCGCCAGCGCGCCGCGTAGCGCGTCGAGAGTCGCCCGGTCCCCTGCGATGTCGAGTCCGACTCCTTTGGCGGAACCCAGGAAGGCGGCCGCGGTCCAGTCCTTGCCGTTCGGGTGGTTCCACAGGACGCCGCGGTACAGCAGCTCCACCAACGGCCTTACCGCCTCCGGGCAGGGCTCGCCCGCCCGCAGATCGCCGCGCTCGAACCCCGGCAGGTAGAGAATCGGCGCGCGCGCGCCCGGTCTCGGATCGTTTAGGTCTGGTGTCCCGTTCGCAGCGGGCATCCCGGACGGTGTGATCGTCCCGTCCACCACGCAGCGGAGCCAGATCGCTGGCCCCGTGCGGGCATCCGGATCGTAGCCGCCCAGTGTCAGCAACTCCGGCATCCGGTTTCGGAGGACGTAGAGTAGTCGCTCCCATTCTCGGGTCCCATCGGGCCACAGGATCGCGCACGGACGGGCCTGACCGTCCGACGCCGCGTCCCGGGCACGTAGGCTGCCGACAAGCAGGTCGAGCGGGGTGTCCATCAGGCCAACGCCGCGCGTCCCCTGAGCCAGCTGGGATGGCCGCCGCGGGACGTGATGACCGGGAAGGAGCGGCCAAGCCGACAATGTATCGTCCGATGCTCGAAAACGGTGTTGGCGATACATTTATCGAGTGCCGGAACCTCAAATGTATCACGAAACGGTTTTGGTGCCCGATCCGCGCCGCGATGTCGTCGCATCCCTTGCCGCCGCCGAGTTGACCACAGGCGTGGTGCGCGCATTTCCTTCTCCGAAGGGTATGAATTGCGTGGAAAACGCGGAAATAAATGCGTGGTCGCGCATTTCCACCCATCTGTCCACCGAAATGCGCGGTTAATTGCGCGGTCGAACATCTCCGTCCTTGGCATCGTCTTGGCCAGAGCCGATGTATCGCGTGCCCCGGCCCCGTCCTTTGACGCGAACCCGGCCGGTGCCCGCCAGCTTATCGATCAGGCGACGCACTTGGTGGCGGTCCAGGCCCGTGATCCGGCGGATGTCCGCGTTCGTGAGCCCCGGCGCGCGCCGCCGCGCGCGATCCTCGATCATGTCCAGCACCTTGATCTCCGCTTCCCTCAAGTCGATCCGCTCCCCATCCCCAAGCAGGGCGGGCGGGGCAATGCGATCAAGGAGTTCCGGCTCGAGCCCCCAAAGAACGCCCTGCTTGTCCTGAATCCGCAAGAGATAGCCGCGTTCCGACTCCAGCGACGAGAGGATGGCCTCCGCCCGAGTGGGTGGCCGCTGGCACAGGTCGGCGGCGGTCGCGGCGTCAATGTGCGGCCGGTCCAGCAGGTGGTTGAGAATGAGCAGCTCGTCCACGGCGAGGGTGCGGCCCTGCCTGGCCTCTTCCGCCACGAAGGCGCGGAACGGGGTGGAGAGCGCCGACGCGCGCAACGTGATTCGCACACCATCTCCCATGTCGTGGATCTCGGGTGGCGGCTTCCCCTCGATGAGAAGCGACGAGAAGATGCGCTCCATGCCGAGGTTCGTGCGGTTGACGAGCCGCAGGCGGCTCAACGCTTCCACGAGGCAATGGTTCCGGGTCACGGGTGCGTGGTGGAGGATGTTCTCGGGCGTCAGGTTGCCTACGAGTCCACCGGGGTTGGTGATTTCGATACGGTCGGAGTACTGCTTCACGAGCCGGGGGCTGGCCACCCGCAGGTCGGCATGGCACAAGGCGTTGAGAAGGGCCTCCCGGAGCGCCGTCTCGGGATAGGTCCGGTACTCGAAGTGGTACGGTCCGCTGCGCACCGTCTCGATGGGGTTGTTCGCCATGATCCGGTCGAGGATGCGGGCCAACGCGACCGTGAGCGCGTCATTCCCGTCCGCGCGATCTCCGTACTCCGTGTCCGATGTCATGCGGACATGCGTCCAGTCGTGGTACGGGATGTGCGCGCGGATTTCGGCCGTTGAGCCGGCCAACAGCACCGCCGCCCGCGTGGGTCGGCCGTCCCGGACGACGCCGATCGCCGTAAGCAAATCGTCGTCGCCGAGCCCAAGCAGTTCTGAAGGGGCGAGTTCCGCCGCCGCCGATGCCCGGAGCGACTCCATCGCGGCGGCCGAGATGATCCGAGCGACCGGGACATCGACGATTTCGGCGGTGAAGTCATCTTCTCCCGCCGCTTCCACCAGACGGCGCCGGAGCGTCCCCGTGAGCGGCTTGCAGTCCGTTCCGACTCGAATCGTGCCGCGTCCGCGGGTGTCGGTGTGGGGAGGCATGCCGGGATGGATGTGCATGAGCACGAGGCGGCCGGTCCCCTCGGGGACGTACAGCTCCTCGAAGACCGGCGTGATCTTGGGCTCCGAGGAGTCGTAGACGGCGAGCTTGAGCCGGTTCACGTCCAGCTCGGGCGGCACGCCCCGGATAGCATCGTCGCGGCCCACCACGCGGTCGGCCACGCCGAAGACGATCGTGCCGCCGCCGCCGTTCGCCATGCAGACGGCCATCTCCACGGCCAGCCGCGCCACCGTCCGCGGGTCTGCCCGCGTGACGTCCTTGAAGTCGAGGTCCTGCGCCTCGAGATCTCCGGCCGGGCACTCGTCCAGCCGCGCCAGCAGCGTCTCCACTTCGCCTCTCGTTCTAGGCACGGGTTTTCTCCCCGCGCCGCGCGGCCTCGCGAGCGGCGCGCTTGGCGGCGAGCGTGTAGTGAAGGTTGTTCCAACGGTTGCCGTCGAACGCCTCGCCGTGTTCGGCCGCGTAGTCCGTCCGCTCTTCCGCTGTGCCGGCCCCGGGACACGACCAGAACCACGGGAAGTCCTCCGGGTCGCGGAGTTCCTGCGGCTCCTTCCCGCGGTCCTTGCCCCACGTGATGTTGGGTCTCGTCCGCAGAATGCCAGCGCCCGCGCGGCCTCCCGAGATTGCCGCCCTCATGAAGGGGCGGATGTTCAGGCGGACGCCATCGTTGATGTCCGGGTTCCAGCCGACGGGCTGCTCGCCAACGGACTTCCAGCGCACGAAGATGTCGTAGGGCGGCTCGCCCTCCAAGATCTTCTCGAGTTGCTCCCGCAGCTCCAGCGCCGCCACGAGGCGCGCATCCGCCCCCGCGACTCCCTCGCGCCGGGCCTCCCGCTGCCGCGTGATCCAGTCGCTGAGATAGGAATAGGTCACCGTCTCCAGCGTGCGGCGGCCCTCTCCGTCAGGCCCCGCAAGCCGGTGGTAGTTGACGAGTGCTTGGAAGCCGTCGTTCCGGCCGTCCCAGATGTGCCAGATGAAGGGGCGGTGGTGGAATAGCTGGCAGTGCTCCGGAAAAAAGTGGTCACGCAGCCAGTCCTCCAGCGACATCGGCGGCCTGTCGCTCGTGGCGGCCAGCAGCGCTCGTTCGGTGTCCGGCGACCACTCGTCGTCGTAGGCGGCGGCCAGCAGTCTGCGAACACGGTCCGCCGCGGTCGCCTCGCCACGGGTCGGAGAGAGACAGACGATGCCGTCGGCGTCTGCGAAGTCTGCGAACTCCGCACAGTACTCGACGAGTTCACGCTGCTCCTCCGCCAGCCGCATCTCATGGTCGAGTTCCGCCGGCCACCGGTATCCGAGCAGCCGTGCGACAGCGACTTGGAGGACGGTGTTGTCAATCCGAAGCGGCCCACGGACGGTCCACTTCTTCTCCTCGTCCCAAACGACGCTTCCGCACGGATCGCCGTGGAAAATCCATTGCGTCGGGTCATCCGAGTACGGCTCCGGCAAGCCGTTGGGGTAGCGCTCGGCGGCGACTGCGGTCCAATGGTCGGGGTCGAAAGGAACCTTGACGAGGGCCGCGTTGGTGACCTTGAGGCTTTGGTCGAACTCGCGCACGGCGGTCGCGTACTCGAGCGAGGAGCAGAAGGCCCATACGGCGGGGAGATGGGTAGGATCATGTGGGACGATAACCGCTACGTTCTGATGAAACCGCCGGGACGAAAACCGGTATGCGCGCAACATTCCCATCCGGTGCATGGAGACACCGTGTCTGCCGACTGCCCTTGAACCTTTGGTAGGGTACGCGCCGGGACTCAGGTGTAGCGAGCCCTCACCCCGTTCCCACCTGATTACTCCGGTGAGGCCGCCATACTCTGTCGGCACGGGTGGAGTATGCTGCACGAATTCCCATGTGCGCTGGTCCAATGTCGGGAGTGCCCAAAACGGTAAGCAATACCGGTTATCATCCCCGGTCTGAATGCCCACGAAGCTGTCAGCCAGATCACTGAGTAGCATTCCGTCGCCCACCGGCCGCATCAAGACAACGGCATCTGGATTCTTCAGCTGATCGGCTTGGACTGATCCAACTATTTCACTCCAATCCGCCAGCAATCTTGCCTTCTCCGGGGGTTTGATGGCGCGCTGGCCGTGGGGGGTGGAGACGTCGATGCCGGCCATTTCCCAATCGGGTTGGGGGCGGTCGGCGGAGAGGATGTTCAGCGCCACGTTGACGACATGGCCCGTAATCGTCTCAAAAGCACCCGGCCCCAAGCGGGCGACGAGGTTCCACATGTGATCCTTCAGAAGTCGTTCTCGCAGACTTCGATACGTCGTGAGGAACAGCCAGTTCTGCGGTGTGACGGTGGCTTGCGTGCCGTGGTCGCCGAGCCAGCGGAAGAAGCGCGACACGAAGACCGTGGCGACGTCGCCCTTGGCGTCGGCGTGGTGGGATTGGCAGAAGTGTCGCAGCCGTTCCGACTGTTTTCCTCGCGCAAGGTAAGGGACGTTCGTGATGACCAACGTGTACGTATCCCCCAACAATTCGGCCGCGTGAGCCATCCCACGCGCGGCGATGGCCCGCTCGGTGAGGTCGGGATCGGGCACGTCGCGAGCGAGGATCTCGGAGAGCAGCGGGCGGAGGCGTCCGTAGTCGGTTCGGAAGACATCGCGCTGCCCTGACGAGGCCCGGGGATCGATTAGCGAACCGAGGATGGGTGCCTGTTCGAAGAGGGCGTGTAGCTCCCCCAAGCTCTCGCGGACGGGTGCGGAGAGGAGGTTATCGTCCGTGCCCAGCAGGTCTCGATCCGCCGGAATCCCCCCGGCTGCGGCGAGCGAGTCGGCGAGATCGAGCCATTCTTCGCGGGTCGAGTTGGGCGCGAGACCGGAACAGGCGATCTGAGGCGGCGGAAGCTCGACGGGCTCACCGACCATCTTCCAAGCGGCGAGGGCGACATTGAATACCGCGATCTGCGTACAACGTGGGTCGAGTTCGAGGCCGAACAGGTTGTCCCGAAGTACCGCGCACACGGCATCGGCGACAGCGAGCGACTCCTCCTCCATGCGCAGCCGCACGAGGAGGTGGAGGGCCTCGACGAGAAAGTGCCCGCTCCCGCAGCAGGGATCGAGCACGCGGAGTTCGGCCGCGGCTCGGGGCCAACGCTCGAAGGAACCCGCGGCCGGCCGCCACGGTCCCGTCGGCTTGTCCTCCGCGTCGCCCTCCAGCGCCTCACGCACAAACCGGAGGTAGGAGAAGTCGTACCCGCCCCCTGCGCGCAGCCGCACCGCCTCGCGAAGCTCTTCCTCGGTCTCCGCCTCCCGATCCAAGCCAGAGAGCCGCGCGAGCACGCGCCCGGCCCTCCACGCCCCGGTCGTGTTGTGGAGGAGGAAAAGCACCATGTAGCGTTCGGTAAAGAGCTGCGTCACGGCGGGCAGTTCGTCCGCCCCGATCTTGACGCCGCTCTCGTTGACCGCGTCCTTCCGTTCCGCCTGCCAGTACTGGTAGGTCCAGCCGAGCGAGTCGTCCGCCGTGAAGACGGCGGCGGGCAGGTCCGCAAGCAGCTTGCGAAGAGCTTGATTGGTCTCCGGCGGAAGCTGCAATGCGAGCACGGGGTCATCGGGCGTGAAGATCGCCGGCAGCATGTCGGACGCCCACCGGCCGGCCGCCTCCCAAGGGTTTTCTCCCCGCTCGCGCGCGAGTTCCTCGCACTCCGCCAGCGAAACGGGCACGCCGGACTCCGGCTCGATGAGGAGTTCGTTCTCGGCGAGAAACCGCGCAAAGAGCATCCGGTGCCAATGCTCGTAGGCGGTTTCGTGAACGAGCCGGTCCATCTCCTGCTCGCCGGTCCGGGCGTTACGGCGGTCGCCAAGCTGACGCCCGTGCGCCCGCAGCCGCCGCCGCAGCTGGTGCTCGCCGTCCGTCATCCCCTCATGCGATCGCCCCTCCCCGACCGCGAGCGCCGCCAGCGCCATCCGCGCCCCATCCTCACCAGCTCGCCGGGCGCCCTGGATCGCCGCCGCAAGCTTCTTTCGAAGCTCCGCCGGGAGGTGTGTGCTCATTGCCCGAGACCCCATGGTTGAGCCCGTGCGCAAGCTGTCCCGAGCCGGGTATTGACGACCATCCGCCCTTCGCGTACGCAAACACGACGTTTGGAGACGAACCGACTCATCATCCCGCCCCCGTCGAACGCCAACCTGCCGGAGGCGTCTTGTCTTCGCCATCCTCGCCACGACGGAGGAACTCTCTCGGAATATCCAAAAACGCCATGGTCGCCTGCCGTTCTCCGTGCAAGTGGAAGATCTGACGCGTGTGCTCCCGGTCCGCCTTTCCTCGCTTCGGCCAATAGGCGCAACTTCCCCCGTGTTGACCATTGTTGGCGATGATGACCAGTTGATAGAGGCTATAATGCAGCGATGTCGCCAACCGATCATACGTACCCACATCCGGGTTC
Source organism: Candidatus Palauibacter sp. (assembly GCF_965208055.1). Classification (GTDB taxonomy): domain Bacteria; phylum Gemmatimonadota; class Gemmatimonadetes; order Palauibacterales; family Palauibacteraceae; genus Palauibacter. The sequence goes on from NZ_CBDBNY010000004.1 coordinate 3,367,762, forward strand.
AAGGCGGGCACGGCCACCACGTCGGTGAGGTCGCGAAGACGCGCGCCCAGCGTCACATCTGTGGCGTCGTAACAGATGACGCCGGTTGTCCGCAGTCGCTCCTCATGCTGCTGCCCGGGGACCTGATCTTCCGTCGATGGCTTTAGGAGAGTCTGGTCAACCAACCACTGACATGGACGGAACCCCATAACGTCTAACGTTTCTTCTCCCTGCGACAAGTGTTCCTTCCCCTGGGTTCGCACTGCCAACTGGAGTCCCCCGCGTCTTGTGAGTTCCGGGATGACCCAGATCGCAGAGTTTACCCTCGAGTAGCCGTCGGCAATCTTATGGTATGTCAGGCCCGCCAACACAATAGCTCGGTGTCTCCTCGCAAACGGGAACAGGTGCCGTCGCACATCCTCTGGATGCACCGAGAGTTCGGGAAGTATGAGCCAGTCCACCCCAGGACGCTCATTGTGAGATGCTCGGAGATCTATCATCGCTTCCACGGCCATCAGGGCTGACGCCAAGTGGTTGCGGTGCATTCGGCGGACCTCCCTGTCGTCAAGCTCAAGGTCATCGTCGCCGGATCGGTATTGCGATGCGGTCGGCACGACAGTCTGAAGCACGCAAGTCCTGATTGACTCCCGCGACGGCACGCTTCCCCGGGTACGCCACGGCAGCATGAACGGAACGGATACGTCTTTGTTCAAGTTCTCCAACACTTCAATTCGCGATTCGATTTGCTTTTTGATCTCCTCCGGACCTCCCGCACCGAAGTTGGGATCGGTCGGCGGTGGGCATCCCGGCCAACGCAAGAGGTGGAACAACAGATCATCGAACCACTCCGATACAGGCGTCCAGGTGTCGCCGAATCCGGCCTGCGAATTGAAGAAGCCGTGCTGGCGCAACAACGGATGGCTCCGCACGCTGCGGTATCCCCACCGTGGCGCACTGCCCCGAAGTCGCCACGGCCGTACGGTCTGTGTGAAGTCAGAGCGCTTGCTCAGAATGAAGCGCAGCAGGTAACCCAACTGGACCTGAGGGCGGCGAGAGGGGGGACACCATCGTGGTACTCGGTAGATGGATCCGGTCAGATCCGCATCGGTATCCAAGACTTCGAGCGCAACGATTTCCGGCGCACCGCACTTGGCGGTGTCGGAGAGTGCCAAGCGTACCTGATTCGGAGTGATGACTGTGGGAAGCGAGTCCCTCCGCTGTTCGAGGAACGTGCGTGAGAAGCGCAAGAGCGCCAGCTCGTTACGAAGAGGTTCGGGAATCTGCGCGGTACGAACGTACTCGGACAGTCTCGGACGGGTGCTTGGCCGAGAATCGTGCGCCGCACCCGCCGTGAGGCAAAGGTCGTAGCGCAAAGAGTCCTCGAGGGTGACCGCAGGGCAGGCGGGGTCGGCGAGCAGTTCTTCGAGGAAGCTGAGATCGTGTACACCTATCGCATTCAACCGCGCTGCCGCGTTCTCCGGAGACATGGTCCCGATGGCCGAGATTACGAGCGATCTCGCCGACTGGGTGGCCGCGAAGGCACGCCGAAGTATCACTGCCGCTCCTGCGAAGGCTTCCTCGGACAGGTCGTTCGCGTCGCCCGTGAGAAGCTGCTGCAGGTGTCGATAGTGCTGAGGAAGGTCATTGGTGACCGCTTGGCGCGCGTGGCTCGGCGAAAGGGACGCGAGAAAAAGGCACGCTTGCTGTCTAAGATACCAGGGCAATGCAGACCCTTTGCGGAGGACATCTAGTGCCCCCTCCGCAAGTCTCTCCCGGTAGGTCTCTAGGTCGACATCGCCGTGGAGGCATTCCGAATCACCGACGATACCGGTCTCCGTGGCTCCTGCGGCAAAGATCTCTGCGAGACAGTACCAGGCGACTGGTGCCGGATCATTCGCCGAAGCGGCAGGAGGTAGCTCGGGAACGCTGTCGAGGTAGGGACTGATGATGCTGAGAACGGCATCCAATAGTGCGTGGTGAGGCCACAGATCCAGGGCGATCCGAAGCAGTCGGACGTTCGACGGATCGGTCTTCCAGTGTTCGACGAGCGATAGGGCGAATGCATGCGCCGACTCGTCAAGGTCCTCGATCGAGAGAGGCGTCGGGGACGGGGTGTCCACCTCACGGGTGCGCGCGCCGAGGAGCGGACGCAGTGATCGATACGTTGTGCGGAACCGTTGGGCGCAAAACCGGGCCGCCGTGTCGCTCCGCACGTCGACCTGCGGCGTCAAGGGCCAAGAATCTCCGTCACCAACCGGAACGTGCGGCGCCTGGCGTTTCGCCAGAGAGTGTACGGTCTCAAGTATCCATTCGCCGCGTATCGCATCGAATCCGCCAGAGACTTGAGCCTGTATGCGGTCCATCGTCGGCTTGAGTCGAACCCGGTGGGCTGGGTCGGCATTGAACGGAATGGCGACCGTTTTCTCTTCCGCCACCAACAAGCCCGCCGTGGTCGCGTCCAACGTGCCTTGGAGCCACGTTGCGACCCGCTTCTTTACACAGTCCGCCGTCATGGGAGCGGGGCTGCTGACGACGACGCGCAGGTCATCCACATACCGACAGGCGTCGTCCACCCGTAGACCATCGGCGATCGGTTGTCCGAACTCGTCGGCGAGCAGGCAATCGAAGTCGAGGAGGACGATGTTCGCAAAAAAACCTGCTGCCGCAAGACCTTGAGGAAGGGCTATCGTCGAGAAGTCCGGGAGCCCATTAGCGCGTCCGTACGTGGTCACGGCGGCGTGATCGTCCGAGTGCCACAACCAATGGAACAGTTGCTTGGTGAAGGAGAAGAACGGTTCTTCCTCCGGTGAACGACACAGTTGTTCGAGCTTTTTGTGGAGTACGTGCGGACGGACGCGATCATAGAACGCGCTAAGGTCGGAATGAACGATGAAGACGTGGCGACGAGAGTCGTCGGACGCCTCGGTGACGAGACGGTTGGCCACTGTCTCGGGGCGACCGAGAAAGCTCCGGTAATCGGTGAAGAAACGGCGGTAGAGCCCTGAGGATCCCCACCGGTGATGAAGCTGAGTTCCCTGGGGGTCGCAGAAAAGGCGGTGGCCGTAGGAGAGGGTCTCGAATTGGTTAGCCCCCGGCTCGCCCGGCTTGGGGTTGCCCTGTAAGGACTCTACTCGATCCGCGAGACAGAGCAACGCGGCCGTCGCGGCGACCTGTTCGCGAAGGGCTACATGCGCGAGGGGGCGTAGGCGTACGTGGTCATCTCCAGCGTCGTTAGATGAAGGCTTCCATGCCCCCGTCTCGCACACACGCCACGGTGTCTTCTGCGACTTTGGTGCGGGGACGATGCGCAAGGGGCTATTGGCCCATTTCTCGGTCATCGTGAGCGTTGATTTGATCTCGGCCAGAAACGACGGAAGCCGAACCGTCTCCCAGTCAATCGCCAACGGATCCGAGAACCACGCATGGTGGCGGATGTGAGACGCTGTCTTCTTCCACGCTTGGATGAGCACCTCGTCGCGACGGAGGCAAGCCAGTGTGGGCGCAAGCCGGTCTCGGACGGGACGCCGGGGCCTTAGGCGCAGGGGGGTCATGGATTGGCGCCGAGTTCGCCCGTTCGCCAGAGATCACCGGCGCGGTAGGCGTCAAGCCAAACCGAGAGCGTCTTGGGGTCAAGCCGGTGGAGTTCGGTCCCGGCACTCGAGCGTTCGCACCCGACGATAGCCTCGGGCTGGTTCAAGGCCGACTTCAAGGATCCGACGCCAAGCCGAATTCCTGGTTCTCCGCCGGATTCGGAGGAGACGCTCAGCCGCCGAACTCCGGCATGCCGTGCCCCATTGAAAGCAGGGCGTGTGTCCTCGCCTCGCGCGATCTGCTCCAGCACGTGCAGTCGGCTCATTCGAGGATCACGGGGCCGTCCTGGACGGCGGCGGTCAGTTTCCGCTCGTGTTCTTCGAGCCACTTCCTCACGGCAGCTTCGTCCTGGAGCGTGCCGCGGCGAAGGGCGACGACGGTTACAGGTTCCTCGGGAGACACGCGGCGGGCGGCCTCGGCGAGGGCCTTGGCGGCGCGGGTGGGGACCGCGTCGACATCGGATCGCCAAGCGGATAGGCGGCGCGCGTCAAGCGCCCGTCTCAATGCTTCGTTCGTGTCGCGGGGCAGGGGGTCTGGAACGGCCAGCCCGGCGTTGCGCTGGATTTCATCGCGAGCGTCGCCCTCGAGCTGGGTCCAGGTCGTGTCGCCGTCTAGTCGCTCCGTCTCGGCGACGACGGCTTGGGTCAGGTCCTCGCGGCGCTCCGTGAGTGCGGCGCGGAGGCCAGCGCTGAGCTTCGCCACGCACGGCGAAACGTGATCTGCTTCGTCGAGGAGCGAGCGCTGCGAGCGGATCGCGTCGAGTTGCTCCCCCACCTGCTCGGCGATGTCCAGCTCGCCGATGGCGTGGCCATGCAGGGCGGTGGCCAGTTCCCAGAGCGGCAGCCGCTCACGCGCGCGCTCCGCGAGACCGCTCCAACTCGATAGGGTCTTCTCGATCTCGTCCTTCTGGTTGAAGATCGTGAGCAGTTGCTCGTTGCCGGTGAGGCGGCCCAGGTCGCCCAGCCACGCCGGCCGAGGCGCGGCGGGGAGCGGAGCGTCGCCCCCCGCCTCGGAGGCGAGCTTGCCGAGCACCGCCAGGAAGTCGGCGGCGCGCGCCGCCTCCTCGCCGCTCTTGGCCGAGACGCGGGCAAGCCGGTACAGCCCGCGAATCTTCGTGCGCTGCGTGACCGTGAGCCGCACCTTCTCGGGCCGGAAGTCCGTGGTGTTGATCGTCTTCTGATCGAGCTGCCCGGTTGTGAGCGGGCGCCCGTTGTGCGTGGCCTTGAGGTGGTCGCCGCCGTGGAGAGCGACGAGCGCGGCGTCGATGGCGTCCTGCGGCCAGCCGTACGGCGCCGCCGTCAACTTCTTACGCACCGCGCCGCCCCGACTGCCGGTACCGACCGCATCAAGGACTTCGCGCGCCACTACGTGCCGCGAAACCGTTTCATTCCAGCCGACGATCCCGAACGGCTGATCTCCCCCCTGGCGCGCCCGGTTCAACGCGACGCCCCAGGAGCGGTGGTCCGCGTCCGGGAATCGCGGATAGAGACGGGCCAGCGACGCGTCGACACCCGCCTCCAGACGGCTTCGGAGATCTTCCCCGTGAAGTTCGCCTCCGCCTCCCTGAAGGACACGCGCGGCGCGGATGATCTCGCGCACGATCCTGTCGCGGGCGTCTTCCGCGGCGTTTAGCCGGCTCCTCATACTCTCCCGCGCCTCTCGGCCCTCGCTGGAGTCGGGTACGCCGCGCTCATCCAGTACTTGGCGCGCAGCCTCAGCCTCCACGATGTGCGTCTGGAGTTGGTCGGCGTTCTGCTTCGGCAGATGCACGTGTAGGATCGGATCCTCCATCCCCCGCCGTCGCGCCTCGCTCTCCGCCTCCCTCCAGGAGCACGACCACTCGTCCCGCAGCCAGATGCGGATCGCGTCGCCGCCCCCGTTCTCCGGCTCTGAGCCGGTGTGTAGCGCGAGTTTGCGGGCCAGCTTCGCCTCTCCGTGGCGCACGCGAATCCCCGACACGACCTCCTGCACGGCTCCGCTCAACATCTGGTCGCGGAGGCGGGCGATATCCACTTCCTGCCGCGTGAGCGAAGTGCGCCGTCGGCGGAGGGCCAGCTCCCAGTCGGCTCCCGCCCGGGTTTGAAGCCGGTATTCGCGGGCCACCTTAAGGAGCACGCCCTCGGAGGCCAATGCCTCCATTGTCTCCGACACTCGATTGCGAAACGGGCCGGAATCCATCGACACATCATCCACCAAGAGGTCCGCGAGCGTGGACGGGTCCGCGCGCACACCGAGGTCGGCCGCTCCCTCCCGAGGCAGCTTCCCGATCAGGAAGGCGATCCCGCACAGGTCGCGGCGCAGCGCGCCGTCCGGGGTGCCGCTTTCGGCGAGCTTTGCGATCCGTGTGTGAATCTCGTTCGGCAGGACCCCGGAGTTTACGAGGTCCGGCGCCAGCGCTCGGTAGAGATCGCTGGCGGGGATGACCGCACCGAGATCCCGGTCCGCGATGTCGCGCAGCGAGTCGTACAGAATGCGGAGCTGCGACCGGAGCTGACTCTGGGTGCCGGGTTGGTCTGCTGCCTGGAAGCACGCTTCCCAGAACCGGCGGCGCGTTCGCAAGAGGGGATAATCCTCCGCGCCAAAGCGGTCGTCCTCGGGGTGGATGGCCAGCTTGGAGCCCTGGAGATGCCTCGACACTTCGCCGGCGTTCGACTCCAGCATCTCGCGGATGGCCGGAAGTGCGCTCGCCTTCTTATGCAGGAGGACGTGGCGCGTGACGACCTCCACTTCGGCGTCCGAAAGTTGCACGGCGATCCGAAAGCGGTCGCTTAGCCACTGGAGTGCCGTGATGCCGGCCGACAGCGCGGATTGGCCTGCGGCGACGAGGAGGACGCGGCTCGAAAACTGCGTCTGCAGGGCTTCGGCGAGTTCGGTGATGGTGGCCGATCTGTCCTGCGCTTCATGGACGTACTGCTGCACCTCGTCCAGCACGAGGATTGTGAGCGGAAGCTCCCCATCCGGGGTCAGAGCCTGCTTCGCCGTCGCCACGAATTGCTCGGTCGTGATGTCGGTTCTCGGTGGCGGGAACTGGCTCGCGAGCAGTTGCCGCGCCGCCTTCACGTCGGCCGCGAAATCCGGTTTGGCGGCCAGGATCTCCTTCGCGAGGATCGGGCTCACGTACAGGTTGTTGAGTTCGCGCGACCATGTCCGGTCCGCCGCCTCCACGGCGCCGCGCACGCGGTCGAGCAACCCTTCTTCGCGCAGCCAGAAGCAGAAACGCGCCTGCGGATACTGCGACGGCCAGCCGCATGCCCGCAGCAGCACGGAGAGGACCGCGAGCCGGACATGGTCCACGTTGCCGCCGAGGAGCGACCCCGCCGCGGCGACCACCGGCACACCGGTGCGCGTCGCATTCACGTCGAGTTCGCGCAGCGCGGCCTCGACCCCGGACGGAAGCCGGGGCACAAGCCCCCGGGCCGTCGCCCCGTCATCGAAGGTCGTATTCGCCCACAGGTGGGCCAGCATCTTGAGCAAGTGCGACTTGCCGCTCCCGAAGAACCCGCTCACCCACGCCGAATCCTGTCGCGAGCGGTCGAGGTTGGCGTTGTATCGCTCGAGAATCCGCTGCAGGGCGTCGGCGAACTGACCCTCGCACACGAAGGTCTCCAGCTCCGCCCGCAGCTCCGCCACGACCTTGGCGTCCTCTCCCGACGTCAGCCGCGCTTGTCCGCTGTTCGCCAGCGGCGTCCGCAGCGGATCCCGATCCAGCAGTTCGTGAATCTTCACGCGGTCAGGTCCAGGTGGGGGGCTGTCGGATCATCGTTGTCCCTCGCTCGCTTCGTGATTGGGTCAGGGAACCCAAGCTTCGTGCAACGTGATCGGCTGGGCGAGATAGTTCCAGCCGTCGCGCGCGTCGAGGAGCCGGTAGTTGTTTTCGTTCTTCGTGCCGGGAAAGAAGACGAGCAGCCGCCCTCGGATGGAAGTCTCCACAGCCCGGACCAACTCGGACACGCGCAGGAAACCGTACAGCGATGCGATGCCAAGAAGCGCGACGACCGTTTCTTCGTCGGCTGCTTCGAGGGTGACTCGGAGTCGGCCTTCCACTGCCTCCCAAAACTCTCCCTCCGGGTTAAGGTCGAGGAGTTCCGGATCCTCGAAGTACGATTCACGGTATTCGTGCGCCGCCATCCATTCCGCGAACCACCCCGTCGCGTCCACGAGAGCCCATTCGTGACCGGTCCTTCGTGTCGCCTCCTCGAACTCGCCGACGCGGGCGCGGAGGAGACGCTCCTTCTCCTTGGGATAAACAGCCAGCATCACTCGCTGTGCGCCGGCCATCGTCCGCTGCCACTCCACGCCGACGTGGCGCTCGTAGACCTTGGCGAGTTTTTCGATCTGGCTCATGGTCGGACGCTCGTCTCGGCAACGATCACCGCTGAACTGCCGGGTCGAGGCGGCGGGTGTCGATCTCGACCACGTTGCCTGCCGCGCGGGCATGAATCAAACCGTACCGCCGCGCCTCGAGCGCAAAGGGAAGCATCGCCGGGCCCGTCCGGTCGAGGACCGCGGCCCAATCGGCGTCGAGCAGCGAAAGCCCGGCCAGGCCCTGAAGTTGTCCCAGCCACAACGCCATCGCGGCGGCTCCCGGCGTGGGCGCCACGCGCTTGCGCTGCTTCCGCCGGTGTCCTTCGAGATGGCCCGACTGGGTCCACGAACTCGCGGCCCGGCTGGCCACGGACTCCACCACGGAGTCGTTGAGGCGCTGGCCCACCGCGCGCCGGATCACGGCCGAAAACGGAGCGCGGAGCAGTTCCTCGCCCTCGCCGAGCGACAACACATGCACCGCCGTCGAACGGAGAAGGGGATCGCGCGCGAGCGCGCACAACAGCGCCACGAGGGGGCGTCCCGCGGGATCGGCCTCCCAAAGCCGTCTCAGGACCCGAAACAACGGCAGGCCGGGATCAAGCCCGTACAGATTGGTCAGGTATTTCCGGGACACGTTGCGGGTCACCCACGTGGGCTTCCCGAGCACGTTCTCCTCCACGATCGCCTCGGCGTACTCCTCCCGCGCTGCGTCCGAGGGGACGGCTGCGAGCAATTCCGTCAGGTCCCCAAGCATAATGGTGCGTGCGCTGTGCGTCCCCCGGGCCCCGAAGCGGAAGCCGGCCCTCTCCAGCGTTTCGGTGGGAGTCAGTTGGGAGAACACGAGTCTCGTCATGGCCGGGCAACGTGACGGCGCATCCTTACACCGTCAAACCCTCCGCCGACACTCTCGTCATTCTGGAAGGCCCACCGCACAGGCAGTGAAAACGCGCGATATGAATCGGAGAAATGAATCATGATCGATAGGTGCGGCAGCGATGATTCATTTAGATGATTCATTTTATCGCTCATTCCTGACCCGTTACGCGGCCGGAACGCGGCGGAAGAGGCGGAACACGAGCACGAACGCGGTGGCGTACATCACCGCGCCGAGCAGGAAGGGCGCGCCCGGCAACTCCACGGGTGCGGCGGGCGACGTGAAGTAGCTGAACAGGCCGGCGGTGAAGATCAGCGGGCTCAGGATGCTGGTCAGGCTCATGAGCGACTGGAGGCCTCCCTGGACCTTCCCCTGGTCTCCGGGCTCCACGGCTCCCGCCACGAGGCTCTGGAGCGCGGGCCCCGCGACGCCCCCGATCGAGCCGAAGATGATGAACGCGATGAGCATCCACCCCTGCGTCGCGAGGCCGTAGCCCAGGTACGTGATGACGCCCAGCACCAGCCCGCCCAGGACCGCCCGGCGCTCTCCGATACGCTTGATGACGGGCTGAACGAGTCCTCCCTGGACGATCGCCGCCATGAGTCCGACGAGCGCCAGCGACAGGCCGTTCGCGAGTTCGTCCCATCCGAACTTGTGCCCGGTGTAGAGGACCCACACGGTCTCGAGGCCGCGCTGCGCCAGGATGATGAACACGAAGGACACCGCGAGGCCGGCCACCAGCGGGTACGAGCGCAGCACGATGAGGCTTCCGACCGGGTTGGCCTTCTTCCAGCGGAAGGCGTCGCGCTTCTCGGGCGGCAGCGATTCGGGGAGGACGAAGATGCCGTACAGCGCGTTCACGAGGGCGAGTCCCGCCGCCGCGAAGAAGGGGAGCCGCAGGTCGATGCCGCCCAGCAGCCCCCCGATGGCGGGGCCGAAGATGAATCCGAGGCCGAACGCGACGCCGATGAGCCCGAAGTTCCGGGCCCGGTTCTCGGGTTCGGACACGTCGGCGATGTAGGCGTTCGCCGTGGTGATGCTCGCTCCCATCACCCCCGCGATGAGGCGGCCCGCGAAGAGCCAGCCGATGGAGGGCGCGAGCCCCATGATGATGTAGTCGATCCCGAGGCCGAACAGAGAAATCAGGATGACGGGCCGCCGTCCGATCCGGTCCGAGAGGCCCCCCAGGATCGGAGCGAAGAAGAACTGCATGACGGCGTAGGCCGCGGCGAGGATCCCGAACCAGCGTCCCGCGAGGGCCGTGCTTCCCCCCGTGAACTCCTTGATCAACTCGGGGAGGATGGGGATGATGATCCCGATCCCCAAGACGTCGATGAAGACGGTGATGAGGATGAAGATCATCGCCGCCTCTCGGCCCCGCCCCGCTGCTTTCACCCGTCCTCCACGCGATCGTTAGCCGGAACGCCGCCAACGCGCTGGCGGGTCGCGTAAGGTGGCGGGGACAGCGAGCCAATTCCAGCCGCACTCGAAGCGCCTGCGGCGACCGCAGCAACGCCCGTGCCAACCCCCGGGCTAACTCGCGTGCCGCTGGCGAAGGGCGTCGCGCCTCTGGTGATAGTTCGCATACACCCGTTCACCGTCACGGTCGGCGCGGCGGGCTCCGGGGTTGGAGAACCCGGTCAGGTGCACGGCAACTTCGTCCACGACGAGCGCACCTCCGATGGCGCGTTCGGCGACGATCCCCACGTCGCGCCCCAGGCCGACGGCGGGGTGGTCATCGAAGGATCCCGCGCTCAGCCGGTCGAGGAAATCCCGCGCCGCGGAGGCCGGCGCGGTCCCGTCCCCCTCGGTGCGCCGTTCCAGCGCGTCGACACCGTAGCTTCGCACAAGCTTGGGGAGAAACGCGGCGAGCGTGGCGTGACGGTCGAAGAGGTCCAGACCGTAGTTTCCGCCCGCCACCGAGAAGATGGCGCCGAGTTGATCCGGCGCGGCTTCCACCTCCCGCACGTAGTCGTCCAGCGCCTTCGCGTGCCGCTCGAAGATCTCGCTCATGGCGCCGGTCTCCGAGGGGGCGTCCATCGCCGTGGCCTTGTCGTCGATCGCACTCCACACCCGGCTCTGGTCGGAGCGCCGCGTCCCCTCGCTGCGCATCGACTGCTGCACGCTCGCGTATCTCTCCGCGCGGCCGCTCGCGAAGTGCATCCGGTCCGTCACCTGGAATCCGGGGCTGTCGTAGGACCAGCGTCCCTGCTCCACGCAGGAGACGGGGATGACCGTCGTCTTCGCGGCGGGGAGCAGCAGCGTGAGGTTGGCGACCCGGTTCTGCTTGGCGCCGACGAGTTCCTCGCCGTCCACGATGAGCACGGGACGGTCCGCCCGGTTTTCCACCTCGAGGTCGGGGACGCTGCCCCCCATCGACACCTCGCGCACGGTGACCAGATCCTCGCGAAGTCCCTCTCCCAGCAGCAGGTAATCGAGATCCGAGGTCTCCCGGGAAAGCAGCGGGAACACCGTGAGGCCGCCGCAGAAGGCCGGTTCGGCGATCTCGAGGCCGGCGATGGCGGACGTGATCTGGTTCATCTCTCCACTCCTTGATATTGTCAGTGTTGATACTCTGTTGACAGTAGGGCGGAGATTCGGATAAGTCAACGGTCGTCGTCGTCAGACGACAGTAAATGTCAGTTCACATCCGAAGCGGCGGAGACGGGATGCGCAGTTACACGGCCCGGGAGCTGGAAGAGGAAACGGGGTTCAGGCGACGCACGATCGCCTACTACGTGCAGGTCGGACTGCTTCCGCGTGTTGGGCGAAGGGGACCGAAGACCCGTTATCCGAAGCTCGTGCGGGACCGCCTCCTCTTCATTCGACGGGTGCGCGAGGCGGAAGGGGCGGGGAAGGTGCCCGCGACCGCTCTCCGCCAGATCGGCGCCGTGTTCGAGGGATCGTCGCCGGAACTCATCACGGGTGTCGCGGACGGACGGATCGCGGTGACCGCCGACCTCCTCTCCGCGCGCTCCACCGGAGCCGATGCCCCGCTACGGACCGGGGACGTGACCGAACGGCGGGAGTCGCCGGCCGCTTTTGCCGCCCCGCGAGCCCGGCGGGCCGCGCTCAGCGACAGGCTGCTGGTGCGCGAGGAGGAACCGCCCTGGCCTCAGGAGGCGATGGCGGCTCCCGCCGACGATCCGGAGTTGGCTGCGTTGCTGGCCGCCCTGCAGGAGGTAGCGGGCCGCGGCGACGTTCCCGCGGGCGAGGTGGAAACGTGGTCCCGGATCGAGATTGCGCCCGGCGTCGCGCTCTCGATCCGGGGAGTCGCCGACGAAGACGCAGCCCTGCTCGAAACGGTCGGGCGCCGGCTTCGTGAACTGCTGGCGGACCGGTTCGGCGACTGACGCCGGGTCTTGCCACGGGCGGCTAGGACTCGATGTCGTAGAAGCTCTCGACGGGGGGCGGATTTGCAGGGACGGGGTCGCCTGCGAGCGCGTCGCGAATCGCGGGTGCCCGCGGGATGGCGGCGACCGTGCCGAATCCGGAGGTGTCGTCTGCCATGGCCGCGAAGAGTCGGCCGGCGCGCTCGAGCCGGGTCGTGATCTCCTCCTCGATCGGTTCGAGACTCCAGTCGCCGCGCTTCATCACGTGTCCAAGCGCGATCCCGTCCGAACGCGGGAGGACCCCGATGCGGCCGCCCCCCGGGGCGCTGCCTTCGAGGCTGTAGTCGATCTCTGGCTGAGGGGCGAGGAAGGTGAGCTGGCCCTTGACCGGGGTCATCGTCTCGTCCCCGAACAGGGCCCGGGCGCCGAGTCCGGTGCAGTTGGCGATGAGCGGCTCGTCGAGCGACATGAGGTCGGGGAGTGTCTCGAAGTCGCGGATCCGCACGCGCCCGCCGAACAGGAGGAACTCCTCCATCAACTCATCGAGATAGATCGACGGCTCGATGCGGAGGGTCGGCCTGCGAAGCGCGTAGGCGCCGGGGAAGGGGTGTTCTCCCGGCTGCAGCACGGTGGCGGCCACGTCGAGGCCCGGGTCGAGGCCGCTCTCGGTCTCGTCGAGTCCGGCATCTTCCACCCGCCGGCCCGAAAGGCGGTTCGTCCAGGTGTACGTCGTCAGCCAGGACACGCCGCGCCCGGCTCCGGCGAACAGCTGCAACTGCTCGTAGGAAGCGCGGACCGCCCGGTCGAACTGGGCGTCGAAGGCCGGGGTCCGTTCCGGCGCCGACACGAGGTTGGAGAGCGGCGAGAACCCGGCGTAGGCCATGTTCGAGGTCGTGTCGGGAGGGAGGGTGCGCGCATGGATCGTCACGTCGAACCCGCGGCGCTGGAGCTGCCGCGCGGTGGCGAGGCCGACGGCGCCGGCTCCGATGACGGCGGCCTGCCGCGAAGGATGAGGTTCGGCCAGTTCGGCGGCGAGCAGACCCGTCCCCCAGGAGAGGGAGATTCCCGCGCCGCCGTGGCCGTAGTTATGGATGATGGTCTTGTCGTCGAGCCGCTCCGTGGCCACGCGAAAACCGGCGGGCCGGAACGGTCTGAGACCGACGGTGGTTCGGATCACGCGGTCGGGCGAGACTCGGACGAGGGGCAGCGTCGGGGCGATCGGCCCCGGCGGAACACGGCGCCAGGCGGGGGAACACGCGCCGAGACTCGAGCCCAGCGCCGCGGTCCCCATGGTCTTGATCAGCGTTCGTCGGTTCACGCAATAAGACTGATGCCAACCACCGGCGTCGGCCAGAGAGCACGTCGAGGCGTTCCCGCGGGAACGTCCCGGGAGGGAAGGAATGCAGGGAAAAGTGATTGAGACGTCGGAAGACATCGCCGAGGGCCTCGATGCGTTGGTGCGCCGCGACGGACGGCTTGCGGAGGTGGTCGAACGGGCGGGGGCGGTGCCGCTGCGGCGAAGGCCCCCCGGCTTCGAGGGCCTCGCCCGGGTCATCGTTTCGCAGATGGTGTCGAAGGCGGCCGCCGCCGCGATCTGGGAGCGGCTCCTCGAAGAGGCGGACTGCTGCGCGCCCGGACGGGTCGCCGGACTCTCCGATGCGCAATGCCGCCGGATCGGGCTTTCCCGCTCCAAGGAGATGACGCTGAAACGCGCGGCGGAAGCCGTCCTTGGCGGGAGCCTCGATCCGGAAGCGCTGTGCCTCATGCCTGCCGAGGCAGCCATCGCCGCCATGACGGCGCTCAAGGGGGTCGGAGTGTGGACGGCCGAGGTCTACCTTCTGTTCTGCGCCGGCCATCGCGACATTTTTCCGGCAGGCGATCTTGCGCTGCGAAGCGCGGCGGGACATGCGCTCGGCCTCGAAGAACGGCCCGACGAAAAAACGCTCCGCGAGATCGCCGGCCGCTGGCGACCCTGGCGGAGCGTGGCGGCGCGCCTTCTCTGGGCGTACTACTCGGCGGAAATGCGGCGGCGAAACGTGACGCCGATGGGTTCCTAGATCGTTTCGAGATCTTCGGCTCGTACCCAGCCGACCTTGCCGTCTTCCAGCACGATCTCGAGCCAGTCGCTCGATCTCCGGTCGATCCGGACCACGGCGCCCTCGTGAATCGTGAACAACTGCAGCGAGGGATCGTCGGAGGGCGCGCTCTGCACGGCGGCCTCCGCCTGCAGGATCACCCCGCGCTCCGCGCGGCCGACCCCGAATTCACGGATCAGCAGGTTCGTGCCGGCGACGAAGGCGAGCGCGGCGGCTGCCACGGCGGCGTGGCGGGTCCAGTGCGGCGGTCCGTTGGAGAGGAGCCGGTAGAGGAGGATGGAAGCCAGCCCCAGGTAGCCCAGCGCGAGGATCGCGATGAGCCACCCGCGCGGCACGAGTTGCAGCGCCCACCCGACGACGCGGGGCACCCAGAATCCCGGCAGGGGCGTGATCTCGTCGGCGGTCAGGGAGCGCGCGAGTTCCAGGTTGTCGCGCACGTTCTCGTCCCGCGGAAGCGCGACCCTGGCGCGCTCGTAGAAGAGGATCGCCCGGCCCAGTTCCCCGAGCCTGTAGTAGGCGTTGCCGATGTTGTAGTGGAGTTCGCCGCTCTCGAACCCGTCCTCGTACAGTCCGAGGTAGGCATCGAGGGCGGCCTCATGGTCTCCGGCCTGATAGAGGCGGTTCCCGGCCTGGAAGCGGTCGGCGGGCGCAGGGGCGGGCGCAATTTCCTGCACGGTGGCGAGTTCGGTCGCCGGAGCCGGAGCGAGGGTTGGCGCCAGAGCGAGCGCCACGGCCGGGAACCCGACGAGCGCCACGGCCGGGAGCCCGACGAACGCCAACCCGTGGCGACGCCCGGCAAGGCGGCGGGCGATCATCGGAGTTCTCCCGCGAGGGCGGAAAGCGCGGACTCGGCGCGGGCCAGAAAGGCCTTCCGTTCTTCGATCTCGGCGCCGACCGGGGCGAAGCGCTGCCGGTCGCAGGCTTCGAGCGCGGCAAGGTACTCGTCGACGGTGGGCTCGCGGGCGCCGCGGCGGAGCAGAGCGGCGCGGAGGTCGTCGCGGATCATCCCGGCGGCGGAGGTGTCGAGCTTGTCGGCGACGAACCCTTCCAGCGCCTGGGCGGCCTCGGCGTAGAAGGCCCGCGCATCGCTGCCCCCCGCGAGCCCGGCGGCCCGGGCGAGGCGCTTCTTCGCCACGCGGGCCGCCCGGCGGTCGCGAGCGTAGGCCCGGTCGCCCGCGAGCCGGTCGCGGCGCCGGCGCAGCCCGGCCGCGCCCGCGACCATGCCGACGGGCGCAAGCGCGACGATCCAGAACCATGCCTGGTCGAACAGCGTCTCACCCCGGCGACGGAAGCGCGGCGTATCGGTCCGGATGAAGCGGATGTCCGAGCGCAGCGCCTCGACGGAGCCGCGCGCGCGTGCTCCCGGCAACGCGTCCTCGACCGCCCGGCCCGTGACCCGCAGGTCGACCGGCGCCGCCGACGCCGTCTCGTAGCGGTCCGCCTCGGCGTTGTAGTACCCCATGTCCACGCTCGGTATCGTCAGCGTTCCGGGCGCCCGGGGTATGAGGACGTACTCCCACGTCCGCGTTCCCGCGACACCGGCGTCGGTGGTTCGCAGGCGATCGGACACCTCCGGCGGAAAGGCCTCCACGGTCGGCGGAAAGGCGAGTTCCGGCGGCGCGAGCGCCTTCAGGTTGCCGGAACCCGACACGTCCACGCGCAACGTGACCGCCTCGTTGGCGGCCAGGCTGTCCCGGTCGACGGAACTCTCGATCGCCAGATCCCCCACGAGGCCCGTGAAGCCCGCCGGCCGGCCTTCCGCGGGGAGGGGGAGCACTTCGATCTCGACCGGAGGCGAAGCGGCGCCCGTCGTCACGACATCGCCGAACAGGGAACTCCGGTTGAAGAATCCTCCGAACACATCGTCGAACGGATCGCGTGATCGTCGCTGCACGCGGACCTGCGCCTCGATCGCGAGCGGTTCGAGCGTCTTCGAACCCGGCCCCGTCGGATACAGCGCCACCTTCCTGATCACCGCCGTCGCGTAGGCGACCCCGTCGCGCACGATCTGCTCCACCTGCGGCTGTTGCGGGAGTTCGAACTCCTCGACCCAGAAGCCTGCCGTGGCGGGGAGTCGTGTGACCCCATACGAACTCACGTTGACGCGGGTGAAGAGCCGGTATTCGACGATGACGGGCTCGTTCTCGCGCACGCGGCGCTTGTTCGGCTCGGCGACGACGAAGAGGTCGTCCGGGCCGATGTTCCCCGGGTCCGAAGGCTGCCCTGCCGGGGCTCCCTCAGCTCCCGGCGCCGGTTGGGGGACCGACGCCACGCGCAGGCTCAGCGGCTCCGTCGTCAGCGCCTCTCCGCCCGCCTCGACCGTCACCGGTCCGATCTCGAACGTCCCCTCCGTCGTCGCCTGGAAACGGTACTGTACGGTGAGCGAGACGGTCGTCCGGCCGTTCACGATCCGGACCGAGGTCTGCGTCCCGCTGCTCAGGAAGGCGGCGAAGGCGGCCATGTCGGGAAGGACGGGGTCCTGGTCGAAGCGTTGGACGCCTTCGAGGACGACGTTGAGCGTGAAGGTCTGCCCCACGCCGACTTCCCCGCGGTCGAGGTGCGCCGAGGCCGTGACATCCTGCCCCGAGAGCGCAACGGGAACGAGAAGGCAGGCCAGGACCCACGCCCGGACCCAGGCGAGGACGGGGGTCGCCGCCGAGCGTTCCGGGCGCAAGGGAGATCGAAGGCGCCGCATCACCAGTCCCTGCGCGGCCTCGTGCCGCGCGTCGGCGTGCGCGGCTGGCGGTTCACCTCATCCTGATCCTCCTGGATCGCGCCAAGCAGCCGTTCGGCCTCCTCCCTCGTCATCTCTCCGGGCGGGGGTGTTCCCTCCTGCGGCGGTGATTCCGATTCATCCGGATCCCGCTCGGGGTCCGGTTCAGGGTTCGGCTGGTTCTGCCGATCCTGGTTCGCGTCCTGCTCGGGCTGATCCTGATTCTGTTGATCCTGCTGCGGATCCTGATTCTGTTCGCCGCCCTGCGGTTGCTGCTCGCTCTCGCCTTCGTTCTCCTCGTCGTTCTCGCCGTCGCCCTGCTGCTGATCCTGCTGCTCCTGCTCCTGCATCTGTTCGAGCACCCGCTCGAGGTTGTGTTTGGCGTCGGGGTCCGCCGGGTCGGCCCGCAGCGCCTGCTTGAAGGCCTCCAGACTCTCGGGGAGCGCGCCCTGCCGATAGAGCGTGTTCCCGAGGTTGTACCATGCGGCGGCCGCCAACTCCGGGTCTCCGCTCTCCACCGCGGCGCGGAAGGATTCCAGCGCGGACTCGTAGTCCTCGCCCCGGTAGAGCGCGTTCCCGTCGTTGAACCGGATGATCGGGGAGTCCGGGTCCGCGAGGAGCGCCTCCAGGTACTTCTCGTGCGCCTCGGCGAAACGTCCCTCCTCATAGAGGCGATTCCCCTCGCGCGTCTCGGCGCGTCCCGCCTGCGCGCGCACTTCGGCGGGCGCCGCGGCCGCGAGGGTCGCGATGGCGAGGGGCAGCCACAGCCGCCCGATGCGTCCGCCCGTCGCGCTCACGTGAACCTCCCTCTCCAGGCTCTCACGGTCTTCTTCCGGTCCGTCCACAGTCCCTCCAGGAACAATAGGAGAATCGCCGCGCCGAGGAATATCTGGAACTGCTCCTCGTACTGCGTGACCTCGCGCGCGTCGATCTCCCGTCCGCCCAGCGCCGAGACCTCCTCGATGAGCGCCGTCAACTCGCTCGCCTCGGGGGTGCTGCGGTAGAGCTGTCCGCCCGTGCGCGATGCGATCCGCCTCAATGTCGTTTCGTCGAGCCGGGTCGTGATGACGGCCCCCGCCTCGTCGCGCTTGAACCCGGCCGGCCGGCCCGCCGCGTCGTACTCGGGGATCGGGACGCCGTCCGTCGAACCCACGCCGACCGTGTGGATCGTAACCCCGGCCTCGAGCGCACGGTCCACCGCCGGCTCGATGCCCCCCTCATGGTCTTCGCCGTCGGTGACGACGACGATGATGCGTTCCTCCACCGGCGCGTCGGAGAAGGCATCCAGCGCGAGTTCGAGCGCGGCCCCGAGATCCGTTCCCTGCACGGGCACGAGTTCCGTGTCCATCGCGTTGAGGAAGAGGCGCGCGGCTCCGTAGTCCGAGGTCAGCGGGCTCTGGACGAAGGCCTGACCGGCGAAGGCGATGAGGCCGATGCGGTCCCCGTCCAGCCGCTCGATGAGGCGCTGGATTTCGAGCTTCGAGCGCTGCAGGCGGTTGGGGGCGATGTCCTCCGCCAGCATCGAAGTGGAGAGGTCGAGGGCGACGACGATGTCCATCCCCTCTCGGCGGACGGTCTCCACGCGCGAGCCGAACTGCGGGCGGGCCAGGGCGACGGCGGAGAGCGCGAGCACGGCGAGGAGTCCGATGGCCTTCCAGGCGCGGGCCCGCGGGTTCACGCTCCGGCTCAACCGGCGGACGAGCGCGAGGTCGCCGAAGCGGGCCAGCGCCCGGCGCCGCAGGGTCGCTCCCCGCCACATCAGGCCGGCGGCCAGCGGGATGAGCGCCAGTCCGAAGAGTGCCGTGACGAACCCGAAGCGGAACACGATGGCGCCTCCCCCCCGCTACGGCAGTCTTCGCAGGACCGTCTGCGCGAGCCCGATCTCGAGCAGCAGCAGTCCGAGTCCCGCCGCGAGCGGGAAGTGGAAGAGTTCGCCGTACCGCGTGAAGCTCTGCACGTCGATCTCGGTCGTCTCGAGCGCGTCGATCTCCTCGTAGATGCGTTCGAGGCTCTCGCGGTCGGTGGCCCGGAAGTACCGTCCTCCGGTGACCTCGGCGACCTCCGCGAGGGTGGGTTCGTCGACGTCCACGGGAATCGAGACGAGGCGCCGCCCGAAGACCGGATCGTCGACGGGAACCGGGGCCGTTCCCCGCGACCCCGCCCCGATCGTATAGACCTTGACCCCCAGCGCCCGGGCCATTTGGGCGGCGGTCGCCGGATCGATCTCGCCGCGGTTGTTCCGGCCATCGGTGAGGAGCACGATGATCCTCGATTCGGCCTGGCTGGACTCGAGGCGCTTGAGCGCGGTCGCGAGTCCGAGTCCGATGGCGGTCCCGTCCTCGACCATTCCCACCTCCAGTTCGGCCATGACCGCGGAGACGGCCGGGTGATCGATCGTGAGCGGGGCCTGGGTGAACGCCTGTCCGGCGAACACGACGAGTCCGATGCGGTCGTTGCGGCGGCGTTCGACGAAGTCCGCCGCGACCTCCCTGGCCGCCTCCAGCCGGTTGGGCACCAGGTCCTGCGCGAGCATGGAACTGGAGATGTCGAGGGCCATGACGATGTCGACGCCCTCGGTCGACACATCCTCGCTGATCGAGGCGGACTGGGGGCGGGCGAAGGCGACGATGAACAAGCTGAGGGCGAGCAGGCGTAGCGCCAGCGGCACATGGCGCAGGCGGCCGGTGCGCTCGGCCCCCGAGCGCCGGAGGAGCGCCAGGTCCGGGTAGCGCAGGGCGCCGGCCTTGCGCCCTTCCCTCGCCAGGCGCCGGTACGCGAGCGCCGGGACGAGGAGAAGCAGGAGCAGGAGAAACGCGGGATCCGCGAAGCGGTGGATCATGGAACGGCCGCCTCGGTCCGGTCGTCCGCGGTCGCTTCGGCTCCGTCGGCTGCGGTCTCTCCGGGCGCGGTCGCTTCGGCTGCGGTCGCTTCGGACTCCGCGGCGGGGGGCGGGGGCACGAACTTCGTCCGCTCCACCAACGTGCGCGCGTCGGCGAGGATGCCCCGGCACGCCGCCTCATCCGGCCGCCGCTTCGCGAACTTCACCAGGTCGCAGGCTTCCAGGAAGCGCTCGAAGCCCGTTCGAAGACCGGGGTCCACACCGGCATGCCCCAGGCTCGAGATCACGTCCGGCGTGATCATCTCCAGGGCCCAGATCCGGTACCGTCCCTCGAGGTAGGCGCGGATGATCCTGGACACCTCGATGTGGTAGGGCTTGATCTCGCCGCGCTCCAGGAGAGGGGACGCCTCGAGCCGGTCCAGCGCCTCGAGCGCGATCTCGTGTGGCGGTCGAGCCGGGACCGGTGGCCGGGAGTCGGTCCGGTGGGGGCTGCGACGCCGCCGGCGCCCCCACCAGTACCCGACGCCGGCGAGGGCCACGGCGAGCAGGAGCCACGGCCACAGGAGCAGCCAGTTGCGCGCGATCGCGCGCGGGCCCTTCACGTCGCGGATGTCTCCGCTCTCGTCGAGCCCGACCGTGGTCACGCCGATCACCACCGGATCGGTGGAGACGGTGGCCGTGACGCTCGCGCCGTCCGTGAGTTCGAGGTCGAACGAAGGGAGTTCGAGTTCGCCCAACTCGAAGGCGGTCACGTGCAGCACCGCCGGCGTGCGCACGCCTTCACCGTAGGCCTCGGGCGGACTTGCCTCGAGCGCCAGCGCCTCGAAGGGACCCAGCGAGAGGGAATCGGGCCAGCGCACGGCGAGATCCGCCGGGTGCTCGACGGAGAGCCGCAGCGCGAGCGGATCGCCCACATGGATCTCCGTCGTGTCGGGTTCGATCGCGACCCGCGGCGACTGCCCCCGAAGGTCGCCGCCCACTCCGAGAGCCCCGCACGCCAGCAGGAGGCTCACGATCGCGGCCCGCCGGTTCCCGCCCCACGATCCGCGACTCATATGCGCCGTCCCCGCTCTTCGAAGAAGCGCATCAGCGGCCGCAGGTAGGGGCGCCCCGGACTGAGATCCACGACGTCGACCTTGCTGCGCCGGAACGTCCGGTCCTGTCCCGCCCGCGCCTCCTCCCCGCGGCTCGCGAACGCCGCCCGGAACTCCCGGTTCGACGTGTCGACGACGAGCCTCTCTCCCGTCTCCGCGTCCTCGAGTTCGACGAGTCCGATGGGCGGCAGTTCCGACTCCCGCCGGTCCCTCACCCGGAGGGCGACGACGTCGTGCCGCCGGCCCGCGACCCCGAGCGCTTTCTCGAAGGGCTTCGAGACGAAGTCGGAGACGACGAAGACCACGGCCCGCCGCCGGATGATGCGCGAGAGGTACTCGAGCGCCGCGCCGAGGTCCGTCGCCCGGCCCCGGGGCTGGTGGTACAGCATCTCGCGCAGCACGCGCAGGACGTGCCGCCGGCCCTTCCGTGGCGGGACGAACTTCTCGACGCGGTCGCTGAAGATGATGAGCCCGACCTTGTCGTTGTTCTTGATCGCGCTGAAGGCGAGCAGGGAGCACACCTCGACGGCGAGATCTCCCTTCATGCGCTCCCGGGTGCCGAAGTCTCCGGACGCGCTCACGTCCACGACGAGCATCACCGTGAGTTCGCGCTCTTCCTCGAAGATCTTGACATGGGGCGTTCCGGTGCGGGCGGTGACGTTCCAGTCGATCGAGCGGATGTCATCGCCGTAGTCGTACTCGCGCACCTCGGCGAAGTTGATGCCCCGTCCCTTGAACACGGAGTGGTATTCGCCCGAGAACACCTGGTCCACGAGCCCCCGCGTCGTGATCTCGATGCGGCGGACCTTCCGGAGGATCTCCCGCGGAATCATCCCTCCATCCCTCCGGTTCCCCGAACGCCTACGGGACCTCGACGCTGTCGAGGATCCGGTTCACGACGTCCTCGCTCGTGACTTCCTCGGCTTCGGCCTCGTAGGTGACGAGCACGCGGTGTCGCAGGACATCGAGGGCGATGGACCGCACATCCTCCGGCGTCACGTAGCCCCGGTGCCGCAGGAAGGCGTGGGCCCGCGCCGTGCGCGCCAGGCAGATGCTGGCTCTCGGCGACGCGCCGTAGGCGATGAGGTCGGCGAGGTCTTCGAGTCCGTGTTCGGCCGGCTCGCGCGAGGCGAAAACCAGTTCCACGATGTACCGTTCGACTTGCCGGTCCATGTAGATGAGGTCGACGGCGCCGCGCGCCCGGAGGATCTCGTCCGGCGTGACGACCGTCTCCGGCTCGGGCGCGGACCCGACGCCCATGCGCCGCATGATCTCCAGCTCTTCCTCCTTGTCGGGATATCCGATGGAGAGCTTGAGCATGAAGCGGTCCACCTGCGCTTCGGGGAGCGGGTACGTCCCCTCCTGCTCGATCGGGTTCTGGGTCGCGAGGACGAGAAAGGGGTCGTCGAGGGGGAAGGTCTCGTCCCCGATGGTGACCGTGCGTTCCTGCATCGCCTCGAGGAGCGCGGACTGCACCTTGGCGGGCGACCGGTTGATCTCGTCGGCGAGGATGATGTTGGAGAAGATCGGACCCTTCCGGGTCTGAAACTCGCTCCGCTTGGGATCGAAGATCAGCGTTCCGATGAGGTCGGCCGGGAGGAGGTCCGGCGTGAACTGGATCCTCTGGAAACCGGTGTCGATCGCCTGCGCGAGGGTCCGCACCGTGAGGGTCTTCGCCAGTCCCGGCACCCCTTCCATGAGCACGTGACCGTCGGCGAGCAGGCCGATGAGGAGCCGCTCGACCATGGTTCGCTGCCCCACGATGACGCGCCCCACCTCATCGACCAACCGCTCCACGAAGGCGCTCTGCTCGCGGATCTTCTCCTGTATCGCTTCGATGTCGTGACTCACCGCGGTGCGTTCCTCTCCTCTCGAATCGTCTCTCCGAATGATCTCGCGCGAAGGCATCGATCAGCCACCCGTGCCCTATGCCGACGGGAATCGGCGCTTGAAAGACATTTTATCGGATTTCGGCGTTGCCCGAAGGGTTTCACGCGCGGGCCCGCGTTGACGCGGAGCGTGGCGGCGGGCACCGTGGATTCGGATCCCTTGGCGATCACGGAGTCCCAACCAGGAGCGCCGAATGCACGACACGCCGGAGCCGGGACCGGAATCGAACACCGTCCACCGTCGCGACCTCCTCCGCTGGCTCGCCGCGAGCCCTCTGCTGGGGGCGCTCGCGGGCTGCGACCTGGGCGTGGTCGGTCGGGCGCTTGCCCAGGAGGCGCCGGCGCGGTCGCTGGACGACCTCGTCGCGTCGGCGCAGGAGGCCCTCGATGTGTTCGACCTCGAGAAGGTGGCCGCGCAAACCGTGCCCACGGCGCACTGGGGATACATCAAGACGGGCGTCGACGGAGAGGGGACGCAGGCCAACAACCGTGCCTCGCTGGAGCGGATCTACCTCCGCGCGCGCCGCCTGGTGGACGTCTCCAACCTCGACATGCGCGTCTCGATCTTCGGGCGGGAGTGGCCGACGCCGCTCATGATCGCGCCGGCGGGAAGCCAGGGCGCCTTCCACCGCGACGGCGAGCTGGCCACCGCGCGGGCGGCCGCGGCCCGTAACCACCTGCAGACGCTCTCATCGGTCAGTTCGACGGGAGTCGAGGCCGTGAACGAGGCGCGGGGCGAGCCGGTCTGGTACCAGCTCTACGCGCCCCGCCACTGGAACGCGACCGTCGGCCTGATCAACCGGGTGCGCGAGGCCGGCTGTCCCGTGATCGTGCTCACCGTCGATCTCCTCGGCGGGAGCAACCGGCTCACCCTGCGGCGCTGGGAACGCATCGACGACCGCAACTGCGACACCTGCCACCGGAGCGGCGGACGGGCGGATCCCGTGAAGCCGATGTACGAGGGGCTGCCCCAGGGCCCGCCCGACAGCGGCGGCCCCACAATGACGTGGGACTACGTGCACCGCCTGCGCGACATCACGGATCAGCGGATCGTGGTGAAGGGTCTCGTGACGCGTGAAGACGCGGAACTCGCCCTGGAACACGGGGTGGACGGGATCTGGGTCTCCAACCACGGCGGCCGCGCGGAGGGCAGCGGACGGGCGACGATCGATGCGCTGCCCGAGGTCGTGGAGGTGGCCGGCGGCGAGGTTCCGATCATCGTCGATGGGGGCTTCCGCCGGGGGACCGACATCTTCAAGGGTCTCGCCCGCGGCGCCACCGCGGTCGCGATCGGGCGTCCCTACCTGTGGGGACTCGGGGCCTTCGGCCAGGCGGGCGTCGAGCGGGTGCTGGAAGTCCTCATCGAGGAACTGCGCATCACGATGGGCGCCGTCGGGACGCCCTCACTCGCCGACATCGGCCCCCACTCCATCGGCGTCGACTGACGACGGGACGTTCCCGCGGGAACGCGACACGGAGTTCGTAACGCCGTTACGGGGACGGTCACGCCGGCACGGCGACGTCCGTAGCCGAAGGGGTCAGACGAGTCCGAAGAAGTTCAGGATGAATCCGATCGTGAGGGGGATGATGGGCAGCAGCGTGACGCCGACCGCGATGGTCACGCCCGCCCGGAAGAGAAGGGGACCGGCCGGAAGGAGCCGTCCGCCGAACAGCTTCTGGAGGGCGATCTCGGCCACCGGACCCAACGTATAGCACACATTCGCCCACACGGCCCACCAGATCGCCATGCGGACCATGTCGACCGGTTGAAGGGTCGCGACCACCGCCGTGAGCGCCGCCCCGAACGTCATCGTCACGAGTCCGGTGGCGCCGACGATGAGGTTGTATGGGAGGCGGCGCTTCTCCCACCAGCCGATCATCGCCCCGACTCGGCGCTCGGCCGGCTCGGGGTAGAGGAAATCGGCGAGGAAGGTGCCTCCGGGAACGATGCCCCGGGCCAGTTCGCCGGCGGGGGCGGGGTCTGTAAGGGTATCGTGGTTCGTCACGGGGCTCACCAGGCGGGACCTGCTCGGTTCGACGTGGTCACACCGTCATACGGTTTCGCGCGCTCCGGGTTCCGTGAAGCCTTCGCTCCGGGGGCCACGGCGACCCCCGGAGCTTGCAGCAACAGGCGCGGTCAGCGCAGCGAGGCCGTCAGGCCGCGGATCGCGTCGGCCAGCAGCGCCAGGCGTCGGGCATCTCCCGGCCCCGCCGCGTTGGCGGCGCGACGCGCATCCTCGTCGAGTTCGGCCGCCACGGCGTTCAGTTCGTCGAGCGTGGCGTTTCGCTCGGCGCCCGACTGGCTCTCCGCCGCGTCGAGCAGCGCCGCCACGCGCTCTCCGCGCTCGGTGTTGATGCCGCTGTCGCGCTGCATCTGGATGAGATAGGAACGCGCCACCGCGAAGCTCGCGGGCCAGTCGTAGCGCTCCTGGTTCTGGACGTTGGAGTCGCCGACCATCACCGACATCGCCGCGTCGATCTCCGCCTGCGACAGGTGCTCGCTGGCCGCGAGCTGGAACACGTCCACGCCCCGCGCGATTTCCGCGCCGTAGATCGAACCGTTGTGCCAGTACGCCGACCAGTAGCCGCCGCTCAGCATCTCCACCGCGTCGAGAGGGCCGCGGTCGAAGTAGGCGATCTCGAACGGGTTCTCGGGGTCGGTGAAGTCGAAGATCGAGAGGCCGCCCTGGTACCAGCCCTGGACCATGATGTCGCGGCCGGGCACCGGGATCATGGAACCGTTGTGGGCGACGCAGTTCTCCTGCTCCGTCTGCGGCACGGGCAGCTTGTAGTAGCCCGCCAGCTCCATCTTGCGGTCGCGGATCGTGAAGATCGCGTTTGCGCCCCACGTCTCCGGATCGGAGCCGCGGCAGCGAGGCGCTCCACCGCCGCCCCACTCGTCCGTGAACACGATCGCGGTGCCGTCGTTGTTGAACGTCGCGGAATGCCAGTAGGCGAAGTTCGGGTCGACGACCTGGTCGATGCGAACCGGGTTTTCGGGGTCGGAGATGTCCAGCAGGATGCCGTTCCCCGAGCAGGCTCCGGCCGCGAGTCCCAGGTCGGAGCGGACCGTGATGTCGTGGCATTGGTTCGTGCGACGCGACGCCTGCGTGCCGTCGCCGTGGTCGCCTCCCGCCCACAGGCCCGCGATCTCCCCCGTCTCGGGGTCCGCGAAGATGCGCGGCATGTTCACGACTTCGGCGTTCTCCGGCGCGTCCACCGGCACCTCGATGATCTCGATCCGGAACAGCGCCGTGTTCTCGTCCTCCTCGACCGGGAGGCCGGAGCAGCCTTCGAGTTCGCTGCCCGAACGCACGCGCCCCGTGCCCGAAACGTAGATGTACACGCGGGAGTCGTCGCTCGGGTCGGTGACGAGCGTGTGGGTGTGGGAGCCGCGGCAGGTCTGCACGGTCTTCACCTGGCGCGGATTCCCGACATCGGAGATGTCAAAGATCCGGATCCCCTGCAGGCGCACGGTGCTCACGCTGTCCTGCACCCCTTCCGTGCCGCAGTCGAGCCGGGCCGACGTCTGCTGGACCGACATGAAGAGCAGATTCTCGTGTACGCTGACGTCACCCTGTCCGCCGGGGCACACGACCGCGACGACGAGTTCCGGCTGGGCGGGATCCGAGGCGTCGAACACCTGGAAGCCCCAGTAGCTGCCCTGGAAGACGAGGTCCCCCTGGAACGCCAGGTCCGAGTTCGTCGGGCCCCGCCCGCCGGCCTCGTCGGTCAGAAAGGGATCGGGCTTCGGGAGGCTGATCAGCCGCTCGAGGTTGCCGATCGCCATGCCGGCATCGTGGAGGCCGGGCGCGAGCCCGATGCGCGGATCGTCCGGATCCCATTCCCAGACGGCCTCCGGCGGGGGCGGCGGCGGGTCCTGGGCCGCCAGCGAGCCCGCGCCGCCCAGCCAGCCGTACGCCAGCACCGCCAGCGCCGGCAGCGCCGGCAACACGGCCGTCAGGCGGCCAATTCGCGGCCGGACTGTCGAAATCTCTCTGCGTGACATCTTCCTACCTCCCGTGAAACGCCAATAAGCGGTCATGGAATCGCGTTCAACAAATCCCGCATGCGCAGGATCTCCATGTCCTGGTCCGCGTCCACATCCGCCGCGAACCGAAAAATCTCAGTCTCCTGACCTCCGCCCGGACTCCCGAACAACTCGGCCACCATCATCAGGGCGCCCTGATGATGCTTGATCATGCCTTCGAGGAAGAGCCGGTCGAACCCGGAACCGCGCGCGTCGGCGAGCGCGGCCATCTCCTCGCGCGACAGCATCCCCGGCATGAGGTCGCCCTCGCCGAGTCCGTGGGCGTGTCCGGCCCCCACCATCGGAGCCGTCTCGCCCCGCCGCTCGAGCCAGCGCGTCATCCACGCGATCTCGTCTCGCTGGGAGATCTCGATCCGCAGTCCGAGGAGCCGCAGACCCTCGTGATCCGTCCGATCCGGAATGAGCGCGGCCATCTCCAGCGCCTGGGCGTGATGCGGGATCATCCCCTGCATGAAGCGCACGTCCGCCGGGGTGTGCGTGACGTGATCGAGGGAAGCCGCTTCCTCCACCGTCAGCACGCGCGTGGCCTCGCCGGGGGCGCCGGGCTGGACCGTCCGCACCTCTCCCTCGCTCGCGTCGCCGCCGCCGCACGCGGCAAGCGCCAGGAGCAGGAATCCGATCCCGTGTGTGCGCTTCATTTCCGGGGTCCTCCGTCCGTCGGCCTGCTAGCCTTCGTCCTCCGTTGCGAGTTCGGCCTTCGCCGCCCGCACCATCTCCCGCACGTCGGCCAGCAGCTGCTTCGCGTCGTAGACGATCCCGTCCTTGATCGTGTACTTGATGCCGCCGACGCGCTCGGTCTCGCCCGTCTCGTCATTGAGCTTCACCGCGCCGGTTCCGTACAGGACCTTCAGGTTCTGCAGCGGATTCTCCTCGACGACGACGAAATCGGCCTTGAGCCCGGGGCGGATCATCCCGAAGTCGGGCGGGAGCCCCTTGGGGTCGTTCAGTTCCTGCGCCCCGTGCAGGGTGGCCGAGCGGATGACCTCCACCGGGTGGAACCCGGCCTCGCGCAGCAGTTCGAACTCCCGGATGTAGTCGAAGCCGTACAGCTTGTAGATGAAGCCCGAGTCGGAGCCCGTCGTCACGCGGCCGCCGCGGTTCTTGTACTCGTTGAGGAACTGCATCCACACCCTGTAGAAGTTCCGCCACGCGACCTCGTCCTCCGTCCCCCAGTAGAACCAGTACGAGCCGTGCGCGGCGCGGCTCGGCTGATAGAACTCCCACTGGCTGGGGAGCGTGTACTCCTCGTGCCAGTCCGCGTTGCGGGCGGCCATCACGTCCCGGCTCGCCTCGTAGATCGTCATCGTCGGATCGAGCCCGAACCCGAGTTCGAGGAAGCGCTCCTGGAGCGCGTTCCAGCTCTCCGAGCCGGGCCCGTCGACCTGGTTCCAGAGCCGGGCCACGTTGCCGAAGCGGTGCTGCTCGTTCTGGTAGTTGTAGTCCAGCGGCCAGTCCTGGACGCTGTAGTCGGACAGCATCGACTCGAACAGGCCGTAGTAGTGGGTCATCATGTCGAGCCCGATCTCCGCCGCGTCGAGCGCCGTCATCCGGCCCACGCCCATCTGCCCGAGGTGGGCCACGGTGCCGAGCCCGTGCTGATGCGCCTCATCGATGAGCGCCTCCATGATCGGCGGGTCGTAGGAGCCCAGCTTGAGTCCGTCGACCTTCTGTCCGTCGACCTCCTGCGCCGCGGCCCAGCGCACCCACTCCCGCGCCTTCTCCGGCGAGTCCACGGATCCCTGGTCCCACGCCTCGCCCGGCCGCACGTACGTGTACATGCGCGGGGCGACGATCTCGTTGCGCGCCGCCTTCGCCTTCTCTTCGAGCGACCACATCATCGGACCGTGGCCCACGCCGCGGGAGGTCGTGATCCCGTGCCCCATCCACAGCTTGTAGACGTACTCGGGCTGCGGCGCCTTGGGGGCGCCGCCGGTATGCGCGTGCATGTCGACGAAGCCGGGCATGACGAAGTGCCCGGAAAGGTCGATCTCGTGCACGTTCGCGTCCGGGTTGTCGTCGACGGCCACATCGGGCCGGCGCTCCTCGTTGATGTCGAGCCCCGGGAAGCCGACGGTGCTGACGGAGGCGATGCGGTCGCCCTCGATGACGATGTCCACGGGGCCCTGAGGCGGTGCTCCCGTGCCATCGATGATCGTGACGCCGCGGAGAATCAGGCGGTCGTAGGGACCGTCGCCCTCGCCATCGCCGCGTGGAGTCGTTTCGGGTCGCCCGTCCTGCGCGCTCAGAACTCCCGCGCCGAGGAGAAAGACGCCGGCGACCGCAAGGGCACGACGGCCATAGGATTTCGTTCTCATCATCTCTCCATGATTGATGCGGCGACCCTCACGTCACGGCCGCCGCCACCTCGGAAATGTTGCTCTTGCGGAGCAGCTTGATCCTGAACTCCGTGAACTCGCCCGGCTCGCTCTCCACCTCGAGGTCGCCGCCGTGGCCGACGACGATGTCGCGGGAGATCGACAGTCCGAGCCCCGTCCCCTGCGTCCCCGACTTCGTCGTGAAGAAGGGCTCGAAGATCTTCCTGACGATCGAGTCCGGGATGCCGGTGCCGTTATCCCGAATCGACACGATGACGTGGTCTTCGTGGCCTTCCGTCCTGAGTGCGACGGTGGGGGAGTAGTCGGCGCCGTCCTGCTCCTTGCGGGCGGCCGTCGCGTGGCAGGCGTTGGTCACGACGTTCAGGAAGACCCGGCTCAGATCGCGGGCAATGCCGGTGACTTCGCCGGCCTCCTCGTCGAAATCCCGGTCCAGCGTCACGTTGAAGGAGGAATCGTTGCCGCGCAGGCCGTGGTAGGCGAGCTTCGCGTACTCATCGAGCAGCAGGTTCACGTCGATGGTCTCCGCGTCGCCGGCGTCGTCCCGGGAGTGCGCCAGCATTCCCTCGACGATGCGGTCGGCCCGGCCTCCGTGTTCCCGAACCTTGGTCACGTTCATGTCGAGGTCGCCGAGCACCTCCGCGATGAACTCCTGGTCCAGCTCCGCGGTTCCATCCGCGACTTCCTTCAGCTCCTCGTTCAGCTCTTCGATCAGTTCCTTCGAGAGGACCGCGAAGTTGTTCACGAAGTTGAGCGGATTGCGGATCTCGTGGGCGATCCCCGCCGTGAGGGCGCCGAGCGACGCCAGCTTTTCCTGGGTGATGACCTGCTGCTGCGTGCGCTGGAGATCGTCGAGCGTCTGCTCGAGCGCCTCGTTCTTCGACTGGACCTCCTGCGCCAGCTTCTCGACCAGGTTCAGCCGCTGCACCTCGAGGGCGTGCTTCCGAAAGACTTCCAGCGCGTGCGCCATGTCGGTGACCTCGTCGTTGCCCTCGACCTCCACCTTCACTTCGAGGTCGCCCTCGGACATGCGCCGCGTCGTCTCGAACAGGCTGCTCAGGCGCACGATGAGGGAGCGGCCGAACGTCTTCCAGGCGATGCGGGCCGCGCCGATGGTGAACAGGATGACGGCGAGGAGGAACCAGAACCCCAGCCGGACGAGGAACGCGGAGCGATTCGCCGCCTCCCGGGCGGTGTCCTCGACCCGTTCCATGAGCATCCGGACCCCGAGGTCGAGTTCCGCGGTCGTCTGACGGTTGCGCTCGAGCAATTCCTCGGCCCGGCCGATCTCGTCGAGTTCCCGCCGCCGGGTCTGAAAGATGCCGGTCGGGCCTCCGTACAACTCGCTGGGAACGCTCACCGCGTCGGCCAGCGTCTCCCTCAGGAGCGGGCGGATCCTGGGCAGCGTCGCCCGCACATCGCGGAGGGCCGTCTCCACACGCTCCTGGTTGGCGAGCAGCAGCTCCGCATCGGTCTCGGTGAAGGCCTGCTGGATGAGCGTGATCGCCTGGTTCTGCGACGCCTTGAAGTTCAGGAGGCCGTCGAGCTGCTCGATTTCCTCGAGCGCCTGGCGCTGGGAACCCGGCGCCGGAACGTCGGTCAGCTGGCGGAGCCCGGTGCGGATGAAGAAATACTGATCGTCGATCGCCTCCTCGAGCACCAACTGGAGACGGAGCCCGGTCTCCCCGACGACGGCCGCCATTTCCGCGAGGCCGGCGTTGTAGGCCATCCGGTTGTTGACCGACTCGTAGATCTCGTTGATGTTCGCCACCAGGTCTTCGGCAAGACTCGCGACATCCGCATCCATTGCCGCCCCGCCGCCCACCTCCCCGACCCAGAATTGGAGGCTGTCCTGTTCCAGCAACACGGCGGCCCGGACGTCCTCCAGCACTGCCGGGTCGGTGGCAGACAGGAGCTGCGGGGATGCGCGCAGGAGCGCCTCGCTGTGCTGGGTTACCCGGTGGCCCGCGAGGAGGGACGGGATCTGCTCCTGCGTGACCTCGCTCTGTCCGCGCTCCACGATGCTCATCAGGAGGAGCGCGAGGAGGATGGCGCTGATCGTCAGCAGCACGCCGCCGCCCAGTCCCACGACGATCTGGCTGCCGATGCCGAACCGACCGCCGGTCGCCTGCCGCGCCCGCGCGCCGAGCCCGCCGGGGAGCCGGGCGATGGCCCACTCGAAGGCGCGGTGGAGCCGCTCGTCGCCCTGTTTCACCGGCGGGCCCGCGGTACTCACCGTGAGAGCCGGGTCACGGGAATGAACTCGCCTTCCCGAATCACGGTCAGAAACACGAGGTCCGAACCCTGGTTGTCTTCCTCCCCGTATTCGACCACGAAACCGCCGAGGTCGATGGGGCCGGATTCCGTCAGCGTGCGGAGGAAGGACTCCCGCGTGGGCCGAACATCCGGATCTCCGGCCGCCAGCGCCTCCACGACCAGCCGCCCGGCCAGATAGCCCTCCAGCGACACGAAACCCGGCCGGGCCGAAGGGTCGACCGCCCGCAGCGCGGCCTGATAACGCGCCACCACGGGCACGCTCGGGTCGCGGGGGAAGGGCACGACCTGCGTCACGACGACGCCGTCTCCGGCACGGCCCAGCTCGTCGAGGAGGGCGTAGCTGCCGACGAAGGAGATGTTCACGAACAGGGCGTCGAGGCCGATCTTTCTCGCCCACCGGATGAAATGCGCCACGGGGATGTACGCGCCGATGATGATGACCGCCTGCGGGTTGCCGGCCTGGATGTCGAGGAGTCCGCGCTTCACGGCCCGCGTGTTCCGCATGTAGGGGGCCTCGCTGACGAGTTCCATGCCGCGCGCGTCCATCGCGCTGCGGACGCCCGTCAGACCCGCCAGCCCGTAGTTGTCATCCTGGTAGAAAACCGCGATGCGCCGGAAACCGAGGTCCCGCACAAGGCGGTCCACCATCTCCTCCGTCTCCTGATCGTAGGAGGCGCGCAGGTTGACGACGTACCGCTGGTCCGGGCCCCGGAGGAGGCCGGCGCCCGTGAACGCCCCGATGTAGGGGACGCCCGCGTCGCTCGCGCCCGGCTCCGCGGCGTTGGAGGTCGGCGTGCCGACGGCGCCGATGAGGCCGAACACGCCGTGTGCCATGAGTTCCTGCGTGTTGGCGACGGCGGCCTCAGGCTCGTAGCCATCGTCGCGGGCGATGAGGCGGAGGGCGCGCCCGTGCACGCCGCCCTCTCGATTGGCTTCCTCGAACGCGGCCCGGATGCCGAGGTTCATGTTGCGGCCCAGTTCGCCCGCGGGCCCTTCGAGGGCCGCGGACTGGCCGAAGACGATGGAATCGGCGTAGACGCCCTCGGTCGGGGCCTCGCCCTCCTGCGACATGGCGGGGCCGGGTATGGCGCCGGCCGCCAGGACGACCGCGAGCGCGAGAGACCGACGCCGCATCAGGTCCCCAGGTAGCGAAGGGTCAGGCATGTGATGTCGTCGGACTGGTCCGCCTCCCCCGCATGTTCCTGCACCGCCCGGATCACGTGGCGGTTGATGTCTTCCGCGGACGACCCGCGGCATTCGCTCAGAACCTCGGCCAACTCCTTCTCCCCGAGTTCGACGCCGTCCTCGTTCATCGCCTCCGTCACGCCATCCGTGTAGAAGAACACGGCATCGCCCGGCTCGAGGGTGATCGAACCCCTGGGAAAGTCGACCCCGGACATGATTCCGAGGACGAGCCCCGGATCGGCGACGATCTGCTCGACCTCTACCTCTCCCGACGCCTTGATGAGGAACGGAAGATTGTGCCCCGCGTTCGCGAACGTGGCCTGACCGTTCGCCGGATTGAACTTGGTGTAGAAGAGGGTCACGAACATCGACTCCTCGTTCTCGTTGATGAGAAGCTGGTTCACCTCCTCCAGACAGACCGAGGGGTCGGCCTCGCCGATCGCCGTCCCCTTGAGCAGCGTGCGACTCACCATCATGAAGAAGGCCGCCGGCACGCCCTTGCCCGAGACATCGGCCATGACGATCGCCATGTGGTCTTCCTCGAGGCGGAAGAAATCGTAGAAATCCCCTCCTACCTCGCGGGCCGGTGTCATCCAGGCATGAAGCTCGTAGCGCGGGTCGCTGGGGTAGTTCGTCGGCAGAATCGACTCCTGCATCCGCGCCGCCACGCCAAGTTCCTGGCGCAGCGCCACCAGCGCGTCGCGGTCGCGAAGCGCGGCTCGCATCACCGCGAGGTGCTCCAGGGTCTTGGCGATCGTGGTTTCGAGATCTCCGAAGTCGATCGGCTTGGTGACAAAGTCGAAGGCGCCGCGGTTCATGGCGGTGCGGATGTTCTTCATGTCCCCGTATGCCGTGACCATGACGGCGCGGAGGTCGCGGTCGAGCTCGCCCAGCTGCGCCAGGAGCGTGAGGCCGTCCATCTCCGGCATGTTGATGTCGGAGAGCACCACGTCGACGTCGCCGTGGTGCCCGAGTTGATCGAGGGCCTCGACCCCGTTCTGGGCAAAGACCAGCTCGAATTCGCCCGAGCGGATCCGGCGCCGGAACTTCTGCCGGAGAAGCAGCTCCAGATCGGGCTCGTCGTCTACTACCAGGATCTTCGGCATCGAGGCCTCGGTTGAGGTGAATCGTCCGTCATGAGCTCCCGCACTTGTCTGAACCCGAGTCGAGTCGTCATCGTCCCTGTCGATTCGCGCGGCGGTCCCCGCTCCACGGTGCGGGAATCTCCACAACCGGGGACCGGGCGCGCAATATGTCAAACCTCGGGCGTGTGCGTAGTTTCGGTGCCGAGGGCGGCCTGGATCAGGCGGGCGGGCAGCCGGCCAGCAAAACCAAGAGGAGCGGAGCGGGATTGCGGATCGCCGTCAAGCCGGATCCGAGCGAGCCACGTCGCGTGGTGGACGAGGTCGAGCGCTTCTGCCTCGAGCGCGGGCTTTCGCAGGACATCATCTTCCGCTTTCAGCTCTCGCTGGACGAGCTCCTGACGAACATCATCTCCTACGGATTCGAGGGAATGACGGAGGATCCGGTCATCACGGTGGACATTCGCCTCGGGGACGCCGACATTGGGATCACGATTCGAGATAACGGCCAACCCTTCAACCCGCTCGAGGACGCCGAGATTCCCGACTTGAGCCTGGCGGCGGAAGATCGTCCCATCGGGGGGCTTGGCATCCACCTTACGAAGTCTTTTATTGACACGCTTGCATATGAGCGGGTCGAGGGTTTCAACTGCCTTACCCTGACGCAGCCGCTGGGGGCTGCCGGAAGCGAGGAATCGCCAGATGAACATTGAGACCAGCTATTCCGGAGATACCGCCGTAGGGGTGGTCAGCGGGCGCGTAGACTCGAGCAACGCCAAGGACTTCGACGGCGAACTCTCCGGCATCATCGATGGAGGGGCGACCAACCTGGTTCTGGACTGCGGGAGTCTGCGCTACATCAGCAGCGCCGGGCTACGGGCGTTGCTGATTGCCATCCGGAAGACCAACCAGGCCGGCGGAGGGCTCGCCCTGTGCCACGTACCGGAGAATATCCTTGAAGTGTTGGAGGTCAGCGGCTTCGTGCGGTTGACCAAGGTCTTCGATACGGTCGAAGAGGCTCAGGCGAGCTTCAAGTAGGCACCGCCGGGAAAAACAGGGGGGCGCACCGAATCGCCGGTGCGCCCCTCGAACCGTCGCGGCCCGTCCGCGCCCGATCAGAAGAACGCGAACGCCTGGACCTTCCAGGACCAGTCCGACCGTCCGCCCGAGCTGTAGAAGTCCACGTTCGTGGAGATTCCGTTTCGACCCGTGAAGTACACCATGACGCCGGGAGTGATCACCGTACCGGTGACCTTTTCCGGATCCTCCGCGCCGGAATCGACCCAGCTTACGCGAAGCATCGGCTCGATCCCCGAGAACCCGGACTCCGGTGCCACGGGCAGATACCAGAAGGCCATGAACTGGAAGGCGGAGAACTTCGCGTCGTCGTTCAGCTTCCAGTTGCGACCCTGCAGGACGTTGGCGATCAGGTGGGGACCGCCGAGCCATGTGCCGAGTTCCACCTCGGCCCCGACCGCCGGCACGCCCATCGTCTCCCCCTGGCTGTTCAGCGTCTCGTCCAGGGCGAAATAGGCCGACACCCGCGTGTCGCCTCCCGTCGGGAAGAGCGAGAGCTGGCCCGAGGCCGACTTTCCGGTGTTCACGTCCTTGTTCCCGATCCCCTCGCCGTTGGTGAGCGTGAAGCGGTAGCCGAAGCGCTGGCTCACGCGCCCCTGCGCCAGGATGCCCGGCTCGTAGTTGTCCAGACCCAGGGCGCCCGTGAGGCGGCCGAACGTGCATACGCTGGCGACGCCGGGGCAGTGATCCACGCCTGTGACCCTGGCGTCTCGCTCGATGATCGGGAGCCAGGCGTTGGGCACGAGCCAGAAGTACGACATCCCCTTCTTGAACTGCCCCAGCTGGATCTCCAGCGCCTCGCTCGGCGTGAGCTCCAGGTAGGCTTCAAGAACCGACGCGCCGTCGATGTTGAACTGGGCCCTGGCTCCGACGAGATCGTTGAGCCTCCCGTCGATCGTCACCCACGCGCGGCGGATGAAGAAGGACGAAGGCGTCTCGTCAACGCTCGAAGCCTCGTACTGGGCCTGGACTCGGGCGCCCACCGTGACGGTGGAGCCGCCACGCGCCCGGATTTCCTGGGCAAGGAGGGGGTGGACCGCGGAGAGCGCCAGCCCCAGCCCGAATGCGGCGACCACTCCAATGGAGCGTTTCCACATGATGATATGCCCTCTCGTCGAAGATTCCGGTACAGCCGGGTCACTCCCGAAGATAATCGGCCGCCGCCGTTCGGCTACCGGCCCGCCGAGAACCCGTTGCGCGATGCCTGGAAGGGATGCAACCTAAACCGAGAGTCGCGGAGGGGCATGATCGAGCTCTGAACCAAGTGACGAAGGAGCCGCTGTGAGCACCCATCAGGTACGCTGGCCCCGCCGGTTCGCGGCGGGAAGAAACCTCGCCACCACCGCGCTGCTCTCCGGCGCGGGCCTGCTTCTGGCGCCGACCGTCCTCGCCGCGCAGGACGGTGTCGGAGATCTCGGTTTCATCCTCAACACGTACTCCTTCCTCGTGTGGGGCGTGCTCGTGATGTGGATGTGCGCGGGCTTCACGATGCTCGAAGCCGGGTCCGTGCGGTCCAAGAGCGCGTCCATGATCTGCATGAAGAACATCGGACTGTACGCCATCGCGGGTCTCACGTACTACATCATCGGCTACAACCTCATGTACGTCGACGTCGGGAGCGTGATCGGGTCGATCAGCCTCCTCTACGGTCCGTCCGCCGACGAAGTCGCGCTTCTCGGGGGGAACGAAGGCGCGGCCGGCGCCGTGGCCGAGAACGGCCACGCCGTGATGTCGGACTGGTTCTTCCAGATGGTCTTCGTGGCCACGACCGCCTCGATCGTCTCCGGGGCGCTGGCCGAGCGGGTCAAGCTGTGGACCTTCTTCGTCTTCGTGGCCGTGCTCACCGCGATCATCTACCCCATCGTCGGCGCATGGACGTGGGGCGGCGGCTGGCTCAGCCAGAGGGGCTTCACGGACTTCGCCGGCTCGACGATCGTGCACTCGACCGGCGGCTGGGCGGCGCTCGCCGGCGCGCTCGTCGTGGGTCCGCGCTGGGGCAAATACCGCAAGGACGGCTCCGTCAAGCTGACCCCTCCGTCGAACATCCCGGCCGTTACGCTGGGGGTGTTCATCCTCTGGATGGGCTGGTTCGGCTTCAACGGCGGCTCCGAACTCGCCCTCTCCGGCGTCGTCAACGCGGTTTCGATGAGCAACATCCTCGTGAACACGAACCTCGCCGCCGCGGCCGGCGTCATCACGGCGCTCTGCCTGTCCCGGCCCATACTCGGCCGGGTCGACCTCTTCGCCACGCTCAACGGGGCGATCTCCGGCATGGTGGCGATCACGGCGGGCCCGAACATCACCAGCTCGCTGTGGGCGATCGTGATCGGCGCGATCGGCTCCGTCCTGTGCATGCTCGGACTGAAGATGCTGGAAGTGCGGCGGATCGACGATGTGGTCGGGGCCGTGCCCGCACACCTGTTCGCCGGAATCTGGGGCACGCTCGCCACGTGCATCGCGGCCGGCGGCGATTTCGTCGTGCAGTTGACCGGCGTGGCGGCTGTCGGCGCGTTCGCCTTCTCCGCTTCCTGGATCCTCTGGATGGTCCTGGACAAGGCGATGGGGGTTCGCGTGTCGCGGAGCGTCGAGAGCATCGGCCAGGACGCGGCGGAACTCGGGCTCGATGCCTATCCCGAATTCGTCCTCATGGTGGATCCCGACGACGACAACGACTTCCGCGACGCGGACTGAGCGTCCCTCGACGGGAGTCGCACAATGTCGGCGGTGAAGTTTGTCGATCACGGCTATGCCGATCCGGACCCTGCCATTTCGGCGGGGTCCGGGCCTTTCCGCCACTACGAACTGGATGCCGCGTTTCACGACGAGTTGTTTCACGAGGACGGTACCCCCAGGGCGCGGGCGCGCCGACTCGGGGCCGCCCTCTCCCGGATCCCCCCCGAAGATCTCGAGCGGCTCCAGGACGGCGTGTACCGCCGGTTCGTCCATGAGGGGATCACGTTCACGGTCCTCGGCGTCGAGGATGTCTCGGAGCAGATCATCCCCATCGACTGCGTGCCGCGCCTCATCACGGCCGAGGAGTGGGACCACATCGAGCGGGGGCTGAAGCAGCGCCTCACAGCCCTCAACCTGTTCCTGCACGATGTCTACCACGACGGGAAGTCGCTGCGGGATGGCATCGTCCCGGCCGACCTCGTGCTCGGCTGTCCCCAGTACCGCGTCGAGATGCGGGGGATGAAGGTGCCGCACGACGTTTACGTTGCCGTGTGCGGGACGGACATCGTGCGCGCGGGCGACACCTTCGCGGTACTGGAGGACAATCTCCGCGTTCCGTCGGGGGTCTCCTACATGCTCGCCTGCCGCACGGCGATGAAGTGGGCCTTCCCCTACCTGTATCGAGCGTACGGGGTCCGCGAGGTGGCAGATTATCCGGAGCACCTTTATTCGACGATCGCGTCGCTCTCGCTGACCGGGGAGACGCCCCGCATGGCGGTGCTGACGCCGGGCCGATACAACTCCGCCTACTACGAGCACGCGTTTCTGGCCGGCGAGATGGGCGTCGACCTGGTGGAGGGGCGGGATCTCGTCGTGCACGACGCGACGCTGTACGCCCGCACGGCCGCGGGTCTGCGGCGAATCGACGTGCTCTACCGGCGGATCGATGACGATTTTCTGGACCCGGTCGCCTTCCGGGAAGACTCCGCGCTAGGGGCCGCCGGCCTTTTTCACGCCTACCGCGCCGGCAACCTGGTGCTCGCCAACGCGCCGGGCACGGGCGTGGCGGACGACAAGGGGCTGTACGCGTACGTCCCGCGCATCATCCGCTATTTCCTGGATGAAGAGCCGATCCTGGCGAACGTGGAAACCCACCTCTGCCGAGAGCCGGACGGCCTCGCCTACACGCTCGACAACCTCGAGGAACTCGTCGTCAAGGAGGTCGGAGGGTCGGGCGGCTACGGGATGCTCGTGGGCCCGCATGCGACGAAGGCCGAGCGGAAGGTGTTCGCGGAGCAACTGCGGATCGACCCGGCGAACTACATCTCGCAGCCGGTGCTTCCCCTTTCCCGGGCGGGCTGTTTCGTGGACGGCCGCCTGGAGCCCCGCCACGTGGACCTGCGCCCCTTCGTCCTCCAGGGGAGGGAACAACAGCATGTGGTGCCCGGGGGCCTGTGCCGGGTGGCCCTGCGCAAGGGAAGCCTCGTCGTGAACTCCAGCCAGGGCGGAGGCTGCAAGGACCTCTGGATCCTGCGTGAGTAGCGGCCGGGAGGGAGGCGAGGAGCGATGCTAGCCCGGATGGCGGCGAACTTCTACTGGCTGGGTCGCTATGCGGAACGGACCGAAAACACGGCCCGCCTGCTCGAGCACCAGTTGACCCGGCTCGTGGATGCGGACGCCGACGAACTCGCCCTCGGGTGGCGCGTCGTGTACCGGGCGTTGAGTCAGTCCCCTCCCCAGGCGCCGGCCGACGTGGACGAGGCCGAGGCCTTCCTCATCGCGGATGCCTACACGCTGACCGGCGGCCTCGTCGAGGACTCGACGAATCCGGCGTCGATGATCTCGTGCTGGGGCATGGCGCGGGAGAACGCCAGGGAGATACGGCCCCGGCTGCCCCTGCGCGTCTGGGTGTGCCTGAATCAGGGCTTCCTGTGGCTTCAGGAGACGGAGTTCGCCGACGCGTGGGGCGAAGGGCCCGCAGCGCTGGTGAGCCGGGCGATCGACCGGCTCCGCCTCCTCGCCGGAGTCGTGGACGCCAACATGGCGCGCGACGATGCGTGGCGGTTCCTCGAACTCGGCCGTTACGTGGAGCGGCTGCAGCAGCAGATCGTACTGCTCGATGTGTGGGATCGGATCGCGCGGCCGGAGGGTGACGGCCTCGTTCTTTCCTGGGCCGACTTGCTGCGCGTGTGCGGCGCCTTCGAACCCTACCGCCGGGACCGGTCGCTCACGTTGCGCCGCAGCTCCGTGCTCGGCTTTCTGGTGCGGAACCCCGAGGTTTCCCGTTCCCTGCACTACGCGACCGACCGCATCGAGTCCGCGCTGCGGGGCATCGACCCGGCAGGCGGACGCCCGCCGCTGGCCGCGCCGCACCGCATGGTGCTCCGCATGGCGGCGGCCCTCGAACTCGACCCGGGCGACGCGGATGCCCTGTCCGGTGATGCGGAAACCCCGCCGGATGATCCGGATGATGCAGCGTCCAGGGAGGTCTTCGGATCCCTGGCACGCGACAGCCGGACCCTGCACGACCTCGTCCAGGCCACGTACGTCGACTACGCGGTGACTGCGGGGCTCCCGTCATGATCGCGCGCTACACCATCGAACACGCGATCGAGTTCATCTACAGCGCGCCGGTTCAGGTGTCCGTCATGACGCTCTACCTGCACCCCGTGCAGGACCGAAGGCAGGTCGTGCGCGGGTTCACCATCGAGACCGACCCGTCCGGTTCCGTATTCGAATTCGAGGGACCCTTTCACAACCGGGGCCACTTCTTCGATCGTCCCGGAGAGCATCGCCGACTCTCGATCGTCGGACGTTCGACCGTGGAGGTGGGTCCGATACCGGAGACGCCCCTCGAGACCGGGGACGACGCATGGGCCCGGCTCGGCGCCGCGGCGAGCGCTCCCGAACTTGGACTGATGCTGCAGCCGAGCCGTTTCGTCCGCTCCTCGCCGCCCCTCGCCGATTTCGTCCGGAGCTGCGGCCTCGAGCGCGGGGACGATCCGCTGGCGACCGCCACGGCCCTGCGAAGCCGGCTCCACGAGCTTTTTGATTATATTCCAGGTACGACGGCCGTGGATTCGCCGATCGAGCGCATCCTCGAGAGCCGCGAGGGTGTGTGCCAGGATTACGCTCACGTCATGGCCTCGATCCTGCGGGGCTGGGGGATCCCGACCCGTTACGTGTCCGGTTATCTGGGTCCGGAGGCCGGGAACGTCGGCGGCGTGACGGCGGGCGAGAGCCACGCCTGGGTCGAGAGCTGGTTCCCCGGCATGGGGTGGGTCGGCTTCGATCCGACGAACGACACGCAGTGCGACGTGCGCCATGTGCGGGTCGCGGTGGGCCGCGATTATGCCGATGTTCCGCCCACGCGCGGCGTTTTTCGGGGTTCGGCGGAGTCCATGCTCCGCACCCGGGTCAACATTGAGAGAGGAGAAGAATCGTGTCCGTGATCCGCGTTGATTCGTTTCGGTTCCGGGGCTTCCGGCTCGCTGTTGCCGCCGCCGCCCTTTTCGCCTTCGCCACCCCCGTGCGTGGCCAGTCCGTCTCCATCGGGGCCGATGTCGTGAGCCGCTATGTCTGGCGCGGCGTCGACTTCGGCGAATCCATGGCCGTGCAACCGGCGATCACCTTCGGGGCCGGAGGGCTGGAGTTCGGCGCGTGGGGTTCCTACTCCATCTCCGCGTCGGGCGCCTACGCCAACGAGAACGATCTCTGGGCGACCTACACGGTGACGGCCGCATCGGGTCTTTCCGTCGCGGTCGGAATCACCGACTACTACTTCCCTTCGCCGGGCGCGGACGAGGGCTTCGGGGCCGGTGCGGCGCACACGGTGGAGATGTCGCTCGCCTTCTCGGGTCCGGAGACTTTCCCGATCTCCCTCTTCGGAGGCATGCTTACCGAGAACAGCGTGTTTTACGGGGAGGTGGGCGTGCCCTTCGCGATTACCGGGGCGGATGTCGGGCTGCAGCTGCACATGGGTTTCGTGGGCGGCGAGAGCGACTTCTACGGCACCGACGGAGCGGCCCTGGTCAACCTGGGGGTCACGGCGAGCAAGGATCTTGCGATCACCGAGACCTTCGCGGTGCCGGTCAGCGTCGCGTACATCCTGAATCCCGACCAGGATCGCGCGCACCTCGTGTTCGGCTTCAGCGTCGCGCCCTGAGCCCGCGATGACGCGCACAGGAGGACCGCGTGTGACGAAACTGATGCAGGCCGCGCCTCTCCTGCTCCTCTCCGCCTGTTCGCTGGCTCCGGGGCCGTCCCTCCCGGAGCCGGTGGCGCAGATGCCGGACGATTTCTCGGCCAGGTTGCAGCCGGGGACGTACGAACCGCTGGAGTGGTGGACGACGTTCCGCGATCCGGTGCTCGACGCCGTGGTCGACTCCGTACTCGCCTCCAACTTCGACCTCGCCGCGGGCGTTGCGCGCGTGCAGCAAGCGCGCGCGAGGGCGCGCATGGCGCGCGCCGAGCTCTTCCCGAGCGTG
Source organism: Candidatus Palauibacter sp. (assembly GCF_965208055.1). Lineage (GTDB taxonomy): Bacteria > Gemmatimonadota > Gemmatimonadetes > Palauibacterales > Palauibacteraceae > Palauibacter. The sequence continues at coordinate 3,409,639 of NZ_CBDBNY010000004.1, forward strand.
GGGGCGAGCGCCGCCGTCAACGACATCGACACGCCGACGGACGCCGGCATCGGCGCGCAGATCCAGGCCCTCGGGCTGGGCAGTCCGGGGGATACGATCGCGGGTTTCGCGCTTCCGGAAAGAATCGAGCTGACGACGTATTCGGTCAGCGCGGATTTCGCGTACGAGCTGGACTTCTGGGGACGCGCCCGAAACGACGCGCGGGCGGCGGGGTCGGAATACCTGGCCTCGGAGTCGGATTTTCATGCAGCGCGCATCGGCATCCTGGCCGAGACCATCACCACGTATTTCGACATCGTCAGCCTTCGGCGGCAGACCGAACTGGCCGGCGAGACCGTGGACGTGCTGCTGGAACGCGAGTCGCTGGCCTCGACGCGCTACGACCGCGGCCTCATCGACTCCTGGACGCTGTCCCAGGTTCGCCAGGACCTCAGGAACACGCAGGCGGGGCTGCCGCAACTGGAGACGCAGCTCACGAACGCGGAAGCCCGCCTGGCCGTTCTGATCGGCGGCTACCGGGAGGATGTGGAGGCGCTCCTGCCCGAAGCTCTCGCGCCGGAGCCGGCGGCGGATCCCGTCCCCGCCGGGGTGCCGGCGGACCTCCTGTTCCAGCGGCCCGACGTGAGGGCTGCCGGGCAGCGGCTCGACGCGGCCCGCTACAGTATCGGCGCGCGCCGGGCCCAGCTTCTTCCGTCGCTCTCGCTGTCCGGCTCCATCGGGCTGGCCAGCGCGGACGCCGGCGAACTCTTCAACGCGCAGCAGTGGTTCACGAATCTGATCACGAACCTGACCGCGCCCATCTTCCAGGCCGGCCGGCTCAGGAACAATCTCGCGCTTGCCGAGGGCCGCTTCGACGAGGCCGCGGCGGCGTACGGGCGGGCGGTCGTCACGGCGGTGAACGAGGTCGAAACCGCGCTCGCCGGTCTGGAGAACGAGACCCGGCGGCACGCCTTCCTCGCCTCCCAGCGCGACGAGGCGCTGGCGACCAGGGATCTGCAATCGCAGCGATACGAGTCGGGGGTCGTGGGCTACACCGACTACCTCGACGCGTTGCGCACACTCCTGAACGTGGAGGCGGCGCTGGCGGGCGCGACGCGGGATCTGGCTCTGGCGAGGCTGGCGGTCCATCGCTCGCTGGGCGGCGCCTGGGCCGCGCCCGAGGCCGTCCCCGAGCCGCGCATGGTTCCGGCGTCCGGGGACAGCGAAAACTTCCTCGACCCGAACTACCTCGGGACCTACTCGATCATCGGGCGCGATCCCGCGACCGGCGAACTGGGGATGGGCGTGCAGTCGAAGGCGTTCGGGGCGGGAAACCGCGCCATGCACGCGAAGGGCGGACTCGTGATCATCGCTCACCAGGCCTCCGCAAACCCGATGTACGGGGCGGTCGGCATCCAACTCCTCCAGGCCGGCTACTCACCCGAGGAGGCCCTCGAGATGATGGTGGGGAGCGATGAGGGTCGGGATCGCCGCCAGGTTGCGATCCTGGACCAGCAGGGCCGGACGGCCGCCTGGACCGGCACCGGCGCGAGCGACTGGAAGGGCCACAGGTGCGGCGTGGACTACTGCGCGCAGGGGAACATTCTCACGGGGCCCGAGGTCGTCGACGCGATGGCGGCCTCGTTCGAAGCGTCCGCCGGCCCGCTGGCGGAACGGCTCATGGAGGCGCTCGACGCCGCGCAGGAAGCCGGCGGCGACGCGCGCGGCATGCAGTCCGGCGCCATCCTCGTCGTGGCCCCGCGGGTCAACGGCGGCTACAGCGACCGCGTCGTCGACATCCGTGTGGACGACCACGACGAACCGCTCGCCGAGTTGCGGCGCGTCCTCAACATGTACCGTTCGGGCCAGATGCTGCGCGAAGCCGCCCGCCTGCGGCGTGACGGCGACCTGCGCGGGGCCGCGGCGGTTGCGCGACGGGCCTCCGCCAAGTCACCCGAGAACGACAACGTATGGGTGTCGATGGCCGCGATCCTCGTCGAAGCCGGCCGCGAGGACCTCGCTTTCGACGCTCTGGAGAGGGCGGTCGAACTGAATCCCGGGCGCCGACGCACGCTCCCGAACGATGACAACTTCGAGAGCATACGCGAGGACCCCCGCTTCCTGAGTATCGTCGGCCGCTAGCGGCGGCACCCGGCGCAGCGGCGGGGCTGCGCCGCGATCCGCTAGTGGTGGTCGGACTCCTCGTAGTGGCGCGCCAGCGCGTCGCCTCCGAAGTCGTGCTCCAGGTCCCGCCACACCGAGTGGACATGATTCGCGTCGTTCTGCGTATTGTCGTACTCGATCAGGAAGACCGGGGCGTGAACCCGGTAGTAGTGTCCCTCGCCGGGTTCGAGCGATCCCGCCCAGGCGAAGTGGATGTCGCTTGCCGGAATCTCGTTCTCGACCCGCGTCATCCAGTCGAAGTCCGTCGTCGTGTTCCCCGCGTACTCGTGCACGATCTCGAACAGGATCGCGCGCTGCTCCGCGGTCATCGCGTCGGCGGGAAGGCCCTCGAACGCGTCGAGCCGGGCCTCGCGGTCGTTGCCCGTGAGGATGTCGCTGGGGGCCTCGGCCGCGATGGTCGCGCGCGAGCGCTGGTCCGGCGTGAAGCTCCGCATCAGCGCCCGGGCCAGATCTTCCTCCCGCCCCAGCGGCCGCCAGCCCGCCTTTGGACCCGATGGCACGCGGGCCGGGTTCGCGCCCATGAACGCGGGGCCCGTCACGGTGAGCAAGCCCGATGGCGACGAGAAGTTGAGGGAAAGGTGATGTCCTTCGAACCGCCACGCCCACGGACCCTCCGCCGACGGATCGCCGAAGATCGCGACAAAGTAGTTCTCCGGGTCCCGGCGCTCGGGCCGTCCTTCGAGGAGCCCGAGGATTCGCTCCAGTTCGATGATCGCGCTCGCCTTCAGAAAGCCCTGGCTGCTCATCGCGGCCTGAAGGAGATCGTGCGCGGCGCCGCGCTGCTCGGTCGTCATGTCGGCGAGCGGCAGTCCGTTCCGCGCTCGCGGGACGAAGTGCCAGTTGAAGCGCTCCTCGTCCTCGAGGGAGAAGAGCGCCCTCTCGCGTCCCGCCTCGTCGAGCAGGGAGACGAAGGCCTGCGCGGCGGAGGCCGAGTCCATCTTCGCGTCCGGCTCTCCCCCGACCGCCAGCGCGAACGCGGCCACGGGGACGAGCAGGCAGGTTGCCCACGTGACCCGTCCCGCCGTCCGATGCCTGATCTTCATCGCTCCTCCTGCGCTCAACACAGCCACGGCCACGAACACTCGCGGATTGGCGCCGTCGGCTTCAAGTTGGTCAATCCCAACCGGGGCTGATTGCCATCCCATATTCCGCAAAACAAGGCAGAATCGCCAGATGATCGCGGGTTCCAACGGCGTGGAGAGCGACCGTCACAGCCAGGCCGTGCACGTGGAGTTCGAGGGCGTGAGCAAGAGTTACGATGGCCGCACGCTGGTAGTGGACGATCTCGACCTCGGCATCGGCAAGGGGGAGTTCGTGACCCTCCTCGGTCCTTCGGGTTCGGGGAAGACGACCATCCTCATGATGCTCGCGGGCTTCCAGACGGCGACGTCGGGTGCGATCCGCATCGGCGGGCGTTCCGTGCAGGACCTTCCGCCCCGCAAGCGCGGGATCGGGATGGTGTTCCAGAACTATGCGCTCTTTCCGCACATGACCGTGGGCGCGAACCTCGCGTTTCCGCTGGAAGTGCGGGGCATCGCCGAGGAACAGCGCCGCGAGCGCGTCACGCGTGCGCTCGACCTCGTGCGCCTCGGCGGCCTCGAGGACCGGCGGCCCGGCCAGCTTTCCGGCGGCCAGCAGCAGCGCGTGGCCATCGCGAGGGCCCTCGTGTTCGAACCCGAACTCGTGCTGATGGACGAGCCGCTCGGCGCTCTGGACCGCAGTCTGCGCGAGGAAATGCAGTACGAGATCCGCTCCATCCACCAGAGGCTGGGCGTGACCGTCGTCTACGTCACCCACGATCAGCAGGAGGCGATGGTGATGTCGGATCGGATCGCCGTCCTCAACGGCGGCCGGATCGAGCAGATCGCCGGTGCGGAGGGGCTCTACGAGGAGCCGGAACGCGCGTTCGTGGCCCGCTTCATCGGCGAGAACAACCGGCTCCACGGCAGAGTGGCGCTCGTGGAGGATGACCTGTGCGAAGTGGATGTGGGGGGCGAGCGGATCCGAGCGTTTCGGGTCGCCCCGTGCGGGGTCGGCGACATGGTCACGCTCTCGATTCGGCCCGAGCGGATCGCGATCAAGCCGCGGGACGGTCTGTATCACAACGAGGTCGAGGCCGCCGTCGAGGACATGACTTTTCTCGGCGACCACCTGCGCGTCCGGGTGGCCGCCTGCGGACACCGGGATGTCGTGGTCAAGATCCCGAACATCCTGGGGCACGGCGCCATGATGGTGGGCGACATCGTCCGCATCGGGTGGACCGTCAACGACTGCCGCGCGCTGGACTTCGAAGGGGAAGAGGAGCGAGACGCATGAAGATGAAGGAGAGGTCCGGAGTCCGCGTGGCGCGCGACATGTCGCTCGTCGTTCTCGCGGTCGCATCGGTGTTCATGATCGGGTGCGGGCCCCAGGCGCCGGAAGGTCCGGCGATCACGGCCGTTTCCTGGGGAGGCTCCTACGGCCGGGCGTATCGCGGGGGCATCCAGATCCCGTTCGCCGAGCAAACCGGGATTCGCGTGGACACGGAAGACTACAACGGCGGTCTGGCCCAGATACGGGCGCAGGTCGATGTCGGCGCCGTCCACTGGGATGTTGTCGACCTCGAAATGGCCGACGCGATGCGGGGCTGTGACGAGGGCCTGCTGGAACCGATCGACATCGACAGGCTGCCGCCGGCCCCCGACGGGACGCCCGCAAGGGAGGACTTCTATCCGGAGATGCAGGGTCCATGCGGGGCCGGGATGCTGTTCTATTCCACCGTCTACGCGTATAACGCCGACCTCTTCCCCGATGAGAAGCCTGCGACGATGGCGGATTTCTTCGACCTGGAGAAGTTCCCCGGACGCCGCGGCATGCGTCGCGTGCCGCAGGTCAACCTCGAGTTCGCCCTCATCGCCGATGGCGTGCCCCTCGACGAGGTCTATGCCGTTCTGCGCACCCCGGAAGGGCTGGATCGGGCCTTCGAAAAGCTGGACACGATCTCGGACCAGGTCATCTGGTGGGAGGCGGGCGCCCAGCCGCCCCAGATGCTCGCGGACGGCGAAGTGGTGATGAGTACCGCCTACAACGGCCGCATCTTCAATGCGCAGGTACTCGAGGAGCAGCCGTTCATGATCGTGTGGGACGGTCAACTGCTCGACTTCGGCCAGTTGAGCATCGTGGCGGGGACGCCGCGGCTGGAAGATGCGCTCCGTTTCGTCCGCTTCGCGACGACGGGAGAATCGCAGGCGGCGGTCGCACGCCGGATCTCCTACGGTCCGGCCCGCCGATCGGGAGAACCGCTCGTCACCACGCACCTGGCGACCGGCGTCGAAATGGCGCCCCATATGCCCACGAGCCCCGAGAACGCCGCGCGGGCCCTCCGAAACGACTGGGAATTCTGGGTGGACAATCAGGACGCGCTGAACGAGCGCTTCAGCGCCTGGCTGACCCGTGCGAACTGACGGGGCGATGACGGCCACGGCACGCGCGTCGGCGTACACGGCCGTGCTCGCCGCGTGTCTCGCCGGGCAGGCCGCGGCCCAGTCGATCACGGCCGTCTCCTACGGCGGCTCGTATCAGAAGGCGAGCACCGAGGCGTGGTTCGAGCCGTTCGCGGCCGCCACCGGCATCCGCGTGGACGTCGAGGACTTCAACGGCGCTCTGGCGCAGATCCGGGCCCAGGTCGAGGTGGGCGCCGTCCACTGGGATGTCGTGGACCTCAACGCTTCGGAAGTCACGCTCGCCTGCGACGAGGGGCTGCTGGAGTACATCGATCCGGAGATACTCCCCCCCGGGCCGGATGGGACGCCCGCGGAGGAGGACTTCATCGCCGGCACCCTCTCCGACTGCGGCGTGGGGGGCGTCGTCTGGTCCACGATCTACGCATATGACGCCAACCGTTTCCCCGGCGCCCGGCCGGAGACGATCGCGGACTTCTTCGATCTCGAGAAGTTTCCCGGGCGCCGCGGGATGCGTCGGGTGCCCATGGTCAACCTCGAGTTCGCGCTGATGGCCGACGGGGTGCCGGCCGAGGACGTGTACGCCGTCCTGGACACTCCCGAGGGGCTGGACCGGGCCTTCGACAAGCTGGATACGGTCAAGGACCAGGTCGTCTGGTGGGAGGCGGGCGCCCAACCGCCCCAGATGCTGGCCGACGGCGAGGTCGTGATGAGCACGGCCTACAACGGCCGCATCTTCAACGCGCAAGTACTCGAGGGACAGCCGTTCGTGATCGTCTGGGACGGCCAACTCCTCGACATCAACCAGCTGGCCATCGTGGCGGGCACTCGGAGGCTCGACGAAGCGATGAGGCTCGTGAGCTTCGCGAGCACCGCCGAGGCGCTCGCCGCTCTCGGCCGGCGGATCTCGTACGGTCCCGCGCGGGAGTCGGCCGCGCCGCTGATTACGACCCATTTGGAGACAGGCATGGAGATGGGCCCGCACCTGCCCACGCATCCCGCCAACATGGCGCGCGCGCTGCGGCGGGACTGGTCCTGGTGGGTAGACCATCAGGACGAGATGAACGAGCGTTTCAGCGCCTGGCTGGCGCGTTGACGGATGACTGAACGCCGTCGACGCAGGGTCGCGGGGGTCGGCCCGGGCTACCGTGAGCGGCTTCGGGCGCTGGGGCTCGTGCTGCCTCTCCTCATCTTCCTGGGCGTCACCTTCCTCGCACCGCTGGGAACGATGCTGTTGAGGAGCGTCTACGATCCGGTCGTCGCGGACGCCCTGCCCGCGACGCTCACGGCCCTGCGCGCGTGGGACGGCGAAGGGCTGCCGCCGGAGGCAGCGTACGAGGCGGCCGCCCGGGAAATCGGGACGGCGCGGGAGGCGAGAACGCTGGGACAGGTCGCCAGCCGGGCGAACCGGATTGAGAGCGGGCTGCGGGGCGTGCTCACGCGGACCGCCCGGGATCTTCGTGAGGTGACCGAGGGTCCGTGGCGCGAAGCCATGACCGCCATCGATTCCGCCTGGGTCGATCCGGGTACCTGGCACGCGATCCGCGCGGCTGGCGAGCGCTTCACCGCCCGCCACTACCTGAACGCGGTGGACATGCAGCGGGTGGCGGACGGCTCCGTCGCGAGGCAGCCAGAGGAGCGGCGCATCTATCTGCCCCTCCTCTGGCGCACGCTGCTCGTGAGCCTGGCGATCACCGTGTTCTGCCTGATCCTGGGCTATCCGATCGCTCATCTCATCGCACACGCGAAGCCGGGCCGGGCCGGCCTCCTCCTCGCCCTCGTGCTCGTCCCCTTCTGGACCTCGCTCCTGGTGCGGACCACCTCGTGGATCGTCCTGCTCCAGACGCAGGGCGTCGTCAACGACCTGCTGGTGGCGATCGGGCTCGTCGGCGACGACGGCCGACTCTCGATGGTGTACAACATGACGGGCACGCTCGTGGCCATGACCCACGTTCTGCTGCCCTTCATGGTGCTGCCGCTGTATTCCGTCATGCGGTCGATTCCGCCCCTGCACATGCGGGCCGCCGCCTCGATGGGCGCCACGCCCGCCCAGGCGTTCCGACGCGTCTACTGGCCGCAGACGCTGCCCGGCGTGGGCGCGGGATCGCTCCTCGTCTTCATCCTTGCGATCGGCTACTACATCACGCCGGCTCTGGTCGGCGGGAGCAGCGGCCAGCTGATCTCGAACATGGTCGCCTACCACATGCAGACGTCGCTGAACTGGGGGCTCGCGGCGGCGCTGGGCGCGCTTCTGCTGGTGGGCGTGCTCGTTCTCTACCTGCTCTATGACCGGCTGATCGGCGTCGAGCGCATGAGCCTGGGCTCATGACCGGGGCCCGCATCGGCCGCTTCGGCTACCTGGCCTTCTGCACCTGCGTCTTCATCTTTCTCGTGGCGCCGATCATCGTCATCGTGCCGCTCAGCTTCAACGCGGAACCCTACTTCACCTTCACCGAGGGCATGCTCCGCCTCGATCCGGAGGCGTGGTCGCTGCGGTGGTACCGCGAGATCGTCGAGAACGAGGCGTGGACGCGCGGTCTCGTAAACAGCCTGGTGATCGGCGTCTCCGCCACCGTGCTCGCGACGGGGCTCGGGACGCTGGCGGCGCTCGGGCTGTCGAGCCCGGCCATGCCGGCGCGCCGCTTCATCACCGGCCTCCTGATCTCGCCCATGGTGACGCCGGTCATCATTTCGGCGGCGGGGATGTTCTTCTTCTACACCAACCTCGGACTGGCCCAGACCCACCTGGGACTGATCCTGGCCCACGCGACGCTGGGCCTGCCCTTCGTCGTGATCACGGTGGTCGCCACGCTGTCGGCCTTCGACCGCAACCTGACGCGGGCCGCGGCCAGCCTCGGCGCCGGGCCCGTGCGCATCTTCCGCACCGTGCAATTGCCGCTGATCGCCCCCGGCGTGATCTCCGGGGCCCTGTTCGCCTTCGCCACCTCGTTCGACGAGGTGGTCGTCGTCCTCTTCATGGGCGGGCTGGAGCAGCGGACGATCCCGCGCCAAATGTGGGCCGGGATCCGCGAGCAGATCAGCCCCGCAATCCTCGCGGTGGCCACCTTCCTGGTCGTGTTCGCACTCGCGCTCCTGCTGACCGTCGAATGGCTCCGCCGCCGCGCGTCAGCCTGAATCAGCGATGCGCGGCGTTATTCCCCGCCGCGCGGAGGCGCCGTCAGTTGCCCTCGAGGGAGAGGTTCACGAGTTCGCGGAAACGTTCGAGGCGGGTCCCGCGGTTGTCGCCGCGCGGCGTCTGCGTGAACACGAGACCGATGATCTCGCGGTCGGGGTCGAGCCACGCGTTCGTGCCGTCCGATCCGCCGTGGCCGTAGGTGCCGTCGGCGAGCCGCCAGCCGTATCCGTAGTAGCTCGCCTCGTCCCCCTCTCCGGCGATGTGGATCTTCGGCGAGGTCATGACGTCGACGGACTCCGGCGTCAGGATCTCGGCTCCGTCGTAGGCGCCGCCGTTGAGGAACATCTGCGAGAAGACCGCATAGTCCCACGCCGACGAGATCATGCCGCCCGAAGCCCGCGCGAACGGGAAGGCCACCGGCCCTCCGGGGGTGCCGCCGGGGGCCCAGTCCCCGTCGGGTCCGCGCTGGTAGTAGACCGCGCCCATGCGATCCACCTTCCCGTCCACCTCGTGCCCGGCGCGATGGTTGTAGCTGTCCGCCATCCCGAGCGGTCCGTAGACGGTCTCCATGAGCCGGTCCTCCAGCAGTTGGCCGGAGGCGATCTCGACCAGCGCGCCGAGCGTGTTGTAGCCCGGATTGTTGTAGGAGTACGTCTCGCCCGGCGTGACCTCCGCCCCGATCGGGCCGAAGCGGGCCGATTCGCTCCGCAGCGTCGGATTCTCGCCGAGCGGCTGCAGGAAGAGCGTGGGGATCCGGAGCCCGCTGCTGTGGGAGAGGAGGTGTCCGACCGTGATGAACCCCGCACGGTAGTTATCCCACTCGGGGATGTACTCCCGGACCAGGTCGTCGTAGGAGAGTTTGCCCTCTTCGACGAGTTGGGCGATCGCGGTGGCCACGACGGGCTTCGTATTGGAGGCCATGCGGAACATCGAGTTCCGCTCCATCGGCAGCCCCCGCTCCTTGTCGCGCATGCCGACCGCCTCGTGGAGGACGATCTTGCCCTTGCGGGCGACCAGCAGGACGGCGCCCACGATATCTCCCCGCTCGACGGCCTCGTGGTAGAGTCCGAGGGCGCCCTCGAGGACGGCGCGGGACATGCCGACCTCCTCCGGTTCGCCGTAGGAGAGCGTGCGCGCTTCCTGCGCCGCGAGAGCCGGAGCGAACCCCGTCGCGCCCGCGAGGATCGTCGAGGGCAGGATGATCGCCAGGAAGAGCCACCGAGCGGCAGGGACGCCGCGAACGCGCCGCGATACCTTCATCAGTCCTCCGGAAGCCGAAGAAAACGGGCCGATACGGGCCGATGCGGAACAGCGGAACCCGCCCGCCGAACGCTAACGTTAAACGCTAACGCGGCGCACGAACATGAACCAGATCGGCCGACCTTGCCCCCCGGGGCTCGACACGGACATCTAGCTAGTGGGCCGGCCCGCGGCGCGGCCGGCCGGCTGGCGATTCCCGAACACGGAAGGGTTGCAGACCATCATCGTCTATCTGAACGGAGACTACCTCCCCGTCGGCGAGGCGCGGGTCTCGGTGAACGACCGGGGCTTCCTGTTCGCGGACGCGGTCTACGAGGCGATCCCGGCGTACAAGGGCCGCTGTTTTCTGCGTGAACGCCACCTGGCCCGGCTCGCCGGGGGGCTCCGCACGCTCCGGATCGAGGCGGACGTGGCTCCCCTCGCCGACGTGGGCGACGAACTCATGGCGCGGAACGACCTCCTCGAGACCGAGTTTGCCGTCTTCTACATGCAGGTGACGCGCGGCGCCGCCCCCCGCACGCACGCGTTCCCGAGAGAGGCGGTCCCGCCCACGGTCTTTGCCTTCGCGAAGGCACTCGTCCGCACGACGCCGGAGCGGTGGGAGCGCGGCTTCGGCGCCATCACGCTGCCCGACCAGCGCTGGGCGCGCGCCGACATCAAGACGACCGGCCTCCTCCCCAACGTCCTCGCCCAGCAGGCCGCGGTGGAGGCGGAGGTCGAGGACGCGATCTTCATCCGCGACGGGATGGTGCAGGAGGGGACGCACAACAACGTGTTCGCGGTTCTCCGCGGAGAGCTGACGACGGCCCCGGCCACGAACCACATCCTGCACGGCGTCACCCGCGCCTTCACGCTCGAGTTGTGCGCGGGGCTGGGAATCCCCGCTCGGGAACGCGCCTTCACGGCGGACGAACTCCGGGACGCCGACGAGATCTTCTTCACGGGTACGACGACGGAGATCCGGCCGACCGTGGAGCTGGACGGCCGACCCGTGGGGAGCGGTCGCCCGGGCGAGGTTACCCGGGCGCTGTCGGAAGCCTACCGGCGTGCGGTCGCCCCATTCGCCCCGGAAGGATCGGCCGGCGCCTAGCGCGTGGCGACCGGCTCCATGCGCAGGATCGCCGTCGGTTCGCCCCGGCGGCCATCGACGGCCAGGTAGATGAGCCCGTCCGGACCCTGCCGGACATCGCGGATGCGCCCGAGCCCCTGCACGAGCGTCTCCTCGCGCACGACCTCCTGCCCGTCGAGCGTCAGGCGCGCCAGTTGCTCGCCGGCCATCCCGCCCACGAACAGGTTCCCCTTCCAGTGCGGGAAGCGGTCGCCGGTGTAGAAGAGGAGGCCGGAGACCGCGATCGATGGCACCCAGAAGTGGGCCGGAGGCTCCATCCCTTCCTTGTGCGTCCCCTCGTGGATCGCGGTGCCCGAGCCGTAGTTCACGCCGTAGCCCACGATGGGCCAGCCGTAGTTGAGTCCCGGCTGGACCAGGTTGAGTTCGTCACCGCCCTGCGGACCGTGCTCCGTGGCCCACAGGTCGCCCGTCTCCGGGTTCAGGACCATCCCCTGCTGGTTGCGGTGCCCGAAGCTCCAGATCTCGGGCCGGACGTTCGGATCGTCCACGAAGGGGTTGTCCTCCGGGATCCCGCCATCCTCGTACACGCGGCTGACCGTGCCGTGATGGTTCGAGGGATTCTGCGCGGGATGCGTGTAGAGATCGCCGCGGGTCGAGGCTTGCCGGTCTCCGACGGTGATGAAGATGTGTCCCTGGCCGTCGAAGACGAGACGGGATCCGTAGTGGCCCCGTCCCTCGGAGACGGCCAGGAAGATCTCCTCGATGCCCGTCAGGGCGCCGTTCTCGTAGCGCCCCCGGATGACCGCGGTCGTGCCGCGCTCGGTCTCGTCGGGCTTCGAGTAGCTGAGGTAGAGGAGCCGGTTGTCCTCGAAGTTCGGGTGAGGGACGACATCGAGGAGTCCACCCTGTCCGGCCGAGATCACGTCCGGCACGCCCTCCACGGGATCGGGAAGGAGCAGCCCGTCGCGCACGACGCGAAGCGTGCCCGCCTTCTCGGTGACCAGCATCTCGCCGGTCGGCAGGAACGCGATCGACCACGGGCGGACCAGCCCTTCGACCACGGGGACGAGCCTGTAGTCGTGGTAGGCCGACTGCATCACCTCCTGGCCCAGCGCCGGAGTCGCGGTCGACAGAAGAAGCCCGGCGGCGAAGATCGCCAGTGGGGTTCGCTTGATCATCTCATCTCCACGGGTAATCACGTCAGTTCATCTCGTCGTTCATGCGTTGGCGAGGCCCGAAAAAACTGCGGCGGGCCGCCCCCGAACAGCAAGGCTCGCCAGACCGCCCGGTTGGCACGCGTCGGCAGCCTCTCCCGGCCCACGCACCTGTGAACACCCGTGCGCGGAGCAGCGTTTCCCCGACGAGGGCGACTTGCGAACCGGGACTGCGGGGGCGAAAGGTGGGCGGCGCGCGACGGACTGCGGGCGGACTGCGGGGATACCGGCGCGCCGCCGCGACCCCCGCCGGGAAAGGCAGATGAATGCGGAAAATCGCCATCATCGGCGGAGGCGTCTCGGGCCTCGGGGCCGCATGGGCGCTCCATCACGACGCGGACCGGTTCGATTTTCGGCTGTTCGAGGCCGGGGAGCGGCTGGGCGGGAACGCCGTCACGGTCGACATGCCTCAGGAGGACGGCGGCACGATCCCCTTCGACATTTCGGTCACGGCGTGCATTCCCTCCGTATATCAGCACTTCGTGGTGTTGCTGGAACAGTTCGGCATCGAGCTGATCGACACGAGATTCAGCTACAGCGTCAAGTATCGCGGGGGGACCTACGCCCACGACTTCGATTCGGACATCAGGGAACAGCTGCAGCTCGAGATCCGGAAGTTCCAGCGCATCCTGCGGCTCCTGCACCGGTTCGGCCGGCTGACGCATTCGCGGTCGAAGTTCGTGAACGCCCTCAATCCGTTCAACTACATCAGCATGGGGACGGTCCTGAACGTGGCAGGCTTCTCGGGAGACTTCAGGTACAAGATCCTGAAGCCGATGTTCGTCAACTTCCTGATGGCGACCAACGTCTTCGACATGCCCGCCTCGCTGTTCTCCAGATATCTCGAGTTCTTCGACATCGAAGCCGCGACGACCATGCAGACGTGGGACCAGGGCACGCGGCGGATCTACGAGAACCTCTCAGCCGGTTTCCGGGAGAAGATCCACCTTGACCGGCCCGTCCGTAAGGTGTACCGGCGGCCATCCCACGTCGTGGTCGAGGACGAAGACGGCGGGCGGGAGAGGTTCGACGCGGTGATCTTCGCCTGCAACGCGAACCAGACGCTGATGGTGCTGGATGAGCCGACGTTGCTGGAGCGCTACATCCTCTCATCGATTCGTTACGAGAGCGAACTCCACAACCATACGGTCGTGCATTCGGACGCCTCGGTGCTGCCGGATGACGAGGTGAAGGCGCTGGATACCCGGAGCAACCACATCGAACAGTACGGCGCCCGGCCGGACAACTACGAGATCACCTACATCATGCACAACCAGCAGCCGTGGGCGAAGCGGTCGGACAAGCCCTGCCTGGTGACGTACAACCCGATCAGCGAGATCGATGACGAAAAGGTCATCAGGAAGTGGTGGTTCCAGCACGTCGTGCACGACGTGCGCCACGTCGCATGGATCGTCCCCCTGTTCCGCTTCATACAGGGCCGGAGAGGGAGTTGGCACTGCGGCGCCCACACGCTGATCAACAGCCAGGAAACGGCCTTCGTCACCGGACTCGCGGCCGCGAGACAGATCGGCGCGGATTACCCCTTCGAGGATCCCGAGGCGAGGAAGATGTTCAACTACTACGGGCGCGTCATGTACGGCTGGCGTTTCAGGAAGGCCTGAGGCTCCGCCGCCGTCGTCAGGGTCAGCCGCCGTCGTTCTCCGCGTGGCGCCGGGCGATCCGCTCCAGCTTCGGGCCGATGGAGGTCATCACCGCCGCGAACAGGACCACGACCCAACCCGCCGAGAGGATCAGGTGGATGCCGACGAGCGCGCGGGCGCCGACCGAGACCGGGGCGACGGTCGCGAAGTCCTGGCCGAGGGCGGCGAAGAACGAGAAGAACAGCCAGTCGATGATCCCGGTGCCGGCGGCGGAGAACGCCCCGGGGCTGAAATGCTCCAACATGCCGTAGAAACCGGCGAACAGGAGGATGATCGTCACATAGCCGAGGGCGAATCCGCCGATCGGGACCCACATGACGCGCAGGTAGTCGGAGAGGCCGCTGTACACCCGAAACCGCGGCCGGAACCAGATGATCGCCGCGCGCCCGAATACGAAGAAAGCCGCCGTGACGGCCAGTTCAAGAAGCAGCAGGCCGGTCGCGATCCCCAGGCCGGCGCCGATGCCCAACGCGGGGTCGTCCTCCATCAAGCCCAGGACAATCGCGCCACCCGCATACCCGACGGCGGGCACCGTGGCGAGCACCAGCAGCGCGGGAGGGCGGGTGTCGCGCCATCCCGCGGCGCGGTGGCTGAGGAGGCCGGCGGCAAGCGCGACGAAGGGCACGAAGAGGAAGATGTCCACGAAGAGCGACGGCGCCGCCAACGCATAGATGGCGGGCAGGAGTCCCAGGGCGAGGAGGATGGATACGAACAACGTCTCCTTGAAGGCGTCCCGATACCCCGAGAAGGAGGTCCCGCCGACCCCGTCCAGCAGATCTTCGCCGTGGATCAGGCCGACGCCGAGGGCGAGCACCGGCGACATGGCGATCGCTCCGCTTGTGACGGCCACCCTGGAGACGAGCACGGCGCCGATCCCCACCAACGAGCCGACGAGGATGCCGGACCACGGCCTCGGTCCCCGGTTCCCGCTGAGACCGACCGCCGCACCGATGGCGAGACCGCAGCCCGCGCCGACCGCGACGCCGGCGTGGCTCCCCGCCGTCGCGTAGCCGAAGGGCACGACGACGACGGCGACGGCGGCCGCAATCCGGATTGCCAGCCAGATCAAGCGATGCACTGTCACCTCCCTCGGACGGTCGGCTAGCTGGGCCAGAAAACGGGAATGAGGAGGCTGGCCGTGATGAGGAGGATGAGGTTGAGCAGGCCGCCCACCTTCGCGAAGTCCGAGAAGCGATACCCACCCGGCCCGTAGATCATGACGTTGGTCTGATAGCCGAAGGGCGTGACGAAGGAGGCCGATGCCCCGAACATGACGGCGATGAGGAGCGCGTACGGGTTCACGCCCGCCTGCGTAGCCGCGAAGATCGCGACCGGGGTGAGCATCACGGCCGTCGCCGCGTTGGACACGATGGCGGTCATGAGGACGGTCACCAGGTAGAAGGCCGCGACGAGTCCGGTCACTCCCAGCGGTGCCGTCAACGTCACTACCCAGCGCGCGAGCAACTCCGCCGCCCCCGTGGTCTCGAGCGCCACCCCGAGCGGAATCAGGCCGGCCAGCACGAAGAGGACCAGCCACTCCATCTCCGCGTAGATCTCCTCGACGCGTACACAGCGCGAGAACACCATCAGGCCGACGCCCGTGAGCGCGGCCGTCATGATGTCGAGGAGGCCGAGACTGGCGCTGAGCACGACGCCGACCATGATCGCGGCGGCCACGCCGGCCCGCGGTCTGCTCCCCATCTGCGTCTTCACTTCGCCCACGGGGACGAATCCGGGATTTTCGACGAGGCGTCCGAGCGCGCTCGCCGTCCCGTGCACGAGGAGCAGGTCGCCGACCCGGAACGAGACCTCCGCCAGCCTTTCCGTTACGGTGACACCGTGATGCTGGATCGCGAGCACGGCCGCATCGTAGCGGTGCGCGAAATTCAGATCGCGAAGCGTCCGGCCGACGAGACTCGAGCCGGGCGCCACGAGAACTTCGACCAGCCGCCCGCCGCCCCCCGGGAGGTCGAGTCCGTGCTCCTTCCGTTCCCTCGGGGTTTCGAGTCGCTGCTGGCGCGCGATCTCGAGTAGACGCTCGGCGGATCCCTGCACGTAGAGCACGTCGCCCGGCCGTATGTGGCGGTCTCCGTGCGGCGCGGTGATCTCCCGTTCACCCCGTTCGATGTCCAGCACGGTGACGCCATACCGTTCGCCCCACTTGAGTTCGGCCAGCGAGCGGCCGTTCGCCGGCGAATCCTCAGGGACGTGCAGTTCCGTGACGAAGCGGCGGATGTCGTACTTGCTGGTCAGGTCCGGCGGCCGGACGCGCCGCGGCAGGAGCACCCGGCCGACGGTGAAGAGATACAGCAGACCCACGGCGAGGCAGATCAGGCCGAGCGGGGTGATCGAGAACATGTGGAGGTCGTCGAACCCGCGCCTCATCGCTTCGCCGTGCACGACCAGGTTGGTGGAGGTGCCCATCAGGGTGACGGTCCCCCCGAGAATCGAGACGAAGGAGAGGGGCATGAGATAGCGCGAGGCCGGCTCCTCGGCCTGCTCGGCGAGCGCCACGAAGACGGGCAGGAACACCAGCACGACGGCGGTGGTCATGAGAAAGGGTGAGAGGAGCGCGCAGATGAGGCAGAGCACGAACATGCGAGAGTACTTGCCGCCGAGGGGCGCGGTGCGCGCCCAGGCCCCGATGGCCGAGACGAGACCGGTCTTGCGGAGTCCCAGGCCCAGCACGAGCATCGCGCCGACCGTCACGGTCGCGCGGCTGGACAGACCCGATACGGCTTCGGCCGGCGTGAGTATGCCGCTCAGGAGGAGAACCACCGGAACGGACATGGCGATCTGGTCCAGCCGCAGCCGGTCGAGGGCGAACAGGACGAGGGCCGCCAGGGTCAGGCCGAGCACGAATACGACGTCGAACGTCATGCGGAAAATGTGCGTCCCCCGCACGTCCCGGCACCAGTCCGGTCGGTCGGCCCGTCAGTCGGTGTCTTCCCCGGCGTGCCGCCGGGCGATCCGGGCGAGTTTCGGCTCAATGGAGGTCATCACCGCCGCGAACAACACGAGCGCCCAGCCCACCGAAAGAACCAGGTGTACTCCGACCAGCATTCGGGCGGCGGCCGAGACCGGGACGATGGCCGCGTAGTCCTGGGCGAGGGCGGTGAAGAACGAGAAGGACACCCAGCTGGCGAGCCCCGTGCCCGCGTCGGCGAACGCGCCGGGGCTGAATCGCTCCAGCGTTCCGTAGAACCCGGCGAAGAGGAAGATGATCGTCAGGTAACCGATCGCGAACCCGCCGATCGGGACCCACATGACCCGCAGGTAGGCGACGAGTTGGCCGTAGACTTCAAGCCGCGGGCGCAACCACCTGGCGGCGGCGCGCCCCACGAGGAAACCGACCACCGGAAGCAGCACGAGCGAGACGATCAGGGTGAACACGATCCACAGGACATTCCAGACACCCGACAACCCAACGTCTTCCCGTATTACGCCGAATCCAAACGCGAAGCCCATCAAGACGGGCAGGGCAAGCGCGCCGAGGACCAGCAGCCGGGGAGGCCGGGTGTCGCCCCATCCCTCGCGGCGCCGGCTGAGGAGGCCGATGAGCAGCGCGGTCCAGGGCATGGCCAGGATCGGGACCGCCGCCACCAGCGGCGCCTGGGAGACATCGCCCGCAATCAGCGCGGGGACGAACCCCAGGCTCAGCAGGACGGCCAGGATGAACGCCTCCCGGACCACATCCCGATACCCCGAGAGAGACGAGCGGTCGAGCCCGTCGATCAGGCCGACCGCCAGAGGGAGAAGCGGAGGGATGATGACGCCCCAGCCGACACTCAGCGCCCCCGCCAGGAAGGCTGTGACGACGCCGACCATCGAACCGATCAGGATGCCGGTCCACGGGCCGCCGCTCGACCCCCCGCGAAGGCCGACGCCCACGCCGACGGCAACCGCGCACCCCGCTCCCAGCAAGACATCGGTGTGGTCCCCGGTGATCGCGTAGCCGCAGGTCGCGACGACGACGGCGACGGTCGCCGCAATCCGGATACCCAGCCAGGCCAGTCGGCTCAAGATTCTTCCTCCGCGTGGCGCCTGGCGATCCTCTCAAGTTTCGGCCCGATGGATGACATCACGGCCGCGAACAACACCACGACCCACCCCGCCGAGAGAATAAGGTGGGCGCCGACCAGCAAGCGGGCGCTGTCCGAGATCGGGACGACGGTCGCGTAGTCCTGGGCGAGGCCGGTGAAGAACGCGAAGAAGAGCCACTCCTTGACCCCGACGCCGGCATCGGCAAACGCGCCGGGGCCGAACCGCTCCAGCATTCCGTAGAACCCGGCGAACAGCACGATGATGATAAGGTAGCCGACAGCGAAGCCGCCGATCGGAACCCACATGACCCGAAGGTATTCGGCAAGCCGGTCGTACACCCGCAGTCGCGGCTGCAACCACGCGATTCCGACGCGCCCAAGCAGAAACGCGGCGGCCGGCACTGACGCGAACACGAGCCCCACCGTCCCGACGTATTGGAGGACCGGGACGATGCGTGGGGTCAACCGAGCGGTTCCAATCTGCTCGTCCACACTCAGAAAAAGCAGCAAGGCAAACAGGAGCACCGCACTCAGAACGAGAAGTCGGGGAGGACGCGCGTCGTGCCATCCCTCGCGGCGGTGGCTGAGGAGGCCGGACATCAGCGCGATCCATGGCATGCACGCGAGCGGAGCCACCGTGAACGCCCAGAATCCCGACGTGACCAGGACGGGGAAGAGCCCCAGAGCGAGCAGGGCAGATAAGATGAACGTCTCCCGGCTCATGTCCCTGTAGCGGGAGAAGGAGGTCTCGCGGAGCCCGTCATGCATGCCGACCGCCAGGGCCAGGATGGGTGGAACAAGAACCCCGAACCCGTCCCAGGGCGCCGCGCCGGCAATCAACGCGGTAGAGATCCCGACAATCGAACCGATGAGGATCCCCATCCACGGACCGGCCTGCGCGCCTCCCCGGAGGCCGATGCCCACGCCGATGGCAAGCCCGCAGCCCGCCCCCATCCAGACCTCTTGGTGCACCCCGGTGATTGCATAACCGAAGGGCGCCACCACGATGGCCACGGCGGCTGCGATCCGGACCGCCCGCCAGATCGAGCGGCTCAGTGGTCGCCAACGGACCCTTTGCGCGATTATCCGATTGCGTGCCGGAACTTCGGGGTCACCGGCTGCGATCGGGTCCAAGACGGTCAGCCTCGCTCGGAGACGACCGTGGGGGCCTCCTCGCCCTCGAGCGTCTCGAGGACCTGGCGCCACTGGAAGTTCTCGCCGATGCCGCGCACGTAGTAGTCCATCCACGCCATCTCGCTCACCGCCTTCACGAGCCGGTTGCGCGGGTCCGGGATGCCGTGGCTGCGGCCCGGGTACATGAACAGTTCCGTCGGCACGCCGAGCTTCTTGAGCGCCATGTGGAGTTCGACCGATTGCGGGCTGGGCACGCGCGGGTCGCCTTCCACGACGTGGATCATGGTCGGCGTGGTCGCGTTCGTGATGTACTTGAGCGGGGACTGGTCGAAGTACGTGTCGAAGTCCTCGTACAGGAAGCCGTCGCCCACGTAGAACTGGCGGTTCCGCTGCACGTCGCTCTGCGCGTACATACTGATCCAGTTCATCGTCCCGGCGCCCGAGCTGATCGCCTTGAAGCGGTCGGTCTGCGTGAGGATCCAGTTGGACCAGTGGCCGCCCGCGCTCCAGCCGAGCGCGCCCATGCGGTCGCCGTCCACGATCCCCTCGGCGATCAGGTGGTCCACGCCCGTCATGATGTCCTCGTAGCCCATCGTGAAGTAGTCGCCCACGATGTCCGTGCGGTGCGCGTTCCCGTAGTTGCGCGAGCCCCGGTAGTTGGGCTTGAGCACGGCGTAGCCTGCGCCCGCGTACACCTGCGCGCTGTAGCCGCCGTTGAAGCGGAGGATGTCGGCCGACGCCGGACCCCCGTGGATCGCGACGATGAGCGGATAGCGCGTCCCCTCCTCGTACCCGACGGGGTAGACGAGCACGCCCCCGACCGTCTTCCCGTCCGACGACTGCCAGTTGACCTCGGCCTCCTCGCCGAAGGCCACCTCGCCCAACTGCGGGTTCACGTCGACGAGTTGCGTCCACTTCGAGCGGTCCGGGACATCGTCGACGCTCGCGACCGTGAACACGGTGGGCGGGGTCTGCGGGTCGCTGTAGTTGATGAGGATCGTGCCGGTGTCATCGTCCTCCGACACGGAGAGCGCCGCCCGCTCCTCGGTAAGCTGCCGCACCGCGCCCGTCTCCACGTCGAGGGCGTGAAGCTGCGTCGTCACCTTCACGCCGGCGTTGAAGTAGATCGTGTTCGAATCCTCCGACCAGAACCCGACGCTCGAACTCTGGTCGAACTCCGCCCCCAGCTTGCGGAACGCGCCCCCTCGGTCGGCGACCTCGCGGATGTAGACGCGGTTCTCCGTCATCGAGTAGCGCTCCATCTCGTCCGGCGCCGAGAAGGCGATCCACCGCCCGTCCGGAGAGAAGCCGAGCCCGCCCTCGCCGACCTCGTAGTTGTCCGTCAGGCGCTCGACCTCGCCGGTCGCGACCTCCATGAGATACAGGTCCGCGTACAACCGCTGCGCCGTGATGTTGCGCTCGTAGCGCTCCGTCGAGCCGCCCGTGATCCCGATCCAGCGGCCGTCGTCGGAGATCGTGAAGCTGTTGATGCTGTAAGACGAATCGTCGGTCTCGCGCTCCTCGACGGCGGACTCGATGTTGACGCTCCACAGGCTCGAGAGCGGGGTGACCGCGTTCCGCACGTCGACGGTGAAGCCCTCCTCGCGCCGTTTCACCTCGTCCTCGTCGAACGAGTCGGGGCGCGTGAAGTAGACGCCGGTTCCGTCGGGGGAGAAGTCCCACTGGTCGACGCCCGCCTCGCCGTCCGTGATCTGCTCGGGCTCGGCGTCCGCCAGGTCGTCGGCCGGCAGCCGGTAGAGCTGCTCTCGGCCGGTCTCGCCGGAGCGGTAGACGAGCCAGCGTCCGCCCGGACTGAACGCGAAGCGCGACACGCCCTCCTCCGCGTCCGTGATCTTCCGGGCCTCGCCGCCGTCGTGGCGCATCATGTAGAGCTGGGTGTCGTCCCCGTCCCGGTTGGAGGCGAAGAGGAAGAAGGATCCGTCCGGGGCCCACGTTGGGCTGCGCTCGTCCTTGTCCTCCGTGTAGGTGAGCCGGCGGTCCGACGCGACGCCCTCGCTCAGCGACACCAGGTGGATGTCGGACTGGGACTCCGCCGCCTCCCAGTCCGGAGTCGTCACCGTGTAGAGCATCCACGCGCCGTCCGGGCTCGGCGTCCACGAGCCGGCGCGCTTCATCTCCTGCACATCCATGAACGTGAACGGCCGCTCCTGCGCGGCGAGCGGCGCCTGCGGCGGCAGCGCGAGCACGGCGGCGGGAAGAACGAGGGCGACGGGAAGGGAGCGCATCTGAACCTCGGCACCAGGGGTGAACACGACACTCGTCCGTCTCATCATACGAACTTCATCTTGCCGGAACGATCCTCGAGGCCGCCCTGGCCCGGGCGCGGCAGAGATGGACCTGCGAACCGGACTCGGATCTGCCGCGTCTGGCCGCCTGCCATACCTTCGGCATCTGCTCCGGTCACCCGTTCCGCGACGGCAACAAGCGCATCTCGTTCCTCACCGCGGTCATCTTTCTCGGCCTCAACGGACTCGACCTCGTCGCGCCGGACGAAGAGGTGGTGGAGAGGATGTGGGCTCTGGCCGCCGGCAAGCTGGATGAGGAAGCGATCGCCGAGTGGTTCCGCTCGCGGATCGAAGCCCGGCACGGGTGAAGCTCTGCATGAGACGCAACGCTTTCGCATCGGAGTTGTGTCCCCGTGAGTGAGATCGACGTTCCCTGTCCACGTCTCTCCGCGGGAGCGGAAATGCACCGATCCAGGCTCCGCGTGCCGGGCGCCGCCGTACTGCTCCTCACCGTCTCGATGCTGGCGCCACCGCCGACACTCGCCGGTCAGGAGGTGGTCGAGAGCGCGGCGCCCCGCGATCCGGACCTGAGGCTCGCGGACGAGCCGCTGCTGCGGGTCGGGATCGTCGACGGCCCGCTCGAATACATCTTCGGCAACGTGACGGGAGCGGTCCGCCTTGAGGACGGGGGCATCGTCGTCGCGGACGAGCAGAGCGGCAACCTGCGCAGATTCGACGCGAACGGGCGTCACCTGTGGACCAGCGGGAGGTCGGGCGAGGGGCCGGGGGAGTACAAGGGGCTCCGGCTCCTCAGGAACTGCCCCGGGGCGCCGGTCACCGTCTTCGACTGGAGCCTGGACCGCATCACCGAACTGGATCTCGATGGCAACGTGCTCGCGACGCGTTCGTTACTTGCTGCCGGCGTCCGCCCCTACAACGACCCCCTCTGTGCGCCCGATGGTCGCCTGGTGTACACGCCGTGGCCCGACGACATGGGTGAGAGCTACGAGGAAGGTCTGGCCGAGGGGGACCTCTACCGGTGGCGAACGGCCCTCGAAGCCTTCGAGGGTGACAGCGTCGTCACCCTCCGCTCGGGGATCCCGGGCGCCGAACGGTTCTTCATCCAGGCCGGATCCAGCGGTCCGCGCTGGTGGGGGCGCGACATGGTGTTCGCGGCCGCCGGGGCCGGCGTGTGGTACGGGACGGCCGATGATTACGAACTCGAGCAACTGAATTGGACGGGTCGGGTCACCCGGGTCGCCCGCTGGGCCGGCCCCGACCTCAACGTGACGAACGACCGCGTCGACAGCTATCGGGAAGGCTGGCTGGCGCGGTACGACGACGCCGAAGCCCGGCGGAACTTCGAGCGGGAGGTCTGGCCGGACATCCGGGAGCAGCTTCCGGAGCGATTCCCCGCGTACGAAGCTCTGATCGCACTGCCCGACGGCGCCTTCTGGGTCAAGACCCACGCCTGGCGGGCGGCCGGCGAGGAACTGCACCTGCTCGACGCGAACGGCGTATGGCTTCGCCGACTCATGATCCCGGGCGGAGTCGTCCTCGACGCGGGCCGGGACTGGGTGCTCCTGCGCCAGCGCGATCAACTGGGCGTCCCGACGGTTGCTCTTTACGAACTGGCCGAAGCCGGCGGATGACGATCCTTCCACCTCCAAGGTAAACGCTCCACCCGGCAGCGCCGTCTCACCTATCAAAACCACCCGCGGGGGAAGGGGCCGGGAGCGCCATGCTCTCCGACCGAGAGATCCTGGAACTGGTCGAAGGGGCCAGACAGGGAGAGCGAGGGGCGCTCGACAGGCTGGCGGGCGCGCTTCGTCCCCTGGTATGCCGGTGGGCATTGGTCATGACCGGCGATCCCGATGACGCGGAGGACGTCGCGCAACTCGTCCTGATGAAGACGCTGAACTCGATCGCGAGCTTCGATGGCCGCGCCAGGGTGACGAGCTGGGTCTACCGCATCACGCGGAACGCGAGCCTGGATCACCAGCGGGCGAGGCGGCGGGAGCAGCGGCTGGCCGAGAAGGCGGAGTGGCTGGCCGAGGCGCGCGTGCCCGAGTTGGAGGATCCGCTGGATGACATCGAGATGAAGCGGACGCTGCGACTGATTCGGACTCTCGTGACGGAGCTGCCCATGGCGCAGCGGGAGGTCTTCGATCTGGTGGACCTGCAGGGACTGAGACCCGCGGAGGCGGCGCGGCTGCTGGAGATGAACCCGAACACGCTGCGCGTACATCTGCTTCGCGCGCGGCGCAGGATGCGGAAGGAGATGCTGGCGCAACCCGCGAAAACGGAAACCGGGGGGGACGATGGCTGAACGGGACGCGGAGCGAATCGCGCGAGACGAACGGAACATGCACGCCGTTCTGTCGGCGCTGGCAAACGAGCTGGGCGACGGCCTGCCCGCCGTGCCGCATGAGCCTGCCACGCCCGTGGAGCGTCGGCGCCCGTGGCGGAGGTGGACCGCGGGGCCGCTCGCGGCGGCGGCCGTCGTGGCGGCCCTGCTCCTGTTGCCCGACGGCGCCATCGAAGAGGTGAACGACCCCGTCGCGTCCCCCCCGCGGAGCATGGTGAGCGAAATGGATGTGGAGGCCGACGGGCCGTTCGTGGTCTTCCCCACGAACGATCCCGACATTGCCGTCGTATGGCTGCTGAGCCCGGAGGAGAGTGACTGATGATCGGCAAGACGCAAGGAAGGGTGAACGTGCGGGAGAACCGGAAGGTGAGCGCGAGTCTCCGCCGGGCCTTGATCACGACGTTGGCCCTCGGCGCGCTCCCGGGCATGGCAAGCGCGCAGGAGCGCGAGGATGCGGCGGAAACCATCCAGAACGTCCAACTCCTCTTTCACCTGGTCGAGGCGGATGGCTTCAGCGACCACGACCCGGAGATCGCGGACGTCGTGAGCGAACTGAGGAGGCTCTTCAACTTCAAGGGATACCGGCTCCTGTCGACTTCGGTGCTGAACGTCGGCCTGTCATATCTCAATAGCAGCACCGTTGGCGGTAGCGGATCCCAGAGAATCGTCCCGGACGATTCCCTGACTCCGTTGGCGATCAGCACGGAGGTCCGTGCGCGCCATACCGCAAGGACCGTCCGCGCCACGGTGACCCTCACCGATCTGGTGCCCCTACCGCTTCTCGAAGCCTCTGTCACGATCCGCGATGGTCAGAGGGTGGTGTTGGGATCGGCGCGCCGCTCTGCGGACGCGCCCGTGCTCATCCTTATCGTGACTCCAAAGATCGATCCGACGTGATCAGTGCTTCCCGACCCGTCCCGGCATCTTCGGGGCATGGCGACTCAACGTCCACAGGAGAACGTCCGCAGGAGAACGTCCACAGGAGCGAATCCATGAGACAATCCATGAGACGGCATCTGACCCTCACGGGGGTGTGTCTATCCGTCCTCGCGGGTTGCGGCGACGCCCGCCCGCACGCCGAACTGATGGCCGACGCGGCCGCCGATGCGGAAGCCATCGAGTTCGAGCGCGCCATGGCCCGCTACGATTCGGCGCGCGCCGCATCGCCCGACGACGCCGAGGCGCACCGGCAGTACGCCACGCTCGCCAGCTATTTCAGTCTGCATGCGGCAGCCGTGCGGGCCTGGCAGCGGGTGCTCGAACTGGAACCCGGCGATCCCGCTGCCTGGGAAGGCTACGTCCACGATCTTCGCTGGGCCGGCATCTTCGAGACCGATCGGAGGTATGGGGAGAGAATCCTCCAGGTCCTCCCGGAGGCACTCCGCCACGCGCCGGACCGGCCCGTCATTTATGACGAAGCACAGGATGCGGCCGAGGACTTGGGCCAACTCGACGCGTATCGCACGGTCCTCGCCGAGGTGCGGGCCACGCGGCCGGACGACCAGATCCTGCTCCACGCGGTAGGTGCGCTCCGCGTCGCGCTCGCCGAACGAGAGGAAGGCGACCGAGGCCAGGTCGTGAGGGATTCGATCGGGGCCGCGCTCGACGCGCTCGCGGCCGAGGCCGAAGACGATGCGGACGTGGCGGCCCCGGTTCTGTACCGGCTCGCCGCGGGATACGACTTTCGCGTGCTGCGGCGCGAAGACGATGCGGACCGCTGGCTGGAACGACTCGAGGCGGCGCCCGACCGGGGAGTGTTGGCGGATGACATGCGGTATTGGGACCTGACTCTCGATTTCTCGATGGCCCGGGGCGGGTATGCCGATAGCACGGTCGACCTGGCGCGCCTCGCCGCCGAGGGGTTGAAGTCGAGGGATCTCGGGGGACGCGGTGCTTGGGTAGACCGCAACCATACGGTGGTGACGGAGCGCGCGCTCGCTTCAATCGACGGTGATGCGCCGAGCAGCAGGACGGTATGGGGGGCGGCGACCGTCGCGGCGGAACCACCGCATGCGCCGCTCGCACCGGAGGTGGCCGGCGAGCTGTTCGATGCCTCGATGGCCGTGGTCCAGTGGCGGGAGGGCGTGTTCTCGGCGCTCCGCGGCCTGCTCTACTTCGGGATCGAGCCGCAGGCGGTGCTCGATGAAGCGGTCGCGATCGAGGAAGACTTGCGCGCACACAGCCCGGGATACCTGTACCCCGGCCTCCGGGGCGACGAGCGCGAGCGGTCGCGGCAGATCCTGATCGACAGGGCCCGCATCCTCCGGGCCCGCGCCCTCACGCAACTCGGCGAGACCGAAGCGGCGGGCGAACTGTTCGAGCAGGTGGCGACCGAGTCCAGACGTGAGACCACGCTTGGGGAGTACGGGCGTCATCTCCTGCGCACGGACCGGCCGGTGGAGGCTCTGGACGCCTTCGTGGAGGCGATCGCCTTCGGCGGTTCCCGGTTCGAGCCCCTCGCGGAAGAAGCCGCCGCAGCCGCTGATCTTTCTCCCGAAACCGTCGAGGAGCGGCTCGCCGTACGGCGCCCCGTCGTCGAGGAGGAGATGGATCGGCGCGAACTGGGCGATCGCCTCGAGCGCGAGGCTCCGGCGTTCGCGCTCGCGGACCAGACCGGGATCGAGTGGCGGCTGAGCGACCTCGAAGGGAAGATCGTCGTGCTCAAGTTCTGGGCGACGTGGTGCGGTCCGTGCCTCCAGGAGTTCCCGCACTTCGTCGAACTCTTGGAGACGTACGAAGACGACGAGGATGTCGTGTTCCTCACCGTCGCCACGGCCGGGTCCCCCCGCGAAGAGGTCGCGCGGCAGATCGAGGAGGGCGGCTTCACGTTCCCCGTCATGTTCGACGAGCAGGGGCTCGCCCTGGACTACGAGATCCTCGGCTATCCCACGACGTTCTACCTGGATCGGGCGGGCACCATCCAGTTCAAGCGCGAAGGCTTTGAAGAATCCGGCTACGAAGAGGGCGTCGCCCGCCGCATCGACGCCCTGCGCACGACGGCCGACGCGTCGGCTTCGTCTTGACTGCGGCGACTGCGGCGATCCACGGCCGATGATCTCGACGCTCGCGCTGGCGGCTGCGCTGACCGGGGCCCAGGCGGTGGTCGAGAGCGCCACGCCCCGCGACGCCGATCTGACGCTGGCCGAGGAGCCGCGGGTCCGCATCGGCGCGCTCGATGGTCCGCTCGAGTACATCTTCGGGGAGGTGACGGGCGCCGTTCGTCTGGATGACGGGAGCATCGTCGTCGTGGACGAGCAGAGCGATAACGTGCGCCGATACGACGCGAACGGACGGCATCTGTGGACGAGCGGGCGGGAAGGGGACGGGCCCGGAGAGTACCGGGGCCTGCGCCTCCTGCGGCACTGCCCCGGAGCGACGATCACCGTCTTCGACTGGGTCCAGGACCGCATCACCCAACTGGATCTCGACGGCAACGTCGTCGACACGCGCACGCTCAACTCCATCGGCGCGAATCCATACGGGACACCCGCCTGCTCAACCGATGGCCGCCTCGTATTCACGCCGTGGCCGGAGGATCGACCAAGCGCCCTTGAGCGGGCCGTGGGCGAACAGTGGCGCTGGCGCGTGTCTCTGAGGGTTGCCGTGACCGACGGCGTGACCGTCCTGCAGTCCGGGATTCCGGGCGCGGAGCGGACGCGCATTTCCCGAGGCAGCGTCATGCCGAGCTACTGGGGACGAAGCATGGTCTTCGCGGCCGTGGACACGGGTGTGTGGTTCGGGACATCGAACGACTACGAACTGCAGCATCTGGACTGGACGGGCCGGGTCACGCGCACCGCCCGCTGGGCCGGCCCCGACCTCGCCGTCACCGACGAGCAGGTCGAGCGGTACCGGGACTACCTCTCGGGTCTGGATCGGTATTCCGACCGGGAGGGCCGCCGCCGCTTCGAGCGCGAGGTCTGGCCGGAGAGGCGGGCGTACCTGCCCGAGCGCTTCCCCGCCTACGAATCCCTCCTCTCTTTGCCTGACGGCAGCATATGGATCAGGACGTACCGCTGGCGGGCGCCCGGAGAGGAACTGCACCTCCTGGACCGGGACGGCGCCTGGCTGCGGCGCCTCGCGATGCCCGGTGGCTCCGCCCTCCTCGACGCCGGCCGGGACTGGGTGCTCGTCCGGCAACGCGACGCGTTCGATGTCCCCACCGTGGCCCTCTACGAACTCGTCGAAACCGACAGGGAGGAAATCCCCGGATAAGCCTGCCTCAGATCGCGGTTAAGCGGTTAAACGGGACTGCGGTAGACTTCGGTGGTCAGCGGATGCAGACGATTTCGACGCCGTCCAGCTCCAACTCGGTCCACACCCTGTCGGCGGTGAGCGCTGCGAGGCCGAGTCGCCGGGCGGTGGCCAAGCACGCTCTGTCGCCCAGGCTCAGGCCGATGTGCCGGGTCAACCGGCGATATGATCCGCTCAGAAGTGCGGCAGAGGAATCGAAGGGTAACACATCGATGTTCGATTCAGCGAAGAACCCCTCAACTTCATCGGGCGTCCAGCCTTCACCGCCGAGACGCGCAGCCACCTCGGCGGCGTTCACGGCCGAGATCGCCGCGCCCCGACGCACGGTCTCCCGAACCTGCGGAGCCCCGTCCTCCTCGAACACGAGGGCCAGGAGCGCCGACGCATCCAGCAACACCGACGCCGGCATCACTCCTCGGCAGCCTCTCGACGCCGCTCCGCAATAAACGCATCCACGACACTGCCGGGGGTCCGCTTCCGCCGTCTGGCCAGGTCCTGGTAGCGGCGAATCACACCGTCCGTCGTACTCAGCCGAAGCGTGTCGCCCTCAAGTCCAATGACCAAGTGCTGCGGCCCCTGGATTCCCAGAGCCTTCCGGAATCTACCGGGCACGACCAGCCGCCCTGCGGCGTCGATCGCCACCCGCTCGCATTCGACCATGTTGCCCGCCGCGTGATCCGGTATAGTCATGGCACGATTCCTGAAATGGTAATTCTGTTGTATGTGGTATCTAGTTTCATGCATACCATAATCCTCATCCCGTGGTGTCCACAAGCAGGCGGTTGCCACCGCCCGCGAACGCCCGTGGCCGGGCCCTCGGACAACAAGCATCTTGGCGGTCCGGTTCATCCAGGTATCAATCGGAAGAAGGTCGATCGCTATGGCTCTCGTCCCGAATGCACGTTGCACGTCCGCAACCACACCTCTCGCGCTCCATCGCCTCGCCGTGGTGGTATGTGGCTTGGGGGCGGCGCTCTCTGTTCGCGGATCGCCGGCGGCTGGTCAGGACGCGCCCGCCGCGCTGACGGAGGCGGACTACGAACGGGCGGAGGGGCGGCTCGGGAGCCACACGAACCCGCTCGTGCTCGGGGCTTCCGTGCTTCCCGCCTGGCTGGACGACGGACGGTTCTGGTATCGGAACCGGTTCGAGGGTGGCACCGAGTACGTGATCGTCGATCCGGCCGCGGGGACGCGGGAGCGCGCCTTCGACCACGCGCGCATGGCCGCCGCGCTCACCGCGGCGAGCGGCGAGGAGTACACCGCCTTCGCGCTCCCATTCGGAGACCTCGCCCTGGAGGCCGGGTCGGTGCGCTTCGAGGTCGACGTCGAAGGGGAGACGCACGCCTGCGGGCTCGACCCCGACCGCTGCGAGGCGGTCCCGCCGCCCGAGGCCACGCCGGCCGGCCGCTTCGACATCGTGTCGCCCGATGGGACGAAGGCGGCCTTCATCCGCGATCACAACCTGTGGCTCCGTGACTTGGCCACGGGGGAGACGAGGCAGCTTACCGAAGACGGGGTCGAGGACTTCGGTTATGCGACGAACAACGCGGGCTGGGTGAAGAGCGACCGCCCCGTGCTCAAGTGGTCTCCCGACTCGCGCCGCATCGCCACCTTCCAGCACGACGGGCGCGGGGTGGGGATGATGTACATGGTGACGACGGAGGTCGGGCACCCCGAACTCGAGGCGTGGCGCTACCCGCTCCCGGAGGACTCCGTCATCTTCCGGATCCACCGCGTGGTGATCGACACGGAGGCGCCGGAGGGGAGCCGTCTGGTCCGCCTGGACATGCCCCCCGACCCGCACCGCTCCACGGTGTGCGACCACGTGGCCTGCCGCGGGAGCTTCTCCGATGTCGAATGGAGCGCCGATGGTTCCCGGCTCGTCTTCGTCTCGAGTTCAAGAGACCACAAGCGGGCCCTCGTCCGCATCGCCGACGCGGCCACGGGCGAGGTGCGCGACCTGTTCGAGGAGGTCGTGGAGACGTTCTTCGAGTCCCACGCGAACTGGCGCTATCTCTCCGAATCCGACGAGATCCTCTGGTACTCGCAGCGCGACGACTGGGGGCACCTCTACCTCTACGACGCGAACACCGGAGCACTGAAGCGGCAGGTGACGTCGGGCGCGTGGAACGTGGAACGCGTCCTCCGCGTCGACGAGGGGACGGGGGACATCCTTTTCATGGGGAACGGGCATGAGCCGGGCGATCCCTATTTTGCGTATCTCTACCGCGCGCTGCTGGACGAGGGCGATGTCGCGCTGCTCACGCCGGACAGCGCGAACCACGCGGTGTGGCTGGCGCCCGACGGGGAGACGTTCGTCGACCAGTACTCCACGCCGACGATGCCGCCCGTGACGGTCGTCCGGGACATGGACGGCGAGCTTCTGCAAACCGCCGAACGGGCGGACATCTCGCGCCTCGAGCGCAGCGGATGGCAGCCGCCCATCCCCTTCACGGTGAAGGCGCGCGACGGCGAGACCGATCTGTACGGACTGATGTTCCGTCCCTCGAACTTCGATCCGGCCGCGAAGTATCCCGTGATCAACTACCTGTATCCGGGGCCGCAGAGCGGGAGCGTGGGGAGCCGGAGCTTCCGCGCCGCGCACCGCGACCTGCAGTCGCTGGCCGAACTCGGGTTCGTCGTCATCGAACTCGACGCGATGGGCACGCCGAGGCGGTCGAAGACGTTCCAGGACGCCTACTACGGGAACATGGGCGACAACGGGCTCCCGGATCAGATCGCCGGCATCCGCCAACTCGCCGAGCGCCACCCGTGGATCGACAGCGGCCGGGTGGGGATCTACGGCCACTCCGGCGGCGGGTTCGCCTCCACGTCCGGGATCCTGCGCTACCCGGACTTCTACAAGGTCGCCGTCTCCCAGGCGGGGAACCACGACAACCGCAACTACGAGGACGACTGGGGCGAAAAGTACCAGGGGCTGCTCGAGGCGTACGCCGACGGCGCGACGAACTACGACAACCAGGCGAACCAGCTCGTGGCCGATAACCTCGAGGGGAAACTCCTCATCGCGCACGGCACGATGGACACGAACGTCCCGCACTCGAACACGATGCTGGTCGTGGACGCGCTCATCGCCGCGAACAAGGACTTCGATCTGCTGCTGTTCCCGAACCGCGGCCACGGCTTCGGCAACGAGCCCTACATGATGCGCCGCCGCTGGGATTACTTCGTCCGCCACCTCATGGGCGCCGAGCCGCCCGCCGAGTACGAGTTCGGCCGCCTCCAGCCCCTGGTGCCGTAACGGTGCTCGAAGTTGTAAACGTGCCTGCCGGTATCCGGCACACGCCGATTATTGCGACGGATCTCTCCGCTCGTACAAGAAACCTCCTGTTTCGCAACGGTTTGCGCACCATCGGAGAATTGGATGGCCTGTCCACCGCAGATCTCTTGTGGCTTGACCAGATAGGCCCCCGAGCCGCGACTGAGATCGTTGACTATTTCCGGCACCTTGCGACAATCGGGGCAACCCGGGAGACGTTCCAGGGCGACACGCCGACCATCGCCGGCCTCCCCCCGCACCTGGCCCCCGTTCCGATTTCGAGTCTCGCTCTCAACAGGGTTACGGTGGCGGTGCTCGATCAATGGGGTTGCCATACTCTCGGAGATTTACGCGACTGGGATCTCGCTCGTGTTCTCAGCCCGGCTCAACTTGCCAAGCTAGGTGGGTTGGTGGATGTCCTGCGTACGATTCCGATGGACAAGCTCGCCGAAATGAGCTGGGCCGAACCGGGCGGAGTAGGCGTTCCGGCCCTGGGCGCTGAGCTTCTGCGATCGATTGCGTCAGCGAAGACCCTGGACGAAGAGGTTGCGGCTCTCTGCGCGAACCTGGGCGACCGCAATCGAGAGCTGGTGCTTGCACGCCTTCGCTATCGTTCGGAGAGGCGGCCTACGTTGGACGAACTCGCCGAGGCAGCCGGGGTCTCGCGCGAAAGGGTCCGACAGATCGTAACCGGCCATCTCCGGAGGTTGGCCACATCGGGCCTGCGGCTGCCGATCGCTTCCCGGGTGGTTCGAGAGATCGATCTCGCAGGGGGGATCGCCTCCACCGCAGTCCTGGTCGAACGGTTGTCCGCTGAAGGCATCCTGCCGGACCGCTTGTCTGTCAGTCCTCTGGCGGAGCTCTCGGATGCCGGCCTGGTCCCGCAGACCGGTTGGGATCCGGAGATCCGTGTATGGGTTGGGGTCGAGGGTCACTCCGCCTGGATCGAGACGGGACGGCTCGGCGACGTCGTCGGGAGGCTGAAGGGTAAGGTGCGCGATGACCTTCGACGTGTCGGTGCGGTGAACGAACCTGCCCTCGAAAAACTCTCGCCCTTCGACGCGGGACATGCCGCGACCCTCGTTACACTACGCGGCAAGAGCTACAGTCGCGTTCTCGGGTATCTGGTCCCCAAGCCCTCCTCGGATTCATCGATGGTCCGACGAGTTCGAAAGATGCTGGCGGTTACGACTCCCCTGCCGATGGTCGAACTCCACTCGGGTCTTCTCCGCAGCCCCGGATTGGATCCGGTGCCGCCGCGGGACGTCGTGGAGTCGGTCCTGAAACAGCATCCGGGGTTTGAGGTCGCCGGGGGACTGGCCCGACTCAGCGGCAAGCCACCGCGGTCCGAGGTTCTGTCGAAGTCCGAACGCGCCCTGGTAGAGGTGATCGAGGAGCACCAGGGGATCATTCTCCTCCGGGAAATGGTCGATGGGATGAAGATGCGCGGCCTTTCCCAAGCGATGACCGCGACGCTGACCCGAAGCCCCATCCTCAGCAGAGTCTCGACTGCCGTCTACGCCCTGCGCGGACGCCGCGTGCCCGATCATCTGCTCTCGGCGCGCCGGAAAGAGTGGCTCGACTCACGGTCCACCTAATGTGCGGGACCATAGCTTCCGGGGATTGGTATCGCTGGCTGAGGAATGCCGAAGTCCGGGAAGGCGCGGCCGGGGGCGGAAGGCGTTCGTGCCGCTGCCGGAGGCATCGTCGTGACGATGTGTCAACCGGGCCCGGACGTCGCTTCGACCGGTCCTTGGCGGCTTGCGTCGGCGCGCTGCATTGCCGCGCTCAACGCCTCGCGCAGCGTTACGTCCAGGCTGTTCAGGTAGCGGAAGCTCTGCGGGGGGCGAAAGTTCGGCGCGTATCTGCGGGATTCCTCCAGCGAGACCTCGGCGAGGAGTCGGACGGGTCGCTCGATTTGGATTCCGAAAGCGCGGCTGGCCTCGCCGAAGTATCGGCGATACTCGGCTCGGGTCACACCGGCCGAAGCCTCCACTTGGGGCCACAGCGTTTCTGGAGAACCTTGCAAGACTCCGGTGACGCGGCAGAACCCGATGAATCGCGCCTCAGGCGCCGTTGTGTAGATCAGCAAGAAGTCGCCGGTTCCGATTCGGCGCGGAAGCACTCGGCGAAGCTCCACGGTCTTCTCGCCATCCAAGAGCTTCTCGGCGAACTTCGGCTGCACGGAAAAAACCAACGTCCGTTCATCCATCGCTTGGAACCCCTTCCCGATAGATTGCCTTGAAGAGTTCAGCCGACACACGAGACGGCGATTGAAGGAACGGCACTGGCACCCCCAGTTGAGCTGCGAGGACGCGGACCCGTGACAGATCAACCGGCTTCTTGAACGACTCAGTGTGGCCAAACCGGAAGGCTTCGATCGGTCCGAGTGGATCGCCCTTCGCCACGTTGCGAACGTCAGGCCACTTGAAGACACCATATCGCCTAAACCGCGAAAAGATCTCCTTGGCTGGGCCGCGCACGACCTCCTCCACCAGCGATGTTGCTGCGTAACACCTAGTGCTGGGGCGTTCACGCGAGTCCTTAACGTACCACAAGATTCGGGCCGGTTCCTCCACTCCCCTGGGGATCGAGGATCGATAGTACACGTTGTCCAATCGCAGCATCAACCGCGGATCGGATCCGAAAAGACTCTCCTCTACCAGCCGCGCGTGGAACAGCTGCGCTGCCCACTCGGGTTGTATGGGTATGCTGTACGACGGAAGAGCGGTGTCCAAGAGCTTCGCAGGCCACATCAGGCGTTCGCACGCGAACGCGAATTGAATCGGCATCTCCGATGGCTCGCGATCGAGAGCGCTCAGGGCCTCGTCCATCCAAGCGGGATCCGTGAAACCAGGATCGACCCTCCGCAGATGATCGGCAAGATCGCGCGTGCTTAGGACGCCGATGCCGTTTACCTTGGCCATGCCTTCGTCGGCAGGCTGGAAGCCCAGGACACCCAGGACGCCTTCCGCGGCCGGTGAAATGTGCTCATCCATCAAGCGGATGACGCCATGCCCCCCATGACGAGCCTGTTGGACGGCGAACCAGACAAGGTGGCGCGCTAGCACGTCGGAGAGAGGTCCACGCGTCGTTCGCAGCAGTTGAATCCTCGCCTCCTCGTCGCCGAAACGGACTAGGAGAAGGCCCCGCAGGCTACCGTCCTGCCCCCTTACGATCTGACCGTCGGACTGCGTCGGCTGAGCGAGGGCATTACGCAGAACCGTGACAATCTCGGATCTTCGTTCACTATGGGCGAACGCCTGAAACGTCTGCACGAGATCGTCGATGTCGGCATCGGCATACCGTCGCATGGTGAGGGTCGAGCCGGAAAGGCGAGTGGGGGCATAGCTCTGTCCCGTGAGTTCGACGTGGGTTCGTGCAATGAAATCGGCGGGACGAGTGACGACGAGCCCAATGCTCTTCTCGATGTGAGAAGCGAGGTCAAGAAGGTTGGTATCCCTGGTGACGAAGAAGTGAGCGCCACCGAGCATGGACAAGACGAGGTGCTGGCGATCCGATTTGTCCTGCTCTGACTCGCCGGGACCGATGGCGTTGGTGAGCTGCCGGTGGAGTTGTCGGGTAAGGTCGTGATCAGTGGCGGTAAGGGAGCGAAAGCCTCGGGCGTACTCCCGGAGTGCTCGATGTGCCGCCGCGTCGGAGTTTCGGGCAAGCTCCGTGAAGATCTCGTCGGTTACGACGTATTCGATGGAATCCTCGAGCCAATCAGCGAGGAGTGATTTCGATTCCTCTTGCTCCGGTTCGGATGGGTCCCCGTGCAGGTCGATCAGGACGTTGGCGTCGAGAGCGACGATGATCCGCTCCGAGGGCGCTGTGGAGAAGAGATCCGGTAGGTCGAAATCGCGCCACCACACGCCGAGCCTGGTGGGTTCTCGGGTCGCTCGTCCGTCTACTTCATTGCGATGCGTGAATCCGAGCCTCGGCCAGATGTCATTCGCAGGAAAGTCGATGCGGCACTTGGCGAGGATTCCAGCAAAGCCCAAGGACTGTTCGGAGACGTAATCGACGAGGGCTTTGGCGATCCCTCGCCCCCGTCGGTCGCTGGCGACACACAGGTGCACCAGCGTTATCGTGAGGTTCCGGGTACGAAAAGCGACGTAACCGACGAGGCGCTCATCCTCAACGCAGGCGAGCACTTGGCTGCGGGAGGCGTAGTCCTCGAAGGCACCCTCCGGGAAGAAGCCGAGCGTCTTCACGTTCGCGCGACCCAGCGCCATCACGTCGCGAAGCAGTTCACTCCCCGGTTCGGTGGGGATGATCTTTCGTGTCGTCGAGTCTTTGTCAGGCATGCGGCGTCGGTGTGGTCCTCTCGAAGGGGGTGGCCGGAGAAACGGGGGGCCTCGATGATGATGTCCCGACCTACACGCCCGGTCGGTGGCAACTCGCATGACCGGGCATGACATGGCTACGAGTGAAAGCGGCGAACGTCAAGCACCGAGGTTCTCCTGCGGGCCGGAGGCGCTGCGGCCACGGGAGCGACGGCACCCGCGAATGCCGAACGCGACACCGGCTTTGGTGGAGCAGCGGGTGGTGGCGTTTTCGCTGGCGCACCCGGGGTTCGGTCCGAAACGGGTGTCGGCGGAGCTGAGGCGTGCGAAGTGGAGAAGCGGCCGGCGCCGAAGGTGGGCCGCCTGGAGGTGGACGGGCCGGGAGAGCCGGTGCAGTTGGACTGTTTCCGGGTCGGCAAGCTCAGGGGTACACAGGGACGTGGTGTGGCAGTACACGGCGATCAACGGGAGCGCCCATACGTGGGCCGAGTTGCACGTGACGCCGCACAACCCGGCCTCGCGCTACGCCTCCGGGTTGGCGCGGTGGGTGGCCGCAGATCTGAAGCGGTTCGGCTGGGAGCTGGGGGCGGTGATGATCGACAACGGCAACGAGTTCCCGGCGCGGGCGTTCCGGGAGACGGTGGCGAGCCTCGGCGCGGAACACCGTTTCATCCGCAGCGGACGGCCCCAGACCAACGGCTGCGTGGAGCGGGTCCACGGCACGATCCTCGAGGAGTGCTGGAAGCCTGCCTTCGCCCAGTACCTCGTGCCGGGCTTCTCGGTCTCCGCCGCGATCTGGAGAGATATCTTCGCTACTACAACGAGGACCGCGCCCGCCCCGGACGCTGGACTCGGGGCCGTACGCCGATGGAGGTCATCGGCGCCAACAAGATGTGGTCAGGCCGGTGAACCTGTCGCACCGACTCCGGATCAGGACAGGCTAGGCCCGCTCAGGCGTTACGAAACAGGAAGGGCGTTTAGGAAAGCTCTACCCGGTCTAGCCGCTCATAGAACAGAGTGCCACGGCTTCCGTTGTCTTCCCATTTCACGCGGGCATGGCGCCCCTCCCCATCTTTCACTTCTACGGTGGTGCCGTCTTCTGAACCGTTGTCGCGGAGGTGGCGAGACGCAGCAACGAGAAAGTCTTTCCATTCGTCTACTTCGATGATCAGTGAATCCATCGTTTATCTCTACTATTCATTGTAACCGGAACGCACGGCCGATTGCCGAACGCTGACATTTATTGAAACTATGAAACTACTAACGAAAGGTCAAGTAACTTATGCAAAGGCCCGAGCTGCCGCGAGGTGGGGTCAAAAGGTGTGTAAATTCGAGGAAGTGCGCGGACTGATCGAAAAGATGATCCGGTCCGGCTCGGCAGATGCCCAGAAAGCCGGAGCGCAATTGGCAGGGCTGGCAGTCCTGTATGGCCATGACGCAGACGATTTAGTCGCGGGATCGATGGAAGGCAGTGTCGACCATCGGCAAGGAATCGCGGAGGTCGCGTCCCAGAACGTCGCGGCATCAACGTATCGCGCTTGGTGCGAGCGATATCTGACGGTCCTGTTCGATGACGAAGACGAAGCTGTGAGGCAGCGAGCAGCGACCTGTTTCCGACAGTTCGAGGACCGTGGACTCGAGGGGTATGAGGAGCTGATCGGGGCGTTCGTCGAGAGCCGAGCGTTCCCGCAGAGTGCCCACGAGGTCCTTTACGCCCTGAAACGAGCACGCAGTCGATTGCCCGGCGTGACTTGTTTGGTGTGCGAACGGTTTCTCGACCACTTCGGAGAGAGTGCAGGAGACATCAGCACGCGGGCGTCGGGGCGAGCGATGGATGTGGCGGAACTGGTGTTCCGCACCTACCAGCAGCATCAGGGGGACGAGTGGGGAGACAAGGCTCTCGATCTGATTGATCGCTTGTGCCTCGCGCAGGCGTTTGGAGTACGCGAGGGGTTCGATGAGTTCGACCGATAGCGATGCCGGTCGTAGGCCGATTGAAGGCGATACCAGGTCTCAGCCCCGCCTCCAAACGCCTTGTCCAGGCGGATCGCCATTTCCGGAGAGATGCCCGACCGGCCGTTGACGAGTTCGGAGAGCTGCTTTCGGCTGACCCCCAGCCTCCGCGCCGCCTCCGTCCCGGTGAGCCCCAGGGGCTCCAGGCAATCGTGGCGCACGGACAGGCCCGGATGCGGCACGTCCGGGGGGTGACGCTGGCACGCCTCCGAGCGTCATCTCGATGGTGGCCGGGCCCCTTTACTGACCGAGCCAGCCGGACTTCGGACTTGGAGACGCTCGATGAGACGCCGTGCCGTGCTGTTCATTGCCCTGACCGCGACGGTGGCCTGTGGTGCGGGACGACCCCAGATCATGACGCGTCCGGCAAGTGTGCCGGCTGGTGGACTCGACTGCGTGCTCGTGACGTTGCAGCGCCTCGGCTACATGATCACGGCCGGCGACCGCTCCCTCGGGTTCGTGCGGGCGGAACGTCCCGCCCGACCGTCGCTCTTGTCATCAAGATCGGGGACCACTGATGTCCTGCTCGTGAACTACGTGACCTCAGGCACGGAAGACGACCCGTCGGACGATGCGATCTCGGTGAGAGCCTCGCGGAAAGGAAAGTCTGCCACCGAAAAGGGTCCAACGTCGCAAGCCATCTCGGAAGCCGAGCGGTTGCTGGACCAGTGTGGGGAGAGCCGAACGCCGGGCGAGACCGGCAACCGGGCGGACGCCTGAAGAGTGGTTGCGGAATCGACGTCCGCCCTCGCAAGAAAAGGCGTGCGTGACTCCGGAGGTGATCAATGAGACGCTTCGCGGCGGTGTTCATGGCCATGATCGGAGCGGCGGCCTGTGGGCCGCTGATCATGACCCGTCCGGCGGACGTGGACGCGGGTGGATTCGACTGCGTGAGTTCGACGCTGCAACGCCTCGGATACATGATCACGGACGGTGACCGCTCCCTCGGATTCGTGAGAGCGGAACGCACGCGGGGGCTGCTGCGGGAAACCGATGTGCTTGTCGTCAACTACATCGTGGCGGGTACGGTGGACGACGAATCGCAAGATACGATCCAGGTGAGAGTCTCCGACCCGGCTGGACAAGGTCCGAGCAACGAAGGTGTGTCCCACGCCGAGCACCTTCTGGACCGGTGCGGGAAGCTCTGAACCACGGCTCCCCGAATGCGTGAAAGGGAGCGGCCGACCCCATCATTGAGGGTCGCTGCGTTGGCGGCCATCCTGCTGGCCGCCAACCTGCAGGGCAGGGCGTCCGCGCAGACGCCCGACTCCCTTACCTCGATCACGCTTCCTCCAGATCCCGCCCAAAACGCCTACCTGGACGACACCGCACGCGAACTCGTGCTCGGGCTGAAAGCCGCCCGGGACACCGCGCGACTGACCATCGACGCCTACACGGCGCTGATCCGCGAGCGGGCGGGCTTCGAGATGCCCTCCTACCAGCGCAATCGGCCCTGGATGCACGGCGAACGCACAGCGCGCGTACGGTGGTCGCGCGACGAGCCCGCCGTCGTCCACGTGCTTGCGGCACGGTTCCGGCATGCGCTGGTCGATCCCGAAGACTCCGATTTCTTCACCGGGCTGCAGATGGAACGATTCGCGGCCGACCCGCTGGGCGACCCGTTCGCGTTCGGCTTCACGGCCTTCGGGCCGTGGCCGGAGGCCGAAACCACCACTCGCAGCCCGTTGGGGCCGGCTGCCGAGCGCTACTACCAGTTCCGTTCCGGCGATACGACGACCGTCCGGTTGAGCGACGGGAGCACCGTGCGAGCGGTCGCCGTCACGGTGATCCCACGCTACCGCAGCATCCGCCTCGTCTCCGCGATCTTGTGGATCGACGCGGAGTCTTTGGGCCTCGCGCGCGTCGCCTACCGGCTGGCCAAACCCGTCGGCCGCGAGATGACCTGGCGCCTTCGGAGCGGCGGACGCTGGCGTCCGAATCTGTATATGTACATCGGCCCCCGTGACTCCTCCCACGACGCACCCGCACCCGATTCGATTCCCGATCCGCCCGGGTTTTTCGACCGGCTGGTCAACGGGGCGTTCAACGGCGCGTTGCCCCGCCCGCGGCTGGATGTCTCGACGGTAGTCGTGGAGTACGAACGCTGGGAGGCACGCCACTGGCTGCTCCGCAGCGTGACTTGGCGGGGGGACATGGGGGCGATGGAGGGTGCCACGGCCTCCGGTCTCGCGCCGCTCGCCGTTCCCGTGATGATCGACTGGACGCTCGACATCGAGGACATCCGTGAACGCGGCGCGGAGGCCACTCCCGGGACGCCGGCCACGGCCGCAGCGGCGCTTCGGCTCTGGCGCCAGGAAGGGGACAGCATCAGCGGGGCGCTGTCGGAGGCGGAACCCGGCGAGATGGTGACGATCACACCCGCGGACCGGGAGGCGCTGGTCGCGAGCGACCTGCTGCCCCCGACCGTGTGGGAGGAGGATCGCGGAGTCGACGACGCCACCGTCGAGCGGATCGCGGCGGAACTCGCGGCCATCGGTTCCGGCGAAGGAGGCGACCGGGCCGAAGCGCCGAGCCCCTGGCTGTTCGACGCCCCAGGCAAGACGCTGAGGCTCCTGCGCTACAACCCCGTGGAACGCGTGTCGGTGGGGACCCGCCTGCAACGCCAGTTCGGGTGGGGACGGGCGGCGTTGACGGCGAGGATCGGCACTGGCGGCGTGGAGCCGCCGGACATCGACCTCACCC
Source organism: Candidatus Palauibacter sp. (assembly GCF_965208055.1). GTDB lineage: Bacteria > Gemmatimonadota > Gemmatimonadetes > Palauibacterales > Palauibacteraceae > Palauibacter. The sequence continues at coordinate 3,449,912 of NZ_CBDBNY010000004.1, forward strand.
TGCAGCGGAACCACCCCGGCCACACGATGCTCGTCTCCTTCTACCGGTCGTTGCGGCACGGCGAGCCGGGGATAGGCGGTGGAAGGCCCGGCATCTACGCGACGGGGGACCCCGAGGACTTCCATTGGTCGCAGGGCGCGGCGGTTCGATTCCTGCCTGCGCTTGGTCACCGCAACTGGTTCTCGCTTCGCCTGTTCGCCGAGCAGGACGCCGCCATCTCGAGCGACCTCAAGCGGAACCGGGGCGGGGCCGCCGTCACATGGGCGCCCTGGTGGGGCACGCTGGAGCCGGGATCGTTCGGCGCGGGTGGGCGAGCGAGCGTCCGTGCATCGGCGGGCCACAATCCCCACGTACGGGCCGTCGTCGAGGGGACGATGGTGATCCCCCTGTCTTCCCGGCTATTCCTCGGAATGCAGGCCGGAACGGCCCGGGTGTGGGGCGATCCGGCCCCGCACGACCTCTGGCACATCGGTGGTGGGAGCGGTCGGTGGCTCCGGGGCCACGCGCAATCGGTCCGGGGATCGCGAATCCACATGGCCAGAGTCGACCTGCAGCGGCGGATCCGCTTCCTCCGCCTCTCCGTGTTCGGCGACTGGGCGTCCGCCAGAGGGAACGATTTCTATGCGGTGGGTGCGGGACTCGTCTTCATGGACGGCTTCCTGCGGTTGGATGTGGCCCGCGGGCTGGGGTCTAACGGAAGGGGTGGCGCCGACCCCGTCCTGAAGCTGCATTTCCGCGGCGACGCCTGGTTCTAATGGCCCAACTGAAGTTGACTGCGTCGGTGGCGGGAGTCCGGCCGCTCGCAGCGTTATGCCTCGCGGATGGGTGAACGTCGGGCCGGTTGACGGCGGGACCGCTCAAGCGGTGACCTTCGGCCAGCACGGCCGGCCTTGTGATGCGAGAGCTGCGGGGGCCGGGAAAGCCAGCGGGGTCGGCGGGGCTCCGCTACTCCTCGGCTTCGGGCCGCAGGAGCCCGTTTTCGAGCGCGAAGCGCACGATGTCGCGCCGGTTCCCGAGGCCCAGCTTCAACTTGGCGCGGGAGATGTAGCCCTCGACGGTCTTGCGGCTGAGGCACATCTCCCGGCCCGCCTCCGCGGCGGAGAACCCTCGTGCGGTCAACTCGATCACGGTCCGCTCGCGATCCGAGAGCGGCTCCGGCTCTTCGCCCGCGCCGCGCCGCTGTTTCTTCTGACGCGCGATGAGCTCGGCCGCTCTGCGCGGCAGATACGAGTGGCCGCGCACGACCGCTTCGATGGCTCCCATGAGATCGGTATCGGCGGCCGACTTGTTCAGAAAACCATCCGCGCCGGCGTTGAGGGCGGGCAGCAGGAACTCGTCCTCGTCGTGGACGGTGAGAACCAGGACCTTCGTTTCGATGCCGAGGGCGGCGATGCGCCGGGTCGCCTGAACTCCGTCCATGCCGGGCATCGCCAGATCCATGACGACGATGTCCGGTTCCAGGATCCGGGCCTTCCTCACCGCCTCCTCGCCCGACGACGCCTCCCCCACGACCTCCGCCCTTCCGGATGCTTCAAGCAATGCCCGGAGACCGGCGCGCACGACTGCGTGATCGTCGACGAGGAGCGCCCTCACCATCGTCGCCGGTCCCTCATCCGTTCCGTCCGTCCGTACTCTGGACGGGAACGGAGGCGCGGACCGTCGTTCCCCCGTCCGGCGAGGTTTGCACGACGACGGAGCCTCCGACGAGCGCGGCCCTCTCGCGCATCCCGGCGAGGCCCACGCAGCCATCGCCCGGCACCCCCTCCGTGTCGAACCCGCACCCCTCGTCCCGGATGGTGGCCGTGACCGTCCCGTTCGCCGACTCGAGGGTCACGGTCGCCTCGCTCACCCCCGCATGCCTCACCGCGTTGCCCACCGCCTCCTGTACGATCCGGTAGAGCGCGAGCGTGGCGACCTCGTCCAATTCGCCGCCCACCCGGCCCAGGCTGGCGTGGACCGTGAACCCGTACACGTCCTCGATGTCGCGGAAGACGGAGCCGAGGGCGGAGGAAAGCCCCCCGTGGTCCAGTTCCGGTGGCAGGAGTCCCCGGATCATGCGCTTGACGCCAAGGATCGTGCCGCGGATGTCTTCGGCGACCTGCGCCCGCGCACGCTCCCTTGCCCCGTCGTCCCTCTCGTCGGCCAGCAGCTTCACCCGGATCTTCAGCGCAACGAGGTTCTGGAGGAACTCGTCGTGCAGTTCGCGCGAAAGGTGCTTCCGCTCCTGCTCGGCCGCCGCAACGAGCATGCCCGAAAGGCGCCGCACCCGCTTCCAGGAGGAAATGTCGCGGACCGCGCAGATCACGTGTTCCCGGCCCCGTCCCAGCTTCGAGGGGCTCAGGCTGATCTCGACCGGGATCGTCGTGCCGTCCTTGCGCAGGGCTTCGAGTTCAAGTCCCTCGCCCATCGGGCGGGGCTGCGGCGACTCTCCGTAGCGTCGGCGGTGCCGGCGGTGCCGGCCGTGGCTGGCGTCGGGAATCAATCGCTCGACTTCGCTGCCCTCAAGTTCCTCCCGACTCCATCCGAACATCGCGATGGCCTGCCGGTTGAGGTCCTGGATCACCCCGTCCGCATCCACCACGAGCATCGCGTCCGGCGAGGCGTCGAACACGGCGGTGTAGTCGCTTTGGGTGAGCACGCCAAACTCCGTTCCGTCTCCCGCGCGGCCCTTGCAGCAGGGCGGCGGGATCAAGGCTCGCGCCGATGCGCACCGCGGCACGGCTCAGCTCGGATACAATCGCGGTTCCAACGGTCCCTCTATCCTACGACTTGAAATCCGATCCTTGGGCGAGAGATCGGGCTGTTTCGGCGAGCGTTTGGCGATGATTTCGCGCGGACTCTCCGCGAGCCGGTGAGGACCGCGGGGGGAATTTCCCCGCAGCCCGAACCGGGTTTTTCCCGTCACAAGCCGAGGGTTTTTCCCGGTACGGGCGCCGGCCAGCGTCTCCTACCTTTCTTCTGCCCTTTCTTCTGCGGGATTCGACGGGCCTTCGGAACTGCCGAAAATGGAGGAGTATGAACAGGTGGCTGACGCGTTTCGTCCTCGCCATCCCCGCCGTGGCTCTGGCCGTCATGTCCGTCAAGGTGAACAGCCGGGACGCGGATGCCGTCCTGGCCCGTACCTCCCACCGGATCGAGGACAGCGTGGCGCGGAACGAGTGGAACTGCGGTGGCCGGGACGGTCGTCCGTGCAACGCCTACGTCGAGATCGGGTCACCGGCGGCTCGTGACGGGTTGATCGAGGAGGAGGTTGCCCGGTGGCTGGATCGTTGGGGGACCAAGGGGCGGGGTCCGGTGCAGCGCGGCCTGAAGCGAATGGGCAGGTACGAGGACTATATCGACGCCGAATTGGCGGCGCGGGACCTGCCGCCCTCGCTCCGCTACCTTCCCCTCATCGAGGCCGACTATTACCACTTGGCCGTTTCGCCGGCGGGGGCGGGCGGGCTCTGGCAATTGATGCCCGAGACCGCCCGGTGGCTCGGGCTCGAGGTCAACTCGTTCGTGGACCAGCGCTTTGACGTGCATGCGGCCACCGAGGCCGCGCTGGACTATCTGGTTGTTCTCCATGACCGGTTCCAGTGCTGGTTTCTCGCTTTGGCGGCCTACAACGGAGGGCCGACACGGATCGAGAGGGCGATCCGGCGGCACGGCGGAACCCGGCCCCGCAACGACGCCCTGTTCGGGCATATCCGCGACCGGTTGCCGGAGGAGACCCGGGACTTCGTTCCCCGGTTCCTCGCAAGCGTTCGCCTGGCTGGCGACCTCTCGACCGCCAGGCGTGCCGCATCCGAAAAGGATCCGCCGGAGCGCTTCGATGTTGTCCGTGTCGAGGGAGCCGCGTCGGCGGATGTCCTCGCCGAGGCCGCGGGCATCGCCGAAGACGAGTTCAGGACTCTGAACCCCCACCTCCGCATCGGTCTGGTCCCGGCGGGCAGATCGACACGTTTGCACGTCCCCGCCGGCGCGGGTGAAGTGTTCCTCGCCCGCTTCGCCGAAATCCCGGTCGGGGAGCGTTCCACCATGCGGGAACACATCGTCGCCCCGGGCGAAGCGTTGGCGCGCATTGCACGACGGTACGGTGTTGCCTTGGACGCTTTGCGCACAGTCAATCCGGACGTGGAGCCTCGGCGCATGCAGATCGGAACCGTTCTCGTGATTCCCCGTAGCGAAGGAGCGTTGACCGCCGGCTCCCGAATTGCAACCAACCCTTCACCAACCCGGTCGACGAAAGGACGGGATTGACAATCCCGTGCCGGGCGCATCTCCTGAGTGAGAGCGAGCCGGTACGGGAGGAGCCTTGCGGTCGCGGCAAGCCGGCTCGCCTGCACGAAGGGACGGAGCCGGGAGTGCTCGACCAAGGGGACTACACCGCCGTGTTCGACGCTTCGCCGGACGCGATGCTGGTCGTGGATGCGGAAGGCGTGATCCGCGACCTCAACCGTCAGGCGGTGACGATGTTCGGGTGGAGCCGGGAGGAGCTGGAGGGCCGCAAAGTCGAGCGGCTGATTCCCGACGCGAGCCGGGTCCGGCACCGGCGGCACCGCGCGCGCTACGGCGAGGCCCCGCAGCCCCGTCCGATGGGCGAGGGACTCGAACTCGAGGCCCTGCGCAGGGATGGCACGACGATCCCGGTCGAGATCAGCCTGAGCCCGTCGAGACTGGGACGGGGCCGGGATCACGTGATCTGTGCGGTGCGCGACATCTCGGCCTGGAGGCGGATGCGGCGCCTGTCGGGGATGATGATCGCGGCGGCCGAGAACGAGCGGAAGCATCTGTCGCGCGAATTGCACGACGAGTTCCTCCAGTCGCTCGTGGCGCTGAAGATCCGGGTGAAGCTCCTGGCCGACGAGAAGGACCACGGGGAGAGAGAACGGGCGCGGGCGAGGGTCGCCGAGGACATCGCGGGCACGATCCTCGGAGTGAAGCGGATGATCCGGGGACTCCTGCCGCCGGAGCTGGACCGCCAGGGGATTTCCGCCGCCCTCGGCTCCATATTCCGCGACGTCGAGGACGTTTACGGGTTTACGGTCCACGCCAGGCTGGAGCGGGTGGACGGCCGGTTGGACCCGGTCGCCGCGGTCGCGCTGTACCGTATCGTGCAGGAGGCGGTGACCAACGCGGCACAGCACGCCGAAGTCAGCGAGGCCGTCGTGACGCTCGGGGCGGCGAACGGGGCGGTCAGGGCGACCGTCCGCGACGAGGGACGCGGCTTCGATTTGCCCGATTCGGAGGCGCTGGGCGGCGATGCCTTCTTCGGCATCGCCGGGATGCACGAGAGGGCGGCCCTCGTCGGCGGCACGCTCGCCGTGCAGACCTCTCCGGGCAGGGGAACCACTGTCCGCGCCTCCGTGCCCGCCAGGGGTTGGGAGCCGAAAAAGGAATGAGACACCGCCAATGATGGTGAAGGCGCTCCTCGTCGATGACCACGCGGTCGTGCGCGCCGGTCTCAGGGCGTTGCTGGAAGCATCCGGGCGGGTGGACATCGTGGGAGAGGCATCGTCGGGAGAGGAGGCGGTGACGAAGGCCCGGAAGCTCGAGCCCGACATCGTCATCATGGACCTGGCGATGCCCGGCATGGACGGAATCCAGGCGACGCGGCGCATCGCCGCCCTCGGCATCGAAACGAAGGTCCTGGTTCTCACCGTCCACGACGAGGACGAGTTCCTGCTGCCCGCCCTCGACGCGGGCGCGTCGGGTTTCCTGAACAAGTCGGCCGCCGACACCGATCTCATGGGAGCCCTGGAGGCGGTCGCGCGCGGCCACTCCTATCTGCCCAGGCGCGCGGCCGCACTCATCGCGCGCCGGGAAGCGCGGCGACGCCGTGCGGGCCGCCAGGCGGAGCCGGAGCCGCTCTCGGATCGCGAGCGGACCGTGATCGAGTTGACCGCGCGGGGGTTCTCCGCCGCGGAGGCGGGCCGGGAGATGTGCCTCAGCCGCAAGACCGTCGAGGGCTACATCTCCCGCGCCAAGTCGAAGCTGGGCCTCGCGAACCGGCGCGACATCGTGCACTTCGCTCTCGAAAGCGGGCTCCTGCGGACCGAGGCGGAGGAGTAGCGGAACCCCGCAACCCGACGCGTAGTCCGCCACGGTCCCCCGCAAAGGGATGACGGGGATTTCCCGCCAGGAAGGTTGCGGGTTTCTCCCGTCAGGATTGAGGGAATTCTCCTCTCACCGCCCATGGACGAGGTTCCGCATCTTGGGCCGTCAGCGGCAGGGGTGCACCCTCCGTTGTCACCCAGGGCGGAGAATCCGGACCATGCAACACGACATCGCGACGACGCCATCATCGGTCACCGGGCCTTATACCGAGCAGGGCGACGCGACGGGCCCGTCGCGGATCGCTCCGCCCGGCAGGGGACGGCCGCCCAGCAGGCAAAGGCCGTCCAGCAGGCAACGGCCGGGGAACAAGTACGAAATGTACCAGCTCGCGGTCGCTTTGTTGCTGTTGTCCGCCGCGGCGCTGATGTCCGCCATGTCCGCGCGCAACGAGAATCCGTGGCCAGCGATGTTCGACGACGCCATCGTGGGGCAGGTGCTGATCGACGGACGGGGAGCGGACGGGGTGACCGTCTCCCTGGACGCCGGCGCGCCGACTGAAACGCGCACGGGAGGCCTGTTCCGGTTCGACGGCGTGGAAGCCGGCACCCATACCGTCACCATCAGCAACTATCCGGCGCATGCGAGCTTCGGACGCACCGCAGCGACCGCGATCATTGCGAACGATGGCGACGGGCCGGCGACCGTGAACTTCTTCGGCTCGTACCTCCGCTCCTCCCCCAACAACGGGGCCGTATCGCAAGAGCGCCGTCTCGCCGGCGCGCGGTAGCGCCGGAAGGCACTCGAATCGGTGGTTGGGGATCACCTGTCCCGTCGACTACGACCTCGAGGACGACGCGACGGCCGCGTGACGATGGTCCCGCATACGTCGTCAACAGGGAGTCGCGCGAAAAGAGAGACATCGATGAAGGAGACACCGATGAACAAGAGAATCTGGTCGCGAACGTTGGCGTCCGCGCTCCTGGTGGCCGGTTGCGGCGATTCGACCGCACCCGCATCGGTCCCCGGGCCGGAGGAAAGCGGCGACAGGTTGACCGTGGCGGAGTCGCACACGCTCATGGGGCTGCTCGCGGGTCTCGGAGTGGAGGAGTCCGATTCGCCGGGAGCTCCCGAGCTGCCGTTTACGATCGCCTGTCCCGGGGGCGGCACGGCGCTTGGGGCCGGGATGATCTCGACGATCGAGGAGTCCGAGGGGACGGCCAAGCTGGAGATCGACGTAGAGATCGAGCTGCGCGACTGCGTACTCAGGGGTGAGGGAGTCGCCTTCGCGCTGACGGCCAACCCCGGCTTCGAGCAGACCGGGACTGTGGCGTGGACGGTCGATGGCCTCGACTTCACCTTGGATACCGACCTGCGAATGAGCGGCGAGTTCTCCTTCGATGTTGGGGACCGGAGCGGTTCCTGCAGCGCGGACTTCACGTACACGGAGCGCATCTCGACCGAGCAGAACGTTCGGTCATGGGCCCGGATGGGCCGGCTCTGCGGGCACGATCTGGAGGAGCAGGTGGCCGGCATGTGGTCGGCCCGCTGAGGGTTACTGCTGCCGGGCTCATCCTCACTGCGGGTCCACTCGCCGCCCAGACGGATCTCGGGTTTCGTGCGGGTGTCGGGCTCGCGCGGATGGACTTCAGCCGCATCGCCTTCGCACTGTGTCCCCCGGAGACAGATTGCCACGGGGTTCCGGACGACTGGATCCTCTCGCCGCTGATATCGGCTGATGTGCGGCACGCCACGGCGGTCGAGGAGCTGAGCTTTCGGCTCAGCTTGACCTACGCAGTGAAGGGCGGCGCCGGGTCCGGCGGGCGGTATGCAAACGGGATGCCCTCGTCGGGCACACAGCGGCTACACTTCTTGCAGTTCTCTCCACTGCTCAACGTCAACGTGCGTCCGGACACGCAAGACGCCCGCGGGACACCGCACACGCACGAGGTCATGCGGAAACCCGGCTCTCGCCCGGCGACGTGCTTGCCGAGGTCAACCGGAGGGCGGAGCGAGTTCCGGGACAATCTGTCCGCCGGCTCAGTAATGATCTCGGGCGGAAAGGAAGTAGACTCGGGTGGCCGCCACCTGGTAGATCAAGCGATGCTCGCCGTCGATCCGACGGGACCACGAGCCGGCAAACTCTCCGCGGAGTGGCTCCGGTTTTCCGAGGCCATCGAACGGATCCCGGAGCGTTGACCGAACGAGCTTGAACACCCGCCGAGCTCGCTTGGGTTTCGTCCGGGTCCAATACTCCAGATCCCGCAGACATTGAGGCGTGAGGACCGCTTCCCGATTGCTTTTTCCGTCAGGCGCCTTCAAGGCCAAGCCGTTGGGCGAGTTCGTCGAGGTCCACGGGCTCTCCCTGCCCACTCTCGACCCACGCGATCGCTTCCCGGAGTCTCTGGGCGTTCTTCGGTGAGCGGAGCACGTACACCGTCTCCATCCACGAGCTGAGGTCTTCGGCCGCGATCAAGGCGACCGGTTCCCTCCCGCGACGCCGAATCAGGACGGGCTCATGTGTGTCGGTCACCTGGTCCATCAGAGCGGCGAGGTTCTTGCGGGCCCCGGTGTAGGTCGTCTCGCGGATCATCCCCGACCCCCTCATTCTGTTGCGGAATACTGGTACAGCTTTTCTGTACGGTAATGTTCTGGCTTGGATCAATCCAGTCACCCCTCCCGCGCAGCCGGTTCGCGAACGATCTTGGAGGATCAAGATGCCTGCGCGGCACAACGAGGGTTCAACACGCAAACGCGCGGAGGGGTCCATGCGGGTGAGGCGACGACGAAGTGATCCGGAGAAAGCCCGCCGATTCCGCGACGTGGGCGCGGTCTTCGCAGGAATCGCGGCGGCGTTCGCGCCCGTGGCGTGCACGGGCGATGGTGCGGATTCCGACCGGCTGCCGCCGCCGAGCGATGAGTGGACGTACTACGGCGGGCAGAACTCCTTCAACCGGTATTCTCCCGTCACGCAGATCGACCGGGAGAACGTCGAGGCAGTGCAGGTCGTGTGGCGGCGGCCGGCCGTCGACGCGACGCTCACGGACGAGTTCCCGGACCTGAACGTCAACAGCTACCTGCGCGGGACGCCCGTCCTCATCGACGGGACGCTGTACGCCCCCAACGGCGTCGGTCTCGTCGAGGCCTTCGATCCCGGGACGGGCGAGACGCGCTGGATTCAGCGGCCGGAGTCGGAGGACGATGCGCGCGGGCGGAGTTTCCGGGGCGTGGCCTCCTGGCGCGGCTCCGGCGACTCCGCCGGGCGCATCATCTCGGTGCGCGGCCCCTCCATGTACGCGCTCGATGCGGCGACCGGTGAACCTGTCGCATCCTTCGGAGACGGGGGGCGGGTGGACCTGCAGCTTCCGGCCGGGGGGCGGTACGGCTGGAGTTCCGGGCCGATCATCGTCGGGGACGTCATCGTCCTGGCGGGGACGGTGGACGGGGCGGGAGATGGGGGGACGGAGTGGCGAGGGAGCGTCCGGGAGGACATCCGCGGCTTCGACGCCCGCACGGGGCGTCTCCTGTGGACCTTCCACGTGATTCCGGAGGAGGGGGAGTTCGGGGCGGACACGTGGGGCGCCGGCTCGCTTGCGGAATCCGGCGACCTCGGCTCGTGGTGCTGTCTGAGTGCGGACGACGAACTCGGCTACGTCTACGTGCCGCTCTCGGCGCCCACCTCCGCCTACTACGGGGGACACCGGCCCGGCGACAACCTGTTCTCGAACAGTCTCGTGGCGCTCGACGCGGCGACCGGCGAGCGGGTGTGGCACTTCCAGATGGTGCACCACGACATCTGGGAATACGACACCGTGGGCCCGCCCGTGCTGGGCCGGATCCACGTGGACGGCCGCGCCATCGACGCGGTGATGCAGGCGAGCAAGACGGCCTTCCTCTACACCTTCGACCGGCAGACCGGAGAGCCGGTGTGGCCGATCGAAGAGGTGGAGGTGCCGCAATCCACCGTGCCCGGCGAGGCGACTTCCCCGACGCAGCCGATCCCGAGCCGGCCGCCGGCCTTCGACCGGCAGGGGGTCACGCCGGAAGACCTCATCGACTTCACGCCGGAGATCCGCGAACGGGCGCTCGCGCTCGCCGACTCGCTCATCATGGGCCCGCTGTTCACGCCGCCGAACCAGAATGGGACGGTGGAGGGGAAGATCGGGACGTACGTCATCCCGGGCGCGTGGGGGGCGGGGAACTGGAACACCGGCGCCTTCGACCCCGAGACGGGCGTCTACTATGCGGTGTCGCACACGCTCCCGAATGTCTGGAACCTGTCGGAAATCTCCGAACCGGACGAGATGGAATATGGGACGCAGGGAGGATGGCCGCGGGCGGAGATCGAGGGTCTGCCGCTCGTGAAGCCGCCGTGGGGACGGATCACCGCGATCGACATGAACCGGGGCGAACACCTCTGGATGGCGGCGAACGGGGACGGTCCAAACGACCATCCGCTCCTCGAGGGACTGGACCTTCCCCCGCTGGGGAACGCGAACCGGCCGGCGCCGCTCGTCACGGGGTCGCTGCTCTTCATCGGCGAGGGGAGCGATGCCGTGATCGGGACGCCGAACACGCACTGGGGGACGACCTTCCGGGCCTACGACAAGACGACGGGCGATGTGGTGTGGGAGACGGAACTCCCATCGGGGACGACGGGCGGGCCGATGACGTACCTGCACGAGGGGAAGCAGTACATCGTCGTCGCGGTCGGGGGCAGCGAGCAGCCGGCCGAGTACGTCGCGCTGGGTCTGCCGTGAGAGGCCTGTGGTCGCGGGCGGCGGCGGTGGCCGCGCGGACGCCGGAGTCGCGCAACCGGTACGTGGATTTCCTGCGCGCCCTCTCGATCGGGGCCGTGGTGCTCGGCCACTGGATACAGGCGGCGCCGTACACGGGTGGCGGGGAAGTCGCGCTCTCGAGCACGCTCGAATACCAGCCGTGGGGGCGGTGGCTCACGTGGGTTCTGCAGGTGATGCCGATTTTCTTCATGGTGGGCGGCTACTCGAACGGCGTGTCGTGGCAGTCCGCGCGCGACAGGGGAAGCAGCTACGCGGAGTGGCTGGAGGTGCGGCTCCGGCGCCTGCTCGGTCCGGTCCTGGCCTTGCTCGCGGCGTGGGTGCTGCTCGGCGCCGGCATGGGGCTGGGCGGCGTCGACGCGGAACTCGTGGGCGGTCTGTCGCAGATGGCGCTGATTCCGGTCTGGTTCCTCGCCGTCTACGTCCTGATCGTGCTCCTGGTGCCGCTGACGCACGCGGCTTGGCGACGGTACGGGCTGTGGTCGTTCTGGGTACTCGTCGCTGCGGCGATCGCCGATGACATCCTCTTCTTCGCCGCCGGTCTCACGGTTGTGGGCTGGGCCAACTACGCGTTCATCTGGGTTGCCGTCCACCAGTTGGGGTACGCGTGGCGCGACGGGCAGGCGGCGGGTCCGGGCCGGGGCGCGGCGTGGGCCGCGCTGGGCGGCGCGGCGCTGGTCGGCATGGTGACGCTTGGACCGTACCCGGTCAGCATGGTGAGCGTCCCGGGCGACGCGGTCAGCAACTCGCTGCCGCCGAAGCTGCCCCTGCTGGCGCTGGCGCTCGTGCACATGGGACTCCTCCTCTCGGTCGAGGGCCCGATGCGGCGCTGGCTCGACCGGGCCGGGCCGTGGACGGCGACCGTGCTGGTCAACGGGATGATCATGACCATCTTTCTGTGGCACCTGACGGCCGCCACGCTGGTCGTGGGGGTCGCGCTGCTGCTCGGCGGCGTGGGTCTCGGCGCCGACCCCGCCGCCACCGGAAGCTGGTGGGCCGTTCGGCCGCTGTGGCTCGCCCTGTATGCGCTGGCGCTCGTTCCCTGCGCGCTCGCCTTCCGGCGGTTCGAACGTAGCCGCGGCGGCGGGCGGTCTCGTCCCGGCTGGATGCTCGCGGTCGGTGCGACCGTGGCCTGCGCCGGGCTGGCGCTGCTCGCCCTCGGCGGTATCGCGGCGGAGGGGGCCGGGCCGCTCGGCCTCCGGCTGTGGGTGCTCGCGCTCCCCTTCGTCGGCGCGGCGCTGGCCGGCGTAGACCCGTTGCCCCCGGCGCGCGGCGGTTGAGCGCGCAGGCTGAGCGCGAAAGGCTGATCGCGAAGGAGAGCACCGAGAAAATGTCGACCACACGCAACGTCACGGTGACCGGTGCCTGGGGGTACTCGGGCGGTCGCATCGTTGAGAAGCTGCGCGAGCGGGGGCATCGGGTGACGTCGCTCACGACGCACGGGCCGCTCGACGGGAAGCTGGCGGACGGCCGGATCGACATGTGGGACGGAGACGTCGCGTGGGCGCGGCCGGCCCCGGAAGGCCGGAACGACTGGGACGCCGGTCACTTGAAGACGCAGCTCGCGGAGTGGGCGACGGACACGCTCGTCTCGACCTACTGGTCGCGCCACGCCACGCGTCCCGTGGGGCACCGGGGTGCATGGACGGGTCACACGGAGGTCTTGGACAACGCGCTGCGCCTGATTGCGGCGGCCGAGGCTGCGGGCGTGCGCCGCATCGTGTGGACGAGCATCACCAACGCCGACCGGGCGACCGAGCTGTCCTACTTCTCGGGCAAGCACCGCATTGAGCAGCGGCTGGCGCAAAGCCCGGACGACGTGGGCTGGGCCGTGCTGCGGCCCGCGTGCTTCTTCGGCTACGGCGGACCCGGTCCCGAGCCGGACCGCCCCGGGATCCTGTTGGAGAACATCGCGTGGGGCTGCCGGATCGCGCCGATTTTTCCGGTGCCCGAGGGCGACTGTCCGCTGCGCCCGATGCACGTGGACGATTACGCGCGCCTCGTGGTGGACGAGGTCGAAAACCCGGAGGCGCGCGCCCGAAGCCTGCGCGACGCCTGTGGCCCGGAGCGCTACCGGCTGGCCGAACTCGTGTCGACGGTGGCCGGAAGGCTCGGCGTGCGCTCCCGCCCGGTTGCGCTGCCCGCCGCCGTCTGCCTCGCGGCGTACGGACTGTTCTCACGCCTGTGCGGCGAGACGATTCTGACGGCGGACGAGCTTGAGGGGCTGCGGCAGAACCTCCTGGACAGCGCGGAGGAGCCTCCCTTCGGGGCCGAGGGGGAGGACGAAGGCACGCGGCTCTCGCAATGGGTGGCGGAGAACACCGAACGGCTGGGACGGCGCATGGCGCGCGAACCCACCCGATAGGGGACGCTTGAACGGAGGGTGAGCATGCGGTGCGGATGGCTGGCGTTGACGATCACTGGTCTCGCGGCGGCACCCGGCGTGGTCGCGCCTGGCGCGGCGGCGGCGCAGACGCTCGGGGGCGCGCTCGCCGCGCGCGGCGTTGCCGCCTCGGGGTTCGCGGCATCGGTCGTGCTCGTGGGCGGGGATGTACTCGTGTCGCGCAACGGCGCCGAGCTTCGCCTCCCGACGTACCCGGAGGCGGGGCGCGTGTACGTCTTCCGGCGCGGCGACGGCGATGACCCGGGCGGCGGTGCCCCGTGGGCCGTGGCGGAGGTGCTGCAACCTGCCGCCGGCGCGGTCGGCGACCAGTTCGGCACCGATGTCGCCTGGGCGGGGGAGCGGCTGTTGGTCGGTGCCCCCGGGGCGGCGGACATGCGCGGGCGCGCCTACCTGTTCGAGCGGCGGACGGGCGCGTGGGCCGAGCGGGCCGAACTCGACCCGGGGGGCGAGGTGCGCGCGGGCGCCGGGAGCGCGGTGGGCCTCACGGCCGATGCCGCCTTCGTCGGCGCGCCCGGTCGGCTGGGAGACCTGGCGCCGTTCGGCCAACCGGCGCCGCCGCAGCCCGGCGTCGTCCACGCATACGCGATCGGCGCGACGGGCGAGCCCGGCGCGGTGAGCCGTCTCGCAAGCCCGTCGCCGGAGGGCGCGGACCGCTTCGGGGCCGCCCTGGCCGCCGCCGGCGACGTGCTCTTCGTGGGTGCGCCCGGGGCCGATGGCGGCCGCGGCGCCGTACACCGGTTCGAGCGCCAAGGCGGCGCGTGGGAGCACACCGGCTCGTTCACGCTGGAAGACGGGGTGCCCGGCGATGGGCTCGGCACCTCGGTCGCGCTGAGCGGCGGCACGCTGTTCGCGGGCGCGCCCGGCCGCTCGGGCACGGGCGCCCTGGCCGCCTTCGAGGCGACCGGCACCCCCGGCGCGCCGCGCTGGGCGACCCCGCCGGACAGCCCTGCCGCCGCCGGTTTCGGCACGGCGCTGGCCGTCGCGGACGGGATGCTGTGGGTCGGCGCCCCCGGCACCGCCGCCGGGGCCGGCGCGGCCTACGTCTTCGACCCGACATCGCTCGCCCACGCGCAGACCGTGAACGCGACGCCGTTCGGACCGGGCGCCGCCTTCGGATCCAGCGTCGGGGCGGGGGCGGAGCTGGCCGTCGTCGGCGCCGGGCAGGCGGACCTCAGACTCGGGGCCGCCGCCGTGTTCGAGCGCGTGCCGCCGGCTGGCGCCTGGGCGCCAGCCGGCACGCTGCGCGATCCCGAACGGTCGAGCATGGCCGCCGTCTCGGGCGAGACCGTGAGCTGCGACGATGGGACCGCCCTCGACTACGCGTGCGCGGACGTGGATCTCGTCGCCTTCCTCCCCCTCGCCGAACTCGGCGCGGGCCCGGCGTCGATCGCGAACGACATCTGGGGCTGGACCGATCCCCAAACCGGCCGCGAATACGTCCTTCTCGGCAAGTCGAACGGCACGTCCTTCGTCGACATCACGGACCCCAACGCCCCGGTCTACGTCGGCGAACTCCCGCTCACCGAGGGTGGCGTCGAGAACCTGTGGCGCGACATAAAGACCTACGCCGACCACGCCTTCATCGTGGCGGACAACGCCGGCGCGCACGGCGTCCAGATCTTCGACCTCACGCAACTCAGGGATGTCCGCGATCCGCCGGCGATGTTCGAGGAGACGGCCGTGTACGACGGCGTGTTCAGCTCGCACAACATCGTGATCAACGAGGAGACCGGCTTCGCGCACGCCGTCGGCAGCAGCGGCGGCGGCGAGGCGTGCGGCGGCGGCCTCCACATGATCGACATCCGCGATCCCGCGAATCCCCGCTTCGCCGGCTGCTTCGCGGACCCCGAGATCGGCGGCTTCCTCGGCGGCGGCTACACGCACGACGCCCAGTGCGTGATCTACGACGGACCCGACGAGGACTACGTCGGCCGGGAGATCTGCTTCCACGCCTCCATTGACGCGCTCGGGATCTCCGACATCACCGACAAGGAGAATCCCGTCGCGCTTGCGAGCGCCGGCTACCCCGGCGCCGTCGCCGCCCACCAGGGATGGCTCACGGAGGACCACCGCTACTTCTTCCTCGGCGACGAACTCGACGAGGAGGGGGGTACCGTCGCGAATACGCGGACCCTCGTGTGGGATGTGGTGGAACTCGACGACCCGGTGCTGGCTACGGAGTATTTTGCCGAGACGCGCTCGATCGACCACAACCAGTATGTGCGCGGCGACTTCCTCTACCAGTCGAACCTGTTGGGCGGACTCCGCATCCTCGACGTCAGCGACCCGGAGCACCCGGTCGAGGTGGCCTTCTTCGACACCGTCCCGACGGACGATGACCAGACAGCCTTCGGTGGCACGTGGAGCAACTATCCGTACTTCGAGAGCGGCGTGATCGCGGTGTCGAGCTGGAACGAGGGCCTGTTCCTGCTGAGGAAGCGTCAACCCGTCCTGGTCCCGTGACCACGCCGTTCGGGCCGTCCGGCGCGGCTGGCGCTGCTCGCCCTCGCCGGTAGATTTAATCGAGTTGCCGGGCAGCGATCACCCATGGATGAAGGATCTCAAGGATGGAAGCACGTAGTTCCGGCGCCTCGGTACCCTTGAGCGGGCGGGTGGTCGAACCATCCATCGCGAACGCGCTCCCGCACTTCGTTCCGCTCGCGATCTTCCCGCTCGTGGTCTGCGCCGCCATGTACGGCGGCTGGTGGATCGTGGGTCCGTTCGTCTTCTTCATGCTCGCAGGCCAATTCGACAGGGCCTTCGGGCTGGAGGAGCGGAACATGGATCCGGCCACCACCCGCGAGAGCCAGCTGTTCCTGTACAAGCTCTCGCTGTGGCTGTGGGCGGCGTTCTGGCCGGTGACGTTCGTATTCTCGCTCTGGCAGATGCTGGCCGCCGGCCACCTCTCGCTCTGGGAAGTCGGGTTGATGGCCGCCGTGCTCACGACCGTGGCGCAGACGGTCTTCATCGTGGGCCACGAACTGGTCCATCGGCGTGCGCTCTGGGAGCGTCGGCTCGGCGAGTTCCTGCTGGCTTCCGTCTCCTACCCGCATTATGCGACCGAGCACGTTTACATCCATCACCCCCGCGTATGTACGCCGCTCGACCCCGGGTCCGCACCGAAGGGCGTGAGCTTCTGGCAGTACCTGCCCGCGGAGGTGGCGAATAATCTGCTGGGCGCCTGGCGGTTCGAACGCCGCCGGCTGACGCGCCGCCACCTGCCGCTCTGGCACTACACGAACGCGTTCTGGCGCTACGCCGTGGAAATCGCCGCGTGGTACGGGCTGATCTTCTGGCTGGGCGGTCCGTGGGCCGCGCTGCTTTACCTCGTTCTGTGCGGCAGCGTGGTCTTCTCGATGAAGATCAGCAACTACGTGCAGCACTACGGGCTTCGGCGCATCCGCATGCCCACCGGCAGGTTCGAGCCGGTCAAGCCGAGGCACGCCTGGAGCGCTGCCTACAAGTTCACCAACTGGCTTTACTACAACATGCAGCGCCACGCCGACCATCACACGT
This sequence comes from Candidatus Palauibacter sp., assembly GCF_965208055.1. GTDB lineage: Bacteria > Gemmatimonadota > Gemmatimonadetes > Palauibacterales > Palauibacteraceae > Palauibacter. Next base: position 3,466,664 of record NZ_CBDBNY010000004.1, read on the forward strand.
CAAACCGGCGCTATCCGCTGCTGCAGCATCATGGTGAGGCCGCCTCGCCGCAGCTGCCGGGCAGTTACATGCAGATGAACGGCCTGGCCCTCTTCCCCAAGCCGTGGTTCGAGACGATCGATCCCCTGCTCGATCGTCAGCGCGCCCAGTTCTATTCCGAGATCGACGACTGGAGCGCGTACGACAGCCGCGCGTTCGCGGAGCGCCCCGACGCGTTCGACGTCATCGCCGAGATCCACGCCGCCGCCCCGCGCCTGGCGGGGTGGATAAACCGCTGGCCGCGACTGCTCGACACGCTGCGGGAGCGGGAATTCACGGACCTGGAACTGCCGGAGGGATTCCTGTCGGATCCGGAATCCGAGTCGATCGCCCGCTCCGGGCTGGCGCGCCTCTACTGGACGCACGAACTCAGCATCTCCGAGATGAAGGACCAGCTTGCCGACATCCCCGTGCAGGACGCCGGAGAGGCGGTCGAGGCGGCGCTGGAGTGGTCGAATGCCAAAGTCTTCCAGGTCGCCGTGCACACGATGCGTCGCAGCCTGTCGGTGAGCGAGGCCGGCATGGCGCTGTCGCGCATCGCCGAAGCTTCCATCGCCACCGTGCTGTCGGCCGTTGAGGAAGACTTCGCCGACCGGGGTGTTCCACACACCAGCGGTGGGGTGGCGGTGGCGGTTCTCGGGCCTCTGGTCGGCGGACAGGCGATGCCGGGGACGGAACTCGATGTCCGGTTTGTTTACGATGGCGGCCCCGCCAGGTACTACGAAGCATTGTGCCGCCGCTTCCGCAAGGCGCTCCGTGCGCTGTCGCGCAACAACCTGCTGCTGGCGCCGGTCCCGCGCGGTGGCATCGGCGAGCTCAGTGCTCTCGAGGCGTTCCGGGAACGGCTCCGGAACTCCGGTTCGAGCGACGAGCTCGTGGCGCTCGCACGGGCGCGTTGCGTGTTCGTGTCGGGCGATGGCGAAATTGCGGATCGGTTCACGACGGCGTTACGAGACGCTCTGGGAGGGAGCACAGCTCGCGAGGCGCTGACGGCCGAGTTGCGCGAAGCCGCCGCGAGCGAAGTCGAGCTGGACCTGCTCTCGGTCGCCGACATGCCCGGTGGACTCCGGGATCTCGAGCGCGCCGCTCTGGCCCTGCAATGGGCGCCCGGCAGCGACGCGTCGGACACGCTGAACGGCGACCCGGCCTCGGTCTTCCGGGCTGCGGGCACCCGCGGGGTGATCGCCGAAGATGCCGCGGAGCGGCTGGCGGAGGCGGCGACACTGTGGCGGAACCTGCACGGTTCGCTGCGGCTCATCGCCGACGACGGATTCACCGTCGACGCGGCGACCTCCACCGCAAAGACCGCGATCGCCGATGCGTGCGGAGTGGACGACTTCGGTGCGCTTGCCGCGACGATTCGCGATACCGCGTCCCGCGCCGCCGCCGACATCGACGCGCTTGCACAGGAACCGCGCCGCGCACATGGTCCGGCCCGTTAGGCCGGCCCGGCGGTCTCATACCCCGGGCGGCGTGTTCGAAAGCGCGTACGCACGAGAGGGGTACCCGGGTAACCGCGTCGCGTTGGATGAGTTCCTGGCGGCGAGCCGGGAGCGCGTCGATTCGAACCTCGACGCAGTGCTGCCGGCCGCGACGCGGCACCCCGCAGAGTTGCACCGGGCCATGCGGTATGCCGTCTTTCCGGGCGGAAAGCGCGTGCGTCCGGCGCTGACGCTCGGCGCTGCCGTAGCCGCGGGAGCGAATCCCGAGCGGGCCATGCCCGTTGCGAGCGCGGTGGAACTGGTCCACGCTTCTTCGCTCGTTCTCGATGACCTACCGGCCCAGGATGACAACGCCGTCCGCCGGGGGCGGCCGGCGGTCCACGTCGCCTTTGACCACGCCACGGCCGTTCTGGCCGGCAGTGCCCTCCTGGCCGAAGCGTTCGCGCAATGCACGCGGCTGTCCGACCCCTCGGCAAGCGCTGCGGTAGGGGCGCGCCTGACTCGCACGATCGGGTCCCGGGGCATGGTCGGCGGACAGGTCGATGACCTCGCTTTCACCTCCGGCGAAACAAGCCTGCACGACATCGAGTTCATCCATCTGCGAAAAACCGCCGAGCTATACCGTTTTTCGGCTTGGAGCGGTGGCGTTGCCGGGGGCCTCGCGGGCGAGCAGCTTGACCGCCTGGACGCGTTTGGATGCGCCTACGGACTCGCCTTCCAAGTGGTCGACGACATGCTCGATGAAGACTTGGCAAAATGCTCGATCCTGCATGTGCTCTCGCGGAAACAGGCGCGTGGGCGCGTCCACCAGTTGCTTGACGAGGCGGCACGCGAAATCGAAGCGTTCGGTCCGCGCGGCTGGGTATTGGCGGGTCTGGCGGGGCGTCTTGAAGGGTTGCTGCCATAGCCGTTCGGGCGGCCCGTCCGGCGCCATAGGTAGCTGGCATGCGCCGTAGCGCCCGGCGGGGCCCGATCGCCTACATGGCGAAGAACGGCACCGCGGTCAACGTCGTCATGCTCGTCCTGCTGGTCGGCGGTCTGCACGCGGCGTTTGGTCTCGTGCAGGAGGTGATCCCCGACGTCTCCCTGGACCGCGTCCAGGTCCTCGTTCCCTACCCGGGCGCCTCTCCGGAGGAGGTCGAGGAGTTGATCGTCCGCAGGATCGAGGAACAGATTCGCGGCGTGGAGGGCCTTGAACGCGTGACCGCGATCGCCTCCGAGGGGCTCGCGTCGGTCATCGCCGAGTTCAAGGCCGGGACGGACATCGACCGCGTGCTCAACGAGATGAAGGCGGAGGTGGACCGCATCCCGACGTTCCCGGCGGATGCGGAACGGCCGGAAGTACGCGAGATCACCAGCCGACAGCGCTTCATGCGCCTCCTCGTCCATGGCGACGTGCCGGAGCGCACGCTCAAGGAGCTTGCGTACGGGATCGAAGAGGGAATCTCGGCGCTGGCCCAAGTGTCCCTCGCCAGTACGAGCGGGACTCGCCCGTACGAGATATCGGTCGAGATTCCCCAGCGGCGGCTTCGCTCGCTGGGCCTTACCCTGGAGGACGTCGCGCGCGCGGTGCGGCAGGGTTCGCTGGAACTTTCCGCCGGCAAGGTGTCCGCCGGCGGAGACGAGATACTCGTCCGTACGCTGGGACGGAAGTACGTACAGGCGGATTTCGAGGACATCATCGTCCTCACCCGTCTGGACGGAACGGCGGTCCGCGTGGGCGATATCGCCACGGTCCGCGACGGTTTCGCGGACACCGAGCTGCGCGTGCGCTACAACGGCCGCCCGGCCGCTCGCGTGGACGTGTACCGGACCTCCGACGAACAGCTGCTGGGCATCAGCGCGGCGGTGCAGGACTACCTGGCGACCGATGTCCTGCCCGGCCTGCCCGCGGGCGTGGACGTCGCGATCTGGAGCGACGACTCGGACCTGGTGGGCGGGCGGCTGGGCCTCATGGTGAAGAACGGACTGCTCGGCCTGGTCCTCGTCTTCATCGCCCTCGCCCTGTTCCTGGAGATCCGGCTCGCGCTGTGGGTGGCCGTGGGTCTGGCCGTCTCGTTCACGGGGGCGTTCCTCGTGATGGACTTCCTGGGCCTGTCCATCAACATGTTCTCGCTGATGGGCCTCATCCTCGCGCTGGGGATCGTCGTCGACGATGCGATCGTGGTGGGGGAGAGCGTCTATTCCGAGCGGGAGAAGGGCGCCGGCGGGCTGGCGGCGGCGATACGCGGCACGAAGTCCGTCAGCGGTCCCGTCATATTCTCCGTCCTGACGACGATCGTCGCCTTCTCGACTCTCATGACGGTGCCGGGCCCTCAGGGCAAACTGGCGCGGGCCATCCCCATCGTCGTCATCTCCGTCCTGGTCGTTTCGCTCCTGGAATCGCTGCTGATCCTGCCGAACCACCTGTCCCACCTGCCCGCGCCCGGCCGCTCCCGCCATCGAGCCGCGGAACTTTTGCGCCGGATCCGGGAACGCGTGGACATCTTCGTCAAGCGCTTTGTCGAGGGGCCGCTCGACCGCGGGTTGCGACTGGCCACGGGACAGCCTTTCGTCGTGCTCGCCTCCGCGGCGGGGCTGCTCGTCCTCTCGTCCGCTCTCGTGCTCTCGGGCATCGTCCCGAGCCGGTTCATCATCCCGCTGGAGGGCGACATCGTCTCCGCCAGTCTGAGGTTGCCCACCGGTACGCCGGGCGAACAGACGGGCGACGTGGCCGACCGCGTGGCGGCAGCCGGACACCGCGCCGTGGCGCGCGTTGCGGCGGAGCGGGGCACGGCGGCCGGCGATCTGCCACTCGAGGTTGCCGTAGCGGTCACGGTGGGTCAGCCGGCCGAACTCTTCGACCCCCTGGCCGGCGACGCGTTTCAGTCCGCTCGCGGCCACCTCGCGACCGTCCAGTTCAAGCTCATCGATTGGGAGCGCCACGGCATCTCCGGATCCACGCTTGAGCGGGCGTGGCGGGAGGAGGTCGGCGAGGTCCCCGAGGCGACGGCGCTCTCGATTACATCCAGCATCGTCGGCGGAGACCTCCCCGTCCACTACGACCTCTCCTATCCCGACCCGGTCCGTTTGCGCGCGATCGCCGACGACGTCGCCGCGGAACTCGCCGGCATCGATGGCGTCTTCGACGTACGGACCAACCTGGACGAGGGGTTCGGCGAACTGCAGCTCGAACTTGACCCGGCCGCCCGCACGCTCCACCTGACCGTGGACGAATTCGCTCGCCAGGTGAGATCGGCCTTCTTCGGTTTGGAGGCGCTCCGGGTGCCACGTGGTCGTGAAGACGTGCGGGTCTACGTGCGGCTTCCGGAAGAGGAGCGGAACTCCGCGGTCGATATCGAGAGATACATGGTGCGGACGCCGGGCGGCGGCGAGGTGGAGCTGGGCCAGATCTCCTCAGCGCGTTTCGCACGGTCCACATCGGCCATCCATCGGCTCGACGGGCGGCGGTTCGTGACGGTCACCGCGGACGTGGATGCGGTGAACGCGACGGGCCGTCAGGTGGACGATCGCCTGGAGCGCGGGTTCTTCGCGTCCCTCGAAGCCCGCGATCCAGGCTTCCACTACGTTTTCGGCGGCCAGCGCAGACAGCAGGATAACGTCAATGCCGCCCTGGCCAGATCGGGATTCCTCGCCCTGATCATCATGTACGCGCTGATGGCGATCCCGTTCGGATCCTGGCTTCAGCCGCTCATCGTACTCGCCGCCATACCCCTTGGGGCCATCGGCGCGCTGGCGGGACACATGCTGCTGGGCCTCGATCTCAGCATCTGGTCGCAGCAGGGGCTGATCGGAGTGGGCGGCGTCGTCATCAACGACTCGCTCGTGATGGTCAAGTTCATGAACGATTTCAGGGACTCCGGCATGGAGCCGCGAGAAGCCATCATCGCCGGGTCCAAGGTCCGCTTCCGGGCCATACTCCTGACGTCGGTAACCACGTTTCTCGGCGTGGCGCCGCTGGTGTTCGAGACGAGCACCCACGCCCGGCATCTTGTCCCGCTGGCGACATCGGTCGGATTCGGCGTCCTCGTCGCCACTTTCCTTCTGCTGCTGGTCGTGCCGGCGCTCGCCGCGGTACAGCACCATGCCGGAGAACGGTTACGTCGCGCGCTGGCGCGAAGATGGCGCCGTTCTCGGCGCTGACCAGACCGCGCCCCGCCCCCCGATCCACCTCCGTCGGCCGCCGGTCAGGCCATCTGCCGACGCACCAAGTCCCGGAACGCACCCGGGGCCTCGGCCAGTTCCGCGAAGGAACCTTCCTGCACGATCCTGCCCTTCTCAAGGACGTATATTCGGTCGGCCTGGCGCAGCGTGGAAACGCGGTGCGCAACCACGATCCGTGTCGACGTGAGGCCTGCCAGACTGGCCAGGACCCTTGCTTGCGTTTCGTTGTCCAGCCAGTTCGTGGCTTCGTCGAGCATCAGAATGCGGGGATTGCGGATCAGCGCATGAGCGATCCGGATCCGCTGGCTCTCGCCTCCCGACGTGACGGCGGCACCCGCGCCCACCTGCGTCAGCATGCCCATCGGCATCGCCGCGATCTCGCGATCGATTGCGGCAAGCCGCGCCGCCCGCCACGCCTCCTCCGCGGTCGCGTCCTGGTGGTCGCCGACGATGTTGTCCCACAGATCCTGCGGGTGAAGCCGCACCCCCTGCGGCACGACGCCGATCCGCCGGCGCACCTCCTTGAGATCGAGTTGTTGAAGGTCTCGGCCATCGTAGTAGACCGACCCGCCGGAAGGCTCTTCCAGCCCGAGCGCGAGCCGCAGCAGCGTGCTCTTCCCGGCCCCGGACGCGCCGGCGATGGCGACGAATTCACCCGTACGGGCCGTGATCGATACTTCGTCGAGGATCAGCGGCCCGTCCGTTTCGCGGCGGAAGGAGACGCGGTCGAACACGACCTCGCCACCCAGTGCCTCGGGGAATTCCCCTTCGGCTCTCGTCTCGGGGGGTTCGGCCAACAGGGGCCGCAGCTGATTCCATGCGGGCACGAGGGCGGCCAGCGCGCCGAAGGACTCACCCAGGCGGATGACCGCCCTCTGATAGAGCAGGAACAGAACGAAGACGGCGATGAATTCGCCGGCCCCGACGGAGTCCGGGCCGGATAATGTCACGACCAGGATCACCATCGCACCGGCCAGCAAGGGCAGAGAGGTGCCGAATGCCCGCAGGTGTGTCTCCAGCGCGCCGAGCTCCAGTTCCGCGCGCTTCTGCTCGCGATAGCCTCGCGCCCAGGCCGCAAATCCCGAGCCCTCGGCGCCGTCCACGCGCAGTTGGGGTATGCCATTGATGAGTTGGAACAGTCGGCTGGACAGACGCCGGACGGCCTTCAGCCTGCGGTCGTGCGGGGTGATCTGCCGCATTCCGAGCGCCACGGTCGCGAACAGCGACAGCAGGCCGAAGGCGGCCGTCAGCCCTCCGAGTCGGGCATCGCGCAGGGCGATGAGCAGGAACGCGGGAGAGAGGAAGAGGATGGACATCACGCCGTTGCCGATCACGCCCTGCGCGGCGTCGCGCGCATTCTGGAACGTCATGCCCCGCATGGCGAGGTCGCTGGCCGGATACCGTTGCAAGACGCTGGACGGCAACTGGAGCAGACGGTCCCAGAACGCGGCCTCCAGTCGGGAGGTGGCTCGGCCCTCGATGCGCATCAGGGTCATACCCTGGAGGAAGTAAAGGAGGGCGCGGACGAGACCGAACGCCACCAGGGCTGCGCTGATTCCGTACAGGATCCCGGCATCCCCGGCCGGGATCACCTCGTCCGCGACGAAGCCGATGGCCACGGCCGGCAGCAACATCATGGACCCCCCCAGCAGCCCGGTCGCCACGAAGCGGGCCAGGTCGGCGCCCAGCCCCATCCGGGCAACCCTCCACAGGTCGCGCCACCCGGCGGCCCCGGACTCCAGCGAGGGATAGAAGACCCAGGCGTTCGGGCGCAGGGACGCGGCGCTGGCAGCCGTGACCCGACGCTTATGCCCGCCGAGGGGATCGATTTCCCTGTAGTTCCCGAACCCCCCGGGCAACAGTGCCACGGGCCTCCCGTCCTCGGCCCGGAACGCCAGCATGGCGCCGCTGTCGCCGACCCACCAACGATCTTCCGGGGCGAGCCGCACCTTTCGGCCCCGCACCCCGGACGCGTTGAGAACCCGGCCGAGCCTCGCGTCGGGAGTGGACCCTTCCGCGTCGGGCGAATCGGGTAGACGCCGGAAGACGATGCCCGCATGCCGGCCGATCACTCTCAGGACATCGTGCAGCCCCGAGTCCTCCGCCTCTTCGGCCTCCTCATCCCGGTGACCGTACACGTCGAAGAGGCGGCGGCGGGCGCGCTCCTCGTCGCCGTGGCGACTGATGACCCGCGCCCGCGCCAGATTCGCCTGATCGACGACGGCCAGTTGGCGGTTAAGCCGTTCGAGCGAGAACGCGACCCGGTTGAAGGCGTCCAGAGCGGGCAGCAACAGCCGGCGCTCGGCGAGTTCCTCGGAGGATGCCGTGGAGACCCGCGCGTCCTGCGTCAGCGTGAGCCAGGTGGCGGGCGTAAGCGGCAGCGCGCGCCCGGCGTCATCGGGCTCCGTCTCGCTTTCGACCGGGTCGACAAGACCCATGAACAGGCCAGCCGCGGGCGGCAGCCCGGTGACCCAGACGACGCCCCGGCGCGAGGCGAGGGTGCCGCTTCTCGTCTCTGGCGCTTCGCCCGATTCGACGAGTGCATCCATCTGCGGCAGATGCGTGTTGTCGCGGACCAGCATCGCGGAGATGTCCAAGAGCCACGCGTCCACCTGTTCGGTGAGTTCCGCACGGCGACTCGCGACGAGACGGGAGGCGGGAAGGCGCCGCAGCCCGGTGCCGGGCAGCCCCTTGGCGATGAGCCCCAGCGAAGTCACGCCGTCTTGAGGCGCGACGCCGGGCAGGAGGCGACCGGCGCCGGCGCGCAGCACGTGCTGCGGTGCGGACTGGTCGACTCCCCCCTGACGTTCGACCAGGAACACGTCGACCGCGCCCGATTCGATGAACCAGGCGACATCGGGATCGCCGAGGTCGACGGGCAGATTGCCTGCGCAGGGCACCGCCGTGCCCGATTCGGCCGCGATCCGAGCGAGCGTTCGGTCCTCCGGCCCGGTCATCCAGCCAACTCCGTCCGCACGAGGCGATGGTACACGCCGTCCGTGTCCGCCATCAGCTCGTCGTGGATACCACGCTGCACCGCCACGCCCTCGTCGATCACGATGATCTGATCACAGTCGCGAACGGTGCTCAGCCGGTGGGCGACGATCAGGCAACTGACGCCCCGGCGGCGCAGCGCATCGTCGACGTGCGCCTCCGTCGCGGCGTCCAGCGCGCTCGTCGCCTCGTCGAGAATCAGCACCGTCGGGTTCCCGGCCAACGCGCGGGCGATCTCCAGGCGCTGCCGCTGTCCACCGCTGAAATTGACTCCGTCTTCGTCCACGGGAGTGGCATAGCCGCGGGGCCGGCTGAGAATGTCGTCGTGGATGGCGGCGTCGTGGGCAGCGGCGACCACGTCGTCGTCGAGCACCGCGGAGTTCCACAGCGTGAGGTTGTCGCGCACGGTGGCGGAGAAGAGGACAATGCGCTGGTCCACCATCGAGAGGGAGCGCGACAGCACTTCGTCGGGAATCTCGTCTCGAGGCCGGCCATCGAACAGGATCTCCCCCGACCACGGGTGCAGGATTCCCGCGACGAGGCGTGACAGCGTCGACTTCCCGGACCCGCTCGGACCCACCACCGCGACGCGTTGCCCCGGCTTGAAGATGAGACTGAAGTCCTTGATCAGCGGGGGCCGGTTCCGGTTGTAGCCGAATGTCACGCCGCGCAACTCCACATGCCCCGCCAACCGGAGACGCCCGTTGAGAGTGGCGATCGACTGCGGTGCCTCCGCCCGGCGCGCCAGTCCCGGGTCCACCGGCGTGTCCGTGATGTCGTCCAGGCGCTGCATGTCGGTCAGAAGCGTCTGGCGCTCGTGCGCGAACTCGACGAAGCGCCCTATCGGTTCCAGGAACATCGTCGCCACGAGGTAGAACGCGAGCAGCGCGCCCAGCGTCAACTCGCCGGACATGACCTTCGTCGCCCCGAGGCCCAGCACCGCGGCACTCCCCAGTATCATGAACAGGTCGGGCGCGGCGGCCATGAGGTTGCTCAGTTCGGAGAATCGCTGGCGCACCTGCAGCTCGCGCGCCTGATGGCCGCTCCAGCGGGCGAACATGCGATCTTCGGCCGCCGTCATGCGAAGCGTGTCGGCCTGATTCAACATGATCGTACCGATACCCATCAGCAGACCCTGCTCGCGGCGCAGGGCGGAGGCCTCGTCGGATCGGGCGCGCGCGATCGGGCGCAGGAGCAGTGCGTTCAAAAGCGCCAGCGCCAACACGGCAAGCGCCAGCGGCACGTTGTACGCCAGCATGACGGCCAGGAACACGACGCTCATGGCGACGTCGACCAGCAGGCCGAGGAAGTGTTCCGACAGGCCTCGTGCGACCTTGTCGATGGACAGGATGCGCGCGGTGAGGTCTCCGACGAGCCGGTGGCTGAAGTAGTCGATCGGGAGACGCAACAGCCGCGAGACGCAGCGGTTTCCGGCAACGATGGAAATGCGAATCGCCAGACGCCACAGAAACCTCTGCTTCAGCCAGGCGACGCCATACACCAGGAGCGCGACTCCCGCCAGCGCCGCGGCCACGAGGAGTCCCCACGCCTCGCCGTCGCCGACCACGCGATCGACGAACAGGCTGGCCGCCAACGGCGCCGCCAGGGCCAGCACAGCCAGCAGCAGCCCGCAGAGGATGGCCCACGCCAACCCGTTCCAGGCCCCGCTCAGCCAGAGCGGGAGGCGGCGCAGCAGGCCGGAGGGCGCACCGCCGACCTGGAACGCAGGACCCGGACGGAATTTCAGCGTCACCCCCGTGAACCCCGCGTCGAACTCCTGCGGGGAGAGCTTGCGGTGGCCCGAGGCCGGATCGTTCAAGTAGAACCACTTGCGGTCGAACCCTTCCAGGACCACGAAGTGGTTGAATTCCCAGAAGAGAATCATGGGCAGCGGCATCCGCCTCAGCCGGTCCACCTGCACGCTCCAACCCGAGCCCTCGAGGCCGTAGTGCTCGGCGGCCCGCTTCAGCCCGGCGGCGGTGGATCCGTCCCGCCCGACTTCACATGTTCCGCGCAGTTCCGTCATCGGCACCCAGCGCCCGAAATGGGCCAGGACACTGCCGAGACACGCCGCGCCGCACTCCGTCGCGTGGGTCTGCAGGTAGAGGGGAGTGCGGACCCGTCGTCTTCGCTCGCCGCGGGGGGGCCGGCTGTCGCGCGATGCCCCCCGCGAGCCGCGCGGCGCCATGTCAGGCCGGGTCCAGGCCGAGGAGCAGGGCGAGCGAAGGTCGTCCGAGAGTGCCGAAGAGCGCCCAGGCGCCGATGGCGGCGAGAATCAGCCCGACGGCGACCAGGACGAGGCGTTCGTGGGGGGCGGTGACGCGGAGCAGGCGATCAAGCTGTTGGCGGCTCGCGCTCGCGGCGATCGCTCGTTCGCGAAACGGGTTGTTGAACATGAATCGGCCTTCCTGTCGCGTTACGGCGAACGCGTAATCCGGTCCGCCGGATTGCCTTTACGGACCGGCTGATTTAGCCCCACATAAATTGGGGGTAAGAGGGGTGCAATATCCATGCACATGGTATATTATAAGGCTTGAGTAGTCATCAAGCTCCAATTCAGCGAAGGAGGACGCAACATGAACACGATGGTGCAATCGGCGATCCAGACGTCGAACGAGATGCAGCGTCAGCTGATCGCGAGAGCAGGCGAGGATGCCGACTTCCGCGCGCAGCTCGTGGCGGATCCGAAGGCCACTGTCAAGCAGGAATTCGGCATTGATGTGCCCGACTACATCAACATTCAGGTGCACGAGAGCGACTGGAACGTCCTGCATCTCGGGCTTCCCCCGGGTCCCGATCTGGAACAGGAGCTGGACGAGGAGAGGCTGGAGGCGATCGCGGCGGGCCTTTGCTGCTGCGGCTAGTTTTCGGTCGCTAGTCGTTCGCGGGTGCCGCCGGCGGGTTCCACTGGCGGCGCCCGCTCCCTTCTCGCTCTCCCCGCCGCCGTCGTCCATCACGTAACTCTCCCCTGCGTCCGCTACCCGGCGGTAGCGGAGGGGACACAAGGCAGAACACGTAGGCCTTGACCTCGTCAAAGCGGTCGCCGACCAACGCCATCTTGAAGTGGTGGATGCCCCTGACGAGGAGCAGCATGCCACGGCGTGCGAACACTGTTTCCATCCCCGCCCACGACTCCGCGAGCGCGGACAGTTTCTCCGGCACGACGAGTCCCGGTGCGCGCAAGCCGTCGATGATTCCCATCCAGGGGGCGATGTCCTTCACCCACTGCGCGTCCTGGGCGTAGAAGCTCACGCCCAGATCGGGCCCGACGCCGCCCGGATGCACATCCAGGTGCGCGGCCAGGTGGGAGAAGGCCCCGCGTGCCTCCAGGTCCGACACGAACGGGGTGAAGGTCGAGGTTCGCCCGGGCCAGCCGGCGCGCTCCAGAAACGACGTCAACTCGCCCGTACTCCCGATGCCCGTAATCGCCAACCGCAAGCCCCTCGTCCGGGCGGGAAAGGCGCCTACGCCGCCGATCTGCGCGCCCGGCGGCCTAGCCAGAAACAGGCGTTCGGCGTGTCGGCGTTCCGCGGTGTCCGGCCCCCAGCCCGTCGCCGTGGCGACCGCGTCTGCGAGGACACCCATATCTTCAGGTTCCTGAACCGAGCCGGCGCCCGGCAGCGCATCGGCGGTGGGGTAGAGGAAGATGCCCGGATCCGGGAACGAGCCGTGGTGCGCGGGATCGACGTCATATTCGAGCAGCAGCTTCGTGCCGGCGATTCGCCGTAATGCGGCCCCCTCTCGTCCCATCTCACCCAGGAGCCGAACGACCGCCGTCGTGGAAGCATCCTCGGGTCGCGATCGTGACCACGCCTCGAAGTGCGCCGCGGACCGGCTTCCCTCGAACAGCGCGAGGCCCAGATCGGCCCTCGGTTCCCGTTCGTGCAGCCGCAACTCGAATCCGAAACCGGAGGTCGCCAGGCTGATCGGCAGCCCGTTCGTGCGCTCCACCAGCTTGTCCCACCCGGGGCCGTCGATCAGCGCGGAGGGAATCCGGCTCTTGAACTGCTCCAGCAGTTCGCCGACGGAATCCGCCTGGGCCAGCATATGCTCTTCGATGGCCGCGCGAGCTTCGTCGATGTCCATTGTTCCAGTGCCTTTCCGTGTCGTTCAGGCGATGACCGGGATCGGATTCAGTTGATCCTCCGAGAGGGGGGTTGCCCGCCAACCCATCGAGACCGGCACATCGAACAGCCGCCCGGACGCGAAGCGTGCCCAGAAGTGGCGCATGCCCGGTACGATGACGCGCGCGACCGGCATGCCAATGTCGGGCCGGGTCTGGTCCAGCACGAGAAACTCCATGCCCCGGGCTTCGACGAGCGCCCGGCAGTGCTCCACGTCGTCCCGCGTGTCAGTGGTGTCGGGAACGGGGTAGTCCGGTTTGCCGCGCGGCGACGTGCCGGGCGCCGGCGCCAGCCAGGGGTGATCCGCAAGCTTGCCGTTCTGCCACCACCACCGGCTCATGGGGTCGTCGACGGCGTGGCCGGCCCCGCTTCGCGCCGGTCCCTGTACCCATTGCAGGCACTGGTTCAGTTCACACACTGCGCGCAGGGCCGCGATCTGAGGATCCGTGTGCGCTCCGGCCCCGTAGAGGATGTCCTCGGCCTCCTGGTCGGTCCGGCGGGAGATGGCCACGAAGACCGGAATGTCGAAATCGCTCGTGGCGTCCAGCACCCACATCTCGCGCTGGCGGCGGCGATAGTATTCCCGGGCTGACGCCAGGTATTCTTCCTCGAAGCTCGCCAGGTCCACCTCCGGAAGTCCCAGCCGGTTGTACCACCAGATGGCGAAGGCGTCGCGTTCCACGAGTTCAAGGAAGCCCTGCAGAATGGCTTCCTCGAGCGTGTTGCCCGCGGCGCACCCGTTCGAATCCGCTTTGAAGACGGGACCGTCGCCTTCGTGCTCCGCCATGCCGTACAGGATCGATGTGGGCACATACCGGTGCCGCCCCTGCGTGAGCGACCACACGGGCGACCAGTCGATCTCCGCCTCCGGGTCGAGCCGCGGCGGCACGAAGTTGTACGGATGGCCGCGGGCGTTGATCCGGTCCGCGTCATCCAGTTGCCGGTCGCTGAACAGCTGTACGTCGTTCGGGCGGATCGCCTCCTGGTCTCCCGCCTTCTCGAGGTCCACAAGACGGCGTCGGGAGCGGATCTCGTCGCCGTGAAACGCGCCACTGTAGCGCTCGACCGCCTCGCAGAGCGCACTGGCCTCCGATTGTCCCTGCGTGCTGCCTTTCCCGGCGCTCTTACTCCGCAGGCTGCGTCGCAGCGAACTGAGCTTGCGGGTCCTCAGCGCCGAGTTGTTGCCGGCCCAGTACACGTGCAGCCAGGAGTCGGTCTCATCCGTGGTCCGCCGGAGCCACGTCACGACGCCGGTGATCGGACTGACGAGATGACGATACCTGGCCAGCGTCTCCTCGGGAGGGACCGAGCGCTGGCCGCCGCTGTTGAGAACGCTCTTGGGGCTCGGCCGCAGCCGCACCGCTGCGGCCGGCCGGTCGGTGCGGTGCAGAGCCTCATCGCCGCACGCGGAGCATTGCGGGCGGCGCATCGCGGGATGCTGGCCGCTCTCGTGGCCGATGAGATCCAGCGAAATGGCCCGCTCGTGGATGGGTGCCATATGCTTCAATACCAGCCATTTGGCGATTTCTGCCGCCGCCAGGCCGTATACGGCCTCCATCACGGCCGGCTCGGCCGCGCAGGGCGGCACGGCCGACGAGTTCCCACGAAGGTTGCGCAGGAAGTTGTGGACCTCCTGGTGGCCGCGCAGACGGTAGGCCAGACATGCCCAGCACGGGCCGCCCTCCGCCGGCCGGAAGACCGGCCCGAACAGCGGCTGCAAGCCGTTCGGCCTGACGAGCATCCAGGGTGTGCCGGACTCGATGTTGCGGCGATTGACGGCGTCGTGTCGTTCGTTGAGGTAGTCGTCGCAGACGATGACGACCAGGGAAGGGAGGACGCCATTCGTCTGGACGTTCTGAATGCCCACCGCGTCAAGTCGGCGGGCCAGCACGTCTGCGTCGTCGACGACCGCGATCGTAGCGGCGTCCAGGCGCTGCTCCGCCCAGCGCGGAGAGGCGCCGAGCGAGGACCAGTATGCGGCCCGCCCGGGAGGCATGGTGTGATCGCCCGACACCAGGTACCCGCGGGACGCCAGCGATACGAGCGCTGTCTCCACGTCGGGCGCCGAATGTGCGGAGGCGAGGTCGGCGACGATATCCCGGTGGGTGTGGCGGCCGTCAAGGAGCGGCACGAGGTCGCAGTGGACCTGCCCGCGCAGCAGCGTGTTGAAGGTCTCGGAAACGAGCAGCATTTCCCGGTTGCCGATCAAATGGAAGTCGAGGTGCGGGGCGAGGATCGGCAACTCGATGAGGCCGCGGTCGGCGGGCGTAGTTCGCTTCAGCAGCCCGCTCCCGGAATCCCGGTGTGATGGCTTCTTCTCGAACATGCGGTCTCCGGCGGGCACGTCGGATCAGGCCGTCGGGCGCGAAGCCGAGGGGTCGGCGCCGAACGGCATGGCCGCCCGGTGGAATACCCGTTCCGGATCGAATTCCCGCTTCCAGCGGATGCCCTGCTGGAGCATCTCGCCATAGTGTTCCGCCCACTGAGACGGGTCGTAGCCGACGCCGCCCGACAGGTAACTCTTGCCGCCGAGTCCCACGAGCCTTCTGTCGACTTCCTCCAGTTCCTTCACAAACTCCGCCGCCCGCTCATACTGGAACTCACCCATCACGGCGAGGATCGAGTATGAGATCGCCCGCTCCCCGGGCGGACGCATTAAGAGCGGCGCCTCGATCGCATCCCTTCCCACCGGATAGAGCCCGATCCAGCCCCAGGGCCTGCGCGGCGTCGCGTCCGGGTCCAGCAGCGGCTCGGCGAGCAGCGTCCGTATGGTCTCCCAGGGCAGCAACCAGTCCCTCCACGGGTGATAATGCAGCCAGCTGAAGGCCCACGAGGGATACATCCCGGCGCGCCCGACGCTGGCGGTGTCCCTCGTGTAGACGTGTTCGTCGTGCCCCAGCCCGTCGAGGAAGCCTCCATCGTCGGACGCCTCGTCGTACTCGATGCCGGCGTTGAGGACGATCAGGTTCTCGTGGTGCCGGAGTTCCGCCCGCAGGTGGTCGAAGCGGTCCGCCTCCACGAGGCGCTCGAGGTCTTTCCCGAATCGATCGAAATCGCGGTAGTGAAGCTCGTACTGCCGGAACCGTTCGCCTGCCGGGCGGAGCCGGATCCATGCCTCGGTGATGATGCCGAACTGTCCCTGGCCACTCCTCACGGCATCGAAGAGTCCCGTGTTCCGAGTAGGCGAGCACCGTACCCGCTCGCCGGCGCCGGTCACCACCTCGAGTTGTTCGACCTGTCCCACCTGCGTGCCGTAGCGATGGGAGGTCGTGCCGACCCCTCCGGCGGAGAGCGTGCCGCCTACGGTCACCTCGCCCGTGTCCACGAGCACCGGAGGCAGTCGGCGCGTGCCGGTCAGCGTATCCACGACCTTGCCCCACTGCGCTCCGCCCTGCGCGCGCACGAGCTCCGGGCTGACGGGCCTGACCCGATCCAGGCACGTCGTGTCGAGGACCACGCCCCGATCCGTCAGACTCTGTCCGCCCTGGGAGTGTCCTCCTCCTCGAATCGCCAACCGAATCCCGTCTCGCGAGGCGCAGCGCACGAGCCTCGCCACTTCCTCCACGCTGCGCGGCGTCGCCACGGCTTCCGGCACCCGCCGGGTCATTCTTCCGAAGTCGTAGGCGCGCGCCTCGCGGTCTTCCAGTTTGCGAGTTGCGCCCGGGAGAAGGTGGTCTTCCTTGGTCATCGTCGCCCTTCACGTTTCAACATCGCTGATTCGCGAAAGTCTTCGATCGGGATGATCTCGTCAAAGTGGATCGCACAGCAGACGGGGGGCCGATCATGCGGTCGTGCCCCCCGTTTCGCTGCGGTGTCCGGCTGGTTGACGCCAGCCGGCGACGTCAGCTGTCGAGCGTCAGCTGCCGCTGTTGCTGTCGGCCGCCGTCATGCCGTCGGGGAAGATCTGGTTCCACGCCGTCATGAAGCGCTTCATCTCGTCTTCCGTCCCGATGGAGACGCGCAGCCAGTCGAGCATGGGCGGGAAATCGCGGCCCACGGCCACATCGTGCTTTCGGAACTCGGCCCTGACCTCGGCCGTGGGACGTCCCGTGCGGACCATGAAGAAGTTCGTCTCCGACGGGAGCACGTCGAACCCCTGCGCCCTGAGGGCGTCGGCCGTCTGGTCGCGGAGCGTGTTCGAGGTCTCCTTGATCCAGGTCTCGTACTCCTTGTCCTCGAGCGCGGCGACGCCGCCCCACTTCACGAGCGCGTTCACGCTGCCCGTCGCGTAGTCCCGCATCTCGTCGATCATGTCCGGCGTCGCGACCCCGTAGCCGAGGCGCATGCCCGCCAGCCCGTAGATCTTCGAGAAGGTGCGCGTCACGAGCACCTTGCGGCCTTCCTTGATGTACGGGATGGCCGTCTCGTAGCGCGGGTCCTCGATGAAGTGGTGGTACGCCTCGTCGATGAGGACGGGGATGTCTTCCGGAATCCCGTCCAGCAGGCGTCGGATGTCGTCCCCGGGCACGATGACGCCGGTGGGGTTGTTGGGATTGCAAATGTAGACCATCCCCACGTCCCGGTAGTTCCGGTTCGTGACCTCGATGAGATCGTCGATGTCCTGCGTGTAGTCGGGCAGGAGCGGGCGCTCGATCACGTCCGCATCGATCCCGGAGGCGGTCCGGTAGACGGTCAGGTACGTGGGCGAAACGCCGACGACCTTCTCCTCGTGCCGGAGGAAGGCGAGTCCCGCCACGCGCAGCGTCTCGCCGGAGCCCGCGTTGATCATCACGTGATCCGTGGGGACCCCGTGGGACGCCGCGATCTTCTCGAGGATGTCGCCGTCGGGATAGCCGTAGCGGTTCGAGTACTTCCAGGCCCCCTTCATCGCCTCCAGCATCTTCTCGGAGGGCCCGTAGGGGTTCTCGTTGGAGGAGAGCTTGGCGAGATCGTCGTAGGGATCGAGGGGCTCGACGCCCTTCGGTGGAGGCTTGAGCCCGGCGCCGATGACCGCGGTCGGGTTCAGGCCCATGACGCCCAGAGCCGCGGCGGCGCCGCCCATGAAGTGTCGGCGTGAGAACGTGTGCTGGGAATCCATCGCTTCCTCCATGCTCCCTCAAGTCCCTGTCGCCCGGCCGTCGTCCGCGAACCGGGAGTGCGGCCCAAACAAAACGATGCACTGATACTGTGCGGCGCGAGACGTGGCCCGCGCAACGGTGACGGCGTATCCTCGGGTCGAATGATCTCCAACCAGACCCCGTCCGATCCCGGCGCCCCGCCCATCGTCCCCGATGCGATGGCGATTCACGTGCGGCCGGAGTACGCCGCCGAGCACTCGGATCCCGCGGCGTGGCAGTACGTCTTCGTGTACCACATCACGATCGAGAACGTCGGGGACGAGACGGCGCAGCTCTTCTGGCGCCACTGGTTCATCCACGATCCGATGGCGGGAGACCACGAGGTCGAGGGGGAGGGCGTCGTCGGACAGTCGCCCGTGTTGAGACCGGGGGACTCGCACTTCTACAACAGTTTCTGCGTGCTGCGGGGTCCGACGGGCCACATGGAGGGGTTCTACCATTTCCGGCGCCGGGACGGTTCCGTCTTCCGCGCCCCGGTCCCGCGTTTCCACTTCGCCGCCCCGCCCGAAGCCGTGGGGACGCTCTTCAACTAGCGAGGGCTCCGAGACACATGGCGGAACCGCTCCACCAGGCGCTCTGGGCCCGGAACGCCGGCCTCGCCGACGCCTGTCTGCGCTCCGCGTTCGTTCGCGGCCTCGCCGATGGATCGCTCCCCCGTGACGCCTTCCGCCGCTACGTGGCCCAGGACGCGTTCTTTCTCAGGGCCTTCTTCAGCGCCTACGCCCTCGCCGCCGCGCGCGCCGCGGACCGCATCGAGGTCGCCCGCCGGCTGCACGCCCTGATGCAGGGGGTCCTCGATGAACTCGAGCTTCATCGCGCCTACGCGGAGCGACTCGACATCGATATCGAGTTTGTCACGCCCAACGCCGCCGCGACGGGGTACACGGACTTCCTCGCCCGCACGGCCTGGCACGCGGAAGCCGGCGAGATTCTCGCCGCCATGACGCCCTGCATGCGCCTCTATGCCTGGCTCGGGCAACAACTGTCCGCGGCCGACGTCGAGGGGAACCCGTACCGGGAGTGGATCGAGACGTACGCCTCCACGGAGTTCGAAGCCCTCGCCCGGGAACTCGAGGAACTGCTCGATGAGCTGGGCGCAGACATCCCGGGCGAAGCCGCGGCCGCATACGGCGAGGCGATGCGGCACGAGCTCGCCTTCTTCCAGGCTTTCGGGCGTTAGGGTGCGCCCCCGGCGATGGCGTCGGCGACGTAGTCCGGGCCGCCGCGCCGTTCGATCTCGCCGGGCGTGCCTCCCAGTTCCCGCCTCACCACGCGCCAGTACGGCGAGGCGCCGGGGAATCCGAGCGCCCGCGCCACCGCGCCCCGGCCGTGGCGGCTCCACCGGGCCAGCCGCTCGACGTGGTATATCCTGGCGAGCGACAGCAGTCGGTGCGGGGCGGGCAGCCCCGAATCCTCGCACCACCGCCGCAGCGTCCGCGGCGGGAGCCCGGCGCGGACGGCCAGACCGGCGACCGAACAGGGTTCCACCGTGTCGCGGACAACCACGCCCAACGCCCGGTGCATCCGGCGCGGCGTCTCCTCACGCAGGCGAGAGAGCAGGAACTCCGTCTCGTGGCGGTCGCTGGCCCGAAGTACGGCGCCGCGGACGTGAGGCGGGTCGTCGTCCACATCCCGTCGCAGGACCGCGACGCACTCCACATCCCTCGCCAGCGAGCCCCGGAACCAGGGACCGTCCACACGCCCGTGAGCGATGATCGGGCAGTTCGGGAAGTCCTCGTGCAGAGTTTTCAGGTCGGCGGACCAGTCGTCTCCGTCGCGGGACTGCGCGTCCAGAAACGTGGGGCACCCCGGAAGGCGGTCGATCAGGTTCCGTAGCTCGGACCAGTCCGAGGCGAACCACACGCCGTCCAGGAGTCCGCCCAGCCGGTCGTCCTCGACTCCCCGCCGCACATGGTCGCGCGCATCCGGGTTCGGCTCGAGCGCGAGAACCGGGACCTCGCCGGACGAGGGTGCGAGTCCCTCCGCCGCCGCCGAGGCCGGCCATCGCGAGGACGGACTCCAAGCCGCCAGACAGGGGTCGTTCCTCATCAGGTGCACCCCGCAGCGGACCAGGCGCCGCACCGCACCCGCGGGCAGACCCAACTCCTCGCCCGCCTCCCGGTAGTCCAGACCGTCGAAACAGCACAGCGCGACCGCTGCCCGCTCGTCGTTCGACAACCGTCCCGCCGCCGTCGTCAGCGCCTCGTTCGCCTCGGCGCGCTCCACGAGATCGTCCGCCGAAGGCATCTCGGCCCGAATCTCGCGACACTCGTCAAGGCCCACCCAACCGCCGGCCGGATCCGCGCGTCTCAGCGACCGGCACCGGTTCTCGGCCACGACGCGCGCCCACGCTCCCACCGACCCGCCCTCCCTTCGGTACTTCGGCAACTTGTCGGCGATGCGGAGCAGGCACTCCTGGGCCAGGTCCTCCCTTTCGTCGCGATCCCGCGCGTAACCGGCCGCGACTCCGCGTACGACCGGCCATAGAGCCTTGAGCAGCTCGTCCGTCGCCTCGACAGGCGCCCCTCCGTCCCGGTCGGTCCCGGCGGGCCTCATCTTCCCGTTCCACCTCCGTTCGCGGTTCGCTCCGTTCGTATCACCGCCCGCTCCGGAAGGTTCCCGCCGAACGGCCGCCGACAGCGAGTGGCCGATTCTGCCCATCATGCGTTCGCCCCCGCGGCGTTTACGTAATGAAGGAACAAGGTCAAGGAGTGAGAGCCTCGATCCGCGGGGGCGGCAGGCTCACACCCAACAGCGGGAGGAGCTAACCAATGCGTAACTTGATGAGATTTGGCCTCGTGGTTTTTTGCGGGTTCGCTGGAGGTCTCGCGGCCCCGGACCCCGTGGTCGCGCAGGACTGCGCCATGTGCAAGAAATGCAGCGACTGTGATCGCTCCGAGTACGGCGCCAGTTCGTGCGATTTCAAGGGCGAGGGCGAAGACGGGAAGGGGTGTTGCCAGATGACCGGCGAAGTCTGCAATCCCACTCTGTCGCTCAACGTCGCCGGCACCGATCTTCGGCTCGCGCGCGTTGACCACGAGCAGACCCTTGTGGCGCGTCTTGAGGACAACGTCTTCGGAACGTGGACCTGCGGGGACGGGTCGTTGCGGGTGGCCTATCGCGAAGTGAACGGTGGTGCGTTGATTGAGATCGATGGAGCGGAACTGACGGTTCTCAAGGAGAGGTATCCGCTCAAGACGTATGTCGGGCTCCTGGGCGAGAGCCGCGCGACATACGCAGCGTCGCCATCGTGATGGGCTGGCTTCCAAGCGGGATCGCCTCGGTGGCGATCCCGCTCGCCGTCTTCACGCTCGGGGTTCCCGCGGCCGCCGCCCAGAACGGCCCGGCATCCGGGCGATTGACACTGACGGTGACCGAGGTGTGGGCTGCGGACGGGTATTCGCGTATCGAACGGGTCTCCGACGTCCGCGGAGTCGCGGAAACCCCGCTCGGGACCGTGTGGGTCGCGAGTGCGGCGGAGATCCTCGCCGTTGATCCATCGGACCCGTCCGGCGCACGCGATGTCATGATCGCGGAAGGGAAGGGGGACGGACCGGGGGAGCTTCATAGTGCCCATAGCATGGCCATCACGCCCGACGGCCATGTGGCCGTCCACGACCTCGGCCGCGACGCGATCGAAATATACTCCGCCGCCGGGGAACCGCTCCAACGCGTCCAATTGCCCTTCAGCGTCTACTGGCCAAAGGGGTTCGCGGTCCTGGCGTCGGGCGACTTCGCGCTGAGCGGCGGGGTGCCGTGGATCCAGGCCGGGGTTCACCACTTCAGCGCCGCGGGCAAGCACCTCGGCAGTTGGGCCGACGCCGCGCAGGTCGAGGATTGGCTTGCCCGGGTGGTCGGCACCGGCGGCGCGCTGCACGCGTTGCCGGACGGCTCGCTCCTCTACTCGAACGGTGCGCCGCACGCCGTGGTTCGTTACGAAATCCCGCCGGTCGGTGCCGATGGCGACGAGCCTTCGGGCCGGATCGTCTCGCAGATGCCGGACTTGCTCGAGGCGCCGGGGGACGCCGTGCTTGTAAAGGGCGTCAACGAGGAGGGGGTATCGTACACGTCTTTCGCCGCCGGGTATCCCCAATCCCACGCCGTGTTCGGGCTGGGCGATGGCCGGGTTCTCAACGTGATCCGCCGCCGAGGTGAAGACGGCGATCGCGAAACGTTGTGGCAGCTGTTCGAACGAAGCCCCGAAAGCTCCGGTGCGGCCACTCACGCCCTCGTCGCCGAACGGGTCGTTGACGTGTCGTACCGTCTGTGGTTCCTGTGCGACAACGGTGATGTCCTCGCGTCCCGGTCGGACGCGATGGGGGTGGACACCATCGTCCGCCTGCGGCTGACCGTGAGCTGAAACGCCACGCCGCGGTGTGGGCCGCGAGTGGCCGATTCTGCACATCACGCATTCGGCCCCGTGGCGTTTACGTAATGAACGGACAGGTCCGGAGTGGACGGGGTCCGTCAGTGCGAGCTTTGTACAAAACCCTTCAACCATAGGGAGTTGTGATGAATCGAATTGCTCCAGCGTTCAAGACGGCGTTCTCGGTGGCGGCGCTGTCGCTGCTGCTGTCCGGGGCGGCTCTCCTCGTGTCGCAGCGCCGGCGAAAGCGCCCGGACGTGCGCGATCTGCCTCTACACTGAAGCTGAAGTGCGGGTTCACGGATCCGCGCAGGAAACGGGAGGGCTCGATGAGTAACGATTTTGGCCGGATGGATGGTGCGGGTCCGCAACTCGGTCGTTCGGGGAAGCGACGAGCGGCGCCCGTTCGCCACGCCCTTAAGTCAGAATCGGTAGGTGTAGTTGAGCTTGATCGAGGCGCCGCGCGAGAGGGTCCTGAAGTCCATCAGTCCCATCTGTTCCGAATCGTCCGGCGCGTCGAGCAGCCCGGACTCCAGGTTTCGCCAGTTGTGGGTGTAGACGAGGAAGAGGTCGTTCCCCGGCTTCAGGATCCAGCGGAAGCGCATGAACAGCCCCAGCACGCGACTCACATCGTCGTACTGGAACTGGTTGGTCACGCCGATCCAGGGGGTCGGGTCCCATGAACCTTCGAGGCGATAGAGGTTCGTGACGAAGTCACCCTGCGGCAGGTTCACCGCGTTGCGCTCGTAGCCCGTCTCCAGGTTGATGCCGGGGTTCGGCCGGAAGTTCGCGTTCAGGTCGACCCGCACCCGGTCGCCGTTCCAGAAGCCTCCGATGTTGGCCCCGCCGCGGACCGAGACGGGACGGCGACTCGTCGTCCGGCCGCGGATCTGGTAGTCCCAGGTCGTGTAGTCGCCCGGCATGATGTCGATGCCGTCGCGGATCTCGAACTGCCGGTCGAGGAATTCGTACGTCCGCACCGCCTCGAAGCTCAGGTTGTCTCCGCTCTCGAAGTCGATGTCGAGCACGTTCAGCTGCAGCTCCTGCTCCTCGAGGATCATGGACCCCATCTCCCACAGATTCCTCAACTGGACCGACACCTCCACCTGCCGGATCCAGTCGATGGCCGGACGGGGAGACCAGCCGATCCGCGGCTCCACGCGGCGGAAGTCGTTCCGGGACACGAACCCGACCGCCGGACTGTAGTCGTCGCCGAATTCCCGGTAGGAGACGTGCCCCGACCACAGGTCGTTGGGGAAGTTGATCCGGCCGCCCCAGGCGGAGAGGTCCTGGAAGCTTCGGGACACGGCCGGGTCCGGATTCGAGTTCCAGACCATGAACGCCTCGGCCTCGAAATTCTTGTTCCCGAACAGGCTGTTGGTCCGATAGTCGAGGTCCGCGCCGAGCGTGTGCCGGTCCGCGGGGGCGAACCCCGTGGAGTCGAGGGCCGTGCCGCGGCGTGTGTAGATGGCGCCGATGCTGGACTGTTCGAGAATCGGAACCCGGGCGCGCGCCACCGTGAACGTCTCGCGTTCGAAGAGGACGTGGTCTTCCGGCGGCGGATCCGCTGGATCCAGTGGCACCCCGGTCTGGACGAACGAGTGCGCGCCGGTCCCCATCTGGTAGAAGCCGAGGTCGACGCCGTTGAGCTGGCCCGTGAGGCGGACGCCGTAGTCGATGGGGACCTGCTGGCCGCCCTCGATCCCGATCCGGC
This sequence comes from Candidatus Palauibacter sp., assembly GCF_965208055.1. Classification (GTDB taxonomy): domain Bacteria; phylum Gemmatimonadota; class Gemmatimonadetes; order Palauibacterales; family Palauibacteraceae; genus Palauibacter. Next base: position 3,490,584 of record NZ_CBDBNY010000004.1, read on the forward strand.
GCGAGAAGAAGGGCTGGGGGCCGCTGCGGGGGGCGAACGTGAACACGCTCGATCCCTCGAGGAAGAAGTCGCGGCGCTCCGGGAAGCGGAGCGGGAAGCGCGTGAGGTTGACGCGGCGCTGGTCGCTCTCCACCTCGGCGAAGTCCGTGTTGACGCTGAAGGAGGCCCGGAGGCTCGGAGTCACGCTGTAGTTGAGGTCGAGGCTTACGTCGCGCGGGAACGTCGTCGGGTCGGCGTCGCCGGGGGTGTTGCGCCAGCTGCCGATCCCCGAAGCCACCGCCTCCAGGCCGATGCCCTGCGAGAGATCTTCGAGTCCCGTCAGTTCGCCCGCGAACACGAGGCGGTTCAGTCCCTCGTTGCGCCCGTATCCGCGCCACAGCACCTCCTCGTTGTGGCGCCGGATCGAACGCAGGAAGTTGATGCCCCAGCTCCCGCCGTCCGGGACGAAGTTCAGGGTGCGGAAGGGAATCCGGATCTCCGCGGACCATCCGTCGGGGCGGCGTGCGGTGCGCACCTCCCAGATCCCGTCCCAGGACCGGTTGACGCCGCCGAATCCGCCTCCCCCTCCTCCCCCGCCTCCGCCGCCGGTGCCCGTGATGAGTCCGTCGCTGAGGGCGCCGGCCGCGTTCGTCTCGAAATGGTAGCCGGTGCGCCCGTCCCGGAACGTATCGAGCACCCAGGCGAACCGGTCGTCCGTGAACAGGAACGCGTCGCGCGCGCGCTGCCGGGCGAGGATGTGATCGGGCTCGTCGAACAGAATCGCCGCGATGTACAGGTTGTCGCGATCGTAGGCGATGCGGACTTCGGTGGGGTGCGTCGGGGCGCCGCCCTCGATGGGTTCGCGCTGCCGGAAGTCGCTGATCGCCTCGATGCGGCCCCACACCGACTCCTCGATACGTCCGTCGAGATCGATGCGCTCGTCGTCGGTCAGCCGCGTGGCCTGAATGGTGGAGCTGCTGTCCTCCTGAGCCGCAGCGTCGCGAAGTCCGCAGAGAAAAAGTCCTGCAAGGGCGAGAATCGGCCCCAAGAGCCGAACGTGGCGTGCGCGTGTCATCGGTGTCCGCTGTATCCGCGTCGGTCCCGGGTGGTGGCCGTCCAATCTCGACCGAGGTTGAAGCGAGGTCCAGAAAGACGACACGCGCGTCGCGGGCAGGGTTGAATCGGAGGCGGGTCGAATCGGGAAGGGCGGCTAGCGGATCGGTGCGTCAGGTGACGACGATGCGGGCTCCGACCATGATGCTCGGGTGCGTCGCGCAGTAGTACATGTACGTGCCCGCCACGCTCGGCGTGACGGTGAAGGTGTCGTTGTGGCCGATCGTCCCGCTGTCGAAGGCCTGTGCGCCGGACGGGACGTCGGTCGACGTCACGGTGTGAGGGTTCGCGCCCATGTGCCGCCAGCCCACCGTCTCGCCGCTCCGGATCGTCACCTCCGCGTCTCCGTTGCGGCGCCCCGCCGGGTCGACGAAGGCGTTGTCCTCGATGTTCACGGTCACGTTCGCGCCCGGCACCGGACCGGGGGGTGGGGCCGGCGGAGGCGGTGGCGGCGGCGGTTCCGGGCCGGATCCGGGTCCGGCGCCGTCCCCGCAGGCGGCCACGGCGAGCACGGCGGGAAGAGCGGCAACGAACGTGCGACGTCTCAAGAAAGCATCCTTTCGCCTTGCGATCGGCTCTGCGAATCAGCCCTGCGAACCGACCTTGCGAAACCCGATCGGTCTTCGTGCGTACTATGACTTCGTACCATGCCGGGTCGCCGGACCGGGTTCCGCGCCCCGCCGCCGGACCGCGCATCCAGGTTCAGTCGGGAGAGATACATGAACGGCAAGAGTTGTAAAAGAGTAGCGAACGCGCTGCTGCTGGCCGGCGCCCTCAACTGGGGACTGATCGGCCTCTTCGGATTCAACTTCGTGGCCGCGGCATTCGGCCCCCTCGCCCGGTTGGTGTACATCGCCGTGGGCTGGGCCGCGCTGTACCGGATCTTCGCGAACGGCAACCGCGACTAGCGGACGGGCGACCTACTCACACGGGGCGCCGAAGCGTCGCGCGAGCGCGACCGCGGCGCCCCGCCCCCGGTATTCCTCCCCAAAATAGTCGTACAGCAGGCGCGTCGTCTCCGCGATGGTGCGCTCCCGCCTCCAGGTCGGGCGCCGCAGCGTGTTCACGAAAACGGACAGGATCAGGTGGCCCGCGCCGTTCGGCAGCGCGACGATCCCGACATCGTTGATCGCCCCTCCCATCGTGCCCGTCTTGTGCGCGACGAAGGTCGAACTCGGCAGCCGCCCGCGCATGCGCCCGGACCCGGACCGCGACCGATTCAGAACGTCGAGGATCCAGGCGCGCGATTCCGGACTCAGGCCGGTCCCGGTCTGGATCGTGAGGAGAAGATCCGTCATCCCGTCCGGCGTGGCCGTGTCCCGCGGGTCCGTCCCGTACCGCTCGCGGGCGGCCTGGCGGTGCGCGTCGGGCAGGGCATCGCGCAGCCGGAAATACTGGTAGCGATACAGTTCGCTCTCCGGGATGGTGTCCGGGAGTCCCACCAGGTCCGCGAACGTGCGGGCTTCGGAGCGGTCGACCCGCACGCCCTCGATGCCGAGTCGCCGCACCTGACGCGTGGCCGCCTCGGGACCGCCCGACAGGTTCAGGATCACATCCGTCGCCGTGTTGTCCGACTGGCCCAGCATGAGCGAGAAGAGGCTGTCCACCGTGAGGCGCACCGATCGCGCTCCGGACCAGGCCGCGAGTGGACTGTGCCCCGGCCGGAACTCCTCCGTCGTGACCACGACGGTTTCCGCCGGATCGATCTCCCCCAGGTCGACGCGGCGCAGGAATTCGAGCGCCATGGGGACCTTGGAGACGCTCGCCATCGGGAAGGGACGGTCTCCGTTGAACGAGACGCGGGCGCCCGATTCGACGTGCAGAGCCGAGATCCCGACGGCGTTCCCGACCCGCCTTGCGATGCGGCCGAGGGCCTCGCCGATGGAGTCCGGCACCGTACACGCGGCCCCCGGGGCGAGCGTCTCGGGGATCGGGACGTGCTCCAGGTCCTGACCGTCCGCCCCGCCGGGTGCCAGGAGCAGGAGAAGGGCGAGCACAAGAGTCCCGCCCGCGCTCCCGGACGCTCCCCGGCCGCACGCCGCCCCCGACAAGCTATTGAACACTCGCGCTCGACATGCTCTTGGTCTCCTGGGTTTGCGAGATCCCGTGGGCGCCGTCCGTGTTCCTCTGAGAATGATCGACACCCACGAAGCGTTGCATCGACGTGCCGCGCCAACCGCGTAGCGGCGGGGTGCCCCGGCCCGTAGTCTGTTGCCCCGTCGTCCCCCGCCTTCGATGAAGAGACTCGTTGGTCGCCCATCTCGACAGCCAATAGCCACTCGGCAGGTACATTCGGGCAAGTACATGAAGATCCTCAAGTTCGGCGGTTCGTCCCTCGCCGACGCCGGCCGCATTCGAGCTGCGGCGCGCGTCGTCATCCGGCAGATCGATGGTAGCCCGCGGAATGGTGCCGTCGTCGTGTCCGCTATCGGCGGGTTGACCGACCGTCTGTTCGCCCTCGCAGCCGCCGCGCTCGACCCCGCCCGGCGCGCGGAAGCGGCCTCGGCGGTGCGAACGGTGCGCGCGGAGCACCTCCGGCTGGGGGAGGAGGTGGCGGATTCGCGGCATCGGGATGCTCTCCTCGCCCGCCTCGGCCTGCTCTGCGACGAGCTCGCGGCGACCGTGTGCGAAGGCGCGGAGGCCGCCGGGGCTAGGAGCTTGCGCCGTAGAAGCCGATGGTGCGGCGCGGTTCGGCTGGCTATGGTGATGCCGTGCTGTGACGGGTTCACGTTCGGCGCGGGGAGTTGGCGATGAGTGCGAGGTCTCTACCGTACGATCCGGAGAGGATGAGGACGAGGTTCCGTCCGTACGATCCGGACCAGCAGTTGCTGCTGCCTCAGGATCTTCGTGAGTGGGTGCCGGCGGGGCACTTGGCGCATCATGTGAGCGATCTGGTGGACGCGGCGGACCTGTCGGCTTTCTACGCGCGTTACGAGGGGGACGGGCGGCGGCGGAGTCCGTACGATCCGCGGATGATGGTGAAGGTGCTGGTGTACGGGTACGCGACGGGGGTGTTTTCGTCTCGGAAGCTGGCGCGGAAGCTGGAGGAGGACGTGCCGCTCAGGATGCTGGCGGCGGGGAACTTTCCGGCGCACCGGACGCTGTGCGAGTTCCGGAAGAGGAACCTGAAGGCGTTCGGTGCGTTGTTCGCGGAGGTGGTGCTTCTGGCGCGGGAACTGGGTCTGGCGGGGTTGGGCCGGGTGGCGGTGGACGGGACGAAGGTTCGGGCGAACGCGAGCAAGCGGAAGGCGATGAGCTACGGGCGGATGGGTCCGGAGGAGGCGCGCCTGGAGGCGGAGATCGCGGAGTTGCTGGCGCGTGCGGAGGCGGCCGACGCGGAGGAGGACGAGCGGCACGGGGAGGACGTTCGGGGCGACGAGCTGCCGAAGGAGTTGAAGCGGCGGGAGGACCGGCTGGCGGCGATCCGGGCGGCGCAGGCTCGTCTGGAGGCGGAGGCCCGCGAGCGCGACGACGCGCGGGGCCGGGAGCCGGAGTGGGATCGCAACCCGAAGGGGGGGAGTCCGTACAAGCTGGACTACGGGGAGCCGGAGGCGGACTCGCAGACGAACTTCACGGATCCGGAGAGCCGGATCATGCGGACGAGCACGGAGGGCTACCAGCAGTGCTACAACGCGCAGGCGGTGGTCGACGGCGAGAGCCAGCTGGTGTTGGGGGCGGAGGTGACCGACAACGCGAGCGACCAGGGGCAGTTGGTGGAACGGGTTGACGAGGTGTCCGGGCGGTTGGGGGAGACGCCGGGCGAGGTGCTGGCCGACGCGGGCTACTCGAACGAGGAGGACCTGGCGGCTCTGGATGCGCGGGGGATCGACGGCTACGTGGCGCTGGGCCGGGAGGGCGGGGCGGCCGCGGAGCCCGACCCGGAGACGTGCCCGGCGAGGGCGCGCATGGCGAAGAGGCTGAAGACTCCGGAGGGCCGGGCGGTGTACGCGAAGCGCAAGTGGATCGCGGAGGCTCCCATCGGGTGGATCAAGGAGGCGATGGGGTTCCGGCGGTTCAGCATGAGGGGCCTGGAGAACGTGCGCGGCGAGTGGGATCTCGTGTGTCTGGCGCTCAACGTGCGGCGCCTCCACATCCTTCGGGCCGCGTGAGGGGCCGGAAACCCGTGTCGGGCGTTCCCCGGGGCACAAGAAGGGGTCCGCGACCCCGCCCGAACGCCGCCCGCCGGGCCGTCTCCCCGCCAACAACGCGTTCCCGCCCGGAAAACGACCGATACTTCGGCTCGCGGGACCCCGCGGGCGGCATCCGATCGCTTCCGCCGCGCTCCTGCGGCGCAGGCTCCTAGGGGCGGCTGCCGGGCCACAGCGACGAATCGCGTCGTTTGCCACGGCGAACTTCTGTCGGCGGAACTCGTGGCCGCGGCGCTCCGAGCGGAGAACATGCCGGCGGAAGCCTGCGATTCGCGGGCCTTCATCCTGACCGACCTCTCGTTTCACGCGGCGAACGTCGATCTTGCGCGGACATCGGCCGCGGTCGCCAGCTACTTCGGGTCGCTGGGGCCCGACGCGCCGCTACAGGTCATCACGGGTTTCCTGGGCAGCGGTCCGGACGGCGCAACGACAACCCTGGGACGCGGCGGGTCCGACCTCAGCGCGTCCCTCGTCGGCGCGGCCATCGGTGCCGACCGTATCGAGATATGGACCGATGTGCCGGGCGTGATGACCGCCGATCCCCGGCGGGTGGAGGACGCGCGCCCGATCGGAAGACTGACCTATGAAGAACTGATGGAGTTGTCCCATTTCGGCGCGAAGGTGGTCTATCCGCCGACCGTTGCTCCTGCCCGACGGCATGGGATCCCGATAGTGGTTCGCAATTCGCTGGAACCCGATCGGCCCGGGACGCTGATCGAAAACGCCGGGAGTAGCGACCGTGTTCGCGATACCGCCGTCACCGGCATCACATCGATCGGCGACGTTCACCTGCTGCTGCTCGCGGGCGATGGTCTGATCGGTGCGGCCGGTGTCGCGGGAAGGCTGTTTGACGCCTTGGCCTCCTGCGGCGCGAGCGCGATTCTGATCTCGCAGGGATCGAGCGAACACTCCATCTGCCTCGCCGTCGAACCAGGCCTGTCCGAAGCCGTCCGGCGCGCCATCGATGCCGAGTTCCAGCCGGAAATCGAGGATGAATCCGTGCGCCCGACGACCATCGAACGAGACCAGGCGATCATCGCCGTGGTCGGCGACGGGATGAGACACCGGCCCGGCATTTCCGGCCGCGTGTTCGGCGCCCTGGGGCAGGCAGCCGTGAACGTCAGGGCGATCGCACAGGGTTCCTCCGAGCGCAACATCTCGGCTGTGGTGGCGCGAGCGGATCTCGACCTGGCCGTGAGCTGCATCCACCGCGAGTTCTTCCGGGGTCCGGCTTCCGAGAGGCTGGCCATCTTCGTGCTCGGCGTGGGCGGCGTGGGCAGCGCATTCCTGCGTCAGTTGAGCGCGGCGCGTAACGCGCCGGGGGGACGAGGCATCGATTTCGAGTTGCGGGCAGTCTCGAACTCCCGACACATGCATCTCGCCGGCGGGGCCGGAAGGGAACTCGATCCCGGGGCCGCTCACAGCCCCGAAGGCTGGCGCGAGCTTCTGGAGGAGGAGGGAGGGGTAGCCGATCCGGGCCGGCTTCTGGATCATCTGGGAGAGGCGGCGGCCGGCGGCGGTCGAGCCGTGCTCGTGGATCTTACGGCGAGCCCCGGCATGGGCCGGGTCTATCGCCACGCGGTGGCACTCGGCGCGGCGGTGGTGAGCGCGAACAAGCTCCCCTTCGCCGGCCCCATCGAGGACTTTCACGCACTGCGCGCGGCCCGACAGCGGGCGGTGTTCCACGAGGCCACGGTCGGCGCGGGTCTTCCAGTGCTGCATACGGCGGATCTGCTGCTGCGCGCCGGAGACCGGATCGACGTAGTCTCGGGTGTGTTTTCCGGCACGCTCGCGTACCTCACCGCGGAGTTGGCCGCCGGGACGGCGTGGAGCGAAGCCATCGGCCGGGCGCATCGCCTCGGGTACACGGAACCGGATCCCCGCGACGATCTCGGCGGCATGGATGTGGCTCGCAAACTGCTCATTCTGGCTCGACTCTGCGGCTTCGACCTCGACCTGGAGGACCTGGACGTGCGACCGATGCTCGACCGGCCGGATCTGGCCGGACTTCCGCTCGAGGAATTCTGGCGGCGGCTCCCCGAGACCGATGGAGAGATGGCGGACCGTTTCGCGCAGGCCAGGGGGGACGGCCGCGAACTCGCCTATCTTGCCGAACTGGACGTCCGCGGCCCGGCGCCCGCGGCGAGGGTCGGATTGCGGGCCGTGCCGCGCGACCATCCCGCCGCCGGCCTGACGGCCACGGAGAACATGTTCATCTTCCGCAGTCGGCGGTATGAGATCCGTCCCCTCATCGTGCGGGGACCGGGGGCGGGCGCCGAGGTGACGGCCGCGGGCGTATTCGGCGACGTCCTCCGCGCCCATGCCGAGCGGAGGGTGGCGTGATGAGCGACCCGAAGACGCATCCGTGCCCCCGCATTCCGGTGGCGGTGCTGGGCGCGACCGGCACCGTGGGCCAGCGGTTCGTCCGCCTTCTCGCCGACCACCCGTGGTTCCGGCTGGAGGCCCTCGCCGCTTCCGAACGGTCGGCCGGCAAGTGCTACCGGGACGCGGTGACCTGGGTCCAGACGCAGCCGCTGGACGAGAGGGTCGCCCAAATGACCGTCCGAACCTGCGAACAGATCCTGGATGGCCGTCACGAGCTCGTCTTCTCGGCGCTCGGAGGCGATGTCGCGTCCGAGGTGGAGCGCGAGTTCGCGCGGCGCCGTCTCGTCGTCACGAACGCCAGTGCCCACCGCATGGACGCGGACGTGCCGTTGCTCGTACCCGAAGTCAACCCCGATCACCTGGATCTGCTGGCCGCCCCCGCCGCGGGCGCGCGGCTGCCTGCGGGGATCGTCGCCAACCCCAACTGTTCGACGATCGGACTGGTGCTCGCGCTCAAACCTCTGGCCGATACCATTGGCATTGATCGGGTGTCCGTCGTCACCATGCAGGCGGTGTCGGGCGCCGGGCTGCCCGGTGTCTCCAGCTACCAGATCCTGGACAACGTGATTCCGTGGATCCCGGGAGAGGAGGAGAAGCTGGAAATCGAGACCGGGAAGATTCTGGGCCGCGTGGAGGGTGGGAGGATCGAGCCGGCCGCCCTGGCGGTCTCGGCGCAGTGCAACCGCGTGCCGGTCGTCGACGGCCACACGCTCTGCATCTCGGTCGGGCTCCGCGCGCCCGCGCAGCTCGACGAAGTTCGGGAAGCCTGGCGTGCGTTTCGGGCCGAGCCCCAGGCGCTTGGCCTGCCGTCCGCTCCCCCGCGGCCGACGGTCTATCTGGGCGACGACGAACCACCTCAGGCGCGCCTGCACCGCGAATTCGGGAAGGGCATGGCGGTCACCATCGGTCGACTCCGGGAGTGCCCGGTCCTCGATGCCCGTTTCGTCGCGCTCTCCCACAACACGCTCCGGGGCGCGGCCGGCGGCGCCGTGCTCGCCGCCGAACTCGTCGTCGCCCGCTACGGGCGCTGAGTCGCCGAATGCGGCGCTTCGTCCGGGCCTTCGCTCCCGCCTCGGTGGCGAATCTCGCCTGCGGCTTCGACATCCTGGGTCTGGCGCTCCAACCCCTCGATGGCGGGCCCGCCGGCCTCGGCGATGTCGTTACGGCCTCCCGGCATGATCAGCGGGAGGACTCTCTGCGACGGGACCCGGTCACCATCACGGCGATCGCCGGTGACGCGGGCGAGCTTCCCCTTGCGTCCGACCGCAACACGGCCGGCGTGGCCGCAACGGCCCTCCTGCTGGGCGAGGCCCCCGACACGGCCGTGACCCTCGAGATCGAGAAGCGCATGCCCCTGGAGAGCGGGCTCGGCTCGAGCGCGGCAAGTGCGGTGGCGGCAGTCCTGGCCGTCGATGCGCTGCTGGGGCTCGACCTGCCGCCGCAGACGCTGCTCCGCTACGCGGTGGCCGGCGAAACCGCGTCCGATGGCGGTACGCACGCGGACAATCTCGCCCCCTCGTTGCTCGGGGGCCTCGTTCTCGTGCGCTCGCTGGAGCCCGACCCGGATGTGATTGAACTCCCCGTGCCGCCCGGCCTCACATGCGCGGTGGCACGCCCCCACCTCGGGGTGAACACGCGCCATGCCCGCGCCGCGCTGGGCGACCAGGTGCCGCTCCGGCACGCGGTCACCCAGTGGGGCAACTGCGCGGCGCTTGTCGCCGCGCTCTACCGCGGCGATCTGGAACTGCTCTCGCGGGCGCTCGCCGATGTGGTGGCCGAGCCGGCACGGTCGCCGGCCGTACCGGGCTTCGCCGCCGCGAAGGCGGCCGCGACCGCAGCCGGAGCCCTGGGGTGCAGCCTTTCGGGGAGTGGGCCCGCGATGTTCGCCCTCTGCGACGGCGCTGCGCGGGCCCGGGAGGTCGCGGAAGCGATGGCGGCCACGCTCCGGGATGCCTCCGGCCGCGAGTGCGATCGTTGGGTCGCGCCCCTGCCGGCCCCGGGAGCGCGAGTGATCGAAGACGCCCGGAGCTCGCGGGACCGGGACTGAGCGTGCGCTTCGTCAGCACCGAAGGGCGCACCCCGTCCGTGACGTTGAGCGAGGCGCTGCTCGAGGGTCCGGCCCCGGACGGCGGTCTCTACGTGCCGGAGAGGCTCGATGCGCTGGCGGACGCGGCGGTCTCGGCCCTGCGCGGCCACCCGTTCACCGCCATCGCGCTGTCCCTCGGCCGCCGGCTCTTCGGCGCCGAGGTGTCCGTCGAGGAACTTGCCCCGCTCCTCGAAGCCGCGCTCGATTTCCCGGTGCCCCTGGTCGAGATCGAGCCCGGCGTGTACTGCCTGGAACTCTTCCACGGGCCCACGCTGGCCTTCAAGGACATCGCGGCCCGCGTGATGGCCCGCCTCCTGTCCCGCTTCGTCTCCGCCGGCCGGCCCACCACCACCGTGCTCGTGGCCACCAGCGGGGACACCGGCAGCGCCGTCGCGCACGCGTTCTCCGGCCTGCCCGGCTTCCGGGTCTGCGTACTCTACCCGCGCGGCCTCGTCACCGAGGCCCAGCGCCGGCTGTTCACGACACTGGGCGGCAACGTGACCGCAGTCGCGGTGGACGGGACCTTCGACGACTGCCAGCGCCTCGCGCGCCGGGCCTTCGCCGATCCCGATCTGCGCCGCCGCCGGCCGCTGGCCTCGGCGAATTCGATCAACATCGGGCGGCTGCTGCCCCAGGTCTTCTATTACTTTCACGCGTGGGCGCAGCTTCCCGACGCGGTCGCGGGAGCCCGCCGCGCCGACCTGGTCGTGTCGACTCCGAGCGGAAACTTCGGCAACCTGACCGCCGGCCTGCTGGCGAAACGGCTCGGCCTCCCGGTCAGCCGGTTCGTAGCGGCCACGAACGTCAACGACGTCGTGCCCCGCTACCTGCGGACCGGCCGGCTGCGGCCGCGGACATCGACGGCTACGATCTCGAACGCGATGGACGTCGGCGACCCGAGCAACTTCGCGCGCATCCTGCACCTCTACTCCGGCGGCGATGACCCCCTCGCGGCGCTACGGCGAGATGTCGCCGGGCATGCCTTCGACGACGCGGCCACGCGCGCCGCCATGCGCGATGTGTACGAGAGACGCGGTTACCTGCTCGACGCGCATACGGCGGTGGGGTACCTGGGCCTGAAGGCGGAACTCGAAGCCCGCGGCGGCACCGGGATCGTTCTCGCGACCGCGCATCCGGCGAAGTTCGTCGATGTAGTGCGCGACGCGGTCGGCATCGACCCGTCGGCGCCTCCGGCGCTCACACGCTCGGCGGCCCTGCCCGAGCGGATCGTCACGATCCCCGACGAATACGGGGCCCTGCGCGACCTCCTGGACGGGATGCGGCAGTAGGCGGATCCCGAGTGTCGGGAAGGGGGCACATCTCGCGTCGGCGGGTCAGTTTGCCTAATCTGCGGTTACTGAAGCCGTGTCTCATCGCCGCATCGTTCGTCCAGGAGGTTTCATGCGTTTCCCCCGCCCGAGCTGGATCCCCGTTGCCCTCATCGCCCCGCTCGCGCTCGCCGTAGCCTGCGGTGGCGGAGAACAAGCCGACGCCGACGCGGATATGGCCGAAGCGATGCCCGAAGAGATGGCCGAGGAGATGCCGGCCGAGCCGGCGGTCACCGTGCGGATCGCGCAGCCGGAAGAGGGCGCGACCGTGGGCCCGGACGTGCAGGTCGTACTGGAGACGGAGGGGATCGAGATCGTCTCGATCACGCCCCCCGTGGTCGGTACCGGCCACCATCACCTCTACGTGGACGTGGACCTGACGCCGCTCTCCGACCTGATCCCGCAGAACGACCCCCAGATCATCCACATGGGGGATGGGAGCACCGAGTACATGCTGGAAGGGCTCGCGCCCGGAGAGCACCGGCTCATCGCGGTCGTGGCCAATCCGGCGCACATTCCGCTCGATCCGCCGGTGGTGGACACGCTTCACTTCACGGTCGCGAACGAAGAGTGATGGCGGCCGGCAGAGTCTGCGTCGGGAGGTCGCTCCTCGCGCTCCTCTCGCTCCTCTTTGCGATGGGCTGCGCGCCCGATGGCGGGACCGACTCCGCGGCGGCGGTTCCGGGCGGCGAAGAAGGCGAAGAAGGACGACCGCCCGCACCGCAGGCCCAGCACACGCTGACGGCGGACCAGACGCACAACCGCTGGAGCCGGACGATTCCGCCGATCCTGACCGTCGAGCCGGGCGCCGTCATCGAGGCGTATCTGGAGGAGGCGTCGGACCGGCAACTGACACCGATGTCGACGGCCGAGGATCTCGCCACGCTGAGCTTCGATCCCATCCACCCGCTGACCGGGCCGGTGTACGTCGAAGGCGCCGAGCCGGGTGACCTCCTCGCGGTCACGCTGCACGAGATCGAACTCGGCGACTGGGGCTGGGTCGCGAACGTCCCCGGATTCGGGTTCCTGTCGGACCGGTTTCCCGATCCGTATCTGAGGATCTTCGAGTTCGAGCCGGGGGATACGAGCGTCGGTTTCGCGCCCGGGATCCGGATACCGCTGCGTCCGTTTCCCGGCGTGATGGGGGTGGCGCCGGACACCGACTCGATGCTCGTCACCATCCCGCCCCGCCAGAACGGCGGCAACATGGACGACCGCGACCTGGTCGAGGGCACGACGGTGTACTTCCCGGTTCTGGTGGAGGGCGCGCTCTTCTCGCTCGGCGACCCGCACATCGCGCAGGGGGACGGCGAAGTGGGCGGCACGGCGATCGAGGGGCCGTTGCGCGTCGTCTACGAACTGGAGGTCATCAAGGGGGCCGGGCCGATCCCGTCGCCCCACTACGAGACGGATGAGTTCTACGCCGTGACCGGCTTCGCGCCCACGATCGACGAGGCGGCCCGGAACGCCGTCGAGGCGATGATCGACTACCTGGTGAGTTCGCGGGACCTGTCCCGCCAGGAGGCCTACCAACTCGCTTCGATGGCCGGGGACCTCAAGATCTCCGAGGTCGTGGATGTGCCGAACATGCTCGTCGCCATGCGCATCTCGAAGGATGTGATCGGCAACTGACGGGCGGCCCCGGCCAGGGAAGGTCTGCGGGCGCGCCCGGGGTCAGAGGTCGCGCGCGTCGACCGCGAGCAGCGTCCGGAGCAGCACGTTCGTGCCCGCCGTGATCTGATCCGGCTCCGTGAACTCGAGTGGCGAGTGGCTGATGCCGTCGCGGCTCGGCACGAAGATCATCCCCACCGGTCCCAGCAGCGCGACGCTCTGCGCGTCATGGCCCGCCCCGCTCGGCATGCGGAGCGCCGTGAGCCCGAGGTCGAGGGCCTCCGCTTCGATGATGTCGCGGAGACGCGGGTCGGTCGGAGCCGCGCGGCTCTCGTAGAACTGTTCGATGGCGACCGTCGTGCCGTCCGCCGCGGCGATCTCTTCGGCGCGCGCCCGGATCGCCCGGAAGACGGCGTCGATCCCGGTCATGGCGAGGTCGCGGATCTCGAGGCTGAAAGTGACCCGGCCGGGGATGACGTTGGGCGCCCCGGGCTCGGCGGCGAGCTGGCCGACCGTCGCCACGTGCCGCCCGGGCAGTTCCCGCGCGGTCACGTGCACCGCATCGATGATGCGCGCCGCCGTCACCATGGCGTCCCGCCGCATGTCCATGGGGGTCGTGCCGGCGTGGTTCGCGAACCCGTCGACGGTCACCGTCCAGCGGCGGATGCCGACGATGCCCTGCACGACGCCGATGTCGAGGTCGCCCCGGTCGAGGACGAACCCCTGTTCGATGTGCAGTTCGAGGTAGGCCGCCAGGCTGCCGGCCTCTCGCCGGGCCGCGGCGAGGTCGGTCAGATCTCCGCCCAGGCGCTGCGTGCCCTCGCCGATCGTGAACCCGCTCGCCGTGACGATGTCGACTTCCCAGGGCAGGGTCTCGCCCGCGATCGCGCGACTCCCGGTTTTGCCGCCCTCCTCGTTAGCCCAGATCGCGAGTTCCAGCGGATGCCGGGTCTCGCGGCCCGCGTCCACCAGCGTCTCGATCGCCTCGAGCGCGCCCATGGAGCCGACCTGGCCGTCGTAGCTTCCGCCCGCCGGGACGGAGTCGATGTGGGAACCGAGGAGGATGGGGGCGAGCGACGGGTCGGCGCCGCGCCGGCGTCCGATCAGGTTGGCGGCCCGGTCCACGTGCACTTCGAGGCCGAGCTCGGCCATGATGTCCGAGAGCCAGGCGCGGGCCGCCCGGTCCTCGTCGCTGTAGGCGAGCCGCGTCGTGCCTTCGGTGGCGCTGCTGAAGCGCGCGAGTTCGCCGAGGCGGCCGTTGAGCCGGTCTCCGTCCACGAGCAGCCGTTGGCGCCCCAGCGCGCGGACCGGCCAGGAGGTGGCCGCCGCCCCCGCGACGCCGAGGGCGAGCGCCCCGAACCGCCGCCGGGACATCGGTCCCATCAGTGGCTGAGGCCGTAGATGATGTAGTTGATGGCGAGTTCGTACGCGTAGGTCGAGCGGTCGATCGGGTAGTACGGGTTCTCGGACCACTCCCACGCGTCGCCCAGATCCGTGTTGTGGTTGATGACGACCATCAGTTCGCCCCGGTCGTCGAAGATCCCGCGGACCGTGGGCGGGCAGGGTCCCCAGCACTCCTCGTAGCGTCCGCGCATGGCGTTGTTGACGCTCGGGACCGTCTTGACCTCGTCGATGTCGTAGAACTGGTGGAAGATCGGATGGTCCAGCGGAATCGGCTCGATCTGACGGCCGGGCAGGATGTGCGACATGTGGTACTCGAAGTTATACCACGCCTCTTCTCCCCAGAAGTCGTCCACCACGAGGAATCCGCCCGCCTCCAGGTAGCCGCGCAGTCCCTCGATTTCGGCTTCGGAGAGGTTCATGTAGCCGACCTCCAGCATGTAGAGGAAGGGGAAGCGGCGCAGTTCGGGGTCGGTGAGCGACACCGGGTTCTCCCACTCGTGCAGGTCCAGCATCGTGAGCAGACGATGGAGGATGAAGAGGAACTGGCGGTCGGCCTTCGGGAAGTCCGTGGCCCAGCTACCGCCCCGTCCTCCCCACCGGCCTCGGGAGCCGGAGTAGATGGCGCGCGTGAAGTAGAAGTCGTGGCCCCATTCCGCCTGCGCCTGGGCCAGCCCCGGTTCGTGCTCGAGGAGCCAGTCGCGCGCGGCCGCCCGCTCGCCGAGATCCGACGAACCGGCCGCGGCGGCCAGCGGATCGGGCGGCGGGTCGGATCGCGCCGCCATGCCCGTCACGGCGGCGGCAACCAGCACCGTGGCCAGCACCGTGGCCAGCGTCGCAACGACGATCGGAGCGGAGGGCAGTCGAGGACCGGTCATACGCTGATAAGGATCGTCGGGGGCCCGCTCGTCAACACCCGAAGACCGATCTTTCACGCCCATCGGGTGCGGCGGTACACTACTCCCCCCGTTTCCCCCGGGGTTCTCCCCGGACGGTCCCGAACCGCGGCAGGCGCCGACATGAACGAGCCCGACGGCCGAGCCAGCGTGCACCTGGACGGCGTCACCCTCCGCTTCGGGGGCGTGACGGCGCTCGAGGACGTGTGCCTCGGCATCCGCGGCGGCGAACTCCTCGCGCTCATCGGCCCGAACGGGGCGGGCAAGACGAGCGTGCTCAACTGTATTTCAGGGCTCTACCGTCCCACGGAGGGAGCGATCACCCTGCGGGACGCGACGGGCCGGTCGCATGCGCTCCACCGCCTGCAGCCGCACCGGATCGCCCGGCTGGGCGTCGCCCGCACCTTCCAGGGCATCGAACTCTTCAAGCACATGACCGCGCTCGACAACATCATGCTCGGACGCCATGTCCACATGCGGGGCGGGGTCCTCTCCGGCGGACTCTTCTGGGGTCCCCAGCGCCGCCGCGAGATCCATCACCGCGTGCGGGTCGAGGAAGTGATCGATTTCCTCAATCTCGAGCCGATCCGCCACGCCATCGTCGGCAGCCTCCCCTACGGACAGCAGAAGCTCGTCGAACTCGGCCGCGCCCTGGCGCTGGACCCCGAAATCCTGCTCCTCGACGAACCGATGGCCGGGATGAACTCCGAGGAGAAGGAGTCCATGGCCCGCTTCATCCTCGACGTGCACGAGGAGTGGGGGGCCACGCCCGTCGTGATCGATCACGACATGGACGTGATCATGGACATCTCCGAGCGCGTGATCGTGCTCGAGTTCGGGCAGGTCATCGCCGAGGGTTCGCCGGCCGAGGTCCGCGCGGATCCCCGCGTGATCGAGGCGTACCTGGGCCACCGCGAATCCGCGGCCGGAGCCGTCTCGTGAGCGTGTCGCGAGCGCGTCATGAGCGCGGCATGGCACGTCCATGAGCAACGGATCCGCCGGCGGAAACCTGCCCGCCCTTCTGCGGCGGCAGGCGTCGCGTCGGGGAGAGCGCGTGGCCATGCGCGAGAAGGAGTTCGGCATCTGGCAGAGCGTCACCTGGTCCGAATACGAGCGTCGCGTGCGCCGCTTCGCGATGGGACTCCGCGAACTCGGCCTCGAGGGCGGCGACCGGATCGCGATCGTGGGGGACAACCGGCCCGAATGGGTCATCGCGGAACTGGCGGCGCAGTCGCTGGGCGCGCTTCCCCTCGGCCTGTACCAGGACGCGGTCGCCACGGAACTCGAGTATCTGCTCTCGGCCTCCGGGGCGCGGATCGTCGTCGCCGAGGACCAGGAGCAGGTCGACAAGCTGCTCGAGATCCGGGAGGCGTTGCCGCGCCTGGAGCACATCGTCTACTACGATCCGCGCGGACCGGACCGCTACGAGGCGCGCGGGCTGCTCGCGTTTCCCGATGTGGAGCGCCGGGGGGCCGAGCGCGACGATGCGCTGCCGCACGAGTACGCCGCCGCCCTGGAGGCGGTCCGGGCGGACGACCCCGCGCTCCTGTGCACGACCTCGGGGACGACGAGCAAGCCCAAGCTCGCCGTGCTCTCGCACTCGAATCTGCTCAGCATGGCCGGACAGTTGCAGGACGTGGACCCGATGGCGGCCGCAGACGAATTCGTCTCGTTTCTCCCGCTCGCCTGGATCGGAGAGCAGATGATGACCGTCTCCCGCCACCTCCTGGTGGGTTTCCCCGTGAACTTCCCCGAAGAGCCGGGCACCGTGCGGCAGGACCTGCGCGAGATCGGGCCGCGCGTGATGTTCTCGCCGCCCCGTATCTGGGAGAACCTCGTCTCCGAGGTGCAGGTGATGGTGGAGGACACGACGCCGCTGAAGCGCCGGGTCCAGGGGTGGGCGATGAGGGTCGGAGGGGAAGTGGCCGATGACGAGTTCGAGGGGCGGTCGCCCACGGCCTGGCGGCGCATCCGGCGCGGGATCGCTGAGGTCGTCGCCATGCGTCCGATCAAGAACCAGCTCGGCCTGCGGCGCCTGCGCGATGCCTATACGGGAGGGGCGGCACTCGGACCGGACGTGTTCCGCTTCTTCCACGCGCTCGGCGTGAACCTGAAGCAGATCTACGGGCAGACCGAGGTCGCCGGGATCTCGGTGCTGCACCGGGACGGCGACATCCGGTATCAGACGGTCGGGGAGCCCTTGCCCGGCATGGAGGTCAAGGTGGTGGCGGATGGGGAGATCCTCACCCGCGGACCGGCCGTCTTTCAGGGATACTTCGAGAACCCGGAGGCGACGCGCGAGACGCTCGTGGACGGATGGCTGCACTCGGGCGATGCCGGGTACTTCGACGAAGAGGGCCACCTCGTCGTCGTCGACCGCCTGAAGGACGTGATGCTGCTCGCGGACGGGACGACGTTCTCGCCCCAGTTCATCGAGAACCTCCTCAAGTTCAGCCCCTATGTGAGCGAAGCGGTGGTCTTCGGCGGGGAGCACCCGTACGTGGCGGGGATCATCGCGATCGACTTCGAGAACGCGGGCCAGTGGGCGGAGCGACAGCAGCTGGCGTACACGACGTACACGGACCTGTCGCAGAAGCCCGAGGTCTACGACCTGGTGCGCGCGCACGTCGAGTCGGTGAACGGGGACGTGCCCGAGGCGGCCCGCATCCGGCGCTTCCTCCTGCTGCACAAGGAACTGCACGCGGACGACGCCGAACTCACCCGCACCCGGAAGGTCCGCCGCCGGTTCATCGCCGAGCGCTTCGACGCGCTCATCGCGGCGCTGTACGGGGACGACGACGCCGTGGCGGTGGACATGGAGATCACCTACCAGGACGGCCGCACGGCCAATGTGACGCACGATCTCCGGATCGAGCGACTGAACGGAACGGGGTGACCGTGGACCAGTTCCTGCAACTCACGGTGACGGGCCTGGGCACGGGGATGATCTACGCGCTCGCGGCGGTGGGCTTCGTCGTCATCTACAAGGCGAGCGACGTCATCAACTTCGCGCAGGGGGATCTCCTCCTGTTCGGGACCTATCTCATCTTCTTCTCCCTCGTCCAGATCGGGCTCCCGTGGACCGTGGGCGTCCTCCTCACGATGCTCGTGGCGGCGGGGATCGGCCTCGCCGTCGAGCGCGTGGTGCTCCGCCCGCTCATCGGCGAGCCCATCATCTCGATGATCATGGTCACGATCGGCCTCTCGAGCGTCCTGCGGGCGATCGTGCACGGGATATGGGGGCCGCAGCCGCGCACCTTCCCCTCGTTCCTGCCCGAGGGAGGGGTGATGCTGGGCTCGGCCGTGGTGGGCGCGGATCGGCTCGTGGCGATCCCGCTCGCGCTCGCCCTGCTGGCGGGGCTGGCGCTCTTCTTCCGGCACACGCGCAGCGGGATCGCCATGCGGGCCATCGCCGACGACCAGCAGGCCGCCCTCAGCATGGGGATCAGCATCCCGCGGGTGTTCGCGACCGCGTGGGCGCTGGCGGCGGTGACGGCCGCCATCGGGGGCATCATGCTGGGCAACATCGTGGGCGTGACCCCGAACGTCGCGCAGATCGGCCTGCGCGTGTTTCCGGTCGTGATCCTGGGCGGCCTCGATTCGATCCGCGGAGCGGTCGTCGGGGGCGCGATCATCGGCCTCCTGGAGATCTATGCCGGCGGCTACGTCGGCCACGGGCTCAACCTGATCGTCCCCTACATCGCCCTCATCATCGTCCTCATGGTCCGTCCGTACGGACTGTTCGGCAAAGAGATCATCGAGCGCGTGTAGGCGCGCGAAACCCGCGGCACGGCGGAAACGGAGGAAACGCTCTTGGAGTGCGGGGTCTTTCACACGAACTATCGAACGGACATGGGGCTCCGGCGCGTGCCGGCGGAGCGCGTCCGGCTCGGGCTCTTCATGTGCGCGCTCCTCATCTTCCCCTTCCTCGCGACGCCGTACTGGCTCAATCTCGCGAACCAGATCGCCATCGCGACCATCGGCGCGCTGGGGCTGAACATCCTCGTCGGCTACACGGGGCAGATCTCGCTGGGGCAGGGCGCCTTCATGGCGGTGGGCGCGTACACGTCCGCGCTGCTCACGCTGAGGCTGGGCCTGCCGTGGGGCGCGAGCATCGTCGCCGCCTGCTTCGCGACGGCGGCGGTGGGCGTCTTCTTCGGTCTCCCCTCGTTGCGGCTCAAGGGGCTCTACCTCGCGATCTCGACGCTGGCCGCCCAGGAGATCGTCGAGTGGATCGTCACGCACTGGCCGGCGCTCACGGGCGGGGTCGAAGCGGTCGTCGTCCCGGCCCCGCGGTTGTTCGGGCAGCGGCTGAACACGGACTTCGGCTTCTACTGGCTCGGGATCGTCCTGGCCGGCGCCACGGCGCTCTTCACCGCGAACCTCTTCCGCTCGCGCATCGGCCGCTCCTTCGTCGCCGTCCGCGACCAGGACATCGCCGCGAGCGTCATCGGCGTGAACGTGTTCGGGACCAAGCTCCTGGCCTTCGCGACCTCGTCGTTCTTCGTCGGGCTCGCCGGAGCCCTCACGGCGTACTACCGCAACATCATCTCTTGGGAGCGCTTCACGTTCGAGACCAGCATCCTGTACCTGGCCATGATCATCGTCGGAGGCCTGGGGACGATCCGAGGCTCGCTGTTCGGGGCGGCGCTCATCACGCTCCTCCCCGCGCTCATCACGACGGCGGGGCGGGGACTGCAGCAATCGGCGCCCGCGGTCGCGGCCCTGCTGCCGAGCGTGCAGCAGGCCGTGTTCGGGCTCGTCATCATCCTCTTCCTCGTGTTCGAGCCGGAGGGTCTGTCCAAACTGTGGCGCAATGTGAAAGACTACTTCTACGTGTGGCCCTTCGCGTACCGTCGCGGAGAGGGCCGTTGATCGCCCGGAAGTCGTTGGATTTCACGAACATGAAGAGGTCTCAGGATATGCGTTCCAGCCGATCCGCCTTCACCCCCATCGCGTGCGGTCTGGCCCTTTCCTGGGTGCTCGCCGCGTGCGGGGGTTCGGGAGAGAGGGCGGAGAACGAGATCCTGGTCGCGGCCATCTTCGATCTCACGGGGCCGACCGCCGACGTGGGGCTCGACTACGCCGACGCGGTGCGGGGACACGTGGAGTGGCTCAACGCGCAGGGCGGGGTCGGGGGGCGGCCGATCCGGCTCATCTACCAGGACTACGGCTATCAGGTCGACCGGGCCGAGCAGCTCTACACGCAGTTCGTGCAGGAGGGCGCCCTGATCTTCATGGGATGGGGGACCGGCGACACGGAGGCCCTCCGGCTGAGGATCACCGAGGACCGGATTCCGTTCGCGTCCGCCTCGCTCTCGCACGTGCTCGGAGACGGGCACGAGTCGCCCTACAACTTCCTCGTGGCCACGAGCTACAGCGACCAGTTCAGGATCGTGCTGCGCTGGATCGCGGAGGACCACCGGGCGAACGGCGGTGCGGGGAACGCCCAGGTCGCGTTCATGCACAGCGCGAGTCCGTTCGGCCTGTCGCCATGGGTGCAGGGGGGCGAGGACTACGCGCGGGAGATCGGCGTCGACGTCAACGCGTACGAAATGCCGCGTGGCGCGACCGACTACACGGCGGAGTTCTCGCGCATCGGCCAGTCGGGAGCGACGTATGTCGTGTTCCAGAACACCTCCGCGCCCGCCGCCGTCGCCCTGCGGAACGCGCGGGGACTCGGCCTCGACGCGACCTTCGTGTGCCTCAACTGGTGCGCCAACGCGCTCCTCTGGCGGCTGGCGGAGGAAGCCGCTGAAGGGGTCGTCGGGGCGATCCCGTGGGCCCCGCTTACCGACGACGTGCCGGGTGTGCGCGACATCCGCGGCTATCTCGAGTCCCGGGGCGAAGACTACAGCGAGAAGACGAACGCCTACACACAGGGGTGGTGGACGATGGGCGTGTTCGTCGAGGGGATTCGGCGGGTGCTCGAGGCGGGGCAGGAGCTGACCGGCGAGAACATCAAGCACGCCCTGGAGACGGTCGAAAGCTTCGATTCAGGGGGCGCCGGACCGCCGCTCACCTTTACGCCGAGCGACCACCGGGGTTCGAAGGGGCTCAGGCTGTTCCGCGCCGAGAACGGAGTCTGGGCCCCGATGACGGAGGTCCTCGCCGCGCCGTGAGCGCCCTGCTCGAACTCAACAGTGTCGAGGTTCTCTACGACGACGTGATCCTCGTCCTGCGCGGACTCTCCCTGGAGGTGCCGGAAGGGCACATCGTCGCCCTCCTCGGCTCGAACGGGGCGGGCAAGACGACGACGCTCAAGGCGATCTCGGGCCTGCTCAAGGTCGAGGACGGGGAGGTCACGGACGGGTCGATCCGCTTCGAAGGACGCGAGATCCACGGACTCGCCCCCGACCGCATCGTGCGCGAGGGGATCTTCCAGGTCGTCGAGGGACGGCATGTGTTCGAGCATCTCACCGTCCACGAGAACCTCCTCGCCGGGGCGCACACGCGCCGCGACCGCCCGGCGGTGCCGGCGGATCTGGAGCGGGTCTACGGGTACTTT
This sequence comes from Candidatus Palauibacter sp., assembly GCF_965208055.1. GTDB lineage: Bacteria > Gemmatimonadota > Gemmatimonadetes > Palauibacterales > Palauibacteraceae > Palauibacter. The sequence goes on from NZ_CBDBNY010000004.1 coordinate 3,512,039, forward strand.
CCGCGCCTGGCGGAGAGGAAGCGGCAGTCGGCGGGCTATCTGTCGGGCGGCGAGCAGCAGATGCTCGCGCTCGGGCGCGCCCTCATGGCCCGCCCGCGGCTCATGCTGCTCGACGAGCCGTCGCTGGGGCTCGCGCCGATTCTCGTGCAGGAAATCTTCGGGATCATCCGGCGGATCAACGAGGAGGAGGGCGCGACGATTCTCCTCGTCGAGCAGAACGCGCGCATCGCGCTTTCCGTTGCGGACTACGGATATGTCATGGAAGCGGGGCGCGTGGTCCTGGAGGGCTCCGCGGAGGAACTGGGGGAGAACGAGGACGTGCGCGAATTCTACCTGGGGCTGAGCGAGATCGGGCGCCGCTCGTATCGCGACGTGAAGCACTACCGCCGGCGGAAGAGGTGGCTTTCGTGAGCGCCGCGAAGCGCCGTCGCGCTCCGGCCGCGGAAGCGCCGCCCGACTGGCACGCGGCGCAGGATGCGATCGCGGACGAAGCCGTCCGCCTGGCGCTTGAACGTAGCCGGGAGGCGGGGGTCCGCCTCCGCGCGGCCGGGATCGCCCACCCCGAGCCGCGAGGCGTGGCGGGTCTGCGGAAGGTGGCGGTGCTCGCGAAGGACGATCTGCCGGAACTCCAGGCGGAGGATCCTCCCTTCGGCGGCATGCTGGGAGTGGATGTCGGCGTGCTCCGGCGCATCCACCGGTCTCCCGGCCCGATCAACGATCCGGAAGGTCAGCGCTCGGACTACTGGCGCATGGCCCCGGCGTTCCGCGCGGCCGGGTTCGAGCGCGGCGATGTGGTGCTGAACACGTTCTCGTATCATCTGACGCCGGGCGGTCACATGATGGATGCCGGGCTGCGCGCCGTGGGGTGCGTGGTCCTGCCGGGCGGCGTGGGGAACACCGCGGCCCAGGCTGCCTTGGCGTCGCAACTCGGCGCCGCCGGCTACGTAGGGACGCCTCAGTTTCTCCTCGCTCTGCTGGAGCGGGGGAGCGAAGAGGGGATCCCCGCGACCTTCCGCCGGGCGCTCGTCAGCGGAGCGCCCCTGCCTCTCGAACTCCGCCGGCTGCTGGAGGAGAGCCACGGCGTCTCCGTCTATCAGGCCTACGGGACGGCGGACGCGGGCGCGATCGGGTACGAGTGCGACGCGAAGGATGGGTGGCATATTGCGCCCGGCATCGTCGTCGAGGTGCTCGACCCCGGCACGTTCGAACCGTGCGATCCGGGCGGCCCCGGTGAGGTCGTCGTCACGAGCGCCAACCCGGTCTACCCGCTCGTCCGTCTCGGAACGGGCGATCTGTCGACGTTCCTGCCGGATGCGTGCGACTGCGGACGGACCTCCCTCCGGCTGGCGGGCTTCCTGGGCCGGACCGGCGAGGGCGTGAAGGTGCGCGGCATGTTCGTGCACCCGCGCCAGCTTGCGGAAGCCCTCGCCGGCGCGTCCGGCGTGGAGAGATACCAGGCGACGGTTACCGAGGAAGACCACCGCGACCTCCTCACGGTCTCCGTGGAGCCCGCCGCGGGACGCCCCCCCGACATCGACGAACTGGCCGCCCGCCTCAGGGAATCGACCCGGCTCCGCGTGGCCGTTCGCACGGTCACCCCCGGCACGATCCCCGAGGACGCCTGCCCGATCATAGATCGACGCTAGATAATCAGATGCACAGCATTCCGCACTAATTTCGTCGGGCCCGTATCTCGCCCACCCAACCAGCCAACGCTTCGATATCCTCCGCCACTTCATCTGGCCCCGGGACGGGCGCATTGTCTGCCGGTGGCGAATCGTGACCTGACATCCACGTCGAGCATTTTGTCATTCCCGCGTCTATAGCATCGAGGTCCGATGAAGTTATGTCGGCAAGGCATCGAGTTCGCCGTGTTTCGATGGATTTCCGGTACCGCTCCACGGTCTCGTTCAACAGCACTTCTTCGATTCCCCGCTCCCAGGATTCTCGAAGTCTTCCGTAAATGTACTCCGTTTTCTGCCGGTACTGCTCCAGCTCACCGCTATGATAGACCTTCTCAGCGTTCTGGCGGAGGTGTCTCAGGTGACGTATTCGCCTGCTCACACGCTCCGCAACCCAAGGGAGTCCCTCTATGAGTCGTCCGGCGTTGACGCCGTCGTTGAACAAGTGCTGATGCTGAAGATCCACGTTGAGTTTCGTCGCCGTATCGGTTAACTCAACAAGGAACACTACGTCATGAGTAAACACCACGACTTGTCGTGTTTGCGCCTCCTTCACCAGCCGACGTGCAACGTGGCGGCGCCAAGTATGATCGAGCGACGACACTGGGTCGTCAAAGAGGATGGCGGAAGTATGATCAGCCGTCACGAGTTCCGCAAAAAAGGCCGCAATCGACAGGCAACGTGACTGACCGTCGCTGACAACACTGCCAACGTCGACACCCGGGGCACGGCGCAATCGCAGTTCATGATACAGAGATCCTCGCGATCCGCCAGCGGGTACGAGGTGTACTTCGACGTCCCGAAAGGCGAGGGCGAGAAGCTCCTCTTCAAATGCGGTGACGAGCTGATCCGTCACGGCCTGTTCCGTGACCTGGACGCTCTTGCGCGTAATGGCTGCTGTATGGGTGTCGCTGATGCAGTTCTTGTATGCAGCGATCTCGGTCTTGCGTCTGATCTCTTCCAGGATGTCATCGAGATGCAACGCAAGCTGCTGCCGGGCCTCCAGCTCGTCCAGTTCCCGCTGGAGAGCTGTGATGCGTTTCCGCGGGTTAGCTTCACGAAGTGCTGCGCTGTGGCTTTCGAGTGTCTCGATGTGCCCACGAAGAGCATCATCCAGATCGGGCAACTTAGGAAGATCTGGGGCAGTGAATTCATCTTCGGCAAGGGCACGAAGCGTCAACTCTTTTCGATCGTTTGCGGCTACTACAGTCTCGCGAATGGCCTCCGCGAGGTCGGAATCGTCGATCGCCAGTTCGCTAAGTGCCAACGCTGCGGATCCGGGAAGGGATAGATCCGCGTTGATATTGCTGAGATGCTCCTCATACTCGGCGTTGGCTCGGTCGTATTCGGCCTGAGCGTCGGAAGTTAGGAACTCGCGGAAGCCGCGCAATCGCGAAGACGCATCAGGCGTGAGCTTCTCTTGACAAAGAACGCACCGCGAACCGCGGGCTGTGAATGGGAAGTCTTCCTGTGGATAGGCGTCGCCCCGCGAATAGCGTTTCGCGGCATCCCACATTTGGCGCCAAGCACCTGACCCTGTGCTCGGCAACGGCTGGTCGCTAAACGCCGACGCATGCAATTCAGCAACCGCCTGGGCGGCGCTCCTCGCCTTATGGTGAGCGAGTCCGAGATCTTCAATGGCGGAGTCCGATGACGCTTGAGCGATGGCACCTAGAGCCTCAAGAAGAACCTTGGCTCGTTGGGTGCGGAGTTCAGTCTCTTGGGCCTTCTTGTCCCGTTCGTCAGAACGGAAATCTTGGAGAATACGAGTAAGTTCAGCCGCCCGGTCACGGTCGTCATCGCTAAGACTGGCGAGTTCCTTGACGTGTTCTGGATCGGTGAGAGATGTGAGGCTGACAAGCAACCTCTGGACAACTGTGTCGGGTGGTACAGGGAGCGGACGAAGGGTTTGTGACTTGAGGAGCTCCCGCTCCTTCTCGAGGTTCGTGCGTACGCGACCGCAGGCGTCAGCAAGTTTGTCAAAAAGATCTAATCCCAGTGGTCGAAATGCGACATCAGTCTTCTCTGTAACGTACACGCTCGCGCAGTGCCGGTCGAATACATTCATGCGTGATAGAAGGAGATCGCCAGCCTCCTCATCACCCCAACGGTAGTGAACGTCCTCCCCATCGACCGTATACGTCATGCTGGCGGAAGGAGGCCCCGGAGTGTCTCCGGAAACGACGTTCCCTAGAACTTTTTCGGCCCCGCGAGCACGACAGGCCTGCTTTAGGATACGTGTGTACCCGGATTTTCCTGCCCCATTGGCACCGTACACGACCGTGAGCTGCCGTCCAAATGCGAGCGTCTGGTTGGGGCGCGAGAGCGTTTACGCCCGCATGGTGCGTGAGCGTTGACAGCGATACGGACTTCTCTTCCGCCGGGCCAACGGGAAGATGTTTGTCGATGAGAGGGTCGGATTCGACCCCCTCGGCGAGTCCATGCTCGGACTTGCAGATCTCCGTTAGCTCCACCACATCCTGGTCAGCGAGGCTGCCATGTTTTATTAGTCGCCGTAGGGCATCTCGCTGCCAAGAGGGGCGACTCACTGACCAAATGAGAATCTCTTCAAGAACTGTCTTTTTTGGCACGATCGGCCCCGCGTGTTGAAGGGTAGGGATCAGACACCGCTGCGATCAGGGAGTGCGGGAAACATAAGCGACCCGAGGGCGTTAGTGAAGCCAATTTGCGCGCCGCAAGCGTACCGAGCAGGTACCGTGACGACCGAGGGCCGGGTACTAGGTGCATGTGGGATCGCGCTAGCGTATGGCATGTGCGGGACGGGCCCGGCCCGCAGGTGATGCAGGGTCAAGAAGACGGCCGGGAGGACCGTGCCGAGACGGAAGACACTTCGTTTCCGGCGATCCAGACCGACTCGATCGCGCGCAGGTTCTCGACCCCCTCCAGCGGATCCGCGGAGAGGAGGATGAGGTCGGCCCAGTTTCCCGGTTCGATCGTGCCGACTCCCTCGAGACCCGCGCAGCGCGCCGCGTCGCCGGTGGAGGCGACGAGGATCTCCATCGGCGACATGCCGGACTCCGCCATGAGCCCGAGTTCCATGTGCTCGAAGTAGCCCTGGAAGCGGGCGGGCGGGCCGGTGTCCGTGCCCATGGCGATCGTGACGCCGGCGTCGGACAGCGCGCCGAGGTTCTCCTGGGCCTGCGCGAGCGCCTCCTTGTAGCGCTGGGCCGACGCGCTCTCGCGGTAGCGCACCATGCTCTCCGGGGCGCGCAGGACTTCCAGCACCGCGGGCTCGGCGGAGGCGAGGAAGAAGGGGTCCGAGAAGAACTCCGGCTCGCTCTCGTACACGAAGGTCGAGACCTCGCGCGTCAGCGTCGGCGAGTAGCAGACGTCGGCTTCGACGAGCCGTGCGGCGAGCGTCTCGTCCACCTCCCGGTCGCGCACGCTGTGCACGATGAAGTCCACGTCGGCGTCGAGCAGTCCGTGCGCGTCCTCGAGGTAGAACAGGTGCGCCGCTACAGGGAGTCCGAGTTCGTGCGCCCGTTCGATCACCGCCCCGTACACATCCGGCGTCATCTTGCGTGTGCTACCGAGGTTGTCGTCGACGCGGATCTTGATGAAGTCGACGCCCATGGCCGCGTTGCCGTTCACCATCTCCAGCGCGGCGCCCGGCGTGTCCCCCGTCACCACGGGGCCCGCCACGTAGAGCCGGGCCCGGTCGAGGGACGGCGTATCCTGTTCGTCGCGCACTTCGACACCGGCGGGTTCATCGCCGCCGAGGCTGACGACGGTCGTCACCCCGTAGCTCGCGTACAGACCGAGGTGGCGCAGGACGTTGTCCCGCGAGTAGTGCCCGCCCTCGAGGCCGAGGGTCGCGCCGACGTGGCCGTGCGCGTTGATGAGACCGGGAACGAGGGTTTTCCCGGCCGCGTCCAGGACCTCGGCGTCCGCCGGGACCTCGATCTCCGCCGCCGGTCCCACGGACTCGATCCGTCCGTCGCGGACGACGACCGTCGCGTCGGGCACGGGTTCGGCCCCTGAGCCGTCGATGACGGTCGCGCCGACGATCGCGAGCGCCGGCGCCTCGGTCGCCGCCGCAGATGAGGACTCGGGGTCGGCGCCGCCACAGGCCCCGAGGATCGCCGCCGCAGCGAGCACGATGAGTGGAATCGGGGTGCGTTTCAGCATGGTCCGGACTCCTGCGATGGTTGGTGCGCCGCGCCGGGGAACGCGCAAACAACCATCGTATGGGAAACGTACGAATCCGGGAAGATGATCGTTGTCAAATCGACAGGCGGCCGACGTTCCAACCAGCAATTGGACGCTGCTCTAATCGACAATTGGACGGTAGCGTAACCGACAATTGGCCGCTAGTTTCCTTCATGTCCCGAAACCAGACGCTTTACGCTCGTTCGCTGGCCGCCGTCTTGCGCGAGGCCCTGTCCGACACGCCCGTCGTGTGTCTGGCCGGGCCTCGTCAGTGCGGCAAAACCACGCTTGCCCGCGTCCTGAAGCCGGAGCGAGCCTTCGTGAGCCTGGACCATTCTCCGTTTCTCGACGCGGCATCCGCGGATCCCGCGGGCTTCATCGGCAGTCTCCCCCGCGATGTGACCATCGATGAAGTACAGCGGGCGCCCGGGCTCCTCCCGGCGATCAAACTCTCCGTGGATACGGATCGGCGCCCCGGACGCTTCCTTCTCACGGGTTCCGCCGACTTGCTGCTCGTCCCCTCCGTCACCGAGTCACTGGCGGGTCGCATGGAGGTCGCGCGCCTCATGCCGCTCTCGGAATCCGAAAAGGAGCGTCGCCCCGGTCGCTTTCTCCGTGACTTCCTTGCGGGACGGTTACAGCCCTCGCTTCGTCCGGAGACCGTACCTCGCGCACCGGAACTCGCCGCCCGGCTCGTAGCTGGCGGATACCCCGAGCCTCTGACGCGAACGCCGGCCCGCGCACGCCAGTGGCATCGCCAGTACGTGCGGGGCATCGTGGATCGGGATGTTCTCGATGTCTCGAACGTCCGGGCTGCCGACCGGGTCGGTCGCCTCCTGGAACTTCTTGCGGTCCGGAACGGCGAATTGTTCAACGCCAGCCGCGTGGCGCGCGATCTCGGCCTGCAACGAGAAACGGTTTTGGAATACGTCTCCGTCCTCGAGCGACTCTTCCTCGTCCGGCGCCTGCTCCCCTGGCACCGCAACCCCGGGAAACGACTGGTGAAGTCGCCCAAGATCCATCTGATCGACAGCGGTCTCGCCGCTACGCTCGCGCAGCTCTCCGCCGGGGACTGGCTCACGAAACGGCAGCGCATGGGACACCTTCTCGAGTCCTTCGCGGTGCAGCAGTTCGTGGCACAGGCAGGCTGGTCGGATCCCGATCTCCGCTTCTGGCATTACCGGGACAAGGACGGTTGCGAGGTGGATCTGGTGATCACGCTCGCGTCACGGACATGGGGCGTCGAAGTGAAAGCGACGAGTACACCGGGGCGGTCGGCGGGGGCGGGGCTAAGGCGCCTCGCAGCACTCTGCGGGGACGACTTCGAGGCCGGGATCGTTCTCTACAACGGCAGCGATATCCTGCCGCTCGCCGCAGACCGGATGATGGCCGTTCCGTTCAGTGAACTCTGGACGCGGTAGCTCGATCGCGCCCCACCTCCGCTGCGCCCTCCCGGAACGGTCCTACACCGGGCGTTCGCCGCGGATCGTGACGCGGTAGCCGGAGCGGACGGCGGGGAAGTAGTCCCAGATCGCGTGGTGCTGCGTGCAGCGGTTGTCCCAGAAGGCGATGGAGTTCTCGCTCCAGCGGAACCGGCAGTGGAAGTCGGGGCGCTGGACATGGCGGAAGAGAAAACCGAGCACGGCCTCGCTCTCGTCCTGCGGGAGGCCCTCGATGCGGACCGTGAACATCTGGTTCACGAAGAGCGCCCGCCGCCCCGTCACCGGGTGGGTCCGGACCACCGGATGCCCGGACGACGGGTACGACCGGCCGCCGTCGTCGCGTCCGATGAGGCGGTTCACCTCCCGGTAGTACGGACCCCCATCGTGAATCGCGGTGAGCCCGTCCAGCAGCACCTTCATGCGGTCCGACAGCGCCTCGTAGGCGGCGTACATGTTCGCGAAGAGCGTATCGCCGCCGGCGGCGGGCACCGTGTGCATGCGGAGGATCGAGCCCATCGGCGGCGTGGGGTCGCACGACACGTCCGAGTGCCAGCGCTCGCCCGTCGCCCGCACGGAATTCTCGTCGGCGTGGATCCTCATGACTTCCGGGTGTCCCTCGAGTCCCGGGTCGTTCGGATGGACGACGAGTTCCCCGAACCGGGCCCCCAGCGCCTTCTGGCTCTCGATGGAGATGTCCTGGTCCCGGAAGAAGAGGACGCAGTGCGCCATCAACGCATCGCGGATGGTCTCGAAACTGTCATCATCAAGGGCGGCGAGATCCACGCCGTCGACCTCGGCGCCGATGACGGGGGTCACCGGGCGGATATCGGGTAAGGTTCGCATGCCGGCGAATCTTGAACGGATCAGGCCCCGCAGCAACGCCGGGCCAACCGCAAGGCGCGAGAGCTTGCCTAAGGCACGCGGTCCGTTTCATTTTTTCAAGTCGGATCAAGGGAGCGGTACCCCTGGGAGGGTCTTGAATGAAGGGTCGTTGGACAGCCCTGCTGTTTGCGATGGGCGTAGCGCTCAACTGCGGGGGTGGTGGTTCGGGCGAGGGCCCGGTCGGTACGCCCATCGAGCCGCCGCCGCCTCCACCGCCGCCGCCGGCCGGGACGCCTCCGCCGCCTCCGCCCCCCCCCCCGCCGCCGACACGGGTGGAGCCGCCGTTCGGATCGGACGCGAACTTCGACATCCAGGACGACACCTTCGTCGATCCCGAGGGGAATCACGATCAGGAAGCCCAGGTGACGGTGAAGCGGTTCGCGACCATCACCTGGACGCAGAACGGCACCAACATCCACCGGGTGGAGTTCAGCAAGGTCCCGGAAGGCGCAAACGCGGTGGACAGCGATGATCTGCGGCCGGGGACGATCTGGGAGTTCCGCCCGAGGGTCGATGGCGAGTACGTGTTCTTCTGCCGCTACCACGAGTACATGATGGACGTGCGAATCACCGTGGCAACTCCCTGACGGGAGCTTTCCGGGACCCCGGTGTATATATCTCTCTCATGTTGAATCGCACTCGGAACGCGCTCGCCTTCGTGGCCGCCGGAGTCCTCCTTGGCCTCGCCGCCTGTGGGGACGGGTCCGTCACGCCGCCGGTCCCGCCGCCTCCGCCTGAACCCGCGCCTCCGCCCGTACCTCCGCCTCCGCCTCCTCCGGAGGTCGTGCGGGCGATGCTCATCGACACCGTCCGCCTGCTCGCGGACCACCGGAATCTCGACCCGCTCGAGCCGCCGCCCTCCGTGCGACCGGAACTCGTCGAACTCGGGCGCCTCCTGGCCTTCGACCGGATTCTGGGCGGGAACCGGGACCTCTCCTGCATGACCTGCCACCTCCCCAGCTTCGCGATGGGCGATGGCCGGTCGCTCTCGATCGGCGTCGGGGGACGCGGGCTGGGTCCGAACCGGACGCACCCCGAGGGCGAGTTCATCCCGCGCAACTCGCCCGCCCTCTTCAACCTTCATCTCTCGACCCAGTTCTTCTGGGACGGGTTCGTGGAGGAACTGGAGGACGGATCGATCTCGACGGAGGCCGGGGACCAATTGACGCCCGAGATGCAGGCGGTGTTCGAGTTCGGCGCGCTCTCGGCGCAGCCCATGGTCCCCGTGCTGCGGCGTAAGGAGATGCGCGGCTTCGGCGAGGACAACGAACTCGCGGCGCTGGACGATGACGACTTCACCGGCGTGTGGGCGGCGCTCATGGCGCGGCTGGGAGAGATCGAGGAATACCGCGGGATGTTCGAGGCCGCGTACCCCGGCACGGCCTTCGACGACATGTCCTTCGCGCACGCGGCGAACGCGATCGCGGGCTTCTACGTGTCCGAACTCACCTTCATCGACACCCCGTGGGACCGCTTCCTGAAGGGGGACAACGATCAGCTCAGCGATTCGGCGCTGCGCGGCGCGAAGAGCTTCATGACGATTCGCTGCATGCAGTGTCACGAGACGGACCAGTTCGACGACCGCAACAACGAGCACCACAACGCCGCCATCCCGCAGATCGGTCCGGGGTTGGGCGACGGGCCGGGCGGGAACGACGACTTCGGGCGCGAGCGCGTGACAGGAGATCGGGCGCACCGGCGGCTCTTCAAGACGCCCCCGATGCGGAACGTCGAACTCACGGGGCCGTACGGCCACGCCGGCCAGTTCGCCACGCTGAAGGCGATCGTGGTCCACTACGACAGCATCGACAACCGGCTGCGGGACTACGACGTGTCGCAGGTGGATCCCGAACTGCGGGGCACGCTCCTCAACAACTTCGACGAGATCCTCGCGACGCGGGACACGATCCTCATCCCGATCACCTTCGACGATGCGGAGGCGGACGACCTCGTCGCCTTCCTCGAGTCGCTGACGGACGACGCGGCGCGCGACCTGTCGCACCTGGCGCCGGCGACGGTGCCGAGCGGACTGCCGATCGACAAGTAGGGTCCGCGGTCGGGCGGTCAGGGATCCGCGTCGATGAGTGCCTGGAGCGTCTGCTCCAGTTCGCGCGCCTGGGCCTCGGGATCCGCGAGCGCCGGGTTGCGGACGAGCGCGAGATCTCCGGCGGCATCCACCACGAAGAGCGCCGGCACCGAGGCGAGCTTGTAGTCGAAGGCGATGCGCTCCGCACGCAGGAGGAGAGGCGCGTCGAGTCCCCATTCGCGCGCGATCCGGCCGGGATCCACCTCGGGGCTTTCCCACGCGTTGAGGTGGAAGAACCGGACGCCGTCTCCCGTCCACCGCTCCGGGAGGGCGGCGTAGGCGGCCGCGAGGTCCCGGCAGGGGGCGCACCAACTCGCCACGAAACTCAGCACGACGATGTCCCCGCGCAGGTCCGAAAGGCGGAGGGGCGAGCCCGCCTCCGTTTCGAGGGACCAGTCGGGCGCCGGAACGCCGGGTTCGAGCCGCCGCGCGTCCTCGTCGACCACCTCTTCGCCTCCCGAATCGAGGAGGTCCACGCGGATCGCGAGTTGATCGGGCGTGAGCCTCGGGTCGACGAGGATGCTCCGGATCTCGAAGGCGAGGGCCCCGCTCCCGTCATCCGCCTCCCAGCGGAAGGCGCGGGGCAGGTCGTCCTCGACCCCGATGTGCCACCACACCTGTGCGGATCCGAACTCGGTCGTCGTTCCGCGCAGCACATCGCACAGGTCGCCGCCGATCGTCTCCCGGCTCACGACTTCGAGGTCGCTGGCCAGTTCCGCCTGAAACGGTTGCGGATCCGTGAACGCGGCGAGGACCGCGAAGGGGGCGTTGGCCACGAGGTGGCCGGACCCCCCCGAGATCGTCCCGTGACGAAACCGGGCCGACGCCTCATCGCGGGCCGCGACGTAGTCGCCTCCTCCGGACAGGATGAGCGCGGGGGCCTCGGCGCGCGCGTCGCCGGGAGGCGGTTCGCCCGGCCCCGCAGGCGGAGCCCAGGACGGCGACGGCCGCAGTTCCGCCCAGTAGATGGGCGGCTCGCCCTCGGCCCACAGCAGCCGCGCCCTCCCGGTGTACGATCCCGCGGCGCTCCCGGTTCCTTCGTACGCATACTCGTACGCGAGACTGGAAAGCCGCTCGATGGCGGCGGCGGCATCGAGCAGCCGGTCCCGGCCCGTCGGCGCCGACTCGCACGAAAGGCACAGCGCGGCCGCGACGCCGGCCGCCGTCGCCGCGCGTGACGCTCGATTCGTCCTGTGCGACCTCATGTTTGCGATCCGCTCCTCACCGCTCCGAAGTTGGATTCCATATGCCACGTCTCGCATCCTGAGGCAAACACGGATCGAACCGGACTCGACTCTCCGACACGGCGGTGGATGATGGAGATGGAACCGACGAAGCGCGAATCGAACGGAACCGGGAAAGTGTACCCCGCGGGCGTCGACCGGCGGACGCTGCTCAAGCTGGGTGCGCTGGGGGCGGGGGCGGCCGTCCTCGGCGGCTGCCGCGGAACCGAGGCCGGTCGGGGGTCGGCGCAGTCCGGGAGCGGGGATCCGTCCCCCGAGGGGCCCGAGGCGCTCTTCTCGGCCCCGCCGATGGAGACGGTACGGATCGGTTTCGTGGGGATCGGCGGCATGGGTTCGGTCCACGTCCGCAACCTCCTCGACATGGAGGGCGTGGAACTCACGGCCCTCTGCGACATCCGGTCCGAGCACGCCGAGCGCGCCCGCGACTGGGTGCTCGAAGCCGGAGGCCCGGAGCCGACGCTCTACACGCGCGGAGAGACGGACTTCATCCGCATGTGCGAGGCGGAGGATATCGATCTCGTCTACACCGCTACGCCGTGGCGCTGGCACGTGCCCGTCTGCGTTGCCGCGATGGAGCACGGGAAGCACGCGGCGACGGAGGTTCCGGCGGCCTACACGGTGGAGGACTGCTGGCGCCTCGTGGAGACGGCCGAGGCGACGCAGCGGCATTGCGTGATGATGGAGAACGTGAACTACGGCCGCTGGGAGATGCTCGTCTTCCACATGGTGCGGCGCGGGCTGTTCGGCGAGATCCTGCACGGCGAAGGCGGCTACCTGCACGACCTGCGCGCCATCAAGTTCGCCGCCACCGGCGAGGGACTGTGGCGACGGGAACACTCGAAGTCGAGGAACGGCAACCTCTATCCCACGCACGGGCTGGGGCCGATCGCCAACTGCATGGACATCAACCGGGGGGACCGCTTCGACTACGCGGTCTCGATGAGCGGCCCATCGCGCGGCCTGCAGGCGTTCGCCCGCGAGCACTTCCCCGAGGGGGCGCCCGAACGTGACGAGACCTTCTCCCTCGGCGATGTGAACGTCACCCTGATCAAGACCGTCACGGGACGGACGATCTACGTTTCGCACGACACGAACCTGCCGCGACCCTACTCGCGGATCCATCTCGTCCAGGGCACGCGCGGGCTCTTCCAGGGCTATCCGGAGCGCGTCTACGTCGAGGGCCGCAGCGAGGGCCATCGATGGGATGAGGCGGAGGACTACCTCGAGGAGTTCGAGCACCCGCTGTGGCGCGAGATGGCGGGGGCCGGGGCGGAGCGCGGTCACGGGAGCATGGACTACCTGGAGGATTATCGGCTCATCAAGTGCCTGCGCGAGGGGCTGCCCACGGACATGAACGTGTACGATGCGGCGGCGCTTTCGGCGGTGTGCGCCGTGAGCGAAGAATCCGTGGCGGAACGGAGTCGGCCGGTGGACTTCCCCGATTTCACGCGCGGCCGGTGGGAAACATGGCCGCGGCTCGGCGTCGTCGAAGCCTGACGAAGGCGCGGACGCGCCGTCCGCCCTTCACGCTGCGGGTGCTGCGCGGCCTGGTCGTCCTCACCGTGGCCGGGCTCGCCGGCGCGGCCGTCTGGAACGGGCTGCGCTCCGCCGGTTTCCGTTTCCGGTGGGACACCGAACCAGCGCCCCCGCTCCCGGCGGCGGCGCCCGCGATCCGCGAGGCCCCCCCGCTTTCCCCGCTGCCCGCCGCCCCGGACGCCCCGGGAGATGGCGAAGAGGCCGACGCTCCGCCCTCCGGCCGCGGTCCCCTCGCGAGCGGACGGTACGAGCGGATCGAGTTCGAAGCCTACGCCGATGGCCGACCCGTCGTCTCCAACGCCGCCGTGGCGGAGGAATGGCGGGAGCAGGGCCTCGTGGTCTCCTTCGACTCCTACACGGCGGACGCCACGCAGCCGCACGTGCTGGACGTGCGCGGCTATCTCCCCCCGAACGCGTCGATGCACGCGCTCGGTCCCGCGCTGACCGGAGAGCTGGGGCTGGAGGTCGGAGTGACGCACCTCGACTTCCCCGGGCGTCCGCGCACGGTCGCCTTCACCCTCTTCGGCCCGGATCTGATCGAGCGCTTCGAGGTGATCGTCTGGAGCCGCGGGGAGCGCCTCCCGACGTCGGCCCGGGTCCATGCTCCGGACCTGCGGTACGCCTCGGAAGGGGAGTCCGGGTCGGGGAGGGCGACCTACAGCCCGCGAGGGCGCTCGCTCTTCCGCGCCGAACGCGTCCGCATCGAGGTGCCCCTGGGGATCGATCGCATCTCGCTCGACGGCTGGGGTCCGCCGGGCCACCTCCTCCTCCTGGACCACCTCGAAATCGACCCCTGACGCGACACGTCGCGGGGTCAGCCGGATTCGGTCAGTCGAAGCCAACCCGGGGGACCGCTCGAAACAGCCCGATGGCGGCGGCGACGGCGACGAGTCCGAATCCGGCCGCGGCGGCGGGCCTGCCGTACAGGGCCATCCCCGTGCCGAAGAGCACGGCGTACACGGTGACGCAGCCCAGGCCCCACGCGGCGAGACCGGCGGCCAGGGCGCCGGGCGCGTCCGGCTGGGTGTTCACGGCCCGACGCCAACCACGGGCGAAGGGACGGATGCGATCGTAGAAGCCCTGCAACGTAGCGGTATCCGTGGGTCGGGTGAGGAACGTCACGAGAAGCCACACGACCGTCGTCACGGCCACGCCGAGCAGAAGCCGGACGGCGGGGTCGAGCGTCGGCAGCCCCACGCGCTCGTGGAAGAGCGGGAACCAGAGCGCCACCGTCGCCGAAGCGGCCATGCCCGAGATCTCGGACCACGCGTTCACCCGCCACCAGAACCAGCGCAGGAGGAAGATCAGCCCGCTGCCCGCGTGCAGCAGCAGGATGAGTTCGAACGCCTGTTTCGCGCTGTCGAGGAAGAGGGCAAGCGCGGCGGAAAGGACGATCAGCAGCACGGTGGAGATCCGCGCCACCCGCACGTAGTGGGCCTCGTCACGGTCCCGGGCCACGAAACGGCGATAGAAGTCGTCGACGACATAGGACGACCCCCAGTTCAGGTGCGTCGAGATGGTCGACATGTAGGCGGCGGCGAGCGACGCGACGACGAGCCCCAGGAGTCCGTGCGGCAGGAAGACGAGCATCGCCGGATAGGCGAGGTCGTGCCCCAGAATGCTCGGATCGAGGTTGGGGAAAGCCGCTCCGATGGAATCGAGCGTGGGATAGACGGCGATCGAGGCCAGAGCGACGAGCACCCAGGGCCACGGCCTCAGCGAGTAGTGCGCGATATTGAACCACAGCGTCGCGCGCATGGAGTCGCGCTCGCTCCGCGCCGCGAGCATCCGCTGCGCGGCGTACCCGCCCCCGCCCGGCTCCGCGCCGGGATACCAGCTCGCCCACCACTGAACGGCGATCGGGATCACGAACACCATCGCCGCCGCCCGCCAGTCGGTGAAGTCGGGGAGCAGCGAGAGGTTCCGCGAGATCTCCGGGTGGGTGACGAGTCCCGCCAGCCCCCCCACTTCCGGCTGCGCGAGCGCGTACCAGGCGGCCGCGACGGCCCCGATCATGGCGATCGCGAACAGGAGGAGGTCGGTGACGACGACCCCCCACAGCCCGGAAGTCGCCGAGTAGAGCGCCGCCACCGTGCCGGCGACGAGCACCGTCGTGTACTTGTCCGCCCCGAGCAGGACCCCGGAGATCTTGATGGCGGCGAGCGTGACGGTGGCCATGATGACGACGTTGAAGAAGACGCCCAGATAGAGGGCCCGGAAGCCTCGCAGGAAGGATGCCGCGCGCCCCGCATAGCGGAGTTCGTAGAAGCCGATGTCGGTGAATACGCCGGAACGCCGCCACAGCTTCGCGTAGAAGAATGTCGTGCACATCGCCGTGATCAGGAACGCCCACCAGCCCCAGTTCCCGCTCACCCCGCCGTTGCGGACGAGGTCCGTGACGAGGTTCGGGGTGTCGGTGGAGAAGGTCGTGGCGACCATCGATGTCCCCAGCAGCCACCAGGGGAGCTTCCGGCCCGCGAGGAAGAACTCGTTCGTGCCGGAGCCGGCGCGCCGGGCGAACCAGAGCCCGACTCCCAGGGCCACGGTCCCGTACGCGGCCAGGACGATCCAGTCGAGGCCGTTCAGCTGCACGGGATCACCGGCGGATCACGGAACGCGGCGCGTCGGCGGTCGTCGAGATCGAGCGGCGGGCCGCTACCACCCCCAGCCCGAGCGGTAGTCGGCCTTCACGTAGCGTTCGGGGATCGAGACGCCGTTGAGGAACTCGCCCGTCGCCGGATCGAGGCGGACTTCGCGGCCGCTTCGCACCGAGAGGTTGCCGAGGAGCACCATCTCCGTCAGCGGTCCCGCGTGTTCGACGAAGTTGGAGCCGGCGGGCGGTCCGTCCTTGCAGGCGCCGGCGAACTCCGCGTACACACCGTCCGTGCGCGGGTACTTCTCGGGCGGCGGGTCGGCCCGGATCTCGGCATCCCGTTCGGCGTCGAGCAACCGGGGGTTCTCTCCGTAGATCCCGGCGAACATCTTGCCGTCGGTCCCGATCCAGAGTTGTCCGCTCGACTCGAACGGCCAGCGCGCGTCGTCCGGCACTTCGTCCGGTCGCGGCGGCGAGAGGTTGCCGTCGCGCCACACCACCTTCACGGCCGGCCGGTCCCCGCGGGCGGGGAAGTCGTACTCGATGCGCGACGCCGCGGGCGCCGTCTCCGGGAAGAGCGTCGTCGACTCCGCCGAAATCCGTTCCGGCGTGCCGAGGTCGAAGGTCCAGAAGGCCGCGTCCATGGCGTGGCACGCGATGTCGCCCAGCGCGCCGGTCCCGAAATCCCACCAGCCGCGCCAGTTGAAGGGCGCGTAGGCCGGGTGATACGGGCGGTCGGCCGCGGGCCCGAGCCACAGGTCCCAATCCAGCCACGGCGGCGCGTGGTGCGCCTCCGTCGGCCGCAGGATCGCCTGGGGCCAGATGGGGCGGTTCGTCCAGTACTCGACGCGCCGGATCTCGCCAATGGCGCCGGACTCGTACCACTCGCGGATCTCCCGCGTCCCGTCCTGGGCGTGGCCCTGGTTCCCCATCTGCGTCGCGACGCCCGCCCTCTCGGCCGCGGCGACGAGTTGGCGCACCTCCCAGATCGTCGTCGCGAGCGGCTTCTGGATCCGGGTCGGCTTCCCCAGCGAAAGGGACATCATGCCGGCGGCCGTGTGCGTGTGGTCCGGGGTGGAGATCACGACCGCGTCGATGTTGTCGGCCTCCTCCGAGAGCATCGTGCGGAAGTCGCGGTAGCGCTTCGCCCGCGGGAAGGCGCTCCACGATCCGGCCGCCTGGCGCTCGTCCACGTCGCAGAGGGCGTAGATGTTCTCGCCGACCCCCGCCATGCCGCGCACATCGCCTCCTCCCATGCCGCCCACTCCGATGTGCGCCACGTTCAGCGTGTCGCTGGGAGCCCGATGCCGGGGGCCGCCGAGCACGTGCGCGGGTACGATGCTCAGACCGAGGCCGGCCGCGCCCGAGGCCCGAACGAAGTCACGCCGGGAGAAGTTGTTCTTCAGCATCATGCTGCGCCTCACTCCAGGACAGATCTGTGCAGGAAAGCTCGTTGCATGGTCTCGCGCCGACGGCTTCTAGGCCAGACCCAGGCGCTCCAGAACCTCCGGGGGCGGGCCGTCGAAGCTGGGCATGGGGCGGTTTCCGACGAAGCCGAGGTCCGCCATCCCCTCCGCGGTGGTCCAGAACGCGGTCGAGGTGAGATCCCGCACCCGGTCAAAGAAACGGGCCGCGACCTGGTATTCCGGCGCAGCGTTCTCGACCCAGCAGATGTCGTCGCAAATTGCGTGCTTCTGCTCGAGCGTCAGTTCGGTGAACCGCCCGCCGAACCGCTCCGACGATTCGATGTCCAGCCACACGAGCCCGCCGCGAATGCGGGTCAGATCCTCACGGTTCCCGTCGTAGGGCGCGCTCACCCACTCGTCGATGAAGGCGTGCGCGCCGAGCGCCGCCGCGCCGGGGGAATGCTCGTCTTCCGGAATGATCACATCGCACAGCGCCGCGAGGGTGGCAAGTTCATCCTCGGTCAGGACCAGGTCCCACCGCACGACGGGCGAGACCATGTCCGGGTCCGTCGGAGTGCCGGCGGCCCGGGGATTGCCGCCGCTCGTCGCGCCGGAGAAGCCGGTCGCGTCCCCGGCGCCGGGGACGCCGGATTCGGTCGCGTCGGCGCACGCCCCGGCCGAGATGGCCGCCGCGCCCGCCGCACCGGCCGCGAGCACCTGGAGCGCCCGGCGGCGGGTCAGTCCCTCGGGCGCGTTCTCTTCGCGCTCCCGCTCCCGCTCGGCTTGCTGCGTGCGTTCCCGTTCGCGGTCGGCCATCAGAGGGCCCCCTGCCGAAGCTGGTCCACGAGGTACTCGGATGACCGCCAGGCGATCGCCATGATGGAGAGCGTCGGGTTCTTGTCCGCGTTGGAGACGAAGGGACCGCCGTCCATCACGAACAGGTTCGGGATCTCCCAGGACTGGCAGTACTGATTGAGCACGGAGTCGTCCGGCCGCTCGCCCATTCGGACGCCGCCGACCTCGTGGATGATCTGGCCCGGCGCCAGGATCGCCCGGGCGCCGTCCGTCTGAACCGTCGAAAGCACGCGTCCGCCCATCTCCTCGATGATGCCGGCGAACGTCTGCTGCATGTGCAGGGCCTGGTTGAGTTCGTGGTCGGACCACTTCCAGTGGAACCTGAGCACGGGGATGCCCCACTGGTCGACGACCTCGGGATCGATCTCGCAGTAGCAGTCGTCGTTCGGGATCATCTCGCCGCGGCCGTCGAAGTACATGAACGAACCGTAGTAGCGGCGGCATTCCTCCTTGAAGCGCTGTCCGTACGCGCCTTCGGTGAGCGGCTCGATGCCGCTGAAGGCGCCGTAACCGGGCATCCGCTGCCCGCCGCCGAACTCGATGTGATAGCCACGGGCGAAATCGAGGTGTCCCGCCGCTTGCTCCCCGTACAGCCACCAGGGCATGTACATGTGCATCGCCGAAGCCCCCTCCTCGGCGTGCCGGGGCAGGTACTCGAGCGCGGGAATCTGACCGGAGACACCCGCGCCCACGGTGTCCATCACGTACTTGCCGACCAGACCGCTCCCGTTGGCGAGGCCATCGGGGAAGAGCGAACTGCGGGAGTTGAGGAGGATGCGCGCGGATTCGCAGGCGCTCGCCGCGAGGACGACCACCGGCGCCGAGGCATGGCGGTCGGCGCGCAGCTTCTTGTCGATGTAGTGAACGCCGGTGGCCCGCCCCCGCGCGTCGATCGTCACCTCGCGCACCATGGCGTCGGTGATCGTCGTGAGGTTGCCGGTCGCCTGCGCCGGAGGCAGGCAGACGGTGGTGGACTGGAAGTTGGCCTTGATGGAGCAGCCGCGGCCACACGGAGTGGCCCAGTAGCAGGCCGCGCGCGACCGCATGGAGTCGTACGTCACGCGGCGGGCCGTCTCGTTGTTCGGCCACAGCATCCTCGACAGGCGGTCGGCGTCCTGCGGCTCGGTCAGGATCGCCAGGTGGGCCGGAATGACCGGGACCCCGAGGCCGTCGCACGTCTTGCGCGTGAGTCGTTCGTAGGCGCGCGGCGCGGGCGCCGGCTGGAGAATCCCGTCGGAGGAATCGGGCGTGTTCTCAAGCCCCTCGTTGGACCCGTAGACGCCGGCGAAAGCTTCGGTACGGTCGTACCAGGGGGCGAGATCCTCGTAGGTCAGCGGCCAGTCGAACCCGAGCCCGTCCCGGCTGCGGGGCTTGAAGTCGTACGGGCCCATGCGGAGGGAGATTCGGCCCCAGTGGTTCGTCCGGCCCCCGAGCATGCGCGAGCGCCACCACATGAAGTTGACGCCCTCGGCGCTCGTATACGGTTCTCCGGGGACCCGCCAGCCGCCGTCGACCGTCGCGTCGTAGAAGCCGAACGGCTTGTCGGCGGTCCCGGCGGCCCGCAGCGGGGCGTCGGCCGGAAGCTGGAACATCGGCGTCTCGGACACGGGGTCGTAGTCCCGCCCCGCCTCGAGGAGGAGCACGCGGACGCCGTGGCAGGCGAGTACGTAGGCGGCCATGCCGCCTCCCGCGCCGGAGCCGACGATGATGACGTCGTGTGTATCCTGGCCGCGGCGGCGTAACGCGGGTGCCGAGCCGGCTGTTGTTCGACGCGGGTGTGATGAAGGCATGAGCCGAGGATGAGCGCGGAGGGCGCCGGAGGTCAACGGGTCGCCTTGCCGCGCCCGACCATCGCGCGAACCTTCAGCGCCACCGGAAGTGAAACTCGAGGGGAGGCGAGATGCACAGACGAGCCGTCGCGGGGCTCATGGCCACGCTGGCGCTGATGGCGGTGAGCGGCAGGCCGGCCGCGGCACAGTCGCTCACCGACCTCGTGTCGGAACTGTTCGTGTTCGGGCAGTGCGGCGTGCCTCTGTGCCTCGATCCGGACTTCGAGGAGACCGGGAGCTTCATGACGGAGCACGGCCGGCACTACCTGCGCGAACGGGTCCCCAGGAACGACGCGCTCATCCTCTCCTTCCGGGAAGGGATCGGCGGCGTGGTCGGCAGCCTTCCCCCGACCGCCATGGCCGGCGGCCGCATCTGGTCGGACGGAGACCGGAGCGCGTCGTTCGGGCCAATTTTCGCGGAACGAGCCGAAACCCTCGGGTTGGGGCGCTTCTTCCTCGGCCTCCAGGCGACCGCGTTCCAGGTCACGAACTTCAGCGGCGTGCCCGCGGACAACCTCGTGCTGAACTTCTTTCACGAGGACTCGGACGTGGCCCTGGGTCCGGACCCCGGGCTCGGACTGCCCTTCTTCGAACGCGATGTGCTCCAGGTGAGGACGAACCTCGGCCTCGACTACACGGTTGCAACGGCGGTCCTGAGTGCCGGGCTCGCGTCCTTCCTCGACGTGGGGTTCTCCGTGCCGGTGGTGCGGGCCAGCCTGAGGGGGACGGCGAATGCCCAGATCCTGCCGCTCGGCAATTCGCTGGCGCACCGGTTCGACGGAACGCCTGCCGCGCCGGTCCTCCACGCGAGTAAATCGGTGAGCGGGTCGGCGACGGGGATCGGTGACGTCTCCGCCCGGATGAAGATCAATCTGACCGGTGGCACGACGGTCGGCCGCGCGCCGCCGCCCGTCGGGATGGCGCTTCTTGCGGATGTCACCTTCCCGACGGGACAGGAGGAAGACCTGCTGGGACTCGGCGAAGGCCGGGGGCGCGCGCTGGCGATCCTCTCCTTCAATCAGGGACGATTCTCACCCCATCTGAACGCGGGGTATCTCCTGCGCGAGGGGAATCTGCGCGACAGCAACTTCGACCGGGACGCGGTCCTCGCGACGGTGGGATTCGACGCTCACGCTTCGGACGCCGTCACGGTGGGCGCGGATCTCGTGACGCGCTGGGAACTGGCCGACGGGGAGCATCCGATGCCGGGGCCGGTCACCTTCATCGGCCGCCCGGTCCTGACGGTGGAGTCGTCGTCGATCCCGGACGCGCCCCGCCATTTCATCGATCTCGCCGTAGGCCTCAAGTACATGCTCGGGAAAGACATGATCCTCGTCACGAACGCGCTGCTCCCGATCCAGGCCGCCGGTTTGAGGCCGGACGTTTTGTGGACGCTTGGGCTCCAGGGCACGTTCAGGTAGCGTTGGAACAGCGTTCCCGACACACAGTCCCTCACGTGGAGGTGTCGATGTCCTTCTTGCCACGAACGGGATCGGCCGGCCGGCGCGCACGCGCGCTGACGCTGGCCACCGTCGCCGGGGTCCTGGCCGCCGGTCAACTCGGCGCCCAGGCCCCGCCCAGGGCGCGGGACCTCGGGGTTCCCTTCCCGGGACAGCCCGGACCTCTGAACGCCGTCACCGATGTGGCCGGCGTCCGCGTCGGGCACACGACGATCATCGAGGGGGAGGGGGCGCTCGTCGTCGGGGAGGGGCCCGTGCGCACGGGAGTCACCGCCGTGATCCCCCGCACGGAGAGCTACGAACCGGTCTTCGCCGGCTGGTACTCGCTCAACGGCAACGGCGAGATGACGGGCACGACCTGGGTCGAGGAGTCGGGTTTCCTCGAGGGCCCGGTGATGATCACCAACACGCACAGCGTGGGAGACGTGCACCAGGCGACCATCGAGTGGTCGCGCGACGCGCGCGCGAACCACCCCATCGCGCCCGGGATCTGGTGGAGCCTGCCGCTGGTGGCGGAGACCTGGGACGGACGGCTCAACGACATCAACGGGTTCCACGTCGGCAGGGAGCACGTGTTCGCGGCGATCGAGAGCGCCGTCGCCGGCCCCGTCGCCGAGGGATCGGTCGGCGGCGGGACGGGCATGGTCTGCAATTCGTTCAAGGGCGGGATCGGAACCTCGTCGCGGCTCGTGGGGGACTACACCGTAGGCGTGCTCGTGCAGTGCAACTATGGGCGCCGACCGGAACTGCTGATCGCGGGCGTGCCGGTGGGGCAGGAACTCCTCGACTGGACTCCGTCCCCCGGCTCCGGCGGCTCGGCGGCAGCGGGCGGCGCCGGCGGAGCGTACGATTTCGATGGCCTCGGTTCGATCATCGTCGTCGTCGCGACGGACGCTCCGCTGCTGCCGCACCAGCTCAAGCGCCTTGCGCGCCGGGCGCCGATCGGAATCGGGCGCATGGGGGGCTACGGGGCGAACAGTTCCGGCGACATCTTCATCGCCTTCTCGACGGCGAACCGCGGGGCGTGGAGCCGGGGAGAGAACACGACCGTGGAGATGATGTCGAACGACGCGATTTCGCCGCTGTTGCTCGCGACGGCCCAGGCCACCGAGGAGGCGATCACGAACGCGATGGTCGCGGGCCGCACCATGGTGGGACGCGACGGGAACATGGTCCCGGGGCTCCCGCACGACGAGGTGCGGCGCATCCTCGCGGCGCACAATCGACTGGAGAGACCGCAGTGATTCCCGCAATGAGGCCCGACCGACCACACGGACCACACGGACGACGGCGTTCGGCCGCCATGTGGGCCACGCTGCTCATGGGCGTGCTCATACCGGGATCGGTGGGTTGCGCCGCACCCGCAGCCGAACAGGCGACGGGAGCCATCGCCGAGGCCGTGGAACGCTCGCTGGGGAGAGGCACGGGGAGTTTCGACCACTCCGACTGGGCCGGACTGCTGCGCGAGGGCACCGCCGACGGGCTCGTCGACTACGCTTACATGGAGCGGCATCGCGCGGAGCTGGACGCCTACGCGGGCCGTCTGGCCGAAGCCGATCTCGGCGGGCTTGATCGCGATGAACTGATGGCCCTCCTCATCAACGCGTACAACGCGTTCACCGTGATCGCCATGCTCGATCATCCCGGCGTCGCCTCGATCCGGGAGATCGACGGCGTGTGGACGGAACTCGAGTGGACCGTGGGCGGGCACGCGCTGACGCTCGACAACATCGAACACAACGTCCTGCGCCCCTTCTTCCGCGACCCGCGGATCCATTTCGCGGTCAACTGCGCCTCGCTCTCCTGCGCGCCGCTCCCGCGCTGGGCATATGCGGGACCCGAACTCGAGGCCCAGCTCGAGGAACGATCCCGGGCTTTCCTCACGGATCCCGACAACGTGTCGCTGGAGGGCGACAAGCTCCGGCTCTCGCGCTACTTCGACTGGTACGGCTCCGACTTCACCGAGGCCGGCTGGGAACCGCGCGCGGAGTCGATCCCGGCCTTCATCGCGCCGTACGCCGACGAGCACGTGCGGGCCGCCATCGAGGCGGATCCCGGGATCGACTTCGAGTTCGCCGACTACGACTGGTCGCTGAACACGGTCGAGGTTCTCTCCGCTTCCGCGGGGGAACCGGATGCGCCGACGCTCGTGACAGCCGGGCTGTCGCCGCTCCAGGATGCGGAGGAGGATCTCGGATTCCTCGCGCGGATGGTCACTTGGCTGCGGGACACCGCCGGGGGGCTGGGCTGGCTGGGACCCTTCTTCTTCGGCGTCGTCTACGCCCTCGCCGTCGTGTTCTTCCTGCCGGGTTCGGCGCTCACGATCGCGGGAGGCGTCACCTTCGGGCTCGGGCTCGGGACGCTCACGGTGTTCGTGGCCGCGAACGTCGGCGCCGCGCTCGCGTTCATCATCGCCCGCTACGTGCTCCGCGACCGCGTGGAGAGACTGCTCGCGAAGCGTCCGGCGCTGCAGGCGATCGACCGCGCGGTCGAGACGCAGGGCTGGCGCATCGTCTTCCTCACCCGGCTCTCACCGGTGTTTCCGTTCAACGCGCAGAACTACTTCTACGGCCTGACCGGCGTGACCCTCTACCAGTACGTCGCGGCGTCGCTCGTGGGCATGTTCCCGGGGACGCTCCTGTACGTGTACATCGGAGCGGCCGGAGCGGAAGTGGCGGAGGCTTCCGGGGGCGCGGCCGGCTGGGGGCAGACGGCACTGCTCGTGGCGGGACTCGCCGCGACGGCCGCCGTGGTCGTGCTCGTCACCCGCGTGGCCCGGCGCGAACTGCAGAAGGCTCTGGCCGAGGTGGAGGACGCTCCCGACGCGTCGGCGTGATGCCGTGAGGGCCCGGGCCCCGCGGTTTCGTGCGCCGCGGGGCCACGGGACACCGCGCCCGTCAGGGGTGCCCGGTCAGGAACCGCCGAGGACGACTCGACCGCCCACGTACAGCCCGCGACCCGGCGCCGCAAAGCCCCAGACCTCCTCGTAGGCCGAGTCGAGCAGGTTCTCGGCGCGCACCGTGAGCGTGAAGCCCGGCCGGCGGCCGCCGCCGAGGTCGAAGCTGGCCGAGAGGTCCAGCACCGTGTAGGCGGGGAGCGATACCGGCTCGGCGGGGAAGGAGGCGAAGTCCCGGTCCTCACGTTCACCGACGCGCCGCAGGCTCACGTCCAGGTCCACGCGCGACGAGACGGGATAGAAGGCCGAGGCCGTCATGGTGTGCTTCGGCCGCCGCAGCAGCGCGGAGCCTTCCACGAACGTCGCTCCCGGCCCCTCATCGAAACCGGAGTCCCGTACCTCGGTATCGAGGTACGTGTAGCTGCCGGTGAGCCGCAGACGGCCGGCCTCGACGTTCGCCTCGGTCTCGAGTCCACGGCTGCGGGCCTTCGCGACGTTGAAGAAGTTCGGATCGCCCTCCGCGGGCGGAGAGCCCGTGTATTGAATCAGATCCCGGTAGCTCTGGCTGAAGCCCGTGAGCGAGAGCTTGAACGTGCCGCCGAACTCCTGATCGATTCCCCCCTCGAAACTCGTGGAGCGTTCCGGCGTGAGGTCGGGGTTCCCGGTGACGAAGCCCGTGGCGAAGGTCTCGAAGAACGTCGGTTCCTTGATGCCGGTGCCGGCCGAGACCCGGAGGCGCGTCCCCGAGGCCTCGGCGCGCCACGCCGCCCCCGTCCGCCAGGTGGCCGCGGCGCCGAACCGCTCGTCGTCCTCGGCTCTCAGCCCCGCGTTCAGCGCCAGCGCGTCGCGAACCCACGACACCTGACCGTGAAGGGCCCGGTTCCACCAGTCGTTCCCGGAGCTGCCGGAACTCTCTCCGAACTGGGAGGAGGATTGATTGAAGCCGCGGACGGACTGCCGCTCCTCCTCGTATCCCGTCGTGACCGCGAGCCCGGCGGAGGGACGCCACAGGGCCCGGCCGCCGGCCGTGACGCGGCGGGTGTCGGTGAGGCTCTTGAAGCCGAAGAAGCCCAGGCTGTCGGCGGGGCTGTCCGGCGCGTCGTCCGTTCCGCGATCCGATTCCCAGACGTTGAGGAAGAGCCGTGTCTCGAGAGCGTCCGCCCAGCGCCGGCCCGCATCGATGTTGACGGTGAGCGCGTCGCCGAAGGAATACGCGTTGCGGTCGACCACGTTTCCCGACCCGTCCGTCGGATAGTGG
The DNA here is from genome assembly GCF_965208055.1 of Candidatus Palauibacter sp. Lineage (GTDB taxonomy): Bacteria > Gemmatimonadota > Gemmatimonadetes > Palauibacterales > Palauibacteraceae > Palauibacter. Next base: position 3,537,378 of record NZ_CBDBNY010000004.1, read on the forward strand.
AAGCGCGAATCGTTGTAGCGGATGGCGAAGGTCGCGTCGGTGTCCGCGTCCAGATTCGCCTGCACGCGCCCCGTGGCCGTGGTCTGCCGGTGCTCGTTGTTGAAGGCGAGGACCCCGTCGGTCGCGCTCCCGCCGAGGGAGAAGGCGTAGGAAAGCCCGCCTGTTCCCCCGGAGAGGTCGCCCTGCCAGCGCGTCGTCCCGAAGCTCCCGGTCTGGAACGAGACGCTGCCCCGAGGCGGCCCCGCCCCGCGGCGCGTGAAGATCTGGATCACGCCGCTCACGGCGTCGGACCCGTACAGCGCCGAAGCCGGCCCGCGCACGATCTCGATGCGCTCCACGTTGTCGGTGGTCAGCGAGGCGAAGTCGTAGGATCCGCCGGGTTCGTTCACGCGTACGCCGTCGACGAGCACGTGGACGTAGTCCGATTCGCCGCCCCGCAGGAACACGGACGTGATGGCGCCGAACGATCCGTTGCGGGCGACCGCCAGCCCGGCGATCTGCCGGAGCGCGTCGGACACGAACTCGATCCCGGCCCGCTCCAGCGCCTCGCCTTCGATGACCGTCGTGTTGGCGGCCACGGTCCACTCGGGCTCCGCCAGGCGGTAGGCGGTGACGACGAGTCCTTCGAGGCTGATGGGTTCCTGAGCGCGAAGCGGGGGCGCGGCGAAGACGGCGCAGGCCGCCGCGGCTACAGCGAGTCCGTGAAGGGGGCGCCCGCGCGCCGGATTCACATGTCTCATCTCGGTTCTCCCTTCTCGCGGAATAGGAGAGGGAGGTTCCCGAGGTGTGCCGGACCCGGAATACGACCCCTCACCTCCCCGCGGAGGTGTGTCGTGGGCGCCGGATGGGCACGTCTCCTGGCTCGAGGCCGCCGGGGCTCGCCTTCCCGGGACCCGCGTGGATCCCAGTGGCACGTCCGAGTCGGCGTTCCGGGAAAAACCCGGTCCTCTCACAGTGGCGGGGCCGCGCCGGATTCACACCGGCTTCCGTGAGCCCCCCCGGCCGATTCTGTCGTGCCCCGAGGATGCGCCGGCCGCCGCTGCCGGTCAACTCCCGGCCTCCCTTTGACGCGCCGTTGATCCGCGCGCGTACATCGAGGGGGCGTTAGCTTCGCAAACGACATCGGCGGATGAGGAGACGGCGAGATGACGGCTGAGATGTGGACGATCATCGGGGCGGCGATCGGGCTGGCTGCCGCGATCCTGCCGGGGCAGTACGCGATCCGGCGGGACTTGACGGCGCTCACGGGCGAAGTAGGCAATTTCCGCGAACGCATGAGGCGCGAGATCGGGGATCTGCGCGAGCGGATGGCCAGACTCGAGGGGTTGTTCGAGGGCTTTGCGCGGCGGCGGAAGAATCCGAAGACGGCCTGACCCCGCTTGGCGTCGCCGCGGCCTGATCGGCGCGCGGAGGAAGGCGTGGGTCAGGACAACTCTTCCACGCGGTGGCCGAGATCGCGGAGCTTGGTGACGATCGCCGCGATGTGGTCGGGACCCCGCGTCTCGATCGTGAGTTCGATCCCCACCCTGCCCACCGAGATGTCCCCGAAGGCGCGCGTGTGTTCGACATGCAGCACGTTCGCGCCCTCGATCGCGACGAGGGCCGTCACCTCGTTGAGGTAGCCGGGGCGGTCGCGAACGACGACCGTGAGACGCGCGAGTCGGCCATCGGCCCACAGCGCCCGGTCGATGACCCGCGACACGAGGTTCATGTCGATGTTGCCGCCCGAGAGGACGCAGACGGTGACATCGGACGAGCGGAGATCGATCTTTCCCTCGAGGACGGCGGCCACGGACACCGCTCCACCGCCTTCGACGACGAACTTCTCGGACTCGAGGAGGAAGAAGAGCGCGCGGGTGATCTGTTCCTCGTCGATGAGGGCGATGTCGTCCACCAGCGTTGCCAGGTGAGGGAAGGTGAGGTCGCCGATTCGCTTCACGGCGATGCCGTCCGCGAGCGTATCGGAGTTCTCGAGATGTACGGGCTTTCCGGCGGCGAGCGACTCCCGGGCCCCCGGTGAGGCCGCGGCCTCCACGCCGATCACGCGCACGTCGGGGCGCTGCGCCTTCACGGCGGTCGCGATCCCCGAGATCATCCCGCCTCCCCCGATGGGGACGATGACCGTCGTGAGGTCGGGCACCTGCTCGAGGATCTCCAGGCCGATCGTCCCCTGGCCCGCCATCACATCCAGGTCGTCGAAGGCGTGGACGGACGTGAGCCCCTCCTCCCGGGCCAGGCGATCGACCAGCGCCATCCCGTCGGAGAGCGTCTCGCCCGTCTGGATCACGTGGGCGCCGTAGCCGCGGGTCCGGGCGACCTTGATGAGCGGCGCGTGGACGGGCATCACGATCGTGCATGCGATCCCCAGCCGGGCCGCGTGCCAGGCGAGCGCCTGGGCATGATTCCCGGCGCTCGCCGCCACGACACCGCCCTCGCGGGCGGCCGGGCCGAGGCGCAGAAGCTTGTTGAGCGATCCCCGGTCCTTGAACGATCCGGTGCGCTGCCGGAACTCGGTCTTGAGATGGAAGCGGCCATCGGCGCGCGCCTCCAGGGCGAAGGACTGCGGGCACGTCGTCCGCGCCACACCGGAACGGATCCGTTCGCGGGCCGCGACGATGTCCTGGTTTCTGAGCATGAGCATGAAGACCCGGCTGACGGTGACGAGGTTTCGCGGCAGGCGTCAGGACGCGAGTCGCCGAAGTTGGTCGATGGCGCCGCCGGCGTCGAGATGGGTCAGGTCGATCGCGTGTCCGTCCTCGCCCCCTTCCTCGATCCAGCGGCCGACCATCGCGCTGGGCACGGATTCGCGCGGCGAAAGCACCGCGGGCGTCCGCAACTCCGCCAGGCGCACGGCATAGCAGGCGTCTTCCACGGCCTCCTCCCAGGCGCCTTCGATCCACTCCACGCGATGCCGCCGGAGCACCTGTCCGCGCGCGACGGGCTGGAGCGTGCGGTGCGTATCGGCCAGGCCCGGAAGTACGATGAGCCACGAGTGCGGTTCGGCTCCCGGCTCCAGCGAGAACCGGAGTTCCTCCAGTTCCTCGATCCAGTCGAGACGCAGTTGCGCCTCCGCGGCCCGCTCGAACTCCAGCCGTTCGGAGGCGGCGTCGCGCGCCGCCGTGAACCGGTCCAGAAGTTCCCACGCGTAGTCGCGGTCGACGAGCAGACGCCCGGCCGCTTCCGCCTGCCGCCGATAGCCGTTGAGTCCCACGCGTCGCGCGCAGGGTGCGGTGCAAAGGCCCATGTCGAACTGCATGCAGGGGCTCCGGGCGGCGTCCGGGCGCACCGCTTCGGCGCAACTCCGCAGCCGGAAGATCTTCTCCACGAGGCGACGGACGCGCTCGGGCAAACGACGACTCCAGAACGGACCGACGTAACGGGCCTGGGCCCGGCGCGGCCGGCGCACGACGCGCAGCCGCGGGAAGGGTTCGTTCCGGCGGAGTTCCAGATACCAGCCGGCGCCGCGCCGCTTGAGCGCCTTGTTGTACGGCGGACGCTGGCCGAGGATGCGCTCCGCCTCCATGAGCCGCGCCTCGAGGTCGCTCCCGGTCGGGTGTGCCTCGACGCCCCGGGCGATCCGCAGCATCTCGGCCAGACGCTCGTTCGATGGCCCGCCCGAGTAGAAATAGCTCCGGACGCGCCGCCGCAGGTTCACGCTCTTCCCCACATAGAGGGGATGCCCGTGCGCATCCACGAAGACGTAGACACCCGGCGTCGCGGGAAGATCGGGCACCCATGTCGGAACCGGCGTCGCGCGCGCGATCGCGAGACCTCCTCTGTCTTCAGCTCTGTCTTCAGCCGTCCGTTTCCCGCAGCCCTGCCGGCCGCGGGACGGGGAATGTCGAATTCGGGTTGTCTTCGGTCAAGCAGCGGGGCGACGGCGGCCTCGCGTGGGTCGGCGCGGTTTGGCCCTGGCGTGCCGGCCGCGCATATTCGGCCGCCATGATCGCGCTCATCACCGGCATCACGGGACAGGATGGCTCCTACCTGGCCGAGTTCCTGCTCGACAGGGGGTACGAGGTGCACGGCGTCGTGCGCCGTTCCTCGGTGGAGAAGTACGACCGCATCGCGCATCTCCGCGACCGGGTCGCGCTCCACCAGGCGGACCTGCTCGATCAGTTGTCGCTCATCCGCGTTCTCGAACGCGTGGAACCCCGGGAGGTGTACAACCTCGCCGCGCAGTCCTTCGTCCCCACCTCCTGGGACCAGCCGCTGCTGACGGGTGAATTCACGGCGCTGGGCGTCACGCGCATGCTCGAGGCGATCCGGGCGGTCGACCACGCGGTCCGCTTCTACCAGGCCTCCTCCTCGGAGATGTTCGGGAAGGTGCGGGAGACCCCGCAGACCGAGAACACGCCCTTCTATCCCCGCAGCCCGTACGGCGTCGCGAAGGTGTACGGCCACTTCATCACGGTGAACTACCGGGAGAGCTACGACCTGTTCGCGACGAGCGGGATCCTGTTCAACCACGAGAGTCCCAGGCGGGGCCGGGAGTTCGTCACGCGCAAGGTGAGTTGGGAGGCGGCCCGCATCCATCACGGGCTCGTCGACCGTTTGTCGATCGGGAACCTCAGAGCGGAGCGCGACTGGGGTTTTGCGGGCGACTACGTCGAAGCGATGTGGCTCATGCTGCAGGCGGAGACACCCGAGGACTACGTGATCGGGACCGGCGTGACCCATTCCGTGCAACGGCTGATCGAGATCGCCTTCGATGAGATCGGGCGGGACTGGCGCGAGCACGTGGAGCAGGACCCGGCGCTCCTGAGGCCGGCCGAGGTCGAGCGGCTCTGCGCCGACCCGTCGAAGGCGAAGCGGCGGCTGGGCTGGGAGCCGCGCATGTCGTTCGAGGAGATGATCCGCCTCATGGTGAGAGCGGACATCGAGCGGATCGGCGCCACGGCGGCGCCCGGCCGCTAGTGTCGGGTCGACGCACGTACGATGCTACGTACGCAGTCTGGCGAAGAGCACGAGCCCGGCGGCGAAGAAGATGATGTTGGGCAACCAGGCCGCGGCGGTCGGTGACAGCGCCCCTCCGGCCCCCATCGCTTCGGAGATGCGGATCAGGGTCAGGAAGAGGATCGTCGTGCCGAGCGCGATTCCGATCGAGGTCGGCGCGCCGCCCCGCTTGTTGCTGTGCGCGAGCGGCATCCCGAACACGGCGATCACGAGGCAGATGAAGGGGAAGGCGATGCGCAGCGCGCGGGAGGTTCTGAGCCCGTTCGTCGTGCCGCCCGACCGTTCGACCGACTCGATGAGGCGCCCGAGTTCCGCATAGCGCATCTCGTCCGGCTCCTTGGGCCTCGCCTGAAGTTCCTCGGGCGTCTCGTCCAGTTGGCGCACGAACAGTTCGGCGAACTCGTAGGCGGTCTCATCTTCCGGGCCGCGGAACTCCCGCATCCACCCCTGCTGGAGCACCCAGCGCGAGGACACCGAGTCGTACTGCGCCGTGTTGGCTGTGATGTGCACGGTGGGGAAGTCGGGTTCCGATCCCTTCCGCTCGATCTGTATGTCGTCCATCCGGCCCTCGCGCGTGTCCAGCAGTCGCGCCTTGTACACGAGGCCGTCGTCCCCCCGGTAGACGAAGGAGTTCCGGATCGTCTGGCTGCGGGCCTCCTCCTGCTCGAGGACTTCGGCCGATTTCCGGGTCGTCACGGCGACGAGTTCCGTCAGGCCGAGCGCGACGAGACTCAGCAGCGTCGCGCCGCAGAGAATGGGGAGGACGAGCCGATAGAAGGAAACGCCGCCCGCCTTGGCGGCCGCGACCTCGAAGTGCCGGGACATGGAGGCCACCGTGAACACGGACCCGAGCAGGGCGGCAATCGGAAACCCGAGCAGCGACTGGTACGGGAACTCGTACACGTAGTGGAGGATGATCTGGGACCAGGTGGACCCCTGGTCGAGGAATCGGTCGATGTTGTCGGCGACGTCGATGACCATGAACAGGAACGGCACGCCGAGCGCGCAGGCGGCGAAGATCCGCAGGAACTGGAACAGGACGTACCGGTCGAGCAGTCTCACGGGGTCAGCGCATCACCTTGGTCGAGCGCGCCAGGGCCACGAGGCCGAGGGCGCCAAACAGGATGTTCGGGGCCCACATGGCCACGAGCGGCGAGATCCAGAGGCGGTCGGAGAGTCGCTCGCCGCCGATGAGCGACACGTAGTACGCTCCGAAGAAGCCGAGGCTGACGCCGACGACGAGCGCGACGCCCCCGCGCGGGAACCGAACTGCGATCGGGGCCCCGAAAAGGACGAAGACGATGCAGGCGGCCGGGATCGTCCCCTTCTTGTGAATCTCGACCCAGTACTGGTTAATCCGGCGAAGGCCCGTGTTCTCGCGCTCCGCGTAGGACTGGAACTGGTTCGCCGCATCGAACGCGGAGTAGAAGCGGCGGGCTGCGCTCTCGGCGACCTGTGTCGTGGAGTCCGGCGCGGTGGCCTGGATCTCGCGTCGCGCGGGCGCTCCCGATGCCGCAGGGAGATCGTCTTCCCGGTCGGGGAGATCGACTTCCCGGGCGGGAATGTCCCGTGCCAGGTCGGGGATGTCCCCATTCCAGTCGGGGGTCTCGCCTCCCCCGGTACGGGTGCCGCCCGCCGGCCCGGCCCCGCCGCGAACCGGCGCGTCCGCCAGAGGCTGCTCGAAATCCAGCAGCATTTCGGTGATCGCCCGGGCGTACACCAGGCTCTCCGAGCGCGCCGCGTCCGCCATCTCCCTGCCGCGATCCGCCTCCGCGCGCATGTCGGCGATGTTCATTTCGCGGTCGCCGCGTATGGCGGCGGTATCCCGCTCGAGCCCGTTCGCCACATCCGGGATCTTGAGCAGCATCCGCTCGAAGGCGATGCGCCGAAAGGCGTGCGGGCGCTCGTGCAGGCGCACCTGGACGACGCCGTCCTCGAGGTCGAAGTAGAGGTCTTCTCCCTCCTCCGAGAAGCCCATCTTCCCGCGGGTCGCGTAGATGGAGCGGCTCTCCTGGCCGTTTCGCTCATCGTAGATCGCGACATCGTGGACCACGCTCTCTTCCCGGTCGATTGCGCCGGGGTGTACGTATACATAGGACGGCAGCACTTCGTTGATCGTATGTTCCCGGAGGTTGAAGGTCGGCGTCTTGCGGCCGATCCCCCTGAGCAGCACCTGCAGGTGATGATTCGACTGGGGCAGGACCGTGTTGTTGAACCAGGTCATTCCGCCGGCCAGGATGACGGCGCAGACGAGGAGCGGGGCCATCACGCGCGACAGCGGGATGCCGCTCGCCTTGGCGGCGGTGATCTCGAAGTCGCCCTCCATCCGGCTGAAGACGTACAGGACCGCGATGAGCACGGCCATCGGCAGGGTCTGCGCGATGATGAAGGGGATCGAATAGACGAAGACCTCGGCGATCACGGTCCACTCGAGGTCCTTGCCGATGAGCCGCTCGAAGCGCTTGCTCACCTGATCGAGGAGGAGCAGCACCGTGGTGCCGATGATGGCGAAGATGAACGGTCCGGCGTGACGGCGCAGGATATAGCGGGTAAGAGTTCGCATCGTCCCGAGATTACTGTGTTTTGGGGCCGTTGTCAGCCCGGGCGGGTGTTGCCGGGGCCGGTTCGGCCCCGCGGTTTCGTCACGATCCGCCAGCCTCTGTACCGGAATGCAGGCCGATAGATCCCCCCGAGGCGCGGGCGCTCCGCCGCGTCGGGTCGCCCTCGTGCTCATGAGCGCGGTGGGAAGCACCGTCCAGGGGTTGCCCGTTGTAGCGTCCCTCCGGCGGGCCTGGCCCGACGCACACATCACCTGGGTGCTGCAGCCGGGCCCGGCTGCGCTGATGGCCGGCCGGCCGGACATCGACCGGCTCCTGCTCTTCCACCGGCGGCTCGGCGCCCGTGCCTATTCCCGCTTTCGGCGCGAAGTGGCGCGAGAAACGTTCGATCTCGTCATCTGTCTGCAGCCGAATTTCAAGGGAGGGATGGTCACGCGTCTCCTCCGCGCTCCGGAGCGCCTCGGCCACGATCTCTCTCGCGCCCGCGACCTGAGCTGGCTGGCCACGAACCGCCGCATCCCGCCGGCTCCCGTGGCCCACATTCAGGACGAGCTGTTCGAGTTTCTCGATCATCTCGGCGTCCCGCGACGCCTGGAGTGGCGTTTTCATTTCACCGACGAGGAGCGGCGGATTTCGGCGCGGTGGAGGGAGGGATTCGCGCGCCCGGTGCTCGCGATCGTGCCGCGGAGTTCCAACCCTCGGAGGAATTGGACCCTCGAGGGGACCGCGCGGGTAATCGACGTGGCGGCCGGTGATCTGGGCCTTCAGCCGGTGCTCCTGGGGGGAGACTCCGAAGAGGAACTGCGCGATGCCCACCGACTCGAGGCGTTGTGCGGGATTCCGCCGTGCGTGGCGCTCGGAGGGACGCTGAGGGAGTTGGCGGGCCGGCTTTCCGCGAGCGATCTCGTGCTGGCGCCGGACACGGGTCCCCTGCACATGGCGGTGGCGCTGGGGACGCCGACCATCGGACTGTACGGGCATACGGACCCCGAACGCAGCGGTCCCTACCGCCGGTTCACGGATCTCACCGTGGACCGGTTTCGTGACCCGGCCGGTTCCGACGGCGAGCGAAGGCCGTCCCGGGCCACTCGACCCGGACGCATGAGGAGGATCCGCGCCGAGGCGGTCGTGCTTAAGCTGGAGCGGGCCATCCGTTCATATCTGAACATCTGAAAGGCCGTAGATGACCGAAGGGACGAAGACGGTGGCGGGCCGGATCCTCTGGGTGGACGACGAAGTCGACCTGCTGCGTCCGCATCTCATGCTGCTGCGGTCGTCGGGGTATCACGTCGATGCGGTGATGAACGGCCAGGACGCGATGGAACTCCTGACGGCGGTGTCCTACGATCTCGTGCTGCTGGACGAGCGGATGCCGGGGCTGCGCGGGATCGAGGTTCTCGACCGCATCCGGAGTTTTGCCCCGCGCCTCCCCGTGGTGATGGTCACGAAGAGCGAAGAAGAATCGACCATGCACGAGGCGATCGGACGGCGGGCGGACGACTACATCGTCAAACCGACGAGCCCCCGGCAGGTGCTGTCGGTCGTGACCCGGCTCCTCGCCGGCCCGGCGCTGCGCCACGAGCACATCACGCGCGATTTCTCACGGCGTTTCGGCGAGTTGCGGGAGCGGGTCTCCACGGCGGCTTCGTGGCGGGACTGGGCCGACCTGTACTCCGAGCTGGTCGACTGGGACCTGAAGCTGGAGGAGGCCGGCGAGTCGGGCCTGCGCGAGATCCTCGATGGGCTGCACACCGACCTGAGCCGAGGGTTCTGCGATCTCGTGGCGGATCAGTACGGTGAGTGGGTGCACGAAGGGGGCGAGCGGGGCCCGACTCTCTCGGTGGACGTGCTGCCCCGCTTCTTTCGACCGATCCTCGACGAGGATCCGGCGGCGCTTCTCGTCGTGATGGATTGCATGCGGCTGGACCAGTGGCGGGCGGTCCTCCCCATCGTCAGCGAGCACTTCGAGATCGAGGAGGCGCTCTACGCGGGCCTCCTGCCCACGGCGACCCCGTTCGCGCGCAACGCGATCTTCGGGGGCATCTTCGCGGACGAACTCGCCGAGCGTCGTCCGGAATGGTGGGAGAGGGGAAGCGAGACCGGTTACAACTCGTTCGAGGACGAACTCTTCGAGCGGCATATCCACGAACTGACCGCGTCGCGGATCCCCGTGCACTACGAGAAGATCTTCTCGGCCCAGGAGAGCGAGCCCATGCTGGCGCGGCTCGGCGGTTACCTGTCGTCCCCCTCGGCCACAGCGCTCGTGTTCGGATTCGTGGACATGCTCACGCACGGGCGGTCGCGGTCGCGCCTGATCTGGGAGATGGCGCAGGACAGCAGCGCGCTGCGCTCGCTGACGGTGACCTGGTTCGAGCGTTCGCCGGCGCTGAAGGCGCTGCGGCTGGCCGCGCAGCGGGGAGTCCGGGTCCTCCTCACGACGGACCACGGTTCGATTCACTGCCGGCGGCCCGCCACGATCTACGCGGGACGCGACGCGTCGACGAGCCTGCGCTACAAGATCGGCGACGACATGAAGGTGGAAAACCCGGCCGCGGTCATGTCGACTTCGGACGCGGACGAATGGCGACTGCCTCCGGGCGGGATGAACAAGACCTTCGCCCTCTGTCGCGAGGACTACTTCTTCGTCTATCCGACGAGGCTGCGGGAATACCAGAATCGGTACCGGGACAGCTTCCTGCACGGCGGGGTGAGCCCCGACGAAATGGTGCTTCCGGCCGCGCTGCTCACGCCGCGGTGACTCGATGAACCCGGGCCGGAGCGGCGGGGGCGCCTCCCCGTATCGGCGGCTGCTCCGGTTCCTGCGCCCCTATCGCTGGACCTTCGTCGCGAGCCTCGCGCTCGGCGTGCTCGCGGCCGGACTTGAGGCGTTCAGCCTCCTCCTGCTCATCCCGTTCCTCCGCTCGCTCTTCGGGATCGGACCTCCCCTGCCCGGCGAGGGACGCAACGCGGCGGAGCGTTTCCTCGATGGGATCGCCGGGGGGTGGCTCGGTCCGGAGGCGGGGCTGGACGGGTTGCGGGCCGTGTGCGTGCTGGTGCTGGCGGCGCTCCTCCTCAAGAACCTCTGCATCATCGGGGGGCGGGCGCTCTCGATCCGCACGCAGGAGTTCCTCGTCCGCGACGTGCGCAATGCCGTGCACGCCCACCTGCAGCGCCTGCCGCTCGCCTTCTTCGAGCGCGGAAAGGCGGGACAGTTGATCGCGCGAGTGATGGCGGATGCGGGCGAGGCGAAGCCCGTCGTGACCGACGCGCTCGCGCAGGCGGTGCGCCAGGGGGCGACTCTCGCGGCCTATGCGGTGGCCCTGTTCGCTCTGTCGTGGAGGCTGGCGCTGATCGCCGTCATCCTGGTGCCGCTCGTGTGGCTCGGCCTGCGGCCGCTGCTCGGTCGGCTGCGCGAGAAGTTCCGCCGCACCTGGGATGACCACGGCGAACTTGTGGCGGCGCTGGGGGAATCGCTGGGCGCGGTGCGGGTGGTGAAGTCGAGGGTCGCCGAGGACTTCGAGATGAAGCGCTTTCGGCGCCGTTCGGACGCGTTCAGCCGCAAGCGGATCGCGGCGGCCACGACCCGACACCTCGCCTCGCCCCTTTCCGAAGTGCTCGCGTCCGTCGTGGCGCTCGGACTCGTCTGGATCGGGGCGTCGTTCGTGGGGAGTGGCGGGTCGATCGCGCCCGAACAGTTCGTCGCCTTCGTGACCATCGCGCTGCGCGCCGTCTCGCCGGTGAAGGGGCTCGCGCAGTACCCGGCCATCGCCGCGCAGGGGCTCGCCGCGGCCGACCGTTTCTTCGAGATCCTGGACCAGGATCCGGAACCGGCCGGAGGGTCGCGGATCGCGGCGGGCCCCGAACGGGAGATCCGCTACGAGGGCGTCAGCTTCGCCTACGAGCCGGGGCGGGCCGCGCTGCGAGGCATCGACCTCGCCATCCCGCGCGGATCCGTCGTCGCCATCGTCGGGGCGTCGGGGAGCGGGAAGTCCACGCTGGTCGACCTGCTGCCCAGGTTCGCGGATCCGCAGGCGGGACGGGTCACGATCGATGGGACGGACATCCGGGAGTTCTCGATGGACTCCCTCCGCCGGCTCACCGGTCTCGTGGGGCAGGAGGCGGTGCTCTTCCACGACACGGTGGCGGCGAACATCGCCTATGGGGAGGCCGCGCCGGACCCGGCGGCGGTCGAAGCGGCGGCGCGGGCGGCCGGGGCGCACGGCTTCATCGCGGGACTGCCCGACGGCTACGACACCGTGCTCGGCGACCGCGGCGTGCGTCTGTCGACGGGCCAGCGTCAGCGCATCGGCATCGCGCGGGCCATCTTCCGCGATCCCCCCGTCCTCATCCTGGACGAAGCCACGTCGGCCGTGGATGCCGAAACGGAGACGGCGCTCAGGGCGGCGGCGGAGGGCTTTCGCGGCCGCACGGTGATCGTGGTCGCCCACCGGCTCTCGACCGTGCGCGAGGCGGACCGGATCTTCGTCCTCGAGCGCGGGCGACTTGTGGACGCCGGCCGCCATGACGCGCTCGTCGCTCGCGGCGGGCCGTACCGTCGGCTCTTCGGCCACCAGCTCGAACGCGTCCCGCAACCGTGAAGGAGCGCGCGCGGCAGGCCGGTCGGCGCGGGCGTGGCGGCGGCCCACCGCTTGCGGACGCGCTCGTGGGCGCGTTCGCGGACGGCGGCGTGGCCGGCCTGCACCTCGGACTGCGCGCCGCGCCGGAACCGGTGGCGCTCGCGGCCGGCCGGGCGCTCGGAGCGCTGTGTCGCGACCCTCTCCGCGTCCGCCGCCGCGTGGTCGACGCCCAACTCGCCGCAAGTTTCCCGGTCGCCACACCGTGCTGGGTGCGCGACACGGCTCGCGCCTGCTACCGCCACTTCGGCCAGGAGGCCGCGCTCCTCATGAGCGGTGCGCCCCGGATCGAGCGGATGCTGTCTCGCGTCGTCGACGAGGCCGGGCTGGGCCCGCGCCTGCACGCGGCGACTGCGGAGCGGGGCGGCGCCGTGGTCGTCTCCGGGCACCTCGGCAACTGGGAGATCGGAGGGGCGGCCGTGCGGGCGCTCGGAGTGCGCGTGACGGCGGTCGTGCAGCGTCAGCGAGGCGCCTTCGGCCATCGGCTGGGCGAGTTGCGCGCGCGGCTGGGGCTGGACGTGCTCGACCGCGACGCGGCGGCGCGGCCGGCGCTCGACGCGCTGCGCTCGGGCCGGGTTCTGGCCCTCGTGGCCGATCAGCACACCCGGCGCGCCAGCGCCCCGGTCGACTTTCTGGGTCGCCCCGCCTGGACATCGCTCGCCCCGGCGCGTTTGTGTCTCGCGGCCGATGTCCCTCTCTTCTTCGCGGCTCTGGTTCGAGACCCATCGGGGTACAGGATCGTCCATGAAGAGATCGACGGCGGCCGGTCCGGCGCCGCCGGGGATCCGGTCGAGCTCACAAAGGGGTGGGTTCGGGTGTTGGAGAGGGAGATCGAACGGCGGCCGGAGCAGTATTTCTGGTTCCACCGGCGCTGGAAGCGGGTGGCGCAACGCGGAGAGGGCGCGTGATTCACATCGGGATTCCGGTTCACAACGAACGCGATACCATCGGCCCGCTGCTGTGGCGGATCCGCGAACTGCTCTACGGCGAGCGGCGGCAGTTTCACGTGCTCGTGTGCGATGACGCCTCGGACGACGGGACGGGCGAGGCGCTCGACCGATATCCGCGGGTGCTTCCGCTGACCGTGCTCCGCAACGAGGCGCGGCAGGGCTACGCCGCGAGCCTCGACCGGCTCATCCGGGCGACGCTCCAACGCTCGGGCTATCCGCGCCGCGACGCGTTCGTCTCCATGCAGGGCGATTTCTCCGATCCGCCGGAGCGCCTGCCGGAGATGCTTCGCCGCTTCGAGGGCGGCGCCGACCTCGTTGCGGTCGCGCGCGGCGATTCGGAACCCTTCACCCGGCGTCTGACCCGGGCCGGGGGCCGGCTCTGTGCCCGTCATCTGCTGTCGGCTCCAGCCGTGACGGACCCTTACGCTTCTCTTCGGTTATATAGGTTGTTCGCTCTGGAACGCGCCGTCGCCGCCGGCGATGGGCAGCTGTTGCAGTACGAAGGTTGGGCCGCCAACGCCGCGCTGCTCCTGCAGGTGTGGCCGTTTGTACGAAGATTCGAGGAGATTCCGCATGATCCGCACCCCCTCCGCCGATACCGTGACGCCCGCTTCCGGGCCGGCGAGCAACTCCGGCAGCTGTTCGCCGCCGGCCGGGACCGCGCGCTGCGCGAGATCGGCCGGCAGATCGCCGCAGCGGCCTGACATGCGGAGACGAAACCTGCGCCGCGGCGCCTTGGCGCGCTTGGCGTGCCTGGCGCTCCTGGCGCTCCTGGCCGCTTCGATTCAGGGTACATCCGACCTCGCCGGGCAGGGTAGCGCGGGCGAGGTGGCCGATGACGTCTTCTCCGAGAGCTGGCCGTTCGAGATCGGGGAGACCTCCGAGTACGCCGTGCTGTTCGGGCCCGTGAACTTCGGGCGCATGCACCTCCGGGTCGAAGCGCAGGATACGATCCGCGGCACGCCGGCCTACCGACTCTCGATGGAGATGAAGGGGGGCGTCCCCTTCTACAGGATGGATGACCGCACGGTGAGTTGGCTTGCCCCCGATCCCTACCGGTCGCTTCGCTTCGAGGAGAACCTGCGGCAGGGGGGATACCGCAGGCAGCGTCGCTGGGAGCTGGATCACGAGGCTCTCGCCGCCACGAGACAGGACTGGAACGAGGAGGCGGAGGCCTATCTTCCGCACCGCCGGCAGCGGGATCTTCCAATGCCCCCGGGCGCGCTCGACGAGATCTCCTACCTCTACCTGATCCGGACTCTTCCGCTGGAGGTCGGCCGGACGTACGAGTTCGACCGCTACTTCGAGGAGGACGGCAATCCCGTCGTCGTCGAGGTTCTCCGCCGCGAGCGCGTGCGCGTGCCGGCGGGGACATTCGACACGATCGTCCTGCGTCCGACCATTCAGACCGATGGCCTGTTCGGAGAGGAGGGGCAGGCCGAGGTCTTCATCTCGGACGATGATCGTCGCCTCATCGTGCAGATCAGGAGCCGCATGAAGATCGGCGGAGTCGACATGTATCTTCGCGGCTTCGAGCAGAACGAGGCGGAGACCGGTCGCTGACATCCGGACCCGGGCGGGCGGAGAGATCGCCGTTGCGGTGCGGTACTCCCTTTTTGCCGTGGTGCGTCCTAGGTTAGTCTTGAAGCCTGTACAGAGACGACGACCACCAGGAGGTGCCTTGAGCAAAGGAAATCATGTGCCGAATTCAACCGACCGGGCGCGCGACGAGTTGTTCAGCCACATCCGCCGCTGTGGCGTACTCGATGCGGAAGAAGAGCAGCGGCAAGAGTGGTTCGACGATACGATCCAGTACCTCGGAGAGCGATATCCGGAGTTGACGCCGGGTGAGCTGTCCGTCCTGCGCACCATCGGCGAGCGGTACTGTGCCCCGGCGATCCCGCACGGAGGCGCGGCCCGGCAGTCAAAGCAGGAAGCCCACTAGCAGCCCGATCCAGGACCACCGGCGAGGTAACGTAGCTGAACGAACCCCCGCCCCCGGACAGACCGGGAGCCACACCATCCGTTAGTCGGACCGCCGAATGGACCTCGGACTCGTTCTGAGGCTCGGCGCGGTCCTCGCGCTCGTAGCGGCGAACGCCTTCTTCGTCGCGGCGGAGTTTGCGCTCGTCAGCGCGCGACGCACCCGCATAGACGAACTGGCCGATGGCGGCGACCGTCTGGCCCGGGTTGTCCGCAGGGCGCAGGGCAATCTCGACCGCGCCATCTCGGGTACCCAGCTTGGGATCACCCTCGCGTCGCTCGGCCTGGGCTGGATCGGCGAGCCGGCGGTCGCCCGGACGATCGAGCCTCTGTTCGGCGCGCTGGGCTTCGCCGCGGGGCCGGCGGCACTCCACACGACGGCCATCGTCGTCGCCTTCATCCTCATCACCTACCTCCACATCGTACTCGGCGAACTCGCTCCGAAGACCGTCGCGCTCCTGCGTCCGGAGACGGTGAGTCGTTACCTCGCCGGTCCTCTCCTTGCCTTCAACCGCGTGGCGACGCCGGCGATCTGGCTGCTCGACGGCTCGGCCCGGCTGTTCCTGCGGCTGATCCGCGCCCCCATTGGCGATACGCACGGCGTCGAACATGCCCACAGTCCGGACGAGATCGAGGTGCTCGTCCGACAGAGCCTGCGCGAAGGAGTGGTGGAGAAGGACGAGCAGGCGATGATCGAAGGCGTGTTCGATCTCACGCATACCGTGGTCCGGGAGGTAATGACGCCCCGGCCGGACATCGTCGCCGTAGGGGCCGGGGATCCGGCCAAGGTCATCCTGGAGGTCGCGGCGGAGTCCGGGTATTCGCGTCTCCCGGTCACGGAAGATTCGCTGGACGACATCGTCGGCATCATCGTCGTGAAGGATCTGCTCACGGAAATCCTCGCAGCGCGTCCAACGGGACTCGTGGCGCGGGACGTGATGCGCGAGGCGCTCTTCGTCCCCGAATCGAAGGCGGTCGACGACCTGTTGGCGGAAATGCGGGCTCGGAAGACGCATATGGCCGTCGTGGTCGACGAGTTCGGCGGCACGGACGGCATCGCCACGCTGGAGGATCTCCTCGAGGAGATCGTCGGCGAAATCTACGACGAGCACGACGAGGCGGAGGCGGGGCTGGAGGTCGGCCCCGATGGGTCGGTCGGACTCGATGGAGGTGTCTCGTTCGCGGATCTGCTCTCGGGCCTGGACCTCGATGACCTGGAGGAAGACGAGGAGTACGACACCGTGGCAGGCTACGTGATCGGCACGCTGGGCCGAATCCCGGAGCCGGGCGACCGGGTCCCGCTGGGAGATGCGCGGTTGGAGGTCGCGGAGCTGATCGAACGGCGAATCACACGGCTCACCCTGCACGGTGTGGACGATGAGACGGTAGTGAGGTTGTGCGAAGCGCTCGAATCGTGAACGCATCCGATCCCCCCGGCGGCTCCGAACTTGCTGGCGTGGGCATCGCGCCCGAAGTTGGGGAAGCGTCCTTCAACGAAAGGCTCCGCTCTGGCTTGCCGAACATGGTCGGAAAGGTTGTTGACTTGAGGTTCCGGACTTGAACCTCTCCGACCCCTGGAACTACGAGCAGTTCGATGCCGAAGCGCAACGGCTGTACGAAGCCGGCGACTTCGATCAGGCGCTTGGCCTCCTCAAGGAGGCCCTCACCCGTTATCCCGACTCGGCGGAACTCCTCGTCTCACTCGGCTATACGCGTCTGGCCCGAGAGGAGTATGCCTGGGCGCGCGCCGCCTTCGCCGGGGTCCTCAGGCTCGATCCGGAACACGAAGAAGCGCTGGCCGGCCTCGGAGACGTCCTGCTGAAGCTGGGGGACCGCGCGGCGGCCTTCCAGATCTTCGAAGGCCTCATCGCCATGGGGTACGATCAGGACGTGGAACTCATGCTCTGCGTGGGACGCAGCCTGCTGCGCGAGGGTCTCCTGCGCCGGGCGGAACGGTATTTTCGGCTCGCCCTCGCGGCCGACCGCGAGAGCCCCGATGCGGCGCTGGATCTTGCCTTCACCTTCTACCGGGACGGCGACACCGAAGGGGCGCTGTTCTGGAGCCGCGAGGCGGTGCGGCTGGATCCTCGCTTCGCGGAAGCCCGCGCCCTCTACGGCAACGTGCTCTACGAACGCGGCGATTTTCGCGGGGCGCTCACGCAGCTCGCGACGATTCCGGTGACGGATCTGGCGGACCCGATCGTCGCGTGGCGGGTCGTCGACCTCAAGCGGCGACTCCAAGACCTCCCCGCGGACGCCGAGGAGTTGCAGCCCTACCTGCTGGCGCTGGAGGAACTGGCGCCGGAACCGAGTCCGGAGGACCGCCTGCTGGCCGAGGTCGAAGCCCGGGCGAACGGATTGACGGCCGGACCGGGCACGGGCCAGCTCGACCTGTTCGGTCGTCCGCCCGACGCGCCGGCGGTGGAGGTACACCGCGTGCGGGCCCCAAACGGCGTGGTGTACGAAGGAGACTGGGATGGGATCGTGCGGGCCATGCGCAATGGATCCGAGGAGCCCGGCGTCTCGCTGGCGGACTTCATGCGCAACGAGGCGATGCGGCTCCAGGCGCTGACGGGCATCGCCGTGTCCTGGCAGACGGCGCGCGCCTTCCTGGAGGACTCGGCGCGGGTCGGCGCGCTCGAAATCGAACGCTAGTCGTCGAGCCGACGTGAAGGCCCCGCTGCGCATCGCCGTCATCGGCGGCGACGGGATCGGACCCGAAGTCACCCGCGAAGCGTGTCGCGTGCTTCAGGCGGTGGTCGCGAAGGGCCTCTCCGACCTTGAACTCACGCACTTCCCGCACGGCGCGGATCACTACCTCGCCACGGGCGAGACGCTGTCGGCGCGGACCTTCGAGTCTCTGAGGGATGACTTCGACGCGATCCTCTTCGGCGCCGTGGGCGACCCGCGCGTGCCCGACGGACGTCACGCGCGCGACCTCCTCCTCGGATTGCGGGTGCGGCTGGATCTGTTTCTCAATCGCCGCCCGCTTCGGCTGCGCGCGCCGGAACTGTCGCCGCTGAGATCGGCGGACTCGGCGCCCATGGACTTCGAGATCTTCCGGGAGAATACGGAGGGCCTGTATGTGGGCGTCGGGCGAGTCGAGCATGAGGGCACGCCGGACGAGGTCGCGGTGTCGGAGGCGTTCGCGAGCCGCTTCGGGGTCGAGCGGATCGTGCGGCGGGCGTTCGAGCACGCCGCTCCCCGGGGGCTGCGCGTCACGCTCGCGGACAAGGCGAACGCGGTGCCGCACATGTTCGGGCTCTGGCGCCGCGTGTTCGCGGAGGTTGCCTCCGGATATCCGGGCGTGGAGTCGGAGATGCGGTATGTGGACGCGCTCGCCATGGAGATGGTCCGGACGCCGGAGCGGTTCGGCGTGATCGTCACCTCCAACCTGCTCGGCGACATTCTCTCGGACCTGGGGGCCGAAATCGTGGGGGGACCGGGGCTCGCGCCCTCCGCCAACGTGAACCCGGGCGTGCATGGACTGTACGAGCCCGTGCATGGCAGCGCGCCCGACATCGTCGGGACGGGACGGGCGAATCCGATGGCCGCGGTGCTCAGCGCCGCGCTCCTCCTGCGGGATCACGGGGCGGATGACGCGGCCGGGGCGGTCGAGGCGGCCGTGGATGCGGCGCTTGTCTCCGGAGTGCGGACGCCGGACCTCGGAGGAAGCGCGACCACGTCGGAGGTCGGAAGCTGGCTCGCGGAACGGGTGGGCGCAGCCTGATACGTCACGCTACGTTTCACGTGCGGACCGGTCGCCTGCCCCCCGCGCGGCCAGCGGGCGGTGTCGGCGCAGCCGCTTCATACATGACATGGATCCGGTCGGATGACCGGCAAGCGATGGAAGGACTCCGCGAAAATGAGTGACAGCAACGGAAACGGGACGGTGTTTCTCTCCGCGGCCCGTACGGCCATGGGCGCGTTCGGCGGCAGCCTGAAGGACTACTCGGCGGTGGATCTGGGCGTCGTCGCCTCGGAAGCGGCCATCGAGCGCTCGGGCGCCGCGCCCGGCGACTTCGGGCACGTGGTGATGGGGAACGTGATGCAGACGTCGGCCGACGCGATCTATCTCGCGCGGCATGTGGGACTGCGGGCGGGGTTGCCGGTCGAAACCCCGGCCGTCACCGTGAACCGCCTGTGCGGCTCGGGCTTTCAGGCCGTGATCGATGGCTCGCAGGAGATCGAACTCGGAGAAAGCGACGTCTGCCTCGTGGGCGGAGCCGAGTCCATGAGCCAGGCGCCGCATATCGTGCGCGGCGCCCGCTGGGGTCTGCGGCTGGGCCCGGCGCCCAAGTTCGAGGATTCGCTGTGGGAGGCCCTCACGGATCCCTACTGCGGCTTCTCGATGGCCCAGACGGCGGAGAATCTCGCGGAGGAATACGGTATCTCGCGCTCGGAGGCCGACGAGGTCGCGGTGCGCAGCCAGCGCCTGGCGGCCGAGGCCTGGGAAGGCGGCCGCTACGAGGACGAGGTCGTCCCGATGATGGTGGGAAGGAAGGGAAGGGAAGCGTCCTTCGAGCGCGATGAGCACCTCCGTCCCGATTCGACGGTCGACGGGCTCGCCAAGCTCCGGCCGTACTTCAAGCAGGATGGCCTCGTCACCGCCGGCAACGCGAGCGGGATCGGGGATGGGGCGGCCGCGCTCGTGCTGGCGGGCAGGGACTATGCCGCCGCGCACGGCCTTGAGCCGGTCGGCCGCCTCGTGTCCTACGCCGTGGCGGGCGTGCCGCCCCACATCATGGGCATCGGACCCGCCCCCGCCTCGCGCGCCGCCCTCGAGAAAGCCGGCCTCACCCTCGACGACATCGATCTCGTCGAAGTGAACGAGGCCTTCGCTCCGCAGTACCTGGCGGTCGAGCGCGAACTCGGTCTCGACCGCGACAAGGTCAATGTGGACGGCGGGGCGATCGCGCTGAGCCACCCGCTCGGCATGACGGGGGCGCGGATCACGGGCCATCTTCTCCATGAACTACGGCGGCGGGGCGGCGGACTCGGGCTCGGAGCAGCCTGCATCGGTGGCGGACAGGGCGCGGCCGTGATCGTGGAGGTCGACTAGTGTGGTGTCGCGGAAGTCCGCGAGCCACCGAGAGCGTCGAGGCGCCGAGTACTGCAAGGCGCTCCGACGAGGAATAGCAGAGCTATTGCGAGGAGGAGCAACGCCGCAGGGGCGGATGCATCGGCGCTCGAATGGCCGTGGGATTTCTGCGACACCACACTAGCACGGGCTGCCGACGGGTCGCCGGGTCGGACCTCACGAGCAGTCGGAGGGAGCGAACCATGGATCCTCTGTTCTTCATCCTCGCCGGGGCGGGCGCGCTCGCGCTGGCTACGAGTCTCCGCATCCTGAAGGAATACGAACGGGCCGTCGTCTTCCGGCTCGGCCGCGTGCGTCCGAGCCGTGGGCCCGGGCTCATCTTCCTCGTCCCGTTCGGGGTCGAGCGCATGGAGCGGGTG
The DNA here is from genome assembly GCF_965208055.1 of Candidatus Palauibacter sp. GTDB lineage: Bacteria > Gemmatimonadota > Gemmatimonadetes > Palauibacterales > Palauibacteraceae > Palauibacter. The sequence continues at coordinate 3,557,919 of NZ_CBDBNY010000004.1, forward strand.
AGCCTGCGGATCATCGCCATGGACATCCCGCCGCAGGATGTCATCACGCGGGACAACGTGTCCGTAAAGGTCAACGCGGTCCTCTATTTCCGGGTCGCGAACCCGAGACGGGCCATCCTCGAGATCGAGGACTTTCTCTTCGCCACGTCGCAGCTCGCCCAGACGACGCTGCGCTCGGTCATCGGGCAGGCGGAACTCGACGAAGTCCTCGCGGAACGGGAGAAGTTCAACCAGATCCTGCGCGACATCATCGACCAGGGCACGGACGCGTGGGGGATCGACGTCACGGGCGTCGAAGTGAAGGACGTGGATCTGCCCGGCGAGATGAAACGGGCGATCGCGCGGCAGGCCGAGGCGGAGCGCGAGCGCCGCGCCAAGGTGATCAACGCGCAGGGCGAGCTGCAGGCGGCGTCCGACCTGCGCGCCGCGGCGCGCCAGTTGAGCGAGTATCCGGCTTCGCTGCAACTGCGTTTCCTGCAGACGGCGACGGAGATCGCGGCGGAGAACAATTCGACGACGCTCTTTCCGCTTCCGGTGGATCTGGGGTCCATGGCCGGCCTGTTCAGGAACCTGTCGTCGGCCGCCGACGCCGAGGCGGCCGCCCCGGCTCCGGTCGACGAACGCGTGCTCGAAGGATCGGAAGGCGCACCGCAGCTGCCCCGCGCGGAAGCGGCGGACGGCGTGTCGGAGGCCGCGGACGAGCCGGAGGCGGTGACGAGGGAGCGCGATGCCGCCGGCTGACGGCGGTCACGGCGGTTCGGGCGAGCCCGGTCCTCCCGAACGCCGTTCGTCCCTCCCCGCCACCGTCACGCAGGAGCAACTCGAACGTGTGATCCGGCGGGCGTCGGATCTCCAGTTCCGCAGTTCCACCTCGATCGGCGGCGAACTGGGGGCCGGCGAAGTCGTCGAGATCGGAGCGGAAGTCGGGCTCGAGGAGCGGTACGTCCGGCAGGCGCTGGCCGAGGTGGAGGCCGCCTCCCTCATCCCCGACGCGCCTCCCGACGAAGGGCTTGCGCGCCGGATCGTCGGTCCCGCGATCGTGAGCACGAGCCGGGTGGTCCCCGGAAGTCCGACGGATGTGGAAGCGAATCTCGAGTCGTACCTTCGCGAAGAGGAGCTTCTCCGACAGGTACGCTCGCGGCCCGGCGGATCGCTCTGGGAGCCGGGAACCGGCCTTGTCAGCCAGATGCGCCGCGCGATGGATGTCGGCGGCCGACGGTACACGCTCGCGAAGGCGCGCAACCTCCAGGTCGGCGTGGAAGCCCTGGAGAGCGGGTGGTCGCTTGTCACGCTGACGGCGGACGTCGGTAACATGAGGGCGGAACGGCTCGGTGGCTGGTTCGCGGGAATGGGGTTGGGCGGAGCGGCGGGCGGCTTCGGCCTGTTCATGGCGACGGGGGGCGGTGTCCTGCCGCTCCTGGGAGGACTGGCCATCTTCTCCGGCTTCACGGCCATCGCGACGGTTTCCGCGCGGGCCGACATGCGGAAGGTCAGGCAACGGATGGAACTTGCGCTTCAGGGTCTGCTCGACCGACTCGAGCGCGGAGAGAATCTTCGCAGCGCGGAGGAACCGTGGCACCGTAAACTGCTGCGCTGAGGGACAACTGCAGACATAGAGGGAGTGGACATTGACTGAGATTCGGAAGGTCGGGGTGGTCGGAGCGGGACTGATGGGGGGCGGGATCGCGCAGGTCAGCGCGGCGGCCGGTTATGAGACGATCGTGCGGGACGTGGAGCAGGGGTTCCTCGACCGGGGGATGGCCGGAATCCGAAAGAACCTCGATCGCGCCGTGCATAAGAAGAAGCTCGGCTCGGCCGACCGGGACGCGACGGTGGCCCGTCTTCACCCGACGCTCGAGCTGGCGGACCTGGCGGAGTGCGACCTCATCATCGAGGCGATCACCGAGAACCTCGGGGCGAAACAGGCGCTGTTCGGCGAACTCGGCGGGCGGTGTGGCGGGGAGACGATCTTCGCCTCCAACACGTCGAGCCTGTCCATCACCGAACTCGCCGCGGAGACCGATCGCCCGGAGCGTTTCGTCGGTCTCCATTTCTTCAGCCCCGTTCCCGTCATGCCCCTGGTGGAGGTCGTCCGCTGCGGACAGACCGCCGATGACACGTTCGACGCCGCCTTCGCCTTCGCCGAATCGCTCGGCAAGAGCCCGATCGCCTGCGGCGACAACACCGGCTTCGTGGTGAACCGGCTGCTCGTGCCCTACATGCTCGACGCGATCCGCGCGTACGAGGCCGGGGTCGCGTCGATCCCCGACATCGACCAGGGACTGCGCCTGGGCTGCGGATATCCGATGGGCCCCTTCACGCTGGGCGATTTCGTGGGGCTCGACACGCTGTACCACATCACGGGAATCATGTACGACGAGTACAAGGAGGCGCGCTTCGCCTCTCCCCCCCTCCTGCGCCGCATGTATCTGGCCGGTTACCACGGCCGGAAGACGGGGAAGGGCTTCTACGACTACACCGGAGACGAACCGGTAGTGTCGAGTTTCGTGCTGTAGGCCGGATCAGGTCGGCCAGAGCCAGCCGAACGCGCCGCCGGTCAGCAGTCCGTAAACGAGGCTGTCGAGCACGTTGCGGCCGGTCGTCCCCCACGACTGGGAATACCAGATCGAACGTTGAAGGTGGGCGAGCCCGTACCCGCCGAAGGCGACCGTGGAGGACATGCGGAAGACCTCCATGTAGCCGGTTCCCGGGCCGAGCGTGAGGCCGGTCACGTAACCCGTGAAGGCGCTCACCGCGAGACAGTAGACGAACCACTGCGCGAGCTGGGGGCCCATGTTGAACGGGTCCCCGGCCGGCAACACGGTCATGAATCCGGTCGGCCCGCGCGCCGCCTTCTCGCGGAAGGCCTCGTCCTTGAGGGCGTCCTTGCCGGTGGGATGCGGGAAGGAGTAGTCCCCGGCGGGGATCCCCCGCAGCGCGTCCATCATTCCGTCCTCGTCGGGCGCCTTCCGGAAGTCCTTCCGGTGGTAGCCGAGGAGCATGTGGATGACGGAACTCCCGACGAACGCGAGTCCCGCGGCCAGGAGGATCGGTAGCCAGATGCTTGGCACGTGCACCATACTTTGCTCCTTAGCTGTACGCGCTTCCCGGGTCCGCGGCGCAGCGCGGCGCGGCAACCGACCGCGATCCAAGGTAGGGCGCGCGAGATGCCGGCGCCTCGGGGCTACTCCCGGAAGCGCATCTGTATGCCCAGCGCGTCCCCGGCAATCAGCGGCCGGATCCGGGCGCGGGCGGGCGAAGACCGCCTGGACGAGACCGAAGAGGGTTCGACTCGGAGCCAGCCAGCAGCCGCTTCGGTCGCGCGGCCGCCCACCCACCAGCCGATGAAGCCTCCGACCACCACATCGGACAGCCAGTGCCGGTCTCCGTAGATCCGGGCGAGTCCCGTACCCGCCGCCGCCGCGTAGAAGGGGATGGCCCACCCGCCGTCGGTGACCTCATCGACGGCGGCGGCGATCGCGAAGGCATAAGCCGTGTGGCCGGACCCCAGGGAGGCATTGCTCCGGAAGGGGTCGAAGTGCAGAACGCCCCGCTCATCTCTTGGGCGGCTTCGTCCCAACGTCCAGTTGAGGATGGTGTTCGACATCGAGCCGGCGAAGACGCCGAAGAAGGCCGATGTCGCCCGCCGGACTCCCTGTTCGCCGTCCAGCGCGACGCCGAGCAGGATTCCGCCCCCGGCGAGAAAGGGCGCCGTCCGCTTCCAGTCGCCGTACGCGTGGCCGGCGTCGGCCAGATCGCGCCCCAACGTTCCCTGCTGGTCCAGCGCAAGAGTGCGGATGTTGTCGTCGAGGAGGAAGGCGCCGCCGAGGACGCCCGCCCCGAGGGCGATATCCGGCCAGACCCGGCTCGCGCCCGGCGTCTGCGAATCCGGAGGCGCTTCGACCGACCGCGCCTGAGCGGCGACGTGGACCGGAAACACGAACCACGCGACTCCGAGGCAGGCGACCGCCCCTCGCAGGGTTCTGTTTCGCGCGATCGGGCGGCGTGCGCCGCTGCGGCCGAAGCGTGTCATGGACATCTCGAAGCTGCCTGTCCGGAGGCTCCCGGGCAACCGCTCGGCGGCGCTTTCCGGACCAGGTCGACAACGGGCAAATTTCCTTGCGATACAAGGGTTTTCGCCGTATTTTGAGGGCTTGTGACGAAGACACCGGAGGCACCGTCTATCCGCCAGCCTGAGGCGTCTTCCGCGCCTTTCCTCAGGCGCCTGATCCTTCGCGACTACCGCAACTTCGAACGACTCGAGTGCGAGTTCCCCGAGGCCGGCGTCGCGATCATCGGGCCCAACGGATCGGGCAAGACGAACCTCCTCGAGGCGATCTACTACCTCGAGGTTTTTCGGTCCTTTCGAGGCGTGCGGGATCGCGCGCTCGTGCGGTTCGGAGAGACGGTGTTTCGGGTGGAAGGCGAGGTTGAGGGGGGGATGTCCGTGGCGGCAGCCTACGACCGGTCGCAACGGATCAAGAAGGTCGAGGTCGACGCGCTCGAAGTGGAGCGGGTTTCGGCCGGGATCGGTTCGGTGGGGGTCGCGGCGTTTCGTCTCGACGACGCCGAGATCGTGCGTGGAGGGCCGTCGCTGCGGCGTCGCTTCCTCGATGTCGCGCTCTCGGTGGGCGTGCCGGGCTACCTCCCGGCGCTGCAGCGCTACCGGGGTCTTCTGTCGCAACGGAACGAGGCGCTTCGGCGCGGCTGGTCGAACGACGAGACGGAAGCGTGGACGGAGGGGCTGATCGAGGCGGGTGGAGTCCTCACGGAAAGGCGGGCGACGTGGGTGGTGGAGGGGGCGGAGCGATACGCCGACTTCTACGCGCGGATCTCGGGAGGAGACAGTGCGGCGCTTCGGTATTCGGCCTCGATCGCATCGAACGATGGGGCGGATGGTTCGGAGGCCGCCGGCTCGTGGCAGGACCGTTTTCGACGCGCGCTGGAGAGGACCGGGGAACGTGAGCGTCGCCAGGGCATGACCGTAGTGGGCCCGCACCGCGACGAGATCAGGTTCGAGGTCGGGGCGCCGGAAGGCCCTCGCGACCTCCGGAGCTACGGGTCGAGCGGACAGCAGCGCACGGCCGCGCTCGCCCTGCGCCTGCTCGAAGCGGACCGGCTCAGGGAACGGCTCGGCCGCGAGCCGCTGTACCTCCTCGACGACGTGTTCGCGGAACTCGACGAGGGGCGCTCGGACCGGCTGTTTCGCCTCTTCGAGTCCGAACGGGGAGGGCAGGTGATTATCACCGCGCCCAAGCCCGGTGACGTGGGGCTGATGGGCGGAAAGCTCGCGCGCTGGCGTCTGCGCAACGGACGGCTCATCGCATGAGCGGCACGGCCTTCCGGGCGGTGCCTCGCGGAGAGGCGCGCCGCAGGGACGCGAAAGCGGCCGAACGGCATCCCGAGCCCATCGGGGGCGTGCTGGCGGAGCTGCTCGATCGCATGGGGATCCGCGAGCGAGTGGAGCGCAGCGCCACGGCGGCGCGGTGGGAGCGGGTCGTGGGGCCGCACATCGGGCGCGTCACGAAAGTTGGCGGGATCAGGGGCGGGACGGTGTTCATCGAAGTGGCCGGTGCGGCCTGGATGACGGAACTGAACATGATGAGGCGAAAGTTGCTGAGCCGCCTGAACAGGGATCGCACCCGCGGCCGGATCGAACGGATCGTGTTCGTGCAGTCCGGGGAATCGTCGCCGGCCGCGGCGCGCCCCGGCCGAACGGAGAAGGGGAGGGGTTGATGGCGAAGTCGACGGCGGGCGGGAAGCCCGTGGCAGATGCGGATAACAGAGACGGCAACTCGGAATATACCGCGCGGCAGATTCACGTCCTCAAGGGGCTGGAGGCGGTGCGGAAGCGTCCGGGCATGTACATCGGGTCCACCTCCGGGCGAGGGTTGCATCATCTCGTCTACGAAGTCGTGGACAACTCGATCGACGAGGCGATGGCGGGACATTGCTCGGGGATCGAGGTCACGATCGGGACGGACCAGTCGATTCGGGTCGTGGACGACGGGCGCGGCATCCCCGTGGACCTTCACCCGACCGAGAAGGTGCCGGGGGTCGAACTCGCCCTCACGACGCTCCACGCGGGCGGAAAATTCGACAAGTCGAGCTACAAGGTGTCCGGCGGACTGCACGGCGTGGGCGTTTCCGTCGTGAACGCGCTCTCCGAGTGGCTGCGGGTCGAGGTCCGCCGCGACGGCCACAAGTGGACGCAGCGCTACGAGCGCGGGGTCAGCCGAAGCAAGCTCGCGAAGGGGCGGAAGACGAAGGAAACAGGGACGACGGTCACCTTCCGGCCGGACCCGGACATCTTCACCGGGCTGGGCCAAGATCTCGAATACAGCTTCGAGACGCTCGCCAACCGCCTCCGCGAACTCGCGTATCTGAACCGGGGCGTTCGGATCGCGATCATCGACGAGCGGAAGGAAGGACTGCGGCGCGACTTCCACTTCGAGGGCGGCATCGCCCAGTTCGTCGAGTACCTGCTGGGGAACAAGCAGCCGCTGCATTCCGACGTGATCTTCGTGTCGGGCGCCCAGGAAGACACGGAAATCGAACTCGCGATGCAGTACACGGACGCCTACAGCGAGAACACGTTCACCTTCGTCAACAACATCAATACGCACGAGGGAGGGACTCACCTCTCCGGGTTCAAGGGCGCCCTCACCCGCACGATCAACAGCTACGCGCAGCGGAACAATATCCTCAAGAAGGCCGACCCCGCGCTGAGCGGCGACGATGTGCGCGAGGGACTCGTGGCCGTGCTCTCCGTGAAGGTCATGGAGCCGCAGTTCGAGGGGCAGACCAAGACCAAGCTGGGGAACAGCGAGGTGCGCGGGATCGTCGAGAGCCTGGTCAACGAGAACCTCGGAACGTGGATGGAGGAGAACCCGAGCCCGTCCCGTAAGGTCATCGAGAAGGCGCTCCAGGCGTCGCGGGCGCGGGAAGCGGCGCGCAAGGCGCGGGATCTGACGCGCAAGAAGTCCGCGCTGGAGACCGGCATCCTGCCCGGCAAGCTGGCGGACTGCTCGATCACGGACCCGGAGATCGCGGAACTCTACCTGGTGGAGGGAGACAGCGCGGGCGGGAGCGCGAAGATGGGGCGCGACCGCAATTACCAGGCCATCCTCCCCCTGCGCGGGAAGATCCTCAACGTGGAGAAGGCGCGGATCGACCGGATCCTCTCCAACGAGGAGATCCGCGCCATGATCACGGCGATCGGGACCGGGATCGGAGAGGAGTTCGATCTGGCGCAGGCACGGTATCGGAAGGTCGTGATCATGACGGACGCCGACGTGGACGGCGCCCACATCCGGACACTGCTCCTGACCTTCTTCTTCCGTCAGATGAGGCAACTCATCAACGCCGGGTACATCTACATCGCGCAGCCGCCGCTGTATCGCGTATGGAAGGGGAAGACGGAGTACTACTGCTACGACGAGTCGGAGCGCGTCGCCGCGCAGGCGAGACTCGACAACGGCAAGGGGAGTCCCTCGCTCCAGCGGTACAAGGGGCTGGGCGAGATGAACGCCGATCAGCTGTGGCAGACCACGATGAACCCGGAGAAGCGCACGCTGCTCCAGGTGAGGATCGACGAGGCCGCGGAAGCCGACCGGCTGTTCGACACCCTCATGGGCGAGAACGTCGAGCCGCGCCGCGACTTCATCGAGCGAAACGCCCGCTACGTACGCAATCTCGACGTCTGAACCCTCCCGATCCACCGCTCGTCGCCGGGTTGCCGCCCGGCGTTGATAGCCTGTTGATGCCCGCCCCGATCCTTGTGTCAGAGAGGGCGGCAGGGCGTCGCCCTCCGGGATCATTCGGGGGAGGTGGACGATGATGAGGACGAGGAGAAACAGCCGTGCGGCGTGGCCGCTCGCCGTGGCGTGGGCCTTCGCGGGGGCCCTGGCGCTCTCGCTGGCGAACCCGTCGGTGGCCGCGGCGCAGAGCGAGTGCGCGCCGTACATCTCGGGAGGACCGGACAATCCGGCGAGCGGAACACTCAGGGGCTACCAGATCGTTTCGCTCAATCTCGGCGCGGCCTTCGGTCTTTCGGTCGGTATCACCGCGACCTTCAACGTTGGCGTGTACGACATGTACGACAGGGATGGCCGGTCAACGACGTACGTCCGGTGCGACGACTACACGGAGTGGAGCTTCCAGTGAGCCACGTCCGGGGAGCCATCGGTTCGAGGTCGCGTCCCGTGCAGCCTGAGGTCTTGGCTGCGAACCGTTCCCGGCCACCGAGTTCCGCTCGGTGGCCGGGGATCGTCTCGCGCGCCGTCGCGCTGAGTCTGGCGGGCGCCATCGGTCTCGCGGGGTGCGGAAGCGCTCCGGATGCCGACGACGACGGACGGGTCTATTTCTCGGAGAGCAGCAGCCAGGCCTACGAGATCGGATCATCCGACGCCCACGTCGATCAACTGGACGAACGCGTGAGCTTCGGCTCCGTCGCTGACGTACTCGCCACGCCGACCGGCTATTTCGTCGCCGACGGGCTCGATCCGCGCATCGTCCTCCTCGACCGGAATCTCGATCCGGTGCGGATCATGGGCAGAGAGGGGGAGGGACCCGGGGAATACAAGTTCCCGAGTCGTCTGGAGCGGGCGGAGGACAGGATTCTGGTCCTCGATGGCGGAAACGACCGAGTCGCGTACCTGACCCTGGAGGGCGATTTTGTGGACAGCCAACGGTTTCCCGGCCTTGCAAGCGATATCGCGCTACATCCGGAACTCGGGTTGCTCGTCGCGGGCAACGCGTTTCCGGACCACTATCTGGCGCAGGTTACGGCGCAGGGGGATACGGCTTTCGGGCGGATTCCGGAAGAGCTGCGCGTCGACGCCGGCGGATTGTTCCGCTGGCCCCTGGACCTGGTCACGGTCACGGCCGACGGCGTGATCCACGTCCTTGATGCAGACCAGCTCGCACTCGTGAGTTTTTCCCCCGGCGGGGAGCTCGCGAGCATCGTCTTCCTGCCAAGAGAGATACGGGCCCGCGAATTGCGGAGCGCGCAAGAGACCGAGGAGGCGTTCGGAGGGCCGGCCCGGGTCCTGGGCACTCAGAGCGTGACGACCCTCCGGCCTCTCCAAGACGGTAGACTCTTTGCCGAGATCACGGCCGTGCGCCCGGACAGTGCGATTACGAAGGGTCTCGTTCTGGACTTGGAGCGCCTTGAAGCGATCCCCCTGGGCATCCCCGCCGGCCAAGAGGAACAGTTGCGACTGCGGGGTGGCCTCTACCTGGACGGACTGGATCGCGTGGTGCTCACACCCCGGGGGAGCGCGGGGCTCGAAACCGCGCGGATCGAGCTCTTAGCCGGGGACAGATGACCGCGCTCGCCATCGTCGCGATCGGCCATGGGACGACTTCGACCTGCGCGACCGCGTGCGATCTCGAGGGGTGAGGTCTGCTTTGATGCGATCGGTCGCCTTGGGACTGGCGAGCGTACTCGGCCTCTCCGGGTGTAACGGAGATCCGGGTGGCGGCGACGATGGACGCGCCCATTTCGTCGAGACCGGCCAGATCTACGAGATCCGGTCGCTCGGCGCCCACCTGGACCAGTTCGACGAACGGGTGAGCTTCGGCTCGCTGGCGGACATCCTCGTCACCCCAAGCGGCTACTTCGTCGCGGACGGGCTCAACGGCCGCATCGTCCTGCTCGACCGGAGCTTGAATCCGGTGCGGATCTCGGGCAGAGACGGCGATGGCCCCGGGGAATACAGATTCCCGAGCCGCATGGACTACGCGGGTGAGCAGATCCTCGTCGTTGACGTCGGAGCCGGGCGAGCGTCGTACCTGAGCCCGGACGGAGATTTCGTTCGCAGCCAACTGATGCCGGGGAACGCGAGCGATGCGGCCGTCCATCCGGACTTGGGGCTGCTCGTAGCCGGGGACGCGTTCGTGGACCACTACCTGGCCCGCGTGACGGCGCGCGGAAACGTCGCGTTCGGGCGGATCCCGGACGAGTTGCGTCCCGATCCGGAAGGCCCATTCCAGTTGCGTACGGACTTGGTGACCGTGTCCGACGATGGCCTGATCCACGTCCTCGATCAGGACCAGCTCGCGCTTGTGAGCTTCGATGCCGAGGGGACCTTGGTGAGCGTGCTCTTCCTGCCGAAGGAAATGCGGGATCTCAGGTTGAGGACGAATCGTGAGACCATCGAGGCGTTCGGAGGGCCGGAGCGAGTCCTCGGCACACAGTTCGTCTCGAGCCTCCGGCCCCTTGAGGACGGCCGTCTGTTCGCCCGGATCACCTCCGAAAACACGATCGGGCTGTTCCTGGATGTGGAGCGTTACGAAGCTGCGCGCCTTGCCGTGCCGGCGGAGCGTGAAGACTGGCTATGGATGCTATCCAGTGCGGTCTACCTTGATGGCATGAATCGAGCGGTGCTTACCGAAGGCCTCAAGGCCGCCGGACTCTTGACCGCGAACATCGAACTCACGGATCCGGGGGGGTAACGGTCAATCCTCGACTCGCGCCATCGCGTTCGACCTCCGCGGGAGGACGATCGCCACGGCGCAGCGGGAGTTGACGCAGAGCTATCCCGCCCCGGGCTGGGTGGAGCACGATCCCGTGCAGATCGGGGGACGATGCGGCACGGGTCACGCGCGAGGCCATCGACACCGCCGAGACGTCCGGGTATCACGTGCCGGCGGTCGGCATCACCAACCACCGCGAGACCACCGCGATCCGGGAACGCGCGAGCGGCAGGCCGGTTCACCCGGCGATCGTGTGGCGGGACCGGCGGACAGCGAAGGCGTGTCCCGACCTTCCGCTCGCCGCCGGGCTGGCGCGTTGATCGCCCGTTGATGCCCCGCCCCGATCCTTGTGTCAACGGACTGGATCGCGTCGTACTCAACCCCCGGGCGCGTGGGCCTCGAAATCGCGCCGGTCCGGCTTGTAGCCGGGGGCGGATGACCGCCATGGCGCACCGTTGATGGCCCGTTGATGGCCCGCCGGATCCTTGTGTCGGAAGGGCGGCAGGGCGTCGCCTGCAAGGACCGATCGGGGAGGTGGATGATGATGAGGAGTACGAGGAGAAACCGCAGGGCGGAGTGGCCGCTCACCGTGGCACGGGTTTTTGTGGGGGCCCTGGCGCTCTCGCTCGCGCAGCCTTCTGAAGCCGCAGCACAGAGCGAGTGTGCGGCATACATTTCGGGAGGTCCGAACTCTCAGACATCCGGGACGCTGGTGGGCACTCACACCGTCACGATCGTCATCCCTTTCGGCTGGGGTGTTCGCCTGAGCCTCGCATTCGGCAGGTACGATATGCACGACGGCTCCAGCATCTACGTCCCGTGTCACTTACAGTGAGCCGCGTGGCCGGGATGGTCTCACGCACTGTCGCGTCGGACTCGCGGGCACCGGCGGTCTTGGGGGATGTGGAGGAGTTCGGGTGACATACTCGCGACCGCCGCAGGCGACCTCGCCGCAGATCGAGCTTGGAGCCTGGAGCTCATGACCGAACCGGCTGTGATTGCAATCGACCAGGGGACGACCTCCACCCGCGCCATCGCGTTCGATCTCGGCGCGGTGGGGGTCGCCGGCGCTCAGCGCGAGCTGCCCCAGAGCTATCCGATGCCGGGCTGCGTGGAGCATGATCCCGAACGCATCCGGGACGACGCCATCGACGTGGCGCGGGAGGTCATCGAGACCGCCGAGAGGCGCGGGTATCATGTGGCGGCGATCGGCATCACGAACCAGCGCGAGACGACCGTGGTCTGGGAACGCGCGAGCGGCAAGCCGGTTCACCCGGCGATCGTGTGGCAGGACCGGCGGACGGCGAAGGCGTGTGCCGAGCTTCGCGGGGCGGGGCACGAGGGGCTGATCGCGCGCCGCACCGGGTTGCGGCTCGACCCGTACTTCTCCGGAACGAAGCTGGCGTGGATCCTCGACGACGTGCCGGGAGCGCGTGAGGCGGCGGCGAAGGGCGAACTGGCCTTCGGTACGATCGACGCCTGGTTGCTCTGGTGTCTGACCGGCGGGCGCGTGCACGCGACGGATGCGTCGAACGCGTCGCGGACCCTCCTCTACGACATCGATGAAGGCCGCTGGCACCCGGAACTGCTCGAACTGCTGCGCGTGCCTGCCGCCGTCTTGCCCGAGGTTCGCGATTCGGCCGGCGATTTTGGGGAGACATCCGCCGAACTCTTCGGCCGCGCGATCCCGTTGCGGGGCGTGGCCGGCGACCAGCAGGCGGCGACGTTCGGGCAAGCGGCGTTCGAGCCGGGAGGGATGAAGTTCACCTACGGAACGGGCGCGTTTGCGCTGCTGAACACCGGCGCGGACCGGCTCGCCTCGCGGCACGGCCTGCTCACGACGGTGGCCTGGCAACTCCACGGGGAACGCACGTACGCGCTCGAGGGCAGCATCTTCGTCGCCGGCGCATCGGTGCAGTGGCTGCGCGATGGGTTGGGCATCATTGCCGACGCCGCCGAGACGGAGGCTCTTGCCCGTTCCGTGGATTCGACGGGTGGGGTCGTGCTCGTCCCCGCCTTCGTCGGGCTGGGCGGCATCCACTGGGATCCGGAAGCGCGCGCCGCCCTGCTGGGCATGACGCGCGACACGGGGCGGGCCGAGATCGCACGGGCGGCGCTGGAGGCGGCCGCCTACCAGTCACGCGAACTGATCGACGCGATGCAGGCCGACGGAGCGCCGCGACCGGCGACGCTGCGCGTGGACGGCGGATTCACGAACAACGACTGGGCCATGCAGTTTCTCGCCGACATCCTCGACCTCGAGATCGGGCGCCCGGTCGTGACGGAGACCACCGCGCTGGGGGCGGCGATGCTGGGCGGTCTCGGCGCCGGCGTGTTCACGGACCTGCGGGAGGTCGCGGCCCTGTGGCGACACGACCGCGCGTGGCGGCCGGTCATGGACGGGGAGAAGCGCGAAACGCTCTATTCCGGGTGGCGGCGCGCGGTCGCCCGGGTGCTCACGAACTGATATTCTGGCCGACGACACTCCCCTGTAGCGGCACGGGTAGCTCATGGAAACCACCGGGAGGCCGACCGTCCCCGCGGCCGAGGAGATCCTTGGCGGGTATTTCCCCGTCCTCGACCACGGATTCGTCGCGCTCGTCGACTACATGGGCTCGGACGCCGACGTGGAGGCGGCGGCTCGCGTCAGCTACGGAGCCGGCACGCGTCGCGTCAGCCAGACTCGCGGTCTCGTGCGGTATCTGCGGCGCCACGCGCACACGACGCCGAGCGAGATGGTCGAGTTCAAGTTCCACTGCTCCATGCCGATGTTCGTCGCGCGACAGTGGATCCGGCACCGCACGGCTTCGGTCAACGAACTCAGCGCCCGCTACAGTCTCCTGCCGCTGCTGTTCTACGAACCGGGCCACGAGCAGTTCGCCTACCAGAGCCGTTTGAACAACCAGGGCCGAGAGGCGGACCCCGCCCCAACTGCTCTGTACCGCCGCGCGATCGAACGCTGGGAGCAACTGCGGAACGAAGCGGCGCATGGTTACGAGTGGCTGCTCTCCGAGGATGTCGCCCGGGAACTCGCGCGGATCGACCTCCCCCTGTCCACCTATACGCAGTGGTACTGGAAGATCGATCTGCACAACCTCCTCCACTTCCTGCGGCTGCGGGTGGACGCTCACGCGCAGTGGGAAATCCAGGAGTACGGGCGCGTGATGGCCGGCATGCTCCAGCGGGTTGCGCCGCTCAGTTACGAGGCCTGGGTCGACTATGAAGTGTTGGGGGCGCGGCTGAGCGCGGGGGAACTCGAGGTGCTGCGAAGCCTGCTGCGGCCGGACCCCGAGTCGGAATCGATCCGCGGCGAAGGGGTCGCGACGAAGGAGGATCTCAAGGCGGCCGGGTTGGCGCCCCGCGAGATCCGCGAGTTGCTCGACAAGCTGTCTCCCGCCGAACGACCCGACTTCACGCTCGATCTCTCGCAGATGAAGAGCGCGGAGGAAATGTCCGGGAAGATGGCGAAAGCGGTGCCGGAGCCCACTGGCTAGCGCTCAGGCCCCTCGCGCCGCCCGTCGCGGAAGGGTGCGTGCCGCGAACCACGCCAGCGACCCCAGCCACAGCGCGTAGAACACGATGCGGATCGGGTGGAGCGCCAGCGACTCCTGGAACTGCGGTTCGACTCCCGCGACCAGCATCGTTGTTCGTGACAGTTGTTCGGCCGTGAACCATCCCCACAGCACCGCGGCCCACAGCAGACTCCACCGTTTCCAGGTCGGCGGCCCCAACTCGACCGGCAGCCGGCGCACGTTCATGTAGCCGATCACAAGTGTGAACAGGAACATGCTGGACATGGTGAACGGGCCCGCGATGAGGAGCAGGAAATCGGGCTGAAGCACATCCAGCGCCTCCCCGCCGATCCATGACGCGGCAATGATCCCCATCGCCGCGAGCACGAAGATCGTGAGGAACACCAGGAACGTCCGTTTCTGGGTGAAGAAGCGCGTCTTGTATCCGTAGCGTTCGTAAAAGATGCAGCCCGTGATTCGGGTGACGGTGTCGAGGATCGCAAGCTGGGTCGAGAAGATGACGAACGATCCGCCGAGCAGGAACGCGACGCGGAGCCATAACCCGCCGACGCGCTGAATCGCCTCGCCCTGCAGCGTCACCATCGTGGTCAGATCGCCCGCGATGCCCGGGTTGTCCGTGCCCAGCGTCGTCGCGACGAGCATGCACGTGATGACCACGCTCAAGAGCGTCAGGACAACGAAGGTGACGAGCAATTCCTGGTGGACGACCCGCATCCAGCCCCGGAAACGACCGAGTTGCGCAGGGTCGTTCGTGTCGAAGACGAACCCGGTCGTGCTGACATCCTCATTGCGCCCGCGAATGCCCGCGATCCGTCCCTGGAACCGCGCCATCCCGAAGCCCTTGTCGCGCAACCAGAGCGACTGTGCGAGGAGCAGCGTGCCCCCGGTGCCGGCATACGCGACCGCGAGGATCAGCGTCGGGAACTGATCCCCCGTGAACAGTTCGGCCGGGGCGCTCCCGAACGAGACGGCGCCAACCGCCAGTTCGAGGAGGTGGGAGGGCACGAAACCGACCGCGAGGAGCGTGATCGCGAGGAGAGGGAAGAAACCCGCCACCAGGGCGATCTCACAGCGCTCCAGGACGTTGTAGACGATGCGGGAGACCGCGAGGCCGAACCAGATGCAGGCGAGCATGAGCAGCGCCATCGGCTGCCACTGGATCTGCGGCCCTCCGGTGAGGACCACGATCTGACCCACGAATTCGGCGGACTGCGACGCCCACCCGGGCCAGAAAAAGCTGACAAGCGTCGCAACCAGGAAGAGCCAGGGCCAGAACCCAAGCCGGTCGAGCCGAGCCATGCCGGCGAACGTCGACTCGCCGGTGGCGATGGTCCAGCGTTCGATCTCGCCGATGACGACGAACTGGGTCACGACTCCGATCCAGAACAGCCACCAGATCGAGAACCCGTTGGCCGCCACGAGGTTGGGCCAGAGGAGGAACTCACCGCTTCCCAGACCCATGCCGAGCGCGATGACGGAGGGGCCGATGATGTGCCTGAGGCGGGGCACCCGGGACATGCGGCGGACGAACTTGAACGGCGGGCCGTGACCGCGGTCGGGAAAGGCTTCCGTCTCCGGCGCGTCCGGCAGGGTGCTCTCGTCGAGCGGCTTGTACACGCCGTTACGGTACTGCTGTCCCTCCTCGTTGCTCGAGGAGATCGAGTCCGGCGCCATCGAGCCGGATCCCTGCCCGGTCAAGGTGTCGGGGGGTCGAAGCGTCCCTCGGGCACCGTCTCACCCGCGGCCACATCCTCGAAGTAGATGAAACGGTCGCCCCCATCCAGAAGCCGCGTCATGGCGAACTGGATGTCGCCGACCGGTTGCCAGTCCGACCACCAGATGACCTCCCCCGGCGCGTCCGACCGCCCCAGGTGGTACTGCCAGGCCATCATGCGCCCCGACTCGTCCAGGAAACCCCAGTACTGGTCTTCGGTCGTACCCAGGCCCTGGTCGAAGCTGAGGTGGATCGCTTCGTACGCCTTGCCGTCGGAAAGCGTACGCGCCCCCTCATGGGCGAGGTGAACGCCCGGGTCGTCCCACTTGAAGGGCATGATCGCCCAGTACGTGTCGTTGATGAAGGCGCCGTAACCGCGCCGGAGCGCCGAGTCCCGCGCCGCGCCGGCCAGCTCCTCCCCCCCGACCCACGCGCGTCCCGCCGGAACCTTCTCGAGTTCGGGGTGCGGATCGATCTCGTGCACGTTGAAGAGCAGGAGATGGGGTGTTCCGTCCTCCGCATAGGCGATGCGGTATCGTCCGTCGTACCGGTCCCACGAATGTTCGCGGTTCGCCACGATCCGGCCATCGCGTTCCACGATCCAGCGGAACGACAGGTATCGCGTTCGATCCCATGCCTCCCGCCCACCGAGACTCTCGGCCAGACGCGCAGCGTGCATGGCCGCGGTATCGTCAGGCGCCGTGGCGGCCACGGCGCCGCCGCCGTCTTCCGGCGTCCCTCCGCCGCACCCGACGAGCGCGGCCATCGCCAACATCGCACAGAGTCTTCGCATGGACTCCCCCGGACGAGCGTTACAGACGAAGGCGCAACCTAGCGGTCCTGCGTTTCGAACTCTAACTCGGCCTGCGGCTCCTCGCCGTCCGAGGGCGTTTCCCGGAGGGGAAGCTCGCCGGTTTGCCCGCGGCCGGGCGATGCGGTGCGCGCACGGCGTCCCGAGTGCATCGGGTGTACAGCCTCGACCGCAACGCCGGCCCGAAGCCGCACAGCCGGGCGCCCGGCCTCGCGAGGAGAGCGACGGATCACGCTGGCCGCCGACGTCGACTCCACGGATCCATCGGACAATTCCCAGGCCACCTCGTCCCCGTCGTGCGCTTCGGTGAAACCCACGAGACCGCCGGTCCGCTCCCGCTCGGGGAGGATGGTGAACCCCTTGCCCGCCCGGCCCTGAACCTTGAATTCCGTGAACGGGATGCGCTTGCCGTACCCGGCGGCGGTCGCCACGAGCAGGTCGGAATCCGCGCGCGGAGCCGCCGCGGCGACCACGACATCGCCGCGCGCGAGATCGATGGCTTTGACGCCGCGGGCCGTGCGGCCCATCGCGCGAGTGGCGGATTCGGGGAAGCGGATCGCCTGGCCGGATCGCGTCGCGAACAGGAGGTCGCTGCTCCCTTCCGTGATGAACGCGGCCACGACCTCGTCGCCGCGCGCGATTCCGGCGCCGATGATGCCCGCGCTCCGGGCGTTCGCGTATTCCGACAGCGCCGACCGCTTCACGTGACCCCGCCTTGTGGCGACCACGAGGAATCGGTCATCGGCGAAGGTCTCGGCCGCGAGCAGCGCGACGATCTCGTCTCCAAGCTCCAGGTCGATGAACTCGTCGACGTGGCGGCCCCGGGAGCTCCGCGTGCCCCTTGGCAGCGCAGAGACGGGTAGCGCATGCGCGTTGCCACGGGCCGTGATCGCGAGGAGCGTGTGCGCCCCCCGCGTCAGGAACGCATGGCGCGCGAAGTCGCCTTCGCGGTCGGACAGCACTTCCGCGCCCGCCATCCCCCCGCCCGTCGCGGCAGGCTGCGCCTTCACGTAGCCGCCGCGACTCACCAGCACCAACTGCGCCTCGCCCCCGCCACCCTTCGACAGCCGGAACTCCGTATCGTCGTCGAGGATCTCCGTCCGCCTTGGGTCGTCGTAGCGCCCCGCGAGTTCGCGGATCTCCGCCCGCAGGAATCCCCGCCGGGCCGCCTCGTCCTCCACCAGCGCAGTCAGGCGCGCGATCTCCGCTCGCAGCGTCCTCAGTTCCTCCGCCAGCTTTTCCCGCTCCAGACCCGTCAGCCGGACGAGCCGCATTGCGAGGATCGCGTCCACCTGCCGCTCCGTGAGATCGAACGCGGCGAGGAGTCCCTTCCGCGCCCCCGCCGGCGTCTTCGAGCCGCGGATGATGTCGATGACGCGGTCGATTTCGTCGAGCGCCGCCTGGAGCCCCTCGACGACGTGCGCGCGGTCCCCGGCCCGGGCGAGGTCGTGCGCCGCGCCGCGGCGGATCACGGCGAGGCGATGGTCGATCCACGTGCCGAGGACCGCTCTCAGATCCAGCTCCTCGGGCTTGCCATCCACGAGCGCGAGCATGATCACGCCGAACGTGTAACGGAGCTGTGTCTTCTTGAACAGCGTCGCGAGCACCTTCTTGGGCTGCGCGTCGCGCTTGAGTTCGATCACGAGCCGGATCCCGTCGCGGTCGGACTCGTCGCGCAGGTCGGTGATCGCATCGGCCCGCCCGGCACGCACGAGCTTCGTGATCTGCCCGATGACGCGCGTCTTGTTCACCTGATAGGGGAGTTCCGTGACGATCAGCGAACTCTTCCCGAATCTGCCTTCCTCCACGTGGACTCTGGCGCGCATGTCGAGTCGTCCGCGCCCGGTCCGGTAGGCGGACTCGATGCCGGCCCGGCCGTGGATGTATCCGCCCGTCGGGAAATCCGGCCCGGGAAGGCGGGCGAGCAGTTCGTCGGTGTCGCACCGCGGGTTCGCGACGAGGTGGTCGACCGCGGCGAGGAGTTCCCCGGCGTTGTGCGGCGGGATCTTCGTCGCCATGCCGACCGCGATCCCGTCGCTGCCGTTCAACAGGAGGTGCGGCAGTCGGCAGGGCAGCACCACCGGTTCGGTCAG
Source organism: Candidatus Palauibacter sp. (assembly GCF_965208055.1). GTDB lineage: Bacteria > Gemmatimonadota > Gemmatimonadetes > Palauibacterales > Palauibacteraceae > Palauibacter. The sequence goes on from NZ_CBDBNY010000004.1 coordinate 3,576,549, forward strand.
GCGCCCGTCGAAGTTGGGCCGCACGTCGACGGTGTCGCGCTCTATGTCGGCGAGGAGATCCATCGCCACCGGCGTCATCCGCACTTCCGTGTAGCGGTAGGCGGCGGCGGAATCGCCATCGATCGAACCGAAATTTCCCTGGCCGTCGATGAGCGGATAGCGCAGCGAGAAGTCCTGGACCATGCGGACGATGGTGTCGTACACCGCGCCATCGCCGTGCGGGTGATACCGGCCCAGCACGTCGCCCACGACCGTGGCGCTCTTCTTGTGCGGCCGCGAGGGGCGCATCCCCTCTTCCAGCATCGCGTACAGGATTCGGCGATGCACCGGCTTCAGGCCATCGCGGGCGTCGGGGAGCGCGCGCTGCACGATGACGCTCATCGAGTAGTCGATGAACGACTCGCGCATTTCCTCCTCGAGCGCGCGGCGTTCGATGCGTTCGTGCTGCAGGGTGCCTTGCGTCACTGCCGTGCCTCCTCTTCCACCGCTTCTTCCCCCACTTCCGCCTCGGCCATCCTCGTCCTACTCACACAGCAGGTCGGCGGTTGCGCGCTGCGCCTCCGACGGGGCGGCGGGCATGGCGATCACGAAGCCCTTGCGGTTCGCCGCAGCGGGCAGATGGATCAGCATGGCGCCCGGTGCGAACGGGTCCGGCGCGCCCGCCGCGAGTCCCGCCTCCGAAATCGTGAAGAGTCCTCCGGGCTCCAGGCTGGAAGCCAGCCACGCCCCATAGGAAAGCCACGCCGCCAGCGCCTCGCCTCCCCCCGTCACGCCTTCCACATCCGACCGATACCGTGCGACGGCACGCTCGTAGGCTCCGCCGTCGCGCGCCTTCAACCGCAGGAGAAGCTGTCGGTAGAGCGGCTGTACGTCGTCGATCCCGTGCTCGGCCAGCGCCTGCGTGTAGCTTTCCGTCATCACATCATCTCCGTCCCCGCCTCGCCCGGCTCCTCACTCGGGACGTCCGCCCGCAGGAATCCGTCGTGGATCAGTCGTTATGGCTCAGTTCGTACTCCCGCTGCGCTCGCGTGCGTTCGCTCCCGAGCTTCGCGTCGCGTTTCTTCGCCGCGGCGAGCGACCGCTCCCTGCGGGCTTCGGAGTGGACGCGCGGAAGGGAGATGAGTCTTTCCAGCTCGGCACTCCGGCACGACGCGCACGCGGGCGTCATCGCCCCCCGCACGAAGAGTTCGAACTCGTGCGAACACTCGCGGCACCTGTACTCGTATATCGGCATGGATCCTCCGGTCGCGCGGTACTCCGCAGCATGCTTTTGGACGGTCGCGCGGGCAAGTCGCCGCCCGCCTCGCCGGGATCCCCCGCGCGGCTTCAGCTTTGACAGACTCCGACCGCCTGTCGGATAATGCCGGGTCACCACCCCGGTCCGCACGGAAAGAAAGACCCCATGCCATACGCATCGCGCACCTGCGCCCCCTCGATGATCGTGCTCGCGCTACTTGCGGCCGTCCTCACGCTGCCGGCGCCCGTCCTTGCCCAGGGCGAAGCGCGGGATGAAGAGACGGAGGTCGTCATCAACGCCCCCGGGCACCCGTTGCTCCAGGGGTTCCGGTGGCGGTCCATCGGCCCGACGGGGCAGGGCGGGCGCGTCGACGATCTTGCGGTCCACCCCGCGGACCCGCGGACCTTCTACGTGGGCTTCGCGACCGGCGGTCTGTGGAAGACGACGAACAACGGGACAACGTTCGAATCGATCTTCGACAGCTACGAGACGCACTCCATCGGCGCCCTCGCCCTTGCGCCCTCCGATCCCGATGTCCTCTACGTGGGTACGGGCGAGGCGAACAACCGACAGAGTTCGTCGTTCGGTTACGGTGTCTACAAGAGCACCGACGGCGGCGCCACGTTCGTGCATGCGGGACTCCGGAAGACGCAGAGCATCGCACGCGTCCTCGTTCACCCGACGAATCCGGATGTCGTGTGGGTGGCCGCGGTCGGCCATCTCTTCGGCCCCAACGCCGAGCGCGGCGTGTTCAAGTCGAGCGACGGAGGAGAGAGCTGGCGCCATGTGCTCGCGGTGGATGAGGACACCGGCGCGACGGATCTCGTCATGGATCCGTCGAATCCCGACGTCCTGTTCGCCTCCACGTACCAGCGCCGCCGCACCGTGTGCTGCTTCGTCGGCGGAGGGCCGGGGAGCGGCATCTGGCGGTCCGGGGACGGAGGTGAGAGCTGGTCGCCCGTCGAGGGCGCCGGGCTGCCGGCAGGCACGCTGGGCCGGATCGCCCTCGCCATGACGCCCGCCGATCCCGACATCGTCTACGCCCAGATCGAAGTGGCCGCGGACCGGGAGCCGCCGCTCTCCGAGGAGGAGCAGGACGAATGGCGCAGGCTCGCGAGAGTCGATTCGCTCCCGCCCGACCCGCAGTGGTCCGGGGTGTGGCGATCGACGGACAAGGGCCGCACGTGGGAGTTCCGGAGCAACGAGAACGGACGCCCCATGTACTTCAGCCAGATCCGCGTCTCCCCCGAGGATCCGGATCTCGTCTATACCGTGGATCAACGCGTGTCGAAGTCGCGCGACGGCGGCCGCACCTGGGAGGTGCTGAGCGGGTACGGCCACGTCGATCAGCACGCGCTCTGGATCGATCCGGCCGACCACGACCACCTGGTCATCGGCAACGACGGGTCGGTCGACGTGAGCTGGGACCAGGGCGAGACCTGGGAATCGCTGCGCCCGTGGGCCGTCGGGCAGCCCTATCACGCTTCCGTGGACATGCGGCGCCCCTACTACGTGTGCACGGGCCTTCAGGACAACGGCAGCTGGTGCGGGCCGAGTTCCGTGCGCTCCGGGCCGATCCTCTCGCAGGACTGGTATCGGGTCGGCGGCGGGGACGGGTTCTACACGCAGGTGGACCCGACGGACCCGGCGGTCGTGTTCGTCGAATCCCAGAACGGGCGTCTCCGGCGGGTGGATCTGCGCGAGGGCGTCTCGCGCCCCATCACCCCCCGGGTTCCGGATGAAGAGGATCCGACGGACACGAACATCGCCCCGGCTCCGCCGTTTGACGCCGCGATCCGGTGGAACTGGAACACGCCGTTCCTCCTCTCCCCCCACAACCCGCGCATCCTGCATGCGGGCGGCAACCGGTTCTTCACGTCGCGCGACCGCGGAGAGACCTGGACGATGAGCCCGGACCTCACGAAAGACGTCGATCGGGACGCCGAGGTGCTGATGGGGGTGGTCAACGGCATCCCGCGCTGCTCCCGGTTCGAGCGCGGGACGGAGTGCACCCTGTCGCGAAACGACGGCGTCTCGATGTGGGGCAGCATGACGTCCATCGCCGAGTCGCCCCTCGTCCCGGGCGTTCTCTGGGCAGGAACCGACGACGGCAACATCCAGGTGAGCCGCGACGGCGGGGCGACCTGGACCGAGGTCAGCCGCAACCTCCCCGGGGGCACGACGCGCCACTACGTGTCCCGCGTGGAAGCCTCGCACGTGGACGCCGCGACCGCCTACGTCTCGATCGACGGGCACAAGAACGACGACCTGCGCCCCTACGTGTACGTGACGCGCAACTACGGCGCGACGTGGGAGGACATCACGTCGAACCTGCCCTCGTTCGGAAACGTGAACACGGTCCGTCAGGATCCACGGAATCCCCGTCTGCTCTATGTCGGCACCGAGTTCGGCTTCTACGTCTCGTTCGATGAGGGGGGCAGTTGGCACGATTTCATGCCGGGCCTGCCCGTGGTGCGGATCGACGACGTGCTCGTCCACCCCCGCGAGAACGACCTCGTCCTCGCGACCCACGGCCGCAGCGTTTACGTGCTCGACGATGTCACGGCCCTCCAGGCGCTGGCCGACAGCGTCCTGGCCAGCGACGCTCACCTCTTCGAGCCGCGTCCCGCCGTCCTCTGGAAGAACGATCTCCAGCGTCGCCGCTCCCTCACGGGCGACAGGAACTGGACGGGCGAGAGTGCCCCCCCGGGTACGATGATCCAATACTACCTGGGCTCTCCGGCCGACGTCTCGATCGAGGTCTCGGAACTCGCCAGCGGGAGAGTCGTGCGCGAACTCGAGGGGACCGGCCGACCGGGCCTGAACCGCGTGGCCTGGGATCTGCGCATGAACCCGGCTCTCCAGGGTCAGGGCGGGGACGGGCTACCCGTCTCTCCTGGCACGTACCGCTTGACGCTGACGGTGGGGGAGGCCACGCACTCAGTGCTGCTCGAGGTGCTGGAAGACCGCTGGCTGCAGGCGCCGTGAGATGGCGCGCGTGAGCCGCGAGGTCGGCTATCCGCCCGCCATCGAGTCGAGGAACTCCTGGTTCGTGTCCGTGCGCTGGATCCGCTCGATCATGAACTGAATCGCCTCGGCGGGCGGCATGTCTGAGAGGAAGTTCCGCAGCAGGTACATCCGGTTGAGTTCGACCTCGTTCAGAAGGAGTTCCTCCTTGCGCGTGCTCGAGCGGTTGAGGTCGATCGCCGGGTAGATGCGCTTGTCGGAGATCTGGCGGTCCAGCAGCACTTCGCTGTTCCCCGTGCCCTTGAACTCCTCGAAGATGACCTCGTCCATCCGGCTGCCCGTTTCAATCAGGGCCGTCGCGATGATCGTGAGGCTTCCGCCCTCCTCGATGTTTCGCGCCGCGCCGAAGAAGCGCTTGGGCCTGTGAAGCGCGTTCGCGTCCACGCCGCCGGAGAGGATCTTGCCCGAGTGCGGGACCGTCGTGTTGTAGGCCCGCGCGAGGCGCGTGATCGAATCGAGCAGGATCACGACATCGTGCCGGTATTCGACCAGCCGCTTGGCCTTCTCGATCACCATCTCGGCCACCTGCGTGTGGCGGTCGGCCGGTTCATCGAAGGTGGATGAGATGATCTCGGCCGGAACGTTCTCCTCCATGTCCGTGACCTCTTCGGGCCGCTCGTCGATGAGGAGCACGATCACCTTCGCGTCCGGCTGATTCTCGACGATCGCGTTCGCGATCTTCTGCAGAAGGATCGTCTTGCCGGCCTTGGGCGGAGAGACGATGAGGCTCCGCTGCCCCTTCCCGATCGGCGCGATGAGGTCGAGAATCCGCATCGACACATCGCCGTCCTCCTGCTCGAGGACGAGCCGTTCCTCCGGATAGCGGGGCCGGAGGTTGTCGAACGCGATCCGGTGCTTCGCCTTGTCCGGGTCCACGCCGTTCAGCGTCTCCACCTTCAGCAGGGCGAGGTAGCGCTCTCCCTCCTTCGGCGGCCGCACGCGGCCCTGGATGGTGTCTCCCGTCCGCATGTCGAAGCGCTTGATCTGCGACGGGGAGACGTAGATGTCGTCCGGGCCGTACAGGTAGTTCCAATCCTGGCTCCGCAGAAAGCCGTAGCCCTCCGGCAGAATCTCGAGGACGCCCTCGCCCCGGAGGACGATGTCGGAATCGAGCAGATTCTGCTCGATCCGAAAAATCAGGTCCTGTTTTCGGAGACCCGAGAAGTTGTGGATGTCGAGTTCTTCGGCCATGTCGTGAAGCTCGCCGATCGACTTCGACTTGAGTTCGGCGATGTCCATCGCCTTCCTCCGAAAGAGAGTGAACCGGGCTGCAGCCACGCCGCGCGCGGCATGGTCGTGTCGTGAGGTGTCCTGCTTGCGGCCGGGGGATGTGGTCCGAGGTGGACCCACCGACCATAATGGTGCCGCCGGGCACGGTCAAGGTGACCGCGCCGCAACCATGACCGCGACCCTCGAGCGCCGGATGGCCAGACACAATCGTGAAGGAAGGGGACTCGACCAGCTCGGCAATCTCTGGCGGATAAGCTATCAGCCCGACTGGTTCCGCCTGTTGAAGCTGTCGCTGCCGGTGCCCGGCGGGCGCCGCTCCTCCCGCACCCTGTGTCGCAATCCGGCACGTACGGCGGACGCGGAACCCGGCCGATCCGTGCGGACGCGGATCACGGCCGCGGACGGGTCCGTCGATGTGGCGGTTTCCATCGAAGACCGCGACCAGGTCGTCGACCACGTCATCATCGGGATTCGGCGAAAGCGCGGCAGAAAGACGGAATTGCTCAAGTTCGCCGTCCACGGCGGGCTTCCGAAGCGGAGGATCTAGCAGGGTGTTCCCACCGGCCGCCAGCCCGGCGCCGCACTAGAAGACGCGGATGCGGAGCCAGCGCGACGGGTTGTAGCCGAGATCTTCCGCCAACTCGGCGGCCGCCGTGCGCAGGGCGGCGAGCTGGCGACGGATTTCTCCATCCACCAGAGCCCGGCCCGCGGTTCCTTCGCCGCGGTCCAGCCGCTCGGCGATCGCCGACAGCCGTGACATCACGGTGTCCAGCGCCTCGAGCGTCGTTTCCACGTTGCGGCCGGCGCGCGCGAGTCGGGGCGCCTCCTCCCAGGCCGCGAACCGTTCCTGCACGCGTCGCGCGGCCGCGTTCACGAGCGTGTCCGTCGCGAGCCGAACGAGCGAGGAGCGCCGAACGTCTCGCTGAAGCAGTTCCTCCAGCGACTCGAGACTGCCTCTCAGTTCGGCCAGCGTGCCCGGATCCTCGCGAAAGCGGGCGAGCGAGCCCTGGTCCGACCCGAGCACGTCCCGTGCCTCTGAAGCGTCGACTTCGAGCGTGCGCACCGCCTGCAAGAGCGTATCCGCCAGTGCCATGACCGTCTCCGGTTCGAGCGGCGGACCGGAAGCGCGCAGCGTGTCCGAGTAGTTCCAGGCGGGCGCGGAACCCGTACCCGGGTTCACGGAGAGGACGACGGGCGCCACGAGATCCGAGGGTCGCACGTCGGCGGTGGCATCCGCCCGCAGGATGGGCCCGGCGACCCGGTCGATGACGGCGTCGATCACGACGTGGCTCTCAAACGACCCATCGCCATCGTTGCCCCCGCTCGCTTCGGGAGGCTGGAAGGAAATCGACAGCACGCGCCCGACCGACCTCCCGGCCACCCAGACCGCGGAACCCGGCCCCAGTCCCTCCGCCGAATGGGCCAGCGCCGTGATTCGCGGGCCCTCGAGCGTCGCGCGGACGATGATCTCGATGACGGAGATCGTGGCCGAAAGGACGATGGCGAAAGCGATCAGGACCAGGCCCCGCCGGGCCCGGGTGCGCGAGGCGTCGGAAGAGAGGTCCGTCCGGGTCATCCCTGAGCAGACTCCCTTGCGGTCGCGCCGTCAAGGCGGGACCGGCCAGCTCCGGCGGTGGGGGAGATGCTGTTTGGCGCCTCCTCTTCACACCGGAGATTCGCGTGTCTCGATGTGTCAGCCGCGCCCATTCACCCATGAAAAACCACGAAAAAAGGAGAGAAATCATGTCGAGAACCGTGAACCGGGTCATCCTCGTCGGAAACGCCGGCAGCGACCCCGACGTGCGCGAGACCGCTTCCGGCACCGCCGTCGCGCACCTGTCGCTCGCCACCAACCGCGTGTTTCGGAAGAACGGGGAGACCCAGCGCCGCACCGACTGGCACCGGCTCACATTCTGGCGCCGCCAGGCGGAGACCGTCGGCGAGTACGTGCACAAGGGTTCACGCCTCTACGTCGAGGGGCACCTCGAGTACGGATCCTTCGAACGTGACGGAATCGCGATCCCCACCGTGGACGTGGTCGTGGAGGACATGGTGCTGCTGGATCCGCGGCCGGACACCGACGACATCGCCGCCGGCAGCGCCGAGCTCCCGCAGTAGACTCTTGGGTCGCGCCGCATTCGGCGGACCGCCGGCGACGCTCGCCGGGGCACTGGAGACCCGCCCCAGGAACGTGCATCTTCCCGTGCGTGGGGCGGGTCCGTCGACCAGATCGAAGCGGAGGCATCCGATACAGACACACGACCCGGGGTTTCTCACCCTGTCGAATCTGCTGTCCCTGAGCCGCATACCGCTTGGCCTGGCCTTCGTCGTGGTCTCGGACCCCGGAATGATGGCCGCGCTCGTGGCGACGGCCGGGGCAACGGATGTCTTCGATGGGTTCATTGCCCGGGTAAGCGGGACGCGCTCCCAGGTCGGACTCCTGCTCGACCCGCTCTGCGACAAGCTCTTCGTCCTGCTTGCGCTCTCCGGCTTCCTTGCGGCGGGCGGCCTCGACGGGGTGTCGTTCCTGATTCTGATCCTCCGGGATCTCTATACCGCCGGGTGCTATCTCCTGGCCCGGCTTGTCTCCATCATCATTCCTTTCAAGCCCCGGTGGCCGGGAAAAATCGCCACCGGCCTGCAGTTTCTTACGCTCCTCGCCCTCATTTTCAACCCTCGGTATGTTCCCGCACTCGTGTTGCTCGTCGGCGTGACGTCGGCTTGGGCGATCATCGATTACGGGACACACTGCCTCCGGCGGAAGTGGAAGAGCGCGACCTGATCAGCTCCGGATGGCCTGAACGGCTTGGGCGTGGAAAAAAACACAGTCGACATCACCATCATCGGGGGCGGTCCAACCGGTCTCTACGGACTCTTCTATGCCGGCATGCGCGGAGTGTCCGCCCGTGTCATCGATGCGCTCCCTGAGCTCGGCGGCCAGCTCACCGCTCTCTATCCGGAGAAGGATGTCTTCGATGTGGCCGGCTTCCCCCGGGTCCTCGCCAAGGACCTGGCGCGGGAACTCGTAACGCAGGGCCTGCAGTTCGACGCGGAGGTCTGCCTCGAGGAGCGCGTCCTGAAACTGAATCCCGAAGATGGCCGCTTCGATCTGCGGACCGACGGGGGGCCGCGGCCCACCCGGACCGTCGTCATCGCCGGAGGGAAGGGCGCCTTCAAGAGCCGGACGCTGGCCGTACCGGGCTGGGATGAGTTCCTGAACCGTGGACTTACGACGCAAGTGAAGGCCCCCGCATCGTTCCGCGACAAGCGGGTCCTCCTGGTCGGCGGGGGCGACTCCGCCTTCGACTGGAGTTGGGCGCTGCGGGACATCGCCGGTGAACTCACGCATATTCACCGCTCGAACCGCTATCGGGCCCACGAGAGCACGGTGGCTCAGGTCGAGGGTGCGCATGACCGGGGCGAACTGCGGCTCCGCACCTTCTACACCGTGACGGAGATCCACGGCAGCGACCGGGTCGAGGCCGCGACGATCCGGCACACGAAGACGAAGGAGACGACGCGCCTCGAGGTGGACGAGATCGTGGCCTTGATCGGGTTCGTTCCGAACATCGGGCCGATCGCCGAGTGGGGGCTCGAACTCGAGAAGAACTGCATCGTGGTGGATTCGCGCATGCGGACGAACATTCCCGGCGTCTATGCGGCGGGGGACATCGCCACCTACGACGGGAAACTGGAGTTGATCTCGACCGGTTTCGGGGAAGCCGCGATCGCCGTGAACAACGCGGTTCACCACATCGATCCGACCGCGAAGGTGAACCCCGGCCACTCGACGAGCTACAAGGTCTTCAAGTAGTCGCGGTTCGTCCGCCACCTTCGGCATCGCGCCGCCGCCCGGCGAGTTCGATGAGGCGGGCGTCGGATCCCGTGAGGTTCTCCCTTGCCCAGTCCCGCACGTCATCTTCGTGCGTGAACAGGATGACCTGGGTCGAGCGGGAGAGCGCGGCCAGCGTCTGCAGTACCGCCTGTTTCCGTACCGCATCCGAAGCGCCGACGACATCGTCGAGGATGAGGGGACAGGTCTCGCCTTCCCGGGTGAGGTGCCGCGAGAGCGCGAACCTGAGCAGCAGGTAGACCTGCTCCGCCGTGCCGTGGGAGAGCAGTTCGGCGGACCGCCAGCGCCCCCCCGGCGTCCGGACCTGGACGAGCAGATTCTCCGGGTCGATTCGGCATCCGGTGTAGCGGCCCTCCGTCACTCCGGGCAGCCATTCGAGTACCGTCTGCGTCAGGATGGGCGCGATGTCGCGCATGACGCGCTCCTGCGCCTCTTCGAGGAAGCCGATCGTGCAGTCCAGCGTGTCCTTGAGACGCGCGATCCTCGCCCGTTCCCGTTCGGCCGCCGCCAGCGCGTCTTCCGCGTCCGCCACGCTGGGGAGGTGGTGCTCACGTTCGGTGAGTTGGCCGCCTGCGCGCAGCACCTCCTCGCGGGCGGCCTCCGCTTCCCGCCTCAGATTCTCCAGCGTCTCCGCGGTGAGTTGCCCCGCGCAGGCTTCGACGAAGGCGTCCGTGCCGACCCGGTTGACGAGCCGGTCGGCCCGGAGACGCAGTTGCTCCACAGCATCCGCGAACTCATCCAGGGTCCGCTCGCCCAGCAACTGTTGCAGGCGATCCCATGACTCGTTGCGCTCGCCGGCTTCCTCGAGCAGCCGCTCCCGGCCCGCGCGCCATTGCTCCAGCGCCGCCGCCAGATCCTCGGAGTCGTCGGCCGTCACGCCAACCTGCGCGCCGGCTTCACGCAGCTTGTTCGCGGCTTCGGCGGCTCGTTCCGATCGGTGTGCGTGCCGCGTCTCCGCCGCGAGGCGCCGGGCTCTCTCGTCGCTCCACTTTCGGCGTCGCTCCGCGGTCCGCCGCTCGAGTTCGCCCAACTCGCCCCGCGCGATGCCCCGGGCCCTTGCGTCCGCGAGCGCGTCTTCGGCCGCGTCCGCGAAGAGGGCATCGGCCGCGGCGCGCAGCCGATCCGTCTCGGCGACAAGTGCGTCGAACGAAGAGCCGGCAAGCAGCCCCTGAAGCTCATCCCACTGCGAGCCCAGCCGCACGGCCTCTTCTCTTCCGGCCCGCCGGGACTCCACCTGGCGGCGCAGCACGTCCGCAAGCGCCTCCGGTTCAGCCGCTGATTCGGCCGTTGCCGGGTTGTCCGGATCGACAAGTTCGCGCATGCGCCCGATCGCATCGCGCCGACGCCGCAGGCCGTCTTCATGCCGCTCCCGTTCGGCGCGCGCCGACGCGAGTGCGTGTCGCAGACTGTCGTGGCGCACGTCCAGGGCGAGTGCAATCTCCGAGCGGTCGGCGCGTGTTCTCGCGAATCCGTGAGCAAGGAGGCCTCCCGCCCCGACGGCGAACAGGATCAGTCCCGCCGAGCGCAAATCGGGCGCCAGCAGTGCGAGGACGAGGCCGCCGCCGCCCGCAACCGCCGAAACAGCCAGCCACACCGCGTTTCGCGCGGGCAGAGCTTCCGTGGGCCGCGCCCGCCGCCTCTTCTCGAGTTCGGCGAGTTCTCCCTCGAGTGCCTCCACACTCCGGCCGGCCGGCGCCTCAACCTCGGGAAGCGATTCCCAGACGCGGAGCGCGTCGCGAACCTCCGCCAGGCGCGCGTCCTCTTCCGGCGAAACCCGGGGGCCGCCGGCCGGGAAGAGCGCCTGCAGCTCACGTGCACTGGCGAGGCGAGCCTCGGCTTCCACGGCAGCAGCCTCTGCGACGACCGCCCGCGCGGCCGCAAGCTCCGTATCGGCTGCCTCGATCCTCTCCTCGATCTCGCGCGCCGAGGGCCCCGTCAGTGCCACTGGAGCGGGGAGATTTCGCCATGTCGTGAGCGCTTCGGTGACCGCTCGCGTGAGCCCGCCGCCCTCGGGGACCGGGTGAGGCGCCCCCTCCGGGAACTCCTCGTGCAGGGCCCGCGCCTCCTGCAGCCGCTCCGCGAGCGCTTCCGCCTCCACGCTCGCGAGCGCGGCCTCCACCGCCTCCACGCGGCGCCGGGCTTCCCGCGCGGCCCGTTCCAGCGTTTCGACCTCGGCGCGACGCTCTTGAAAGTCCCGGTGCGCCTCGCGTGCCGCCTCCAGAGCCTCGCGCGCCTCCGCCACCCGTCGCGCGGTCGTCATGAGCGGCTTCGTCGGAGCCCGGGTCGATCCGACACGTTCCCGGAGAACCTCCTCGAGCCGTTGGAGCGCGGCCGCCGCCGTCTGGTCCACGCCCGCCGTCGCCGCCGCGCGCTGCATGTCCTCCTGCAGCGACTCGGGATGATCACGAACCCTGAGGATGTCAGCCTGGCGCACGCAGGCCGTGGCGAGAAACGAGCGCCGGTTCAGTCCCAGCCAGCGCGAGCCGTCCGGCGCTCCGTCGAACAGGATCTCGTGCGAATAGTCCCGTCCCGCCACGCTCGTGTCCTCCGCCGAACTCTCGATCCTTCCCGCGAGGTCGTGCCGCAACTCCACGCACCGTCCGTCCTCGAGCGCGACGACCGCCCCGATCTCCCACTCGTCACCGTCCCACGGCTTGTGGCGCGCCGCGAACGCCTTCTCCTCCTTCCGCATCGCCCCCTTGCCGCGCCGCATGCCGCAGAGCCCGGCGTACAGCGCCGCGTGCCAGGACGATTTCCCTGCCTCGTTGCGGCCGAAGACGACGTTCATTCCCGGCGCCAGTTCCAGCGTCTCATCCCGGAAGGGGCCGAAACGATGGGCCGTCACGGACTCGAAGCGCATCACAGCACCTCGAGATCGTCGCGGCCGTCGAGCGCCCGGAGCCCCATCCTCAGGACGCGGCGCTTCTCATCCTCCGACAGCTCCGCGCCCAACACATCCTCGACGAACTGTCCCCGCACTGTGGGCTCCTGCCGGATTTCCTCGAGGTCGTACGCAAGGTGTAATTCCGATTTTCGGATCTGCACGGCGTCGAACGTCTCGATCAGCTGTTCGCGGATCGTGTCCTCCTGGAGGTCGAGCGACGGCTCCAGGTCGCCGCACACCGTCAGGCGCGCGAGTCCCGCGAGGCTCTCCGCCTTCGCGCGCAGCGCGTCCCGAATCTGCTGGCGACTCGTGAGACCCGTGACATCGAGCCGCAGGTCGTGCACCGGCGTGACGGCCACCACCCGCCGCTCGCGCGTGACCTCACCCTCCGCGTCGATCGTCGCCACCACGGGCCCGCGCTCCCCTTCCTCTCCGAACTGGAGAGGGTCGGGGTTGCCCGGATAGGTGTGATGCGCGCCGTCCGCCGGCCGGTGATAGTGGCCGAGGAACGCGTGGTGCAGCCCGCTGTCCGGGATTTCGGCCGTCTCGAAGGGGGCGTGCGGCGCCTTCCCTTCGCCCTGCGCCGCGAGCCACGACCGTTCCGCCCCGTGAAACAGCGCCACGTGGGCCCCCGCCCCGGAGACCCTGAAGCCGTCGCCGAGGAAGTTGTCCGTGTTGGCGGGAGCGCAGTGCGCGGCTCCCCACAGCGTGATGCCGGGCGCGAGGGAGACCGCCCGCAGCGCCGCATCCCGAAAGATGTGGACGTTCTCGCTCCATCCGCCTGTCGCGTAGACGCTCGTCGGCCCGTACCAGTCGTGATTGCCGGGCGCGATGTAGACGGGCACCGGGTCGAGGGAGGCGAAGGTCTGCCGCAGAAAGTTCGCCGTGTCCAGCGTGACGCGATCGTGCTCGTACAGATCGCCTCCGCAGAAGAGCCCGTCTGCGCCGGTCGAGCGGACGAGTTCCACGATCGCGAGCAGGGTGTCGCGAAGCGCCTCGCGCCGCCGCCGCGCCACGTCGCCCGTCGCCTCGCACCACGCGAACGGGGAGTCGAGATGGAGGTCGGCAAAGTGGACGATGGTCCGTTGCACAGTCAGGTGAGGAACGCCTCGATTCGGCTCCAGTTCGCTTCCGCGTCGGAGGCTCCCAGTTTCACGAGCGCCTGGATGTACTCGCTCTCGAACAGGAGGTAACTCAGGAAGTCGGCCGTCTTGATGTCCGGCGTTCCCAGGCCTCGCACGAGAAACCTGAGCGCCGGAGGAAGTTCGATCTCGAAGTCGCGCGCCAGTTTTCCGATATCCCGGGAGGGTCGGAGGATGAGCAGGTCGACGTGGCGCAGACCCTGGCTCTCGGACACCTCGGGGGGAAGTCGGTCGACGAGGAGGTTGATCCTGCGCAGCGCCGCCGCGTCCCAGTCCAGCGTGTCGAGAAAGACCGAGTTCAGCAGCAGGCCCAGCACTCTCGCCGGCGGCGGATAGCCCGTCGTGTCCGGGGCCCGCGCCTCCAGTTCGGAGCGCCGGTAGCGGGCCGAGATCGTGAAGATGCGGTCCGCCCCCATGTGAATCGCCGGCGCCAGCGGTGCGGCGGTGCGGAAGCTCCCGTCTCCGTAGTACTGCTGCCCGAGCTTGACGGCCGGGAACACGAGCGGGATCGACGCGGAAGCGAGGATGTGGTCCACCGAAATGTCCGTGCGCACGAGTCGGTAGTGGGCGCTCGCGGGCCGGGGCGCCGAGTGCGGTTCTCCCTGCACGAAGAGGACCGTCCGTCCCGTCTGGTACGACATCGCGGTGAGACCCACCGCTTCGAGGTTTCCCGCCCTGATCCGGGCGTCGATCTCTCCGCGGTCGACGTCGCGCTCGATGAATTCCCGCAGCGGCGACGTGTCGACGAGGCTCTGGAAACGGGGACTCAGCCCGGTCCCGCCGCCCAGAAGGGATCCCCCCAGCCGCAGGCCCACCTTGAGCAGGGAAGCGGGGTTCGTGCGCAGCACTTCCTCGGTCGTGAGCGAGAGCCAGCGGCGCTTCAGAGCCTGCGTCGCGGCGCGCAGATTCCCGTCGTAGGCGGCGAGAAAACCCACGTTGATCGCGCCGGCGGAGACGCCGGTGAGGAGGGGGACGCGCAGCCCGGGCAGCCGTCTGCCGACATAGCTCAGCACGCCGGTCTGGTAGGCGGCCCTCGCGCCGCCACCCGAAAGGGCGAAGGCCAGCTTCCCCCGCGCGGCGCCGAAAGCGCCACTCCCAGGGGCTGCCATCACGCCGGTCCCCGCGTCAGGACCGTCCGCCGGAGCGGCCCAGGAGTTGCCGGTGCCACGAACGGGCGGCCGGCCGCTCGAATTCACCTGCCCGCAGCGCCGCCAGCGTGTCGATCGTCGGATCGAAGACGGGGGTCGTGTCGTCGATCGCTCCCGTCTTCGCCCGCGCCCGGAACTCTGTCCGCGCGCAACTCTCGATCGCGCCCGACGCGTTCCGGTAGAAGACCCGCGTGCTGTCGAGAAGCGAGCAATCCAGGCGCGCCTCGAGCGTGCCGAGCCGTCGGGACATCGCGTCGATCGAGCACCCCGAAGCGGGCGCCGACGCCTCGTCCACGGCGACGACCGCGAACCGGTCTTCGACCCATTCCACGCCGGCCCTGAGCGCGGCCCCGTGCGCGGTCCAGACATCGACGAACGCGCGCAGGTCGCCCAGCAGCGCCTCGCGCTCCGCCGGGGCCAGCGGACGGTCCGCCCCGAAGATCCAGACGCGGGCGGAATCGGGAAGCGATGTCAGCGGAACACTCATGCCGGGACCATACGTCGGCCCGCGACCTCCCGCCAACCCGGGCTATTCGTACCGGAGCGCCACGATCGGATCGAGCCGGGCCGCGCGCCGCGCGGGCCAGAGGCCGAAGAACACGCCCACCGCGGCGGCGAACACCACGGCGAGGCCGATCGCCTCCGGCGCGATGGCCATCGTCCAGCCCGCCGACCGCGAGAGCATCTCCGCCGCGCCGTACGCGAACGCGACCCCGAGGACGCCGCCCGTCATGCAGAGCGTCGTGGCTTCGAGGAGAAACTGGAGCAGCACCGCGTTTCGCGTGGCGCCGAGCGCCTTGCGCACGCCGATCTCCTTCGTTCGCTCCGTGACCGACACGAGCATGATGTTCATGATCCCGATGCCGCCGACGAGAAGGCTCACCGCGGCGATCCCGGCGAGCAGCATCGTGAACGTCTGCGTCGTCTCCTGCTGCATCTCGAGGAACTGGACGCTGTCCGAGATCCAGAAGTCGTTCTCCCGTCCCAGCGGGAGACGGTGCTCGCGGCGCAGGATGTCCTCGATCTGCACCATCGCGACCGGGATCGCCGCCTCGCTCTCGACGACGACCTTGAACTGGTTGACCCGGTCGGTCCCGAGCAATCGGAACTGCGCCGTCTCCAGCGGAACGAGGATCTGCTCATCCTGGTTGAACCAGCCCGATCCGCCCTTTTCCTCCAGCACTCCCACGACCTCGAAGGAGATGTTCCGGATCGAGATCGATCGGCCGACAAGTTCGGCGGCGTCGGTGTTCAGCACCGCCGGCACCGCGCCTCCGAGCACGGCGACCCGTCGCCGGCCGCGATTCTCGGATTCATCGAAGAAGCGTCCGAGTTGAACCGTGTGGTTTTCGACCTCCGCGTAGTTCGGCGTCGTACCGAGAATCCGCACGCTCGCGTTGTTGCGCCCGACCTGGACCTGCAACTGCCCCTGCATCTCCGGAGCCACCTCCAGCAGCGCGGGGGCCCCCTGCGTCACCGCCTCGACGTCTTCGGTCGTCAACCGGGCGTTCGATCCGCCTCGGACGCCTCGGAACATCCCCTGCCCCGGGCGAACCGTGAGCACGTTGGTTCCGAGCGACTCGATCTGGTTCTCGACCTGCTGCTGGGCGCCCTCTCCCAGAGCCACCATCGTGATGACGGCACCGACCCCGATCACGATCCCGAGCATGGTCAGGAACGAGCGCAGCTTGTTGGCGCGGATCGCATCCATCGCGACCCGGAGAATCTCGAAAAAGATCATCGCGACATCATCGCCTTCCTCCGACGCCCGGCAGCCCCGTCCGGCTGCGGATTCGGTCCAGGAACTCCTGCTGCGCGATGAGCGAGGTGGGAACGGCGACGATCTCCTCGCCTTCCTCGAGCCCGCGGACGATATGCGTGTGGTCGAAGTCGCTGAGGCCGATCATGACCGGCTTCAGATCGAGCAGTCCGTTCGCATCGTACCGGAACACGAACGCCGGCTGGGGTTCATCGGGCCGCCGCGCGGGTCCGCCCCGGCCGCCTCCCGGTCCACCGGCTCCCTGGTTTCGGAACTGCTGCATCATCTGCCGGCGCTCGTCGTCGGAGAGGTTCTGGATGACGCGCATGCGCTCCTCCTGCGACATCGACTGGAATTCCGACATCGGAACTCCGCCGATCATCTGCTCTTCCTCCCCCTCCCCCGCGTCCGCCTCTCCCTCGCCCTCCCCGGGCTGCCCCTGGCTCTGGAAGTCGCGCAGCAGCGCGTTGACATCGGCGTCGATCTCGAGCGCCCGGACGATCTGGACGGCCTCCTGCTGGGACTTGATCCCGCTGTTCGCCACCGCCAGCACGTCCTCCTGCCGCCCGATCACGACTTCGACGTCCGCGTTCATCCCCGGTCGCAGCAGGTCTTCCTCGTTGGAGATGCGCGTGAGCACGGCGAACATGGTCACGTTCTGCTCGACGACCGCCTGTGGTTCGATCTTGAGGACGGACCCCCGGAAGGTCCGGCTGGGATAGGCTTCCACGGTGATGTCGGCCGGCAGTCCCGGCTCGAGCCGGCCGATGTCCGTCTCGTCGACGAGCATGCGCACCTGGACCTCGGTGAGATCCGCCATCCGCATCAGCACGGTGCCGCCCGTGAGGTCGCGCGTCCCCGTGACGACCTGCCCCTGCTCCACCGTCCGTTCCACGACGGTTCCGGTGATCGGGGCGCGGAGCGTCACGTCGTCCAGCTTGTCCTCGGCGAGTTCGAGGTTGGTCGTAGCGCGGACCAGCGACGCCCTCGCGTTCGCCGAGGAGAGGATCGCGCTCTCCAGTTCCTCCGAGGTCACGATGTCGGATTCGTGGAGCGCCTGGATCCGTTCGAGCTGGCGTTCCGCGACATCGGCCTGGGCCTCGGCCACGTCCAGATCGGCCTGCGCCTGGGCGTGTGCGTTGTTGACGTCGCGCGGGTCGATCCGCACGAGGAGCGTGCCCTGCTCGACGTTATCCCCGAGTTCGACGGGCAGATCGAGGACTTCGCCGCCCGCCTGCGACTTCACCTCGATCACGCGGATGGGCTCGACCGTCCCCGTCGCCTCGACGCTGGAGACGATGGTCTGGCGCCCGGCGGTCAGCGTCTGGAGCGTTTGCTCGGGCTCGTTGGCCTCGCCGGTCGCACAGCCCGCAGCGGCAAGTCCAAGCGCCGTGAAGAGGGTGGCACTGCCGGGGGCACGGCCTGTGGCACGACCCCAAAGGCCATCGCGGAGGGGGAAGCGACGCGCACAGCGTTCGAATATGGACATCGGAATCTCGTCTCTTGTCGGGTCCGTGACCGGGCTATCGGGGCGGCGAAACCGCTCCATCAGGGCACGGTGAGAGGACACCCCGCGCGGGTCCGACGTTGAAGAGATACGCCATGCGGCGCGCACCGTCAGGGTTGCTGGTCGAGCCTCCGGCCGAGGAGGGCCTCGATCGTCGCAACTGCAGCCTCGTACTCGAAGCGCCGCGAGACGAGATCGATCTCCGACTGCGTGAACGTGATCTGCGCGTCCTGGAGTTCGAGGATGGTGGCGAGCCCGAGCTGGTACCGCTCCTGGACGACCCGCAGACTTTCCTCGCTGAGTTCGACGTTCTGCTCCGCCAGCTCCACGCCCGCTAGCGCGGACTGCGCCGTCGCGTAGCGCGCGTCGAGCAGCGAGCTGAGGTTCAGCCGCGCGGCCCGTTCGGCCTGCCGAGCCTGGTCGGCCGTGGCCTGGGCGCGGAACACCTGCGTCTCGCGCTGGAAGCCGTTGAAGAGGGGATAGCTGCCGGTGAGCCCGATCGACCACGAGCGGTTGGAGGGTGGGAACTCCTGGTTCGCCCACCCGTAGCCGCCATTGAGCGAGATGGTCGGCAGGTAGCTGGAGCGCGCACCCGACACCGCCGCCTCCGCCGCCTCGACGGCCACGGAGGCCGCCTGAAGCCCGGGAGCCGATACATCGGCGATGGCAAACAGCTCGTCACGCGTAAAGGGGATCTCGGTCACGGCGAGTTCCGCCTCGGCGGTCGGCCCCACGAGGGTCTCGGAGCCGATGACCTCGGTGAGTTCGAAGGTCCGGGTGCGCGCGTTGTTCCGGGCGTTCAGCAGCGAGAGTTGCGCGTTGTTGAGGTCGACCTGCGAGCGGAGGGAGTCCGAGCGCGTCGCCCGTCCCAGCTCCAATTGCTGCCTGACGAACTCGAGCTGGTCCGCCTGCCGCTGCACGCGGCGCTCCTCCACGGCGACGAGGTCGCGAGTGGCGACGGCCGCCGCGTAGGCCTGTTTTACTTGCTGCATGACCTGGAACTCGGCCTCGCGATAGCGCGCGTTCTGCTCGACCACGCCGAGCCGGGCGCTCTTCAGGTTCGAGAATCGGCCCCAGCCGTCGAAGAGCGTGTAACCGGCGTTGATCCGCGTGGAGTAGCTCGTCGCGGCGAAGCCCTGGTTGAGGGCATCAAGACGGCCCGTGGAGGAGTTCGAGTAGCTGAACGAAGCGCTCACTCCGGGGAGGAGCGCCCCATAGGCGCTCAGCCGGTTGTGCTCGGCCATCTCGATCGCCGAGAAGGCCTGGAGCAGCCCGGGGTTGCGGCGCAGCGCGATCTCGACCGCTTCGTCGACCGTGATCTGGCGAGCGTTGTCGCTCGCCTGCACCTGCGCCTCGGCCATCCCCGGCGACACCGCTGCAAGCAGCACCGCCGGCAGCAGGACCCACCCCCACCGACAAAGACCGGCGCTCGGCCGGCCTCCGCACCCTGATCTATGTCTAATGGTCATCGTTTCCTCGCCCCCGGAGGGGGCCGGTTGACGTCTCTCTGTTATCCGTCGTTCCGCTGCGGGTCGTCGCGCCCCTGGGACTCCCGCTCACCGCCGCGCTCTCGCCCGTCGCCGTAGCGCTGTCGCAGCAACTCCCGATAGTCCTCACCCTGCTCCTCCGTCAGCACCGACTCGATCCGGGTCCGGACCGAATCCATCAACGTCCGGTAGCCCCCCCGCAACGCCCGCACTCCGTCCCGGTAGTGATCGAGGAAGTTCTCGATCTGCGACCGCTGGTCGGCCGTCAAGCCCAGTTCATCGGCGAACTGCTCGATCGTGGTCTGCCGCCCCCGCGGTCCGCCGTCGCGCTCCCGCGTCTCCGCTGGCGCAGTCTCCGCCACCGGTTCGCCCGCGACTGCGTCCGCGAACAGATCGAGGCGGTCCGCCGCCACGCCGACCGCGGCGCCCGCCGCGAAGACGAGCGCCAGGAGCAGGATCGCCCGCAATCTCGAAGTGTCCATACGCACCCGGTTCGTGTCGCGTTTCAGCGAGTTACGGATTGATGAGCGCGGCCGTCAGCACCGCGTCGCGACTCGGCTCGACCAGGTCGATGAGCAGCGCGGGCGGGGCTTCGGCGTCTGCCGCCAGCGACCGCACCAGCCCGACCGGCGCCGGATCCGCGTCCGCGGCGAACTCGGGCGCGTCCGGCACGGAGATGCGGTACAACAGAGCGCCGGCCGCGACGAGCAGCCCGGCGGCCAGCGGCGCCAGCGCCGCGGACCAGCTTGCCGTCACGTCGAGCCAGGAGAGGGGCCGCCGCTCGAGCAGCGCTTCCGCCGCGGCCATGACGCTCCGGCGCACGCGCCGCCGCGTGAGTTCATCGGGCCGCAGGGGCTCGAGGTATTCGGCCCACGCAGGCCCGCGCCCGCCGTTCCGATTTCCATCTCTCCTATTCATCCTCATCTGCTCCTCCGGCGCCGGACGCGCCCGCTTCGCCGAGAATCCGGCGCAGCGCGTGCCTGCCGTGATGAAGGTTCGCCCTCGAAGTTCCGACCGCGATCCCGAGGATCTTCGCAATCTCCGCGTGGTCGTACCCTTCGAGGTCGTACATCATGACCGCCGTTCTCTGTCGCTCCGGAAGCTGCCCGAGCGCGTCGAGCACTCGTTCCCGAGCGTGCCTCCGCTCGAATTCTCGATGCGGATCATCCCGCGACGCCGCCGTGTCCGTGAGCTCCGAGTGCGTCCGCAGCAACTCACGCCGCCGGAGGTTCAGGCACGTACTCCGCAGCACGCGATAGAACCACGGACCGAAACGGCTTCCCGGCCGCAACTGCCCGATCCGCTCGAGCGCGCGAATGAACGCGGCCTGCACGGCGTCTTCCGCGTCCTGCTCGTGGCGCAGAATCGACAGCGCCACCGCGTAGGCCGGATCCGTGTATCTCGTCACGAACAGCGAAAACGCCCGCGAGTCGCCGGCCTGCACGGCCTCGACGAGGCCAGGCTCGTCCGCGCCGGGATCCGGCGGCTCCGCAGGTCCGGAACCGGGGCCGGCCGAGTCGCCCGGCGATCCGTTCCGCGTTCGCGTTTCCTCCGCCAAAGACGTCCCCATCGCTTGAGTAACACGCCCTCGATGCCGGCCGTTGCACCGGCTCCCGTCGACGTTTGCCCCGGCGCTTGTTCCTTTACCGTGGCCGTCGCATCTTCGGCTCCGTGAACGACGAAACGCAAGCCCGGCCCCCCGCCGCCGAAACGCCCGACCGAGCCCACGCTCTGGCCGGCCGAACGCTCATCCAGGAACGCATGCGCGGCATGCAAAAAGTCGTGGGGCGGAGGCTCTCGCCCCGTGACATCGTCATCAGGAAGGCGTCTCCGGAAGTGCGGCGCCATCTCTTCGAGGAAGCGTGCGAGCTGTACTGGAACGAGATGAGCTGGGAGGAGATCACCGAAGAGGAACTCATCGGAGACGAGGAACTCACGGAGATGATCTTCCCCGGGCTGCTCGCGCTCATCGACGCGTTCCTTCCCCGGGCTCCGAACGGGGAGCCGGACCGGGACCGGGAGCACCGCGAGGTCGTCCACGATTTTCTGGATTGGCTGGCCGCCCGGCTCGTGACGCTGCGCGAGGCGCGACCCGCCGCCGAGGATGCGCGGGCGCGGAACCTCCGCCAGAAGAACGTGACCGACGCCCTCATCGACCTCGTCGCGTTTCGCGCGTGCGCACTGACTTCCGACGAGATCGAGACCTACCAGAACGCCTGATTCCCTTCGAAGACAAGACGGATGAATACGATAGTCTGCATGAAACGCGTGCCGGACTCGGCCACGCGGGTGAGAGTGACGCCCGACGGCGCGGGACTGGACCCGGCCGGCGTCAAGTACGTCGTGAACCCGTACGACGAGTTCGCGCTCGAGGATGCGATCCGCCGCAAGGAAGAGGCGGGGGAAGGGAAGGTGACGGTCGTCGCGCTCGGCCCCCCCGAGACCGCCGAATCGATCCGCCAGGCGCTCGCGATGGGGGCGGATGAGGGCGTGCTGCTCGTGTGCGCGGGTTCGCACGACGCGCTCTCCGTGGCGCGGGCGCTCGCCGATGAGATTCGGGACCGCGAGGTCGATCTCGTGCTGTTCGGGAAGCAGGCGATCGATGACGACAACATGCAGGTCCCCCAGATGGTGGCCGAGTTTCTGGGCCTCCCGTGCGCGACCGTCGTCGTCGGCCTCGAGATCGCGGGAAGGGAGGCGACGGCGCGCCGTGAGGTCGAAGGCGGTCACGAAGTCGTCGAATTCTCGCTGCCCGCCGTCGTGTCGACGCAGAAGGGGCTCAACGAGCCGCGGTATCCGAGCCTCAAGGGGATCATGGCGGCGAAGAGGAAGCCCCTCGAGGAACGGGAAGTGACGCTCGACGCGCCGACCATCGAATTCCTCCGCCTCGACGAACCGCCGGCGCCGGCCGCGGGCCGGATCGTCGGAGAGGGGGTGGACGCCGTGCCGGAACTGGTGCGGGCGCTGCGCGACGAAGCGGGGGTGCTCTGATGCCCGGGGCGCTGGCGTACGCCGAGATCCGGGAAGGCGCGGTGAGCCGGGCCTCGCGGGAGGCGGTCGGGCTCGCGCGGCGGATCGCCGCCGATGTCGGAGGGGAGACCCACGTCGTCGCACTCGGTCCTCCCGGCACGGAGGAGGCGGTCGCGCAACTCGCCGGCTTCGGCGCCGACCGCACCTGGGTCGGCGAGTCGGAGGCTCTCGCGCTGTGTCAGCCGGACATCGCCGCGGCGGCCATCGCCCGGCTCGTCGAGGCGGGGGACTACAACGCCGTGATATTCGCGGCTACCGCTCAGGGGAGGGACATCGCCCCTCGCGTCGGTGCGCGGCTCGGACGGAGCGTGGCCTCGGAAGTCATCGAGTGCCGGCGGGAGGACGGCGCCATCGTCGTCCGTCGGCCCATGTACGCCGGGAAGGCGATCGCGACCCTGCGCTTCACGCCGGGCCCGGCCGTGATGACGATCCGGGCCAACGTCTTCGCGCCCGTCGAGGAGAGCGCGGCGGGGGAGATATCGAGCCTGGATCTCCCGAGCCTCGACGGCCGGGCGCGGACGGCCGCGCTCGAGCAGGGAGACCGCGACCGCCTCGACGTGAGCGAGGCGACGACCATCGTCTCGGGCGGCCGCGGGATGCAGGGACCGGAGCACTGGCCGCTGCTCGAGGCGCTGGTGGAAGCGCTGGGCGACGAGGCGGCGCTCGGCGCGAGCCGGGCGGTGGTGGACGCGGGCTGGCGGCCGCACGGCGAGCAGGTGGGCCAGACCGGCAAGACCGTGTCGCCCAACCTGTACTTCGCGGTCGGGATCAGCGGAGCGATCCAGCACCTGGCCGGGATGCGGACGGCCAAGGTCATCGTGGCGATCAACCGCGATGCGGACGCGCCGATCTTCGGGGTGGCGGACTACGGTCTCGTGGGGGACGTGTTCGAGGTGCTGCCCGCGCTCACCCAGGCGGTTCGCGAAGCCCGCCAGGGCGATTGAGTCGGATCGGC
This sequence comes from Candidatus Palauibacter sp., assembly GCF_965208055.1. Classification (GTDB taxonomy): domain Bacteria; phylum Gemmatimonadota; class Gemmatimonadetes; order Palauibacterales; family Palauibacteraceae; genus Palauibacter. Next base: position 3,599,808 of record NZ_CBDBNY010000004.1, read on the forward strand.
CGGCATGAGTCTCCGGGCCGTACGCGAGGACATCGCGCGTTGGGCGGAGCAGGGCGATCCGATCGCCATGGCGACGCTCATCGCCGTGCGCCGTTCGGCTCCGCTGCCGCCGGGCGCGCGGTTCGCGATCTCGGCCGCCGGGGAGCTGAGCGGCTCGATCTCGAGCGGGTGCGTGGAAGGCGACCTGCACGAACGGCTCTCCGCGCTGCTGGGCGGCGGCGCGCCGGCCTCCGTCACGTACGGGATCACGGACGAGATGGCCGCGGGCGTGGGCCTCTCCTGCGGCGGGGAGATCGACATCCTGCTCGACCACTACGATCCCGGCGACCCCGTCTGGCACCGCCTCTGGCAGCTCCAGGAGGCCGGCGCCCCCGGCGTCCTCCTCACCGGCGCGGCGCTGCCCACGCGCTCGCGGCAACTGCTCCTCGAACCGGACCGATCGCTGGGAACGCTCGGGTCCCCCGAACTGGACCGGGCGGCCCGTTCCCGCGTCGACGATTGGCTCGGCCGGACCGACGCCCGCGCCGTCGAACTCGTGCAGGACGATCCGGACAGCCTCGTCTTCGTCGAGTCCTTCGTCCCGCCGCCGCGGCTCGTCATTGTGGGGGCGACCCCGATCGGGCATGCGCTGTGCGCCATGGCGCACCGAACCGGCTTCGAGGTCGTGGTCGTGGATCCGCGCGAGGCCTTCCTGCGGCCGGAGCGGTTTCCGGACGCCGCGTCGCTCGATCCGCGCTGGCCGGACGAGGCGATGGCCGCGCTGGATCTCGACCCCCGAACCAGCGTCGTCATCCTCACGCACGACGAGAAGCTGGATGAGCCCGCGCTGGAGACGGCGCTCGCTTCCCGCTGCGGCTACATCGGTCTCCTCGGCGGACGCCGGACGCAGGAGCAACGTCGAGCGGCGCTTCTCGCGCGAGGACTGGACGAGGCGGCATGCGACCGCATCCACGGTCCGGTCGGGCTGCGTATCGGCGCCCGCTCGCCTGAGCAGATCGCTGTCTCCATCCTCGCGCAGCTCGTCGCCCTCGAACGGGCGCCCTGACGCCCGCGCGGGTCGCGCCGCGCCGATCTCAGTCGCGCGTGCGCCGGATCTTCCAGCGGTCCACCACGCGTCGCCCCCTAACGACCTCGAAGTGGTCGAAGTGAGCGACCGTGAGGCAGGCGTGATTCGGAAGGACCCGAACCTTCTCACCGACGGCGAACCGCCCGGACAGGCGCCCGTGTTCCTGGCTCACCGAGGTCACGCGATGGTCGCTCAGTGCTCCTCCCGGTGCGCCTCCCAGTGCGCCTCCCGGTGCTCCTCGGGACGCGTCGCGGAAGAGGCGGCCGTAGTGAGGGGGGTCGTCCGGCCCCACATCCTTGGACAGGGCGAGCGCGCCACAGTCCGCGATCGCGCCGTTGGATCCGTCGCGCGCGGAGACGACCGTCGCGAGCACCGTGACGGCGCAGTCGCTCACCGCGCACGATCCCAGCCGCGTCTGCGTGTAATCGTAGAGCGCGTAGTTTCCCGGCCGCGCCTCGTCGATCCCCTCCAGCGTCGCGACGCGGCTCATGCCCGGGGTCGAGCCGAGCGAGAGCACCCCCGGCTCGAGCCCCGCCGCGCGGAGCGCCCGCCCCGTTTCGACCATTGCGCGTCGCTCCTCCTCCGCCAGCGCGGCGATGGCGGAGGGCGAATCCGCGCCGTAGGTGTGGCCGGCGTGTGTCAGGCAGCCGCCCAGCGCGAGCCGGCCCGCGCGTGAGATCCGCCTTGCGATCTCGACGACCCGGCCGCCGTCGTACGGGACGCCGGAGCGCCCATAGCCACAGTCGATTTCCAGCCATACCGAAAAGGGGGTGCCCGCAGCCTCGAGCGCCTCGACGGCCGTGAGGGAGTCCACCGTCACGCCGAGTTCGATGCGCCGGGAGAGTGCCGCCGCCTCGTCGATCCGAGACAGGTTCAGCGGAAAAGCCCACAGGATGTCGTCGAAACCCGCCTCCGCGAAGACCCGGGCCTCCGCGAGCGTGGAAACGGCGATGCCCGTCGCCCCGCGCGATCGCTGGAGTTCGGCGATCTCCACGCATTTGTGCGTCTTCACGTGCGGGCGAAGCCGAACGCCGAGGGCGTCCGTGCGTTCCTGCATGGCCCGGAGGTTGTTCTCCAGGACATCGAGGTCGAGGATGAGCGCCGGAGTGGGGAGACCGAACAGGTCCGGCGCGTGGGTGGCAGCGTTCCCGGCGTTCACGCACCCAAGGTAGTTGGGAGATCACGGTTCCGCTAAGTTGGAACCGCCGATCCTGCTCAGGAATGAAGAGGATCGCGGGCCGATGGCGGATCGAGTGACCGCAAAGCCGTAGGGGTCGTCTTATTCACGAAGAGAAGATCTTTCGGATCGGGCCGGAAGGTCGGGTTCCGGATGATGAACCGAGCGACGCGGAGGTCGTGACCGCCGTACTTGAAGGCGATCGCGAGGCGTACGGGGTTCTCGTGCGCCGGTACAAGGACGTGCTGTACCGCTACGCGGAGCGCATGACCGGGCGCGCGGACGACGCGGCGGATATCGTGCAGCGCACGTTCATCCGCGGCTTTCGGAGCCTCGACCGCTGCCGGGATCGGGAACGGGTGGGAGGCTGGTTGTTTCGGATTGCCGTCAACCTGTGCAAGGATCAGTTGAAGGGGCGGGCGCGGCGAGAGGTGTCGCTGGAGGCGGTCGGCCCCCTCACGGCGACGCGAGGCCTTCCCGAGGCACGCGCCGAACGGGCGGAAATACGGGAGCAGATTTACCGCGCCTTGCAGTCGCTGAGCGACGAGCAGCGTGAAGCCTTCGTCCTCAAGCACGTCGAGGGCTGGTCGTACGAAGAGATGTCGGAGAGACTTGGAGCTTCGGTGTCCGCGTTGAAGATGCGGGTCCATCGGGCTCGGGATCAGTTACAGGTGCTGTTAGAGAACTACCGATGAACGACGATCTGAAGCTGTACCTGGATGGAGAAATCGACCGTTCGGAACTCTCGCGGGAGCTTCGCGGGGACGCCGAACGGTGGGACGCCCTCCTTTCGGACGTGCGGGATTCGGGGGTGCAGGGAGCTCCGGTCGGACTCGAGTCGAGGGTCATGGCCTCGGTTCGCCAGGAGGGGCGTCGGCCGTTGTCGAGCCTCGTCGACTGGTGGGTGCATCCCCGCTCCGTGCGCGTCCGGCCATGGCTGGGACTCGCGGCCGCCGCGGTGCTTGCGGCGTTCTTCCTCCTGCCGCGGGAGAATGTGTTCACCGAGCCGGCGGGGGCGGCGACCGCGCTCGTGGGCGAGGAAGTTCACTACGTGCAGTTCCGCTTCGAGGCGCCCGGCGCGGCGTCGGTCCACGTCGCGGGCGACTTCAACGACTGGCAGCCGGAGGTCGCGCTGGCCGATCCGTATGGGACCGGCGTGTGGACCGGACGGGTGCAACTCCCGCCCGGCGTGCACAAGTACATGTTCCTCGTGGACGGCGAGACCTGGATCACGGATCCGCACGCGGAACGGTATGTGGAGGACGGTTACGGCAACCAGAATGCCGTGATCGCCATCACGGGCGGCGCGGGCGCCCGCTCTCTGGCCCCCTAGCCACAAGCAGCCGGTGGGAAAAGCCCTGCTGCGCCGTGCTTCCGCGGTCGTGTTTCTCGGCGCCGTGCTGCTCGCGGCCGGGCCGCTCGCCGCTCAGGACGCACGCGCCCGTTTCAGCCGCCACCTGGGAGCCGTGTACGCGGCTCGCACCCTCTCGGTCATAGAAGCCGGCGTCCGGGACGGTCTGCCCCGAGGTCTCCTGATCGACAAGGCCATGGAGGGCGTGGCGAAGGGGATGTCCCCGGAAGTTGTCCTCGCCGCCGTCGACACGTTCGCTGCGGAGTTGCGGGATGCGGCGTCGGTCGTGGGTCCGCGGGCGGAGCCGATCGCGCTCGAGAAAGCCGCCGATGCCCTTCGCCGCGGCGTGGGGCGCGAGCTACTGATGCGGCTGGGGCGTGACCGTGCCGATTTTCCTCTCCTCATCGTCTCCTTGGAAGAGTTGCTGGACGCCGGCGTGGAACTGGATCTGGCCGAGGATCTCGTGCGCTACGCCGTGACCGAGGAGTTCGACAGCGACGCGGTGCTCCGACTGCCGGCCAGCGTGAAACTGCTCATCCGGGAGTGCGGCGACGGTCAGCCTGACTCCTGCTGGTCACAGGCGAGCATCAGGGAGTGCGCCCGCGTGATGCCGACCCGGCCGTGTCCGACCCGAACGCTCGCGGAGGCGGCCCGCTCGGCGGCGCCGCGGTTCCGGCTTGCCCGTTCCCCGCCCGCCGCCGTGCGATCGGGCGCAGGCTGGCAACCTTCCCGGTCTCTGCCGTATACTCTCGGACTTTCCGGCGGCTGAGCCCGCCGACGCCTTGCCCACAGATCTTGCCCACGGATCTTGCCCACGGATGATGGAGAGGGCCTTGCCAGCCAGAGTGACCGCGGCGGTCACGGGTACCGGTAGCTACCTGCCGCCCGACAGCATCGACAACTTCCAGCTTCTCGCCATGGGTACGCTGCGCGATTCGTTCGACGTCGGGCAGGCGCGATCCGCGCTCAGGGGCGTCGAGGGCGTCAACGGGCTGTCGGCCGCCGAGGTCTTCGATCAGTGGGCGTATCAGCTGACCGGCATCAGGTCGCGTCGGCGGATTCCGCCGGCAAGCGATCTGACCACGGAGGACATGTGTGCCCGGGCGGGGCTCGCCGCGCTGGAGGCGGCCGGACGCGAGCCGGACGAGATCGACCAGCTCTACGTCGCGACCGTGTCGCCGTCCGACGAGGTTCCGAACAGCGCCTGTACCGTGGCGACGAAGATCGGGAATCCGCGATTGGGAGGGTTCGCGATCAACGCGGCCTGCGCCGGTTTCGTCTACGGCGTGGGGGCAGGCTGGTCGGCCATCGTCAGCGGTATGGCGGAGCGGGTTCTGGTGATTTCGGGCGACGCCCTCACGCGGCTCGTGGACTACACGGACGTGCGAACGGCCGTGCTCTTCGGCGACGGGGCCGGAGCGGCCGTCCTCGAGCGGAGCGAAGCGGATCACGGCGTGCTCGGTCCGATGGCGTCGGCGGGCTGGTTCGCGCGCGACCCGCTGTACCTCAGCGGACAGAGCTGGCGCGACGACGGAGACCGGATCCCGATTCTCCACATGGAGGGAGGGCCGCGGATCGTCCGCAACGCGATCGTCAAGATGGCCGAAGTGGGTGAGCAAGCGCTCGATAAGGCGGGTCTCGGCTGGTCCGACGTGGACTTCGTGATTCCTCACCAGGCGAACGCGCGGATCACGCGAGGTCTCGAGCAGAGGCTGGAACTGCCGAAGGGGCGCGTCATCCACAACATCGTCGATTACGGCAACATGTCGGCCTCGACGGTTGCGGTGACGCTCGACGAAGTCGTCCGCGGTAAGCACGGACCCGTGCCGAACCCGGCCACGATCGTCCTCACCTCGATCGGAGGCGGCTACACGATGGCGGCGGCGGTCGTCCGCATCTGATGGGCGGTCGGGCCCGGCCCGCACACCTGCCGCGCGTCAGGCGGGACTCGCCCACTCCCGGAGCGGAATCACTTCGACCGGCTCCCCGGCGCTTATGGCGTCGGTCCCGACGGGGACCGCGAGCAGCCCGTCGGCCAGCATGGAGCCCAGGTTGCCCGAGCCCTGCGGGCCGCTCAGGCGAGCCGTGAGGACGCCGGATTCGGCGGATCCGATGAGCACGCGCAGGAACGAGAGCACGTCCCGGGGCCCGCGCAGGTCGTGTGCGGCGACGCACTGTAGCGACCGCCGGCAGGGACGCGCGAACCCCGCCATCCTGCGGATCGCCGGTCTTACCAGCGTCTCGTACGTGACGAGCGCCGAGGCGGGATTGCCCGGGACGCCCCAGAACGGCCGGCCGCCGAGCAGGCCGAAGACGGCGGCGCTGCCGGGGCGCATCCGCACGCGCCAGAAGGAGCGTTCGAACCCGAGTTCGTCGAGGACCCGCTTCACGTAGTCGTGATCGCCGACGCTCACGCCCGCCGCGGAGACGATCGCGTCGCAGGATTCGGCCCGCGCGAGACAACGGTGCAGGTCGGCGGGGTCGTCCCGGGCGATGCCGAGCGGCACCGGCTCCGCCCCGGAATCCGCGAGCTGGGCGGCCAGCGCGTGCCCGTTCGAGTTCATGATCCTCCGACCGGCCCGCACCTCGTCGAATTCATCGAAATCCGCGAGTTCGTCCCCGTTCGCGAGCACGCCGACGCGAGGTCGCCGGCCCACGTCCACCCGCTCGAGGCCGGCCGAGGCGAGCAGCGCCACCGCCGCCGCCCCGAGCTCCTCGCCGCGCTCCACCATCGTGTCGCCCGTCCTCACATCCTCCCCGAGGAAACGGATGTGGCGCTCCCCGTCCGCGTCATCGAATATGCGAACGCGCCCGTCCGGGCCTCCGTCCGTGTGCTCCACGCGGACGACGCCCGTGGCGTCCTCCGGCACCGGCGCCCCCGTCATCACGCGCGCCACCGAGCCGGGCTCCAGCGGTCCGCGCGGAAAAGCGCCGGCCGGGATGTCGTCGGAGATCGGGAGGACCACAGGCCGTTCCGGGCTGGCGCCGCGGACCTCGTCGATGCGCACGGCGAATCCGTCCATGGCGCTGTTGTTCCACGGCGGGTGCGGGGCGACGGCTTGCACGTCGCGCGCGAGCGAGCGGCCGAGGGCGGCGGAGAGCGGAACCCGCTCCGTCTCCAGCGGCGACACGGCGTCCAGCACGAGAGCCAGGGCCTCGTCGAAGGAGACCCAGTCCGCGTCGTTCATGCCCGGTTCATGCCCGGCCGCCGCGGAGGTTCGTCACGGGAGGCTAGAAGTAGTACCAGATGGAGATGCTGAACTCCGGGTTGTGGCCCCACACGGAACTCTGCGGCGCCGGCGCTCCGGAGGCGTCGAACAGCTCCAGGGTGGTTCCGAAGAGGAATCCGTCCGGAGACGTCACGCGGACCAGGTAATCGCGGACCTCGAAGCCGATCCCGATCGTCTCCGCCGGAAAGATCTCGAACCCCAGCCCGACGAAGATGTGCGGAGCGGTGGAGATGTCGTACCGGAAGGGTTCGAGAGCCTGGTCGGCGAGGAACTCGGAGGCGCCCTCGTCGATCCCGAACACGAAGCCGCCGCCGATGAGCCCGTAGGGGTGGATCCCGTTCCACGTCCGCGCTCCGGTGAGGCCGACCTGCGCGCCGATATCGGCCCGCAGCCAGCCCGCGGCGACGGTGTCGACGACCATCGGTCCTTCCGCGTCGAGGACATCCAGCGTCCAGCGGTCCGCCGCCCCGTAGGTGGCTCCAAGCTCGAGAGAAAGGGGACTCGACGCCCGGACGCGCATTCTGGCGCCCCCCACGGCGGTGGGTCCCTGCGCGAACTCGAGCCGCCCCCGGTTCCCCGCGTGGTGGCCCCCGAAAAGGCCGATGCGGAAGCCCTTCTCGCGCCAGCGAAAGGGTGAATCGATGCGTTCGGCCTGCGCCTCGAGCGTCGCCGGGACTGCGGCGAGCAGGGCGAGTCCGACGACGAAGATCAGTTTGTTTGACACTGGGTTGACGCGGGTTCCATATCTTGGATGATCTTGGATGAAACGGATCTCGAACGGGAACGGCCCCGTCTCACGAGTCTCGCGACGGGGCAGCGGCGCGAGGAATGTAGGTGGAGGACCGGGTCCTTACCAGAAAAACGTCTTGGCGCCGTCGCTTGCGACGCCGGCTTCTCCTGCCGGTCGTCCTGGCGTGTGCGCATGCGCCGCCCCCCGCGGCCGCGCAGGTGCGCGAAGTCGTCATCGACGGCGAGGTCTTCCGGAGGACGGCGGACGGCCGCCGTCTGGCCGAACTCGTGCTGCGCACGCCGGTCGTCCTCAAGCGTACCGAGGGGGTCTGGGCGGAAGTGGAGATCGAGGGCTGGGTCCCGTCCGGATCGATCGCGCCGGCCACGCGCGAGGGCCACAACGGCGTCATCGCCAGCTTGGGAGGCGAACGTCTCAGATCCGAACCCGCGGGATCCGTGACCGGATTCCTCCTCGAGGGCTTCCTCGTCGACCGGGTGGAGGAGCGGGAAGGCTGGAGCCGGATTCGCCGCTCGGGCTGGGTTCGGGAGGCCGCGCTCGGGGCGAGCGATGCGGTCGGTGGCGAGGAAGAGGTTCTGCCCGGGGTCTCGGCCGCGGACCTGCGCGCGAACCCGGACGAGTACGCCGGCGCGCGCCTCCGCTGGACCGTTCGGTTTCTGTCGCTGGAACGGGCGGAACCGGAGCGGATCGACTTCTACGAAGGCGAGCCCTTCCTGCTCGCGCGCGCCCCCGATCCGGGAGATGGGCTCATCTACGTCGCCGTGCCGCCGGAACTGCTGGCGGCGGCGGAAAAGCTCCGGCCCCTCCAGACCCTCGACATGCTCGTGAAGGTCCGGACGGGCCGGTCGGCGCTACTGAGGGTCCCGATACTGGATCTGCTCGCGCTCTACTGAGCAGATCCCGCGCCTCATCCGCGCCGGAACCGCGGCGGAAACTCTCCGCGCGGGGCCGGTGGACGGGGAGTCGCTACCGGTTCCCCTGGTTCCCCTCGCTCTCGGCCTCGTTCAGGAAGGCCTCGGCCTCCATCAGGCCGGCGTGTGCAAGCCCGCTCCACAGCTTGGCGACCTTCGCGTACGCTTCGGCGGCGAGCACCGCGTCGCCGTTGGCGGCGTGCGCACGGGCCAGGCCGAGCAGCGAACGCGGCCGGTTCGGCATCCGCAGCAACGAGGTCTCGAACTTCTCGACCGCCTTGTCCGGCATCCCGAGTTCGAGCAGCAGTTCGCCGTAGAGTTCGTGCAGAGGCTTGACCGGGCTCGCCGAACCGCGCGGCGGCGCCATGCTCATGACCTCCGCCTCGGCCTCGTCCATGAGTCCGATCGCCACGTCCGGATGGCCCATGGCGGCGTGCCGGAGCGCCCCGACCTGCTTGTGCATGACGTGCGTGTAGCCCTCGCCGTCGGACAACTCCTTCAGCGCGGCCTCCGCCTCGGTGACGGTCGCCTGGTCGCCCATGCGGTGGGCGCTGAGTCCCGTGGCGAGGAGTTCGTGCGCCGGGGAGTCCTCCGTGATCGGCTGGGTCTCCCACTGCTCGGTCTCGACGATGTAGCGCGCCTTGAGGAGCGAGACGGCTCCCTGCGCCCGTGCGATGCCTGCTGCCCCGCGTGCGCCGGTCGCCGTGCCGAAGCCCTCGTTGTCGACCATGTCCGCGAGCCGATCCATCCACAGTTGCGCCTTGTCGTAGTCGCCGCGCTGGAGGTCGCCGTACTGGCCCCAGTCGAGCGCGTGCACCGCGTCGCCCACCGGGTCGCCGGGCTGCCACAGTTCCTGCGCCACGTCGTAGGCCGACTGGTTGTTGCCGGACACGCGTTCCCACATCCCGTGCTGGATGAAGATGTGCGTCGGCATGTGCCGCGCGTGGGACACCGCCGGCGCAATGTCCGCGAAGGCGTAGGCCGCGTCCAGCGACAGCGGGGCCATGATCGGGTTGTCGAACGAGTGGATCGTGTAGTGCGCCGCGCCCGGGTGCATCGGATTGTCGTTGAACAGCCGGAGCGCGATCGCCCCCGCCATCACGTTCCAGCGCTGGCTCAGGTCGCGCGTCGCCGCCGTCGCGCTGAGGAGGGACAGCGCGTAGAAGGCCGAGATCTCCGGGTCCTCCGGATAGGCCTCGTACAGGTCGCGCATCGCCTCCATGTATCCCACGCGCCGGTCGACGTGGTCCGCCTCGCTCCACAGGATCTCGACCGCCTTGATAAAGCCCTTCTCCCGATCCGTCGGCGCCTTCGCGAGCCGCTCGGCCGGTGTCGCGCCCAGCCTTTGCAGCGCCTTGCGCGGGTCGGTCGGGTCCATCTGCGAAACGAGCGGGTGATTGTAGGCGAGCGACTCGCCCCAGTACGCCATCGCGAAGTCGGGATCCAGCTCCTGCGCCGCGTGGAACTGCTCCCTGGCCTGCTTCCAGCCGAAGCTGTGCAGGATCGCCACGCCCCGGAGGAAGTGCTGCTGGGCCTCGCCCGTGGCGGAGGTCGGGAAGGTGATCGATCCGACCTCATCGAACTGTGCCTCGACCTGCGCCGGAACCATCGACAGCATCGCGCCGAGGAGGAACGCCGGAAGCATCATGGACCATCTTTTCATCGTACTATCCCTCTCAGGAAGAAACGCCGGCCTGCCCCGTCCGGCATCGCATGAATTATCGCATTGAATTACGGTGCCAAAACCGCAAGCGCGCGGCAAGGCGTCGCCGGGTCGCGCCGTCCCCCGCCGCCTCACGCGTCCGGAAGTTCGTAGTCGATCGTCAGCGTATGCGCGCCGTCACCGTCGACGGCGATCTCGACCGAGCCCGTGAGCCCCTTCAGGTCGCCGGTCGCCGACCCCGGAACGATCTGCCCGCCGGTCTGTTCGCGGCCGCTCGCGCTCAGCCCCCAGTGCTGCATGACGAACGTCCCTTCCCGCCCGGCGAGCGCTCCCCGCACGACCTCGCGCGCGATGTAGCCCGCTCCCGCGGCGATGTCCGCCACATCCGCCTGGCACATGAGGAGCCGGGCCTCGCTCTCCGCCACGAGGTCCCCGCCGAAACGCTTAAGGACGGTGGCGTGGGAGAGCGTCGGCCCCCCGGGGCCGCCTGCGTCGGGTTCGGCTTCCCCCTGGTCCCATCCGGTGACCTCGAAGGAGGCGATCGCGCGCGCCATGCCGGGCTTCTCTGCTACCGCGTTCCCGCCGGGTCCTCTCCTAGAGCGCCGCGACGGCGGTGGACAGGTTGTCGAGGGCGCGCTTCACGAGCGTGCGCGACGTCGCGATGTTCATCCGCATGTGCCGCTCGCCGCCGGTCCCGTAGCTGGGCCCGCTGTTGAGATAGATGCGTGCGTTCTCGGCGAGCCAGCGCTGCAGGACGCTCTCCGGCGACACCGGCTCCGCGGCCGTCCGGTTCTCGTAGTCCGCCTTCCCCTGCGCGTCGATCCTGTCCATCAGGTCGCCCATGTCCAGCCACGCGAGGAAGGTGCCCTGCGCCTTCGTGTACTTCACGAGCGGGATGTTCTCCCGGATATAGGCCTCGGTGTAGTCGTGGTTGCCGTCGAGGTAGACGAGAAGCTGGTCGAGCCATTCATCGCCCTCGTTGTTGGCGGCGCGGGCGGCGTACATGCCCAGCGTGCTGAGGTCCGCCCGCGTGTTCTGGCGCAGGCGTGTCATGAAGGAGGGGTTGGTCGAGAAGTACCAGGCGACCTTGTTGGCCGCGAGGCTGAACGTCTTGCTGTTGGATTTGAAGGTGACGCTGTTGTCGACGACCTTCGGATCGAGGCTGGCGAACGGCGTGTACTTCTGTCCCTTCGTCACGAAATCGCAGTGGATCTCGTCGGAGAGCACCGGCACGCCGTGCTCGAGACAGATCTCGCCCATGCGCGTCATGTCTTCCGGCGACCAGCAGTTTCCGGTCGGGTTCTGCGGGTTGCAGAGGATGAAGGCGTGAACCCGTTGCACGCGGCGCTCGAAGTCATCCCAGTCGATCTCGTAGACGCCGTCGACGACCTTCATCTCGCTGTCCTCGGCGACGTTCCGCGCGAAGCGCAGATCCGAGTAGAAGCCGTTGTAGGTCGGCGTCGTCATGAGGACCCGGCTGCCCGGAGGCGCGAAGGTGTGCAGCCCCGCGATGATTCCCGGGTGGACGCCCGACGTCCAGACGATGGTCGAGGGGTCGATGTCGAGGTCGTAGCGGCGCTGGTTCCAGGCCACGACCGCGTCCGTGAACGAACTGTCGCGGTGCTGGTAGCCCCAGTTCTCGTGCCTGCTGCGCTCGGCGATCGCCTGCGTGATGCACGGTGCGGCGCGGAAGTCCATGTCGGCGATTCCCATGCCGACCTCGATCTCCGGGCCGAACTGCTCGATGGCGCGGTCCCACTTGACGCAGTCGGTTCCGCGGCGGTCGTAGACTTCGTCGAAGTCGAACTCCGCGGGGGCGCCACCAAGCCCGGCCGGGGCGACACCGGTCGCCGCCACCTCGCTCGCGAGCGCCGAGCGTGCGCCGACGGCGCCCAGAACGGCGGTGGCTCCTGTGCTCTTGAGAAAGGCCCGACGGTTCAGCCCGTGATTCCGCAGCATTTGCACGCCCTCCTTCGACATTTCCCGCGTACGGTTCGTGACCGCTGTTCCGAATCAGGGTGGTCGAAACCTCCCGCTCTGGCAAGACTGGCGGCGTGCCGGGCGACATGTGGGCTGACGTGCCGGACGACCCGTCAGCCGAGCCGCCCGAGACGGGCCGAACTCTCCGCCACGCCGGCTTCGACGCGCGCCTTCCGGTACAGGTCCCGGGCCTCCCGCCACAGCGCCCGGGCTTCGTCGCGCTCGCCGAGGGTCTCGCGCAGGATGGCCATCGGCCGCACCGCGTTGGCAAAATCGAGCGCCCGGGGCGCCGGGTGCGCGCGGTAGAGTGCCAACGCCTCGGCGTAGCAGCGCTCGGCCTCCCGCAGATCGCCCGTCTCCCGGAGCACGTCGCCGAGGTGGCGTACGGTGTGAGCGAGCGCGAGCGGATCATCTCCCCGGCGGCAGAGCGGAACGGCTTCGTGGTACAGCCGGAGCGCGACATCGAGCCGTCCCAGGTCGCGTTCGACGTTCGCGCGGCCATGCAGCGCGCGGGCGAGCGCAACCGGATCGTCATGCTCCCGCGCGAGCGCGGCCGCCGCCTTCATGTGCCGCAGCGCCTCGCCTGCCCGCTCCGCGCGCCGTGCGGCCATTCCCCGCCGGACGCGCGACTCGACGGCGTCCCGGGGCGCGGCGCAGGTTTCCGGGGGAACCCCGGCGGGAACCCTGTCCGGCATGGGGGCCTCTACCCTCCGCGGGGCACCGGAGCCGAGGAGTGGCCGGTCAGGATCCGCCACCCCCCCGTCTCGTGGACCCACAGCATGGTCACCGCGCCTCCATAGCCGAACTCGGATCCGTCCTCCGTGCGAAGCGTGCTCTCGAACCGGGACCGGATCTGGGCGAGGCCGGGGGCCAACGGCTCGATGTCCGTATCCGAGTACTCCGTCGCGATCTGCGTCCCCGGACCGAGATCCGCGAGGGCGGCGCGCACGTCGGCGGCCGACTCGTAGGCCAATTCCCCGTTCTCGTAGAAGCGGAACGCAGGGGATTCCGAATAGAAATCGCCGGCGGCCTCCCAGGCCGACGCGATCCCCATGGCCCGGAACTCCTCGAGCGTCGCCGACAGGCTGTCGCGCATCGCCGCGGCATGCGGTTCCGTCAACGGCGCCGGCTCCGACCCGCACCCCAGCCCCGCCAACACGGCGAGGCCCAGGCAGAACTTCGTCACGTTCGTCATATTCCCTCGTTCGCAGGACGGGTCGTCACCTTGACCTGTACGCGTAAACGGCGATAGTTCGCAGTCCGTTGCAGGTTGGCTCGGGGGCACCGAGCCAACGTCTCCACATTGCTGCCATGAGTCCAGAAAATCTACAGGATGTTCTCGACTTCGTCGTCAGGCAGGAGGCGGTGTCGGTCGGATCGAGGTCCTCTGGCAAGCAGCTCCGGTTGAAGCTGGAAAACCTCGTTTCCACCCACCCGGACTGCCGGATCAATGTGGATTTCGAGGGCATATCCGTCGTCTCGAGCGGCTTTGCGGACGAGTTCCTGGGAAGACTCTTCGTACGGATGGGAGCCTTGCGGTTCATGAGCACGATCCGCCCGCGAACCGTTTCCCCCGAGGTTCGGGCGCTGCTCGATCGAGCGATTGTCCAAAGGGTGCAGTGGGAGGCTCGGAACGACTGACCCCTCCGGGGCCTCTCCCGCGAACATCGATCCGCGGACCACATTGGGACCCGGAACGGCCGCTTGCGGAGGGTCGTCGGAGCGGTCCAGCTTGAACGCTCAAGCCTGCCCCCTCGTCCAGGAGCCAGACCATGAGGGTCTTCCACCATCTTCGTTCCGCCCTGCCCGTGCTGTTGCTGGCGGTCGTCGTCCCCGCGGCGTCGCCGCTCGCCGCCCAGAATGCTCCCGGAGAAGCGCAGGGACTCGACATCCCGCAGGGGTACATCCTGCCTGATGCGACGGTGCGGGACCTCTTCGCGACCGATCCGAACTACGCGACGCTGGACCACCTGAGTCCGGACGGCGATCACTTCGTCGTGCCGCTCTCCACGGAGCTTTCGACGCTGGCCGAGGTAGGGGAAGAGACGCTGCGTCTGGGGATGCTGGAACTGCGGGCGCGCGCGGACCGCCCGTGGCACCTCGACATCTACGGCCTGCACGGCTTCCGCTTCTACTCGGTGAGCGAGCGCGCCTACATCGATGTGGACTTGCCGGACGGGATGTACGTGAGCGACCTCATGTGGTCGCCGGATGGATCGCGCCTCGCCTTCCTGGCGCACCTCGAGGAGCGCACGGAGGTGTGGATCGCGGACACGGGCGACGGGAGCGTGACGCCGGCCGGCGACGCTCGCGTCATCGCGACGATCGGGACGTCGTCGCGCGGTCAGGGATCGGCGCCCTCGCGCATGCTGCAGTGGACGCCCTCGGGCTCGATTCTCACGCTGGCGGCCCCGGCGGACCGCGGATCCCCGCCGCCGGCTCCGGCGCTGCCGTCGGGACCGACGATCCGTCACACGCGGGCGGAGGCGACGCCTACGCGCACGATGCCTTTCCTGCTCGAGGACGAGCACGGCACGGACCTGTTCGAGTACTACACGCGCAGTCAGATCGTGGAGTTGACGCCCGGCCGGTCCCCGCGGGCGGTCGGCGAGCCGGGCATGTACGAGTCGCTGTCGCTGAGTCCCGACGGACGTCATGTGATGGCGACGCGCCTCGCGCGGCCGTTCTCCTACATTGCGAGCTACACGGGCTTCCCGCGCGTCACCGAGGTCATCGAGGTGGAGACCGGTGACGTGCTCGCCACGCTGGAGGAGCGCGAACTGCGGGAGAGCGGGCGTGGCGGCGGGCCGGGCGGAGGAGCGGGCAGCGACCCGCGCGCCTGGTCATGGCGTCCGGACGGGAGCGGGATCTCATATTTGCAGCGCGCCGAGGCCGAAGGCGACGGGGCCGGGGACGACGGCGGGGACGGGGCCGGAGACGGCGGAGAGGGGCAGGACGAACGGCCCGACCGCATCATGCTGCTGCGCGCCCCGTTCGGCGACGGCGATGCGGAGGTCGTCGCGACGAGCGATGATCGGATCTCGGGCGTCACCTACTCCGCGGACGGCCGCCACGCCTTCGCCGACGTGCGGCGCGATGGCGATGCCGCGCTCGTGCACTACGGGCTGGGCGGGAGCGACCCGGAGGGGCACACTCTCGTCCCCTTCCACGATCCCGGCGACGCGCTCGAACTGCCGGGCGACCTCCTCACGGCCCGCACGGGGAACGGGATCGAGTACGCGTGGTTGTCCGGCGGCGGGGCGAGCGCCTACCTGCGCGGCGACGGGTGGAAAGAGGATTTCCGGCCGCAGCCCTTCGTCGACCGGGTGTCGATTCCCGAGGGGGCCACGGAGCGCCTGTTCGAGGGGTCGCGCGACAGCTTCGACCAGCCGCTGGTCCCGCTCGACGCCGACCTGGAACGCATGGTCGTCAGCCGGGAGGGGAAGAACACGTTCCCGGACAGCTACCTGTGGAGCCGGGACGGCGGGATGGAGAACCTGACGCGGAACGTGGATCCGTTCCCGCAGCTCACCGCCGCGCGCCGTATCGACTTCGAGTTCACCCGGCGCGACGGGCTCGAAATACAGGGGCGGGTGTCGCTGCCGGTCGGCTACGTCGAAGGCACGCGGGTGCCCGCCATCTTCTGGACCTATCCCCGCGAATACCGGAGCGAGGACGACTTCGACAACGCGACGATCCGCGCGCGGAACCACAACGCGCACACGAGCCTGACCTGGCTGCGCTGGTCCGACATCTGGCTCACGCAGGGATACGCGCTCGTCTATCCCGACATCCCGATCGTGGGCGAGAACTACAACGACTACTACATCTCGAACATGGTCGACGGGATGTACGCGGCGATGCGCGCGGTCGACGCGCTCGGCGTCATCGACATGGACCGGATCGGGCACGGGGGGCACAGCTACGGTGCCTTCGCGACGGCGAACTTCCTCGCCCACACCCCCTTCTTCAGGGCGGGGATCGCGGGGGACGGGGCCTACAACCGCTCGCTCACGCCGATGGGATTTCAGGCCGAGCCGCGCGATATCTGGGAGGCGCCCCACATCTACATGGAGATGTCCCCGTTCTTCAAGGCGGACCAGATCAACACGCCGCTCCTCCTGTACCACGGAGCGGACGACAACAACTCCGGCACCTATCCCATCCAGTCGAGGCGGATGATCCAGGCGCTCACCGGGCTCGGGAAGACGGCGGCGCTGTTCGAATACCCGTTCGAGTCGCACACGCCGCGCGCGATCGAGAACAACCTCGACATGTGGGCGCGCTGGATCGACTGGTTCGACCGCTACGTGAAGGGCGCCGGGGCGGGGGACGCGCGCACGACGACCGACTCGCCGGGCGAGAGCGGGAAATAGGGGAGCGGCGCCGCCGTGTGGGGAGCGATCATCGGAGACATCGTGGGCTCCGTGTACGAGGGACGAGGGAAGAAGATCAAGACCAAGGACTTCGACTTCTTCAAGCCGTACTGCCGATACACGGACGACTCCGTGTGTACGGCCGCGGTCGCGGAGATTCTGCTGGATGACCTGCCCGCCGCATCGACGATGCAGCGATGGTGCAGGCGCCATCCGCGGCGTGGCTACGGACGTTGGTTCGGACGCTGGATCCACGATGCGGACCCCCGGCCCTACTGGAGCTTCGGGAACGGGGCGGCCATGCGCGTGGCGCCCGCAGCGGTTGTGAACCGCGACCGCTCGACCGAAGAGGCGCTCGCGGACGCGGATCGGGTTACGGCCATCACGCACAATCACCCCGAGGGTTACCGGGGGGCGCAGGCGACGACGCGCGCCATCTGGCTCGCCCTCCAGGGCGGGGGTCCGACCGAGATCCGTGCCGGGATCACGAAGGAGTTTGGATACGATCTCTCGCGGTCCGTGGACGAGATCCGTCCCGGTTACCGGTTCGACGTGACATGCCAGGGAACGGTGCCGGAAGCGATTACCTGCGCGCTCGAATCGGAGAGCTTCAAAGACGCGGTGCGCAACGCGGTGTCCCTGGGCGGCGACTCCGACACGCTCGCGGCCATCGCGGGGCCGATCGCCGAGGCGATGCACGGCATTCCGGAGGACATGATTGCGGAGGCGAAG
Source organism: Candidatus Palauibacter sp. (assembly GCF_965208055.1). Lineage (GTDB taxonomy): Bacteria > Gemmatimonadota > Gemmatimonadetes > Palauibacterales > Palauibacteraceae > Palauibacter. Next base: position 3,617,042 of record NZ_CBDBNY010000004.1, read on the forward strand.
ACGCGGTATCTTTCCGAGGCGCCGGATATCGTCCGCGTCATGGAGAGAATGCGGGAGGCGGCATGCGGGTGAAGCCGCTTCCGGCTGCGGCGCTGGGTCTTCTTGTCGGCGTCGTCGTGGGCGGCGCCGCCGGAACCGCACTGGGTGGCTTCGGCGGGTTCGGCCGCGGGAGTGCGGGAGGAGGCGGCGCGACTGCGGACATCCTCGCGGGGATGGCCGAGCGGCAGGACGAGCGTCTCGGACAACTCGCGCAGGCCGCGGATGAATCCTCGCAACTGCAGCGCGAACTCGCGCTCGCCCTCTTCTATCGCCTGCAGGAGTTCCGGCGCTTCGGGCTCGAGGGCCAAATCGTGACCTGGATCGTACCCGGTGCGTCGGCGGGCTCCGCCGACCCGCTCGGCGGCTCGCTGGCCGGCGCCTTGCGCCTGCCCCAGTTGGCCGCGGACGCGGCGACGCGCACGGAGTGGCGCGCCGTCTCCGAACGTCTCGCCTCGATCGGGGCCGAGGTGGACCCCACCGTGTTCTCCGCTTTCGAGGACGTGCTGGAGTTCGTCGACGCGCGCCCGTGGCCCGAAAGTTCGGGGCTCGCGGCGGCGGCCGCCTCCGGCTGGACGGACCCCGCCACGGTGGAGATGTGGCTGTCCCTGAACCGGGCCCTCGTCGGCCGCGCGGATGCCATCCTCTCCGGATTCTGACCGCCTCTTCCCGGCTCCGGTCGTCGCCTGCCTGCTTCTGGCCGTCGCCGCAGCCTGCGGTCCGGCGGACTTCTCCGCGCCCGCGCAGCCCGACGTATGGACGGAGGTGGCGGGCGCCCGCTGGCGGCCCCTCGCGGTGGAGGGCGGCAACGCCGGGTTCTCGGCGGTACCGCCCTCCTGGTCCGAGGTCGACTTCGGCAACGTGCTCTCGGACGCGAGCTTCCTCGAGAACCAGATGCGCGGCAACGGCTCGGGGGTGGCGGCCGGCGACGTGAACGGGGACGGCCGGCCCGACATCTACCTGGCCCGCCTCGAGGGCCCGAACGCCCTCTACATCAACCTCGGGGACTGGCGGTTCCGGGAGACGGCCGCGGAGAGCGGGGTCGCGGCGGGGGACCGCTTCTCGACCGGCGCCGTCTTCGCGGACGTGGACGGAGACGGCGACCTCGACCTCCTGCTCACCTCCATCGAGGGCCCGAAGTCTCTCTTCCTCAACGACGGAGCGGGGCGGTTCGCGGAGGCACGGGCGGCCGGACTCCGGGACTCGCGCGGGGGGATGTCGAGCGCGCTGGCCGACATCGACGGAGACGGGGATCTCGACCTCTACCTGACGCGGTACAAGAGCCGCTCCGTGCTCGATCTCTTCCCCGGGGACGAGGTCGCCTTCCCCAACACGGTGCGGCGCACGGATGAGGGGTTCGAGGTCGTGGGGCGCTTCGCCGACCACTACGAGCTGGCGTGGCGGGCGGACGGTGTCGTGCGGCTCGAAAGGGGGGAGGCCGACGAACTCTATCTGAACGAGTTCAACGAAGGCGGCGGCGAAGACGGCGGCGGCTTCCGGCACGTCCCGTTCTCCTCCGATGCCTTCCTCGACGCCGACGGCACGCCGCTGGCGGCCGCCCCGACCGAATGGGGGCTGGCGGCTCGCTTCGGGGATCTGGATGCCGACGGGGACCCGGACCTCTACGTCGCGAACGACCTGCATAGCCCCGACCGGCTGTGGATCAACCGGGGGGACGGCACCTTCCGCCTTCCGGCGCCCCACGCGCTGCCCACGACGAGCGCCTCCTCCATGGCGGTGGACTTCTCGGACGTCGACCGGGACGGGGACGCGGATGTCTTCGTGCTCGACATGCTCGCCCGCGACTCGCGCGCGAGGAAGACGCAGGATCCGGTGTCGCGCGTGGAGCACACGCCGCCGGGCGAGGCCGCCGGAGCGCAGCAGGTGAACCGCAACACGCTGCTCGCGAACCGCGGGGACGGCACCTGGGCGGAGATCGGGCGCCACGCGGGCGTCGAGGCGTCCGGGTGGTCGTGGTCCGCGCTCTTCCTCGACGCGGACCTGGACGGGTTCGAGGACCTGCTCATCCCGAACGGCCACATCCGGGACCTCATGGACGCGGACACCCAGATCTCGATCCGGGAGGCGGGTCTCTCGGGCGAGCGCGAGTCCACGCTCCTGTACCGTCCGCTGCCGCTGCACAACGTGGCGTTCCGAAACCTGGGCGGGACCGGGTTCGAGGAGGTGGGTCGGGCGTGGGGCGTGGCGCCGGAGCCGGACGTGTCGCACGGGGCGGCGCTGGCGGATTTCGACGGGGACGGGGACCTGGACGCGGTCGTGAACCGGCTCGACCGCCCGGCCCGGCTGCTGCGTAACGACGCCGCGGCCCCCCGGCTCGCCGTCCGCCTGCGGGGGGAGGCGCCGAACACGGCCGGGATCGGGGCGATGGTGTGGCTGGAGGTCCCGGGACTCCCGCGCCAGACGAAGGAGGTCGCGGCGGGCGGCGGCTATCTCTCGGGTTCGGAGGCGCTCGTCTCGTTCGCGATGGGGGACGCCGCCGAGGCCACGCTCGGCGTGGACTGGCGCGGCGGAAGCCGGTCGGCGGTGCGCGTGGACGGCGCCGACCGGCTGTACGAGGTGTTCGAGGCGGAGGCGTCCGGACCGGAGGAGGCGGCCGACGGCGCCGCAGCCTCTCCGGACGCGGCGACGCAGCCGCCGTGGTTCGAACTCGACGAGAGCTTCGGGCCGATCCACGATGAGCCGCCGTTTGCCGAGGCGGCGCGGCAGCCGCTCCTCCCGCTGCGCCTGTCGCGGATGGGGCCGAGCGTGGCGTGGCACGATCTGGACGGCGACGGGGACCCGGACCTGCTCATGGGGTCGGGGGCGAACGCGGCGCCGGTGCTGTTCCGGAACGACGGGGGGACGCTGGTTCGAGTGACGCTGGCGGGGCCGCGGGCGCCCGTCGACCAGGTCGGGCTGGTACCGCTGCCGGGCGAGAGCGGCGCGACGGTGCTGCTGGGGTTGTCCAGCTACGAGGCTCCGCCAGCCGAAGTGACCGCCGTGCCCGGCGTCGTGTCGATCGAATGGTCCGCCGGGGCCATGCGTGGCGTGACGCTGACTCCGGACACCCGCGGCGTCGTGCCGGGAGGTTCGGCGTCCACGGGCGTTCTGGCGGTCGCCGACTACGACCTCGACGGGCGGCTGGATCTCTTCGTGGGCTCGCGGGTCGTGCCGGGCGGCTACCCGCTCGCAGGCCCCTCCCGGCTCTTCCGGGGCCGTCCGGGCGGCGGCTTCGAGGAGGACCGGCGGGATGCGGCGGTCTTCGAGCGCCTGGGCATGGTGACCGGGGTCGTGTTCACGGACTACGACGCGGACGGAGACCCGGACCTCGCCCTCTCCATCGAATGGGGCCCGGTCCGGCTGCTGCGGAACGACCGCGGCCGGTTCACGGACGTGACGCAGGAGGTCGGCCTGTCCGCGCACGTCGGCCGCTGGAACGGGGTGTCCGCGGGCGACTTCGACGGCGACGGACGTCCGGACCTCGTGGCGGTCTCATGGGGAGACAACACCGAGTACCGCCCGGCAGACAGGGCGCCGCTCGAACTCCACTTCGGCGACGTGGACCGCAACGGCACCCTCGACCTCGTGGAGGCGCAGCGGGACGAACGCCTCGGCGCGGTGGCGCCGCTGGCCGCGCTGGGCAGGCTGGCCGAACACATCCCTCTCGTCGACGAGCGCATGCCGACGCGCGCGGCCTACGCCGAGGCGGACGTGGCGGAGGCGCTGGGCGCGTGGCCGGAGGGTCGGCTGCAGGCGGCGGAGTTGCGGCACATGGTGTTTCTGAACCGGGGCGACCGCTTCGAGGCGGCCCCGCTTCCGCGGGAGGCGCAGCAGGCCCCTTCGCTGGGGCTCCTGGTGGCGGACGCGAACGGGGACGGCCGAGAGGATCTGTTCCTGTCCCAGAACTTCTTCGCCACCGACGAGGACACGCCGCGCTACGACGCGGGCCGCGGACTGTGGCTGGAGGGGGATGGACGCGGCGGGTTTCGTCCGGTGCCGGGGCAGGAGTCGGGCGTCGCCGCCTACGGCGACCAGCGCGGCGCCGCGGCGGCGGACATCGACGGCGACGGCCGCCTCGACTTCGTGCTCGGGATCAACGGCGGTCCGGCGCGCCTGTTTCGCGGGAGCGGAAGCTCGCCGGGCCTGCGGGTGCGCCTCGCGGGACCGGCCGGGAACCCCTACGGCATCGGGGCCGTCCTGCGCGTGGTGTACGCCGACGGTCTCGGCCCCGCGCGCGAAGTGAGGGCGGGGTCCGGGACGGGCTCCCACGACGATCCGGTGCAGATCCTGGGCCTCGCGGCCGATCCCGTGGCCGTCGAGGTCCGCTGGCCCGGCGGTGTGGTTGAGCGCGTCGAGGTCCCCGCCGGGGCGCGCGAGGTGACGGTCGGCCCACCCTGAGGCGGCGGTCGCTCAGCGGCCCAGGCCGATCCTCCGCAGCGGCGTCCCTTCGAATGTCCAGTATTCAGTCGGACAGAGGGAATAACGTTGCGCGTGCATCTCAGTTCGGAACCCGGCGGAATACCCAGTTCGCCGAACCGCGCCGCCGCGGGAAAGGCGTGTCAGGCGCTGGTGACGGGGGTCTCAGACGCCGAGGACGGGACCCGCCAGCTGCGTCGAGCTTCAGCGCCTCGCGGGAAAAATCCATGACTTGGATCCCATCCGTGGTGCCGATGGTCGCATCGTCGCAGCCCGCTTCGTAGGGGGCATCGAAGACATCCGGGTCGTTGATATCCACTCCCTCGACGATCAACGTGAATCTGTGGGTCGTCATTTCTCTAGCTTCCTGTCCTCCTCCGTGATGACGACCATGGGCGGAATGTCTGTGTCTCGGCGGGATCTGGCCAAGGGACGGTGGTCGATGGCCGGCGGGTCAACCCCCGAGGACAGGGCCGGTGAGGGCGCGCACGCCGGATCGATCCTTCGGCTGGGCGATGCGTTCGACCCGAACGCCTTCAACGGTCTCGATATCTCTGACCGCCGAGAAGATTGCCTCGTCGAGGGTCGCGGCCTCGCGGGTAAAGTCCATGTACTGGGTCCCGTCCTTGCTTCTGAGCAGGGCGTCGTCGCACCCGGCTTCATACAGGGCGTCGAACACGTCATCCTCGTGGATGTCGCGCCCTTCGATGATGAGCGTGAAGTCATGGTTTGCCATTCGAAGGTGTCCCCTCACCGTGGGTGATCGCATTTTCTGATTGCTTGCCGGAGATGCTTGGCGAAGTTGCCCGGGTTACGCGGCGTCGACGCGATGGGAATCCGACACCTCGACGTCCCGGCTGACGGGCAGCGCAACTCGCCCCAGCGATGTCCCGATGCCGTCGGTATCACGGTCCAACCGGCTTTTCGAGGGCGGACCCGGCGAGGGCCCGCAGGTCGGGACGGTCCCGCGGATCGAGTTGGCGGAAGTGGTGGCGGAGTTCGAGCGCCGCGTTGATCGCCGCCCGCAGGTGATCCTGGGAAGACCACGGTTCGCCTCCGAGGACTCCTCTCAGCCAGCCCTCCACGTCGGACCAGCGCCAGAACCGGTACCGGTCGTGAGGACTGTTGAGGGGCGCCGGGAATCCGCCCGGCCCGCGCTTCCCGAGCACCCACAGCCGGACGCACTCGCGCGAGCGCCCGATCCGGGCCGCGATCTCGGACATCGACACGAGATCGAGGTCCGCGATCCGGACCACCCGGAGGCCGTCGACCGATTCGGCATCCGCGATGGCGGAGGAGATTGCTTCGCAGAAGCTCGCAGCTTCGCGGTCGAAATCCATGACCGGGATACCGTTCGTGATGCCTATGGTCGCGTCATCGCACCCGGCTTCGTAAAGGGCGTTGAACACCTGCGGATCGTCCATTTCCACGCCCTCGACGATCAGCGTGAAGCTGTGGGTCGTCATTTCTCGACTTCTCGTCTCTCTCCGTGATGACATCGGCGCACAGCCTGTCGGAGTCTTCTGGCATGATCGCCGGGGTTCCGCGGCGTGGACCAGATCGGCATCCGGCAGCGGGGCGACACGGTCGCCGGGCAGTACATCACGCCCCAGCTATGCCCGGAGGATTTCGGTATGACCGTCCACCCGGCTCTTCGTGCGATGGCCAGCGCTTTCTCGATGTCCTTCTTCGGATGCCTCCGGAGCCTGATCATGCCTCACGGTGTTGCGTCGTGTCAACACCGTATCAGCAGGCATTCGCGAGCGAATGGCATAGTCGTCGAGCGACTGCCCGGCGTCGCGCATCGTCGACTGCTTCGCGTCAGCCATTCTCGTCTCTGCCAAAGCGGCGCGCGAGCCAGCTGTCCAGGCTCAGATGGTCGTTCTCGAACAGGATGAGGACGATGACGAGCAGCAGCGTGCGCGGAATCACGTGCGCGCTGAAGACATAGAGCGGCTCGGCGAGCAGGTGGCCGAAAGTGACGAGGATGAGGACCCCGCCCAGCCCCAGCGCGGCGATCCGGCGCCGCCAGCCCACCAGCATCAGGGCGCCCGCCACGAGTTCGATGAAGGGGATCGCGACCCCGGCGGCCCACAGCGACCAGGCGGGGAGGAACGTGTCGGCGTAGGCCTCCACGAACAGACCCCGCGCGTGCTGGACGGCCCCGAGTTCGAACACCTTCCGGAACCCGGCCATGAAGAAGATGAGGCCGAGGATGGTCCGCGCCACGAATGCGGCCCAACTCTTCGGCGTGAGCGCCTCTCTCTTGTCGGGTTTCCGGTTCATGAGTCGAAAAGTACCCGGCGCTGGTCCGGCCGGCGACGCATCCCGGGCTCTTGCATCCCGTTTCGAATCGCCTAGATTGGCCGGTCCAATTTTCGGTTTTTCTTCGGTTTTTCGGATGGAAAGGGTCGCATGGACGCAGGTCGCGGGAGCCGGATGGCGCTCTGCCTCTGGTGGCCGGGGTTCGAGCTGGAACTGGAGCGGGTCCGGACGCCGTCACTCGCGGACCATCCGCTCGCGCTGCCGACGGTGGGGGACTGCCGCCGCATCGAGATGGGGTGCGCGCTCGCAGCCTCCTTCGGGGTCGAGCCGGGGATGATCGTCTCGCAGGCGATCGCGCTCTGCCCCTCGCTCGTCCTCTGCGAACCGGACCCGGATTTCCACGACGCGGCGCGCGACCGGATCGCGGAAGTCCTCCGCGGCTGGAGCCCGGTCGTCGAGCGGTCGGCGGACCGGGGGCGGTTCTTCGTCGGGGTCGACGGGCTCGAACGGCTGTACGGTCCGCCGGAGCGCCAGATCGCGGGGCTCCGGGCGGGGCTCGAGGCGCTGTCGCCGTGGCTCGCGTCGAGCGCCCGGGTCGGCTACGCGCCGGGGAAGTTCGCGGCGTGGGTCGCGGCGCGGTCCGTGGCGCCCGCCCGGTCGGCGGGGTTGGCGGAGCCCGGGCGGGCGGGCGCGGACGTCTGCGTGGCGGCGGCCGATCTGGCCGCGTTTCTCGGGCCGCAGCCGGTCGAGGTGCTGCCGGTGTCGCCGCGCATGGTCGGGCGGCTGAAGCGGCTCGGGGTCGGGCGGCTCTGGCAGCTGGTGCGCATGCCCGAGCCGGCGCTCGTGTCGCAGTTCGGGGCCGATGGGCGCCGGGCGCTCGCTTGGGCGCGGGGGACGCGCATCGACCGTGTGCGGCCGGAGGCGCCGGCCCGGCCGATCCGCGTCGCGCTCGATTTTCCGAGCCCGATCGGGCAGCTCGAACTGCTGCACGCCGCGCTCGACCGGCTCATCGGTCGCGCGCTCGAGCATCCGCGGCGGCGAGGCAAGAGCGTCCGCGGTCTCAGGGTGTCGGCGAGCCTCGAGGATGGCGGCTCCTGGTCCATTCGCGCGATTGCCCGGGAACCCACGAGCGAGCCCGAACGGCTCGGGGCGTTCCTCCGCTCTCGGATCGCGCTCGACCGGCCCCGGCGCGCGGTCGAGACGCTGCGGCTCGAGCTTTTCCGCTTCGGCCCGGCGAGCGCGCAGACCGGACTCTTCGACCCGAAGGCAGGCGCGCCCCGCGCCTTCGGGTCGCTGGAGACGAAGGATGGCGAGCTGCTGCCCGCGTTCCGGCGCGCAGCGCGCGTGCTGCGGCTGCGGCTGGGCGCCGCCGCGCTGTACCGGGTGCTCGAACTCGAGCCGAACTCCCGACTCCCCGAGCGCCGGCACGCGCTCATGGAAATCGCGTAGCCGTCCGTGGCGAAACCCGGTGTGGCGCCGAGAGCGCCGAGACCGAAGCCGCCTGCGGGGAAGCTGCGTCCGCTCAACCGGCCGCGGCCGCTGCGGGTCCGGCTCGGTGGCGCCGGGGTGCCCGTGAGCCTTGAGATCCGGGGGCGCTGGCGGCGGATCGGCGACGTGCTCGACCAGTGGCGGATCGATGACGAGTGGTGGAGGGAACCGATCTCGCGCGCCTACTTCTCGATCGTGCTCGAGAACGGCGCCCACCTCACCGCGTACCACGATCTGATGCTGGATCGCTGGTTCCTGCAGCCGGAATAGCCGCCGTGAACGCCAAGCCGCTCCCGGACGCTCCTTCGCGCATGGCCTCGCTGCCGTTCGCAGCCCCCCGGGGGGCCATCGACTACGTCGAACTGCATGCGCACTCCGCCTACTCCTTTCTCGATGGGGCGTCGCGGCCCGAGGAACTCGCGGCGCGCGCGCTCGAACTGGGCTATCCCGCGCTGGCCCTCACCGACCACGACGGGCTCTACGGCTCGATGGAGTTCGCGCGCTTCGCCCGCGCCCGCGGGCTGCAGCCGATCACCGGCGCCGAACTCACCCTCGCCGGCGACTGTCACGTCACGGTGCTGGCGCAGAATGCGACGGGGTACGCGAACCTGTGCCGGCTCATCACGCGGGCGCACATGAAGAGTCCGCGCGGGGAGCCCCGGCTCGACCTCGATGCGCTCCTCGAACGGCCGGAGGGACTCATCCTCCTCAGCGGGTGCCGCCGGAGTCCCCTCCTGGCGGCGCTCGAACGGGGGACAGACGAAGCCGAGCGGCTGGCGGGGCGCCTGCGCGACGCGTTCGGCCCCGGCAACCTCTTCGTCGAACTGCAGAACAACGCGGTGCACGGCGACCTCGCGCGCGGCCGGGCGCTGGGGACGCTGGCCGACCGGCTCCGCATCCCGGTCGTGGCCACGGGCAACGTCCACTACCACGTTGCCGACCGGCACCGTCTGCAGGATGTCCTGGTTGCGATCCGGAACCGGACGACGGTCGATGATTCGCACGCGCTCCGCCGCGCCAACGCCTGCTTCCACCTCGCCTCGCCCCGGGAGATGGCGTGGCGCTTCGCGTCGCGGCCCGACGCGCTCCGCAACACGCGGGCGATCGCCGAGCGCTGCCGGGCGTTCGATCTCACGACCGACCTCGGCTACAGGTTCCCCGACTTCAGGGGAAGCGGCTCCGCCCCCGCGATGCGCATGCTCCGCGAGGTCTGCCGCAGGACGTTCGAGGTCCGCTATCCTCCCGGCAGCAGATACCGTCGCGAAGCCGAGGAACGGTTCGCCACCGAACTCGCGCTCGTCGACCGGCACGACCTGGCGGGGTTCTTCCTCGTCTACCACGACATCCTCGAACTGGCCCGGGAGGTCGCGCACCGCGTGCGGGGCGACTCGATGCCGCGCCAACTGCTCCCTCCCGGCCGCGGTCGCGGGTCCTCGGTCTCCTCCATCATCTGTTATCTGATCGGGCTCTCCCACGTCGACCCGGTGCGGACGAACCTCTTTCTCGGCCGGTTCCTGAACGACGCCATGGGAAGCGTCCCGGACATAGACATCGACTTTGCGCGCGATATTCGGGAGGAACTGATCCTCGCGGTCTACGAGCGCTACGGGTACGACCACGTCGGGCTCGTGTGCACCTTCCCCACCTACCGCACGCGCTCGATCGTGCGCGAACTGGGCAAGGCGCTCAGCCTCCCGGCCGGCGACGTGGAGAAACTGGCCAAACTCGCCGAACCGGGAGAGGACGGGTTCATGGCCGAACTCGAGCGCATCCCCGGTCTCGAGGCGCGCGCGAACGCGAAGATCTGGCAGGTTTTCGCCGAACTGGCCGAGGAGATCAGGGGGCTCCCGCGGCACATCTCCCAGCATGTGGGCGGGATGATCATCTCGAGCCGGCCGCTGGTGGAGATCGTCCCGCTCGAGCCCGCCGCGTGGAAGGGGCGCGTCCTCTGCCAGTGGGACAAGGACTCCTGCGACGACGCGAGGTTCATCAAGATCGACTTTCTCTCGCTCGGGATGCTGTCGCTCGTCGAGGAGGCGGTGGAGACGATACACGCGCGCCACGGAGAAGCCCCCGACCTGTCTCGCATCGACTATGAGGACGAGAGGATCTACGACCGCATCTGTTCGGGAGACACGGTGGGCCTCTTTCAGGTCGAGAGCCGCGCGCAGATCCAGATGCTGCGGCGGGTGCGGCCCCGGAATCTGGCCGACCTCGCGGTCCAGGTCGCGATCGTGCGGCCGGGTCCGATCGTGGGCGGGGCGGTGAACCCCTACGTCCGGCGGCGCGAGAAGCTGCGCAGGGACCCGGACTACGTCGTCTCCTACGACCATCCCCTGCTCGAGGAGGCGCTCGGCGAGACCCTGGGGGTGATCATCTTCCAGGACCAGGTGCTCCAGGTGTGCAGGGCGCTCGCGGGCTTCAGCGACGGGCAGGCAGAGGGACTGCGGCGCGCCATGAGCCGCAAGCGTTCGCGCGAGGCGCTGCTGGAGTACTGGGAGGCGTTCCGCGACGGCGCGGCGGGGAAGGGGGTCGGCGGTCCCACGGCGAAGAAAGTGTTCGAGCAGGTCGTCGCGTTCTCGGAGTTCGGGTTCCCGAAGTCGCACGCGGTGGCGTTCGGACTCCTCGCCTTTCAGTCCGCCTGGCTGCGCGACCGCTATCCGGCCGAGTACTACGTGGGGCTCTTCAACAACCAGCCGATGGGGTTCTATTCGCTCGACGCGATCGGGCGCGATGCGCGCCGGCACGGGGTCGGCGTGCGGCTGCCGGACCTGAACGCCAGCCAGGTCGCTTGCACCGCCGAGGGAGACGCTGTCCGGATCGGGCTCGGCATGGTCCGCGACTGGGGGTCCGAGGCGGCCGAACTCGTGGTGGCCGAGCGCGAGCGCGGCGGACCGTTCGCGTCGCTCCCGGACTTCCTTCGCCGCACCCCGGCCGCGCTCAAGCGGGCCGCGGTCGAGAACCTGGTCTGGGTCGGCGGGCTCGATGCGCTGGGGATCGAACGCCGCGACCTGCTGTGGCAGACCGGGCTCTGGCTGGGTCCGGAGGCCGAGACGGAGGCGGAGCGCCGGCGCCGCGAACTCGCGACGAGCGCCGTGGGGCTGGGCGGGGAAGCGCCGCCGGTGCGGGGCCGGCGCAGCACCGACCGCTCGGACCAGGGCCAGATCGAACTCGCGCTCGACGACCCGTACGCGGACCTCCGCTTCGGGGGCACGCACGACATGGAGAAGATGATCGCGGAGTACCGCATCCTCTCACTCGCCGCCTCGCTGCATCACCCGTTCGCGCTCGTGGGCGACCACCTGCCCGAACGCACGGTCTCTTCGGCGCGTTTTGCAGACATCCCCAACGGGAGCGAGGTGCGGGTGGCCGGGATCGTGGTCGCCCGCCAGCGCCCGCACACGGCGAAGGGCTACATCTTCATCCTCATGGAGGACGAATTCGGGCCCATCAACACGATCGTGAGGCCCGAGGTATACCGGGAATGCCGCGCCGCGATTCGCCTCGAACCCTTCCTCTACATCGATGGCGCGCTTCAGAAGGACGGCGCGACGTACAATGTGCTCGCCGAGGGGGTGTATCCCCTGCGCCTGAGCCCCGAACTCCGCCTGGGCCGCGAGACGGTCCCCCCGGTGGAGGGAGAAGCGGACACGGCCGCCGCTCCGCTCGATCTCGATGTCGCGGCGGAGAGCCCCGTCGAGATGGCTGCCGAGACGCCATCCGAGGTGTCGCCCGACACGCGAGCAGAGCCGGGCCGCCCGGGCTCCGCCCCGAACCGGATCGCCGCCGCCAACCGGGTCGCCGCCGTGGCCAATGGACTCGCCGGACCCGATCCGTTCGCATATCTGGAGGCGCTACGGCGCGATCCGCCCCCGACCATGAGCTGGGGCCGCGGCGGAGGCTGCCGGTGACGCCGGTTTCCTATGGACGGACATGTCGTACCCCCCTAAATTGGTGGTTTCGATCACCTCAAGGAGGCTCGCCCATGAATCTGCCACAACGGACCTTTGTCCCCGGCGTCGCCGGGAGCGCCGCGGCGGGACTCATGCTGCTGGCCGGTGCCTTCTCGGCCGCTGGACAGTCCAGGGGGGTGCCCGGCGCGACCGATCCGGCCCCCGGCACGGTGTTTAGCGACTGCGACATCTGCCCGCGGGTGGTCGTCGTCCCGGCGGGGACGTTCACGATGGGCTCGGCGGCGTCGGAGCAGGGCCGGGGCGACGACGAGGGGCCGCAGCACTCGGTGACGATTTCGGCCCCGTTCGCGGTGGGGGTGTACGAGATGACGTTCGCGGAGTGGGACGCGTGCGCGCGCGCGCGCGGCTGCGGCGGCTACGCGAACAGAGATGATGACGACGTCTCATGCTCCGACGGATATGAGTACACGGCGCCGGTGGGGTCGTTCGCGCCGAACGCCTTCGGGCTGTACGACGTGCTGGGGAACGTGTACGAGTGGACGCAGGACTGCTGGAACGGGAGCTATGCCGGCGCCCCGGCGGACGGGAGCGCCTGGCAGTCGGGAGACTGTGGCCGTCGCGTGCTCCGCGGCGGCTCCTGGGGTTTCAGCTGGAACAACCTCCGCTCTGCCAACCGGAGCAGGGATATTTCCGACGACCGGGGCAACAGCGTCGTCGGGCTTCGTGTTGCGCGGAGGCTCAATTGATTCCTGCACCCTTATCTCCCTTTAGGTTAGCTCCCCTGATTGTGAACCTGCGGATCCAAGCTTGCACTCGGAGTCTCGAACTGTCCCCGACTCGGCCCGGGCGGGAGGGCCGGACGACGCCCCCCCTACGGGGATCGTCCCGCCAACCAGGGGCTTGGGCATGCGCTCCGGAATCTCCCCGACTCCACCTCCTACGAAAATCACCGATGAACTCGACGCGCCGCAGGTCCGCGGTCGCCGGGCTCGTGTTGGCGGCAAGACCCCATTTCTTGAAGACGGGCGCGTCCGCGATTGTGCCGAACTTCAAGCACCCAATCTCTGTAGTCCGTGCGGCTTCTTTACCTAAGGAGGAATCGAAATGACAGCTCGCAAACTCCCTTTGGCCCTGTCCCCGGTCGCAGTTGTGTTCGCCTTCACGGTGTCCGCGTGTGCTGCCCCGGAGAGCGAGGGCGCTGAAGCAAACTCCACCGTACCCGACACCGAGTCGGAGGTCAGTACCGCCGTTGAGGTCGACGCCAAGGAGGGCTCGTTGGACGACGAGAACAAGGGCGTCGGTGACGCAGCTGCAGATGCCGCAGCTGCCGAGGCGAAGGGGACCGACCTGATCTACATGGGCCAGCGGGTAACCGGCCGTCTCGCCTATCCCGACAGGATATTCCACGACGGATCCTACTTCGATGAATGGGTGTTGGAGGTGCCAAGCTCGGGTACGGTCCAAGTCGACATGGCTTCCGATGACGTTGATTCGTATCTCCAACTCTGGCGGGGCAGTCGCTACGGGAGTGGCTGGACGAGGACCGCCGTAGACGATGACGGAGGTCCGGGAATCAACGCCCGAATAATCGAGTATTTGCGGCCGGGGGTCTATACGATCGTGGCGAACACCTACCGCGGGGGCGATGCCGGGAGGTATTGGCTGTCCGTTGGCTGGCGCTGAGGTGCGAGACGGGAACGACGTGTCCCGGTCCGCATCGACGCGGCCCAGGTACAGTGGCTCCCGGGGACCGACGCTCACCACCTCGTCGCGTGCGTTGGCAGTCACCCTGCTCACAGGGGCAAGCTGCGCTGTCGCGTTGCAAGCTCAAGTGACACCGGGGGTCGGCGAGGGTTCCAAATCCTCACTCGTCGCATCGAGCGCCAAGAGTGTAGACTCGACTGTCCGCTGGAGCCAGGCGGCCAGCGCCCGCGTGCTGGCCGCGGCCGCTGAGCCCGAGATCGTTTCAGTCGGAACGTATTCGGGGTCGCTTACCGAAACGGATCCACGGCTCGCCGATGGGCAGTTCTACGACGAATGGTGGTACGAAGGATTGGCAGGAGAACGGCTAGGCATCTCGGCTACCTCCGAGGCGTTCGACACTTACCTGATGGCGTACCGAGCGGATCTGGCTTCTGATCTGGCATTCCTCGGGGATGATGACGATGGAGGCTCAGGAACGAGCTCCGCGCTTACCGTGCAGCTTCACGCGGATGGTCCGTATGCGATTGTCGTGAGTTCCTACGCGTCGGGGGAGCTGGGGCCATATCAACTCATGATAGAACCCCGGCGCCCCGCAATCGTCGCCGGGTCGGCCAGGGACTTCGAGTTGGTGTCGACCCACGACACCTTGGGCGACGGTACGCACTATCGCACGTGGGACTACTATGGCGAAGCTGGCGAACAACTCACCGTGTCGATGGATTCGAAGGATTTTGACGCCTATTTGATACTGGGACGCGGCCGGGTCGGCTCGAACTTCGAATGGCTCGAAGAAGACGATGATGGCGGCTTGGACACCAACGCACGGCTTTCTTTGTCCCTGCCGGAAGACGGTCTCTACACCATCGTTGCGAACTCCGACACGCCCGCAGTGGGGACCTTTACTCTGCAAGTTGAACACGAGCTGCCCGCCGCGCCGTCGCCGTTCGCAGGGACCGGAGATCCGTCCGACCGCTACGCGTTACTGGTTGGCATCAACGACTATCCCGGTAGGGCGGCGGACCTCAGAGGTCCACTTGGGGATGTCGCCATCATGCACGACATCCTCGTCCGAAACTACGGGTTCCTAACGGAGAACATCCTCGTTCTCAGGGATAACCAGGCTACTCGAGACAATATTATCCGGGCATTCGCTTCGCACCTTGGACAGGCCGGGCCAGATGGCGTGGCGGCCTTCTTCTTCTCGGGTCACGGACGGGAGGGCGGCGAGAACATCGGCGTCCTGGATCTGGAGGTGAACGGAGTTGATGAATCGCTCGTCGTATGGGGTCCCGGAGAATACACGAGTCTCATTCTCGACGACGAAGTGGGTTTCCTGCTCGACGGCCTTGAAGCCGAGAGGATTCTTGTGGTCATCGACGCGTGCTATTCGGGAACGTCCACCATGAGCGGCGGACCCATCCAGGCCAAGGAGGCTAGTGACTCGGATCTGTCGAACCTCAGGCTGCCAAGGAGTCTGGCGGGGAAGTTCAACGAAAGCAGCCTGCGGGCCGGGGCCGACGGGGCCGACGACCTGTTGCCCGGACTCATTGCAGTTCGACGCCCGGAACGACACGTACTTATGGCGGCAGCGAGGGAGGACGAGAAGGCGTGGACCGCTGGCCGCCTCCCCGGCCGGGACCAGGAAGTGAGCGTGTTCACGCACTACCTCGCTGTCGCAATCGACCAACTCGGACCCGCTGCCACGTTCGATCAGATCAGGACAACAGTCTCGGATTCCGTTGAGTACTTCCTGTACCTTAAGGACAGGCCACGGCAGACGCCGCAACTCACGGCCAGCGCTCCCGATCAGTCCATTGCGGCTTTCCTCAGGAGACGGTAACCGATCGCGAGTTCATGGCCCCCAAAACGCGGGAGAGCAAGCACATGTCGATCAGGCGCATCGCAAGAGTTTCAGTGTCTTTCGTGGTGACTATCGTGTGCACCGGTGCCTTGATGTCCGATTCGCTGGAGCTGCGGCACAACGAGATAACCGAGATGTCGGCACCGGCCGGATCACCACGTACCACCGTCGCCAGAAAGCTGGCCCTGATCGTCGCGGTCGGTCAGCAGGGGACCGCCCCGCCGGGTACTCGAGGGTACGGTACCCTGGACGGTGCCGCGAATGCCGCCGACTTGATCCACAGCACACTGAAATTCCACAACTTTGACAGCATCGCCGTCGTGCGCGACTCGGCGGCGACCAAGACGGGCATTCTCGAGGGCATTCGGCACCATCTGATCGAACAAGCGCAGCCGGGTGATGTTGCCGTGTTTTTCTACAGCGGGCACGGTGACCAGCTTCCCGACGACGGGCACGATGAAGAGGACGGCAAGGATGAAGTGCTTGTGCCATATGGTGCACCCGATCCCGGATGGTCCGACACAACTTATGCCGCCGAATACTACGTGCGGGACGATATCCTCGGGAGTCTGCTCGGAGAGTTGGCGGCGAAAGTAGGAGAAGGAGGACAGGTCGTGGCGCTGTTGGACGCCTGCCATTCCGGTACGGGTACACGCGGGGCATTCGGATCAACGGGAGTCCCGAGCCAAATTCGGAAGATGCAAGGCAGTGGCTTCGAAGAGCTCTCGGCGCGCGGCAATGCGGCGCCCTTGATCACAATCTCGGCCGGGAGGCAGTTCGAGCGGGTGATCGAGACGACACACGTTGATGGAACCCTCGTCAGTCCACTCGCCCGCGCCTTGGCAGTGGCCCTCCCGAAGATTGGTCAGGGACACTCGTTCCGTGACCTTTATGACCTGATATCCGAGGAAGCCCGAGCACGAAACTATCAACATGTACCACAGATCGACGGCGCGGTCGACGTGGCAGTCTTTGCCAACACGATCGAGCCCTATCGGCCGTGGGCACGGGTAGACTCGATCCTGGACGCTGTAACGCTGCGGGTCGGTGGAGGACTCCTCCACGGCTTGACCGGTGGCTCCGATGTGGAACTTCACGAGCCCGGCACCTCCGGTTCGATGGGCCTTGGCGGGGGCACCCTTTGGGCAACCGGACGCATAGTAGCGGCAACGTCGCTGCGGGCCACAGTCGAGCTGGACAGTGCGCCGCCCGACAGCCTAGCTCTCCGTCGCGCGCGCGTCTTCGTGACGAGGCAAGACCTTGGCGATATGGCCACGAACGTGGCGATTCATGATGAAGTGGATCCTCTGCTCGTCGAGCGTCTGCGACCCAGGTTGGAAGCGATGAAGAACATCTCGCTTGTCGCTGAAGAGGCCGATGCCATTGTTCGGCAGCGGGGGGACACGTTGCGATTGGAAGAGGCCACGGAAGGCACCGTCATCGGGCGGTCGGTGGTAGTTTCTGGTGACGGGACCCTCTCCGAGTTTTCGGATGTGCTCGTGGGCTATTCCCGATATGTGTACGTGCGGAAGCTTCAATTCTACGATGCCGACGTTGACGTCGAACTCCGGATGGTGCCCGGAGTCCGGGATGAAGGCTCTGCAGTACGTTGTTCGGCTTCCCCTGCCGACAATGGCGACTACAATATCGATTTCGTGATGGCGAATGCTGATCGGAGTGATTGGGAAGTAACCTATCGACCCGGTGGTGCTCAGCGATTCCTTACGACCGTCAAGAACAAGAACGCACGACGTCGTGTCTTTATCTCAATAATGGATCTCTTGCCTAACGGTCTGGTTGAACTGAAGACTCTGCGAGGTGGAAAGACATCGGTCAGATTGGAGCCCGGACAAGAGAAACCCTTGGGCTGTTTTGCCCTCAAACAGAACGAACACGATCCGTCTTCCGGCCTGGAGATCGTGAAGCTGTTTGCAACGGATGAAGAGGTCGATTACAGGCCGTACGTAAGCACGACAGGGACAGGGGAACTGGTGCGCAGGGGCGACGGCGCGCCGGGACTGGATTGGATCTTCGCGGAAATGTTCGAGGATGGCACCGAGACGCGGATCCGGAAGGGTGGCCCCGGAAGCGGCGGGGCAAGCAAGGTGAGTGTCTCGTCCGTACGGATTCGGATACTGAGGCCTGACGGCCGGAAACCGTGATGCCTAAAGGGAAGGCGCACAGGAAGGGAGGGAACTCAATGAGCGCGAGGACGGCGATGCGGACGTCGTGGCTGTCATTCGCTCTAATGCCGTGGGGCCTCTTGGCCGTCACGGCTTCTGTCTGCGTCGCACAGCGGACAGCGAAGGGCGAATTTGATTCACCTGAAGATGGCGCAATTGGTCGTAGGGTGTATTTCGCCGGCATTGGCATTGATCACTACGAGAATGACCAATGGCCGCCACTCAAAGGTGCCAGCACTGATCTTACCAGACTCCGAGATGTGTTGGGAGAACGGTATGGGGTATCCATAGATGTTAGCAATGACGATTATCCGCAGGGCTTCTTTCTTCGGGATACCTCAGCTACCAGCCGAAGGGTGGCCCATCTTGCGTCAGAGTTCGCCAAGCAGGCCGAGAAAGACAGTGCAAACATCATCTTCTACTTTTCGGGCCATGGGGCGGAGCTAACAGGTGACGAAGTGTATTTGATACCCCATGATGGACAGTGGTTGCCCTCGTCGGATTGGAAAGACGAGTTGACGGCGCTAGAGTTGAAAGGATCGGGGTGGATTTCGCTATCGGAGATCCTGGAGGACTTTCGGACACGCGACATCGATCAGGTACTTGTTATCGTCGATGCCTGCAAAGCAGGCAGCTATAACCCGGAGGAGTTCGGAACAGGCGTGGAACGCCGGGCGCGGACGCGGGAACTGATTACGGCGGCAGCCTATCGTCAGGATGCGTACGA
Source organism: Candidatus Palauibacter sp. (assembly GCF_965208055.1). Lineage (GTDB taxonomy): Bacteria > Gemmatimonadota > Gemmatimonadetes > Palauibacterales > Palauibacteraceae > Palauibacter. Next base: position 3,635,636 of record NZ_CBDBNY010000004.1, read on the forward strand.
GTACGAGGACGATTCCAAGATCGAGGATGAGGTGCAGGGCGTGTTCACCAGCCACCTCCATCAGGAGTTGAACGCAGCATGGCACGGCGCTGCGGACGGGCGTGTGTCCTTTAGGGACATCATGGGCGCGGTCCGCGACACGATGGAGGAGAGTGGGCGCTTGGAGTGGCAGCAGCCGACCCACGGCCGGTTCCACGAAGATAAGAGTCGGGGTCTGTTTACCTTGACGATTCTGAATGAGGAGATGCGCAGCGCTGGTATGCAGCTCAGCGCTCTGGAGGAGGTGTTCAGGGGAGTCGCTGACGACAATGGCCCCGACGCGTGTAACGATGCCGATCGAGCGACTGTGCCGGAGGTGAGCGACCTAGGGGGACCAGAGCAGTTCAGAGACTATGAGCTAATGGAATGGTATGTGAAATGGTCGTGTGAGGAGGAACGACCTGAACTGGCGCCCGACGAGAAAGACATCAAGAACCTGCGCGAGCTGGATGTAGGTCGGCTAGAGCTCTTTCAGATCTGCCGCGAATACAGGTTGGATTATCAGGCTTGCCCCAAGGGCAACCAACGGAGGAGAACTGATGGCTGATGTCGACGACAGTGTGTGCCTGCTGCGGATCCGGTGCAGGTCAGGGTGGCACCGGGATACGAGAGGACGTGCGTTCAGGCGGTTGGCAGGCCATGCCTTGTGTGCGGCGGCGTGTGCTGTTCTCGCAGGGAATGCGACGCCTAAGCCAGCGAGTGGCTCGATGTACGGGCATGCGCAAGAGGGGAACCCGTCGATCCTTGAGCTTCTGGAACCGTTGGGAACAATAGGGGCTGACTCGACGGTGACAGGTACGTTGACGGAAGGGAATCATCTGGTACGGAGCGGGAGAAGGGTGGCTGCGTGGAGCCTGTTCGTCGTGGACGAAGAGGCTGAGTTTACGATTGATTTGACCTCGGATGTGTTCGACCCGTACCTCTATGTCGTAGGGCCGGGAATCGCGACAATGTTGAGAAACCGAGGAGCGGACGATTACGCGGTGACGAATGATGATGGAGGGGAAGGCCTGAATTCTGCATTGTGCTTCGAGCCCCCGCGGCCGGCGGAGTACTTGGTGGAATATCCGGCGGAGTATCGCGTCGTAGTGAGCGCGTTGAACGCGGAGGTCGGAGAGTATCGACTGAGGGTCAGAAGCGGATGTAGGACGCGTGTTGATCCCGAGGGGAACGAAGATGTGACGTTCGATCTGTGGGCCGTCCCGGTGACGGACACGATTAGGCGAGGAGTGATCGAGCAGGGCGAGTTCCGGTCGATTGGGACGTGGGACGAAGCCGGCGGCCCAGTGGAGAGCTGGGTCCTTCCGGTTATGGGCGGAGAGAGGTTGGCCATCGAGATGAGGTCGGCGGAGTTCCATCCGCACCTGACGGTCGTGTCGCGTAGCGGCTTCTACGCCCGGGAGGCAGGCGATGTTCTTGGGCGGGAGGGAAGAAATATGCGGGTCACGCGCGAGGTTTCGAACAACGATGGGGACGGGTTGGCATGGGACTCGCGAGTGTGTCTCGTGACGGAAGCGTCGGAAGAATACCGGGTGGTGGCATCCAGCTATCGGCGGGGTGTCGGGAGGTACGGATTGCTCGTGGCAGAGGACCCGGATGGCACGCTATGCGGACAGGCCAACATGTCAACGGACCGGTACTTTGAGCTATTGGAAGAACTGCCCACGGAGACGCGCTCAATCAGGCTTGGTGAGTCGGTAGAGGGGGTCCTCGGTCTTGGAGATGCGAAGGATCCGGTTTCGGGTGATCCGATTCAGGCTTGGGCGGTAGACAGAATAGTGGAAGACGAATGGGTCACGGTTGAAGTCAATTCGGATGCGTTCACGCCGACGATAGACATCGCATCAGATGATGTGGAAGAACTCACGGGACAGTCCAGCCTGTGTCGGGCTCGCGCTCAGTTCCGGATGAGGGGGAGTGGAAGCGTCAAGGCACTTGTGTCGGCACAATCGGAAGGTGAGGTGGGGGCGTTTACCCTGGTGGCTACGCAGGGGGCGGGCGCAGAAGTACTATTGGACCCATGTGAAACAACAGACGGGTTGGAAATTGGGTACGAAGTAGAAGGGCGATTGACGGCTGTCAGGGACAAAGCAGCTTGGACGATAGCTGCGGCTGCAGGGGATACGCTGATCTTCCAAGCGGGGTCTGAGGAGTTCGATACGCGGCTTGAAGTGACCGGTCCGGGTGGGTTGTTGATCGGGGATGACGATGGAGGTGGGGGGACAAACTCGCGCATAGAGATGGTGATTCCGCGCGATGGTGAGTACCGCGTAGCGGTTCGAGCGTATGGCGTAACCACGGGACTCTTTCACCTGAGCGTGATTCGAAGACGCTGATGTACAAGTTTGGTGCACAAGTACGATGGAGTGGACGCCCCCTCCCGACGGCATCGCGATGTGCCAGGATGGTGCTGAAGCGATTCAGTCGACCATCTGAGAGAGGAGGCATCCGCATGGAAGAGGTTGCCATCATCGGGATCGATCTGGCGAAGCGCGGCTTTCAGGTACACGGGGCGAGGGCGGACGGGTCGGTTGCGTACCGCGGGAAGCTGAGCCGCGGGAAGCGGCCGGGCTTTCTCGGCTCACAGCCGCCGTGTACGGTGGCGATGGAGGCGTGCGCCAGCGCCCACTACCGGGGCCGTGAGATGGGGGCGCTCGGCCACGAAGTGAGATTGGTTCCACCGATCTACGTGAAGCCCTTCGTCAAGAGGAACAAGAACGACGCGGCCGACGCAGAGGCGATCACGGAGGCCGCGCAGCGTCCGACCATGCACTTCGTGGCGGTCAAGACCGAAGCGCGGCAAGCGCAGGGGATGCTCTTTCACACGCGTGACCTGCTGGTGCGCCAGCGGACGCAGACGATCAACGCGCTGCGGGGCCACCTCGCCGAGTACGGCGTTGTCGCTCCCCGGGGCAGGGCCCGGATCAGGCAGTTGGCCGCGGTGCTCGAAGACGAGGACTTTGGCCTGCCGGAGGCGGTCGCCGAACTGGGGTGGCTGCTGCTTGGGCGGATCGGTGAACTCGATGAGAAGATCGGTGGGCTCGACCGCGAACTCCAGACGAGCGCGCGGCAGAACGAAGAGACAGCGCGGCTGATGACGATCCCCGGAGTGGGACCGGTCACCGCGATGGCGTTGCAGGCCTTCGCACCGCCGATGGAGAGCTTCCGGCGCGGCCGCGACTTCTCGGCTTGGCTCGGCCTCGTGCCGCGGCAGCACACCACCGGCGGCAAGCCGAGGCTGGGCGGGATATCGAAGATGGGCCGGAGAGACCTGAGACGGCTCCTGGTCACGGGAGCCATGGCGGTCGTTCAGCAGGCGAGCCGACGCAGCGAGATCACGGATCCGTGGCTGGCCGGGATGTTGGCGCGCAAGCCAAGGAAGGTGGTCGCGGTGGCGCTCGCCAACAGGACGGCGCGGAGGGTCTGGGCGCTGGCCACAAAAAAGGAGGCTTACCGAGTTCGAGCTGCCGCCTGAGCGGGCGGCGAAAGAAGAAGCGAAGCAAAGGCGCTGCCGGGAGGTGTGGGCAACAGGACGCGAGAAACGGGTAAGGGCACACAGTCAGCAAGACGGGGTCGGAAAAACCAGTGATTACCGGAGGGCCTGAGAGCCCGCAAGTACGATTTGGATCCGATCTCACGAACACCATACGGGCCCGCGGCCAAATAAAGGGCTGCATCAAGAGGCCGGACATACGACAGTACCTGGCCACACTGCCACCAACTCGGTTCTGAATCCCGCTTGCCCACCATGGGGGCGTCCACATACGGTAGTCACCTGACACCGGGGCGTTCGCGTGAGGTGGTCCCAGTTTTTCGGACAGGTCGTTAAGGTGGATTCCAGGATGGAACGGGAGGCACCGAGATGGCCAGGAAGAGACGGCGGTTCACGCCGGAGTTCAAGGCTCGGGTAGCGCTGGAGGCGGTGCGCGAACGCGACAGCGTGCAGGCGACCGGGAGGCGGCACGAGCTTCACCCGAACCAGGTGAGCACATGGAAGCGGCAGCTGCTCGAGGGGCTGCCGGAGGTGTTCGCCGGGGGCGCGGGCCGGAAGCTCGCCAAGGAGCACGAGGCGAAGGTCCGGGAGCTGCACGCGAAGATCGGAGAGCTCACGGTTGAGCGGGATTTTTTTCGGCGCGGGCTCAAGCGCTGAGCCGGTCGGAGCGGGTGCGGATGATCGAGCGGAACGGGCCGCTGAGTCTTTCGAGACAGTGTGCGCTGCTGGACGTGAGCCGGTCGTCGCAGTACTACCGGCCGAAGGGGGAGAGCGCGGAGAACCTAGCGCTCATGCGGCGTGTGGACGAGCTGCACATGGCGTATCCGTTCTACGGGAGCCGGCAGTTGACGCGGCATCTGCGCCGCGAGGGGGTCACCGCGGGCCGGCACCGGATCCGGCGGCTCATGCGCCTGATGGGGGTGGAGGCGACGTACCGGCGGCCGCGCACGAGCGTGGCGGGTCCGGAGCACCGGGTCTTCCCCTATCTGCTGCGCGGCATGGCGATCTCGCGGGCGGACCACTGTGTGGTGCGCGGACATCACCTATGTTCCGGTGACGCAAGGCTTTTTCTACCTCGTGGCCGGGATGGACTGGGCGACCCGGCACGTGCTCGCGTGGCGGCTGTCGAACACGATGGACGCGTCGTTCCGCGTCGAGGCTCTGGACGACGCGCTGGGCTGGAGGGCGCCGGAGATCTTGAACCCGGATTCCCTTCTCAGTGGCCGGGGGCCATATTGGAACCCGTCCTTCCCTGCCGGGGGAGGGCCTCCGGGTGGAGGATCCACTCCAGGAGAACGAACAGGAACAGCTCCCGAGGGCTCTCACAACCGGTCGGAGTCCACCTTAACTTTGCCCTCGGACTGTCCAACGAACTGGGACCGCCTCAGACCGATGTCGCCACCCTTACGCCCCTCTACCTCGAGAGACGGGCCGACCGTGGTTTGCCGCGCCCCTCCCGCGCCCCACGCTACGGACCTTGGCTGGCATTGGGACCATCTAGTTGTAGATGCCACGATGCTTGTTCACCGGATCGACGAGTAAAATGAGAGTTCCTATCAGAGAGCTCACACCCTACTCGTCGGAGGATCCGGTGAACGTGCACAAGAATGCGAAGTTGACGCCCGCGGGGCGAGCGGTGCTGGTGAAGCGGGTGCTGGCCGGGGAGCCGGTCGAAGTGGTGGCGGCCGAGATGGGGGTGAGCCGCCGGACGGGGTTCAAGTGGCTCAAGCGGTTCCGGGAGGAGGGAGAGGAAGGGCTTCTGGACCGGAGTTCGAGGCCGCGCCGGGACGTGCAACGTGTCCGAGGAGCGGGAGCCGGCGGCTGCCTACGAGCAGAAGAAGCCGAACCACGGAAAGCCGATCGACATCTGGCAGTTGGACTTCTCCGTGTACAACGGGTCCGGGAAGCGGCTGGATCATCTGATCGCGATCTACCGGATCGAGGCGGAGGACCCGCCCTGCACCAACTGGAGCATGTCGGCGTCGGTGGACTATCCGCTGCAGGTCCAGTGGGGCGGCGCGGCCGGCCACATCCAGCCGAGCGGCAACGTGGCCCCGGGCGAGACCGTGGCGGCCACGAGCTACGTCTATGTGTTCCACGAACACGAGCCCCGGTTCGAGACCTGGAGCGTGGACTACACGTTCGCGCCCGAGGCCTCCACTCCCGCGGCGGCCCCGGCGCCCGAGGCCCCCGCGGCGCGGGCGGCGGCGAATCCCGGCTCGCGCGCCGGCCCACCCGGAGCTCCCGCGGCCCCGGCGGGAGGACGGTCCGGCGCCGCGGCTCCGACCCCGGGCGCCGAGTTCAGCGATTGCGACGCGTGTCCTCGGATGGTGGTTGTGCCGGCGGGGACGTTCACGATGGGCTCGCCGGCGTCGGAGGAGGGCCGGTTCGGTGACGAGGGTCCGCAGCACTCGGTGACGATCCCGGCCCCGTTCGCGGTGGGGGTGTACGAGGTGACGTTCGCGGAGTGGGACGCCTGCGTGCACGCGGGGGGGTGCGGCGGCAACGCGCCGGACGACAGCGGCTTGGGACGGGGGAGCCGCCCGGTGATCAACGTGAACTGGGACGATGCGCAGATGTACGTGTCGTGGCTCTCGCAGCAGACGGGCGCGCGCTACCGGCTGTTGAGCGAGGCCGAATGGGAATACGTGGCCCGGGCGGGGTCGCGGACGGCGCGCTACTGGGGCGAGAGCGAGTCGGGCCAGTGCCGGTACGCCAACGGCGGTGCGCCAGCTCCCTGCCCCGACGGATATGAGTACACGGCGCCGGTGGGGTCGTACGCGCCGAACGCGTTCGGGCTGTATGACGTGCTGGGGAACGTGTGGGAGTGGACGCAGGACTGCTGGAACCGGAGCTATGCCGGCGCGCCGACGGATGGGAGCGCCTGGCAGTCCGGCCAGTGTGGCCGTCGCGTGCTCCGCGGTGGTTCCTGGGGCAGCGTCCCGGGGTTCCTCCGCTCCGCGAACCGGTACGGGGACTCCACCGACGGCCGGGGCAGCGCCATCGGTTTCCGTGTTGCCTGGACGCTCAATTGATTCCTGCATCCTTACATCTTTACTCCTGGGTGAACGTGCGGGGCATACGGGCTCTCACCCGGGGGCTCGAAGCGATGCCCGGGCCGGGGCTGGCGGATTGATGCCGGCTCGTGGCTGAGACGGCCGCCGAGCGCGCCAAGCGATCCCCGGCGCAGAAGGCCGAGAACCGGGCGCCGGAGACCGGGGCCGCGCTCGAAGGCCACTACCGCTTCATCCTGTGGCTGGTCCCGACGCTGGAGAAGTTCCCCCACTCCCAGTGCTTCCTGCTCGGAGACCGCATTCAGCGCGCCGCCCTCGACGTCCTGGAATCACTGATCGAGGCCACCTATACCCGGCAGCGGCGAAACCACCTCTCGCGGGCCAACCTCGGGATCGAGAAATTGCGTTTTCTGTTGCGCCTCGCCCACGACCTGCGTCACCTGGATGCTCGTCGCTACGAGCACGCCGCCCGCTCGCTGGACGAGACCGGGCGCCGGATCGGCGCCTGGATGAAAGCCCACCGTGCCCGCCAAAGCCCGCGACCTGTTTGAGGCGGTCGCCTCCTTCCCCGCGCTCCGGGGGGCGGCGCTGCGGGCGGCGAAGGGGAAGCGGTCGAAACCCGGCGTCGCCGCCTTCCTCGCGAACCTCGAAACGGAAGTCCTCCGCCTCGAACGCGAACTCGGGGCGGGCAAGTACCACCCCGGGCGCTACACGGTCATCGAGGTGTTCGACCCCAAGCACCGGCTCGTCTCGGCGGCGCCGTTCCGCGACCGGGTCGTGCACCACGCCTTCTGCGCGGTGACCGAACCCATCTTCGAGCGCGGCTTCATCCACGACAGCTACGCGAACCGCGTCGAGAAGGGCACGCACCGCGCAGTCGCCCGCTACGAGAAGTTCCGCGACCGTTTCCGGTACGTCCTCCGCTGCGACATTTACCGCTACTTCCCGGCCATCGACCACGCGATCCTCAAGCGCGACCTCAGGCGGCGTCTTACCTGTCCCCGCACCCTGGATCTGGCGGACACCATCATCGACGGCGCGAACCCGCAGGAGCCGGTGAACCTCTACTATCCGGGCGACGACCTGTTCACGCCGTTCGAACGCCGCCGCGGGCTCCCGATCGGGAACCTCACGAGCCAGTTCTTCGCCAACGTCTACCTCGACGGCTTCGACCACTTCTGCAAGGAAGTGCTGCGGGCGAAGGGCTACCTGCGCTACGTGGACGACTTCGCCCTGTTCCACGACGACCCCGGCGTGCTCGCCGATTGGCAGCGGCGCATCGACCGCTATCTCGAGGGCCGACGCCTTCGTCCGCATCCGGACAAGACGTACATCAGCGAGGCGAGCGCCCCCGCGAAGTTCCTCGGCTACGTCCTCCTCCCCGGGGGGCGCCGGCGACTGCCCGAGGACAACGTGCGCCGCTTCCGCAACCGCCTGCGCGGCCTCCGCGACCGCTGGCGTCAGGGCACGGTGACGCGCGGCGAGGTCGAACAACGCATCAACTCATGGATTGCACACGCGAGCCATGCCGATACGTGGCGCCTGCGCCACTCGATCTTCCGGGCGGGGTGGTTCGATCCCGCACGGGAGCCTGGCCGCCCCCCTGCCGTCGCGTGCTCCGCGGCGGTTCCTGGAACAACAACCCGAGGAACCTCCGCTCCGCGAACCGGAACAGGAACACCACCGACAACCGGAACAACAACAACGGTTTCCGTGTTGCCCGCACGCTCTCCCGCCGGAACCGGCGGCCGTCACGCGGCCAGTTCACTCGAGCGGAGCGATCTTGCCGGGAGCCTCGTGATGTCTGGCCCGTTCCCATGCGGCCAGCAACTCCGCTTGATGGAGTGAAGCCCACTCGACCACGAAACCCAACGCGCGCGGTGGAAGGCGTCCCCTCAGAATGGCCAGATCCTCGATGCCGACAACAGCCTCCTGGCCGCTGTATTCGGCATGGAAATGGGCTGGACCGTGTTCGCGGAAGTACATGCGGATAACGATGCCGTAGAACCGGCAGACTTCAGGCATGCGGAACCGGCTGGCCAAGTCCGGGAAACACCTGCTGCGGAGACTTGTCCGTCAACTCCAGATAAAGCGAGTCGGGGCAGAGTTCGATTTCCGCGGACCAGGCGACCGCACCGTGCGGCGCCAAGTGGGCCTTGTCGAAGAGATCCTGGTCATCCCAAGCCCGAAAGACGCCCTTGCCCGCGAGGTCGGAAAGATCGATCTCTCCCGCGCAACCATCCGCAAACCGGATCCAGATCCGGTACCCTTCGCGCGCCTTCACCTCAGCGACGCTGATCATCGATCTCTCGTCCTCCATTCTGATGCTCCGTCCGTACTATGCCCCGAACATACTAGAAACCGGGCGCATCCGGCGGAATTACCGGCGTCGTTGTAGGCACGGTGCGGAATCAGGAGCCCGGAGTGGCCTCGAGCGTCTCCAGCCAGCGATAGCCGTGGGCCGGCACATCGGGTGACCCGGTCATGCCTTCGGGGAACATGTCGAACCTCTCGACGCGCAGGCGGTAGTTGATCTCGTGCCGGGGCTGGAAGCCCACGACCTCGCCTCGGTAGGGGGCGCCGTTGACGACCTTGCAGTACCCGGGATAGCCGTCGCCGCACTCGACTCTGTGGCGATCGATGGTGATCTCCTCTTCCGTGCCCGCCGCCTCTGTTCTTGAGACGACTTCACTCAGAACGTACCGGCCATCGGCATACCTGTTGGCCTCGAGGCTGTAGTAGTAGCCCGCCTCGTATTCGAAGCGGGTGATCAGCTCGTCGTACGGCGCGCCGTCCACCACCGGGCAGAAGTCGTCACTTCCGTGGCATACAACCCGCGCAGGACCCACCGACAGGGTTGCGGGCGTGGATGGCGCCAGGGTCTTCGCAAGCTGCTCGAGCAGACGGTACGCGTACTGGCCGGCATCCTGCGGCGGTTCCCTCCCGTCCCAGGGATCGTACTTGCCGATGCGCAGGCGGTAGTCGTAGCCGGGCTCGTATTCGAATCCTTCGATTCCGTCGTAGAACAACCGGCCGTTGACGACCATGCATGACCGCAGGCCCACGCCGTAGCACTTGGCCAGCGTGGGGCCGACGGTCACCTCCAGCGTCTCGAGGTAGGCGGGCTCGCGCGGTTCCACGGAACCGTCGCAACCCGCAAAGACCGGGGTCAGCAGGAACAATGGAGCGAAGCTTCTGGTGCGCACTGGAGTCCCCCTTCGGTACGGCCGCCACCGCCACTACTACCCGCGTTGCAGCTGAACAGGCCCCGGGCGGCTCGATGCAGGAATCTACCCATCAGCCGCTCCAGGGTTCTCCCTCCCGGACGCTTCGCCTGATTCACGTCTGATACCGGCTCGGCGTCACGGCGGCCGCCGGTGTATCATGTCCCATCATGGAACGACACACGGCGAAACCCGAGGGACGGGACGCGGCGCGTCGCGGCGAACCTCGCGTGGTCGACAAGCCCTGGGGGCGGGAGGTGTGGTACGCCCACACCGACCGCTACGCGGGGAAGATCCTCGAGGTGAAGGCGGGGCACATCCTCTCGCTGCAGAAACACCTCGTGAAGCACGAGACGATGCTGCTCCAGGCCGGGCGCGTGCGCTTCACGCTCAACGACGAAGTCTTCGAGTGGCTCCCGGGCGAGATCGTCTCCATTCCTCCGGGGAACGTGCACCGCATGGAGGCGCTCGAGGACAGCGTCATCCTCGAGGTGAGCACGCCGGAACTGGACGACCTGGTGCGCCTCGAGGACCGCTACGGACGGGTCCGTTGAACGGTCGCGCCGGCCCTGGACGTTCCCGCGGGAACTCAGCCGTCGCTAACCCAGCGCGTCGAGGATCTCCTCATGGGATGGGTGCCGGCCCGTGGCGGCCTTCGAGTAGATGAGCTTTCCATCCGCCACGACCTCGAACCGGCCGCCGCCGGACGGGATCATCTCGATTTCCGGATTGTCGAACCGTTCCCTGAGAGTTGCCGCCAGACTGGCGGCTTTCGGCTCGTAGTTTCAAGCGGTGCAGTATTCGATCGATATGTGCATGCTGTCCGTCCCTGTCTCGGTTCTTCCGATGCTCCGCGCCGGCCCGCGCCGGCCGCGATCTGGTCCTCGATTCGGTGCTCGATTCGGTGCTCGATTCGGCACGCGGCACGTTCGCCGTTGACCCTGTGCGGCACAATGGGGTATCTACGGGCATGAAACACAAGCCTGCGCAGCCGTCGGACCTCGGGCCGCTGATCCGCGAGGTCGAATCGCGACTCCCGGACGCGCCCGGCGAGGCGGTCCGCAATCTCTCCCGCCGGCTCTTCAGCCGCGGCTACACCCACATCGCGGATGGGCGTCCGATCCGCGCTCTGGCAGATGACGTCGCCGCGCTCTACCGCCTCGTCGCCGGCGCCGCCGACGGCGAAATCGCGATCCGGCTCGCTTGGGACGAGGACGATCCGTCTCGCGGCGTGCTTCAGACGGTGATGGAGGATCGGCCCTTCATCGTCGACACGCTGCGCGAGTATCTCCACTCCGCCGGAATCGATATTCCGCACCTTCTCCACCCGGTCGTCGTGGTCGACCGGGACGCCTCCGGCCGCGTGCTCGACATCCGCGACCACTCCGCCGACGGCTCGCGCGTGTCGGTCGTCCACATCGTGCTCGACGACGCACACCACGCGGAGGTCCGCGAGACGCTGGAAGCCGAGGTGCGACAGCGCCTCGAACTCGTCAGGGCCGTCACCGCGGACTTCTCCCCCATGATCGAGCAGGTGGGGACGCTTGTCAGCGGACTCGAGGCCAAGCGGATCGAGACGCCGTGGCGCAGCGCCGAATTCGAGGAGATCCAGGACCTCCTCCGGTGGCTCGTGGACCCCGGGTTCGTTTTCCTCGGCTATCGCTCGTACCACATCGAGACGGACGATGCCGGTCGGGACTGGATCCGCGTCGACGAGGGAACCGGGCTGGGGATCCTCAGGGACGACGGCAAATCGAAATACCACGAACCCCGCCCCCTGGACGAACTCCCCGCCTACCTTCGCGCCCGGGTGCTGGGCGGCCCCCTTCTCATCATCTCGAAGACCAACGCCCAGAGTCCGATTCGGCGCAACGTCCGCATGGACTACGTGGGCATCAAGCGTCTGCGACCGGACGGGACGGTGTACGGCGAGCACCGGTTCCTCGGCCTGTTCACCGCGAAGGCGTTCTCGCAGGACGCCTCCTCCATCCCGATCCTGCGCCGCAAGCTGCGCGAGATTCTCCAGCTCGAAGCCGCGCCCCCGGGATCGCACGACTACAACGTCATCCTGGGGACGTTCAACTCGATGCCGAAGGAGGAACTGTTCCTCGCCTCGGTGGAGGAGATCCGCTCCGTCGTCGACGCCGTGATGGCGACCGGAGGCGGGGACGATGTGCGGGTCACGGCGCGTCCCGACCAGCTCGGCCGCGGCGTCCAGCTCATGGTCATCCTCCCCAGGACCCATTTCTCCGGGCAGGTGCGGAGGCGGCTGCAGGCGGCGCTGATCGAAGCTTACCGGGGGACGCTCCTCAACTATCACCTCGCGCTCGGCCAGGGCGACCAGGCGCGCCTCCACTTCTATTTGGCCCACGACCCGGACGAGGTGGGGTCCGTCGACCTCGACGCCGTTCAGGCCGAGGTCCGCTCGATCGTCCGCACCTGGGAGGAGCGGCTCGAGGATGCGCTCGATGCCGTCCACGGTCCCACGCGGGGCCACGAACTCGCAACGCATGTCGTGCGTTTCTCGACCGGCTACCAGGCGGCGATGGACATCGACACCGCGGTCGAGGATGTGGCGGGTCTCGCGCGGCTGGCCGAGACGGGCGAGAGCCAGGTGCTGCTCAAGCGGTCCCCCGGAGAAGCGGACGAGCGACACTATCAGTTGCGGCTGTACGCCCGGAAGGGTCACTACGTCCTCAGCGACGTGATCCCCACGCTCGAGAACCTGGGGCTCCGGGTGCTCGACTCGCTCCGCTTCACGATCCAGCTCAAGGACGAGACGCCCGACGCCACGGAAGAGACGTTCGCGGCGCGCGTCCAGTCCTTCGAAGCCGAGGCGATGCGTGCCGGCGACATCGACATCGCGGCGGCGCAGGACCGGATCGGCGACATGCTGCGGGCCATCCGGGCGGGGCTCGCGGAAGATGACCGGCTGAACGAACTCATCGTGACCGCCGGTCTCACGTGGCGGGAGGTATCCGTCCTCCGAGCCTACGCGGGCTACACGTTCCGCATCGGCGCCGTAGCCGCGCCCACGGGCGGCCAGTTTCCGCTCACCGCGTACCCCGACATCGCACGCTGCATCTTCCGGGCCTTCGAGGCGCGCTTCGATCCGGAGGCGCGGGAAGGGGCGGCCGAAACGATGCGGCGCTTGAAGCGCGAGTTCACGCGCGCGCTGGCTTCGGTGCGCGGGATCGAGGACGACCGGACGCTGCGGCGGATGATGGAACTCGTCCACGCGACGGTGCGCACGAACCACTACCGGGGCGAGTTGCGCCGGTCGCCTCTTCTCGCCCTCAAGATCTCGAGCCGCTCCGTCGACTTCATTCCGAAGCCGAAGCCGAAGCACGAGGTCTACCTGCGGGGCCCTCGCACCGAGGCCGCCCACCTCCGCATGGACGACGTGGCGCGCGGCGGGCTCCGGTGGAGCGACCGCTACGGGGATTTCCGGGTGGAAGTGCTCGGGCTCGTGAAGACGCAGAGGGTGAAAAACGCCGTCATCGTGCCCGGCGGCGCGAAGGGCGCCTTCATCGTGAAGGGCCTGCCGGATGGTCGCGAGGCGCGGCTTGCGGCGGGGCTGGACAGCTACCGGGACTTCATTCGCGGGCTGCTGGAAGTCTCCGACGACGTCGTCGACGGCGAGGTGACGCAACCCCGGGGGATGGTGATCCACGACGGACCCGATCCGTACCTCGTCGTCGCGGCGGACAAGGGGACGGCGAAGAACTCGGATACGGCCAATGAACTCGCGGCGGAAGCGGGCTTCTGGCTCGATGACGCCTTCGCTTCCGGCGGATCGCAGGGGTACGACCACAAGAAAGAGGGGATCACGGCCCGCGGCGCGTGGGAATGCGTGAAGCGCCACTTCCGGGAAGCGGACATCGACTACGAGAACAAGCCCTTCACGGCGGTCGGCATCGGGGACATGAGCGGCGACGTGTTCGGCAACGGGATGCTGCTCAGCAAGCAGATCCAACTCGTCGCCGCCTTCGATCACCGCGACATCTTCCTCGATCCGAACCCGGACCCGAAGGCGTCGTGGGAGGAACGGAAACGGCTGTTCGACCTCCCGGCCTCGTCGTGGGCCGACTACGACACCGAGCTTCTGAGCGAGGGGGGTGGCGTCTACGATCGGACGGAGAAGCAGATCCCCCTCTCGCCGCAGATCCGCGAGCGCCTCGCCGTCGATCGCGAGGAGATGAACGGAAACGAGTTGATCCGCGCGATCCTGTCGGCGCCGGTCGACCTTCTCTGGAACGGCGGCATCGGCACGTACGTGAAGGCGAGTTCGGAACGCCAGGCCGATGTCGGCGACCCCAGCGGCGATCCCACACGGGTCGATGCGACGGCCATTCGGGCGCGGGTCGTCGGGGAGGGCGGCAATCTCGGCTTCACGCAGCGCGCCCGGGTGGAGTACGCGCTTCGCGGGGGGAGCATCAACACCGACGCCGTGGACAACTCCGCCGGGGTCGACATGTCCGACCACGAGGTCAACCTCAAGATCCTCCTGGGCGCGCCACTGTCGAACGGGAGGATCGACTACGAGGCGCGAAACGATCTGCTCCGCGAGTGTACGGACGAGGTCTCGTGGAAGGTCCTCCGCAACACGTACAGCCAGAGCCTCGCGATCAGCCTCGACTACATCCGGGCGCGGCGCGCGCCCGCGGCATTCCGCGAGGTGATCCAGCGCTTCGAACGGGAGGGGATCCTGGATCCCGCCCTCGAATACCTGCCGACCGGCGAGGAACTCCTCGAACGGGAGAACCTCGGGGCGCACCTCACGAGGCCGGAACTCGCCACGGTGATGGCCTACTCGAAGCTCCACCTCAAGCATGCGCTCACGGAGTCCAGCGTGTCCCGCGATCCGGCCATGATGGAACTCGTGGAGGACTACTTCCCCTTCGGGGCGCTGAAGGAAGTCGAGACCTCGGACCTCGAGGAGCACCGGCTGCGTCCGAACATCTCGAGCATGCTGCTCACGAACCGCTACGTGGACCGCATGGGCGCCACGAGCCACATCCGGCTCATGGAGGAGACCGGCCGCGCCGCCGCGACCGTCGCCCGCACCTGGTACGTCGCGTCACGGATCGCGGATGCCGAGGATCTGTACGAGCGGCTGCGCGTCGCCGACGCCCGGATGCGGAGCGGGGCGCAGAACGAGTGCTACCTGGCCATGGCCGACGCCCTGACGCGCGCGACGCGATGGCTTCTGCAGCGGACCGGCCCCGCGGAACCGGTCAGCGAGGCGATCGAGTGGCTGCACGACCCCGTGCGGGCGGTCCGCGAGGCCCTGCCGGAACTGCTCAGCGCGGAGCGGCGGGAACGTTTCGAGTCCACCTGCTCGCTGCACGAGATGGACGGCCTCGATCCGGAAGGCTCGGCGCAACTCGCGACCTTCCGCTATGTGGACGAACTGCTGCCGATCGCCAGCCTCATCCGCGAAACGGGGGCCGGTACGCGCGAGGTCGGCGCCGTGTATTTCGGTCTCGCCGAGGAGATCGACTTTCCGTGGCTGCGGAGCCGCGTCTACTCGCTGGCCACCGACGATCCGTGGGACCAGAGGGCGGCGCGCATCCTCGTCACGCGACTCGAGCTGGCGCGTTCGCGCATGGCGGCGCAGATCATCGCCGGCGCCGAGGGGTCGACGACGGAAGACGCAGTGCGATCCTTCCGGCGCCGGAACGCGGTGGGGTTGAGCCGGATTCGGAACGTGATCACCGAGGTCCGGAACACCGGGGCGGAACTCCCCGGGCTCGTCGTGGCGGTCGATGCCGTCAACGATCCGGGGATCCTGGAACCCCCGGACCGCTGATCGGCTCAGGCTGCGGGAAGCCGGAAGCGGGCTAGTAGTTGACGTACTGTTCGAGTTCCCACTGGGAGACCGACGCCACGTAGTCGCTCCATTCCGCCTTCTTGCGGCTGATGAACTGCCCGGAGATGTGGTCTCCGAGCGCGTCCCTCATGACGTCGTTCGCCTCGAACTCCTCCACCGCCTCGCCCAGGTTCGCGGGCAGCACCTCGAGCCCGATCCGCTCGCGCTCCTCGTCGGAAAGCTGCCACACGTTCGTGTCGAGCGGCGGACCGGGATCGATCCGGTTCTCGATGCCGTCGAGGCCGGCGGCGAGCTGGACGGCCAGCGCCAGGTAGCCGTTGCACGACGGATCCGGCATCCGGAACTCCGCCCTCGTCCCCAGGCCCCGCTGCTCCGGGATTCGGATCATCGGCGAGCGGTTCCGCTGCGACCACGCGATGGAAATCGGTGCCTCGTACCCGGGCACGAGCCGCTTGTAGCTGTTCACGATCGGGTTGGTGACCGCGGCGATCGCCCGCGCGTGCTTCTTGAGGCCGCCGATGTAGTGGAGCATGACGTCGGCCAGCTCGTAGTCCGCGTTCGCGTCGTGGAAGATGTTCTTCCCGCCCTTGAACAGCGACTGGTGCGTGTGCATGCCCGACCCGTTCGCGCCGAAGATGGGCTTCGGCATGAACGTCGCGTGGAGTCCGTGCGCGAGCGCGATGTTGCGGACGACGAACTTGAAGGTCATGAGGTCGTCGGCCGTGCGCAGCGCCTCGCCGTACTTGTAGTCGATCTCGTGCTGGCCTTCGGCGACCTCGTGGTGCGCGGCCTCGATATCGAGCCCCATCGACTCCATGCCGGTGACCATCTCGCGCCGCGCCCGCTCGGCGAGGTCCGACGGCGTGAGGTCGAAATACCCGCCGTCGTCGCCCGTGACGAAGTTGCAGCTCCCGTCCTCATTCGTCTTGAAGAGGAAGAACTCGGCCTCGACGGCGGCGTACATCGTGAGGCCCATCGATTCGGCCCTGGCGACGACGCGCTTGAGCGCCGCGCGCGGGCAACCCCCGAACGGCTTGTTGTAGGGGCGCCGCACGTCGCAGTACATCTGCGCCACACGGGCGGCCGGATTCCCCCACGGGAAGATCCGGAACGTGTCCAGGTCCGGCCGGAGGAGCATGTCGCTCTCCTCGATGCGGACGTAGCCCGCGATCGACGAGCCGTCGAACATGACCTTGGCGTCGAAAGCTTCCTCGAACTTGCTCGCCGGGACCTCGACATTCTTGGCGAAGCCGTTGATGTCGATGAAGATCAGACGAAGGAATCGGACGTTCAGCTCCTCGCAGAGCTTCAGGATCGCGTCTCGATCGCCCGAGGCCACGGCGCCCCCGTAATCGTCGTATCGAACCTGCGAGGAGTGTTCACTGGGTGCCGCGAAAACGGCGTCGGACATGGTGCGACCTCCGGGTCACTGGAGCCTGTTGCAAAGGGGGGTTCGTACGTTCGGTTCCGCTTGGGCGGTCGGGCACGACCCGCAATGTCGCGGGGCAGTATCGGCAGGAAGTCCGCACTCGTCAACCTCCGTGCCCAGCCCGTGCGGCCGCCTCCTCACGGCCAGCTCCACCGCCGCACCGAGGCGGGTCGGCGCGCGCACGCCACGGCGCCGGCGAAACCCTCTCCCGGGAAGACGTCCGTCAGCCACCACGACCGTCCATCCAGTTCCCCCCGGATCGTGTCGACGCGGTCGAGCGGACGCGAAAGTCCCAGTCCGGCGGCCTTGAGGATCGATTCCTTCCGGGCCCAGATCCGGAAGAACTCCGGCCGGGCCGCCTCCGTCTCCCAGTCGGACCGGAGGCGCCGCTCTTCGGGGGAGAGGTGGTCGCGGGCGAGGCCCCCCGGATAGCTGAGCGGCCGGATGCGTTCGATGTCGACGCCGATCTCGCCGAGTTGGCCCACGGCGCACAGCGCGAGTCCGCCCGAGTGGCTGAGATTGAAGAAGAACGGGGGAGCGTCCCCGTCCCCGTCCCCCCCTCGTGCCGACACCAGCCGGGGCTTTCCATGCTCTCCGTACGCCAGCGCCAACTCCCCGGGCGGGACGCGCAGGTACTCGGAGAGGAGACATCGCAGCGCGATGCGGGCGCGGCGGAACCGGGCGCGCGCCTTCGCGCTGACGAGCCGCTCGGCGCGGGCCCGCTCGTCCGGACTCAGGAGTTCGCCGCCGCCGCTCTCGCGGCGGGCCGAGAGGTCGATCCTCCAGACGTGAAGGTCGGGCCCCGGCAGCCCCGGAGGACGGGCGCCCGCAGGCCAGTCCCCGCTGCTCAGAGGGCGGCGTACCAGTCGAGCGTGGACCGAAGGCCCTCGAGGAGCGTCCAGCGGGGTTCGTATCCGAGCCGTTCCCGAGCCTTCGAGATGTCCGCGTAGGAATGCCGTACGTCACCGGCCCGGAAGCGCTCGTACACGGGTTCCGCGCTTCCCACGTCCGGCCGCTTCTCCGCGAGCCCCGACCGGATGAGGCCGAACAGTTCGTTCAGCGTCGTCGCATCGCCCGCGGCGACGTTGTAGACGCCGCGGGCCGTCTCCGCCCCCGCCGCGGCGGCGAGCAGGTTCGCCTGTACCACGTTGTCGATGTAGCAGTAATCCCGGGTCGTCTTGCCGTCACCGTAGATCTGGCACGGCTCTCCCGCGAGCAGCCGCAGGGTCCAGCGCGGTATGACGGCGGCGTACGGTCCGTTGGGAGCCTGCCTCCTGCCGAAGACGTTGAAGTAACGGAGTCCGACGATCTCGAGGTTGTAGCTGCGGCGGTACATCTCGGCGTACAATTCGTTTACGCGCTTCGTGGCCGCGTAGGGCGATGCCGGGTTGCCGATGTGGGCTTCCGCCTTCGGGAGGTGGGGCGAATCCCCGTACACCGAACTCGAGGATGCGTAGACGAGGCGGGAGACGCCGACGTCGCGGGCCGCGTCGAGCACGTTGATGAACCCCGCGACGTTGCGGGCATACGTCTCCTGCGGCTCCTTCACGGACCGGGGCACCGAACCCAGCGCGGCCTGGTGCAGCACGATGTCGACCTCGCGGCACGCCTCGGCGACGGCATCGGCATCGACGATGTCCCGCTTTACGAAACGGCACCGATCCGCGGGGGCGCCCGAGGCCGCCACGGCTTCGTCGATGTTGCCGCGGTGTCCGGTCGAGAGGTCGTCGAGCGCCACGACCTCCTGTCCCAGCGCCAGGAGCCGCTCGATGAGGTGGGATCCGATGAAGCCGGCGCCCCCCGTGACGAGCCATCGGCGAGGGGCCGCCGCGAGTGCTTCGCAGGCGAGAGCATAGGCGGTTTTCACACACTACATGTTATGCTTGCGGCGGCGGACGGCGGAACCCCTCGCGCCCCGCGTACTTGAAACCTGCCCCCGGTCGGGCGGAGTATGAGGGGGACCGGCGGAGGGGCGCCGGCGATGGGGATCGGCGGAAAGAACGCCGGACGGGTTCGGGCGACCGCGGAGTCGGAAAGGCGCCATGGCCGAAGAAGGAATGAACGAGATTCTGAGGAAGAAGATCTGGAGGAAGCTCCAGGCTCTCCCCGAGGACAAGCAGTACGAGGTCGTCGATTTCATCGACTATCTCGCTTCGAGGTACGCCTCCCGGCCGGCCGCCGGGGCGGATCCGTTCCAGCACTTCGCCGAATCCGTCCACCGGGGGTTGCGCAGGACGCGGGCCTCGACGACGGCGGTCAAGGGAACGATGAAGGTGCTCGGCGCGGCCGACCGCGTGATCGACTCGTTCCGCGAAGCCGGGCGCGGATTCCTCGCCGAACTCGAAGCGGGCAACCCGGAACCGGAGCCCACCGAGGATCGTCCTCCGCCCGAGACGCGCGAGATCGTGGTCGACCCGTAGCATCGACGACGACGCACGCGATCGTCGCGGCGGTCGAACGGCGGTCCGCTCGTTGACGTCGCGCGGGCCGTCGCCTACGATGGCGCATGGAAGCTCCCATGCCCCGCTCCAGCCGCGAAGCGCTCACCTTCGACGACGTTCTGCTCGCTCCCGGGCACGCGCTCGTCCATCCGGCGGATGTCGACGTCTCCACCCGCCTGACCTCGCGCATCCGACTCCAGATTCCGCTGCTCTCCGCCGCCATGGACACGGTGACGGAGTACCGCATGGCCATCGCGCTCGCGCGCGAGGGCGGGATCGGCATCATCCACAGGAACATGTCGGTCGAAGCCCAGGCCCAGCAGGTCGACCGGGTGAAACGGTCCGAGAGCGGGATGATTCTGGACCCCATCACGCTCGGGCCCGACGCCACGCTGGGCGAGGCCCGGCGGCGAATGAGGGAGTTTTCGATCAGCGGGGTCCCGATCGTGGACGAGGGCGGGGCGCTCGTCGGGATTCTGACCAACCGGGACCTGGTGTTCGAGACCGACCTCTCGCGACCGGTGCGGGACGTGATGACGAGCGAGAAGCTCGTTACGGCGCCGACCGGGACTTCGCTCGAGGAGGCCGAGGAGATTCTCCGCCGTCACAAGATCGAGAAACTCCCCGTGGTGGGAGAGGACGGGCGGCTCGCCGGGCTCATCACGGTCAAGGACATCTTCAAGCGCCGGCAGTTTCCCAACGCGACGAAGGATGGCCACGGACGGCTGCGGGTAGGGGCCGCCGTGGGGGCGAGCCGGACCGACCTCGAGCGGGCGCGGGAACTCGCCGCGGCCGGAGTGGACGTCATCGTCGTCGACAGCGCGCACGGACACTCCGAGGGCGTCCTCCAGGCCGTCGCCCGGGTCCGGGAGGCGCTCCCCGACATCGACCTCATTGCCGGCAACGTCGCGACCCGCGAAGGGGCGGCGGCGCTCGTCGAGCGGGGCGTGGACGCGGTCAAGGTCGGTGTGGGGCCGGGATCCATCTGCACGACGCGCGTCGTCACGGGCGTCGGCGTGCCTCAGGTCACCGCGATCGAGGACAGCGTGGCGGGGGCGGAGGGCCGGGTGCCCGTGATCGGTGACGGCGGCATCAAGTATTCCGGCGATCTCGTGAAGGCGATCGCGGCGGGAGCGGAGACGTGCATGCTCGGCTCCATGTTCGCGGGCACCGACGAGAGCCCCGGCGAAGCCTTCCTCCTCGAGGGCCGGCGCTTCAAGGTGATCCGCGGCATGGGTTCGCTTGCGGCCATGCAGGCCGGCTCGGCGGACCGGTACTTCCAGGAGGGGTCGGCCGCCCGGAAACTGGTCCCCGAGGGGATCGAAGGCCGGGTGCCCTACAAGGGGCCGGTGTCGGACACCGTGTTCCAGATGGTCGGCGGTCTTCGGAGTGGCATGGGGTACTGCGGCGTCGCCGCCGTCGACGAACTCCGCCGTGCTGCCCGCTTCCTCCGCATCACTCCCGGCGGACTTCGCGAGTCCCATCCGCACGATGTCGTGATCACGCGCGAGGCCCCCAACTACCACGTCTAGCCGAGGATTAGCCACCTGATGACCCATCGATCGTCGAGAAGATCGTCGAGAAGATCATCGAGAACGCCCTTCGGGGCGTGTCTTCATTGGGCCGGTCCGGTGCTCGCGGCGCTCGTTCTGCACGGCTGCGCGTTCACGCAGCGTCCACCCGATGCCGGCCCGGCGCCGGAGACCGTGAACGTCGAACCGGGACCGCTCGAGACCGGCGCGGCGGATCCATCCGAAGCGACCCCGGAGATGGGGGACGCTGCGGCGCCGGGCGACGAGCTGATGCCGGAGGACCCGGTCGTGCCGGATCCGGCGGACGAAACGGTCGCGGGGCCGACCGCGGCGGAGATCGATCGAGCGATCCGCGAGATGCTCGGCGGCGACCCGATGGGCCTCGTCCACGAAAGCGAGGATGCGCGCGTTTTCAGGCTCGAGATGAACGAGCGCGTCGCGTCGTGGGTCCACTACTTCCAGACCGCCATCGGCGAACGCTTCGCGACCTACCTCGGCCGCAAGACCCGCTACGAGCCCATGATTCGCCGGAAGCTGCGCGAGGCGGGGCTGCCGCAGGACCTCATCTACCTCTCGCTCATCGAGAGCGGGATGAACCCCAACGCCTACAGCCGTGCGAGCGCCGTGGGCCTGTGGCAGTTCATCGCGGGCACGGGGCGCCAGTACGGCCTCGAAATATCCTACTGGATGGATGAACGGAGAGACCCGGAGAAGGCGACGGACGCCGCGGTCCGTCACCTCAAGGATCTCTACGACGAGTTCGGTTCCTGGTACCTCGCGGCGGCGGGCTACAACGGAGGGCCGAACCGGGTCCGCCGCGGCCTTCGCACCGTGCCGGGCGCGACCTTCTGGGATCTCGCCGACCGCCGTCTGCTGCGCCGCGAGACGCGCGACTACGTGCCGAAGATCATCGCGGCGGCCATGATCGGACACGATCCCGCGCGCTACGGGTTCCCGGATCCGGAGGGAGAGACGATCCCGGAGCATGTGAAAGTCCGTGTGCCCGACGCGACGAGCTTCGATGTCCTGGCCGAGGTCGCCGGGACCGACGAGGAGACGATCAACCTCCTCAACCCCGAGTTTCCGCGCGACGTGACCCCGCCGCACCGGGATGTCGAGGTTCGGGTCCCGGTCGAGGGGGCCGCCCGGTTCGCGGCGCGGTATGCCGCCGTGCCGGCGGATGAGCGGGTGACGTGGACGTTCCACACGGTCCAGAGCGGTCACACGCTGGGGTGGATCGGACAGCAGTACGGGGTGTCGGTGGCGGCGCTGCGCGCGGCGAACGGCAACCTGAACCCGCGTCGCCTGCAGATCGGTCAGCAACTCGTGGTGCCCCGGTCGGCGCGAGCCTCCGGCGCCACGATCGCCAGGAATTCGAACGCGAGCCCGCTCACCGCGCGGACGAATGCCGAGGGGACGACGGTCGTCACGGTGCAGCGCGGGCAGACGCTGGCCGTGATCGCGCAGCGATACGGCGTGTCGGTGGCTGCGTTGCGGGCCGCGAACGGCAATGTAAACCCGCGTCGCCTTCAGATCGGCCAGGAGTTGCTGATTCCGGGCGCCGGCCGGCGGGCGGGAACGGGGTCGGCCGGGTCCGCGAGCAACGGCGCTGGACCCGTGACGATCGTGGTCCGGCCGGGCGACTCGCTATGGCTGATCGCCCGCCGACACTCGGTATCGACGCGCGACCTCATCGAATGGAATCGCCTCTCCTCGACCCGGATCCATCCCGGCGACCGGCTCGAGATCCGGCGCTGAGCCGCCGCGGGGCGGGCCGGAAAGCGGATAGAGGGTCGCACCGCCCGGCTCCCGATGCTCTCCACGCTCCCCGGGCTGATGCTCCCCGGGCTGTCTCGTCAGGCCGTTACGCGTATCGACGATGATCCGTGCCTTCTCGAGCACGAGACCGTAGTCCACCTGCGGGTGATCCGTGATGACGACCGTCGCGTGGCTCGATGCGAGCAGTTCCGCCGTCAGGGGCTGCGATTCGAGGTCTCCGCCCTCCGGCGCGAGCCTCGGCACGAACGGATCGTGGTATGAGACCTCGGCGCCCTGCCGGCGCAGGAGTTCGATGACGTCGAGCGCCGGACTCTCGCGGACATCGCCGACTCCCGGCTTGTAGGCGACGCCCAGCAGCAGGACGCGGCTGCCGTTGAGCGGCAGTCGATGCCGGTTGAGCGCCTGCGCGACGCGATCCACGACGTAGCGCGGCATCTCCGCGTTGACCTCGGCGGCGAGTTCGATGAAGCGGGTCCGGTACTGCAGCGTCCGCATCTTCCAGGCGAGGTATTGCGGGTCGATCGGGAGGCAATGGCCGCCCAGGCCGGGGCCGGGCGTGAAACGCATGAAGCCGTAGGGCTTCGTCGCCGCGGCCTCGACGGCCTCGCCGATGTCGATCCCCAGACGATCCGCGATCACCGCCATCTCGTTCACGAGGCCGATGTTCACGGCGCGGAAGGTGTTCTCGAGCAGCTTCGTGAGTTCCGCGACCTCGGGCGACGAAACGCTCACGACCTCGTCGATGACCCGTTCATAGAGGCCGGCGGCGAGTTCGCGGCACGAGGCGGTCAGTCCGCCCACGACCTTCGCCGTGTTCGTGAACGTGTAGACGGGGTTGCCGGGGTCGACGCGCTCCGGGCTGAAGGCGAGGAAGAACTCCTTTCCCGCCGTGAGCCCGCCCTGTTCGAGTTCCGGCTGCAGAAGCTCCCGCGTCGTGCCCGGATAGGTGGTCGACTCGAGGACGATGAGTTGGCCGGGCCGGAGGCCGTCTCGGATGTGTCCGAGGGCGTCGAGAATATGGGATACGTCGGGGTCCCCGGTCTTCCCGAGCGGCGTGGGGACGCAGATGATGACGGCGTCCATCTCGCCGAGCCGGCCGAAGTCCGCGGTCGCGTCGAGGAGGCCGCTCTCGACGACGGCGGCGACGGCCCGCGCCGGCACATCGCCGATGTGGGATTCGCCGCGCTTCACCCGATGCACGACCCGCTCGTCGATGTCGAACCCCAGCGTCCGGAAGCCGGCGCCGGAGAACGCCGTGACGACGGGCAGACCGACATAGCCGAGCCCGAGTACGCCCACCCGGGCCGTGCCCGACTCGATCTTCTTCCGGAGCGTTTGTCCGTGGTTCACGGCGTCCCCCGAATCCCCTGTATCCCCCGTAGCCGCATCACTTCGCGTCCGCCGTCCAGGCGCCCGATCGTCCCCCGCGCTTCTCCAGGAGTCGAATCGGTCCCAGCGCCATGCCCCGGTCGATCGCCTTGCACATGTCGTACAGGGCGAGCAGGCCGGCCGCGACGCCGGCCATCGCCTCCATCTCGACACCCGTGCGCCACTCCGCCGAGGCCCGCACGCTGAGCCGGTAGGCGGGCGGCGACGCCTCGGCCTCGAGGTCGACATCGACCGCGTCGAGGGGGATCGGATGGCAGAGCGGGATGAGCGCGGACGCCGCCTTGGCCCCCTGAATCGCCGCAAGGCGCGCCACGGCGAGCGCCTCTCCCTTCTCGACCTCGCCCGCCCGGATGGCATCGAGCGTCGCGCGGCGCATTCGGATCCGGCCCTCGGCCACGGCCACGCGTCGCGTGAGAGGTTTCTCTCCCACGTCGACCATTCGCACCCGCCCGTCCGGGTCCAGATGTGTGAGTCCGTCCACGAAGCTGCCTCCCGTCACAGACTTCTCAGTACCCCCGCAAACTGCGGTGTTCCCGCCGTCCGGCCAGTGGAGCGACCGGCGAAGGCCGCGCTCATCTCCTCCAGCAGAAGGGCCGTCGTCGCCTGCGGATTCAGGTTGCGGCCCACCCCTTCCATGGCTGCATCGACGGCCCCGAGGGCTTCGAGCACCGCGCCTTCCGCCGGCCCGCCGCCCGCCCCGGGGGCGCCCGGGCTTCCCGCTCCGCCGGACCCCTTGGACCCCTTCTTGCGATCCTTTATGCGATCCTTCATGCGATCCGGGTCGAGCGCCGCATCGGCCGCTCCCGCGGCGACGCAGAGCATGTCCCGAAGGCGGATGCGCAGCGCCTCGAGTGCCGGTTCCAACTCTCCCCGCGCGCCACGGGCGGAGAAGCGGGACGCGGCGCGATAGCGCGCCCGGGGCGTGCCGTCGAGGGCGGCGGCGAGCAGACCGTCCGCGGCCGCCCCGGATTCGCCGGCCCCGGACTCGCCGCCCTCGGAGTGGGCGAGCGCGCGCGCCCGGTAGACGGCGCCGCCGGCCCGCCGTGCCACCCCCCGCGCCCGGTCGGCGTCGCGAACGCCGAGGTGTTCCGCCACGTAGGCCGCCACGCGTTCGGTCGGCAGCGGGGCGATGCGGAGCGGCACCGTGCGGGACCGGATCGTCGGCAGAAGGGCGTCCGGACGGCCGCTCGTGAGCACGATATACGCGAACGGCGGCGGTTCCTCCAGAAGCTTGAGAAAGGCGTTCGCCGCCTCGGGGCTGGCGCTCTGCGGCACCATCCGTTCCGCGTCCTCGATCACGAACACCGACTTGCGCGCCATCGACGGACGCCGGGACGCCTGGTCCCGGATGTTCTCCACGGCGGCCACATAGAGTCCCGTGACCGCGTCCGGGTCCAGGCGCGCATGGAGATCCTCCCGCAGGAGGGCGAGACGCTCGTGCCGCTGCGCCTCGATGGCCTCCCGCAGCTTGGCCCGCGAGGCGGCCCGCTTCGGGCGCGGCATCGGAAAATGGACGTGGATGTCCGGGTGCTCCAGCCGCGCCGCCATGCGGCAGTTGCGGCACGCTTCGCAGGGCGCCTCCGCGGTTTCCGCGGTCTCCACGGCCTCGCACTGGAGCGCGCGCGCGATCCACAGGGCCAGCGAGCGCTTGCCGACGCCCTCCGGGCCGTGGACGAGGAGCGACTGCGGCAGTCGCCGGCCCGCGACGGCGCCGGCCAGGCGCCGCAGGAGGTCTTCCTGTCCCCAGGGACGCTCGCCCTTCACCGGCGATCCCTCAGCCACCGGACCGGATCCACCGCGCGGGGCCCCACCGCCCCCGGCTCGTAGATCTGGAACTCGATGTGCGGCCGGGTCGTGTCACCGCCTACGTGCCCGATCGCCTGTCCCTCGCCGACCGGCTGCCCCTCGCGGACCGTGACGTCCAGGAGCTTCTGATAGGACGAGTAGAAACCTCCTCCGTGGTCGAGGATCACCGTCTGTCCCGAGGCGCGGGCCGCCACGGAGGCGACGGTGCCGCGATCCACCGCGTTCACGGGCGTGCCGCGCGGCGCCGCGATCCCGATCCCTTCGCGCGGGATCGTCGTGCGTCCCTCCCGCTCGGGCCCGAAGCGCCAGAGGATCTCCCCCTCGACCGGCCAGGCGAGACTCCCGAGATCGCCCGTCGTCAAGGATGAGACCGACGCCGTGCCGGCCGCGCGTTCCGCCGAGCGGCGTCGTTCTTCGAGCCCCCCGATGAGCGCGCGCAGTTCGGCCTCTTCCCTCGCCAGCCGCGCCAGCGTCGACTGCGCCTCGGCGCGGCGGTCGGCGAATCGCCGCAGCCGCTCCTGTCGCTGCCGCTCCAACCCCGCCAACTCGTCGTATTCCCGGAGGTTCTCCGCCCGCACGCGGGCGATTCGGTCGCTTTCCCGACCCAATCCGCCGCGCAGGTCCGCGAGCGTGTCCTCGAGCTTCTTCACGTCCTCCAGGAGCATGCGGTCGAAGACGGCGATGTCGCGCAGATACCGGTAGCGATTGAGCAGGTCCGAGAACGACCGCGCGGAGAGGAGCACCTCGACGGCGCGGAGGGGGCCGCGCTTGTAGATGTCGCGGAGCCGTCCCCGGAGCACGACCTGGCGGGCCGTGAGGTCGTCGCGCGTGAGCAGCATCTGTCGCGTCATCGTCGTCAACCGCTCCGATAGCGCGCGCAGTTGAACGTCGAACTCGGCCAGGAGGCTCGACGAGGTGGCGATCTGTCGTTCGATGTTCAGGAGTTCGGCCGAATCGCCGCTGACCCGGCCGGCGATCCCCTCGAGTTCCCGCCGCAGCCGCTGTCGTTCTTCGCGGATGAGATCGAGCCGCGCCTGGCTCTCGTCGAGGCGCCGCCGCACATCCGGCGACTCCTGCGCGGTCGCGGGTGCGGTCCACGCCGGGCTCGCCGCGGCGGCGACGGTCACGGCCGCCACGAGCCGCGCCGTCCAGGCGCGACCTCGCGCGCCCCCGGTCGCGCGGTCAGGACGGGCCATACGCCCGTCCCACCTCACGGTGCACGGAGAATGCGGCGGCGAGCAGGCCGAGCGCGGCGGCGGTCGCGACGCCGGTCGCGGTCCAGAGGTGCGGGAGCCACGCGAGAGATTCGAGGGCCGCGAAACGCGCCGGGAAGACGACGTACACGAGTCGCGTGACGCCGAGCGCGAGCAGTCCGCCCGCGAGCCCGGTGACCGCGCCCTCGAGGAGGAAAGGCCGCTGGATGTAGCCTTCGCGCGCGCCCACGATCTGCATGATCTCGATCTCTTCGCCGCGCGCGAGGATGGCCATGCGCACCGTCGTGACGATGAGCAGCATCGCGACCAGCGCGAACCCGCCGCCCAGGGCGAGGGCGATTCCCGTCGCCGCGCTCCGCAGGGCGAAGAGCCGCTCCACCCACTCATCCCCGAACCGCGCCTCCTCGATGAACGGATACGCCGCGAGCAGGCTCGCGGTCTCCGACACCGCTTCCGGAGTTCGGAAGCCCTCCCGGAGCCTGAGGTGAAACGAGGCGGGAAGCGGGTTCACCAGCAGTTCCCCGTAGACGTTCGAGAACTCGACGAGATCGCGCCGCGCCCGCTCCAGCGCCTCGTCCTTCGAGACGTAGCGCACCGACTCAACCGCCGGCAGCGCCTCCAACTCCCGCCGGGCGGCCCGCACCTGTTCCGAGGCGGCGTCATCGAGCAGGTAGCCGACGACCTCCACGCGGCGTTCGACGTCGCTGATCGCGCCGCCGATATTGTGCGCAACGAGCCCGAAGAGACCGAGGATCACGAGGCTGAGCCCGATCGCTCCGATGGAGAGGGCGCACAGCAGGGGGGTGCGCCGGAAGCCGGCGAGCGCTTCGCGCAGGGCTCTCACGCGGCGGAATCGCGGACGAGTCGCCCGTCCTCCAGTTCGAGTCTGCGGATCTCCGCATGTCGGCGCACGAAATCCGCGTCGTGCGTCGCCATGAGCACGGCCGTGCCGAGGCGGTTCAGCATCCGGAACAACTCGAACACCCCGCCCGCGGCGTCGGGGTCGAGGTTGCCCGTCGGCTCGTCCGCGAGCAGGATCCGCGGTTCCGTGGCGAGGGCGCGCGCCACCGCCACGCGCTGCCGCTCCCCGCCCGACAGTTCCGAGGGTCTCGAGCGGGCGCGCGCGGCGAGGCCGACCTGGCTCAGCAGCCGCTGGACGCGCCCGGCGATCTCGCGTCGCGGCGTCCCGATGACCTCGAGCGCGAAGGCCACGTTTTCCGCGGCGGTCAGCCGTTCCAGCAGCTTGAAGTCCTGAAACACGAACCCCACGCGTCGCCGCAGCGCGGGGATGTCCCGGCGGCGGACCCGCTTCGAGTGATAGCGCGAGACCTGAACCTCGCCTTCGGTCGGCCGGGTTTGGAAGTGGATCAGCTCGAGCACGGTCGACTTGCCCGCCCCCGACGGCCCGGTGAGGAAGGCGAACTCCCCCTTACCGAGACGGAACGAAACTTCCCGCAGCGCGTCTCCGGAGCGCGGGTATGCCTTCGAGACGTTCCTGAGCGAGATCATCTCGCGACCGCCCGCGCCGCGCAGAACCGGGCACAGAGGTCGATCGCGGCGCGCATGGCCCCCGGGTCCGCGATCCCGCGCCCCGCGATATCCATGGCCGTGCCGTGATCCGGCGAAGTACGCGGGAAGGGAAGCCCGGCCGTCACGTTCACGCCTTCGTTCATCGCGATCGTCTTCAGCACCGCGAGACCCACGTCGTGGTAGGGCGTCACGATGAGGTCCGCCTCCCCCGACAGCGCCTTCAGGAAGATGGTGTCCCCGGGGAAGATTCCGAGGATGTCCACCTCGGGGTCGGAAGCGAGCCGGGCGAGCGCCGGCGCGAACACCTCGATCTCTTCGTCGCCGAACAGCCCGCCCTCGCCCGCGTGCGGATTGAGCCCCGCAAAGGCGAGGCGGGGCCGTTCGATCCCCCACCAGACGCGCAGGGCTTCGATCGCGATCCGGGATCTGCGCGCGAAGAGATCCGCGTCGAGCACGGAAGGTACGTCGCGCAGAGGCAAATGCGCGGTGAGGAGCGCCAGGCGCAGGGATCCGCCGAGCGGCGTGCGCTCCGCGGCCATCATCATCGTGACCTCGTGCACTCCGGCCAGTTCCTGGAGGAACTCCGTATGCCCGGGGTGCGGGTACCCCGCGGCCCGCAGGGCGGCCTTGCTGATGGGCGCCGTGACGATGCCGTCGATCTCCCCCGTCCGCGCCATCGCGACGGCCCGTTCGATGGCGCGCCCCGACAACATGCCCGCGAGCCTCTCGCCGCCCGCGGGGTCCCAGTCGCCCACCGTCTCCCGCGGCACCCCTGCCAGGCGGTCCTCCACCTCGCCGAGCGACCGCGGCCCCACGAGGACCGCCTCGATCCCGTCCAGCCCCGAGAACGAGGAGAGCGCCGCCGCGGTCACCTCCGGGCCGATCCCGCGCGGATCCCCCAGCGTGATCCCGAGGCGCGGCATGTGAGTCATCCTCCTCAGAATCTCACATCGATGTACGTGTTGGCGCGCACCTCTTCGAGGATGATGTCGATCTGCTTGCGCGTACGGAGGCTCTGCCGGATCTGATCCCGCACGTCGCCGATCTCGATCGGGCCCTCGGGACGAAACGTCAGGATGTGGACGAGTCCGAACTCGGTGGGACCGCCGCGCTGCATCGGCAGCGGCCCGTACACCATCCCGGCCGTCGGGGCGGTGAGTCCGGATTCGGCGCCCCCGCCCGTGAACTGGCTGACCAGACTCCCGAGCGGGACATCGTCGAAGCGGATCGCCTCATCGGCCACCTGTCCACGGAACACGGCCAGGAGTCGTTCGGGGTCGGCCCCCGCCCGCAGGCTGTCCGCGATCTGAATCGCGAGCGTCCGGGCTTCCTCGATGTCTTCGTCCTTGATCTCGGGGCGCAGGAGGATGTGGCGCAGAAAACGCTCCGCCCCCCGCTGGCGCTCGACCTTGATGAAGTGGAGTCCGAACTGCGTCTGCACCGGACCCAAGGTCTGGCCGGGGCGCGCCCCCCAGGCGGCGTCGCCGAACGGTTTCACGAGCAGTTCGCGGCTCATCCAGCCCAACTCGCCGCCCTGCTCCCTGGTCCCTTCATCGTCGGAATGGCGGCGGGCGAGGACCGAGAACTCCTCTTCGTTCGCGAAGTCGTTCTGGACGCGAATCGTGCGGGCCAGGGCGCTGTCCCGCGCCGATCCGCTCGGAGACGGCGTGACCACAAGCCGGTTGAACGAGACGAGCGCCGGGCGAGGCGGCTGGTTCTGCGCGAACTCGTCGAAGGCGGCTTCCACCTCCTCCTCGCTGACGATGACGGGCGGCAGGTCGGTGCGTTGCTCGAGTTCGAACCGGTAGGCCTGGCGCATTCCCTCCGCCTGGGCCTGCGAACGGAGCATCTGGCGGAACTGGAGCATGTTCATGCCCGTCTCCTCCACCGCCAGCATCATCTCATCATCCGAGGAGAACCGGGATCGCCTCTCCGCAAAGATGTCGTCCGCCATCTGGGTCACGCGATCCTCGGGCACCGTAATTCCCGCGTTCTTCGCCTGCTGGAGATAAATGAGGTCGTCGATCATCGCCTCGAGCACGTCGTCGGCGAATGCCTTCCATCGATCCGAACCCTCGGGCGGGATCCGGGCGCCGGCACCCTGCAGCTGGTAGAGCGTGATCTGCAGGTCGGAGAACAGAATCGCCGTGTCGCCGACCACGGCCACGACCCGGTCGAGCGTTTCCACGCCGGCGGGGAACTCCGTCGCGACGACGGTGTCGGGCGCGACGGGTTCGTTCTCCTGAAGCGCGGAGAGCGGCGCGCTGAGGGCGAGCGGCGCCGCGAGCAGGCAGGCGCCGGCCCGGAGGGCCTTCATTCCAGGATTGCTATCGATCACGCTAGACTCCTCCCGCGGTCACCGGAACTCTCACTTCCTTCGCCTCCGTGCGCCCCGGCGCCGCCAGGATTCCCAGGGCTTCCACCAGCATCGGCAGGAGGGGCTCGGTTCCCGCCCGTCGCAGGACCAACGATAACGGTTCCAGCCGCCGTACTTCAACGTGCAGCTGGCGGTCCGCGAGCGCGTTCGTAAGCAGCCTGAGCTGAGGCGAGGCCGTGGCTTCGAACGAGATGCGGGCGTCGTCGTCGGAGGCCCGGATCCAGTCCGCGCCGATCATCGCCCCGAGAATCCGGAGTTCCGCCGCCGCGAGCAGACGCGCCGCGGGGGGCGGAAGGCGACCGAAGCGATCCTCGAGTTCCGCACGAAACGCCTTCACCTCCTCCCATTTCGTGAGACGCGAGAGACGGCGATAGAGATGCATCTTGACCGGAGACCCGGCGACGTAGGCATCGGGGAGGAACGATTCTCCGTCCACGGAGACCCGGGCGCGCGGCGCGGGGTCCGACGACTCCCCCCTCAATCGCCGGAGGGTGCTCTCGACGAGCCGCTGCCAGGTCTCGATCCCGACCGCGGTGGCGAAGCCGCTCTGCTCCCCGCCCAAGAGGTTCCCCGCCCCCCGCAGCTCGAGGTCCTTGAGCGCGACCTGGTATCCCGATCCCAGTTCGGTGTGGTGCTCGAGCACGCGCAGCCGCTCCGCCGCATCCGGGGCGACATCGGAGGGGACGACGAGATAGCAGTAGGCCCGGCGGTGAGAGCGGCC
This sequence comes from Candidatus Palauibacter sp., assembly GCF_965208055.1. Classification (GTDB taxonomy): domain Bacteria; phylum Gemmatimonadota; class Gemmatimonadetes; order Palauibacterales; family Palauibacteraceae; genus Palauibacter. The sequence goes on from NZ_CBDBNY010000004.1 coordinate 3,667,457, forward strand.
GACCCGCCCCCGCAGCTGGTAGAGCTGGGCAAGGCCGAAGTTGTGGGCCCGGTGGACGATCATCGTGTTTGCGGACGGGACGTCGAGTCCGTTCTCGATGATGGACGTGCAGATGAGCAGATCGAGCTCGCCGTCGACGAAGCGGTGCATGACGTCCTCGAGTTCGCGCTCCGGCATCTGGCCGTGTGCGATCGCGGCCCGCGCGTCGGGCATCAGCCTTTCCACCCGGCTCGCGACGGCGCGGATCGTCTCCACGCGGTCGTGGACGAAGAACACCTGCCCGCCGCGGTCGAACTCGCGCCGCAGAGCCTCCTCCAGGATCCCGTCATCCCAGGACAGCACGTGCGTGATAATCGGCATGCGGTTTCGCGGCGGCGTGCGGATCGTGGAGAGGTCGCGCAGTCCGCCGAGCGCCAGGTGAAGGGTGCGGGGGATGGGGGTCGCCGTGAGGGTGAGGACATCCACCGTCTCGCGGTACTCCTTCAGCCGCTCCTTCTGGCGAACGCCGAAACGCTGTTCCTCGTCCACGATGAGGAGGCCCAGGTCGCGGAATTCGACGTCGCGCGAGAGGAGCCGGTGCGTGCCGATGACGATGTCGATGGTCCCGGCTGCGAGCCCCGCGACGACCTCGCGCTGCTCGCGGGGGGTGCGGAAGCGCGACAACCCATCCACGTTCACGGGGAAGCCCGCGAGGCGCTCGCGGAAGGTGGTGAGGTGCTGGTCCGCGAGAATCGTGGTCGGGGCGAGCACGGCGACCTGCGCGCCATCCTGTACCGCCTTGAACGCTGCGCGGATCGCGACCTCCGTCTTCCCGAAGCCGACGTCCCCGCACACCAGGCGATCCATCGGGACCGGCGCCTCGAGATCCCGGCGGACGGCCGCCCAGGCGCTGAGCTGATCCGGCGTCTCATCGTAGAGGAAGGCGGATTCCATCTCGCGCTGCCAGGCGGTCTCGGCCGGGAAAGCGCGGCCGGGCGACATCTTGCGCCGCGCGTAGAGTTGGAGGAGTTCGACCGCGGTAGCCTCGATCGCCGCGACGGTCCGGTTCCGGAGTTGCTTCCACTTCCGCCGGCCGAGCTTGTGGACCGTGGGCGGCCGCGCGTCGGGGCCGGCGGCGCTCCACCGTTCGATGAGGTCCAGCCGATAGTGCGGAAGTCTGAGGATCTCACCGTCGGCGTAACGGATCTCCATCGTCTCGATCGTCTCGCCGCGCACCTCGACCCGCTGCAGGCCCATGTAGCGGCCGATCCCGTGCTCCATGTGAACCACGTAGTCGCCGGGTTCGATGGCCGCGATGGATTCGATGGTGGCGGCGCCGCGCAGCCGCACGCGGTGGCGGCGATACCGGCGCCGGAAGACCTCGTGATCCGTGAGGATGAGCAGGGTGCCGGGGACCCCGACCCTGAACCCGCCGCTGAGCGATCCGATGGCGAGGGCGACCTCACGGGCGAGCGCCGCGCCTCCGCGCTCGGTGAGGATCTCCTCCAGCCGCTCGACCTGGCCGTCGTTGTCGCAGAAGACGAGGAGGCGTTCGCCGCGGGCCCGCGCCGTTCCGATCTCCGCTACGAGCCGTTTCATGTCGCGGTCTATGGAGGGTGGAGGCTCGACCGGCAGCCGAATCGCGGCCGGCGAACCCTGATCCGAACTCTGCTCCGAGTTCTGCTCCGAGCTTTGCTCCGGGGCCGCGATCTCGAGGAGGCGGAACGCCGCGAGCCGCCGTTCCGCCTCGGCGGGCGGGAGGACGAGAGACTCGACCGGCTCCGCGGCGGCCCCGACCCGGTGCCTCGCGTCCCGGACCTCATCCCACAGGCGTTCGCGGGCCCGGACGCCCCCGTCCGGGTCGAGGATCAGAGCGAGCGCCGTCGGAGGCAGCGTCTCGAGGAGGGCGCGCCGCTCGACATCGCCCGCCGTTTCGGAGCCCCGAAGCGCGATCGGCAGGACATCCACGCTCGGCAGGGTTTCGGTCGAACGCTGCGTGAGCGCGTCGAAGCGGCGCACCGACTCCACTTCGTCGCCCCAGAGTTCGATCCGCAGCGGCGCCGGATGTCCGAACGGGAACAGATCCACGATCCCGCCGCGGATCGCGTAGTCCCCGACTTCACGCACCGTGTGGGTGCGGTCGAATCCCATCTGCTCCAGGCGTCCGTCGAGTTCGGCCAGGGGGTGCGTGGTCCCGCGCCGGATTGTGAGAGCGAGGCTCGTGCCCGGGCCGACCGGGATCGGCGCGCGTTCGGCGAGCGCGCGGGCCGTCGTCGCGAGGATGCGGCATTGGCCGTCGAGCAGCGCCCCGATGGCGTCCACGCGCTGGGCCTCGATCTCGATGTGAGGGTCCGCATCCTCGTACGGGAGGGCCTCTCGCTGCGGGTAGCAGCGGGCGCCGCCGGCGCCGAGCGTGCGGAGATCCTCGTGGAGCGCCTCGGCCCGCTCGGGCGTCTCGGCGACGAGGACGACGGGCGCGCCGACCGCCAGGTCGTCGAGCGCGAGCGCAAGGGCGGCGGATCCCGCCCCCGGGAGCGGGTGGACGGACGCACGGGCGCCACGCCGCGAGAGCGCCTCCGGGATTCCGGCGGCTCGCACGGTCTGGAGGAACGATGTTCGAATCAGTTCGACGCGCCCGATGTGACCTCGCTCCCTTCACCGTCCGCGCGCGGGCGGCGCGACCGGCCCGGCGTCGCCAGGTACAACTCGATTCCGATCAGCGCGAGCGCGAGCGCGATCAGCCAGGGGGCCATGTCCCGGCCCCGCCGCGCGCGGAAGATACCATCCTGCCAGGCGCCCGCGTCGGGGCCCGCCGTGAATACCGGCCGGCCGGCGAACAGTTCCTCCAGTTCGCGCCGCGCCATCGGCGTGGGATCGATCTCCTCCGCCGGCACGTTCGCCGCGAAGTGCGTTTCCGCGGCCGCCCCGTCGCTGCCCGTGCCCCGGACCGCATACACCCCCGCCCTGAGCGGCGTGAACCGCGCTCCGCCCTCCACGCCCCGGATCGTCCCGTCGGGGGATTCGACCTCGCTCGCCCACTCCGGGAGGGTCAGCGGCCGCCCCGCCCCGAAATCGGCGAAGGGCCAGGTGGCGAGGTGGGACCAGTGCACGAGGAGCGCTTCGAGGAAGGGGACCATGGCCGGATGCGCGGGGAGGTCGCTGGCGCCGGCGGTGAGCGGCGAGGCGAGGATCAGCGCCAGCCGATCGTCCGACTCCGTGCGGATGAGCCACGGTTCTCCGTCTTCCGTGCGGAGCAGGGCCGTGTCCGCGGCCGACCCGCCGACGGTCGCGCGCAGGAGGTAGCGCTGCCGGACCCGAACCCCCGAGAGCGAGAACGCGGCCTCCGGCTCCGCGAGTCCAAGGTCGCCCGATGCCGCGTCGACGCGTGCCTGCCAGCCGATCCCCGCGGAAGCGAGCCCCTGATTGAAAGCCGCGAGATCGACCGGGTCCGTGGGCGGAACGAAGATGACGGTCCCCGCTCCCTCCCACGGCGCGCCGACGCTCACATCCCCGTCCACGACCGCTACGGCCCCGTTTGCTCCCGCTCCCAGCCGCCCTCCGTCGCGGAGCGTTTCGATTCCGACCCCGACGAAGCTGGTCGGGTTGCCGTGGAAGCGGACCGTGGGCGGAGGCACGACCCGGATCGCGAAGTAGCGCAGGTCGTCGGCCCGCGCGCCGCCGGGGTCCACCTCCAGCCGCCCCTCGTGCAGCCCCGGTGCGAGTTCGGGGAGGCCGAGGATGGCGCTGGCTCCCCACGGAGCCCGGGCCGCGCCGGCGAGTCGCCCGTCGAGTTCCAGGCGGATGTCGGCCTCCGCCGCGGCCGGGTTTGACAGGTCCGGCGGGTCCGGCGGATCCGGCGAGGCGCCCGGCCCGGTGCGTGCGCTCCGTACGATGACGCCGTGCCCCGTCCCCGACGGCGCGGTGGTGCCCCCGGTGAGTTCGACATCGACGAGCGCCCCGTTCGGCTCGGCCGGCGGCGGCGGCGCGTAGGCCACGAGAGGGGCGGCGTCGCCTGCCGCCGTCGGGGCGGTCCGCAGAGCCGACGCCTGGAGGTCCGACAGCAACTGGACTTCGCGCCGTCGCTCGCCGTCGGCGGGGAGCGCCGCGGCCGCCCGGGCCACGACGGCGGCGAGATCGGCCGCACCGTCCGTCGGCCGGAGCTGCCCGAGAGCCGGCGCGGCGCGCCCCGCGGAGACGCCGGCCGCGAGCGGTTCTCCCACAGTGGGGAAGAGCCACACGCGGTCTTCGGGACGGGCCGCGGCGAGCGCCGACCGGGCCAGCTCCACGAGCGACTCGAACAGGAGGCGGTCTTCGTCCAGCCGCCCGACGCTCGCCGAGTTGTCCACGATGAGCGCGAGGTCCGTCGGCTCGTGGTCGTGGGCGCCGCCCCGTCCGATGAGCGGACCCGCCGCGGCGAGCGCGAGTGCGATCAGGAGACCGATCCGCACGGCGAGCAGCAGCAGGTCCGAGGCCGCGAGCGACCTCGAGCGCGCGTCTTCCGCGCGGCTCAGGTAGCGGAGCGCCGGAAAGGACACGCGCCGGTCCGTCTGCCGCCGCCGCAGGTGGAGGATGAGCGGCACGACGGCGCTCAGCCCGAGCGCGACCGCCCACAGGTAGAGGAAGCTCAAGCCACTTCGGCTCCCGTCATCTCGGCTCCCGTCATCCGCCGGCACGGCGGCGCATGAACTGCCGCAGCGCGAGTCCGAGGGGGGTGTCCGTCGTGAGGAGCGCATAGTCGGCTCCCCAGCGCAGCGCCTCCTTGCGCCAGCCGTCGATCGCCGCCTCGACCGCCTCCCGGTACTGCCTTCGGAGCGCCGCGGAGTTGGCGCCCAGTTCCTCGCCCGTCTCGGGGTCGAAGAAGATCGCCTCCCCCTCCGCGGGAAGTTCCCGCTCGCCGGGGTCCATGATGTGGAACAGGATCACTTCATGGCCGCGATGCCGGAGATAGCGCAGGGACATCCGCGTGGTTTCCGGGTCCACCAGCAGGTCCGAGATGAGCACGACGAGACCCCGCCGCTGCAGCCGTCCGGCGATCTCCTTGAGCGCCGAACCCGCATCGGTCCGGCCATCGGCGGAGAGGCGCGTGAGTTCGCCCAGCAGCCGGCGCCAGTGGCGGCGCGTGGTGCGCGGCGCGATGTGCGCCCGCAGCGCCTCGTCGAAGGCGATGAGTCCCGTCGCGTCCCCCTGCTGTACGAGGAGCAGCGAAAGCGAGGCCGCGAGCAGCCGCGCGTAGGCGAGCTTGGTCGGAAAGCGCTCCTCGTCCGACACCCACCCCATCGACCGGCTCACGTCGACGAGAAGGTAGGCCCGCAGGTTCGTCTCCTCCTCGTATTGCTTGATGAAGAGGCGGTCCGTCCGCGCGTAGGCCTTCCAGTCCAGGTAGCGGAGGTCGTCGCCGTGGTTGTAGGGGCGATCCTCGGCGAACTCGGCGGAAAAGCCGCGCTTCGGCGAGTCGTGGAGCCCGATGAGAAACCCTTCGACGATATGGCGCGCCACGAGTTCGAGGTGCGAAAGGCCCACGATCTCGCGCGGACTCGCGAGATCGAGGCGCTGTCGGGAAGCTTCGAGAGCGGGGGTGAGAGTTGCGGTGCCTTCGGTCATCGGAAAAGACTAGCAGCCCGTGGCGGAGCCCCGCTACACGTCGCGGACTCGCCTTCGATCGAACGTCTCTCCGGGAAGGAAGCGAATGAAAAGGAAGCTATGGGTTCCGCTGCTGGCACTCGCGGCCTCCCCCGCGGGCATCTCCGCGCAGGCCGGGACCGGGGCCGGAGCGGCGACCATCACCGCGGACGACCTGCGTTTTCGCATCGGCGCCCTGGCGCATGATTCGATGCGCGGCCGGGCGACGCCGAGCCCGGAACTGAACAAGGCGGCGCGACACATCGCCCGCCGTTTCGAGGAGTTCGGCCTCCAGCCGGCGGACGGGGACAGCTATCTGCAGGAGTATCCGCTGACCGCTTCCCGAGCCGGCTCCCCCGGGCGGCAGTTGCTCGAGATCGACGGTCCGGGCGGCGGGACGATCGACATATCCGACTACCTCTCCGTTCCCGGCGGCCGCGGCCAGGCCGCAGGTCCGCTCGCGGTCGTGACGCCCGGCGGCGCGGACCCCCCCTCGGGCGCTGTCGCGATCATGCGGGTGCCGTCCGATGACATGCGGCGGGGCCTCGAATCCGTCCGCGGCATCCTCGATGGCGGCGCCGTCGCCGTTCTGCTCGCGATCGATGCGGCGGACGACTACTTCGACGGCATCCGGCGCTTCTACGCGCGGGAGCGGCTTTCCGTCGGCATGCCGGAGGAACTCGGCGCCCCGGTGGCGCTCGTCCGGACGCACGCGCTCCCCGAGGCGCTGCGTGCGGCCCTCGCTTCCGGCGCGGGCACGAACGTTTGGGAGGCGACGGTGCGCACGCACTCCGAATTCCGCGAGGAGAGGGCCTACAACACGATCGGCTGGATCGAGGGTTCGGATCCCGACCTGCGCGGCGAGTTCGTCGTCTTCACCGCCCACATGGATCACGTGGGCGTGGGGCGGCCCGTCGATGGCGACTCCATCTACAACGGCGCCGATGACGACGCCTCGGGAACCGCGGCGATCATCGAACTCGCCCAGGCGTTCGCGTCGCTGGAAACGCCGCCTCGCCGTTCCCTCGTGTTCATGACCGTGAGCGGGGAGGAGCGCGGCCTTCTCGGCTCCGCCTGGTATGCGGAGAACCCGCTGTTTCCCCTCGGGGCGACGGTCGCCAACCTGAACATCGACATGATCGGACGGAACTGGCGCGACACCGTCGTGGCGATCGGCGCCGACGAATCGACGCTCGGCACGACGCTTCGGCAGACGCTGCGGGATCACCCGGAACTCGGGCTCGAGACGATCGACGACCCGTGGCCGGAGGAGAATTTCTACTTCCGCTCGGACCACTACAACTTTGCGAGGAAGGGCGTACCCATTCTCTTCTTCTTCACGGGCACGCACGAGGACTATCACGGTCCCAACGACGAACCGGACCGGATTCTGTACGACAAGACGGCGCGCATCGCGCGTCTCATCTTTCATCTCGGGCATCGCATCGCCGACGCCGAAGAACGGCCCGAGTGGGATCCGGCCGCATACCGGCGGGTTGTAGAGGGCGGCGGTGGGTCGTAGACGGTCGCGGCCGACAGGTTGCGCCGAGCTATCGGGCTTCGCCGAGCCAGCGGATTTCGCCAGGGCGCCAGCAGGAGAGTGAGTGACATGTCGGAGTCGGAGCAGGATCAACAACCGTACGTGATCGTGGAACGCCGGGCGTCCGGGGTCGTCGCATTCGTCTGCGGCGCCCTGGTGGGCGCGGGCGTCGCGCTGCTTCTGGCGCCGAAGTCCGGACGCGAGACGCAGGCCGATCTGCGGGAGGGAGCCCGCCGGTTCAAGGAGGGGACGGGGGAGCGACTCACGGACCTCCGGGATACGCTCGGGGACCGCTACGACCGCACGCGCGATCAGGTGGGAACGCGCGTGGGGGCCTTCCGCCGAAACGTCGCCGACCGCCAGAAGAAGGCGGGGGAGGCGCTAAAGGCGGGGAAGGACGCGGCCCGGCAGGCTCGCTCCGACCTCGAAGCGCGCGTCTCCGAGTCCAAGGAGGCCTACCGCGCGGCGCTGGCGGAGGGCGCGGCGCCGGAGGAACGCCCGGAGGACGGGTCCGGGGATGAGGCGGCAGACGGAACCGGAGACGAGGCGGGGGAGGCGCCGAGGGCCGATGAGAGCGCCGGCGACGCCGACGGCGAGGCGTCCCGGGAGTGAGCCGTGGGCGATCTCGATGGGGTCCGGGTCATCGCCCGCAACAGGAAGGCGCGCCACGACTACGAAGTGCTCGAACAGTTCGAGGCGGGGATCGTGCTGCGGGGCGCGGAGGTGAAATCGCTCCGGGACGGCAAGGCGAGCTTCACCGACTCGTACGGGCGCATCGACGCCGGAGAGGCGTGGCTCCATAATCTCCACATTCCTCCGTACGACAAGGCGACGATCGACGCCCCCGACCCGGTGCGTCCGCGAAAACTCCTGCTCAGGCGGCGGGAGATCGATCGCCTGCGCTCGAAGACGCGGGAGGGCGGGCTGACGCTCGTGCCGCTGGATCTCCATTTTCGGCGGGGCTTTGCCAAGGTCACGCTGGGGTTGGCGCGGGGGAAGAAGCACCGGGATCGGCGGGAGGACCTGAAGAGGAAGACGATGCGGCGGGAGGTAGAGCGGGCGACGAGAGAGGCCGCGCGTGGTGGTTGACCGGGGAGCCCGCGGCGAACGCGGACGGGTCGGCGCGGGCGGGCGGCTGGTGGTTGCCGCCGCCGCCGTCGCCATCGTCGTCGCGCAGGCCGTGCTTTCGGGGATCCTGACGAGACTCGAGGCGCAGGCGCCCCCCGAGACGGTACAGGCGGAGGTGTCGGGCCGCACCGTGAGTCTCGCCGTCGCGCGGCACCGGGCCTACCCCGCGGTGGAGGCGGCGGATCTGGCGCTCGCACTGGAGAGCGTCCTCGATGACGTCACGCGCAACGGCGTTTTTCTTCGGGCCCGCCTCCACGGCGAAGAGGTCGCGTTCGAGGCGGAATCGCCCTTCTTCCGACACGGGGAACGCACCGTGCAGCTTGCGAATCCGCCTTACGAGGAAGGCGGCGCCTTCTGGCTTCCGGCCGAGTTCGTCACGCGGTGGGTGTCGGAGGGATCGCCACAGGTCGCTGCCGTGTCCCCGGGGTCCGAGCCGTCGGAGCCGTCCGCGTCATCCCCGGCGTCCCCGGCGTCCCCCTCCGCCGCCCCGCCAGCCGACGATCCGTTGCCGGCCCGCGTCGACCCGGCCGCGCCGTGGCGCGTGATCATCGATCCGGGGCACGGAGGCCGCGACCCGGGCACGCTGGGCGGCGCCAGCCAGGAGAAGGACATCGTGCTCGCGATCGCGAGACGACTGTACGAGGAGCTTGAAGGGCGGGAGATGGTCGAGCCCTACCTGACCCGGGACACGGATGTCTACGTGGACCTCGACCAGCGCTCCCAGTTCGCGGTGGACCGGGCCGGGGATCTCTTCGTCTCGATCCACGCCAACGCCGCGGCGGACGAACGAGCGCGCGGATTCGAGACCATCTTCCTCGGGCAGGCCCGCTCGGAGGAGGCGCGCGAGATTGCGCTGCGGGAGAACCGGGGCCCCGACGTGGACGACGCGGCAGGTTCGCCGTCCGACGTCCGGTTCATCCTCGCGGGACTGGACCGGACCGAGAATCTTGCCGAGTCGCGGCTCTTCGCCGGGTTTGTGCAGAACTCGATCCGGAGCGCCCGTCGCGGCGGGTCGCCCGACCGCGGCGTCATCCAGGGCCCGTGGTGGGTGCTGCTCGGAGCGCTCGTGCGCATGCCATCCGTGATCGTCGAAGTCGGTTTTCTTTCCAACGCCGAAGAGGAGCGCTACCTGAACGGTGCGGAGGGGCAGGAAGCCATCGCGCGGGCGGTCGCGGACGCGATCGTGGCGTACCGCGAGGACCTGCTGCGCCGGTACGCTCCCGCGCCGGAGTCGGGGTGCTGAGCGCCGGCGGCGTTGTCGCCGCGGAGCGCGCGGTGCCGGTGAGCCGGCGGGCGACGCTGCTCTCCACGCGTCTCGTGGCCCGCGATACCTGGTGGCAGGAGTTCGACTGCCCGGACATCGCGGCCGCCGCGCTGCCCGGGCAGTTCGTCATGCTCGGCGTCGGGCTCGACGCGCCGGGGGCCTGGCTCCTCCCGCGTCCGTTTAGCGTCGGCTGGACGGGCCCCGGCGGCGAGGTCGGCATCCTGCTGCGCGCCTACGGGCAGGGCACCCGGGCGCTGGCGAAATTGGAGGTCGGCCAGACCGCCCTCCTTCTCGGCCCGCTCGGCCGACCCTTCGACACGGAGGGCGCGGAGATCGAGTGCATCGCGGGCGGCGTCGGGCTTGCCCCGTTCATCTTCCTCGCGGCGCGCGAGGCCGCCGCGGGACGGCGGGTGCGGCTCATCTACGGAGAGCGGGACGCCGGAGCCGTCTTCGACCCCGGGCTCATCGCCCGCCTCACGGAGCACGACCCGGAGTTGTTCACGGAAGACGGGAGCGACGGCCGGAAGGGGCTCGTGACCGCCGGCCTCGACCCGGCGTCGAACGCGCTTCTCCTCGGCTGCGGTCCGACGCCGCTCCTCCGGGCGCTCGAGGCCTTCGCGCGGGAACACGGCCGCAGGCTCCAGGTCTCGGTGGAGGAACACATGGGCTGCGGGATCGGCACCTGCCAGGGGTGCGTGGTGCGCGGGGCGGACGGTCGCTGGGTGAAGTCGTGCATCGAGGGCTCCGTCTTCCCCGCGGAGGAACTCGACTGGGGGGCGATCTGACCTCGGCCGCGGCGTCCCCGGGCCTCGTCCAGCGCGTGTTCGGGGCGGAGTTTCCGAGTCCCGTGCTCCTGGCCTCGGGCACCTGCGGCTACGGACAGGAATACGCGGATCTCATTCCCCTCGATGAGATCGGTGGGCTGGTCACGAAGGCGGTGAGCCTCGAGCCGCGCCCCGGGAACCCGCCGCACCGCGTCGCGGAGACGCCCGGCGGGATGATCAACGCGATCGGGCTCGAGAACCCCGGCCTGCGCGGCTTCATCGCGGAGAAACTCCCCTGGCTGCGCGAGCACCTCCGCCGCGCGCAGGTGTTCGTGAACGTCGTCGGGCACTCGGCGGAGGATTTTGCCGCCGTCGTGAGCGGGCTCGACGGAGAGGACGGCTTCCTCGGGTACGAGATCAACGTCTCCTGCCCCAACGTGAAGGGCGGCACGATGTTCGGCACCGACGAACGGGCGCTGGCCGACCTCGTGGCGCGGCTCCGCGGCTGCACGGAGCGGCCGCTCGTGATCAAGCTCACGCCCAACGTCCCCGACGTGGGCGACTTCGCCCGCATCTGCGAGGAGGCGGGGGCCGACGGCCTGAGCGCGATCAACACCTTCCCCGGGATGGTCGTCGACGTCGCGCGCCGCGAACCGCTGATCGGCAACCGGTCCGGCGGCGTGAGCGGCCCCGCCATCCTCCCCATGGGCGTCTACGCGACGTGGCGGGCGCGGCAGACGTGCGAGCTTCCGATCATGGGGATCGGGGGAATCCGCAACGCGGAGGACGCGCTGCAGTACGTCCTCGCCGGCGCCTGCCTCGTCCAGATCGGGACGGCTTCGTTCGTCGACCCGGGCGCGGCGGTGGCGGTCCATGAGGGGATCTCGGAGCACCTGAAGGCGAACGGCGTCGCGCGCCTCGAGGATCTCGTGGGCGCGCTCCGGGCCCGGCCCGGCGCGGGCCCCGCGATTCCGGCCGGCTGATGGTTCCCGGCAAGGCGATTCCCGGCAAGGCGCTGGTCGACCTCGCGTCGGCGCTCTTCGTCGAGTGGCACGGCGAACCGCCGCGGGACATCCGTCCCGTCGCCGCGGACGGCTCCACCCGCAGCTACTGGCGTCTCACGGCGCGGGACGGGGCGTCCGCCGTGGGCGCCCACGGGCCCGACCCCATGGAGAACCGGGCCTTTCTCTCCTACTCCCGCACGTTGCGCGAACTCGGACTGCCCGTGCCCGAGGTGTACGGAGCCGACGAGAAGTCCGGCGTGTGGCTCCTCGAGGATCTCGGCGACACGACCCTCTTCGACGCGATCAAGGAGGCGCGCGAACCGGGATCGGACGCCTTTCCCGACGCCGTTCTCCCCCTCTACCGGCGGGTGCTCGACATCCTCCCCCGCTTCCAGGTCGAGGGCGGGGACCGGATCGACTTCCGGCGCGCCTATCCCCGGGCGGCGTTCGACCGGCAGTCCATCCTCTGGGACCTCAACTACTTCAAGTACCACTTCCTCAAGCTCGCGCACATCCCGTTCAACGAGGCGCGTCTCGAACGGGACTTCTCGCGGCTGGCGGGCCATCTGCTCGCCGCCGAGCCGTCGTGGTTCCTGTACCGCGACCTCCAGTCGCGAAACGTGATGGTGCGGCCGGGGCCGAAGGGTCCGGAACCCTGGTTCATCGACTACCAGGGCGGACGGCGCGGGGCGCTGCAATACGACGTGGCGTCGCTGCTCTACGACTCGAAGGCGAATCTCGCCCGCCGGCACCGCGAGGCGCTGCTCGACCACTACGTCGGCGTCATCGAGTCGCGCGGGGTCGCGGGGCGCGAGGAGTTCCTCGAACTCTGGCCCGGCTATGTTCTCGTGCGGCTGCTGCAGGCGCTCGGGGCCTACGGCTACCGGGGGTTCTTCGAGCGAAAGCCGCGCTTCCTGCAGAGCGTGCCCTACGCGGCGGAGAACCTGCGGGGGCTGCTCGAGGCCGGTCTCCCCGCGCAGGTGCCCGAACTCGAGGGGGCGCTGCGCGCGATCGCCGATCGCTGGAGTCGCAAGGCGGAGCCGTCGGCGGCCGAGGGAGGGCTGGAGGTGACGGTCTCGAGCTTCCGGTATCCCGGCGGATATCCGGCGGACACGTCGGGTCACGGCGGAGGATACGTGTTCGACTGCCGCGGGCTCCCGAATCCGGGCCGCGAGGAGGCGTACCGCAACCTCACGGGTCTCGATGAGGAGACGATCGCCTTCATCGCGGCCCGGCCGGAGGCGCAGGAGTTCTGGGAACGGGTGCGGGGGATCGTGGACGCGCACATCGCGAACTACCTGAAGCGCGGGTTCCACAGCCTGGGCGTGCATTTCGGGTGTACGGGGGGACAGCACCGCTCGGTGTACATGGCGGAGCGGCTGCGCCAGCACCTGAGCGTGCGCTTCCCCGACGTGCGCGTGGAGGTCACGCACCGGGAGTCGGCGGACTGGCCCCGCCGTCCCGCGCGCGTCTGAGCCGGAGGGCGGGGGCGGACGCGTGGAGGCGATGATCTTCGCGGCGGGCCGGGGGCGCCGCCTGCGGCCGCTCACCGACGCGACGCCCAAGGCGCTCGTCGACTTCGGCGGCGCCCCTCTCCTGGAGCGCGTCGCCGGCAACCTCGTCGCGGCGGGCGCCCACCGCCTGATCGTGAACGCACACTATCTGGCCGGGCAGGTGGCGGCGTGGGCCGAGGCGTCGTCGCTGGGCGTCCCCGTGTTCGTGTCGCGGGAGGACGAGGAGTCGCCGGCTCCCCTGGACACGAGCGGCGGGCTCTTCCACGCACGGTCGCTGTTCGAGGCGCGGGAACCCTTCCTGCTCCACAACTGCGACGTCGTGACGGAGGTCGATCTCGCCGCGCTGTATCGCGCGCACCTGGAAGGCGAGGCGCGGGATGGGCGGCTGGCCACGCTCGCGATCGCGGAGCGGGAAACGTCGCGCCCTCTCCTGGCGGACGGCCGGGGCGTGTACGGGCGCGCGAACCGGTCGGAGGGGTGGGAAGTCATCGCGCGCGAGCCGTCGAGCGCGGGCGAAGCCCGGGAGGTCGGATTCTGCGGCATTCACGTGTTCTCACCGCGCGTATTCGAACGCCACGCGGAAGGAGGCGTCTTCTCGATCATGGATTCGTACATGGACTGGATTGGGGACGGGGAGCACGTCGGAGTGTTCGACGCGACGGGCGCGGCGTGGTACGACATCGGAACGCCCGAACGGCTGGACGCCGCGCGGCGCGCCTTCGGCGTGGCCACTGGCGCGGGGACAGCCCCTTCGGCAGCGGCCACACCGACGGCGGGGAGCGCGGACGCATGAGGGCGATCCGCATCCGGGAACCCGGCGGCCCGGAGGTCCTGGAACTCGTCGAGCGGGACGACCCGGTCGCCGCGGCCGGCGAGGTGCGGGTGCGCGTGCGGTGCGCGGGGATCAACCGGGCCGATCTCCTGCAGCGGATGGGCCGCTATCCGGCGCCTGCCGACGCCCCGCCCGACATTCCGGGGCTCGAGTTCGCCGGTGAGATCGAGACGGTCGGGACCGGCGTCGCCGGCTGGTCGGCGGGCGACCGCGTGATGGGCATTCTCGGCGGCGGCGGATACGGCGAGCGGGTGACGGTGCCGGCCGGGCAGCTCCTGCCCGTCCCGCCGACGCTGAGCTGGACCGAGGCGGGAGCGATCCCGGAGGTCTTCCTCACCGCGGCGGATGCCCTCGTCGAGCGCGGCCGCCTGCGCTCCGGCGAGTGCGTGCTCGTGCACACGGCCGGCGGCGGCGTCGGAACGGCCGCCCTGCAGCTTGCCCGGGCCGCGGGAGCGGGGTCGATCATCGCCACGGCGTCGGCGGACAAGCTTCGCCGCCTGCGTGAAGCCGGACTGCCGCACGACCTCGCCGTCGACCGTCGGGCCGGCTCCTTCGCCGACGCCATCGCGCAGCACACCGCCCGGGCCGGCGCCGACGTCATCCTCGACACCGTCGGCGCCCCGTACTGGGAGGCGAACATGGCCAGCCTCGCCACCCTGGGCCGCCTCGTCATCGTCGGCGTCATGGGCGGCATGAAGGTCGAGGCCGATCTCCGCCAGCTCATGGGGAAGCGCGCGACCGTGGTCGGCACCGTCCTCCGCGCCCGCTCGAAGGCGGAGAAGGCGACCCTCACGGAGATGTTCGCGACCCGCTTTCTCCCCGGCTTCACGGCCCCGGAGGGGGACCCCTCCCACCTGCGCCCCGTCATCGACCGCGTCTTCCCCCTGGCCGAGGCCGCCGAGGCCCACCGCCACGTCGAGTCCAACCGCTCCTTCGGCAAGGTCCTCCTCGACCTCGCGACGGATTTCTGAGTACGGTTAGGCAAGACTACCGTTGGCAGGGTGGTTCACCGCACAACTTCACGTCTTCGTCACTTGATGAGCAGGGAGGAACCGGAAAATGCAAGATGAAATTCTTGACATAATCATGCGCCTGAAGGACATTCTGACGAACCGCGCCACGGGTAGCACATTCGCGGGCGGAAGGCCGGCGCATGATTGTCTTGATGTCGAATACAGAGAGGTCCGGCGCCTGCTCATAAAGCGTAGTCAGATCAGGGGGAGATTGCCGGGCTTCGTGCGGCGTCACAGTGACCTGCAGGGATTCTGGGATTGGATTCAAGGTGAGGCGTCAACGTACGCCGAGCGTCGGGAACTAATCGGAAATGAGTTCCGGCCTTTGATCGAATCCCTCGAGTCTTCAGACCATGGCCCCGGTGACCCGGTGGTCGCCGCCACGCTCGATGGTCTGAGTTCGGAGAGTATACGAGAAGCATGGCGGAAGGCGCTGGCCCGTCGATCCACGGACCCAGAAGGTGCGATCACGGCTGCAAGGAGCCTGCTCGAAGACACCTGCAAACATATTCTCGATGAACTTGATGTGAACCCCGGCCGTAATCGCGATCTTCCCAAACTGTGGTCGATGGTGGCGAGCCGTTTGAATCTCGCCCCCGGCCAGCACGACGAGGAGATCTTTCGGGCAATCCTCGGGAATTGTCAGTCCGTCGTGGGCAATCTGGCGGCGATTCGCAACAAGCTTGGCGATGCGCACGGCCACGGTCCCAAACCGGTGAAGCCGCAACCGAGACACGCTGAATTGGCAGTCAATTTAGCTGGGGCGATGGCGGCGTTCCTGGTCGCGACGTGGGAACACCGAACCGGAAATCAGAGGCTGCAGCGCACGTAAAGACTGACGTGGTCCGCTTCGATCAGCCCTCCCGTACGCTTCCCGCTGGCGCATCGCATACGTCCTGGCAGTCGGGGACAGCCAATGCCAAGATGTTGCGTTCACCGATTGAGACCGCTGGGGTAACTCCACTCCACGGCTACGGCGTCGGACAGGACTCGTTGGCGCGGCGTGTGGCGCCGGCCGTACAGTCGCGATCCTTACCGTCGTGCCTCTGTACCTACGAGCCCGAGCCGTCCTTCTCGTCTGCGTCTGGTCTTGACCGGTTTGGTTCACGCTTATGCTCAGGAATATACGTCTCGACGAACTCCGTAACCGCGTCTTTCGGAATACCAAAAGGCGCGAGGCTGCGATGCACATCGCTAACGATTTGATTCGCTCGCGTCGTTGCCGAGCCGATCAGCTTGGCCACGTCGCCGCTTTGGTTGGCGATTTCGGTCGCGGAGTACGCTCGCGCGAGACTGAGGAGCAAGGGGAGCGGCGGGTTCAGAGGAAGTTCGATCTGCGGATCCTCTGACTCATTCCATTTGCACGGCACGGACAGCTTTCCGATGCGGAGACGTCCATCCTGGACCTCAAGCCGAATCGGGTCGGAGTCCGAGGGTAGCCGCCCCAACGGCAGGAGTGATCGCGAGGACACTGTGACGCTTCCGGTCCACCGACCGGAGGCGTTGATGGCGGTGCTGGCCCCGACACATGCGATGACCAGCTGTTTGTTCTCAAGGGTCAACACCAACTCTTCATGAGACGTCGGCTTCATCACACGCCTCAACGTTCTGAGTGCCTGCGTCAACTCGTCGCGTTGAACTTCAAGATGAGCCATGTCCACCGATCCTTGAGAATGCCAGAATTTCACGAAGACGGATGGCTCCGTTGGAAACGGATGTCAGGTGTTGCCCCCACGGCCTCATTGCCTGAGCGTCCCGCTCAGACGGACTTGAGGTTGTCGGAGATCTCGGCCAATTCGGCGTTGACGGCGGCGCGTTCCTCGTCCGACATATCGCCGGTGAGCGTAACGGAGACCTCGAAGCCGAGTTCGGCGGAGCCGGCGGCGGCGAGGAGGGTCGGGGCCCTGTCGGCCAGTTCCTGTAGCTGTCCCACATCGAGCTTGGCGGCGGCGGGCGGCGGGGGGGGTGTTAGAGGGCTGTCCTGGCGGACCCGTATCTTGAGTTGTGTGGCTTGATCGTACTCGCAGTCGGGGCTAGCGCTCCCGTCGGCGAGCACGAGCCAATGTGCGTTGATTGCGGCGCGGATCCCCTCCCGCACGAGTCCCCACGGAAGGGTAGTAGATCGTTCCTGCGAGAGCGCTTGGGCGAGGGTCAGGCCGGTCGCGGCGTCGTCGCGCCACGCGGCGGCCTGGATGGCTTCGGATCGAAGGTCTTGCGGCGTCAGCGGGTCCGGCGGCGGGCGCAGCGTCGCCTTGTCGTTTAGCGCCCCTGCGGGTACTGGCTCCTTCCAGGAGGTAGCGGGGGGATTCGTAAGCCAGACGGTGCCCAGCTCCACCGCCTGCCCCGCAGTTTCCAGCACCGTGTCGGCGGGGCACGCCGGGATCGTGACCATATCGTCGTAGTGGTCGCGGGGGATCTTCGCGACGTGTCCGCCCGCGAAGTAGTTCAGGAGCGTGGACACCGGAAGGGCCGGGCCCGTTTCGTCGCCGCTGTCGTCGTCCGTCCACAGGCTGGGTAGCTCGCCCGGAGCGAGGAGCGTCTCCGGTAGCCGGGTGAGTTCCGCCTTCTCCGGCAGGACGATTTCCAGCGCCTCATCGCCGGCCGCCTCCGCCTCCAGAGGTTCGCGCCACCACGTGCGGAAGCTGCCATCGGGTCGCCTCAGCCGAGCGACGAACAGGCCCTCGCGAACGCCGGCCAACACGGTGTCGGTGACGAGCTTCGGTCTCAGTACCTTCGGGAGTCGCGGATGACGCGCGAAGGCCCCGGCCAACTGGCTTGCGAAACGCGCGTCGTCTCCCTCCTGCCAGAGGTCGTACGGCCCGCCGGGAAGGAGCGCCTCGGCGTTCACCGGCGTGTCGGTGAGTCGCGTCTTGTCGTGTCCCTTGATCTCCTCGAACAGGGGTTGTCCGCTGGCGGGGAGCTTGAAGGCGTGCACGCTGTTCTCCGCGTCCACCGTCACGACGATCCCGTAGGCCTGTCGGATCACGCTCGGCAACTCCGCCTGCGTGTTGGCCTTCTGGCGCCGAAGGCGCTGCGACCGCACCGGATCCACCGTTTGGGTCGCGAGCTGCAATTCCACGTCCTCCCAACCGAGCAGCGCCCGCACTCGAGTGCGCGCCGCATCCAGGCCCTCGCGCGACGGTACGGCGATGACCACCGCGTTGCGGTTCACGCGGGGCCGGTTCGGGCCCGTGGTCTCGTCCAGAAACCGCTTCGCGATTCTGCTCGGTTTGCCCGACTCCGATGCCGCGTCGGGGCCGAGGATCACGTACCGGAAGCTGCCGTCGTCGGCGACGTCGCCGGGCGACTTCGGCAACACGTGCACGCCGGCCCCGGCGGCGGCCGCGCCACTCGTGAGAGGCTTCGTCTTGCGGATGAAATCCTCCAGCCGTGTCTCTACCATGTCTGCGGTGACACGGTCATTGCATGCCTGATCGTGCATCTGTTTCAGATTGGGCGCGTTGCCCAGACGCCACGACTTGGGGAGGCCCCGCTCCGCGCCGTAACCGGCCGCGTCGTCCCCGATGTCGGCGTCGTCGAGGAACCAGGAGGTCTCGCGCCAGCGGAGCAGCCCCTTCTCCAGTTCGATTCTGTCCGGCCCTGAGCCGCCCACGAGTCGGAGCAGCTCAGGCGTTTGCGCCTTCTGGCCCACCGGCTGCGAGCAGAGAAAGACGGCTACGACGGCCTGCTCCGCCTCGCGCGCCGGCTGGAGCGCCGCGCACTCACGCTGCACATCCCGCGCCTTGTCCAGTTCGGCCTCGAGCAGGGGAACCCATTCCGTCTTCTTGCCCTGCACGTCGTCCGTCGAGGCGACGCCCGCGAGTTCCCGCACGGCCTCGGAGACGTTGGCGGAATCGGGCTCGGCGAGGAGCACGGCGGGACCGACGAGCGGACTCCGGTCCCATGACTCCGCGTCCCGGAGCGCGGTGGCGAGCGTGCGCAGGATGCCCCGCGTGCGCTGGAAGCTCGCGATCTGCGTCCAGCGGCTGTACAGCGCATCCGTCATGTCCGGGTGGAACGGGAAGCTGTGCAGGAACCGCTCCTCGGCCTCCTTCTTTCCGCGCTGCGTCGTTTCGTCGAGCTTGGCGATGCCCTTCACGATCCCGATCACATGCGGCTTGTATCTCTGCGGATCGCGGATGCTCCCGGACTCGAAGAAGCGGCGGCGCAGAACTTCCGCCACATCCTCTCTCTGCACCGGCTGCACGCCCTCCTCGCGCTGCCGGCGAAAGATGTCCGCAATGTCGCGCAGTATCCTTCGGCCGAGGGCATCGGTGGTTCGCGACGGATCCGTGGCGAGGATGGACGCGACGATCGCCGCCCGGTCGATCTTCGCCACGGCCTGCGTGAGGTACTGGAAGAAGTTCCGCAGGTGCGTCACCCACTCCTCGGCCACTCCCGCCTTGGCGTGGGCGTACATCATGACTTCGTCCAAGAGGACGAGTGTGGCCGTCCCGTCCCGCTGCTGCCGCTCGATCAGCTTGACCAGGAGGGGCTCGGCGGGCGGCGTGTCGCGTTCCTCGTCTTCGTTGTTCGCGTGCAGCAGGCGGAGACCGTCCGCCCCGGCAAGTTGGAAGGCGAGCACGCTCCAAGGATGCTTGAGCGTGCGCCGCTCACCGTCGGGGGCGCGCACCCCCTCGATGCCCTTCTCCACGTCGATCTTGTCGAAGCAGAGCGCGGCCGTGGCGGCTCGCGGGAGGTGGGCGTCCGCATGCTCGCGGAACTCCCGCACCGCGGCGATGTCCGGCAGCCCGCCGGGGTCGTGGAACAGGTGATGGAGGGTGATGAGCGTGTGCGTCTTGCCGCCGCCGTACGTCATCTCGAGTTGACGCACGGCCTTGCTGTTCTGGCCCGCCAGTCGCCCCGCGACGTCCCTCACCAGTTCTCGAAGCGCGTGCGTGGGGTAGGTGAGCGCGAAGAACTTCTCAGGATCCTCGTAGATGGGCCGTTTCCCCGCCTCCGTGACCACCTCGTGCAGGTCGGCGGCGAACTCGGCGAGCGAAAGCTCTCCCGAGCGGAGTTCCGGCTTGAGACGAACGATCTGATGCCATGGGACGAGCTTTGACATGACTGTCTATCCGTTGGGACACAGGTCGGTTCGGTTGAGCAGATCCCGCCTCCGCCTCGTCGCGTTCTCGCTCTCCCGCAGAGGATAAACCCTGCCGCGAGGTTTCGAGACGAGCTGGGGATTCGTGAAGTCGGCGTGGAGACTGCGGTCGTGCGAGTAGAGGAGCCGTGCGCGACTCACCCGTGCAAGCGCTATGATATGCGGGTCGTCCGATTTGCAAAGCTCGCTGGCCGATACGGTTGCTGTCTCACGTTGGATCGCCCCATCGGGGAAGCTTATCACACGGCCACTAAGGAGCCCCTCTTTGGCCCAGACTTCGAAGTTGCCGTTGCCGGAAAGCTCCTCCCGCAGTTTGCCGCCGACAACGAGGCGGCCCCGAGGTGTTTCGAGCCAGTCAAAGAACTGTTCCGCCGGTGGCCTGCGATCCGCTGTAAACACTTCTCCAACCGCGTTGGCGTCGATGATCGCGCACATCCTTAGAGGCCCAGCGAACGGCGAGTCTCGAGTCTGAAGAACTCGCGGTAGCCGTCCGGTATCGCGCCGTCTGTCGCCACGAGGTTACCGTTCGCATCCCATCCCAGCGAGTAAATGATCACCGACAGGTTCCGGCGTTCAAAATACAGAATCGACACATCCTTGGGCCTCAGTTTGCCTCTTCCGTCGCGCACGTCCATGCGAATGCGGTCCATGAGATGGTCGCTGTGCGTCTCTACGAGGAGTTGCCGCCCCTTGGCAGCGACATCGCAGAACAAGCTGCCGAGCGCAGCTTGGGCGCTGGGGTGAAGGTGAACTTCCGGCTGTTGAAGCAGGAACATCTGCGATCCGCGCGGGCGAAGAAGTTCGGTGACGACGGGGAGCACCTGGCTTACGCCGTACCCGACATCAATGATGTTCCGGCGGGGTCCTTTCGCGCGTTTGCCGAACTTTCTGATCTGGATTTGAAATGGCCCGCCCGCCTTACCGCCCAGCGTCTTGACTGCGATCTCGTCAAACAGGCCGGACGCCTGTCCGAAACTCTCGAGTGAAGATCTGACGGACTCCCAGGTGCTCTGGTCGCCGCGGGCGATACCCGAGAGGAACATCGGGATATGCCCTCCCGCGGCATCTTGGAGTGCGTGTGTGGGATCGTAGGTTCTGCGCGGTCGCGAGCGAACGGGAGCACTGGCAAACACGCCGGACAGGCGTGGAGTGATGGGGAGACCTAATCTCCGAATCTCCTGCATATCATCCTTCGTTGGCTGTTTCGTCGTGCCGTTCTGCGGCTCGAAGCGTTCGGGCTCGTCGTCCAAATCGTGCCCTGCCAAGAGACTCCGCGTCAGGAAAGCCATAGGGAGTAGCTGGCGCTGCCGGACATCCCACTGCGCTGACGGGCCGCTCCAAAGATCGCCGATTCCGCGACGGCGAGTCGCCCACTGCCCGTTGCGGGTTGAGAAACGCACGGACACATCCGTCCCGTTGTCCGGAATGGACGCCTCCACCCAACTGTCTGCAGATGCGAGGCGACGGACCTTCGGCACGGGTGCGGTACCCTCCCGGCCAAAAACTACATCGAACCGGGATGCGGTACCCGGCCCGGCGTTGCGTCGCCGCCTCGTCCGCCGCGGTTCCACCGAGAACCCCGCCCTGAACTGCGTCGCTCGGCTGCCTCGTGCGCCGCGGTGGTGAGCGATCTCGTCGAAACTGCCAAGGTCGTAGGGAGACTGAGTAAAATCCGGAAACTGTTGGTGAAGTGCGATATCCCAGAGAACCCGCGCTAGCGCGAGAAACGATGTTTTCCCCGTGCTGTTCTCCCCTACAAGCAGAGTGATCGGCGCCAAGCGCACCCTCTGTTCGTCGCCAAAGCATCGAAAATCGGACACGCTGAGTTCGTTAACGTGCATCGTATGTGCGAAGCTCCCTAGGGTTCTTTGAACGGAATTCTACACCGTATGCAAGGCGGGAGGAAGTGCGCACTACTCCGCGTCGCGGGGGTACGAATGGGCGCGATGATGCGCTACCGGGCACGGATCGATACGACCCGCCGCTCACAGAAGGGATCCCTGGACCGGTAGTGCCGGGGTCGCCGCCGGGTTGTGGTCGCGCAGGTGGTTCTGGACCGATTCAAGCAGCGCGCGCTCCTCGGAGCCGCGCTCGGCCAGCTCGATGACGGCCTGCACCACGCTGGCGAACAGTTCGTGCTTCCACAACCCGCGATCGCTGAGGTAGCTGTTGACGCGGGCCTGTTCTCCGGTCTTCCAGAGTTGCATGACCTTGTGTACACAATCGATGAGTGCCGGGGTCGCGCCATCTGCCGTCGGCTGACCCAGACGGTGGCCGCGGCGTTGGTTCCACCCCTTGAGGCGGACCTCGCTGCCCGACGTCCGCTGCGCCTCCGCGCCTTCCTCGTCAGACGCGGTGGCCGAGGCTCTCCCACCGCGGGCGAGCAGGTCGTGCCTGCTCGCCAGATCGGCGTCGGACAGGTTGCACGAGAGTGCGTACAGGATGCACGCGCCGGCGGGCGCCGCCTCCAGGCCGAAATCGTTCCGGTGCAGCAGATAGTAGGTCGTGACGTCGTCCAACTCCGTGGCCGCACCATTCCGCTGAGAAAGCAGTTGGCCTACAACGAAGCCGACCACCATGCGTCGAACGTGTCGCAGGAAGTCCGCCACGGTCAGAACGTCACCCGGCCGGTCGGCTCGCTTGACGACGGGATGTCGGCTGAACGCCTCCAACGCCGGCCCCGTGGCCGACCATACGAAGTCGGGTCCGCGAATCCCCGCATCCCAAAAGTCGCGTAGCCGTTGCGTGATCTTCTCTCGCATCTCGGAGAGAACGTTACGCTCCCATCCGGGATTCACCGGCGCCGTGCGCTTCCGGCATACGAGCCAGATCGACGACGCGAGCGCAGCGGAGGACATGGCGCGCTGCCGAGTCTGCATTTCGGTCTGAATTGGCCACGAGCCCGTCACCACGAACCCCGCCCGTATCAACGCCGACACAAGCGTCTCCCAGGCATCCGGACTCTTGTTCGCGAACACGATAACCAACCGGCCATCGTCGCCGAGGGCCCCGTGGAAGCGACGGAATGCCCGCGCCATCCCCTCTTCATAGTTGCTCTTCGAAGCTTCCCGGTTTCCCTTGAACCGGCTCGCATCGTCGATAAGCTCGCCGTCGGACGCGCCCGACTCCCACTTCGGACCCAAGGGGTCCGCGAAGGCAGCGTCCGTCGCGGATGAGAGGCCATGGAGAACCCGACGAAGCCAGACCTGAAAGAAGTCCATCAGGTCCGAATACGGGATAGCGTCGTAGTACGGCGGGTCGGTGCAGATCACGTCGAGCCCGGTAGGCTGGGCGGCGATCGCGCTCCGGGTCTCAACTTCCACGCACGGTGCATGCGACCCGGCGGGCAGCGCATGGTCAGCGTAGCGCGCGACCCATTCGAGCATGCCCCTGAACCCGCCGGTCGTGGCGGACAGCGGGTTCACCTCGCAATAGTCCCACACCATCGGGAGGGCGAACCGTGCGAACGTTTGGCGGAGCTTCTCGCCACTATTGTGCCACGAGCAGACCGCGCTGCTGTAGTCGCTCAACTTGCTGAACGCACATGCCAGATAGACCGTCAGAGCCTCCCGCCACTCGTCCGAGTAGCCATCCATGGCCGTCGCAACGGAGCGGATCTCGCGAGAGAACGTCCCTAGCGTCAGAAGCTGGCGGCAAGTGAACAGCTTGTCCCACGAATCGAAACCATAGCGCGCCACACGCATGCCGAGGGCGTCCTCGTCTGCGGTGGGGTCGTTCGGCATGCCGTATGGCACGTCCGAATACAGCGCCTCAAGCTCGCCCCTACTAAC
Organism: Candidatus Palauibacter sp.; assembly: GCF_965208055.1. GTDB lineage: Bacteria > Gemmatimonadota > Gemmatimonadetes > Palauibacterales > Palauibacteraceae > Palauibacter. The sequence goes on from NZ_CBDBNY010000004.1 coordinate 3,691,012, forward strand.
GCTCGTGGCTTCGATGTCTCGCTCTGTCGGGGACCGATACTCCTTGCCGGTCTGTCCATCCACCACCACCGCCGTCATCCGCGCACCAAGTCGTCCCGACCGGCCTTGGGCGCGCAACTCGGCCATCCCGGTCACGGCCGCGCAGTTCGGGCACTCGACTCCGCTCGCGCTCATGGTGCCCGCGCCGAGCACTTGGTCGTGCTGCCGCTGCTGAGCGGCCGATCCCGATCCCTTCGGCACGTCCGTCGCCACGGCGAACTCGACCCCGCGTCCATCAGCTCGCTTCGTCATCGTCAAGAGAACCCGCTTCACCGGGGACGACTTCTTGCACAGCCAGCGCGTCTTAAGGAGCGGGATCTCGGCTCGGCAGCCGCCGCACTCGGTCGTGCGCGCCCAAAGATAGGCAACGACCGGCTTGGCCACCCAGCGCGGGTTGGCTTCGTCCTTCAGGTAGGCCTCGTCAAAACCGGCGTTCAGCGTATCGACCGATAGGTGTCCGTCCGCGTCCGGTTCGAGCAGACGGGGCTCTCGCCGCTTGTATGGCTTGGGTTCCGCCCGCGACGCATGGGCTTGGCCCCTGCGGCGCACGGGCTCGAACTCGGCATAGGTGGGGTACCGTGTGGCCAACTGCCGCCTGACGCCCTCGAGCACGCGCAGGCCCCACGCCCGGACGTGCCAAGCGAAGTTCGCCTTGGCGTTGGCGTCGTCTCGAAGCACGGAGGAGGAAAGCTGCACGTCACCGCCATCGCGGTGTCCCAGCTCGGCGAGTGCGTTCCTGATCTGGACCTTCGTTCGCGCGCCGCGCGACTTAACGAGCGCGGTGGCGAAGTTCCGGTCGCGTAGCGCGAATGCAGGCAGCGGCCTCTCCTCCCGTCCCACAAGTTTCGGGTAGTGAAGCGTACAGCGAAGGATGAACCACGCGACGGGATTCAGGTCAGAGGCGAACGTCTCGCAGCCAAGCCGCATCGCCTCCAGCGGAATCGCGCCGCCACCCGCGAAGGGATCGAGCACCCGCGGCGCCCGCCCGCCGAACGCCTCCCGTATCTCCTCCCGCAAGCGGTCCAACTCGGGGTCGGTTTCCTGCCCCCAGTGAAGCACGCCGCCCGCCGTCTCCTTGAGCTTGGGATCCTCCGCGCCGCCCTTGAACTTCTTGGGCACCAACCGTCCCGCGATACGCCGCCCCAGTTCGCGCCGACCCTCGTCGTCACCGGGATCGGGCAACAGCGTGGCCAGCAGCATCGCCCGGCTCGCCGCCAGCGGCCTCCGCGCCGGCCAGATGTGCAGAGTCGAGATGTGCCCATGCCGCACGTTCTTCTCATGCACCGAATCCAACGAAATCTGCCGCAGCGGCAGCGTTGCTTCAGCCAGCCGCCGATCTTCGGCGCGTGGACTCCTCATTCTCTGCCCTCCCCACCGGTACCGCCCGAAAGCGTCGCGGTCCGCTGCTTATCGAGCAGATACGTACAGAAGGTCGCACATGCCGAGATCATGAATGCGGCTTCCGCCTGACCAACCCGGCCAACTCTTTCCGAGCCCCCGTGCCGTACGCCCGGTTCGTTCGAGGCCCATCCATAGAGCTTCTCAAAAGCGGAACCGAAAGCCGGATGGATGTCCAAGCTTGCTTCGTTCTGTAGCTTCGCGAGAGTCTTGCCGAGGCGCGTTTCGCTAGGTTCAATACTCTTCGCCACGGACTCGACTGCCGAGATGCTCTGATGCACGCTCTCGCGCCATTGACCGCCTCGAAACAGCTCTCCCGCGCGGAGCAGATGCGTACGCGCGGCAGAATGACCGGCATCGCGTAAGCCGTGCTGGGCCAGTATGATCGCCTCTTGCTCTTCGGTCGTTGCCGCGGGGAGAATCGTCGGTGGGCCGCTCGTGTCAACGAAGTATGCCACGTCGCTTTCCCGAAAAGCCTTCTTGATGTCCGCGACGAACTTCGGCGGACACCGAGCGTGCCTCATGGCGTCCTGAACCAAGTCGAGGATCCGGCCATTTGGCGTGTCGCCGAGGAAAAACGGTCGAAAGGCGTCCCGCACGGCGCGGAAAGCAGTGCCCCGACGTCCCAATACTGGGTCTTCGTAACTCAGGTCGTCGCTCGGAACGCCGAGATACGTCCGTGCTAACGAGAGTACGACATGCTCCCAATCGCCAACCACAAGGACGAGTGCATAAGATCCTGTCGCGGGATCGCTGATCATGGCGCGTGTAGTCGCCGTGTCAAACGCTTCCCAAAAGAGGGTCCGCACTGCGCTCGACAACTCTCCCAGAGCAGGGCGACCGCGTAGCTGCTCCAAGTGTGGATCGGGAAGCCGATCACGGTCAATCATCGGCATTGGTGGAAAGTCACGCACCGTACTTGTTGTGGGGCCGACCAGACTCGGTGCCGTATGACTCCGACTCCTTGCGCAGCGGAGATCCCAGCAGCGTCCACATCACGTTTTCCGGCGTGCCTGGTATCAACTCCGGCCATTCGCCCTCCACCGGCCTGCCGCGCTTGCGTTCTAGCTCTCTCTGTCATCGTTCTTTCTCGGCGGTAAAGAAAACATGTCCATACCCTTCTCTACCAGATGATCCGCTTCCCGCTTGGCTAGCGCATCAGCCAACACAAGCTTAGCGGCTTGCACTTCATGTTCCAGTGCATCCAACACTCTTGCCAAGTGTCGCACTTGCGATTGACAAACTTTGACGTAGTTGTACCGCCCGCCATCTCGAATACCCCAAAGCGTCACCGCACTATCGACGAATTCCTGTATGTTGAAGTCATGCAAGAGTCGCTGCGCCTCCGATACCCCTACAATCACTTTGTCGGCATGTCGTTGAAATGCGATGTAATCATGGTCGTACGACGCCTTCATTTCAGTCACGTTATGACTCCTCGTTTCTTCAGCTTCGCCAGCGATTCCTCGATCGTACCCACGTTCGTATGCAGTCCTTTTCCGAATCTGATCACGGCTTCCCGTCGAGGCCGAAGTCGTGCGCCAGGGCTGTCAACAGATCGTCCAGGTCGGAGGCTTGCGTTCGTGCTTCCAGATAATCCTCGTAGCTTGCCTCGGCCTGTCGCACCAGTTCATCGTATGTGACGTACCTAGCCCCGATTGCCTCGAGTATCCGACGGTTGGTTTCGGGATCTTCGTGGGGCGTCGGTGCCGCGCCGAGAACGGCGACGCACTCCACGTCTTGCGGCTGCCCATGGTACTTGTCTCGCAAGCATTTCGTCAAAGCACCACGGTATTTTCGTAACTGCTTTACGAGATCGGTGGCGCTGACTCGCGTGCCGTATCGTTTCAGTTCCACGATCACATGCTTCCCCGGCACCGTCTGGAACCTGATGTCGATCCGTCCTCGTCGCTCCTCGTCCGTGAGACCAGCGTCGATCTTCTCGAACTCCGCCCGGACCGTCTCCTCCATGCGGGGAACTGTCGCAGCCCGCTCCCAAGACGGGTGAAGGAGCCACAGATGGCTGAAGAGGTGCTCCTGCAACGCTCTCTCCAGGGCGTCCGGCAAGAGGTTCCGCAAGGCTTGGATTACCTTCAGGCGTCCCTCGACGATGTCCCGGTAGCGTGTGGCTTCGATCTCATCCACACCGGTCATGAGACGGGAGAGGAGGTCAAAATCGCGACGCGTCTCAACGTGGTCGAGCGCGCTGAGCATGTCTTTGAGGGCTAACTTCTCAAATGCCAGAATCGACGCACGATACAACTGGTATTTGGGCTCGTCTTCGCCGAGCCGCAGCGCCTCGATCTTGACGAACAGTCGCTTCGCCGTCCGCTGTGTGTCGGGCCCCATCCTCTCGTACCATGCCTTCACCGAAGGGTACTCTAGGGCCCTCTGCACTCCAGCCTGTTTCCGTTTCCGGTCCCACTCGTCCCGAATCGAATGAAGGGCCGCGTTCACGACCGTCTTCACCGCCACGTATCTCGCGTCGTCCTGTTGGACTCGTTGCCTGCCGCTCGTGATGATGTCGTCGTTGTCGTCATCCAGAAAATCTGCAATGACTTCGCCGATGACATATTCGGTGTAGACGCGCGCTTGACGGTATTCGGGAAGCATGTCTTCGTGAATCAGCCGGCCGCGGGCCGAGAGGACGACCGCGTTGTTTACGTCGTCCAGCTGGCTGGGCTTGCGGACCGTGCCGATGAAGCCGCGGATCGTGTGTTCAACCGGCGGACCCCCGTTGGGCGGCAAGATGGGCACCACGTTAGGTAGGGCTCCGGCGCTGTCACCCGATGGTGCCCGGGAGAAGTCCCAATCATCTGCGGCGTCGCCGAAATGCCAGATGAACTCCATGTCGTTGAAGTAGTCACGGTCATCGAGAGTGATCGGGTCACCGTCGATGAGCACGCTGAAACCATGCCTATCGCCGATAATGCTGAACCGGCGCGCCAGGCGGCGGCGCAGGTGGTCTGAGGCCCACGAGGGCCGTTTACGGAGGTCCGTAAGGCGGATCAGCGTGCCTCGGTCGCTCTCGTCGACAAGGCAATCGATGGGCTCGGGGAAGTAATTTCCAGCGGTGCCGGCGGCCTCCTCGATTTCCTTTGTGTTCATCCGAAACGCGTGTATCGATTCCCCGTCGGAAGTGTGAACGTCAACGGTGTCGGCGATGGAAAACGCCGCGAGTTTGCCGATGCCCTTGCGCCCCATCACGGTGCGCCCCCCTGGCGTCTCCGCGTGCTTCCTGCGGCGCTGATAACCGACCGTGAGGAACTTGGCGTTGATGTCGGCAAGGTTCATGCCGTGTCCATCGTCATGGATCGAGATTGACGGAGTCTGGTGATCGAAGTCGATACGGACACGGCTGGCGTCCGCATCCCACGCGTTGGCCACGAGTTCCGACAGAACGGCGGGTATATTGCTGTAGAGTCCGATGCCGAGGTGTTTGAGGACGTCGAGACTGATCGTCATGAAGTAAAGGTGACCGTCGGTCATGCGGCATGCTCGCGGATGTGAGTGCGAATAGTGTTTCCGATGGCGGCGGCGAGGGCGACCGGAACCGCGTTACCAATGTGGCGTCCAACGCGAGCGAACCACACGGGGTCTTCGGGAGCCGTGAACTCATAGCCCTGCGGGAAGCTCTGCAGTAACGCAGCCTCGCGCAGTGAAATCGCCCGGTCCTGGGCCGGGTGTCCGAAACGCCCGCGTCCGAATGAGAAGCAACCCGTCGTGAGCGTGGGAGAGGGCTTATCCCACTCCATGCGGCCGTAGACGTTCTTGTAGCTCGCGCCCGTTTCGCGGCGGTGGCAGGGAGAGAGAAGTTCCTGATCTCCCCACTCGGACCACGGTCGCCCGGGTTTGGCCGCCCGGATTCGACGGAGGTTCAGCGGCGTTAGGCGGGACACCCGGTGCAGCGAGTCCGCAGTGTCCACCTCACCGGCGGCGAGTGCGGGCATGTGTTCGATCGTCTCACGAACCGTGGCGTGCATGACGACGGTCGGCGCCGGGACGGGTATGGGGCCGAGCCTCGACGCGAGAACCACGAGTCGGCGGCGATCTTGAGGAACGCCGTAGTCGGCGGAGTTAACGACCTCCGCCGATGTCTTGTAACCGGCACCCTCGAGGCGCTCCAAGAAGCGGCGGAAAACCTTCCCCTTCTTGAAGGACTTGAGGCGGGGAACGTTCTCCATCGAAACGATGTCCGGTTGGACTGCGGCGATCCGGTCCATGAACAGGTCGACGAGCGACCACTTGTCTCGGGGTCGCCCGGGGCCGGCGCTATAGGGGGAGAAGGGCGTGCAAGGGGCGCACCCCACCAACACGCGACCAGCGTCGTCGGGAAACAGCGCCGCAATCTCCTCGCCGGAGACTTCTTCCAGCGGGCGACCAACGAACGTGGCGCCGTTGTTCGCCTCGAACGCGTAGCGACAGGTTTCGTCCGCGTCGACCCCCGCAGTCACCTCAAAACCGGCGCGCTGAAGTCCGTGGCTCAGCCCTCCAATTCCGCAAAACAGATCGACGACGGCCCACCTCGCATCCGCCCGTCGAGCGGTTGCGCCGGACACCGTATCCTGCTGCTTCTTGATGTCGTCCATCACGACACCTCCCAAAGCTGGCTGGCCAGCGTTAGTCGCTGTGCTGCACGGTCTCGGTCGCCTTCGATAAGGTAGCGAAAATCCACCGGGGCGACGTGACGGATGGTCATCCCGCTGCTTGACGGTCCCGACGCGTCGGGCGGCAGCGGGGGCACGGTCGCGGGCCCACGATGATGATTCTCATGCGGGGGGCTCCGCCGCTCCCAGCACTTCGCCGACGGAAATGCTCCAGCGGCTCTTGTTGGCTGCGAGCAGGCGGTTGAAGGGGTCTCGGATGCAGACAAGCTGCGGGTTGGGGGTTGCGCAGTCGTACACGACGTAGAGCCAATACTCGTCCCGGAGCTGGCAGGCGGCCGTCCACTCGTTGTCCTCCACGCGAATCTCGGCTCGGCCGGCGCGGCCCTTGACCTCGATGTGCCGCTTGCCGCCGTCGGGTCGGGTCGCGAGCAGGTCGAAGCCGGGGTAGTCGCCCAGGCCCGCCGCCCGCGCGCCGCGCGGCCGAGAGACATCCACCACCGTCGACTTGCGGACGCGCTCCCATTCGGAGGCGATGCGCATGGCGGTCTCCTCCGCGTGCGCGTCAAATGTCTCGACCTCGTCGCCGTCGCGGGGTGGGAGGGCGATCGCCAGCGCGCGGAAGCGAGGCTCCGCAGGCACGATGCGCCCCGCTGCGGCCTCAAGTTCCTCGGTGGCGGCCGAGCGCTCCAGGCGGAGGTCGGCCTGTTCCCGCTTCACCGCGTCCAGTTCCTCCGCATCCGCGTCCGGGTCGCGCGACAGTGCCGAACGGCGACCGGCCACGTGGGCCGCGCGCAGGTTGAGGTTCAGCGTGATCCGCGCCCGCCGCTCGGGAATCGTGTCCCGAACCAGCGCCCGCCGAGCCTCGGCCACGCGCTGCGCCTCCTCATGCAGGTGCGCGTTCGTCTTCGCGCGCAGGGTGATGGCCTTGGTCGCGAGGGGGACGGTCCCGGGAGGCACATGCCGAGCCTCTCGAAGGAATGAGACGTATTCGAGCGGCAACGGCGCGATCCGGCCGTCCTCCCCCTGGCGGAGGCAGGCGAGTCGCTTCTCCAGCGTGCGGCGCGCGGGGGCGCCGGGGGCGGTCTCGTCCTCCGCCTCCTCCAGCACGGCCAGCTCGCCCAGGTGGACGAGGTAGGGTTCCTCGGCCCGCGGATCGATGAAGATCGCGCCTCGCTGGGCGTCTCTCTCGCAGGTCGCCAGGACGCGGGCGCACAGGGCGTCGAACACGGGTTCGCCGGGGTGGAGCCAGATGCAGAGCTCATCGCCCTCCGGACGCCGCACGCGCAGCCGGTCTCCGGCCTCGGGCGGATAGGCCTCCAGGGCCGGAAGCAGCGGATCCATCGCGCTCCCGCGGGCCGGAACGAGCGCGAACACATCGTTGAGGTCGCCGCGAATCTCGAGTCCCAGCAACGGCGCCGCCAGTTCCACGAACCGCAACACCCACGCGGGGAGCAGGTGCAGATAGCGCTCGCGCTCGACCTCGCCGCGCAGCGTCTCCAGACGGCCGGCCACATCGTCGCCGGGACCGTAGTGGCGCGCGTCGTCTTCTTCAACGCCGCGTACCGCGTCGCTGCCGAGTCTGGACATCTGATCGCGCGCCCGCCGCTCGCCCTCGTCCGTCAGCGTGTCCCGCATGTATTCGAGTAGCGACCGGTTCTCGAACAGCCGCCCGATCACGTCGAACACCTTGTCCGATTGCAATTCCCCGCGGATCGCCTCCAGCCTTTCCAGCAGCACCGTGAGGACGCGACCCTCCCGCGTGTCGGTGGACACGAGGTTGAAGATGCGGACGTCGTGTTCCTGTCCGTAGCGGTGGATGCGACCCATGCGCTGTTCGAGCCGGGCCGGGTTCCACGGGATGTCGTAGTTCACCATCAGCCGGCAGAACTGGAGGTTGATCCCCTCCCCGGCGGCGTCGGTCGCGACGAGGAAGCGGGCGCCGGAGGGATCGCGGAAGCGCTCCACGGCCTCCTCGCGTTCGGGCCAGGCCATGCCGCCGTGGATCGTGGCCACCCGGCCCGCGTGCCCCAGCGCCTCCAGCCGCCGGACGAGATAGTCTGCGGTGTCGCGGTGCTCGCTGAACACGAGCCACTTCTCCTCCGCGTGCTCGGAGTTCTCCAGCAACTCGCGGAGCCGCTCGAACTTCGACTCCCGTCCCGAGTCGATGAGATGGTGCGCGCGGTCCCTGAGATCGCGCAGCGTCTCGATTTCCTCCCGCAACTCCTCGACCGTGACCGCGACGACCGCCCCGAGCACCGCGTCCTCGTAGTCCTCGTTGCGCTCTCGCCGCCGGTCATCGTGCTGGTCGTCGGCCGAGTCGAATTCCTCGAAGAAATCCGCCCTGAACGTCCGGTCGAGGCGCGTCTGGCGGCGGCCGAGAGCGGCCGCGTCGATGCGCCCGGCTTCGAGATCGGCGACCAACGCCTCGACCTTGCGGATACGGCGCTCCAGAGATGTGAACAGCGCCCACGTCGAACTGGCCAGCCGTCGCTGGAACACGCCCATGGCGAGCTTGACGGCCTGCCGGTTTTCCATGGCCCGGCCGTACGAGCGGCGCAGATACTCCGTGGTGCGGTCGTACAGCGCCCGCTCGCCGTCGGGTCCCTCCGTGAGGTCGTAACCGAACGTGTCGCAGCGGCGGTCGCGGAAGATGGGCTGACCGTCGAAATCGAGCATCTCCTCCTTGGTGCGGCGAATGAAGTGTCGCGAGCGATCCTCGGGTGGGAAGCGGCGCCACGCCTCTTCCGTTCCGAACACCCGGTGGTCCAGCAGCCGCCACAGGTGATGGTACGGAGAATCCTTGCCCATGTGGGGCGTGGCCGTCAGGAGCAGGAGATGATGCGCCGACCACTTGAGGCACGACCAGTCGGGCTCCGTCGAGCGGCCTTCGTGTCCGTTCCCCTGCCGGGCGCGCGGCGTCCCGGACGAACACCCCGCCAGCGCCTCGGCGAGCTTGTAGCGCTGGGTCTTGCGGGTTCTCGCTCCTTCGCTGGTGGCGCTCAGCTTGTGCGCTTCGTCGAAGACCACGAGGTCGTAGGGTGCAGTGCCCGCATCGGCCAGCCTGGAGAAAGCGGTGCTCCCGCGAAGCGTGTCTAGCGAAACGATGACCCGGTCGCTCCCGGAGCCGGCGAACGGATTGCCCGACCGCGCGTCAGGGCCCGACACGATGCGGAAGTCGAGCCGGAAAAGGGTGCGGAGTTCGCGCTCCCAGTTGCCCACGAGGCCGGCCGGGGGGACGATCAACACGCGCCGGATCCGTCCGCGCATGAGCATCTCGCGCACGTAGAGCCCGGTCATGATCGTCTTGCCCGCGCCCGCGTCGTCCGCGAGCAGGAAGCGGAGCGGCTCCTGTATGAGCATGTGCTCGTAGACTGCGATCCGCTGGTGGGGCAGAGGATCGATACGCGAGATCTCGCTCGCAAACGCTGGATTGAACTGGTAGCCGTGCGTCAGCCGGAGACCTTCCACAAAGAGAGAGAGCCGGTCCGGGTCACCGGTGAAATCGAGGAACGGGAGGTCGCGAGCACCTTGAGTTCCGCCTTGAAGCGTGTCCGCTCCGCCAAGGTGTCGCGGGCGATGCAGAGCCGTGTCCAGAGCGTATTCCTCCTCCAGTTCGCCAAGCCGCCGCAACGCCAGTTTCCGGGGGATCGACTGGCCCGTCTCCCACCGATGGATGGTGATGACCGAAACGCCGAGCCGCTTGGCGAAGCTCTCCTGTGTGAGCTTCAACCCGTGCCGAAGGCGACGAACGCGGGCCGCGATGCCTCCGTCGGCCTGGGCGGAAATCGCCGGGCTTACCGGGTTCGAAGGCGGCGAGTCGAGACGTGATGGCATCGCGTAAGGTCGCCCATCCCCGACCCTGAGTCAAGCAGTTCCAGACGGCTCGCCGGACAATCTATCATTTGATATGTTACGAGCGCCGCCGGGTGTTGACGATGCCGCCAAACGGCTGGCGGCGATACCGCGACGCGGTATGGCGGGCGGGCGAGATCAGCGTCCCGCCGGACTTCGACCGGATGGGGTCGGGAGAAATCGCGTCGCTGTTCGACGCTGCACCGTAACCTCGGCGCGGCCCGCCTCAGCCGCCGCTCAGGGCGGGGAGGACGACGACTTCGGCGCCGTCCGCCACGGGCGTATCCAGGCCGCTCAGGAAACGGATGTTCTCGCCGTCCACGAAGATGTTCACGTGCGGCCGCAGGCGGCCCCGTTCCGTGATCAGGCGGTCGCGCACGCCGGGGTGGGCGGCCCCGAGTCCGGCCAGGATGTCCCGGACCGCGGCGGGCGCGCCGGGGATGTCGACCACCGCCCGTCCGCCGGTCAACTCCGTCAGCGCGGCCGGCAGCGTCACGCGCGCCACGCCGCCGGCCGGCGTCCCGGAGGGCATCACGCCTCCCGAGGGGCGCACGCCTTCACGCACACCACCGGCGGGAGACCCTCGCACACCAGCCGCCAGGTCGTCCCCGCGTCGCGAGAGGCGTACACCTTGCCGCTGCGGGTGCCGAAGAACACCTGCGCGGGGGCGAGCGTGGCCAGCGCGTCGCGCAGCACGGTTTCGTACGCGTTCCGCTGCGGCAGTCCCTCGGTGAGCGCCTCCCAGCTCGCGCCGCCGTCCCGGGTTCGGTAGACGCGCAGCTTCGCCTCCGGCGTACACCGGAAGCCGTCCGATTCGAGCGGGACGATGTAGACCGTGTCGGCATCGCCCGGGTGCATCGCCATCGCGAAGCCGAAGTCGGACGGTACTCCGTTGGCGATGTCCGTCCACGAATCGCCCCAGTCGTCGCTGCGGTACAATCCCCAGTGGTTCTGCAGAAAGAGCCGGGCCGGGTTCGACGGATGGTGCACGATCTTGTGCACGCACTGGCCGAACTCCGGGTGCTTGTCGGGGAGAAACTCCGCCCGCACGCCTTCGTTGCGCGCGGTCCACGTCGCGCCGCCGTCGTCGCTGCGGTACGCCCCCGCCGCCGAGATGGCGATCGTCGCGCGCCCCTCCGGCTCGCCGTCGGTGATGATCGTGTGCAGGCACAGCCCGCCGGCGCCCGGCTGCCACCGCTCCCGGTGCGGATGGTTCAGCAGCCCCTCCACCGCCTCCCACCGCTCGCCCGCATCGCGGGAGATGAACAGGCAGGCCGGCTCCACGCCCAGCCGGATCACATCCGGTTCGCGGACCGAGCCCGGCTGGATCTGCCAGATGCGCTTGAGAGCGAGCCCGGAGTCCTCGGGAAACCTGACCGAACGCTCGGCCTTCCCGGACCAGCTCGCCCCGAAGTCGTCGGAGAAGCGCAGCGTCGTGCCCCAGAAGGGATTGTGCGGCGCCGCCCACAGGCGCGACCTGCCGGCCCGGTCGTCGTACGCCATCGCGTAGACTTCCTCACCCGGAAAATGGGGGCCGTCCAGCTCCCAGCCCCCGCCGCCGTCGCCGCTCCCGTCGCCGCCTCCGTCGTTCAGTCCGCCGCCCGCCCGCGCCCGCGCCAGGAAGGCGCCCTTTGTCGTGCCCAGCAGGAGCGTGCCGCCCCCGTTCGTCTCGACGCCACTCGCCACGATCCGTTCCCTCGTCCTTACCGAGTTGTTCGCCAGTCGTTTTTCGCCCGTTGTTACGCCCGTTGCTTTCCCGTTGTTTCTCGGTCGTTTCCCGGTCGTTTCCCGGCCGAAGTGGCCCGAGGCCAATGTACAACGTGGGCGCCGGCGGAGTGGCGTCGGCCCGCCGGCAGAGTGCCCGGGCCCGCCGGCGGGGCGCCCGGGCCCCCGGGCGGGGTGCGTTGGCCCTTTGACGGCGGGACGGTATCATCCTCCGATGCAGGTCTGGATCGGCACGAGCGGCTACAGCTATCCCGCGTGGAAGGGCAGCTTCTATCCGGAGGATCTCCCCAACAAGGAGATGTTGTCCTTCTATGGCCGCCGGCTCGGGGCCGTGGAGATCAACAACACCTTCTACCGCATGCCGCGCGAGAGCGTGCTCGAAAAATGGGCCGAGGCCGTGCCCGACGGATTCCGCTTCGCGCTCAAGGCGTCGCGCCGCATCACGCACTTCAAGCGGTTGCAGAACGCGGAGGAGGAGACGGAGTATCTCGTGCAGACGGCCGCGGTGATGGCGGACCGCGCGGGCGTCATCCTGTACCAGCTTCCGCCCAACTTCAAACGGGACGATGATCGGCTCGCGCGCTTCGTGGACCAGCTTCCGAACCCGGGAACGTCCGCCTTCGAGTTCCGGCATGCCTCGTGGTTCGACGAGGGCGTGTTCGACATCCTCCGGTCGCGGAACTCCGCCCTCTGCCTCGCCGAGACGGATGACGGCGACGACGCCCCTCTCGTCGAGACGGCGGACTGGACCTACGTCCGGCTGCGCCGCAGCGCCTACGCAACGGAGGAGCTGGAAGGCTGGGTCGCGCGGCTGCGCGCCTCGGGCTGGGACCGGGTCTACGCCTTCTTCAAGCATGAAGATGCCGGCGTCGGGCCCGCGCTCGCCGGGCAGTTCACGGAGATGATGGCGGAGATGATGGCGGACGCGACGGAGACGACGGATGTGACGGAGGACACGGACGCATGACCCGCGTCGTCGGCCAGCTCCTCCTGATCAACGTCCTCGCATATGTGTTCACGCGCCAAAGTCCCGTCCTGATGTCGGAGCTGTGGCTCGTCCCCGCCCAGGTCCTGACGAAGCCCTGGACGCTCCTCACGTACCAGTTCCTGCACGGCGGCATGTCCCACATCTTCTTCAACATGCTCGCGCTCTTCTTCTTCGGGCCGAAGCTCGAGTCGATGCTCGGATCGAGGAATTTCCTGAAGCTGTACCTGCTGGCCGGGCTCGTCGGGGCGCTCGTCCACATCCTGTGGACCCTCCTCTCGATGTCGCAGGGAGGCCTCTACATCCCGATGGTCGGCGCTTCGGCGGCGGTGTACGGCGTGCTCTTCGGCTACGCACGCTACTGGCCCCGCGACCGGGTGATGATCTGGTTCGTCATCCCGGTGCAGGTCCGCTTCCTCGTCATCGGGTTCACGGTGCTTTCCCTGTGGCTGGGCCTGGGCGGCGTCGGCGGCGGCGTGGCGCACTTCGCGCATCTGGGCGGGTTCCTCGGCGGCTGGCTCTTTCTGAGGTTGCGGGCCACGCGCTCCGCGGCGGCGCAGTTCCGCAAGAAGGCCGAGAGTCCCGGCGTCCGCATGAGAGAGCGGGAGTTGAACGTGAAATGGGCGCGCATCGAGCCGGGTGCCCTTCACCCCGTGAACCGGGCCGAGTACGAGCGCATCGCCGACAAGCTCAAGGCCGCGGGGTGGTCCGCCCTCACCGACCGCGAACGCACGTTCGTGGAGAGATTCGGCGGAGGCTTCGGCTAGCACGAGCTGCTGCGGCGCCCTGCGTCGGAATTTTGCGAAACGGGTCAGGTCGCCTATCTTCCGCCGCTTCCGCGCCGGCCAACCCTTCCCGGGATTCCGCCATGCATCACGTCCCGCCCCTCGATCCGACGGTCTAACCTCATGGACGGGCGCATCCTGTTCCTGCCCGGTGACGGCATCGGACCCGAGGTCCTGCTTGAGGCGCGGCGGGTGCTGGAGGCCATCGGCGAGATCCGCGGCCACAGGTTCGAAGTCATCGAAGCCCCCATCGGCGGGCGGGCGCTCGAGCGGTTCGGCGATCCGCTGCCGGACGAGACGCGAGCATTGGCGGTCGAGGTCGACGCCGTGCTCGTCGGGGCCGTCGGCCTCGCCGTGCGCCCGGCGGACGGAACGCAGGTCGATGCCTCCAGAGGGCTGCTGGATCTTCGGCAGTTGCTGGGGAACCACGCGAATATCCGGCCCGTTTCCGTACCCGCGGCGCTCGTGGACCGGTCTCCCCTCCGCCCGGACCGTGTCCGCGGCGTGGACCTCGTCGTCGTCCGCGAACTGCTCGGCGGCATCTATTTCGGTCCCGGCGGGATCGAGGACGGCGTCGCCTTCGACATCGAGATGTACACGGAGGCGGAGATTCGGCGGATCTCCGTGGCGGCGTTCGAAATCGCGCGGGCGCGGCGGAAGAAGGTGACCTCGGTCGACAAGGCCAATGTCCTCGAGTCATCGATCCTCTGGCGCCGAGTCGCCGAAGAGGTGTCCCGCGACTATCCGGATGTCGAGTTCTCCAGCATGCTCGTGGACAATTGCGCGATGCAGTTGATCCACAACCCGCGCCAGTTCGACGTGCTGCTGACCAACAACATGTTCGGCGACATTCTGAGCGATGAAGCGGCGGTGCTCGTCGGGAGCCTGGGCATGCTGCCGTCGGCGAGCGTGGGCGGCGACATCGGTCTCTATGAGCCGGTCCACGGCGCGGCGCCGGACATCGCGGGGCAGGGGATCGCGAACCCGCTCGGTGCGATCCTCTCCGTCGCGATGATGCTCGAACTCACGTTCGCGCTCCAGGAGGAGGCGAACGCCGTGCGGTACGCCGTGAACCGCGTGCTCGAAGACGGACACGGCACGGCGGATCTCCAGGTCGACGGCGGACCGGCGCCGGTGTCGACGGCGCGGATGGGCGAGTTGGTCGTCGACGCCCTGGGCCGCGTGGGCCTGGCGCGCGCGCGAGGCTCGGCGGGCTCGGTGGCCGCGACAAACGGAGCAGGGGGGAACCAATGCTGAACCGGATCAGCCGCGAGCTGACGCAGCACCGGGATCGGCCGGCCGCGCGCGCGATGCTGTTTGCGGCGGGCCTGACGGAGGAAGACCTGGACCGCCCGCAGATCGGGATCGTCAGCTCCGGCTACGAGGGCAATCCGTGCAACATGCACCTCAACGGCCTCGCGGCGGCGGCGAAGGAAGGGGTCCGGTCATCCGACATGATCGGCTTCGTCTCGAACACGATCGGGGTCAGCGACGGGATCTCGATGGGCACGTTCGGGATGCGCTATTCGCTCCCGTCGCGCGACCTGATCGCGGATTCGATCGAGACGATCGCGTCGGCGCAGCACTACGACGGCGTCATCACGGTCATGGGCTGCGACAAGAACATGCCCGGCGCGATGATGGCCATGAGTCGCCTCGACCGGCCCGCGCTGATGATCTACGGCGGTACAATCGCGCCCGGGTGGCGGAACGGGAAGCGGCTGGATGTGGTCTCCTCCTTTGAGGCCCTCGGGCAGCGGCTGGCCG
The DNA here is from genome assembly GCF_965208055.1 of Candidatus Palauibacter sp. Classification (GTDB taxonomy): domain Bacteria; phylum Gemmatimonadota; class Gemmatimonadetes; order Palauibacterales; family Palauibacteraceae; genus Palauibacter. The sequence continues at coordinate 3,706,170 of NZ_CBDBNY010000004.1, forward strand.
GGACCATCAGTTCCGCAGAATACCGGGAGATCGTGCGCCTGAGCTGTCCGGGCGCGGGGGCGTGCGGCGGCATGTTCACGGCGAACACGATGGCCTCGACCATCGAAGTCATGGGGATGAGCCTCCCCGGCAGCTCCTCGAACCCCGCGACGAGCGACGATAAGCGGGCGGAATGCGGGAGGGCGGGAGAGGCGATCCGGAACCTGCTCGAGCGGAACCTGTGTCCCCGCGACATCCTCACGCGCGAGGCGTTCGAGAACGCGATCACGCTCGCCGTCGTCATCGGCGGGTCCACGAACGTCGTGCTTCACCTGCTCGCCATCGCGCGCACGATCGGCGTCGACCTCACGATCGACGACTTCCAGCGCATCAGCGATCGCACGCCGCTGCTGGCGGACTTCAGGCCCAGCGGCCCGTACGTGATGGAGGACCTGCACCGCATCGGCGGCATGCCCGCCCTCATCAAGGCCCTCCTTGCGGAAGGTCTCCTGCACGGCGACTGCATGACCGTCACGGGGCAGACGCTGGCCGAGAACGCGGCGGATGCGCCCCCGCTGGGCGACGATCCGAGAGTCGTGCACGGCCTGGACGATCCCATCAAGGCGTCCGGGCACCTCCGCATCCTCTACGGCAACGTGGCCGAGGATGGCTCCGTGGCGAAGATCACCGGCAAGGAGGGCGAGGTCTTCGAGGGGCCGGCCCGCGTGTTCGACAGCGAAGCCGAGGCGAACGAGGCGATCGAAGAGGGTCGGATCCGGAAGGGGGACGTGATCGTCATCCGCTACGAGGGTCCGCGCGGCGGGCCCGGCATGCCGGAGATGCTCACGCCGACCTCCATGATCATGGGACGCGGGCTGGGCGGAGACGTCGCCCTCATCACGGACGGCCGCTTCTCCGGCGGCACCCACGGCTTCGTCGTCGGACACATCACGCCGGAAGCGCAGGAAGGCGGCGTCATCGCCCTCCTCGCCGACGGCGACCGCATACGGATCGACGCGATCGAGAACACGATCGACGCCGACATTTCGGCGGCTGAACTGAGGAGCCGGCGAAGCAAGTGGTCCGCCCCGCCTCCGAGAGTGACGTCGGGGGCTCTCCATAGATACGCCCGCACCGTGTCTCCCGCCTCGCAAGGCTGTACGACCGATGGATCGTAAGACGATGGAACCGGAACGCACCGCCGTTCGCACGACCCGTGAGGATCCGTTGCCCGGCTGGGAACGAGACCTCGCCAACCCCGCGCGCACGTTGTCGGGAGCGGAAGCCGTGGTCCGCTCTCTGGTGGAGGGTGGCGTACGCACAGTGTTCGGATACCCCGGCGGCGCGATCATGCCCGTCTACGATGCCCTCTTCGACCACGGTCACGAGATACGTCACGTCCTTGTACGCCATGAGCAGGGGTCGATACACGCCGCCGAGGGATATGCGCGCGCGTGCGGCGAGACGGGGGTGTGCATCGCCACGTCCGGCCCCGGCGCGACGAACCTCCTCACGGGCATCGCCGATGCGAAGATGGACAGTACGCCGGTGGTGTGCATCACGGGACAGGTTCCGTCGAGCGCGCTCGGTTCCGACGCGTTTCAGGAAACGGACGTGATGTCCGTGAGCGCCCCGCTGACGAAGTGGAACCATCAGATCGCGGATCCGGCGGAGATACCGGCAGTGATCTCGAAGGCCCTCTACCTGGCCAGGAGCGGTCGCCCGGGCCCCGTCCTCGTCGACATTACGAAAGATGCCCAGGTCCGCACCCTTGCCTATCGGCCGTACGTGGAGGAGCACAAGGTCAGGGGTTACGAACCTCTCCCGTCGTTGGATGAAGAGCGCGTGGAAGCCGCGTGCCGGCTCATCGACCAGGCCGAGCGGCCGCTCGTGCTCGCGGGTCAGGGCGTCCTGTTGTCGGGAGCGCAGAAGGAACTCGGGGAGTTCGTGGAGAAGGCCGGACTTCCCTTCGCCTGCACTCTGCTGGGGCTGGGCGCCGTGACGAGCGAACATCCTCTCTACGTGGGGCTGCTCGGCATGCACGGGAACTATGGCCCCAACATCAAGACCAACGAGTGCGATCTGCTCATTGCGGTCGGCATGCGGTTCGACGACCGCGTAACGGGCGATCTCGCCAAGTACGCACGGCAGGCCAAGGTCATTCACCTGGACATCGACGCGTCGGAAATCGGCAAGAACGTGCCCGCCGACGTGGAGATCCTGGCCGACGCGCGAGAAGCTCTGGGCGCCATGACGGCGCGGGTGCGGAGCACGTCTCGCCCGGCATGGCTGGCCGAGTTCGCCGCCTGCGCAGCGATCGAACGCGAGCGCGTGATCGAGAACGACCTGCACCCCGCCTCGCCCGAACTCCGGATGAGCGAGGTGATGGGCCGGCTCGGCGCGCGAACGGGGGGTCGGGCCCTCGTCATCGCGGACGTGGGGCAGCACCAGATGGCCGCCGCGCGCTACTACGGGTGTCGCGATGGCGGCGCCTTCATCACTTCGGGGGGGCTCGGCACGATGGGCTTCGCCCTGCCGGCGGCGATGGGTGTCGGGCTGGCCCGCCGGAATCGCCCCGCGGTCGCCGTGATCGGGGACGGGGGTATTCAGATGACGTCGCAGGAACTCGCGACGATCGTCGAGGAACGGATACCCGTGAAGATCATGGTAATGAACAATGGGTACCTGGGGATGGTTCGACAGTGGCAGGAACTGTTCTTCCGTCGTCGCTATTCCCAGACCGAGTTGTCAAATCCGGACTTCGTGGCGCTCGCCGCGGCGTACGGCATGGAGGGCGGACGGGTGTCGGAGAGGGCCGAACTCGACGCCTCGATCGACGAGATGTTGTCGTCGCCGGGACCGTTCCTTCTGGAGGTTGTCGTCGAGCAGGAGGAGAATGTCTTCCCCATGGTACCGGCGGGAGCGGGCTGTTCGGAGATTCGTCTCGAATAGGAGGGGGAACGTGAACGCTCAGTATACGGTCACAGCCCTGACGGAAAGCGAAAACAGCTCGCTCCTGCGTCTCATCGCGACCGTGGGCCGGCATCGCATCGCGATTGAGAGCTACACCTGCACCACCAGCCGCTCCGGAGCGACGTACAAACATGTGCTGACGGTGCGGGCGCGGCCGGAGAGCATGCGCCGCGCCGTCAAGCAGATCGGTGGCTACGTGGGCGTGCTTGGAGTCTGCTATCGCAGCCTGGAAGAGACCATAAACTCTGAAAAGGCCGGCTGAACACACCCGGTCGCCTGCAAGGAGGGTTGGGGCCTGTGGCAAGGATACGTGTCGGTGACGCGGAAGAAGATGTCGTTACGCGGGAAGAGTGGCCGCTGGAGAAGGCGCGGGAGGCGCTGAAGGAGGAGACGATCGCGGTGCTGGGCTACGGGGTCCAGGGCCCCGGGCAGGCGCTCAACCTGAGGGACAACGGATTCCGTGTGATCGTCGGACAGCGCAAGGGTTCCGGCTCCTGGGACCGGGCCGTCGCGGATGGATGGGTGGAGGGCGAGACGCTGTTCGAGATCGGGGAAGCGGCCCGACGGGGCACCGTCCTCCAGTATCTCCTCTCCGACGCGGGTCAGATCGCGTGCTGGGAAGAGGTCAAGGCGCGGCTCACCCCCGGGAAATGTCTCTATTTCTCGCACGGTTTCGGCGTGACCTACCGGGAACTGACCGGAATCATCCCCCCCGCGGATGTCGACGTCGTGCTCGTGGCACCCAAGGGCTCCGGCCTCTCGCTGCGGCGGTTGTTCGTTCAGGGAAAGGGCGTGAACTCGAGCTACGGCGTCTTTCGGGACGCGACGGGCCGGGCGCGGGAGCGGGCCATCTCGCTGGGGATCGGCGTCGGCTCCGCCTTCCTCTTCGAGACCGATTTCCAGCGTGAGGTGTGGTCCGATCTCACCGGCGAGCGCGGGATCCTCATGGGCGCGATCGCCGGTCTCTTCGAGGCGCAGTTCGCGGTGCTGCGGAAGAACGGCCATTCCCCCTCGGAGGCCTTCAACGAGACGGTGGAGGAACTCACCCAGAGCCTCATGCCGCTCGTGGCCGAGAACGGCATGGACTGGATGTACCGGAACTGCTCGACCACGGCGCAGCGCGGTGCGCTCGACTGGCGCCACAGATTCCGCGAGGCCGTCACGCCGCTGTTCGACGAGCTCTATGAGAGCGTGAAGACGGGCGAGGAAGCCCGGATCGTCATCGAGACGTGCGGCAGAGACGACTATCGGGAGCGGCTCGGGGAGGAACTCGACGAGATGGCGAACTCGGAACTCTGGCGAGCCGGCAAGACGCTCCGCGAGCTGAGGCCCTGACCCTCGTCACGGCGGGCGTGTCGGGCGTGGCGCCGCGTTCCTGCGGGAACGTCCCCCCCGCCGGGCCTCTGCGGGGCGGCCGGCCGTCCCCTATCTTCCGGGCGGTCGCCGGGGGCATCCCGACTTGGCGGAATCAAGCGGGATTGAGAGCGTACCCCATGAACCTGATCCGGCTCATACCGGCGTAGGGAGCGCGGCCCGCGCGAGGCAGCATCCCGCCCGGGGTCGACCGTCTTCCGTCCGGCGACGACGCGGGTGTGCCGGAGAAACGACGCCGGTCATGATCGAGCCCGACCCCGCCCTCGCCGCTCCCGTTCCGTACGAGGGAGTCTTCCCCAACTCCACGAGGGTCTTCGCGGACGGCCCCCGCGGTCTTCGCGTCCCCATGCGGGAGATCGCCCTCTCCGGCGGCGAGCCGCCGCTGCGCGTCTACGACACCAGCGGTCCGAGCGGATGCGACGTGCGCGAAGGCCTGCCGCCGCTGCGCGAAGCGTGGGTGCGCGGGAGGCGGCGGGAGAACGGTCCCGTCACGCAGATGCACTATGCCCGCCGCGGCCAAATCACGCCGGAGATGGAGTTCATCGCCGTGCGGGAGGGCATGGATCCGTCCTTCGTGCGCGACGAGGTGGCGCGGGGCCGCGCGATCATCCCCGCCAACATCAACCACCCCGAACTGGAGCCCATGATCGTCGGCCGGGCCTTCAAGGTGAAGATCAACGCCAACATCGGGAACTCGGCCGTCACCTCTTCGATCGAAGAGGAGGTGGAGAAGCTGCGCTGGGCGGCCCTGTGGGGCGCCGACACGGTCATGGACCTGTCCACGGGGAAGAACATCCACGCCACCCGCGAGTGGATCCTCCGCAACTCTCCCGTCCCCATCGGCACCGTGCCCATCTACCAGGCGCTGGAGAAGGTGGGCGGCGTCCCGGAGGCGCTGACCTGGGAGGTCTACCGCGACACGCTCATCGAACAGTGCGAGCAGGGGGTGGACTACTTCACCGTGCACGCGGGGCTGCTGCTCCGCTACGTGCCGCTCACGGCGGAGCGCGTGACGGGAATCGTGAGCCGGGGCGGATCGATCATCGCCAAGTGGTGCATGGCGCACCACCGCGAGAACTTCCTCTACACGCACTTCCGCGAGCTGTGCGAGATCGTGCGCGAATACGACGTGTCGCTGTCGCTGGGAGACGGGCTGCGGCCGGGGTCGATCGCCGATGCCAACGACGAGGCGCAGTTCGCCGAATTGCGCACGCAGGGCGAACTGACGCGGATCGCGTGGGAGTACGACGTGCAGGTCATGAACGAGGGCCCGGGGCACATCCCGCTGCACCTGATCCGGGAGAACATGGACCGGCAGCTCGAGTGGTGCGACGAGGCGCCCTTCTACACGCTGGGGCCGCTGACGACGGACATCGCGCCGGGCTACGACCACATCACGAGCGCGATCGGCGCGGCCACGATCGGCTGGCACGGCACGGCGATGCTGTGCTACGTGACGCCCAAGGAGCACCTTGGGCTCCCCGACCGCGACGACGTGAAGGCCGGCGTCATCGCATACCGGATTGCGGCCCACGCGGCGGACCTGGCGCGCGGGCGCCCCGGCGCGCGGGCGTGGGACGACGCGATCTCGAAGGCGCGCTTCGAGTTCCGCTGGGAGGACCAGTTCAACCTCTCCCTCGACCCGGTGACGGCCCGCTCCTTCCACGACGAGACGCTCCCCGCGGAGGGCGCGAAAGTCGCCCACTTCTGCTCCATGTGCGGCCCGAAGTTCTGCGCGATGAAGATCAGCGAGGATGTGCGCCGCTACGCCCGCGAGCGCGGTCTGGATGCCGCCGAAGCGATCGAACGGGGAATGAGCGAGAAAGCCGATGAGTTTCGTCGCGCGACCGCTGCCCCTCGCACGCTGGGCGCTGTTTCGGACTCCTGAGCCGCTCGGGCGGAGGCTTGCCGCCGCGCCGGAATGGAACACGAGGTGGCCTGCGCATATGTTCCCGGCAGGGTCAAGTGCCGGGCCGGCGGGCGGCCACCGCGGTTCCGCGCAAGCCGGATCCGGCCAGGGAGGAAGGGAGGCAGGGATGTGCGACCGAAGGCATGTGATCGCAGTGGTCCTCGCCGGCGCGCTCGCGGCCGGCTGCGGCGAGGGAACGACGGAACCCCCGGCCACGGCGGAGCCGCTCTCCGCGGACGAGTCCGTGGCCCTGTTCAGGGCGTTCGAGGTGTTCCAGAACGACGCCCTGGAGGTTGAGCCCTCTCCGCTCGAGGCGAACGTGGACGTCACGGCGGACTGTCCCCTCGGCGGACAGGTCAGGGTCACGGGGACCGCGGACGTTCAAACGGCGGGCGATACGCTGGGGATCGTGGTGGACGTGAACGTCGTTCCGAACGAGTGCCGCCTGTCGCAGGCCGGGCTTGAGTTCACGATCGACGGTGCCCCGGGCGTCCATGACCGCCTCTCCGTCTACATCATCCCCAGCGCCGAGTTGTTCGACATCAGGGTCGAGGGTATGGCGGTCGGCACCTTGGATTGGAGGCTCGCGGACCGGTCCGGAAGATGCGCCATCGAGATGGCGCTGAGGGCGCCGGACCTCTCGGCGCCGGAGCCGACGATCACCGCGACATGGTCCGGGACGCTGTGCGGCCATGCGGTAGAGATCCCGGCGGACAGCGGGTTCCTGCCAACCGGCTAGCCGCGGCCGAACCGGGTCTCTCGGGCCGCCGGCGTCCCCGCCGGCCTTAGAGAACCGCGGTGTTGGCGACCGCCGATTCGGCTACGGGCCGGGCGCGGGCGGTCTCGTCGTCGTCCGCCCGGTCGCCAGCCGGAGAGAGGTCCGGCGCGGTGCCCTTCCAGGCTTCGAGCGCGGCCTTCTGGAGGCCGACGATGTCGCGCTCCATCCACTCGAAGCTGCCGGCCATGATGTCCTGGGCGATGCGGTAGTCCGCCACGTCGTGGTTCGAGCGGATGCGGCGGAAGAGTTCGCCCACGCGGCGGCGTGACTCGGCCGCGAACGAATCGGCGAGGCGCGCGGCCTCCCGCGCCTCATCGCGGGCTCCCTCACCCTCCCGGCGCCGCAGCATGTCGGCCCGCGTGACCGCGGCCGCGATCGCGAACAGTTCCGCGCCGATGTCGATGCAGCGGAAGAGCAGACCCTGGCGCCGCTCGAGCTTCGGGCCGTGGCGAAGCATGAGGTGGAAGATGGTCCGCGCCAGCTTGCGGCTGTTGCGCTCGACGAAACGCAGGTGCTTCGCCAGGCGCCCGTGGCTCGCGAAGCGCGGCGGCAGACTCCAGCCGATCCACGTCGTCGGATACCAGGTGGCGTAGAACCACGCCGCCCGCGGCAGGGCCTTGAGCTTCGCGCCGAGGCCGAGTCGGGGGTCGACGAGGTCGCCCGCGATCTGGAGGTGCCGGTCCACGGCTTCGCGGGCCATGAACAGGCGCAGGATCTCGCTCGACCCCTCGAAGATCCGGTTGATGCGGAAGTCGCGCAGCCAGCGTTCGACCGCGACGGGTTCTTCGCCCCGCGCCGCCAGCGAGTCCGCCGTCTCGTAGCCTCGTCCGCCCCGCACCTGCAGCGCGTCATCGACCAGTTGCCAGCCCGTCTCCGTGTTCCAGAGCTTCGCCATCGCGGCTTCGAGCCGGATGTCGTAGCCGCCCCGGTCCGCCATCGACTGCGTGAGGTCGGCGATCGCGGACATGGCGTAGGTCCGCGTCGCGATCGAGGTCAGGTAGTGCGCGATCGTCTCGTGCTTTCCGACCGGCACGCCCCACTGGATCCGCTCCGCGCACCAGCGCCGGCACGCCTCGAGCGCGGCCTGCGCGCCGCCCACCGAGGACGCGGGGATCGTGAGCCGCCCCGTGTTCAGCGTGATGAGCGCGAGCTTGAGGCCGCTCCCTTCCTTCCAGAGGAGGTTTTCCGCCGGAACGCGGACGTTCGTGAAGCGGATGATCCCGTTCTCGAGCGCCTTGAGTCCCATGAAATGGCAGCGCCGCACGATCTCGACGCCCGGCCAGTCGCGCTCGACGATGAAGGCGGAGATGCGGCCCGTGTCGGGGTGGCGCGCCATCACGACGTAGAGTTCGGCCAGGGTGCCGTTCGTGCACCACAGCTTCTCGCCGTTGAGGATGAAGGCGGACCCGTCTTCCGTGCGCTCGGCGGAGGTCGTGAGCCGGGCGGGGTCCGAACCCACATCGTTCTCGGTGAGCGCGAAGGCGCTGACGGCTCCCTTGGCGAGGCGGGGGAAGTACGCCTCCTTCTGCGCCTCGGTGCCGAACATCTTGAGCGGCTGCCCCACGCCGATCGACTGATGAGCGGAGAGGAGGGCGACGACGTTGCCGTCCACGGAACCCACGACCCGCATCGCGTTGGCGTACTCCGTCTGGTTGAACCCGAGGCCGCCGTACTTCTCCGGCACCTTGATGCCGAACGCGCCGCGCTCGGCGAGCGCCCGCACGACCTCGGGCGGGATCCTGCCGTCCCGGTCGATGCCGTCCGAATCCACCTCGTCCCGCAGGAAGATCCGCAGCTCCTCCGTCCACGCGCGGGCGCGCTCGGAGATGAAGTCATCCGGGTCGGGATAGGGGTGGATCGCGTCGAGCCGGAGCTTCCCGAGAAAGAGGTTCCGGACGAAGGTTCGCCCCGTCCAGTCGGTCTCGCGCGCGGCTTCGGCGACCTTCCGGGCCTCCGCCTCGCTGACGTGGGATTTCGCGCTCGCGTCTGTATGTGTGGACATGTGAATCTTCCGCTTCTTCAGCCTGATATGGGGACGCCACCCCCGGAGAGGCGGCACTCCCCGAAACTTACCCCGCGCCCTGCGCTCGCGACAAACGGACGGGTCGCGCCGGACCGACTTCCCGCCGTACCCTTGAGGCCCTGATACGGAGACACGGATCCCACCCGTTCCCCTGAGAGGCCGCCCCTCGTGAACGCGAATCCCCGGACCCCGCCCGTCGAGCGGCGGGAGATCGTCTCATGGGCGATGTACGACTTCGCCCACTCGGCGTTCGGGACGATCATCGTGACGTTCATCTTCTCCGCCTACTTCGCGCGCTCGATCGCGCCCGACCCGGTCCTGGGCGGGGTCTGGTGGACGCGCGCGGTCACCGTCTCCGCGGTCACGACCGCGCTCATCATGCCGGTCGTCGGCGCGATGGGAGACTACGGCGGCCTCAAGAAGCGGTTTCTGTTCATCGCCACGGCGACCTGCGTCGCCCTGACTGCGGGCCTCTTCCGCATGGGGCCGGGCGATGCGTGGATCGCCGCGCTCGTGTTCATCGGGGCCAGCGTCGCCTACGAGTCGATGCAGTCGCTCGCCAACGCCTTCCTCCCCGAGATCTCCACGAGAGAGAACATGGGACGGATCTCCGGGCTGGGCTGGGGTCTCGGGTACTTCGGCGGCCTCCTCTGCCTGGCTCTGGCGCTGGGAATGGTCAGCGCCTGGTTGCCGGCGGATGGAGGGCTGAACGTGCGGTCCACGAACCTCCTCGCCGCCGGTTGGCTTCTCGTGTTCTCGATACCGACCTTTCTCTTCCTTCGCGAGCGGCAGCCCCGCCGCCGCGCGTCGCTCGGTACCTACGTGCGCGTGGGCTTCGGCCGCATCGCGGACACGGCCCGGAACCTGAGCCGCTACCGCCAGGCCGTCCGCCTGCTCGTCGCGCGCCTCGTCTACAACGACGGGCTTGCGACCGCCTTCGCCATGGCGGCGATCTTCGCCGGGGCCGAGTTCGGCATGGAGACGGCCGACCTCCTCATCCTCGGCATCGTCGTGAACGCGACGGCCGGGGCGAGCGCGATCGGCTTCGGGTTCGCCCAGGACCGGATCGGCGGCAAGCGAACGATCGCGGTCACGCTCGTGCTGCTGATGGTGGCGATCGCCATGGCGTGGTCCGCGCGCGATCTCGCGACGTTCTGGGCCGCGGCCATACTCCTGGGACTGATGGTCGGACCGAACCAGGCGGGGAGCCGCGCCCTGCTCGGTTCGTTCGTGCCCGAGAGCAAGCAGGGCGAACTGTTCGGCTTCTACGCCTTTTCCGGCCGGCTCTCCTCCGCGGTGGGGCCGCTCTCCTACGGCCTCATCCTGGGCGCCACGGGCAGCCACCGATGGGCCATCGCCTCCATCCTCGTGTTTCTCGCCGCGGGGTTGCTGCTCCTGCTGCGGGTGGACGAGGAGGAGGGCGTGAAGCTGGCGGCGGCGGAGGGGGCGCCCGCCGCGTAATCCAGACGTTGACGCACGGGACAGGCTAGCGTGTCCGCGCCGCGGCGGCGGCGAGCGCTCGTCGCAGGAGGGCTTGCTCGATGACCGCCGTGGGGGACGACGCGTCGGCGAGTGCGTCGGCGCGGGCGCGCAGCGAGGCGACGGTTACGGTCTCGAACGCTCCGCGCGCAGGTCCGCCGTCAGGGCTTTCCGCGGCCACGTCGAACAGGAACCGCACCAGCAGCTCGTCGGGCTCGAAGGGACGCCCCTGACCGAGCGATTCCGGCCACAGCAGCGCCGCCTGCAGGTGGCGGCGGGCAGCCGCGCGGTCCCCGGCGTCGAGTTCGTCCAGCGCGGCCCCGACGTGCGCGAACTCGTAGAGGCGGTGGGCCTCGCCGGAGTTCTCCGAGGGAAGGACGTGGGTGTTCCCGAGCATCTCGATCGCCTCGCCGTGGTCGCCGGCCTGGAGGAGTCCCCGCACGTGGAGGAGGTCGAGGTTGAAGTCGTCCGGGAAGAGTTCCCGTCCGCGGCCGGACGCCTCGCGTGCCTCCGCCCAGCGTCCGGCTTCCTGGAAGTGCCGGACGAGGGACACACGGAGGAGACGGCTGTCCGGATCCACCTCGACCGCGCGCCGAAAATCGGGCCCCGGGTCGCCGCCCATCGTCGCCGTCAGGTGGGCGCGCGCCGCGTAGGCGGGACCGTAGTCGGGCTCGTCGGCCAGAGTCGCCAGCGCCTCGGCCGCCTCGGCGTCGCGGTCGAGCGCCCACAGGTTGAGGCCGAGGAGGTAGCGCCAAACCCAGTGCGGGTCTTCGACGGCGGCCCAGCGCAGGACCGGCAGGGTCTCGGGGCGGTAGGGGAAGGCGAAGTCGGGATCGGCCCCTGCGCTCAGCATGTCCGCGTCGCCACGCAGGAAGGCGCGCCACGCAACGGCCTCGGGGCCGTCGCCCACCTCGTCCGCGTGTTCGAGCAGGCGCGCGGCATCGCCGGGCAGCCCCCGGCTCGCGTAGCCCACGGCGAGTTCCAGCAGCGTCTGCTCCGGATACTCGCTCCGCATCGACGCGGTGAGGCGAGCAGCCTCGGCCCCGCCTGCGGCCTCCGCGTCGTCGGATCCTTCGCCCCGCGCCGCGAGATATCGCTCGGCCAGCACGAAATGGTTCAGCGGGTCGAGCTCGAGCAGCTCTACCAGCACCTGAGCGGCGCCGGCTTCGTCCCCTTCCAGGCGCGCCGCGATGGCCAGCACCTCGCGGGCCGGCACGCTCACGCGGTCGTAGTCGAGCGCCAACTCGGCGTGGCGGCGCGCCTCTGCCATGTCCCCGGCTTCGAGCGCCAACTCCGCCAGCCGAACGCGCGCCGCGGCCCGGAAGGCCACGGACCGGGAAGCCCAGCCGAACGAGTCGAGCGCATCCGCACGGCGCCCCAGGGCGAGATACAGGTTGCCGGCGAGAAAGTTGGCCTCGGGATCGTACGTGTCGAGCTGAAGCACGCGTCGCGCGTGGGCGAGGCCTTCTTCATAGCGGGCCGACCTCAGCGCCAGCCCGCCCAGGCCCAGCAGCGCCTCCCGGTTCCAGGGCTCCGCCGCGAGGGCCCCTTCGTAGAGCGTCCGCGCTTCCGCGTAGCGGCGGCCCCGCGCGAGTTCCCGCGCCTCGAACACCAGGCGATCCATCTCCGGGAGGGCGTCCCACGCCTCGGCGTTGGTCCCAAAGGGCCGGGACACCGAGGGCTCGCCCCCGAATCCGCACACGCCATCCAGTCCGGGTTCGTCCGCGTTGGAGCAGGCTTCCAGTCCGAGTCCGGGCAGCGCGACCCGCCATGCGCGCTCGGGCGGGACGTCGAACTCGACGGCCACCGGGTCGAGCGCTTTCAGCGCCACCGCCCGCGCGCCGACCTGTTCGCCGCCGGACCATACCCTGACCGTGTCGGCCTCGGCCCCGAACGCCTGGACCACCACCCTCAGGCGGTCGTCCTCCCGTTCGACGTGCATGGCCCCGCGGGGGGACGCGTCCGTGAGACCGCCCGTCCCTTCCAGCGGGAACCACCACTCGGTCCAGCGGCTGGCCGAAAGCGGATCGAACCCGCCCTGCGCGATGGGGTTGCGGTGTGCCCCGGGCGAGTACTGCACGTGCAGCCGCCCCGCCTGGAACTCGACGTACTGCCCGTCGGTGTCGGTGAGCAGATCCTCCCAGATGCCGCCGGCCCGGGAGAGCGCCCACAGCCACATCTTGCGCCCGGGCATCTCTTCGTGGGGAGCCCAGTGCCCCCAGCCGTAGCCCTCGTCGTGATAGTAGCCGCCGAAGAAGTCGTTCAGCGCACCCACGACGTGGTAGGACTTGTGTCCCCCGAACGCGTTGTTGCGGTACAGGGGAAGGAAACGTCCCTCCTCATCCAGCGGCCAGGAACGCTCCGCGCCGGAGTGCTCCAGGTAGGCGTCGCCGGGCACGAACAGTTCCAGGTCGTCCTGCGCGAAGGCCGCGGCCGTCATCCAGTTGTAGTAGGGCTGCTCCAGCGGGGTCGGGTTGTACCACAGGACGCGCGTCTCGAAGGCGGCCCGGTCGGGGGGAAGGCGGATCTCGACCCGCCACGGCGTGCGCGACGGGAGGTCGGTGGCGCCGACGATTGTGCTCACGCTCCCGTCCGCGTTCTCCCGCACGAGGTAGTCGACGGGGGTGGCGGTGGCCGGCGTGTGTCCGATGACGCCGAAGTTGAACTCGAGGCCGCCCGAGGTCCACGGCCCGCGCAGCGCGATGTCCCGGAATTTCATCACCTCGTTCCGATAGATGAACTCGTGGCCGGTCTCCTTCACCACGGCCCCCCACACCTTGCCGCCCACCTCGGGAAGGACGAAGACCTCGATGAGGTCGTTCTCCATCGTCACGACCTTCCACTCCCGGGGCTCCGAGGTCGCGGCGTATCCCTCGAAGGTGTGGTAGGGGTACAGCCGGCGGTCGGTCGCGAGCACGGGGACGGGATTCGGATCCGAGAACGGGTACGTGTCGAGGACGCGCACTTCCTCCGAGATCCGCGCGCGAGGTTCGGGGGCGACGCACGAGGCGGCGGCCAAGGCGGCGCACAGGACAGCCGCCTTCAGGGCGACGGCTGGCGCGCGGAACGAAGTCAGCCGCGACACGTCACACCCTGACAGGTGTCGAGGGGCGGCCCGCCCGCCGGATTGCGGTGTGACTGTCGAAGAGCGTCGGGATACTGTGCTTCATGGCGACAGCAGTGCGCGCCGGACTGCGTTAGGCTCCTGCTCGATGATGCGCAGAAGCGTCGCGGCCGGACCGCTGACGCGGCGCGTTCCATGCTCCCATTTTCGGTAGCCGGACAGGCTCATGCCCATTAGGGCCGCCATCTGAGCTTGTGTCAGCTTCGCCCGTTCCCGGACCTGGCGCGGGGCTGCCGCCTCGTGAACGATGGCGGGGTCTTCGCCCTTCGCATGGGCCAAGGCTTCGTTCAGGGACTGGATCAGGTCTTCGCCGAACGTACTCATCGCGTCTCCCTCCCCTGACTCTTTATTGTCCGGACGAGTGCGGCGGCTGCTCGCCGCTCCCGCGGGCTCAAGTCGGTCTTATCGGACTTCGCGTAGGCGAGAAGCGCATAAAGCGGCACTCCTTCGCCTCCGTAGAAGTAGATCACCCGGAGGTATTCTATCAGTTCGCGCCTCTCCTTATCGCTAAACAGCTTGTCGGCCTGCCGGGAGAAGGTTGGAGTCTCGGCAACGGTCTGCATGCGGCGTACAGTATCCCAATGGGGTAGTCACCGCAACGTCTCAAGACCCGGCTGCGGGCGCCTTACGTCAGCACGTTACCGTGGCTCCGTCGGACGCTGCGGCCACGAATAGCGCGCGACCAGCCCCTCCCCGGGACGCGTAGAAGTGTTCGCGCAGCGCGGCCATCACGCGCTCGGCCTGGCTCGCCGGGCAGAGCGCGATCGCGCAGCCGCCGAATCCCGCGCCCGTGAGCCGCGCCCCGGCCGCGCCCGCGTCGAGGGCCACGTCCACGATCTCGTCCAGCGCTGGTGTGCTCACGCCGAAGTCATCGCGGAGGCTGGCGTGCGACGCGTTCATCAGCCTACCGAAGGCGGGCATGTCCGCCTCGAGCAGCGCGGCCTCGGCCTCCATCACCCGGCGCCCCTCTGTCGCCACGTGACGGAAGCGCCGCCACAGCGTGGGCGACAACGACCGGCGCGCCGCGGCCAGGATGGACTCGAACTCGGCGTCGTCGGCCTCGACCACATCCAGCCAGGAGGCCCGGCCCAACCGCTCGAGTGCCTCCGCGCACTGGGTCCGTCGCTCGTTGTACGACTCACGCGCCGCTCCGGACTTCTCCGCGCGCACCAGCGAGGAGGCGACGACCCACCGCCATCCCGCCGGCACCGCCACCGGCGTCACGCGCAGCGGCTCGAAGTCGATCCTGAGTGCGTGCCGTTCCGCGCCGCAGAGAGAGGCCGCTTGGTCCATCCCGCCGCCCTGCACGCCGACGAACCGCTCCGCGCTGGCCAGCAGGGCGGCCAGTTCCAGCACCTCCACCCGCTTCTCGTTCGCGTGCAAGAGAGCCAGCGCCGACGCCACCACCAGAGCGGATGAGGAGGACAGCCCCTCCGCCACCGGCACGGTCCCGGTGACCGTCCCGCCGATGCCCCGCCTGAGTTCCAGACCGTGGTCCAGCAACCCCTTGGCGGCGGCCCGCACGTAGTTCGACCAGTGGCCCTGGGGCGCGGGTTCGATCGGCCGGTCCAGGGGGAAGGCGAAGGGGCCGTGGTCGGCATCGCCATCGAGTTCGACCGCCGGCTGGCGCAACACCTCGAAGTCCACGCGGATGTGCTGGTCGAGCGCCATCGGCAGTACGGGGAGGCCGTTGTAGTCGAGGTGCTCGCCGATGAGGTTGATGCGCCCGGGCGCGATCGCGACCCCACGGGAAGGTGCCCGCGGCGCCCGCGGTGGACGGTCGGACGGGTTCTGCGCGCGGGGAGCAGTCTCCGTGCGAGCGGGCTTCGCTTGGAGATCTTCGGGATAGGCCCCGGCCGCGGTCAGCCGCCGGAGCGAGGCTGCGACATCCTCTCGGTCCCCGGGGAAGGTGACGCCCATCCAACCCTCGCCGGTGGGCAGCAGGCCCAGGCTCGTCTGTTCGGAGGTGACGAGGTCGCTCACGGTTTCGGAGAGGTAGAACTCGTCGTCGGCTCCGGGGGAGGAGGCAAGGAAGGCGCGGAACCGCTCCGCCAGCGGCGGCAGGACCTCGGGGAAGAACCCCCACAGGCCCATGCACACCCGGCTGTCCGCGTCGGCGCGGATCGGTCTCCCGGCGGCGGTGCGCCCCACGACGGCCTGCCCGGCGGCCGGGATCTCGGGGGCCGCGGTCGGTTCCATCACGGACGGACGGCCTCCGGGACCTATCCGCGGCACAGCGCGCTCGAGGCGCAGGTCGAGGCCCTCGGTCATGCGGCGCAGCGTACCGTCAGGCGCCGCTTCGCAGAGGCCCCGAGACACGCCGCCGAAGTCGGAAAGCGTGTCGGCCAAGGGGTAGGTGACGGCGAAGGCGCGGACCCCTGGCGGAGGGGCCGCGAGGGCGCGCACCAGGCTCTCGTACGCGGACCGCCCGTAGAAGTCGTCCGCGTTGCAGACGGCGAACGCGCCCCGGCGGGGCAGGGCTGCGCCCGCGGCCAGCACGGCGAATCCCGTGCCCCAGGGCCGGACGCGCCCGAGCGGGGGCAGCGGCACGAGGTCGGCGTGCGCGAGGCGCTGGCAGGCGAACGAAAGCGCGACCCCCGCCGTTTGCAGCGGAGCTAGGCGCGCCTCGAACTCGTCTCGCTGGCTCTCCCGCACCACGAGCACGAAGCGCCCGAAGCCCGCCCGCTGGGCGTCGTACACCGCGTATTCGAGCAGCGACGCGCCGCGCGGCCCCACGGGCTCGAGCTGCTTGGGGCGGCCGAACCGGGTGGATCGCCCGGCGGCGAGGATCACCAGCGTCGGCCCCTCCGGAACGCCGCCCCGTCTCGCCCCGCCGCCCGGCCCGGTCCCGCTCACAACTCGACCGTCCGCGGCTGCCCCGCCACGCAGAGCCCCTCGACGCGGGCCCAGGCGGCATTGCCCGCGGATTCGCCGGAAGCGTCCCCTCCCGCCTCACGAGCGACGAACGCGGGAAGCCGGGAGCCGATGCGCACGCCGCGCCATGGACAGGCGTCAACGAACTCTTCGATGGCTCCCAGCGCAAAGAGCGGCCCCCAGCTCTGGAAGCGGTGGCCCCGCCCCCGGCCGCTGCGCGCGTCGAAGTTCTCGCGGCAGAACCCCGTGCGCCGGCGGTCGGCCAGAAACATGAGCGCCCCCTTCCACGCCAGTTCGCTCGCGAGTTCGTCGAACCCGTAGCGCCGCAGTCCCTGCAGCACGAGGTAGTTCATGGGCGGCCAGATCGAGCCACGCCAGTATTGCTGGTCGTCGAACGCGGGATCGCCGCGCGAGATCGTGGGCAGCATCCACTCTCCCCGGAAGCGCGCGGGGTCGTGCAGCACGCCGACCATGCGCCGCGCCCGCCCCTCCGACGGCACGCCGGCGATCAGGGGAAGGAAGTTCGACGCCGCAACGCGTGGAGAGTGACGATCCCCCGGCAACTCGTCCAGGTAGAGCCCGGCGTCCTCGGACCACAGCACCCGGTTCATTGTCTCGATGAGCCGGCGGCGCTCGGCCTCCAATCGCTCCGCGTCCGCCGAGTGGCCCAGGATGCGGGCGATCCGTGACAGGCACTCGAGGTCCAGGGCGCGGTAGCTGCAGAGATCGACGGCGGACATGGCGAGGACTTCCCGCTGCGGGTCCCACTCCACGTCGTCCCACAGAGGCAGGTCGTCCTGGCCCGATTCCCACGCCGCGCGCTGGTGGCCGCTCGCGCCGGCTTCCCACTCCGGAACCCGCTCCTCCCCCGGAACCCGCGCCGTGTCCGAGCCCCACGCGAACAGACCGGGAGTGAGGCCCTCTCGGCGCGGGCGTCCGCCCTTGTCGGCCACCCACCACTCGCTCCACGCGCGGAGCCCGGGCCAGGCGGCGGCCAGCGCGTCCGCGTCGGGGCATACGAGGTGCAGCTTCAAAGCGGCGAAGGAGCCCACCGGGGGCTGCGAGCGGTCGGGCGTACCGCCACGCCGGCTCCTCCAGTTGGGCACGTTCCCGTTCGGGTAGCGCGACTCAAGCCCGGCGAGGAGCGCGCTCCAGGCCAGATATCCGGACGCGGTGGCGAGCGCGAGCGCGTTGAAGAAGGAGTCCCACCCGAAGATCGTCCAATCGTCGGGGGTCGGTGCTCCCTCCCTCCCGCCATTACCCGGTACGCCCCCCTGCGGTGCGCCGTCCCCCGGTTTCGGGAAGATCCAGCGGCGGCCGGCCGGCGCGTACAGGCGTCCCGTTTCCGGCTGGAGGAGGACCGTCCACATCAGGTGGTCCGTGACGGCCTCGACCAGTCCTTCCGCCGCCCCCGACGAACGCGGCCGGCGGCGCTCCCAGTCGGCGCGCGCGTCGTCGATCCAGCAGTCCAGCTCGGGCAGAAGGCGCTGGGCACGGTCCAGGGCGGCTGCGGATCCGGACGGCGCCCCTTCCGGTTCCCAGGCGACGACGGCGGCAGCTCGTCTCGCTACCGGAGGCGCAAATGCGGCGGCCATCTCCACGCCTCCGAGCGCCGCGCGCCAGCCGTCGGATGCCTCCTCCCACCGTGCCTTCCAGCCCCACGGATCATCCCCCACCCACTCCACCCGCCCCGGCGCCTGCGCGACCGCCCGCAGTGCCACGGCGGCCTCCCGGCGAGACCACTCCAGGATGAGCGAGCCCTCCCGGGGGCGGGAACGGGGCGACGGTTCGGCCGCGAGGTCGAACTCCATGCGCGCGTAGCACCCGTCCGGCGCGTGTGGACCCACGCGGGAGACCATCCAGTACCAGTCCTCCAACTCCCGGCGCCGCCCGTCGGGCGTCGTGAAGACGAGGCGGAGCCCGATTCCGTCGTCGGGTCCGGCCGCGAACACGAGCCCGGCCCAGCGGCGCGCTTCGAGCGCCCCGACCCGCATCAAGGCAATCCCCTCATCCGATGCCTGTTCGTCCGTCCACGAGCGGTTGCAGTCTCATACGGATATGGCTTCGTGCTTGACGAGGTGAAGCCTGATCACTTTGGGAAGGGCGTCGGCATCGAAGTAGCAGACGGCCTCCCTGGCCATTGCCTTGAGGTCGGCCCAGTCGTCCTCCGTGACTTCGAAGATGATCTCGGTTGATGGCATCGGGTGTCCTCCATCGATTCGCGGTTCCCGGAAGTTACCGTTACACGGTCAACAGACGGACATCGTAGGAAAAGGGACGAGACCCGATAAAGCGGACTCCGGCGGCGGCCGGATGCGCCCGATTCACGAGTCCGTTGCTCTGTTCGGGAACGAGCACGGACGGCACCCTCAGCAGCAGTGCTTGTACACGCGCTCAAGCGCAAGACTGCACACGCAAAATGGGCAAACGCCCGCACCCGGACAATCTCGCTCCCGGGGACTCTCCGGCGGACGGATCTAACGGAGCCTCAGCCGATTAGTGGCCTTAGCGCTCGGGGATTCCGCGGCTGAACAGCGGTCCGATGTCCGGTGCCGAGGACAGCGTTCCTGCGTCGGCCTCTGCCATGTTGCCTGCAATGTCCGGTGGCAGATCCCGAAGGATACCACGTATCTGGCCGGACGCGTCGCGCAGGATGGCCATGGGACGGTCCGTCTGACGGTCGAGCACAGCCCGTCCGGCGGGACCGGCGAGCGTGATGCTCGCGAGGGCATCAACCATTCCGGAACGGACGGGAAGCGCGAAGGCGAAGTCGCCGCCCCCCGTCTCGTGTGCGACCTCGGACATCCTGAAGCTGAGCGAGAACAACTCCTCGCCCTCGTGACCGTGCCCCCTGATCTCGTAGTCGCCGGGCGACCGTGGGAGTGCGGGCGCGGCCTCGAGCAGAAAGGAGGGCTCGAGGAACGGATCACCCCTACCATCCACGCCGCCCCACAGAAGAAGCGCCCGAGTCGGTGCTGCGCCGGCATCCGCGCCGGTGGACACCCTGTAGCGAAACGCTTTATTGAACGAATAGTCGCTGATCCAGCCGGGCGAACAATAGGACATCACGTCGGCCGTGCTCGGTGGGATCAACGACCCGCCATCACGGAAGTCGTATCCCCAGGCTCCGATCGAACCATCCGGGTACGGGTAGGATGGGTCCGGGTCCGCGCTGCCGCACGGAGCATGGCGAAGGAAGAGGTTGTGTCCAAGTTCATGAGCCATGGTCGGACCGCGCGGAATCGAGACGCTGGCCCGGCCGCCCACTTGGGCGATGCCCCCGCCGGCAAAGCCGCCCAGCCTCCCGGACATCGTGCCCATATAGAAGCCGCTACCACCTTCCATGACTCTGATCGCCGACGTCTCTCCGAGCAGCGCCGTCGCATTGTTGCTTGTGCTCAGCACGGGATCGTGCGCCGTCACATCGAGACTCCGGACCGGCAGCAGCGTTCGGGTCTCCCGGAACAGTGCGTGGTTGTCGGGGTCCCCCGCCATCTCCCGGACGATGTCGAGAATCGCCGAGTCGGGCTCGGCACTCCAGAGAAACGGAATCAGCGTGAGGTCGAGGCGAGGCATGTCGTGCACCTCGACCGACGCGCGACCCATCCGCGGGATGCGCCTCGTGGACAAGAGGCCCCGCTCCAGCGTCCCGTCCGGGTCGATCTCGATCACCAACTCGAGCCCCGGGCGGACGATCTCGCCGGGGATCGTCGCGTTGGCGGACCGCAGAAGGTCGCCTTCCTCGACCTTCGCCGGGATCGCCCCGCTCTGCGCCGGGATGACCACCTCATGCGCTTGTGCCCCGCCGAGGTGGAATCTCGCACGCACTGGAGGCAGGCCCGCACCCGTGCTGCGGCCGGCGGTGACGAAGACGCGGAGCAGGGCATCCCGGCCCGCGACCAGAGGCACAGCGGCCCTCCGGGACTGGACGGCCTGCGTGAGGTAAGCCATCACGCGCACGGTCGCCTCGGCGGACCCCGTGGCCGAACCTGCCTGCGCGGTCACCCTCGCGGTGCCGTCCCCCACCGCGGTCAGGAGACCCGCACCGTCCACCCGCACGACGAGGGTATCGCTCGACGACCAGTCGAGATCGGCGCCCGCCAGCGTCCGGCCATTCTGATCGATAACGCTCGCCGTCAGCCGGGCCGTGGCACCCTGAACGGTCAACTCCACGGTCTCCGGCGTGAGGGTGACCGTTGAAGGTCTCGGAGCAGCGGGAGACGAAGGCGAGGCTGGATCCGACGTACCCTCGCCGCATGAGACGAGTGCGAAGATCGAAACGGCGCCGATCTTCCCGAGCCGCATCACGTCAGACCCCCGGCCGTGGGCCGGGACTCCATGCCACGGCCGGGATCTCCAGGAGCGCTGCGACGTGACAGCCCCGGAATTCAATTCAGGGTCCGGGCAACACGGAAACCGATGACGCCGGAGGTCCGCGTGCTGAATCCGCTCTCCCGGTCCGCGGACCGCAGGTCGTCCGGGCGACTGGATGAGAAACCACCGCGATGAACGCGCCAGTCGCAGTCTCCAGTCTCCGGGGCGGCCGTCCCATCCGTCGGAGCGTCCGAATAGCGGTCCGGCGTGACATTGCGGGCGCAGTCCTGCGTCCATTCCGCAACGTTCCCCAGTACGTCGTACAGTCCGAAGGCGTTCGGTGCGAACGACCCCACCGGTGCCATGTATCTGTATCCGTCCGAACACTGGGGGGCGACCCTCCCCTCCCGCAGATCGGGACCCATCGCTTCATACGCCGTGAGATCAAATCCGTTGGCGTAGCGGCATTGGTCCGATGCGCTCTCGCCCCAGTAGCGCGCCGTCTGCGTACCCGCCCTGGCCGCGTACTCCCATTCCGCCTCGGTCAACAGCCGGTAGCGCGCGCCCGTCCGCTCGGAGAGCCACGACACGTACGCCTGCGCATCGTTCCAGTCTACCTCAACGACCGGGTGCCGCCCCTCCGCCTCCCGGTATTCCCTCGTTTCGTCGCGCCAGAAATTGCCATCACATCCGCCGGCACGCTCGCACGCGTCCCACTCGGCGAACGTCACCTCGTACACTCCCACCGCGAACGGAGCCGGGATCGTCACCGAGTGCTGTGGACGTTCCCAATACTCACTCTCCTCCGACTCTGGCGAGCCCATCGTGAACGTGCCCGCCGGTACCACCACCATGCGTGGGCAGACGTCGCAGTCGCTGAAATTGGACCCCGGCGGGAATCTGGCCTGCAGCGCCTCCGCCTCGTTGAAGAGCTCAAGAGCCGCAACGTAGTGTTCTCCCTCCTGGGCTGTCAGTTCCAGATATCGGACCGCCGATGTCACCGCCATCTCCGCGTTCCCCGCCGCCAGCGCCGCCTCTGCATGCCGGAACCAGAAGGAATCGGGGATCTCGACGCCGTGCTCGGCCTGCAGTTCCAGAATCCGGTCGAGGGCCGCCAGAGCGGCGCGTGCATCCCCGTCCCGGGTGTACCCGTCCGCCTGCAAGAGGTAGCGATCCACCTGGATAGCGGGCGGCAAATCCTGTCCCATGGCCGCCACCGGAGCCGCCAGGGCCGCCAGTCCCACCACGAGCGCGGCGGTCGCGGACCGGCTTCGAGTAGAGTTCATCATCAGATCTCCGTAGCATGCGAAGTAAGGGAGGTTCCGACGACGACCGAGGCCAAGATGCCACGGCGTCGGGAACGGTGAGGTGACCCAGAGTCTGCCTGTCATTCAGCCTTCCCGTGAAATCGTCGGCTCACCCCGCCACATCGCGGCGGCGCGATCCTGGATTCTCCTGCGGGCCCACGCGGAGGCCACGTATGCGAGCACGACGATCATGAGGCAGAGGAGGCCCTGCCAAGATCCGAGCACCTTCCCGGTCGATTCAAGAAGTCTGACCAGAAGGTCGACCGCCCCTCCTCCCTTGGGCGGTGAGAACACCCAACGGAATGCCCCCTTGCCGGCACGGAGGAGCGTGTAGAGTCCCTGCTGATCGACAGCGAGAAGCGCGTATGACCCCGCCCCGGCGAGTACTGCCCACCGGAGGACCCGCTTCCACGCCAGTCCCATGTAGAGGGCCAAAGCGACGATCCAAACCGTGACGTTGGTCACCTCGAACCACTCATTGAGGTCGGCGAGCAGACCGTTTCTCGATGTCAGCCAGCTCCAAAGGATCCCCACGGCGAGAAGCAGGAGACAGGCCCGCCAGAGCACGTTCGTGCCCGTGCGAAACTGCTCCCAGGACAACAGGGCCTTGGCTAGGAAGTACGCTGAGGCCGAAGCGACGAAGCCCACACCCCCCGCCACGAAGAGGGCGCTGCCCAGTTCGCTCCCCGCCACGCCTGACGCCGCAGCCAGGAGCTCTTGCATGGCCTCGTGCCCGCCGGGCTCCCAGAACAACTCGCGCAAGAAGAAGTAAGAGCCGGTGAGGAAGAGAATCAGGAGCGAACCCTCCGCACCGAGACGCCGCGGCACCCACGGCTCCATGTCGAGCAGGTACCGCCGGTCCAGAACCCACGAGATTGCGGCAGCGAAAAGGGGCCACAGGATCGCCCACCAATTCGCACCCATGAGGCTCAACATCTCGTTCCAGTCGCCGCTTCCACGTGGGCCGAAGAAGACCCGCAGAAACACGAGAGCCACCAACAGGAAGGAGGCCGTGAACAACACCTGGGGCAGGACGAACCGAACCCGCCGGTCAGCCGTGGAACGCTGCGGCCTACGGTCTCTTGCCCGGTTGCGGATCCACCATGTCCAGAACACGAGGACCGGTGCCAAGAGTGCCCACGTCAAGAACTGTTCCCACGAATCGGACACGGACCATCCGCGGGTCTGATGGCGTGCGACGACCAGGCCGAGGGTCAGCGCGATGTTCAGAACGATCAAGTGGGACAGCCAGCGGAGGACCTGCCACCCGTGCGTGCTCGACCGGCCTCGTCGAGATCCACCTGCACGGATGAAGCGGGACAGCCAGAGGGGGACCTGCCACCGTCTCACGAGATCCGCCGGGAGGGACCGGGCCTTGTTCCAGAAGTTCCGGTTCGCCGTCGCCAGACGGCCAGCCACGGGGGTCAGGTCGACCTCGGCCGCCTGCCCCTTCCCGGTCCGACTAACCGTCCGTCCCGCGGGAACAGTTGCGGGTGCATATCCATCCGTTGCGGATCGAATGCGCTCGACAGCGCTCTCGTGGATTCGAACCTGTGCCCTGTCCTCGCACATGGCCCGGATATTCCTCGGCCTGTACCTGTACAGGGCCGCTATTCCCGACCGTGAATCGTACAGCTCATCATGAACGTTCCGCGCCGTTTCGATGCCACGCCGGGTCGACTTCGAGAAGCGCACTCCGAGCGACTCGGCTTTCTCCATCATCCAGAATAGGCTCACGAGGGACATGCCCTGCTTGGGGCGCCCACCACCCACATTGGCATGAGCCCCGGCAAACCAAACCTGAGTCACGACCTGCTTCGCACCCCGCGGTTTCGGGGGACCGTTGATCCGCTCATTCCACAGGATGGGCTCGAACGTCGTCCGCTCCTCATCGATGGCCAGCGCCTGGTAGCCGTAATCCACATTGGACGGCAAGAAGGTGTCCGGAAACTTGAAGCGGAACATCAAGTTCAGGATCTCTGCCTGATCCCTGAATGGGAGGCCCACTGCATCGACCGTGTCCCATACGCCAACCATCTGGATCGTCGCGGGTTCGTGGGTCTGCGGAAGCCCGGCCCGAATCCATTTGTCCACGTTCCTGGTCCATACCTCCCGATACGACGAACGATATGTCTTGTAGGCCCGGCGCACCCTCTCACGCAACGCGCGTCCCGTAAGTGGCACGCCATCTCCGCTCCCGCCACCTTTCACATCCACTATGCCGCATCTGCAGATCATGTCCGCCAGAGTTCGAACCGTAAAGGCTCCCCGGGAGAATCCAAACAAGTATATCCGGTCACCCGGTTCATAGACTCGTGCAAGGCTTGTGTAGAGCTGACGCACGTTGCGGGCGAGGCCAAGGCCGAACGCGCCGCCAAGGATTCTCAGAAGTCGAAGCTTCTGAGTGCCGACCCCATCGTCATAGAAGGCAATCTGCTCCTCACCGCTACCGGGCCGACCAGTGTGATCAAGCGCCTCGTACAGCTTGAAGACGTTCGTACCCCGCCGCTTGTAGGCGGAGTTCCAAGTGCCATCCGAACAGATCACTATGTTCTTCGCCACCGGTCACCGCCCTACGATCGGTTCCGGTACCAGGAGACAATCCAACTGCCGCCGGTTAGGCACTGACGCCACGGAGCATCTGCGGTTGCTATTCGTTTCACCGCCGGCTCCCGCAGCAGCAGCACTGCGGTTCCCCGCATCGCTCCGGCCCAACTTCGCCTTCGACTCATCCTGTCGTCCTTCCTGGTTTGGTCTGCGGACCGCTGCGGCGTTGCGGGTCGCTTTCGTTGGCCCCTGCGTCCCAACGCCGACCACTCAGCCCCGGGACCGAGCCGCTCACCGAGCCGGCTTTGCATATGTCGATTGGTGCCGGCAGCTGAAACCGACCATCGCGGACCGACGACCGTGCGGTCATCCCGATGGCGAGACGCTGCGGGCGACGCGGAATCCGGTGTTGTTGAGTCGCTCCCCAGGGGACTCACGGACACGATTCGCCGATCGCAGTTGTTCCGGCTGGCTGCCCCAACCGCCACCGCGTTGGACTCGCGTCGAGCAATCGCCGGACTCCCATGCGCCGCCGTCGACCGGCCCGCCCGAATAGCGTTCGTTCCAGCAATCCTGCGTCCACTCCCACACGTTGCCGAGAACATCATAAAGGCCGAACGCATTCGGGTCGTACGATCCCACGAGCGATGTCTCCAGGTGTCCGTCCGAGCAGGACACGGCCCTCCAATCCGGGTTGGCGGCGAGTGCCACGGAATCGGCTCCATTCGCGTACCGGCACTGTTCGGCCGAACTCCCGCCCCAGTAGCGCGCGGTCTCGTTCTGCGCTCGCGCGGCGTACTCCCACTCTGCCTCGCTCAGCAACCGGTACTCCTGGCCGGTCTCGTTCGACAGCCAGCGGACGTACGCTTGGGCCTCGTCCCAATTGACGTTGATCACCGGACGCCGCCCGCGACCCCAACCCTCGTTGTCCGGGATGACGCCGCCGCAGCTCCCTGCCCGTGCACAAGCCTCCCACTCGTCGAAGGTGATCTCGTAGACGCCCACGGCGAACGGCGACTGGAACGTCACATAGCGCTGCGGACCTTCAACCGCGACGAGCCGCTCCTCTTCGTCCACCTGAAGTTGGCGGTCGTCGATCCACGTCCACCGGACGGCTGTTCCCCGCTCATCGTACACGGCCCGCAGGCGACCCTCTTCGGATTCGGGCGATCCCATGACAAACGTCCCTGCCGGCACGACGACCATCTCCGGACACGAGGGACAGTCGCGAAACACGTCGCCCGGATCCAGGCTCAGCGCATCCAGCCCGGCCTGAGCGTTGACAGACCCCGCAAGCACGATGAGGGCCGCCGATTGGCTCGCTACAGCCCGCAGCAAAGACGCAAACCACGACGAGCGCCGATCTCTTACCCGCCGAGCGAATGAGTGCTCGGCGGAGCTGTCGCGCACTCTGGTCAATGTTGGACTCCTTCAATTTGGCCGCGTTGGCCGGACCGAAAGGGTCTCTCACGCGAGCGCCGGTACCGACGGCGGTTGAAGAGAACGTGTATCGAAGCAACGAAGCCCGAGCGGCCCGTCGAACCGGCCCCCCGCATGCTGATCACCGGTGTTCGCTGTCCTTAGCTCCAGTGTGTGTTTCGACCGCTCTCTTCAGGCGCTTCAAGTCGCGCTTGAGCGATTGGATCCCGAGACGCAGCCATCCAAGTGCAAGAACGATCACGATACCACTGACGGGAAGTACCCATTCATCCATCGGTTCCTCCTTTCCTATTGCTCGAAGCAGCGCGTCCGTGGCTCAGTCAACCGCCTGCAGCCCGCCGAACAGCAGCGGCCCACGCGCGCTCCGATTTCCTGCCGCGTATCGGGCGGGGGGTACGAACTGGCCGCTACTTGGCTTCGAGACGATCTTTCGCTCCAATCCGCCGACTCTCTTGCTCCTCAATGACCGCCTTCACCTGTTGAAGATCCTCTCTCAGAGCTCCAACCTTCCCCTCCAGCCGACCCTCAGCCTCGGCCAGATCCTTCTTTACCGCCGTGACCTCGCCCTTCAATCGACCCTCGGCGTCGGCGAGATCCTTCTTCACGCTCCCAACCTCCGAGGCAAGGCGCTTCTCCAGCCGACCTTCGGCCTCGGCCAGATCCTCCTTTACCGCCGTGACCTCGCCCTTCAATCGACCCTCGGCGTCCGCGAGATCCCTCTTCACGCTCCCAACCTCCGAAGCAAGGCGCTTCTCCAGCCGACCTTCGGCCTCGGCCAGATCCTCCTTTACCGCCGTGACCTCGCCCTTCAATCGACCCTCGGCGTCCGCGAGATCCCTCTTCACGCTCCCAACCTCCGAAGCAAGGCGCTTCTCCAGCCGACCTTCGGCCTCGGCCAGATCCTCCTTTACCGCCGTGACCTCGCCCTTCAATCGACCCTCGGCGTCCGCAAGATCCCTCTTCACGCTCCCAACCTCCGAAGTAAGGCGCTTCTCCAGCCGACCTTCGGCTTCGGCCAGATCCTCCTTTACCGCCTTGACCTCGCCCTTCAATCGACCCTCGGCATCCGCGAGATCCCTCTTCACGCTCCCAACCTCCGAAGTAAGGCGCTTCTCCAGCCGACCTTCGGCTTCGGCCAGATCCTCCTTTACCGCCTTGACCTCGCCCTTCAATCGACCCTCGGCGTCCGCCAAATCCTTCTTCAGGTCGTCCCTTATCTCCTTCATTTCCGAACGGAGTCCCTTTAGGATGGCAAAAACGTGTCCTACCAACGCGAGGCCGATGAAGACGAGTTGGAAGATTTCCGATGTAGTCACGGCTTGCCCCCCACAGGGAAAGTTGACGTCTTGGATGACGCCTTGGACATTGCTCGCCCAGGTTCAACTTGGCGGAGAGGATCGTCAAACAGGGTGCGCCGGTCGAGCAGCTCACCGAATGCCCCGGCAAGAGGTGATGGTTCGTCCAACGAGCCTCGGACGCGCAGCCAAGTGGCCCTGAGGGCCTGCTCGGCCTCGGCCCGGGCGAACAGGTCGACGCCGACGCGGTAGACGAGGTCGGTGTCGCGCCGAATCACCCGCCGCACGGGGCCGGAACCCGCGAGGGACTCGAGCTCGCTCGCCACGCACACGATGGAGCCGAGGTCCACCTGGGCGGCGGCGGGACGGAAGCCAGCTAGGAGCCTGCGCCGCAGGAGCGCGGCGGAAGCGATCGGATGCCGCCCGCGGGGTCCCGCGAGCCGAAGTATCGGTCGTTTTCCGGGCGGGAACGCGTTGTTGGCGGGGAGACGGCCCGGCGGGCGGCGTTCGGGCGGGGTCGCGGACCCCTTCTTGTGCCCCGGGGAACGCCCGACACGGGTTTCCGGCCCCTCACGCGGCCCGAAGGATGTGGAGGCGCCGCACGTTGAGCGCCAGACACACGAGATCCCACTCGCCGCGCACGTTCTCCAGGCCCCTCATGCTGAACCGCCGGAACCCCATCGCCTCCTTGATCCACCCGATGGGAGCCTCCGCGATCCACTTGCGCTTCGCGTACACCGCCCGGCCCTCCGGAGTCTTCAGCCTCTTCGCCATGCGCGCCCTCGCCGGGCACGTCTCCGGGTCGGGCTCCGCGGCCGCCCCGCCCTCCCGGCCCAGCGCCACGTAGCCGTCGATCCCCCGCGCATCCAGAGCCGCCAGGTCCTCCTCGTTCGAGTAGCCCGCGTCGGCCAGCACCTCGCCCGGCGTCTCCCCCAACCGCCCGGACACCTCGTCAACCCGTTCCACCAACTGCCCCTGGTCGCTCGCGTTGTCGGTCACCTCCGCCCCCAACACCAGCTGGCTCTCGCCGTCGACCACCGCCTGCGCGTTGTAGCACTGCTGGTAGCCCTCCGTGCTCGTCCGCATGATCCGGCTCTCCGGATCCGTGAAGTTCGTCTGCGAGTCCGCCTCCGGCTCCCCGTAGTCCAGCTTGTACGGACTCCCCCCCTTCGGGTTGCGATCCCACTCCGGCTCCCGGCCCCGCGCGTCGTCGCGCTCGCGGGCCTCCGCCTCCAGACGAGCCTGCGCCGCCCGGATCGCCGCCAGCCGGTCCTCCCGCCGCTTCAACTCCTTCGGCAGCTCGTCGCCCCGAACGTCCTCCCCGTGCCGCTCGTCCTCCTCCGCGTCGGCCGCCTCCGCACGCGCCAGCAACTCCGCGATCTCCGCCTCCAGGCGCGCCTCCTCCGGACCCATCCGCCCGTAGCTCATCGCCTTCCGCTTGCTCGCGTTCGCCCGAACCTTCGTCCCGTCCACCGCCACCCGGCCCAACCCCGCCAGACCCAGTTCCCGCGCCAGAAGCACCACCTCCGCGAACAACGCACCGAACGCCTTCAGGTTCCTCTTCCGGAACTCGCACAGCGTCCGGTGCGCCGGAAAGTTCCCCGCCGCCAGCATCCTGAGCGGCACGTCCTCCTCCAGCTTCCGCGCCAGCTTCCGAGACGAAAACACCCCCGTCGCGTACCCGTACACCAGCACCTTCACCATCATCCGCGGATCGTACGGACTCCGCCGCCGCCCGTCCCCCTCGTAACGCGCGTAGAAAGCCGACAGGTCCGCCGCGTCCACCAGATCGCTCACATGATGCGCCAAGTGCCCCGCCGGCACCCACTCACGAAGATCCTGAGGCAGCAGCAACTGCTGGTCCGGATCGTACGGACGGAACCTCGTCCTCATCCTCTCCGGATCGTACGGTAGAGACCTCGCACTCATCGCCAACTCCCCGCGCCGAACGTGAACCCGTCACAGCACGGCATCACCATAGCCAGCCGAACCGCGCCGCACCATCGGCTTCTACGGCGCAAGCTCCTAGGAAGACCACCCCCGCCAGCGTGCGGGCGGCCGCTGCTGACGCCCGTCTCGAGCCCGGACTCATCGACAGGGATTCCACTCGGGGATCGCATTCGGCGGTCGTAACGGCTCCACCGCCCCGGTCGTTCCCACAGGTCTTGCCGCTTCGCACACGGGGCCCGGCCGCGCTCATGGTCTCGGCCTTGGTTTGTTCAGGAGTGCGGAGCATCGGGCCCTGATGGTCGGTGCGTCCGGATCGCGGAGACCGATCGTGTGACCGGCGGTCTCCTCACCGTTGACGTACGAGATAAGCCAAGCGATGACCTCGCCCGGGTCACGCGCGCACTCGATTGCGCTCCCGCCCAGCTCGCCGTTCACGTACGGAGTCTCTTTGACGTTTCCGTTCGAGAACCACCAGGTCCAAGTGCCCTGCCGCTGACCGCTGGCGTAGGGCCCTGCGCCGATGTCGCCGTCCCCGTACCGAATGACCCAGTTGCCGTGCGGCGTGCCGTCAACGTAGGTGCCTTGCGCAGTCTGCTGTCCGTCGCCGTAGCGCCAGTGTTCCGCCCCCGGTCCCTGCGCATAGCCGCCGACACACTCGCCACTCCAAGTGACCGTTGCGCCCGCCGCGAGACCCTCGTTCCAGAGATGGCACCCGGGCTGGTTGGCCACTTCCATCCAGCACTCGGAGCCCAGGGGCTGCCCCGCGCACGTCTCAAGGCGGACCGCGGGAGGCGTGGCGGTGCTCTGCGCCCCGCCAATCGGACCCGGCTCGCCCGGCTCTCGCTCGGCACTCTCGGTACCGGGGACCGCGCCCGCGCTGACGACCCAGCTCTCCGCGACCAGCACCTCGTAGCCGGCGCCATCGTAGTGGGTCGCGAAGCGCGTGTTGACTGTGGTCGCGTTCTCCTCGGCCGCCTCCGCGCTCCTCCCGTAGCCCACGGCGAAGGCCTGGAACCTCGGGTCGTCCGGGTCCAGCGTCAGATCGCCCCGGACCGCCCCCGTGTACCGGACGATCGCCACATGGTTGTCCCCGGGGTCGGACCACACACACGACACCTCCGCGTGCTCGCCCAACTCGGCAAGCAGGGTCCGTTCCGTCCCTTCCCGGTCCTCGGCCCGGACGCCAACCCGGTAGACCAGCGCTACGTCCTCGGTGATCAGGCGCCGCACCGGGCTCGAACTGTCCAGCGTCTCCAACGCACTCCCCACGCACGCCACGGCGGCGTCTCCGGCTTGGTGGGCGGCGGCCGGGGAGGAGCCCGGGAGCAGGACGGTCGCGGCCAGCAGCCCTCGCGCCCCGGTACGGGCGAGGTTCAGTTCCAAGTGGCTCATTTCAAACAGCCTTCCCGCATCCGACAGTCGCTAATCCCCAGCGGTTCGATCCCGGCCCGCTCCACGCGAACTCCGCCGGGCCGGACCCTACGCGATCGACTCAAGAGGCCACGTTCCTAACTCAGGGCTACGGTGCCCCCCTAAATTGGGGGGGATTCTTGGATGAGGAAAGGGCCCCCTCGGCGCGGGCGGTCACTGGGCAGCTGCCGTTCCGCCTATCGGTCATACCGGTGATAGATCCGCGCTCTGCAACGAGACCGGACGGGTGACGTGGCTGAGCCCGCCGAGAGAGCGAGGGCTACCGGATCCCTTCCAGCTGGATTCCGCGCACGAAATACCGTTGGGTGAAGAGAAAGAGGAGGGCGATCGGCAGCACCGCGGCGACGCCGGCCGCCATCTGGTAGGGCCAGTTGATCTCGTAGGTCGAATGGAAGGCGGCGATCCCCACCTCGACGACCCGCATTTCCATGGATCGGGTGACGAGGAGCGGCCACAGCAGGTTCTTCCACGCATCGACGAACGCGAACAGAGCGAGCGTGGCCACGGCGGGCTTCGCGAGCGGCAGCGCGACGCTCCAGAAGATCCGCACCCGTCCGGCCCCGTCCACGCGCGCGGCGTCCTCCAGCTCCTGCGGCACCGTCCGAAAATACTGACGCATGAGGAAGATACCCCACACCGAGACGAGTTCCGTGGAGATGAGCCCCTGGTAGGTGTCGATCCAGCCGAGGGTCTCGATCATGAGGAAGCGGGGGATGAGGACGACGACCGCCGGCACCATCATCGTCGACAGGAAGAGCATGAAGAGCCCATTCCGCCCCGGAAATTCGAGGCGGGCGAAGGCGTATCCGGCCGTGGCCGAGGTCGCGACCTGGCCTGCGGCCACGGCAGTCGCGAACACGAGCGAGTTCAGGAAGTAGCGCCCGAAGGGCTGGACCGTCAGCGCCTCGGGATAGTTCGACCAGCGCGGCGTCTGCGGCACGAGGCCCTCGCCGGCGAACACCTCCAGCTGTCCCATGAGGCTCGTGAGCGCCATCCACGCGAAGGGCGCCGCCATGAGGAGGCATGCCGCGGCGAGGAGGAGCCCGCGCGCCGTCCGGGACGCGATCGCGCGCCTAGCCATGGGCACGGCGTGTGTCGAGGAGGCGGAAGTGCAGCCACGTGGCGGCGAACACGACCGCGAACAGCAGCCAGCTCATGGCGGCGGCGTTGCCGAACTGCAGGAACTCCCACGCCTCCCGGTAGATGTGATAGACGGCGACATCGGTGGCGCCCAGCGGGCCGCCCTCGGTCATCACGTAGACGAGTCCGAACACCTGGAAGGATCCGATCACGGACGTGACGAGGACGAAGAACAGGGTGTGGCGCAGGCCGGGCAGGGTGACGTGGCGGAAGCGCTGCCACGGCCCCGCGCCGTCGACCCGGGCCGCGTCGTACCAGTCGCGCGGGATGGCGGCGAGGCCCGCCTGAAAGACGACCATCTGGTAGCCCACGACCATCCAGATGCCGATGAGCATCAGGCTGATGAGCGCGGTGTCGGGCGAGGTGAGCCACGGGACGGACTCGAGCCCGGCGCGCTCCAGACCCCGGTTCAGGACTCCGTACCGGTCGCTCAACAGCCACTTCCATACGACCGCGATCGCCGCCACGCTCGTGATGCCGGGCAGGAAGAGGGCGAGCCGGGCCCAGCGCATGGCGCGGCGCGACCCCCGGGTAAGGAGCGCGAGGGCGAGCGCGAGGGCCATCGCGGCGGGCACGTGCAGGGTGAACAGCGCGGTGTTCCCGATCGCCGACCACCATTCGCCGTCCGTGAGGAGCGCCGCGTAGTTGTCGAGTCCAAGGAAGAGGGGCGCGGGGTCGATGAGGCGCCATTCGTGCAGCGAGATCCACAGCGAGAAGAGGAGCGGCCCGAGGGTGAACGCGAGGATGAGGGCCGCTGCCGGGGCGAGGAGGCCCCAGGCCGCCAGCGTTCGGCGCAGGGCGCGGGGGCGGGCCGCGAGTTGCACGAGGTGGAGCGCGAGGGCGACCAGCAGGGCGGCGAGCCCGCCGGCTGCGGTCAGCGGAAGGGCGGGCGAGGCCGTGTGTTCGTATCCGAGAAAGGCGAGGTGGATGTCGGCGATGCGGGCCGCGTGCCAGGCGGCGCCGTTCGCCTCCACCGTGTGCGGTGTGCCGGTCGGCGTCTCCGGGGGCGGCGCGAGAGGCGGGGCCGCGCCCCGTTCGGGCGAGGCGGCGATGGCCGACGCGACTTCGGCCGGCATGGTCCACTGCCCGTCCGCGGACTCCAGCGCACGGTCCCTGGCCCACGGAAGGTGGGCGACCCGGGCGGCACGGGGCGGATCCGCGCCGGTCGCCATGGCGAGTTCGACGGCTCCCGCGGCCCGGGCCACCGTGACGGCACTCAGCGCGCGGAGTTCGCGGTCCGCCCACCGCTCGGCGGCGACCGCCGTCAGGGCGATGCAGCCGACCGCGAGGAGCGCGACGCCCGCCGGGTAG
The DNA here is from genome assembly GCF_965208055.1 of Candidatus Palauibacter sp. GTDB lineage: Bacteria > Gemmatimonadota > Gemmatimonadetes > Palauibacterales > Palauibacteraceae > Palauibacter. Next base: position 3,739,418 of record NZ_CBDBNY010000004.1, read on the forward strand.
CGCCGGCGCGTCGGCCCCCGGCGCCGGCCCGCGGCCCAGCCCCAGACGAGCGCGACACCCGCGAGCGCGATGATCGCGGCGATGGCAGGGAAGGCCGCCCAGGGGCCGCCCGTCCGGCGCGGCGCGACCGCGATCCAGGCGGCGGGGTCGAGTGCGCCGGCCTCGTAGGTGTGTGCCCCCGCCCCTTCGCCTCCCTCGTCGGCGTCGAGGATCGTCGCACGGTCACCGAGCAGTCCGGCAACGGCCCGGGCGCCGCCTCCCTCCTCCCACAGCGCCGCCGCCATGCGCGCCTCGGCTGCCGCCGACGCTACCCGTACGCTCTGGACCCGTCCGGCGGCGATGGCCAGCACCAGCGCCACGCCGGCGGCCAGGACGACGACGGCGAGGGCGGCGAAGGCCGGCTGCCGAGTGCCGTTCATCGCCCGAACTCCGCGTCGATGCGGCGGGCCACGTCCGAGGCGCTCGAGGCGAGGGACTCTCCGCGCACCAGGCGGCGGTCCATGATCTCCACCGCCAGCGCCTCGATGCGGGAGAAGTCGCGCACCCGGGCGCCCCACGTCATCCGCGCGCCTGCCACCAGCGCGATGAACGCATCCTCGACTCCCGTGCCGTCCGCCGCGGCGATCTCCGCCGCCACGTCCATGCGCGAGGGGATGGCGAGTCCTGACCGCGCCCGGATGCGCTGCGCTTCGGGCGAGGCGAGGAAGCCGGCCAGGTCGATGGCCCGCCGCAGGTTCGGCGCGTTGGGCGGCACGGCCCACCCCGACGCGTACAGCACGCTGGTCGCCGCGGTCCGCGAGGGATGGTGCGGAATCGGGACGATTGCCAGGTCCAGGGCGCCCGCCTCCACCAGGTCGCGGAACACGGGGAGCGTCCAGTGGCCGGAGAGCAGGAACGCCTGTCTGCCCGATGCGAAGCGCGCCTCCCGCGCGGGGTCTCCCTGCTGGACGAACTGCGCGCCCGGGGTGAGGCCGTCCTCCGCCAGGGCCGTGAGGAAACGGTACGCCTCCAGGGCTTCCGGCCCGTCCAGGTACCCCGCCGCGCGGCTGCCGCCGGGCGCCAGGATGTCCCCGCCCGCCGACCATACGAACGGCACCCATTGGTACAGGTTGCGCGGGAAGTCGAACCCGAACACGTCCCTCCGGCCGTCCCCGTCGGTGTCCGCGGTGACCGCCTCCGCCGCGCGCCGGAAGTCCGTCCAGGTCCAGCCGGGCGCGGGCAGAAGGTCCTCGACGCCCGCGGCGGCGAGCACGCTCCGGTTCGCGTACAGGACCATGGGCGTGAAGTCCTTCGGCAGCGCGAACATGGATCCGCCCCGGCGGAACGCGTCCGCCACCTGCCCGAACACGCTGTCCGGCCGAAATCCGAGCGCCTCCCGATATGGAGCGAGATCCAGCGCCAGCCCGCGCTCCACAAACGTGGGGATGTCGGGCGAGTCCATGAGGTACACGTCTGGCGGACGCCCCGCCGCGATCGAAGTCAGCAGCCGCTCCTCGTAGCCGTTGGGCGCCGATTCGAGCACGATCCGCACGCCGGGGTGCAGGGCTTCGTAGCGGTCCGCGACCTGGCGTTCGATCTCCAGTTCGTGTCCTCCGGCCCAGAGGGCTACGCGCAGCACGGCGTCGGACCGGTCGGGGGCGCAGGCGACCGCCGAGAGAACGGCCGTGGCCAGGATTGCGGCGCGGCTGGTGACCGCTCGCGGCGACCGGCTTGCCCGCGGCCGGGGACTCGTCATTGCGCTGACGGCCGGCTCATCGGCCGCGGCGCGGCGTCGTCGCGGCGGCCATCCGGACCGAACAGGTGGCTGCGCTCCCACGCGACCGAGACGCTCACCCGATCGCCGGGAGCGATCCGGAGGGCGGGGGACGCCCGCGCCACCCACGCCGCCTCGCCGGGGCCGTCCAGGTGCACGCGCTGCTCGCTCCCCAGCGCCTCGACGCGGAGCACGGTGGCCCGGAAGTCGGCGGCCTCGCGATCCCCGCCGGGCCCGTCGCCATCTCTCTTCGCAGCCACGGCGAGGTCTTCGGGGCGCACCGCCAGCGTGCCGCGGCCGACGCCCGCCGGCGCGCGGACCGCGAACGGACCACCGACGAGGCGACCCCCTTCGCCGCGGTCCAGGGCGATGCGGTTGATGGGCGGCGATCCCACGAAGCCCGCCACGAACAGGTTGCCCGGTCGGCGGTAGACCTCATCCGGCGTGCCCACCTGCTGGAGCCGGCCGCGATCCATCACCGCGACCCGCTGGCCCAGCGAGAGCGCTTCCACCTGGTCGTGCGTCACGAAGATCATCGTCGTGCCGAGGCGCCGGTGCAGGGCGGCGATCTCGTCGCGGGTCCGCAACCGCAGTTCCGCGTCGAGGTTCGAGAGCGGTTCGTCGAACAGGAACACGCCCGGATCGCGGACCATGGCGCGTCCCAGAGCCACCCGCTGGCGCTGTCCCCCGGACAGCTCGCCGGGCTTTCGAGACAGGAGGTCGGCGAGCCCCAGAACGGCGGCCGCCTCCGAGACGCGCCGCTCGATCTCGTCGCGCGGGGCGCCGCGTACGCGAAGGCCGAAGCCGAGATTCCCGGCCACGGTCATGTGCGGGTAGAGGGCGTAGCTCTGGAACACCATGGCCACGTCCCGCGCCCCCGGCTCGATGTCGTCGGCGCGCCGTCCTCCGATCCACACTTCCCCCGCGGTAGGTTCGATGAGGCCGGCGATGAGGCGCAACAGCGTGCTCTTGCCGCACCCCGACGGGCCCACCAGCACCATCAGCTCCCCGGCCCGCACCGCGAGGTCCAGCGGTCGCACGGCCACGACCTCACCGTACCGCTTCTCCACGCCACGCAGTTCAACGCCCTGCGGCACGCGACTCACGGAGCCCACGGAACCCGCAACGCCTCGCCGCGCGGCTGGTCGAACCGCTCTCCGTCCACGGTGGCGCTCACCCGCCGGGGTTCCACGTCCACGCACACGGTGCGCCCCCTCGCGACGACGGGTCCCAGCGACACGCGGGCGGGACCGTTCGGCAGCGGTCGCACCTCGATGCCCGACGCGTCCAGGTGGAGTCCGGCGAATCCGCGCGCCAGCAGATCGAGGATCCACGAGTGCTGGTAGTCGTCGATGCCCCGGAAGTGGCACGCGCGGCCCGTGTGCGGGTTGTAGTGCTCGAAGCAGTTGGGGCGCGAGGGATCGCCGTCGGTGAACATCATGCGCGCGAAGCGCCCCAGCATGTCGGCCGCCAGCGCGCCGGCCCGCGCGCTCCCGCTGCTCCCGCTGCGCCAGCAGCGCAGCAGCCCCTCGATCACATGGCTCGTGGTCATCGGCCAGACGCGTCCGTTCCACGGACAGTTGCGGCGCTTCCCTCGCCAGATGCCCTCCGCCGAGAATCGCGGATCATCCACGCTCGACGAAGGCAGCGGGAAGCGCGTGCCGAACGTCCCGGGATCCTCGAGGTGGTCGAGCAGGGCGTCGAGGCGGGCGCCGCCCACCCGTCCGGTGAGCAGCGGGTAGAATCCCACCGCCGCCTTCACGCCGGTGCGCTCGCCGGTGCGCCCGTTCACGTCCGTAAACAGCCGAGCCTCGGCCGACCACATGCGTTCGTCGATCGCCTTCCAGCAGCGGTCCGCGAGCCCGCGCCACTCGGTCTCGTCGCCCGCCCGCGCCAGGCGGCGCGCCACGGAGGCGAGGGCGCGGAACAACTGGTGCGCGTAGACCGTCACGTCGATCCCCTTGAGGCGGAGGCTCGGCCGCCACCCCGCTACGTCGGCCTCCTCGTCCACGGCCATGTAGCGCGACATGTACTCCTGTCCCGTCTCGAAATGGTTCGTGACCGTGAACATCCCCGACGCCTCGGCGTCGCGCTCCGCCGTCAGCCAGCGGGCGTAGCGCGACAGCCCCTCGTAACAGCGGGCCAGCGCTGCGGCATCGGGGTGCATGTCATCGACCGCGAGCAGCGCGTCGCCCCAGTTGGCGTGGTAAAAGTCGGTTCCCTCGAGGCGTTCGGGATAGAGGCGCCCGTGGAACGAGCCATCGGGCTTCTGGTTGTCGACGAAATTCAGGAGCGAGCCCCACGCCTCGCGCCCGCCCTTCCGCCAACGCATCTCCATCATGTGGCACTGCGCGCTGTAGGCGATCGGCACGTGGAAGTACTCCGGACCCTCGGCGATGGCGGGGTGTCGCACCGAGCCCCACGGACCCTCGATGCGGTTCAGGCCGAGACCGTAGATGCGGTAGTCGAAAGTGCGGTCGAGATATGGATCGCCGCACCGGAAGTGCGGGAAATCGCCGAAGAAGGACTCCCAGGTGGAGGCTGCCGGGGGCCCGCCGCCGGGGTGCGCTCCGGACATCGAGGCCGGGCCCCGGGCCTCGCCGCCCCGGGGATGGAGGGTCAGCCGGAAGGTTGGCGCCTCACTGTCGTCCGTCCCTCCGCGCGGAAGCGCGACGGCGATCCAGATCCACCCGGAGCGGCGTCCGCCCGCGTCCGCCGCGTTCCCCGGGACACCGCCCCCGTCCGCGAAGGGGGAGTGTCGCCATTCGGCCGCCCCGCGACCTTCGGACGGCACGATGCGCCGCCACGCGGGCGAAATGGAGCCCGCGAGTTCCACGCGCAGGACCAGTTCCTGCCCCCGCCGGTCCGAGACGACCCGCGTCCAGCCCACCCCGGCCATCGTGGGTTCCACTCCGCCCGTCGCGTCCGCCGGCTGCGCGGTGAAGCCGACGACGTATCCCTCGAGTTCGGCGGGCACGTACCACGAGGATTCCAGGATTCCGCCCGGCAGCACCTGGCGGTGCTCCTCCAGGATGACGCCTCGCGCATCCCGCCATGTGGCGACCAGCCGTCCCGGCCGCCACCGGCGTGGCGTCAGCTCGCTCCCGTCGGGGCCGCGGGTCGCTCTTCGGAGGGGGATTTCGGCTCCGTCCGGGCGGACGAGAGCCACCGAGAACCCCGGGCCGATCTCGTGCTGCAGCAGGTGAACCGGATCCCAGAACCCCGGCCGGTGGAGCCACCGCGGAAACGGCGGCGCCCACACCACGCCGTCGAGCCCGCCCAGGAACCACTTGTCATCGCGAGCCAGCGCCGCGATGCGAGCCTTCGGCGAAACGGCGGAACGGGACGGGCGGAGGTTCATGGGAACACCATCGAACCGCCCGGGTCGCCGGTCAACGGCCCGACGCGTCCAGCGCCGACCCGCGACGCCTTCGCGCAGTGGTACCCTGACACTTCCTCCCGGCGGGGCGCGTAGGCGCGCACAGGCCCCCGCGGCGTCGAGGCGGTGGCCCGGCAGCGCGGGGATACGCGGCCGCGCGGCCTGCCCAACCCTGCGTTCAGCGTCTGGAGGAAAGAGATGTTCCGGAATCGTCGCTCTCTCGGCTGCCCCTCGGGGCGAATCGCCCTCGCGGGCGCCCTATTCGCCGGATTCGTATCGGCCGGCTGCATCTTCGTCGGCGACAGCGAGTCGCGGGACGAAGCGGAGGAAGTGCGGGAAGATCTGCGCGATGCCGCCGACGACTTTTCGGCAAGCATCACCGAAGCCGTGGAAGGGATCGGCGAGCACCTGTCCGATCTCGCCGAGGAAATGGGCGGCGAGGCGCTGGTCGATAACCCGGTCAACTTCCGCGAGTTCTACGATCTGCTGCCCGAGCGGGTGGGGAACCTGAGGCGGACCTCGCGCGAAGGGGCGACCGGCGGCGCTCTGGGGTTCCACATGTCCCAGGCCGAAGCCGAGTACGAGGGGAGTAACGGAGTCGAGGTCGAAGTCACCATCGCCGACATCGGCGCGCTACCGGTGATCGGTTCGGAGAGGTTCATGGAGTGGATCGATCTCTCGATCGAGGAAGAGAGCGACCGGGGCTGGGCGCGCACGATCGAATACGAAGGCTATCCGGCCATGGAGGAGTTCCGGCGCACGCGCGGCGACCGCGGCAGCGCGGAGTTCGTCTGGTTCGTCGAAGGTCGTTTCGTCGTCGCACTGGACGGACGGAACCTGACGATCGACGAACTCCACGAGCTTCGCGACGCGATCGACACCGACGCGCTGGCCGACCTGCGCGACCGGGAAGGGGATTAGCGCGGCGGGTTAGCGCTCCCAGTCCGCGGGGTCGGGGATCCCGCGGCTGACCAGCACCTCCAGGCTGCGGTCGAGGGCCAGCGCGTCCGCCACCGCCCCGGCCAGCCCCGCGGGAGTCGGATCCCGCAGGATCGCGCGCACCTGTCGGGTCGCGGGATCCCGCACGATGGCCGTAGGAACGACAGCGGGACCGGCTGCGGGATCGGCTGCGGGAAGGCCGCCCTCTCCGTTGAGCGTGTCGAGCGTGAACGACCCGCCGGGCCCGGAGAGCGTGAGACTCGCCAGCGCGCCCGCCCACCCGGGTTGGACGGGCACGGCGAAGGCGAAACCCGAGCCGCCGTTCCCGTCGGCGATGCGCCACATGTCGAAGCGCAGCGCGAACAGTTCCTCCCCCGACGCGTTCCGGCCGCGAATACGATAGCTGCCCCGACCGTCTTCAGCCTGCGCCGGCAGAGAGGGCGGCGCGTCGAGGACGAACGCGGGCTCCAGGTAGGGAACGCCTTCTTCGCTGACGCCGCCCCACAGCAGCAGCGTGCGCGCATCGCCGCCGACCGCCCCGTCCGGGGCGGATTCGAGCGGCTCGGTGCGGAGGCGGAAGCGCATCGCGTTGTAGAAGTGATAGTCCCCGATCCAGTGCGGATCGCAGTATCCCATGATGTCGGGCCGGTCCGGCGGGACGAGTTGCCCGCCGTCGCGAAAATCGTATCCCCATGCGCCGATGAACCCACTCCGTTCGGGATACCAGGGATCGAAGCCCGTCGCGCTGCACGGGGCGTGGCTGAGGCTCATGTTGTGCCCGAATTCGTGCCCGACGATGTCGGCTCGATCGTGGCTGGAGAAGCTGGCAAACCCGCCGACGAAGGCCAGGCCCCCGCCGTCGCTGTTCGTCATCGTGCCCATGTAGTGCCCCGTTCCCCCCTCCATGGCGCGTATCGCCGCCGTCTGGCTCAGGAGCGCGCCCTGGCTGTTCGTGGACACCATCACGGGCTCATGCGCCCTGACCGTCATGGCTCCGACCGGGAGCAGCGTATGCGTGTCCCAGAAGAGTTCGTGGTCCGGGGTCAGACTGTTCACGTGGCTCACGATCGAGGCGTCCGGGTCCGACGTGAGCAGGAACGGAATCACCGTGACGTCGAACGTGGGCATCGTCCGGACATCGAAGGCGCGCCGGCCGCTGTCGGGGATCCGCCGCGTGAGTCCCAGAGCCGGGTCCAGCGTGCCGCCGGGATCCGTCTCGACGACGATTTCGAGCCCGGGCTGCACGACCTGCCCGGGAATCACGACGTTCGCGGATGCGGCGAGGTTGCCTTCGTCGATCGCCGTCGGCACGAGGTTCGACTGTGCGGGAATGTCGACGACGTGGGTTTCGGCGCCTTCCACGTAGAACCGGGCCCGGACCTCCGGGAAACTGACGGACGCGCCTTCGGGGGCGGTCAGAAACACGCGCAGGAGCGCGGAATCGCCGGCGACGAGCGGCACGGGAAACTGCGACGACTGTACGGCCTGCGTGAGTACGATCGACGCATCCTGCCCGCACGTGGCGACCCGGTACCTGTACAGCCGCTCCAGCCAGTCCTGGAAGGCGGGTTCAGCGGGCGCGCAGAGCGTCGAGCCTCCCAGGTGGACCTGGGCCAGCCCCCGGATCGACGTCAACGCGGCGGGCAGCGGGCCGGACAGCCCGGCGTTGCCGGACAGGTTCAGTACGCGCAGCGCGGCCAGACGTCCGAACGCCTCCGGCACCGGCCCCTCGAGGTCGTTTTGCATGAGCAGCAGGACCTGCAGCTGTCCGAGGTCCCCGAGTTCGGACGGGATGGGTCCCGCGAGATCGTTGCCGCTCAAGTCCAGCAGACGTGCCGTGCGAAGGTTGCCCAGCGCGGCCGGGATCGGCCCCGTGAATCCGTTGTCGCTGAGATCCAGTTGGTCCAGGAAACCGAAGCCGCCGATCAGCGGCGGAATCTCGCCGTCGAAGCCGTTGTCGCGAAGATCCAGTCGCAGGAGGACCTGCAGGCGGCCCAGTTCGGGCGGGATCGACCCCGCGAGTTCGTTTCGGGACAGGACGAGCGACTGGAGGCGGTCGAGTTCGCCGAGTTCCGGGGGCAGATGTCCCTCGAGTCCGTTGAAGTCGAGGCGTAGCTCCGTCACCCGACCCCCCGCGTCCACCCCCACGCCGTACCACGTGTCCAGCGGGCGACCGGTGAGCCAGTTGTCGTCGTTCGTCCAGCCCTCGCCGCCCGTCGCTTCGTACAGCGCGCGGAGCACGGCATGGTCCGCCGTCAGGAGTTCGGGGACGAGGACGCTGAAGTCCAGCCGGGCCTGAAGCGCGCGGGGATCGCGGGCCCGGATCGTGACCCGCGCTTCGCCCGGCGCGACCCCGGCGACGGTCACGACGGCGCCGGACAGCGAGGCCGACGCGACGCCGGCGTCGGAGGTCTCTACCGAGAACGTCAGGGCGTCCCCGTCCGGATCCGTGAAGTAGGCCGCCGCGTCCACCGTCAGCGTGTCGCCTGCCGCCAGTTCCTGCGCCGGGATCGTGCTCGTCGGCGTCGGCCGGCGGTTGGGCGATGTCGCGGGCGGGGCCGTCGTTTCGTCGCCGCACGCCGCGGCCGACAGGATGACCAGCGCTATCAGGCCGCCAAGCCCGGCAAATCCGCGGAGGCCGCCGAGGCCGCCAGGGTCGGCCGGCGCGTTTCTCCCCTGCATGTGCCGGTTCAGCTGCCGGCTCATCGGGCGACGCGCGACAACTGGCGTTCGAGATCCTCGATCGCGGAGCGCTCGCGGTCGGAACTCTCGATGATGTGGTCCGCGAAATACTCGATGTTGTCCACCGGAGCCTCGCCGGCGAGCGACTTGATCCCGACAGTGGCGACGCCCCCGAGCGCTTCCGCGATCGTGCGCGCCTCGGCCACGAACTGCTGCGCGATGGTCTGGATCATCCCCTCCGCCTGCGCGATCACGACATCCGCCCGCCCCGACAACTCCTCGAGGCGCCGCGACTCCTCGAGGTCCCGGTTGCAGCGGTCCATGACCGCAAGTCTGGCATCGCAGTCGTTGTAGAACTTGCGGAGAGCCGCCGCGCGAAGGTCGAGCTTCTCGAGGGCTTCCGCGAGCTTCGCTTCAAGCCGGTCCGCGATGGGGCTCTGAGTGCGCGCGAGGTCGCTCCCCGGCTCGCCGCGAAGCCGTTCCCGCCAGTACGCGGCGGAGCGCTGGGCCTCATCCGCCGCCTCGGCGAGTTCCGACCGCGCCCGCCCCCACTCCGAGCCCCTCCCCAGCGTCCGTTCGCGGTGTACCTGAATCCGTTCCCGGAACTCGGTCACCGCAAACTCGTGTACGCGCAGGACCGCCCAGGGTTCCGCGTTCCCGTAGGCGGCGATGCCACGTTGCACCGATTTCCGGATCTCCGATCGCCTCCGCCTGGTGGGAGCTTGCTTGCCCTTGGCGACCAGCAGCCAGATCACCCCCACCGCCGCGAAGGTCCCCAAGACCGGACCGGCCCCTCCCGCGACGCCGGCAACGCAGGTTCCGACGAGCACGAGCGGCGCCACACACCCCCACATCGCCTTGAGATCCACATCCCCCGCCGATGTCCGGGACTTGGCGATCTCCGCGTCGAGCCGGCGTTCCGCCTCCCGCGCCTCCCGCTCGAAGCAGCGGCGGGCGAGGGCGTCCATCGAGACGTCGGACGCGCTCAAGAGGCGTCGCCTTCGCGGATCAGCTCGTGGCGCGCGGCGGGGTGCGCACGATGACGCCGGGGACGCCGGCCTCGCGCAGCCGGTTGTTGAAGGCGGCGACGTCCGTGTCGATGATCTGCTGGAGCGCCCCCAGCCACTCGCCGAGTTCGGCCTCGAGTTCGTCGGCCCGGACGGCCGCCACCGCGTTGGGGCGGTCGTAGGTCGACGCGACGTAGCCGTACAGGTTCGCGATCTCGTTGTCGAGCATGGGCGGGAAGTTGAGCATGTCCTGCCCCGACTCGTTCTTCGTCTGGAAGAGCTCTTCCTCGACATCTGTGAGCTTCTCGCCCGCGGCGTCGGCCATCTCCGTGAAGTCGTCGCCGTAGCCGGCCTCCTCCACCGACTGCGCGATGTCGCTCATCTGGGACCGGATGGAACGCGCGTCGCGCACCGCGTCGTGCGACTGCTGCAGCAGGCCGCGCACGCGGACCATCAGGTCGTGCTGGGCCTGCAGGTCGGCCACCGTGACCTGGTCGGCCACCCGCGGGTCGATGTGGAGGGCCAGCGGCTGCGACTGCGTCGCGTCCCCCGCCGTCAGACGCACCTCATAGCGCCCCGGCACCGCGGGCACCCGGCCCGTGAAGCCCCAGATGCGGGCGCCCTGCACGAGGTCGGGTCCTTCGCCCTGAAGGTTCCACACCATGCGGTTGAGTCCGGCGCTCGCCGACAGGCGGCCCGGAGACCAGCTCGACGGACGGCCGATGGCCGCCTTCGCCTCATCGTCCCACGAACCGGGATTCGAGGAGTAGACCCGGACGACCTCGCCCGCGGCGTCCACGATCTCGAGGTTCACCGTCTCCTCCATCCCCTCTCCGAGCGCGAAGTGGATCGGCGCCCCGTTGGGGAAGACGCTCTGGGCGCGCACCGCATCCCCCGGCGCGTAGAGGTGTACGTCGGCCGCGAGCGTGGCCGCCGACATCGTGCGCAGGGGCGAAATGTCGTCGAGGATCCAGAACGACCGGCCCTGCGTCCCCATGACGAGATCGCCCTCGTGCACGAGCATGTCCGTGATCGGCGTGACGGGCAGGTTCTGCTGGAAGCGCTGCCAGTTGCCGCCGCCATCGAAACTGATGTAGAGCCCGTACTCCGTGCCGGCGTAGAGGAGACCTTCCCGCTCCGGGTCCTCGCGCACGACGCGCACGAAGTGGCCGGGCTCGATCCCGTCCGTGGAGAGACGGGTCCAGCTCTCCCCGTAGTCATCCGTGCGCCACATGTAGGGCGTGTCGTCCTGCATCCGGTAGCGGTACACGGCGACGTGCGCCCGCCCCGCGCCGTGCGCCGAGAGGTCGATCATGTTGACGGTCGAGAACTCGGGCAGGTCGCCGGGCGTCACGTCCGCCCAGCTCTCCCCGTCGTCGCGCGAGACGTGGATGAGGCCGTCGTCCGAGCCCGCCCACAGGATGCCCGCCTCGTGCGGCGACTCCTCGAAGGCGAAGATCGTCCCGTACACCTCCACCCCGGTGTTGTCCCACGTGATGCGTCCGCCCGCGTGCTCCATCTTCGTCGTGTCGTTGCGCGTGAGGTCGGGACTGATCGTCTCCCACGAATATCCCGCGTCCCGCGTCCGGTTCACGAACTGTGATGTGTGATAGACGACGTCGGGATTGTGCGGAGAGAGGCGGATCGGGGCGTTCCACTGGAAGCGGTGCCGCAGCGTCTTCGGGGCCTGTCCCAGTTGGAGCTGCGGATAGAGGAGCATCTGCCGTGCGTCGCCGGTCTCCCGGTCCACCCGGTTGATGCTGCCGCCGTAGCAGCCCGCGTACGTCACGTTCGGGTTGCGCGGGTCGATCGCGATGTGCCCGCTCTCGCAGCCACCGACCGCGGCCCAGTGCTGCGGCGCCTGAACCGCCGGCATCCCGCGGCTCGGCACCATGATCGTCGAGTTGTCCTGCTGCGAGCCGTACACGCGGTAGGGGAACTGGTCGTCGACGAACACGCGGTACATCTCGGCCGTGACCTGGTTGTAGTAGGTGGACCAGCTCTCCGCGCCGGTCGTCGTCACCTGCCCGCCGCCGTCGTTCGCCACGACCTGGAAGTCGGGGTTCTCGTAGTTGATCCACAGGTCGTGCACGTCCCCGTGCGGGACGCCGTAGCTCTGCCACGTCACGCCCCCGTCGATGGACTTGTTGTACCCGACATTGAGGGCGTACACCGTGTTCTCGTCCACCGGATCGGCGTAGATGTGCGTGTAGTACCACGCCCGCTGCTGCAGCCCGCGGTCCTCGTTCACCCGCTGCCAGGAGTCGCCCCCGTCATCGGAGCGATAGACGCCGCCCCGGTCGTTGGGCGCCTCGATGAGGACCCAGACGCGGTCGGGGTTGGCGCGGGAGACGGTGACGGCGGCCTTTCCGACGAGGCCCGTGGGGAGGCCGCCCTCGAGCCGGTTCCACGTGTCGCCGCCGTCCGTCGAGCGGAAGATGCCGGATTCCTCGGAACCGGAGATCGCGGTCCACGGCTTGCGCTCGCCCCGCCACGCCGCCGCGAAGATGATGCGGGGATTCCCCGGATTCAGCGCGAGGTCGACGACGCCCGTGCTGTCGGAGATCGCGAGGATGTGGTCCCACGTGTCGCCGCCGTCCGTCGTGCGGAAGACGCCGCGCTCCGGGTTGGGGCCGAAGGGGTCGCCCATCGCGGCCACGAAGGCGACGTCCGCATCGCGCGGATGGACCTCGATGCGGCCGATCTGTCCCGCGTTCGGGAGTCCGATGTGGGTCCAGGAATCGCCGCCGTCCGTGCTGCGGTAGATGCCGATTCCCTTGGAGATGTTGCCGCGGATGCAGGCGGAGCCGGTGCCCACGTAGATGACGTTCGCGTCGCTGTCCGCCACGTCGATCGCCCCGATGGAGCCCGTCTCGATGTAGCCGTCGGAGATGTTGAGCCAGTTGAGGCCGGCGTCGTCCGTGCGCCACACGCCGCCTCCGGTGGCGCCCATGAAATATGTGAGCGGCTGCTCGGTGATCCCCGCCACGGCCGTGCTTCGCCCCCCCCGCGGCGGCCCGATGGAGCGGAAACTGAGTCCCGCCACGTCGGCGGAATCGAACACCACCGCTTCCTGGGCGGCGAGCGCCGTGGGCGCGACGGCGAGATCCACCGCGACGAACGCGGTCAGGGCGAGGGTGAGCGTGGTCGGCGTGACGATGGCCAGCTTGCGCATGGGGTTCCAACTCCTGTTCCGGCGACACGTTGATTCCGGCGACCCGTTGCTTCGTTGCTTCGCTGTTTCGCTGCGGTCGTTGGCGGACCTCGCGGACGCCAGACCCGGTCGGACCGCGGCCCGCCAACGTAGATGGACAATGCCCACCGCGACAATCACGAAGGGCGGTGGACGGCTATCCCCCGGTGTCGTCGGAGTTCCGCGTGCGGTGCCGCACGTAGCTCTCGAGTACGCGGTTCATTCGCGTCTGGTAGCCCTTCCCCGGAGCCTTGAAATAGGCCAGCACGGAGCGCTTGACGCGCATGGTGATCTGGTCCGTCCGATCCGGCTCGACGAGCTCCGCCCGCTCCCAGAACTCCTCGTCCAGTTCAGGGATGTCGCTGAAGTCGATCCTCTCGTCCTTCACTGCCGCGATCTGCTCGGGAGAGAGGGGCCTATCGTAGCGTCCACTCATGGTAGACTCTCCTTCAGACGGACACGCCCACGGCGCTCGGTGTGGGCAACCACGATCACCGCTCCGGGCTCCACGCGCCCAATACTGATGTGCCGGTCCTCGCCGTAGTCCTTGCGACGGTCGAGCGATGTTGCGACGGCCCCCTCAAATGGTCTCGTCCCACTCGAATTCCATCCGATTGATGGTACATGTAATTTGTAGTTACAGCAACGGAGCCCGCGAGCTCCCGGTTCCTTGAGGCTGTGACGGCATGGTGCGATGATGGAGCACCATGAGAATCACACGCGCCTTGAAGAGTCTCGCGCGAGAGCGCGGAGAGACCCTGGGCGCAGTCGCTTCGGCCCTGATTCGGCGAGCGTTGCGACCGCGCCGTAAGGGGACTTCGAATGGGCCGGTGTCCCGGATCAGCGGGTTTCCGGTGGTCGATGTGCCCGGCGACGCCGCTCCGATCACGCCCGAGATGGTGGAGGAGGCGTTGAACGAGACCTGACGCGGCGCGCGATCAGAGCTGCTTCACCTCCTCCGTGATGCGGGCGAGAGCGTCGGAGGCGTCTCCGAAGAACATGCGGTTGTTCCGCAGGTAGAAGAGCGGGTTGTCGATCCCGGCGTACCCCACCGACAGCGAGCGCTTGATGACGATGCACGTCTTCGCCCGGTCCGTCTCGATGATCGGCATGCCCCCGATCGGGCTCGAGGGGTCGTCGCGCGCGAGCGGGTTCACCACGTCGTTCGCCCCCACGACCACGGCCACGTCGATGTTCTCCATGTCGGGGTTCACGTCCTCGGGCTCGCAGAGCTGCTCGTAGGGCACGTTCGCCTCGGCGAGGAGGACGTTCATGTGGCCCGGCATCCGCCCCGCCACCGGGTGCACGCAGTAGCGCACGGACACGCCGCGCTCCGTCAGCAGGTCGGCCAGTTCGCGCACGCGGTGCTGCGCCTGCGCCACCGCGAGACCGTAGCCGGGGACGAAGATGACCTGTGAGGCGTAACCGAGAACCATGGCGGAGTCCTCGGCATCGATCGGCGTCGCCACCCGGTCGCCGTCCGCGGCGCGCACCGCCGTCGCCGCCCCCGTGCCGAAGGCGCTGAACAGGACGTTCGCCAGCGAGCGGTTCATCGCCCGGCACATGATGCCGGTGAGGATGAGTCCCGAGGCGCCGACCAGCGCCCCGGAGATGATGAGCGCGTTGTTCTCCAGCACGAACCCGGCCGAAGCCGCCGCCAGCCCCGAGTAGGAGTTGAGCAGCGCCACCACGACCGGCATGTCCGCGCCCCCGATCGGGATCACGAACAGGACGCCGAGGATGAGGGCCGCCGCGATGAGACCCCAGTAGAAGAGGAGGTTCGACTCGAAGCCGATCAGGTAGACGGCCAGGACCAGGGCGAACGCAAGGAGAAACCCGGCGGAGAACTTCACGAGCGGATTCGAGATCGCGTTGCCGGTCACGAACCCCTGCAGCTTCCCGAACGCGATCAAGCTGCCGGAGAAGGTGACGGCGCCGATCAGCGTCCCGACCATGATCGACACGCCGGAGTCGATGGCGAGCGTCTCCGTGCCGCTCACGCGCAGGTATTCTCCGACCGCGACGAGACCGGACGCGGCCCCCCCGAACCCGTTGAAGACCGCCACCATCTCCGGCATGGCGGTCATCTTCACCGTCCGGGCCATGACGCCGCCGATCAGCCCCCCGATGGCGAGGCCGGCGACGATCCAGGTGTATTCCAGGCCGCTCTCGAGCAGCGTCGCGACGACCGCGAGCAGCATGCCGACCGCGGCGAGCCGGTTGCCGCCCGCCGCCGTAGCCGGATGGCTGAGCCGCTTGATGCCGAGGATGAAGAGCACGGCGGACGCCAGGTAGGCGAGCGGAATGATCGTCGAGAATCCTGACATTTCCATCGCTAGCTCGCGTCCTTGCTCTTGAACATCTGGAGCATGCGGTCGGTGACGAGAAAGCCGCCGACGACGTTGATCGTGGCGAGGATCAGCGCCGCCAGCCCGATCCACCGCATGAGATGCCCGTCGCCGGCGCGTCCGATCACGAGCAGCGCGCCCACGATCGAGATCCCGGAGATCGCGTTCGATCCCGACATCAGCGGAGTGTGCAGCGTGGGTGGCACCTTCGTGATGAGTTCGAAGCCCACGAACATCGCGAGCACGAAGACGTACAGTCCGATCAGCAGCGTTCCTTCCATCAGGCAGGCCTCGTGTGAGGAGTCATGCGCCGAACCGGACCTCTCCCGCGTGCGTCACGCAGCAGGGTCCGATCACATCATCGTCCAGGTCCACCACGACCCCGTCCTCCCCGAACATCGGCTTCACGAGCGCGGAGAGGTTGCGGCCGAGCAGCTGGCTGGCGTGGTAGGGGAGCGAGCCCGGCACGTTGAGCGGGGCGTGGATCGTCACGCCGCGTTCGACGACCGTCTCTCCGGGCGCCGACAGCGAGCAGTTGCCACCGGCCTCCCCCGCGAGATCGACGACCACCGAGCCCACCTTCATCCGGTCCACCATGTCGTCGGTGATCAGCACGGGCGCCCGGCGTCCCGGCACCAGCGCCGTCGTGATGACGACGTCCGCCCGCGCCACGTGCTGCGCGAGCAGTTCACGCTGCCGCGCCTGCTCCGCCTCCTCGAGTGCCTTCGCGTAACCGCCCTCGGTCTCCGCGTCGGCGGCCGCGCCCCCGGCGCCCCCCGTGCCCTCATCGAGGTCCACGAACTTCGCGCCGAGGCTCTCGACTTCCTCGCGCACGGCGGCGCGGATGTCGTAGCCCCAGGTGTCGGCGCCGAGCCGGCGGGCCGTCGCGATCGCCTGCAGCCCGGCGACCCCCGCCCCCAGCACGAGGACGCGCGCCGGGGAGAGCGTCCCCGCCGCCGTCATGAGGAGAGGAAAGATGCGTCCGAGCGAGTTCGCGCCGAGGAGGACGGCCTTGTACCCCGCCAGGTTGCTCTGCGACGAGAGGGCGTCCATCGACTGCGCGCGCGTGATTCTCGGGACCAGTTCCAACGCCAGCGCCGTCACCCCGCCCCCGGCGAGGCGCTCGATCAGCGCCGCGTTCTCGTGCGGGCGGAGGAGGCACGCGAGGACCACACCCTCCCGGAGTCCGTCCGCCTCGTCCCCGGAGGGCGGAGCGACCTTGAACACGACATCGGCCTCGCCCAGAAGCCGGCCGGCATCAGCGACGACCTCAACACCCACATCCTCGTAGGCCGCGTCGGGGAAGCCGGCTGCCCGTCCCGCTCCCGTCTCGATGGCGATCGAAACGTCATCGGAGAGCAGGCGCTTCGCCCCGTCCGGCGTGAGGGCGACCCGCGACTCCCCGTCGGCGGTCTCCCGCGGGACACAGATTCGAACGCTCAAGAGCCACTCCCATCGTTCACGGTGTGATCCAGCGCAGGGTTCGGACGCGCGACCGCGATCCGGGCGCGAATCTTGACCGCCCGACCGCCGCGCGCAACGCGGGAGCTCCGGGCCCGTCTCGGCGAGCGCGCCGAGCGCCCTCGATTGCGCCCAGGCGCTGGCGAGTGCCTATTCTTCCAAAGTCCCAGCCCCAGGAGGATCGCATGTTTCGCCGTTCGTTCACCGCCCAGTCCGCGTCGGCCGTCGCGCTGTCGCTTGTTGCCGCCGTGGCGCTCGCCGCCGCTCCGGACGTGGCCGCCCAGGACGCGATTGCGCTCGCCATCGCGCCCATCCCCACGGAAACGGAGCAGGCGACCGCGAAGGTCATCCAGAAGCAGGGGGACGAGTGGGTGACGCTGCGGGAGGGCGCCGGACCGTTCATCTGCATCGCGGATGACCCGGGCGCCGATGGCTTCCACTCCGCCTGCTACCACGAGTCGCTCGAGCCCTACATGGCGCGCGGTCGCGAACTCACGTCGCAGGGCGTCACCGGCCGCGAGAACGTCGAGATGCGGATGGCCGAGATCGAGGCGGGCACGCTGGAGATGCCGAGTTACGCTTTCCTGCACGCGATCTATGCGGGAGAGGGTTGGTCCGGAGACATGGACGCCGTCCTGAGGCATCAGGCCGTCATCTACACGCCCTTCGCCACGGCCGAAGATCTGGGCCTACCCACCAGCGCGACGAGGGGCGCGTGGCTGATGGGCGCCGGCACGGCGAACTCGCACGTCATGATCACGCCCTAGGCGATCCCGGAGCGACGGACGAACCGTGGCTGAAATCACACGACACCAGTTGGGCGCGTTGCTCCTGAGCGCGCTCCGCGACAGGGGACTGGGCGCCCGCGACCTGTTCGAGGGCCGCCAGGAGCCGCTCTCCTGGTTCTTCCGCGCCGTTGCGTACGACCAGTCGGAACTCGACATCCTCGAATCCGGCGCGCTGGATGCGCTCCATGCGCCGTCCGCCATGATCGAACTCGTCATCGACGAGATGTCGCTCGGACTCGCCAACATCGGGATCGAAGGCCTCGGCACCTACCTGGCCGCGTCCGCTGTCCCCGGCCACGAAGCGCCCGAACCGCTCGATGCGCTGGAACTCGATGGCGACGTGATGCTCGGGTACGTCCACATCGACGTCGCGCCTCCCGCCCTCTGGCTGGACGAGCGGGAGTCGAATCCCTCGCGCAACGATGCGCTCGCCACTCGGCTCTCCAGGGTGGCGCAGGAGGTGGGGGCGGTTTCGGACACGGTCGAGGTTCATATCGAGGGCGCCCTCGACCCCGATGGCGGGTGGACCGATCCGAAGGAAAACGTTCGTCCCGCCGGTGTGGCGGTCCACTTCACCTTCGACATCCCGCTCGCCAACACCGGGAAACGGGAACTCGCCGCGATCTTCGCGCGCGCCGCGGACGGTGCCCGCGACGCGGTGGAGGGGATGCGGTCCGTCTTCCGCGGAGACCACGAATAGCCCCCCGCGGCAAAACCCGCTTCCGCGTACTTCCCGCCGCAGCCCTCGCCGCCGGCGTCTTCACCGCCTGCGATGCTTCCGCTCCGCCCGCCTCGATCGACTGGGTCGACGGGGACGGACACCGCGCGCGCCTCCTGTCGTTCCGGGGGGAGCTCGAAGGCGGCTTCACCTCGCTGGCGCCGCGGAGCACGGGCATCGAAGCGGTCCCCACCGTCTCGCGCGAAGCGAGGCTCGCGAACCGAACGCTCATTCACGGCGTCGGCGTGGCGCTCGGGGACGTGGACGGCGACGGCTGGGTCGACCTCTACCTCTGCATGCTGGACCGGCCCAACGTCCTCTACCGCAACCTCGGCGGCTGGCGCTTCGAGGACGTGACGGAGCGTTCCGGAGCCGGCCTCGGGGACCGGCTGTCGCGGGGCGCCGTGCTCGCGGATGCGGACGGCGACGGCGACCTGGACCTCTTCGTGGCCGTGCATGGGGGGACGAACGCGCTCCTCCTGAACGACGGGAGCGGGATCTTCGAGGAAGTCGAAGCGGGCTTCGAGGGCGAATGGGGGAGCAGCACGCTCGCGCTCGCCGACATCGACGGAGACGAGGACCTCGACGCGTACTTCGCCAACTACAAGACGGTCCAGGGCGACGACCTCTTCAGCCCCGCGGAGCGACGGCCGCGCGAGATCGCCGAGCGCATCGGCGACGAGTTCGTGCTCACGCCCCCCTTCGACGAGCACTACCGGCTCGAGGCCGAGGGCCAAGGGGTGCTGCGCTTCGAGCTCGCGGACCCCGACGAACTGTACCTGAACGATGGATCGGGCGGCTTCGCGCCGGTCGACCTCACGGGCGGCGTCTTTCGGGACGCGAACGGCGACCCGATCTCCGGCGTCCCCCGCGACTGGGGGCTCGTCGCGCGCTTCTTCGACGCGGATGACGACGGGGACGCCGACCTCTTCGTCGCCAACGACCTGGGAAGCGAGGACGGGTTCTGGCTCAACGAGGGGGGCGCCTTCACCGCCGCGTCGGGGCGCGCCTTCCGCACCGAGAGCACCTCCTCGATGGGGGTCGACTTCTCCGACATCGATGGAGACGGAGACACGGACTTCGTGACGACGGAGATGCTCTCCGCCGATCCGGTGAGGAGACGGGAGCAGGTCGCCCTCGGCGCGGCCGCATGGACGCCTCCCGGCGGGCACGAGACGCGAGTGTCGGCCGACCGGAACACGCTTCAGCTCAACCGGGGCGACGGGACGTGGGCCGAGACGGCGCGGGCAGCGGGGCTCGCCGCCTCGGAATGGACGTGGGGCGCGATGTTCCTCGACGTCGACCTCGACGGGTACGAAGACCTGCTGATCACGAACGGACACGGATGGGACCAGCTCGACGGGGATACGCAGGAAGCGCTCAGGACCCGCCGCATCCAGGTGGACTGGCGCGAGGAACTCGGCGTGTTTCCGCCGCTCCCGCTGCGGAATCTCGCGTTCCGCAATCTCGGCGACGGTACTTTCGCAGACATGACCCGGGGCTGGGGATACGGGGCGGAGCCGGACGTGAGCCACGGGATCGCGGCGGCGGATTTGGACCGTGACGGCGACCGGGACGTCGTCATCACGCGGCTGGACGAACCGCCTCTCATCCTGCGCAACGATGCCGGGAGGGCGCGGGTCGCCGTGCGCGTGCTCGGTGAGGGCCGCAACACGCAGGCGATCGGCGCGCGCGTCGTGCTCGCCGGCGCGTCCGCGGCGGGTCCGGTCAGGCCGGACCAGACGCGGCAGGTGACCGCGGGCGGCATGTATCTCTCCGGCTCGGACCCGGGGCTCACCTTCGCGATGGGCGACGCCGAGGCCGCCGAGGCGACGATCGTCTGGCCCTCGGGGCGGAGCCGGACCGTCCGCGTGCTCGCGAACCACGCCTACGAAATGGCGCCGCCTCCGGCCGGCGGAACTGACGGAACTGGCGAACCTGGCGGAGCGGGGGAGGGCAGCACGGAAGCCGCGGCGGGGTCGGGCGCTGCCGGTCCGGCGAGCGGCGCGGCGCTTTTCGCGCAGGCGGCGGCGGTCGGATGGCACGGCGAATCGGCCTTCGACGAGCTGGCCCGGCAGCCGCTCGTGCCGTTCGAGCTGTCCCGGGGCGGCCCGGGCGTGGCGTGGGTCGATGCCGATGCGGACGGCGACCCGGACCTGCTCGTCGGGGCGGGGGCGGGAGGCCGCGCCCAGCTCACCGTCAACGAAGCCGGGCGGCTGGCGGACCCCGTGCCCATCGGCGCCCCCGTCGTCGGCGACCACACGTCCATCATCGCGCTTCCCACAGCGGGTCGCCCGGTCATCATCGCGGGCGTCAGCGCCTGGGAAGCCCGCTCGCCCTCCGATCTCGACGCGATTCCGCCCCTCGCCCGCCTCGACGCTCGCCTCGATGCCGGCCTCGACGCGGGCGGCGGGCCGGCGGTCCCGCCGAGCCCCCATGCGACGGGGCCCCTGGCGGCCGCCGATGTCGACGGAGACGGCGACCTCGACCTCTTCGCCGGCGCCCGCGCGACACCTGGCGCCTACCCCCTGCCCGCCGACTCGAGGCTGCTTCTCGCCGAC
The DNA here is from genome assembly GCF_965208055.1 of Candidatus Palauibacter sp. GTDB lineage: Bacteria > Gemmatimonadota > Gemmatimonadetes > Palauibacterales > Palauibacteraceae > Palauibacter. The sequence goes on from NZ_CBDBNY010000004.1 coordinate 3,760,247, forward strand.
GGGGGCGACGGCGCCGACCGGGTCGCCGACTGGGCCCTCGACACGGAAGCTGCCCAGACGCTGCGGCGGATCGGTCTCGTCTCCGGGGCCGTGTTCTCCGATGTCGACGGAGACGGCGATCCCGATCTCATCCTCGCCCTGGAGTGGGGCCCCGTGCGACTGCTTGAGAACGACGGCGGGCGCTTCAGCGACGCGACGGATGCCTGGGGTCTGGGCGCGCACACCGGCCGCTGGAACGGCATCGCGACGGGCGATTTCAACGGAGATGGCCGCCCGGACCTTGTGGTGACGGCATGGGGAACGAACACCGGGCGTTTCGCGAGCGCCGAGCGGCCGGTCGGCGTCGTCGCGTCCGACTTCGACGGGAACGGGCTCGTCGACCTCATCGAGTTCGAGACCGGCGCGGACGGCGTCCAGCGGCCCGTGCGCGACTATCTCACGCTCGGCGCCACGCTCCCCTTCCTGCGGCGGGCCGCACCGACGTTCGAGGCCTTCGCCCGAAGTTCCGTCGACGACCTCCTCGGAACGGGACGCACGGGACTCTACCGGACGAGTGCCGTGACGCTCCTCCACACGGTGTTTCTCAACGTCGGGGGGCGGTTCGAGGCGCGCCCGCTGCCGGCGGCCGCCCAACTCGCCCCCGCCTTCGGCGTCGTGGTGGCGGACTTCGACCGGGACGGCCGCGAGGACCTTTTTCTCGCGCAGAATTACTTCGCGACGCCGCGGGGCCTGGGACGCCATGACGCGGGGCGCGGAGCCGTGCTGCTCGGCGACGGAACGGGCGGGTTCAGCGTCCTCGACGCGGTGCGGAGCGGCGTCGAGGTGTACGGCGATGGTCGCGGGGCCGCCGTGGCCGACTTCGATGCCGACGGGCGCTGGGACCTGGCCATCGGGCAGAACGGCGCCGAGACCGTCATCTTCCGGGGGCGGGGCGGATCGCCCGGGCTGCGGGTCCGGCTGTCCGCGGGCGGCGCGACCCCGGGCGGGGCGACTCCGGGTGTCGCCGGCGCGCGGCTGCGTCCGAGATATGCCGATGGAGGCGAGGGTCCCGCTCGGGAAATCCAGTTCGGGAGCGGATACTGGTCCTTCAACGGGTCCGTGCAGGTGCTGGGGCGCGCGGCGGAGATCCGCGCCCTGACGGTGCGCTGGCCGGACGGCGCCGAGGAAACGTTCCCGGTGGACGCCGGAGCGGTGGAGTCCGCCGCGGGAGCCGGAGCGGTAGAGCTCACCCTGAGAAGAGGCGAAGGCTCATGAAAGCTGGAGACGCGGCGGTCGGGACGCGACGGTGGCGTACCGCGGCGCTCGCGCTGCTCGCCATTGCGCTGCCGGCTGGCTGCGGAGAGCCGGACGCCGGCTCCGCCGGCCGCCCCGGTTCCCCCGATTCCGCCGGTCCCTCGGCCGGGACGCGCGAGATGGCGGCCCGGCTGCTCGCCCTGGCCGATGCGGCGGATCCGCTGCTCGACGAGCAACTCAACACCGCGCGCCTCCGCTACCTCACGAACCTGCCGGCGTCGACCGACGGCGCGGAGATGCTCGTCCGCGCCGCCAACGCCGCGCGGGAACTCCTGAACGCGGGACACACCCAGCCCGCGCTCGAACAGTTCATCTTCGTCGACCAGACGCTGGAAGGGGTCCCGGCCGAGCCGTTCCCCGGCTTCCGCCGCTCCATCGAGGAGCTCATCGGGATCGCCTTCCTGCGCCTCGGCGCCGAGCTTGTCTGCCCCGCCTCCGGACCCGCGGCGGGAACCGTCGAGCCGGCCCTGGAGCGCTCCCCGTGCTGGCCCGCCGTGCCCTCGGCTGCTTCAGGCCCGGTCTCAGACCCGATCTCGGGCCCGGTCTCGGATTCGGCGCGCGCGGCGCTCAACGCGGCGATCGGGTGGCACGGGTCGCTCCTGCAATTGCGTCCCGACGACCTGCGGGCCCGCTGGGTGTTGAACCTCGCCGCGATGACCGCCGGCACGTGGCCCGACAGCGTCCCGCCCGAGTACAGGCTCGAGGGAACCGCCGTGGGCGGGGCCGGAGCGTTCCCCCGCTTCGAGGACGTGGCCACGCGGGTGGGCCTGGACGCGGTCTCTCTCTCCGGGGGCGCCATCGTCGATGACCTTAACGGCGACGGCCTGCCGGACGTGATGACGTCCTCCCGCGGCCTGCTGCACCCCCTCCGCTACTTCGAGAGCGATGGCGCGGGCGGCTTCGTCGACCGGACAGCCGAGGCGGGGCTCGAGGGCCTCCTGGGCGGGCTCAACCTCGTCCACGCCGACTACGACAACGACGGCGACGCGGACATCTTCGTCCTCCGCGGCGGCTGGCTCGTCCAGCCCCTCCCCAACTCGCTGCTGCGCAACGATGGCGGCGTCTTCTCCGACGTCACGCGCGAAGCCGGACTCTATTCCGAGCACCCGACCCAGACCGGCGCGTGGGCCGATTACGACGGCGACGGCTGGCTCGACCTCTTCATCGGCAACGAGTCGAGGGACAGCCTCGCGCACCGCAGCGAACTCTACCGAAACCGCGGGGACGGGACGTTCGAGGAGATCGCCGCGGACGTCGGCATCGAGGTGATGGACTTCGTGAAGGGCGTCACGTGGGGGGACTACGACAACGATGGCCGCCCCGACCTCTATCTGTCGATCCTCCACGCCTCCAACCGCCTGTACCGGAATCTCGGCCCTGGCGCCGACACCGACGGAGGCTGGGCCTTCGAGGAGGTGGCCGGGCGGGCCGGCGTCGGAGAGCCGCTGGCCAGTTTCCCGACTTGGTTCTGGGATTTCGACAACGACGGCTGGCTGGACATCTACGTCGCGGGCTACGCGGCGCAGACCGCCGACCTCGTGCGCGAGATGACCGGCGAGCCGCACTCCGCCGAGCTACCCCGCCTGTACCGGAACCTGGGGGACGGGACCTTCGCCGACGTCACGGCCGCGCAGGGTCTCGACCGGATCATGTACGCGATGGGATCGAACTACGGCGATCTCGACAGCGACGGCTGGCTCGACTTCCTCGTCGGCACGGGCGACCCCGACCTCCGGCAGTTGATGCCGAACCGGATGTTCCGCAACCTCGGCGACCGCTTCGAGGAGATCACCGGCGCGGGCGGGTTCGGGAGCCTGCACAAGGGACACGGCGTCTCCTTCGTGGACATCGACAACGACGGCGACACCGACGTCCACATCCAGCTCGGGGGGGCCAACGAGGGGGACCTCTCCCCGAACGCCCTGTACGAGAACCCGGGGTTCGACCACCGCTGGCTCGCGCTCACCCTGGTGGGCGACCGGGCCAACCGCCCCGGAATCGGCGCCCGCATCATCGTGACCGTCGAGGGGCCGGGTGGGGCGGACGGGACGAGACGGATCCACCGCCGAGCCGGCACGGGGGCGAGCTTCGGCTCGAACCCGCTCCGCCAGGAGATCGGGCTGGGCCCGGCGACCCGGATCGAGTCCGTCGAGATCCGCTGGCCGGGCTCGGGTACCGTCGACCGGCTCACCGGCCTCGCCCTCGACCGCGCCTACCGCATCCGCGAGGGGACGGGGATCGCCGAGCCGCTGGAGAGACCCCGGATCCGCCTCGGCGGCGTAAGCTCCTAGGGGGACTCCGCAGGGGCCGACACAGGGGCCGACGCAGGGGCCGACGCAGCGCCGAAGCTCTCCAGAGACAGCACCCGCCGGACCAGGTCCACCTGCCGCTTGACACCCTGTTTGCGGTAAATCTGCTTCAGGTGCCACCGAACGGTTTCTTCCGTCCGCCCCGTTGCCCGCGCGATGTCGCGCACCGTCTGGCCGGCAGCCAGTGCCACGGACAGTTTGCTCTCCACCTGCGTAATGTCCAGGGCCGCCGCCACGTGTGCCGGATCGATCTGAGCCTTGCCGGTGGGATCGACGACGAGGACGACGGCGCCGAGCCCGCGCGTTCTGAAGTGCGGATAGTCATCGCCCACGGGAGTGACGTGCAGAGCCAACCGTTTCGGTGAACTGACCGTCATCGAGCCGGCGAAGCCGAGCACCCCCCAAGGCGGCAGGGCGCGGGCCAGCAGGCGAGACAGTTCGGCGTCCTCCTCCGGCAGCCGGGCACGCAGGAGCCCATCCCGGTCCGCCAGGCCGTCGCCCTGCCGCAGCATCTCCAACGCCCGGTCGTTCGCCGTCGCGATCCGACCGGACCGCTCGAGATGGATGACCCCGACGCGCGGATTGGTCAGAAGGGCGGTCGCGGATGTGCCCGTCACCTCGGCTTCGATCAGCGCGTGGCGCATGATGGCGAACTGGCGGACGTGCGGGTGGAGTTCCCGGAGCAGCCGGATCTGATCGGAAGTCCAGCCTCCGCGCTCGGTGGAATCGCCGAGGCCCCATACGACACCCAGATCGTTCGGGGCGTCCAGCCGCATGTAGAGGCCGTTCTGCGCCCTCGCGTCGGCCAGCGCCTCGTTGTAGGTGCGCGAAGTCTTCTTCTCCGCGTCGGTGTACAGATCTCCCGTGAACACCAGGCGCCCGGGCTCCAGGCGCGCGATGCGGGGGGCGGCTTCGTCTCCGGCCCAGTAATCGTTGAAGTACCTGGACTCCCAGTCCTTGCGGCGGCGTCCGGCGAGGCAGATCCGCGTAAGGAGGACTGCCGGATGGGTCCCCTGCCTCTCATGGAGCGTCAGGGCGCTGCCGCTCGTGCGATTGATCTCGCCGATCGTGCGATCCGCCTCGGGCCACCGCGCTTCGTCGAGCGCGGCCTCATGCAACGACGCCACGATGCGTTCGAGCGGACCCGCCGAAGACTCGTTCTGCTTCATTCGGCAATCATACGGTCACGAAAAAGGGCAAAGCAAGTGTCCAATTGACGAAGTACGGTACCAGTTATGCGATATTAGATCTGCATAGCGTGATAATTTGGGCACTTATGGCAGGCGGGGGGCGCCGGAGAACGGCTCCCCCCGGTCCTGGGGGGACGTGAGGGGAGGAAAAGACCCGGGGCCGGGCCGGGTTTCTACGGCATCCTGTCGTTGGGGGCCGTTTCGGTTCCGGACGCGTCGCCGCTGCCGATCCGCGCCGGCTCGCCGCCCTCCTCGAGCGACTGCTGCGGCATCGTACCGAGCGCCGCCGGCCCGTCGTTCGCCGGCCGCACCGTCACCTCGACCGCCCCCTCCGCCGCCTACTGGGGCTGGCTGTCGCCGCCCTTCAGCACGAGCAGGGTGTCGATCGCCGAGGAGAACGTCCCGAAGTCGGCGGCTCCCCGAAGGGCCACGCTGTCACCCAGGATGAAGTAGGGCGTGCTCGAGATTCCGGCCTGCGTGACGCTGGTGTAGTCGCGGAGCACGAGCGGGGCCAGCGTGCTGTTCCGGACGCAGGAGCCGAACGACTCGGGGTCGACGTCGATCTCCTCCGCGTACCCGACGAACAGTTCATAGGGATCGGGCGCGCCGCTCCACTCGTCCTGGCGCTCGAACAGGATGTCGTGCATGGGCCAGAACTTGCCCGCGGCCCCCGCGCAGTACGCCGCCTCGGTGGACACGAAGGCCTGCGGGTGCCCGGGATTCGCGTAGGCGATCCACAGGTAGCTGACCTTGCCCTCGGCGATGTAGGCGCTGTCGATCTTCGTCAGCGTCTGTTCGTGGAACTGCCGGCAGTAGGGGCACTGGAAGTCGGAGATCTCCACCACCCGAACCGGAGCCCCTTCCTCGCCCTTGATGCGGTTGCGGTCGGCCCGCTCGCGCGCCACCTGGGCATCGGGCGGCACGATGGAGCGCTCCTGCGTGCTCCCGGCTTCGGCCTCCGCGGCGCAGCCCGCCGCGAGGACGACGAGGCCGGAGAGCAGGGCGGCAACGGGTACCACGGATACAAGGCGTACAAAGGGTACAAAGGGTACGAGGGGTCCGAAACGGAATCTGGCGTTCAACCCGGTTCTCCCGGTGAGAGGTCGGCGGCGGCCCGATGGAGCGCGTCGAGCGCCTCGTCGAGGTGGCGCTCCTCGGTGTGAACGCTCCCGACGGACAACCGTACAGTATAACGACCGTCCAGTTCCGTGTGCGAGAGAAACGAACGTCCCCCGCGTAGGCGGCATCCACGTGCAGCCAGACGCCGGTGCGTTCGGCGCATCGCCGCGAGGGCGGGGACGGGGTCGACGCTCGCCGTGGAGGTTGTGCCGATCGTCGCGCACACCATGGCCGGCCGAATCCCTCTCTCGAGGTCGGCGGCGATGGCGCCAGCGGAGGGCCTCCCGGGAGCCCATCGTCCCGCACGCCGTCGCCCGCCCGCTCCCGGGCCGCGAGCAGGGCCGTGAAGGTGGAGGTCGACGCCGTGTCGAAGATGAGCCCGGAGAAGGTGTCCGGGAGGCCGACGGCCTGCCGCAGCCAGTCGACGGCGGTTCGCTCGACTTCGGTCGCGGCGGGAGAGGTGCGCCACAACATTGCGTTCACGCCGACGGCGGCGACCAGGAGTTCCGCCGCGATGCTCGGCGCCCGCGTGGAACTCGAGAAATAGGCGAGGAAGCCCGGATGATTCCAGTGGGTGAGAACGGAGACGATGTGTTCGTCGAAGTCGGCCAGCACGCGCTCGAAGGGTTCCGGGGCGCGCGGGGTCTCCCCGCTCCAGTCCCGGGCGGCCTCGGCGGCGGCGGCGTCGCGGGCGGCCCCCCGGACGGCCCCGCCGTCCGGTCGATCGATAGGGTCCGGCATGCAAACTCCTGACTTCTCCGGGTCGTCCCCCGAGTCTTCCCTCGAGTCCCTGTGGCTCCTGCTGGCGGATCTCCGGGGTGCGGTCGAGGAGGAGATCGAGGCCGTCACGACCGACCTCTCCCGCCGCCGTCTGGACCGGCCGATCCCGGCGCTCTCCGGACGCCTGCGGGGCGAGGCGGGGACCGGCTATCGCTACACGTTCCAGATCGCGGGGGGAACATACGACATCCGCGCGGACGACCGCGTGCGCATCCACGCGGGCGGGCGGGACGCGCTCGGGACGGTGCACCGCTTCGACCGCACGCTCGGGCTCCTGCAGGCGGTGAGCCCGGAGTGGCTCGGCGAACGCCTCGACGGCGCCGACCTCGAGTTCGATCCCACGTGGCTCCTGCGCGAACTCTCCACGCGGCTGGCCGAGGTCGGCCAGGATCCGGAGGACTTCTTCCCGGACACGGTGCTCGGGACCTTCGGGCGGCTCCCGCCGCGCCTCGGCCGGGGGTCTCCGCAGCTCGACTCATCCGATGACCTGAACGCGCCGCAGCGCGACGCCCTGGAACGGGTGCTGGGAAGCAGTGCCCAACTGGTCTGGGGTCCGCCCGGCACCGGCAAGTCCCGCCTCGTGGCGCGCGCGGCGCTGGAACTTGCCCTCGAGGGCAGAGTGCTCGTCGCCGCGACGACCAACGGAGCCGTGGACGAGATCGCGCGCCGCCTCGCCGCCATCGCCGACCCGTCGATGCTCGACCGTGACCGGATCATCCGCGTGGGGTTCGACCTGGGCGCCGCGCCCGACACGCGCATCGACCTGGGCGCGGCGCTGGCCCGGCGAATCGAGGGCGGCGCCGGCGGCGTGGACCGCACGCTCGCCGAGCACGAGGCGCGGCTGGGGGCCCGCCCGCCGTCCGGTTCGCGCGTGACGCGCGAAGAAGCCCCCGCCCTCAACCCTTACGCCCGGGCCGGACGCCTGCTCTCGCTCGCCCGCGCGCGAAACGATACGGAGTCCGCGCGCAGCCTGGGCCGCGTCATGCTCGAGATCGCGCGCCAGGCGGAACTCGCGCTGGAAGAGGCGGACATCGTCCTCACCACCTTCGCCCGGCTCTCGATTCGGGAGGAATTCCGCGAACTCAGGTTCGAGTCCCTGCTCATCGACGAGGCGAGCACGGCGCCGCTCCCGTACGTGGCCCTCGCCGCCTCCAGGGTCGCGGGCCCCGCGATCGCCGTCGGCGACTTCCAGCAGCTCCCCCCGGTCGTGTCGAGCACCGCCCCCGCCGCGGCCCGCTGGCTTCGCACGGACCTGTTCCGGGAAGTCGGCGTCGTGCCCGAGACAGGCGCCGCCGCCGGGGCCGCGCTGCCGTCTCCGAACGACGGGCTGTGCGCCATGCTCGATCTCCAGTACCGGATGGCGCCCGAGATCCGCGAACTCGTCAGCGAGTTCTTCTACGGCGGAAGGCTCAGGGATGCGCCGGAAGTCGGGGAGCGCGCGACCCGGTGCGGGAGGGGGCAGGGGACGGAGCAAGCCGCCCTGACGGTCTTCGACACGAGCAGTCTCGATCCGCGGGTCGAACGCGTGGACGGCTCGCGGCGGAACCGGACCCACGCCGAAGCCGTGGCGGACCTCGTGGGCGCGGCGGCCCGCGACGGGATCAAGGACATCGCGGTCGTCTCCCCCTACCGCGCCCAGACCCGTCACCTCAACGACCTCGTCCGGCGCCGCCTCGGCCGCGCCGCGCCCGCCGGTCTCGAGGTGAGCACGATCCACCGCTTCCAGGGACGGGAGAAGCGCCTCGTCATCATCGACACTGTGGACGCGCCCCCCGGACGCAGCTGGTTCCTCGACGAGCGCCGGAACCGGGACTTCCCCCGCCTGCTCAACGTCGCCCTCTCACGGGCCCGCGACCGCCTCGTCATCGTCGCGACCGTCACCGGCCTGCGCCGGACCCTGCCGCGCCAGGCCCTCTTGAACCGTCTCCTCGCCCACGTCGAACGGTCCGGCTCCCGCATCGCCGCCGCCCCGACCGATCTCTGGCACGGCCGCTGACCGTATGGGCCGATGCACGGTCACCGACAGCCCATGATGGCACGGGGTTGGCCCGAGAATCTCGCGCAGCTTGCTCAGCGCGCCGGGGCGACCGGTCAAAATCCGATTTTCCTCCGCGAATCGCTGCGGGGAATGGTCATCCGATCAATGAAGTTTCGAAAAAAACACGACTGGCGGTCGTTGGAGGTTGACGTGCCAAAAAAATCTTTTTAGAATCAGAGCGTGCCAAGGGAGGCGGCACCGACCGACCGGAGGTCGAGGCCGATGACCGCACCGCGAGTTGTCCGACGCGAGATCGCGAGACCGGGATGCGAGTCCCGGGCCGGAGGGAGCGGAGTTCCGGCAACGGAACGAGGCGACCGAAGGAAGAGGGATCGAGCACAGCTGATCGGACAGACGGTACCAAGCTCGGCGGGGATTCTGGAAGACCGCGCAAGCTACCAGGATCGAGCGGAAATTAGCCGTAAACAAGCCTCCTCGTTCAGCCCCTGACACCTTCGGGTGGCCAGGGGCTGAGTGCATCTATCCCGTCCCGCTCGCCATCTCCGGAGTCCCCGATCGCGCACCGCCGCGGGCGGTTTCCGCACCCCCGAGCGGCGGTGGACGAACGCCCGGACAGCGCCCTGAATCCGGACCCCCTGCACCCGCTCCCCGGGATCGAACCGCCGGCCCGCCGACTGAAGCCGCTTGCGGCCAGGTGCGCCGCCCCGGACACCATCTCCCATTCCCATTTTTTTGAAAAAAGAGTGTCCAAAAACTGTGGATATCTTGTCCAAATATCGTGGATTTTGAAATCGACGGGCAGCGCGCCCGCGAGCGGAGTCGCCGAGGAGCGAATGCTGTCGCATCTTTCGGCCCTTCGCGGCTTTCCGCGTCATGTGGAAAACCGGTACGCCGAAAACCAACCGGGCGGTGCGATTGAGAGTCGTGATCCAGCGGGTGAGCGGGGCCCGCGTGCGGGTCGAAGGCGAGGTCGTGGGGACGATCGGCCTCGGACTCGTCGTCCTCGTGGGCTTCGCGCCGGACGACGCCGAGGCGCAGATGACCTGGATGGCCGACAAGCTCTGGGGCCTGCGGGTGTTCGCCGACGAGGAGGGCCGCATGAACCGCTCCGCGCGTGATGCCGGGGGGGCGCTGCTCATCGTCTCACAGTTCACGCTGTACGGTGATGCGGCGCGGGGCCGGCGTCCGTCCTTCACGGGCGCCGCGCGACCGGAGGCCGCGAGGACGCTCTACGACCGCTTCGTCGAGTTGTGCCGGGCGCGCGGGGAGGTGGCGGAAGGAGAATTCGGGGCGATGATGGAAGTGGAACTCACGAACGATGGCCCCGTCACCCTCCTGCTGGAGCGGTGAGTTTGGATCCGCTGCGTCCCCCGCGTCCCCTGCGGATCGGAGTCATCGGCTCGGGAGAGGCGGCGCCGGAGGAGGCGGCCCTGGCCCGCGCGGTGGGAGCGGCCCTCGCCCGGGCCGGAGCGATCGTGGTATGCGGCGGGATGGGCGGCGTCATGCGGGCGGCGGCCGACGGAGCCTCCTCGGAAGGGGGAATGGTGGTGGGAATCCTGCCCGGCGGCGATCCGCATGCCGCGGCGGACGGGGTCACGATCCCGATCCCGACCGGGCTGGGCGAGGCGCGCAATGTCATCGTCGCGCGCGCGTCGGAGGCGGTGGTCACGATCGCCGGCGAGTGGGGCACGCTCAGCGAAGCGGCGTTCTGCCGGAGGTTCGGGGTGCCCGTGATCGGCCTCGCGTGTGCGCTGCCCGACGGCGTGGTCGAGGAGACGGCGGACGGCCCGGCCGAGGCGGCCGCCAGAGCGCTCGAACTGGCGGCCGCGCGTCGGGAGCGGCAGGAGCGGCAGGGACGACAGGAGGTGGACGGGTGACCGGATTCGTGCTGTTCGGCGGCATTCTCCTCGTGCTCCTAATCACGATCATCTGGGCCGCGATCCGAGCCGGAGAGGACACCGGCGCGTCGCTGGGCGCCGCGGAACGGCGCGACGCGGCCATCGAAGCGCTGCGCGACCTCGAGCTGGAGTACCGCACGGGCAAGCTCGGCGAGGAAGAGTACGGAACTCTGCGCGCCCGCCTGGAGCGGACGGCCATCGACGCCCGCGACGCTGCGGCCCGGAGAGAGACGAGGGGCTCGGCGCCGGAGCCTGCGGAACCCCCGGAGCCCCCGGAGTCTGCGGACCCCCCGGAGCCGGCCGCATCCCCCCCGCCGTGCCCGGAATGCGCCGCGCGCCTGACCGGCGGCGAGGCCTTCTGCCCCATCTGCGGAATCGGCCTCCAGCCCGACGCTTGATGGACCTGATGGACCTGATGGGCCCGCCGCGGTCTCAAGCGGGACCGCCGATCACTCCCAGCTGGTGTCGTCATGGGCGTGTCGGTGCCCGTGTGTCGGCCTATGCCAATCGACCCCCGGATGGGTTGGGCGTACATCGCCCGGCTACCCCAAACATCTCGGGGGTCACTTGCATCTAGCCGTTACGCGGCCGCGCTCCGCATGGCTGCATTTTCGGGGATCTCCCCGCCGAGACCGTAGCCATCGAGACACGTGGGTGCGGAGTTCTCCGATGAACCGGAGGGCCTCGGCGGGTGGGGTCCGGTCGAAGGCTTAGTGAGCCTGGATCGTGAACCGACGTTCCGCCTCCGCGATCTCCTCCTTCGTACGTCGATGTATCCGCACACGAGGATCGTCGGCACGAAACTCGAATGACTCCGCTCCGGACGTATCGTATCGGGTCGTCCGCGCTACCGAGTCTCCTTCACCCTGTCCACGTTCATCCTTCTTCCTGCGCTTTTTTGCATTCATGCCACGATTCTCCTTCTGCCCGTCCCACGAGAAACCCAATTCACTCTTCCCCACCGGCCGCGATCTTGGCAACGCCTCGCGCAAATCGAATAGACTGCGCCCTCGTATGAGGCCATCCGCAGGTCCCCGCCATGACACCCTCCTGGGGTTCCAGATTGTATCCCAGCCGCAAACAGGTCGGAGGCACCGGCAGTTCCCGGATCCTGAGCGCGGCCACGTCATGTTCCGGATTCCGGGCGGCCCGAAGAGCAGGGGCAAACGAGAAGTCGGGCCGGGTACCATCCCCCGGCCGGTAGATCAGCACGCCGAGCTTGTACCCGGCCCACTTCGCCTCGTCCTCCGTCATCTTCTTCTCGATGGCGTCGAGGACATGCCGTGCTGTCAATACCACCCCGGAAGGGTTGTCTATGAAGAATCCGGCACCTTCGAAATTCAGACTGAATCCATCGTCCTCGCGCTTGGCCAGCGCTACTCCGACGGTAGCTTTTCTGACACGCTCGAGAACCCGCTGGTCACGTGTTTTCGAGGGCTTCTTCTTCCCCATCCCGTCTCCTCTCCTCCTGCCCGAACACGAATCGAGCCGGGGATCCCAGGCGGGAGACCGCGATGGCGCTACTTCCTCTCCTACGCCTCCACGTTCCCGGTCAATTCCAGGAGCAGGAGCCGTCACCCGACGGGCCGGCGGGTGACCGGATTCGCGCTGTTCGGCGGCATTCTGCTCGTGCTCCTGATCACGATCATCTGGGCCGCGATTCGGGCCGGGGAGGACACGGGCGCCGCGCTGGGCGCCGCCGAGCGCCGCGACGCCGCCATCGAGGCGCTGCGGGACCTCGAACTGGAGTACCGCGGGCAAGCTGCGCGAGGAGGGGTACGAGACCCTGCGCGCCCGCCTGGAGCGAACGGTTTGTTGTTGTGATCAGTGTCGATACGGTTACCGTTCCTCACCGTCGTTCTCCCGGTCGGCGCGGCCTACGTCGGGCTTTCCCGCAATCTGGCCCGACTCGGCGAACGGCTGGCGAAGGTCGAAGGGATCATCCAGGGCTGCCTCGCCCTGCGGCCGAACACGACCGGCGACCACTCCTGACGAGGTGGAAGAATAGGTTCTCCCGACGATCCCGGGACCCCCGAGCCCGGGGCGCGCGAGGCGAAGAATGACGGCGGGTCCGCGCTGCGGATGCTGCAGAACCCGAACGCGGTCACGGTCGGGATGTTCATCGCCCTGGTCACCGTGACTTGGCTGATGCTCGACGGCTTCAGGAAGGATCTGAAGGGGGACATCGCCGAGGCGGAGGTCCGCCTGACCGGGAGCCTTGCCGGAATGACGGGAAGCCTTGCCGGGACGGAGGTCCGCCTGACGAAGGAGATTGCCGCCGTCAAATCCCGCCTGAGCGCCGATATGAGGGAGACCGGAAATCGCCTCGACGGGCGGTTGTCCCGTATCGAGCCCCGCCTCGACCGCATCATCGAAATCCTGCTCGGCGGTCCCGGCGCGAGCCTCGTGAAGGAGGGTCTGCGGTAAGCGCCCTGCGGGTTTCCATCGCGGTCCTCCGCCACGAGCGGGAAGGTGCCGTTGAACCCCCGTTGAGACGTCGCCCCATCTTGATTTTGGACGGCCGGATGCCACGGTTCGAGAAAAAACCGAAGAAATTGCGAAAGGTCGTGCGGTGTGGTATCGTCAACCTCTGCGGCGGCGGGTGATCGACCTCCCGTCATCGGCCCTGCGGACCCTTCGAGAATCGGGAGAGCGTGAAATGGGTGTGGAGATGGATCGGGAACAGAAGAAGGCGTTGTCCGTGGCCCTCAACCAGATCGAGCGGGCCCACGGCAAGGGAGCCATCATGCGGCTCGGAACCGAAGGGGCGCGGGTGCGGATCCCCGCCATTTCGACGGGGGCGATCAACCTGGACCACAGCACCGGGATCGGCGGCATCCCGAGATCGCGCGTCACCGAGGTCTTCGGTCCCGAGTCCTCGGGCAAGACCACCCTCACCCTCCACGTCATCGCGAACGCGCAGAAGGATGGGGGCGTGGCGGCGTTCATCGACGCCGAGCACGCGCTCGACGTGGGGTACGCGCAGAAGCTGGGCGTCGATGTCGAAAACCTGCTCGTGTCGCAGCCCGATACGGGCGAGCAGGCGCTCGAGATCGCCGAGGTGCTCGTCCGTTCCGGCGCGCTCGACGTCATCGTGGTGGACTCGGTGGCCGCGCTCGTGCCGCGGGCCGAGATCGAAGGAGAGATGGGCGACTCGCACGTCGGCCTTCAGGCACGGTTGATGTCGCAGGCGCTCCGCAAGCTCACGGGCGCGATCGGGCGCTCCAACACCGCCGTCATCTTCACGAACCAGATTCGCGAGAAGATCGGCGTCATGTACGGGAACCCCGAGACCACGACGGGCGGCCGGGCGCTGAAGTTCTATTCCTCGCTCCGACTCGACATCCGCCGGATCGCCTCCATCAAGGAGGGGAACAACCTGGTCGGGAGCCGCACCCGCGTGAAGATCGTCAAGAACAAGTGCGCGCCGCCGTTCAAGCAGGCCGAATTCGACATCATGTTCAACCAGGGCGTGAGCCGGGAAGGCCTGCTCGTGGACATGGGCGAGAGCATCGGCATCGTGAATCGCGCGGGCGCCTGGTACTCGTACGGCGGCGATGTCCGGCTCGGGCAGGGGCGCGAGAACTCGAAGACGTTCCTGCGCGAGAATCCGGACATCGCGGAGGAGATCGAGGCCCGGATCCGCGACGAACTCGGGATGACGGTCCCGGATCCGGACACGGCCGAAGCCGCGGCGGGAGCGGACGGGGAAAAGGGTGCGAAAAAGGAAGCGTCGAAGAACTCCCGGCCGCCCTCGAAGCAGGCCCCCCGGCGCTGAGTTTCGGCCTCGGCCGCGACGCACGCGGGGACCCTTCCGTTAGGGACGGCGGCCACAGGCGGCCCTGACAGCTAGCGCCCTGTGAACGAGATCACCGGCCTCGTCCCGGTCAAGCGCCGCTCCGGCTGGACCGACGTCCAGTTGGACGGCGCTTCCCTCTGCCGGATTCCCGACGAAGACGTCCACCGGCTTCGGCTCGATGTCGGGCTCACGCTCGGATCCGCGGCACTCGACGCGGTCCGGGCCGCGGGCGGTCGCGCCGAAGCGATGTTCGTCGGGCTGCGCTACCTTTCCGTGCGCCCGAGGAGTCGCCGGGAAGTGGAGCGCCGGCTGTGGCGAGACCGGATCGACCAGGCCGCGATTGAACACGCACTGGAACGTCTCGCGGCGCTGGGGTATCTCGACGACGCGCAGTTCGCGGCCAGCTTCGCACGGGATCGTATCCGGCTCCGGCCCTGTGGCGCCCGTCGCATGCAGTCCGACCTTCTCGCCCGAGGCGTGTCGCGGGAGGATGCGGATCGCGGCATCCGCGAGGCGATGGCGGACGAGGGCGCGACGGAGGAGGCGCTGCTCGAGCGGGTCGCGACGGCCCGGGCGCGGAGGCTGGCGGGGGTGGATCCGTCGAAGGCGCGTCGACGGCTGTTCGACTACCTGGCCCGGCGCGGGTTCGCCGCGGGCGGCATTCGCGCCTGGATCGAGGTCAACTGGCAGGCTGAGGCGGATAAACGATGAAGGCGGACGAACTCCGGCGGAGTTTCATCTCGTACTTCGAGCGGCAGGTGCACGAGCATCGGCCCAGCGGCCCGCTCGTCCCCTCGGATGACCCGACGCTCATGTTCACGAATGCCGGGATGGTGCAGTTCAAGGGCATCTTCACGGGAGAGGCGGAGCGCCCGAGTCCTCCGCGCGCGGTCACGTCCCAGAAATGTCTCCGCGTCAGCGGCAAGCACAACGACCTCGAGGAAGTGGGGCGGACCGCGCGCCACCACACCTTCTTCGAGATGCTCGGGAACTTCTCCTTCGGCGACTACTTCAAGCGCGATGCGATCGCCTTCGCCTGGGAGTGGGTGACCGGGGACCTCGGCCTGGAACCGGACCGCCTGTGGGCCACGGTCCACCACGACGACGATGACGCGTTCGACCTCTGGATGGAGCTGACCTCGATCCCGGAATCGCGGATCCGGCGCCTGGGGGACAAGGACAACTTCTGGCAGATGGGCGATACGGGTCCGTGCGGCCCCTGCTCGGAGTTGCACTACGACCTGCGAACGGACCGCGACGACCGCATCACCGACGCGCAGTTCGAGGCGGCGGGCGAGGCGGACGCGATCATCGAGTTCTGGAATCTCGTCTTCATGCAGTTCGACCGCGCGCCGGACGGGACGGACACGCCGCTCCCCGCGCCCTCGATCGATACGGGGGCCGGACTCGAGCGGATCGCGGCGCTGCTGCAGGGCGTGGGGACGAACTACCACACGGACCTCTTCCTCCCGATCATCGAAGCGGCGGAGGACGGACTCGGGCTCCCGTATTCGCGGGCGCCCGAGGACTGGGAGGACGGCGTCGCCTTCCGCGTCCTGGCGGATCACGCCCGGGCCGTGGCGTTCCTGCTCGCCGACGGCGTCTTCCCCTCGAACGAGAAGCGGGGATACGTGCTGCGGCGGATCCTGCGCCGGGGGGTCCGGCACTACTGGCTCCTCGGTCGGCGCGACCCGCTCCTGCACGATCTCGTGGGCGTGGTGGCGGATCGCATGTCGGGCACGTTCCCCGAACTGGAGGCGCGCCGGGAGCACCTGCTCTCGACGACGCGGGCGGAGGAGGAACTCTTCCTCTCGACCATCGAGGGCGGCATGCGCGAGATCGACCGCGCCATGCCCGAGCGAGGTTCGGGCACTGCCGCGGGCACGGCCGCGGGCACCCCTGCGGGCACGGTCGAAGGCAGCGTCGCGTTCAAGCTCAAGGACACGTACGGCATCCCCGAAGACCTCACCGGCCTCATCGCCCGCGAACGCGGCTACGATGTCGACTGGGAGGGTTTCAACGAGGCGCTGGAGGCCCAGCGCACCCGCTCGCGCAGCCATCGCGCGGAACCACTCGACGCGGTTGCGACGTTGCCTGCGGGACTTCGCGGCGCGATCTCGGCGACCGCCTCCCTCGGGCCCCGACCGCAGGAGTTCGTGGGCTACCGGGACCTCGAGATCGAGACGGACTGCCGGCGCTGGGCACGGGAAGGGCGGCACGCGTTCCTCCTCGCGCGGAATCCCTTCTACCTGGAGAGCGGCGGGCAGGTCTCCGATACCGGGCGCGTCGTCGGCGACGGCTGGGCCGTCGACATCTCCGCGGTCTGGGGCGCCGACGGGCGGACCGTGGTCGCCGGGTCGCTGGCCGAGGGCTCGCTTCCCGACGCCGACGGCGTGGTCGAGGACTACGTGTGCGCGCAGGTGGATCCGTCGCGGCGCGAGACGGAGCGAAATCACACGGCGACGCACCTGTTGCACGCCGCGCTCCGCAACCGGCTGGGCGAGCACGTGCAGCAGGCCGGATCGCTCGTGGCCCCGGACCGGCTGCGCTTCGACTTCAGCCACAGGGGTCCGCTGACTCCGGACGAGCGGGCGGACATCGAAGCGGAGGTGACGGAGGCGATCCTCGGAAACCGGGACGTCGACGCGTCGGAACGGGACTATGACGAGGCCCTCGCGGCCGGGGCCATGGCCCTGTTCGGAGAGAAATACGGGGACATCGTGCGCGTGATCGAGGTGCCGGGACTCAGCCTGGAGCTGTGCGGCGGCACGCACGTCCGCACGACGGGCCAGATCGGCACGTTCCGGATCGTGTCCGAGACGGGCGTCGCGGCGGGGATCCGGCGCATCGAAGCGGTGACGGGGCAGGGGGCCTACCGGCGCGAACTGGAGCGGGACCGGCTCCTCGCCGAACTGGGCGCGCGGCTGCGCTGCCCGCCGGCGGACCTGGCGGCCCGCATGGACCGGCTCCTCGAGGAACGTGACGCGCTCGCCGAAGAAGTGCGGGGCCGGAGAGGCGATGCCGCGGAGCGACAGCTGGAGACGCTGCTCGCTCGCGCCGGAGTGACGGGAGCGGGCGCCGCGGCGGACGCGAACAGCGCCCGCTTCGTGTCGGGGCGCCTGGAGGTGCCGGCGGGGACGGACCTCGGCGCGCTCGGCGACCGCCTGCGCGGCGGGATGGGGTCGGGCGCCGCGGTCGTGCACGTCGTGTTCCCGGACGAGGACCGCCACGCGTTCATCTCCGTCGTTTCGGACGACCTCATCCGACTCGGCGTCAAGGCGGGAGACCTCGTCCGCGTTTCGAGCCGGGCAACGGGTTCCGGCGGCGGCGGGGGCGCGCGCTTCGCGCAGGGGGGGGTGGGCGATCCGGCGCGAACGGAAGACGGGCTCGGAGCGGCGAGGGCCTGGGCGTCCGAGCGGGTGCCCACACTGTCCGGTGGCTGACGTGCCGGCCGAACCCGGCCCTCTCACGCTCGAGGCCTGGCTCACGCGGCGGATCGAAGAGGCTCCGGCGGCACTGGCCGAAGCGGTGTGGCCGCTGGTCCGGGGACGCCTGACGGAGGGCGAGGAGGGACTCGTCCATGCGGCGCTTGACGCTCTGGCGATCGCGGCGCACGGAGCGCCGAACCGCGCGGAGGCGGTCACCCTGCTCGCCGCGGACGCGATTCTCACCTACGCGCTCGAAGCAGCCGCGGATCCTGCCCTGGGCGGGAGCGCGGCGCGGGCCAGCCGCCTCGCCGAGTGGGCGGGCCCGCGCGGCCTGATCGGCGACCGATTCAACGAGAAGGAGACGGCAGGGGGATGATCGAGAGATGACCGGGAGATGACCGGGAGATGACGGAGTCATCGAAGGCGCCGGGCTTGCCGGGCCTCGCCGGCAAGCGCGTGCTCGTCACGGGAGGTTCGCGCGGGATCGGACGCGCCACGGTACGGTGCCTCGCGGCGTCCGGCGCGTCCGTCGGCGTCGCCTACCATCGGGCGGAGGCCGAGGCGCGGCGGGCCGTTGAGGAAGCCCGCTCGCTGGCCCCGGACGGGCGCCACTGGTGCGCCGGCGCGGATCTGGCCGATCCTGCGGAGTGTCGGACCCTCTTCGAACGCGCCGACGCCGAGTTCGGCGGGCTGGACGGGTTCGTGGGCAACGCGGGGATCTGGAACGTGGACGCGCGCCCCATCGAGTCGCTCGAAGCGGACGAGTGGCGCCGCATGATCGAGACGAACCTCACGTCGATCTATGCGGGCACGCGTGAGGCGGCACTCCGCCTGCGGGCGAACGGGCGCATTGTCCTTGTCTCGTCGACGGCCTCCCAGCGCGGAGAGGCGGAGCACAGCCATTACGCCGCGTCGAAGGGGGCGATCAACGCGTTCTGCAAGTCGATCGCGACCGAACTCGGTCCGAGGTCGATCAACGTGAACGCCGTCGCCCCCGGCTGGGTCGACACGGACATGTCCGCGCCGGCGCTTCAGGGAGATGCCGGGCGCGCCGCGCTGACTCTCATTCCGCTCGGGCGCGTCGCCACCGCCGAGGACATCGCGGGGCCCATCTGTTTCCTCCTCTCCGACGCGGCCCGGCACATCACGGGCGAGATCCTCAACGTGAACGGCGGCAGCGTGCTGTGCGGCTGAGAATGCCGTGAGCGCGATCGATCCGGGCCGATTCTCCCCGCCGCCCGGGTTCTCCCGCACCGCGGAACGGCTCGAAGCCGCGGGTTTCGAGGCCTGGGCCGTGGGCGGTGCGATCCGCGACGCCTACGTCCGCCAGATCGGTGGGCCGGCCGACCTGCCCGACCCGATCGATCTGCCCGACCCGGCCGAGCCGGAGCCGGTCGAGCCAGAGCCGAACTGGGAGGACCTCACGACGGACGCGCGGCCGGATGACGTCATGCGGCTCTTTCCGCGCACCGTCCCGGTGGGCCTGTCGCACGGGACCGTGAAGGTGCTTGATGGGGACGACGGTTACGAGGTGACGACCTTCCGGCGCGATGTCGAGACGGATGGCCGCCACGCGCGGGTGGCCTTCGCCGACTCCATCGGGGAGGACCTGAGCCGCCGGGACTTCACGGCGAACGCGATCGCGTGGCGGCCCGCCTCCGGCGAGGTGCGCGACGAGTGGGGCGGCGCGGAGGACATCGAAGACGGGATCCTGCGCGCCGTGGGAGACCCCGATGCGCGCTTCCGCGAGGACTACCTGCGCATCCTGCGCGGATTCCGGTTCGCGGGACGATTCGAGTGGGCAGTGGAGGCGCGCACGGACGAAGCGATGCGGGAGGCCGCAGGCGGCCTGGCCGGGCTGTCGGCCGAGCGCGTGCGGGAAGAGTTGCTCAAGGTCATGGCGGATCCGAAGCCTTCGGCCGCGCTGCACCTGTACGCGGCCTGCGGGGCGCTGGGCCACTGGTATCCGGAGCTGCGGGGACTCGCGGCCGACGGCGACGCGTGGAGGTCCGCGCTCGGCGCCGTCGATGCGGCCCCGGCGCAGGCCGCCAATGTGCGCGTGGCGAGTCTGCTCGTGTCCGCCTCCGACACGCCCGAGGGGCGGGCCGAAGCCGCCGAGTCGCTGTTGTCCCGGCTCAAGTTCTCCAACGCGGATCGGCGCTACGTCACCCGGCTCGCGCGGCTGTACCTCCCCTTCGTGGGCGCCATGGACTCCGCGGCGGAGCACCGACGCTGGCTCGCATCGGTCGGCGACGCGTGGCAGGATCTGTTCGCGCTCCACTTCGCCGTCGCCCGCGCCGCGGGAGAGACGCGGGCGGAGCGCTACCTGGAGGCGACGCGGGAGCGCGTGCGGGAAGAGCGCGACGGAGACCCGCCTCTCGATCTCGCGAGTCTCGCCCTCAAGGGGGACGACCTCCTCGCGCTCGGCATGTCGCCGGGTCCGCTCGTTCGGATGCTGCTGGAGGAGTTGCTCGAACAGGTCATCGAAGACCCCGGCCGCAACGAGCACGAGTCGCTCCTCGAAGAGGCCCGACGGCTGATCGAGATCGGCTCGCTCGCGGAGGCGTCCCGGCCGCTCGACGCCCCCGCCGCCGGCAACGGGCTGCCCGGCGCCGATGACCGACGCCGATGACCGACGCCGATGACTGACGAGCCGAGCCTCTTCGCCGGCGTGGAACCGGGACTCGGGTCCGCGGATGCCCCGGATGCCGCCGAGCCGGGCCGGGCCGACGCCGCGCGATCTGCCAATTTGGCGGATTCGCCGCTCGCCGCCCGCATGCGGCCGCGGACGCTGGAGGAGTTCGTCGGACAGCCGAAGCTCGTCGGCGAGCGCCGGCCCCTGCGCCAACTCATCGAGAGCGGACGCGTCCCGAGCCTCATCTTCTGGGGCCCGCCGGGCACCGGTAAGACGACCCTCGCCGGTCTGCTCGCAAGCCGGATGGCAGCCGCGTTCATCCCCTTCTCCGCGGTGACCGACGGCATCCCCCGCGTCCGCCGCGTTCTGGAAGAGGCGAAGGCGCGCCGCGCCGCTACCGGCCGTGGCACCGTCCTCTTCGTCGATGAGATCCACCGCTTCAACCGGGCGCAGCAGGATGCCCTCCTCCCGCACGTCGAGCGCGGCGCCGTCACCCTCATCGGGGCCACGACGGAGAACCCCAGCTTCGAGGTCGTCGGCCCGCTGCTGTCCCGCACACGCGTCTTCGTCCTCGAGCCGCTGGCGCCGGAAGACGTCGCGGAGATCTGCGCCCGCGCGCTGCGGGACCGGGAGCGCGGACTCGGACACAGCGGCCTCTCCATCGATGAGGACGCCCTGGCCCGGCTCGGGATCGAGGCGGACGGGGACGCCCGCCGCGCCCTCAACGCGCTCGAGACGGCGGCGGATCTGGCCGGCGTGGACGGTCTCCCCGCGATCTCGGCGGGTCACGTGGCGGCCGCGCTGCAGAAACGGTTCGCCCGCTACGACAAGTCGGGCGAGGAGCACTTCAACCTCATCTCCGCCCTGCACAAGGCCGTGCGCGGGTCGGACGTGGACGCGGCGCTCTACTGGCTCGCGCGGATGCTGGACGGCGGCGAGGATCCCATGTACCTGGCCCGGCGCATCGTGCGCATGGCCGCCGAGGATGTCGGACTCGCGGATCCCGGCGCGCTGGCGGTCACGATCGCGGCGCGCGACGCGTACCACTTTCTCGGCAGCCCCGAAGGAGACCTGGCCCTGGCCCAGGCGGTCACCTACCTGGCCATCGCCCCGAAGTCGAACGCCGTCTACCGGGCGTTCGGCGCCGCTGCCCGGGCGGCGCGCGAAACGCCGGCCGACCCCGTCCCGTTCCATATTCGCAACGCGCCCACGCGGCTCATGAAGGAACTCGGGTACGGATCGGGGTATCGCTACGATCACGATGAGGAAGACGGCGTGGCCGCCCAGTCCTACCTTCCCGAGTCGCTGCGCGGAAGCCGCTGGTACGATCCCGTGGCGCGCGGCTGGGAAGTGAACGCGAGGCGCCGGCTCGAAGCGATCCGCGGCAGCCGGGCGCGGGCCGCCGCGGAAATGGAGGAGGATCGATCGACGGAGTGACTTCGGATCGGATGGCGGAGCGCGCGGTTCTCGTGGGCGCGCCGCCGCCCGACATGCCCCAGGAGACGGTGGACGAACACCTCGAGGAACTCGCCCGCCTCGCGGCGACGGCGGGAGCCGATGTCCGGGGCTCGGTCGTCCAGCGTCTGCGCAGGCCGAACGCCTCGACCTTCATCGGCAAGGGAAAGGTGGAACGCCTGGCGCACGCGCTCCGCGAGCACGACGCCACGCTCGCCATCTTCGACGAGGAACTCACGCCCGCCCAGGGGGCGAATCTCGAAGCGGCGCTGGGCGTGCGCGCGCTCGACCGGACCGAACTCATCCTCGACATCTTCGCGCTCCGGGCCCGGACCTCGGAAGCGAAGCTCCAGGTCGAACTCGCCCAGCTTCAGTACATGCGGACGCGGCTGAAGCGGATGTGGACCCACCTCTCGCGGGAAGGCGGGGGCATCGGCGCGCGCGGGCCCGGGGAGCAGCAGATCGAGACCGACCGCCGGCTCATCGACCGGCGCCTGGCCCGGCTGCGGCGCAAGCTCGACCACATCGCGCGGGCGCGGGTCACGCAGCGCCGAGCACGGAGCGAACAGTTCACCGTGGCGCTCACGGGCTACACGAATGCGGGCAAGTCCTCCATCCTGCGCGGCCTCTCGGGCTCGGATGTCTTCGTGGAGGACCGGCTGTTCGCGACGGTGGACTCCGCGACCCGGGTTTGCGATCTCGAAGGTCCGGGTCCGATCCTCCTCACCGACACCGTCGGGTTCATCCGGAAGCTGCCGCATCATCTCGTGGCGTCCTTCCGGGCGACGATGGAGGAACTCGCCGAGGCCGACCTCCTGCTGCACGTGATCGATGCCTCGTCGCCGAGCCGGGACGCGCAGCGAGAGGCCGTGGAGGGCGTGCTGGCGGAGGCTGGCGCGGCGGACCGCCCGGTGGTCGAGGTCTTCAACAAGATCGACCGGCTCACGCACGAGGAGGAGCGGGCGCTGCGCGAGCGGGCCGCGGCGGACGGACGGCCGCACGTCCTGACGTCGATCATGGAGCGGGGCGGGCTGCAGCCGTTGCGCGAGGCCCTTCAGGCCGCGATGCGGGCCCGCCTCGAGACGGTGCGGGTGAGCCTGCCCGCCGGTGACGGCGCACGGCTCGCCGAGGCGTACCGGGAGGGCGAGGTGCTGGAGCGCGCGTACGAAGCCGGGTGCGTGGTCATCGTGGCCCGCGTACCCGTCGCGGTGGCCGGCCGCTGGCGGGAGAGCGGCCTGGCCGTGGAGCAGGCCGACGCCGCCTGAGGGGCGGACCGTCGAGCCGAAAACGGGAGCAAACCATGGCGAACAGCAGCTTCTCGCACCTGATCGATTGCCGGCTCTGCGTGAACATCGATCACGTGGCGACCGTCCGGCAGGCGCGCGGCACGGACGAACCCGATCCGGTGCGGGCCGCCGTGCTCGCCGAACTCGGCGGTGCGAACGGGATCACGGTGCACCTGCGCGAGGATCGCCGTCACATCCAGGACCGCGATGTGGAACTTCTGCTGGGGACTGTCCGCACGTTCGTCAACCTCGAACTCGCGGCCGAGGAGGAGGTGCTCGCCCTCGCCGAACGCTGGCGGCCGGCGCAGGCCACGCTCGTCCCCGAGAAGAGGGAGGAACTGACGACGGAAGGCGGGCTGGACCTGTCCGCCGATCCGGCCCGCATCGCCGCCGCCGTGGCGCGGCTGCAGGACGCCGGGATCCGCACCTCGCTCTTCATCGATCCCGATCCCGCGGCCGTCGATGGCTCGGCCGAGGCGGGCGCCGCCGCGATCGAACTCCACACCGGCGAATACGCCAACGCCGCGGACCAGGCGGCCGCCGACCAGGAACTCGCGCGGCTGGAGGACGCGGCGGCCCGGGCCGAAGCCGCCGGCCTCGGCGTGCACGCCGGACACGGGCTCACCTATGAGAACGTCCAGCCGGTGGCGGCGATCGCCGAGTGCGAGGAACTCAACATCGGCCACTCGATCGTGAGCCGCTCGGTGCTCGTGGGGATGGAGCGGGCGGTGCTTGAGATGTCGGAACTCGTGCGCGAGGCGCGCGGGTGAGAGGCCGTCTCACAGTCCTCATCGGCGTCCTCGTCTCCGTCGCGCTCCTCGTCTGGGCGCTGCGGGACGTCTCGGCCGCCGAACTCCTGAGACACCTGGGCGAGGCGAACGTCTGGCTGCTCATCGCCGCGACGGTGGTGGCCACGCTCACCTTCAACATCCGCGCGATGCGGTGGCAGACCCTCCTCCGCGCCTCCAACGGGGATCTTCCGTTCAGTTCGCGGTATGCGGCGGTGTGCATCGGCTTCATGGCGAACAACGTGCTGCCCGGCAGGCTCGGAGAGTTCGCCCGCGCCTACTCGCTGTCGCGGATCACCCCGGTGCCGCTGACCGCGGCGCTGGCGTCGCTCATCGTGGAGCGCCTGCTCGACGCGATCGTCCTCATGGTCTTCCTCGTCCCCGCCTTCTTCATCGTCGGCGTCGACGAAGCCGCCTCCGGGACGCTGCGGGACCTGTTCACGCTGGGGGTCATCCTCGTCACCGCGAGCCTGATCGCGCTCGCCGTGCTCGTCCGCTTCCCCAACCGCTTCCTCCGCATGGCGGCCAAATGGTCTCACCGGCTCGCGCCCGACCGCGTCGCCGACCGGATGACGGAAGTGCTTTCCGCTTTTGTCGATGGTCTCGGGGCGCTGCGCCACGCGCACGTCTTCGCCCGCGCGATGCTGTGGTCGTTCGCCGTGTGGGGCTGGAACGCCGTCTCGTTCTTTCTCGGGTTCCTCGCCTTCGACATCGTGAGACCGGGGTTTCTCGGCGCGCTCGTCCTCCAGACGACGATCAGCTTCGCCGTCGCGATTCCGTCGACGCCGGGGTTCTTCGGACCGTTCGAGACGGCGGCCCGCGTCGCGCTCGAACTCCACCAGATCGAGCCGGCGCGGATCATCAGCTTCGCCGCGGGCTACCACATCCTCACCTTCCTGCCCATCACGGTGCTGGGGATCTTGTACATGCGACGCCTCGGGATCAGCCGCCGCGAACTGGGACGAAGCGAGGCTCCGCCGCCGGAGACCTCGGAGTGACGGCGGCCGGAGAGGTGACGGCCGACGTGGAGAAAGCGGCCGGCGTGGAGATCGGGACGGCGGAAGCGCACGCGAAGGTCAACCTGCGCCTGCGCGTCTTCGCCCGGGACGAAACGGGCTTTCACGGCGTCGAGACGGTGCTCGCCCGCACGAGTCTGTCCGACACCGTGACGCTCTTCAAGGCCGGGCCCGAGGGGGGCCGGTCCAAGGACACCGGGGGCCGCGGCGTCACCCTCTCCATCGATGGACCGCTGGCGGATGGCGTGCCCGAAGGCCCGGACAACCTGTGCCGGCAGGCGGCGGAGCGTTTCCTGGACCGCGCGTTCGGACGGCGGGGACGGCCCGCCTTACACATCCGGCTCACCAAGCGGATCCCGATGGGCAGCGGACTCGGCGGAGGGAGCGCGGACGCGGGCGCGACGCTCCGCCTGCTCGCCGACCATTGGCCCCGTCTGGACGAGAGCGAACTCCTGGCGCTCGCCGGCGAGATCGGCAGCGATGTGCCGTTCGCTCTCCTCGGCGTGCCGATGGCGCTGGGCTGGGAGCGCGGCCGCCGGCTCCTCCCGCTACGCCCGCCGCGGCCGCGTCCCGCGCTGCTGGTCTGCCCCCCGATTCATGTCGCCACCCCCGACGCGTACCGTTGGCTCGGCCGCACGGGCGAGGACGCCGGCGCCGCCTCGGTGCTGCCCGGCGCGACGCGGCTGGCGGAGTGGGACTCCCTCGAGCGCCTGGCCCGCAACGACCTCGAGGCCCCCGTCCTCGCCCGGCACCCGGAACTGTCGGAACTGCTCGCCCGACTTCGCGCGTGCGACCCGGCGATGGCCACGATGACGGGTTCGGGCTCGACGCTGTTCGCAACCTTCCGCGACGCCGAAGAGCGCGCCCGCGCCCGCCGAACGCTGGCCGCCCCGGAACGTGCGGGAAGTCTCCGAATCCTCGACGCCTCACTCCCCGCCTGAGCCAGCGCCCGAACCGTGGCGAATAGACTGATTCCATGAGCGCTTCTTGATTTGCCTGAAGGAGCCAGACGCCGAGCTCCTCGCCTCCATTCGCGAGGAGATCGTCCGGACCCGGTACTACCACCGTCGTCACAACGTCGATCTCCGGGAATGGCTTGAATCTCACGCCCAGGGCGCGGTTTGACGCCGCTGGCCGGATCGCGCCATGTTCGGCGCCGCTGGCCCCTCGTCTAATGGCAAGACACCGGCCTTTGGAGCCGATGATCCAGGTTCGACCCCTGGGGGGCCAATCCCATGCCTGATCCGACCCCCCGCCCCGATGCGCGCCCCGATGCGCGCCCCGACGCGCGCCCCAACAGACTCGCGCAGGAGAAGAGTCCCTATCTTCTCCAGCACGCCTTCAATCCCGTGGACTGGGTTCCGTGGGGGGAGGAGGCCTTCGCGCGCGCCCGGGCCGAGGACCGCCCGATCTTCCTCTCGATCGGGTACGCCACCTGCCACTGGTGCCACGTGATGGAGCGCGAGTCCTTCGAGGACGCGGACGTGGCCGCGCTCCTCAACCGGGATTTCGTGTCGATCAAGGTGGACCGCGAGGAACGGCCGGACATCGACGGCGTCTACATGACCGCGTGCCAGCTCATGACGGGGCAGGGGGGCTGGCCTCTCACGATCGTGATGACGCCGGACAAGCAGCCCTTCTTCGCGGGGACCTACTTCCCGCGCGAGGGCGTGGCGGGGCGGGCGGGGATGCTGGACCTGCTGCCGCGACTCGCGGCCCTGTGGCGCGAACGGCGAGAGGACGTCGAGGCGGCCGGGGCCTCCGCGCTGGCGGCCATCCGGGAGGTCGAGGTCCGCGGGGTGGGTTCCGGGGAGGGTGGGGGTGAGGGTGCGCTCGACGAGGAGGCGCTGCGCCGCGGCTTCACCGAACTGCTGGCCCGCTTCGACCCGCACCAGGGCGGGTTCTCCCGGGCTCCCAAGTTTCCGGCCCCGCACCAACTCCTCTTCCTCCTGCGCTGGAGCGACCGCACCGGCGACCGGCGCGGCGTGGAGATGGTGGAGAAGACGCTCGTCTCCATGAGGCGGGGAGGGGTGTTCGATCACCTCGGGTATGGCTTCCACCGCTACTCGACCGATGCCCGCTGGCTCGTCCCGCACTTCGAGAAGATGCTGTACGACCAGGCGCTGCTCGCCATGGCGTACACGGAGCTGTGGCAGATGACGGGCGACGACGCGCACCGGACCGTGGCTCGCGAGATCCACGCGTATGTGGCGCGCGACCTCACGGACCCGGAGGGCGGCTTCTATTCGGCGGAGGACGCGGACAGCGAGGGGCGCGAAGGGGCGTTCTACGTGTGGACCCGGGCCGAGTTCGACGAGGTGCTGTCGGCGGCGCTCGGGGAGGATGCGGCCGGGCTCGCGCGACGCGCCTTCCGGGTCGAGGCGCGCGGCAACTTCGCGGACGAGGCGTCGGGGCTCCGGACCGGCGAGAACATCCTGCACGCCGGAGAAACGCCCGCCGAAATCGCGGCGGCGCTGGGGGAAGACGCCGGCCAGGTCGAGAAACGACTGGGGGAGGCGCGGCGCGTCCTGTTCGAGAAGCGGGAGACGCGGGAGCGCCCGCTGCTCGACGACAAGATCCTGACCGACTGGAACGGGCTCATGATCGCGGCGCTGGCGCGGAGCGGCCTCGCCTTCGGCGACGAAGCGCTCGTCGCGGCGGCGCGGCGGGCCGCGGACTTCATCCTCGAGCGGCTCCGGGACGACGACGGGACGCTGCTCCACCGCTACCGGGACGGGGAAGCGGCCATCGTCGCGGGCGCGGCGGACCACGCCTGCCTCATCTGGGGGCTGATCGAACTGTACGGGGCGACGTTCGATCCGCGCTGGCTGCGGGCGGCGCGCGAACTGCTGGATCCGCTGCTGGAGCGCTTCTGGGACCCCGACCGGCTCGGCGTGTTCAACGTGGACGCGACGCAGAGCGACGTGCCCGTCCGGCAGAAGGAGCTGTACGACGGGGCCACGCCCTCGGCCAACGCGACGACGTGGTACGTGCTCCTCCGGCTGGGCCGGCTCACGGGCGACGTCGAACTCCTGGACCGGGCGGAAGCGCTGCGGCGGGCGCTCGCCGGCCCGGTCGCCGGCGGCCCGTCGGCGTACACGATGTCGCTTGTCGCGCTCGATCTAGCGCTGGGCCCGTCGCAGGAAGTCGTCGTGGCCGGCGACCCGGACGAGCCCGACACGCGGCGCATGCTGGCCGCGCTCGCCGACCGCTACGCGCCCCGCACGGCCGTCCTCTTCAAGCCGGCGGACCACCGGACGGACGCGCCCGGCGGGCCCGCGGCGGGTCCGCTCGCGCAGATCGCTCCCTTCACCGAGCCGTACGATCTCCTGGACGAGAAGGCGACGGCATACGTTTGCACCGGCTTCGCGTGCCGGCGTCCGACGACCGACGTTGCCGAGATGGTCAAGCAACTCACCTGATCGCCCCACGACAGACACTGGAGTTCGAGGCATGGGCCTGGACCAGATGATCTACGGAAACACGCTCTCGGCCTGGCTGATCGCCGCCGGCATCTATGCCTTCACGACGCTGGCGCTGTGGCTGCTCGAACGCTACGCGCTGCGGGCGTTCGCGCGCTTCGCGAGCCAGACGCGGACCTCGGTCGACGATCTCGTCGCGGCCGTGCTCGCCGAGACGAAGTTCGGCCTCATCCTCTTCGTGGGGCTCTTCGCCGCCTCGCTCGTGCTCGAACTCGATGCTGTGGTGGCGCTCGTGATTCGCCGCGCCGCGGTCATCGCCATCGTCGTCCAGGGCGGGATCTGGGCGAACGCCGCGATCGCCTTCTGGGTGCGGCGGTTCGTGGATGCCACGGCGGGCGAGGATGCGGAGGCCGTGACCATGGTCAGCGCGCTCTCCTTCGTGGGCCGGCTCGCCGTGTGGTCCATCGTCCTCCTCCTCATCCTCGACAACCTCGGGGTCGAAGTCGCGGCCCTGCTCGCGGGCCTCGGGATCGGAGGCATCGCCGTCGCCCTCGCGGCCCAGAACGTCCTCGGCGACCTGCTCGCGTCGCTCTCCATCATCCTCGACAAACCCTTCGTCATCGGCGACTTCCTCGTCATCGGCGACTTCCAGGGGTCGGTGGAGCACATCGGCCTCAAGACGACCCGGCTGCGCAGCCTCGGCGGCGAGCAACTCATCCTTGGAAACAGCGACGTGATCAACACCCGGATCCGGAACCTCGGGCGCATGGCGGACCGGCGCGGGGCGCTGAAGGTCGGCGTGACCTACGACACGCCGCGCGACCTCCTGGCGCAGATCCCCGGCTGGATCGAGGAGATCGTCGCGGCCCAGGAGGAGACCCGCTTCGACCGCTGCCATCTCTCGGGCTTCGCGGACTCCGCGATCGAGTTCGACACCATCTTCTACATGACCGTCCCCGAGTACGACCGTTTCATGGACGTGAAGCAGGCGGTGCTGCTCGCGATCCACGAGCGGTTCGACCGGCACGGCGTCGAATTCGCCTACCCGACGCAGGTCGTCTACACGATTCCCGCGGCTCCCGCGGCGGAGTAGCGGCTCCGGCGGCTCCGGCGGCAGAGTAGCGCCCCCCCGCCCGAGACCGCGCGCTCGTTGACAGGAACCCGCGCGAACCGATAGTCTGGGCGGCTGTCGCCGTGGGGTTCGGCCTTGCGGCACACGGGTTCGGGACCCACACAGTTTCTCTCCATTCCGGCACGACCTCCGCGGGCGGCATGCGCGCGGAGCGACGAGCGCCGGAACCAGACCAGCGAGCCAGTCGACACGCATGGACACCACGGACTTCTCGTTCCATACGAGTCCGATCATGCTGCTTTCGGGGACGGCGAATCCCGCCCTCGCGCAGGGGATCGCCGACGTGCTCGGAGAGCGGCTGTGCGACGTCACGATCAAGCGGTTCGCCGACGGCGAGATCTTCGTGCGCATCGACGAGAACGTGCGCGGACGCGACGTCTTCCTCATCCAGCCCACGAATCCCCCCGCGGAGAACGTGCTCGAACTCCTGATCCTGATCGACGCGGCGAAGCGCGCCTCGGCGGCCCGGGTCACGGCGGTCGTGCCCTACTACGGATACGGCCGCTCCGACCGGAAGGATCAGCCGCGCGTGTCGATCGCGGCGAAGCTGCTCGCGAACCTGATGACGGCCGCCGGCGCGGACCGCGTCCTCTCGATCGACTTCCATCAGCACCAGATCCAGGGGTTTTTCGACATTCCCGTGGACCACCTCTACGCGGCCCCGGTCTTCCGGCGCTACTACGAGATGAAGAAGCTGGACAACCTGGTCGTCGTCGCGACGGACGTGAGTGCCGCGAAGATGGCGCGGGGCTACGCGCGCCGCCTCGGGGGAGACCTCGCGATCATCGACAAGCGGCGTCCGGCGCCGAACGAAGCCGAGGTCTCGAACATCGTGGGCGATGTCGAGGGGAAGCACTGCATCGTGCCCGACGACATGATCGACACGGCCGGGACCATGGTGTCGGCCATCGAAGTGCTCAAGGAGCGCGGGGCGCTGGACGTCTACGTTCTCGCGACGCACCCGCTCTTCTCGGGCCCGGCGCTCGAGCGCCTCGCGTCGGCCGACGTGAAGGCGATCACGGTGACGGACACCGTGCCGCTCGCGCCGGGAGTGCAGGAATCGCTCCCCAATCTGACCGTGCTGTCCGTGGCGAGCCTGCTCGCGCAGGCCATCGAGAGCACGCACGCGAATACCTCCGTGAGCAAGCTGTTCAAGTAACGAGAAATCGAGAAATCGAGAAATCGAGAAAACCGAGCGAGACCGAGAGAAACCGAGAGAAGTCGAGAGAAAGATGACGAACGAATCCGCCAGACTGACGGCGCGGACACGGACCACCTCCGGAAAGGGCGCCGCGAGACAGCTTCGCCGAAGCGGCGGGTTGCCCGCAGTCGTGTACGGCCGCCGGGACGAGGCCGAGTCGCTGGCGCTGGACACGCATGAGCTTTCGCGCCTGCTGAGCCGGATCCACGCGGCCACGACCGTGATCGACCTCGAGGTCGACGGCGGCAAGCCGCGCCCGGTCCTGATCCGCGAGATCCAGCGCCACCCGTATCGGCCCCAACTCCTGCACGTGGACTTCTTCGAGATCCGCGCGGACGTGAAGATCCGGGTGCCGGTCCCGGTCCACCTCGTGGAGACGCCGGCCGGCGTGGAGATGGGCGGAATGCTGCAGTTCCTCCGCCACGAACTCGAAGTCGAGTGTCTGCCGAACGAGATTCCCTCCGGGTTCGACCTCGATGTCTCGGCCCTCGAAATCGGCGACTCGCTTCATGTCTCGGACGTGGATGCGGGCGACGTCACGATCATCGACGATGAGACGGTCACGATCTGCGCGGTCGTGCCGCCGGCCCTCGAGGAAGAAGAGGAACTGGACGAGGCACTGGACGAGGAAGTGGACGGCGAGGAGGCCGAAGCCGCGGGCGACGAGCCGGAGGAGGACTGAGCCGGAGGCCGGGTCGGATCCGTCGGCGGGATGCGGTTGCTGCTCGCGCTGGGCAACCCCGGCGCGAAGTACCGGGATACGCGGCACAACATCGGTTGGTGGCTCGCGGATCGCCTGGCGCTCCGATGGGGAGCCGAGCCGTTTCGCCCGCACGGGGCCACAGTCGGGGCCACCGCGTGGACGACGGGATCCGGGCGGCCGGGCGTGGAGATCCATAAGCCGCTGACGTACATGAACCGGAGCGGCGAGGCGCTGGCGGCGCTGCTCGCGGCCCGGCCTGCGGCGCCGCGGCTCGACCCGGCGGCCGACATCCTCGTCCTCGTCGACGATGTCGCGCTCCCGGCTGGCCGCTTTCGCGTGCGGAAGAGGGGATCGCCGGGCGGGCACAACGGCCTCGCCTCGATTTCGGCGAGTCTCGATTCCGACGATTACGGCCGCCTCAGGCTCGGCGTCGGGCGGCCGCCGGACGACCGCATCGACCTGGCGGCCTGGGTGTTGTCGCGGATGTCGCGAGCGGAGGAGGAGGAAGCGCTGGGCGCCTTCCCCCGAGCCGCGGAAGCGGTGGAGTACTGGCTGGACCATGGTGTGGAAGCGGCGATGAACCGCTTCAACCGTCCGGGGTGAACCCCCGCTGATCAGAGGATAATCAAGGGAGCAGGGAAACGTGGTCGGAAACATCGATTTTGCGATCTGGCTCGGCGTGATCGGGCTCTTTTTCTCCTTCGCGCTCTTCATGTACGTGAAGGCGCAGCCCGTTGGAAACGAGAAGATGGCCGAGCTGTCGGAGGCGATCCACTCGGGCGCGATGGCGTTCCTGAGGCGCGAATACACCGTGCTGCTGCCGTTCATCATCGTCGTCGCGGCCCTGCTGTTCTGGCTCGTGGGCCCGCACACGGCGATCGCCTACGGACTGGGCGCGGCGTGCTCGGTCCTGGCCGGCTTCTTCGGCATGCAAGCCGCGACATCGGCGAACGTTCGCACCTGCGAGGCGGCGCGCGCGGAAGGCCAGGCCAAGGCGCTCCGGGTCGCCTTCTCGGGCGGGGCCGTGATGGGCATCGCGGTGGCGGCGCTCGGCCTGCTCGGGATCGGCGCCGTGATCACGATCTACGATCCCCAGGCGACGGGCTTCCGCCCCTTCGGCGAGATCATCTCGGGATTCGCGATGGGCGCATCCTCGATCGCGCTCTTCGCGCGCGTGGGCGGCGGCATCTACACGAAGGCGGCCGATGTCGGCGCGGATCTCGTGGGCAAGGTCGAGGCCGGCATCCCGGAGGACGATCCCCGCAACCCGGCGACGATCGCCGACAACGTGGGCGACAACGTGGGCGACGTGGCGGGGATGGGGGCGGACATCTTCGAGTCGTACGTGGGCTCGGTCATCGCCACGATCGTCATCGGCGTGACGAGCGCGATGATCCTCGATGGGGCCCGGCTCCAGGCCGTGGCGCTGCCGATCCTCTACATCATGGCCGGCTTCCTCGCGAGCGCCGTCGGCGTCCTCGCCATCCGCGTCCTCGAGCGCATGAGTCCCGCGGCGGCCCTGCGCTGGGCGCCGATCATCGGGGCCGTGCTCTTCTGGATCGCGGCGTACGCGATCACGGTGAACCTCCAACTGTTCGACGCGGCGGCGCAGGGCAAGTGGGTCTTCCTCCACCCGAACGCCGGCCCCTTCTGGGCCATGCTGTTCGGTTCGCTGGTCGGCATCGCGATCGGCCTCGTGACGGAGTACTACACGGCGGAGAAGCCGATCCGGCGCATCGCCTCGGCCTCGGAGACCGGCTCTGCGACGAACATCATCACGGGACTCGCGGTCGGCATGGAGTCGACCCTGATCCCCATGCTCCTGATCTCCGCCGCCATCTTCCTCGCCTTCAACTTCGCCGGTCTGTACGGGATCGGGATCGCCGCCGTGGGGATGCTGGCCACCGTCGGCGTGACGATGTCCGTGGACGCGTACGGCCCGGTGGCGGACAACGCGGGCGGCATCTCGGAGATGGCGGAACTGGGCCCCGAGGTCCGCTCGGTGACCGACTCGCTCGACTCGCTCGGCAACACGACGGCGGCGATCGGGAAGGGCTTCGCGGTCGGCTCCGCCGCGCTCACGGCGCTGGCCCTGTTCTCCGCCTACGCGAACGCGGTGGGTCTGCGCGAGACCGGGATCAACCTCATCAATCCGCTCGTCGTGATGGGCCTCTTCATCGGCGGCGTGACGCCCTTCTTCATCGCCGCGCTCACGATGACGGCGGTGGGCCGCGCGGCGGCCGGCATGGTGGCGGAAGTCCGTCGCCAGTTCCGCGAGATCCCCGGCATCATGGAGGGGACGGCGAAGCCGGATTCGGCGCGCTGCGTGGACATCTCGACGAGGGCGGCGCTCCGCGAGATGATCGTGCCGGGCCTGGTGGCGATCATCGTCCCCATCATGGTCGGCCGCTTCCTCGGCGTCGAGGCGCTCGGCGGCGCGCTGGCCGGCGCGACCGTGACCGGCGTGCTGCTCGCGCTCTTCATGGCGAACTCCGGGGGCGCGTGGGACAACGCCAAGAAGTACATCGAGACGGGAGCCCACGGGGGCAAGGGCTCCGACCCGCACAAGGCGGCCGTGGTCGGCGACACGGTGGGCGATCCCTTCAAGGACACGTCCGGTCCGTCGATGAACATCGTCGTGAAGCTGATGAGCGTCGTCTCGCTCGTTCTCGCGCCCTGGTTCGTGGATGTGCACGGGATGGCCGCGGCGGCGCCGGAAGCCGCCCTCGCCGCCGTCGGCGGGGTGCTGCGGGCTCTGGGATGGTTCTAGCCGCCTTGACAGCGGCGCTACATTCAACTGCCGCTGCCTCCATATAGCGGGGCACACGGGGCACAGCGGTGCACATACCGGTTCGCCGTCCTCCGGCGCGCCGACAAATCCAGACTCCTGCTCCGACCGTGCGGGTCGGGGCCGACGAGACCGAAGGAGCCCGCGCATGCGCGATTACGAGATCGTGTACATCTTCCGTTCGAGCCTGACCTCCGAGGAGATCGGGGAGAAGATCGAGCGCTACCACGCCATTATCACGGCCGACGATCCGGGCGAAGTCACCGCCTCGGTCCACTGGGGCAAGCGGCAACTCGCCTACCCCATCCGGAAGCAACGGAACGGCTACTACGTCGTCGCCCAGTTCACTTCGGCGCCCGATCCGCTCAAGGAGCTGGAGCGCGTGCTGAAGCTCGAGGACGACATCCTCCGGTATCTGATCGTGATCGCGGAACAGCCGCTGCCGGTTTCCGAGGCGACGCCGACGGCCCCCGAGACGGAGGAACCCGGCGCCGACGAAGCGGGCGCGGACGCCGAGGCGCCGAAGGCAGAAGAGGAGGCCGAAGGGGCGGACGCGGAGGCAGGCTCTGAAGAAGCGGCCGAGGAAGGTGCCGAGGGTTCGGCGGACGAAGCGGCCGGAACCGCGGAAGCTGAGGAAGCCGAAGGCGCGGCGGACGATGCGGCCTCCGACGCTGAGACCGACGCCGAAGCTGAAGCCGACGCCGAAGCGGAAGCCGACGCCGAATCGGAGGCGCCTGCGGACGACGCGGAGACGGAGCAGGACGGTGCGGACGCGGACGCCGGGGAACCGGAGGAGTCCGCCGACGCGAAGTCCGCCGACGCGAAGGAGGAATAGATGGCCTTTCGAAAGGCGTGCCGGTTCTGTGAGGCCCGGATGCCCGGCGTGGACTACAAGGATGAACGCACGCTGGACCGCTATATTTCGGATCGCGGCAAGATCCTGCCGCGGCGAGCCACGGGGACGTGCGCCCGGCACCAGCGGGGCGTGGCGGCGGCGATCAAGCGGGCGAGATACCTCGCGTTGCTGCCGTACATCCGCGGCTACTACGACTAGTTCGGCCCCGGCGTGGGGCGGCTGAGGGAACGCTGGAGCGGTCTCTGGCCGGCCGCGGGGCTCCTCGGGCTGGTCATGCTGCTGTCGCCGCTGAGTTCATCGCCGCTCGGACTCATGGCCATCGTCGGCGTACCCGCGGCCGTGGCGATTCTGACCTTCGAACCGCCCCAGTCCGGGTCGGCCGCCCTGGCGCTGCTGCTCCTGGCCGGAGCGGCGCTCGGGTTTCGGGAGGCGGCGCCGATGTGGTTCATCGAACGCGGCTGGGCCCTGCTTGTGGCTGGCGGATTCGCCGTCAGCACGGCACTGGCGCCGGGTCGGAGGGTGTTCGACCGGTCGCTGGCGGCGGTCGCGATCGCGGGAGCCACGGTCGCCGCCCTCGCCGTGCTGCGACCCGAGCTTCCCGCGGACCTCGACTGGCGGATCTCGGCGCAGTTCAACCAGGCGCTGGCCGCGGTCGAGTTCAACGCGTGGGGCGGTCCATCGGTGGAGGCGACGGTGCGCCGCCTCGTGAGCGTGTGGCAGGCCGTGTACCCGGCCCTGCTCGCGCTCGCTTCGATCTCGGCCCTCGGGGTCGTCGGTTACATTCTCGGACGACTCCGGGGTGAACCGAGACCTCTCCCGCCGCTGCGGGAGTTCCGGTTCGGCGATCACCTGGTCTGGGTGCTCGTGCTGGGGCTCGTGCTGCTGGTCCTCCCCGCGGGAGCGTGGGCGGAGCGCGCGGGGGGCAACATGGTTACGGTGATGGGTGGCCTCTATCTGCTCCGGGGGTTTGCAGTGCTCGTGTGGCTTGGGGCTTCCCTGCTAAGCTCGGGCTGGGCGATCGGCGCGTGGGTGCTCGCGGCGCTGATCCTCTACCCGGTGACGGCGGGCGCGGCCCTCGTCATGGGAGTCAGCGATACGTGGCTGGACCTGCGGTCGCGTCCGGGGGTGAAAACAAACGGCGCGTGATGTGGAAAAAAATCGGAGGGATCGATGGTGGAAGTGATTCTGAGAAGGGACATAGCGGATCTCGGCCTCGCCGGCGAGATGGTGAACGTGCGGCCGGGGTATGCGCGCAACTACCTGATTCCGCAGGGAATGGCGCTCGTGGCGACGGAGGGGAACCGGAAACGGTTCGAGGAAGAGCGGCGCCAGGTCGAACAGTCGGCCGAGCGGGAGCGCGAAGCGGCCCAGGAACTGGCCGGCGAACTGGAGGGCAGAACCATGAGCTTCGTCCGCAGGGCGAGCGAGGGCGGACGCCTGTTCGGTTCGGTCACGGCCGCGGACATCGCTGACGAACTGGAGAAGGAGGGCCTCTCCGTGGACCGGCGCGCGATCCGGCTGGACGACCCGATCAAGGACCTCGGCGAACACGACGTCCCGGTGAGACTCCATATGGACATCGAGCCCAGCGTCAAGGTGTCGGTGGTCACCGAGGCATAGCGGGCCGCGACCGATGAGGCACGATCCGCTCCCGCACGATCCGCTCCCGCTGGAGGAGGTGTGGCGCCGGCTCTCGGAACGGGGCACCCCCTCCCCGGAACTCCGCAGCGTGGCGGAGGCCGCGCTCGAGCGAAACGCGCGCCTCGCGACGATCCTCGATCTGCGCGGGTTGTCGGATGTCACCGACTTCTTCGTCATCGCGACGGGCGACTCGGACACGCACGCCCGCGCGATCAGCGAGAACATCCTCGATCGAACGCGCGAGGACGGTTTCCGTCCCGTCGGCGTGGAAGGGCTGAACGCGGGTCGCTGGGTGCTGATGGACTACGTGGGGCTCATCGTGCATGTCTTCCTGGGTGAAGTCAGGGAGTTCTATCAGCTTGAGCGCCTGTGGGGCGACGCCCCCCTCTTCGAACTGGAGTGAATCGGATTCGGGGCCGTTCCGCGACCGGCGGCCGTTCCCCGACCGAAGACGCGTCGCTAGCTTTGGAGCGCAATCTGTGAGGGTGGGCCGGAGGACGTGGCAGACGTGACGAGTTCGACGAGTTCGACGAGTTCATTGGGTCGTAAGACGCCGGCTGCGCTCCTTCTCCTGCTGGGCGTCGGGAGTGCTTCGGGCGCCTGCGGCAGTCCCCCGGAAGATCAGCCCGACCCCCTCGAAGGCCCGACCCTCGTCTCCGGATCGTCGCTCGAGCGGTACGGGCTTCTCGTCATTCCGCGCGCTGGCGGCGTCGCGCAGTTCCGTTCCATCGAGAGTCCGTCCACCGTGCGCTGGACCGGACGCCTTCCCCTTGACGGCGTCACGGCGGCCCATTCGCTCGGTTCGGCGGTCGTGCTGCGGCGGGGCCGGCAGCTTCGCCTCTACACGACCTCGCCGGTCGAGGCCGAGACCCCGCTTCCCGACGCACCCGCCGACGGGCGCTGGATCGCCTCGCCCGCCGGGGGCGCCTTCGTGTCGCAGGACCGGATCCTGGCCGTCACCCCCACGCGCGCCGCGGAGGTCACCGCCGATGGCGCCGTGCACTGGGCGGCCCCCGCCGCCGGAGACCGGGTCGTCGCCCTCGTCGAAGGCGCGGACGGGCCCGAACTCGCAGTATGGGAAGCCGGGGAATCGCGGCCCGCGACGACGCGGGCGGTCGGCACGAGAGGCCCCGCCACGCTCGCGGGCTGGGGTCGAACGATCGTGACGGCGTCCGAGGATGGCCGGGGACTCACGGAGTGGTCGATTCCCGACCTCGAACCGGCGGAAGGAGCGGAGATCGACGGCGCGCCGTCCGCGCTGGCCATCTCCCCCTCCCAGCACCGCGTGTTCGCCGCGTCGGTCGACCGGCCGCGTTTCGTGGTGATCGATCGCTACGACTGGAGCGAAGTCGGATCCTCGCGACTGGAAGCGCCCTTCGAGACGTTGCGGCCCGGCATGACGGGTGACCGGCTCGTGGCCTGGGATGGTTCGAACGCGTGGTCCGCGAGGGCGGGAGAGATCGATCTGGACGCGGTGCCCGGAGAGTGGCGGGCGGACCTGCCGCTCGCGCTGCCGGGCGGGGCGGTCCTGGTGTCCACGGCGAGCGGCCTCGGCCTCCTCCGCCCCGGCGGTGAAGTCGACGCCGTGGAGGGCTCCGCCGACGCGTGGTGGCTCCCGTTCCGGTGGGGGCGCCGCCTGCCCGTCGCGTCCGCCGCCATCGTGCCGGAGGACACGCTGGAAGATGCCGAAGAGGCGCTCGATGCGCT
The DNA here is from genome assembly GCF_965208055.1 of Candidatus Palauibacter sp. GTDB lineage: Bacteria > Gemmatimonadota > Gemmatimonadetes > Palauibacterales > Palauibacteraceae > Palauibacter. The sequence goes on from NZ_CBDBNY010000004.1 coordinate 3,798,692, forward strand.
CGCCGACAGCGTTCCGCCCGGTCGCATCGGACTGTTGACCGTGGGGAGGGCGGGGAGGACGTCGAACCGGAGCCCGGAAACCTCCGATGATCCCGCGCCGGGGGATGCGGACTTCCAGGAGTTCGAGGAGTTCGCGCCGCGCCCGCAACGCGCCGACGATGCGGCGGCTCCGCTGCCCGAGCTTCCCGGCGGCTTCTATGCCGTCGCGCTCTCCTCGCGGCAGTTGGCCGCGCTCGGACGGATGCGCCAACTCCTCGACCGCTCCGGCTATTCGACGCACGTGTTGCGCCGGATGGACGAGGCCAACGACATCTGGTATCGGCTTCTCGTGGGCCCGTATGCGACGCGCCCCGATGCCGAGGACGCCGCGCTGGAGTTGCGGCGGGAGAGGGGGATCGACGCGTGGGTTCACGAGGAGGGAGACCGGGCGGCGAGGCGAGGCCCATGAGCGCCGCCGATCCGACACCGTTCACGTGGGAACTGCCCGGGGATGCGCGGATCGTGGCGCTCGTGTTCCAGGGTTCGGAAGCCGAGCGAAGCGCGACGGTCGTTGACGCGATCGCCACCTCCGTGGCCCGGCGGCGGGGACGGACGCTCGTCCTCAACTCCGAGTCCGGGCCGTCGCCTCTCGACGAACTCGCCGGCGCGCCCGAACGGGCCGACTCCGGCGGAATGGCCGCGTTCCTCGCGGGCCAGTCCGGACTCGCCCGGGTCGCCGTGCGGCGCGCGGACTGTCCGTATGTGTACCTGCCGGCGGGACAGGTGCCGGAAGGCGTCGTCGGCCTGCTGGAGTCCCCCGCGCTCGGACGCTTCGTTTCTCGCGTGAAGGAGGGGGGCGGGACGCTCTTTGTCGCCATGTCCGAGCACGGGCGGCCCTCCCCCGATCTGCTCGGTCTCCTGGACGGGTACATCGCCGTGGGGGGCGTCCCCCCCGGCGACCGCGACCTGCGGTGCTACGGTCTCGTGCCCTTCGAGTCGAGCGCGGCGCCCGGGCCGACGCCCGTGGAGGACGCGGCCGCGCCTCAGCCGGAGCCCGAGCCTCAGCCGGACCCCGAACCCCCGTCGGAGCCCGAACCCCCGTCGGAGTCCGCCGAACCCGCGCCGGAACCCGCGCTTCAGCCGGCCCTCGAGCCCGAGCCTGACGCGGCTGCGGAGCTCCCGGCGCCGCCGTCCGCGGCGCCCGGGGCGTCGGCGTCGTCCGCAAGAGCCCGGGGCCGCCGCTCGCGAGCGTCGCTCGCTGCGGCGCTGGCCATCGCGGCGCTGGCGGTCGGGAACTGGTGGGCGTACAGGAACGGATGGCTCGACAGCGCGATCTCCCGCGTCGGGTCGATGATCGCGGCCGGGGAGGAGGCTCCGGCGGCTGCGGCGACGCCCGCCGAGGGTGGCCCGGCGGCCGAGGCTGGTTCAGTCGCCGAGGATGGCCTGCCCGCCGCGGATCGTCTGGCCGCCGGCGAAGCGGGCACGCCGACGGATCCGCCGGACGTTGCCGAGCCAGCCTCCATCTCGCAGGCGCCGGATGAAGCCGCGGTCGCCGCCGCGTTCGAGTCGGCTGCGGAGCGACCGTACTCCGTGCTCCTCGGGAGCTTCACGAGTCCGGTCGACGCGGCCGAGCGCGTGGCGGAATTCCGTGCGCTCCATGGAGGGACGCTGTACTTCATGGCTCCCACGACGATTCGGGGCGGCCGGTATCAACGGATCCTCGCCGGGGCCGTCGCGAGCGAGACGGAGGCCTCCGCCCTCATGGACGAACTCGTGGCGGCCGGCGTCGCCGAGGAGGCCAATGCGTGGCTCCTCCGTCCCGTGAGATTCGCGTACGATCTCGGCGTGTTCACGGATCGCCCGCTCATGGAGGCGCGGATCGCCGAACTCGCCTCGCTCGGCGTCCCCGTGTACGGCCTGGAGACGACGCTCGACGGCATGCCGGTCTTCAGGGTGTACGGGGGCGCATACGAGGACGCGGAGGCTGCCGTGCCCATGAGCGATGTCCTGGAAGCCGCCGGCGAAAGCGCGACGCTCATCGTGAGGCGCGGCGACGCCATTCCTTCAACCCGCTGAGCGCCCTTGAAGATCAAGGCCCTGACGCTGCGCGGATTCAAGTCGTTCGCCGACCGGACGCGGATCGAACTGCATCACGGCATCACCGCCGTCGTCGGCCCCAACGGCTGCGGAAAATCGAACCTCTCCGATGCGCTGCGCTGGGTTCTGGGAGAACAACGCCCCACCGCCATCCGCGGGTCCCGCATGGAGGAGGCGATCTTCGGGGGGACGGAGGCGCGGCAGCCCATCCACCGGGCCGAAGTCCTGCTCGAAATCTCGAACGAGGACGGCGTGCTTCCGGTGCCCTACGCCGACGTCGCGATCGGCCGCACCGTCTATCGCGGAGGCGAGAGCGAATACACGCTCAACGGGACGGCCTGCCGGCTCAAGGACATCCTGGACCTGTGCCGGGACACCGGGCTGGGCTCGAACGCCTACGCGATGATCGAGGGCCGCATGGTGGACGCGATCCTCTCGGACCGCGCCGAGGAGCGCCGGACGCTGTTCGAGGAAGCGGCCGGGATCGGGCGCTACAAGGACCGCCGCCGGATCGCGACCCGCCGGCTCGAGCAGGCGGACGGCGACCTGCAGCGGCTCGAGGACGTGCTGATCGAGGTGGGGTCCAAGGTCCGCTCACTCGCGCAGCAGCGCGGGCGGGCGGAGCGCCATGCGAAGCTCCGGGCCCGGCTCCTGCAACTCGAGATCGCCGTCGCGGACGCCCGGCTCGAGGAGACGACCGGGCGGCTGGCCGAAGCATGGGCGGAACTCGAGAGCCTCGAGCCGGACACCGGGCCGGACCATGTGGATCTGCGCACGGCGGAGACCCGCGCGGAGACGCTGCGCCTGGAGTACACCGACATGGAGCGGGACCGGGCCGGCCTCGCCCGGCGCCTGGAGGAGGCCCGGCGCGCCGTGGAGGAGCAGGAGCGCACCCGTCTCCTTGCCGGGGAGCGAGGCTCGAACGCGCGTGATCGGCTGGAGACCCTGGAGGAGGAAGTGCGCCGGAACGAGGGTCGGCGCGAGGACCTCCGGGAGCGCGTGGCGGAAGCAAGGGCGGCCTTGAAGGAGGGACAGTCCCTCGCCGCCGAAGGCGCCGCCGCGGTGGCGCAACTCGCGCTTCGGGCGGAGGCTCTGGCCGAGACGGCCCGCACCGCCGCGAGCGAGCGCGATGCGGCCCGGGAGGCGCTCGAGGAAGCGCGCCGGGAGGTGGAGCGCTGGCGGCTCGAACTCAGCGTGAAGGAGGTACGAGCCCGCGACCGCAGCGAGGAACTCAAGCGGCGCCGGCCGGCCCTCGACGCGCTCGCCGCCCAGGAGCATGGCCTCCGGACGGAGGCGGAGAGTGCGTCGGAACGCGAGGCGCAGGCGGGCCGGACGCTGGAGGATGCGCGCGACCGGCTGCAGGCGGCGGGTGACACCGCGTCCTCCGCGGACGCGGCGCTGCGCCGAGCCCGCGAGGAAGCGGCCGACCTGGAGGGCCGCCTCGCCGCCGCGCGCGCTCGCGCTTCGAGTCTCGGGTCTCTGGTAGGGTCGAGCGCGCTGCTCCCGGAGGCCGTCGCCGAACTGCTGAAGGACCGGAACGCGATCCCCGGCCTCCGCGGCGCGCTGTCGGAGTTCATGGAGGCTTCCGCCGACTGGGCATCCGCGGTCGAGTCTCATCTCGGCCCCTACCTTCACGGCGTCGTCGTGCGCGACTGGTCCGCGGTCCAGGCGGTCGAGGCATGGCTCGAACGGCGCGGCGGAGAGGGCGGCATCCTGGTGCTCCCGCTCGATCCCGGGCCGCTGCCGGGGCCTGCGGAGGCCGACGCGCCGCTCATGCGACACGTCGACGCCAAGGGTGCCGGTGCGGCCTGGGTGAAGGCGCTGCTGGCGGGCGTCGGGGTCCCCTCTGGCGGCGAACTCGCGCCGCGCCCGCACCCGTGGGTGGATGCCGAGGGGCGCCGACAGGATCGGTGGGGCGGCGTCTACGTGGGAGGCGCCGCTTCGGAGGGACTCCTGAGCCGCCGGGCCGAACTTCGTACGCTGCGCGAGGAAGTGGAGGCGCTGGAAGAAGATCGTGCGCGGGCGCAGGAGGCGGTCGGGGAGTTGGGGGACGCCGCGGCGGACGCGTTCGCGCAGGTGAACGCGCTGCGGCGCTCGCTGTCCGATGCGGAGTCGACCCGCCGCGAAGCCGAAGCCGACCGGACCTCCGCGGAGGCGCGGCTCGTCCGTCTGGACCAGGAGCGCAGCGAACTCGCCGGCCGCATCGAACAACTGGAAGCCTTCAGCGAAGATGAGGTGTCGCTCTCGGCCGACGACGCCGCGCGCGGCGGCGAACTCGATGAGCGGGTCGCGCAGTTGTCCTCCACGTACGCGGACGCGCGAGAGAAGGCCGGCGTCGCCCGTGCCGCCGCCGACACCGGGAGGGCCGAACTCCACGAAGCGCAACTGGCGCAGGCGCGGCGGGAAGCCGAGGTCGAGAATCGACGCGGAGTGGAAGGCCGCCTCGCCGAGGCCGCGGGCGACGCGGAGGCGCGCTCGCGGACGCAGGCCCGGGAAATGGACCGGCTCAACGCTCTGATCGCGGAGAGCAAGGCGCAGTCGGAGGAACTGGAGACGTCCATCGGCGCCGGGCTCGAAGCGAGAGCGCAGTGTGAAGCGGATCTGTCGGCGCTGGAGCGCCGCATCGCCGAACGCCGCGGACGACTGGACAGACTCGAGTCGGAGCTGAGCGACGCGCGGCGCCTCGAGCGGGAGCGCGTGGAGGCTCGGCATCGGCTCGAGCTGGAGATCACGCAACTGGAGGCGAGGGAGTCCGGGATTCGGGGCCGCGTGGAAGCGGAATGGGACGCGCCGCTTGCGGAACTCCGGGAACGCGCCGACCCCGTTGACGATGCGGCGCCCGCCGAATGGGAACCGGAACTGGAGCGCGTGCGGCGCTCGATCGCCCGCATCGGCCCGGTCAATCTCCTCGCGCAGCAGGAATACGAGGAAGAGCAGAAGCGTCTCGACTTCCTGACGGAACAGCGCGACGACCTGACCCGAGCGGGCGACGACCTCCGCACCTCGATCCGCCAGATCAACCGGCAGGCCACCTCCGCGCTCCTGGAGACGTTCGAGCAGGTGAGGGCCAACTTCCACCGCACCTTCGACTCGCTGTTCGAGGGCGGGCAGTGCGACCTCCGGTTCGAGAATCCCGACGACGCCCTGGACTCCCCGATCGAGATCTCGGCCAGTCCCCGCGGGAAGAAGACGCAGCGGATCCACCTGCTTTCCGGCGGCGAACGGGCCCTGACCGCGCTCGCCCTGCTGTTCGCCATCTACCTCGCGAAGCCGAGCCCGTTCTGTCTGCTGGACGAGGTGGACGCGCCGCTGGACGAAACGAACATCCTGCGGTTCGTCGGCATGCTGAAGGAATTCAAGGAGGAGACGCAGTTCATCGTCATCACCCACAATCCGCGGACCATCGAGAACGCGGACTGGATCTACGGCGTGACGATGCAGGAAGCCGGCGTCTCCTCGATCGTCGGCGTGGAGTTCAACTCCGCCACGCAGGTGGCGTGAGCGAGGCCGAACCCGCGGCACACGCGGCGGACGGTCCGGCGCCGGACGGGACCGGGGCGGACGAACTGATCGTCGTCGGGTGCGGCACCGTCGTCCCCGAAGCGGACCGCGCCGCCTCCTCCTACTGGGTCTCGTCCTCCGGCACGGGATCCGCCGGGGGCACGCGCATCCTCTTCGACTGCGGTCCCGGAGCTCTCCAGGCGCTTGCCCGACTCGGCCTGCCCTGGGGGAAGATCACCGACCTCGCGATCACCCACTTTCACGCCGATCACGTCGGCGCGCTCCCGGGGTTCTTCTTCGCGCTCAAGCACGGCCTCGCCCGACCCCGCACACGAGCGCTCACGGTGTGGGGCCCGGCGGGCACCCGCGGGTTCTTCGAGAAGCTGGCGGGCGCTTACGGCGACTTCGTCCTGGATCCGGGGTTCCCCGTCCTCATCGAGGAACTCACGCCGGGCGCGGCCCGCGACCTGAGCGGAGGTCCGCGGCTCGAAGCCCACAAGACGCCGCACACGGAGGAGAGCGTCGCGTGGCGGCTCGAAGGCGGGGCGTTCAGCTTCGGTTACACCGGCGACACGGGGCCGTCCCCCGGGTCGTCCACCGGGCCGTCCACGGAACTGGGCTCGTTCATGCGCGGGGTGAGCGCCCTCGTCTGCGAGTGCTCGCTCCACGACTCGCAGGCGTCGGACAACCACCTTTCGCCTGCGCGCGTCGCCGAGTTGGCGACCTCCGCGGCTCCGCGCCTTCTCGTGCTCACGCACATCTACCCGCACTTCCGAATGGGCCACGATGTTTCCCGTCTCGTGGCCGAGGCCGGATACGCCGGCGATATCTGCGTCGCGAGGGAGGGACTCCGGGTCTCGTTGACGCACAGGTGACGCCAGTGGAGTATCCTGCTCCTGCCGGAACCGCTGGGAGCGGACCGGCGAGTCACCGCCCTGCCGCTCCGGGCGCGCGCACGACGGGCGAAAGACACTCACAGGGGGAACGATGCTGGTGGTCATGAAGCACGGCGCCACGGACGGGCAGGTCGAAGACGTGGTCCGCGCGATCGAGGATATGGGGTATCGGGCCCGGCCCATGCCGGGCGCCCAGCGCACGACGGTGGGCCTGGTCGGCAACGATGGAAGCGTCGAGGCGAGCCGGCTCGTGGGGATCGAGGGCGTGCTCCGGGTCATTCACGTGTCGCCGCCGTACAAGCAGGTGAGCCGGGAATGGTGCCCCGAGGACACGGTCATCGAACTGCCCAACGGCGTGCGGATCGGCGAGAAGGACGTCGCCGTCATGGCCGGCCCGTGCTCCGTGGAATCGCGCGAACAGATTCTGGAGACCGCGCACCGGGTCGCGGAAGCCGGGGCGACCGTCCTGCGCGGCGGAGCCTTCAAGCCGCGGACCTCGCCCTATTCCTTCCAGGGGCTGGGAGAAGAGGGGCTGGAGTTGCTCGCCCGCGCTCGGGAAGAAACGGGCCTCGCGATCATCACCGAGGCGCTGGACATGGACAGCATGGGGCTCGTCGCGGAATACACCGACATCATCCAGATCGGCGCGCGGAACATGCAGAACTACTCCCTGCTGCGGGCGGCGGGCCGGGTCGGCAAACCGGTTCTCCTCAAGCGGGGGATGGCCGCGACGATCAAGGAGTTGCTGCTCGCCGCGGAGTATATCGTCGCCGAGGGAGAGTCGCGCGTGATGCTGTGCGAGCGCGGCGTCCGCAACTTCGACACGCACGCGCGGAACCTCTTCGACCTCACCGCCATCGTGACGATTCACGAGTTGTCGCACCTCCCGATCGTCGCGGACCCCAGCCACGGCACGGGGGCCCGGTCGAAGGTAGGACCGATGGCCCGCGCCGCGGTTGCGGCGGGCGCGGACGCGCTCATCCTCGAGGTCCATCCCGATCCCGCGAAGGCGGCTTCGGACGGCCAGCAGTCTCTCACGCTCGAGCAGTTCGACGCGCTGATGGCTGAACTCCACCCCATCGCGAACGCCATCGGCCGCCGGATCGCGCGTGCCCGCGTCCCCGCCCACGGCTGACCGGACCCGGCGCGCGCGGACCCGGCGCGTCCAGCCCCGGACGAAGAGCGGCCTCGGCAGCCTCGGAGAGCGCATCGCCGCGCGCCACCTGGCGGACGCGGGATACGAAATCCTCGATCGAAACTGGCGCGTGGGGCGGCTGGAGATCGATCTGGTCGTCAGGGATGGAGACACGGTGGCCTTCGTCGAGGTGAAGACGCGCCGCTCCGGTGTGCAGGCGCCCGAGGAGGCGCTCTCCCGGGCGCAGCGGGGGAGAATCCGCCGCGCGGCCGGAGCGTGGCTCGGCCGGCACGCCGGCGCCGCCACGGAGGCCCGCTTCGACCTCGTCGCCGTGGAGGTCGACCGCCGCGGGACGTGCCGGGTTCAGCACATCCCGGAAGCCTTCTACGGCGACGATGCATGACGGTTTTTTCTGGCCGCTGCCCCTGCGTGCCGATAAGTTGAACAGTGCCCCAGGCCCGTGGGGCCGGAGCGCGTGAATCCCGTCAGGACCGTGAAGGTAGCAGCGGTAAGCGTGTGACGGTCGCCACGGCCCGCCTGGGGTCGTTCGCCCGACGTCGGCGGCGTTCTCGCGTCGCGGGGCGCGGGCGCCCTCAGACCCGAAGGAGTCGAAGCCGGCCGGGACCGTGACCCCGGCCGACCCAGATGGCTCACGAGCCTTTGTACCGCACCGCGCTGGCCAGGACCTACCGGCCCCGAGGCTTCTCGGAGCTGATCGGACAGGACCACATCGGGCCCACGCTGAAGGCCGCGATCGAGTCCGGCAGGGTCGGCCACGCGTATCTCTTCTGCGGCCCGCGCGGGATCGGGAAGACGACGACGGCGCGCATCCTCGCGATGGCCCTGAACTGCCCCGACCGCTCCGCCGGCGAACCGTGCGGCGCGTGCTCCTCGTGCGAGCGGATCTGGTCCGGAGGCGCCTCGCTCGACGTCGTGGAAATCGACGCGGCGAGCCACCGGGGCGTCGAGGATGCCCGGGACCTCCGCCGCCGGGCCGCGTACGCGCCCACGAGCGAGGAACGCTACAAGATCTACATCCTCGATGAGGCGCACATGCTCACGCGCGACGCGTGGAACGCGCTCCTGAAGATCCTCGAGGAGCCGCCGCCACGCGTGATCTTCGCCTTCGCCACCACCGAGCCGCAGAAGATCGAGCGCGGCGCGGCGCCCGTCATGTCCCGCTGCCAGCGGTTCGACTTCCGGCGAGTCTCCGTGCAGGACATCACGAGCCGGCTGGAGACGGTGCTCGAGGCGGAGGGAATCCCGGCCGAAGCGGGGGCGCTGCGGGCGATCGCGCGGCGTGCCGAGGGCGGCGTTCGCGACGCGCTCTCCTCCCTCGACCAGGTGTTGTCCTTCCGCGGAGACGCGGTGGAACTCGCGGACGTCCGCCGCATGCTCGGGCTCGTCGACGAGGATCGATACCTGGCGTTCTTCGAGATCGCGGCGAACGGGGATCGGGCCGGAGTGTTCGCTTTCGTCCAGGATCTCCTCGACGATGGGCACGACCCCGCGGAGTTTCTGCGCGGACTCGGCGACGCGCTGCGCACCCTCCTGGTTCTGAGGCTCGATCCGGAGGCCGAGGCGGTCGAACTCCTGCCGGGGTCACGCGAGCGTTTCCTCGCCGCCGCCGAAGCGCTGGTTCCGGCGGACCTGCTCAGGATGCTGGCCGCGCTCAGCGAGTTCGAGGCCTCGGGCATGCTCCACCGGTCCTCCCAGCCGCGCATCCAGCTCGAGGTCCTGCTGCTGCGTCTCGTCCGCATGGAATCGACCGTCGAACTCGAGGAAGTCCTGGCGGCCCTGGGCGCCCCCCCCGCCGAGCCCGGGCCTCGCACGCGCCCGCCGCATCCGCCCCGGCGCCAGCGCGAGAAGCGGTCTCCACCGCCGACGCCCGCTCCCGCGTCCCGGCCGCCGCCCCCGGAGCCGCCTCCGCCGACCCCAGCCGCCGGAGAGCCCGCGACCGCCGCCGAGCCCGCGACCGCGCCGGCCCCCGCACCGGAAAACCGGTCCGGCACGGCGTCGGCATCCCGCGTCCGCGACGCCTGGGCCGCCGCTGTCGCCGAAATGCCGGGGCTGGGTGGAGTGTCCGGACTGGCCCTGCGCGCCACTGAAGTCGACGGCCTCGTGGAAGGCGAGGTTCGGCTCCGCGTCCAGGCCGGGTGGCGCGAGGAACTCGAGAAGCTGTTCAAGGACGATCAGCGTTCCGGCCCTCTCCGCGCGAATCTCGCGGAACGCCTGGGGTTGCCGACCGTCAGGTTCGCGATCGTCGACCGCAAGGGCGGCCGCATGACCGCCGGAGAAGCCGCCCGCACGCGCGTGGAGCGGTTGATGGACGGAAACCCGCACCTCCGGGAAGCCGTGAAGGAACTCGACCTCACCCTGAAGGAGTAGGAGAATCGGAGTGGACGGCGTGGACATCCAGCAATTGATTCAACTCAGTCAACAGATGCAGTCGCGCATGACCGAGATGCAGGAGAAGCTCGAGCGCGAGACGATGGTCGCGGCTTCGGGCGGCGGCATGGTCGAGGTGACGGTGGACGGCCAGGGCAGCATCAAGGGCATCTCCATCGACCCCGCCGTTGTGGACCCGGCGGAGGTCGAGATGCTCGAGGACCTCATCGTCGCCGCGGCCTCCGCGGCGCAGCGGCGGGCGAAGGATCGAATGGAGAGCGAGATGCGCCAGGCGGCGGGCGGTCTGCCGTTGCCGGGCCTGGGTAACTTCCCCGGCCGTCCGTGAACGCCATCGAGGCGCTCGTGGGCGAACTCGGCCGGCTCCCCGGGATCGGCCGCAAGACCGCGCGCCGGCTCACCTATCACCTCCTCAAGAGTTCGAGGGACGATTCCCGGCGGCTGGCGAAGGCCATAGAACGGGTCGCGGCGGAAGTTCGCATGTGCGGCGCCTGCGGCAATCTCAGCGACATGGAGCCGTGCGAATACTGCCGGAGTCCGAGGCGCGATCCGGCGCTGGTGTGCGTCGTGGAGGAAGCCTCGGACATTCCGGCGATCGAGAATTCGGGGAACTTCGGAGGCCTGTATCATGTACTTGGCGGACGGTTGTCCCCTCTCGATGGGGTGGGACCCGAAGACCTGAACATCCGGGCCCTGCTTCGGCGTCTCGACACGCCCGTCCGGGAGGTGATCATCGCGACGAACGCGAGCGTCGAGGGAGAGGCCACGGCGACATACCTGCAGCGCCTGCTGGCCTCGGCCGCCGACGTCACTGTCACGCGCCTCGCCCGCGGGCTGCCCGTGGGGGGGGACCTCGAGTACGCCGACGGGGTGACGATCGCCGAAGCCTTCGCCGGCCGACGGGAGATGTAACGACCAATGAGATGCAGCGACCGATGATGACTCGAATCGAATACGAAGACGCGGACCGCGGCGCCGCGACGGGATGGAAGATCGCCGCCGCCGCCCTGCTCGGCGCCGCCGCGGCCGTCGGCCTCGGGATCTATCTTGCGCGAGACCAGATGCGGCGACACCGGCGCGAACTGTTCAGTCCGCACCCGCTCCGGCGCCTGGCGGCCCTCGGATACCTGAGATCGCACCCGTCCGTGGACGATCTGCCGCTGCTGAGAGACTACCTGGCATGGGAAGAGCGACCGCTCCTCCGCAAGCGCGCCACGGCAGTCCTGGAGAGTCTCGAGAGCGTGCTCGCGAGCGACGAGGTCCTTGAGAGCGGAGACCCACACTGAATCTCCCGAACGCGATTACCACGGGCAGGATCCTCGCGGCCCCCGTCGTGACGGCGCTGCTCCTGCAGCCCCGGCCGGCGCCCCGCATGATCGCGTTCGTCGTGTTCGTCTTCGCCGCGCTCTCGGACCTGTGGGACGGACACCTGGCGCGGGCCCGCGACCAGGTGACCTCCTTCGGCAAGATCGTCGATCCGCTGGCCGACAAGCTGCTGCTCGTCGCCGCCCTCATCCCCGTCTACAGCATCAATCTCGGGCAGGTGGGAACCCCCTCTCTCCCCGTGTTCCGCGTCATCCCGCTCTGGGCCATCGTCATCTTCCTGGGGCGCGAAGCGCTGATCACGCTGCTCCGGTCCTTCGCCGCGCGGCAGGGCCGGGTGGTCGCGGCGCAGATCCTGGGCAAGAGGAAGGCGCTCGCCCAGAACATCTTCATCGGCTCAGCGATCCTGTGGGTGGCGTTCCTTACCCCCGGCTTCGTGGCTCCCGGCGGCTGGGCGTGGCAGTGGTTCTCCGCTTTCCACGGCTGGTTCACCACGACCTTTCTCGCCCTCGCAGTGCTGCTCACCGTGGTCTCCGCCGTGACCTATCTGGGCATGTTCTCGCGCATCATGGCGGGCCGCCATTCGTAAGCGCTGTCCGTCGCTGTCCGAGGCCGCCGCGGCGCTCGTCGAAGGCCTGCGGGAGAGGGGTCACACGCTGGTGCTCGCCGAGAGTTGCACCGGCGGCCTGATCGGCGCCGCCCTCACCGCGGTACCCGGAGCTTCGGAGGTTTTGTGGGGTGGGCTGATAAGCTACGATGATGCCGCCAAGAGGTCGCTGCTGAACGTGTCGGAGGCGTCGCTCCAGCGGCACGGCGCCGTCTCGCGGGCCGTGGCGGAGGAGATGGCCGCCGGGGCGCGGCGCGTGGCGGAAAGCACCTGGTCCATCGCCGTCACGGGGATCGCCGGGCCCTCGGGCGGCTCCGCCGACAAACCCGTGGGCACGGTGTGGATCGCCCACGACGGCCCCTCTCGCGACGCGCGGTGTCACCGTTTCGGTGGGGGCCGGGACGAGATCCGGGAAGCGGCCGCGCGCGAAGCGATACGTTGGCTCGATTCACGGCTTTGACGAGCAGACTCGAGGATATTCGATGGGAAAGAAGGATCGGGAGCAGGAGATGGAGAGCGCGGCGCCTGGGGAGGCTCCGGAAACGCCCGGGCACGTCGACGAGGTCGGCGCGCCCGAGCCGGAAGAGGACGCCGGCCCCGAAGCGGAACTCGCGGCCCTGCAGGACCGGCACCTCCGGCTCGCGGCGGAGTTCGACAACTTCCGGCGCCGGACGAGACGCGAACTGGGCGACGCGGGAGAGCGGGCGCGCGCGGAACTCGCCGGCAAGCTGCTCGAACTGATGGATGACCTCCAGCGCGTGGCCGAAACGCCGCTCGAGGGCACGACGACGAACGCGCTGCACGAGGGGATCGGGCTCGTGGCCCGGAAGTTCGCGAAGGTCCTCTCCGACACCGGAGTGGAACCGGTGAACCCGGTGGACGAGCGCTTCGACCCCAACCTCCACGAAGCGCTCATGATGACCCCGACCGACGACCCGGAGCAGGACGAACTGGTGTCGCACGTCGTCCTCATCGGATACCGGCTCGGCGACCGGCTGCTGCGCCCCGCGCGCGTCACGGTCTACCGCCACGAAGCCGAAACCTCCTGATCCGATGGCGACGCAGGCGAAGGATTACTACAAGATTCTCGGGGTCGCGGAGAACGCGAGCGCCGACGAGATCCGGAAGGCGTACCGCAAGCTCGCGAAGGAGCACCATCCGGACGCGAACGCGGGCGATCCGAGGTCGACGGAGAAGTTCAAGGAGGTGTCGGAGGCCCACGGCGTCCTCTCCGATCCCGACAAGCGCAAGAAATACGATCGCGTGCGGAAGTACGGAGGTCTCGGGGCGTTCGGGCCCGGCCAGCCGGGCGGAGCAGCCGGGGGCGCCGGCAACTTCAAGTTCGAGGACCTGTCCGACCTGGGCGGCATCGGCGGCATCTTCTCCTCGATCTTCGATTTCGGGAAGAAGGCGAAACCGGAGAGGGAAGGGCCGAAGCGGGGCCGCAACGTCGAATACCTGGTCACGGTGCCGCTCCGCACCGCGGCGCGGGGCGGCCGGGTCGCGGTCACGGTGCCCATCAACGAGGAGTGCGCGACGTGCGACGGGAACGGCGCCGCTCCCGGCACGTCGCTCAAACGCTGTCCGGAGTGCGAGGGCAGGGGCGAGGTCACGTTCGGGCAGGGCGGGTTCTCCGTCACGCGCCCGTGTCCCGTCTGTGTGCGCCGCGGGATGGTGCCGGAGACGCCGTGCTCGAGTTGTTCCGGCCGCGGCCAGGTGAACTCGCGGCGCAAGCTCAGCGTCAAGGTGCCCGCGGGGGTCGAGAACGGTTCGCGCGTCCGCATCTCCGGCAAGGGCGAACGCGGCCCCGGCGGCGGCACCGCCGGCGACCTCATCATCAAGTTCCAGGTCGACCCCGACCGCTTCTTCACCCGGGACGGACTCGATCTCGCCTGCGAGGTGCCGATCAACGTGGCGCAGGCGATTCTCGGCTCGAAGGTCAAGGTGAGGACGATCGGCGGGAACAAGGTTGTGCTCAGAATTCCGCCGGGCACGCAGAGCGGCACCACGTTCCGGATCCGCGGCCAGGGCATCCGGCGCGGCGAGAACCGCGGCGACCAGCTCGTCAAGGTGGTCGTGGAGACGCCCGACCTTTCGGGCGACGGCCTGAAGACGGTGAAGGACCTCGCGCAACAGGAGGGCCTCTCCTACTGACCCGCGGCCCGGCCGCTCGCGGGCGCGGCCCCTGCACCCGCGGCGCCGGCCGTCAGTTCGAGACGATGATGCCGCCGCCGAGGACCCGTTCCTCCCGGTAGAGCACGGCGCTCTGTCCCGGCGTGATGGCCGACTGCGGGATGGGCAGCTCCAGCCAGAAGCCGGTCGGCGTCGCCTCGATCACATCCGCGTCGACGATCGCGGCCCCATGCCGGATCCGCACTCCGACGCGCTCGCCGCCGGCGGGAGGCTCGGCCAGCCAGTTCACGCCCCGGGCGCCGATGCGCGAGCGGGCGAGCGAGGCCCGCGGCCCGATGATGACGTCGCGCGATTCCGGCCGGATCTCGAGTACGAACATCGGCTCGCGAAAACCGCCCGGGAGCCCCTTGCGCTGTCCCACAGTGTAGTGCGCGTAGCCTGGATGCTCGCCCGCGTCGGAGCCGTCCTCGAAGCGGATGGCGCCGGGCGAGAGCGCCGGGTGGTCCTCCGGCAGGTAGCGGCGCAGGACCCCGGCGTAGTCGTTGTCGGGGACGAAGCAGATCTCGAACGACTCCGGCTTGTCCGCCGTGTCGAGGCCGAGGCGCCGCGCCTCCGCCCGGACCTGCGGCTTCGTGAGCTCGCCGACCGGCAGGAGCAGGCGGTCGAGCGCCTCGCGGGGCATGCCCCACAGGAAATACGTCTGGTCCTTGTGGTCGTCCGCGCCGAGGTGGAGTTGCGGAGGGCCGGAGCGGGGTCGGACCACGCGCGCATAGTGCCCCGTCGCCAGCCAGCGGCAGTCCAGCGCGTCCGCCCGCACGAGGAGATCCCGGAACTTCGTGAAGCTGTTGCAGCGCACGCACGGGATCGGGGTGCGGCCGGCCGCGTACTCGGACACGAAGTCGTCGATCACGTCGCGTGTGAAATCCTCCTCCACGTCAAAGACGTGGTGCGGCATGTCGAGCTGGGCGGCGACGGACTTGGCGTCCGCGATCCCGTCCAGGCCGCAGCAGGTGCGCGTCGGGCCCTCGCTGCCAGTGTAGCAGAACGTCTTCATCGTCACGCCGATGACCGGGCGGCCCTCGCGCGCCAGCAGCGCGGCGGTGAGCGAGGAGTCCACGCCGCCCGACATGGCGACGAGCACGGAGTCCGCGAGGCGGCTCGGGGCGATCATGGGCGCGGGATCTCAGGCCGTGAGCGCGACGACCCGCGCGGCCACCCGCGCCAGCGCGTCCGCCGCCGCATCGATGTCCGCCCGGGACGTCTCGTGGCCGAAACTGAAGCGCACCGCGGCATACGGGAGATCGCTCGTGATCCCGATGGCGTCCAGCACGTCGGAGCCGACGCTCGAATCGGACCCGCAGGCCGACCCGCCCGAGACCGCGATGCCCTCGAAGTCGAGCGACACGAGCACGGCCCCGCTGTCACACCCCGGAATCCCGGCGCTGACGAGATTCGGCATCCGCAGCGGCGCGTCGCCGCCGTGGATCCGGGCATCCGGAATCTCCGCCCGGATCCGCGCCTCGAGGTGATCGCGCAGCGCGGTCCAGCGGGCGACCTCCGCCTCGCGGCCCTCGAGCGCGAGCGCGAGCGCGGCCGCGAAGCCCGTCGCGCCGATCGGGTTCTGCGTGCCCGGCCACATGGACCGTTCCTGGCCGCCGCCGTAGCTGAGCGGCTCCAGCGTCACCCCCGGCCGCCGGTAGAGGAGGCCGATCCCCACGGGCCCGCCGAGCTTGTGCGCCGTGGCCGACAGGAGATCCACCGGCGTCCGCTCCAGATCGCAGTCGACCTTCCCCAGCGCCTGCACGGCATCCGTGTGCACGAGCGCCCCGTATTCGTGGCCCAGCTCCACGATGTCCCCCATCGCCTGGACCGTGCCGATCTCGTTGTTCGCCCACATCACCGAGATCAGCGTCGGCGCGTCCGGATCCGTCGCGAGTTCCCGCCGCAGCCACGCGAGGTCGACCGTCCCCGAGCCGTCCACTGGAATCCGCGCCACGCGCGCCCCCTCCACCGCCCCCCGGTCCGCCGCCTCGAGGCACGCCTTGTGCTCGATCTCGGACACGAACACGCGCGGGCTCCGCCCCGGGCGCCCCGGGTGCTCCGCATGCCCCGCGTGCGACCGCACGAAGCCGAGGATCGCGAGGTTGTCGGACTGCGTGCCTCCGCCCGTGAAGCAGACGGATGACCGCGGACACCCGAGCAGATCCGCGATCCGCCCGCGCGCGACCTCGAGGCAGCGATGGGCCCGGCGCCCCGGGGCATGCGCGCTCGCGGGGTTGAAGCCGTGCCGCAGCTCCGCCCCCATCGCCTCCCACACCTCCGGCCGCATGGGCCAGGTCGCCGCGTAGTCGAGGTAAAGTCGCTCTTTTTCGGGCTGTATCATCGTCGCTTTCCGTCCGGATTCGCCCGTTCGGCGAAGAGCGTCTATTGTGTCGAAGCTTCAAACGACGCCGCAACTCGGGATGGAGTACATGGAACCACCACGTTCCGCGCCGGGGCCCACCCCCCCGGCGCCAGGCCCCACGGGGCCCACGTCCGACGAGCAGAGCATACCACCGCTCGGGGCCCCGGTGTTCCGCACCACCGTCCACGGACTCGCTTTTGAAGACCGTGCCCGCCACCTCGACACGGTAAGCCCGCAGGAGGAACTCCTCCTGATCCCCGACCCGCCCGGGGGCGAACCCGACGATGTCTGGGTCCATATCCGCGATGGCGACCCGGTCGGCCACCTTCCGCGCGAGATCGGCGCCTGGCTTGCCCCCTGGATGCGGCGCGGCGGCGCGGCGCGCGTACAGGTGATCAAGGTGGGCGCCGAGTCGGTCCCGAGCTGGAAGCGTCTCCTCGTCGAGGTTCGCTGCGGCTGACGGCTCCATTGGGTGCTCAGCTGGGTGCTCAGCCGGGCTCCACTCGGCCGCGGCCCTATCTACAACGAGCGAACTCCGAGGCGTGTGACATCGCTCACCCGCATCGTCTCATCGGCGTGGAACGGTTCGCCGTGCGGAGCTCGGATCAACGAGCCGTAGTGCCGCGACGCCGTCTCGACGCGTTCGATGAGCGGTTGTCCGGTGGGGAAGATCTCACCCGCCGCAGTCGCCCCCTCGAACTGTGACGCGTAGCACCGCACCGCCTCGACCTTTCGCTGGAACTGCTCTTCCGTGAGCGGGACGACGAAGGTCGGCTTCACCGCGTCCTCCCGGTACGCCATCGCGTAGAGGATCTTCGTCGGCCGGCGCCCGGGGCCGCCCTCGTACTCCCGCAGTCCCGCTAGGAAACAGGCGTCGCGCGCGAGTTCCGAGGCGGCCCGGTGATCCGGATGGCGGCCGCGCGGATAGGGCAGGATCACGGTCGCGGGGGCGAGGTCCCGCAGGTGCCCGACGACGATCCGCCGCGCCTCCAGCGAGTTCTCGAGCCGCGCATCCGGGAGTCCGGCGTTGACCCGAACCGCGACCCCCAGCGCCGCCGCCGCCCGATCCGCCTCTTCGGCCCGCAACTCGGGCGTCCCGCGCGAGGCCATCTCGCCGCGCGTCAGGTCCAGGATGCCGGTCCGGTGCCCTTGACCCGCGGCACGGGCCAGCGTCCCGCCGCAGGTGAGTTCGGCATCGTCGGGGTGTGCCGCTATGGCAAGGAGGTCCAGCGGTTGCTCTGTCATCGGGCGGTCAGGCTCGCCTTTCGGTCGCCTACTCGTAGCGCAGCGCGTCGATCGGGTCCAGCCCCGCGGCCCGCGAGGCCGGGTAGAGCCCGAAACCGATCCCCGTCAGCACCGATGCCGCAAGGGCGGCCATGATCGACCACAGCGGCACGACCGCCGGCAGCGGCGTCAATTGGTTCACGATCCAAACGAGCGCCCCGCCCAACAGCATTCCGGTCGCCCCGCCGAGCAGCGTGAGCGTGGCCGCCTCGACCAGAAACTGCCACATGACATCGCGCCGCCGCGCCCCCATCGCCTTGCGCAGCCCGATCTCCCGTGTCCGCTCCGTGACGGAGATCATCATGATGCCGATGACCCCCACGCCGCCCACCATGAGCCCGATGCTCGACAACCCCAGCATCGCCGCAAACAGGACGTTCGTCAGCTGGCCCCAGAGATTCAGCAGTTGTTCCTGGCTCAGCACCGCGAAGTCGTCCTCCTCGGCCGGCTCCAGGCGACGGAGTTGCCGCATCCGCGCGTGCGTCGCGTCGAGCGCCGCCTGAAGGTCGGCTTCGGCCTCCGGCCGCACGATGATGCTGACAGCCCGGTCCCAGATGGGCAGCAGCTTGTCCGCGCTCGCGAACGGCACCCACACGAAGTGCGACGCGAGGCCGGCGAACAGGTTGGCAGGCACCCGGTACACGCCGATCACGCGAAACATGGCTCCGCGGCTCCCTTCCCCGATCCGGATTTCGCGGCCGACCGGATCGAGCGACCCGAACAGATCGGCCGCCACCACGGAATCGATCACGGCGACGGGGGCCCGCCGCTCGGCCTCCGGGCGCGTGAACCAGCGACCCGAGATGATGTCGCCGCTGTAGATCTCGAGGTAGTCGGCGCCCACGCCGTAGAACAGGATCTCGACGCGATCCGACCCGACGCTTGCCTCGAAGGCCGGCGTGCCGAAATCGCCGGTGATCTCAACGAACGGGGACGCGCTCTGGATGCCGGGGACGCGTCCGAGTTCCCGGGCCCACTGCGGATCGAGCGGCTCGTTGCGGAGCAGGTCCGGCTCCTCCTCGCTCATCGGACCGCCGCCGAACCCCGCCGACGTGAAGTCCCAGTGCGACACGTAGAACGTCGCGATGCCGTTCGGAGACATCGCAGCTTCGAAGCTCTGGTTGACGCCGGTGATCGCGGCCGCCATCACCATGACGACGAGCACGCCGATGGTCACGCCGAGGATCGTGAGGCCGCTCCGGACCTTGTTGGCTCCGATCGAATCGAAGGCGACCGCGATCCCTTCGGTGACCGTCGAAAAGAACCCCATGCCGCTAGCGCGGTGTCGCGGGAATCGGCGAACCCGCATAGCCGAGGAATTCGTGCGACACTGCACCAGGTGAACGACCGATCATGCGCGCCTCCCCGCCCCCCGCGGCTCCAACTGTCTGCCGAAGTCAGCCGCGTGTTACCGCCGCAGGGAAGGACTACTCGTAGCGCAAAGCGTCGATCGGGTCCAGACCGGCGGCCCGCGAGGCGGGGTACAGTCCGAATCCGATCCCGGTCAGCACCGAGGCCGCCAGCGCGGCCACGATCGACCACAGCGGCACGACGGCGGTCAGCGGCGTTGCCTGGTTCACGACCCACACGAGCCCGCCTCCGAGCAGCATGCCCGTCGCCCCGCCAAGCAGCGTGAGCGTGGCCGCTTCGACGAGGAACTGGCACATGATGTCGCTGCGGCGTCCGCCCATGGCTTTGCGCAGTCCGATCTCGCGGGTCCGTTCCGTGACGGAGATCATCATGATCCCGATGACGCCGACGCCACCGACCATGAGCCCGATACTCGACAGGCCCACCATCGCCGCGAACAGCACACCCGTCAGCTGGCCCCAGAGCGCCACCACCTGGTCGGCCGTGATGATGGCGAAATCGTCATCCTCTCCCGGCCTCAGTCTCCGCAACTGTCGCATGCGGGCGCGGGTCGCGTCGAGCGCGGTCTGAAGCTCCGTTTCCGGTTCCGGCCGCACCACGAAGCTCATCTCCCGGTCCCACACCCGCAGCAACTTGTCCGTCGTCGCAAAGGGCATCCACACATAGTGCGATGCGAGGCCTGCGAAGAGGTTGGCGGGTGCTCGGTAGATGCCGACCACGCGCACCCTCGCGTTCTCGCCACCCCGGCTGATGCGGATGTCCCGCCCGATCGGGTCGCGCGTCCCGAACAGCCCCACCGCCGTGGCCGAGTCGATCACGGTGACCGCGGCGCGCCGGTCGGCCTCCGACTGCGTGAACCAGCGGCCGGCGATCACATCGCCGCCCGAGATCTCGATGTAGTCGGCACCCACTCCGTAGAGCCCGATCTCGACCCGGTCGCCCCCGGAAGAGGCCTCGTTGCCTGACCCGAGATTCACTACAGACACCGCGCTCTGGATCCCCTGGATCCGCTCCAGTTCCCTCGCCCATTCCGGCTCCAGCGGAGGGTTCTTGAAGAAGGCGTGTTCCCCCTCGTCGAGGGGGCCGGTGATCTGCATGGAGGAAAAGTCGAAGTGAGCCACCCAGAACGTAGTGATCCCCTCCGGGGCCATCAGTTCCGAGAAGCTCTTGTTGATCCCGGTGATCACTGCCGCCATGACCATGACGACGAGGACTCCGATCGTCACGCCGAGGATCGTAAGACCGCTCCGCACCTTGTTCGCTCCGAGCGAGTCGAAGGCGACGGCGATCCCCTCGGTGACCGTCGCGATGAACCCCATGCCACGGCCCGAACGAGCGGTCCCACGCGCCTCCCCGTAGCCCGCGGCTTCGGGACCCCGTGGGCGTAAGGTCACCTCTGTGTTGCCGTGGGTGAGGAACTCACTCGTAGCGCAAGGCGTCGATCGGGTCCAGACCGGCAGCCCGGGAGGCGGGGTAGAGTCCGAAGCCGATCCCGGTCAGGATCGAGGCCGCGAGCGCGGCCACGATCGACCACAGCGGCACGACGGCGGTCAGCGGCGTGGCCTGGTTCACGATCCACACGAGCCCGCCCCCGACCAGCAGCCCCGTCGTCCCGCCCAGCAGCGTGAGCGTGGCCGCTTCGACGAGGAACTGCCACATGATGTCACGGCGGCGCCCGCCCATCGCTTTGCGCAGTCCGATCTCGCGGGTCCGCTCCGTCACGGAGATCATCATGATCCCGATCACCCCCACGCCACCGACCATGAGCCCGATGCTCGACAGGCCGACCATCGCCGCAAACAGGACGTTGGTCAGCTGGCCCCACAGGTCCATCATCTGCTCGGAGGTCATCATGGCGAAGTCGTCTTCCTCGCCGATCTCCAGTCCCCGCAACTGCCGCATGCGGGCGCGCGTCACGTCGAGCGCGGCCTGCAGTTCCATCTCCGGTTCCGGCCGCACGACGAAGCTGATCTGCCGGTCCCACACCCGCAGCAGCTTGTCCGCCGTCGCGAAGGGCATCCACACATAGTGCGAGACCAGCCCGGCGAAGAGGTTGGCCGGCACCCGGTAGATGCCGACCACGCGAACTCTCGCGTTCTCGCTGCCCCTGCTGATGCGGATGTCCCGCCCGATCGGATCCCGAGTCCCGAACAGCCCCACCGCGGTGGCCGAGTCGATCACGGTGACCGCGGCGCGCCGGTCGGCTTCCGACTGCGTGAACCAGCGGCCGGCGATGATGTCGCCGCCCGAGATCTCGATGTAGTCGGCGCCGACTCCGTAGAGTCCGATCTCGACCCGGTCGCCCTCGGAGGAGGCCTCGTAGCCGGACCCCGCCAGGTCCACGATGGGCGCCGCGCTCTGGATCCCCGGGATCCGCCCCAGTTCCTTCGCCCATTCCGGCTCCAGCGGAGGGTTCTTGAAGAAGGCGTCCTCCCCCTCCTCGAGCGGTCCGCTGATCTGCATGGAGGAAAAGTCGAAGTGAGCCACCCAGAACGTAGTGATCCCCTCCGGGGCCATCAGCTCCGAGAAGCTCCGGTTGATCCCGGTGATCACCGCCGCCATGACCATGACGACAACGACGCCGATCGTCACGCCGAGGATCGTGAGACCACTCCGCACCTTGTTCCCTCCGAGCGAGTCGAAGGCGACGGCGATCCCCTCGGCGACTGTCGCGATGAATCCCATGCCTCGCATGCCCCTCCCGCCCGCGCTCACGGCAACCTCACTCGAACCTGAGGGCTTCGATCGGGTCGAGCCGGGCCGCGCGATAGGCGGGGTAGAGGCCGGAGGTGATCCCGACGCCGAGCCCGAGCACGAGGGAGACGATCATCGCGGGGACCGAGATCGCTGCCGGGAGGCCCCAGACCCCTTCGACGATGAACGCCAGCCCGAATCCGATTCCGATGCCGAGCGCCGCCCCCACAATCGAGAGCGTGGAGGCCTCGGTCAGGAACTGGAAGAGGACATCGCGCCGCCGCGCCCCGAGCGACTTGCGGAGCCCGATCTCGCGCGTCCGGTCCGTGACCGAGAGCAGCATGATGTTCATGATTACGATGCCGCCCACTACGAGCGAGATTCCGACCAATCCCGGCAGCGCCGTCATCAGCACCCGGTTGATCGTCTCCCACGCGTCGAGCAGCCCGCTCGAAGTGTCGATGCCGAAATTGTTCGGTTCGGAGGGCCGCAGGCGCCGGTCGGATCGCAGCGCGCCCTCGACTTCCGCCATGGCCGGGTCCAGTTCGTCGAGCGACCCCATCTTGACGGTGATGCCGTCCACCTCCAGCCGCCGCCGCGCTACCGTGCGCTGGAACGTTTCGAAGGGAATGAGGACGGCCGCATCGCGCAGGTTGCCGGCCAGGCCCCCTTGGGCCTCCAGCACGCCGACGACTCTGAAACCGTGCCCGCCCGCTCGGATGCGCTTGTCGATGGGCGAGGTCGTGGGGAAGAGCCGTTCGGCGATCTGGGCGCCGATGACGGCGACGGGAAGCGCCTGCTGGTCATCGATCGGCGTCAGGCCCCGCCCATCCACCACCTTCCATCCCTGGACCGCCTCGTACTCGGGCGAACCCCCGACCATGAGGACATTGCGCCGTTCGTACTGCCCGTAGCGCACCGAGCCCGCGACATCTCGCGCATAATAGGCCCGGTATTGGGCGTCGGGCGTCGCGGCCAGCACGACTTCCACGTCCTCCATGGTGAGCTGCGGATTGCGCCGCTGCCGGCGTCGTTCCGCCTCGTCGATGCGACCGGTGGTGATCTGGGGACGCCGGACCACCGTGAAGGTGTTCACGCCGAAGAGCGAACCCGCGAAGTCATCGCGCACGTAGCTGTTCATGCCCTCGACGATCGTGATCACCGCCATGAGGAACGTGATCCCGATGCTGATGCCGAGGAGCGCGAAGAACGACTTCAGCTTCTGCGACCGGACCTGCTGCAGCGACAGGCGGATGCCCTCCCAGAATCTCATCGGCGGGGAATCGCGCGGCCGCTAGCGCCCGCCATCGACGGGCGGGGTGCGCGGGGGCGCCCACGGGTTCGAAATGGGGCGCGGTGTTCCCGGGGTCGGGGGGGCGGCCTCGGGCCGCACGGAGTCGAGCGGAGCCGCGGTCGGGGGCGGCTCCGGAGCAGCCTCCGGCGCCGGCGCCGGGTCCGGCTCGGCCTCCAGGGAGGGAGCCGGGTCCGGCTCGGCTTCCGGCGCGGGAACGGGCGTCGGCGCGGCCTCCGGGCTCGCCGGTGGGTCCGCCGCGACCGCGGCCGCCACGGGCCGCTGGATGCCGCGCGCGAGGTAGTAATCCACGGACATCTCCGCCTCGACCTTGCCGTCGACGAGCGTGATCACGCGCTGGGAGCGAGCCGCGATGTCGTACTCGTGCGTGACCATGATGATGGTCTGGCCGTTCTCGTGGAGCGTGTCGAAGACGTCCATGATCTCCTCGGACGTCGAGGAGTCGAGGTTACCCGTCGGCTCGTCCGCGAGGAGGATCGAAGGCTCGTTGACGAGGGCCCTCGCGATGGCCACGCGCTGGCGCTGACCGCCGGAGAGTTCGTTGGGTTTGTGGTCCATCCGGTCGGCCAACTGTACGATCTCGAGCGCGTGCGCTGCCCTCCGCTGCCGGTCCCTGCTCGATACCCCCGCGTAGATCAGCGGCAGCTCCACGTTGTGCAGCGCCGTCGCCCGCGGCAGGAGGTTGAACGTCTGGAACACGAAGCCGATCTCCCGGTTTCGGATCCGTGCCAGGTTGTCGTCGCTCAGATCCTGGACGGCCTGCCCGTTGAGGACGTACTCGCCGCTCGTCGGGGAGTCGAGGCAGCCGATCATGTTCATGAGCGTCGACTTGCCCGAGCCCGAGGGTCCCATGATCGAGACGTACTCGTTCCGGAGGATCTCGATGTCCACGCCCGCCAGCGCGTGCACCGTCTCGGTGCCCATCACGTAGTCCTTCTTGAGGCCGCGCGTGACGATCATCGACTTCATCTGCCCGTTCCCGCTCATCGTCCGTTCTCTCCGTTGGCCGATCCGTCGGCCGATCCGTCGGCCGCGGCGTCGCTCCCTCCGCTCCCGTCGCCGTTGACGGCGGCCTCGGGGGTCGGCCCGTCGATCTGGATCCGGCTTCCGTCCTGGAGTTCGCGGATCGCCTGGAACGAGCCGGAGACGACCGTCGTGCCGAGTTCGATCCCGGACACGACCTCGAAGTAGTTCTCTCCGGCGATGCCGATCTCCACGGGACGGAAGCGGACGACGTCGCCCTCCACGACGAAGACGCCCTCGATATCCCGCACCGCGTCGGAACGCGGAGCGCTCGGGAGGTTTTCGTTCGGGATCTCCTCGTACTCATCCGCATCCATCAGCGTGAGCGCCGTGATGGGGATGCTGGGTACCTGGTCGCGGGTGTCCGTGATCACATCGGCCGTGGCCGACAGGTCCGGCCTGATCCCTTCGGGCGGTGCACGAAGTTCGATGCGCACCTCGAAGTCGATCGCCTGAGCCGAACCTCCGGACGTGGCGGGATTCAGCGGCACGATCGAACTGTTGCCGATCTCGGTGACGATCCCCACGAAACGCCGGTTCGGAAAGGCGTCGATCTCTACGTAGGCGGAGTCGCCGATGGCGATATCGGGCACGTCCGTCTCGTCCACCTCGATTACGGCCTCCATGACGGAGAGGTCCGCCACGGTGAGGAGCAGGCTTCCCGGATTGTTCATCGTCCCGACGATCGCGGTCTCGCCGCGCTCGACGTTGAGCCGCGTGATCCGGCCCGACATGGGGGCCCGGATCGTGGTCTTCCCGAGCCGGTCCCGTTCCTGGTCCAGGCTCGCGTCGGCCTGCTGGACCTGGTGCTCCGAGGCCTCCAGGAGCCGCTTCTGGACGTTGGCGTTCGTCACTGCCTGCTCGACTTCCGCTTCGGTCACGAAGTCGGTCCCGCGCGCTTGCAACGCCGTAAGACGGTCCGCGTCCCGCTGCGACTGCTCGTACGTCGCCTCCTGCTGGGCGAGGTTGGCCTCCGCCTGCGCGAGCGCGGCCTCGGCCCGATCCACGCCTGCCCTGTAGAGGGCCGGGTCGATCTGCAGCAGGAGGTCTCCCTCCTCCACGTCCTGCCCTTCCTCCACCGGGAGTTCGATGATCCGTCCGGCGACATCGGTGGTGATGTCCACGTGCGTCTTGGGCTCTATGTGGCCCGTCGCGGAGACGTCGTCGACGAGATTCCGCAGCCCGACGGCCTCCACGCGGACTTCGACGGCGCCACGCCCTTGCCGCTGCGTGGCGAGAAATCCCATGGTCGCGAGAAGTCCAACCACGACGACCGCGATGATCGCTTTCTTCATCCTTCACAAGGACCTTTATTTCGAGACTCGGCGGGCAGTCCGGGCAACTGCATGGCCCGCGCCCAGGGGCACATCAATCGGTACATCGGTACGTCACGGGTACGTCGGCGCGACCCGCGCGGTTTCACGTCCTAGCCGGCCAGACCGGCGAGGAGACCGGAGAACATCGCGAGCGCCGCCACGAAGATCAGGTAGAGCACGAGCAGATACGTCGTGCCCGCCGCCACGGACCGTCCCGGATAGAAACGGCTCACCGCCACCCCGAGCACCCCGCACGTCCAAACAGAGAAGATGTTGATTCCGTTTAGGAACCTGCCGAGGAATCCCTCCATCTCGGGCAGGAAGAGACCGGGCGAGAGGGTCACGATCTCGGCGCCGACCGCCAACAGGCCGATGGAGAGGACGCCTCCCGCCGTTCCGATGTACATGGCGTGCGCCGCAGCGCTCAACAACTGCTTGAAGCTGGCCTCGCCTCCCAGGATGACATTGAAGGCGATGAGGAGGAGTCCCGCGATGAGCGAGAGTACGATCGGCGTCATGATGATGGTGCCGACGATGACGCCGACTCCCGGCGTAATGGCCGCGTCGACCTGCTGTTCCAGAACCGCAGGGTCCGTTCCCGCCGGTATGAAGTCCGCGATCCGGGCCTCTGCCGCCCTCCGCAATACCTCCTCGGGGACGATGACTGGCGTAAGGAACTGCAGCGCGATGCTGAGGCCGATGAGCCCCACAACGGCGCCGATCCAGGCAGGGCGGTGGCGGAGAGCGTCGAACAGCTTCGCCGGCGAGACGAAGACCTGCACGATGCGCACGGGCAGGGAGGGGATCCCGTGTTCCTCCACCGCAGCGTCGGACGATTCCGGATGGTGTTCCATTTTGTCCTCTTTCTCCTCCAGTTTGCCTCAGCCCTCGGCCGGGGCTCGCACGGCCTCGCGTCCCGCCGCGTCCACGACGCGGAGCAGTCGGTCGTCCGCATCGAGCCACACCCGGTGCAGGGCGCCCTCCACGTCCATGTCGTAACGGGTCGCGTCCACCGACTCATCGCCGAGCGAAACGTCTTCCTCCGTCCGCCCGGTCAGGCCCACGGTCACGGTCCGGCCGTCGAGGGGCAGGATCGCTGTCATGCGCCCGTCCGGCGCGGCTCTGAGCGCGCGCACGAGGACGAGATAGTGATGTGCGACCCCCGGTTCGAGGATCGCGGCCGCCTCCTGAACCGGGTACTCCTTCCAGCGCTCGCCCTCCGGGGTCACGAAGTGGAAGCGGATCCGGTCGGGAAAGCGTTCCCCGCTCACGAGAGGCGATACCCCTTCGCGAATCTCGTATTTCACGGGAAGCAGGTCGGGGTCCATCTGGAGCCGCACCTGCCAGGCGGTTCGCTGCACCCTCTCGACGCTGGCGACGGCGTTCACGGTGGACCCGGTCCGCCAGATCCGGAAGCGCTCCGTCCCCACGCGGCGCCCCGCTTCGCGGAGATAAAGGTGGCCCGCGTCGAGTTCCTGCGCGTCCAGCGGCAGGGGGGTCGGAAGGTCCGCGAGCAGCGGGCTCAGCAGGAGCGCTCCGAGCACCCGCGTCCCGCACGACCTTCTCACGCTCTTCGCCACTCGTCCGCCTCGCTTGTAGCCCGTTTGAGTGCAGCCGTTTGAGAACCGGTTGAGACCGGCGCCGATCTTCGACTCACCGTGAAGTTACAAGATTACAAGGCTGTGCGGACGGGAGCGACGAAGAATGCCGAAGTGGTTGGGGTCGGCCTCGGTGATGTCGGCGGCGGTGATGGGGCTCGACGTGCGGCCGGTGAGCGTCGAGGTGTCGCTGGTCAAGGGGACGCCGATCATCCAGATCGTCGGTCTCGCGCAAAGCGCGGTGCGCGAGGGTCGCGAGCGCATCCGGGCCGCCGCGGCGCAACTGGGCCTTCACGTGCCGGGGCTGCGCATCACGGTGAATCTGGCACCGGCGGACCTTCCCAAGACCGGGGCCGCGCTGGACCTGCCGATCATGCTCGGGATTCTGTGCGCCAAGGGGGATCTTCCCCAGGATGCCCTGGAGGGGACGCTGGCGGTGGGCGAACTCGGGCTCGACGGTTCGTTGCGTTCCATCCGCGGCGGCCTCCCGATCGCCCTCTTTGCGGCTGCGAACCCCGGTGTCGAGCGCCTCCTGCTGCCGGCCGCGAACCTGCGGGAAGCATCGGCCGCGGAAGGGATCGCCCTGGGCGGCTCGGACTCGCTGACCGATATCCTCGCCGCGCTGAACGGCGATGTCCCGTTGCGCGGGCCCGCGGCGCTGCTGCCCGCCGCCGGTCGGACGGATCGGACGGAGACGGGCGGCAGGCCACGAAACGGCGGGTTCGACCTGTCGGCCGTAAAGGGGCAGCCGGTCGCCAAGCGGGCGCTGGAGATCGCGGCCGCCGGAGGGCACAACCTCCTCCTTTCCGGCTGCCCCGGCTCCGGAAAGACGAGTCTCGCGCGCTGTCTCCCCGGTCTCCTCCCCGCCCTCGACGTCAGGGAGGCGGTGGACGTGACGGCGATCCACAGCGTCGCCGGCCTGCTGGCCGATGGTTCGGGACTTGAGCGCGTCCGACCCTTCCGGGCGCCGCACCATTCCATCAGCGAGGCCGGGCTCATCGGCGGCGGGAGCCGTCCGCGGCCGGGCGAGGCGTCGCTCGCGCACCACGGCGTGCTCTTCCTCGATGAACTTCCGGAGTTCGGGCGCCGTACGCTGGAGGCTCTGCGCCAGCCGATCGAGGAGGGGCAGGTGCGGATCGTCCGCGCCGCCGGGTCGGCCTGCTTTCCCGCCGAGTTCACGCTCGTGGCCGCGATGAACCCGTGTCCGTGCGGCTTCCTGGGCGTGCCGGGCCGCTGCCGCTGTCCCGAGGAGACCGTGCGGCGCTACCGCCGCCGGGTCAGCGGACCGCTCCTCGATCGGATCGACATGCTCGTCGACGTCCCGGCCGTGCGCTGGGAGCAACTCGCGGATCCGGCGCCCGGCGAGACCAGCGCGGTCGTGCGGGCCCGGGTGTCCAGGGCCCGCGCCCGCGCCGCCCGCCGGCACGGCACGACCAATGCGCGGATCCTGCCCGCCCGTCTCGAGGAAGCGTGCCGGCTCGAGCGGGTCGGCCGTTCGCTCCTGCGGAAGGCCGTGACGCATCTTGGCCTGACGGCCCGCGGCTACCACCGCACGCTTCGCGTCTCCCGGACGATCGCGGACCTGGAGGGGCAGGCCCGCGTATCCGAGGACCACGTCGCCGAGGCGATTCGTTTCCGCGGACCCTAGCGCAGCGCGTCGGCCGGGAGTTCGGGGCAGGGGGCGGCTTCCACGGGCTCGGAGGCGGGAACGTCCCCCCTTCCGAGCGCGAGGAAATTCCCGAGCAGGCGGCGTCCCCCCGCCGTAAGTACGGCTTCCGGATGGAACTGTACGCCCCACACGGGCCACGACACGTGTTCGAGGGCCATCACTTCGCCCTTTTCCGTCCGGGCCGTGACGCGGATGTCGGTCCCCGGCTCGCCGGGATCCACGACCAGCGAATGGTAGCGGGTGACCTCGAGCGGCGAGGGGAGGCCCGCGAAGAGCCCGCGTCCCTCGTGCCGGATCGCCGACAGGCGGCCGTGCATCGGGCGCGCGGCCCGGACGACGCGTCCCCCGGTCGCCGCGGCGATACACTGGTGGCCGAGACAGACGCCGAGAATCGGGATCTCCGCGCCCACGGCCCGGATCACCTCGACGGAGGCGCCGGCTTCGGCGGGCGTGCAGGGACCGGGCGAGATGACGATGTGCGAGAAGCCTTCGTCCCCCAGGGTCCCCGGATCGACGTCATCGTTGCGCCGCACGCGCACGGTCTCCCCGAGTTCCTCGAGATACCGGGCGAGGTTGAAGGCGAACGAATCGTAGTTGTCGACGAGGAGGATCATGGCAGGCGCAGGATATGTCTCCCCCGACGTTCGGTCGAGGCTCTTCGCGGCCGTCCTCCTCCCCTCCGCGGTCCGCGCGGACCTCGCCCTCGCGACCGGGCGCCTGCGGGCGCTGGAGGGCGTGCGGCCGGTGCGCGCGGAGCAACTGCACCTCACGCTGCGTTTCATCGGGGAGGTCGACCGCGACCTGGAGACGCCGCTCGCGCGCGAGATCGCCGCCGCCGTGGCGGAGTTGCCGCGCTTCTCGATCCGGCTGCGCGCGGCCGGTGTCTTTCCCTCCCACCGGCGCGCGCGCGTCCTGTGGGTCGGCGTCGAGGAGGCCCCCGCCCTCGCCACGCTGCAGCGATCCGTGGAGGAGGCCGTGGTCCGCGTCGGCGTGGCCCCCGACCCGCGTCCGTTCCGTCCGCACGTGACGGTGGGACGAATCCGTCGCCCCCCGCCGCCCGTAGGTCTGGCGGGCGCCGTCGCGGGCGTCCGCTTCGAGGCCACGGTGGATGTCCGGCGCGTGTCGCTGATGCGGAGCGAACTTCTCTCCCGCGGGGCGCGGCACACCGAAGTCGCCGCCGGCCGGCTGGCGGGCGGCGCCGATGACGCCCGCCGCGCACGGCACTAGCTTCTGCTCTTTCCCCGATTCCGGTCGGAGGCGGTCGACATGGGTATCTTCCGAAGGCTTTTCACAGGTCTGGGCTTTCTCACGTTCCTTCTGATTCTGCTGCTCGCCGGCTGGATCTTCCGGGAAGACATCGAGGCGTGGCTCGCGAACGTGGGCGCGGACGAAATCGTCGTCGTCGAGACCACGCCCGAATTCGGCCCCGAGGCCGCCGCGGACGTGGACGCAGCTCTTGAGGAGTTGGCGGCCGGCGGCGGGGCGGCCGAGACGCGGTTCACCGAGACGGAACTCCAGAGCTACGTTCGCTACGAGTTGACCCCCCGACTGCCGGCCGGCGTCGGAGAGCCCGCCGTCGAACTGCGCGACTCGACCGTCGCTTTTTCCGTCATGCTCGACTTCGCGCGGCTCCCGATCGACGCGGACCAGGCGGCGAGCCTGGCGAGGCTGCTCGGGGATTCCGCCCGGGTCGCCGGAGAGGTCCTCCCGCAGGTGGGGGAGAGCGGCGAGGGACGCCTCCACCTCGTGAGCATCCAGGCGGGCGTCATCCCGGTGCCCCCGTTGATGCTGGGCATGGCCGCGCAGCAACTGGGGTTGCGTGCGGACGGACGAACCGTGCTCTTCGACATCCCCGAGACCATCGTCGACGTCCGGGTGGAAAACGAGGAGATCATCCTCCTCATGAATCGCTGAATGCATCACTGAATGAATCACTGAATGCATCACTGAACACGGAGTCTCTCCGGCAATGGCTGAGAAGTTCCGCAACTACGTCGCGGGCGAGTGGACCGAGCCCGCCACCGGCGACTACATCGAGAACCGAAACCCGGCGCGCACGCCGGACCTCATCGGCCTCTTCCCGGACACCGGCGCGTCCGAACTGGACGCCGCCGTGGCCTCCGCGCAGCGCGGCTTCGAGGAGTGGTCCCGGACCCCGGCCCCCGAGCGGGGTCTGGTGCTGAAGAAAGCGGGGGACCTGCTCACGCGGCACAAGGAGGATCTCGCGCGCACGGCCACGCGCGAAATGGGAAAGGTGCTCGACGAGACGCGGGGCGATGTGCAGGAAGCCATCGACACGGCCTACTACGCGGCGGTGGAAGGCCGGCGCCTCTTCGGACGCACGGCGCCCTCCGAGCTGCGGAGCAAGTGGGCGATGTCGTTCCGGCGTCCCATCGGCGTGTTCGGGATCATCACCCCCTTCAACTTCCCGGTTGCCGTCCCGAGCTGGAAGATTTTCCCCGCGCTGCTCTGCGGGAACAGCATCATCTACAAGCCCTCGGAGGATGTGCCCCACAGCGCCCATCGGTTCGTGGAGATCCTGCTCGAGGCCGGCCTGCCGCCCGAGTGCGTGCAGTTGCTGCACGGCCGGGGCGAGACGATCGGGCGCGCCATCGTCGAGCACCCCGGCGTCCCCGGCCTCTCCTTCACCGGATCCACGGAGACGGGCAGCCGGATCGGCGAGGTCGCGGGGCGCATGCACAAGCGCCTCTCCCTCGAGATGGGCGGCAAGAACGCGCAGATCGTCATGTCCGATGCGGACCTCGATCTCGCCCTCGAGGGCGTGCTGTGGGGCGCCTTCGGCACGGCGGGGCAGCGCTGCACCGCGACGAGCCGCCTCCTCCTGCAGAGCGACATTCACGACGACTTCGTGGAGAGACTGTGCTACGAGGCGCGCTCCCTCCGCCTCGGCGACGGGCTGGAGGCCGGCGTCGACGTGGGGCCGCTCATCCACGAGGCCGCTCGCGAGAAGTGCGAACGCTACATCGCGATCGCCCGCGACGAGGGGGCGACGGTGGCGACGGGGGGCGGACGGCCGGCGGAGAGCGGCCTCGCCGACGGCTGGTTCTTCGAGCCGACGGTCCTCGCGGGCGTCGACAGAGGGCACCGGGCCGCGTGCGAGGAGATCTTCGGGCCGGTGCTCTCCGTGATCCGCTTCGACACGATCGACGAAGCCTTCGATATCAACAACGAAGTTCCATACGGGCTCTCGTCGTCGATCTACACGCGGGATGTGACGGCGTCGTTTCGCGCCGTGGAGGAACTCGACAACGGCATCACCTACGTGAACGCGCCCACCATCGGCGCGGAGGCGCACCTCCCCTTCGGCGGCGTGAAAAACACGGGCAACGGGCACCGCGAAGGGGGGTGGGAAGTCTACGAGTTCTACACGGAAACGAAGGTCGCGTACGTCGATTACAGCGGTACGCTGCAGCGCGCGCAGATCGATGTCGATTGGTGAAGCCGTGAAGTGAGGCCGTGAGGTGAGACCCCGTTGAGGCCCCGCCGTACATCACATAGTGCGGGCGGCCCGCACACGGGATCCGAAACCGGAGTGCGCGCGGGACCGCCGATCACCGGCTTGTGGAACAGGGAAGGGTGGAATGGAGGAACGACCGACTGAGGGAACCGCTTCCGGCACGGAAGGCGAAGGCCCGGAAGCGGGATTGGAAGCGGGACTGGAAGACGGCGCGTCGCGGCGGCGCGTCCGCTGGTTTCGAGCTCCCACGGTCCGGGCGCGACGGGGTCGCGACGCGTCCGTCGGCCGATGGATGTGGGAGTGGACGAAGTCCATCTTCATCGCCCTCGTCCTGTTTCTCTTCATCCGGACCTTCGTCGTGGAGGCCTTCCAGATTCCGACCGCCTCCATGGAAAACACGCTTCTGATCGGCGATTTCCTCCTCGTCAACAAGATGGTGTACGGAGCCGAGATCCCCGGCACCGCACTGGAGTTGCCCGCGTTCGGCGAGCCCTCGCGCGGCGACGTGGTCGTGTTCGAGCCCCCGGAGTCGGCCGAACAGCCCCCTCGCACGAACTACGTAAAGCGGATCGTCGGGATGCCGGGAGATACGCTGCGCATGCGGCGGGCGCGGCTGTTCGTGAACGGCGTTCCGTTCGAGGAACCTTACGTGAAGGCCGCGTCGGACTTCCCCGACGCCCCGAGCCCGAAGTTTGCGTGGCAGCGCCGGTTCCTGACCGATGGCGCGCGCCGCGCCGGGACGGTGACGACGCGAAACAACTGGGGGCCCCTGGTCGTGCCGGAGGACAGCTACTTCGTCATGGGCGACAACCGGTCGAACTCCGAGGACTCCCGCTACTGGGGCTTCGTGCCCAGGGATGCGATCCGGGGAAGACCCTTCCTCGTGTACTATTCGTACGCTCGTGAGCCGAGGGGCCCCATGTCCTGGCTCACCGAGATCCGCTGGGGCCGGATTCTGCGCGGCGTCGACTGAGGTCGACCCGGAATGGTCCGGATATTCGAGCGCTACCTGGCGGACATCGGTCGCGAGAGCCTGCTGGACGCGGAAGCCGAAGTGGAATTGGCGCGGCGAAGTCGAGCCGGCGACGAGGCGGCGCGCGTACGGCTCGTCAGCGCGAATCTCCGCTTCGTCGTGTCGGTCGCGCGCGCATACCGCGGTCGCGGCGTCCCGCTGGCCGACCTCGTGAACGAAGGGAATCTGGGGCTCGTGCGCGCCGCCGACCGCTTCGACCCGGAGCGCGGCGTCCGTTTCATCAGCTACGCGCACTACTGGGTGCGGCGGGCCATGTCGCAGGCCATCGCCGACCACGACGATCAGCGGCCTCCCGGCGAACCCGCCCCACACCGTTTTTCCCTCGACGAGATGGCCCCCGGGAGCGCCTGCACCTATGAGGAACTCCTCCCCGACGAACAGGCGCCGGAGCCCGGAGCCGGGCTGGTTCGGGAGCGGCTGCACGAGGCCATCGAGGCGAGTCTGGCCGACCTCCCGCCGCTCGAATCGGAGGTCGTGCGCCGCTACTTCGGTCTGGGTTTCGAGCGGCCCCAGACGCCGGCCGAGATCTCGGCGGTCCTCGACGTGTCCCGCGAGCGGACGCGGCAACTCAAGGAGCGCGGGCTCTCGCGGCTGCGCGCGGGCGCCGAACGGTCCGGCCTCGTTCGCTACGTCAACGACGGCGCGCCCCGGGCCGGAAGCGCCTGCCGCAGGGACGCGCCGCCCTCCCGTCCCATGCGAAGATACGCCTTCACGCGCGATTGACTTCGTGCGAAGCCCTGAATAGCTTCACGGGCTATCATTTTCACGCGCTCGGCATCCGTCCCGCCGGGCGGTTTTTTTGAGGTGGGCAGAACGAATGAAGACGTACTCGGTGAAGGCGGGGGAGATCGAACGGGACTGGTACGTGGTCGACGCCGCGGATCAGGTTCTCGGCCGTCTCGCGACGAGGATCGCGACCGTTCTTCGCGGAAAGCACAAGCCGATCTACAGCACGCACCTCGACACCGGCGACTACGTCGTCGTCGTGAACGCCGAGCGTGTGCGGCTGACCGGGAACAAGGCGGATCAGAAGGAATACTTCCGCCACTCCGGCTACATGGGTGGAGAGCGCTTCATCCCCTTCCGGCGCATGCTCGATCGATACCCGGACCGGGTGATCAAGCTGGCGGTGAAGGGCATGCTGCCGAAGAACGCGCTCGGCCGGCAGATGCTCGGCAAGTTGAAAGTGTACGCGGGGCCGGAGCATCCGCACGCGCCTCAGAGTCCCCGCCCCTTCGACGCGGTCACGCAATAGCGGTCACGGAATAGCGGTCACGGAATAGCAGAGAGCGCGCAGGGACTGCCAGGGAGACGAGAGTTGGCGGATACGGAACAGGTCCAGTCGGTCGGACGTCGGAAGAAGTCGGTGTCCCGCATCACGATGAAGCGTGGTGTGGGCGTCGTGAATGTGAATGGCCGGGCTTTCGAAGAGTACTTCACGATCCCGCGACACCGTTCGCTCGTCGCGGCGCCCCTCGATGTCACCGGGACACGAGCGTCGTACGACATCGCCGTGCGGGTCCGAGGAGGCGGAATCACCGGCCAGGCGGAGGCCACGCGCCTGGGCATCGCCCGCGCCCTCCTCGCGATGGATGAGGAGCGCCGGCGCACGTTGCGGTCTCACGGCATGTTGACCCGCGATCCCCGAATCGTCGAGCGGAAGAAGCCGGGTCGTCCCAAGGCGCGCAAGCGCTTCCAGTTCTCCAAACGATAGCGGAAGGCGGAAAGCCGAACGCATGGGCGTCGAGCTGCAGGACCTCTTGAAGGCGGGCGTACACTTCGGGCACCAGACACATCGCTGGAACCCGAAGATGCGGAAATACATCTTCGCCGAGTGCGGCGGGATCTACCTCATCGATCTCAAGAAGACGCAACGGGAGCTCGAGCGGGCACACGAACTCGTGCGCCAGACGATCGTCGCGGGCAAATCCGTGCTCTTCGTGTGCACCAAGCCTCAGCTCGCCCGCGTCGTGCGGGGAGAGGCCGAGCGCTGCGGTTCCTTCTACGTCACGGAACGCTGGCTGGGCGGCATGCTCACCAACTTCCAGACGATCAAGAAGAACATCGCGCGCCTGAAGGAACTCGAGCGGGGCGTCGAGGAAGGGGCGTTCGAGTTCTACACGAAGAAGGAGCGGCTGCTCCTCGAGCGCGAGCGGCAGAAGCTCGACCGTTATCTGTCCGGCATCAAGGAAATGACGAAGCTGCCGGGGCTCGTGTTCGTGGTGGATTCCACCCGCGAAGAGATCGCGGTGCGCGAGGCGAACCGCCTCGGCATCCCGGTCGTCGCGATCGCGGACACGAACGCGGATCCCGATCTCCTCACGATCGCCATCGCGGGCAACGACGACGCGATTCGCTCCGTCTCCCTGATCACGCGCTCGGTCGCGGACGTGGTGGAGGCATCGCGCCGCGAGATTCCGGAGGCGGGACGGGACGAGGCGGAGTCGCAGGCGTACACGTATTCGAGCGACGCCGGCGGGGTCGCCGACGCCGCGGGCAGTTCGCGCCGACGGAGGCCGAGGCGAAAGCCGCGGCCCGAGGTCATCGCGCAGCGACTGCACCATCCAGCTGTGATAGAGGGTGCCGACGGGGCCGCCGAGTCGGCCGAGGGTGCTGCGGACGCCGAGAGCGCCGAGACGGAGGCCAGCGCCGAGACTGCGGCGAGCGCCGCAACGGTCGACAACCCGGAACCCGCGGCGGACGCCGGATCGGAGGGTGCCGAAGCGGCCGTTGTCGGAGAGGTGGAGTCAGAAGAGAAGTGACCGCAAGGGGCCACTTCGGTGGCCCTTTTTTTTGGGAAGGAGACATGGAGACCATGACGCAGATCACGGCCGGGGCGGTGAAGGCTCTCCGCGACCGGACAGGCGCCGGGATGATGGACTGCAAGCGCGCGCTCATCGAGTCGGACGGAGATTCGGAGCGGGCCATCGACCTGCTGAGGAAAGCGGGCGCGGCGAAGGCGGCGAAGCGCGTGGCGCGCGCGGTGTCGGAAGGCACGATCCGCATCGCGATGCGCGATGGGTCCGCCTCGATGGTCGAGGTGCTGAGCGAAACGGACTTCGTCGCGCGCAGCGATGCGTTCGAGGATTTCTCGCGGGATCTGGCCGACCGGCTGCTCGACCTCCCGGTGCCGGACGGGGAGACCGTGCAGGGCGCCGCGCTGCTGCAGTTCGAGGGCGGAGACGCGATCGAGAGCCGCCTCAACGAGCTGCGGGTCCAGGTCGGAGAGAACATCCAGCTGGGACGGGCCGTGCGCTATGACGTCGGCGCGCAGGGGGCCTTCGCCTCCTACGTCCACTTCGGGAATCGCATCGGCGTGCTGTTGGAGGTTTCAGACTCCGGCGACGCGGCGGTAGAGGCGGCCCGCGGGATCGCGATGCATGCCGCGGCCACGAATCCCCGGGGCGTGTCGCCGGACGACATTCCGGAGGAGGAGGTCGAACGCGAGCGCAAGCTGCTGACCGAACAGGCGCTGGAGCAGGGCAAGCCGGCCTCGATCACGGAGAAGATCGTGGAGGGCCGCATGCGCAAGTTCTATGAGGAGAACGCGCTTCTCTGGCAGGCCTATGTGCGGGATCCGGACCTGACGGTGAAGGAGGTCCTGGGCAAGGCGGGAGAGGACCTGGCGGTTCGGCGGTTCGCCCGCTTCGAGGTGGGCGGCTGAGTTCCGCGGACCCGATTCCGGGGGCCGCGGGCGATCTCAAGTATCGCCGCGCCCTCGTGAAGCTCTCCGGCGAGTCGCTCGCCGGGAATCGGGGGTTCGGCATCGACCCGCCGGCCATCGAGGAACTCACGCACGACATCCGTCGCGTCCACGGGAGCGGCGTGAGCCTCGGACTCGTCGTGGGCGGCGGGAACATCATGCGCGGCACGGTGGCGAGCGCGCGCGGCATGGATCGGGTGAGCGCGGACTACATGGGCATGCTCGCGACCGTGATCAACGCGATGGCGCTTCAGGACATGCTCGAGCAGTCCGGCGTGGAGACGCGGGTCATGTCCGCCATCCGGATGGAAGAACTCGCGGAGCCCTACATCCGGCGTCGCGCGCTGCGGCATATCGAGAAGGGAAGGGTCGTGATCTTCGCCGGAGGCACCGGGAACCCGTATTTTTCCACCGATACGGCGGCCGTGCTCCGGGCGATCGAGATGGAAGCCGACGTGATCATGAAGGCGACGCGGGTCGACGGGGTGTACACTGCGGATCCGGAGACCGACCCGGAGGCCTCGCTCATCGACGAGATCGGGTATCTCGAAGTGATGACCCGTGAACTCGGCGTCATGGACGCGGCGGCGATCTCGCTGTGCAAGGACAACTCGCTGCCCATCGTCGTCTTGAACATCAAGCGGCCTGGTGCAATCCTGGCAGCGTTGCGAGGCGAGAGGATCGGGACCCTCGTCGCGTAGGATTCGTGGAGATCGGAGGGGACGGTGCCGGAGGAGACGCTGGAGAATGCGGTCCTGGCGATGGATAGCGCGATCGAGGCGATCGCGCGGGAATTCGCCACCGTTCGTACGGGCAAGGCGACGACGGCGATTCTCGACGGCGTGAGGGTCGAAGCGTACGGCTCGATCGTACAGTTGCGGCAGGTGGCCAACGTCAGCGCCCCCGAGCCGACGATGCTTCTGGTGCAGCCGTACGACCCGAACATCGCCGGCGATGTCGCGCGCGCGATCCAGAGCGGCGACCTGGGGCTCAACCCTTCGGTGGACGGCGTCGTCGTCCGGGTGCCCATTCCGCCGCTGACCGAGGAGCGCCGCCGCGAACTCGTCAAGATCCTCCACCGGATGGCGGAAGAGGGGCGGGTGTCGATCCGGCACGCGAGACACGATGCGCGCGACCAGCTTCTGAGGATGCAGCGGGACGGGGAGGTCGGCGAGGACATCTGCCGCCGCACGATGGCGGAGGTCCAGACGCATACTGACGAATACGTGAAGAAGATCGACGAGATGCTGACGCGCAGGGAAGCGGAGGTGATGGAGGTTTGAGCGGACCGAAGGACATCACCGGCGCCCTGCGGGCATACGTCACCGGGCGGGATCGCGTCTGGGAGCACGGGCGCAAGCTCGGCCGATCCGGGACCGCCTCCGCGGATCCCTCTCCCGATCCCTCTGCCGACGCCCCGTCGGAGATCGCGTTCGGGGAGTTGCCGGCACGGCCGACGTTCGGCGTTTCCGTGGCCGAGGAACTGGACTTCCGCCGCGGCCCGGCGGCGTGCCGCGACCGCCTCCCGCCAGGAGAGTCCTGACCCTCCGCGCCGAAGCCCCGCGCGCTGCGGGCGCCGGCGTGGAGGCCCGCCTGCGGCGCGCGCTCGAGGCGACTCCGGAGCTTCTGCCGCGAGGCTCGCGCGTCCTCGTGGCCTTCTCCGGCGGATCGGACTCGGTCGCGCTCCTCCATCTCCTCCGCGCGCTCGGCGAGTCATGGCCGCTGACGCTGAGCGCGGCCCACTTCGACCACGGGCTGCAGCCGGAAAGCGCCGCACAGGCCGCGCGAGCGGCGGAACTCTGCCGCCGGGCCGGAGTTCCGTGCGACGTGGGCCGGGCGAACGGACTCGCGGGCGGCCACGCGGAGTGGCGGGCGGCCCGATACGCGTTCCTGGCCGAGGCGCGGCGTCGGGCCGGGGCGGACCGCGTCGCCCTCGCGCACCAGCGCGATGACCATGTGGAGACGGTGTTGCTGAACCTCCTGCGCGGCCCCGGCTTTCGCGGGCTGGCCGGCATCCCCGCGCGCCGCGGCGCGTTCGTGCGTCCGCTGCTCGGCTTCGGGCGAGAGGAACTGAGAGGCTGGCTGCGGGCCGCGGGGCGGGAGTGGGTGAAGGATCCCGCAAACCGGCATCCCCGTTATCGGCGCTCGCGGGTGCGGTACGGGCTGCTGCCGGCCCTGGCCGACCGGGAGCCGTCCGTGCGCCGACTGCTGGCGGAACTCGGAAGGCATGCACTGGTGGCCGAGGGGGGGCTGGAAGCGGGCGCCCGGCGGCGTCTCGCCGCCGCGGGATACCGGGAAAGCGCCGCCGGCGCGCAAATTGCCCGGTCCCGGTTGCTGGGGTATGATCGGGCGGCTCGCGGCCGCATGTTGCGGCGGGTCGCCCGGGACATGGGTTTCCGGGTGTCCCGGCGCGGAACCCGGGTGGGCGCATCCTTCATCGACACGGGGGAGAGCGGGCGCGGAGTGGACATCGCGGCAGGTCTGCGGGTCGAGCGCGAGTTCGACCGGATTCACGTACGTCGCGCGCGTCAGGCGCCGTCCGACCGCGAACTCGACATCGATCGGATGCGGGCGGGCCGGGCGCCGGTTCGCCTCGGCGGGAGGGCCTATGAGGTGCGCTGGGGCGCCCTCGAGGGCACGGAACGCTGGGCGACGGCTTTCCCCGT
The DNA here is from genome assembly GCF_965208055.1 of Candidatus Palauibacter sp. Taxonomy (GTDB): domain Bacteria; phylum Gemmatimonadota; class Gemmatimonadetes; order Palauibacterales; family Palauibacteraceae; genus Palauibacter. Next base: position 3,838,320 of record NZ_CBDBNY010000004.1, read on the forward strand.
CAACGGGATCAGGTTCCCGATCCGGGTACGGGGACCGGAACCCGGAGACCGGATCCGCACGCCGGCCGGGTCGCGAAAGGTGGCGAAGCTCCTGGTGGAGCGTCGCGTGCCGGCTTCGGGTCGCGCAGCCGTGCCGGTCGTGGTGGATGCCGACCGGAAAGTGCTGTGGGTGGCCGGGCACTCCCGGGCGGCGGTGGAGCCGCCCGACCCCGGAGGAGCGTGGTTCGCCATTGGAGTCCATTGGATTCACCGAGCGCTGAGACCGGCACGATGAAAGCCGCGGAACGCGAGTTCACGGAGTACACCGGGGGCGAGCCCCTCGGACACGTCGTCTACTCCGCGTCGCAGATCGCGGACTGCGTCGCCCGCATGGGAGCGGACATCGCCGCCGCATACCCGCCGGACGCCGATATCCTGCTGCTGGGACTGCTCAAGGGGTCGTTCGTTTTCCTCGGCGACCTGGTCCGCCAGATCCGGCGGCCGCTGCAGGTCGACTTCCTCGTCGCATCGAGCTACGGCAAGGGCACGGAGAGTTCGGGCAACGTGGAACTGCTCTACGACCCGCGGGCCCCGATGGCCGGCCGGCACATCATCCTCGTCGAAGACATCGTCGACAGCGGCACCACGCTGAACCAGTTGTGCGGCGCGCTCGTCGACCGAGGCCCCGCCTCTTTCGAGATCTGCGCGCTCCTCCACAAGCGCATCGCGCCGGACCTCGAGTGGGAGCCCCGGTGGGTTGGCTTCGATGCACCAAATGAGTTCCTTGTGGGGTATGGATTGGATCACGGGGAGGATTTTCGTCACCTTCCGTTTATCGCGTGTCCCGGTACGTGAGCCGTTCGGGAGACAGCCGCAGGCGAGACATCGGAGCCGGAACAGGCCGGAACAGGCCGGAATAGATCAAAATGAGACAAGACCAGCCGCAGAGGCCGCCGCAGAGGCAGGACGGCGGCGATTCCTCGGGCCGCATGCATCGATGGCTCAGGACCGCGTCGTTCTGGGCGCTGCTGATCCTGATCCCCGTCGCGCTTCTCCAGTTCATGGGAGGCGCCGGGGAGAGCCGGGAGACGCTGACCTACACGCAGTTCCGCCAGCAGATCACGCAGGGGAACATCGAGTCGATCCAGGTGCGCCTCGGGACCGGCGAAGTGGAGGGCAGACTCAGGAGTCCGATCACCGTCGAGGAGACGGAAGTCGGGAACTTCCATCTCCTGCTTCCGACGCGCGAGATCGGCGACGCCCTCATGAGCGAACTCCTCGCGGCCGACATCGCGATCGAAACGCTTCCCGCCCGCAGCAACTGGCTGAACGTATTCATCTCGATCCTTCCCTGGATCTTCATCATCGGACTATGGCTCTTCGTCATCCGGCAGATGCAGGCCGGAGGATCGCGGGCCTTCAGTTTCGGGAAGTCGAAGGCCAGACTCCTGAGCGGAGACACGCCGAAGATCACCTTCGCCGACGTCGCGGGGTGCGATGAAGCGAAGGACGAATTGCAGGAGATCATCGAGTTCCTCAAGGATCCGCGAAAGTTCTCGCGCCTCGGCGGACGCCTGCCGAAGGGCGCGCTGCTCGTCGGGCCGCCGGGGACCGGCAAGACGCTCCTCGCGAGAGCCGTCGCCGGGGAGGCCGGACGACCGTTCTTCTCGATGTCCGGCTCCGACTTCGTGGAGATGTTCGTCGGCGTGGGCGCTTCCCGCGTCCGTGACCTCTTCGAACAGGGGAAGGCCCAGGCGCCCTGCATCATCTTCATCGACGAGATCGACGCGGTCGGACGCCACCGCGGGGCCGGTCTCGGGGGCGGGCACGACGAACGGGAACAGACGCTGAACCAGTTGCTCGTGGAGATGGACGGCTTCGAGTCGAACGAAGGGGTGATCCTCCTCGCCGCGACGAACCGGCCGGATGTACTCGATCCCGCGCTCCTGCGCCCGGGTCGCTTCGACCGCCAGATCGTCGTCGACAATCCCGATATCAAGGGGCGCGAGGGGATTTTCCAGGTGCACACGCAGGACATCCCGCTCGCCGACGATGTCGACCTCGCGGTGCTGGCGAAGGGGACGCCGGGGCTCTCGGGCGCGGATATCGAGAACGTCGTGAACGAGGCCGCGCTCATCGCGGCGCGGGACGACAAGGATCGCGTCTACATGGACGAGTTCGAGCGGGCCAAGGACAAGGTCATGCTCGGCACCGAGCGCCGGAGCATGGTGATCTCCGATGAAGAGCGCCGCGTCACGGCCTATCACGAGGCGGGGCATGCCGTGGTCGCCCTCCGCGTTCCGGGGCTGGATCCGCTCCACAAGGTGACGATCGTGCCGCGCGGGCGTGCCCTCGGGATCACGGCTTCGCTCCCGGAGGAGGACCGCCACAACTACACGAAGGACTGGCTCGAGGGCCAGCTCAAGATGCTCTTCGGCGGTCGCGTGGCCGAAGAGATGATGTTCGGCGAGGGCAAGATCACGACCGGCGCGGGCAACGACATCGAGCGCGCGACGAACCTCGCGCGCCGCATGGTCACGCAGTTCGGGATGTCGCCGGCCGTGGGCGCGATGTCGGTGGGGGACCGTGAACAGGAGGTCTTCCTGGGACGGGACCTCTCGCAACGCCGCGAGGTGAGCGAGAAGACGGCCGAACTCGTGGACGGCGAGATCAAGCGCATCCTGGATGAGTCGTACGCCGCCACGCATACCGTCCTCGAAGAGAATCAGACGCTGCTCGAAGCGATCGCGCAGGCGCTGCTGGAGCGGGAGACGCTCGACTCGGAGGACATCAAACTGCTCGAGGCGGGCAGGGAGTTGCCGGCTCCGGTCCCGGAATCCGTTCAGCCGCCGCCGACGCCGGCGACCGTGGAGCCGGTGCCGCAGCGGGGGCGTCCGCTGGAGGGTGCGGGGGGCGAGCCCGCCCCGGCCCCCGCCTGAGGGCGCCCGGCGCGCGGATGGGGATGGGGCTCTCGACGGTCGGGCCGGCAAGCACCTGGCGGGTAGGCGATCGCGAGATCTCTCTCGAATCACCCGTGATCGCGGGGATCCTCAACGTCACGCCCGATTCGTTCTCGGACGGCGGCCGGTTCGATCGGCCTCGCGCGGCGATCGCGCGAGGTTGGCGGATCGCGGAAGAGGGAGCGGCGATCCTCGATATCGGCGCCGAGTCCACGCGACCCGGCGCCGACCCGGTGCCGGCGGAAGAGGAATGGGCCCGGCTCGAACCCGTGCTCCGAGGACTGCGCGATCTCCCGATCCCCGTCTCCGTGGATACGTCCAAGCTCGAGGTGGCGGAGCGGGCGGTCGATGCGGGCGCCGCGGCGATCAACGATGTGACCGCCCTGCGCGCCGATCCGGCGCTGGCGGGTCTCGCGGCCCGCACGGGCGTCGGGCTCGTCCTCATGCACATGCGCGGCACGCCCCGGACCATGCAGCTCGACACCGCCTACGGCGACATCGCGGCGGAGGTGCGCGGCGCTCTGGCCGACGCCCGGCGGACGGCGCTCGACGCGGGCTGCGAGCCGGGGCAGATCGCGGTCGACCCGGGGCTTGGCTTCGGCAAGTCCCTGGATGGCAATCTCGAATTGCTGGCCCGGCTCGACGAGATCGCGGCGCTCGGAGCGCCGGTGTGGGTCGGCCCGTCGCGCAAATCTTTCCTCGGAGCGCTGCTCGGTGTGGGGCCGGATGAGCGCGTGACGGGCTCCGTGGCCGCGTCCCTGGCCGCGGCGCGGCGGGGCGCCGACGTGCTCCGCGTGCACGATGTTCGCGAGACGCGCCAGGCGCTTGACGTCGAGGGCGCAATCGACGCGATCGATGCCCGCGACGCGGTCGATGCCCGCCGCGCCGGCGACGTTCGCGGCGCCCGTCCGCCCGCCCGCCCGCAGGCGGCTGGGGGCCGCGGCTGATGGATGCCCTCTGGAACTACCTGAGCCTCCTTCAGATCGATCTCCTGGACGCCTTCGAGATCACCGTCGTCGCGGTCCTCATCTACCGGGTGCTCATCCTCTGGTCCGGCACCCGGGCGTTCCAGATGCTGTTCGGCCTCGTCCTCCTCGTCGCGGTATACGCGGCGGCGGGATGGCTCAGCCTCGACCTCATCCGGTCGATTCTCTCGCAGGCCTTCACCTACGGGGCCTTCGCGCTCATCGTCGTCTTTCACCCGGAGTTGCGGAACGCGCTCGCCCGGATCGGCCGCAACCGCGTGCTGAGCGCGCTGACCCGGCTTCAGGAGCGGAGCGAGGCGGTCGCGGATGAGATCGCGAAAGCGGCGGCCGAACTGTCCCGCACCCGGACCGGGGCGATCATCGCGATCGAACGCGAACTGTCGCTCGAGGAGTACATCGAGAAGACGGGGACGCGGCTCCGGGCCGACGTGTCGTCCAGCCTGCTCGTGTCGCTGTTCACGCCCAGGTCGCCCCTGCACGATGGGGCGGTCGTCGTGCGCGACGGGCAGATCGTGGCCGCCGGCGTCCACCTGCCGCTCACGCAGTACCCTCTCAGCGACCGGACGCTCGGCACCCGGCACCGCGCCACGCTCGGCCTTTCGGAGGAGACCGACGCGTACGTCGTCGTCGTATCCGAGGAGACGAGCCAGATCTCGCTTGCGCGTCGCGGCGTCCTGCGCCGGAACCTGGCGGCGCAGCAGCTCCGGGACCACCTGGCGGCCGATGTCGCGGCGCCCGAACTGAGCCGCCCCGGCGCCGATATCGACACGGAGTCCGCGGATCGGCCGGACGGGCCCAAACGGTTTGACGAGGCTCCGTCCGTCCCCTAGACTTGCGAACCAGGACCAGGCCGGCATTGGGCGACAAATCCCTCACGGGCAGGCGACAGGCGATATGGGCAATCAGTACGAGCTGCTGACTCTGTTCACCGATGGCGGGTTCATGATGTACCCCCTTGTCCTCTGCTCGCTGATCGCGATCGGCGTGATGCTGGCCAAGGCGTGGACCCTGACGATCGCCCATCGCGACTCGAAGCGACTGCTCGACGAGATCGAGAACCTCGGCGTGAGCGGCCGCCTCGGCGAAGCGATCACGACGGCCGAAGAGACGCGGGGACCCGTCGCCGCGATCCTCCTCGCCGGTCTGCGCCGACTCCGCGACCGCGGCAGCGAGGCGCGCTCCGACGGGAAGGACATCCAGAAGGCGATCGCAACGACGGGCGTGATCGAGCTCGACTTCCTCGAACGCGGCCTCACCGTCCTCGGTACGATCGCCAACGTCGCTCCCATGCTGGGTTTCCTCGGCACCGTGATCGGGATGATTCTCGCCTTCCAGGCCATCGAGATCGCGGGCCAGGTCGAGCCGGGCCTCGTCGCCGGCGGCATCAAGGTGGCGCTCATCACGACCGCCACCGGCCTCTCGATCGCGATCCCCGTCAACATCGGCTACAACTTTTTCGTCACCCGCATCGATCGTCTCATCCTCGACATGGAGGAAGGGGCGCAGGAAGTGCTCGGGCTGATCTGGGACCTCGAGGACCGCGGCGCGCGGGCGAGCTGACGCGCCCGAGTCGCACCTCCGGGCGAAAAACGGAGAAAGAAGTCCACAATGGCGATCATGAAGCGCAAGCAGAAGGTGTCGGATGAGATCCCGACCTCTTCGATGGCGGACATCGCGTTCCTCCTCCTGGTCTTCTTCCTCACGACGACGGTGTTCAACGAGGAACGGGGACTGCCGATCGTGCTCCCGGAGCAGGCCGAGGAGCAGGACGTGTCGGGACGGAACCTGATCTTCTTCATCGTGCAGCCCGACGGCCGCGTGATCGTGCGCCGGGGAGAGAGCGAGCAGGAACAGGTCGTGGCGCACACGCAGGTCGCGAACATCCTGCGCACCGAACTGGCCGGCAACGAGAATCTCATCGCCGCCATCCAGACGCACCCGGACGCGCCCTACCGTCACATGGTCAACGTGCTCGATGAAGTGAAGCTGGCGGGCGCCGAGCGAATCTCGCTACAGGAGATGGAGAACTAGATGGCCATCAAGGACAGCGGCTTCAAGAAAAAGTCCGGGTCGGACGGGTCGATCCCCACTTCGTCCATGGCCGACATCGCGTTTCTCCTTCTCATCTTCTTCATGGTCACGACCGTCTTCCGGAAGGATCGGAACCGGCAGATCGAGTGGACGACCGCCGAGGCCACCGAGAAGATCGACGAGAAACGGCAGAACATCCTTCATCTCTGGGTTCAGCGCGACGGTTCGGTCTGGATCAACGACGTGCTGACGCCGTTCGAGGACATCTCGGAAACCGTTCGGCCCATCTATGCGGAGAACCGCGAACTCGTGATCGCGATTCGCGGCGACTCCGAGGTGCCTTATCAGCAGATCAATACGATTACGGAAGAATTGCAGGCATCCGGGGCGGTGCGCGTAACCTTCGCCACACGACTCGAGCAGCGCGCCATGCGGGCTCGGCGCTGACGCGGGGTCTGGCCGCGGGCTGCCGGAAGTAGCAGCCACACCACGGGCTTCTGGAGACCGGGAGGAAAACGATGGAAGAGACCGGCATTCGGCTCACCGCGAACGATCAGTTCAAGCGGGCGAGCACCAACTGGACACAGATCGGCCTGATGGCGGCCGTCATGCTCCACTTCGGGCTGTTCGTGCTCGTACGCCCGTTCGAAGCAGCGGACCTCGGCGTCGTCGCCGATGAAATCGAGGCCGTGGCGTTGCCGCCCGAAGTGAAGATCCCGCCGCCGCCGGAACAGATCGCCCGTCCGGCCACCCCGCGGGTCGCATCGGTCGACATCTCCGAGGACATCACGATCGCGGAAACGACGTTCGAGTCGTTCACGACGGATAACGCCCTGCCCCCGCCTCCCGAGACCGGGAGTCCGGCGGACCGGCCGTCCTTCATCGCGTACGACACGCCTCCCGTGATGCTGAACCAGGGTGAGGTTCAGCAGATTCTGGAGCGGGAATACCCGCGCACGCTGAAGGATGCCGGCATCGGCGGTCGCGTCGAACTCTGGCTCTACGTGACCGAGGGCGGAGCGGTCGCGAACTTCGAGGTGAAGACCTCCTCCGGGAACCCCCTGCTCGACGAGGCCTCGGGGAAAGTCGTGCAGCAGATGAGGTTCACGCCTGCGAAGAACCGCGACAGGGTCACGGCGGTCTGGGTCTCCCAGTGGGTGACGTTCCAGGTGATCTAGCATTACGGAGACACCACACTGGCCGTCCCGCAGTTTCTGAAAGCGACGGCAAGCGCCCGGCGACGCCAAAGCGACGCCGGGCGCCTGTTTTTTGCGGGTCCGCCGGGCGCCGCCGGGTCCCGCCGGACCCCGGCGAATGGCTCGCATCGCCGGACGCGGCCCCGTAGACTGTGCCGCGTGACGAAAGATCAGGTCGAGGCCCGGCTGGCCATGGTGACAGAGCGCATCGAGGCTGCCGCGAGGCGGGCCGGGCGGCGCGCGAGCGAGGTCGAGGTCCTCCCCGTGACGAAGGGACATCCCGCCCGGGGCATCGAGATCGTGAAGGCGCTCGGCGTGGACCGGATCGGCGAGAACCGGGTGCCGGAAGCCGAAGGCAAGCGGTCGGAACTGGGACTGACGCCCGGCGTCGCGTGGCACCTGATCGGCCGGCTGCAGCGCAACAAGGCGCGACGCGCGGTCCGGTTGTTCGATGTCGTCGAATCCGTGGACAGCGTACGGCTCGCGGGCACGCTGAGCCGCATCGTCGAGGAGGAGCGGCGTGAACCGGTCGAGGCGCTCGTGCAGGTGAACACGTCGGGAGAGGCGGCGAAGGCCGGCCTGGGCCCGGATGTGGCGCTCGACGCCGTGGCCGAGATCTGCGAACTGCCCGGTCTGCGCGTGGCCGGGCTGATGATGATGGCGCCCTTTACGGTGGACGAAACCGTGGTCCGGCCCGCGTTTCGGCGCGCCGCGCGGCTGCTGGAGCGCTGCCGGGCGGAGATTCCGGCCTTCGAGGGCCGGGCGCTCTCGATGGGGATGAGCAACGATTTCGAGATCGCGATCGAGGAGGGGAGCACGCGGGTGCGGCTCGGCACGGTGCTGCTGGGGGAGAGATGATCGACCTGACACCGCTTGACGTCCGCAAGAAGAGGGACGACTTCAGGCGTTCCGTGCGCGGCTACGACGCGCAGCAGGTCGATGCGTTTCTGGCGGTCGTGGCGGACAGCCTCGAACGCCACGTGCGCGAGCACGTCGTGCTCAGCGAACGGCTCGAGCAGCAAGAGCAGCAGCTCGAGAGCTACAGGGCCCGCGAGAAGGCCCTCAACGAAGCGCTCCTGGCGGCACAGGAGTTGCGCGAGGAGGCTCGCCGCCAGTCCGAGCGCGATGCGGCCGTGCGGGTCCGCGAGGCCGAGATGCGCGTGGGCGCCGTTCTCGCCGACGCCGAGCGAGCCGTCCGCCTCTGCCACGACAAGGTCGACGATCTGAAGGCGACCCGGGGCCGGTTCCTCGCCTCGCTGCGGAAGCTGTTCGAGCGCTTCGACGAATACCTCGACTTCGAGGATGAACGGTTCGGGGACGGATCGAGCGACCTCGACCGGTTCAGCGAGCGGTTGCGGGAGCTGCGAGAAACGAGCGAAGGCTCCGATCCGGTCGAAACGGCCGGGGACGGGGCCCGCGAGGTGGCCGCCGCCGAGCCTGCGGGTCCGGTGGCTCCGGCGGCTCCGGCGTCCAATACCGAGCCCCCGCCTCCATCGATTAGCCGGGTCGACGTCGGCGGTTCGGGCGCCGCGTCGACCTGACCGCAGCACCCCGCTGCGCACGCCCGCCGTTCCGACGACCGCGTCGACCATCCAGGAAATAACCAGACGGAGTACCTCCATGGCCTACCGGCCAATACCGGAGTCCGTACGCGGGCTCGAAGCCGAAATCCTCGCACGCTGGGAGGAAGAGACGACGTTCGAGCGCAGCCTTGCGGCCCGAGCGGATGCGCCGGACTTCGTGTTCTACGAGGGGCCGCCGACCGCGAACGCCGCGCCCGGCGTCCATCACATCCTTGCCCGCACGATCAAGGACGCGGTGGCGCGATACCGCACCATGTCCGGTTCCCACGTGCCGCGGAAGGCGGGCTGGGACACGCACGGGCTGCCGGTGGAACTCGAGGTCGAGCGTTCGCTCGGCATCTCCGGCAAGCCGGACATCGAGCGCTACGGGATCCGAAGGTTCAACGACAAGTGCCGGAACAACGTGTTCCGCTACCAGGATGCCTGGGAGCGGCTGTCCCGGGACATCGGCTACTGGCTGGACTACGGCGACCCGTACGTCACGTACTCGCCGGAGTTCATCGAGTCGGGCTGGTGGGCGCTGTCGGAGATCGAGAAGCGCGGCCTGCTGTACCGGGGATACCGCGTCATCCCGACGTGCCCGCGCTGCGGCACCGGACTCTCGAGCCACGAGGTCGCGCAGGGCTACCGGGACGTGACCGAGCCCGCGGTCTACATGAAGTTCCATCTTGAGGACGACCCGGACGGCGCGCGGATCCTGAGCTGGACCACGACCCCCTGGACGCTTCCGGGCAACCTCGGCCTCGCCGTGGGCCCGGACATCCCCTATGCCCGCGTACGCGTCCTGCCCGAGGGCGAGAGCGACGGCGGGGGCGAGGACGGCACCACCCCCGCGCGGGCGCACGACGGGCCCGGCGGGGCTTCGCCCGGCGAGGTGCTCATCCTGGCCCGCGACCGCGTCTCCGAAGTGCTGCGGCACCCGTATGAGATCATCGGGGAAGTGAGCGCCGGCGATCTCGGCGGGCGGCGCTACCGCCCGCTCTTCGACGGAGCGGTGGACGGCGCCGGCTCCGATACCGCGTGGACGGTGCTCGAGGCGGACTTCGTCACGGTCGACGAAGGGACGGGCGTCGTGCACACCGCGGTGATGTACGGCGAAGACGACTTTCGGCTGGGCGAGGCCGCGGGGCTGCCGATGCAGCACACGGTCGGCGAAGACGGGCGTTTTCTCGACACCGTGCCGGGCGGACTCGCCGGCATGCACGTGAAGGATCGAGAGACCGAACGCGCGCTCCGCGACTGGGCCGTCGCGCACGACCAGTTGTACCTGCGCGAGATGTATGAACACAGCTATCCCCACTGTTGGCGCTGCGACAGCCCGCTTCTCTACATGGCGCGCGATTCCTGGTACATCCGGACGACCGCCGTGAAGTCGCGCCTGCTGGAGCACAACGCGTCCATCGACTGGCACCCGCCCGAGACGGGGTCCGGCCGCATGGGCGAGTGGCTGCAGAACAACGTCGACTGGGCGCTCTCGCGCGAGCGGTACTGGGGAACCCCCCTCCCGATCTGGCTTTGCTCCGAGGACGACGCACACCGGGAGGTGCTCGGATCCTTCGCGGAACTGGGTCGCCGGGTCGGCGGCCTCCCGGAGGACTTCGATCCCCACCGGCCGGGGATCGACGCATACGAGTGGAACTGCGGCGCCGAGGCGTGCGGCGGCACGATGCGCCGTGTGCCCGAAGTCGCCGACGCGTGGTTCGACTCGGGCTCGATGCCCTACGCCCAGTGGCACTATCCGTTCGAGAACCGGGACACCTTCGAGCGATACTTCCCGGCCGACTACATCGCCGAGGGCGTCGACCAGACGCGCGGCTGGTTCTATTCGCTCCTCGCGCTGTCCACCATCCTCTTCGACCGCGCACCCTTCCGGGCCGTCGTCGTCAACGACCAGGTGCTCGACGCGAAGGGACGGAAGATGTCCAAGTCGCGGGGCAATGCCGTGGATCCGCGCGACGCGCTCGACACCTACGGGGCCGACGTCACGCGCTTCTATTTCCTCTCCGGGTCCAACCCCTGGGTGCCGAAGCGTTGGGACCCGTCGGCGCTGCGCGAGACCGACCGCAAGCTGTTCGCCACGCTCCGTCACACGTACCGCTTCTTCGCCCTCTACGCGAACGAGGAGGGGTGGTCCCACACCGCGTCCGCCGCGGCCCCTGTCTCCGACCGAAGCGACCTCGACCGCTGGGTGCTCGCGCGCCTCGACCGAGTCGTGAGGCGGGTGGGGGCGGCGCTGGAGTCGTTCGATCTCACCGCCGGCGCGCGCGCCATCCAGGAGTTCGTGCTCGACGATGTGTCGAACTGGTACGTGCGCCGGAGCCGCGACCGCTTCTGGGCGACGCAGCCGGGGATCGCGGCCGCGAGCGGCGATGCCTTCGCGACGCTGCACGAATGTCTCGCCACGACCGCGCGGCTGCTCGCCCCGTACGCCCCGTTCATGTCCGATTGGCTTTACCGGGCGCTCACGGACGACACATCCGTCCACTTGGCGGATTTCCCGGAGCCGAAGGGGCATTCGGAGCCCGAACTCGAACAGGCGATGGACGACGTTCGGCGTCTGGTCGCCCTGGGCCGGGCCGCGCGGGAAAAGGCGGGGGTCCGGATTCGGCAACCGTTGCGCGCACTGCACGCGGTTCTGCCCGAGGGGCGGGTGCTCGCGGACCCCATGGCGGCGCTCGCGACGGAAGAACTCAACGTCAAAAAGGTTGTGTCACTGGGGGACAGCGAAGATCTTACCCGGCTATACGCCAAGCCTCGGTTCGGGGCGCTGGGTCCGAAACACGGAGGGCGTACGCCGGCCGTCGCGGCCGGGATCGCGAATCTGGATGGGGTGGCCCTGAGACGGCTCAGGGACGGGGAGCCGCTCGACATCGAGATCGGGGGCGAGCGGGTGCGGGTGATGCCCGAAGACCTCGTGATTCAGGAGGAGACGCTCACCGATCTCGCCGTGGCGACGGGAGGCGGTTACCTCGCGGCCGTGGATACCGATATCGACGATGGGCTGCGCGCCGAAGGTTACGCGCGGGAGATCGTGAACCGCGTGCAGCGGCTGCGGCGCGATGCGGGGCTCGAGGTCGCCGACCGCATCCGTCTCGGCGTGGCGGGCCCGGAGGAGCTGGAACGGGCCGTGTCGACGCATAAGGATTACATCGCCGGCGAGACGCTGGCCGTGGAAGTGCGAACCGGGTCGGCCCCGCGGGGCGGCCTGAATACATCTGTGGTGAAGATCGACGACGTCGAGGTCCGCATCGGAATCGGCGGGGTCGGCGAACGCGCTTGCGAAGGATGAACGCGGAACAACGGAAGCACATCGAGAAGAGGCTGCTGGAAGCCCGGTCGCGCGCGACGCGGGAACTGGGGCAGTACGACGACTCGTTCACGAGCTCCCTTCAGGGGGCGGACAGCGACCTGGCCGCCTACAGCTTCCATATGGCGGACCAGGGGACGGACGCCATGGAGCGCGAGAAGGCCTTCCTGTTCGCGAGCAAGGAGGGTCGGCTGCTCTACCACATCGACGAGGCGCTGAGGCGGCTCTATCGGAACCCGGAGCAGTTCGGACAGTGCGAGCACTGCGGCGAGGACGTCAGCTTCGAGCGACTCGACGCCCTCCCGCACGCGCGGCTCTGCATCCGGTGCAAGGAGAAGGAGGAGACGGGTGCCTGAAGCTTCCGAACGCGGGGATGGCGCCACCCCCGAACACGAATCGCCCGCGTTGCCGGGCAGCGGGCCGGGCAACGGCGATCTCACCGCCCGCCTCTGGCTGACGCTCATTCCGATCGTGGTCATCCTCACGCTGGACATCGCGACCAAGGCGTGGGTCATGAACACGTTCCAGATGTACGAGCAGACGCCGGTGATCGGCGACTTCTTCCGCTTCACCTACACGCACAACCGCGGCGCGGCGTTCGGGCTCGACATCGGCGAACATTCCCGGATCTTCTTCCTCATCCTCTCCCTGATCGCGCTCGGCGTGCTCGGCGCCATCTACCGCGGCACGCCGTCCTCGGATCGGCTTCGCATCCTCGCCATCTCGCTCGTCTCCGCCGGCGCGCTCGGCAACATCTGGGATCGCATCCGGCTGGAAGCGGGCGTCGTGGACTTCCTCGACTTCGGCATCGGTACGAGCCGTTTTCCCATCTTCAACATCGCGGACTCCGCCGTGACGGTCGGTGCGGTGCTGCTGCTGATCTCCTTCTGGCTCGAGGGCCGGCGCGAGAGGGAGATGGCGGCTGCGGCGGCGGAGGCGACCCCCAAGTGAAGTGAGTCCGCCCGAGTCCGACGCGCAGGGGGATGCGAAGGGTGCGGGCGAACGGCGGCTCATCGAGATCCGCGAGGGCGAAGGCGTGGCCCTCGACCGGCTCGACCGCCTGTTGGCCGAACGTCTCTCCCTGAGCCGCGCCCGCGTCGTCCAACTCATCGCCGAAGGCCGGGTGACCGTCGGTGGGCAGGTCGTGCGGAAGCGGTACCGGCCACGGGCGGGAGACCGGATCGAGATCGAACTCCCCGCCCCGGTTTCCACCCGGCTCGAACCCGAGGACATCCCGGTCGGGATCCGATACGCGGACGACGACCTCGCGGTGGTCGAGAAACCGGCCGGACTCGTCGTCCACCCCGCTCCCGGCCATCCGGGGGGCACGCTGGTGAACGCCCTCCTCTTCCACCTCGGCGGCCTGTCGAGCATCGGGGGGGATCGCCGGCCCGGGATCGTGCACCGGCTGGACAAGGACACAAGCGGGCTCATGCTCGTCGCGCGCCGGGACGAGGCGCATCGGGCGCTGTCCGCCGCGCTCCGGCGCCGTGAGATCGAGCGCGGGTACGTCGCCGCGGCCTGGGGACACCTCGACGAGGAGCGGTTCACGGTGGACCGCCCGATCGGACGCGACCCGCGCGACCGGAAGCGCATGGCCGCGCGCGAGGCCGGGCGGCCCGCGGTAACGCATTTCAAGCGCCTGGAGCGCTGGAACGCCGCGGAACTGCTCGCCGTGCGGCTCGCCACGGGGAGGACGCACCAGATTCGGGTGCACCTGCAGTCTCTCGGACACCCGGTCGTCGGAGACCCCATCTACGGGCCGGACTGGGAACGCGGGTTCGGCGGCGCGGGCGGCCGCTGGGCGGAGGCGCTCCGGCGCCGGGCCGGGCGACTCTTCCTGCACGCCGCGCACCTCGCCTTCGAGCACCCCGAGACCGGCGAGGCCCTGTCCTTTGCCTCGCCGCTGCCTTCGCCGCTCCAAGAGGCTGCGGAATGGGCCCGAGCGAGCTCGTGAGGCGCCCGGGCGCGCCGGAGGGGCGCCCGGGCCATGGTTGACGCATGTCGGAGGGGCGTCTAGCGTCCCCGCATGAATCAGGGAAGACGCGACCGGAGGAGGGGAGACGCCCCGGCCCGAGGCCTCCAGTTCGGGGTGGCCAACTACGCGGCGTTCGCGCTCGGCCTCACGTCGATCGCCGCCGGGTACGTGCTGCTGGACCGGGGGTCCGTGACGGCCGCGCCGCTTCTGCTCATCCTGGGCTACGTGGTGTTCCTGCCCGCCGGACTGATCCTCGGCTGGCGTCGGCTCAACTAGCGACAGTTTCGCGGGCCTCGGCTCGGCTGGTGGAACCCGGCCCGTGCGGGCCCCGCCGCGAGACCGCGCGGATCGCCACGATTCGGGGCGAATAGCTCAGCCGGTTCAGAGCGCCTGCCTTACAAGCAGGAGGTCGGGGGTTCGAATCCCTCTTCGCCCATTTGGTTACCGATATGTGGTTCCTGATCGGCACGCTCTCGCGCTGGGCGCTGTTCACGGGTCTCCTCGTCGCGGTGGGGGCCGTGGCCTTCAAGCTGGTCGTCCTGCGGCGTTTCCCCGGGTTCGGGCCGGTCGAGGATGAAGCCGGCGGCGCGATGCCGGGGAGGCTGGCCGCGCGGATCGGAGGCGTCGCGGTGCTGCTCGCCGGGGCCGGCGCCCTGGGTCGCCTCGCCGCGGAAGTGAGCGTCTTTCGCGATCCGTTCGAGCCGCTGGGGGCCGAAATCCGTCTGCTCGTCACCGGGACCTCGTGGGGTCGGGCGTGGCTCGGCCAGGTCACCGCCGTCGCCCTCTCCGCGGCGGCTTTCCTCCTCGCCTCCGCGCGGGGTTCGCGGGCGGAATTCGGCTGGATCGTGGCCACGGCGGGGGTGGCTCTGCTCGCGTATACGCCCGCGTTGGCCGGGCACGCGGCCGGCGCCGAACACTTCGTCACTCCGGCGATTGCCGCCGATGTCTTCCACATGGTGGCGGGAGGCGTGTGGCTGGGCACGCTCGCGGTGATGGCGGGGGTCCTGGTTCTGGGCCGGCGCCGGGGGGCTTCGATCTCGAAGCGCCGCATCGTCGACTGGATCTCGGCCTTCTCGCCGCTCGCGCTGGGCTCGGCGGCGATCATCGCGGCCACCGGACTCTTCGCGGCGTGGCTCCATCTCGGGACGGTCTCGGCGCTGTGGGCCGAACCCTACGGCCGGACGCTGAGCCTGAAGCTCCTCGTCCTCCTCGGGATCGTGGCTTGCGGCGCGTACAACTGGCGGCGCGCTCCCGGCCGGGTCGCGGAAGCCGAAGGTCCGCCCCGTCTCCCGCGGACCGTTATCGTCGAGTTGAGCGCGGCGGGTCTGCTCCTCCTCGTTACTGCCGTCCTCGCCGGTACCACGCCCCCCGCCCATTGATGCTCACGGCACGCCTCGGCGCGAGCGCCGCACGGTGACCGCGATCCCGGAACTCCGCGTCGATGGAGACCGGCTCTGGGGGCGCCTCGAGGAGATGGCGCGCATCGGGGCCACGCCCGCCGGGGGCGTCCACCGCCTCGCCCTGAGCGACGAGGACCGTCGCGCGCGCGACCTCTTCCGGGCGTGGGCCGAGTCGCTGGGCCTCGCAGTGTCCGTCGACGGGATCGGCAACATGTTCGCCCGCCGGGAGGGCCGGGAGGGCCGGGAGGGCCGGGAGGGAACGGGCGCCGCCGCGGTCGAGGGTCGACCCCCGCTGATCATCGGGAGTCACCTCGACAGCCAGCCTACGGGGGGCCGGTTCGACGGGCCGCTCGGCGTCCTCGCGGCGCTGGAGGTGGTGGAAACGCTGGAGGAGCAGGGGGTTCGGACGGCTTGCCCGATCGAAGTGGCGAATTGGACGAACGAGGAGGGCGCCCGTTTTCCGCCCGCCATGATGGGCTCGGGCGTGTTTTCGGGCCGCTTCGACCTCGCCGACGCGCTCGGCGCGACGGACCCGGACGGGGTCACGGTGTCGGACGCCATCGACCGCATCGGGTATCGCGGCGCGCTCCCGGTCGGGGGCCGCCCGATCGTCGCCGCGCTCGAGTTGCACATCGAGCAGGGGCCGACTCTCGAGGAGAGCGGCTGCGAGATCGGCGTGGTGACCGGGGTGCAGGGCGCCCGCTGGTTCGACCTGACGATCACGGGAGAGGAAGCGCACGCGGGGTCGACGCCGATGTCGCGACGGACGGATCCGGTGGCGGTGCTCGGGCGGCTTCTCGTCGACGCGTATCGCCGCATCGAACGGGACTTCGCGCCGCACGGACGGCTGACCTTCGGGGTCCTGGCGGCGGAGCCGGCCTCGCGGAACACGGTGCCCGGGCGCGTGGCGGTCAGCGTGGACCTCCGTCACCCGGACGATTCGACCCTCGACGATATGGAGCGCGTTCTCCGCGAGGAGGCGTCGCGCGCGAGCCTCGTACGCGGCGCATCATGGCGGCTGGAGGACGTCTGGCGTTCCCCGCCGGTCCGCTTCGCGGAGCCGTGCATCGAGGCGGTCCATGCCGCCGCGGAATCCTGCGGATACACATCCATGCGCCTCATGGCCGGGGCCGGCCACGACTCCGTCCATACGAACGACGTCGCGCCGACGGGGATGATCTTCGTCCCCTGCGAGGGCGGCATCAGTCACAACGAGGCGGAGAACATCACGCCCGCACAGGCGGAGGCGGGGGCCAACGTCCTCCTCCACGCGGCGCTCAGGCTCGTGGAGCCACCGGGGGCTGATATGTTGTCCGCGCCAACCCACCAACCAGGAGGCGCCGCTTGACCGCCACGACGAATACCGCCACGGCGAGCCCCGCCGGAACCGCAACGGCTCAATGGCAGGACATCGACCGCCGCCATCACGTCCACCCCTTCGTCGACCCCCGGGTCGTGGCCGAGAAAGGGACGCGCGTGATCGTGGGCGCGGAGGGTCGCCACCTCATCGACTCCGATGGCCGGCGCATCCTCGACGGCATGGGCGGCCTGTGGTGCGTGAATCTCGGCTACGGACGCGAGGAACTGGCGAGGGCCGCGTACGACCAGATGGTCGAGCTTCCCTACTACAACACGTTCTTCCGTTCGGCGCCCCCGGCCACGATCGAACTGTCCCGGGTCCTCGCGGAACTCGCGCCCGGCGCGATCGCGCACACCTTCTTTTCGAGTTCCGGTTCCGAAGCGAACGACACCATCGTCCGCCTCGTCCGCCGGTACTGGGACCTGCGCGAGAAGCCGGAGAAGAAGACGTTCATCAGCCGCACCTACGCCTATCACGGCAGCACGATGGCCGCGGCCAGCCTGGGCGGTTTCGAGGCCATGCACGCGGTGGGCGACCTGCCGTTGCCCGGCTTCGAGCACGTCATGCCGCCGTACTGGTTCGCGATGGGAACACCCGACGAGACGCCCGAGGAGACCGGCGCGCGGGCGGCGCGGGCGGTGGAGGAGAAGATCGCGGAACTCGGCCCGGATCGCGTGGCGGCGTTCATCGGCGAGCCCGTCATCGGCGCCGGCGGCGTCATCGTGCCGCCGGACAACTACTGGCCCGAGATCCAGCGCATCTGCCGCGAGAACGACGTGCTCGTGGTCTGCGACGAGGTGATCACCGGCTTCGGCCGCACGGGCGAGTGGTTCGGCGCGCAGAAGTTCGGGATCGAGGCCGACCTCATGACGATCGCCAAGGGGCTCACCTCCGGCTACGTCCCGATGTCCGCCGTGCTCATGACCGACGCGGTGTTCGACGTTTTGGCCGAAGGGGGAGTGATCCCGCACGGGTACACCTATTCGGGCCATCCGGTCTCGGCCGCCGTGGCCCTGGAGAACCTCCGGATCATGAAGGAGGAGGGGGTCGTCGATCGGGCGAGAGAGGACACCGGGCCCTACTTCCAGGCGCGGCTGAGGGAGTTGAACGATCACCCGCTCGTGGGTGAAGTGCGGGGCGTCGGACTCGTCGCCGGCGTCGAACTCTCGAAGGACAAGACGACCCGGGAGCTGTTCGAGCCCATGGGCCAGGTGGGAGCCGCCTGTCACGAGCACCTCTACGACGAGGGGGTCGTGTTCCGGGCCATGCGCGACGTCATCTGCACGAGTCCGCCGCTCACGATCACGCGCGAGGAGATCGACGAACTCGTGACGAAGGCGCGCGCGGGGATCGATCGGACGGCGCGCGACCTCGGCATGATGTAGCGGGCCCGTGACGAAACCCCGATGGCTGACGGGACTGCGCGTCCCGCGGGCCCGGCGGGTCGCCCTCGGAGCGACCGTGGCGATCCCGGCCGCCTGCGCCGCGGCGGGGGGCGCGCCGGCGGGCGGTCCGCGGCCGGAGGCGGACGGGCAAGACTTCCGGATGAGCTACTACGTCTCGTGCAGCGTGAGCAATGAATGCCGCGTGCAGTATATCGACGAGGCCGGCGAACTGCGGGCCCGCGACATCGTGGGCGATTGGGAGCTGGATCTCGGCGCGGACCGGGGCACGCGGCTCTGGGTGCGCGCCGGCGCCGGCGGGTGTCCGCCTCGACCCGTGCGGGCCGAGATACGGATGGGCGCCGACGTCGTGGCCGAGCACCTCGCGCGGCCGCCGGGGGGCCAACGCTGCCGCTGGATCCTCGCCGAGACGGAGTTCCGCATCCCGTGATCCGGCGTCTGGCGAGCGGCCTGCTGAAGCTCGCCGGCTGGCGAACCGTCGGTGAACCGCCCGGGCCGAAGTCCGTCATCATCGGAGCCCCGCATACGTCGAACTGGGACTTCCCGCTCGCGCTGCTCTGCTTCTGGAGCGTCCCCATCCCCGCCCGCTGGGTCGGCAAGCATACGATCTTTCGATGGCCCTTTGGCGGTCTGCTGCGCCGTCTCGGCGGCATCCCCGTCGACCGGGCCCATACCACGGACTTCGTCCGCGTCATCGTCGAGGCGTTCGAGCGCGAACCGGAGTTCACGCTCGTGCTCGCGCCCGAGGGTACGCGCGGCCGCCGCGACCACTGGCGGAGCGGGTTCTACTGGATCGCGCACGGCGCGGGAGTGCCCCTCGTGCTCGGCTTCGTGAACTACGCCGACCGCACGGTGGGGATCGGCGACGCCTTCATGCCGAGCGGGGACATCGAGGCGGACATGGAGCGGATCCGCGCCTTCTACGCCGACAAGAAGGGACGGCGCCCCGGGATGCAGAGTGCGATTCGCGTGCGCCCGCGCTGAGCCCCCGCGTCGCCACGGAGCCCCGGAGCCACGGCGCCGATCTCAGACGCCTTCGACCGTCTCCGCCATGAGGTGCCGGACCACGGCTCGCACGTCGCCGGTCTCCTCGTACACGGCGACCTGCCGCTGCGAACTCGACCCTTCCCTGATGATCCGGAGCGCGTATTCCACTTCCGCGCGGGTTCCGAGTTCGTCGACCACATCGTCGAGGAACCACTCGATGAGTTCGACGATCAGATCGGTGGCGGGGTGCTCGCTCTGCCGCCCGAAATCGATGAGCTTCCCCGTCAGCCCGTACCTGGCCGCGCGCCATTTGTTCTCGGCGAGCAGGACCTCGGGATACTGGCGGAAGGTGAGGTTGTCCCGCCGCAGCTTCCACAGCTTCGCCACGATCCCCTGGAAGATGGCGGCGATGCACACGACCTCCTCCACGCGCGTGCACATGTCGCACACGCGGAATTCGAGCGTCGGGAACTTGTGGTTGGGGCGGACGTCCCACCAGATCTTGCTCGAATCCGGGATCGTGTTCGAGCGGACCATGGTCTCGATGAAGTGCTCGTACTCGTTCCAGCTTCCGAAGCTCATCGGGATGCCCGTGCGCGGGAAGTTCCGCCAGATGATGCTGCGGTACGAGTGCAGACCCGTCTTCGATCCTTCCCAGAACGGGGAACTCGTGGAGAGCGCGAGCAGGTGGGGGAGGAAATACCGCGAGACGTTCATCGCGTCGACCATGAAGTCCCGATCCTCGATGCCCACGTGGATGTGGGTGCCGAAAATCAGGTTCCGCTCGGCGACCTGCTGCAGATCCTCCCTCAGCCCGACGTAGCGCTCGATCGGCGTGATGTCCTGCTGGTCCCAGGTCGAGAAGGGGTGGGTGCCCGCGGCCACGATGGCGAGCCCCTTCTCGGCGACCTTGCCGCTGACCAGGCGCCGCATGCGCAGGACTTCCTCGCGCGCCTCCCCCACATCCCGGCAGACTTCGCTGGCCGTCTCCACGCAGGCCTGGTGAAGCTCCGGGTGAATCTGCTCGCGCGTCTCCAGGTCACCTTCGAGAATCTCGGTGATGAACGACGTGAGTTCGCCGGTCTCCGGATGGACGACCTGGTATTCCTCTTCGATCCCGAGCGTGAGTGAAGGCGCTTTCATGTGACCCTCCCCGGAGAGCGTTTCGAAGCCGCGGGGGCAAGCTACTTTCGAGGATCGCCGGAGGCCATGTATGTTCCTCCGTCCCCGATCCGACCCGTTTCCCCGATTCCCGACACGGAGGCACCATCGATGGACTGGCTCTACGCAACCTGCATCTTCTGGATTGTGGCTGCGGTCTTCTTCGGCGGCATCTACGACGCGGAGACCGGATCGGCCGGCCGCCAGGCGCTGGGGCTCCTGCTCAACTTCGTCGTGTTCCTCGGCATCTTCGCGGTGCTGCGGCTCGCGCTCGGTGGCCTGGGCGGGGAGAGCGCATTCCTGCGCACGGTGTGGGGCACCGTGGTGCCCATAGGCCTGCCGACGATGCTGCTCGGCCGGATCGGGAACGTGGTCTTCAGGCTCGCGGGCGTCACGATGACACGGAAAGTGTTCTCGGCGGACGCCCACTAGCCGGACCCTTCCTCAGGCGGAATGGCGCGCCCCACTTGCAATCCTGCGAGGGTGGGCGAATTATGCGCCCGGATCGCTCGTCGGAGCTTACTTTCAACAGGGAGAACCCAGGATGACCAAAGACGATTTCGCGGCGAAGCTCGCCTCGCAGGCCGGCCTGAGCAAAGCCAGCGCGCGGGATGTGATCGACTGCATATTCTCGACGGATGCCGGCACGGGAATTATCGCAGGCGAGCTTGACGCCGGCCGCGACTTCACGGTCACCGGCTTCGGCACGTTCGGAACCCGGCACCGCAAGGCGCGCATGGGCCGGAACCCCCAGACCGGCGAGTCGATTCAGATCGCGGCCATGAACGTTCCCACGTTCAAGGCGGGCAAGGGGCTCAAGGACCGCGTCCGAGCCTAGAACGGCAAACGCAACGGGACCCGGCCTCGCCCGGGTCCCGTTGCGGCCGCCTCCAAACTCCGCCCTTCGCTTCTTCTGTCACCATCTCCCGTCACAATCCGAGCAGCCCCGGGAGCCTCCTCAGCGCTTCGAGGCTGTGCCCTGACTGGAAGTAGTCCACGTACGGGAGCGCGGTGCGCATGCCCCTGGCTTCGGGCGCGTAGCGCGAACTCTCGAGCAGGGGATTGAGCCAGATCACTCGACGCGCGCGCCGCTGAATCCAGCCCATGGCGCGCCGGAGGGGTTCGACTTCGCCCTGGTCCAGTCCGTCGGAGAGGATGATGACGAGCGTCCGCCGACCGAGCATCCGCTGGCCGTGCCGGGTCACGAACGTCTCCAGGCACTCGCCGATCCGCGTCCCGCTCGACCAGCCGCGGGCTCGCAGGCGGTCCAGCGCGGGATCGATCTCTTCGCCGGCCAGCCAGGGCGTGAGGTGCGTGAGGCGTGTGCTGAACGCGAAGGTCTGGATGTCTCGCGCGCGCCCGCACCCCAGCAGGAAGCGCAGCAGGAAGCGGCTGTAGCGCTCCATCGAGCCGCTCACGTCGCACAGGACGACGAGTTGCGGCGGTACGTGGCGCCGCCGCCGCCGCGCCAGGCGCACGAGTTCGCCCTCGTGAGCCACGAGCGACCGCAGCGTCCTCCGCACATCGATCGGCCCCCGGCGGCCGCCCGGCTCCAGCCGGCGGCTGCGTCGCGTGGACAGCCGCACCATGAGCCGCTCGAGCCAGACGTCGACCTCGCGCAGTTCCTTGTCGCTGATCGAGGCGAAGGAGCGCCGCGCGAGCGAGTGGGCGGCGCTGTACACGGCGCCGACCGGGCGCTCCCGGGCGTCCGGCTCGTCCGGGGCGTGCTCTCCGACATCGTCGCGGGCCGCCGCCACGAGCCCGTCCGGTTCCGAGAGCCCGCTGGCCGGCGGCCGGTACCCCCGGTCCGACGCGGCCTTCGACAGCAGCTCCTCGACGGCGGATGAGGGCCGCCCTCCACGCCACCACGCGGGGAAGCAGCGCTCGAAGATCTCGAGGTCGGCGGCGCTCGAGCAGAACGCCGCGCGGAGGCCCGCTCTGACGTCCTCCACGTCCTCCGTGTCGATATGCGGGAGCGCGGCGAGGGCCGTCGTGGATTCGGAGAGCGCGCAGGCCACGCCTTCGCCGCGCAGTCGCCGGCCCAGGTCGACGATGCGCTCGGGTGTCAACTCCCCACGTCCCCCGATGAGGCGAGCAGTTCCGCCAGCCGCTCCTCCGTCAGCCCGGCCAGGTCGTTGGGGTCCTTCACGAGCGCCCCGATCGCATCGCGCGCCGTCGCCGGACGCAGCGGGTCCGGCCCCAGGTGCTCCAGGGCCGCGGCAAAATCCAGCGTCTCCGCCACGCCGGGGGGCTTCGCGAGCCGCTCGCGCCGCAGCCGCTGGGCCAGCCTCACGGCCTCCCGCGCCCGGTCCGCCGCGATGTCCGGGCGTCGCCGCCGCAGAATCTCGACCTCGCGCGCCGTCCCGGGATAATCGATCCACAGGTAGAGGCACCGCCGCCTGAGCGCGTCGGACAGCTCGCGCGTCCCGTTCGAAGTGAGCACGACGACGGGCCGCGTCCGGGCTTCGACCGTGCCCAGCTCCGGGATCGAGATCTGAAAGTCCGACAGCAACTCGAGTAGGAACGCCTCGAACTCCTCGTCCGCCCGGTCCACCTCGTCGATGAGAAGCACCGGGCGCGTCTCGCAGCGAATCGCGCGCAGGAGCGGTCGCTCGAGCAGAAAGTCCGGCCCGAAGATCGTGCGTTGCACCGCCTCGGCATCGCCGTCGCCGTCCTGCAGGCGGATGTGGAGGAGCTGCTTCTGGTAGTTCCACTCGTAGAGGGCCGTCGGCAGGTCGAGCCCCTCGTAGCACTGGAGACGAATGAGTTCCGCCCCGAGCCAGGTGGCGACCGCCTTGGCGATCTCGGTCTTGCCGACGCCGGCGGCCCCCTCGACGAGCAGCGGTTTCTCCATCGCGAGGCCGAGATGGACCGCCGTTGCGATCCCCCGGTCGGCGACGTAACCCACCGCTTCGAGTTCCTCGATGATCTTCGCGATGTCCGGCTGCAAGGCGACGACCTCCCCGGTTGCGGGTGCGACGCGGCAATCTCAGCTTCCGGTGGAAGCCGCTCCCGGCAATATAACCGCTCCCCCGGAGACGATGCCCGACCGCGATCCGTCCCGGTCCGGCTCCGCTCCGCGGCGCACGCAAGCCTCCGAGGCGCAAACCCCCGAGGAATACCGATGGCGATCGAGATAGAAAAGAGTTTCGATGTCCCGCAGACGGTGGACGAGGTCTGGAGTTTCCTGACGGATCCCGAGCGCATCGTCGAATGCTTGCCGGGCGCGACGCTCCTCGAAGCCGTCGACGAGCGGACGTACCGGGGCGAGATCGGGCTCAAGCTCGGCCCCATCGGGACGCGCTTCCTGGGCGAGATCCGTTTCGAGGAACTCGACGCGCAGCGCCATCACATGAAGATGACGGGGGAGGGACGGGATCGACGGGGCAGCGGCAACGTGAGAATGACGATGTTGAGCCAGCTGCAGTCTGTAGAAGAGGAGGGGGCCGCGGGCACCCGGATATGGGTGTCGCAGTCCATCGCGCTGACGGGACGGCTTGCGTCGTTCGGGCGCGGTGGCGTGATTCAGTCGGTCTCGAATGTTATGTTCAACCGCTTCACGGGATGTGTGCGTGAGAAGCTGGCGCAGTGATCGGCCAAGCGATGAGCGCGGGGATCGGCGCAGGAATCGGCGGCTTGCGACTTGCGCGCGGTGGCGGCTTGCATTAATCGACCTTGATACCCTTGTTTCGAAGTGATGCCGGTTTTGGTGTGTCGCACGGCCCTGTGATCCGTGCGCTTGTCTGTTGCACGAACGGTCCGAGGTATTCGATGAGAAGCACGCGGAACATTCTCCCGTGGGTGGCGGCCGGCGTCGCTGCCCTCTCCCTTCCGGCGGCGCCGCGGGCGCTCGAAGCGCAGACGAGCGACCTGACGATCCTTGTCGCTCCCGTCGCGGCGACCGAGCCGGTCGACCGCCGTTTCGGGGAGCGCATCGCCGAGGAAATCCGGGACGCGCTCAGGATCTTCCCCGGCTACATCGCCATCGAACGCGATGATGCTCGCGATCTGATCGACGATTTCGATCTCGATGAGAGAACGATGACCGCGATCGACTGGCGGCAGTTGGGGATGCAGATGGAGGCCACCCTCGTCATGGTCGGGACGGCTGTCATGGTCGATGGGGGCGTCGAAGTCGACATCACCTTCCTCGAGCCTAGCAGCGGGGACGAACTCCCGATGGAGGCGTTCGCGGTGGCGGACGACGACTCGCACGAAGAGGCGGCCTCCCAGATCATGGGACAACTCGGGCAGGGCGTCGAGTATAGCCGTTCGCTCGCGTTCTGCGGCGACTACCTCGCCTCCGAACAGCCCATGGACGCGATCTCCAACTGCAACGCGGCCCTTGCGCTCAACCCGGGCAGCGACCGGGCGCACTATCTGCGCGGACGCGCGTACATGCTCAACGAGGCGTGGGGTGAGGCCGTCGCCGACCTGCAACGCGTCGTCGACAACAACGCGTCGAACGCCGAGGCCCTGGAGTCGCTCGCGTTCACGTACGCGCAGTTGGGCGACGGCGCTGCGTCGCTTCGCTACTACCAGCAGTTTCTCGACTTCCGGCCGGACGATGTCGACACGCGGCTGCGGATCGCCTACGAGCTTACGGAGGCTGGCCGCTGGGTCGAGACTGTGCAACTCCTCCAGGAGGGCGTGGAGCGCGCGCCGGACAACGTGGCCCTCCTCGAATACCTGACGGGCGCGGCGCTGCAGGCCGGACAGACCGGCGGAGAGGTCACCGATCCCGCCATGCTCCGGGTCGCCGTCGATGCTTCGGGCAAGCTCGTGGCGCTGCAGGGCGACGCCGTGAACCCCTCGACGCTCTCCAACGCGACGAACGCGTACATGCTCCTCGAGGAGTACGACAACGCGCTCGACTTCTCGGAGCAGGCGCTCGAGTCGATTTCGGGTTCCGATGGCACCGGCGAAGGCGAGATGTCCCGCGAGGAATTGCTTGCCCAGGTCCACTCTTCACGCGCCACGATTTATGATCGGATGGAAGATCCGGCGGCGGGCGTGGCGGAGTTGGAGCAGGCGCTCGCGTACAGCCCGGACGTGCCGAACGGACGGCAGCGCCTCGCGGCGCTCAAGCTGAAGACGGCCGACATCGAAGGCGCGATCGCCGATTTCCGCGCCGCCGTGGCGAACGGGGCGGACCCGAACCAGATTGCGAACGCGATCTTCAGTCTGGCGTACTCGAATCACTTCGAGGCCCAGTCCGGGGCGCTGTCCAACCCGGCCACGATCGATGTGCGTGAGGTCGCCATAGCGCTCGAACTGTTCGGCGTCGCCGCGGAATTCGTTACGGATCCGGCCGCGGCGGAGCAGATGCACTTCTTCATCGCGTTCGGATACTACCTGCAGGGAAGCGCCTACGACGGCCGCAACGAAGACGATGAGGCGTGCGCGCCCGCACGCAACGCCCTGAACGCATTCCAGCGTGTGAGCCCCCACCTGGCGCAGGCGGGCAGCCACCAGGCAGGCAGCCAGCAGCAGATCCGCGAGGCGATCGATGTCCAGTTGTACCGCCAGGAGTCGATTATCGAGGCGTCCTGCAGCCGATAATTTTCGAGGGTGCCCGGCCCGCCTCGCCGCGGGCCGGGACCTTTTTTTGTCCGTGCGATGGGGTGAAATGGGGAGAAAAGGGGTTGACACCCATCATCAGGGCGCATAAGGTGGGATCCGGTGGGTGGAAACGGGTCGTTCTGGGAGGGACACCCTCGACGAATGTCGAAGGCACAATTTGCCAGGCTTTCTGGGGAGTTATCGACATCAACTCGACTCGCAGGGTCGGGTCAGCCTGCCGGCGCCTTTTCGAAGGGGCCGGGAACGGGAGCCGTTCGTCCTCCTCAAGACGCAACCCGACGCGCTGTCGCTCTATCCGGAAGATGCCTGGGCGGGAGTACAGGACGAACTCCGGGAGATGTCGAGACGGGAACCGCGTTTTCGCCCCCAGGTGCTTCGCGTCACGGCGGACGCCGTTCAGGTCTCGCCGGACGCTCAGGGGAGGATCCTGATACCGGAGAGGATGAGAAAGGCGATCGCGCTCGGAAGTGAGGCTCTGGTCGTAGGCGCGATCAACCACGTCCAGATCTGGCATCCGGAGACGTTCGAGAGCGTGACGAGTGCCACGGACGAGGACTTCGATCGATTGATGGAGACGGTGTTCGCCTGATGGGTTTTCCGATCGCCGCACGGTGGGGGGAGTCGAGGAAGCCGACGGAGTGACAGAGGAGACGTTTCAGCACGCGCCGGTCATGCCGGATGAGATGCTGCAGTGGCTTCGCCCGGAGTGCGGAGGCGTTTTCCTGGATGCGACGGTCGGCGGTGCGGGGCATGCGATCCAGCTGCTGGAGGCCGGGTCGGCCGTGCGCGTGATCGGGATCGATCAGGATGCGGAGGCGATCGAGGCCGCGAAGAGGCGGCTCGTCTCGGCGGGCGAACGGGTGAAGCTGATACAGGCGAACTTCAGGGACGTGGCCCGTCCGGAGTTCGCCGCCGAGATGGACGGTCTGGCGGGAGCCCTGATGGACCTGGGCGTCTCGTCGCACCAGATCGATACGAGGAAGCGCGGCTTTTCGTTCCGTCCGGGCACGCCGTTGGGCATGCGGATGGACGAGAGGGCGCGAGAGACAAGGTCCGCGGCCGAGCTGTTGAATCGGGCGGACGAACGCAAGTTGGGCCGGGTCTTCCGTGATGGGGAAGAGCGTAGGTGGCGGACGCTCTCACGTGAGGTGGTGCGGAGGAGGGAGATCCGGCCCTTCAGCACGAGCGACGACCTCGTGGCCGTGTTGTCGGCGGTGCTGGGTCGTTCGGCGCAGGAAAAAGAGAAAGCCAGGCTGTTCCAGGCTTTGCGGATCGCGGTCAACGACGAGTTGGCCGCGCTGAGCGAGGGGCTCGAAGGGATACGGGGCCGGCTCGCTCCCGGCGGGCGGTTGGCGGTGCTTTCGTACCACTCGCTGGAGGATCGGCTGGTAAAGCACGCGTTTCGAGACTGGTCCGCCGACTGCCGCTGCCCTCCGGGTCTCCCGGAGTGCCGGTGTCGGGGTACATCGCTGGGGCGGGCTCTGACGCGCAGGCCTCTGCGCCCCTCGGACGAGGAGGTCGCCCGGAATCCGCGGGCGCGCAGCGCGCGGCTCCGGGTGTGGGAGAAGCGCGAGACCGACGGGCAGGCGGGCGGCGCATGAACCACGGGAGCGGGAGCGTACGGAGGATTCGTCGCAGAACCCTGCTGCGGTGGATGATGGCCGGGGTGGCCGTCATCGCGCTGGCCGCTTCACTGGTGAGCGTGGTCCGCCGGGGCGAGGAAGGGCGGAGGTTGATGGCCGAGCTTCGAGGACTCGAAGCGGAGGACCGGGTCGTCACGGACCGGATTGACGCGGCGCGGACGCGAGTCGATTCACTCGCGGCGCCGGCACGGATAGAACGCGCGGCGGAGGCGCTCGGGCTGCAGCGGGCGGGCGAAGAGCAACTGCTGCAGGTCGACGCCGGATACTCGCCGGGCGAAGAGGGGGACGAAAAGGAGATGGACGTCTCCGGGCGGGGAGGGGACAGGTGACGCGTTTCGGCATTCACAGCACGACGCAGCTCGAAGGCGTGGCGGGCGATGCGCAGGAGGCGGCGATCGCGCGCACGCATCGCATCCGGCATCGTACGCTGGGTGTCGCGTTCACCCTCGTGGCGGTGGCGTATGCCGCGCGCCTGGGCGAACTCCAGATTCTCGAAAGCGAGGCGCATCGCGCGAGACAGGTCGCGCAGAGCGCGGAGTGGGAGTTGTTGCCCGCGGTGCGCGGGCGGATTCTGGATCGTCGCGGCCGCGTCCTGGCGGCGCCGGACACGCGATACCAGGTCTTCCTCGCCGTAAACGAACTGCGCGTCGACCGGACCGAGGCCATCGAGACCGTCGCCTCGGTCGTGCCCGTGGCGCCGGAGCGCCGGAGCGCCATCGCGGAGGCCTCGGGCGGCTGGTCTCTCGTCGCGAGCGACGTGAGCGACGAAGAGCGCGTGCGGCTGCAGCGGACGATCGGGCAGGGGATCTACTTCGAGAGCCGGTCCGCGAGAGAATACCCCCGCAGCATGGGTCGCCGTCTCATCGGCGCCGTCGGGGCCGATGGCCGGGGCGGCACGGGCCTCGAGGCCGACCTCGACGTCTGGCTGGTCGGCCAGCCCGGCCGGGCGGAGGTTCGGCTCGACGGCCATCGCAACGCGTACCGTCCGCCCGGCGGACAGGTCATCGAAGCGGTGCCCGGCCACGACGTCGTGCTCACACTCGACGCCGAACTGCAGCGGATTGCGGAGAACGAACTTGCGCGAGCGCTCGCAAAGACGGGGGCGATGGGGGGCGACATCGTCCTCCTCGACCCGCGTACCGGCGAAGTCCTCGCGCTGGCGAGCGAGCGCACCGACGGCGCGGTCGACCGGATCTCGGGGCTCAGCGATCCGTACGAACCGGGCTCCACGCTGAAACCGTTTCTGCTCGCATCCCTCCTCAGCGAGGGTGTCGTCGACCTGGACGAGATCGTGGACGTGGAGGGCGGCAGGCTGCGGATCGGCGCCAGAGTGATCACGGACGTTCACGGTTACGACACGCTCAGTGTACGGAGGGTCATCTCCAAGTCGAGCAACGTCGGGGCCGCGAAGCTGTCCACTCGCCTGACGCCCGCGGTGCAGCACCGGTATCTGCGCGACTTCGGTTTCGGCATGCGGACGCAACTGGGATACCTCGCCGAATCGCCGGGGCGTCTCAGCCGGCCGGAATCGTGGACCTCGCTCAGCCCCGCTTCGCACGCGATCGGGTACGAGATTTCCGCCACATCCCTGCAGCTGGCCCTCGCCTACGGCGCCATCGCGAACGGCGGCGTGCTGATGCGGCCGAGTCTCGTCCGGGAGATACGGGATCCGTCCGGGCGCGTGGTGCAGCGCTTCGACCCGAGTCCCGTGCGCCGCGTCATATCCGAGGAGGTGGCGGCGGCGGTGCGCGGCGTGCTGGAGGAGGTCGTCCGGGAGGGGACCGGAACGCTGGCGGGCATGGCGCGGTTCGCGGTCGCCGGCAAGACCGGGACGGCCCGTCTCGCCGTGGGCGGCCGCTACGCACCCGGACGCTACCGCGCCTCCTTCGTCGGTTTCGCGCCGGCGGATGACCCGCGGATCGTCATTCTCACGCGACTCGAAGACCCGAAGGGAGGGGTCTACTACGGGGGTGCGATCGCGGCGCCCACCAGCCAGGCGGCGCTCCAGGCGGCGCTCGCGGCCGATGGCGTCCAGGTGGATCCGCGTCTCGTCGTCGCCAATGCGCGTCCCCGGCCGTGGTCCGGCGGACCTGCGGCGGACACGCCGGAAGGCGCCGTCATTTTCGCCTCCACCGGCACGGGTGCCGTCGGTGCGGCCAGTGCGACCAACGGCGCCGACCCGAGCCGGAGAGGACTCATCGCGCTGCCGGACCTGGCCGGATTGTCCGCGCGCGCGGCCGCCGCGCGCCTGCACGCGCTCGGCCTCCGCGTGGAATGGCGCGGCCAGGGGAGAGTCGCGGAACAGAGCCCCGCACCCGGGAGCGAGTTGGGCCGGGGTGCAACGGTCGTTCTGAGATAGCCGAGCGAGCCCCGCGCGATGGATTCGGCGATGGATTTCGAGAAGGACGAGCGAACGGAGGCGGGTCTCGGGAATACAAGACTGGAGGGAGGATAACCGCGGGCGCGGCCGTGAGGTCGTGGGGTGGCGGTGACCGGGGTTCCGGGCAACCGGGACACCGTCGCGCCCGCGCCGTCAACGACCGGTCGATCATGGATCCGAGCCCGATGTGTCGGACTTTGCCGCAGCAGAAAACGACGAACGGACAGGTGGAGCGCAGGCTTGACGAAGCGGGCCTCGATCCACGGTGGAGTGGGGCTCCTCCCGAGGAGTTCCCCGCGTTGCGTTCGGACTCCCGCCTGATCGGCGCCGGCGACCTCTTCTGCGCGATTCCGGGGACGCGGGTCGACGGCCACGCGTTCGTCGAAGCCGCCGGGCGTGCCGGGGCCGCCGCCGCCGTCGTCGAGCGCGTCACCGATGTTGACCTCCCGCAATTGGCCGTCCGCGACGCTCGGGCGGCCGTATCTCATCTCGCCGCACTCTTTGCGGGCGACCCGGGCGAAGCGCTCCGCCTCGTCGGCATCACGGGCACCAACGGGAAGTCGACGACCTGCTGGCTCACGCGCTGGATCCTGGAGGATGCGGGGCCCGCCGCGGCATTGGGCACGCTGGGCACCGTATCCGTCGACGGTACGGTCGGAGCGCCCGGGCTGACGACGCCCGATCCGATCGACCTGGCCATCGAACTCGCCGCCGCGCGGGCGAGCGGCGCCGAGGCGGCGGTCCTCGAGGTCTCGTCGCACGCGCTCGACCAGCGCCGGGCGGACGGTTTCTCGTTCGACGCCGTGGGGTTCACGAGTTTCAGTCGCGAGCACCTGGAATACCATCCGGATCTCGAGGCGTATCGGAAGGCCAAGCTGCGCCTGCTCGAGTTGCTGGCGCCGGGCGGCGTCTGCGCGGTGAACGACGATGAGCCGGCCTGGAAGGAGATCGCGCCGCAGAACGCCACAACGCTCCGCTACGGCTTCGAGTCGACGGCCGACCTGTGGCCGGATCGACTCGACCTCTACGCGGGAGGGGCGCGCTTCATGCTGCGAGCGCCGGGCGAGGCGGCCGCCGTGGCGCTTCCGCTTCCCGCCGAATTCAACGTGCGGAACGCACTCGCGGCCGCCGCCATCGCCCGGGGCTTCGGCATGTCGCTCGAACGGATCGCCGCGCGACTGTCCGCGGCGCCTGCGGTGCCCGGACGCATGGAGGTGCTCTCGCGAGAGCCGGTCCTGGTCGTCCGCGATTTCGCGCACAACCCGGATTCGTGCGAGCGGGCGCTCTCCTCGTTGCGGGAGATCGTGCCGGGCCGGGTCATCGCCCTCCTCGGCTGCGGCGGCGACCGGGACCCTGGCAAGCGGCCGCAGATGGGGAGCATCCTGGCCCGCCTGGCGGATGTCGCGATCGTCACGAGCGACAATCCCCGGTCGGAAGATCCATCGGAGATCTGCCGTCAGATGGTCGCCGGGCTCCCGCCGGACAGCTACGAGATCGTCGTGGACCGACGAGAGGCGATCGCGCGGGGACTCGCCGAGGCCGGCCCGGCCGACGCGGTCGCGCTCCTCGGCAAGGGACACGAGACCTACCAGATCATCGGCGGAGAGCGCCTGCCTTTCGACGAGCGGCGGATCGTGGAGGATCTCCTCCCGGTATCTCCCGGCGCGTCCGACCTCCCCGGAGGGACCGCGTGACGGCGGCCACGCAGGCTCCGGCGCTGCGCTCGGGCTGGATTCGGGCCGCGCTCCGCCTGGACGGCGACAGCCCGGGAAGCACCGGCATGGGAGAGCGGGCGTACGCCGGCGTGTCGTGCGACTCGAGGACGCTGAGGCCCGGCGAGTTGTTCGTGGCGCTCGCGGGGGCACGGCACGATGCCGCCGATTTCCTCCCCCAGGCGGCGGCCCGGGGCGCGCCGGGGGTGATCGTTCGCGCCGGGCGCGAAGATCCCGCGCTGGGGATGGAGTACTTCGCCGTCGCCGACCCTCTGAAGGCGCTCGGCGACCTCGCGGCCCGGGCCCGGCGCGAATCCGGCGCCGCGGTCGTGGCGATCACCGGCAGCTCGGGCAAGACGACCGTGAAGGAGATGATCGCCTGCGCCCTCTCGGAATCCCGCCGCGTGTACCGCACCGAAGGGAACTACAACAGCCAGGTCGGGCTCCCGCTCACGATCCTGCGCGCGCCTCCCGACGCGGACGCCTGGGTCCTGGAGGTGGGAGCGAGCGAGCCCGGGGAGATCGCCCGGTTGGCGGAGATCGCCCGGCCCGATCACGTCGTCATCACGACGGTCGGCGCCGCGCACCTCGAGTGTTTCGGGGATGTGGAGGGGGTGCTGCGGGAAAAGATGGAGTTGGCGCGCGGCGCCTCGGGCCGCGGCGTGCTCGTGGTGGGAGAGGAGCCGGCCATCCTCGCGGAGGCCGCCCGGGCCCACCGGCCCGACGCGATCGTGGCGGGCTTCGGACCCCGGGCCGGCTTCGCGCCCGAGGCGTACACGGTCGAAGCGGATCGGATCGAGTTCCGCCGCGGCGGAACTCGCTTCGCGCTGGATGTGGGCGGCGAGCATCACCTGCGAGACGCGCTGATCGCGGCGGCGCTGGCGGAATCGCTGGGCGCGCCGGCCGGCGCGGCGGCCCGCGGACTGTCGGACTACGAACCGCTCGGCCTGCGCGGCGCGCTGCGGCGCATCGGGCGCCTGACGGTGCTGGCAGACTGCTACAACGCCAACCCGGATTCGTTTCGCGCGGCGATCGCCCAGACCCGCGATCTGCTGCCGGGACGCCGGCGCGCCGTGTTCGCGGGCTCGATGCTCGAACTCGGCTCCCGGGAGGCGAAGGCGCACCGGGAGATCGGCGATGAGATGCGGGCGGCGGGGTTCGACCTCATCGCCGCCACTGGCCTTTTCTGCGACGCGCCCTTCGATGGCGTGCCCGGTCATGCCCTGATCCGGGCGGAGGATCCCGCAGCGGCGGTGCGACCGTTCGCGGACGCCCTGGAAGGCGATGAGGTCGTGCTCGTGAAGGGCTCGCGCGGCGTCCGGCTCGAGCGCGTCATCGACGAACTGGAAGCCCGTTTCGGAGGGGGCGCCTGATGCTCTACCACTTCCTGTTCCCGCTCGCGGACCAGCACATCCTGTTCAACGTGTTCCAGTACATCTCGTTCCGCGCGGCCGGCGCCATGGTGACGGCCCTCCTCACCGCATTCATCATCGGCCCGGGGGTGATCCGAAGACTCAGGAAGCACGGCATCGGCCAGATCGTGCGGGCCGAGGGGCCGGCCACGCACCTCGTGAAGGCGGGGACCCCGACCATGGGCGGCATCATCATCCTCACCGCCTGTCTCCTGCCCACCCTTCTCTGGGCACGCCTGGACAACACGTACGTGTGGGTCGTCCTCGTCGTCACTGCCTGGATGGGCGCGATCGGCTTCATGGACGACTATCTGAAGATCGTGCGGCGGCACTCGCGCGGCCTGATCGCGCGGTACAAGCTCATCTGGCAGTTCGTGCTGGGTCTGGCGCTCGGCGGGTTCCTCCTCTGGCAGCCCCTGTCCTCGTACGGGGCGACTCAGACGATGCTCCCGTTCTTCAAGGATCTGACCGTCGTCCTCGCTCCGGCGATCTTCCCGCTGTTCGTGGCCATCGTCGTGGCGGGAAGCGCGAACACCGTGAACCTGACGGATGGCCTCGACGGGCTGGCCACGGGCCTCGCCGCGATCGCCGCCCTCACCTTCGGCGCCTTCGCGTACGCGATCGGCCGCGTGGACACCTCGGCCTATCTCGGTGTCCTGTACCTGGACGGGGCCGGGGAACTGTCGGTGTTCTGCGCCGCGCTGGCGGGGGCGGCGATCGGCTTCCTCTGGTTCAACGCCCATCCGGCAGAGGTCATCATGGGCGACACCGGGTCGCTGGCGCTGGGAGGCGCGATCGGCTCCGTCGCCGTGCTCCTGAAGTCGGAGTTCCTCCTCGTCATCGTCGGGGGCGTGTTCGTCCTCGAGGGGTTGTCCGTGATCCTCCAGACCGGCTGGTTCAAGTTCAGCCGCCGTCGGTGGGGCGAGGGCCGCCGCCTCCTGCGCATGGCCCCGCTCCACCACCACTTCGAGAAGCTCGGCTGGCCCGAGACGCGCGTCGTCACGCGTTTCTACATCGTCGGCGTCATCTGCGCGCTCGTCGGTCTGGCGACGCTCAAGATCCGCTGATGGCCGACGACCGTCTTCCTCCGCTCTTCGGGCCCGGCGAGCCCGTCGCCGTCCTCGGGCTCGGAGTGTCCGGGACGGCCGCGGCGCGGCTCCTGCACGCGCTCGGAGCGGACGTGTATGCGAGCGATGCGTTCGAGGGTCCCCGGCAGCGCGAAGCCGTGGAAGCCCTCGCCGCCGAGGGCATCGACGCGGAGGTGGGACGGCACGACGTGGAGCGCATCCTGAACGCCGACCTCGTCGTGACCAGTCCGGGAATCTCGCCGACGGCCGAAATCCGGCGGACGGTGGCGGACGCGGGGGTGCCCACGGTGGCCGAAATCGAGGTCGCCTATCGCCACCTCCGCTCGCGGGTCATCGGCATCACGGGCACGAACGGCAAGACGACGACGACCGCGCTCTGTGGGCACCTTCTGCAGCAGGCCGGCGTAGACGCGCTCACTGCGGGGAACATCGGCCGCCCGCTCTCCGAAATCCCGCTGATGAAGCGGCAGCCGGACTGGCTCGTGGTCGAGTTGAGTTCCTTCCAGCTTGCCGACCTCCGGGCGTTCCGGCCCGAGGTCGGCCTGCTCGTGAACCTCGCCGCGGACCACCTCGACTGGTATTCGAGTCTCGAGCGCTACTACGAGGACAAGGCGCGTCTGTTCGCGAACGCCGATGAGGACAGCCGCTGGGTTCTGAACGGGGATGACGACGATGTGCTCGCCATGGCGGAACCGGCCCCCGGGCGCCGCTACATCGCTTCGATCGAGCCGCACGGGGAACCGGGAGCGTGGCTGGACGAAGCCGGGAAACTGGTCCAGCGTCTCGAAACCGGGGGGGCGCCGCAGCCGTGGATCGCGGCGCCCGAGCTGCAGCTCGTCGGGGTCCACAATGTCATGAACGCGCTGCTGGCGGGTCTTGGAGCCGCGCTCGCCGGCTGCGAGTCCGCGGCGATCGGAGCCGGCCTCGCCTCCTTCCAGGGACTCCCGCACCGCCTCCAGAGGGTGGGCGAGTTCGAGGGCGTCCTGTGGATCAACGATTCCAAGGGAACGAACGTGTCCGCGACCCGCGTCGCGCTCAACGCGTTCGACCGGCCGCTCGTGGCGCTCCTCGGAGGCCGGCACAAGGGCGAGTCCTACGGGTCGCTCGCGCCCGCCCTGGGCAAGAACGCGCGGGCCCTGATCGCGTTCGGCGAAGCGGCGCCGCAGATCGTCCGGGAACTGGGCGACGTGGCGCCGGTCGAGGTCGCCCGCGGATTTCCGCAGCTCGTGCGTCTCGCTCGCGAGGCCGCCCATCCCGGCGATGTCGTCCTCTTCTCTCCGGCCTGCTCCAGCTACGACATGTTCCCGGATTACCGGAAGCGGGGCCGGACCTTCGAACAGTGCGTCCGCGAATCGTACGACGGCCGCGAATCGCACGACGGCCCGGCCCCGGAGCGGGCGACATGACGGACCACGCCATCTCCCGGGAACTCCCCCGCGTTCAGGAATTCGGCGGTTCGCCGGCGTGGGTGCGGAATACGCTCATCGGGATCACGCTCGTCCTCGTCGTGTTCGGGCTCCTCTCCGTCTATTCCGCGAGTTCGTTCGCGGCGCAGCAGAGCGGACTGCCGGGGAACCACGTCCTCATGAGCCAACTGGCCCGTGCCGCCGTCGGTCTCGTGGCGCTGATCGTGGCCGCCTTCATCGACTATCGCACGTACCGGCGGTTCGCGTGGCCGATCCTCGGGGTGGTTGCGGTCCTTCTTGTCGTCATGATCCTTCCCTTCACGACGGAGATCGCCCCCGCGCGGAACGGGTCGCGGCGCTGGCTGATGCTCGGGCCCGCGACCTTCCAGCCGTCCGAACTGGCCAAGGTGGCGGTCGTCTTCTGGACCGCCGCGCTCGCCGTTCGCAAGCAGCGGGCCTTCGGCAGCTTCTCGAGCGGCGTGCTCCCGTTCCTCCTCGTCCTGGGCCCCCTGCTCGTCCTCATCGCTGCGGAGCCGCACCTCTCGGCGACCCTGATCACGGCCGCGCTGGCGGCGACCGTGCTCTTCGCCGCCGGGATGCGCATCCGGCATTTCCTCCTCCTCGCGCTGCCCATCGGCGCCGGGTTGGCGTGGCTCGTGCGCTCGAACAGCTACCAGCTCACGCGGATCCTCGCGTTTCTCAATCCGGAGGCGGACACGTCCGGCGCGGGCTACCAGTTGCAGCAGGCGCAGATCGCGATCGGTTCCGGCGGGATCCTGGGCGCGGGCTACGGCGAGAGCATGCAGAAGCTCCACTACCTGCCGGAAGCGCAGAACGACTTCATCTATCCGATTATCGCGGAGGAATGGGGGTTCGTGGGGGCGGTCACGATGCTCGTCCTCTTCCTCGTGTGGACGCATCTCGGACTTCGGATCGCGAAATCCGCCCCGGACCTGTTCGGCCGGCTGATTGCGACCGGGCTTACGGCGATCGTCGCCATCGGAGCGTTCGGGCACATCGGAATCACGATGGGGCTGCTGCCCACGACCGGGGTGAGCCTCCCCTTCGTCAGTTCCGGCGGCACGGGGCTCGTCATCGCGCTCGGCGTCACGGGTGTCCTGGTCAACGTCGCTTCGCGGCGGAGGTGCTGACGCATGGCGTCGCCGCGCATTCTGCTCGCGGGAGGCGGCACGGGCGGCCACCTGTATCCCGCCCTGAATCTGGCCGCGGCCTTCGGCCGGCTGGCCCCGGAAGTCGAGTGCGTGTTCCTGGGCGGACGGCGGGGGTTGGAGGCTCGCGTGCTGCCTGACGCGGGGTACGAGTTCCGGCTCCTGCCGCTGCAACCGCTGTACCGGCAGCGGGCATGGCGAAACTGGCGTCTGTTCGCCTCGGCTCCGGCCGTCCTCGCCGGCGTGCGGCGCGCCTTCCGGGATTTCGATCCGGGGCTCGTCGTGGGCACGGGGGGATACGTGGCGGGGCCCGCGCTCGCGGGAGCCCGTTTGCGCAACGTCCCCGCGGCGATTCAGGAACAGAACGCGGCTCCCGGGCTCGTGACGCGCCTGTTCGCGCCGAGCGTCGATCAGATCCACCTCGGATACCCCGAGGCCGAGGCCCGACTCCGGGTCGGGGGCCGTACGCGCCTGTTCGCGCTGGGGAATCCCGTCGCGCCCGAGATGGACGGGGCGGCCGACCCCGGCGGCCCAGCCGGCTCGGCTCCCGCCCGCTTCGATTGGCCGCGGGGCCGCAACCTTCTCGTGTTCGGCGGGAGCCAGGGTGCGCTCGGCCTCAACCGCGCCTTTCTGCGGGACCTGGAATGGGCGGCGCGGGATGCGTCGGCGTGGCCGGACGGCGTCTCGGTCGTGTGGATCGCCGGACCGGCGCACGCGGCCGAACTCTCCGCGCGCACGTCGGAGCTTCCCTTCGCGGACCGCGTGCGCGTCGTGCCCTACATCGATGACCTGGGCCGGCAGCTGGATGGCGCGACGCTGGCGCTGTGCCGGTCGGGCGCGATGTCGCTGGCCGAGCTGTGCGCCGCGGGCCGGCCGGCCGTGCTCGTGCCGCTCCCGACTTCGGCCGGGGGACACCAGTTGACGAACGCGCGGGCGCTGGTGGAGGCGGGGGCCGCGGAGGTTCGCGAGGAGGGGGGGCGGCTCGAGCCCGGCGAGTTGTGGTCGCTCTGTCGCGATATCCTCACCGACGACGGGCGCCTGGCCCGCATGTCGGTGGCCGCCGCGAGCCGTGGCCGGCCGGACGCGGCCCTCGACATTGCCCGCGAGATGCTCACGCTCCTCGATCGGCGCGCGGCATGACCGGGGCAACGGTGGGGGCGCCCCATCCCGCGGGGACCGTGGATCTCCCGGCGCCCGGGGCGCACGTCCACCTGATGGGGATCGGCGGCGCGGGCATGCGCGGACTCGCCCTCCTCCTCGACCGCGCCGGCTACGTCGTGAGCGGGTGCGACCGCGCCCCCGCGGACGCCCTCGGCGACCTCGCCGAGCACGAGATCCGGGTCGAGCGGGAGCACGCCCCGTCGCACGTGTCAGGGACCGATCTGCTGGTCCGAAGTTCGGCCGTGCCGGCCGACCAGCCGGAGGTTGTCGGAGCGGAAGTCGCCGGCATACCGGTGATGCGCAGGGCCCGGGCGCTCGGCGCCCTCCTCAACGGGCAGGCGATGGTCGGGATTGCCGGTACACACGGGAAGACGACGATCACGGCGATGACCGGGCACGCGGCGGCCGCGGCCGGGCTCGATCCCCTCGTCCTCGTCGGCGGACGGGTCGATGCGTGGAAGGGGTACACACGGCTGGGCGACGGCCCCGCCATCGTGGAAGCCGATGAATTCGACCGGTCGTTCCTCGAACTGCATCCCACGCTTGCCGTGATCAGCTCGCTCGAACCCGAACACCTCGACACCTACGGAAACTGGGAGCGTCTGCGCTCCGCGTTCGCCGAGTTCGCCGGGCGGACCCGGCGCGCCGAAGGGCTCATTTACTGCCACGACGACGAGGGCGCCCGCGGACTCGCGGAGGCGTCCGGATTTTCCGGCTCGGGGCAGGGGTTCGGGTACGGTTTCGAGGACGGCGCCTGGTGCAGGCTCGAACAAGCGGGCCCGCGCACGCTGCGCCTCTCCTGGCCGGACGGAACGACCGACGTCACGCTCCGCGTGCCGGGGCGCCACAACCAGCTCAACGCCGCCGCGGCCTTCCTCGCCACGGTGCGGCTCGGCGGCGATCCGCGGGCGGCGGCGCGCGGACTCCGCGAGTTTCGCGGCGTGGCGCGCCGACTCGAGATGATCGCGGCGTGGCCGGATCTCACGGTCTTCGACGACTACGCGCACCATCCGACCGAGGTCGCCGCGTCGCTCAGCGCCCTGCGGGAAGCGTATCCCGACGCCCGGCTGACGGTCGTCTTTCAGCCGCATCTGTTCACCCGGACGCGCGACTTTGCGGACGCGTTCGCCCGCGCCCTGAAGACCGCGGACGAAGCGCGCGTGCTTCCCATCTACCCCGCGCGCGAAGCGCCGCTCCCGGGCGTGACCTCGGAGTCGATCACCGGCGGGGCCGGCACGACCGCGGCGCTGATCGACCGGAAGGACGCGGTGGGTCTCGTTCCGCCGGAGGTCGGCGCCGGAGAGTCGGTGCTCGTCTTCATGGGCGCCGGCGATGTCACCGACCTCGCGCACGCGGCGGTCCAGCGGCGGGCGGGCGATGCGGTGGGAACGTGATGTCCCGCTCGCGCCCCTGGTTCGCTACCGGATCGGCGGGCCGGCGGCCCGGCTCGCGCGGCCACGGTCGATCGCGGAACTGGACGCCGCGCTGCGCGAGACGTCGGGCCGCGGCTGCCGCGTGCTGGGGACCGGCGCGAACCTCCTCATCGGGGACGGCGGGGTGCCGGAGCCCGTCCTCGTCCTCGAGGGCGATTTCGGGGCTGTCCGGGTCGAAGCGACGACCATCGAAGCCGGGGCCGGCGCCCGTCTGCCCGCCCTTGCCCAGGCCGCACGCCGCAACGGACGGTCCGGATTTCACTTCCTGGAGGCCGTCCCCGGCACCCTCGGTGGAGGCCTGCGGATGAACGCCGGATCGCGAGACGAGGGGCTCTGGGACCGGGTCGAGTGGGCGGAGGCCGTGACGCCGGAGGGCGAACTCGTCCGGGTTCGGCCCGAGGAGGCGCGGCCCGCGTACCGCCACGTGAGCGTGCCGGCGGACTGGGTGTTCGTGCGCGCGCGCCTCGAAGCGACGCCGGCCGAGGCCGAGGCCGTCCGCGAGGCGCACCTGAGTTTCCGCGAGCGAAAGGTCCGGGACCAGGTGTACGACCTGCCCTCGGTCGGATCGACGTGGAAGAACCCGGATCCGCCGCAGCCTCCCGCCTGGAAGATCGTCGACCGCGTGGGAATGCGAGGGGCCCGGGTCGGGGGCGCGCAGATCCACGAACGGCACGCGAATTTCGTCGTCAATCTCGGCGCCGCGCGCGCCGCCGATGTGATCGAACTCATGGCGGAAACCCGCCGCCGCGCTCTGGCGCGTCTCCGCGTGGCGCTGGAGCCGGAGATCCATCTGTGGGGGTTCGATCCCCCGCAACTCGCCCGGGTGGGGGCCGCATGATCGCCCCCCTGTGGGAGCCCGATGACCTCGCCGCGCCGTCGCCTCCCGAACGCGAGGAGCGCAGGGTGCCCCGCTCGGGGCGCATCACGCGCCGCGGACGCCGCAGGCTCCTCCTGGGCCTGATGGTCGCCTCGATCGGCCTTTCCGTCCCCATCTGGCTGCCGCGGCTGCTCGCGACGCTGCCCGCATTTCACATCTCGGAAGTCCGCGTGATCGGGACCGAGCACATTTCGCCCGACGAGATCACGGGACTTGCCGCCGTCGCTCCGGACGCGTCCGTGTGGGATGATCCCGCGACATGGGAAGCGCGCGTCCGGGTCCATCCCATGGTTCGCGAGGCCACGGCCCGGCGAGAGGGTTTCCATACCCTCGAAATCGCCGTCGTAGAGCGGCGTGCGGTCGCGCTCGTGGCGACGCCCGAACTGCGTCCCGTGAGCGGGGATGGCTACGTGTTGCCGCTCGAACCCGCTTACGCGTCGCTCGACCTGCCGATCGTCCAGGGCCCGGTCGAGATGGAGAGCGGTTTCGTGACGGACCCGGAAACGCGAGAACTCATCTCCGCGCTGGCGCGCATGGATCGCACGCGGAGCGACTTCATGTCTCTCGTCTCCGAAGTCGGGCCCGCGGCGGAGGGCGGATACCGTTTCCTGCTCCTCTCCGGCGCTGGTGCGGAGGTCGTTCTTCTGCCGCGCGATCGGCCCCTGCGCGCCCTCGACCGGGTATCGATCGCGCTCGGCCAGATCGAGGATCGACGCGTCGCACGTGCAGACGCGCGTTTCGGGGGCCAAGTTGTACTGACGCGCGTGGAGGAGCGATGATTCAGGGGGCGGGCATTGTCGGGGTGGATGTGGGATCGACCAAAACCTGTGCGGTCGTCGCCGCCGTGCATCCCGGCCGCAAACCCACCGACCCGCTCGACATTCTGGGCCTTGGCGTCACGCGCTCCGATGGCATGAACGGCCCGAACATCGGGAATCTCGAGGCCGCGACCCGGGCCGTTCGCACAGCCGTCAGACAGGCGGAAGCCACAGCCGGTCGCGAAGTCGAAGCCGCCTACGTGAGCGTGCCGAGCGGAAGCGTCCGGACATCCCGATCGAAGGGCGTACTTCAGGTCTCCGGCTCGGAGGTCACGCCCGCCCACGTCAAGCGCGTGCAGGAAGTGGGCCGGGCCGTCCCGATCCCGCCGGGCCACGAATTGATACACGCCCTGTCCCAGCGGTACACCGTCGACCATCGTGACCGCATCCGCGACCCCGTGGTCATGGCCGGAGACCGTCTCGAGGCGGACCTCTGCATCGTGACGGCGGACGTGGCGGTCTGCCACGACCTCTCGAAGGTGGTCGACCGCGCGGGATACCGGCCGGACGAGCTGGTCATGGCTCCGCTGGCCACGGCGCTCGCCGTGCTCGAGGATGCCGAGCGCGAGGCCGGCGTGGCGTTGGTCGAGATCGGGGGGGCGACGACCGATGTCCTCGTGTACCGGGGACACTGCATCCGGCACGCGGCGACGCTGCCGTGGGGCGGATCGATCGTGACGCGGGATGTCGCACGGGGCCTCGGCGTTCAGGAAGACGAGGCCGCGCAACTCAAGGAGCGACACGGCGGAGCGCTGCGTGAAGCGGCCGATTCGCAGGAACTGCTCGACATCTCCGGGGCTCGCCACGGACGCGCTCGACGTGTGTCGCGCGAGTTGCTGCTGCACATTATCGAGCAACGGCTGGACGAGGTCCTGGGACTGGTATACGAGGAACTGGAGGCGAGCGGAACACTGCGCGGACTCGAGGCGGGGATCGTGCTGAGCGGCGGCGGTGTCTCGCTCGCGCACATGGAAGATCTGGCGCGATCGGTCTTCAACCTGCCCGTTCGCACCGGGATTCCTTCACTCGGCCTCACGGGCATGGCGGAGAGTGTCGCGCGTCCATCGTACAGCACTGCCGTGGGGCTGGTACTGTACGGTGCGTCGCGGGCTTCGGCCGGAGGGTTGGTGGGAGCGACCCGCGCCTTCACAAGAGTCGGCGGGTGGCTACGGGAGTTTTTCTGACGGGAGGAAGGGGACACATGGTCTTCGCATTCGACGAAAACGGCGTGCGTAACGCGAAAATGAAGGTCGTCGGCGTGGGTGGCGCCGGCGGCAACGCGGTCAACCGCATGATCGACGAGGAACTCGACGGCGTGGAGTTCATCGCGGTCAACACCGACGCCCAGGCGTTGAAGGAATCGGGCGCCCACCTCAGAGTCCAGATCGGGAAGGAACTCACGCGAGGCCTGGGGGCCGGCGCCCGTCCCGAGATCGGACGGCAGGCGATGTCCGAGAGTGCCGAAGAGATACGATCGTCGATCGAGGGCGCGGATCTCGTCTTCGTCACGGCGGGGATGGGCGGAGGTACCGGCACGGGGGCGGCCCCGATCATCGGCGGCATGGCACGGGAAATGGGGTCGCTCTGCATCGCGATCGTGACCCGCCCCTTCCACTTCGAGGGCAAGAAGAGGATGCGGTACGCCGAGATCGGGCTGCGGGAGCTTCGGCGCGCGGTGGACACGATGATCGTCGTGCCGAATGAGCGTCTGCTCGCGGTCGTAGGAAAAGAGATGACCTTCCGCCAGGCGCTGAAAAAAGCGGACGAAGTACTCCTCCAGGCGACCCAGGGAATCTCCGACCTGATCTCCGTAACCGGCGAGGTGAACGTGGACTTCGCGGACGTTCGCACGGTCATGTCGAACCGCGGGGCCGCCCTCATGGGAACCGGAAGCGCAACGGGCGAGGATCGGGCCGTGGAGGCGGCGCAGGAGGCCATTTGCTCGCCCCTGCTCGACAACGTATCCATCAACGGCGCCACGGGCGTCCTCATCAACATCAGCGGCGGCCCGGACCTGACGATCGACGAGGTCACGACGGTCAACTCGATCATCCAGGAGGCTGCGGGCGACGAGGGCGAGATGATCTTCGGAGTCGTGCATGATCCTCAGCTCGAGGGCAAGCTCCGCGTGACGGTGATCGCGACGGGCTTCGAGGACGTGGAGGAGGACGAGCCGGCACCGGTGGCGGAGAGGGTGATCTCTGCGGGTAGGCCGCCGTCCCCGCCTCGCACGGCCCCGGTCATCGGATCGAGGTACGCGGGCCCGCGCGTGGTCGATGATCGCTCGGCGACGCCCGCGCAACCGGAGCCCGAACCCGTCGAGGCCCCCGAGGTGAAGCGGGCGGACATCGCGTTCGAGGCGCTCGCGGCGGAGGAGCCGACGGCGGAGCCCGCGTTCGAGCCGCCGCCGGAGACCGCGATCGAAGCCGCGGTGGCATCGGCTCCGGAAGCTGAGTCGGAAGCTGCGCCGGAACCTGCGCTTGAGCAGCCGTCCTCGGATGGATCGCTGCGCGACGGGGCGGGGTACGAAGCGGAACCGGCGGCGCCGGAGACGGCGGCCGAAGAAGCGACGCCCGACGTGGAGCCCGGAGTGCCGGGCCGCGACTCGTGGACCGACGCCCGCGTCGAGTTCGAGGATCTCGAGATCCCGACCTTCATACGGCGACAGATGGACTGAGCGCGCTTGAGAACAAGACTCGCTACTGCAGTTGCATTCGCCCTCGCGGGGGTTCTGACCCTCGGTTGGGGCGCATTCGGCCCGCGGGCCGGGCGGACGGAGGACGTCAAGGTCGTCGAAGTGCCGACGCCGCCTGCGCCCATCACCCTCGTGCATCGTCTTCAGCGGGGCGAGACGCTGGGGGATGTGTTCGAGGACCATGGTCTGAATCCCGCCGCGACGCACGCCATCGCGGAAGCGATGGGCGAATTCGAGAATCCACGCCGGCTGCGGCCGGGCGTCGCGATTCACTTCGTGCGCAGACCCGGTGAATCTCCGGCGCGCATCCGTGTCGACCTGGACCCCGACCGCATCCTCCATCTGTGGTCCGGCGACGAAGCCGGGCCGTTGTGGTCGGCGCGACTGGATTCG
Source organism: Candidatus Palauibacter sp. (assembly GCF_965208055.1). Classification (GTDB taxonomy): domain Bacteria; phylum Gemmatimonadota; class Gemmatimonadetes; order Palauibacterales; family Palauibacteraceae; genus Palauibacter. Next base: position 3,882,421 of record NZ_CBDBNY010000004.1, read on the forward strand.
GTACAGGTGGTACGAGACACGCTCCTCCTGGCGGGTCTCATCCAGTCGAACCTGTTCGACGCCGAGTTGTCGGGCGACGTGGAGGCGCTCGGCGACGGGGATCGCTTCGATGTGGCGTACCGGATCGCGCAGGTCTTCGCGTGGCAGATCGATTTCTGGCGGGATCTGCGGCGAAATGACGCATACCGGCTTCTCATCGAGCGCGAAGTGCGGCCGGATGGATCCGTGCGCGACGCCAGGGTGCTCGCGGTGGATTTCCGGAACGACCGGCGGGTCCTCACGGGCGTGCGATTCGAGCACGCCGCGGCCGAGCGCGTGGAGTACTACGACGACGCGGGCGAAGCCCTCCGGGGCCAGTTTCTGCTCGCGCCCCTGGACATCGCCCGCGTGACGAGCGGCTTCAACCTCCGGCGGTTCCACCCGGTGCTCCGGCGCACCCGACCGCATCTCGGCGTCGACTACGGGGCGGCGAGGGGCACGCCCGTGCGCGCGACGGGAGCGGGGCGCGTGACCCGGGCGGGGTGGTGGAGCAGCTACGGGAACGCCGTCGAGATTCGTCACGCGAACAATATCCGCACCCGATACGCGCACCTCGCCAACGTCGCGCGCGGGGTCGCGGCCGGGACTCAGGTGGAACAGGGGCAGGTCATCGGGTATGTGGGCGCCACCGGTCTCGCCACCGCGCCTCATCTCCACTACGAATTCCTGCGGAACGGCGCGCAGGTGAACCCGGCCCGTCTGCAGTTGCCGAGCGCCGAGCCGGTCCCCGCTGAGCTGCGGGAATCGTTCGCGGCGGTTCGGCGTGCCGCGCTGGCGCGGTTGCGAAGCCTTCCGATGCCTATCCATCCCACCCAGCGCCCTCGCCGCACACAGGATTGAACCCCGGCCTCTGGGTCCTCGTCGCGCTGGGCGCGGTCGCACTCGCCGGCTGGGCCTACGGCACGCGCGAGGAGCGTGTCGCGGGGCGCGCGGGGCCCGCCGCCGTCCGGGCGGCGGCCGTCTTCCTGATTCTGGGCGCCCTCGCGCTGCCCGCGCTGCGCGACAGCGGCGTCGGCGTGCCCGAACGCGTGGTGCTGCTTGACGTCTCGCGCAGCATGACGCTCCCGGTTCGCGCCGGAGATGCCGGGGGATCGACGCGACTCGACTCGGCTCTGGCTCTGCTTCCCGAACTCGCTCCTGATCGGGTCTACCTGTTTGGAGACCGCCCCGTCCCCGCCCGACTCGATTCGCTGGACACGCTCGGCGCGGGGCACGACGCGAGCCGGCTCGAACCGGCCCTGCAGGCCGCGCGCCTGGGCGGAGCCGACAGCGTCTGGGTGCTCACCGACGGCGAGCTGGCGGATCGCGATGCCGCCCATGAGACGGCTCAGGGTCTGGGGCTCGGGGTGCGTGAACTCCGCGTCGCCGCCGTCGAGCCCCGCGTGGCGCTCGCGGCGCTGCGGGCGCCGGAGCGGACCCGGGCGGGCGATACCGTCCGCGCCACGCTGGAGTTTCATGCCGGCGGGGGCTCCGGTGGGGGCTCGGGAGGCGGATCCGGCGGCGGGAGCGAGTTGCCCGACAGCGTGAGCTTCCAGCTCGAGCGCGAGGGTACGATCGTCACGACCATGCGGGCGCCCCGTCCCGCTCCCGGGCGGACGGGCCGCGCTCAGATCGCCTTCGTGCCGCGGGACGAAGGCGCCCGGCCCGCTTGGCGACGCTACGAAGCCGTGCTCACCGATCCGCCGGATCCCTTCGGCGTCTCCGACCGGGCAGGCGCCTGGATCGAGGTCTCGGAAGCCTCCGCCGGGGCCGTGCTCGTGTCGCTGACTCCCGACTGGGAGGCGCGTTTCCTCGTGCCCGCCCTCGACCGGCTCGTGCTGGGAGGCGCGCGCGGCTATCTGCGCCTCGCCGATGACCGCTTTCTCGAGATGGGCGCCGGGCCCCGCATCGTCGAGGCGTCCCGGGTACGGGAAGCGGTACGGGGCGCCCGGCTGCTCGCCGTCCAGGCCGCGCCGGAGGATCTCCCGCCGTGGCTGGCCGGCGCGCTGAGGGCGCACGCGCGGACGCTCTTCTTCGCGGGCGGGCCGGGTGACGTGCCGGGAGTGGGAGCGCGCGTGACGGGTCCCCTGCCCGGGGAGTGGTACCCCGCCGGGCCGGTGCCGGCGAGCCCCTCGGCGGCGCTCCTCGCCGAGGCCGACCTGGATCTCCTGCCCCCCGTCCGCGAACTCTATGCCGTGGAGCCCGCCGGGAGATGGTCGGTGATCAACGCGAGCCGGAACCGGCGCGGCGAGGGAAGGCCGCTCCTCACGGCGGGTGAAGATGGGACGCGCAGGTGGGCGCTCTCCGCGGCTTCCGACTGGTGGCGCTGGTCGCTGCGGGGGGACGAGCCGCGCAGGGTGTACGAGGGCGTGTTCAGCGGCATCGTCGGCTGGCTCGTCGAGGACGCCACGCCCCGGCTCGCCTCGCTCGCGAGGATGCCGGCGCCGGGCGAGCCGCCGGTGTGGCGCATCCGCCCCGGGTCTTCCGACCTCACGATCCGGCTGCTCGATGAGACGGGCGCGGAAGTGTGGAACGAATCCGTGGCGGATCCTCCGGCCGAGGTCGTGGGTCCCGCTCTCCCGCTGGGTCGCTACGAGGCTCTGGTGACGGCGACCGGCCCCGAGGGATCCGTCGAACTCCGCCGGCCCGTCGACGTCGAACCCGATCCACGCGAGTTTCTCCCCGGGCCCCCGTCCGAACCGCTGGCGATCGAAGCGCAGCCCTCTCCCCGGCCGCCGGCCGAAGTCCGGTCGCCCCGGCCCGTGTGGCCGTTCTTCCTCGCCGTTCTGCTCCTGTGCGGGGAGTGGGTGTGGCGGCACCGGATCGGACTCCGGTGACGGGAACGCTCCGCCGCCCGAAACGCGGCCTGTGGCGGCGGATCGTCGACTTCGCCCTCACGGATGTGAACACGCTCGTCGACGGGGGGCTCGACGGCGCCGCCATCGAGCGCCTGGAGGAAGTCCTGCTTGAGGCGGATTTCGGGGTCGACATCACGCTCGAACTCGTCGAGGCGCTCGAGCGGGCGGCGAGCCGCGGCGCCATCGCGACGGAAGACGATCTGCGCGCTACGCTGAGGGCCCGGCTCGCCGAGGCGCTGGCCACTGCCGAGCCTCCCGCCGCTCAGCCCCCCGGCGGATCGCCCGGCGACCCGCCTCCGCGCGGCGCCGGACCGGGCGTCCTCCTGCTCGTGGGCGTGAACGGCGTGGGGAAGACGACGACCGCGGCGAAGCTTGCCGCCCGCCTGCAGGCCGGAGGGGACCGCGTGCTGCTCGCGGCGGCGGACACGTTCCGCGCGGGGGCGCAGGAGCAGCTCCGGGCGTGGGCGGAGCGGCTGCAGACCGATTTCGTCGGGGGCACGCCCGGAGCGGACCCGGCCTCCGTGGCGTTCGACGCATTGGTGGCGGCGCGCGCGCGGGATGCCGCCTGGGTGCTCGTCGACACGGCCGGCCGGCTTCATACGCAGGACGATCTGATGCGCGAACTGGTCAAGATCGATCGAGTGCTCGGCCGACAGGTGGAGGGCGCGCCGTACGAGCGGCTGTTGGTCGTCGACGCCACCTCCGGACAGAACGTGATGAACCAGGCGCGACAGTTCGGGGCGTCGCTCGACCTCACGGGCCTCGTGCTCGCGAAGTTCGACAGCACGGCGCGCGCCGGTACGGTCGTCTCCGTCGTGCGCGAACTCTCCGTCCCGGTTCGGTTCCTCGGAGTAGGGGAGTCCCCGGAAGACCTCGAGGAGTTCTCGCCCGACCGGTATCTCGACAAGATCCTGGTGTAGTCCGGTGACGCCCGCGCGCTCCATCCTGAAGGGGTCCGTGCAGTACCTGAAGGGCGTCGGCCCTCGCCGGGCGGAGCGCTTCGCGAAGATCGACGTGCACACGGGTCAGGATCTTCTCTACCACCTTCCGTACCGGTATGAGGACGCGACCACCGTCGACGCGATCTCCGAACTGAAGGTCGGCCAGGATGCGACGGTCATCGGGCGCGTGGTCTCGAAGGGCGTCATCCCCACGCGCCGCCGGCTGCGCGTCTTCCGTGCCGTGATCCGGGACGGGAGCGGCCACATCGAATGCGCCTGGCCGGGACGCCCGTGGCTCGACCGGACGATCGACAAGGGCGACCTGCTGCTCGCCTCCGGACCCGTGCGCTTCTACCACGGCCGACAACTCCAGCCGCGCGAACACGTCGTGCTCGCGCAGGCCTCCGACGAGAGAGGCGCCTCCGGCGACGGATCCGCCGGGCCGTCCGCGCCCTCCGGAGACAGATCCGCGGAGCCGGCGGCCTCCGGGGAGCGTCCCTCCGGGGAGCGGCCCGCCGCGGGGCGGGTGTTCCCCGTCTACGCCGCCACCGAGGGGCTCACGCACCGGCAGATCCGCGCCGTCATCGAACTGAACCTCGCCGGTCTCCTCTGCGACCTCGGAGACGAAGACCCGATTCCCGGCGACTGGCTCGAGGAACTCCGCCTCCCCCCGCTCCCGGAAGCCCTTCGCACGCTGCACCGCCCGTCCGCCGTCGCCCAGGTCGAGCGCTGCCAGCGGCGCCTCGCCTTCGAGGAACTCTTCTTCCTCCAGCTTCTCCACGCCCGAGCCCGCGCGCGTCTCCGGCACGAAGTCCGCGGCATCGCCTTCGACGCTCCGGCCACGCTCACCCGTTCGCTCCTGAACGCCCTCCCCTTCGAACTCACCGCGGCCCAGCGCCGCGCCTGGTCCGAGATCGAAGCCGACATGGCCCGCCCCGCGCCGATGAACCGCTTGCTGCAGGGGGATGTCGGGAGCGGGAAGACGGTCGTGGCCGCGCTCGCCATGCTCAAGGCGGTCGAGGCGGGGCGGCAGGCGGCGATCATGGCCCCGACGGAACTGCTGGCGGAGCAGCACCAGCGCACGTTCGTGGAGATGCTCGCGCCGCTCGGCGTGGAGCCCGTGCTCCTGACCGGCTCCGTCACCGGGAAGGCGCGACAGCGGGCCCTGGCGCGAATCGCCGCCGGCGACGCCCGCCTCGTCGTCGGCACGCACGCGCTGATCCAGGAGGGCGTCGACTTCGCGTCACCGGGGCTCGTCGTCATCGACGAACAGCACCGCTTCGGCGTGGAACAGCGCCGCCGGCTTCGGGAGAGCGGCGAGGCCCCCGACGCCCTCGTGATGTCCGCGACGCCGATCCCCCGCAGCCTCGCCCTCGTTCTCTACGGCGACCTCGACCTCTCCATCATCGACGAACTTCCCCCGGGCCGGCGGCCGATCCGAACCGCGGTGCGCGGCGCCGAGAGCCGCGATGCCGCGTTCGACTTCCTCGGCGACCAGCTCGCGGCGGGCCGCCAGGCGTACGTCGTCTACCCGCTCGTCGAGGAGTCCGAGGTTCTCGAGGCCCGCGCCGCCACGGTCATGTTCGAGCAGCTCGAGGCCCGTTTCCCGGACGCGGCCGTGCGGCTCCTGCACGGGCGTCTCTCCTCCGCGGAGAAGGACGAGGTCATGCGGAGCTTCCTCGCGGGCGACACGAACCTCCTGGTCGCGACCACGGTCATCGAGGTGGGCATCGACGTGCCCAACGCGACCGTGATGATGATCGAGGACGCGGAGCGTTTCGGCCTCGCGCAGCTCCATCAACTGCGGGGACGCGTTGGGCGGGGCGCCGAGCAGTCCTACTGCATCGTCTTCCACGCCTCCGAGACGCCGTCGGAGCGGCTCGTCGCCTTCGAGAAGAAGACCAACGGCTTCGAACTCGCCGAGGAAGACCTCAGGATCCGCGGCCAGGGCGACCTCTTCGGCAAGGAACAGCACGGCGCCGTGCTCCTGAAGTTCGCGCAACTGGACCGCGACCACGACCTGCTGGATGCCGGACGCCGACGGGCCCGCGCCATCGTCGCCGCCGACCCCGGGCTCTCGAAGCCGGCCCACCGCCGGTTCCGCCACGAACTCGATCTCCGCTACGCCCAGCGGGAGGCGCTCTACCACGTCGGCTGACCCGGCGCGCGCTCCGGCAGTCGCCCCGGCCCGCGCTCCGGCCCGCGCTCCGGCCCGCGCTCCGGCCGGCGCCCCGGCAGCCGCGTTTGCCCCGCCCGGAAGGGCACCGCAACTTGTCGCCGCACATGTCTGAACACACCGTCACCATACGCGAACTGCCGGCCCGCATCGGAGATGAAGTCCGTCTCCGCGGCTGGGTCCGGCGCCTCCGCTCCAGCGGCAAGATCTCCTTCCTCGTGCTTCGCGACGGCACGGACGAGGTCCAGTGCGTCTTCGTCCGGGGCGAGCTCCCGCCCGAGGCGTGGGAACGGCTGGCCACGGTGGGGCACGAGGCGTGCGTCTCGGTGACCGGGCTCGTGCGCGCCGATGCCCGCGCTCCCTCCGGCGTCGAACTGACCGGGTCGGGCCTGGAGGTGCTGGGGCCATCGACCGACTTCCCGATCCAGCCCAAGGAGCACGGGGTCGATTTCCTCCTGGAGAACCGCCACCTCTGGCTCCGGAGCCCGCGGCAGATCGCGATCATGCGCATCCGCGACGAAGTGATCCGGGCGATCCACGACTACCTCCACCATGAGGGGTTCATTCACGTCGACACCCCCATCCTCACCGGCGCCATCGGCGAGTCGGCGGGCACCCTGTTCGAGACGGAGTATTTCGATCTCGGCACCGCGTACCTCGCGCAGACGGGCCAACTCTACGTGGAGGCCGCCGCGGCGGCGCTGGGCAAGGTGTACTGCTTCGGCCCAACCTTCCGGGCCGAGAAATCGAAGACGCGCCGGCACCTGACCGAGTTCTGGATGGTGGAACCCGAAGCCGCCTGGATCGACTCCGAGGGGAACATGGCGCTCCAGGAGAGCTTCATCTGCTGGATCGTGAAGCGCGTCCTCTACAACCAGCGCGACCAGCTCGAGGCGCTGGGCCGCGACATCTCGAAACTCGAGGCCATCCAGCCTCCGTTCGACCGGATCAGCTACACCGACGCCGTCGCCCTCCTGCAGTCGAAGGGGAGCGACATCGAATGGGGTGCGGATCTGGGCGCGACGGCCGAGACGCTGCTCGTCGAGGGCCGGGACAAACCGCTCTTCGTGTTCGACTATCCGAAGGGGGTCAAGGCCTTCTACATGAAGGAGAACCCCGAGGACCCGCGTACGGTGAAGTGCAACGACCTCCTCGCGCCCGAGGGATATGGCGAGATCATCGGCGGCAGCCAGCGGGAGGACGACCACGACAAGCTGCTCGCCCGCATCCGCGAGGAAGGGCTCCCGGAGGCGTCCTATGACTGGTACCTGGATCTGCGAAAATACGGGACCTTCACACACAGCGGGTTCGGACTCGGAATCGAGCGCACGGTGACGTGGATGTGCGGGATCGATCACCTGCGCGAGACGATCGCCTTCCCCCGCATGATGACCCGCATCACCCCATGACCCACAGGGCCCCCGGCGGTCCCTGGAAGGAGGACGGATGACAGGGAAACAGTTGTTCGGCACGACGCTCGCGCTGGGCGCGGCCCTTGCGCTCGGGACGGCTCTGACGCCGGCGACGCCGCTCGCGGCGCAGGAACACGCCGAGATGGCGGAGATGATGCACTCCGTCGAGTACCTGGGCGGACGGCCCAACTCGCCCTTCTCCGAGGCCGTCCGGGTCGGGAACGTCCTCTACCTCTCCGGCAAGCTCGGGACGGTGCCCGGCGAGGGACTCGTCGAGGGCGGGATCATCCCCGAGACGCAGCAGACGATGCGGAACATCGCGGACGCGCTCGAGCGCTACGGCTCGTCGATGGACGAGGTCGTGAAGTGCACCGTCTTCCTGGCAGACATCGCGGATTTCGGCGACATGAGCCGCACCTACACGGAGTTCTTCCCCAACCATCGGCCGGCGCGCAGCGCGTTGGCGGTGGCCGGCCTGGTGCTGGATGCGCGCGTGGAAATCGAGTGCATCGCGACCATCGGCCTGCCCGGCAGCGGCGGCGGGGACGGCGGCTCATAGAAGCCCGCGGCGGCGTCCGGTGATCCGGCTCACCTGGCTCGGCTTCGTCGTCGGCGCGATCGTGTTCGCGGTGCTCGGGATGTGGATGAACACGCAGATCGGCGCCCCGATGTTCTCGAACCCCGGCCCCGTCGGGATCCTCGCCCTCATCGGCGGCACGACATCGGGCCTCGTGAGCCCCCTCCTCCTCCACCGCCTCGACGCCCGCCGCCATCGCCGGCGCGTGGACCGGAGCTCGGAGTCCTGACCCGGGACCTCCCGCGGGAACCCCGCCAGTTGGGCAACTGGCCGAAGCAGGCGTTCCCGCGGGAACGTCTTATCCCGCCTCTCAGGACTTGGCGAGGCGCCGCAGGACTCCGGCGTCCAGCCGGTGTCCACCTGCGTAGATGTGGGAGGTGAAGTCGACGCGCGCCGCCCGTAGCCGCGCCTCGTGGGCTTCGATGGCGGCCCGATCGAAGTACTCGTCCGCCTCGCCCACGACGAGGTGGAGGTCGGCGGCGGAGAGCGTGTCGCCGTGCTCGCTCAGGTCGAGGTCGGGCGGCACCGTCGAGCCCCACAGGATGGCCCGGTCGATGCGGGCGCGGCCGAACGCGAGCCAGCGGCACAGGGTGTGGACGCCCTGCGAGAACCCGAGTCCCACGATCCGCGGGCGCGCCGCCCCACCCGCCGTCCTTCGTGACTCCTCGGCGAGCACGTGCGCGTGGAGCCGGTCGAGGTAGCCGACGTAGTCCTCGATGTCCGTGAGACGGTCTTCGCTCGTCATCCACGAGGCGCCCACCTTGCGCGACTCGTGGTCGATGTACTGCCGGTGCAGGCCCTCCGGAGCGACGATGCACCGGGCGCCGGCGTGGATCGGCCGGAAATAACGCAGGAAGCGGTGGGCGAGCTGGTTGTACCCGTGCAGGGCGAACCAGATCTCGGTCAGTGGCCGCTCGTGCGGCTCGAGAACGGCGAATCGCATGCGCCGCTCGATCGTGATGTGTCTCGGTTCGATCGACACCAGACCTCCGGGGTCGGAAGGGGTGATAGGTTGTCGCATGGCTTCCGGGTTCGTCTACAGGCGCAGGGTCGAGTTCGCGGATACGGACACCGCGAACCTGATCCACTTCACGGCGCTCCTCCGCTTCATGGAGGAGGCCGAGCACGCCCTCTACCGGTCGCTGGACTTCGTCGGCTACCGCTGGAGCGAGGACTCCGTGTTCGGGATGCCGCGCGTCTCCGTCTCGTGCGATTACCTGGGCGCCGTCCGCTACGGCGACGAGGTGGACGTGAGGCTCCGCGTGCGAGAGGTGCGCCGCAAGGCCATCCGCTACTCCGCAGACTTCACGGTCGAACGCTCAGGGGGACGGGAAGTCGTGGCTCGCAGCGACTGGACCGTCGTCTGCGCCCGCCGCGAGCACGGCAGCCTCGACTGGCAGGGCATCGAGATCCCGCCGCCGCTCAAGCCCCGGCTCGAGGCGATGAAGGCCGCCGGCGGCTAACGGCGGCCTTCATCGCGAAAAGCGAGAATCTCCATCGACTGCCGCCGTAGATCGGCCGCGATGTCGAGCACGGTCGCGACGTGGCGTCCTCTGGCGTCGGCGAGGTCGGCGACCTGGTGGCGGCAGCTCGTGCCGTTGGCCACGAGCCATTCGTCGTCCGCGAGAGCGCGGACGGCGGGGAGGAGTTCGAGTTCGGCGACGCGGCGGGAGACCTCCGCGTGTTCCGTCTCGTAACCGAAGGAGCCCGCCATGCCGCAGCAGCCGGCGGGAATCGCTTCAACCTCGAGGTCGGGGATCGCCCTGAGGACCTCCAGCGTCGGGCCGTCCGCGCCGAACGCCTTCTCGTGGCAGTGGCCGTGGACGCGGACTCGCCGGACGGGGAGGGGGGCCAGTTCGAGCTGCTCGAGCGCGCATGACTCGACGAGCCATTCGGTGAGCAGCCGGGCGCGCGCGGCCACCTCCGCCGCCGCGGGGCCCGAATCCAGCGCGGGCAGTTCATCGCGCAGCGTGAGGAGACACGACGGTTCGAGTCCCACCACCGGAATCCCGCGCGCAACGAACCGGCCCAGCGCGCGGACGGTGCGGTCGAGTTCGGCCCGCGCCTCCTCGACGAGACCCGCGTTGAGGAACGTGCGCCCGCAACAGAGCGGCCGGCCCGCCGTGACCGCCTCCTCCACCCGATAGCCCGCGCGCGCCAGCACACGAACGGTGGCGCGGGCGTTCTCCGGCTCGAAGTAGCGCGTGAAGGTGTCGACGAAGAGCGCGACCCTCGGCCCGTGCGCCGCCGCGGAAGGCCGGGTACGAGCCGCGAACCGCCGCGACGGGTCCGCGAACGGCCGCGACGACCAGCGCGGGAGAGGCCGGTCGGCCGCCAGGCCCCCCATGCGCTCTCCGAGACGCGCGAGGGCGGGAATCCGGTTCCGGAGGTTGGCGAGCGGTGCGATACGGGAGACGAGCGGCGCGTAGCGGGGGAGATACGCGAACGCGCGGTCCCGGGGCGAGAGCGGTTGCTCGGCGCGCAGGCGGTGCAGGAACTCCACCTTCATGCGCGCCATGTCGACCCCGGTCGGACATTCGCGCCGGCACCCCTTGCAGCCCAGGCAGAGGTCCATCGCCTCGTACAGCTCCGGCGACGTCCACGGGTCCTCCCCCAACTGCCCCGAGAGCGCCAGCCGCAGGGCGTTGGCGCGCCCCCGCGTGGAATGACGTTCGTCGCTCGTGGCGCGGAAGGACGGGCACATCACCCCGGGGCTCCGCTTGAGGCACGTTCCGTTGTTGTTGCACATGTCGACCGCGGGCGAGAATCCCCCCCACTTCTCCCAGTCGAGCGCCGTCGGGAGCTTCCGGGTCTCGAGCCCGTAGCGGGCGCGCAGGAGCGAGGCGTCGTTCATGCGGGGCGGGTCGACGATCTTTCCCGGATTCAGCCGGTCCTCGGGATCGAAGCGGCGCTTGATCTCTCCGAAGACGGAGACGAGGCGCGCGCCGAGCATCGGCTCAAGGAACTCCGAGCGGATCCAGCCGTCCCCGTGCTCGCCGGAGTGGGATCCCCCCAGTTCACCCGCGAGCGCGAAGGCGTCTACTGCGATCGCGCGCAACCGCTCCACGTCGTCTCCCTCCCGCAGGTCCAGCGCCGGCCGCACGTGGAGACAGCCGACCGACGCGTGCGCGTACCACACCGCGTGGGTCGCGTGGCGGTCGATGATCTCCGTCAGTCGGCGATGCCACTCCGGCAGCCGTTCGAGCGGGATCGCGCAGTCCTCGATGAAGGCGAGCGGCTTGCGCGCCGCGGGTCGGGACATCGAAATGTTGAGGCCGGCCTTGCGCAGCGCCCAGATGCGGGCCTGGAAGGCGGGGGATTCCGCGCGCGTGACGCCCACGGCGATCCCGCCCAGCACGGACTCGAGCCGCGAGAGGGAGGCCGAGACCCGCTCCGGGTCGTCCCCGGCGAACTCGACCACGAGGATGTCGCGCGGCCGGCCGCTCCCGTCCTCCCCGAGCTGTCGAAGCACGCTCTCGAAACTCGGCATCCGCGCGGCCAGCCCGAGCACGGTCGCGTCGAACAGTTCCACCGCCGTCGGTTCGAGCGCGACGATCGCCGGAACCGCGGCCAGCGCCGCGCGGGTGCCGTCGAAGCGACACACGCCGAGCGCGCGCACGGCCGGAATGGGCTGGAGGTCGAGTTCGAGCGCGGTGAAGAGCGCGAGCGTCCCCTCCGAGCCCACGAGAAGGTCCGACAGTCCGGAGCCCTCCCGGCCCAGACGGTGCAGCGCATAGCCGGCCACATGCCGCGGAACGTCCGGAACCCGCCGCGCCAGCTCGTCGGCCTCGCGCCTGTAGAGCGCCCGCATGTCGGCTCCGAGGCCGCCCCCGGGCGCCGCACGGATCGCCGCCCCCGGCGCCGCACCGGGTACCCCGCCGGGCATGGTGTCGCGGTGGAACTCGGCCCGCCGGCCATCGGCGAGCATCGCTTCGATGCCGCGGACGTGCTCGACCATGTGGCCGTACCGCACCGACCTCGACCCGGCGCTGTTGTTGCCGGCCATGCCCCCCAGCGTGGCGCGGCTCGCCGTCGCCACGTCGATCGGGAAGAAGAGCCCGTGCGGCCGCAGGAACGCGTTCAACCGGTCCAGCACGATCCCCGGCTCGACCACCACGCGCCGGGCGTCCGGATCGAAATCGAGGACCCCGTCCAGCCCCCGGCTCGTGTCGAGGACCACGCCGCGGCCGATCGACTGGCCGCTCTGCGACGTCCCCGCCCCGCGCACGACCACCGAAGTCCCGTGCTCGCCCGCCGTCTCCACCGCCCGCCGCACGTCGCCGGCGGATTCCGGGAACACGACCCCCAGCGGCTCCACCTGGTAGATCGACGCATCCGTGCTGTACAGCCCGCGCGTGAAACGGTCGAACCGGACCTCTCCCCGGAGGCCCGCCCGAAGTCGAGCTTCGAGCCGAACCTCGGACGGAGCGGCGAATCCGGACCGGGGCCGTTGCGAAGCGGCGCGGTCGTGAGAGATTGGGCGGGTCACGAGCCAAGTTGTATCGGCGGAAGCCCCGACCTGACAAGAGCGAGCCACCCTTGACCTACCGCAGCGGCAGACACTTCCTCCAGCTTCCGGGCCCGACCCCGGTGCCCGGGCGCGTATTCCGGGCCATGAACCGGTCCGTCATCGACCACCGCGGACCCGGGTTCGGGGAGATGGTGCTCGGTTTGTTCGACGGCTTGAAATGGGTGTTCGGGGATCCCGCGCACGTCTTCATCTTCCCCTCCTCCGCGACCGGGTGCTGGGAGAGCGCCCTCGCCAACGTCCTTTCCCCCGGCGACCGCGTCCTCCTCTGGAACAACGGGTTCTTCGCCTCGAAGTGGGGAGAGGTGGGACGGGCCCTCGGCCTGCGGGTGGAGGTCATCGACGCGGACTGGCGGCGCCCCGCGGATCCGGAGAGAATCGCGGCGTGGCTCGCGGACGACACCGAGCGGCGGATCCGCGCGGTGCTCGTCGTCCACAACGAGACCTCGACGGGCGTCACCAGCGACATCGCCGCCGTCCGCGCCGCGCTCGATGAGACCCGCCACCCGGCGCTCCTCATGGTCGACGCCGTCTCCTCGCTCGCCGCCACGCCGTACCGGCAGGCGGAGTGGGGCGTGGACGTCACCGTGTGCGGGTCCCAGAAGGGACTCATGCTCCCCCCGGGCCTCGGGTTCTGCGCCGTGAGCGAGAAGGCGCTCGCCCGCCACCGCGCCGGCCCCGGGACCCCGCGCTCATACTTCGACTGGACGGCGATGCTGCGCGACAACGAGGGCGGCTACTTCCCCTACACGCCGCCCACGACGCTCCTCTACGGGCTCGAAGCTTCGCTCGCGATGCTGCGGGAAGAGGGCGCCGAAGCCACCTTCGCCCGCCACGCCCGCCATGCCGAGGCCACACGCCGGGCCGTCGCCGCCTGGGGTCTGCGCAACTACTGTGAGGACCCGACGGCGGTGTCGAGCGCCGGGACGACCGTGATGGTGGGGGACGGGGAGGACGCCGAAGCGTTCCGTCTCGCCGTGCTCGGACGCTTCGACATGTCGCTGGGGACGGGTCTCGGCTCCCTCAAGGGGAAGGTGTTCCGGATCGGGCACCTCGGGGACCTGAACGAACTCACGCTGATGGGAGCGCTGGCCGGGGTGGAGATGGGACTGAAGACGAGCGGCATCGCGCACGAACCCGGCGGTCTGGCGGCCGCCGCCGACTTCCTGGCCGGGGCATGAAGCGGCCCCTGGGCCGGACGCCGGGGCTCGCCCGCGCGTCGGTCGCCGCCGGGTCGGTCGTCGCGTCGGTCGCCGCGGCGCTCATCTCCTTCGGGTGCGCGGGAGAGGGCGGGGAAGCGGGGGTCGTCGAACTCTCCCTGGGCCACGTCGGTTCCCCCGGCTCGCTCTACGACGTGACGGCCAACGAGTTCGCGCGCCGCGTGAACGAACGGCTCGCCGGCCGGGCCGAACTCCACGTCTACGGCGCGAGCCAACTCGGCGGCGACGACGCGATGCTCCAGCGGCTGCGGCTCGGCACGCTCGACATGTCCATCCCCTCCACGATCATGTCCTCGATGGTCGACGCCTTCGGCCTGTTCGAGATGCCGTACCTCGTCCGCGACCGCGAGCACATGAAGCGGATCGAGGAGGCCGTGGTGTGGCCCGAACTCGCGCCCCGGGCGGAGGAGGCCGGTTACAGGGTCCTCGCGGTGTGGGAGAACGGATTCCGTCACATCACGAACTCCCGGCGGCCCATCCACGGCCCCGAGGACCTGAGCGGGATCAAGCTTCGCACGCCCCGCGGCGTGTGGCGCGTGAAGCTCTTCCAGGCGCTGGGCGCGAACCCGACGCCGATGCCCTTCTCCGAAGTCTTCGTCGCCCTCCAGACGGGGGTGATGGACGGGCAGGAGAACCCGCTCACGCAGGTGACGAGTTCCAAGCTGCACGAGGTGCAGGACTACCTTTCCCTGACCGGACACGTGTACAGCCCCGCCTTCGTCACGACGGGGGCGGGGCCGTGGGAGCGTCACCCGGAGGACGTTCGCACCGAGGTGGAGGCGATCGCGCGCGAGATGCAGGCCTTCGTGTACGAGACGGCGGCGCGCATGGACGAGGAGTTGCTCGCCGAGTTGGAGGCCACGGAGATGGAGATCAACGCGGCGGACCCGGCGCGCTTCGAGTCCGCCAGCGAGCCCGTGTACGAGGAGTTCGCCGCGACCGTCGAAGGTGGACAGTCCCTCATCGACAGGGCGCGCGAGGCCGGAGCCCCGGAGGCGGACTCATAGCCGGGTCATGCTGAGGACGGGCGTTCGGCGCTTCCTCGAGGGAGCGGTGCTCGTCCTGCTGGCGTCGCTCGCCGTGGTCGTCGTGGTGGGGGTCGGGTTCCGGAAGGCGGGAGCGGCGCTGGTCTGGTACGACGAGGTGGCGTCGATCCTCCTCGCGTGGCTCACCTACTACGGGGCGGCGCTCGCGGCGCTGCGCCGGGCGCACATCGGCGTGCCCACGCTGGCCCAGCGCCTGACCGGGCGCGCGCGGGTCGCCGTCGTGCTCGTGGCCGAGGGCGCGATCATCGCCTTCTTCGCCGCCGTCGCATGGTCGGGTTGGCAGGTCGTCCGCGTGCTCGAGGGGACCACGCTCGTGAGCCTGCCCTCCGTGCCCGCCGCGCTGGCGCAGTCCGTGATCCCCATCGGCGCCGTCCTCTTCATCGTCGCCCAGCTTCTGGGGCTGAGGGACGCGCTTTCCCCGGAGACCGCCCGCTCCGACGAGACGGTCTCGGCCGGTGAAACGGCCGGCGAGGCGACCGGGGAGGACGAGCCGTGACGTTCCTCATCCTCTTCGTCGGCCTGCTGATCCTCATCGCCCTCGGCGTCCCGATTGCGGTCGCGCTCGGAATCGTGGCGCTCGTCGCCATGCTCGCCTCGGGCGGCGTCGCCATGCTCCCGAACGCGGGCCTCGTCCTGTTCGACGGGGCGACCTCCTTCCCGCTCATCGCGATCCCCCTCTTCATCCTCGCGGGCGCGATCATGAACGCGACCGGCATCTCGCGCCGGCTCATCGCCTTCGCCTCCGCGCTCGTCGGGTTCATCCGCGGCGGCCTCTCGATGGTCGGCATCTCCGCCTCGCTCTTCTTCGCGGAGATCTCGGGCTCGGCCGTGGCCGACGTGGCCGCCCTCGGCTCCATCCTCATCCCGGCCATGAAGAAACGCGGCTACCGGACCCCGTTCGCCGCGGCCGTGATGTCTTCCTCGGCCACGCTCGCCGTCATCATCCCCCCGTCCATCCCCATGATCCTGTACGGCGTCATGGCGGAGGCCTCGGTCGTCGAACTGTTCGTCGCCGGCATCGTGCCCGGGGTGCTCGGCGGCCTGCTCCTCATGTTCGCGGCCTGGCTCTACGCCCGCCGCCACGACTTCCCCGTGGAGGGACGGTTCGAACTCCGCCGCGTGTGGACGACGGCGCGCGAGGCGGGGTGGGCGCTTCTCCTGCCCGCGATCATCCTGGGCGGGATCTTCAGCGGCTGGGTCACGGCGACCGAGGGGGCGGGGCTCGCCGTCATCGCGTCGCTCGTCGTGGGCGGGCTCATCTACCGCGAACTCGACCTCGCCCACCTGCGCGAGGCGATGCTGGAGGGCGGCGTGCAGACGGCCGTCGTCATGCTCCTCGTCGCGACCTCCGCCCTGCTCGGCGACTACCTCACCGAACAGCGGCTGCCGCAGCAGGTCGCGGCCGGGATCATGGGGTTCACCGAGAACAAGTGGCTCATCCTCGCGCTGCTCAACGTCTTCTTCCTCGTCATCGGCCTCTTCCTGCACTCGGCCGCGGCGATCATCCTCGTCGTGCCCATCGTGATGCCGCTCGTGCGCGCGGCCGGGATCGACCCCGTACACTTCGGGCTCATCGTCACCCTCAACCTCGGGATCGGCCAGCAGACGCCGCCGGTGGCGAGCGTGCTCGTGACCGCCTGTTCGGTCGCCAAGGCGGACATCTGGGAGGTGAGCAAGGTCAACCTCCGCTTCATCGCCGTTCTCGTCGCGGTCCTCCTGCTGGTCACGTACGTGCCGGCGATCCCTCTCGCCCTGGTGAACGTCTTCTACCACTAGCGTCTCGAACCGCTGATGTGACGTTTCTTCGCCCGGCCCCATCAACAAGGATGGAGACATCCGCTTCGGCGCGTGCAACGCGGGAAAGGGGCAAGAAGACCATGCGGGTTGGAGTGAGACGTTCAAGTAGATGCTTCAATTTGCTTCGGTCATACCGGACGCTCGTTACGGTGCTCGGGTTGTTGGCCGCCGGGGGCGCGGATCTGACGGGCCAGGAGCCGGACTGCGGTGCGCGCGGCGTGCTCCGGGTGGTGGTGCTCGACCAGTCCGGCTCGGTTCCGATCCCCGGGGCGACGGTCGTCCTGCGCTGGACCGAGGCGGAAAGCGCGCGAAGGCCGGTGCGCGAGGACGCCGGACCCGACGGGCAACTCGTCCTGTGCGCCCCGCGCGACGCCCGGCTGGCCACGGTGTGGGCCGAGTTCGGGGATGCGTCGAGCGACGAGGCGGTGGTTCCCATCGCCGCCGGGGCGTCGCGCGAGGCGAGACTCCTGCTGCACCTGGGCGAGCTGCGTACGGGGCGCCTGATCGGCGAGGTGCGCGACGCTCTCACGGAGAACCCCGTCGCGGCGGCGGCGGTGTCGGTTCAGGGCCGGGCCGAGGTGGCCGAGACCAACCGAATGGGGCGGTTCATCCTGAGCGGCGTCCCGGTGGGCGTCCACGAGCTTTCGGTGCGGCATCTGGGGTATGCGCCCCTTGCCCACGAAGTGACGGTGTCGCGCGGCATCACGACGGAGGTCGAGGTCGGGCTGGTTCCGGAGCCCGTGGAGATGGCGCCGATCGTGGCCACGGCGGCAAGGTCCCGCCGGCTGGAGGTCAAGGGGTTCTACGAGCGAAAATACTGGGGCGAACTCGTCAGCGGAGGCATGTTCTTCACCGCCGCCGAGATTGAGCGTCGCAACCCCGTGCTCATCTCGCACATGATCGCCGACGCGCCGGGGATCCGTCTGGAGTGCGGCCTTCGGCGTACAAAATGCAGACTCGTCAACGCTCGGGGGACGTCCGGGTTCGAGCCGGGCGGCTGCCTGATGGGCATCGTGCTTGACGGCACGAGACTGCGCGTACGAGAAGGGGACACGATTGACGACTTCGTGAAGCCGGTCGAAATCGCGGGGCTCGAGATATACCGGGGACCTGCATCCCTTCCCGGGGAGTTCAGCGGTTCGGACTCCGGGTGCGGCGTCGTCGCCATCTGGACGAAGTAATCCCGCCGGAAGGCCGTGGCGGAGGGGATTGAATGAGATGTTCGCGTAGATGCTCCGACTTCCTTCGGTCATACCGGAAGGCCGTTGCGGTGCTCGGGCTATTGGCCGCCGGGGGCGCGGATCTGACGGGCCAGGAGCCGGATTGCGGCGCGCGCGGTGTGCTCCGGGTAGTGGTCCTCGACCAGTCCGGCTCAGTTCCGATTCCCGGGGCGACGGTCGTGCTGCGCTGGACCGAGACGGAGAGCGCGCGAAGGCCGGTGCGCGAGGACGCCGGACCCGACGGGCAACTTGTCCTGTGCGCCCCGCGCGACGCCCGACGGGCCACGGTGTGGGCCGAGTTCGGGGATGCGTCGAGCGACGAGGCGGTGGTTCCCATCGCCGCCGGGGCGTCGCGCGAGGCGAGACTCCTGCTGCACCTGGGCGAGCTGCGTACGGGGCGCCTGATCGGCGAGGTGCGCGATGCTCTCACGGAGAACCCCGTCGCGGCGGCGGCGGTGTCGGTTCAGGGCCGGGCCGAGGTGGCCGAGACCAACCGAATGGGGCGGTTCATCCTGAGCGGCGTCCCGGTGGGCGTCCACGAGCTTTCGGTGCGGCATCTGGGGTACGCGCCCCTTGCCCACGAAGTGACGGTGTCGCGCGGCATCACGACGGAGGTCGAGGTCGGGCTGGTCCCGGAGCCCGTGGAGATGGCGCCGATCGTGGCCACGGCGGCAAGGTCCCGCCGGCTGGAGGTCAAGGGGTTCTAGAGCGAAAATACTGGGGCGAACTCGTCAGCGGGGGCACCTTCTTCACCGCCGCCGACATCGAGCGCCGCAGGCCGGTTCTCATCTCGCACATGATTGCCGACGAGATGGGAATCTACCTGGACTGCGGTCTAAGGCAGTCCAGTTGCAAGCTGCTGAACAGGCGGGGCTCCTCGAGGTTCGTACCCGGTGGCTGTGAGATGAGCGTCTGGGTCGATGGCGTTAACATCGGAAAGGGAGGACCTGACAGCGTTGTGAGGCCGGTCGAAATCGCGGGGCTCGAGATATACCGGGGACCTGCATCCCTTCCCGGGGAGTTCAGCGGTTCGGACTCCGGGTGCGGCGTCGTCGCCATCTGGACCAAATAGCCCACGAATGATCGAGTCCGGCGAAGAGAAGAGACTGGCTCGCGACGGAGCGGCGAGTGACCGAATGGGCCGTCGGTCTTGTCGTAATCCTGGACGAGTCCGGTGCGGTGGTGTTGCCCGGGGCCACCGTGGTCCTACGCTGGACCGACGCGGAGCGGATGCCGCTCCGGGAGGCGGTCGATGCTAATGGCCGCATCGTTGTATGCGTTCCGCGGGATGCGACGCGGGCGGTGCTGTGGGCTGAATTCGGGGAAGATTCGAGCGGACAGGCGGTCCTGATCGGACTCGCAGCCGAGGCGGATCGCGAGATCCGGCTTCGGATTCTCGGTGGAGATGGAGCCGCTGGTGGCGACGGGGACGCGGTCAAGGCGCTTGGAGATCAAGGGGTTCTACGAGCGCAGGCATTGGAGCGAACTGCTGGGTCTGGGCACGTTCATCACCGCCGCTGACATCGAAAGGTGGCGGTCCAGTCGTGTCGATCATGTGGTGACGAACCAAGTGGGAGGGATAGTGTACAAGGGTCCGGCGTCGCTCTCGGCCGAGTTCGGCGGATCGAGTTCCCGTTGCGGAGTCGTCGTGGTCTGGACGAAGTAGCGTCGAACTGTCTTCCGTCGGGAATCCACTTCTGGCGGCCGATGTGGTGAGGATCTCCGCCACTGAGAGCCTGCCGCGGTCGTGCAACGCCCTCAGCCGCCCCACCGCCGCATCCACCGGCTGCCGCCGCAGATCGGCTGCGATGTCGAGGACGGTGACGACGTGGCGGGAGACCTCTGCGTGCTCCGTCTCGTCGCCGAAGGAACCGGCCATGCCGTAGCAGCCGGCGGGGATCGCTTCGATCTCGAGGTTGGGGATCGCGCGGAGGACCTCCGGCGTCTGGCCGTCGGCGCCGAACGCCTCCGCTCGTGCGCGCGGCGGGGATCGACCCCGTACACTTCGGGCTCATCGTCACCCTCAACCTCGGCATCGGCCAGCAGACGCCGCCGGTGGCGAGCGTGCTCGTGACCGCCTGTTCCGTCGCCAAGGCGGACATCTGGGAGGTGAGCAAGGTCAACCTCCGCTTCATTGCCGTCCTCGTCGCGGTCCTCCTCCTCGTCACGTACGTGCCGGCGGTTCCCCTCGCCCTGGTGAACGTCTTCTACCACTAGCTAGCTAGGGTCTCGAACCGCTGATGTGACGTTGTTCCCAGTCGCGCCGTCTTGGGGCCGAGCCTCGCGTTCGAGTGTGCCGCGAACCTCCGTGCCACGAACCTCGACGAAAGCGCGCACCATGGTCGGAGCCAAACCTGTGGCTGTCGTTTCCCTTGTCCTTCTCCTCGGGGCTTCGCCCAAACCCGTGCTGGGGCAGGAGGAGACGTGCGGGGAACGCCCGTCTCTTCAGGTCACGATCCTTGATGAGTCCGGCGCGATCGCCCTGCCCGGGGCGATGGTGGTGCTCTACTGGTCCGACGTGGAGGAGAGCCCGCTGCGGGAGAGGGCCGGGCCGGACGGCCGCTTCTTTCTCTGCGCCCCCGCCGAGGCCCGAAGTGTGACGGTGTGGGCGGAGATGGGCGACGAATCGAGCGAGCAGGCCTCCGTGGCTCTGGCGCCTGGAGAGGCGCGGGAGGTCGAACTCCGAGTGCTCCTGACCGCTCCCCGCCGAGGGCGCCTCATCGGACGAGTCTATGACGCGATGACGGAGCGTCCCGTGGCCACGGCTGCCGTATCCGTGTCCGGTCACGCGCACGAGTCCGCGAGCAACCGACAGGGCCATTTCGTCCTAGGCGACCTGCGGCCCGGCGCGCGTGAACTGGTGCTGCGACGCCTCGGCTACGCCACGCTCCGTTATCCGATCGAGGTGATGGAGGATATCACGACCGAAGTGGACATCGGTCTGGTACCGACGCCCGTCGAGATGGAGCCGATCGTAGCCACCGTCGCGCGACTGCGCCGGCTCGAGATCAAGGGGTTCTATGAGCGGAAGTACTGGGGTGAGTTGACCGGGAACGGTTACTTCTTCTCGCCCGAGTACATCGAGCGCTGGCGACCCAGCAACGTCCGCTACCTGGTGGTGAGCAACGTACCCGGGATTACCTGGAAGGGGCGCAACCGGCGCATGGGCCAGGGGTTCGGAAGCTTGACGTGCAGGATGTCGATTATCGTCGATGGGTTTGCGTCGGGCGGCGCGTGGACAGGGATTCCGGCGTCGCAGATCGCCGCTGTCGAAGTGTACAAGGGCCCGGCCACGCTGCCGGCGGAGTTCGGGGGGTCCGCCGCGCGCTGCGGTGCCGTCGTGATCTGGACGAAATGAGGCGAACACGACTCGCCGTTCTCGCGCTCGCCGTCGGGGCCGGTCCGATTTCGGCCCTGCAGGCTCCGGAACTACCGCTGGAGAACTGCGGCGACCGGGCTTCGCTTCGCGTCGCGGTGCTGGACGAATCCGGGACCATCCCCCTGCCGGGCGCCACCGTGGTTCTCCGCTGGAATGAGGCAAGGCGCAGGCCGGTGCGTGAAGCCGCCGATACGCAGGGCAGCTTCTTCCTTTGCGTCCCTCGTGACGCAAAGGAGGCGACGGTCTGGGCCGAGTTCGGAGACGCGTCGAGCGAGCAGGCGGTCATCGCCCTCGAACCCGGGGAAGTACGTGAGCTGGAACTCCGGGTCCTCATGGGGACGGTCCGTTCGGGGCGAATCATCGGCCGGGTTTACGATGGCGCGACTGGTGATCCGGTCGCCACCGCCGCCGTATCGGTTCGGGGTCGTGCCAGGCAGGCAGAGAGCAACCGGCGTGGCGGGTTCATTCTGTCCGGCGTCCCCGAAGGGCAACACGAGTTGGAGGTGCGACGCATTGGCTACGCCTCCCTTGGCCACCCTGTGACGGTGACGCGCGGGCTCACCACGGAAGTCCGGATCGGGCTGGTGCCCACGCCGGTTGAAATGGAGCCGCTCGTCGCGACCGTGACGAGATCTCGCCGCCTGGAGATCAAGGGGTTCTATGAGCGAAAGCTGTGGGGTGAACTCGTGAGCGGAGGCACGTTTTTCACCGAAGCCGACATTGAGCGTCGTCGGCCGCAGCGCATCAGTCACATGATCGCCGACATGTCTGGAATCAGGTTGGGACCAGGCGGGAAGTTCCAAAGTACGAGATTCTCGGCCGGGTTCTCCGGCGATGGCTGCTACATCAAGACCTTCCTCGACAATGTCGATGTGAGCGAGATTCCGATCGACTCCGTCGTGCTGCCCATCGAGATCGGCGGCGTCGAGATATACAAGGGCCCGGCATCGCTACCGGCCGAGTTCGGCGGCTCCGATACACGCTGTGGCGCCATCGTGATCTGGACCAAGTAGCACCTTCGGCGCGTGCAACGCGGGAAAGGGAGAAGAAGATCATGCAGCCGACGACCCGTCGCTTGCTCCTCGGCGCAACCTCGATAGCGGCGCTTCTTGCCTTCGGCGCCGATCCGGCCGCGTCGCTTCAGGCCCTGCCATCGCAGGACGAAGAGTGCGGGGAGCGGGCCTCGCTGGCCATCACGGTGACGGACGACTCGGGGCTGATTCCGATCCCCGGGGCCACGGTCGTGCTGCGGTGGACGGATGCGGTCCGCAGGCCCGTGCGCGAGGAAGTGGATGGCGACGGCCGGCTCCTCGTCTGCGTTCCCAGGGACGTCTCGCAGGCCACGTTGTGGGCAGAGTTCGGCGACGCTTCGAGCGAAGAGGCCGTGGTTGCCCTCGAACCGGGGGCTGCACATGAGATCCAACTCGGGCTTCTGTTCGGGGAGACGACGACGGGACGTGTCGTAGGCCAGGTGCGTGATGCCCGGACCCACCGGCCCGTGGCCGCCGCCGAGATCTCGGTCGCGAGCCGTGCCGACGTCGCGCAAAGCAACCGGACGGGCCGGTTCGTGCTCAGCGGGCTGCCGGTCGGCGAGCACGAACTCTCGTTCCGGCACATCGGGTTCGCGCCGCTGACGCACTCGGTGACCGTCACGCGGGGCCACACCACCGAAGTCGATGCGCGGCTGTCGCCGGACCCGGTGGAACTCGAGCCGCTCGTGGCCACGGCCACGCGACCCCGCCGGCTGGAGATCAAGGGGTTCTACGAACGCAAGTACTGGGGAGAGCAGGTCGGCGGCGGCACCTTCTTCACGGCCCAGGACATCGAGCGGCGCAATCCCGTCCGTATCACGCATATGATCGCGGACGCACCCGGGGTCCGGCTCGCGGACTGCACGCTCCGCGGATACGGATGCAAGCTGTACAGTTCCAGGGGGTCGACGGGATTCGCGTCCGGGGGGTGTCTCATGAACGTGTACCTGGACGGCAACCTCGTGGTTCGGGAGAGCGAAGCCCGCTGGGGCCGCCCGCCCGAGTCGATCAACGATTTCGTCCTGCCCGTCGAGATCGCGGGGATCGAGGTGTACAGAGGAGCCGCGTCGCTCCCTGCGGAGTTCTCCGGCTCCGACGCCCGCTGCGGCGCCGTCGTGATCTGGACGAAGTAGGCCCGACTCCGTCCCGTCCCGCCTGATCCCGGTCGTCGCCCGGCGGCCATCGGGGATCCTGCCCTTGTAAGGTTTCTCCGCCTCGCGGCATCAAGGGAATACAGGCCGGACATGCGTCGACGAATCTGGCCATGCATCCGGGCACGGAAGTGACGAAAGGAGTCGGGAAGAGACGCTGATGAACCTGTGGTGATCGAGGTAAATCGAGAGGGGCGGCTGGTCCGACGGGCCGCGTCCGGGGATCCCGAGGCTCTCCACGCTCTGTACGAGGAGCATTCGGACACGGTGTTCGCCGTCGCGTACCGTCTTACCGACTCATCCGCCGATGCGAAGGACGTGCTGCAGAACGTCTTCGTCCAGTTGCCCGGCGCCCTTGAGACGTTCGATCAGAGGAGTTCGCTCGGCACGTGGCTGCGCGTCGTGGCGACGCGATCGGCCCTGCAGTTGATCCGGGCGCGCCGACGGCGTCGCGAAGTTCCCTTCGAGCATGACCTGTCGAGCCGTCCCCCTCCCATCCTGGACACGATCGCGCTGGAGCGGGCTCTGGCCGCCCTGCCGGACACGCTCAGGACGGTGGTCATTCTGAAGGAAATCGAAGGATACTCCCACAAGGAAATAGGCGAATTTCTTGAGATTGCGCCCTCGGCGTCCATGGTCCGGCTCTCACGGGCCAGGGCCTCGCTGCGGGCCGCGCTGGGAGAAACGTAGACATGCATATCGACTATTCGACGCTCAGCGCGTTTGCCGATGGCGATCTCGACGCGGCGATGTCGGAGGCCGTCAGCACACACCTTCGCACGTGCGTGAAGTGCCGCGGAGAGATCCAGTTCATTCGATCGCTCGGCGATGGGCTCAGGGCGCTGCAGACGCCGTTGGCGCCTCGCAACGCCATCGACGGAATCTGGCCCGAGGAACGGGAGGCCACGCGGATCCTCGGGCTGCCGCTGAAGCAACGCCAGCCCGTGCGGCGAGGGCCGTTGCTCGCGCTCGCAGCCGGTGTGGTGGGGCTGATGGCGGCGGCCCTCGTCCTCACCTTCGGCGCGGATCGCGCCATGGCGGGCTCCAGTTCGCTGACGCTGGAACGGGCCGACCGCGGAGCGATGACGCTTCGCTACGAGACCATCTCCCCGCTGGCGGCGGAGAGCCGCGTGCGCGCGCGGATCCGGTACTGGGTTCCCGACTCGCTCGAATTCTCGCAGAACGAAGGCGGCTTCAGCGAGATCGAGCTTGGGCGGGAAGCTCCCGGAAGATTCGGCGGGGTCGTCGACCTGCCGCCCGGCGCCGTCTACGCGGCCGCCACGGTCGAGGACCTCGAGGGGAGCCACGTCGACACCGATTTCGGCCGGTTCTGGGAGTATCTCGAGACCGACGAGGCCGGGCGCCCGACCCTGGAATCGCGGCGCTACCAGATCCTGGCCGCCCTGGAGTTCAACGCCCCCCGGGCCGCCGTGCTGGCCCGACGGGCCTCGGAAGAGTTCCCGGAGCAGCCCCTGTTCTGGTTCTGGCGCCTCTCCTTCGACCTCGCCGCCCTGCCGCCGGCGTCGATCGACACCCTGCTATCGACCCATGCAGCGCGTCTCGATCTCCTGGCTCGTGCCGCCCGGGAACGGGATCCGGGGCCGGTGGAGATCGAGGCGCTCGTCCGCTACGCGAGACTTCTCGACCGCGCGGACCTTGCCGGTTACTGGCAGAGCGTTCTCGGCGTGCGCCATCCCCGTCACGGCGCGACCGCCATGATCCGCATTCAGGACATCGTCCTTTCCCGGATTTCGACCGAGGAGAAGCTGGTTGCGCTCGAAGACGACTGGGAGAGCGTCGGGGCCGAAGCCACGGCGCAACTCGGGTTGCGATACTCCTACGAGTTGGCGGACCCGACGCTCACGGAGCGATGGCTGGACCGGTACGAGACCGGTTCCTGGGGACGCGGTCCGAGCGCCGATGCGGTAGTGGCGCGAAACCTGATGGACGTCCCCGCCCTGTGGGACCTGGCCGAACGCTGGATCGTCGACCGCCTCTCGGACAGCCGCGACTGGGTCGGCCCGGCACGTCGCCTCGATGAGTCGCGTTACAACTTCGAGGCGCAGACTCGGCGGAACCGCGCGCGCCTCTACCTCGACCTTTCCCGCATACGCCTCGGTAACGGCGACCTGGCGGGCGGGATCGACGCATTGGAGCGATCGGTCGAGGAGACATGGGATCCACGGGTTTTCGCGCGCGCCGCCGAGATCCATCGCTCGCTGGGTTCCGAGGTTCGTGCGACCCAACTGATTTCGCTGGCGCGGGCGGATCCGGTGGCGCCCCTCGAGCCGTATCTCTCGGCCGGCGGCGATGCGGGACCGCCTGGACTCACCGATACCCAACGCGCTGCGGCGCGGGCGGCCATGCGGGAGCGGGTCCTGGCGGGGCTGCTGGACGAGTACACCAGCCTGGACGTGCCCCTCAGGACTGAGACCGGCGCCGGCACAACCCTCGAACGAGCGGTGCGTGCCGCTCGGGCGGATCCCGGCGTAACGCTCGTCCTCCACACCATCCAGCCGGACCTCGTCCCCGCTGAGGCGCTTGCACTTCTCAGCTTGAACTCCGACCGACTGGATTCGGCAGGAGTCGGGACGGTATTGGTGAGCGAACAGCCGGACCCATCGCCGAGCGACAAGCCGGGGACCGAATTCCGCTTCCACTACGACCCGGACCACAAGGTGTGGACTGAACTCCGGGCGTGGCGCGAGTTGCAGTACTTCGTCCTGGATGGCAACGGCAGGCTCCGCCACCGCGGAGAAGACCTGGAGACCGCACTCCGCATTTCACTCGTGCTCGCGATGTAACGCGTCACGCCTTTCCCGACTCCATACCAACCCAAAAGGAGACGAAAGATGACCCGAAGGAGCCTGCTTGCAGCGACCATGATCGCGCTGGCCATGACCATCATCCCGGTTACTCGCGACGCCGAGGCGACCCTCGGCGTGGGACTGTCGACGGCGGCGTGCGCCGAGGGCGGCTGCGGGTACTGGAATCCGCTCATGGACTGCATGTGCCCGGACATCCAGATACCCAACTACACGCCGCGCTGCGCATAGCATGCTGCGTCCCGCCCGCACCCTGTTGCGCCGCCCGGCGATCTGGCCGCTCGTCGTCGCCTCGGTCTGGGCGTGCGGCCCCGCGGATGGAGCCACGGTTCCAGGCCACGAGCCCCCGGTCGTGCTCGCCGCCGAGACCGCGTTCTCGGACGATGCCCTGGGGTGGATCGTGGATCTCGCAGTGGTTGGCGACCGGATCGTCGGGCTCGACGCAATGCTCGATCCGAGCGTTCATGTGTTCGACCCGGAGAGTCTGCGTCGCCGCGGTTCCTACGGCCGCAGGGGCGACGGCCCGGGCGAGTTCAAGGACCCCGAACAGATCGTGCCCGGGGCTCCGAACGCGTCTGGCGAAGTGTTGATTCTGGACGGCTTCCATCAGCGCCTGACCCGGCTGCGCCTGGACGCGATTGAAGCGGGTGTCGTAACGGACCCGCAGACGCTCTCCATGGATGGTCCCAACGCCGGGTCGCTCGTCCGCGCCCCGGATGGCCGGTGGTTCGCCGGGGGCTGGATCACGGAGGGGCGGGTCGCGAGCTACCGTCCCGACCGCAGCTACGATCGTACGATCGTGGGATTCCCGGCCGATGCGAAAGCAGCCGGAATGACGCTCGCGCAGGCGTACGAGAGCCGCGTGGTGGCCCACCCCGACGGGGGTCGCCTGGCCGCCGCGACGCTGCTCGGGGGATTACTGGAGATCTTCGACTACGAGGGCGTTCTCATCGCTCGCGCCGCGGTGCCCGACCCCTTCCGCCCCTCGTTTGAGCGGGGGAACTCCCGGGGCGACAAGCCGGTGATGTCAGTGGGCTCCGAGACCCGGTACGGGTTCACGGACGTGGCGGCGACGCGGCGCTATGTATACGGCCTCTTCTCCGGCGGGAGGGTCTTGGAGGAAGGGACGCCGTGGGCCACGAACGAGGTGCAGATCTACACGTGGGACGGCAAGCTCGCGAAGACCCTGTACCTGGACAGAACGGTGCATGCCGTCACCGTGGATGACTCGGATACGTGGCTGTACGCGAGCGGAGCGGAACCCGGCCCGTGGGTCGGTCGTTTCCGACTCCCGGAGCCCGGGCCTGACGACGCAACGTAAGGTTTCGCAGGCCTGCGGCATCCATGTATCAGGAGCACCCTTTTTTCGTGCGAATTCCGTACCGAACGACAAACCCGAAGGAGAGAGACATGCGACGTAACCACCGGCGCGGCGTCATCCGTCTCGGTTAGACGCGCGCGCACGACGGCTCCCCACGGAGCCACGCAAGGCACACGGCGGGCCTGCTCCGATCACCCGGGGCGGGCCCGCCGTGCGATGGGGCGTGCCGCCGCCGGCCGGGGGGAATTCCGTCGATGTCCGCACCCTCCACGCACCGACGGCGATCTCGTCGTCGACGTTGGCCAATCGGCGGAGGGCGCCCTGCTCTCGCCGATGGCATCTTCCGAAGCATCCGCTCCCCTATTGTGTTGCCAGAAATCCACTTAGCGATCAAAAGG
Source organism: Candidatus Palauibacter sp. (assembly GCF_965208055.1). GTDB lineage: Bacteria > Gemmatimonadota > Gemmatimonadetes > Palauibacterales > Palauibacteraceae > Palauibacter. The sequence goes on from NZ_CBDBNY010000004.1 coordinate 3,910,319, forward strand.
ACCCTCGTTCGTCTAACGGCGGATCGCGCTTCGCGCTTCGCTGGCGTGACGTTTGGCCCCTTCGTGGCATATGGAGGGTATGAGCAAGTACCTGCGTTTACCGAAACGCGCCTGCGGCGTCTGGCGGTCGAGGTTGCAGCCTCCCGCCCGGCACCGGCGAGACCGGAGGCAAGAATGCCCATTCACGATGACGGACGGAGATTCCCGTCGCGCCAACCGCGGAGTCTACGACGGTCGGTATCGCGCTCGTTGCCGGTGGCGGCATCGACCGCGCTGGCGCTTGCCGTCGGCGCGGATTCCGCCGTCTCCTCGCAGGTTGCGCAACAGCGGGACGAGAACTGCGGCGACCGGGCGTCGCTCGCCGTCACGGTCGGGGACGAATCCGGGCTTATTCGGGTTCCCCGCGCTACGGTCGTCTTGCGCTGGGCTGACGCGGTTCGGAGACCGGTGCGCGAAGCCGCCGATTCGGATGGGCACCTCCTCCTCTGCGTCCCCAAGGACGCCGAGCAGGCCACGCTGTGGGCCGAATTCGGCGATGCATCGAGCGAGGAGGCGGTCGTCACGTTCGAACCCGGAGCGGCGCACGAGGTCCAACTCCGGCTCCTGTTCGGAGAGACGAGAACCGGGCGGCTCATCGGCCAGGTTCGAGATGCACGGACCGATCAGCCCGTCGCCACGGCAGCGGTCTCCATCACGGGTCGCCCGGAGATGGTCGCCAGCGACGGACGGGGCCGCTTTGCCCTCAGTGGGCTCCCCGTCGGGGGGCACGAACTCTCGGTGCGGCACCTCGGATACGCTGCGCTGACGTACCCGGTTACCGTGACACGAGGCCTCACCACAGAGGTCGACATCGGCCTGTCGCCGGACCCCGTGGAGTTGGAGCCGCTGGTCGCGACCGCGACGAGACCGCGCCGCCTGGAGGTCAACGGCTTCTACGAACGCAGGTACTGGGGGGACTTGACCGGTAACGGCACGTACTTCACGGCGGCGGACATCGAGCGCCGGGCGCCCCTCCGCATCACGCACATGGTCGCGGACGCCCCGGGCGTTCGGCTCGCGAACTGCGGCCTCCAGGGACACGGCTGCAGATTGTACAGCACGAGGGCCTCGACCGGATTCTCGGATGAGGGGTGCCAGCTGAACGTATACCTCGACGGGAACCTCGTGGTTCGCGGAAGCGAAGAACGCTGGAGTCGCGCCGCAGGAGACGGTCCCTTCAGCAACAGGGCGCCCCCCGAACCACTCAACAATCTGGTCCTGCCGGTCGAAATCGCCGGGCTGGAGGTCTACGTGGGGGCGGCGGGACTCCCGGCCGAGTTCTCCGGCTCCGATTCTCGCTGCGGTGCTGTCGTGATCTGGACGAAGTAGCCACGGCTGGCGGACGGGGGATTGGAATCGATCCGCACCGGGTGGTGCCCCAGCCTCTGAAGACGGCGACCCCGAATTGACAGCTCCCTGGACTGTGTTGGCCGACTCGAATCGCATATACGTGCTGGACCCAGCAGCCTTCGGCGTCCACCAGTTCGACCGTCGCGGGCGGTGGATAAGCACCATCGGTGGCCGAGGGGACGGCCCAGGCGAGTTCCGGCGTCCGGTCGCCATGGGCCGGTTGTCCGATACGCTTTGGGTTGCCGACCGCGGCCGGAGCAGACTGTCCTTCTTCGGCGTGGATGGCGTTTATCTGAGATCAGTTCGGTTCAGTATAATATCTGGCCCAACCGTGGTGATGCCACAGAGAGCGTTTTCTGGGCGGCGGATCGCGAGCGTCCCCTACTTGTCGGCCGGAATAGCTGGCCAGATCGATTCACTTCCCATCTTGCTCTTCGACGAAGACGGAACGGTTCAGGATACGATTGCGTGGCAGACATTGGGCCAGGTCACCGTGTCCATCGCGACCCGGGAAGAGAACGGTGGGAGTGACGTCCGGACCATGTCGATCAATCATCCGTTCGACCGCCGAAGTCTGCTCGCGTACGATCCCCGAAGCCGTGGGCTATACTTAGGCACATGGCGCGCAGATTCTGCTGGCGCGGCTGAACTCGAGTTGCTTCAGCTCGCTTCCACCGGGGACACGGCGGCCGTTGCGCATCTTCCGTTGGGTCGTGCAACTCTATCGACGCGGGACGTTCGATCATATGCAACGCGGATTCACGGCGATCTGCCCGGATCGTTCCGCTCGCGAGTATCGGCAAGTGAGCTGGCGCGCGCGTTCATGCAGCAGATCGCCAAGCCTGCAGAGACGGCCGTTGATGCGATGATTGCTAGCGAGAACCGGACAATCTGGCTGCGTAGGACCGATCGAGCCTCAGTCGCGGCGCCCGAGTACTGGACTGCATACCGGTTCGGCGAGGGATTCACAGAATTGATCCAACTACCGATCGGGCATCAGTTGGTGGCCGCATCGGGACACATGCTCTGGACTGTGAGCCGAGACGAACTCGATCTGCCCACCGTTACGGGGTGGGTACCGGCATCGCCGGGAGCCGACAGCTGGGACCGAGGTTTCTCAAGAAACCACTAGCTTGGAGACGATACGGATGGTCCAGATGATACGAACGGCCCCGGCGATGTTGATCGGGGTTGTATCGCTGCTTGCGGCTGCCGCCGCTCCGGCGGCCGGGCAGGACACGGATGAATGTGGCGACCGCGCTTCGCTGCGCGTCGCGGTGCTGGACGAATCCGGGACCCTCCCCCTGCCGGGCGCCACCGTGGTTCTCCGCTGGAACGAGGCAAGGCGCAGGCCAGTGCGTGAAGCCGCCGATACGCAGGGCAGCTTCTTCCTTTGTGTCCCGCGTGACGCCAAGGAGGCGACGGTCTGGGCCGAGTTCGGAGACGCGTCGAGCGAGCAGGCAGTCGTGGCCTTCGACCCCGGGGCCCGGCGTGACGTGGAACTCCGGGTGGGTTTTGGGCAGATACGGTCGGGGCGGATCATCGGCCGAGTATATGATGGCGCGACCGGTGATCCGGTCGCCACCGCCGCCGTATCGGTTCGGGGTCGTGCCAGGCAGGCAGAGAGCAACCGGCGTGGCGGGTTCATTCTGTCCGGCGTCCCCGAAGGGCAACACGAGTTGGAGGTGCGACGCATTGGCTACGCCTCCCTTGGCCACCCTGTGACGGTGACGCGCGGGCTCACCACGGAAGTGGAGATCGGGCTGGTGCCCACGCCGTTAGAAATGGAGCCGCTCGTCGCGACCGTGACGAGATCTCGCCGCTTGGAGATCAAGGGGTTCTATGAGCGGAAGCTGTGGGGCGAACTCGTGAGCGGAGGCACGTTCTTCACTGAAGCCGACATTGAGCGTCGGCGGCCGCAGCGCATCAGTCACATGATCGCCGACATGTCTGGAATCAGGTTGGCATCAGGCGGGAAGTTCTACAGCACGAGACTGTCGGCCGGGTTCTCCGGCGGCGGTTGCCAGATCAAGACATTCCTCGACAATGTCGATGTGAGCAACGTCCCCATCCACACTCTCGTCCTACCAATAGAGGTAGCGGGAGTCGAGATATACAAGGGCCCGGCGTCGCTACCGGCCGAGTTCGGTGGCTCCGATGCGCGCTGCGGCGCTATCGTAATCTGGACAAAATAGCGCCCTGAGTCGGCCCCTCAGCCACGTTGCGCGGCGCGAGGGTTCGGGCGCCAACGCCAACCCCTCCGAAGCCGTCCACGGGGCGCCGGACACTTGATGGCTGTGGAGGCCGCGGACCGACGCCAGCCCCTCCATCGTCCCGTAGGCGCCCCTCGCCCTCGTCAACCTCTTCTGACAGTGCTGTGACGTTTTCCAGACTGGCGCTGTCAACGAAGATGGAGGCATCTGCTTCGGTCGGATGCAACGCGTGACGGAAAAAGAATGGGAGGCGAGATGTCTAAGCTGAAGCGGCACTGGCTGGCGGCGGTCGTCACCTTCGTCACTCTCTCTGGAGCGGACCTCGGTGCGGCCGCCGGACAGGAGGCGGACTGCGGTGACCGGGCCTCTCTCCTCGTCACGGTCCTGGACGAGTCCGGGAGTATCGTCCTACCCGGGGCCACGGTGGTTCTTCGCTGGATCGATGCGGAGCGAATGCCGGTGCGCGAGGCAACGGATGCCGATGGCCGTCTTCTCGTGTGCGTTCCACGCGACGCGAGTCGTGCGGTTGTGTGGGCGGAGTTTGGGGACCACTCGAGCGGACAGGCCGCACCCGAGGCACTCGTGTCCGGCGAGGACCGCGAGATCCGGCTACGGATTCTCAGTTCGGTGCCATCAGGACGTCTGATCGGGCGTCTGGTCGACCGGGAAACCGGTCGCCCCGTGGCGACGGCGGCGGTGAGTGTCGTCGGCCGGCCGGCGGAGGCCGCAAGCGACAGACAGGGCCGGTTCCGGCTGACCGGCGTGCCGGCTGGGCAGCACGAACTGCGGGTCCGACGGCTCGGTTACGCGCCCCTTCGCCACGCGGTCGACGTGACCACCGGTCACACGACGGAGTTGGAGGTCCGCCTTGTGCGGGACCCGGTGGCACTCGAGCCCCTGGTGGTGTCGACAACGCGGTCACGACGCCTGGAGATCAAAGGCTTCTACGAGCGGAAGCACTGGGGAGAGTTGCTCGGCCTCGGCACCTTCTACACGGCCGCAGACATCGAGCGCCGGAACCCGCTGCGAATCTCGCACATGATTGCAGAGCTCCCCAGCATCCGGATGGGGCTCCTCAACGCCCGCACTGGCTGTCGCTTAAGCGTTTATCTGGACAATGTGAAAGTCGGTGCCGACAACCTCGACGCGTTTGTGCTTCCGATCGAAGTGGCCGGAGTAGAGGTCTACAGAGGCGCGGCGTCGCTGCCGGCCGAGTTCGGGGGATCCGGGTCGCGATGCGGCGTGGCTGCCGTGTGGACCAAGTAGCTCGAGTTCGCCAGCCAGGCAAGGTGCCTCCGCGCCGTCACCACTCAGCAGACGCGGTTAGCTCACGCTCCTGGACGGCGGCGCGGCGGGCGTCATCGATTCGTACGAGCATCGGGCGAGCTGCATGGATACCGGCGGCGAGTCCGTTGATTTCGGCGCCGAAGGCGAAGGGGCCGGGCGAGTTCGGTGACGCGACCAGCGAGGAGAACGTGATCGCGGTCCCGCCGGGTGTGTCCCACGACGTGGAACTCCGTCTCCGCCTCGCGTCGGAGAGGACCGGGCGAGGGTTTCGTTGGGGTTGTCAGATTGCCGGCCACCCATTTCTTACTTGGCGTGACAGGGGAAACGATATGGACCGTGAGCTGGGACGAACTCGATCTTCCCACCATCACTCGGTGGGGATTCCAGGAGCCGAAGTGACCCCCGCGCACTATAGCGCTTTTCCGTGGTCAGCCAAGTGCCGAAGTCTAACGACGCGTACTACCCTCGCGTCAGTCGCTTTGTTGGCCACATCGGCCACGACCGGGGCCCAGCAGAGGGAGCAGTGTGGCGACCGAGCCTTGCTCCGTGTCAGGGTCGTCGATGAGTCGGGAACGATCTCGCTGCCGGGGGCCATCGTCGTCGTTCGGTGGTCCGACCTCGTCGAGAGACCGGCCCGGGCCGCTGCCGGAGCGGACGGCCATCTTTATCTCTGCGTCCCCGGGGATGTGGAGGGAGCCACGCTCTGGGCCGAACTCGGTGACGACTCGAGCCGGCAAGCGGTCGCGACATTCGAAGCGGGCGCGACTCGCGAGGTCGTGCTCCGTATCCTGACGGGGGGGATTCAGTCGGGACGCCTCATGGGTCGGGTTCTGGACGCTTCGACGGAAGCTCCCGTCGTCGCCGCGGCAGTGTCCGTGCGAGGTCGTCCGCTCGCCGTCGACACGGATCGGCAGGGACGGTTCGTCCTGACGGGCGTGCCGGCGGGGGAGCACGAAGTAGAGGTGCGACGGATCGGCTATGCCCCGCTGCAACATTCAATCACGGTGGATCGGGGACTGACTACGGAAATGGAGATCGGCCTGGTGCCCACGCCGCTGGAGATGGAGCCGATCGTAGCCACGGTCACCAGAGCGCGTCGGCTGGAGATCGTGGGGTTCTACGAGCGTAAGCACTGGGGTGAACTGACCGGGCTGGGCCACTTCATCACGGTCGACGAGATCGACCGCTGGCGTCCGCTCACCGTGAGTGGCTTCGTTTCCATGATGGTACCGGGAATGTCGGGGTTGGCGAACCGGCGGATGTCAACGGGATTCTCGAACCAGCCATGTCCGATGAAGCAGTACATTGACGGTGTTTTGCTCAGAAGCGGCGGGCTCGATCAGTACATACGTCCGTTCGAGATCGGCGCCATCGAGGTGTACAAGGGGCCTGCTTCGCTCCCGGCCGAGTTCACCGGCTCAGATGCCCGCTGCGGGGCTGTCCTGGTCTGGACCAGGTAACGGGGCCGGAGTAGAGGTGTACCGGGGGGCGGCGTCGCTCCCGGGCGAATTCGCCGGATCCGACGCCCAGTGCGGCATCGTGGCGATCTGGACGAAGTGAAGGAGAAACAGCCCTCCATCGTCCCGCAGGCGCCCGTCGCCCGCTGGTTGAGCTGGGTATCACGTCAGAGTGGAGGCGTCTTGGGCATACTGAGTTCGGCATCTCTGGCCTTCGGTTCGCTGCTCTGGGCGGCGTCGGTTACTGCCGCCCAGGTCGGCGATTTCCGCCTGGTCGAGGAACTCCAGTTGGGTCGTATCGAAGGGTTGGAGTCCGACCTGTTCGGCGATATCCACGACCTCGCTGTCGACGCCGATGGCCGGATCTACGTGGTCGACCCGGGCATGCAAAACGTGCGCGTGTTCGACCGCGATGGACAACTGGTCCGCGAGATCGCGCCCGAGGGCGAGGGCCCCGGCGAACGTCGTCATCGCCGCATGTCGTACCTCGGTCCCACCAGCTTGACGTGGGAACCGAACCGTGCGCGGCTCTGGATTGATGACGGTTTTCAACGGCAGGTGCTGGATTCGCTCGGGGTGGAGTACCGGCGAGACATGCGCACCGGCAACTTCTATACCAACCCGGATATTCCGGCCGGCAAGATCGCGCAGGTCGATGCGCAGGGCCATATCTACGAGTACCAGCGCCTGCCCATCGGGGACACCACTGTCTCATACATCGCCCGTGGCGTCCCGACGGCGGAGTACGGTGTGGTGTTCAGCGACACGCTCACCATCGATTCCCGGGCTCTCGAGAGCGGTGAGACTCGAACGACCGAGAGGACGATCGGCTCTTCCCGAGTCAGCATTGCCGTCTCCGACAAACGGCCCGAACGCGATGAACACGCTTGGACCGTCTCGACCGCGCGCGGCACGGTCTGGATATCCGTCAACGAGCGCCGCCAGTTGCACGAAATAGCGTTCACGGGCGACACGCTCCGCACGTTCGATCTGGACACGGCACCGACCGAATTGGATGTTTCGCCCGAGGGCTGGGTCTGGATTCGCCACAGCGGCGCCAACGCCGAAACTACATGGGACCTGCTGGACAACTGCGGCGAGCGCCGGGGTTCCGTCTTGCTTCCCGTTCCCGTCTCGTTGACGCACGTGGGCCGTGGCGGTGTAGTCCATGTGGTGTGGTCGGATGATCTCGACATCGAGTACATCATGCGCCTGCGACTGGAAGGTGACGTAGACCGCCGGACGTGCCAGGCAAACCAGACGCCCAGTGTGACTCAGGATTCCACGGTATGACAGCGCCCGCTTCCTGCGCCGCCGAGGCTCGACCGTGGACATCTACGATCGGCAGATGGGTGTGAAGCTGTATGAGGACGTACCGCTGCCGCAGCGTTCGCCGCGCCCGGTGCCGGACGGCTACTACGATGCCGAGATCGAGAAGCGGTTAGCCCGGCGGTAGCTCCGGGGTTGAACCCGCGCCGTCGTCCTCGCTCCCGGAGCCCACGGCGCGCTGCAGGACCTCCTGGATGTCGAGGCCCAGCACCGACGCGAGCCCCTCCATCGTCCCGTAGGCGCCGCGCACCCGCTGGTTGAGCGCGTTGGACACGCCCTCGCCCTGGCCCCCGTCCATGACGACGACGCGGTCGATGTCCACGCCCTCCACGGCGCCCACGGCGATTTCGAGCAGCTCGGGGAGCTTCTCGGCCATGAACACGGCGAACGCGGCCTCGCCTCCGGTCTGGACCTCGGCGTAGAGCCGCTTCAGGACCTCGACCTGGGCCTTCCCGCGCTCCAGGATGGGCGCCGCCTCGGCCTCGGCCCGCGCGAACGCGGCCATCTTCTCGGCCTTGGCGGGCTCGATCACGTCCGCCCGCAGGCGCTGCTCCTCGCGCTCGACGCGCTTCATCTCGAGGATCTTTTCGGCCTCGACCTCGGCCTCCTGCGCCTTCACGCGCGCGATCTTCTCGGCCGTGTCGCCCTCGCGGTGCAGTTCGGCCTTGCGCACGCGGAGTTCGTTCTGGGCTTCGGCGACCTTGATCGAGGCGGCGGCCTCCCGCACCTCCGCGCGCCGCCTCGCCTCGGCCTGGGCCTCGCGCGTGTCGGCTTCGGCCTGGGCTTCGGCAATCTCCGCGGCCCGGATCGCCTCGGCCGACTTCTCGCGCCCGATCGCCTCGAGGTAGCCGCGCTCGTCGCTCACGTTCTGGATCTTGAGCACGTCGAGGTGGAAGCCCAGCGACGCCAGATCCTCCCCCGCGTCCTCCGACAGCGCCTTGGCGAACCCCAGCCGGTCCTCGTTCACGGCCTCCGGCGTGAGCGTGGCGAGGACGCCGCGCAGGTTCCCGGTGAGCGTGTCCTGGGCCAGTTCGCGGACTTCCGTTTCCGTCTTCCCCAGCAGGCGCTCCACGGCGTTGTTGAACACCCACTCGGGCTCCGAGGCGATCTTCACGTTCGCGATCGCCTCCACGTTGAGCGGGATGTTCCCCTTCGAGAAGGCGTTGGTGACGAAGACCTCGATGGGGATGGTCTCGAGGTTCATGTGCTGGACCGTCTCGATGATCGGGATCCGGAGCGTGCGCCCGCCCGAAATGGAGCGGTAGCCGACGGCCTGGCCATCGGTCAGCATGCGGTTTCGGCCCGTGATCACGGCGGCGCGGTTGGGGGGAACGATCACGATCAGGTTCTTGATGGTGACGATCGCCACGAGCACGACGACGATGAAGACGGCCGCCATCGTGACGGGGGCGGCCAGGAGATTCAGAAAGTCTTGCATTTGGACCTCATTCCTCGAGCAGCTTCATGTCCACCGGCACGACGTTCGCGATGCCGTCCGTCATGCGCACGACGACGACCGACTGTCCGGCGCGCAGCGGCAGATCGTCCGGGCAGGTTGAGTCCAGGCGGGCCCGCACGCTGTAGCGGCGCTGCCCGCGCGACACCTTCACCGTACCCGCGCCGTCCGGCGCTATTTCCATCGTCACCTCGCCGGTCAACCCGGCCAGCGACTGTTCGCCGAGCGCGGTGCCGGCGCCCGACCGCTTAATGTAACGGAAGGCGGCGCTGATGAAGGCCCCGGAGGCCAGCCCCGTGATGCCGGCGACGACGCCCGTGACCGCGGGACCCGTGAACCAGTGCAGAATGGACCCGGTCGCGCCGAATCCGAACAGGGCGTAGACGATCGTCCGCAGCGAGAGGAGCCTCGCCACATCGGCCCCTCCTCCCGCGTCAAGTTCCGCGTCGACATCCACGTCGATGTCCATGCCGTCCAGGAAGTCGCCGAAGACGGACAGGGCAAGGAACCCGCCGCCTACCAGGAGACAGAAGACGTATATCGTGAACATGAACCGCTCTCCCTTCGGGACCGGGTGCGTCGAAACCTACCGGCCCGCCTCATGATGCGCCTCCGCCGGACCAGGCCGCGACCGTCTCGGCCACGAAGTCGTCGAACACGCGCGGCGCGTGACCCAGCACATGACTCATCGTCGCGAAGTCCTCCTCGGTCGCGATGAGCCCGTCGGAGAGGAAGTGCTCGGACATGACCCGCAGGTCCCTCACGAGCCAGTCCGGCAGGCGCCGGCCCGCGCGCGCCTCCCACGCGTCGAGGTCGTCGCCGACGTACTCGATCTCGCGGTCGAGGTGATCGCTCCAGACTCGGGCGACATCCTCGGACGCCAGGAGTTCGGGCCCGACGACCGGATACCGGATCCCGGCATGGCCGTCGTCGAGTAGCGCGTTCACGGTGGCGTCGGCGATGTCGCGCACGTCGACCCGGTGCAGTCCCACGGCCCCGAGCGGTGCGGGATAGACGCCGGCTTCGAGCGACCGCCTCAGCCACAGGTCGTTCTGGAAATAGTGGTTCGGTTCGATCGTCACCCAGGGGACGCCGGAGGTCTCGAGCGTCGCGAGGATCTCCATCTTGCTCGCGAAGTGGGGGATGTGGGGCGCCGCATGCGCGCGGTGCGCGGAATGGAAGACGATCCGCTCGACACCGGCCTCCGCGGCCGCGTCGATCGCCCCGATGCCGAGTTCCGCCTCGCGCGGGTGGAGCGCCGTGAGGAGGTGCATGCGCGACACGCCCTCGAGCGCCGGCCCGAGCGTGTCGGGCTGCTCCAGGTCGCCCAGTACGAATTCGACCCCGCCGTCCGCCGCCGCGGCCCCGTCCGCCGCTCGAACCCCGTCGTCCGACGCTCCGGCTCTGTCCGCCGAGCGCGTCAAGCACCGCACCGATACTCCGCGGGCCGCCAGCCCGTCGACGACCGGACGCCCAACGGTCCCTGTCCCGCCGATGCAAAGCACATCCGCCATCCATGCCTCCTGTTCTCCGTCGGTTCTCCGTGGCTCCGATTCGACTTCCGCAATCCCGCAGGATCCCGACGATACGCGGCATCCGGAGGGCAGGCGAGTGCCGTCAGGCGTCGCCCCGCCGCCGGTCCGCCGCGAGCGAGTTGAGGATCCGTTGATGGGCGGCCGGACTCTGGAGGTGAATCTCGGGAGGCACGGGGCGGAGGGTCCGTCCCGGAGGGTCGAAGCGGGCTGCGGCGGGACTGCGGCGGCCGCGACCCGGCCTCCCGAAGACCCGGAAAGGGAGGGGACGATGAAGACGATGAAGACGATGAAAGCCGGGCGCTGGGTGCTGCTTGGTTTCAACCTCGTGCTGGCGACGGCCATCCTGGCGCAACCCGGTCAGGCCGCGTCCGCGCGCGGGGGGGACGACTGCATGACGGAGTGTTTCCAGGGATGGACGGAGTGCGTCCTGGACCACATTTGGGGCTGCAATTACGAACTCAACCAGTGCATGCGGGGATGCCTGTTTCCCGTCTGGGGTCCCCCCACGGATCCCTATCTCTTCTGAATCGGTTCTGAACCGGTTCTGAATCCCTTCTGAACCCCTTCTGACGGTGATCACATGAAGCTCGATACCACGGGGGCCGGCCCGCGGCCCCGGTACTGGACGACACTCGCGGCGGCGATGCTGGCTGCCGCGTGTCTGGAAGGGGAGAACCCCGCCGACACGGTCGGTTCGGCGGAGCCGGGAACGGACATCGGAACGCACGTCGGAACAGACATCGGAACAGACGCCGGAGCGGACCCCGCGCACCTTCGCGCGGGGCCGCCCCGCGTGCGACTCGGAAGCCGGACCGGTGAGGGACACACGGACTTCTACGACATCGCCGGTGTCGTCGTCGACCGGTCGGCCGACGCTCTGATCGTAGCGAACCGGGGGGACGCGACCCTGCGCGCGTTCACCCTCGATGGGGAGTGGCGCAGCACGCAGGGAGGAGTCGGGAGCGGTCCGCGCGAACTCGAGGAACTGACGGCGCTGTTCGAATACCGCGGCGACTCCCTCGCCGCATACGATGGGGAACGGGGCGAGGTCTCCATCTGGCCGTATGCCGGCGGGGACGTGCGGCGAGTTCCCGTCCCGACCCCCTCGGGGGACACACTGCGGACCCCGGGGTTCCACGGTTCCACGGTCGACGGTCGGCTGGTGTGGTCGGTGTCGAGACTCGACCGGATCGTCGACGAGATCGGCGAGTCCCACCCGCGGCGCCTCGTCATCTTCCTGACGTCGCCGGAGGGAGCGGGCTTCGATCCCATCGCAGAGACCACCGGTGAACGGTTCTTCCAGTACGGGGGAGACACGTACATCTCGGGCAGGATTCCGTTTTCTCCCCGGGCCTTCGTGCTCCCACGCGACTCGGACATTCTCTACGGGTCCACGGAACGTCCGCGCGCGGAGCGCGTTGCGGATACCGGCGTCTCGCTGGCTCCGATCGCATTCTCGGTCACGGCGGCTCCCGTTACGGCCGCGCATCGGGAGACGGCGCTTGCGGGCATCCGCGCTCGGCTGGACCGGCCCCTCCCGACCTCGCTTCGGACCCTCATAGCGACCACGCTCGATGTGTGGGCGTTTCCCGACTCCTTCCCGGTTCTGGGCGATGTCGTGGCCGGCGAGGACGGGCGCGTGTGGGTGACCGGCTCCCGGCCGCCGGAGGCGGACCCCACCCGCGCGGCAGTAGAGACCACGGTCTGGCGCGTGTACGCGGGACCGGGAAGCCCGGGCCGGGACATCGAATTCCCCGGCGATTTCCGCCTGCTGTGGGCCGACGAAACGGAAGCCGTCGGAGTGGTGCGGGATGAACTCGACATAGAACACGTCCTGGTCCTGCCGCTTCCGTCGGTCGCCGGCCCGATGGACTCATGAAGCGGCCCGGAGTCCAGGACATCGGCCTGGCGGTGTGCTTCCTCCTCCTCGCTGCCATCGCGTTCCGGCCATCGGGGGTCGTGGGTAGCCGTATCCGGGAGTGGAACGCCGAGCGGCAGGTGCTCGCGCTGTATCGCGAGGAAGGGAAGAAGGCCGCTGCGACCAGGAAGAGTGTGCTCGGAAGCGGCGATGCCGCGCACGTGATCTTCGAGTTCAGCGACTACCGGTGCCCCTTCTGCCGCTCGTCTCACGAGATCGTGGACGAGTGGGTTGCCGGCGACAGCGTGAAGGTCGTGCTGGTTCACGTTCCGCTCTCCGATCGCACGCGAGAGGCTGCGCGGACGGCGATCTGCGCGGAAGAGAGCGGGGCCTTTCGGCGCCTGCACGACTACCTCATGACGAACGACGACTGGGAGTCCATGGACGTGGCCTGGGAGTCCGTTGCCGCAGCGGCCGGCGTTCCCGCGGGAACGCGGTTCGTCCGCTGCCTGGAGTCGGCGGCGACGACCGAGCGCCTCGCCCGCGACGCCGCGCTCGCCGCTCGCTGGCGGGTCACCGGCACCCCGACCTTCGTATCGGAGCACGCCCGGATCGCCGGAGCCGTGTCGGAGGCCGACCTCGCAGAGTTGCTCGGCCGGTAGGCCGGACGTCGTATGGACGAGATCGTGTTGAGACCGGGTTGACGCACGAAGCCAAGTATCCTCGTACAGCCCGGCAGGGCGGCGTCCACATGCGACTTCAACGACTGCACCTGCGCATGCCTGGAACTATGGGACAACTGCTTCACAGACTGGGACGAGGTACGGAAGTGCGACTGGTTGTACGGGATCTGCATGTGGTTTACGTCGTGCGAGGCGGAGCCGACACGACTCTGATGGTCGGCCCGTCAAGCACCGGTGCGAGGAGGATCGTAGCCATCGTGATGATGGCCGCGATCCTCTGCGCACTCCCTGGGTGCGGTGAGCCTCCGGTCGAGTGGCCGGAGTCGAGTCCGTTCCCCACCCGGTCCATTCACCTGGGTATGACGCATGGCGAATTGATGAGGGCACGTACCACGCTCTACGTCAACGAGGAGGGCAGGATCGAGGAAGCCGTCGTCCGAGGCTGGATGCACTACGGCTTCACGGCGTCGCGCCTTGGACCGCCAGACGCGGGCTCCAGACTCATCTACGTCGATATCGAGGAAAACGAGACGAATCGCCGGCGGGCAGAGACTCGATGGGCCGCACTCGTGGCCGACTTGGCGGACGATCTCGGCGTGGAGCCCGAGTGCATGGAACTGAAGTACGGGCGGCTCGACCTTCGGCGCGCGACGCTGCTCCCGCGCGATTCGACTCTCGCAGCGGCCGTCGAGGTCCACATCGAGTCGGAAGCTCCCGGGTCCGAAGTGGCCGGCGTGACCACCCGCATGTGGCTCCCGGAGCACCCGTCGTCGCTCGCCGACGGCACACGTCTCCCGGGCGCGGCACTGCCCGATTGGCAGCCTTGCGAGGAGTCGCCGGGCTTCCCGCCCGGTTAGCGCACTTCCGTCGGACGGGTCGCCCCGGGCCTCGCCCAGGCGGCGTCTCCCGTCGTGATGCGGGTCAGCGCGTTGTCGAGGTCGGCCATGTACCGGCCCACATCGACCTCGGCGATCGGGGGGCCGTGGATCGGCGCGATCCAGGCCGGGGGATGCCGTTCCAGCATGGTGCGCAGGGCGCCCATGACGCGCTCCGGGTCCGCGTAGCGCAGCCACGGCAGGGTCTGGGCGTGGAATTCGTGCACGCCTTCCGCGCGTCCGTCCTCCGGGATCCGTCCCCAATCGATGTCGCAGGCGCCGGGGGCGTGCAGTGTACCGAAGCCGTCCGCCACGAAAAGGGTGCGGGAGGCCTCGTCGTAGACCCAGGTCGTGTGGTTGCGGTCGGCGAGCGGGGGATCGAGGACGACGAAGCGTCGGCCCAGCACGTCGGTCACGTCCCCGATCTTCGTGCGGCGCGCGTATGGGAGTCCCTGCAGGTCGGGATCGCCGCAGGAGGCGATGATCTCGAAGTCCCCCCAGTCCCGGCGGAAAGCGGGGATGTTGCCCGAGTGGGGATAGTCGGAGTGGGAGAGCACGATGGCGCCGATGCCGCGCCCGGCGGTGACGTCGGTGATCCGGTCCGAGAGGCGCTGCCGGTGGTGGAACGAGCCGGAGTCCAGGAGGATCGCCCCCTCCGGCGCCTCGACGAGGTACACGGAGACGTGGATGTGGGCGTCCGTCTCGGGGAAGCACTCGTGGACCCAGGAGACCCCGCCGCCCAGATCGATGACGCTCACCGTGCGCCCCCGCTCAGGCGACGCGTCCGCATGCTCACAGGACGCCGCCGCGCCCGCCCGCCGCCACCCGCCGCACGACCTCGTTCAGGCGTTCGTAGTAGGGCGCCGCGTCCTCCCCCGGGATCGGGAGTCCGTGCGCCGGCGCGAACCCGTAGCCGTCAAAGCGGGTCGCAAGCGCGTCCGTCGCCGCGACGACCTTTGACGGAACCACGTACTGGAACCAGAACATGACGCGGCTGTGGAACTCCTCGAGGCGCCCCACGTCCACCGCCGTGTCGATTTCGTCCGTGCGGCGCAGGCACTCGCCGCTCTGGTGCGGGAACCCCATCCAGTCGACCGTGAAGAGCGTGCGGGTCGTCGCCTCGCTCATCCAGGTGTGGATGGCGGCGTCGAGGAAGGTCGCCTCCGGGAAGCGGACCCGGAGCCCGCCGAGATCGATTTCGTCATCGGGCCCCACCTTCATCGCGTCGTCGAGGTGGTACAGCGCGTGCGTCTCGCCGGTCGCCGGCGCCACGAGACGGCAGTCCGGGTAGCGCCGCAGCACCTGCATCGTGTTCCCCGCGTGCGGCACGTCGGGGTGTGAGAGGGCGAGGTAGTCGAGCGGCCGGCCTCCCAGCAGTTCATCGAGCGCCGGGAGAAGGATGTGGCCCGAGGCCGGGGAGAGCGTATCCCAGAGTAGCGTCCGCTCGCCCGCCAGCAGGTACGCGTTCTGCGGGACGTGAAGCTCGTTGCCGGGGGCGTACCAGTCCGCGCCGCTCGCCAGCACCGCGCGCGCGATCCCGGCCCGGTGTCCGCCGCACTCCTGGATCCAGTGGATGCCCGGCCACACGTCCCGCCGCCAGCCGGCCTCCGTGGGCGCCGTCGGCATCGGGGCCGCAGTCGGCGGCTTCGCGGCGGCGCTTCCGAGTTCGTTCATGCGCGGCAGTCTACGCGGCTCCCGCCCGTCGCCACCAGTCCGGGAGATCCGCGCCCGCCGGTCCTACCCCAGCCGGAAGTTCAGCGTCGCCGCAACCTCGGCCTGCCGTTCGTCGAGCGTGATGAACGAGATGGCCGAAGGCCGCGGGGCCACGTGCAGGGCGCACGCCACGTGCCAGAGATCCGCGCCCCGCAAATGGCCGGCCCGGAGCGCGGCCCGCATCTCTCGCGACAGAGGCCGGCTCGGCTGAATCCAGCTGAACCCGGCGACCAGATCCTTCGGAAAGGGCTGTCCCTCTCTGGCGCAGACGGATCGCAGTTCGGCTTCCAGGAGGTTGGATGACATGAGATCCCGAAATCCCCGCAACCGGCGGACGATCTCGTCCGCGCCCGCCTCGACGAAAGCGATCGAGACGATCGCGGACGTGTCCACATAGGCGGCGCTCACTCTCCCCGGTCGGCCAGAAAGCGTTCAAGGGCACCTGGCACCGGCGTACCGAGCTCGAGGGGCTTCCGGTGCTTCGGACGGGGCGTGAGGATCCCTCGCCGCTCCAGATCCGCCAGCCGTTCCTCGAGATCCGTGCTCTCGCGCCGAAGCGGTCGGATCTTGGCCACCGGCTCCCCCCGGTCCCGGGCTCCCGTGGCCTGTCCTCGACGAAGGCGTCACATTCCCTCCATGAATGTCAGAGGATGGTCCGCTCCATCATCCGCACGTCGACTCGCGTGGGCCGCGGCGGTCTTCGCGGCCGCCGGCTGTTCGCCGTCCGGAGAGGAGGCGGCGTTCCCGAGCCGGCCCATCGAGATCGTCTCCTGGGCGACACCCGGCGGACCGACCGACCTCCTCTCGCGGGCCCTGGCCGAGGCCGCGCCCCCGCACTTCGAGGGTCGGCGCGTCACGGTTATGACCCGGCAGGGCGGGGCGGGCGCCGCCGGCATGCAGTACCTGCAGGGGCGGGAAGGCGATCCGCATGTACTCGGGGTCTTCACGGCGAGCGGCACGGTGAACATGGCGACCGGGCGGATTCCGTTCTCTCCCGAGGACTTCACCCCCATCCTCCGCATCCAGATCGACCCCTTCCTGATCGCGGTGCGGGAGGACAGTCCCTTCCGCACGCTCGGGGACCTGTTCGCGGCGGCCCACGCCCGGCCGGGCGAGGTGTCGATGGCGGGGTTCGGGGCGGCGTCGGCCCACTTCCTCGGCTTCGCCCGTCTGAGGGCTGCGGCGGGCGACCCGGATGTCCGCTGGATTGCGTACGAGGGGTCGGCGGACGCGGTGGTGGCGGCGCTCGGCGGGCACACGGACGCGGCGCACACGAACTACAACATCGTGCGCGAGCACCTGAGAGCGGGGACGATGCGGGTGCTGGGCGTGGCGCTGCCCGTCGAGGCGCTGCCGGACACGCCGAGCTACGCGGAGCAGGGATACGACCTCCAGCCCGTCCATTGGCGGGGCGTCGTGGGACCGCCGGGGCTGGATCCGGGGATCCGCGCCGACATCCGCGCGCGGCTGATGGCCGCGATCGAGGACCCGGGGTTCCGCGAATACATGGAGCGGGCCGCGCTGGAATACGCGACGATGGCGGACGCGGACGCGTTCGGCGCCTGGATGGCCGAGGAGGTGGCGACGAGCCGGGACGTGCTGCGGCGGCTGGGAATCCTGGATGAGTAGTTCCTCCGCGGGCGGGGCCGCGCGGTTGCGCCTGCTCGCGGAAGCCGGATTGCTCGCCGTCGTGGCGGCGGGGGTTCTGCTGGACTCGCGCTTCTACCCGGGATCGCTGGCCGAGGGGGCGCCGGGTCCGGCCTTCTTCCCCCGGCTGCTCGCCGTGCTGCTCATGGGTTGCGCGGCCTGGCTCGCGGTCCGGGCCGCGCGACAGCCGCCGGAATCGGCCTCGGGACGTTCCCGCGGGAACGTCTCCGCGGGCCCCGGAGCCGGCCGCGGCGCCCGTCTGGGGCTGGGAGCCGCGTGGATCGCCGTCTTCCTCCTCGCCTGGCCACGGCTCGGGACCGTCGTGTCGGTGCCGTTCCTCGTGGCCGGGTTGATGTGGCTGACGGGCGAGCGCTCGCGGCTCGCGCTCGTCTCCGTGCCGCTCGTCTTCGCCGCCTTCATCTATCTCGTGTTCATGGTGGCGCTCGGCGTGCCGCTCCCGTCCGGGTTCTGAGCCGCCGCCCGTGTCCGCCTTCCTCGACGGCCTGCTGACGGCGCTCCAGCCGGGAAACCTCGCGGCCCTCCTCGCGGGAAGCCTGCTCGGCGTGTTCGCGGGCGCGATGCCGGGGCTGAGTTCGACGGTGGGCCTCGCGCTCGTCCTCCCGGTCACCTTCGCCCTCGACCCGACGCCGGCGCTCCTGATGATGGTCTCCATCTACATGGCGGCGGAGTATGGCGGTTCGATCACCGCGATCGCGATCGGCGTGCCGGGGAGTTCGCCCGCCCTCGCCACGACCTTCGACGGCTACGCGATGACCCGGCGCGGCGAGGCGGGACGCGCCCTGGGGATCTCCCTCTTCTCCAGCATGAGCGGCGGGCTCCTCGGCACCGTCCTCCTCGTCCTGGCGCTGGGGCCGCTCTCGCGGGCGGCGATCGCCTTCGGCCCGGCGGAGTACTTCGGGCTCGGCGTGTTCGGGCTTTCCATCGTCGCAAACCTCGTGGGAAAGGACCCGTTCAAGGGGGTCGTGAGCGCGCTCCTCGGGCTCCTCTTCTTCGTCGTCGGACTCGACGTGCTCACGGGGGCGCCTCGGCTGACGTTCGGCACGAACGCGCTCATGGACGGTCTCGGGCTCGTCCCGATGCTGATCGGCTTCTTCGCGATCGCCGAGGCGCTGGCGGCGGTGACCGGCCGGCGCAGGTCGACGCCCCCCGGCGGCGGCATCGCGGGCGCCCTCCCGAAGGCCCGCGAGTTGTTCGGACTGTGGCGCACGATTCTGCGGGGATCCGCCATCGGGGGTCTGATCGGCGCGATCCCCGGCGCCGGGGCGACGATCGCCTCCATCGTGGCCTGGAACGAGGAGCGTCGCGTCTCGAAGACGCCGGAGCGGTTCGGGACCGGCGTGCCCGCGGGCATCGCGGCGCCGGAGGCCGCGAACAACTCCTGCGTGGGGGCCGCGATGATCCCGCTCCTCGCGCTCGGGATCCCCGGTTCCGCCAGCGCCGCGGTCCTCCTCGGGGGCCTCACGGTGCAGGGCGTGGCACCGGGCCCGCTGCTCATGACCGAGCGCTCGGAACTCGTCTACGCGCTGTACGCGGGATTCGTGGTGGCGGTGCTGCTCATGCTGGCCGTGGGGCGCCTCGGGATCCCCCTGTGGACGCGCGTGGTCCGGCTGCGGCCGTCGATCCTCATGCCGCTCGTCGTCGCGATCTCGCTCGTGGGCACCTTCTCCCTGCGCGGCAACGCGGCGGATGCGTGGGCCGCCCTCTTCTTCGGGCTCGTCGGCTTCGCTATGCTGCGGGGCGGCTACCCGCTGGCGCCGGCGGTGCTCGGCCTCATCCTCGGTCCCATGATCGAGACGAACTATCGGCGGGCGTTGAGTCTGTCCTCCGGGTCGCACTCGATCTTCCTGGAGAGTCCGATCAGCCTGGTGCTGCTCCTGCTGGCGGCGGTGAGCTTCGCGGCCCCGGCGGTCCGCGGCCGCCTGATCTCCGGGAGGACGCGAGCGGCCGAACCCGGACCCGACACACACGACAACGAACCGCTGGAAACCGAACCCCGACAAAACGAACCCCGGCAAGAGGAATACGAGTGAGCGCGACGCGTGCGGTCATCGACTTCATACTCGAGACGACGATGGACGGCTTTCCGGAGCGGCTGCTGTCCGAGGGACGGCGCTGCGTCACGGATGGGACGGGCGTGATCCTCGCCGGGTCGACGGACGCCTGTTCCCGCATCGTCCAGGACCAGATCGCGGCGCAGGGCGGGAACGCGCAGGCGACGATCCTGGGTCCGCCGGACGTGCGCGCGCCGGCGTCGCTCGCGGCGCGCGCCAACGGAACGGCGGGCCACGCGATGGACTTCGACGACACGCAGCTCTCGAACGCGCCCGACCGCATCTTCGGACTCCTCACGCACCCGACGGTCGCGCCGCTGTCGGCGGGATACGCGATGGCGGAGCGGGAAGGGGCGACCGGAGCCGAGTTCCTGGAGGCGTTCCTCATCGGGTTCGAGGTGGAGTGCAAGATCGCCGAGGCGATCGACCCCAGGCACTACATGGAGGGCTTCCACTCGACGGCGACGATCGGGACGCTCGGCGCCTGCGCGACGGCCGCGAAACTCGCCGGACTGCAGGCGGACGACCTCGCCATGGCGCTCGGGATCGCCGCCAGCCTCTCGTCGGGGATCCGGCTCGGGTTCGGCACGATGACGAAGCCGCTCCACGCGGGGCGCGCCGCCGAGAACGGCATCCTCGCGGTCGACCTCGCCGCCCGCGGCTTCACCGCCGGGCATGACGCGCTCGAGGCGCCGTGGGGCTTCTTCCGCGTCTTCGGCGGCGGCTTCGAGGCCGAGCGACTCGTCGGCGCCCTCGGCTCGCCGTACACCCTGCTCGACCCCGGCGTCTCCGTGAAGCCGTTTCCGTCCGGGAGCCTCGGCCACCCCAGCATGGCCGCCATGCTCGAACTCGTCACCGAACACGACCTGGCGCCCGACGACATCGCGCACATGACCTTCCGCGCCGGGCACAACATCCTGAACCCGCTGCGGTATCCGCGCCCGCACAACGAACTCGAGGCGAAGTTCTGCATCCCCTTCGTCCTCTCCAGCATCGTCCTGCGGCGACGGGCCGGGATCCGCGAGTTTCACGACGACTTCGTCCTCTCCGACGAGGCGGCGGAGATGATGGACCGCGTGACCGTCCAGTTCGACGAGGAGATCGACGCCCGCGGCTACGACCGCATGCGGAGCGCGATCGACGTGCGGCTCCGTGACGGAACCGAGCTTCGCGCCGAGGCGGACACGTATCCCGGCGGACCGGAGCGGCCGCTCAGCCGGGAGGAACTGCACGGCAAGTTCCGCGACTGCGCGAGCCTGGTGATGGACGACGCGCGGATCGATGAGGCGCTGGACCGGCTCGAACGCGTGGACGACCTGGGCCACATCGGCGACCTCGTGGACGCGCTCTCGACGGCCCCGGTCGGCGCCCCCGCCAGAGGCCCCACCATAGGCCCCACCCTGGGCCCCCCTGGAGTCCCCGCGTGAGAGGCGCGAGGGTCGCGCTTCTGGGCGCGCTGTGGCTCGCGGCCTGCGGCGACGCGACCCGCTCCAATGAGGAGACACAGGCTGCCCTGTATGCGGCGGCGGACGCGGCCGGGCGCGGCCCGTACGACGCGCTCCAGGTCGAGACCGATCTCATGGTGGAGATGCGCGACGGCGTCCGCCTCGCGACCGATGTCTACCGCCCCTCCCGCGAATACGAACCCATCGCCGAGTCGTTTCCCGTCCTCCTCCACCGGACTCCGTACGACAAGACCTCGCGCGGACTCGTGGACCAGGCGCGCTGGTTCACGACCCACGGCTACGTCGTCGTGCTGCAGGACACGCGCGGGCTCTACGCCTCCGAGGGCACGTTCCAGAAGTACCACGAGTTCGACGCGCCCGACGGCTACGACACCATCGAGTGGATCACCGGGCTCGACTACGCGGAGGGATCCGTCGGCATGTGGGGCACCTCCTACGGCGCGCACACGCAGGCCGACGCCGCCAAGCTGAACCCGCCGGGGCTCCGAACGCTCGTGCTCACGATGGGAGGCCTCTCCGACTCCTGGACGCACAAGGTGCGCAACCACGGCGCGCTCGAACTCGGCCAGCAACTCGGCTGGGCCCACCTCCAGCTCGCGGCGGTGGCGGACGACCCCGAGATCCGCCTCCGGCTCGCCGAGGAACCGCCATCTGACTGGTTCCCGGACACGCCCTTCCAAAAGGGGGAGAACCCGCTCTCCGTCGCGCCGAATTTCGAGGACTACTACCTCACCATGCAGAACCACGGCGACTACGACGACTATTTCCGCGGCATCGGCCGCAACTGGGTCGAGTACTACGGCGAGACGTCGGACATCCCGATGCTGCATGTGGGCGGGTGGTACGACTCCTACGCCCCGGGCACGATCCAGAGCTTCGTCGAACTCTCGCGGCGGAAGTCGTCGCCCATGACGCTTCTCATGGGTCCGTGGACGCATGGGGGCAACAGCCGCTCCCATGCCGGCGACATCGAGTTCGGGGCCGAGGCCGCGGTCGAGGATTTCTCGCGCGAGTTCCACCTGCGCTGGTTCGACCGGCACCTCCGCGGGCAGGTCGCGAACGACCTGTTCGCGAGCGACGAGAGGCTGGCGGGCGAAGCCGCCGGCCCGGTCACGATCTTCGTCATGGGAGGCGGCGATGGCCGCCGGGACGGGAACGGGCGCCTCTTCCACGGCGGCGAGTGGCGCACGGCCGAGACCTGGCCGATCGAGGATACGGAAGCGACGCCCTTCTACCTCCGTGCGGGCGGCGGACTTGCGCGGGCGGCGCCCGGCGCGGACGAGGGATCGACGGCCTACACCTACGATCCCGAGCACCCGGTACCCACGATCGGCGGGGCCTTCTCCGGCGCGCTCAAGCGGGGCGGCTACGACCAGCGCGAGCGCACCTTCCGGTCGCTCGAGGGCGGCTCCGAGAACGGTTTCTTCGCTTCCGAGGTCGACGGCCGCCGCACCGCCGACCGGCCCGACGTCCTCGTGTTCGAGACCGAACCCCTGGCCGAGGATGTGGAGGTCATCGGCCCGGTCACCGTCACGCTGTGGGCCTCGTCGAGCGCCCCGGACACCGACTTCACCGCCAAGCTCGTCGACGTCTATCCGCCGAACGACGACTATCCCGAGGGATTCGACCTCAACATCACGGACGGCATCCTCCGCGCCCGCTACCGGGATTCCCGCGAGAGGGAGACGCCGATGACGCCCGGCGAGGTCTACGAAATGGAGATCCGGCTCTTCCCGACGGCCAACCTCTTCCGGGCCGGCCACCGAATCCGGCTCGAGATCTCGAGTTCCAACTATCCCCGCTTCGACGTGAACCCCAACACGGGCGAACCGCTCGGACGCCACACGCGCACGGTCCCGGCGAAAAACACCATCCACCACGCCGCCGCCCGCCCGTCGGCGATCCATCTTCCGCTCCAAAGGAGATAGACCGTGCACGACGTCAACTGGCTCGCCGTCCTGGTCGCCGGAATCATCCCGCTGGTCGTCGGTTTCCTGTGGTACGGCCCGATCTTCGGAAAGCAGTGGCTCTCGCTCATGGAGACCACCGCCGAGGAGATCCAGAAGGACTTCAACCCGGTGAAGACGCACGGGGGGAGTTTCGTCCTTTCGCTCGTCACCGCCTACGTCCTGGCGCAGCTTCTCGCCGTGATGGAGGGCTCCGGCGCCATGGTCGGGGTCCATGTGGGACTGCTCGTCACGATCGGGTTCGTCCTCAACGTCGGATACCAGGGCGTGGCCTACGAGCAGCGCAAGCCGGGCATCTTCTTCCTGAGTCTGGGCTACAACGGGGTCGCCCTCATCGGGCAGGCGGTGCTCCTCGCCGCCTGGCGCTGAACGAGGCGCTTGAAGGAGGTCGCCGAGGCGATCGGTCTCTCCACCCGGTCCACGCGGACTCGCCTGGCCCGGCTCGTCGAACGCGGGCTGGTGCGCGAAGTCGGCACGGGCCCGAACGACCCGAAGCGGGTCTACGTCAGGTCTTCCTCGCCCGTCGCGGATGATCTGGAGGATTTCCGGGGCTTCAGGACGAAGCGGTAGATGAGGTAGCCGGCGACGCCGAGCACGAGGACGGTCGGAATCCAGCCCAGGAAATTGAAAATCGTGCCCGCGGCGACGGCGGCCGCGATTCCCTCGATGCGTCCGACGATTCGGTGTCGCCGGCGGGCCTTGTCCAATTCCTGCCGGGAGTAGAGTTCGGGCAGGAGATCCGAATCCAAGTCCTTCATCGGGCATACCTCCGGTGTCCGGGGCTGGAAGATCCTACGATGGCGGGCCGCGGACCGTTTCCGCCACCGCCGCCACCGGCTGCGCTCTCTCCGCGCCCCCGGGCGCGCCCCGCCCGAATGCGCCGGCCCGAGCGCTCCCCGCCGAACCCTCTCCCGCGCGCGAGCGGATTCGGTAAGTTCAGACCGTCCCGCATTCCAACGGAGATTCCAGATGCGCGTTTCGACATTTCGCTCCAGGCCAGGCTCCAGAGCTTCCCGGGCGCAGCCGGCCGGTCTGCTCCTCGCGCTGACCGCGGCCCTCGCTCCGTCGCAGGCGACGGCCCAGGCGGCGCAGTCGGCCCACCCGCCGCACGACGGGTTCGCGGACGCCCAGCGGACGGCTGGGGCGATGCCCGTCATCCTCCCGCTGCGCGAGCGGGCCGCCGTCATCGACCGCTGGCTTGAAAGGCGGCTCGAGACCGTCGCGCCCGAGGTCATGCGGCGCGAGGGCGTGGACCTCTGGATCGTCGCCGCGCGCGAATACAACGAGGATCCGGTCATCGAGACGATGTTGCCCTCCACGTACATGGCCGCCCGCCGCCGCACCGTCCTCATCCTGCACGACCGGGGGCCGGGGCAGCCGCTCGAACGGCTCGCGGTGGCCCGGTACGACATCGGTCCCTTCCCGCGCGCCTGGGATCCGGACAGCGAGCCCGACCAGTGGGGGCGGGTGGCGGAGGTCATCGCCGAACGCGACCCGCAGCGCATCGCGGTGAACCGTTCCTCGACCTTCGCGCTGGCGGACGGGCTCACCGGAACGGAGTACGACGCGCTGATGGCCGCGCTGCCGGCGAAGTACCGGGAGCGGGTGGCCGGGACGGAGCGCCTCGCGATCGGATGGCTGGAGGCGCGGACGCCCGAGGAGATGGAGGTCTATCCCCAGATCGTCCGGATCGCGCACCGGATCATCGCCGAAGGTTTCAGCGCGAAGGTGATTCAGCCGGGCGTGACGACGACCGAGGATGTGGTGTGGTGGTACCGCGAACGGATCCTCGAACTGAAGCTCGCGACCTGGTTCCAGCCCAGCGTGTCCGTGCAGCGCCATGAGAAGGCGGGGGGCGCGAGGGAAGGGGAGGGGGATTTTTCCGCCCGTCCGGACGAGAACGTGATCCGCCCGGGCGACCTGCTGCATGTGGACTTCGGGATCAAGTACCTGCGGCTGAACACCGACACGCAGCAGCATGCCTACGTGCTGAAGCCGGGAGAGGACGCGGCCCCCGAGGGCCTCGTCCGCGCGCTGGCGGCCGGGAACCGCCTCCAGGACATCCTCACGGAGAACTTCGCGGAGGGGCGTTCGGGGAACGAGATCCTCGCGGGCGCGCTCGAGCAGGCGAGGGCCGAGGGGATCGACGCGACGATCTACACGCACCCGATCGGCTTCCACGGCCATGGCGCCGGACCCACGATCGGTCTCTGGGACAACCAGGGCGGCGTGCCGGGGCGCGGCGACTATCCGCTCTTCCCGAACACGGCGCACTCGATCGAACTCAACGCGGCCGTCCCGGTCCCGGAATGGGACGGACAGACGGTGCGCATCATGCTGGAGGAGGATGCGTTCTTCGACGGCGAGCGCACATGGTACATCGACGGCCGCCAGACCGGCTTCTGGCTCATCCCGCGATGACCGCGGCTCGGAGGCTGGCGTCGTCGTCGATCGTCGCGTTCGGAGCGCTGGCGGGGGCCGCTGCCGGCGAACTCGCCGCGCAGATGCCGGACGCGTGGGTCCTCGTCGGACAGGACGCCGCGGATTATCGCCTCAGGCTAGACCCCGAGGTGGCCCATTCCGGGTCTTCCAGCATGCGGCTCGAGGCGCGGGGCAACCGGCGCCGCAGCCAGTGGGCCGCGAGCGTGCAGCTCGTCGACGCCATCGCCTACCGCGGAAAGCGGATGCGCCTGTGCGGATATCTGCGGGCCGACGACGTCGACTCCGGCGGCCTCTGGGTGCGCGTGGACGGCATCCTCGAAGGGAAGTACGCCATGCTCGCGCTGGACAACAGCGAGGACCGGCGCGTCGAGGGAACGCAGGACTGGGAGACACGCGAGATCGTGGTGGACATCCCCCCGGAAGGCGTTACGATCCTCATCGGGGCGATGATCACGGGCGATGGAGAACTGTGGGTGGACGACCTCTCCTTCGAGGCGGTCGCCGAAGATGTGCCGCTTACGACGGAGCCGGAGGTCGTCATCACGGACCAGCCGTACGCTCGCCCGCCCGGCGTCTTCCCCACACCCACGAACCTGGATTTCGAACGAGAGATGAACGGGAGATGAACGCGAGATGAAGCATGCGATGGAATCTGGAGCCGAACCGATGAGGCGCGCAGTGTTGGCGGCCCTGGCCGTGGCGGCTTTCGCGACCGGTTGCCGCGGGGGTGAGCGCACCGGAGCGGCGGGAGACACCGCGCGGGCCCCGGAGCCCACCGAAAGCGCGCCGGCCGAGAGCGCGCCGGCCTCGTATCGCCCCCTTCCGGCGCTCGAGGTGACATACCTCGACGGCCGCTCCGCGGATCTCGACGAGTTCCGCGGCCGGGTCGTCGTCCTGAACCTGTGGGCGACCTGGTGCATCCCCTGTCGCGACGAGATGCCCGAGTTGCAGCAGATGCACGCCAGGTACGCGGCGGATCCCCTCGACGTGGTCGGGATCTCCATCGATGAGGGAGACGTGGCGCTCGTCGAGGGATTCCTCGAAGAGTTCGACATCACCTATCCCAACTTCCTCGGCGATGGTTCCGGACTCACGCAGGCGCTCGATCTCTACCCCGGCGTGCCGCACACGCTGCTGGTGGACGCGGAGGGTCTGATTCGGGGGTACTGGGGCGGCCGCTTCCACCCCTTCGAGCCGGAAACCGCGGCGCTCGTCGAGAGGGTTCTTTCGGAAGCCCAGTAACCCGCCGTGGAGACGTCGTCCCGAGTGAGACCGCCGAGTGGGACCGCAGCGTGAGACCGCCGGATGATCAGGATGATGGCGGGTTGACGCGTCCGGACATCCTCCGGATCCGCCCGCTCCGTCCCGAGGACTGGGGTCCGGTGCGAAGGATCTATGAAGAGGGGATCGCGACGGGGGACGCGACGTTCGAAACGGAGGCGCCCGGCTGGGAAGCGTGGGACGCGAGTCACATCGAAAGCTGTCGGCTCGTGGCCGAGCGGGAGGGGCGCCTCGTCGGGTGGGCGGCCCTTGCTCCGGTCTCCGGGCGTTGCGTGTACGGCGGCGTGGCCGAGGTGAGCGTCTACGTCGACGGGGACGCGCGCGGGGGCGGAATCGGCCTCAGGCTCCTGACCGCGCTCGTCGAATCCTCCGAGCGGGCCGGACTCTGGACGCTGCAGGCGGGGATCTTCCCGGAGAACGTCGCGAGTGTCCGCATCCACGAGCGAGCCGGCTTCCGCCGCGTGGGGCGGCGCCAGCGGCTGGGAAGGCTCCACGGCGAGTGGCGCGACGTCCTTCTGCTCGAGCGGCGCAGCCTCCGCGTGGGGACCGAGACCGACTGACACCCGGCTGACACCGGGCTGATATCGGGCTGATATCGGTGCCCCCCTTGACGTTTCGGGTACGAGAGGCGATCATTGCGCGC
The DNA here is from genome assembly GCF_965208055.1 of Candidatus Palauibacter sp. Lineage (GTDB taxonomy): Bacteria > Gemmatimonadota > Gemmatimonadetes > Palauibacterales > Palauibacteraceae > Palauibacter. Next base: position 3,937,632 of record NZ_CBDBNY010000004.1, read on the forward strand.
GTTCGGACGAGCCCGGCGGTGCCGGGTACGGCTGAATTGAGAAGGCAGGATCGCAGGATCGGGGGGGCCTCTCAACAACGGGTCGCCCCTTTTTCTTTAGTTTCTTTGGTTTTTTTCTGCGTGGCGAGTGCCACGACCCTGGCGCGGGGGAGACCGCGTCGAACAGGTCAGCGGTCGGCAGCGACGGGTTTCCCGAACTCCGACATGACTAACGAAGGAGTAGGAAATGCGTACGAGAGGTACCGTGAAGTGGTTCAACGACCAGAAGGGCTTCGGGTTCATTACCCCGGAAGAGGGTGGTAAGGACTGCTTCGTACACCACACGGCGATTCAGGCGGATGGCTTTCGGACCCTCAAGGAGGGCGAGGCCGTCGAGTTCGACGTTACGGACGGGACAAAGGGCCCGGCCGCGGAGAACGTGACCCGAGTCGCGTGATTTGCCGACCGCCACCAGGCGTAAGGTGAGTTCAGAAAGGGCCGCCCGGCGACGGGCGGCCCTTTTTTTGATATGATCCGGGGGTTCCCGGCCAGCGCGGACCCGATCCCACGGAGAACGTCATGACCGCCCGGCGCAGCAGTATCCGAGTCTCCTCCTTTTTCGTCGTCTTCGTTGCCGGCCTCGCGCTTCTTTCTGCCGCTCCTCCGGCGGCGGGGCAGGCGGGGGCCGAGTCCGGGCCGCTTCGCATGGAGGACATCTTCGAGGTCGAGATCGCGGGCGACCCGCGGATCTCCCCGGACGGGCACCGGGTCGTCTATGTTCGCCAGCGGGCCGACATCATGACGGACAGCCGCTTCTCGAACCTCTGGATCGTGGGCTCGGACGGGTCGGGGCACCGGCCTCTCACGACGGGGGACTTCAACGACAGTTCGCCCCGCTGGTCGCCCGACGGTACGCGGCTCGCCTTCATCTCGAACCGGAGCGGGAGCGCGCAGATCCACGTCCGCTGGATGGATTCGGGTGAGACCTCGGTGATCACGAACGTAACCGAGCCGCCCCGGTCGTTCGCATGGTCGCCCGACGGGACGCAGATCGCGTTCGGGAAGTTGGTGCCGACGCCGGCGCCGACGATCGGGGGGATGCCGACCCCGCCGGAGGGCGCGCAGTGGGCCGAGCCCGCGCAGGTCGTCGAACGGCTCGTGTACCGCTTCGACCAGTTGGGCGATCTCCCGCACGGGTTCGTCCACGTCTTCGTCGTCCCGTCCGAAGGCGGAACGGCCCGCCGGATCACGAGCGGCGACGGCCACTGGGCCGGGAACGGGATCGGCGGCACGCACTTCTCGTGGACTCCGGATGGCGCGGGCCTTGTCATGTCGCGCGACCCCCGCGGGGGCGACACGGAAAGCGTGTTCGTGGCGGACACGGAGGTGTTCGAGGTCTCCGTGGCCGACGGCACGGCCACGCAGCTCACGGATCGCCGGGGGCCGGACGACCGGCCGATCGTCTCTCCCGATGGCCGCCACATCGCCTACTTCGGCATGGACGACCGCTTCCAGGGCTACCAGCTCACACGGCTCTACGTCATGAACCGGGATGGGAGCGACCCGCGTTCGCTCTCCGACGGTCTCGACCGCGAGGTCTACGGGGCCGCGTGGACTCCCGACGGGTCGGGCCTGTACGCCCTGTACGACGACAAGGGGATGACGAAGCTCGCGCTCTTCCGCCTCGACGACGACGGGAGCGGCCACCGGGTGCTGACCGCGAACGTCGGCGGGGTCGGCCGCGCCTACGCCGGAGCGACGTACTCCGTGGCCGACGACGGCAGCTTCGCGATGAACTACACCACGCCGGCCGTCATCTCCGAAGTCGCGACGGGTCGCCCCGGGAGCGAGGTCCGCGTGCTCACGGGGATCAACGACGACCTGATGGCCAAGCGCGAGATCGGCGAGGTCGAGGAGATCCGGTACGAGTCCTCCCATGACGGCCGGCCGATCCACGGCTGGATCATCAAGCCGCCGGGCTTCGACCCGTCCCGCGAATATCCTCTCATCCTCGAGATCCACGGGGGACCGTTCTCGAACTACGGCGCGCGCTTCGACCTCGAGAAGCAGCTCATGGCAGCGCAGGGGTACGTCGTCCTCTACACGAACCCGCGCGGGAGCACGAGCTACGGAGAGGAGTTCGGGAACCTGATCCACCACGCGTACCCCGGCGACGATTTCTACGACCTCGTCTCGGGGGTGGACGCCGTCATCGACCGCGGCTACGTGGACCCCGAGCAGCTCTACGTCGTGGGCGGGAGCGGGGGCGGCGTCCTCACGGCCTGGCTCGTGGGCCGGACGGACCGGTTCCGCGCCGCGGTGTCGTGGTATCCCGTCATCAACTGGTACAGCTTCGTGCTCACCGCGGATATGGCGGCCTACGGCGTCAACTATTGGTTCCCGGGCTTCCCCTGGGACCATGTGGAGCACTACGAGTCGCGGTCGCTCCTGAGCGTGGTCGAGAACGTGACGACGCCGACGCGGATCGTGACGGGCGAGGAGGACTGGCGCACGCCGATGTCGGAATCCGAGCAGTACTTCAAGGCGCTCAAGCTGCTCGGAGTGGAGACGTCGCTCGTACGCTTCCCCGGCGAGCCGCACGGCATCCGGCGCCGCCCGAGCCACCACATCGGGAAGATGCTGTCCACCCTGGAATGGTTCCGCCGCTACTCCGCCACGACATCCTGATCGGCGACAGCAGAGGCTTCAGATCGGAAGATTGTTGAATATCGAACTCCTGGCGTCCGATATTCAACAATCTCCGCGTCTCAAGGAGGGGTCAGCGAGCCACCTGGAAGGGAACGGTCGCGACCTGGTCGTCCCACCAGATCGTGAACACGCCGCCCTCCTGCGTCATGTCCATGAACGAGATCGTAAGCTGGTCGGCCGACATCATGATCGTGTCCACATCCATCGTCGTGCGCAGCACGTCGCGGTCGGGCGTGTAGCCGTAGGATCCCCAGAGCGCGTCCGGGTTCTCCTCGCGGAAGTTGTCCTTCGCGCCCCAGTTCGAGAAGATGAGCGTCCACTCGGCCTCGGTGAGTTCCGCGAACACGCTGTACTCGCCGGCCGGCAGCCGCTCGCCGCCGAACATGAGGTCCACCTCGGTCATGAAGCGCGTGGACTGGTCCGCGCCGACGCGCCACAGCGGCGCTCCGCGAAGGAACTGCTGCCCATACTCATCGCCCGATCCGAACAGGTCTCTGCCGCGCAGGATGGGGCGGCCGTACGTCACGACGACCCAGGAGCCGCCCTCGTAGCCGCCTTCGTCGTTGACCGAGCCTCCGACCTGGGTGGCGGCCTCTCCGCGCGGGCTCATGCGCCGGTCCTGGGCCTCCCCGGCCGTGGCGAAAGCAAGGGCGACGCCGAGGGCGATCGCCAGACAGGGGACGGCGCGGAACATCTTCTTCATTCGTACCTCCAAGCAGGTTCAAGCGCGGCATCGCCGGCCGGCGATGCGCGAACAATCCCTAAGCGCGACGGGCATCCTACGGCGGCGCGCGCGAACCCGAAAGCCGGGCGCGTCGCCGCGGCACGCGGCCTCCGATACAATACCGACCCATGAAGAGAATACGGCCCGCAAGAGGAACGTTTCGGTTCATCCTTGCGGCGGGCGGCCTGGTCGCGGCGGCGGCGTGCGGAGGCCGGACGCCGGAGGTGGGCGAGACCGGCGGGGCGGTCGCCGTCGAGGCGGTGCGAGCGGAGATCGAGCGCGTCACCCGGCGTTGGGAAGCCTCCTTGATCGCGGGAGCGCCCGGCGAGGCCGTCGTCGACGTCTTTACGCCGGACGCGGTGCGTCTGCCCTCCGGGGAGCCGGCGGTGCGGGGGCACGACGCCATCGTGCGCGCGCTGGCCGGTTCCGCGCCGCTGCGCGAGGCCAGGTTCACGATCGAGGACATCGAAGTGGACGGAAACCTGGCGTTCGCGAACGGGACGTACCGGGTGCGCGGTCCCGACGATGTCGAACTCGATGGCAAGTTTCTCGAGGTGTGGAAGCGGCTCGAAACCGGGTGGCGTATCCACCGCGTCATGTGGGACTGACGCCCCCGTTCGAAGCGCTCGCGCGCGCGGCAAAACGTTCCCGCGGGAACGTCGCCGCGCGTTGCATGGCTCGTTGTATGGCCTGTTGTACGGCCTGTTGCTTGGCCCTTGGATGACTCCAGGAGATACGGACGAATGATGGGAACGGCGAGAACACCGGGAACACCGGGAACGGGAAGGGCGGCGTCCACCGACGCCGTGCACGCGGGCGAGCAGGAGCCGAGGCCCGAGGGGGCCGTCGTCACGCCGATCTACCAGACGGCGAACTACGAGCTTCGCGGCGAGGACTACCACGACATCGGGTACATCCGACTCAGCACGACGCCGAACCATCGCGTGCTGGCGGAGCGCATCGCGGCGCTCGAGGGGACGGAGGCGGCGCTCGCCCTCGCGAGCGGGATGGCGGCGATCTCGGGGTCGCTGCTCACGGTGCTCTCCTCCGGGGACCACGTGCTCGTGCAGGACACGCTGTACGGCGGCACGGCCAGCCTGCTGCAGCAGGACCTGCCGCGCTTCCGGATCGGGCACACCGTGATCGACCCGCAGGATCCGTCGGGCTGGGCCGCCTCGCTGACGCCGACGACGCGGGCGATGTACGTGGAGACGCTGACGAATCCGCTCGTGCAGGTGGCGGATCTCGAGGCCGTGGTGGCGTTCGCGCGCGAGCACGGACTCGTGACGATGATCGACAACACGTTCGCGAGCCCGATCAACTTCCGGCCGGCCGAGATCGGCTTCGACCTCGTCCTCGAGAGCTGCACGAAATACATGAACGGGCACAGCGACATCGTGGCGGGGAGCGTGGCCGGGCCGGCCGACCTGGTGCGCCGCGTGAAGGTGATGCAGGACCATCTTGGCGGCTCTCTCGACCCGCATGCGGCGTTCCTGCTCGAGCGCGGGCTGAAGACGCTGGGCGTGCGCGTCCGCGAGCAGAACGCCTCGGCCGGACGGCTCGCCGCGCGCCTCCAAGCCCACCCCGCCGTGTCCGTCGTGCACTACCCGGGGCTGGAGAGCCACGCCCAGCACGAGCGCGCCGCCCGTTTGTTCGACGGCTTCGGCGGGATGATGTCGTTCGAACTCGAGGGCGGAACCGACGCGGCCGAGGCCTTCATGTCCGCGCTGGAGATCCCGATGGTCGCGGCCAGTCTCGGGGGCCCGGAGTCGCTCGTCGTGAGGCCCGCCGCCGCCGTCCACGCGGGCATGTCCGCCGAGGAGCGGGCCAAGGCCGGCATCAGGGACGCCCTCATCCGCTTCTCCACCGGACTGGAGGCGACGGAGGATCTCGCGGCCGACCTCGACCGGGCGCTCGCGAGCCTGCCGCGGGCGGTCGCGGGCCTCACCGCGTGAAGCCTCCGGGGCTGCCGGAGATGAAGGCGGCACGGGAACGGGTCTACGCGGCGGCCCTCCGCTCGCCGCTCCTCCGCCTCGGCGTCGACGAGGGGCCCGAGATCTGGCTCAAGCTCGAAAACCTGCAGCCGATCGGATCGTTCAAGATCCGGGGATCCGCGAACGCGATCGGCCTGATTCCGCGCGAGGAGCTGGCGGCGGGGGTATGGACGGCGAGCGCGGGGAACATGGCGCAGGGCGTCGGCTGGAACGCGCGCCGTCTCGGCGTCCCGTGCTCGGTCGTCGTCCCGGAGACGGCGCCGCGGCTCAAGCTGGACGCGATCGCCCGCCTCGGCGCGACGGCCGTCAAGACCTCCGTCGCCTCCTGGTTCGAGGTGTTCCGCACTCACCGCTTCGATGGAATGAGCGGGCGGTTCGTGCATGCCTTCATGGACCGTGACGTGATGGCGGGGAACGGCACCATCGCGCTCGAACTGGTCGAGGATCTCCCCGACGTGGACGCCGTCGTCGTCCCCTTCGGAGGAGGCGGCCTCGCATGCGGGATCGCGGCCGGCATGCGGGCCGTCGCGCCGCACGTTCCCGTCTTCGCGTCCGAGGTCACGGGTCAGGCGCCGCTCGCGGAGTCGCTGCGCGCGGGCCGGGCCGTCTCGATCTCCTATACGCCCTCGTTCGTCGATGGCATCGGGGGACCGCACGTGGAACCCGCCATGTGGGAACTGGCACGCGACCTGCTCGCCGGCTCGGCCGAGATCGCGCTCGAAGACACCGCGGCGGCGATCCGACTGCTCGCGACCCGCAACCGCGTGGTCGCCGAGGGAGCGGGCGCCTCGTCCGTCGCGGCCGCCCTGTCGGGCGCGGTGAAGGGGGACAAAATTGTCTGCATCGTGTCCGGGGGGAATCTGGATCCGTCCAGCTTGGCCACCATCCTCACGGGAGGCGTGCCATGAGCGGCGCCGGCGCCGGACTACTCCCCGCCGGTCCTGAACGGCCTTTCAGGAGGCGTGACGCATGACCGAACCGCTCGCCCCCCGTGAGCCGCCCGCCCCCCGCGAGCCGCCCGCCCCCCGCGAGCCGCCCGCGACGCTCACCGCCTCACAGGTCTCGCAGATCCTGAAGCGGGCGGCCGAGATCGATGCCCGCGGCGATTCGATGACCGTCGAGGAGTTGGAGCGCATCGCCGGCGAGGCGGGGATCGACCCGCGTGCGACACGGACGGCGATCGCGGAACTGGTCGCGGAGGAGACGCCGGTGCCCGCTCCGGAGCCGCGACCTCCGGCGGTCCCCGCGGCGCGCACCGGAAACCCGGCCTCCCCCTCTCCCGGACGCATCATCGCGGGCGGGGCGGTCGGCGTGGCCTTCGCATTCCTCTTCGCGAGTTCACTCGGGGGCGCCATCGCGGGATCCGGCGGCACGGCGATCTACCTCATACTGCGCGCCGTGCAGGCGATGAAGCGCGGCAGCCAGCTCGACTTCCAGCTCCAGAACTTCATCCTCTGGTTCGTGTCGACGCTGATCATCGCGGCCGCGCTGGGGCCTGAGGGATTCATGTTGACCTTGCTCTGCTGGATCCTCACCTCGGTTATCGGCGGACTCCTCATCCGCTTCGGCCCCCGTGAGGAAGAGCCGGAGGAACCGGAGAAAGAGGTTCCACAGCTCGAATCCGGAGGCCGCTGACGCATGACCGACCCGCCGCTGAAGCTCACCACGTCGCAGGTTTCCCTCATTCTCCAGCGGGCGGCCGAGATCGACGCGCGCGGCGACACCTTGAGCGTCGAGGAGTTGGAGCGCATCGCCGCCGAGGCGGGGATCGACGTGCGGGCGACGCGGACGGCGATCGCGGAGTTCATCGCCGAGGAGATGCCCGTTCCCGCTCCGGAACCCGGCGTTCCGGCGGTCCCGCAGCCTCCGGCGGCCCTCCGCAAGCGCACCCGCAAGTCGAGTTCGCCTTCTCCCCTGCGCATTCTCTCGGGCGGAGCCGTCGGTGTCGCGTACGGCTTCCTCGTGACCGTCTCCGAGTCGGCCGCGTTCCTCGGTTTCGGCGCCGCCGCGCTCTACCTCGTGCTGCGTGCGGTGCAGAGCATGAGGCGCGGAGACCAGCTCGATTTCCAACTCCAGAACTTTGCCCTCTGGCTCTGCACGATGGTGAGCGGCATCACGGGTGTCATCGACGGTGAGGAGTTCACCGCGGCGGTCCTCTTCATCTGGCTGATCACGTCGTTCCTGGGCGGCCTCCTCGTCCGCTTCGGCCCCCATGAAGAGGAGACGGAGGAAGACGTCCCGCAGATCGAGGCCGGAGGCCGCTGACGCAGGGCGGTTTCGCCCAGCCCCGCATCGCCTTCGCAACTCCAGTTGACATCTGCATGCACTACGCCATCATTACGATATCAGAGGTCGAACCTGGAGCGTATCGGAGTATGGGAAACCTGACCGTAAGGAACCTGGACGACAGCGTCATCGCGCGGCTGAAGGCACAGGCGAGGGAAAACGACCGCTCGCTCGAGGGGGAGATCCGGCATGTGCTAAGAAGGGAAGCGTCGAAGCCTCGGCGCGCGGCCGAGTTCTTCGCGCGAGCCGATGAGTTGGCGGCGGCGACGGTTGGCACGCGGCAGACGGACAGTGCGGCCCTGGTCAGGGAGGATCGGGCTCGGTGAGAGTCACGGTGGACGCGAGCGTCGCCGTGAAATGGTTTGTCGAGGAGGAAGGGCGCAGCCAGGCCCTCACGTTGACAGCCCCCCGACTCGAAAGGCACGCCCCGGACCTCATGCTGCCCGAGTGCGCCAACGTGATCTGGAAGAAGCAGCGCCGCGGCGAGATTGCCTCGGCGGAGCCGTTCATCGACCAAATCGCGCAGCTGTCGGAAGTCATGACTCTTCACCCCGGTGCAGAACTGGTGCGCGAAGCGGTAGGGATCGCTCTGGAAGCCGGGCACCCGGTGTACGACTGCTTCTACATTGCGTGCGCGAAGCTTACGGACTCGGTCCTGGTGACGGCGGATCGTCGACTGGCAGAGATCGGATCGCGGTCGCCCCACCCGGTGACCGCCGTGACCCTCGACGACAGAGAAGAGATGGCCCGAATCGAAGCTGCCGGCGTCCGGCCCATCATCAGCCCCGGGAGGGTCGCGCAACCAGAGGGAGGTCGATGATGAAGAAGCTGGACCTCGACGAGCGCGCGGATCTGCTCGTGCCGGGCTGGGCAGGAAGGGGCGAGCCGATGACGCGACGACGGCTCCTGGAGCATGCGCTCCACATGGTTGACCAGTTGGACATCCGGTACATCGCGTACCTGGGTGGCCACTGGCGTGCAGGTCACGCGCGACTGGCCGGGTAAGCCTTCGAGCCAGGCGTGTACGAGGACCTGCACAGCGAGTACGGCTTCCATATCCTGGAGAGCTTCCTCGCGGCCCGGCTCGTGGTGGATCCGGGGATGAACTGTTTCGGCATGACCCGGGAGGAGGGGAGTGATGACGGCTCGTACGACACTCATCGCGCTGCTGGCGCTCGGGGTCGGGGCGGCGGAGGCCGAGGCGCAGGCGCCGGGTGCGATCCCGACGCCGGAGTCGGTGCTGGGGCATGCCGTGGGGGCGGACTTCCGGCTCGCGACCTATGAGACCTCCATCGAATACTTCCAGGCGCTCGACGCGGCGACGGACCGGCTGGAACTCAGGGAAGTCGGGCGTTCGTCGTTCGGCCGGCCGGTGTACCTCGCGCTGATCTCGAGCGCGGACAACCTCGCGAACCTCGACCGCCACCGGGAAATCGCGCGGCGGCTGGCGCATCCCCGCGGACTGACCGACGAAGAGGCGCGGCAGCTCGCGGCGGAAGGGAGAGCCCTGGTCTGGATCGACGGGGGCCTCCATGCGTCGGAGGTGGCGCACGCGCAGCACACCATTCAGCTCGCCTACGACCTGGTGACGGGTGACGCGGACCCGGAGATCGCGGCGATCCTCGAGAACGTCATCCTCCTGCTGTGGCCCTCGATCAACCCCGACGGGCAGACGCTCATCGCCGACTGGTACGACTCGAACGTGGGCACGCCGTACGAGGTCGCGCCCGCACCCTTCCTCTACCAGAAATACATCGGGCACGACAACAACCGGGACGGCTACATGATCAACCAGATCGAGTCCCGGTACACGACCCGCGTGGCGCGCGAGTGGGAACCCCACATCCTCTACAACCACCACCAGAGTTCGCCCTTCCCGACGCGGATCTGGATCCCGCCCTTCGCCGAGCCGATCTCGCCGCACGTACACCCGCTCATGTGGCGCATGGTGAACCTGATCGGGATGGCGATGTCGCAGGCGCTCGAAGAGCGGGGGCAGCGGGGCGCGACGCACATGGGCACCGGGTTCGACAACTGGTATCCGGGGTTCATGGATCACGCGCACAACTTCCACAACGTCGTGTCGTTCCTCACGGAGACGGCGCTCTACCGGTACGCGACGCCGGGCTTCTACACGATCGGCGACTTCCCGCCCTCGGACCGGGACCTGCGCCCGGAGTCGCTCTACTCCAGTCCGTGGGAAGGCGGCTGGTGGCGGCTGAGGGACGCCGTCGACTACATGCTCACCGCGTCGATCTCGGTGCTCGATGTCGCGGCGAAGTACCGGACGGACCTCCTCTACAACCGCTACCAGGCGGGCCGCGACATCATCGCCCAGTACGAGGAGGGTCCGCCGTACGCCTACTTCGTGCCGCAGGACCAGCGGGACCCCGTCGCGGCCGTGGAGCTGCTGCGCCGGCTCGCGTTCAACGGGATCGAGATCGACCGCCTCGCGCGGGCGGCGAGCCACGAGGGACTGGACCATCCGGCGGGCACGTGGGTCATCCGCATGGACCAGGAGTTCGCCAACTTCGTGCGCCAGTTGTTCGTCCTCCAGGACTATCCCGATCTGCGGGAATACCCGGAGGGACCGCCCGATCAGCCCTACGACGTCTCGGGGTGGACGCTGCCCCTGCAGATGGGGGTGCGGGTGATCGAGGCGACGTCCCCGCTCGGGTCGGACGTCCGTGACGCGCTGGAGCCGCTCTCGGGCGAGGCGCTCGCGTGGGATGCGGAGGTGGAGGATGCCTCGCCGTTCGATTCGCCCTTCGGCGTCGGGTTCGACTCGCATCCGGTGGCGGCGGCGATCGTGCCGCCTCCCGGGCGGGTCACGGGCGGCGGATCGGAACTCGTCGTGGACCCGGCCCAGAACAACGCCTTCAAGGCGGTGAACCGGGCATGGGCGGAGGGGGCGCGCGTCTCGTGGGCGCCGGGGGCCCCGGGGGCGGACGGCGAATCGGGGACCGGCGGCCGGTACGCGATCTCCGGGCTTTCGGGCGAGGCCCAACTCGTCCGCGACCTGGGGCTGCAGGCGACGCGCGGCTCGGGCAATGTGAATCTGCGCGCGCCGAGGATCGGCCTTTACCGCCCCTGGAACGCCAGCATGGACGAGGGCTGGACGCGCTGGGCGCTGGAGCGGTACGGGTTCCGCTTCGCCAGCCTCCGCAACGCGGACGTGCTCGCCGGCGACCTGGCCGACCGTTACGACGTGATCCTGTTTGCGGACATCTCGCGCGGCCAGATCCTTAACGGCTTCGCGAAGGGTTCCGTGCCGCCGCGCTACGAGGGCGGGCTCGGGCCGGAAGGCGTGCGCCGACTCGACGCCTTCGTGAGGGCCGGCGGCACGCTCGTCACCCTGAACCGCAGTTCGCTGTTCGCGATCGAGGAACTGCACCTGCCGGTGCGCAACGTCGTCGCGGGGCTCAGCCGCGGGGACTACTTCCAAAGCGGTTCGATCGTGGAGATGATCGTCGATCCCTCGCATCCGGTGATGGCGGGGATGCCGGAGCGGGCGGCGGTCGTCGTCGGGCAGAGCCCGGTGTTCACGACCGAGGAAGGGTTCGAGGGACGCGTGATGGCGAAGTACGCGGAGGAGGGGTCGCCGCTCCTGTCCGGATACCTGCTGGGAGCGGAACACCTCGCGGGTTACGCCGCGGCGGTCGAAGTGGCGCACGGAGAGGGACGGGTCGTGCTGCTGGGCATGCGGCCGCAGTGGCGCGGACAGCCGTTCGGGAACTTCCGCATCCTCTTCAACGCCGCGCTCTACGGCCGTGAACTCGCCGCCGCCGCGCCGGAGTCGCCCGAGTTCTGGACGGCCCCTGACGAGGAGGACGACGGGAGCGACGGGAGCGGGGGCAGCGGCGGGAGCGGGCCCCGGGGGGACGGATCATAGCGCTGCGGCGACCGCGCCCCGGCTGGACGGGCTGGATGCTCCTTTTTCTCCTCGCGACCGCGGTCCTGCTCGCCGCGTGGGCGTTCTGGTGGGAGCCCGGTCGACTGGTCCTCAACCGGACGGACCTGGAGGTGCCGGGGTGGCCCGAGGGGGAGGAAACCCGCATCGCGCTCATCGCGGACCTGCACGTGGGCTCGCCCCGGAACGGCCGGGACAACCTGCGTCGCGTCGTGCGACGGGTGAACGAGACGCTGCCGGATCTTGTTCTCATTGCCGGTGACCTGACGATCGACAACGTCATGGGCGGCCGATTCGTGCCGCCGGAGGAGATCGCCGAGGACCTCGCCGCGCTCGACGCTCGCCACGGCGTGTTCGCGGTGCTCGGCAACCACGACCGCTGGCTGTCGGCCGAGCGCGTGGAAGAGGCGCTCTCCGGCGTCGGGATCACCGTCCTCGACAACCGGGGCCGGCGGGCGCGCGTGCGGGGCAACGACGTCTGGATCGCGGGCGTGGCGGACTTCTGGACGGGCCATCCGTCGGTCGAGGATGCGCTCGATGGGGCCCGTGCCGGGGAGCCCGTGATCGTCCTCACGCACAACCCGGACATCTTTCCCGAGGTGCCGGCGCGGGCCTCCCTGACGCTGGCCGGGCACACGCACGGCGGACAGGTCGTCATCCCGTTCGTAGGGCCGGGGATCACCCCCTCCCGTTTCGGGGAACGATACGCGGCGGGTCATGTGGTGGAGGACGGACGACACCTCTTCGTGACGACCGGCGTGGGGACGAGCCGGCTCGGCGTGCGCTTCCTCGTGCCGCCCGAAATCGTCGCGCTCCGCCTCACGCGCTGCGAATCCTGCGAGTCGCCGCCGGAGTGACTATCATCCCGCCCACGCGGGCCCTTGCGGCACGGGCTGCCGGCCCGCGATTGGAACCTCGAACCGGATCCGAAATCGGAGCGACACCGAACATGCCGTATCATTCGACATCGCGCGTCCAAAGCGGGCGCGTCGTCGGCGCCGCGTGGCGCCTGGCCATCGCAATCCTGGTCCTGCTTCCCGTCGCCGCCTCCGCCCAGGAAGACAAGCTGCCGCCGCCCGAGGGCTGGCTCGCCCGCGCGGATCACGGAGGCGACGGAGTGGAGGCTCTTCAGGAAATGCCGCCCGGCTGGCACGTCACCACGGGGCCGGCCGGCATCTTCTACGATCCCGAGACCCGGGCGGACGGCGACTTTCGCGTCGAGTCCACGGTCTTCCTGTTCGACCCGGAAGGCCGGAACGAAGGGTTCGGCGTCTTCATCGGCGGGGCGGATCTCGAGGGAGCCGGCCAGGCCTACACCTACCTCCTCATCCGGGCGGACGGGAGCGTGATCGTGAAGCGCCGGGATGGCGACGGGACCTCCACGCTCCTCGACTGGACGAAGCACGAGGCGGTCGTCACCTGGGCGGCGCGGGGCGAGGGTGCGGCGACGGCGAAGAACGTGCTCTTCGTGGAGGCCGGGGGCGAAGAGGTGATCTTCGGCGTGAACGAGCAGGAGGTGTTCCGGACGGCGAGAACCGGGCAGCACGTCGACGGCGTCGTCGGGCTGAGGGTCAACCACGGCCTCAACCTGCACTTTTCCTCGCTGGAGGTGACCGATGGCTGAGTCCACCGCGGGGCCCGCCGGCTCCGGATCGGCGCGGCTCGAAGCGATCTGGCTCAAGTCGGCGCGGAAGGGCGCCATGGAGCCGGTACCGGGTGCCACCCTCGTCGCGGGGAAGGGTCTGGAGGGCAACGTCGACCGCGGCGGCTACCGGCAGGTGACCCTGCTCGACGCGGACGCGTGGGAGGCGGCGACGCGGGAGATCGGCGTCGATCTGGCTCCGGAGGCCCGCCGGGCCAACCTGCTCGTGCGGGGCGTCGACTTCTGCGAGACGGCGGACCGGGTGCTGCGGATCGCCGGCTGTCGCATCCGCATTCGCGGCGAGACGCTGCCCTGCGGGCGCATGGAGGACGCGGCGCCCGGGCTCAAGGCGGCGCTGGCGCCCGACTGGCGCGGCGGCGCGTACGGGATGGTGCTCGAGGGCGGCCCCCTCGCCCTCGGCGATGTGGTGGCCTGGGAATCCTGACGCCCGGCCCGCGGGCGCCGGCGAGCGGGTGAACCCGTGACGAGCGGCCGGCCGGCGGCGGTCGTCTTCGGCCTCGTCGTCCTCGCGGCGACCGTGGCGGGGTGCGGCGATCCGGGCTCCGAAGCGGGCCCGCCGACCCGAGCGGGCTCGCTCTCCGTCTTCGAGGCGGAACTCTTCTACCAGACGGTCGGGGTCGGAGAGCCCGTCGTCGTCGTGCACGGCGGGCCGGGCCTCGACCACTCGTACCTTCGTCCGTGGTTCGGACCGCTGGCGGAGACGCACCAGGTCATCTTCTACGATCAGCGGGGCCTGGGGGGGTCGAGGGCCGTGGTGAACGCGGCGAGCCTCTCGATGGAGCGCTACCTCACGGATATCGACCGGATCCGCGAACACGTCGCGCAACGCGAGAAGGTCACGCTGCTCGCGCACTCATGGGGAGCGATTCCCGCCCTCCTCTACGCGATGGAGCGTCCCGAGCGGCTGGCCGCGCTCATCCTCGTCGCGCCCGTCGAACCGGGCAGCCGCTTTCGCGAGCAGACCGACGAGAACCAGTTGGCCCGGCGGGACTCGGCCGACCTCGCGGCCATCGACTCGATTCGGGGAACGCCGGAGTTCGCGGCGCGGGAGGCGGAGGCCATCAGCCAGGTTTTCTTCCACGTTTTCCGCGGCACGTTCGCGGACGCGAGCGTCGCGGACCACCTGCTTCGTCTCTCCCTGCACGAGAGGACGGCGAGCCAGGGCCAGCTCGTCGCGACCCTGCTCATGACACCGCTCCAGGGGCTCGACTTCTGGGACCGTCTGGGCCAGATCGAGGTCCCGGTGCTCATCATGCACGGCGCGGAGGATCCGATCCCCACCGAGATGGTGGAGGAGATGAACAGCGCCCTGCCGAACAGCCGCCTGATTCGGGTCGACGGATCGGGGCATTTTCCGTTCATCGAGAAGCCGGCGCCGTTCTGGGACGGCGTGCGGGAATTTCTTCAGCAGCGGTTGCGGGAAGGACCGTGACCGCGGGCGGCCCGGCGCCGGGCCCGATCCGCGACCCGGCTCCTCTGCGAGGCGCCCTCTCCCGCCTCAATGAAGCGCGGCTCGCGCCCGAAGGCAGTTTCGCCCGCCTCGCCGCTCTGCTTTCGGGGTTCGAGGAGCTTGCCGCGGTGCTGCCGGGCGAGGACCGCCGGCCGGGGGCGGCGGGGGCGCTGGCGGAACTCGAAGCGCTGCTGGCCGAACCGGGCGCGGAAACCGGCGCCGCGGCGCTGCGCGGATACCTCGAACCCATCCTCGAACGGCTGATCGAGGCTCTGCTCGACCATCCGGAGCGGCGCCTGGCCGCGTACGGGTCCCTCCTACCCGGCGAGAACAACCATCATCACGTGGCGACGCTCGTCGGACGCTGGGTGGACGGGACGGTGGAGGGCACGCTTCACGACCGAGGCTGGGCGGCGCGGCAGGGCTATCCCGGGTTCGTCCCCGGAACGGCGGGCGACCGCGTGGGAACTTCCGGCGAGCGCGTGGCGGTGAAGGTGTTCGAAAGTCTCGCGCTCCCCGAGGCGTGGGATCGGCTGGATGCGTTCGAGGGCGCGGCCTACCGGAGGATCCTCGCCCCCGTGGAGACGAGGGTGGGAACCGGGGCCGGAAGCGAGACCGCGTGGCGGGTCTGCAACATCTACCAACTCACGGACCTCGCGCCCCGGCCGACCCGCGCGCCGGATCGCGCTTCGGATCGCGAGAGCGACCCCGCCTGAGCGGCGGCAGGCGGTCGGGGGTCCTACTCGTCGGCCTTCACTTCCTCCCACACGGCGTCGAGCGTCGCGAGATCCGCGCCCTTCCACTCGAGGCCGCGGCTCTCCGCCAGTTGGATCATGCGCCGGCAGCGACGCTCGAACTTCTCGACCGCGCCGAGAAGCGCGTTGGCCGGGTGGGCGCCGGCCCACCGCGAGGCGTTCACCACCGCGAAGAGCAGGTCCCCCACCTCCTCGACGACCTCCGGGCTCGCTTCTCCGATCCGGGGCGGCGCGGCCGATCCGGGAGAACCGGACGCGCCTGCTGCGGCTTCGGCGGCTTCGGCGGCGGCCTGCTCGAGTTCCGCCGTCTCTTCGCGCACCTTCTCCATCGGCCCCGCGAGGTCGGCCCAGTCGAAGCCGAACCCCGCCATCCGCTCCTGCACGCGCGCCGCGCGGCTGAGCGGATCGAGCCCGGCCGAGACCCCGTCGAAGGGGTCGTCCGGAGACTCGCGTTCCGCCGCCTTGAGCGACTCCCAGTCGGGTGGGGCGTCGGCGTCGCCGTACACATGCGGGTGACGGGCCTCCATCTTCGCCTCGAGCGCTTCGACGACATCGGCGGCCGCGAAGGCGCCGCGCTCTTCGGCGAGCACGATCTGGAAGGCGACATTCAGGAGCAGGTCGCCCAGTTCTCCCGAGAGGTCTCGGTCGTCTCCGGCCCGGATCGCGTCCGCGACCTCGTGCGCTTCCTCGAGCAGATACGGGCGGAGCGTCTGCGGCGTCTGCTTCGCGTCCCAGGGACAGCGGATGCGCAGGAAGCGGACGAGAGCGAGGGCGCGGGCGAGGGCATCATCCCCTTCGCGCGCCTCGTCCGCGTGGAAACGCTCGAGGTCGGCGGCGGCGGTTGGCTCCGGCATGATGGCGAAGGTATCACCCGGTGGCAGGACGCCGCTCCATTCGACAGGTTGCTCACCTCCGGGCCGGCCCCGCCGACGGGCCGACAGGAACCTTCTCCCGAACCCCCGGCGACGCTTGACCCGCAGCCGCGAAGACCCCCCGTACCGAGCGTGGCTCGAGGTCGATCTGGCCGCGCTGTCGCGGAACGCCCGGCGCATGGCGAAACATGTGGCCCCCGCCCGCTTCGTCCCCATGGTCAAGGCGGACGCGTACGGCCTCGGCGCCATCGAGGTCGCCCGCGCCCTGGACCGGCTGGAGCCCTACGCCTTCGGGGTCGCGACGCCGCCGGAAGGGGCGGAACTCCGGCGGAGCGGGATCGAGCGCCGCATCGTCGTATTCGCCCCCTCGGCCGCCGCC
Organism: Candidatus Palauibacter sp.; assembly: GCF_965208055.1. Classification (GTDB taxonomy): domain Bacteria; phylum Gemmatimonadota; class Gemmatimonadetes; order Palauibacterales; family Palauibacteraceae; genus Palauibacter. Next base: position 3,954,353 of record NZ_CBDBNY010000004.1, read on the forward strand.
GAGATCTCCCAGCTTCTCGAGGCGCGGCTCGAGAGCGCGGCGCTGAGCCTGGCCTCGCTCGCGAAGCTCGAGGCCGCGGCGCGGGCGGCGTCCGCGCGGATGCCCGTCCATCTCGAGGTCGACACCGGCATGGGTCGCGCGGGCCTCCCGGGGGCCGAGGCCGCGGCGTGGACGCCCGAGGTGGCGGCGATCCTCTCGCGGGGCGGCGTGTCGCTGGCGAGCGTCTACACCCATTTCCATTCCGCCGGCACGGATCCGGCCGCGACCTCCCTTCAGTTGACCCGCTTGCGGCGGGCCGCATCGATCCTGGAGGAGGCCGGCGTCGAGGTCCCCTTCCTGCATGCGGCGAACAGCGATGCGGCGATGGGAGATGAGCAGTATCATCTGGGGCTCGTCAGACCGGGGATCTACCTGTACGGGGGACGGCGGGGAGCGGGCGCCGCGGGCGCGCCGGCGGACCCGGAGAGTGTGGCGCGGGTACGCGCGAGGGTCCTGGAAGTTCGTGACCTCGCGCCGGGCTCGACCGTCAGCTACGGGGCCACCTACACGACGAAGCGCGCCGAACGTCTCGCCACTCTCGGGATCGGGTACGCGGATGGGGTGCCGTGGCGCCTGTCGAACCGGGGACAGGCGCTCATCCGCGGAGTCCGGACGCCGATCCGCGGCGGCGTCTGCATGGACGTGACGTCGGTAGACGTTTCCGGCGCGCCGGGTGTCGAAGCTGCGGATGTGGCCACGCTGCTGGGCCGTGACGGAGGGGAAGAGATCGCGCTGGCGGACTTCGCGGAGACCGCCGGGACGATCGAATACGAAGTGCTGACGGCGATCGGACGGCGCCTGCCCCGACACTACGTGGGCAGGCCGGCCGACGCCGCGGATGGGAGCCGATGACGGAGACTCGAGTGACAGCCGGAGAGCCGCTTTCGTGGGAAGATCTCGCCGTCCGCGCGAGGGTCGCCCGCGAACGGGCGTACGCGCCGTATTCCCGTTTCCTCGTCGGCGCCGCGCTCGAGGCCGATGACGGCCGGGTCTTCGCCGGGTGCAATGTGGAGAACGCCTCCTACCCGGTGGGGACGTGCGCGGAACGCGTCGCGCTGGGGCACGCGGTCGTTTCGGGGGCGCGCGCCTTCTGCCGCATCGCCATCGCGACGAGCGGCGCCATCCCGGCCCCGCCGTGCGGCATGTGCCGCCAGGCGCTCGCCGAGTTCGGCCGGGAACTCGAGGTCATGAGCATCGGAACGAACGGGGAGTCGATCACCTGGCGGTTGCGGGACCTTCTGCCGGCGAACTTCTCGCTCGAGCGGATGGCCGCGCCGGCGGAGACGGGCCCGTGAGCGGACGGGGACTCGCAGCGCTCGTCACGATGGTCGTCCTGGTCATGCTGGCCGCCTGTGCGGAGGACCCGCTCTCCCTGGGCTCCGAGAAGGCGCCCGGCGCCGGCGTGGAGACGCGCGACGTCACCATCTCGGCTTCCGAACTGTTGTCCTGGCGGGATACGACGCTGACCGGTTTCGCCCGGCCCTCCACCGCGCCGTTCGTGTATGTCTCCGCCGAGACGGACGTGTCGAGTCGCGGGCTCGCGCGCTTCAACGTCCCCGACACGGTCCGGACGTTCGTCGACACGCTGCCGGTCGCGAAGTTCGAGGAGGTGGAGTTCCTGCTTCGCTTCGACACGATCCGCTCCGAGTTCACGACCTTTCCGCTCACGGTGAAACTCGTCGAACTGGGGGAGCGTTTCGAGCCTCATGATGCGACGTGGCGGGAGGCGGCCCCGGGGATCCCGTGGGCGGTGCCCGGGGGCGACCTCGGGGTCGAGATCGCGTCGGCGGTGCTGGAGGCGGTCTCGGATACGCTCCTCATGACGCCGGCCGTGGCGGAGGACTCGCTGATGAAGGCGTGGCAGCGGGCGGACGGGGGCAACGGCTTCGCCATCGTGCTGGACGGCCCGGAAACGAAGCTCCGGGTGACGCAGATGGTCCTCCGATACGATCCGACCCTCGTCGGGCGAACCCTCCCGGTACCCCAGTCCCAGTTGTGGGAAGAACACGCGTTCATCCTGGATCCTCCGCAGCCGCCGACCGGCACGGAGCTTCGCGTCGGCGGCCTCCCCGCCTCGCGCATCTACTTCGAGTTCGTGCCGCCCGGAATCCTCGGGGAAGCAGGGCTTGAAGGGGCTACGGTCAGCCAGGCCGAAGTCATCCTCCATCCCCTGGCCGCGCCCGATCCGTATGCGGCGGAGCGCAGCATCCAGGCCCGAAAGATCAGTCTGCTCGCCGACCCGTTCGAGGCCGGTGAAAAGACCCCGATCGGGAGCGGGGATCTGATCGCGACAACGCTCGATCCCGCCAGACTCCGCGAGGGTGAGCCGGTTCGCCTCGACATCACGCTCCTGATGGCGCGGGCCGTCCGGGATTCGCTGAGGCGCATCCGGATCGGCTTGCGGGCGGATCCGGATGCGCAGGCGCTGGGCTACTGGGAGTTCGGCTCCGCCGAATCGCCGCCGGAATTCCAGCCGCAGGTCCGCATCGTATTCAGTTCGGCGCCCCGCTTCACGGTGCCGTGATGCGGACCGTCCGAAGGTTCCGGGGCAGGGTCCGGGGAACGTTCCCGGGATGGGGTCGGGCCGGGTTCGTGCTCGCCGCGCTGGCGGCCTCGCCCGTTGCCCTCTCCGCCCAGACGCCGCTCACGGCGGTCGGCCTCGGCTATCCCGTCGCGCCCGTGGATGGCCGGTCGGCGGCGCTCGGTGGATCGGGCTCCGGCCTGCTCGGCGGATCATACAGCCTCACGAATCCGGCCGACCTGCTCCTTCACTCCGAACCCGGCTTCTCGGTCTCGCTGGCCAGCGAGGGTGTCACGCTGGAGGGCGAGAGCGCGTCGCTCGACACGGGGCGGGGGCGTTTCACGACGATCCGGGCGCTCGTTCCCTACAACGACTGGGCCTTCAGCCTGGCCTTCGGCGGCGAGTTCGACCAGGACTGGTCCAACATTCTGCAGGACACGCTGCGGCTGAACGATGGTTCGGTTCCCTTCGAGGAGACGCGGGAGCACAACGGCGGGATCAGCACGATCGATGCGTCGCTGGCGCGTCGCCTCGGGCCGCTGGGCATCGGGGTCTCGGCGCAGCGGCTGACCGGCTCCCTGCGGCAGTCGTTCTTCCGTCAGTTCGGCGATCCGATCGGGGGGGCGCCCACGCTCGGCGGCATCGCGGGGGCGAGGGAGCTGTCGTGGCGAGCCTGGCGCTTCCGGGCGGGTGGATCGATCCGGCTGGGGGACCGCATCGTGGCGGGCGCCGCTCTCGGGACGGGAGGGACGCTGTACGCGACCCCCGAAGGGGCGGACGAGCCCGAGGCGGAGTTCGACCTGCCGACCTCGATCCAGCTCGGCGGCAGCGTGCGTGTGACGGACCAGATCCTCGTCACCGCCGGCGGCGGCCGGGCCGGGTGGTCGGCCGTGGGGTCGCGCGATGCGGTGGCGGGCTCCGCGTTCCAATCCCACGACCTCGCATGGCTGGGCGGAGGGATCGAATACGGCGCGCTCTCCCTGCTCGGCGGAAGGCTGCCGCTTCGGGCCGGCTGGCGCAGGACGGGACTCCCGTTCAGCCGGGGTGCGGAAGCGCTCGACGAGTCCGCCTTCACCGGCGGTTTCGGCTGGGAGTTCCAGGATGGACTGGCCGTATTCGACCTCGCCTTCGAGAGCGGATCGCGCGGCGACGTCGCGGCGGCCGGCTTCGCGGAGAGCTTCCGGCGCGTCACGTTCTCCTTCTCCCTCCGCCAGCGCTGAGCCACCCGTGGAGAGGGCGAAGCTCGTCACCCTGAAGACGCCCGGCGCGGATCGCCCCCGCGGCCCCCGTCCGCTCGGGGGTCGGGTCTACATCGAGACCTACGGGTGTCAGATGAACATCAACGACACCGAGTTGATGGAGGGGCTGCTCGTCGACGAGGGCTTCGTGAGCGTGGATGCACCCGAACGCGCCGATGTGATCCTCGTGAACACCTGCGCGATTCGCGAGCACGCGGAACGGCGCGTTCGTGGCCGGATCGGCGAGCTGCAGCGCCACCGCAAGCGGCATTCCGGACTCGTGCTCGGGGTGACGGGCTGCATGGCGCAGCGGCTGGGCCCGAGGCTCATCGAGGAGGCGGCGGGCGTGGATCTGGTGGCCGGACCGGATGCGTACCGCGCCCTCCCGGAACTCATCGGTTCGATTCAGACGAACGCGATCGAGCGCGGACAGACGCTGCTTGGACTCGACGCGGAGGAGAACTACGAGGGCGTGGACAGCGTGAGGCGGGAAGGCGTAAGCGCCTGGATCACCGTCCAGCGCGGCTGCGACCACCGCTGCACCTTCTGCATCGTGCCCTACGTGAGGGGATCCGAGAAGAACCGCACGCCCGAGGCGGTCCTCGCCGAGACCCGGCGCGCCGTGGAGGAGGGGTTCACCGAAGTCGTTCTCCTCGGACAGACCGTGAATTCGTACGAGTCCGGAGACTGGAACTTCGCGACGCTGCTGCGGGCCGTGAGCCGCGCGGACGGCATCCGCCGCGTGCGTTTCACCTCGCCCCATCCCAACGACGTGACGCCGGAACTGCTCGAGGTGATGGCGGGCGAGCCGACGGTCTGCCGTCAGCTCCACCTGCCGGTGCAGTCGGGCTCCGACCGCGTGCTCAAGCGCATGGTCCGGCGCTACACGAGCGAGGGGTTTCTCGACAAGGTCGAGGCCGTCCGCCGCGAGGTTCCCGGCATCGCGCTCTCCACGGATGTCATCGTCGGTTTTCCGGGGGAGACGGAGGCGGATTTCGAGGCCACGCTGGAGCTGATGCGGGACGTGCGCTTCGACGATGCCTATCTGTACAAGTACTCGCTGCGCGAAGGGACGCCGGCTACGCGCTTCCCGGCCGCGGATTTCGTGCCGGACGAAGTGGGTTCGCAGCGGCTGGAACGCCTGATCGGCGAACACCGCGCGATCCAGCGCGAGATCAACGAGTCCGAGGTGGGTTCGCGGCGCGAGGTCCTGATCGAGCGCTCGGCGCGCTCACCCGGGGATGTGCTCGGCCGGACGGAGCAGAACAAGGTCGTCGCTTTCCCCGGAGACCCCTGCCGGATCGGCGCGTACGCGCAGGTGCGCCTCACGGGGACGACGGGCGCGACCTTCATGGGACGGCCCTGCTGATGCGCTTCGTGCTGCGGCTGCTCGCCTTCGTTGTCGTCATCCTCGCCGCGTTCTGGTTTACCGCGAGGAACGCGGGCGAACTCGTGAACGTCGTGTTGCCTTTCCTCCGCATTCGCGCGTCGCTCCCGCTCGTCGTCTTCGCCTGCATCCTCGGGGGGATGGGCCTCTCGGGCCTGCTCGCCTGGCGGGCCGAGCGCCGGACCCGGCGCCTGGCGGACCGGGCCGCGTCGGCGCGTCTCGCGCATGAGGCGCCCGCCCCGATGGAGTTCGCGACGGCGGCGGAGCCCCTGACGGCGGAGCCCCCGGCCCCGCCCGAGCCCCCGGAACGGTCGGAGCCGAGTCCGCTCCTCTGACGCTCCGTTGACGGACGGTTGACGGACGGTTGACGGACGGTTGACGGTCTCTCCGAGCGTAGAGGTGAACTCTGCGCCCGGAGGCTGATCGACGTCCCACTCCCTCTCGCCCCTGCTCCTGACGGCCCTGGCGCTCGCCGCCGGGGATGTCGCCGGGCTCGCGCTCGCCCGAGCCGACGCCGTCGCTTTCCATGCTCCCGCGGCGATCGCGGCGGGGCTCTCTTGCGTCATCGTCGGCCGGGCCGTGCTGCGGGCCGCCCGCCGGGCCCGCCCCGGCCGAGCCGGCGGCATTTCACCGCACGCGACGGTGGGTTTCTCGGTCGTGCTTGCCGCCCTCGCCGGGTTGCTGGCGGGTCTGCCGAGCGGCACGGCGGCGCTGCGGGCCTGCGTCGCCACGTTGGAGGCGGGCGCGCCGGTCGCGGTGGTCGGCACGCTCGCGGACGCGGCGCCGGAACGGCGGGCGGGCCGGGATGCCGGCCCGGTCCGGGTGTCGATCCGCGACGTCCACATCGTCTCGGGCGGGCGGATCTGCCGCCTGGGCGCGGTGCGCGCCTTCCTGCGGTCCGGAGCGGCGCACGAGGCGGGCACGGCGGTGCTCGCCCGGGGCACATGGCGCACGGCGGGCGGGACGAAACCCGAAGCGGCCCGACCCCGGCTGCCCCGTCCGCCCGCGACGATGGGCTGGATCGGCGGCGCGACGCTGGAGCCGCTGGAAGTGCCGGCGAACGCGGTGGGCCCGCGGGGTCTCGGCCGCCGGATCATCGAGTGGCGCGCCGGGCTGCTCGCCCGGCTCGACGCCCGGCTCGCCCCGGAGCACCGGGCGATCGGCAAAGCCCTGCTGCTCGCCGACCGCAGCACCCTCGACCCTGCGACGAGAGAGGCGTTCGTCGGGGCCGGGATCATCCACCTGCTCGCGATCTCCGGGCTCCACGTCGGCCTGATCGGGGCTTCGCTCTCCTGGCTCATCGGCCTTCGCGTGCGCGGTCCGCGGCGGCTGCTCTACGCCGCCGCCTGTACGAGTGCGTACGTATGCCTCATCGGCGCGCCTCCCTCGGCGGTGCGAGCGGCGCTGATGTTCTGGGGCTGGGCGCTCGCCTTCCGTCGGGCGCGCCCTGCGCGCATCAGCGATCTCGCGGCGCTCGCGGCGACGCTCGCCATTCTGGCCGACCCGCTCATCGTGACCGATCCGGGGTTCCAGCTCTCCTTCGCCGGTTTCACGGGCGTCGTGTTCGGGGGCCGCGTGCCGCTGCCGCGTTGGCTCTCCACCCGGCGCCTGCGGGGCATCGGGCGGGCACTCGCCGTGAGTTGCGGCGCCTTCCTCGTCACGGCGCCCATCGCGGCCTTCCATTTCGACCGCATCGTCATCGCCTCGATCCCGGCCAGCGTCGTGGCGGGCGCGGTGGTGGGTCTCGCGCTTCCCGCCCTCGCGCTCACGCTGGTCCTGCCGTGGGGTCTCTGGGTGCTGTTCGCCGGCGCCGCGGACGTCGCGCTCGGCTGCCTCGCGGCGATCGCGTCCTTCTTCGCGGGGCTCCCGCTGAGCTGGGCGGGCCCCGGCCTCGGCCCCCGCGCGTGGGCGGTCGCGGCCGCGCTCGTCGCCCTCGCGCTCGACCGTACGCGCGCCCGGCGCGGCCTCGGCGTCCTCTCGGTCGGGGCCGTGCTGGCACTCACGGTCGCCTGGCCCCTCGTCAGGGCCGGCCTCGAGCGGGGCACGGCGCTCGTCTGCACCCTCGCCGTGGGGCAGGGCGACGCCGCCGTGGTGCGGACCGGCGCCGGCCGATGGCTCGTCTTCGACGCGGGCCCGGGCTCGGCCTTCCGGACGGCCGGCACGGCACCCGGCCCGCCGATGGCCGACGCGGGAAGCCGCGTCGTCGTGCCCTTCCTGCGCCGCATGGGCGCCCGGACCGTGGAGCTGTTCGCCATCTCCCATCCGCACCTCGACCACTACGGCGGCGCCGCGGCGGTGTTCGAGGCCCTGCGGGTCCGCCGTGTGCTCGATCCCGGCGTCCCGGAGCCCAGTTCCTCCTACCTCGCCTTCCTCGAACGGCTTCAGATGGAGGGCGCCACCTGGCATGCGCCCCGCGCGGGAGATCGCCTCCGCATCGACGATGTCGAACTCGAGATCCTCTGGCCCGAGGGCCCGGCGGGCTCGGATGCGAACGAAGGTTCCCTCTCCTTCCGTCTCACGGTCGGCGGCTTCCGCTACGTGAACACGGGCGACGCCGGCGTCGAGGTGGAGCGCGAGATCCTGGAGCACCTTGCGCCGCTCCGTCCGGAGACGGATCTCCTCAAGCTCGGCCACCACGGCAGCCGGACTTCGAGTTCCGTCGAATGGCTGAAAGCGACGCAACCGGAAATCGCCGTGATCTCGGCGGGGACACGGAACCGGTACGGGCACCCGCACGCCGTGACGCTGGCGCGGCTCGACTCCGCCCGGGTACCGCGCGTGTGGCGGACGGATCTCCAAGGCCCCCTGTGCGTAGAGGTCGACGCGCGCGGATGGAGGATCGCGGACGCGCCTTGACGCGAAAAACCGCCCCTCCGTAACCTCTCAGCCCACCTTCCCCGAGTTCCGCGGAGCCACCTTGACCGGATCCATCGTCACCGTCGAGCACTTCATCGCCGAGCAGGAGCGCGAATATCCCCAGGCCACGGGTGCGCTGACAGACATCCTGCTCCAGATCAGCCTCGCCGCGAAGGTCATCTCCACGGCCGTGAATCGCGCGGGCCTCATCGACATCCTCGGCGTGAGCGGGAGCACGAACCTGCATGGCGAGGAAGTGCAGAAGCTGGACGACTACGCGAACGATGTCCTCGTGAGCCTGCTGGCGCGCTGCGGCAGCCTCAGCGGCATGGTGTCCGAGGAAGAGGAGGGATTTGTCCGCGTCCCCGAATCACGCGACCCCGGACCGTACATCATCGCCTTCGACCCGCTCGACGGAAGTTCGAACATCGACGTGAACATCTCCGTGGGGACGATCTTCTCCGTCTACCGGAAGCGGAGCGAGGGGCGCAAGGTGCGGAGACGCGACCTGCTTCAGCCGGGATCCGAACAGGTCGCCGCAGGCTACGTCCTGTACGGCTCCTCCACCATGCTCGTCTTCACGACCGGGGCGGGAGTACACGGCTTCACGCTCCACCCGGAGATCGGGGAGTTCCTCCTCTCGTACCGGAACCTGCGCATTCCCTCGCCCGGAAAGAACATCTACAGCATCAACGAAGCCTACTTCGACAAGTGGACGCCGGGTCAGCAGCGGCTCGTGGAGCGGTTCCGCCAGCCTCCCCGCGACGCGCCGTCGTTTTCCGCGCGCTACGTCGGGTCCATGGTCGCGGACTTCCACCGCACCCTCCTCCGCGGGGGGATCTTCATGTACCCGGGAACCGTCGCCAGGCCGGAGGGGAAGCTGCGCCTGCTGTACGAGGTGGCTCCCATGGCCATGATCTGCGAGCACGCGGGCGGCCGGGCCACCGATGGTCGGCGGCGTATCCTCGACATCGAGCCCGAGGGGCTGCATCACCGCGTGCCGACCTTCCTGGGCGCCCCCGACCTCGTGGAGATGGCGGGGCGTTACCTGGCCGAGGATTGACCCCGACGGGAACCCCGGCCCGCCAACCGACCGGGCCGGATGCAAACGACGGAGCCGGATGCACGAAAGGGGGCCCGAAGGCCCCCTCTTTCGTGCTCGCCGCGGGAGTCGCCGCTCCCGCTTCCTGCCGCAGCTCCTACCGCAGCTTCCTACCGCATCAGAACGAGATCCGCGCCCCGAGCTGAAGCGCCCAGCGCGACAGGATGTTGTCGATCGAGTACACGTCCTCGATGTCGAGCACGCCGTTTTCGTCGAGGTCGCGCGGCGAGAAACGGACGACCGGCACGCCCGTCTCCGAGTCGTAGCGCCGGAAGGACAGGATGGTGGAGGTTCCGAACTGCGTGTAACGCTGCCGGCCCCACTCGGAGTTCAGGAAGTTTCCGAGGTTGATGAAGTCGAGCGTGACCTGGATGTTTCGGCTCCCCGGCCCGGGAAGCGGCACATCCTGCGCGATCCGCAGGTCGAGGCTGCGCACCCAGGGTTCGCGCGAAGAGTTCCGGCCCACGATCCCGCCGCGGTACTCGTCCAGCCCCGGGATGTCGCTCACGAACGCATCCCACGCGGCGAAGTCCATGCAGCCGCGGCAGTCCGTCTCGAAGATCGCGTCATCGGCATCGCCCGGCACGAAGGCCAGGTCGTTGAAGCGCCGCCCGTCGTTGTTCGCGTCCCCGAAGTAGGTCCAGCTGAAGGGCCGGCCCGCGCGGGCCTCGTAGAACGCCGTGATTGTCGTTCCGACGTTCTCGCTCCACTCGATGCGCTGCGAGAGCGAAGCGATGATCCGGTGCTTGATCTCGAAGTCCGCCGTTCCCTCGCCGGGGTTGTTCGGGTCGACGCCGATCTCGTTGTACTGGAAGTTCGAGATCGCGCGGCTGGACTGCCCGCTGTTCACGTCCGTGGCGTCCGTCCACGTGTAGGCGAGACTTCCGAACATGTTCGGAAGGAAGTCGCCGCCGAAGCGCTTCTGCAGCTGCGTCGTGAACTGGATCTGGCGGCCCTGGTTCGTGTTGTCGAGCAGGAAGACGCCGGGCGAGAACTCCCGGTCCACGGGGTCGTCGGCGAAGAGCACGCGACCATCGCTCGTCCTACCCTCCGGCCGGATGCTGAGATCCTGGTAGAGGATGTCGTTGACGTTCTTCGTGTAGATCCCCTCGACCGTGAACACGACGCCGTCGCGCAACTCGCGGTCGATCCCGATCGTGGTCCGCCAGGCCTGCGGGAACTTGAAGTCCGTGTCCGTGAGGTCGACTTCGGTCGTCGCGATCTCGGCGCCGGGTACCGGCACCGGGGTGGGGTCGCCCGTGAACGGCGGCGGGGTGCAGCCCCGCCACGGGGCGCAGTCGATGCGGATGAAGTCCATCCCGGTGTTCGAGTACTGGTTCGAGAGCCACACGAACGGGTTACGGCCCGTGAAGATGCCGGTTCCGCCCCGGATCTGCGTCCTCCGGTCCTCGTCCAGCGCGGCGTTGAACCCGAGCCGCGGCGACCACATGACATTGCCGCTCGGCACGTCGCTCGTATGCCGTCCGAAGGCGGCGTAGAAGCTTGGGTTCTCGAGCGGCGCATCGGGCATCGCCATGATGTCGGCGCGCAGCCCCAGCGTGATGTTGAAGCGGTCGCTCAGGTCGATCTGGTCCTGGCCATAGAAGCCGAACTGCATCGCGGACCACGCCGCCCGCGGGAACGGATCCGAGAGCCGTGAGATGGACGCCCGGTACCGGGTCGCCATCCCGTTGCGGAAGTTCTCGAGCGCGTTCTCGCCATCGAACTCCCACTGACCGTACGCGTCCTGGATGAAGAGGTTCGAGAACGAGTAGAATTCGTTGTGCGTCCCGAAGGTGAACGTGTGGTCGCCCCGGAAGAGCGTGAGGTCGTTGGTGATCTCGAACACGTCCTGGTCGAGCGCGTTCTGCTGCGAGAAGCGCTCGATCCCCATGGTCACGCTCTCGCTCTCGCCATCGTAGGGCTCGATGTCGACCTCCGGGAAGATCGCGAAGTCGGGGGTCCGCGCGTCGCGCTGACGCTGGTACGAGAGGCGGAGCATGTTGGCGGTGGAGGCGCCCAGCCGGCTGTCGAGCTGGATCACCGTGGAATTGGACACGGCGTCGAACGAATACCCCTGGCCGGGCAGTCCGATCTCGCTCGAGTGCCGGCTGATCCCCCGCTGCGAATTGGCGTTCACATGGTTGTGCCGCACGATGAGGTGGTTGCTGTCCGAGAGGTTGAAGTCCAGGCGTGCGAAGAACTTGAGGTCGTCCGTCTCCCGCTGGAGGCTCTCTTCGAAGCGCCCCGGGTCGTAGTTGTAGACGGAGTTCGCGATGTCGACGATGTCGTTGATCGTCCCCAGGTCGACATTGATCGTGTTCGTCTGGCTGCTCCCGAGGAGCCCGAGCGCCAGCGGGCGGCTCGACTGCTTGATCTCGCCGCTCGTGAAGAAGTGGATCTTGTCGCGCTGGATCGGCCCGCCCGCGCGGAATCCGGCCTGCAGTTCGCTGAAGTCGGTGAGCGGGTTGTCGTCGAGGTTGCCCGTGAAGCCCTGGTTCCGTCCGAAGGCGTAGCCGGAGGCGTCGAAGTCGTTCGTTCCCGAGCGCGTGACGACGTTGATCGAGCCGCCGGTGAAGCCGCCCTGCCGCACGTCGAAGGGCGCGATCGCGACCTGGAACTCCTGAACCGCGTCGAGCGAGATCGGCTGCGAGTTGGCCTGGCCGCCGGGGGTGCCGCTGGCCGGGAGTCCGAACACGTCGTTCAGGATCGCGCCATCGACGGAGATGTTGTTGAAGCGGTTGTTCTTCCCGCCGATGCTGATCCCGCCAATGTTCTCGCTGCTCCCGATGTTCGTGCCCAGCGCCTGTGGCGTGAGCCGCGCGAAGTCCTGAATGCTGCGGGCGATCGTCGGAAGGTTCTCGATCTCGCGCGTGGTCACGGTCTGCTGCGGCCCCGTGCGTCCGCTCGAAAGGATCGCGCCCCGTTCCGCCGTGACGGTGATTTCGCCCACCGCGACGGCCTCGACACCGAGCACGAAGTCGATGCGCCGGTTCTCTCCCAGCGCGAGGACGAGGGCGTCGGCCGACTCGTCCCCGAAACCGATGAGCGAAACGGCGATCGCGTAGGGTCCGCCGACCCGCATGCCCGGGATGTTGAAGCGGCCGTCCTCGCGGGTGAGCGTCGAGTACGACGTCCCGCTGGGGCCGTGCACCGCGGTGACCACGGCGCTCGCGAGCGGCGCGAGATCCTGCCCGGTTACGCGCCCGTTGACGGCGGCGGTCGTGACGCCCTGAGCGAGCGCCCCGGACGGCGCGAAGAGGCCGCCGAGCGCCGCAACGGCGGCGAACGCCGCGGCTCGTAGGGAGAGGTTGTATTTCATGGCATGCTCCTGCTTGAAAGAGGACGAATCCGGGCTCGGTGCGCCCGGGATCAAGCTACCCAAAATCACGCGCAACATCGCGTTCGAATGTAACGACGGCCCGCGGTTTGCGTAACGGGTGCAGAGCGCCGAACGGGCACGCTATTCGTACCTCAGCGACTCCACCGGATCGAGCCGGGCCGCCTTGCGGGCCGGGAGGATCCCCGCCACCAGACCGATGGCCATGAGGATCCCCGCGCACACCGCCGCGATGGGGATGGAGAGCTTGGGGTTCACGATGTACTGCATGGCCGGATCGTCGATCGGCATCGCATCGACGCCGGTCACGAGGAGCGCCGCGATGCCGAGCCCCGCGAGACCCCCGCCGACGGCGATGAGGATCGCTTCGAAGAGGAACTGGCTCACGATGTGCCGTTTCCTCGCGCCGACGGCGAGCTTGACGCCGATCTCCCGCGTCCGTTCACGCACCACGACATACATGATGTTCGCGACTCCGACTCCGGCCACGATCAGGGTGAAGGCGCCCACCAGTCCAAGGAAAATCTGGATCCCGAGGCCGATCTGGCCCACGATCTTTTCGTCCTCGATGAAGTCCCAGATCGCAAGCGCCCGTTCGTCCGCCGCCGCGAACCGGTACCGGCCGCCCAGCACCCGGTACAACTCCTGCTTGGCGATCGGCGCGTCCCTCACGTCACGCGGCCGCAGGAGCAGGTGGTTCACGAACTCCTGCCCGTAGATGCTCCGGAACGTGGAGGCCGGTATCACGGCCCGGTCCTCGTCCGGCCCGTTGTTGCTCGAGTCCTGGAACTTCGACTCCATCACGCCGATCACGCGGAACGGAAGTCCGTCCAGCGTCACCGTGCGCCCCACGGGCGGCGCATCGCCGAACAGGCGTTGGGCGATGCCGTCTCCGAGGAACAGTACGCGCCGCTTCTCGTCGATGTCGCGCTGGTTGATGAACCGGCCGCCCGGAGCGGGGAACATGCGCCGCAACTCGGAGAAGACCGGGTTCACGCCCTCCATGTAGGTCGTCGTCTGGTTCTCCCCCACCTTCAGGTACGTCCGGCCCCGGCCGTAGGAGGGACTGCCCATCTCGAACTCCGGCACCGCGCGCAGAAGCAGGTCGAGATCTTCCTCCCGCAGCCGGATCCGCCGTCCCTTCGACAGCCCTTCGTGCTCCACGCTCGTCTGGCCGCCGTAGACCATGAAGATGCGTTCGCCGGCGTTGAGCAGCCCCGCCGAGAACTGGTTCCGGAGCCCCTGGCCGAACGCGAGCAGGAGCACGATCGAGATCGTCCCCCACACCACGGCGAAGATCGTGAGGAAGGCGCGGGTCTTCTGGGCCCGCAGGTCGCCGAGGAACTCTTCAAGGAGGATTTTCCACATGAGTCAGACCGTTGGCGGAGGGAGGGCCGCCGACCGCCCGTCGGCGAACCCGGCTAGTCGCGCAGACATTCGACGGGGTCGAGCGCCGCGGCGCGGCGGGCGGGGAAGAACCCGGCCAGCATCGCGATGAACGCGAGCAGCGCCATGGTCACCGCGGCCACCTGCAGCGAGATCGTCGGCGTCCCGACGAACTCCTGCATCGGGACCAGCGACATGAGTTTCACGATTCCGAGGGAGACGACGACGCCGAGCGCCGCGCCCGCGACCACGATGAGCATGCTCTCGGTGAGGAACTGCCACATGATGGAGCGCCGGGTGGCGCCGAGCGAGCGCTTGATCCCGATCTCGTCAGTCCGCTCGCGCACCACGATGTACATGATGTTCGCGACCCCGATCCCGCCCACGCTGAGCGTGAAGCTGCCGACGATCGCGAAGAAGATCTTGAACCCGAGGAAGAGGAACCCGAACATCCGTTCCCACTCGGCCGTGTCCCACACGCCCAGCGCGTCGTCATCCCCGGGGTTGAAGCGGTATTTCACTCCAAGGACCTCGTAGACCCGCGCCTCCACGGCCTCCGTCCGCGCCGCGTCCGCGGTCCGGTAGACGAGGTTGGAGACGAAGCGCGAGCCGAACAGGGCCGCGTGCGTGCCGGCCGGGATGAACACGCGGTCTTCGTCCCGCGAGTTGTACGACGAGTTCTGGATCTTGGGCTGGAGCACGCCGATCACGGTGAAGGGCGAATCGCCGATTCGGACCTGCTCGCCGACGGGGTCCGCGTCCCCGAACAGGACGCGGGCGACTTCGTCGCCGAGAAACACGACGCGTCGCCGCTCCCGCTGGTCCCGCTCGTTGATGAAGCGGCCGCCCGGGAGCGGGAAGATGTTCCGCATCTCGCCGTAGATGGGGTAGATGCCGGTGATGTTCGGGTTCACTCCGTTGCGGCCGTAGCGGACGGGCGCCGCCCGCGTCGAGTACTCCGGGCTGATCATCGTGATGTCGGGGATCCGCCGGGCGAGAATCTCCGCGTCCGCCTCCCGCAGCCGGATCGACCGCCCCTCCCGGAACCCGGCGTGAGGCATCGTCGTGCGTCCGCCGAAGAGGATGACGATCCGGTCGCCCAGCCCGTGAAACCGCTTGATCGTCTGCCGCTCGAGCCCCACGGAGAAGGCGAGCAGCACGACGACCGCCACGGTGCCCCAGGTGATGCCGAGCACCGTGAGCGTGGTCCGGACGCGCTGGGCCGACAGATCGGCCCACAACTGGCGCGCAGCGTCGAGCAATCTCACCGGTCGCCGGCCTCGCCCGCCGTCATTCGGCGGCTACGTGATCTCGCGTCGCGGGGGCTCCAGCACGCGCTCGCCCTCCGCCAGCCCGTCCAGCACCTCGACGCTGATGCCGTCGCTCAGTCCGGTGCGGATCTCGCGTTCCTCCGTCTCCTCGGGTCCCAGCCGAACCGTGACGAGCGTGCGCTCGTCTTCGAACCGGACCAGGCGCTCGGGGATGACCAGCACGTCCGAACGGCGCTCGATGATCACGTGCGCGTTGGCGGAATAGCCCGCCCGCAGCGCCGCGCCGTCCACCGGAACCACCGCGATCTCGACCGGGAAGAGCGTCGCGTTCTCTTCGTCGCGGCCCTTGAGCGAGATCTTCGTCAGCCGGCCCTCGATGCGCGCGTCCGGGAGCGCGCCGATCGTGATCTCCACCGGCATGCCCTCGGCCAGCCGCCCCACGTCGATCTCATCCACCGTGCCGCGGAAGAGCAGTTCGTCCATCTCCGCCATCGTCATGAGGGCGGTCCCTTCCTGGAACGTCGTCAGCGGGACGACGGGATCGCCGATCTCGACCATCTTCTCGAGGATGAAGCCCTGGATCGGGGAGGTGATGACCGTCTCGACGGCTTCGTCGCCGATGGTCACGCGGCCCTCGGAGAGGAGGGCCAGCCGTTCCGTCGCCATCTGGACCTGGAGCGAAGCCTCGTCGAACTGCCGGGCCACGGTCTCGTACTCCTCCTCGGACACGAAGCCGCGGCCGCGCAGCGCGGAGAGCCGGTCGCGCTGTCTCACGAGTTGCTGGAGTTCGATGTCCCGGAGTTCCACGTTGCGCCGGGCCTCGACGAGTTCGATCGGGGTGGGGTTGGGCTGGACCTCGACGAGGGGCTGGCCGCGCCGGACGTACTCGCCGGGCTCCTTGAACATCCGGCGTACGACGCCCGCGAGCTGCGACTTCACGCTCACTTCGACCAGCGGCTCGATGCGTCCCACGGCGAGCGCCCGGTCCACGATCTCGCCGCGCTCCACGGCCACGGTGCCGGTCTCGCCATCTTCGCTGCCCCCGGCGCTCGATACCGCGAACGCCGTCGCTCCGAGCCCGCCGATCACCACCGTGCAGGCCAGTATCTTCGTGCCTCGCTTCATGCGAACCCGCACTCCTCCGCCGGGATTGAAACAGGTCGGCCGTCCGCCCCGTCGGCCGCGGGGCGGGGACGGCCCTACGCGTGGGCCCTACGGAGAGCGACCGGCGTCGGGTTTCGTGCGAGACTCGATCCAGCGGGGGGCGCGTGGGATGGGGAAGGGTTGCGGCTGTGCCTCCAGATAGGCGACGAGCGCCTCCAGGTCGGCGACTTCCGTGGGGTCGATGACTTCGGCTTCGGCGAATGTGGCGTAGCCGCCGCCCCCGGTCGCGATGAAGTCGTTGGCCGTGATCAGATAGCGGTCCTCGGGCCTGAGCGGCGAGCCGTCATCGAGCGTCACGTCGAGAATCCGCTCGCCATCGGGCGCGGCCGGGTCGTAGCGGACGACGATGCCGCTCGCGTGCAGGTCCACCTCCCCGTCGCGCACGGAGTATTCGAGCGTCCGCAAGAGCTGCGCGCCGGTCATCGTGTGGCGGACCAGCATGTTGTTGAAGGGTTGAAGTTCGAAGAGGTCGGCGAAGGTGACCGGCCCGGCGGGCAGGGACCGGCGGATGCCGCCGTTGTTCATGAGAGCGACATCGGCCGCGCTCGCGTGCCGCTGCGCGTCGGCCACGATGCGGCCGAGCGGGAAGTCGCCGTCTCGCGGGGCGGGAAGCGCCTCGGGGAGCTCCACGATGACGCGGTCGACGAGGGCCGCGATGTCCACGCTGTAGGAGGCGACGAGCCGCTCGACGTCCGGATCCGGCGCGACCTCGTCTGCCCACACCTGTCGAATGCCGAGGCGGTGCGCGCTTACGGCCCCTTCCGCGCTCCGGTCGATGCGTCCGAGTCCGTACGCCGTCGTGTTCGAGTACGACTGGATGACGGGAACGCCCCGAATCTCGGTCTCCACGCGCGAGTGCGTATGTCCCGTGACCGCGTAATCGAAGCGTTCCGTCGCCGCGGCCAGCGCGTCCATGGCCGGGCCCCGGCACGCGGGGTCCGCCGCATCCCCCGCCGCACCGACGTTGCAGAAGGCGCCTTCGTGCATGACCGCGACGACGAAGTCCGCGCCGGCCGCCCGCACCTCCGGGATGTAGCGGTCGAGCGCGTCGGAAATCGGCCGGAAGTCGAAGTCCGCCACGAGCGAGGGCCGGGCGACGACCGGCGTGGACGGCGTCGTCATGCCGATGAAGCCGACCCGGACGCCGTCCCTCTCGATGATCGTCCACGGCCGGACCCACTCCGGGTGCCGGCCGGTGTCCTTGAGATAGATGTTCGCGCCGAGCATGGCGAAGTCCGCATCGGCCACGCGCTCCACGAGGATCTCGACGCCCCAGTCGAACTCGTGGTTCCCGATCGCGGCGGCGTCGTAGCCGATCCCGTTCATCGCTTCGATCGTCGAGCGCCCGTCCGTGAAGTTCGAGATCGGCGTGCCCTGCATGATGTCGCCGCCGGAGACGACGAAGAGGGGGCACTCGGGCGTCGCGGAGCGCTCCCGCGCCACGTAGGCCGCGAGCGCGGCGGATCCGCCGACCGGGCGTCCGTTCGACCAGCTCTGTGCCGCCGGCAGCAGCCGCCCGTGCGTGTCGTTCGTGGAGAAGATCAGCGCGCAGGCCTCCGGGTCCGCGGGAGCGCACGCCGCCGACGCCGTGATGACGGCGCAGAGCAGAGCGGGGAGGTAAGCGGGGAGAGCCGACCGGCAACGGGTGGCGGAGTGACGCGGCATCAGACCGTCTGCAACGTCTTCAACCGGTCCATGTCCACGAGGGGCGCGGCGTAGTTGCCGGTCCAGCAGGCGTCGCAGAACGGACCGTGATCCGCAACCGCGTCGCGCATGCCCTCCATGCTGAGATAGCCGAGCGAATCGACCTTCAGATGCTGCCGGATCTCCTCGACCGTATGGCTGGAGCCGATGAGTTCCTCTTTCGTGGGCATGTCGATGCCGTAGTAGCAGGGGGAACGCACCGGCGGGGAAGCGACCCGGAAATGCACCTCCCGCGCCCCCGAGTCCCGCAGGAGCCGGACGAGGCCGCTGCTCGTCGTACCGCGGACGAGCGAATCGTCCACGACGACGATGCGCTTGTCGTCGACGAGTTCGCGCACGGGGTTGTACTTCACCCGCACCTTGAAATCGCGCCCCGTCTGCGTCGGATGGATGAAGGTCCGGCCCACGTAGTGGTTGCGGATGAGCGCGAGCTCGAACGGGAGGCCGCTGACCTCCGAGTACCCGAGCGCCGCCGAGTTCGACGAGTCCGGCACCGCGAACACGCAATCGGCGTCGGCCGGGTGCTCGCGGGCGAGCTGGCGGCCGAACGCCCGCCGCGCCTCGTCCACGCTGCACCCCCACACGCGCGAATCGGGACGCGCGAAGTACACGAGTTCGAACAGGCAGGCGCTGGGCTCGGCGGGAGGCAGCGGCCGGAGCGATTCCACGTGGCCGTCGCGGACCTTCAGCACTTCGCCCGGTTCCACATCGCGCACGTAGGCGGCCCCGATGATGTCGAGGGCGCACGTCTCGGATGCGAAGACGACGGCTTCGCCCCGCCTGCCCATCACCATGGGCCGGAAGCCTCGCGCATCGCGTGTCGCGTACACCGTGTCGCCGATGCAGAGGAGGAGGGAGAAGGCGCCGACCAGCTGCGAGAGGGCGTCGTCGATCTTGCCGTCCAGGTCGCGGTGCCGGGAGCGGGCGATGAGGTGGACGACGACCTCCGAATCCGCGTCCGTCTGGAAGATCGAGCCGTCGCGGGCGAGCGACCGCTTGAGCTGGTGCGCGTTCGTCAGGTTGCCGTTGTGCGCGAGGGCGAGCGGCTTGTCCTCGTACTGCACGAGGAGCGGCTGCGCGTTGCGGAGGCTGGATCCCCCCGCCGTCGAATAGCGGACGTGCCCGATGGAGAGCGACCCCTCGAGGGCGCCGAGCACCTCGTCGTCGAAGACGTCCGCCACGAGGCCCATGCCCTTGTGGACCCTCGACCTGCCGGACTCGTCGACCGTGACGATCCCGGCGGACTCCTGCCCCCGGTGCTGCAGCGCGTACATCGAGAGAAACGCGAGTTCGGCGGCGGCGCCCGAGCCGCTGACCGCCACGATGCCGCACTCCTCGCGCGGCTTGTCCAGCTCGAACGCTCCGTCCGCCGCGCCCGCGACGCCATTCGTCGGGAGTTTCCTCATGACGTGAGTCCCGCCTCCTCGCTCATGCGGCGCGGGATCGCCTCTTCGTAGATCCGCGCCAGCTCGACGGCCGGCGGGGCGATCGCGTGGCCGGCGCCGGTCAGCCGGCACGGGCTGTCCGGCCCGTCCACGGCGCCCACGCGCGCCACGGGCACGCCGTGACGCCGCCCGTGCAAGGCGATCCGCTCGCCCTCGCCGGGCCGGCACGTCAGCACGACGCGCGAGTGCGATTCGCCGAACCAGCGTCCCGCGGCCAACACGTTCGCCCCGGCGGGCGCCGCGTCGAGATCGACCGTGCAGCCGAGCGGCCCGCCCGCCGCCCGCACCGCGCACTCCGCAAGCGCGACCGCCAGCCCGCCGTCCGAGCCATCGTGCGCCGACGCGAACGCCCCGTCCGCCGCTCCCTCGACGAGAAAGTCGACGAGGGCCGCCGCCTCATTCAGGTCCAGAGCCGGCGGCAGGCCGGCGACGACGCCGTGGCAGGCGGCGAGATACTCGGACCCTCCGATCTCATCGCGGGTGACGCCCGCGACCCAGATCTCGTCCCCTTCGCGCTGGAACGCCGAGGGGACGCGCCGCTCGAGGTCCTCGATCACGCCCAGCATGCCGATGACCGGCGTGGGATAGACCGGCTGGCCCCCGGTCTCGTTGTAGAGCGAGACGTTGCCGCCGGTGACCGGCGTGCGCAGCGCCCGGCACGCTTCTCCCATCCCCTCGACGGCCCCGGCGAGCTGGAAGTACACCTCCGGCCGCAGCGGGCTGCCGAAGTTCAGGCAGTTCGTCACGGCGAGCGGGCGCGCCCCGGAGCAGGCCACGTTGCGCGCCGCCTCGGCGACCGCCGCCCGGCCCCCGGTTTGCGGGTCGAGCCACGTGTGCCGCCCGTTCCCGTCCGTGGAGGCCGCGAGCGCGCGCCCCTCCGCGGGCAGTCGCAGCACGGCCGCGTCGGAGCCCGGTCCCTCGAGCGTGTTCGTCTGCACCGTGGTGTCGTACTGCTCGTAAATCCAGCGCCGCGAGGCGATGGAAGGGGCGTCGAGCAGCGTCCGCAGCGCCGCGTCCACGTCTCGGTCCGCACCGAAGGAAGCGTACGCGGCGAGGTCGGCGGACCGGGCTTCGGCCACGGCCGGGCTCATGACGCCCTCGCGCACGTACGTCGGACAATCGTCCACGAGCGGCTTCACCGGGATCTCGACGCGCACGACGCCGTCTTCGCGCACCCGGAACATCCCGTCGTCCGTCACCTGCCCGATCGTCGCCGCCTGCAGGTCCCAGCGCTCGAGCACCTCGCGCACCGCCTCCTCGTGCTCGGGCTTCGCGACGAGGAGCATCCGCTCCTGCGACTCCGAGAGCAGCATCTCGTACGGCGTCATCCCCTCCTCCCGGACGGGGAGGTACGTCACGTCGATATCGATGCCGGAACCCGAGCGCGCCGCCATCTCCGTCCCGCTCGAGGTCAGGCCCGCCGCCCCCATGTCCTGGATGCCGACGAGGAGGTCCCGCTCGATGAGTTCGAGGCTCGCCTCGAGGAGGAGTTTCTCGGTGAACGGGTCGCCCACCTGCACCTGCGGGCGGCTGTCCACCGCCTCCTCGTCGAGTTCCTCCGATGCGAAGGTCGCGCCGTGGATCCCGTCCCGCCCCGTGCGGGCGCCGACCGCCATCACCGGGTTGCCCACGCCTTCCGCCTCCCCCCGGATGAGGCGCTCGAGCGGGAGGACCCCGATGCACATCACGTTGATGAGCGGGTTTCTCTCGTAGGCCGGGTCGAAGATCGCCTCGCCTCCCACCGTGGGTACGCCGACGCAGTTCCCGTAGTCGCCCACGCCGCGCACGACCCCATCGAAGAGGTAGCGCGATTGCGGCGAGTCGAGCGATCCGAAGTGGAGGCTGTCGAAGATGGCGATCGGCCGCGCCCCCATCGTGAACACGTCGCGCAGGATCCCGCCCGACCCTGTCGCCGCGCCCTGGTAGGGTTCGACGGCCGATGGGTGGTTGTGGGATTCGATCTTGAACGCGACGCCCCATCCGCCGCCCACGTCGATGACGCCGGCGTTCTCCCCCGGACCCTGAACGACGGCGGCGCTCTCCGTGGGCAGTGTGCGGAGCAGGGGCCGCGAGTTCTTGTACCCGCAGTGCTCCGACCACATGGCGCTGAACACGCCGAGTTCCGTGAAGGTGGGTTCCCGCCCCATGAAACCGAGGATCTGCTCCCACTCCTCCGGACTCAGCCCGTGCTCCGAGACGAGCGCGGCGCTGATGACGGGATCGCCCGGCCGGGCCTCCACGCGTTCGAGCGAGGTCCGGGTCATGACGACACCCCCGCCCCCGCCACGGCTCCGGCCGCGAATTCCGCCGCTTCCGCCGCCGGATGGTCGGGATGGTCGCTTCGGCGTCCCCTCCCGCGGGAGACGGCCGCGAGCAGCGACTGGAACACGCCGAGTCCGTCCGTGCTGCCGAGCACCGACAGCGAATGTCGCTCCGGGTGCGGCATGAGCCCGAGGACGTTCCCCGCCGCGTTCATGATTCCCGCGATGTTGCGAGCCGAGCCGTTCGGGTTCGCGGCGTCCGTCGCCTGCCCGCGCCGGTCGACATAGCGGAACACGACCAGGTCCTCCGCCTCGAGTTCGTCGAGCGTCGGGGCTTCCGCGACGAACTGGCCTTCGCCGTGCGCGATCGGGATGTGGAGCAGGTCGCCCTCGGCGTAGGCCGATGTGAACGGCGTCGCGGCGTTCTCCACGCGGAGCCCGACGTCATGGCAGCGGAAGCGCAGGTTCCGGTTCCGGACGAGGGCCCCCGGCAGGAGGTGCGCCTCGCACAGCACCTGGAATCCGTTGCAGATCCCGAGCGTGAGCCCTCCGGCGCGCGCAAAGTCGATCACTTCGCCCATGATCGGGCTGAAGCGGGCGATCGCTCCCGCCCTCAGGTAGTCCCCGTAGGAGAACCCGCCCGGCAGCACGACGACATCCACGCCCTCGAGGTCCGTGGACTTGTGCCACAGGTAGGTGGCGCGCTCTCCCAGCCCCTCCGTCACGGCCCGGTACACGTCCGCGTCGCAGTTCGAGCCCGGGAACCGCACGATGCCTATCTTCATCCCCGCCTTCATCCGTTTACCCCTCCCGCACGCGCACGACGTAGTGTTCGATGATCGGGTTCGCGATCAGTTGTTCGCACATCTTCTCCGCGGACGCCCTGGCGGCCTCCGGCCCGTCGGCTTCGACCTCGAGGCGGATCAGCCTCCCGGCGCGCACGGAGTGGACGCCCTCGTACCCGAGGTTTCCGAGCGCCCGGCGGATCGTCTCTCCCGCCGGATCGAGGATCCCCTCGCGCGGCGTGACCCGGACATCCACGGACCAGACCCGGCTCATGAGGACGCCTCGTAGAGTTCGTGGCCCGCGATGCGGCGGAAGGCCTCGAGATAGCGCTCCGAAGTCGTGCGGATGACCTCCTCCGGGAGCGCCGGCGCCGGCGGCGTCTTGTCCCATTCCCCGCGCCCGACGATCTCCTGCAGGTGGTCACGCACCGGCTGCTTGTCGAGCGAAGGCTGGCCGCCTCCGATCCGGTACGAATCGGCGGGCCAGAAGCGGGACGAGTCGGGGGTCATCACCTCGTCGATGAGGATGATCCGCCCGTCGACCCCGCGTCCGAACTCGTACTTCGTATCGGCCAGGATGATGCCGCGCTCGCGGAGCGTGTCCCGGCCGGCGGCGTAGAGCGCGAGGCTGATGTCGCGCAGTTCCGTCGCGAGTTCCGTCCCCACGATGTCGCACATCTGCGCGAAGGTGATGTTCTCGTCGTGAAGCCCTTCCTCGGCCTTCGTGGAGGGCGAGAAGATCGGCTCCGGGTATGCCTCCGACTCCCGCAGGCCCTCGGGGAGGGGTTCGCCCGCCAGCGTCCCGTGGCGGCTGTACTCCTTCCACGCGGAGCCGGAGATGAAGCCCCGCACGATGCACTCGACGGGCAGGGGCCGCGCCTTCTCGACCAGCATGGCGCGATGTCCCAGGCTGGCGGCGGTGCCGGCGAGTTCAGGCGCCGCCTCGGCGATGGCCGCCGGGTCGCTCGCGACGCGGTGGTTGCTGACGATGTCCGTCGTCCGGTCGAACCAGAACGCGGAGAGCTGGGTGAGCACGGCCCCCTTGTGAGGGATCGGGTTCGGGATCACGCAGTCGAAGGCGCTGATGCGATCGCTGGCGACCATCAGGATCCGGTCGCCGAGGTCGTACATCGAGCGCACCTTCCCCTTGCGGAGAAGCGGCAGCGGCAAGTCGATCTCATGGAGTGCGGCCGGCGGGTTCCCGCCGAGCGTGGTCTGGGTCATGGCGTCCTTTCGAGTGTCGCTGGTGCGGGTCCGATCGCGTTCCCGCGGGAACGCCTCATACGCGGACCTCCTCGGCGGGCCGCGGCGCGTCCGCGGCCTCGAACAGCGGGTCGATCCTTGTGGTCAGGAAGCGCTCCACCTGGCGGGCGGAGCGGCCGACGAGCCGGTGCGGGTCGGCCAGCGCGCGGAGATCCTCCATGCCGAGCCCGAAGGCGTCATCGGCGGCGATGCGCGCGAAAAAGTCGTTGTCCTCCGCGCCCTCGTCGAGCCGTTCGCGCGCGGCGAGCGCGTGTCCCCGCACCCGTTCGTGCAGGTCCTGCCGGTCGCCGCCCCCCCGCACGCCCGCAATGAGGATCTCTTCGGTGACCATGAAGGGGAGGGCCCGACCCAGCCGGCGCGCCACGACGGCCGGGTGAACGACGAGCCCCGCGCTCACGTTGCGGGCGAGAATGAGGAGCGCGTCCGCCGACAGGTAGCCCTCGGGGAGCGAGATGCGGCGGTTCGCGGAGTCGTCGAGCGTGCGCTCGAACCACTGGACGGAGGCGGTCCACGAGGCGTCGAGTTCCAGCGTGCAGAGGTGCCGCGCCAGCGCGCAGATCCGCTCGCTCCGCATCGGGTTGCGCTTGTACGGCATCGCCGACGAGCCGATCTGCTGCTTCCCGAACGGCTCCTCGATCTCGCCGAAGGCCTGCAGGATCCGGATGTCGTGCCCGAAGCGGGCCGTCGAGGCGCCGATGCCGGCGAGCGCCGCGAGCGCCCGGTGGTCGACCTTCCGCGGGTACGTCTGACCGATCACATCGTACGTGCCGGCGAAGCCGAAGCGCGCCGCGAGCCGCTCGTTGAGCCGGTCCACCTTCTCGCCGTCCCCGTCGAACAGTTCGAGGAACGTCGCCTCCGTCCCCGTCGTTCCCCGGGCTCCCCGGAAGCGGAGTTCCGCCCGCACGGCTTCGATCTGCTCGAGGTCGAAGAGGAGATCCTGGAGCCAGAGGCAGGCGCGCTTCCCGATCGTCACGGGTTGGGCCGGCTGGAGGTGCGTGTAGCCGAGCGTGGGCTCGGCGGCCTGCTCGCGCGCGAAGGCCGCGAGATCCTCGATCGTGCCCAGCAGCCGGTCGCGCACGATGTCGAGACCCTGCCGGTGCTGGATGAGGCCGTGATTGTCGCCCACGAAGGCGCTCGTCGCGCCGAGGTGGATGTACTTGCGGGCCTCCGGGGCGACCTCGCCGAAGTGATGCACGTGCGCCATCACATCGTGACGGAGGTCGCGCTCGATCACCGCGATCCGGTCGAGGTCGATCTGCTCCCGCGCCGCGTGCATCGCCACGATGGCGTCGTTGGGAATCTCGACGCCGAGCGCGCGTTCCTCCTCGGCGAGCGCAATCCACAGGTCGCGCCAGACGAGCGCCTGCATGCGAGGGGAGAAGATCGCCGCCATCTCGCTCGAGGCGTAGCGGTCGATGAGAGGATGTGGGTAGTGACGTTCCGCCATCAGGCGCGTAGTCCGGATCCAGCGGCCCACCCGGGGCGACCTCGGTCGCCGTAAGGTCGCAGTCTAGCCTCTCGGCGTCCCGCGCAAAAGTCCCGGAGGGGTCAGCGGACGCGGAAAGGCTGGAGGTATCCGATCTCCGTCCCGCGCGCGATGTAGAGTTGCACCGAGCTGTCGCGGGACCGCGCGTAGTAGTCGAAGAGTTCGCCCGCGTCCTCGGCGGAGCGCACCTCGTTGCGGTTGATGCTGAGGATGACGTCGCCCTCTCGGAGCCTCGTCCCGCGAGCTTCCTCCCCGACGGAGGCGATGAGCGCGCCGGCGTCGACCCGCAGGTTGAGTTCCTGCTGGATCTGCGGCGTGACCGTGATCAGCCGGAGTCCCGCGAGGACTTCGATCCGCTCGGCCCGCCCCGTGGGTACCTCGTCCAGCCGGAATCGCGCCTGTAGTTCACGTCCCCCTCGGTGGAAGGTCACGTCCACCGTCGATCCCACTCCGGCGTCCACCAGTCCCACCTGCCAGTCGAGATCGTGATTGATGACGCGCCCGTTGAGCGTCACGATCTCGTCCCCCGCCCGCAGTCCGGCCGCGTCGGCCGGCGTGCCCTCCAGGACCTCGACGACGAGCGGCCGGCCGAAGACGGACTCGGGGTCGGGCCGGTCGGTGAGCACCTGAAGTCCCGCCCATGGCCGGCGCACGCGCCCGAACTGGAGGAGTTCCGAGGCGACGACGAGCGCCCGGTCGATGGGGATCGCGAAGCCCATCCCCTCCGATCCCCCGGAGCGCGAGAAGATCGAACTGTTCACGCCGATGACGTCGCCTTCCGCGTTTGCGAGCGGGCCGCCCGAGTTGCCCGGGTTGATCGACGCGTCGGTCTGGATCATGTCGGCGTAGAGCACCTCCTGGCCGCCCGCCGCCTGGATGTCGCGCCCGACGCCGCTGACGACTCCCGAGGTGACGGTCGCCTCGGTGTTGCGGAGGGCGTAGCCCGACGGATTCCCCAGCGCCACCGCGGGCTCCCCGATGAGAAGATTCGAGGAGGTGCCCAGCGGAGCCGCCGGCACCCGGTCGGGAGGAACCCTTACGACGGCGAGGTCGGTGAGTTCGTCGAAGCCGACCACTTCGGCCTCGAACCGCTGCCCGTCGCGGTCCACGACCTCGATTCGGTCCGCCCCGCTCACGACGTGTGCGTTGGTGATGATGGTGCCCGCGTCGTCGATGGCGAACCCGGAACCGAGGCCGGCCTCGACCCGGGAACGGCCGCGCCGGTTGAAGAAGCGGTCGAACATGTCCTGCGACTGAACCGCCCGCTCCGTCCGAAGGCTGACGACGGAGGGGAGCACGCGGACCGCGGCGATCACCGTGGGCGTCCGCCGGGCCCCGGAGATCTCGGCCACCGACTGGGGAGCGGTCCGGTTCGCGGGATCCGCGGGGTCCGCCAGCGACGTGCGGGCAAACCGGTTGTTCGCAGGCCGGCTCTCCTCCGGCTGCGGAGGCCCGTTCCCCAGTGTGGTGACGAGCGCCCCCACTCCGAGGCCGGCAAAGATCAGGACCGTGGCCGCGACGACCACGCGGGCGGCCGACACCAGCATTCTCCTGATCCGATTTTCCTCGTTCATCTTCCCTCGCTCATGGACCCCGCTACCCCGCATACGATAACTGTACGCCGAACCACCCCGCAGGGTTCACGTTCAATGCCCGCGGGCGGGGAGCCACGGGATCCCGGGGCCGGAATTCCATTCGCCGCCGTAGCGCACCCCCGTCAGGTAGAGTCCGCCGGGCGGGGCGGGGAAGACGGCCCGAGTCCCGGCCTCTCCCGCCAACAGTTGCTCGAAGTCTTCGAACGGTCGGCGCCCCGCGGCGATCTCCACGGAAGTCCCCACCAGGTAGCGCACCATGTGGTGGAGGAAGCGGTCGGCGACGATCTCGAAGAAGAGGAAGGGAGGACGATCGAAGCACCAGGCGGCGCTCGCGACGCGGCATCGCGTCCCCCGCCGGGGCTGCCCGGCGCGGGCGAACCGGTCGAACGACCGTTCCCCGGGGATGGCCGCCGCCAGCCGGGCGAGCGCGTCGCGGTCGAGCGGCCGCTGCGGGATCCAGGCGCGGTCGCGCAGGAACGGCCGCCTCCGGCCGCCCTCCGCGATCACGTATCGATAACGGCGCCCCTCGGCGTTGAAGCGCGGATGGAAATCGGCCGCCGCGTGACTCACTTTCCGCACGGTGATGTCGCCGGGAAGAGTGGCCCCCAGCGCCCGGGCCAGTGCCTCCGGGCTCCAGGCGGGGGGCGGGCCGAACGCGATTTCCTGCGCCGTCGCGTGAACCCCCGCGTCGGTGCGGCCGGCGAGGTCGACTCGGACAGGCCCATCGAAGAGTTTTCCGAGCCTTTCCTCCACCTCGCGCTGGACGGTGCGCACTCCGGGCTGTAGTTGGGATCCGTGGAACGAGGTCCCATCGTACTCGATCGTGGCCCGGAAACGGGCCGGCGGGGCCGTGGAATCCGACATGCGCGAAGATTAGCGACTTCCGGGCGGCGAGGGGAAACCGACGAGGGGAGACCAGTGTGGTGTCGCAGAAGTCCGCGAGCCACCGAGAGCGTCGAGGCGCCGAGTACTGCAAGGCGCTCCGACGAGGAATAGCTCTGCTATCTCGCATAGCAGAGCTATTGCGAGGAGGAGCAACGCCGCAGGGGCGGATGCATCGGCGCTCGAATGGCCGTGGGATTTCCGCGGCACCACACCAGGAGGCATCGAGGTGACGAACACGATCCGGCGCGTCCTCTCCGGGGAAACCCTGGATGCGGCGACCGCCGAAGCCACGTTCGACCGCTTCATGAGCGGCGAGGCCACGCAGGCGGAGATGGCCGCGCTCCTTGCGGCGCTCAGGATGCGCGGCGCAACGCCGGCCGAGGTGGCCGGGGGGGTCCGCGCGCTGCGGAAGGCCATGATCCCGCTTGCCCTCGATGACGATCGCATCATCGACACCTGCGGCACGGGCGGCGGCACGCTGACCACGTTCAACATCTCGACCGCCGCCGCCATCGTCGCCGCGGCCGGCGGCGTCCGCATCGCGAAACACGGAAACCGTTCGTTCACCTCCAAGTGTGGCAGCGCCGACGTGCTCGAGATGCTCGGCATCCCCATCGAGCTTCCTCCGGAAGATGCGAAGCGGATGTTCGAGGCGACCGGGTTCGTGTTCATGTTCGCGCCGGCCCACCACCCGGCCATGCGGCACGTGGGCCCGGTGCGCGCGGCACTCGGCGTGACCACGATCATGAACCTGCTCGGACCGCTCGCGAACCCGGCGGGCGTGCGCCGGCAGATCGTCGGCGTCGCCCACCGGGACGTTCAGCGCCTCGTCGCGGACGCCCTCCTCGAACTCGGCCACGTGCGCGCGCTCGTCGTCCACGGCGAGCCCGGCATGGACGAGTTGAGTCCGCTCGGCCCGACGCGGATCTTCCGCGTCGAGAACGGGACGCTGTCCGAATTCGAGGTTGCGCCGTCCGACTTCGGCTGGCCGGAATACGCGCCCGCCGATCTGGCCGGAGCCGAGCCGGAGGAGAACGCGGAGCGGGTCCGGCGCGTCATCGGCGGCGGCGAGGCCGGGGCCGGCCGCGCGGCCGTCGTGCTCAACGCCGCGGCCGCCTTCTGGGTTGCGGGCGCCGTGGACACCCTGGCCGCCGGCGTCGCCGCTGCCGAGCAATCCATCGATTCGGGTGCCGCAGAAGCGCAACTTCAATCCCTGCAATCGTTTCAACCGAAAACGTGACTCTTGTTGTGCCGGCGTGTGTGCCGGCGACGGGAACCTCCGCCCCGACGGTTGTTGTGGGAGGTGGGTGGCCGTCGGGACGGGAACTCTCGGGGAGTCGAGAGCGGTCCTCCGTCAGTTGCGCTGAGATGCCGCGTTCCGGGCGTTCAGTAGCGCCGGATCACTCCGATCACCACGCCCTGGACCGTGACCTGCGATGGGTGCAGGTATAACGGCGTGAGCGCCGGATTCGCGGGCTGAAGCCGAACCTGCCCGTGCTCCAGGTAGATCTTCTTCATGGTGGCGTTCTCGCCGTCGACGAGCGCGATCACCATCTCGCCGTTGTGCGCCGTCTCCCGCGACTGGACGATGACGTAGT
This sequence comes from Candidatus Palauibacter sp., assembly GCF_965208055.1. GTDB lineage: Bacteria > Gemmatimonadota > Gemmatimonadetes > Palauibacterales > Palauibacteraceae > Palauibacter. Next base: position 3,983,679 of record NZ_CBDBNY010000004.1, read on the forward strand.
CTCCGTCGCGGATCTGTTCGTCGATCATCGAGTCGCCGCGGACTCGCAGCACGTAGTGTTCGCTCAGGGAACCGGAGATCATGTCTTCGGGAACGGAGACCGTCTCCTGCTCCTCGATGACCTCTATGGGCTGGCCGGCCGCCACGTTGCCGTACAGCCGCAGTTCGACCGCGGCGACCTGGAGTTTTCCCTCCACCAGTTCGACCGACCGGCTTTCGTTGTAGTTTTTTCGTATATACCCCTTCGCCTGCAGGTTCTCGAGATGTTCATGGACCGTCGCGAGCGAGCGGTAGCCGAACTCCTCCGCGATCTCCTCGAAGCTCGGGGAATACCCGCGGAACCGTATGAAGCCCTCGAGGAAGTCCAGCATTTCGCGCTGTCGCTTGGTTAGCGCCATCGTTTCTCCCTCCGCTCGTGCTTCCGCGTTTGCGCGGCCCGCCGCAGACCCTTGCCGCGGACCGAATATTGTCCGAAGCTACCCGAATACGCACCGAAACGCAAGCTTCCGCGCGAACCGTCGCGACGGCCGGGGGTTTTGCGGCGGAATACCGACGGTCGCAGCTTGGCGCCCATGGCAACTCACACGATTCTTGAAGAGATCCTCGCGGCGAAGCGGGAAGAGGTCGCGCGACTCCAGTTGTTCCGGAGCGCGATCCGCGGCCAGGCGGAGGAAGCCGCGCCCCCGCGCGGTTTCGAGGCGTCTCTGCGGCGGCCCGGAGAAGTCTCCGTCGTCGCGGAGTTCAAGCGCCGCTCTCCCTCCGCCGGCGACATCAACCCGTACGCCCAGGCGGCGGGCGTGGCGAGCGTGTACGCCTCCGCGGGGGCGGCCGCGATCTCGGTCCTCACGGATGAACGCCATTTCGGCGGCTCGCTGGACGATCTCAGGTCGGCGAAGGACGCCGTGGGGGTCCCCGTTCTGCGCAAGGACTTCACGCTGGATTCCGTCCAGTTGTACGAGGCGCGGGCCGCCGGCGCGGATGCGATCCTGCTCATCGTGCGCGCGCTCGGCGACGCCCGGCTGCGGGAACTGCTCGAACTCGCGGCCGACCTCGGCCTCGCGGCACTCGTGGAGGCGCACGACGAGGAAGAGATGGAGCGGGCGCTCGAAGCCGGGGCCCGGATCATCGGCGTGAACGCGCGGGATCTCGCGACCTTCAAGGTGGACCTCGAGCGCTCGCTGAACCTGATCGCGGAGCTCCCGGCGGACGTCGTGGCCGTGGCGGAGAGCGGGATCCGGTCCGCGGAGGACGCGGCGGCGGCGGGCTCCGCGGGGGCCGACGCGGTTCTGGTCGGCGGCTGGCTGATGGCGGGCGATCCCTCGGCGGGGGTGGAGGCGCTCGTCGGCCATCCCAAGCGCCCCCGCAGCGCTCCAATGCCCCGGGGCGCGCCGTGAACGAGGTTCGGGTGAAGATCTGCGGCCTCAGGGATCCGCGGCACGCCGCCGCGGCTTCACGAGCGGGCGCGGACTACATCGGCGTGGTGTTCGCCGGCCGCGTGCGGGAGGTCACGGCCGAGGAGGCCGGCGCGGTCGTGGCCGCGTTCGAGGGCGGCACGCGGGCCGTGGGCGTGTTCCTGGACGCGAGCCCGGCGGAGATCCTCCGGACCCGGGACGCCGCGGGGCTCCACGTCGCCCAGCTCGCCGGCGCGGAGCCGCCCGACGTCTGCGATCGCCTGGGGGATGAGGGGCTGGGCGTGTGGAAGGGCCTCCGGCCCACGTCGAGCGACGCGCTGATCCGCGCGTGGGACGAGTACCGCGAGGCGGCGGACGCGATCCTCGTGGAGGGGTTCTCGCCGCGCGGACCCGGAGGTACCGGGACCGCCTTCCCGTACGAGTGGTTGTCGGAACTCGCGCGGGAGGGGTGTGCGCTCGCGCTCGCGGGCGGGCTGGAGGCGGCTACCGTGGCGCGCGCGATCCGCGACGCGCGCCCCGATATCGTCGATGTCTCCTCGGGCGTCGAGCGGGCCCCGGGGGAGAAGTCGATCGACCTCATCCTCGAATTCCTGACGGCCGCGCGGGGGGCGACGAACCCCGTGCCGCGCCCGGCCTCCCTCCCCGCCGAGGCGCGATGAGCAGCACGGCTCCCGGCTGGTTCGGCGACTTCGGCGGGCAGTTCGTGCCCGAGACGCTGATCCCGGCGCTCGACGAACTGACCGCGGCCTGGGCCGAGGCCCGCGACGATCCCGCCTTCGGGGAGGCTCTCGAGGCCAGCCTCGCGCACTACGTGGGACGGCCCACGCCGCTCTACCGGGCGCCGCGCCTGGGGGCGGATCTCGGGCTCGACCTCTGGCTGAAGCGCGAGGATCTCAACCACACGGGCGCCCACAAGATCAACAACACGATCGGCCAGGCCCTGCTCGCGAAGCGGATGAACAAGGCCCGGATCATCGCGGAGACCGGCGCGGGCCAGCACGGCGTGGCCACGGCCACCGCCTGCGCGGCGCTCGACTTCGAGTGCGCCGTCTACATGGGCGAGGAGGACATGCGCAGGCAGGCGCTCAACGTCGAGCGCATGGAGATGCTCGGAGCCGAGGTCATCCCGGTCTCGAGCGGGAGCCGGACGCTCAAGGACGCGACGAACGAGGCGATCCGCGACTGGGTCACGAACGTGGACACGACGCACTACATCATCGGCTCCGTCGTCGGCCCGGCGCCCTATCCGGCGCTCGTTCGGGACTTTCAGCGCGTCATCGGCGACGAGACGGTCCGGCAACTCGACGAGCACGGCGTGCGGCCGGACGCCGTCTTCGCGTGCGTCGGCGGCGGCTCCAACGCGATCGGCATCTTCACGCCGTTCATCGAGCGCAACCGCGACGTTCCGGCGGAGGCGCGCATCGCCCTCGTCGGGGTGGAGGCGGCGGGGCACGGCGTCGAGACCGGCCGGCACTCCGCGTCGCTCACGGCGGGCGAGCCCGGGGTTCTCCACGGCAACTACAGCTACCTGCTCCAGGACGAAGACGGCCAGGTGATTCCCGCCCATTCCGTCTCCGCCGGCCTCGACTATCCCGGCGTCGGGCCGGAGCACTCGTGGCTCAAGGAGACCGGACAGGTCCGCTACGAATCGGTGACGGACGAGGAGGCCCTCTCGGCCTTCCAGGATCTCTGCCGGCTCGAGGGGCTGATCCCCGCGCTCGAGAGCGCCCACGCGCTGGCGGGTCTGCGACGGGAAGCCGCGCGCTGGGCCGGGAACCGCGTCGTGATCTGCTTGAGCGGGCGGGGCGACAAGGATGTGGAGGAAGTCGCCCGCATCCTGGCGGCCGATCGCGAACCCGGCTCCGGCGCGCGCTGACCGTGGCCTTCATCGACTATCCGGATCCGGCGGGGATCCCCGAGGAGGACCGCGTCGCGGACGACGACAACATCATCCGCATTCACGGCGTCCACAGTCGCGTCATCCGGCTCCACTACGATCTCTACCGCGAACTCATGTACGGGCCGGGTCCCCTTTCCCGGATTCAGCGGGAGATGATCGCGGTCGCCGTGTCGGGGCTCAACGCCTGCCGCTACTGAATTGTCCATCACGGAGAGGGTCTCCGTCGTCTGCTCGAAGTCGCCGGCGCCGGCCGTTCCAGCGAGGAGAACGAACGCTTGATCGCCGCCCTCGCGACGGACCATGCGACGGCCGAACTGGACGATGAGGACCGGGCGATGCTCGACTACGCCGCGCGACTGACGCTCGCGCCCGGCAGTGTGAACGAGTCGGATGTCGACAGGTTGAAGGCGCACGGTTTCGATGATCGCGCGATCCACGATATCTGCGCGGTCACGGCCTACTATGCGTTCGTGAACCGGATCGCCGACGGACTCGGCGTCGAACTCGAAGACGAGGGAGGCTGACGGAATTGGCCATGCTTCCGCCGACACCGCCGGCGAGCGGACCGGGTGCCCAGAGCGACCCGGACGCCCAGGCCGTTCCGGCGAATCTCGACCATCTGCTGTTGGGGACCGCCGACCTCGAGGAAGGGGTCGCGTGGGTGGCCGACCGGCTCGGCGTCGAAGCCGCGTTCGGCGGGCGTCATGCGAACCTCGGCACCGCGAACTACCTCCTCTCGCTCGGGGGCGACATCTATCTCGAGATCCTCGGTCCGGACCCCGACGCGCCTCCCCGTGAAGCCCCGCTCCCGTTCGGGATCGAAGGACTCGACGAGCCCAGACTCGTCGCATGGGCGGCCCGGGGAACGGATCTCGAGGCGCTCGTCGCGCGGGCATCGGGCCGGGGCGTGTCGCTCGGGCCGGTGCGGCCCGGCTCCCGGCTGCGGCCGGACGGCACCGAACTGCGCTGGGAGATCACGGCCTTCACCGCCTTCCTCCACGACGGTCTCGTACCTTTCTTCATCGACTGGGGAGCGACGCCGCACCCGGCCCGCGCCACGCCGGCGGGCGGGCGGCTGATCTCGTTCCGGGCCGAACACCCGGACCCCTCCGCAGTACGATCCACCCTCGATGCGCTGGACCTGGCGCTCGAAGTGGACGAGGGGCCGGAGCCCGCCCTCGTGGCGCGGATCCGCACTCTCGGTGGCGACGAAGTGGCGTTGCGCTAGAGTTTTGGGGGCGCAATTTCACGGGACGTGCGGGACAGACATGTCTTCAGGTTCGAGGCGATATTCGTGAGACTTGCGAGTGGCACTGATCGAGCAGGGGGGTGGAACGGACGGCCAGAGCGGGAGCACGCGATGGTCCAACGGCTGGCAGAGGCGGGAGTGGTGAGGGCCGCGCGGATGCTCTCAGCGATGCTTGCGCTGGTGTTCCCAGGAACGCTCGCTGGCCAAGTAGCAGGGGAGTGGAGGGTAGAGACCGAGACGGACCCTATGACCGATGCACGGGAGGCGTCCGTCAAGCATGCGCGCGCCGATGAGGAGAGCGGCCAGCAGTATGGTATCATCTCCTATAGCTGCTCTTCGGCCACGAATGACGACGGGCAGCCGACCTCGGATAGTGTTTACCTAGGAGCCTGCGCCGCAGGAGCGCGGCGGAAGCGATCGGATGCCGCCCGCGGGGTCCCGCGAGCCGAAGTATCGGTCGTTTTCCGGGCGGGAACGCGTTGTTGGCGGGGAGACGGCCCGGCGGGCGGCGTTCGGGCGGGGTCGCGGACCCCTTCTTGTGCCCCGGGGAACGCCCGACACGGGTTTCCGGCCCCTCACGCGGCCCGAAGGATGTGGAGGCGCCGCACGTTGAGCGCCAGACACACGAGATCCCACTCGCCGCGCACGTTCTCCAGGCCCCTCATGCTGAACCGCCGGAACCCCATCGCCTCCTTGATCCACCCGATGGGAGCCTCCGCGATCCACTTGCGCTTCGCGTACACCGCCCGGCCCTCCGGAGTCTTCAGCCTCTTCGCCATGCGCGCCCTCGCCGGGCACGTCTCCGGGTCGGGCTCCGCGGCCGCCCCGCCCTCCCGGCCCAGCGCCACGTAGCCGTCGATCCCCCGCGCATCCAGAGCCGCCAGGTCCTCCTCGTTCGAGTAGCCCGCGTCGGCCAGCACCTCGCCCGGCGTCTCCCCCAACCGCCCGGACACCTCGTCAACCCGTTCCACCAACTGCCCCTGGTCGCTCGCGTTGTCGGTCACCTCCGCCCCCAACACCAGCTGGCTCTCGCCGTCGACCACCGCCTGCGCGTTGTAGCACTGCTGGTAGCCCTCCGTGCTCGTCCGCATGATCCGGCTCTCCGGATCCGTGAAGTTCGTCTGCGAGTCCGCCTCCGGCTCCCCGTAGTCCAGCTTGTACGGACTCCCCCCCTTCGGGTTGCGATCCCACTCCGGCTCCCGGCCCCGCGCGTCGTCGCGCTCGCGGGCCTCCGCCTCCAGACGAGCCTGCGCCGCCCGGATCGCCGCCAGCCGGTCCTCCCGCCGCTTCAACTCCTTCGGCAGCTCGTCGCCCCGAACGTCCTCCCCGTGCCGCTCGTCCTCCTCCGCGTCGGCCGCCTCCGCACGCGCCAGCAACTCCGCGATCTCCGCCTCCAGGCGCGCCTCCTCCGGACCCATCCGCCCGTAGCTCATCGCCTTCCGCTTGCTCGCGTTCGCCCGAACCTTCGTCCCGTCCACCGCCACCCGGCCCAACCCCGCCAGACCCAGTTCCCGCGCCAGAAGCACCACCTCCGCGAACAACGCACCGAACGCCTTCAGGTTCCTCTTCCGGAACTCGCACAGCGTCCGGTGCGCCGGAAAGTTCCCCGCCGCCAGCATCCTGAGCGGCACGTCCTCCTCCAGCTTCCGCGCCAGCTTCCGAGACGAAAACACCCCCGTCGCGTACCCGTACACCAGCACCTTCACCATCATCCGCGGATCGTACGGACTCCGCCGCCGCCCGTCCCCCTCGTAACGCGCGTAGAAAGCCGACAGGTCCGCCGCGTCCACCAGATCGCTCACATGATGCGCCAAGTGCCCCGCCGGCACCCACTCACGAAGATCCTGAGGCAGCAGCAACTGCTGGTCCGGATCGTACGGACGGAACCTCGTCCTCATCCTCTCCGGATCGTACGGTAGAGACCTCGCACTCATCGCCAACTCCCCGCGCCGAACGTGAACCCGTCACAGCACGGCATCACCATAGCCAGCCGAACCGCGCCGCACCATCGGCTTCTACGGCGCAAGCTCCTAGTCTTCGGCCGGGCTGATTCCGTGGAAGTACGATTCGACTCCAAGCCTATGGAACGTCACGGAATCATCGTGGATGCCGGTTTCCGCGCAACCGAGGATCGGGGCCTGCACCGCGCCTTCGTGGACAACCTACTCACGTCCGACGTCGTACACGTTCGGGCGTTGGGACGGCTCTATCGGTTCAGTCTCGAAGGTTTCGCACCGCTCTACCGTCGCGCCCGGGAGTGGTGCGGGTTAGAGGATGGCGAGGTGGTGTTGCAGCGGAGCTGACAGGTCCCACCATCGCCGAAACAGGCTTCAAAAGACTTGGCAACCCCGACCTTGAAGCGCTGGCCGAGAGCGCGTAAGCGGCGCTCTGAGCCTTCTTCGTTGACGGTGAGCCCGACGAAACGATGAGGATTCGATGGCGGGGACACGGAAGACGATGGCACGGTCGGACGCGACGTACCGAGCGATCTGGCTGTGCTATCTTGCGGCTAGACCGGAACGCCGTTCGTGGTGGGTTGGCCTCGCGATGCAAGGGCTGGATGCAGCCGAAGCCGCTGACTTCAGAATGAAGCTCGCGCTGGAGGCCGACCCGGACACGGGTTGCATGGCTGGCCGTGTCTGACGGGAGGGAACATCCCGCGGACCCCGATGCCTTGTCTCCAGAGATGCAAATGGTCTACGCGGACTGGCTCCGGGCCGCTGCCCGTGCGAAGGTGGCGGACGCAGAGGCGGGCGAGGCACTCGCGGACCGAGTGGGCGAGACGGGAGGAGGACAATGAAGAAAAGAGCGTTTTCGGGCGGGTGGGTGCCGGCTTGCCACAGCGGGATTTTGTCACCGGGTGCTGCTGGGACCCCAGGTTCGCGAAGGGCGTGGGGGCGGGATTCCTTCCGGGTCGAGGCGATTACTCATGAGCTACACGTATCGTGCGCGTCGAGCAGCCAACATTGGGCTGGGTGTCTTGGTCCTGACGCTGGCTCTGGTCGTGGCCGGCTGCGTGGACGACCCGACGGACCCCACCGGGCCGCCGCCGGACGAGGGAGGATCGATCACGCTGGCGGCGGCCGTCGCCGAGAGCGGGCGGCACGGTCCGGAAGGGATCGAAGTCGCCCGCGGGTATCGTCTCGCCGTCGAGATCCTCAACGAGAACGGCGGGATTCGCGGCCGGCCGGTGCAACTGGAGATTCGTGACGACGGGAGCGATGCCCAGGCGAGCGCGCGCCTGTACGCCGAACTCATCGCGTCCGGCACCGTCGATGCCCTGCTGGGACCGTTCAGCAGCCCGATCACGGAAGCCGTCCTCGCCGTCACCGAGGCCGCGGGGGTGCCGATGGTGGCGCCCATGGCGGCGGCGCCCTCGATCTGGTCCGAGCGGCAGCGGCAATGGAGCGTGCAGTCCCAGACTCCGGGACCGACCTACCTGCGGGGTTCCGTGGAGGTGTCCGTGTTCGGCGGCGCACGGACCGTCGCCATCGTGTACGAGAACACCTCGTTCCCGGCATCGGTGATCGAGGGCGTACGGGAAGCGGCCGGGCGTCATGGGCTGGAGGTCGTGCTGGATCGATCCTATGAGGTCGGAGCGGCCGACCACGAGGCGATCGCCGCCGCGGCACGGGACGCCGGCGCGGACCTCTTCATCGGCGGGGGCTATACTGCCGACGCCGCCGGCTTTGCCATCGCGGCGCCCGCCGTGGGCTACAGGCCGGTCCTCATGAGTCTGCTCCTCGGGCCCGGTCAGCCGCAGTTCGTCGACGCGGTGGGACCGGCCGCGCGCTGCGTCGCCGGCAACGCGCCGTGGCATCCGGCCATCCGGACGGGCGGGTTCATCGCGGACAACGAGACTTTCGTCCGTCGCTACGAGGCGGCGCACGGAAGGACACCGGGCTACCACGCGGCCGGCGGCTTTGCGGCGGTGGAACTCGTGGCCGAAGGCCTCGATCAGGCGATCTCCGGAGCGGGCGAACCCGATCGCGCCGCGCTGCGCGACTTCCTGTTCTCCGCCCGGACCGAGACCATCGCGGGTCCGTACGAGGTCTTCCCCATCGGCGACCCGGAGGCCGGAGCCCAGCGGGGGCTCAAGGGGTTGCAGGTCCAGTGGCAGGACGACGGCGCCGGCGGGCTCGTCCTCCGGATCGTTCACCCCTGGGCCGCTGCCGACGCGACCCCCTGCTTCATGCGCTGAACGGCCTGCGCTGAACCGCTATATGCGCCGAAGCGGCCGCGCCCGATCGCCGGACGCGGCCGCTTCAGGTCGTTTGGCGGGCCCCCCGCTAGTTCCCGCGGATCCCCGCGGCGGCGCCGGCGGCGTTCTCCTCCGCCGGCCGCTCCCTCTCGAGCGGTCGCGCCTCCGGGTAGATCTCGTCGAGCGTCATCCCGTCATACAGCCGTCCGTCCTTCATCACATAGCGGATGTCGACGGTGTTGCGCAGTTCGTCGAGCGGGTTCGAGTTGAGGACGACGATGTCCGCGAATTTCCCCTCCTCGATGCTTCCGAGCTGATCCCCGAACCCGATCGCCTCGGCGCCGAGGATCGTCGCGGCCCTCAGCATGTCGAAGTTCGACGCGCCGCCGGCCGCCATCGCCCACAACTCCCAGTGGTAGCCGACGCCCTGGATCTGCCCGTGGCTCCCCACGGCCATGCGGGCGTCCGCCTCGAGCATCTTCTTCACGAACTCGCCGTGACGCGGGAAGACATACTCTTCCTCCAGGAACCAGCCGCCTTCTCCGGGACTCCCCCCGGCGCCGGGCCCGCGCCGCCGGGCCCGCGCGTCGATGTTCGCCTTGGGCACGAACGTCGCGAGCTTCTCGTCCCCGAGCACGTCCTCGTGCGTGTAGAAGTAGTTCTCGCCGAACGGGCCGCCGTACGAGACGAGCAGGGTCGGGCTGTTCGTCGTCTCCGACGTCTTGAACAGTTCGACCACGTCCGAGTAGATGGGCGCGATCGGGAGATTGTGCTCGATGCCGGGGTATCCGTCGATCGCATGCGTGATGTCGATCTTGTAGTCGAGCCCGCCCTCCGTCGTGGGCATGAGTTCGAGGTCGCGCGCCGCCTGGATGATCCACTGACGCTGCTGGCGGTTGCCCGTCATGTACATCTTGAGCGTCTTCGTGTCGAAGTACTCCGCGTAGCGCCGCAGGATGGTCTTCGCGTGGTCCGCGTCGCGGAGGTTCTCGCCCGCGAACACGCCGGGTCCCGTCGAATAGATGCGCGGCCCGGTCATGCCGCCGGTCCGCACCCGGTCCGTGTAGCTGAGGATGTCGGTCGTCGCGGTCTGCGGATCGCGCGTCGTGGTGACGCCGTAGGAGAGCGTCGCGAGGTACTGCCACACCTCCTCCGGATGGATCTCCGGCACAAGCCACTGCGCGTGGTAGTGGGTGTCGATGAAGCCGGGGACGAGCGTCTTTCCGCTCACGTCGATGACGGTGGCGCTGTCCGGGACCTCGACCGAGTCGGCGGGGCCCACGGCGACGATGCGATTGTCCGTCACGAGTACCACGCCGTCCTCGATGATGTGCGGTTTCATGGCGGGTTCCGGCGGCTCCGCGGGGGTGTCCTCCTCCTCCTCCGCGGCTTCGGCCGCGCCCTCCGCGGCTTCCGACGGCGTCTCCGCCGGATCGTCCGGGGCCGCGCCCGCCGTGTCCGCAGGCGCCCCCGTAGTATCCGCCGCCGTCTCGTCCGGAACCTCGGTCATGGTGATGATCCGCCCGCCGGTGAGCGCCACCGTGCCGCGCGGGACGTCCCGCGGCAGCTGCGCCTCGATCCGGCGCTCGTGCGCCTCGTACGTCTCCGTCGTGTCGGCGAGGACCTCCTCGTCGCCCGCCCGCACCGCGGCCGATTTCGCGGCCACCTCCTCCGCCGCCTGCCGGATCGAGTCGGCGCGGGCCAGCAACGAGTCCGCCTCGACTTGCACGGAGTCGGCCTGGAGTCGGGTGATCTCGTCCTCCAGCTCCTCCGGTACCTCCTCGTCGGCGTTCTCGAGGCTGTCCGCCTCGGCGCGCTTTTCCTTGAGGGTGTCGGTGACCGCCGCCGCCCTGACGCGCAGGAGGGCGCGCGCGTGGGCGGTGGCTTCCTCCTCCTCTTCGTCCGCCTCGACGCGGTCCAGGTCGTACGTGAACAGCACGTTCCCCAAGGCCCAGTGCAGGGCGCCGCCGTCGGGCGCCCACGAGGCGAACTCACCGCCCACGTCCGTGACCTTGCGCACCGGCACCGGGGCGTCGTCCACCCGGAACAGCGTGATCGTCGGCGGGGTGTCGCCGACTTCGGCCAGGTCCGCCACGAAGAGGTCCCGTCCGAACTGCACGAAGGCGCGGTCGCCCGCCGGAGACAGCACGATCAGGCCGGCCGGCTGCGGTCCGCCCGGCTCCGCGGGCGGGTTCGGGTCCGTGGGGTCGGGACCCTGTCGCCAGGGGAAGACGCGTCGCGGCAGGAACTCCCACTCGTTCGGGTGCGGGTCGCCGATGCCGGCGATGCCCTGCCGCCCGCGCACGATCAGATGGCGCTTCACGTCCGTCCCGTCCCAGCGGAAGGACACCAGCCCCTCGACCGGGCTGTACGCGTAGATCCGGTCCAGATCGTCCGCCGCGAAGTGCGGCACGTCGCGGAGTCCCGTGGGTGAGATGACCTCCGCCTCCGCCGGCTCCGGTCCCGCTGTCGGCACCCACACGAACTCGCCGCCGATGGGGCCGAAGAAGGCCCCGGCCGCTTCCTTGAGCTGCCGGGCGGCGCCTCGCGAGGCGACGATCCGCTCGCCGTCGGGGGACCAGGCGACGTTGTAATAGAGGGCCGCCGTGGCCGAGAGCCGAATCGGTTCGCCGTCTTCCACCGCGACCTTCATGATGTGGCCGCCGTCGGAGTCGTCCCAGGTCGTGTAGGCGATCCAGCGGCCGTCCGGCGACCACTGGGGATGGAACTCGCCCGCGTCGCCCTCGGTGAGACGCCGCGGCTCGCCGTCGGGCAGATCGCGGATCCAGAGGCGGTCGAAGGCCGTGAACACCAACTGGCCACCGCCCGGGCCGACGACCGGACTCCGGATCTGGCTCGCCGTGACCATTGCCGTGGTGTCGATCTGGTACTCGAACTTCACCTGCGGGCCGACATCGAGTTCGACCTCCGCCTCGAACGGGATCTCCGTCGCCTCGCCCCCGTCCATGGGGACGTTCCAGATCTTGCCGCCATACGAGATCACGATCGCCGAGCCGTCCGGCAGGAAGGCGTAGCCCGGCATGACATCGAGCGGCGCCCGCGACTCCTGCTCGTCCCGCTGCACCGGATAGGCGAGCCAGCTCTCCTCTCCCGTTTCGAGGTCGCGCTTCCGGAGGCCCGTATCCGCGTTGTAGCGCGTGCCGTACACGAGCCAGCGGCCGTCGGGCGAGATCGCCGGCCGGAACGCCGACCCGTAGCGGTTGGTCATGGTCGTCGTGGCGCCCGTCTCGCGGTCGTAGCGGTAGAGCTGGTAGAGGGGCAGCACCGCGTTGTACGTCCAGTCCCCGAAGCCCCCGGCGTACCACACGTAGCGCCCGTCCGGGCTGAACGCCGCGCCGATCCGCTTGAGGAAAGACGATCCCGGCAGCGGCAGGGGAGACCCGCGCTCGGCGTGGTACATCGCGAGGGACGCGACGCCGCCCAGCCCGTTCGAGCGGCTGGCCACGATGTAGACGCCGTCCGGGCTCCATTCGGGCGACAGCATGAGGCTGGACCCGCCTCCGGCCACGCGGGTCGTGTCCGTGAGGTCGAGGCGCATCTTCCACAGCGCATCGCCCCCGCTGCGGTCGGAGATGAAGGCCACCGACTCGCCGTCCGGGCTGAAGCGGGGCTGCGTCTCGTAGGCCATCCCCGTGAGGAGGGGCGACGCCTCGCCGCCCTCGATCGGCATCGTGTACAGATCGCCCAGCAGGTCGAACACGATCGTCGTCCCGTCGGGACTCACGTCGAGCGAAATCCAGGTGCCTTCCGTCGCCGTGAAGCTCGCCGTGCGAGCGCTCCGCAACGGCAGCGGCTGCCGGCCTCCGGGCCCGCCGGGGCCCATCATCACCTGGGCCGCCGCCGGCGCGGCGGCCGCCGAAGCCACGAGCGCGGCGAGCGCCGCCGCCCGGCCCCTCCGTGCCAACTTCTCGGCCAGCCTCCCGCGGGGGCTCATCGGTCACCTCCCCGGGAGCCGGCGCCTACACTGGTCGTTACGGCGGGCGCGGTATCCCTCCACGGTTCGTTCGGGGCCGCCCGTTGCCTTGGCCACAGCTCATCGAGCGTGTCGCCATCGTAGAGTCGCCCGTTCATCATCACCTTGTCGATCGTGTTTGTGTTGCGGATGTTCGCGAGCGGGTCCGCGTCGAGGATCACGAGATCCGCGAGCTTGCCCGGTTCGATGGAGCCCAGGTCGCCGCTGAGGCCGATCGCGTCGGCCCCCATGAGCGTCGCGGCGCGCAGCGCGTCGTGCTCGTCCATGCCGCCGCTCTGGAGCGCCCACAGCTCCCAGTGATAGCCGAGTCCCTGCAACTGGCCGTGGCTGCCGACCCCGGTGTTCCCGCCGCCCTCCACGAGGTCCGCGAGCCACGCCGCGTGCTTCGGAAAGGCGTACTCCTCCTCGGCGAACCAGCCGCCCGGCCCCGGTCCGGTGAACAGCCCCAGACGCCGGGCCTTGATGTCGAGTTCCCGCTTCGGCGTGAAGTGGGTCAGCTTCTCATCGCCGAAGATGTCCCAGCGCGTGTAGAAGTAGTTCTCCGCCCACGGTCCCCCGTAGGAGACGAGGAGGGTGGGGGAGTTCACCGTACCCGACGTCGCGAACAGTTCGACGACGTCGTTGTACGCCGGAACGACCGGCATGGAGTGCTCGATCCCCGGATATCCGTCCATCGCGTGCGTCATGTTCAGGCGGTACTCGAGGCCGCCCTCGGTCGTGGGCATGAGCCCGAGTTCGCGCGCCGCCATGATGAGCCACTGACGCTGACGCCGGTTGCCCGACATGTACATCTTGAACGTCTTCGTGTCGTAGTACCGGCTGTACTTCCGCAGGACATCGAGCGCGTGCTCGTAGCTGCGGATGAAGTCGAACTGGAACACGCCGGGGCCCGTGTGGTAGACGCGCGGCCCCACCATCCGGCCCGCCCGCACCATGTCCTCGTAGGAGAGCACGTCGGTGGTCGCCGTCTGCGGGTCGCGGGTCGTCGTCACCCCGTAGGCGAGGTTGGCCTGGTAGATCCAGGGCCGCGCCCAGTGGAAGTCCCACAGGTTCCACATGTGGGCGTGCGTGTCCACGAACCCGGGCACGACGGTCTTGCCGCTGATGTCGACGACCTGCGCGCCCTCGGGGATCTCGCCGGGCCCCGCCCGCACCGACGCGATCCGGTTGTCGGTGACGACGATGTCGGCGTTCTCCACGATCTCGTCGCCGTTCATGGTGATCGCGCGCCCCCCCCGCAGGACCACGGTGCCGCGCGGAATGTCGCGCTCGGCCGTCACTTCGATCTGCTGTTCCGCCGGCGCGTAGGCCGTGTCGGCGAGGGCCGCGTCCAGATCGTAGGTGAACAGGGCGTTGCCCAGCGACCAGTGGATCGTGCGCCCGTCCGCCCCCCACACGGGGAATTCGGCCCCGAGTTCGTTGAGCTTCCAGGCGGGAACGCCCGCCGAGTCCGGTTTCGCGACGTCGATTCGCGGGAGCGTGGCGCCGAGATCCGGCACCGTGACCGCGTACAGGTCATCGCCGATGTGCGCCAGCGCGAGGTCGCCCTGCGGCGCCATGACGACCGACCCGGCCCCCAGTCGGAGGATGAGTTCGCGCGGCTCGTCGTGGTCGAACGTCGGCGGCATGGGCAGGTCCGACCGGGGAGAGCGGTCGTACCGCCCGGCCCGCGACGGGACGCCGCCCGCGTCGAGGTTCGCCCGCGACGTGACCGCCAGGTGCTGCCGCCGGTCCGTGTCGTCCCAGCGCGCGGATGAGAGCGCGGTCGTCGCGATGGGCGGGATGGGCGACCCGGGCACCGCGTCGGCCCGCGCCAGACCGTAGTAGTAGATGCGGTCCGGGTCCGCCGTGAAGTGCGGCTGCCGGCGTCCGCCCGTCGGCCCGATGCGGCTGAGTTCGCCGCCGTCCGCCGGGATCCAGACGAACTCCGAGTCCAGCCCGAATCCGATGAAGGGGTCGACGGCCTCCTGCACGTTCCGCCGCGAGGAGCGAATGGCCACGATGCGCCCGCCGTCGGGAGACCAGGCGGGTTGCTGATAGTAGGCCGGTTCCCGGGTGAGGTTCGTGCTCGCGCCGCCGTCCGCGGACACGCGGCGGATGTGGCCTTCGCCGGTGTCGTCGTCCCACGTCACGTACGCGACGGACCCTCCGTCCGGCGACCACACCGGGTGATACTCTCCCACGTCGTCGCCGGTGAGGCGGCGGGGAGTCCCGTCCGCCACGTCCGCGACGTAGAGCCGGTCCAGCGCGGTGAACGCCACGCGCGTCCCGTCCGGCGACGGCCGGGTGCTGCGGATCTGCTTCACGACGAAGGTCGGGGTGTCCTCGATCGGATACTCGAAATCAACTTCCGGGCCGACCGCGACCTCCGCGTTGACCGTGAACGGGATCTCGGCCGGCTCGCTCCCGTCAACGGGCACGCGCCAGATCCCGCCCCCGTAAGAGACGACGATCGCCTCCGAGTCGGGCGTGAACGAGTAGCCCGGCAGCACGTCCATGGTGGCCGTCGATTCCTGGTCGTCCCGCTGCACCGGGTAGGCGAGCCACCGTTCCTCGCCCGAGTCGAGTTCGCGCAGCCGGATCCCCGTCTCGGTGTCCTCGCGGGTGGCGTAGGCGAGCCATTCGCCGTCGGGCGAGAGGGCGGGGCGGAACGCGGAGCCGTACCGGCTCGTCATCGGCGTCCGGGTTCCCGTCCGGCGGTCGTAGACCCAGAGCTGGTACTGCGGGAAGATCGCGTTGTACTGCCAGGTGCCGAGGCGTTGCGCGTACCAGATGTAGCGCCCCTCGGCGTCCACCGCCGCGCCCAGCATGCGCTGCGCCCCGCTTCCGCCGACCATCTCGAGGCCGGTGCCGCCGTCCACGTGATAGAGCCAGAGCTTCTCGAGGCCGAAGAACGCCCGCGAGCGCGAGACGACGACGTACTTGCCGTCCGGCATCCACTCCGGCGAGAGGAAGACGCTCCCGATCCCCTTGCTGAGCTGCGTCGGCTCGCCCCCCTCCGCGTCCATGAGCCACACGTTCTCGTCGCCGCTGCGGTCCGAGACGAAGACGATCCGCGACCCGTCCGGACTGAAGCGCGGCTGCATGTCGTGCGGCAGGCCGCTCGTGAGCCGCGTCGCCTCGCCGCCCGTCATGGGCATCCGGTAGAGGTCGCCCAGGAGGTCGAAGACGAGCGTCTGGCCGTCCGGACTCACATCGAGCGAGATCCAGGTCCCCTCGTTCGTCGTGAAGCGGGCCCAGCGCGCCGGTTCGAGGGGAAGACCCCGGTCGGGATCCTTCTTCTCCTCCTCCTCCTGGGCCTGGGCCGGGAGGACGGAAACCGGTACGAGCAGGAGCAGCGTGGCCGCCCAGCGGCGACAGTGGAACGACAGCATACATCGACTCCGTTCGACGGGATTGCGGTTTGGACCCTTATGCTGTGAATGCTGTGGACCGGATGATCGTACGTACGAGCGGTATAGTAGTGTCGGCTCGTAATCGCCACCAACCGTAATCGTCACCAACAAAAGGAAACGATTCTTGGGCAACCATCGGGACATCGCGCTGATCTCCGTCTCCATCGACCTCGGGGCCGGGCGCCGGGGCGTGGACATGGGCCCCTCCGCCCTTCGCATCGCGGGAATCAGCCGGGAGATCGAAGCCGTCGGGCACAGGGTCACCGAACTCGGCACGCTGACCGCCGGCGGGCTGGAGACCAGCGAGGCCGGCGAGAGCGAGCTGCGTTTTCTGGACGAGGTCGCCCACGTCGCGGAGGGCACCCGCACCCTCGTGGGGCAGGGGTTGGACCGGGGCTGCACGCCGCTCGTCCTGGGTGGCGACCACTCGCTCTCGATCGGCTCCGTGGCGGCGGTCGCCGACCACTACCGCCCGCAGGGAGCGTCCATCGGCCTCATCTGGGTCGACGCGCACGCCGACATGAACCGCCCCCACACCACGCCCAGCGGCAACATCCACGGGATGTCGCTCGCCGTCCTGCTGGGACACGGGGAGCCGCGGCTGACGCTAGGCCGGGCAAGCGTCAGCCCGGAGAACGCGAGCGTCCTCGGCGCGCGGTCGCTGGATGCCGGCGAGAAGCGGCTCATCCGCGAGCTGGGCCTCCGCGTGTTCACGATGTCCGAGATCGACGAACGCGGCGTCGCGCCGTGCATGGACGAGGCGCTGGAGCGCGCCAATGCCGGGACCCGCGGCTACCACCTCTCCTTCGACCTCGACGCGCTCGATCCGCGGATCGCTCCGGGCGTGGGGACCCCGGTTCGCGGGGGACTGACCTACAGGGAAGGGCACCTCGTGTGCGAGAAGGCGTCCCGCTCCGGCCGGCTCCTCAGCCTGGAGCTCGTCGAACTCAACCCGGTCCTCGACGACCGCAACCAGACAGCCGAACTCGGGGTCGGCCTCGTCGCCTCCGCCCTCGGCGCCACCATTCTCTAGCGAAAGTCGTACCGCAGACAGCGAGGATTAATGCCGGAAGACAACCTGCTCGACTCCACTGATCGCACAAGTGATCGCACAAGTGATCGCACAAGGCGCGGAGGTCGCGCGACCCATCGCATCCCCTTCGGCCGCCTTGCGCTCGAGTTCGTGGTGATCGTGTTCGGAGTTCTGGTTGCCCTGGGCTTCGATCAATGGATGACGAACATCGACCACCGCCGGCTCGTCAACGAGACGCTCTACGCCCTGGCCGCAGAAATCGCCGAGAACACGGTAACCCTCGACCGTCGCATGGCATATCACGACCGGATCCTGCCGGGGCTCGTCGAGAATCAGCGGGCTGCCGAAGGAGGCGAACGCCAGAGCATGTCGATCAGCGGAGCACTGCCCGACGGACTCGGGCTCACGCCGTTGAGGAGTACCGCGTGGGAGCTCGCCAGCGTAACCGAAGCCGTGCGGCATTTCGATTTGCCGATTCTATCCACGCTCTCCCTCACGTACGCCCTTCAGGAATCGCTCCACGAGTACGACCGGATCGTTTCCGCCGGGATCATCCAACCGCAGTTCTTCGCGGCCACGGACCAGCCCGGCCCGATCATCTACCTTGGCGTCATGTTGAGCGACGTCCGGGAAAGGGAGGACGAGCTTGGGCGATTCTACGCAGAGACGCTCCGGCACGTGCGTCAGCGGCTGGATGATCCGGAGGCTGGCGCGGTGATTGAGGTCGGGTGACGGATGATGTCGAGACGACCGAACTGGTTGGCGGGGACGCGCAGGCGGCAGATCACGGTGCGCGTCCCCCATGCGATGGTCGAAGCCCTGGACGCCGCGGCATCAACGCTGAGGCGAAGCCGGGCGCATGTCGTTCGCCACGCCCTGGAGCGATATCTGGATATCTGGAAGATTTCGACGACCTGGCGGTCGCCGAGGAGCGGCTGCGCGATCCCGGCGATCCCGTGCTCGACTGGGATGACGTCAAGGTTGGCCTGCTTCATCCGCCGCCGTAGCCGACGGTCCGTCGCAACCCCTTTCCGGCTGGCCGCTCCTTCGCATATCTCCGATACTGACAGGTACTGACAGGCCCGACCCCGGGCCGGTCACGAAGCCGAAGGAGCGAAGGATGAAGACGACGTTCGGATGCGCCGCCCTGTTGACAGCCATCGCCGCCGGAGCGCTCGCCGCGGACGCGGCGGCCCAGACCCGCCGGCTGTCGCTCGACCACTACATGGACATGGAGTCGGTCTCCAACCCCCGGATCTCGCCGGACGGATCGAAGATCGTCTACACCCGCGGCTGGGTGGACAAGGTCAACGACCGGCGCGAGTCGTCCCTCTACATGATGAACGCGGACGGGAGCCGGAAGCGGGCGCTCGTCGACGGCGGCGGAGCGCGCTGGTCCCCCGACGGCACGCGCATCCTGTTCACGGCAGCGGGCGAGCCCTCCGGGAGCCAGATCTTCGTGCGCTGGATGGACGAAGAGGGCGCCACGACCCAGATCACCCGCCTCGAGAACGGACCGTCCTCACCCCGCTGGTCGCCCGATGGAGAGTGGATCGCCTTCACGAGCCGGGTGAACGACCGCGCGGACTTCGCCGGCGTCGACCTTCCCTCGCGGCCGGACGGAGCGACGTGGACCACCGGGCCGAAGATCGTCGAGCGCGCCGGCTACAAGCGCGACCGCCAGGGGTACGTCGACACCGGCTGGACCCATGTGTTCGTCGTCCCGGCGGACGGGGGCGCCGCCCGCCAGCTCACGACGGGGGACTGGAACCACGGCGGGATCGCCTGGAGCCCCGACGGGAGCGAGATCTACTTCTCCTCCTACCGGGCCGCCGACTGGGACCGGCCCGAACACTGGCAGGAGTCCGAGATCTACGCGGTCTCCGTGGCCTCCGGCGCGATTCGCCAGCTCACGGAACGGCGCGGCCCGGACGCGGGACCCGTTCCCTCGCCCGACGGCCGCCTCATCGCCTACAGCGCGGGGGACGAGCACCGCGACACCTACCGGAACAGCAGAATCCACGTCATGAACCGCGACGGGTCCGGCTCGCGGCTCATCTCCGGGGACTACGACCGGCAGTCCGGCGGCTTCCAGTGGGCGCCCGACGGGAGCGGCCTCTACTTCAACGTGAGCCGGGAAGGGTATCGGCAGCTCCACTTCGTCTCCGTCGATGGCGGCGTGACGCAGCTCACCGACGGGGCGCATCTCTTCTCCCTCTCCTCCTTCGCGGAGGACGGCACCGCGGTGGGCACGATCGCCACGGACCACGAGCCCGGCGACCTCTATCGGTTCTCCCTCTCGACCCCGGGCGAGGTCACCCGCCTCACGGAGGTCAACGCGGACGTGCTCCACGGCGTGACCCTCGGCGAGGTGGAGGAGGTCTGGTACGAGTCGACGGACGGCTTCCGGATCCAGGGCTGGATCGTGAAGCCGCCCGACTTCGATCCGGATCGCGAGTATCCGCTCATGCTCGCCATCCACGGCGGACCGCACGGCATGTACAACGGCGGGTTCAACTTCGCCTTCCAGGAGCACGCCTCGAACGACTACGTCGTCCTCTACACGAACCCGCGGGGAAGCACGGGATACGGGACGGAGTTCGCGAACGCGATCAACCACGACTACCCGGGCGCGGATTTTCCCGACCTCATGGGCGGCGTCGACGAGATGCTGCGGCGCGGCTACGTCGACGAGGACAACCTGTTCGTGTACGGCTGCTCCGGCGGCGGCATCCTCACCTCGTATATCGTCGGGAACACGGACCGCTTCCGGGCCGCCTCGGCGAACTGTCCGATCGTGAACTGGATGTCCGCGATGGGGACGTCCGACGCCATCGGCTACCTGCGCACCTTCGAGAAGCCCTTCTGGGACGATCCGGAGGAGTGGATGGACCGGTCGTCCATCTTCTACGTGGGGAACGTGACGACGCCGACGATGCTGATGACGGGGGAGATGGACCTGCGGACGCCGATGGGCCAGACCGAGGAGTTCTACCAGGCGCTTCACTACGAGGGCGTGCCGACGGTCATGGTGCGCTTCCAGGGGGAGTGGCACGGGACGAGTTCGCGCCCGTCGAATTTCCTGCGCACGCAGCTCTATCTGAGGAAGTGGTTCGAGAAGTGGGGGACGCAGCGCGCCTCGGTCACGACGGAGGACGGGGAGGACGACGGCTCTTGAGTGTTCCTGGCGGCAGAGCGCCTGCCGCGGCCCCCGCCGCCGCGTGGGATTTCGTGGCGGACGAGGTGAGCGGCACGCGCAGTTCGTGGCTCACGATCGCGAGGAACTCCGTCCTCATCCGCTCGAGTTCCTCGAACGGCGCCAGATCCTGCATCGTGACCACGACCGACGCCACTCCGCCCTCCGGCGCATCGATCGGCGTGACGTTGAGCAACGTCTTGACGCTCCGGCCGTCGGGAACCGAGAGCACCACCTCCTCGCTGCGAAGCGTCTCGCTGCTGCTCAACTGACCGGCCAGCGGGAACTCGGACAGAGCCACCTCGCGCCCGTCCGCCCGCCGGAACGTTATCTCCTCCGGCAACCGCTCCAACGAGCGGTCCGGCATCCGCAGGCCCTCGACGATCCGTCTCGCCTCGCGGTTGAGCGACACGATGCCGCCGGTCCCGGCGTCGAAGACCACCACGCCGACCGGCGAGGTCTCCACCAGGGCTTGCAGGTCGGCCCGGGCCCGCTGCTCGTCCCGGTAGGCCCGCGCGTTGGCGATGGCCGTCGCCGCCTGCGACGCGAAGAGCACGAGCACATCTTCGTCCCCGCTCGCGAACTCCCCCCCGCCTTCCTTTTCCCCGACAAAGAGGCTGCCCACGTGCGCGCCGCGATGACGGATCGGAGCGGCCTGCCCGGTCTTGTACGGCAGTACCTCGGCGCTGAACCCGTGCGAGCGAAGGTAACCGGGGACGTCTCGCACTCTCAGCGCCTCCGGAAGGTCCCGCAGGTGCTCGAAAAGCCGTGGCCCGTCGGCCCAGTCCGTCATTCGTCGGTGCTCGTCCGCCGTGATGCCGGAGCCGATGAAGCGCGCGGGCCGGCCGGCCTCGTCGATGGTCGTGAGCAGCCCGAAGCGCGCCCCGGTCAGGGCGCGGGCGCGGTCGACGATCTCCTGCAGGACGGTGTCGAGATCGAGGCTCTCGCTGATCCGCAGAATGGCTCCGCAAATCACTCCTCTTTCGGGCATCCGGCGCGCTCCGGCGCGGTCACGCCTGGAGTATCGCCACAATATCACCAAAATGATCCCGGTCTATCGCCCACGGATCGCATTCGCTGCCCTATATTGTAGCAAGGATTGGACGGCAACAATGCGCTGTCCTCTGAACGGTGCTCTGGCCTCGGGCGTGGCCGCTGCCGAACAGGTCGTGCAACTGCCGGAGTCGTCAGATTCGAGCGCCCGCCCCAATGAAGCAAACCGCGCGGCGATGAGCCATCGGGACCCGTCGACAGGACGGGATGGGGAGCTTCATCCGACACTGAAACGCAGCAGGAGGACACGATGAAGAAGCTCTTCGTGGCAGTGCTCGCGCTTGTTTCCGCCGCCGCCATGCCATCCGGTGCCGCGGCGCAGATTACGCTTGGACTCCACGCCGGCCCAACATGGTCCCGCATATCGACGGCCGACGACGAAGTGAGGATGGAGAACCGCCAGGGGATCAACGCCGGCGTATCGCTCACCGTACCGCTCTCGGGCGCGTTCAGTCTCCGGCCTGGCCTCCTGTACAGATCGGCCGGGTCGGAGGCGACCACGATGATCGAGCAGGTATCGGTAAGCGCGGTCGCCGAACTCGCTTACCTGGATTTCGGCGTCCTGGGGAGGCTGGATGTGCCGATTGCTGGTCGCGCGGTGTCGGCGTATGTGCTTTTCGGTCCCTCGGTGGGCTACAACCTCTCGTGCGAAGCCGCCATCATCATCGATGGCACCCGGGCCGGGGGCGACTGCGGTACAACCATGGACAACGGTCCCTCAGTCGAAGGATCGGTGCCGGACTTCGATGTGGGGCTCTCCCTGGGGTGGGGCGTGAGCCTCGCGCTGAGCCGCTCCCTGCGACTGGGCGCCGAGGTCGTCTACACGCGGGGCCTCTCCAACATCGGCGACGCCGACGATCCGTCGCGCAACCGAGGGATCATGGCCCTGGCGGGCTTCGAGTTCACGCTCGGAAGCTGACCCTATTCACCCTCTGGTCCTCGCCAATTCCTACGGCTCCCGTCTTCATCGTCGGCACCGGACGGTGCGGATCGACGATGCTGTCCAACATCGTCCGGCGGCACCCGGACATGCTCAGCGTGTCGGAGTTCTTTACGTCATTGGGCAGTCGGGCATTATTCGGCCGGCGATTGACGGGGGAGGCGGTGTTTCGGCGACTCGACACGCTTTCCGTTGAAGGTCGCGCCCTGCTGGAGAACGGGTTTCAAGTTGACGAGTTCCTCTACCGATTCGGTCCGGGGTCGCGCTACCGACGGCACAACGTGCCACCGATCATGGGCTCCACCCTGCCCCACATCACGGAGGACGCCGAGGGCACCTGGGACGAACTGGCCCCGGTATTGCGCCACCGGGGCAAGGAAACGCTTGCCGACCAGTACCGGTTCGTCTTCGACTGGCTCGCGCACCGCTTCGGGAAGTCCGTCTGGATCGAGCGCTCCGGCGCTTCGCTGCCGTTCGTGGCGACACTGGCCCGGATGTTCCCCGATGCCCGATTCGTGCATATCCACCGTGACGGACGCGACACGGCGATGTCGATGCGGCAGCACCACTTCTTTCGCTGGCGCGTGCTGGCCGCCGAGAGAATGCGTCGGCTCGGGATCGACCCGTTCCACGAGCGCAACCTGCCCGGCACGAGTCCATGGGTTCCGCTGCTCAGCCTGATCTGGTTCAAGCTGATCTTTCGGGCTGACCGCTATCGGCGCGAAGTCATCGAACTTGCCTCGTTCGGCCGGTTCTGGAGCGACATGATAGAGCGTGGCGCGGGGTACCTGAGCGCCCTTCCGCGGGAACGGGTCCTCACCATGCGTTACGAGAGCGTCCTCGCCTGCCCGCATGAGGAACTGGCCCGCTTCGTCCGGTTCGTCGGCCGGGAGTTCGAGGATCCGGTGTGGATCGATTCCGCAGCTGCCCTGGTGCGGCCGCAAGACGCCCGCTGGCCGGCGCTTGATCCGGAAGAGCATCGGGCTCTCGCGGACGCTTGCCAGCCCGGCCAGTCCATCCTCGGCTACGGTTCCGGGGCGCGGGAATCGGCATGATCGAGTCGGGCTTGCCGGGCCTGTCGCCGCACCCTCCGCTCTCGCCGGAACGAATTGCTGCGGCCCGGGCGAAACACGGGCACTCCGCCGACCGGTACCTCGAATACCTGCACAAGGGCGATCACCTCGCCGACGACCTCGTTGACCGCTTCGCCGGGATGAGGCCCCGGGAGGGCCGCCGCATGTTGATGCAGGCCATCCACGAGGGGATCGATTCGGTGAAGAATCCACCGGAGGAACTGGTGGCGCTCTTCGAGCATCTCGATCACGTTCCGTTCTGGGTCGATTGGGGCGGGATGAACCCCGCGAGCGCAAAGATCATGCGGAACGCGCTGCTGCCGGCCATGTCGTTCGCGGTCTATGCGCTGCCCCACGCCTATCTCGCGACCGGCAACAAGCCGCTGGCGTTTTCACAGGCGCTGCTCAACAACACGGCCCGGCGCTATGCCGTCACCACGCGGTTCATCACCGAAGTCTTCATGCCGGGCAGCCTGCGGCGTCACGCCGATGGCTTCAAATTCGCGGTCGTCACCCGGATGCTCCATGCCCGCAGCCGCCGCCGCATTCTCGACTCGGGCCAATGGGATCTGACCGCCGGACTGCCTCTGAACCAGGCACACATGGCGATGGGAACGATCGTCTTTTCCCTCCTCGTCATCGACGGGATGCGGCGTCTGGGAGGCCGCGTCAGCACGCGGGAAACCGAGAGCGTCC
This sequence comes from Candidatus Palauibacter sp., assembly GCF_965208055.1. GTDB lineage: Bacteria > Gemmatimonadota > Gemmatimonadetes > Palauibacterales > Palauibacteraceae > Palauibacter. The sequence continues at coordinate 4,007,820 of NZ_CBDBNY010000004.1, forward strand.
TGCTGATTTGGCGATACATCGGCTACCTGTTCGGCATCCATCCCGAGATGCTCTACACGTCCGAAGCCGAGGCCCGGCACCTGATGGACGTGGCGTACAGCCTGGAATTCGATCCGGACGAGGACTCGAAGCGGCTGTGCAAGGCGCTGATCGAGGCCGCTCCGGACTACATGAAGATCGAGTCCGATTTCGCCGCCCGGATGTTCGTCCGCATCCTCTATGCGCTATCCAGAAGGCTCCTGGGCGACCGCCTCGCGGATCGGCTGGGGTACCCGCGGGAACGGCACCGCGCGCTTTGCACCGCCGGGATCACGCTGGCGTGGATCCTCGAACGCTTTCCCATGCTGCGGCCCCCGGGCCTGCGTCGCTACATGGGCGTGAGATTCTGGATAGAACAGGGCGACTACGAGGTTCGGTAGGGATCACGACCCCTGGCTGCGCCCACTTGCCCTGACGGGGAGACCATCCCTGAAAGCGTAGGACGCCAGGGTATTCAACTTCGGAAACTCCTCAGATACGAGATCGAGCCGCCACTGCTGGGCGATGCCCGCCAGCGCGCACGTCAGGTTGGTCCGTCCGAATGCCTCGCCGGCACAGCCGCGAGTCCCCGAGCTGAACGGCATGTAGGAGCAGCGCGGTCGCGCGGGCTGACTCTCGAGCCAGCGTTCCGGCCGGAACTCGTCGGCGTGCGGGAAGTAGCGTTCGTCCCTCGGAGACGGGAAGCAGAAGAGCTGCACATTGGCGCCTGCCGGAATGAAGTAACCGCCGACGGTGCAATCCCGCGTCGCTTTCCGTCCGAGATAGTAGGCCGGCGGGGCAAGCCGCAGCACTTCGGAAATCACAGCGCCCGTGTAGCGGAGGCGTTCGCAGTCCTCGAAGGTCGGCACCCGTCCGTTCAACGTTTCGTCGACCTCGCGCTCGAGCCTCTCACGCGCCACGGGGTTCCGCGCAAGGTAGTAGGTTGCCCAGGTGATCGTCGTAGCGGTCGTGGTCAGCGATGCGATCAGCATTTCGATGACGCCGTCGACGACTTCCTCCTCGCTGAAGGCGTGCTCTCCGTCCTCATCCGTCGCACGGGCCAGGTACGACACGAGGTCAAACCGGGACGTGTCTTCAGCGCGAGCGGACTGGACCCCCGCCAGGACCTGCTCGGCCAGCTCCCGGTACGCACCCCGGAGCCGCCGAAACGACGACAGGATCAGGCGGCGCAGCCGACGGCTCGGAAGCATGGCCGAGGCGATGTCGATGCCGCACAGCTTGAGCACTCTCCGCAGCATTGTTGCATCGACCTGAAGTGTGTTCCCGAAGAAGATCTCCAGGGAAATGGACAGGGTCAGTTCGTGCGCCGTCCCGTCCATGTCGAGGATTTCACCGTCCCTCCATTCGTCCCTCGTCGCCACCACCTGTTCGGCCATGATGGAGGCATTGGCGTCGAGCATCCTTCTGTCGAAGTACGGCTGGACGAGCCGCCGCCGCCGTTTGTGGTCCTCCCCGTCTCCCGTGATGATCGTAGGGCGGGGCAGGAGCAGGCTCCGCTTGTACATGAACCCCTTCTCGAAGGACTGCCGCTTCGCGTAGAGCACCTCCTCGATCAACTCGGGATCGGAGAGGAGGCAGAACTCGAAACCCAGGATTCTGTACCGAACGATGGGTCCGTATTCACGGTGGAGCCAGCGAAAGAGGCCGAGCGTATCCCTGTATCGGGCGATCAGGTTGCGGAGGCGGCGCCCAGCCACCAGTGGCGGCGGACTGGTTCGGTCGATGGCGGCAGGTACGGGTTCTTAGCTCCGTGTTCAAGTTGTCGAATCCGACCGGAGCGGCATGGTTCCGGAACCGGTCCGGTCTCTGGGCCACGCCAGCAATTCCGGGCGACCGGAGTGGTGAAACCATACGGCGACGCGTGCGCCAAAGTCAAAAGTGCAGGCGCCCAAGCGCCGGTCGCAAACCCACGGACCTTCCGGCCGTTTCCGCACCGGGGCCTCGTCGGCGATCATGACCATGTGGCGGTTGCCGCACAGCGCCCGCAACGGTGTCAATCGTCTCGCGCTTCTCGTTTCCTACCCCGGCGGCTTAGGCGACGGAACCTAACGCACACAGACTTGTAACCGAACACAAGGTCGTAGGCGGACGCCTTGTCTTCCAACCGACGGCGCGCCGTCCTAGCTTGGCTGACAACCATGAAGCTCGTCTCGAAGGAGGAACGCACATGGTCGGTCTGACCAAGCCACTCTTCGAGCGTCGCGTTCCTCATGTGGTCTCCATCTACGCGGCCGCGTCCTGGGGATTGGTCGAATGCGTCGCCTTCCTGACGGACGAGTTTCTCCTTTCTCCCCACTTGCCTAGAGTGGCCGTGGCCACGGTCCTGCTCTTGGTGCCGACCGTAGTCATGCTCGCGTGGTACCACGGCCGGCCCGGGCGTGATGAAGTGCCGCTGGCGGAGAAAATCGGAGTTCCCGCGAACGTGATCCTCGCGGCCGTCGTGCTCCTGGTTCTCTTTGGCGGCGCGGATCTCAGGTCGGCGACGACGGCCGTCGCCGTCGAGACGGAGAGCGGAGAGACGGTCCAACGCGCTGTGGCGAAGCCGGAGTACCGGAAGCGCACGGCCCTGTCCCGGTTCGACAGGGGATCGGGCCTGGACACGGACGAGGTCTGGCTCACCTACATGGCGCCGCTGGCCCTCGAATTGGATCTCGCCGTGGACGACTTCTTCGATCCGATTCCGGTCTCCGAGTTCAATCGGTATCTGTCGGAATTCGAGCTTCCCGCTTCGGGCGACGTGCCGCTGGCGCTCAAGCGCGACGTGGCGGAGCAGTTCCGCGCGACGTTCATCGCCGCCGGCGTCGTCGATCGGGTGGGAGACGAGTATCGGGTGACACTGATGCTCCACAACGCGGAGAATGGCTCGCTGGTCAGCGAAACGGTGCACCAAGGCCCGGACTTTTTGGCGCTCATCGATCAGATGTCGGACACTCTCGCGGAGGCTCTTGACATCCCCGACCGGGACGAGATCGACGATCTTCCGGTTCGGCAGCGGCTCACCGAGGATGAAGCGGCCTTCGAGGCGTTTGGCCGCGCCTATGCGAAGCTGCTCTCCGATCCGCCGGACCTCGATCGCGCGCTCGAGGGGCTGAGCGCTGCGGTCGTCCTTGATCCGACATTTGCGATGGCGCAGTACCGCCGGTCGCTGGTGTTCCTGGACGCCAACCGTCCGGACGAAGCCGTCGCGGCGATGCAGGCGGCCATCGACCACGTCTACCGGCTCCCGGAACGGCTCCGCTTCCAGGCAAAGGCCGACTATTACTTCCTGACGGACCAGCAGGAGCTGGGGTTTGCCGTTATCGAGATGTGGGTCGCGCTCCATCCGGAGGATCCGGCCGCCCTCAGCCAATACGCCCTCGTTCAGTGGCTCCGGGGAGAGCGGGAGGAGTTGATCCAGACGTACCGGACGCTGCACCGGCTGAGTCCCGCCGACCATTCACTCCTCAAGGCTCTGGCCAGAGTTCACGAGGCGCTGGGCGAAGCCGACCAGGCCCTGGCGGCGCTGGCGCTGTACGTGGAACGGTCTCCGGAGGACTACACGGGCTACATGGAGATAGCCCGCATCCAGCGGCGTCGGGGAGCACACGGCACCGCGCGCGAGCATCTCGAGCGGGCGGTTGTCGTCGAACCCCTCAACCCGGAGCCGGTGAACGCACTCGCGTCGCTCGATCTCGACCTGGGCCGCTTCGAGGAAGCGCTGGCGGGATATGAGCGGGCGCAGCGCTTGGCGCGTGCACCCAGGCAGAGGGCCGCCGCGCTCGACGAACTGAGGGAGTACTACAGGTTCCGCGGCCAGATGGAGGACGCGATCCGGACGGCGGAGGCCTGGCGCGCCGAGGCCTCCGGTGTGTACTCCCCGCTTCAGATCGCCCAGCACAGGTTCACCGACATCGACGTCTATCTTGAGGCGGGCCGCTACAACGACGCCGTCAACCTGTTCGAGGAACTGCGGGATCCTCCTCCGGCGAGCGACTGGTTTGTCCGGCGTTGGGAGCTTCGCATCGCTATCGGAGCGGGAAAGAGCGCGGTGGCGCGCGATGCCTACCGCGACGCGCTGGAAAGTATCGAGGCGGCGGGTGCCGACGGGATCCGTCCGGCCCTGATCGGCGACCTCGGACGGATCGAAGAAATCGAGGGCGAATACGGACTGGCCCTTCGGCACTACCGGGAGGCGATGGCGGAGGATCCCAGCCTCAACTTCCATCGCCGGATCGGACGCGTGCTGCGGAAAGCCGGTCGCCTGAAGGAGGCCGAAGAGGAGTTGCGAGAGGCGCTCCGCCTGCGTCCGGCCGACCCGCGCGCCCAATTGGAGTTGGCTCGGGCACTGCGGGCGCGAGGTGATACCGCGGGAGCGCGGGAGCGCCTGGGGGGCGCGCTCGCAGCTTGGGAGACCGCCGACGAGTCCTACGAGCCCGCACGCGAGGCCCGCGCCATGCTGGCCGCGCGGGTGTCCGGCTAGCACTCCTGCAAGTCGCTTCAGCAGCGTACGGTCGACGGCAATACCGATCCGGGAACTCCGCCCATGACGGAAACACCGCACGAAAACGACAGTCATCGAACGCGCTGGGGAGGCCTTTGCATGGGAGAACAATAGATAGACAAAGTCGTCGAACCCAGAAGTGGAAACGTGGCTCTCCAACTCGTGATTGACGAGGCAACTGCTCGTGGACTAATAAGGGAACTGAATTACCTGAAGTTGGTAATGGATGCCATCTTCGGTACATCTTCGAGGGGGGCAGGCTTCCGTAATGAGATCGCATGGTGTTATCCTCCCAAGGGTCGTCCCCCACGATTGGGATTTCCCCGCAAGCACGACATTTTGTTGTATTTCGGGAAGCCGATGGACGGGAGCGGCGATACAAAGACTTTAAGGGTCGTCGAACATATCTTTCAGCCCCTTCCCGTGTGAGAAGCGCCGCGCGTCCTCGAGCAGCGCGATGGCTCTCGCGGTGAGAGGGACGCGATGAGTCCGGCCTGACTTCGCTCGCTCGGCCGGGACCGTCCACACGCGGGCCTCGATGTCCATCTCCGACCAGTCGGCCTGCCGGACCTCCCCGGGGCGGGAGGCGGTGAGGACCTGAAACTCGAACACCGCCGTGAGCGGCGGCCGGACATCGGCCGCGCGCACCGTCGCGACGGCTTGGGCGACCTCCCCGTGTAGGATGGCCTTGAAGTGCTTCTTCTTGACGCCGCCCTTCGGCAGGGCCGCGGCGGTCGCGTCGCCGGCGGGGTCGTCCGTGCGGTAACCTTCGGCGACGGCCCACTTCATGACGGCCCCGATCCGCTGCCGGACCCGCTTCGCCGTGGGCCGCTTCACGTTCCACATGGGAGTGAGGACGTGCATCACGTCCGTGGTCGAGACGGTGTCCACGGGCATCCTGCCGATGTGCGGGTAGGCGTAGGTCTCGAGAGAGGAGCGCCACTGCGCCTCGCTCGTCGAGCCCGTCCGCCAGGAGGCCCGGTGAATCGCGATCACCTTCTCAACGGCCTCCTTGAACGTCGGGATCCCGTTCTGGGCGCCCGGCTGGAGCGTCCGCGGGTCCCCGCCGGCCCGCCCCAGCTTCCGGAACTCGAAGGCGAGCTCGCGCGCCTCCGCGAGCGTCGTGTACGGATAGCCGCCCAGGCCGAGATCCACCCGCCGGGCTCGAACCGTCCGCGCCAGATCCACTGCCTTGACCCGGAGGGCCGGACGCGTAGGATCAGTCCGTGCTGGTCGCCGTACTTTCCGGGCGTCGTGACCGTGCGGACGAAGGCGGCCGTGAGTATGGAACGCCACGTCGTATATCGTGGGGAACACGGACCGTTTCCGGGCCGCCTCGGCGAACTGCCCGATCGTGAACTGGATGTCCGCGATGGGGACGTCCGACGCTATCGGCTACCGGCGCACGTTCGAGAAGCCCTTCTGGGACGATCCGGAGGAGTGGATGGACCGGTCGTCCATCTTCTACGTCGGGAATGTGACGACGCCGACGATGCTGATGACGGGGGAGATGGATCTGCGGACGCCGATGGTTCAGACCGAGGAGTTCTACCAGGCGCTTCACTACGAGGGCGTGCCGACGGTCATGGTGCGCCGCCAGGGGGAGTGGCACGGGACGAGTTCGCGTCCGTCGAATTTCCTGCGCACGCAGCTCTACCTGAGGAAGTGGTTCGAGAAGTGGGGGACTCAGCGCGCCTCGGTCACGACGGAGGACGGGGAGGACGACGGGCAGCGCGACGGGGCGGACGACGGCTCTTGAGTGTTCCCGGCGGCACAGCCCCCGCCGCGGCCCCCGCCGCGCGCGCCGGATCGCGGATCGGGGGCGCGTTCGAGGATCGGGACGCGGGGGCGGCGTTCATCCCCTTCCTGTCGAGCGGGTTTCCGAGACCGGAGGACACGCCGCGCCTGCTCGAGCGGTTGGCGGCGGATGGCGCCGACATCATCGAACTGGGGATCCCGTTCAGCGACCCGCTCGCGGACGGGCCGACGATCCAGGCCGCGAGCTGGCGGGCGCTGGAGCAGGGCGTGACGGTCGAATCCACCCTGGAGCAGTTAGCCGGGATATCGGCCGACCTGCCGCCCGTCGTCGTCTTCTCCTACCTGAATCCGATCCTCCGCATGGGAGTGGAACGCTTCCTGGCGCGGGCGGAGGCCGCGGGGGCGGCGGGACTCCTCGTCACCGACCTTCCCGTGGGTTCGCACCCGGAGCTGGAGCGGCGGTTGGCCGCCGGTCCGCTCGACCTCATCCCCCTCGCGGCCCCCACCACGCCGCGCGACCGCCTCGAGACCATCCTCGGCCACGCCTCGGGGTTCCTCTACTACATCTCCCGCCTCGGCGTGACGGGCGCGCGGGAGGCGCTGGACGCCGCGCTCGACGACCAGGTGAAACGGCTGCGCAAGACGGTGCGCCTGCCGGTGGCCGTGGGGTTCGGGATCTCCACCCCGGAGCAGGCGGCGGCGGTCGCGGGCATGGCGGACGGCGTCGTCGTGGGGTCCGCGCTCATCGCGGCGCTCGGCCGCAGCGAGGAAGCCTTCGGGGACTTGTCCGCCGCCCTCGCCGCGGCCGCGCACCGAAGCGGGTAGAGGGTACGCGAGACGCGCAGCCGGCAGGTGCTTGATGTGTCCGGGGTAGGGCCGTACCATGCTGGTATGGCCACCACTATGATAAAATCCACCTACTCACTCGATGTGGAGACGGTGCGAACGCTGGAAGCCCTGGCATCGCGGTGGAACGTTTCCAAGTCCGAGGTGCTGCGCCGGGCGGTCAGGACGGCGGCGGCGGAAGACAGAGGCGGCGCGGCCGGACCGCTGGCGGCCCTTCGCCGACTGCAGGCCGACGTGCTCGAGGACGGCGTGGACATCGATCGCTGGGTGCGCGACGTCATGGCCGAACGCCGTGCCTGGACGACGCCTCCCCACGCGGTCGAGGAATGATCCATCTCGACACGAGCTTTCTCATCCGGGCGCTGGTCGCCGGATCGACGGAAGACCGGCGGTTGAGCGGCTGGATCTCGGCGGGCGAAGGGATCGGCATGAGCGCCGTGGCGTGGGCGGAGTTCCTGTGCGGTCCCCTCTCGCCGTCCCGACTGCGAGTGGCCGACGCCATCGTTGGCCCCCGCGTCGATTTCACCGGTGTGGACGCCGTCGTGGCGGCCCGCCTCTTTGACGAGTGCGGGCGTCGGCGCGGATCGCTGCCCGATTGCATGATCGCGGCGTCGGCGCTCGGCGCCGGCGCACAGCTTGCCACGGCGGATGAGGCGGATTTCCGCCGTTTCAAGGCATTCGGAGTTCAACTGGCTTGACAGCTTCTGAAGAACGCGGAGCCGGGATGATGATGAGACGGGTTTTCCGGATCGTATTCGGCGCCGTTGCCGCGTGCGCGCCCGTGGCGGCGCAGGACGGCTTCGGCGCGGCGGTATGGGCGCCGGCGGCGGACGAGATCCTCGTCCTCAAGCCGGAGTTTGGTCGCGGGCCCGCGTCGGTGCTCGTGTTCGGGAAGGGCGACTCCGGCTGGTCGCAGGTCCAGGAAGTGTGGTCGGCGGGTTCGCTGCTCGGCGAGTCGTTCGGCCGGACGATGGCGCCCGTGGAGGGCGGGTTCCTCACCGCGAGCGGGGATCCGCAGGTGATGATCGGCGCGTACGGGTTCGCGCGCGGGGCCGACGGCGCCTGGGCGGAGTCGGGCACGCTGCCGCTCCGCGCCGAGGCCGCCGCCGCGCCCGAAGAGATGAGCATGGGCCGCGTGATGGCGATCCTGCAGCCGCCCGCGCGCGTCGTCGCCGCGGACGGGGGCGTGGCGCTCGTCTCGGCGCCGGGCGGGCAGGGCGCCGGGACCGCGGTTCGGGTCTATGCGCGCAGCGCGGACGGCGCGTGGAGCGCGACGGGCTCGCTGGAAGCCGGAGATCTCCGGGCGAGCGCGCGCTACGGAGCGGCGATGGCCGTTCGTGGCGGGTTCGCGGCGGTCGGGGCGCCGGGGCAGGGAGTCGCGGGCACCGTGTACGTGTTCGCCCGCGGCGCCGACGGGACGTGGAGCCGGGAAGCCGCACTCGCATCGTCCGTGCCCGGTCGGGGCGCCGGGCTGGGCGCCAGCGTCCTTTTCGTCGGAGATGACGAACTCGCCGCCGGAGCCCCGTCGGCGGAGGGATCGGCCGGCCGCGTCGTGCTGTTCGCTCGCGGGCCGGATGGCTCGTGGGCCGAGCGGGCGACGCTGATGCCACATGAATCGGGGCCGGGCCAGCGTTTCGGGATCGCGCTCGCCGCCGCCGGAGACGAACTGCTCGCCGGGGCGCCCGGCGCGGCGGACGGCCGGGGCCGGGTCGACGCTTTCACCCGCGTGGACGCGGACGGCCAGTGGCGCGCCGGCCGTTCCTTCTCGCCCGAGGACGCCGCCCTCGTCGCGGGCTTCGGATCCGCCCTCGCCCTCCGCCCCGGCCTCGCCGTGGTCGGCAGCCCCGAATCCGAGGGCAGCGCGGGGCTCGCCGCCGTCTACGAGTCCGCCGAGGACGGCTCGTGGTCGGAGCCGGTCTGGCTGCGCCCCGGGATGCCGCCGGCTGCGGTGACGTCGGCCGAGGTGCGCTGCGAGGACGACCGCGCCGCGGGCTTCGACTGCGCGGATGTCGACCTCCAGGCCTACCTCCCTCTCGCCTCCATCGGAGCCGAACCCGGGGAGCGGGTGAGCGACGCGTGGGGCTGGACGGACCCGGAAACCGGCCGCGAGTACGGCCTCGTGGGCCGTTCCGGCGGCGGCGCGATCATCGATGTCACCGACGCCGTCAACCCCGTGTATCTCGGCGTCATCCCCGCGAACCGCAGCGGCGCCCGCGACCTCAAGGTCTACGCCGACCACCTCTTCTTCACCGGGGACGGGGCCGGCGCCCACGGCCTCGTCGTCTTCGATCTCACCCGCCTGCGCGACGTGGCGAATCCCCCCGTGGAATTCGCGCCCGACCTGCGCTGGGACGGAATCGGGAGCGCCCACAACCTCATCATCGACACTGGCGCGGGCACCGCCTTCACCGTCTCCACGAGCGGGGACGGGCACACCTGCGGCGGCGGCCTCGTGATGATCGATATCCGCCAGCCGCTCGCGCCCGAGTTCGCCGGCTGCTACACGGACACCGAAGGGCTCATCTTCCAGGGGCGGACGCACGACGCGCAGTGCCTCGTGTACGACGGTCCCGACACGGACTACCGGGGCCGGGAACTGTGCTTCGCATCGAACGAGACCGCGCTCCGGATCGTCGACGTCACGGACAAGTCGAACCCGCGCCCGATCTCGGCCGCCGCGTACCCCGGCGTCGCCTACATTCACCAGGGATGGCTGAGCGACGACCGGCGCTACTTCTTTCTGGACGACGAACTCGACGAACTCGTCGGCACGACGGACCGAACGAAGACGATCGTGTGGGACGTGACGGATCTCGACGACCCCGTCGTGATCGCGGACTATTACGGACCCAACAACGCGACGGACCACAATCTCTACGTGAAGGGCGACCGGATGTACCAGGCCAACTACCAGGCCGGCTTCCGCGTCATCGACATCAGCGACCCGGAGAACCTGCGGGAGGTCGGGCACTTCGACACGACACCGTACGGAGCCGATCCTCCCGGTTTCAACGGGGCGTGGACCGCGTTCCCCTACTTCGAAAGCGGGACCGTGCTCGTGACGAGCATGCTGGAGGGCGTCTTCCTCCTCAGACCGAGGCGGACCGAACTCGTCCCCTGACGGCGGACACACTGCTGACGGCGGACCCACTGCGCAGGGAGATCAATGAGAGATCAATGAGAGATCAATGGGAGATCAGATGACGGCAAACGGATGCATCGTTCACTGCGGCGGCGACGGCCCGCTCCTCGTTCGAAGCCCACTCCGCGTGCGCATGCCGGGAGCGGAAGACGGCATCGCGAAGCCGAAGGCGGCCCTGTGCCGGTGCGGGAAGTCCGCGAACAAGCCGTTCTGTGACGGGGCGCACCGCGACATCGAATTCCGGGCCTCCGGACCGATCGACACGACCCGCGCGACGTCCGAGTCGGAGGCGACGTCCGACGAGGCGGCGGGGGAGGCGGCAGGGGAAGCCGTCGTCACGGCGCACGCGAACGGTCCGTTGCACTTCGACGGCGTCGTGGAGATCAGCGGCGAAGGGCACGAGGGGTCCGCCCGCTTCCTGCAGCCGTGGCTGTGCCGCTGCGGCGCCTCGAAGAACAAGCCGTTCTGCGACGGGTCCCACAAGGAGATCGAGTTCGAGGCGGAGGGCCTCTAACGCGTGGCCGAACCGGGGTCGCTCGCCTTTTTTCCGCTCCTCTACATCGCGTGGGCCGACGGGGAACTCGCGGCCGAAGAACTGGAACTGCTGCGCGGACACCTGCGTGAGGCCGGGGTGCGCGAGGGAGCCCTCGCCGAGTGGTTCGACCCCGAAGCGCCACCGTCGGCGGAGCGGCTCCTCCATCTCCTCGATGACGTGCGGCGGCGGGCGGCGGAGGTCTCGCCCGAGCGAAGGCGATCTCTCACGGAACTCGGCATCGCGATTGCGGAGGCCGACGGCAAACACCCGACGCCCGAAGAGCGTGCGGCCATCCTCCGCATCGAGGAGGCGCTGGGCCTGGGCGGTCCGGACGCGGTGGCGACGCTGTTTGACCCGGCGCGGCCGATCGCGCCGCTTCCCGACGTCCAGCCCCGGTTCGATCCGGACGCGATGGCGCGCTTCCTCCGTGGTCCGGCTCCCGAGACCCGGCAACGCGTGTGTGCGCTGCTTTCGGACGGCCGGTTCGAGACGGCGGTCGGTCTCTCGACGGCCGACTACCGCGCCCAGGTCTCGGCGTGGTGCCGGGCGCTGGCCGACGAGGGACTCGGGGCCCTCGGCTACCCCGCGGAGTTCGGGGGCGGGGACGATCCCGCGGCCTTCATCGCCACCTTCGAGACGCTCGCCTTCTTCGACCTCAGCCTGCTCACGAAGTTCGGCGTCCAGTTCGGGCTCTTCGGCGGCAGCATCCACCAGCTCGGGTCCCGGCGACACCACGAGAAATACCTGAGAGATGCGGGGACGCTGGCGCTCCCGGGGTGTTTCGCGATGAGCGAGACGCTGCACGGGTCCAACGTCTACGACATTCAGACGACGGCGGTCTACGACTCCGGGACGCGGGAGCTCGAGGTCCATACCCCGGTTCCGGGGGCGCGCAAGGACTACATCGGGAACGCCGCGCGGGACGGCCGGCTCGCCACGGTGTTCGCGCAACTGGAGGTCGAAGGGGAAGGGCGCGGCGTGCACGCGATCCTCGTCCCCATCCGCGGCGAAGACGGGGAGCCGCTGCCCGGGGTGACGATCGAGGACTGCGGCGAAAAGCTCGGCCTGAATGGCGTGGACAACGGACGCCTCTATTTTGATCGCGTGCGCGTGCCGCGCGAGAACCTCCTCGACCGCTTCGCGTCGATCGACGACGAGGGGGTCTATCGGAGTCCGATCGCGAGCCCGGCCCGGCGCTTCTTCACCATGCTCGGCACCTTGGTGAGCGGCCGCGTCGCCGTGGGGAGCGCGGCGCTCGGGGCGACGAAGGTCGCCCTCGTGATCGCGGTCCGGTACGGGGCCCGGCGTCGGCAGTTCGGGCCGCCCGGCGAAGCCGAGCGCATTCTGCTCGACTATCCCGCCCACCAGCGGCGGCTGCTCCCGCGCCTCGCCACGACGTACGCGCTCAATTTTGCCCTACACGACCTGCAGGCGGAGTACCTGGCGGCGGTGACCTCGGAAGCGGGGGACTCCGGGGAATCGGAGATCGGGAGCGCGGCGGACCGGCGACGCCTCGAGGCGGCCGCGGCCGGGCTCAAGGCCTGCGCCACGTGGCATGCGACGGACACCATCCAGGCATGCCGCGAGGCGTGCGGGGGGCGCGGCTACCTCGCGAACAACCGCTTCGCGGCGCTCAAGGCGGACAGCGACGTGTTCACGACGTTCGAGGGGGACAACACCGTCCTCATGCAGCTTTTGGCGAAAGATCTCCTCACGGGCTTTCGCCAGCAGTTCGGGGATCTCGGCGCGCTCGGCCTCGCGCGCTTCGCCGCTGGCCGCGCCCGCCGCGCCATCGCCGAGCGCAACTGGCTCATCTCACGGAAGACGAGTGAGGCGCACCTCCGCGACGCGGGGTTCCACGACGCGATTCTCGACGCCCGCCGCTCGGACCTCGTTCTGTCGCTCGCCCGGCGAGTCCGGCGCCGGGTCGCGCGCGGGATGACGTCTTTCGATGCCCTCACCGACTGCCAGCATCACGCGCTCACGGCCGCCCGGGCCCACGTCGAGTGCGAAGTCCTGCGCTCGATGACCGCGGCCGAGCGGCGGACGCCGAGTTCCGGCGTCGCGGAGTGGATCGAGCGCCTGCGTTCCCTCTACGCGCTCGCCACGATCGAGCGCGAGGCCGCGTGGTTCCTCGAGCAGGGCTACCTGGATCCGCCCAAGAGCAAGGCCATCCGCCGCACCGTCACCGCCCTCTGCGCCGAAATCCGCCCCCAGGCCATCCCCCTCGTCGACGCGTTCGACGTCCCCCGATCCTGCCTCGAAGGCTCGATCGGCCTCTGAGGGCGCCGCGTGACAGTTCTTCCGTGACGTCCCCGGAGCGCGTGAGCCGTCCCGATGATGGATGAGCGGATCTTGTCGGAAGAGACGCAGATTCACTTGTCCGTCGAGGGGGTATGCCGAAGGTAAGGGAGGCGATACGGTTGATAGAGCGGGATGGGTGGGAGTTGCTCAGGATTCGAGGAAGCCACCGACAGTACAAGCACCCCGAGAAGGTCGGACGACTGACCGTTCCGGGGAATGTGAACGATGACCTGGCCATCGGGACGTGGGGAGTATCCTGAGGCAGGCCGGGCTCAAGGAGAGACGCCAGCGATGAGATACGCGGTGGTTATAGAGAGAGCCGGAAGCAACTATTCGGCATACGTTCCAGACCTGCCGGGGTGCGTCGCGACCGGGGACACGAAGCGGGAAGTTGCCCAGAGAATTCGGGAAGCGATCGCCTTCCATCTCGACGGGATGCGAGAGGATGGGGTGCCGATCCCCAGCCCGCAGACTGCCACCGAACTGGTGGAGGTCCATTCCACGACGTAGTGCGAGGGCTTCCGGATTCCGACGACTCAGGTTGCGGGCCGGTGCGGGCGCAGGAGCTGAGCGGCGAGACCCGGGGCGTCGATCGGCCAGTACACCTTCGGACGCGGTCGCCTGACGCCGGGCCGGCCTGCTTCGGGGCGGCAGCGAAGGATCGCTTCGGTCCAGCGCGCGGGCACCGCGTCCAGCCCGTGCACCGCGCCCAGGAGCGCTCCGCAGATCGCGGCGTTCGTATCGGTATCGCCGCCCTTCATCACGCTTTCGATCACGCCCTCTTCGAGCGATGGGGCGTGTCGCAACTGCCACAGCGCGTTGCGGAGGGCGATCAGGACCCAGCCCATGTGCGTCATACAGTCATCCGGCGGCCCGCCCCCGGCCTCCTCGACGCACGCCCGCACCGCCGGGCAGATCTCCGCTTCGTTCGCCCACGTCAGGATCCGTTCGTACAACCCGTGCGGCGTCGGGCCGCGGTCGATCGCGTGAGCGAGCGCCATCGCGAAGAGGGCGTTCGCGTCGAGACAGACCCGATTCGGATGCGTGAGGCGGGCGTCTTCCCGCGCCCGGCGCGCGACCGTGTCGAGGGGGTGGGAGGCGCCGAAGATGCCCAGCGGGCTGATTCGCATCAGCGCCCCGTTGGCCTGGCTCTCGTGGCGCGGGTTCCCGAGCAGGCCGTCCCTGATCGTCAGGCCACAGTCGAACGGGTGCGAGTCGAGCCACTCCACGTAGGCGCCGTTGGCCGCCGCCGCGTCGTACGTCCCGCGAGCGATCAGCGTGCGGGCAAGCGCCAGGGCCATCTCGGAGTCGTCCGTCGGTTGTCCCGCCAGCGTGTCGAAGGTGCCCCCGTCCTCGAGGTCGCGGACCCCGTCGGGGTACCGGAGGCGGATGGCCTCGGGCGTTTGAAACTCGACGAGGCTGCCCAGCGAGTCCCCGGCCAGCTGCCCCATGAGGCATCCGCGCGCGCGGTCGAGCTTCGGATCCCGGGCGCGAGACGTTCCCGCGGGAACGTCTGCCGACGGCATGGTCATGCTTCCTCCATGCGCCGGACCATCGCCTTGACGAGATCCGAATCCGGTTCGACGAAGATCGTTTGAACGCGGTTCGGGGCCACCGTGCCCGGCGGAGACTTCCGCGGCTTGCGGACGTGCTTGCGGCGGGTCCAGACGACGGGGGCCGTGCGGTTGTGGCGCGCGCCGCTGTGGACCGCCGCCGCGGTCGCGGCCTCGAGCAGGTCGCGCCGCGGCGGATTCTCGTCCTTGCGCCCCCAGCGCAGAATGACGTGCGCGCCCGAGGCCTGAGAGGCGTGCAGCCAGATGTCGTCCGGCGCGGAGTGGCGGAACGTGAGGTCGTCGTTGTCACGGGGGCCGCGCCCGACCCGAATCTCGAGCCCCCCCGAGGACCGGAGCCGCGTGTAGGGTGTCCGAAGTTCCGGGCCGCCCGCCCGAGGTCCGCCTGCCGCGGGGCGCACCGGCTTCCCGCCCGCCGCGGCCCACAGCGTATCCGAGGGGCCGGCCTCGGCGAGCCGCTCGAGGTGGGCGTCGAACTCGGCCGCGCGCTCCCGCGCCGCCGCGATCGCGTCGGGCAGCCGCGCCAGCGCGCGCTCCCGGCGCCGGGCCTCGTCGAAGAAGGCCTCCGCGTTGGCGACCACAGTGCGGGCGGGATCGAGCGCGATCTCGCGCGGGGCGCCGCCGAAGTCCGGGAGCGTCACGGTCGAGGCGCCCTTCCGCACCTCATCCTTGCGGGCGAGGAGGATCTGGCCGAGGAGGCGGGGCTCGTCGGGCGGACCGGCCGCGGCCAGCTGCCGCTCGAGCGCGGCGGCGCGGCGCCGGTGCCGCTTCCGGCGGGCTCGCAGGCGTTTGCGGAGCCGTGCGGCCTCGTCCCCATCGTCGTCATCGGAGGCGGCCGCGGGGAGGGCCTGGAGGGCGGGGGCGGGGCCGCCGCCGGGCGCGAGCAGTTGCGCGGCCGCGGTCAGCAGTCCGGCGGCGGGCCCGCTGCCGGCCCCGGCGGGGTGCGGATAGGGCTGGGGGCCCCACGGGCGGTCGAGCACGAAGGCCGGCCGGGGCGGCATGCCCGGCGCATCGGACGCGGCCGGGCCGCGCGGGGGCGCCGCCGCGAGCGCGTGGAGGCCGCGATATCGCGCGTACGTCCCGGCCGTGTCGGCTGCGGCCAGGATCCAGTCCACGTTGAGCGCGCTCGTCCACGCCCACGTCCGCAGCACGGCCTGTCGGCGGTCAGCCTCGTCCCCGGCCAGCACGGCAGCCCATTCCGCTTGCGATGGTGGAGCGGCAACGGCTCGCCGCTCGGACGAAGGCGGCACATAGCGCGCCCCGCGCCGCAGCGAGCGGTCGCCCGCATCCCTCGCGAGTACCGCCGCCTCGATGCGCCACTCAGGGTCGGAATCGACTCCGGCCCCCCCGGCGTCGCGCGCCGCGGCCCCGGGCGCCCCGACCCCGGCTTCGGCGCCGCAGTCCTCCGTTCGCCGGCAATGTACGGCGTTCCAGCGGCGGTCCTGGAGTTCGATCGCGAGCATCTCCCACGGACGCCCCGCCCGGTCTCCGAACGTCAGGAGCAGGGCACGCTCGTCCGCCGGCGCCCGCGCGTCCAGGAGCGACAGCCGTCCGGTCCGCACCGCTTTCCCCTCCACCCCCGAGGCCGGCGCGTCGGCCCCGAGCTCGAGGATGTACCCATGCAGCGGGTGCAGCATCGCGACGAGCCGCGACCCGTCCTCGAAGGCGAGTTCCACGGCGCGCCGCCCCGACGCCATGCGGAGGCCGGCGATACGGACGCCCCGCCAGCGATCGAGGATCTCGCGGGCGAGGGTCCGGGCGAGGAGGGAGTCGTATCGGATGCCCATTGCAACTATATTCGGGAACCCGCGCGATCCCGACAAACTCCGCGATCGAAACGAACCTCACGTGGCCAAGCTTCACCCGATCATCCATGCGGCCGGCATCGAGGAGCGCCCCCCCGACTGGGCCGTGATGAGCCCCGCGCGCATCAGCCACGCCAGGCGGGTCGGCCGGTTGATGCGGGACTGGGCGGACGCCCTCGGTCACGACAGGCAGACGCGGATCCGCTGGCGCGCGACGGGCCTCCTGCACGACGCTTTCAAGGAAGAAGCCGTGGAAGCCCTGCGTCCTCTGGTCGATGCGGCGGAGGAATGGCCCGACCCCCTCCTCCACGGACCGGCATGCGCGAACCGGCTGCGCGCGTCAGGCGTCAATGATGAGCCGCTCCTGAGGGCCATCGCCTTTCACACCACGGGACACCGGGATCTCGACGCCCTCGGGCAGGCCCTCTACATGGCCGACTTCCTGGAGCCGGGCCGCATCGCCTCGGGTCAGGAGCGCGCCAGCCTGCGCCGCCGCATGCCGCACGACTGGCCCGCCGTCCTGGTCGACGTCGCGACCGTGAAGATCGGCATCCTCATCGACTGCCTGCTCCCCGTTTCCCGCGCGACCGCCGGATTCTGGGAGGCGATCACCGGTCCGGTTGTCGCAAATCGCAAAGCTGTTGATTAGATTGCCGAAGGAGCAGCAGCACGGGTAGCACGCAGGATGGTGCGAGGCAGGGTGGCGGCCGGGCACGGTCGACGGGTGGATGGGTGGACGACGGGAGGCGACAGAGTGCTTTCGAGGTCCAGACGACGGTCCAGGCGGGAGACCCGGCGGGGTCCCGAGGGTCGTACCCCCTATCGCAGGCGGCAGGGTTCCTTTCAGCGAGTGACGGCCGCATTCCGGGGACTGATCACGACGGCGGTGCTCATCGGCGCCGGCGCTCTCATCGGTCTCTTCTGGGAGGAATGGAAGGTCGTGCGACTCGCGGTTCTGGCCGGGACCGGATCGGTGTCGGCCGCGACCACGGAGAGTGCGCCGGCGGGCACGGCAGCCGCGGGGAGTCCGGCAGCCGCGGGGAGTCCGGCAACGGCGGGTGCCGCGACGGGGGAGACTCCGGCGCGTGAGAACCTGACGAACCGGATCAAGGTCGAAGTCCTCAACGGGGTCGGAGAGAGAGGGCTCGCGCGCCAGTTCGCCGAGCGACTCCGGCTCCTCGGGTTCGATGTGGTGGCGACTGGTAACGCCGACCACTTCGACCACGCGATCACACACGTCCTGGATCGGTCGGGCCGCCTCGGCGCCGCGGTGGAAGTCGCCCGCGATCTGAGTACGGACTCGCTGGCCGTCGCCCTCGAGCCTGAACTCTACCTCGACGCGAGCGTGGTGGTGGGGAGCGACTGGGCCGGCCTGCTCGGAAACATCGGAAGGGACTGAGCGGGACCGGCAGCCACCGCCTGCTAGCTTTCCCGCGACAGGCGCAGTTGTCCGCAGGCGGCGGCGATATCTCGTCCCCGCGGTCTTCTCACCGCGTTGCCCACTCCCAGCGCGGCGAGCGCATCCGAAAAACTCGCGATCCCCTCGGCGGAACTCGGCCCCCACTCCGGACGCGAGGGGATGGGGTTGAAGGGGATGAGATTCACGAAGCAGATGAGCCCCCGCGCCAGCTTTGCCAGCGACTCCGCCAGGGCCGGGTCGTCGTTCACGCCCCGGATGAGCGTGTACTCGAAGCTGATGCGCCGGTTCTTGTAGCTCTGATACGTGCGCAGGGCGTCGAACAACTCCGGCAGCGGGTAGCGCTTCTCGATCGGCATCAGTTGCAGCCGCAGTTCGTGGGACGGCGCGTGCAGCGAGACGGCGAGTTCGAACGGCTCCGGCCGCCGGGCGAGTTCCAGGATCCCGGGGATGAGTCCCACCGTCGACACGGTGATCCGCCGCGCCCCGAGACCGAACCCTCCGTGCAGGGACGCGAGCGATCCGATGACGCCGTCGAGGTTCGCCAGAGGTTCTCCCATCCCCATGTACACGACGTTGGAGATCGGGTTGGACGCCGGCCGCCCCATGTCCTCGCGCGCCACGCGCAGGGAGTCGCGGTACTGCGCCACGATCTCGGCCGTCCTCAACTGGCGCCGGAATCCGAAGTCGCCGGTGGCGCAGAAGCGGCACGCGAGAGCGCAGCCGGCCTGCGACGAAAGACAGAGCGTGAGGCGGTCGCGCGTCGGGATGAGCACGGACTCGACTCGCTCCCCGTCCTCGAGCCGCCACAGGTGCTTCACCGTCCCGTCCTTCGAACGGGCGACGTAGTCCGGTTCGATCGGGGTGAGGGAGAAGGCCGCGTCCAGCGCTTCCCGAAGCCCGGCGGGGAGGTTCGTCATCTCGTCGAAGGAGCGCGCGCCCCGCTCCCAGACCCACTTCTCGACCTGCCGCGCCCGGTACGCCGGCTCTCCCCGCGCGGAGAAGAACTCCGCCAACCGTGCCCGCCCGCCGTCTCCCGACTCCGCGAGCAGTTCCGCTCGTGTGCTTTCCGTCATCCCCCGCTTCTTGCTGGCACCCCCGAAAATCGGCTATCTTCCACGGCGTTCCCCACTTCTCGGAACCGATTCCGAGCCGACTCTTTTTTCGCCGCGAGTTCTCCTGACCAAACTATCGCTACCGACCGAACGGCGTGAGCCGGCCTCCCTCGAGACCGCCTTGCGCGACGCCGGCTGCGGGCAGGTCGAGGCCTCGTGGTCCGGACGCGAAGTCCGGGTCATCGGGTGGGTACACCGCCGTCGCGACCTCGGAGGACTCTTCTTCGTCGACCTGCGCGACCGGACCGGCCTGCTCCAGTTGTCGTTCGGTCCGGAGTGGTCGGACGCCGCCAGCCTCGAACTCGTGGCGGAGTTGAACCCGGAGGATGTCGTGCGGGCCACGGGTGTCGTCGCGCCGCGCCCCGAGGCCAACCCGGACATGCTCACGGGCGAGATCGAGATCCGCGTGTCGAGCCTTCGGCGGGTGTCCGTCTCCGATCCGCTCCCGATCCTCGTCTATCAACCCCCGGACGAAGAACTGCCTTCGGAGGAACTTCGCCTCCGCCACCGGATCCTCGACCTGCGCCGTCCCCAGATGCAGCGCAACCTGAGGCTCCGGCACGTCGCCACCAACGCCGTACGCGCCTCGCTCACCGAGCAGGGATTCGTCGAGATCGAGACCCCGCTCCTCACGCGGCAGACGCCGGAGGGGGCGCGGGACTACCTCGTCCCCAGCCGGGTCCACCAAGGCCGGTTCTTCGCTCTCCCGCAGTCGCCGCAGTTGTACAAGCAGCTTCTCATGTGCGGCGGCTTCGACCGTTACTTCCAGATCGCGAAGTGTCTCCGCGACGAGGACCTGCGGGCGGACCGCCAGCCGGAGTTCACGCAGATCGATGTGGAGATGGCGTTCGTCGAGCAGGACGATGTCTTCCGCGCCGCGGAGAAGATGTTCGCGCGCATCTGGCGGGACGGGCTCGAGCGGGACCTTCCCCTGCCCTTCCGGCGCCTGCCCCACGCCGAGGCGATGGAGCGCTACGGCACGGACAAGCCGGACCTGCGCATTCCATGGGAGATACGGGATTTCACGGACGCGCTCACCGGCATCGGGTTCGGCATCTTCGACGGCGCCGCGAAGGCCGGCGGCCGCGTCCGGGGGCTCGTCGTGCCGGGCGGCGCGGCTCTCTCCCGCTCGCGCATCGCCCGCTATGACAAGCTCGCCCAGGAGGCCGGCGCGCGGGGCGCCCTGTGGCTGAAGCGGACTTCGGACGGCTGGTCCGGTCCGCCCGCGAAGGTCGTGGGCGAGGAAGTCGCGCGCGCGCTCGAGGCGGAGTTCGGGGTCCGGGAGGGCGATCTCATCTTCTTTGTCGCCGGCCGCGACGGGGAGAGTTCGCCGGCCCTCGACCGGCTGCGGCGCGCGGCGGCCCGAGAACTCGGGGCCCTGGACGAGAGCGGAGAGGAATGGCTCTGGATCACGGAGTTCCCCCTCTACGACCGGGATCCCGACACCGGCCTCCCCGTCCCGGCCCAGCACGCCTTCACGATGCCGGCGGACCCCGACCCCGAGCGCCTGCGGGAGGACCCGCTCTCCATGAACGCGGTCGCGTACGACATCGTCTACAACGGGATCGAGTTCGGCAGCGGGAGCATCCGTTGCCACCTTCCCGAGGTTCAGCGCGTCATCCTCGAGGCGACGGGGCTCACGCCGGAGGAGGTCGAGACGCGCTTCGGCTTCCTGCTCGAGGCGTTCCGCTTCGGCGTCCCGCCGCACGGCGGGTTCGCGGTCGGCATGGACCGGGTGGTGGCCGAGATGGTCGGCTGCGCGTCGATCCGGGACGTCGTCGCGTTCCCGAAGACCGCGGCGGCCAGAGGGCTGCTCGAGCGGTCCCCATCGTCCGTGACCCCGGCGGAACTCGAGGAACTCGGGATCTCCGTGACCAGCGGGACGGGCGAGGCCGGCGAGACTGGAGGGGCCGGAAGGAGCGGAACTTGAGCGTGGCCACGGAGCGGCGCCTTTCCATCGAGGGGGCCGACCAGCAGTTGCTGGCCGGTGTGAACGATTCGAACCTCACGACGCTGGCCCGCCACTGCGACATCCGCGTCGTCCTCCGGCGCGAGGAGATGATCCTCTCCGGACCGCGGGCTGACGTGGATCGCGCCTCCCCCGCGGCGCAGCGCATGGTCCGCTACGCGCGGCTGCGGCGTCCCTTCGATGCGGTGGATGTCGAGCGTTTTCTCGAAGCGCCCGCCGATGGCGATGACGGCTCGCGGCGTGCGAGGGATGCCGGAGGATCGCAGGCGGAAGTCGCGCTGGCGGGGGGCCGGCGCGCGATCAAGCCCAAGTCCCCGGGGCAGGACAAGTACCTGGCCGCGATGCGCGAGCGCGACATCGTCGTCGGCATCGGCCCGGCGGGCACCGGAAAGACCTATCTCGCCGTCGCCGCGGCCGTGGAGGCGCTCAACCGGAAACGGATCCGGCGCATCATCCTCACCCGGCCCGCGGTCGAGGCGGGTGAGGCGCTCGGCTTCCTGCCCGGCGACATCCGCGAAAAGGTCGATCCCTACCTGCGCCCGCTCTACGATGCGCTCGAGGACATGATGCCTCAGGACCGCGTCCGCCGCGCGATCGAGGACCGGGTGATCGAGGTCGCCCCGCTCGCGTACATGCGCGGCCGCACGCTCTCCGACGCGTTCCTCATCCTCGACGAGGCGCAGAACGCGACGACCGCGCAGATGAAGATGTTCCTCACCCGGCTCGGGCTGAATTCGAAGACCGTGATCACCGGGGACAAGACGCAGATCGACCTCCCGCGACCCGAGGATTCGGGACTCCTGGAGATCGAGGAAGTCTTGCGCGACGTGGTTGGGATC
The DNA here is from genome assembly GCF_965208055.1 of Candidatus Palauibacter sp. Taxonomy (GTDB): domain Bacteria; phylum Gemmatimonadota; class Gemmatimonadetes; order Palauibacterales; family Palauibacteraceae; genus Palauibacter. Next base: position 4,029,640 of record NZ_CBDBNY010000004.1, read on the forward strand.
GACTTCGTTTATCTGGATGACGCGGATGTCGTCCGGCACCGACTCGTGAAGGAGATCATCCGCGCGTACCGGGAGTCCGAGCGTTGAGTCTTTTCGGCCGCGTCCGAGACTACTTGCGCCCCGTGAACCGGCCGCCGGCCGGCGGCCGCCGGGACGCGTGGGTCCACCACGGATTCCGGGCCGGGATGGTCGCCGGCATCGCCCTCGCCGTCCCCCTGATGTTCCCGCAGAGCACGCCGACCGGATTCGACGGCATCGACCCCGGCAGCGTCGCCCGGCAGACGATCAACGCCGACTTCGATTTTGACGTGCCCAAGGACCCGGACCGCCTCCGGGAGCAGCAGGACGAGGCGGAGGCGGCGGTGACGCCCAGGCTGCGGTTCGAGCCGGCGCGCGCGGACAGCAGCGTCGAGCGCGTGAACGCCTTCTTCGCACAGCTCGATTCCATCATTCCCGCGGCGGAGGCGCGAGTCGCCGCGGATGGACTCCCGGCCGCCGCCGGCGCCGCGCTCGTCCGGGGCGAGGTCCGGCAGATCGCGGGCGGGATCGGGATCGACCTCTCGGCCGAGGGGGTGATCGACTCGCTCCAGGTCGAGTACCTCCTCGACGGGACGTCGCGCGGCCAGCTGCGCGATGAACTCGCGATGGCCTTCGAGGGCCTGCGCGAGGGTGTGATCCGCGGGAGCGAACTCGCGGACATCAGCTCCGTGAACGTCGTCGTGCGCGAGGGGTCGGCAGGCGACGACCGGGTGCGCCCCGTCGGGGAGCTCGTCAGGCTCGGCGACTTCACGCGGGCGGCACGGGAGGGGGTGGGAGACCGGCTGCCGCCCGGGGGCGCGGCGCTCTTCCAGCAACTCGTCCTCATGGGACAGCCGACGCTGCGCATCGACCAGGACGCGACCCGGCAGGCGCGGGAGCAGGCCCGGGCCGCGATCCCCCAGGTCGAGGGCTTCGTGCTCGAGGGAGAGCGCATCATCACCGAGAACACGGTGGTGACGGAGGAGGACCACCGCCGACTCCTCGCCTATCAGGCCCGGATCCTGGGGCGCGGGGGAGCGCGCACCACATCGGACTTCCTCCGCGGCGTGGGCATGGTCCTCCTCGTCGTGAGCATGCTCGGAATTCTCGTCTTCGCGACGTTCCGCTTCCGCCGTGACGTGTACGAGGATCTCCCCAGCTTCACCGTGTTGCTCGGGCTCGTCGTCATCGTGATGGCGTCGGCGGGGGCCGTGGCCGCCGCCGGGGGCTCGCCGGCGCTCGTGCCGGTCGCGTTGGCCGGCCTCCTCGCCGCGGCGCTGTTCGACAGCCTGCTGGGCCTCGTGGTCGTTTCGACGATCACCGGGATTCTCATGGGCCAGCCGTACTTCGCGGGACTCGCGGCCCCCATGGTGACCGTGGCGGGAGGGGTCACGGCGGCCTTCGCGGTGCACACGATCCGCACGCGCTCGCAGAGTTGGGTGCTCGTCGCGCTGATCACCGCGGCCTACGTGGGGGCCGGCCTCCTGCTCGTCCTCACGGGCCACTACGTGCTGGGCGAGATGGGAACGACCGCGGCGTTCGGCTTTCTCAACGCCACCGTGTGCACGGGACTCGGGGTCGGCGTCGGCCTCCCGCTGCTCGAGGCGTTCACGAGACGTACGACCGAGGCGTCGCTGCTCGAACTCTCCGACATGAACCGGCCGCTCCTGAGGCGGCTGGCGCGCGAGGCGCCCGGCACGTACGCGCACTCGATCAACGTGGCGAACCTCGTCGAGACGGCGTGCGAGGCGATCGGGGCCGACTCTCTGCAGGGCCGCGTGGGGGTCTACTACCACGACATCGGGAAGCTCGAGCGTCCGCAGTATTTCATCGAGAACCAGCCGCGGGGGCTGAACCCGCACGACCGTCTCACGCCGTGGCAGAGCGCCGAGATCCTGCGCGACCACGTGCGCCACGGGCTCGTCATGGCGGAGGAAGCGCGCCTGCCCGAGGTCGTGAAGGACTTCATTCGGGAGCACCACGGCACGCAGCTCATCCGCTACTTCCTCGAGAAGGCCCGCGCCCAGCAAGGCGTCGCGGAAGTGGATCCGAGCGACTTCGCCTACCCCGGTCCGAAGCCGCAGAGCAAGGAGACGGGCGTGGCGATGCTGGCGGACGCCGTGGAAGCCGCGTCGCGCGTCCTCTCGAACCCGAGCCCCGAGCGCATCCGGGCGCTGATCGACCGCCTCGTGCAGGACCGAATCGACTACGGCGAACTCGACGACTGCCAGCTCACGTACCGCGACCTCCGCATCGTCAAGCAGGAGTTCGCGCACGTCCTCACGGGACTCTACCACCACCGCATCGACTATCCGAAGCCCACGGCGCCCGCCGATATGCCCGGCGGTCCGGGCCAGACGCCAGCCGGCGAGGGCGCGGGGAAGGGCGACCCGGAGACGGCGGCGACGGCGGGGGAGGAGGGCCCGTCGGCGCCGATCGACCTCGAGCAGGCCTCCCAGGGCGACACCGGCCCCATCCCCGCCCTGGACTCGCTCCCGGATTCGGGCGCGGAGCCTGACGCGGAGCCCGACCCGGAGCCCGACCCGGAGCCTGCCACGGAGCCGGAAGGAGTCGCCAGCGGGCGGACGGATTGACCGATCCCGTGCCGCCCGCGATCCGCGTCAACGTCCTCGATGGCTGGAATGGCCCCCCCGAGACCCAGCTGATCGCGGCCGCGCGCGCGGCCCTCGACACGGCGCGCG